>NZ_CP182472.1:5767500-8655749 GCF_051853035.1 Bradyrhizobium sp. SPXBL-04 | reverse complement strand
TCAGACATGGCTCGACCGTTCGGCGGAAATGCCGCGGGTCAGATCAGCGATGTCAGAGATGGAGGGGTCGCGAGGTCAGCGCGTACTCTGCGCGCCCTCACACGTCGGAGGCTGGTCGCTTGACGGATCGGAGACGGCATCGTCGAAAGAACGAAACTGTGTCAATACCGCGTTGAATCCGTAGGACATGATACCTCCCCGTCCCGCCGTGATTGCTCACGACAAGGTCCTGCGTGTGAAAAGACAGCCGCCCCTGAAAAGCCCCAGTCGCGAATGCCCTGCCCGTCTGTACTCGCCGTTCGTTCGGCTTCGCCTCGCGCCTATCGGGGTAGCTTTACGACGTCTCTCATTTGCGCCTGGCGCGAGCGAGACAATTGAGATCCCGCTTGGAGACATTCAGACAAAGAGCTACCATTCCCACATTGCTATGGGTTTCGAACCGACAATCGCTTGTTGAAGCGTCGCCTACGTGCACACCGCCGCCGATTTGCACGCTCGCCCCGTTTCCAAAACCGCGCTGGTCTCAAGATCGTGGGCGCCGCGAACGACTTAAGGAATACACTAAGCGGAAAGACTCGCAACGAAATTGATTCACACTTGAGGCACCAAAAAACTTGATCTGCGTTAACGCCGCGCGCGAGTTGTTCACAGGCTCCGAAGCAAGTTTTTGGATTCGTGCACAGAATCGAAAATGCCGCGCCTCGTGTGACAATTCTCCGCCTACGCCAAAAAACTTTTAAAAATTCGTCACGCACCCGACGCGCGAGCGAATTTTCCAAATGCTTCTCGCTGCTATGTTGATAAGTGATTATTGAGTCATCGCTTTTCGAGACTCGTTTTGCAGGGTAACTCCACGCCGAGACGCGTTCCTGTGAATCTACGGTGTGCAGAAGTTTCGTCGCCCGCGGATTCAATTCGAGCCCGCAGCACAAGGGTTTTTTGCAACGCGGTGAAAGTTTCCGCTGTTGCAAAATTTCGGCAGTAAAACTACGGAACGAAGAATAGCGCAGACGTTGCAGATCTTCCAAACCAAAGATCGAACGTGCCGTGGCTTGCTTGCGTGAATATGACAGCCAACAAAAAAGCCCGGCGCGATGCCGGGCTGTTTGGCGCGCCGATCGGGTCGACCGATCGGATGATCGTGCGAGATTACTTCGCGAGCTTGGCGATCTGCGCGTTGAGGCGCGAGACTTTGCGGCTGGCGTTGTTCTTGTGAATGATGTTGCGCTGGGCGGCGCGCATCAAGGCCGGCTCGGCACTCGCCAGCGCCTTGACGGCAGCGGCGCGATCGCCGGTCTTGATGGCTTCCTCAACGGTGCGCACGGCGCCGCGCATCTGGGTGCGGCGCGACTTGTTGACGGCGGTGCGGCGGGCGATCTTGCGCGTCGCTTTCTTGGCGGAAGTGGTATTGGCCATGGTCTCAATGTCCTTTGCGGTACCGGTCGCGTCTTGGTCGGGTAGCGCCGGCTGCTTGACCGCTGAATCGACGCTCGGATTTAGGGTGTTCGGTTGCTGGGCTGTCCCGGGAACATGAGGCCTCAAAGAGCCTGCACTTGCTCAAAGAACAGCGGCGGCAGGATTGCGCCCACCGCCAGTTGGCGCCCTTATAGAGAGGGTCTTTCGCACCGTCAACGCTTTCGGGAGCTGGAAAACCGGCCTGAACGGGCTGGAGGCGGGCCGTAACGCCCTGAAGAGGTTGAATTTCTGCCGTCGCCCGGCTATTGGCTGGCAACATTCTGGAGGGTCGTCCGATCGCACGACCATGGCAGGTGAGGCATGATCCGCGGCTTTTTCCGACTGATTGGGCTGTTGCTGCTCGCCGGCGGGTTCATCTTCATGGTCTATGACGGCGCCCGCTGGGTGGCCGACCAGACCCTCAAATTCACCCGGTTCGGCCAGTTCTGGAACGACATCAATCAGGCCAGCCAGACCGCGTTCCGGACCTGGGTCGAGGCCAAGGCGCCCTGGCTCTGGACTTCGGTGATCCGCCTGGTACTGGACCAGCCGGTCTTCGCCGTCCTCGGCATTCTCGGCATTTTGCTGATGATCCTGTTCCGCCCGCGCAAACCGCTGATCGGCTATTCCCGGGATTGAGCTTTCAATTCCGGGGATTGAGCGCGCGCGGGCCGCGTAACAAAGCTGCCTGTCGTTGCGTAGATGCCTATATTCCCACCTGATCGCGAGCACGCCGCCTGAGCGCTCGACCTCTTGAGCTCGCTCACGCGACGGACAGCTCGTTTCGGAGACCAATCATGCTGTTCATGCGCAAGACCACCGCGTTGCCGAGCGCAACTGAGGCGCTGCCCGGCCGTGCGCAAGCCATCCCCACCGCGACCACCCATTTCGTCAACGGCGCGAAGCTGCAGCCGCCTTATCCCGCTGGTCTCGAGCACGCGGTGTTCGGTCTCGGCTGCTTCTGGGGCGCCGAGCGCAAGTTTTGGGAGCTCGGCGACGGCATCTACACCACCGCGGTCGGTTATGCCGGCGGTCACACGCCGAACCCGACCTATGAAGAGGTCTGTTCGGGCCGCACCGCTCATACCGAAGTGGTGCTGGTCGTGTTCGATCCGAACAAGATCTCCTACGAGAGGCTCTTGAAGACGTTCTGGGAGAGCCACAACCCGACGCAGGGCATGCGCCAAGGCAACGACGTCGGCACGCAGTACCGCAGCGCGATCTACACCTTCAGCGACGCGCAGAAGAAGGTCGCCGAGGAGTCGAAGGCGCTCTATCAGAAGGCGCTCGCCGCAAAGGGGATCGGTGCCATCACCACCGAGATCGCGCCCGCCGGCGAATTCTACTTCGCCGAAGACTACCATCAGCAATATCTGGCGAAGAATCCCGCCGGCTATTGCGGCCTCGGCGGCACCGGCGTGGCCTGCCCGATCGGAGTTGGTGTGAGCGCGTAAGCGTTCACTGGTGCGACAGGCTCGCTGCACCTCTCCCGCTTGCGGGAGAGGTCGCATTGCATCGCAGATGCAATGCGGGTGAGGGCTCTTTCCTCGTCGGGAATCCCTCTGTGGGGACACCCTCACCCCGACCCTCTCCCGCAAGCGGGAGAGGGAGCGCACCAGGGTCCTTGTCGCACTCATGCGCCCAACAACCCGCGCAACGCTTTATTAACCATAACCGGTGCAAGACTGGAGCCGTCTCGTTTCGAGGGATAGGTCCGGTGCCGGTTGCACGCGCGTTTCGATGGTCGATCTTGGCAGCGTCCCTGGCAGCGTCCGCCGCGCTTGCCCTTGGCGGCTGCATGCAGACCGCCGGCCCCGTCGCGGTGATGCCGCCGCGCGCCGATCTCGACTCCATGGCCTATGGTCAGCCCTACAGCGCGCCGCAGCAGGTCGTCGTTGCCGACGGTGGCGGCGCCATCGGCGCGCTGCGCAATTCCTTTGCCTCTTCGCCCGCGCCGATGCCGGTCGGCTACGCCGCGCCGATGGCGGCGCCGGTGCGCTATGACTCTTCCTATCATCTCGACGCCGGCGACAGGCTTCGCGTCGTGGTCTACGGCCAGGAAGGTCTCACCAACAGCTATGCGATCGACGCCGGCGGCTCTATCACCATGCCGCTGATCGGTGCGGTGCCCGCGCGCGGCCGCACCACGGCGGGCCTCGCCGGCGAAATCGCCGCACGCCTGCGCAACGGCTATATCCGCGAGCCCTCGGTCGCCGTCGAGATCGAGGCCTATCGCCCGTTCTTCATTCTCGGCGAGGTCCTCGCGCCCGGCCAATATCCTTACGTGCCGAACATGACGGTCGAAAGCGCGGTCGCCATCGCCGGCGGCTTCTCGCCCCGCGCCAAGCGCGACGTGGTTACCGTCACGCACACCGAAGCCGGCGGCGCGATGCGCGCGGTCGTCCCCCTCGGCACGCCGCTTGCGCCGGGCGACACGGTGTTCGTCGGCGAGCGCTGGTTCTAGGCTTCCTGTCATTCCGGGGCGCGCGTAAGCGGGAGCTATGATGCGCAATTGCGCATCAGAGAATCCATTCCTCCACCAACTCTGCCGCACGATGGATTCCGGGCCCGCGCTACGCGCGTCCCGGAATGACAGCTTAGGTCGTATCGACGATTTTTCTCCGCCCGCGACCTACCTTCGAAAATCCAGCCGCCCGTTCGGAAAACACCCGTCGATCCGTGTGGCATCCACCACGCGCCCGACCCATGGCCGTGTGATCGCCGGCGTGGTCAGGTTGATGTACTTGCCGACCAGGCGATCCGCGCCCTCGCGCGCCGCGTCGATCAGTCCGTGCCGGCGGCCATTGTCCCAATCGAAGCGCAGATAGAGGCGGCTTCCCGCGACGCGGATTTCTGCGCGCCCCTGTTTCCATCTGTCCGGCGCATCGCCCGCAATGGTCGGATCGGCGCCGCCGTTCCAGCGGCTCTGCCACCAGCCCTCGAGCGGATCAGAGGGCGAAGCGATGGATGCCCATGCGGCTGCGTTGATGTCGGCTGCATCGCCGGACAGCGATGCTGTCGCGGCATAGGCCCGCACCTCGGAATCGTCAGGCGACGGAACGTCCATGGTTCCGAACGGATTGCGGAGGACGAGGTGCGTGATGGCCTGCTGCATGACGAAGCTCCGGCGCGAGTTGCTTGATCCGCCAGCTCTATCGCCGCGCGGCATGATGCAGCCACCCGATTTCTGCTTCCACGTCATTCCGGGGCGCGCGTTAGCGCGAACTATGATGCGCAATTGCGCATCAGAGAATCCATTCCACCGCAGAGTCCGCGGCCTAATGGATTCCGGGCCTGCACCGCTTTGCGGCGCATCCCGGAATGACGGCGCGCTACTTCGTCAAATGCTTCGCGAAAAATGCCATGCTGCGCGGCCAAGCGATGTCGGCGCTGGCCTTGTCATAGCTCGCCCGCTCGTCGCAATGGAAGCCGTGCTGCGCGCCCGGATAGACGAAGACCTCCACATCGGGCCGCTTCGTCTTGATGGTCTCGACGTCGGTCAGGGGAATGCCGGCATCCTTCTCGCCGAAATGCAGCTGCGTCGGTACCTTCGGCGTCTCATCGGCAAAGCGCACGACCGCGCCGCCGTAATAGCCGATCGCGGCCTTGAGGCCCGACAGTCGCGTCGCCGCAACGAAGGCGACGCTGCCGCCAAGGCAAAAGCCGATGATGCCGACCGGGCCGACGCTTCTGGCCGTATCGACCGCCGCTTGGGTGTCGCGCAGCATCGCGGCCCAGTCCGGATTGGCGACGAATTTGCGCGCCTCCGCGATTTCATCGGGCGAATAGCCCGACTGGAAATTGGGCGCGGTCCGGTCGAAGATCGACGGCGCGATCGCGACATAGCCTTCCCCTGCGAGACGGTCGCAGACCGAGCGGATGTGGTGATTGACCCCAAAAATCTCCTGGATCACCACCACCGTGCCCTTCGGCGTGCCCAAGGGATCGGCGCGATAGGCGCCCAGCTGGAAATTGTCCGAAGCCGTCAGCTTGATGTCTTGTCCCACGCGGGTTGTCCTTCTTGGTTGATCATTGATTGAGAGTTCGGATTGCTCCACAAACTCGTCATGCCCGGGCTTGTCCCGGGCATCCACGTCTTGTCTCAGCGCGGAAGAACGTGGATGGCCGGGACAAGCCCGGCCATGACGATCCGGAATTGTCGGCGCGCAGCCACCCTCACTCCCACATCCAGTTCTCGCCGTAATCCTCCTTCCATCCTGCCAAGCGTCCATGGCGGAATTGCAGGAACAGGCGGTGGCGATAGGGGATCAAGCCGCTACCGCCGATGTTGCGCAAAGCGAGGTAGATCTCGTTGCCGGGACGTCCTCGCACATATTGCAGGGGCTGCCCGAGAGCGCGCGCGGTCTGTTCGGCATCCATGCCGAAGGCGAGCGGCGTATTGTTCGACAAGCTCGCGACGAAGGGTCGGCGCGGCGGCATGGTGCCGAACGGCTCGGCCTGCGCAGACATCGATAGCAACATCATGCCAGCAGCCAGCATCATCAGCTTCATCGCCCACGTCCTTGCTTGATCGGCCTATCTCGGCAAGTTCTTCAGGAAAGGCTCGACCGCGTCAACAAAAGCCTTGGGCTGATCGATGTTGACGGCATGTCCGGCGGCGGGGATCACGACCTTTTGTGCGCCGGGGATCTTTGCCGCCATGTAGTCGGACGCCGCCAGGAACGGGGTGTCGTCGGCGCCGACCACGATCAGCGACGGCGCCCTGATCTCGGGCAACAGCTCGATCACGCGCGCGTCGCGCTGGGTCAGCATGCCGCGCGCGGCGAGCGCCAGCCCCCTGGCGTTGCGATGGCTGGCGGTGGCGCGCTCGCGCGTTGCTGATTTCAGCACTTCGAGGCCTTCGCGATCCAGCCGATCGGCGGTGGCAAGCGCCCGCGCGTTCCACGCTTCGCGGGCGTCGTCCTTCTTGAAGCCGGGGCCGGTGTCGATGATCAGCAGCGCGCGGGCGCGCTCTGGATGCGCGCGATAGAACGCGAGCGACATGTAGCCGCCGAGCGAGAGACCACCGATGATGGCGCGCTCAGTGCCGACCGCATCGAGGATCGCCGCCATGTCGCCGACAGTCAGCGCTTCACTGTAGGCCTTGGGATCGTCGGGGTAATCGGACTGGCCGTGGCCGCGCATGTCCCACAGCACGAGCTTGTGGTTCTTCGCGAGCGCATCGATCTGCCCGTGCCACATCGCCGACGTCGAGGAATAACCGTGAGTGAGCAGCAATGGCGGCCCCTCGCCATGGACTTCGTAATAGATCCCGACGCCGTCCCGATTGATCTTCGGCATTGTTTTCCGCCCTTTCTTTTTTGTTCTAGCCACGACTTCAGTGCTTCATCCTCCCCTGGAGGGGGAGGGTCGGCTCACATTTGAGCGCAGCGAAATGTGAGACGGGGTGGGGTGACAGTCTCTCCACGTCGAACAGTGTTTCTCGTGGAGAGATCACCCCACCCCGCTCGCGCTGCGCGCGATCGACCCTCCCCCTCCAGGGGAGGGTAGGTTCGTCGTTGGCAGCATTCTACTTTGCCAAGTTACCTGGAAGAAACTGCCTGAACGCGATGGCACGCATGTCAGATACACGTGCTGTTGTGTCCAGTGGCTGCGTCGCGCCGTTGGCGCGGCGCACAACGAGCAAGTGCAGAGCTAGCTTTTCGACTGCTTCCAAATTGCATTTGCCTCCGCGCGTGAACGCGATCATGCTCGCCGCCAAGGCGGGACGCCAGCCCGGTGGGCGTCCGCCAGACAAGTTGCCGCCGTAAGCGGCTTCATGCACCGGCAGGGGAAGACGCCTATGCCAACTCTCACCATCAACGGGCGGAG
The DNA here is from genome assembly GCF_051853035.1 of Bradyrhizobium sp. SPXBL-04. Lineage (NCBI taxonomy): Bacteria > Pseudomonadati > Pseudomonadota > Alphaproteobacteria > Hyphomicrobiales > Nitrobacteraceae > Bradyrhizobium > Bradyrhizobium sp. SPXBL-04. Next base: position 8,648,462 of record NZ_CP182472.1, on the reverse strand, counting down.
TCTGTCCGTGGATGCGGCGAACGACACGCCGCTCCTCTGGGCGATCCGCGAGCAATTGCAGATGACCGGCACCAAGTTCGGCTGCGGTGCCGGGCTGTGCGGGGCCTGCACCGTGCACGTCAACGGCGAAGCCGTGCGCTCGTGCCAGACCATGGTCGGCGACGTCGCCGGCAAGAAGATCACCACCATCGAAGGCCTGTCCGCCAAGGGCGATCATCCCTTGCAGAAAGCGTGGATCGCCGAACAGGTGCCGCAATGCGGCTACTGCCAGTCCGGGCAGATCATGCAGGCGGCTTCGCTGCTTGCGAAGAATCCCAATCCGACCAAGGAAGAGGTCGTGGCGCATATGGACGGCAATCTCTGCCGTTGCATGACCTATTCGCGGATCCAGAAGGCGATCATGCGCGCCGCATCCGAGATGCGCACCGCGTCCGCCACCTCCAGCGAGCGGAGGCCCACATGAACGAGCATGTGAAAAACGTCGCCCTTGAAACGACCGATCTCAGCCGCCGCTCCTTCCTGGTCGGCACCGCCGCGACCGGCCTCGTGCTCGGCTATGCCGGCGTGCCCGGCATCGATTCTGCGGCGGCTGCGGCGCCGGCCAGTTTCGAGCCGAGCGTCTGGTATGCGATCTCGCCCGACGGTCTCGTCACCGTGACCTGCGGCAAGGCCGATATGGGCCAGCACATCGCCTCCACCATGGCGCAGATCGTCTGCGAGGAGTTGGGCGCGAAATGGAGCGACATGCGCGTCGCACTTGCCTCCAACGATCCGAAGTTCAACGATCCCGTGCTGGGCGCGCAGATCACCGGCGGCAGCTGGTCGACCATGATGAACTTTGACGCCATGAGCCGCGCCGGCGCCGCGGGCCGCATGGCACTGACGGAAGGCGCGGCCGCCGCGATGGGTGTGCCGGCCAGCGAGCTCGTGGTGCGCGATTCCATGATCGTGCATCCGAAGTCGAAGAAGCAGATGTCGTTCGCCGAAATCGTGAAAAGCGGCAAAGCGACGAAAACGTTCACGCCGGATGAGCTCAAGGCGATCAAGCTGAAGACGCCGGATCAATACACCATGATCGGCGTCTCGGTGCCGCAGCTCGACATCCCCTCCAAGACCAACGGCACGGCCAAGTACGGCATCGACGTGATGCTGCCGGGCATGGCCTATGGCGCGGTGGTCACGCCGCCGGTGCGCTTCGGCGCCACGGTGAAATCGGTCGACGACAGCGGCGCCAAGAAGGTGCCAGGCTTCATCAAGGCCGTCACGCTCGACGACAAGACCGGAACGACGTCGGGCTGGGTCGTCGCGGTGGCCAGCACCTACGCCAACGCCAAGAAGGCGGCGCAGGCGTTGAAGATCGCCTATGACGGCGGTCCCAACGCCAAGCTGTCGAGCCAGTCGTTGCTCGATGAAGCCATGCGGCTTCAGAAGCTGGAGGATTCCGGCCAGTTCTTCGTCAAGGACGGCGATCCCAACGCCGCGTTCGGCTCGGCGGCAAAAGTGCTGGAGGCGGAATACACCACCAGCATCAACATCCACGCGCCGCTGGAGCCGATGAACGCCACTGCGGAGTTCAAGGGCGACATCCTGCACATCTATTCCGGCAACCAGTTCGCGACGCGCTCCGGCGCGATCGCAGCCGGCGCGGCCGGAATCGATCCGAAGTTCGTGGTCATGCACCAGATGTGGCTCGGCGGCGGCTTCGGCCGCAGGCTCGATGCCGACATGATGATTCCGGCGGTGCAGGCTGCGAAGGCGGTCGGCAAGCCGGTGAAGGTGATCTACTCGCGCGAGAACGACATGACGATGGATTTCTCGCGCCCGCTCACCTATCAAAAGGTTAAGGCCGGCGTCGACGGCGATGGCAAGCTCATTGCGATCAGCCACGACGTGGTCTCGGCCTGGCCGACCGCGCGCTGGGGAATCCCCGACTTCCTGACGCCGTCGGTCGACAAGAAAGGTCCGCTCGATTCCTTCACGGTGAACGGGGCCGACTTCTTCTACACCGTGCCCAACCATTATGTGCGCGCGATCAAGAACGAGCTCGCGCACAACGCCACGCCGTCGGGCCAGCTCCGTTCGGTGGCGCCGGGCTGGACCTTCTGGGCGGTCGAAAGCATGATCGACGAGATCGCGGCGGCGGCGGGCAAGGATCCGGCGCAGTTACGCATCTCGCTGCTCGATGGCGCGGGCAAGAACGACGGCGGCGCGCAGCGGCTACGCAACACGCTGCTCGCCGCGATGGGGTTGTCCGGCTACGGCACCAAGCAGCTGCCAAAAGGCGAGGGCATGGGCGTGGCCTGCGTCTCATCGCAGGAACGGGCGACTGCGAGCTGGACGGCCTGTGTCGCCCATGTCGCGGTGGCGCCGTCGGGCGCGGTGACCGTGAAGAAGCTCACGGTCGCAACCGACGTCGGCACCCAGGTGCATCCCGACAACATCCGCGCCCAGGTCGAGGGCGCGGCGCTGTGGGGCCTGTCGCTGGCGATGTATGAGAAGGCGACACTCAAGGACGGTGGCATCGAGCAGACCAATTTCGACAGCTATACGCCCTTGCGCATGAGCCAGACGCCCGAGGTCGCCGTCGCCGTGATTGCCAATGGCGAGAAGGCCACCGGCGTCGGCGAGCCCGCGGTGACGGTGGTGGCCCCCGCCATCGGCAACGCCATCTTCAACGCCTCCGGCGCCCGCGTCCGGGCGCTGCCGATCACGGCCGAAGCCGTGAAGGCGAGCATGAAGGCGTGAGGCGAGGCAGGCTGCTCGACAAGGCTGCATGAGATGGTCCGCCGGAGGGCAACCTCCGGCGGATTTCCTTTGGGGTCCCCTGCATCTCCATAACTCGCCGTCATGCCCGGGCTTCCACGTTCTGCGTGCCGCGGGCAAGACGTGGATGGCCGGGACAAGCCCGGCCATGACGGAGACTGTCATGGTTAAAAATCCCTCTTTGTTATCAATGGTCCGGCTACTGTGCATGGGGTTGTTTTTTCGACTTTTTGTTTGGAGCCGCCCATAGCGGAAATCCCTCAAATTGCGCTCAATTCCGCAGGGTTCCATTGAGCACGCCTCTTAAGGGCGAGAGAACCTGATCCGGCTTAGGCTTAAGGCCAATACTCGTGCTCTCGGTTCCTTTTGGGGAAGTTCATGAACGCCTCAGCCAAACCCGCCGCCAAACGCCGGCTTCTGCTCGCTTCCGACCGGAGCGACGAGAGCAGCGAGCTCGTCAGCATCTTGAAAGCGGTCGGTGAGGTGTCGACGGTCACGACCCAGGACATTCCCGAGAAGCCGTCGCGCGATCTCTCCGGCCTCATCGTCGACATCAATTTGCGCTCGCCCGAGAGCGTGCAGCGGGTACGCAACAAGCTGCGCGGCGATGCCTATCGGTCGATGCCGCGACTGTTCGTGCTCGCCGACGCCCTGCATCACGGCACCATGCAGGCCTGGGCGCTGGGCGCCACCGACACCATCTCGCGCCCGCTGCAGGCGGACGCCATCCTTCAGCGCATCCGCTCCGCCTTCCCGGACACCGCCGTCTATGACGCGACCGACCGCGGCAAGACGCTCAACCGCGGCGTCGAGGCGGCGCATGCGGTCCTCGCCAAGATGTTCGAGAAGCTGCCGCTCGGCGTGCCCCTGACCTTCGACGACGTCATTGCCGCCGAGAGCAAGATCCTGAAGGCGATCAAGCACTCCTCGCTGCGCGAATGGCTCACCACGGTCGGCTGCCACCATGTCGGCAGCTATCGCCACTGCCTGTTCGTCACCGGCTTTGCCGTCGCCTTCGCGCAGCATCTCGGCATGCGCGAGGACGACCAACGCCGCCTGACCCGCGCCGCGCTGCTGCACGACGTCGGCAAGGCCTTCGTTCCCTCCGCGCTGCTTGACAAGCCCGGCAAGCTCACCGACGAGGAGATGGCCGAGGTCCGCCAGCATCCGCGCCGCGGCTATGACGCGCTCGCCGCGCAAGGCGGCTTCCCGCCGGAGATGCTCGACGTCATCTTGCATCACCACGAATTCCTCGACGGCTCGGGCTATCCCAACGGCCTGTCGTCGAACCAGATCAGCGACATCGTGCGGCTGACGACGATCGTCGACATCTACGCCGCCCTGGTGGAGAAGCGTGCCTACCGCATGCCCTTCACCCACTCGCGTGCGTTCACGATGATGGAAGGCATGGGCGGCAAGCTCGACCAGCAACTGTTGCAGGCGTTCCGCCCAGTGGCGCTGGGGTCGTTTTGATTTCATCGTCGTCCTGGCCTTCGCCAGGACGACGTTGTTGCAAGAGCTCGCGCTACCCCACCATCTTCCTTAGCTCCGCCTTCGCCACCTTCTCCAGCGTCGAGCGCGGCATGTCGTCGACGAGCCTGATCTCGCGCGGCACCTTGAAGTCGGCAAGGCCGGCGCGGCAGGCCGCCATCACGCGATCATGCAGGTCGGGCGCAGCACCGGCGACGCCGCCCTGGGGGATGATGAAGACGACCGGCACCTCGTCCAGCATCGGATGCGTCTTCGCCACCACCGCCGCCTCGCGCACGCCGGGAACCAGCGCGATCACCTGCTCGATCTCGGAGGCCGCGACGTTCTCGCCGCCGACCTTCAGCATGTCCTTGGCGCGGTCGCCGAACTTGATGAAGCCGTTCTGAATCCGTTCGACGCGGTCGCCGGTGAGGAAGAAGCCGTGCTCGTCAAAACTCTCGCGCGTCGCCTTCTCGTTGTGCAGATATTCGGCGAACAGCGACAGGCCGGGGATGCCTTGATCGAGAGATTGCCGGTGCCGCCGACGTCCGTCGGCCGGCCGTCGTCGTCGGTGATGCGGATCTGATACTCACTCGCCGCGCGGCCGATCGACATGGGTATGTTGGGCCGGTCGACCTCGCCGACGATGCCGTGGGTGATGGTCTCGGTCATGCCCCACCAGCCGATGATCTTGACGCCGAACGCGGCGAAGGCCGGCGGCTCGTTGATCGCACTGCCCCACAGGCGGAATTTGTGGTCGTTAGGGATCTCCTGCTCGAGCAGCGCTTTCATGCAGAACGGAATCGTCGAGGTCCAGGTCGAGCCGTGCTCGCGCGCGACGCGCCAGAACCGGCTGGCGGAGAAGCGTGGCTGGATCACGCAGGTGGCGCCGACCCACAGCGTCGCCAGCATGGAATAGGCCAGCGCATTGGTGTGGAACAGCGGCAGATAGGTCTGGTGCACGTCGCCGGCATGAAGGTCTTCATGCGCGGCGTTGATCTTGGCGCCCCACAGCGCGTTGGCGTGGGTCCACAGCACCGCCTTTGGGCGCGACGTGGTGCCTGATGTGTACTGCACGCTACACGGCGCGAGTGGATCGGTGGCGCGCCCGGGGCGATCTGCGCTCTCAGTGAACAGGGACTCGAAACTGTCGCCCCGCGCGACCGCTTGCGCCGGCGCTGTGCCCGCATCGTGCGAGGTCACCGCCATCCAGCGTATGTTGCGGCAGTTCTGCGCGACAACTTCCGCATAGGCCGGCTGCGTGATCGCGGCGACCGCGCCGCAATGATCGGCGAAGTACGCGATCTCGGCCGGCGCCGAGCGGGTGTTGGTGGTCACCGCGACGGCCCCGAGCTCGACACAGGCAAACCACGCCAGCATCGCCTCGATGCAATTGTCGAGATGGATGAGCACATATTCGCCCGGCCTGACGCCGCGCCTTGCGAGGCCTGCAGCGAGGGCGCCGACCCGCTCGTGAAACTCGCCATAGCTCCAGCGCCGCGCCGGCGCATTGAACGGCGCCCAGATCAGGAACGGATGTGTGCCGCGCACCTCGGCGCGCAGCTTCAGGAGCCATGGCACATCGAGCCCGTCGAAAGGGCCCACGATTCCGGCGGCGGTCTGTTGAATGGGCATGTGTCCTCCCGTGCAGCCTGCATCTTGATGGTGGCTGTCTTTGGATTATTGCGTCTTCCTGCCACCCGATGGCGCGGGAAGCAAATGGCGCGGGGGCGCTCGCTCTCTCCTCCGTCATTGCGAGGAGCCCTTGCGACGAAGCAATCCAGAGTCGCTCCGCGGATGCATTTCTGGATTGCTTCGCTTTCGCTCGCAATGACGGTGCTTGAGGCCGGCCGTCAGGCCCTAATCCTCGTACGACGAGATCTCGATCAGGCTGCCATCGGGGTCCCGGCAATAGACCGAGCGCAGCGTGCCGCGGGCGCCTTGCCTCGGGCCCGGCCCTTCCTCGATCGCGACGCCATGGGCCTGCAGATGCGCCACCACCTCTTCGGGAGTGGCGGAGGTGAGGAAGCACAGATCCTCGCTGCCGGCGGTTGGGTGATCCGCGGTGAACCATTCCACCTTGTCGCCATCACGCGGCCGCACGTTGATCTTCTGGTTACCGAATTGTAGCGAAGTCCGCGGCGCTTTGCCGCCGCCGGGGTCGAACACCTTGACTTCCATGCCGAGAATCTTGCGGTACCACTCCGCGGTGACCGCAACGTCGGCGACGTTGATCACGAGATGATCGAGAGCTTCGACCTTAACCGGCATGTCTCATCCTTTCGTCGTGATGCGCCCCGTGCACTTTCCGCCTGCGGCAAGCTTTGTTACAACCCCCGCCGACGAAACTTTCAAGATATCCGGCCTTCAAGAACAACACTGGGAGAACCCTTGAGATGATCACTCGCCGTACCGCGCTGGGCCTGCTTGCCGCCAGTCCGCTTGCAGCCACCCCGCTGTCCAAGGCCCTTGCCGCCGATTATCCGGCCCGTCCAGTGAAATGGGTGGTCGGCTATCCGCCGGGCGGTGCCACCGACATCCTGGCGCGGCTGCTCGGCCAGCGGCTGTCGGAACGGCTCGGCCAGCAATTCGTGGTCGAGAACAAACCGGGCGCCGGCAACAATATCGCCACCGAGTCGGTCATCAACGCCGAGCCCGATGGCTACACGCTGCAGCTGGTCAACCCGGCCAACTACATCAACGCCTCGCTCTACGCCAACCTGAAGTTCAACTTCGTGCGCGACATCGCGCCGGTCGCCTCGTTCCAGCGCGTGCCGAACGTGATGACCGTGAACAAGGACGTGCCGGCCAAGAACGTCGCCGAGTTCATCGAATATGTGAAGGCCAATCCCGGCAAGGTGAACATGGCCTCGTCCGGCAACGGCACCTCGGTGCATCTGTCCGGCGAGATGTTCATGGCCATGACCGGCTGCAAGATGCAGCACGTGCCCTATCGCGGCGCGGCGCCCGCGATCACCGACATGCTCGGCGGCCAGGTGCAGGTGATCTTCGACAACATGCCCTCGATCATCCAGCACATCCGCTCCGGCAGCTTGCGCGCAATCGGCGTCACCACCACGGAACGCTCGCCGCAATTGCCCGACGTGCAGCCGATTGCCGACACCGTCAAGGGCTATGAGGCCAGCGCGCTGTTCGGCATGGGCGCGCCGAAGAACACGCCGAAGGAGATCATCGCCAAGCTCAACAGCGAGATCAACACGCTGATGAAGGAGCCTGACATGGCCAAGCGTCTGGTCGAGCTCGGCGGCGAGCCGCGGGTGCAGACGCCCGAGGCGTTCGGCGAGGAAATCAAGGCGGAGACCGAGAAGTGGAAGAAGGTCGTCGAGTTCGCCGGCCTGAAGGTCGAGTAGCGATCTTGTGATGAGCGTGATTGGAGCCCTGCCGTTCGGCAGGGCTTTTTTCTTGCGCGCGCGATACACTTGATCTGGAATAAACCGGCGCGACGAAACCTCGTGAGGATGGTGGCGTATCTGACGCCAGCAAGAGAGGAGTTGGATCATGCGCAACACCCAATTGGCGCTGCTGACGCTTGGCGTGACGGTCCTTGCCGGTTTCGCCACCATTCTCCCAGCCGCCGCGCGCGACTATCCCTGGTGCGCGCAAGGCGGCGAGTACGACTATCCCGGCGAATGCGCCTACAGCACCTATGAGCAGTGCCAGGCCAGCATCTCCGGCCGGCTGTTGTACTGCGGTCGCAATCCTCGCTTTGGCTACGGCCAGATGCAACCTCAGCCGCGAGTGCACCGCCGCACGCGCGCCGTCGCGCCATACTAGCGCAACCCACGTTCCCCACTGACCCGCTGCCTGATCACGCGCTCGTGCAGAACCGCGTGCGGAGGTTCTGGCTTGACGCATCCCGATTCGCATTTATACTAAACCTAATGGTTAAGTATCAAGATGAGACGCTGGACCGGACCTTTGCGGCGCTATCCGACCCGACGCGGCGTGCCCTGCTGGCACGGCTCGGCGAGCAGGACAGCCTGTCGGTGAGCGAGCTGGCCGCACCGTTCCCGATCTCGCTGCCGGCGATCATGAAGCATCTCGACGTGCTGACGGATGCGGGCCTGATCGTGCGGGAGAAGACCGGGCGCACGGTCGCCTGCCGGCTCACCGCGCAGCCGATGGGGCAGGCGATGAACTGGCTCAATCGCTATGCGCAATTCTGGTCCGACAATCTCGATCGCCTCGCCGCCTTCGTGGAGGAAGAGACATGGCCAACGCAGCCGTCAGCGCCGATCTCAGCGCCGCCGAGCGCCCAACGGAATGCCCAAGCCTCACGCTCACGCGCCGGCTCCGCGCGCGGCCGGAAAAGGTCTACGCGGCCTGGACGCAAGCCGAGCAGCTAGCGCAATGGTTCGGGCCGCCGAACATGAAGCCTGCGACGGTTCGAGCCGAGCTCGACGTCCGCACCGGCGGCAGCTTTCGCATCAGCTTCACCCGTGATGACGGCGAATATTTCGAGGCCGGCGGTACCTATCGCGACGTCGTGCCGAACGAGCGGCTGGTCTTCACCTGGGCCTGGCATTCGACGCCGGAGCGCGAATCGCTGGTGACGATCACGCTGAAGCCGGACAGCGCCGGCACCTTGATGGTCTTCCATCACGCCCAGTTCTTCGACGAAACCGCCCGCGACAACCATTTGCGCGGCTGGAGCTCGTTCTTCGACAAGCTCGATGCCTTCGTCGCCTGATCCCGATCAGAGGAGGACACCATGCAGCAACATCAGATCGTCTCGCGCGAGCAATGGATCGCCGCCCGCAAGGCGCATCTCGCCCATGAGAAGGAGCTCACCGCGGCCCGCGAGCGTCTGGCCGAGGAGCGCCGTGCATTGCCCTGGGTCAAGGTCGACAAGAACTACGTGTTCGACGGACCGAACGGCAAGCTGACGCTCGGCGATCTCTTCAAGGGCCGGCCGCAGCTCGTGGTGCAGCACGTGATGTTCGCACCCGATTGGGACGCCGCCTGCAAGAGCTGCTCGTTCTGGGCCGACGGCTTCGAGCGCATGGTGCCGCATCTGGCCGCGCGCGATACCAGCATGGTTGCGATTTCGCTTGCGCCTGTTGCCAAGCTCGACGCATTCAAGAAGCAGATGGGCTGGACCTTCGACTGGGTCTCTTCGGGAAGCAACGACTTCAACTACGATTACGAAGTCTCATTCACACCCGAGCAGATCGACAAGGGCGTGCCGAAGTACAATTTCGGCACCACGCCGTTCTACGGGCCCGAGTTGCCTGGCATCAGCGTGTTCTTTCGCAACGAGGCCGGCGAGATCTTCCACACCTACTCATGCTTCGCCCGCGGCCTCGATATGATGAACGCCGCCTATCAGTACCTCGACCTCACGCCGCTCGGCCGTCACGAGGACGGCTTGCCCTATCCGATGGACTGGGTTCGCCTGCGCGACCAGTACGAACCGCAGGCGACCAAGGAGGCGTGCTGCCACGGGTGAGGGGAGCGGTTCGTTTCTCGATGTCGTCCTGGCGAAGGCCAGGACCCATACCGCGGAATCTATCGATGGCGCTCGGTTGTCGCACCGAACGACCAATCTTCGCCAAACCCCTTGTTGGGGTAATGGGTCCTGGCTTTCGTCAGGACGACGTCGGAGGTTAGGCGCGGTCGGTGCCCGCCTTCACCGCTTCGCGTCGACCTGCTCCGTCGCGTTGCACGAGATCAGCATCGTATAGGGCCGGGCATTGCCGGCGATGTCGGTCGTCTTGAGCTCGCCCTTCGGCTCGGCGGTCTGGTAGGGCACCACGGAATTGTCGAGGAAGTCGCGCAGCGCGCCGGTCTTGATGGCGAAGTTGATGTTTTCGGGGATGTTCCCGGTTGCGACCGCGATCCGCAGATTGTCGAGCTTTCCGGTGACCACACCCACGACCTGCCCGGTGGTGTCGAACAGCGGGCCTCCGCTATTGCCGGGCTGCACGGGCGCGCTGATCTGCAGGAAACGCGAATCGTTGCGCATGCCACTGAGCGAACTCACGATACCGGTGGTCACGGTGAAGTCCGAGCTCAGCAGCCCGTGATAGGGAAAGCCGATCGCGACGACGGAATCGCCGGAGCGGATCGAGCGGTCGCGAATCCGGGCAAACTCCTTGAACGTCGCTGTCGACGGCGCCTGCAAGAGGGCCAGATCGTTGTTTGCATCGCTCGATACGACGCGCAACACCATTGCGGCCTCGCCCGTGAGATTGCCCTTGAGGTCGCTGCAACCCTCGATCACATGGTTGTTCGTGACGATGTGCCCATTGGCGCTGACCACGAAGCCGGTGCCGCTCTTGGACTTGGCGGACTTGCTGGCCGGCGGTGGTGCCTGCTTGTCCGCTGTGGCCGCTGGCTTCGCTGTACCCTTGGTGAAGTCCCCCGCCTTGCTGAGCCCGTCCGCCTTCACCCGCGTGACGCAGTTCGCCAGCGCCGCGACCATGGGTGCCGTCGACGTCAACACGAACTGGAGTGGCTTGCTGCCGTTGGTCGTCACTACCATCAGGCTTGCCTTCTGGAAGGTGCGAGCGACATTGAGGGGCAGGATGGTCGTCACCATGTTGGGGGCGTTGGAGGTCGCAAACAACCTGGCCTGCTCCTGGCCGTCGAAGATGAAGTCGACGGGCGCGGTATCGCCCTTGTTGAAGCGAAAGCCGGGGCTGGCAAGGCTCAGAAGCCAGGAGCCGGCCGCATTCTGCGCGACGACGAGACTCACCCCGTTGGCGTAAGGCGCGGTGGCCGCACAATGCGAGAATGCTCCCGTCTCATCATTGCTGAAAGCGCCGCCGATCCAGTTGCCGACATTGACGGAGCCGAACGGTCCCGCCGCATGTGCGACGCTGACGACACCCACGTGCAACAAAGACGCAACGACAAATGACTTAAGCCACATACCAGCCCCCGGAAATGCTTTTCGCTCCATCTTATCTGTGGGACGCGGTGTCGCGCAACCGCCAGTTGTTCTTTCAGGTCCGATCTGGCTGTCGCGACATCCGGGCTTGCCTTTACTCTGCAGTGCTATATACTTTGCAATACAAAGTAACAGGGCTCTGGGTAGCAGGGGCGGAACGAGGTTTTGGCGTTGCCAATGCGCGATCTCGACAAGGCGCTGGCCGACATCGTGACGATCCGCAGCCAGATCGCGGCGGGCACCGCGTTCCGCGGCTACGGCCCGGCGACAATGGCGGCGACAGGTGCCGTCGCGCTCATCACCGCGGTTCTGCAATTCTGGTTGCTCGGCGATCCCACCAGCGAGCCGCTCGACTTCTTCATCGGCTGGTTCATCGCCGCGGTGCTCTCCGGCCTGATCATCGGGATCGAGATGCGCGCGCGCTCGCGCCGCCATCATTCCGGCCTGGCCGATGCCATGATCCACCAGGCGGTCGAGCATTTCCTGCCCGCAGGCGTCGCCGGCGTGCTGCTCGCGGTGGTGATGTGGAAATTTGCGGCGGAAACGCTGTGGCTGTTGCCCGGCTTGTGGCAGATCCTGGTGTCGCTCGGCATCTTCGCCTCCGTCCGCTCGCTGCCGCGTACCGTCGCGCTCGCCGGCGCCTGGTATTTCGTGTCAGGCTTTGCAGTGCTGGTGCACGCCAGCCAAACCCACACGCTGTCGCCATGGACCATGGGTCTGCCCTTCGTGATCGGGCAGTCGGTGATGGCCGCCATTCTGTATGTCGCGTCCGGAGACCATGATGCCGAAGTCTGACAGCGCGCCGTTCTCCTATGAAGGGCTCGATCGCGTGATCCACGAGAAGGCAAGGCTCGGCCTGCTGACCTCGTTGATGGCGCATCCCAAGGGGCTGGCATTCGCCGACCTCAAACAGCTTTGCGGCCTCACCGACGGCAATCTCAGCCGGCACCTTGCCGTGCTGCAGGAGGCCGGCCTCGTCGAGATGACCAAGGGTTATGAGGGCAATCGCCCGCACACGACCTGTCGCCTCACCAAGTCCGGCCGCCGTCGTTTCCTCGATTATCTCGCCGTGCTCGAACGCCTCGTGCGCGATGCCGCCAAGGCCGCCGGCCGCGAGGCGCCGCCGCTCGGACGCCTCGGTTTCGTTTCGACCTGAACCCCCCTTTTTGACCGGAGACTTTGTAATGCAAAGTAACCCTGTGTCCTGCGACGACAAGCTTCACGTCGGCATCATCATGGACGGCAACGGCAGATGGGCGACGCGGCGCGGTCTGTCGCGCCTGCGCGGCCACGAGGCCGGCGTCGAGACGATCCGACGCATCGTCGAGACCGCACCCAAGCAGGGCATCGGCACGCTGACGCTCTATGCCTTCTCCACCGACAATTGGCGCAGGCCCAAGGCCGAGGTCGCCGCGCTGATGACGCTGCTACGCTTCTACCTTTCCAATGAAGTGCAGAGCCTGGTCAAGAACGGCGTGCGCCTCACCGTGATCGGCCGCCGCGACCGTCTGCCCGACGGCATCGCCAGCGCGATCGCGCGTGCCGAAGAGGCGACCGCCCAAGGCGGCACGCTGCATTTGCGCATCGCGGTCGATTACTCCGCGCGCGACGCCATCCTCAATGCCGCGGCGAAGGCCGCGGCGCTGACCAGCCTCACCCGCGAAGCGTTCTCGCAGCTCGTCACCGGCGAGGCCGGCCTGCGCGACGTCGATCTCATCATCCGCACCTCGGGCGAGAAGCGGCTGTCGGACTTCCTGCTCTGGGAAGGCGCCTATGCCGAGCTGCACTTCACCGAGCGGATGTGGCCTGAATTCGATGCCGGCGATCTCGCCGAGGCGCTCGCTGCCTTCCATGGCCGCGAACGCCGTTTCGGCGGCCTCCAGGCGATCATGCCCGAGGAGGTGCCTGCGCTCTCACGCGCGTGACGCCGGCCTTCACTTGCTGTAATCTCGAGCAAGCGCAGGGCGTGGATCCTGCTCTACTGTCGCCGCGAGGGGAGCCTTTGGCGATGCGCGCAGTTCTGGATTATTGCACCGGCGGAACGGAGCGGCAGGTCAAAGCCGGTACCGTGGTGATCACCGAGGGCGGCACCAGCGGCCATCTCTACGTGCTGATGCAGGGCAAGCTCGAGGTGCTCAAGGGCGAGATGGTGGTTGCCACCGTCACAGAGCCGGGCGCTGTGCTCGGCGAAATGTCGGTGCTGCTGGGCCAGCCGCATACCGCGACGGTGCGGGCCTGCCCCGACGCGGTCATCTACGAATTCGAAGATGCCGCCTCGCTTCTCGAGCAGCAGCCCGGCATGGCGCTTCTGATCGCGAAGATGCTGGCCCAGCGGCTCAACGCCGCCAACACCTATCTCGCCGACCTCAAGCGGCAATATGCCGACCGCGGGACCCATCTGGCCATGGTCGGCGAGGTGCTGCAGAGCATGATCAACCTGCCGCCGCAGGAGGTCTCGCCAGGCTCGGATCGGCAATCCGATCCAAGGATGTGAGCCAGTCCGGCGGCGTCTCGATCAGAGCGGCGGGCCGATTCAGCGGCGCGCTCAGGTCGATCCATTGCGCTTCCCCGGCCGCAAGCCAGAACGCCTTGTCCGCATCGAAGTCGAGTACGATGTAGGTCGGCGGCCGGCCCGGTTGCAGGCCGGTGTTGAAGACCCAGCTCTCGCCCAGCCGATCGAACCACGAGCCATCCTTGACGAATGGCGACTGATGCACATGGCCGGAGATCACCATCGCCGGCTGTACTGCATGATCCATTGCACCAGCTCGACGTCGCCGAAGAAGCGCTTGCCGCCCCAGCTCGTCGGTGATTCTGCCGGCGGCGCATGGTGCACCCAGATCCAGCGCCGCGGGCGATTGGCGGCGGCATCACGGAGCTGCTCGACGAGGCGCTGCTTGACCAGCGGTCCATCCCACCATGGGCATACCGTGAACAAGGTGTCGCCGATGGTGAGGCCGTCGCCGTCGCAGGCAATCCCAAGTTCTCGTACCTCCGAGATCCAGCGCGAGATCTTCTCGCCGTCCGCATTGCGTTCATCGAGGTCGTGATTGCCGGAGCAGAGGATCACGCGGGTCTTCGTGGCGAGCAGCGCGAGGTACCTTTTCACCACCACGATCTGGGCGCGAAAGTCCACCATCGAGCCGATGTCGAGCGCATCGCCCGCGAAGATCACGAGGTCGAACTGCGGAGCCGCGCTGACCAGCCAGTCGAGCTGCGGCAGCGAATAATGCAGGTCGGCCACGACCAGGCAGCGCATCAAAACCCGTCCGCGGGAAATTGAAAAATGTCATGAAATTCCGGATGTCACGAAGCAAGAAGCAGGCCAGCACGGCTGCTCCTTCTGATCAATCCGCGCAGCGGGCTGGACCGGATCATCGAATTCTGATCTCGTGGCGCACCCTTCAACCGCTCGTGTCCGCATGACCCCCTTCAAGACCATTCGTGCCCGCGCCGAGAAACGCAAGGGCGGGCCTAAGGCGCTGGAGAAGCTGATGCCTGACAAGCCAGACCTCAAGCGGCTGGCGAAGCTCGGCGACGACCGCATCCTCGCCGAGATGACGAAGCGAGTATTTTGCGCCGGCTTTGCCTGGAGCGTGATCGAGACGAAATGGGACGGTTTCGAAGACGCCTTCCTGCATTTCCAGCCGGCCAAGCTCAGCTTCCAGCCCGAGGAGTATTGGGAAGCCCTGCTGCGCGATGCACGCATCGTACGCAACGGCGCCAAGATCATGTCGGTGCGCGACAATGCCGCTTTCGTGCAGGAGATCGCGAAGGAACACGGCAGCTTCGGCAAGTTTCTGGCGAAATGGCCATCGTCCGACGAGATTGGGCTGCTCGATCTCCTCGCCAAGCGCGGCAGCCGGTTAGGCGGCAACACCGGCCAGATGCTGCTGCGCTTCGTCGGCTGGGACGGTTTTGTGACCTCCAAGGACGTGGTGGCTTGCCTGCGCGATGCGGGTCTCGACATTGCCGAAGAGGTGAAGTCGAAGGGCGATCTCGCCAAAGTGCAGGCGCAATTCAACGCCTGGTCCGAGGAGACCGGCCTGCCCTACACGTATCTGTCACGCATCTGCGCATTGTCGATCGGTGAGGACAGGAGCGAGTAGCAGGCCGATAGAAGGCCATTGGCCGCCGGATCGTGGACATCCTGTGGCGATCCCGTGCCATGAGCGCGGCAGAGGCAGCGCTCGATCACGAAATACATTTCTAAGGAACATTTGTGCGCAGCACTTGTTCGAGGTTTGAGCCAGGCGGCACACCGGCGCAGGGAACGTTCGCTCTGGCTCAGCTCAATGAAACCCGACGTGACAGAACGGAGCAGCTCATGAAGCTCACATCCGAACAAGTGAAGCAGACTGTCAACCAACTCGGTGCTCAGGTGCTGCCCGACGAACATCCCGCCATGCCGCAGCTTAACAGCATGTTCGGTGAGCACACCTTCTTCGTCGACGAGATGGGCCTCAAGGTTCTCGAGCCCACACCGTCGCTCGGTACCGATCGCGAGAGCGGCGAAGTCGTCAGCCTCGCCGATTGGGGCGATTCCGACCTGACCCGCCTGATGGCGCACGAGCCGGAACCGACCGGCGTGATCGTGGTGTTCGAGCATGTGAGGCATTGATCGGCCCGAGCGGGACATTTTGAGACACGTGCGCCACGGTCGGCGAACTGCGGTTCGCTGCTGTGGCGCACGGCTTTAGCGTGCCCGGTCACGCGACAATCAGCTCGGTTGTCTTGCCAACGCGTGTCTTGTCAACAAGTATCTTGCCAACGAGCTTGGTGCCGATCGTGTCATCCGCCACTGACGCTGCGTGCGTAGCGCCACATTTCTCCGCGACAGGCCGGAAACAGCGCGATGATCGTGAGCGAGACCGCATACGAAAGGCAGAAGCAGGCTGCCAAATCGGGAATCTCGTCGATCGAACGTGCCAGCAGCCAGCGATGCAGCAGACACACAGTCACGACTGAAGCGAGGGCACCGGCGAGATGAGGCCCGACGACCTTCATGAGGTCTCGATGACGCACCGGGCCGCTTCGCCCAATCAGCCACCACAGGATGGGCGTGCGCACGCACTCGCATCGACGTTCGATGCTTGCGCCGGCGGGATCCTCGTGAGAGGCGATTGGGAAAAGACCGAGCTCAAGCTACAGAAGAGGCTGACCGCATCAAGAAACCTGCCGGCTCACTCATTGGGAACCGCGCGTAATAGCGTCAAGCCTCGAGACTTCGCTGTTCTCTTACACTGTTGCTTCAGCGGGAATCTCGATGGCGATCTGAGTTCCCGGACCCGCCTTGCTCTCGAGTCGCAAGCGCCCGTTGAGCGATGAGGCGACCAAATTGAACGCGATGTGGAGCCCGAGGCCGGCATTGCCACGCTCCCGGCTGGTCGTAACGAACGGATCGAAGATGTGAGCCTGCAATGGCTCGGGGATTCCGACGCCTTCATCGGCGCAGACCAGGCGGACTGATTTCGGGTCCGGCTGGCTCACCGTGATGACAAACCTGCCGCCGCTTTTGTCAGGATAGGCATGCCCGGCAGTGTTGAGAGCGAGATTGCTGATCACCTGAGCAAGCGCTCCGGGATAGCTGTTGAGCGTGATTCCCGCCGGGCATTGTACGTCGACCGCCAGGCCATGGTGCGACAGCAGCGGTCCAAGCTTGGACATCAACTCCGACAGCCAATCCCTGAGCTCGAACGTGCGCCGGTCCTCATCGGCCTGATGCACGGCGACCTGCCTGAAACTATGCACCATCTCGGATGCGCGGTGCAGGTTGTCGAAGGTCAGGTTGAGCCCCTGCTTGAGCCGGTCAATCCCCTTAGTCAGATCGGATCGCCGGACCGACGCTCCGCCCAATGCATCAGCCATTGCTTGTAGATCAGTCTGCATGGCTGTCGAGGTCGTCAAGGCGAGGCCAAGCGGGGTGCTGACCTCGTGAGCGACGCCTGCCACCAATTGCCCGAGCGAGGCGAGCTTTTCTGCCTGCACGAGGTGCTCTTGGGTCGCGCGGAGATCGCGTAGCGATTTCTCCGAGCGTTCTTTCTCCCGTTGCAGCGCCTCGGACGTTCGGAATTGCTTTCGGGCCCGGTACTCGCGCGCAGCCACGGCATAGAGCGACAATGTGTAGGCGTTTCCGACGAGAGAATGATTGATGAATCGCAGGCCCGTCGGCATGGTCAGCGCGAACGTCTCGGCGACCAGCAGCGCCACCCACGACAGCAGGCAGAAAATCGCCAGCGAGCCGATCCGCAATGGCAGCATGGTCGAGACGAACAGGATGATCATCATCATGCCCGGAGCGGCAAACGTGAAGCCTGACGGCAGCACGAGATAAATGCTCGGCAGGATGCAGCCGGGAATGACGCAGTAGACGAGGAAAATCGTCTCTGCCCACGGCTTCATCCATCGCCGTGACAGCAGCGCGGTCAGCGGGAGCAGCACGAACAGGGCGGTGCCACCGCGGATTGCAAGGGTGGTCGGAACGATTTCGGGGTAGAGCACCCAATCCCAGATGGTGTAGCCGGCATAGGTGGCGGCACCGAGCAGCATCGCGATCTGCGTCCACCCGAGACTGCCTCGGACGTACTGATCGACAAACCGCCGCTCCTCGATGCGGTCTTCGAAGCGCAGTCCGAGGCGTATCAATAAGGCAAGCATCCCAACATCAAATCGCGAGAAGGCGTGTTCTGATGTCTCTACGACAGGTTTGGCGCCGCGTCGCGGATAAAGATGTCGCGTTCGCCGGGGGCCCACCGATCGCGTTCAAATACCCAATGTCAGCTGAGGCTCCGAATCGCCGCCGACCTGGAGCGAAGACAGCGAGACCCCCAGTAGCCTGACCCGCTTGGGCAGCGGCATCTCGGCTTCGAGCAGGCCGCAGGCCAGCCGCTCCAGTTCGTCCCGTCCCGCAACCGCCGCTGCGACGGACCTGCTGCGCGTGATGATCTCGAAGTCGGCAAACTTGATCTTCAGGGTGACGGTGCGGCCGCGATTGCCAGTGGCTTCGCAATGCCGCCAGACCTTGTCGACGAGAGGCCGGAGCTCGGCGACCAGCGCGTCGAACGCGTCGAGATCGGCCGAGAACGTATTCTCCGCACCGATCGACTTGCGGATCCGGTTGGCGCGGACCGGCCGTTCGTCGACGCCGCGTGAGATCCAATAATAATACGCGCCCGACTTGCCGAAATTCGCATTCATGAACTCCAGCGTCTGGTTGCGGATGTCGAGGCCGGTGAACATGCCGAGCGCGTTCATCTTCGCACTCGTCGCCGGGCCTATTCCGTGGAACTTGCCGACGGGCAGCGCCTCGACGAAAGCGGGGCCCATTTCCGGCGAGATCACGAACTGACCGTTGGGCTTGCGATGATCGGAGGCGAGCTTTGCCAGAAACTTGTTGTAGGAGATGCCCGCCGAAGCGTTGAGGCCCGTCTCGGCCTTGATCTTCTCGCGGATGCGCAGGGCGATGTCCCGCGCCAGCGGGATGCCTTGCAGGTTTTCCGTCACGTCGAGATAGGCCTCGTCGAGCGACAATGGCTCGATGATGGGCGTATGCTCGGCAAAGATGTCGCGAATCTGCCGGCTGATTGCCTTGTAGACCTCGAAGCGCGGCTTCACGAAGATCAGATCGGGACACTGCCGCTTCGCAGTCACGGAAGGCATGGCAGAGCGAACCCCGAACTTGCGCGCTTCATAGCTGGCGGCCGCGACCACGCCGCGTTCCGCAGAGCCTCCGACTGCGACAGGCTTTCCGCGCAGGTCCGGATTATCGCGCTGTTCCACGGACGCATAGAAAGCATCCATGTCGATATGGATGATCTTGCAGACGGGCGAGGCTTCGCCGGTCACCGTGTCGGATTCGCTCATGGGGGGATGATACAATTGAGCGAAGCGAAGCGCGAGATGGCCCGCGCCCACGCTTCAATGGACGCTTTCGAATGTGCCGCATGATGCATTTCTGCGGCCCGTTCGAGCCCGGTGCGCCGTTTGCCGATGCGGCAGGTGCCCGAAGCTGACTTCATCCTGCGGCATGCGCTCTCGCGAGGAACGCGATTCAGAACAAACAGGTCTTTAAAACAAGCGCTTTCGCAGCGATGCGGTTAGCTCCTCGGGTCCAGCCGGCCCCAAAAGTCAAGGGCCGCGGCGACGATCGCCTCCGGTGCGTCCTCCTGGACGAGGTGCTTCGCATCGGGAATGACTGTGAACGAAGAGCCCGGAATGCGTCGGGCGAGTTCCTTGCCATCCACCAATGGAATGAACTCGTCCTCCTCGCCCCACAGAATGGCGACGGGGCACCGGATCTCGCCGTACCGCCCTTCCACCTCATGCGAATATTTGTCGTCCATCTGTGCGATCTGCCGCCAGAAGGCATTCTGCCCCTCGTCGCCAAGCCATGGCTCTATGTAGGCCCGCATATCTTCCTCGCGCAGGCGGTACTTCACCGCGGCGCCTATGTAGGCGCGCAGAATCGCCTCGTGAACGTAGGCTGGCAACCCGGAGAACACACCCGGGTGCGCCTTCGCTGCCTGGACGAGCACCGAGCCTTGCGGGCTGATCGCGACGGGATCGATCAGCATGAGGCTGCGGTACTCGACGCCGTCCAATAGATGCGCGCGCAGCGCGGCCGAACCGCCGAAGTCATGGGCAATAATGTCCGGCCGGTCGATGCGCCAGTGACGCGCGAGAGCGGCGAGCAGGCCGTTCTGGGCTTCGTGGAGGACGTCCGCATCTGGCTTGGCCGATTGGCCGTAGCCCAAAAGGTCGTAGTAGAAAACGCGTCGGTGCCGAGCGAGCCAGGGCACAATCCGACGCCATTCACGCGAGGAGAAGGGCGAGCCATGCACGACAACGGCCGGCCGCCCCTCGCCCGCAACGCCCCAGGCGATGCTCTGTCCCTCAAATGAGAATCGATCCCGTAAGTCCCATCGCGCCATTGCCGTCCTTTCGAATCCAGGAGTCACCGCGATTCAGGTAACGCTGCGGCCAGAGTGCCGAGGTCAGTTCTAATGTGGGCGAGCACAACCTCGATAAGGAACATGGAGCGGGTTGCCACTCCGCTTAGAGAACATATCGACATCGCGATGTGTTCCACGGTTCAGCGCGCCGAGCACAAGACGAAGGAACTCGTGCCGATGGGCAGATTAGCGCGAGCTGCTTTGCGCTGATTTCTGCTCGCTGTTGAGCAAGTCCTTCATCTGGACAATCTCAGAAAGCTAGCTTTCGGTGATGCTGCTGCAGAACTCCTTGATGCGGTCATCGGTAGGATTGGCTTTGCGGCACAAGGGTACGGCGCCTGAGTGTTGGGGAATCATGAAACGGCGCACTACGGCATACGGCACCACGCGCGCGGTGCATTCGATGCTGGGCTACTCATCGGGCCGCGGGCGATTGGTTGGGTTCTTGACTGGCGCGGCGGAAGCTCTGCGACAAGTGGGCGAGTGCCTTTGCCTTCATAGCCGCTGTGATGATGCTAGCTTTGATCTCGTTAGTGGCTTGCTGGGATCGCGGTTAACCGATGCGTCGATCGAGGCGGACATCAACTCGATGATCGTCCATCGATTTGCTTACCCATCGCTTACGCAAACGAAGAGATCGAACGGCCGGACGGCCCCTAACCAATTGAATTTATTGGCGCGCCACGGCCGATGAAGATGGGCACTATTGCTTCGCCGTGGCACTATGATGCGGCGGCCCGCCACGCGCCTCAACCGACAAATCAGCGACGGCCTACGATTTTGCGGTGGGTCGCGCGCAGCTCCATACGCGATCCCGAATGACCGTGCATATCTGGAATTTGTAGTCGCTGAAAAAGCTCTGGATGCCGCGCCGCTTCGCCTTGGCGTGCTCGGGATGATGGCGCCATTCCTGCAAGGCCTCCTCCGATTCGAATTCGACGATCGTCACCCGCTCCCCGTCTTCGGCGACGAAGCCCTTGTGGGAAATGTAGCCGGGAATCGTACGCGCCAGCTCGCTCATCTGCCTTGCCGTGGGGCCATACTCTCCTTCGACCCCCGGATTAAGCCGGGAGCGAAATATGGTGACGATCATTGGTCGATTCCCTTGCGGTGATGGACTGGATTTTGCTGCATCGGCGCGGCTGACGGTCGTCACCAAGCCTCTGTTGGGGCCTCAGGTACCGTGACCGGGAGCTGCCATTCGGACTTTCGGCGATGGTTTCGCTGTGCCGGCGGCGCCTTGCGTAGGCGACCAAGCAACCAGGCAAACATCGCGCCGATCACCCGAGCACGCTCGGCATTCGCGCGGCGAATGATGCACTTCCTGAGCGCCTCCCGCTCTTTCGACGACAGCGCTTTGAGGTCGATCGGTCCAATGTCGGATGCATTACCGTCTCGCATGTCTTGGTCCATCGCTTGTGCCGAGCCACCGGGAGCGGCGGCTTGCCGGTAATGAGCTTTACGTGTGACAACAGATCATGCAAAATGAATAATAATGATGTTTTTCATCTTGAGGAGAGATGCTTGGACTTGTCCGATCTCCGCATCTTCAGCACGGTGGTGCGCCAAGGCGGTGTGACGCGCGCCGCCGAGCAGCTACATCGCGTACAGTCCAACGTAACCACGCGGATTCGCCAGCTCGAAGAGGATCTGGGCGTTGCGCTTTTCATTCGTGAGGGCAAGCGTCTTCATCTCGCGCCGGCTGGCCAAACGCTGCTCGATTATGCCGATCGTCTACTGGCGTTAGCCGATGAGGCGCGCGTGGCGGTGCAGGATCCGCGCCCGCGCGGCGTGTTTCGCCTTGGCGCCATGGATAGTACGGCGGCCGTCAGGCTTCCCGGACCTCTCGCCGAATATCACAGGCTTTATCCCAACGTCGTCTTGGAGTTGCGCACGGGAAACCCGACGCAACTCGGTGCTGCAATCCTTGCTGGCGAGCTCGATGCCGCATTCGTTGCCGAGCCCATCCCCGACGAGCCGTTCGAGAAGATTTTCGCATTCGAGGAAGAGCCGGTCATCGTTGCGGCTGCCGATCATCCACCCATCGGTAAGAAGGGTGCGATCCCACGTACAATCATCGCCTTCGAACATGGTTGCCCGCATCGCAAGCGGCTGGAGGATTGGTACGCCAGGCGCGGCGAGATGCCGGAGCGCACGATCGAGCTTGGCTCATATCCTGCCTTGCTGGGCTGCGTCGTCGCCGGCACGGGCGTGGCACTGTTGCCGCGCAGCGTCCTGAGTACGTTTCCCCTTAGCAAGCGACTTTCGGTCCATGCGCTGCCGCCAGGCGAGAACCGGGCTGAGACCGTTCTCATCTGGCGCAAGGGTGCGGGCTCACCTAACATCCGGGCTTTGCAACTGCTCGTGAGCGGCAACAACCGGACGGGCAGGGCTAAGGCTGAACGTAAAGTCTGAGAGCGCCAATCCCCGCACCCCGACCGACGCGTGCGGGCGAAAGTCGGCAGCGTAGAAGCAGCAAGGCCCGCGCAGGATCGGCGCTTTTTTGTCGGCGATAGCGTGCTTTGGCGTAGCTGGCGCGCCGCGGCCGATGAAGATGGGCACTACTGCTTCGCCGTGGCGCTATGATGCGACGTCGCCCACGCGATTCAATCGCCCAATCCGCGAAGGTTTGCGATCCTGCCCTACGCCTCACGGGCGCCGTCTCCCCCGGTTTCGCCGGTTCGTCCGGCAAAGCGGCCTTCTTGACCAATCCCAAGATCGACGCGATGGGCCAAATGCCGAGATTGCGTAATCGCCGTGAAGTTGCGCGATTCCGCGTTGCCATCTAAATTAAACGGATGCTTCCCAACGCTGAGCCCAATCTCACCGATGAGTTCGATTTGCTTTACGTCCGTGGCGCTCACGGTTGGAGCGATTTGCATGTGGTCACCCGTGGCACTCAAATCGCAGTTAGAATTACACACATTTTTTCTGATCCGATGGACCAGCTATCTGCACTGTGTTGCGAACTCTTGCGAGGTGAACCTCAGTGCGTTGCACGATTGCACGATGAGCCTGGAATGACGGTAGTCACGGCATCAATTTATGCCCAACAGAGACATGTGGCCCACGTTGAGTTCTGGGACTGCCCCGGCTGGGGGGATTACACGCGCTCAGATGGAAGACTGACGTTGAGCGTCGACATCAAGATCCGGCATTTCGTTGGCTTGATATACCGCCAATTTGAAAAGGTGCGGTGGCTATACGAGGAAAAGAGCTATCAAAAGGATCGTAGCTCATTCCCACATGCCTCGTTTGAAGCGCTCCGACAGTCGTGGTTGAACTCAGCGAGTTAGCGGTTCAATGCGTCGAAGTTGCGCAATGGGGCGCAGGCTGACATTAGCCCGCGATGCGCATCGGATGCCTTGGGTTGCGGCGTATGAAGTCATCAACGTCCCGCAATCGTTCTGGCAATGGTTCAGCGTCGGGGTGGCTCCGGTAGCTCCAGAAGCGGAAACCTGCTGACCAGAGGGCTTGCACCTTCTGCCATTGTTCGGCATCGGACCGCTTCGGAGCTTTGAACGAGCGGCCCATCTCATGGAGACAAGAGCCGCACTGCGGACAAGCCGCGCCCGTGTCCGCCCGCACCTTCCATGATTTCCGACACTCGAAGCAGGCATGGGCTATGAGGTAGTCAGGTCCGCGCACCACTTTAGGCGGACGCGCGTCAGCACGCGTGCCTGTGGAGCGCCGCAAATCCATCCGTCGAGCTTTTTCCCAGCCGCCTACCATCCGGAGAGAATGACAGCGGACCCCAATGTCTGCAATGGGGTCATTCGCTCGATATTGCCAAGTCCGCCCGCTCGTCTGCTATCGACAATACCCGACCTTCCCAACCAAGAGTTGGGCGCGAATCTCGACGGATTAGGACGACAAGATAAAAACGACGGTGTCGCTCCGTGCTGTCGGGGGTCGTAAGTGTTTGTCTGCACATTGTTTTGGATGGCACTGCAGCGGCACCGTATGAAGTGGCCTGGTGCCGCTCGAACCGCGAAAGCATTCAAAATCAACGTTCCGAACGCCATCATTCGCAGCCTAGCGTCTTGTTGCGCGTGCTCGGCGTTATGTCCGGCCATGATCGCATGGGACGCCGCTGCCGGACCAACGGTGCGCCGTCAAGGCTCGCGCTGCGCGCGACCGGCTCCGCCGGCTTGCGGCCTTGACCGCGCTCCGCTGGCTCGGCTCTATTGCTTCCACGCGTTCACGGCCTGCTCTGCGCGATCGCGCTCATGCTGCAGAGAAAGTGCGAGTTCGCAGGGCTGCAGCGTGACTTGGCGTAGACATCGGCCGTTCTGTGGATCGGTCAGGCTTGCCACAGTGGCGCCATGGCTCCCCCTCACAAATCGCAGCTACGGCGTCCGCCGGACCGCGCCTCACTTGACGATCTCTACGACTATGCGCGTGCGCCCGCGCGTCCTGGCCGACGACGAGCGAAGCGCGCTTCGGTGACATGGGCGGTGACGGACGACTGGCCGAAGGATGTGCCGGTGACCGAAACGGAGATGGATGTCTTCGAAGCTTGGTTCGGTGATCTGTTCGACGAGTTGCTTGGAAAGGATTGAGGGGACATCAACATGGCTGCAACGGTTCGGGCGGCTCTTTACCTGCGAGTCTCGACGGGGCGGCAGGCCGACAGCGATCTCTCCATCCCAGATCAGCGCCGCCAGGCGAAGGATTATTGCGCATCGCGTGGGTGGGAGATCGTCGCCGACTATGTCGAGCCCGGCGCGTCCGCCACGGACGATCGGCGGCCGGAGTTCCAGCGCATGATCGACGCGGCGACGGTCAAGCCGCCGGCGTTCGACGTGATCCTCGTGCACAGCTTCAGCCGGTTCTTCCGCGACCAGTTCCAGCTTGAGTTTTATGTCCGCCGACTTGCCAAGAGCGGTGTGCGTCTGGTGTCGATCACCCAGGAGCTCGGCGACGATCCGATGAGCAACATGATCCGCCAGATCATGGCGCTGTTCGACGAATACCAGTCCAAGGAGAACGCCAAACACACGCTCCGGGCGATGAAGGAGAACGCACGGCAAGGCTTCTGGAATGGCGCGCTGCCGCCGATCGGCTACCGCGTTGTTGAAGCCGCCGAGCAGCGCGGCCACCGCACCAAGAAGATACTGGAGATCGATCCTATCCAGGCCGAGACCGTGCGGCTGATTTATCGCTTGGCGCGCGAAGGAAACGGCTCATCCGGATCGATGGGCGTCAAATCGATTGCCAAGCATCTGAACGAATCCGGCATCCGAACGCGCGATGGCGGGCGCTGGGGCGTCGATGCCGTGCACAAGGTACTGACGCGCACGACGTATATCGGCCGCCACCGGTTCAACACCAAGCATTGGAAGACCCGCGAGCGCAAACCGGAGGCCGAGGTGGTCGAAATGGCGGTGCCCCCGATCATCGACTTGGCCGAGTTCGAGGCGGTACAGACGCTGCTCAAAGCGCGCAGCCCTGCACTGAGCGCGCCGCGTGTCGTCAGCGGCCCGACCCTCCTTACCGGCATTTGCTTTTGCGCCACCTGCGGCGGCGCGATGACACTGAGGACCGGGAAGAGCGGGAGATACAGGTACTACACCTGCTCGACCAAGGCCCGGCAGGGCGAGACCGGCTGCAAGGGCCGCACCGTTCCGATGGAAAAGCTTGACGGCATCGTGGCCGAGCACATCGAGCAGCGCCTTTTGCAGCCAAAACGCCTCGAGGAAGTTCTGTCGGCCGTCCTGCACCGCCGGAAGGAGCGTGCCGAGCGCCGAACGACGCATATCGCCGAATTGCGCAAGCGTGCGGCCGAAGCAGAGGCCAAACTCAAGCGGCTGTACGACGCGATCGAAAACGGGATCGCTGACGTCTTCGATCGGCTGCTCAAGGAGCGCGTGTCCGAGCTGAAGTCCATCCGCGACCAGGCCCGCGCCGACGCAGAGCGGGCCGAGGGCGCGCTTGATCGAGCCGGACCGAGCATCACACCCCAGGGGCTCAAAACCTTCGCCAGCCAAGCCCGCAAGCGGATGCGGACCGAGTCTGGCGGTTATCGCCGCGACCACCTCCGTGCACTGGCCCAGCGCATCGAGGTGGACGCGAAAGAGGTTCGCATCATGGGATCGAAAAGCGTGCTCTTGCGCACTCTCGTCGCCGCATCCGGCGCAAAATCGGTAGGTTTTGGAGTGCCCAGTTTTGTACCGAAGTGGCGCACCCGACACGATTCGAACGTGTGACCTTTGCCTTCGGAGGGCAACGCTCTATCCAGCTGAGCTACGGGTGCTAGTCGAGGCTTCATGTAGCCGATTGGTGAGGGGCGGGCAACCGGTTCTCACCGGCTCGCGCTGGAAGCGTTTTCGAGCGAAATGGATCCGGTTCGCGTGAAGAAAACGCGCCAAAACAAGAATCTAGAGCCCGTTACGATTCCATCGGAACGGAAATGGCATTAGGCCGATTTGCGTCGGACAGGGGCCGGAACCGCTGCGGCCTCCCGGCCGAGGGCGGCGAACTCGGCCAGCACCCGTTCGGCGCAGATGACGCGGTTGCGGCCGAGGCGTTTGGCGGCATAGAGCGCCTCGTCGGCCGCGCCCAGCAGCCGGTCTGGGCCGCCATCCGCGCCACTGGGAATCTGGCTTGCCACGCCGACGCTGAGGCTGACGTGGTCGCCGGCGCCCGCGGCACCGTGGGCGATCTGCAGGGCCATGACGGCGCGGCGGATCTCCTCGGCGACGGTGCAGGCGGTGTCGCAATCCATGTCCGGCAGGATCAGCGCGAACTCCTCGCCGCCATAGCGGCCGGCGAGGTCGAGCGGGCGCATGGCGTGGCGGCTGACGGCAGCGGCGACCGCGCGCAGGCATTCGTCGCCGCTCTGGTGGCCGTGCCGGTCGTTGAACAGCTTGAAATGGTCGACGTCGACGAACAACAGCGCCAGCGGCTTCTGCGTGCGCTGGGCGCGGGCCCATTCGCTCATCAGCATCTGGTCGAAGGCGCGGCGGTTCGACAGGCCGGTCAACCCGTCCTTGGTGGCGAGCTCCTTCAGCGCCATCTCGGCGCGCTTCTGGTCGGTGAGGTCGCGCAGCGTCTCCACCACGGCGATCAGCTGGCCGGCCTCGTCGTGGATCGGGCCGGCGTCGATGGCGAGATAGAGCTGGCTGCCGAGCTTCGGCATCACGCACCAGTTCTCGGCGCTGAAGCCGAGGCCGTTATGGCCGCGCGCGGCATATTCCGAATAGTACTCCGGAAGCTGCTCTGGGCGGTCCAGTGCAACCAGGTCGGCGAGGCAGGGGCGCTTGGTCTCGTAGAAGGCCTGCCAATGCTTATTGGTGCCGATCACCTCCGAGGCGGTGACGCCGGTCAGCCGCTCGCAGGCTCTGTTCCAGATCACGACGCGGCGCTTCGGGTCGATCACGAAGGTCGGCACCACCAGATGCTGCATCAGCCGCACGGCATAGGAATCGGCGACATCGACGGTCTTGGCCGGCGTCTTCCCTGCTTCGCCATCAGGCCACCGCCGCCACCGGCAAGACTCCGGGCAAGCCATCGCCGGTGCCGAACAGCTTTCGCACTTCGGTGGCCGGCTTCGGCGCGCTGAACAGATAACCCTGCATCTCCGTGCAGCCGAGGTTGCGCAGCATCTCGCGCTGGGCCTCGGTCTCGACGCCCTCGGCGACCGTAGTCATGCTGCTGGCGGCGGCGATGTTGACCACGGCCTGCACGATGACAGGCGCGCCGTCCGCCTCCGCAATGTCGGCGACGAAGCAGCGATCGATCTTGATCTTGTCGAACGGGAAGCGCTTCAGATAGCTGAGCGAGGAGTAGCCGGTGCCGAAATCGTCGAGCGCGATGCGCACGCCGATGGCGCGAAGCTGGTGCAGGATCGAGAGCGCCGCATCGTCGTCGCGGATCAGCACGGCCTCGGTGATCTCGAGCTCGAGCCGGCGCGGGTCGAGCCCGGAGGCGGCGAGCGCGCCGGCGATCCGCAAGGCCAGCGTGTCACATTTGAGCTGCACCGGCGAGACATTGACCGCAACGCGGACATGCGTAGGCCAGGTCGCGGCCTCGTTGCAGGCCATGCGCAGCACCCAGTCGCCAAGCTCGTTGATCAGGCCGGTGTCTTCGGCGACCGGAATGAACTCCGCCGGCGACACCATGCCGCGCTCGGGATGGCGCCAGCGCAGCAACGCCTCGCAGCCGGAGACCTCGCCCGAGCGCAGATCGACCAGCGGTTGGTAGTGAATCTCGAAGCCGCCGTTGACGAGGGCCTGGCGCAGATCCTGCTCCATGGCCAGGCGCGCCTTGGCGCAGGCGTCCATTGCCGGCTCGAAGAAGCGGTGGGTGCGGCGTCCTTCGGCCTTGGCGCCGTACATCGCGAGGTCGGCATTCTTGATGAGCTGATCGAGATCGGAGCCGTCCTGCGGCGCCAGCGCGATCCCGATGCTCGCGTCGGTGGAGAGCTGATGGCCGAGACAGTGATAGGGCTGCCGGATCGCTTCGTAGATCCGCGTCACGAACGACACCACGTCGGCGGAGGACTGGATCCCGGTCTGGATGACCGCGAATTCGTCGCCGCCGAGCCGCGCAATCAGGTCGTCCTGCTTGAGGCAGCCGCGCAGACGGCCCGCGATCGCTTTCAACAGCTCGTCGCCGACATGGTGGCCGAGCGAATCGTTGATGCCCTTGAATTCGTCGACGTCGATGTAAAGCAGCGCGAACTGCCCGCCGCTGGCAACCTTCGCCAGCTCGCGTTCGATCTGCTCGCGGAACAGGGTGCGGTTCGGCAGGTCGGTCAGCGCATCGTAGTGCGCCATATGCGCGATCTTCTCGTGGGCGCGCCGCCGCTCGGTGACGTCATCGACGACGTGGATGAGATAGCGCGGCTCGCCGGCCTTGTCGCGGAGGCCGATCCGGGTCGAGGTGATGTAGCGCAGCCCCATGGCCTGGGTCTGCCAGGGATGCTCGTCCTTGAAGAGCCCCTTGAGAGATTGCAGTGCCTTGTTGTCGTCCTCGGTCACCACCTTCGCTGACGGCGTCGGGAAGATGTCGAAGGCGGTCTTGCCGACGACGTCCTCGCGTGACTGGCCGAATTGCTGCTCGGCGACGCCGTTGATCAGCAGATACTGCCGCGTGCGCGCGTCCTTCACCGTGATCTGCGAGGGGATGTGGTCGATGATCTCGCGCAGGAAAGTGTGGTTGCGGTCGCGCTCCTGCTCCAGGTTGCGGCGCTCGGTGATGTCTTCAATCGTGGCGACCCAGCCGCCCTGCGCGAGCGGGGTGTTGATGACGTGGAAGGCGCGGCCGTTGGCGAGCTGATGAATTCTCGTGGAGACCGTGCCTTCGGCGACGATCCGCATGACGTCGGCGCAAAATTCCTCGACATTGCCGTCGAACGCGCCACGCTCCTTGCGATGATACATCGCCTCGCGGATGTGACAGCCGGGCTTGATGACATCGTGGGAGAGGCCGAACATGTCAGCGTAGCGGCGGTTGCAAATGACGATGTATCCGGCGGCATCGTACAGGATCAGCCCCTGCGACATGTTGTTGAGGGCGGTGTCCAGCCTCTGCCGCTCCAATTCGATTCGCTCCTGGGCCTCGCGGTTCTGCCGGTGGATCTGTCGGATGATCAGATAGAGGATCAGCGCAATCACGGCTGCCGAGAGCGTCGCCGTCGTGACCATGAAGCCGGTCTGCTGCCGCCAGTCCGCGAGCGCAGCCGACATGGTATTGGTCGCGACGATGACCAGGGGAAAATGATTCAGGGACGCGGCCGAGCCGAGCCGCTCCTCGCCGTCGACCGGACTCCTGACGCGGAGCGTGTGCTGACCGCCTTTGGCCAGCACCTTCTGCATCAGCGGCGCATTCTTGAAGCTTCGTCCGATCATCTCTTCGAGATGCGGATAGCGCGCCAGCATCTTGCCTTCGCGATCGAACAGCGAGATCGCCGTGCCCTCGGCAAGCGCGACGGATGCGAAGTACTGCTGGTAGCTGTCCGGATCGATTCGCCGCACCATCGCGCCGAGGAAGGCTCCGTCGGCGCCGTTCAGCCGGCGCGCGACGATCGTGGTCCATTTGTCGATGATGAAGCTGCGGACGGATTCCAGGATGACCGGCTCGGCCGTCGGATCGGATTTGAACGTCTGGAAGTAAGCGCGCGAGGAGACGTTGATCTTGGGCAGCGGCTGGGCGCGCGACCAGTTGATCAGCTCGCCGTCGGCGTCGTAGATCGCGATGTCGCCGAGATAGGACGCCGAACTGATCTTGCTGCGCAGCATCTGGTTCGTCGCGAGCCCGGACATGCGCTCCTGAAACATCGCGGGCGAGGTGATCTCCGGCAGGTTCATCTGCGCGATCACATCGGCGGCGACCACGTCGGAATCTTCAAATTGCTGATCGAAGTGCCGCGCGATCAGCTGCACCGTGTTTTCCAGCTCGCGCTCGCGGTTGGCGAGGGTCCGCTCGCGGAATTCGCCGATGGCCATGGCGGTCACGGTGAAAATGCCCGCGACCAGCAACACGCCGCACAGGGTCAACCACAGCACCGGCCCGCGCCGAAGCGCTGCCTCCCAGCCGTTCTTCGCGGCTAGGGACATTCCGGCTGCGATCCCTGACAAGACGTGGCGCATTCCCCCTCCCTGGAAGGGCAGGAATACACCACACAAATGGCCTAAACCTTAGGAAAGCCAGTTACCTAGGCATTAATCCCATTGCGAGATCGCATCCCCATGCAACGACCCGCCGCGCTGCACCATTAATCTTCGCTTAATGCGAGGCGCCGGCGCTCTTGTCGCCGCCGGCCTTGCGCAGCCGTCCGACCACGCCGGTCGGAAAGAAGTAGACGCTGGCGATGAACAGCAGCCCGAGCCACAGCAGCCAGCGGTCGGGATGCAACAGGCCCGGCAGCAGCGGCAGACCGGCTTCCGACGCCGCCGTGGACGCGACGCCCATCAGCGACTGCAAATAGTTCTGGGCGAGGATGAAGATGGTGGCGCCGATGATCGCGCCGTAGATCGTGCCCATGCCGCCGATCACGACCATCAGCAGGATATCCAGCATGATCGAGAAGCTGAGCGAGGTGTCGGGCCCGGCATAACGCAACCACAGCGCATTCAGGATGCCGGCGCTCGCGGCGACCAGCGCCGCGAGGCAGTTGGCGTAGGTCAAATGGAAGACGGTGCGGAAGCCGAGCGCCTCGGCGCGGAAACGATTCTCGCGGATCGCCTGAAGCACGCGCCCGAACGGCGAGTTCACCACCCGCAGCAGAGCCAGGATCATCAAGGCGGAGATGGCGAGCACCAGGTAGAAGGTCAGGATGCGGCCGTTGATCTCGAAGCCGAACAGGCTCTTGGAGACCAGCACCGTGCCGGGCCGGAGTAGCTCGGGCAGCTGAAAGCTGCGCCCGTCCTCGCCGCCAGTCAGCCAGGAGAGCTGCGAGGCCAGCACCTGGAAGGCGGAGGCGACCGCGAGCGTGATCATGGCAAAGAAGATCGCGGCGACCCGCAGCGAGAACAGCCCGATCGCGAGCGCGAGCAGAGCTGCGAGCGGCAGGCCAATGACGATGCCGGTTGCGACCGCCGCCCAGTTCGGGCCCATCCCATACAGCGCGATCGCGATCGCGTAGCTGCCGATGCCGTAGAACATGGTGTGGGCGAATGACACCGAGCCGGTGTAACCGAGCAACAGGTCGTAGGACGCGACCAGGGCGGCGAAGACGCAGATCTTGGCCGCGACGTTCAGCGCCTTGGCGCCTGGGAACAGGAACGGCGTCGCCGCCAGCGCCAGGATGATGAGCACGAGAACGAGCGTGAGGACACGGCTGCGCGGTGGGTCACCGGAGAGAATCATCATCGGCTGGTCACCGCATAGAGGCCGCGCGGCCGCCACATCAGAATGGCGACCATCAGCAGGATGTTGGAGACGAGAGCGAGCTTCGGCACCAGGAAGCCGCCGTAATTGGCAACCATGGCCACGAGGATGGCGCCGATGAAGCAGCCGCCGATCGACCCGAGCCCGCCGATGATGACGACGATGAAGATCAGCACGGTGAGGTCGTCGCTCATGGAGGCGTGAACCTGCTCGCGATAGAGCGCCCACATCACGCCGCCGAGGCCCGCGAGCGCCGATCCCGTCATGAATACGCCGAGGAACAGGCGGCGGATGCGATAGCCGAGCGCCTCGACCATCTCGCGGTTCT
Organism: Bradyrhizobium sp. SPXBL-04; assembly: GCF_051853035.1. Taxonomy (NCBI): domain Bacteria; kingdom Pseudomonadati; phylum Pseudomonadota; class Alphaproteobacteria; order Hyphomicrobiales; family Nitrobacteraceae; genus Bradyrhizobium; species Bradyrhizobium sp. SPXBL-04. The sequence goes on along the minus strand of NZ_CP182472.1, from coordinate 8,616,202 downwards.
CGACGCCGGCGCGGATCAGGAGGCCAAGCTTGGTGCGATTAAGCACGAGCTGGATCGCGATGAAGACGGCGAGGCCGATCAGCATCGCCAGCACGCGGTACTTTGCAATTGCGACGTCGCCGAGGATGAAGGACCCGCGCAGCGAAGTGGGCAGCGGCATCGGGATGATCTGCGGTCCCCACAGCGCATACAGCGTCTGCTCGGCGACGATCAGGCCGCCCGTCGTCATCAGGATCTGCTTCAGATGCTGGCCGTAAACGGGCAGGATCAGCACGCGCTCGACGATTAGGCCGAGCGCGCCTGATACTGCCATCGACAGCAGCGCTGCCGGTGCCAGCACCGCGAGGTTCACCCACAGCGAATCGGCTTGGATCGAGGCCGCAAACGGCGCCAGCACCAGGGTCGCGACATAGGCCCCGACCGCGATGAAGGCGCCGTGGCCGAAATTGAGCACGTCCATCAGGCCGAACACCAATGTAAGTCCGGATGCCATGATGAAGATCATCATGCCCATGGCGAGGCTCGCGGCCGTCAGCGTCAGCCACGAGCTGGTCGAGCCGATCAGCGGGATCATGAGAAGCGCGAGCGCGACCGGCAGCAGGATCGGCGCGATGTCGCGCTTCGGCTTCGGCAGCGGATCATTTGCGGCGAGTTCAGTCACTGATGCGCCTCCAGGCTCAGGCCGAGCAGTCGCTCTTGCAGCGGCACGTCGGCGGCCAGCGCCGCCATCTCGCCGCGATGGACGATGGTGCCGTTGTCCATCACCAGCACGTTGTCGCCGAGCTCGCGGGCGGCAAAGAAATTCTGCTCGACCAGAAGGATGGTCGCGCCCTTGCGCTTGATCTCCTTCAGGCACTCGATCAGCGCCATCACGATGGCGGGCGCGAGGCCCTTGGTCGGCTCGTCGATCAAAAGCAGCTTGCGCGGCTCGATGATGGCGCGCGCGATGGACAACATCTGCTTCTGCCCGCCCGAGAGGCTTCCCGCCCGCGACAGCCAGAATCGGCGCAGCGCCGGGAAGAAGCCAAAGATCCAGTCGAGCTGGGCATCGTCCAGCGGACCGTCGCGCGCCGCCAGCACCAAATTCTCTTTCACCGTGAGATCGGAGAACACGGCCATGCTCTCCGGCACGTAGCCGACGCCGAGCCGCGCGATGTCGGGCGTGGCGCGACTCTCGATGCGCTCGCCGGCGAGGCTGATCTCGCCGTGCGAGGCCTGCCAGAGGCCCATGATGGTGCGCAGCGTCGTGGTCTTGCCGGCGCCGTTGCGGCCGAGCAGCATCGTGGTCTGCCCCTGCGGAACTGCGAGATCGATGCCCTGGAGAATGTGATAGCGGCCGATATGGGTGTGCACGCCGGAGAGTTTCAAGAGGTCGGTCATGCTGCACTCCCTGCAGCCGTCTTGGGCGCTACGCCGAGATAGGCCTCCTGCACGATTGGCGAGGCGATCACTTCGGCAGGCGGGCCGTCCGCAACCAGCTGGCCGTTATGCAGCACGATGATGCGGTCGGCGAGCGAGCGCACCACGTCCATCTTGTGCTCGACGAGCAGGATGATCTTGCTCCGGTCCTGCTTGAGCTGGGCGATCAGGTTGAGGACGACAGGCACCTCGTCGATGCTCATGCCGGCGGTTGGCTCGTCGAACATGAAGACATCAGGCTCCAGCGCGATCATCAGCGCTACCTCGAGTTTGCGCTGGTCGCCATGCGACAGCGCGGTCGCGGCGACGCCGCGCCGGCTGCCGAGCGCGACCTGGTCGAGGATGGCGTCGGCACGCGCGATCAGGTCGCGGCGGACCATCCAGGGCCGCAGCATGTCGTAATGGGTGCCGTTCGCCGCTTGCACCGCGAGGCGGACGTTCTCCTCCACGGTGAGGTTCGGGAAAAGATTCGTGAGCTGGAATGCGCGCCCGAGGCCTGCGCGCGTGCGCATCGGCGCGGAATGCTGGGTGATGTCGGTGCCGTCGAACAGGATGCTGCCGCTGGATGCGCGCAGCTGACCCGAGATCAAATTGAAATAGGTGGTCTTGCCGGCGCCGTTCGGCCCGACGATGGCCGTGAGCTCGCCCGGGCGGAACGTGCAGGTGACGTTGTTGACCGCGACATGGCCGCCAAAGCGGATGGTGAGGTCGCGGGTTTCGAGGGTTAGCGGCATTGGAGTCCGGCGAATGATGGGAACGGAGATATATCCGCGATCACGCTGCGCTCCCTCCCCCGCTTGCGGGGGAGGGTAGGGGAGAGGGTGTCGCCGCAGGCGAGAACCCCCAAGAGGAGAAAGCCCTCACCCGGCGCTACGCGCCGACCTCTCCCGCAAGCGGGAGAGGTGAGCACCACACTCACCGCTTGTTGCGAACCGGCACGTCCATGTCCTCGATCTTCAGCTCACGCACCGGCTCCAGCACGGCCCAGGCGACGTTCGGATCGACCTTGACCTTGAAGTGATACATGCTTTGCAGCGCCTGATGGTCCTCTTTGCGGAACACCATCTTGCCCTTCGGCGTGTCGAACTCCAGGCCCTCCATGGCCGTGATCAGCTTCTCGGTGTCGGTCGACTTCGCCTTGGTGACGGCGGCGACGACGGACATCGCGGCGGCAAAGCCGCCCGCGGTGAAGAAGTCCGGCGGCGAGTTGAAGCGCTTCTGGTGCTCGGCGACCAACCAGTCGTTCACCGGGTTCTTCGGGATCGCATAGAAATAGTACGTCGCGCCTTCCATGCCGGGCAGGCCCTTATAGGCCGCGAGCGCCGGCAGGATGTTGCCGCCGGTGGATAGCTCGATGCCGTAGCGTTTCGGATCCATGTCCTGGAGCTTGGCCAGCGGATTCCCGGCGCCGGCCCAGATCACCCAGATCACCTTGCGGCCCGGCTTGTCCTTCAGCGCGTCGAACAGGCGTTGGCCGACGGCGGTGAAGTCCGTTGTGTTGGTCGGAGCATATTCCTCGGCGGCGAGGGTCGCGCCGGTCTTGGCAAGCGCCTCCTTGAAGGCGGCGACGCCGTCGCGGCCGAAGGCGTAGTCCTGCGCCAGCGTCGCCACGGTGACGCCCTGCTTGCCGATCGCGACCGCGTTGGAGATCGCGTCCTGCGAGGAGTTGCGCGCCGTGCGGAAGATGTAGCGATTCCACTTCTCGCCGGTAATCTGATCCGCGACCGCGGGCTCGACGATCAGGATCTTCTTGTTCTCCTCGGCGACGGGGAGAATGGCGAGCGCGGCGGCCGACGAGGTCGTGCCGATCGCGATGTCGGCCTTGTCGTCCTGATAGGCTTCCGCGAGCGCCGCCTTCGCAAGGTCCGGCTTGCCCTGGTCGTCCTTGGTGATGACGACGATCTTGCGGCCGTCGAGCGTCATGGTGCCCTTGGTGGCGTATTCAAAGCCCATTTTCAGGCCGGTCTCAGTCTGCTTGGCATAGGCCTCGAGCGGACCGGTCTTGCCGTAGATCAGCGCGATCTTGAGATCGTCGGCCCGTGCGGATGCGCCCGCGGCGAGCGCGAGGATGGTTGTTGTTATGATGAGTGATCGACGCACGATGGTCCCTCCTGATTTAAAGCTTCTGGCAACAGCGATTTGCACAACACTACGAACATTGCAATTGAACCTTCCGGCGAAGCGGATTTGGCTTTGCCAGCATGCATCATTTTTGGGCCTGCTGCATGGCGCGCGCAACGTCGGCGCCTTCGACCTGCCGCCGATCGGACTGCGCTTCGTCCGCACTCTCGAAGATATGCGGCGCAACGCCGCGCTTCTCCAGGGCTTCGCCGAGCTTGATGCGCAGGAAGCCCGACGTGGTGTAGCGCGATACGCCGGAATAGAAGCGATCGACGAGACTGCGGACCATGGCCGAATAATCGTCCATCAGCTCCGGCAGGATGGAAAAATTGTCATAATTGACGATGGCGTAGACGCGGCGCCCGAGCGGGGCGAGCCTCGCCTCGACGATGGAGGCGATGGTGTCGATCTCGGCCTTGCTGCGCAGCGGGTAGCGCTCCAGATTGACGAAGAACAGGTTCTGCTGCTCGTCCAGCGTGAAGCGCTGGTCGAGCGGGATGGTGAGCAGGCGCTCGCGTAGATCCATGAGATCTTCGCGGAAGATGCGGTCGTCCATCAGAACAGGATCGCGCGGGATCAGCGGCTTGAAATCCATCAGGCGCAGGATGTCGCGCTCGATGTCGATGCCGGGCGCAACTTCCGTCAGCTCGAGCCCGTCGGGCCTGAGCTCGAACACGCAGCGCTCGGTGACGTACAGCGTGCGCTGCTTGCGCGCCGCGGCAAACGGGCCGCTGAAGGTGACGTGCTCGACGCTATCGACGAACTTGCGCGACTTGGCCTCGTCGAGGATGACGAGCTTGCCGTCGTTCACCGCGATGCGCTGCTTGCCCGCGCCGAACGTGCCGACGAAGATGACCTCCTTGGCGTTCTGGCTGATGTTGATGAAGCCGCCGGCACCCGCGAGTTTCGGCCCGAACTTGCTGACATTGAGGTTGCCGGCACTGTCGACCTGGGCGAGGCCGAGGAAGGCGGCATCCAAGCCGCCGCCGTCGTAGAAATCGAACTGATAGGGCTGGTCGATCACCGCTTGCGTGTTGATCGCCGCGCCGAAATCGATGCCGCTCGCCGGGATGCCGCCGATCACGCCCGGCTCCGCCGTCAGCGTGATCAGGTCGATGATCCGCTCCTCGTTGGCGACCGAGGCGATCCCCTCGGGCATGCCGATGCCGAGATTGACGACGCTGTTGGCCTTCAATTCGAGAGCGGCGCGGCGGGCGATGATCTTGCGCTCGCTGACCGGCATCACCGGCAGCGAGGCGGCACGGACGCGGATCTCGCTCGAGAACGCCGGATTGTATGGCGTGCCGAAGGTCTGCCAATGGTTCTCCGGCTTTGCCACGACGACGCAGTCAACGAGAATGCCGGGAATCTTCACTTGGCGCGGATTGAGGCTGCCGGCTTCGGCGACGCGCTCGACCTGGGCGATGACGATGCCGCCCGAATTATGCGCGGCCATAGCGATGGCCAGCGCCTCCAGCGTCAGCGCCTCCTTCTCCATCGTGAGGTTGCCGTCGGGATCGCCGGTGGTGGCGCGGATGATTCCGACATTGATCGGAAACGTCCTGTAGAGCAGGCACTCCTCGCCGCGCAGCGTGATCAGCTCCACCATGTCCTCGGTGGTGCGCGCATTCAGCTTGCCGCCGCCGTGCCGGGGATCGACGAAGGTGCCCATGCCGACGCGGGTGATGTGGCCGGGCCGCCGCGCCGCGATGTCGCGGAACAGATGGGTGATGACGCCCTGCGGCAGGTTATAGGCCTCGATCTGGCCCGCGATCGCAAGCTGCTGCAATTTCGGCGCAAGACCCCAATGCCCGCCGATCACGCGGCGGACCAGGCCCTCATGCGCGAAATGATTGAGGCCGCGCTGCTTGCCGTCGCCTTGGCCGGCCGCATAGACCAGCGTCAAATTGCGCGGCTTGCCCTGCGTATAGGGCGCATCGCCCTCGTTGGAGAGATAGAGCTCCTCCAGTGCGATCGCGATCTCCTCGGCAAAGCCGATGCCGACGAAGCCGCCGGTCGCCACCGTATCGCCGTCGCGGATCAGCATGACCGCCTCGGCCGCGGTGACGACCTTGCCCTTCTCGGAATTGCGCAGGTAAGGCAGAGCTGGGTGCTGGCTCACGGCGTTCCTCCCGATCGTTTCGACCGCATGCCGTTGGTGCCTGATCCTATCGCGAGAAGCCGCCCTGGAACAGGCTGCTCCTCGCGCCGGAAGGCCTGATGGGACAATCAGCCCTGAACTATCTTGCGCGTTTCGGTGGCAAAGTAGACCGACACGACAGTGATGAGCGCCAGCGCGATCATGTAGAGCGAGATCGGCCAGGTCGCCGGCGCGTAGGCCGTCATCAATCCCGTCGCGATCAGCGGCGACAGCGCGCCGGCGAAGATCGAGGCGAGGTTGTAGCCGAGCGAGACGCCGCTATAGCGCACCTTGGTGCCGAACAACTCCGACAGGAAGCTTGCCTGCGGGCCGTACATCGCGGCGTGCCCGACGGCGAGGCCCAGCACGATCGCGATCCAGGCATATTGCGGGTTCTTGGTCGCCAGCAGCATGAACAGCGGGAACGACATCAGCGCAGAAAAGATCGCGCCGAAGATGTAGATCGGCCGCCGTCCGACGCGGTCGGAGAGCGCACCGAAGGCCGGAATGGTGACGGTCTCGATCGCCGCGCCGATCAAGGCGCCGTTGAGCATGTCCTGCTTGTTCATGCCGAGCGATTGCGTGGCATAAGCGAGCACGAAAGTCGCGTAGATATAGAAGAAGCCGTTCTCGGCAAAGCGCGCGCCCATCGCGAGCAGGATGTTCTTGGGATACATCCGGATCGCGTCGACGATCGGCATCTTCACTTCTTGCTTGGTATCCTTGACCTTCTGGAACTCCGGCGATTCCGCGATGGTGAAGCGGATCCACAGGCCGACCAGCACCAGCGCGATCGAGAACAGGAACGGGATGCGCCAGCCCCAGGCATAGAGCTGCGCGTCGGTCAGCATCGAAGACACCACCGAGAATACCAGCGTGCCGAGCACGAGGCCGAGCGGTGCGCCGAGTTGCGGCCAGCTGCCGTAGAAGCCCTTTTTGTCGGCGGGCGCATGCTCGACTGCCATCAGCACCGCGCCGCCCCATTCACCCCCTAAGCCAAAGCCCTGGATCAGGCGGCAGGTGACGAGCAGGATCGCAGCCCAGATGCCGGCGGTCTCATAGGTCGGCAGAAAGCCGATCGCCGCGGTGGCGGCGCCCATGATCAACAGCGTCAGATAAAGCATGGTCTTGCGGCCGATCTTGTCGCCGTAATGGCCGAATACGACGCCGCCGAGCGGGCGCGCGATGAAGCCGAGCGCGTAGGTCGCGAACGCCAGCAGCGTTCCCATCATCGGATCGAAGGTCGGAAAGAACAGCTTGTTGAAGATCAGCGCCGCGGCAGTGCCGTAGAGGAAGAAGTCGTACCACTCGATGGCCGTGCCGATCAGGCTCGCGGTGGCGACGGTGACGTGCGAGGGCTGTTTCGCCTGAAGCTGATGGACCGAGATCGCTTCACTCATCTTGCATCCTCCCTGGTTGCGAATGCGCGTGTGCAGCACGCGTCATTGTGCAAGAGCGAAGAGCAAGGTCCGCGCCAGATGGCGTCAATTGGTGCAAATGGGCGAAAACACAGCAATTTCAGTGTGGTCTTCGCGACAGAGCGGCAAGCGGCGCTGTCCGGAATCCGAGACTCCGGACAGTCCGTGTCTCGAAACTCAGACGGAAGCCGGCCCCGCGGCGAGGCCGAACTTGGCGAGCTTCTTGTAGAAGGTGGCGCGTGAGATCCGCAGCATCCTGGCGGCCTCGGAGATCTGGCCGTTGCTGGCGGCGAGCGCCTGTTCGAGCGTGTGCTTCTCGAACTCGGCCTCGGCTTCGGCATAGGGGACGACCGTTCCGGCCGGGCGCTCGGGCGCTGTGGGCCTGACCTCGGCACCGACGGGAAGGATGCGAACGAAATCCTCGCCGGTCAGCCGCCCGGAATCGCTGAGGATCAGCGCTCGCTCCAGGATGTTGCGCAGCTCGCGCACGTTGCCCGGCCAGTCATAGCGCGCCAGTGCGGCGAGCGCGCTCGGCGTGATCCGGGCGCTGACATAGTCGCCGGACGCGCTGATGTCCTCGAGCAGGCGGGTGCAGATATCGGGAAGATCATCCAGGCACCGGCGCAGCGGCGGCAGGTCGATCGAGAGCACGTTGAGGCGATAGTAAAGATCGGGGCGGAACGTGCCCTCGCTGACGCGCTTGCGCAGGTCCACATTGGTCGCGGCGACCACGCGCACGTCGACCCTGGAAATCTTGTCCGAGCCGAGCGGCTCGATCTCGCGCTCCTGCAGCACGCGGAGCAGCTTGGCCTGCAATTGCAGCGGCATCTCCCCGATCTCGTCGAGGAACAGCGTGCCGCCGTCGGCAATCCGGAATTTGCCCTCGCGTCCCCTGCGGTCGGCGCCGGTATAGGCGCCCGGCGCGGTGCCGAAGAATTCCGACTCGATCAGCGTGTCGGGAATCGCGGCGACATTGACGCTGACGAACGGCTTCTCGGCCCGCGACGAGGCGTTGTGAATCGCCTGCGCCAGCATCTCCTTGCCCGTTCCGGTCTCGCCGGTGAGCAGCACCGTGACGCTCTGCCGCGCGGCGCGGCTTGCCAGCTCCTTGGCCTGTGCAATGGCCGGCGTCGTGCCGACGAAGTCGGCGAAGGTGAAGCGCGCCGCGCGGGCGTTGGACAATTGCCGCCGCGCCAGCCGCAGATCGCTCTCGAGCTGGGCGACGCGGGCGAGCAGGGGTTTCAGACTTTCGAGGTGATCATAAAGCACGAAGCCGATCGCGCCGATCACCTTGCCGTTCTCGTCCTCGATCGGCATGCGGGTGACGACCAGTTGCTCGCCGCCGAGCTCCATGATGTCGAGCAGGATCGGCTCGCCGGTCTCGGCCACCTTCCGCATCAGGCTGTTCGGAATGACCTCCTCGATCGGACGGCCGATCGCCTCAGAGGTCCGCTTGAGGCCGAGTGCTGTGAGGTATTTCTCGTTGACGTAGACGACCCGCCCACCCCGGTCGATCGCGATCGCGCCCTCGCAGAGCTTTTCCAGCCGCTCGAACAGCGTCTCCATCGCGCGCGCACGAAGATAGGCGGGGTCGCTGATGGAGGAGGCGGGCATGACGTACCTCGCGGGAAGTCTGGCTGTGTATTATCAAAAGGCCAGTAATTTCAAAGCGGGAATTGGGTTGCTTGCCGGGTCGTCCATCCCCGGCGTCGTCCTGGACAAGCGCAGCGAAGCGGAGTGCAGATCCAGGACCCATTACCCCAAAAGGTGGCTTGGCTTCGTGGTTACCAGCTCGCGCCACAACCCTTCCCGGGGTAATGGGTTCTGGCTTTCGCCAGGACGACATTGAGGGGTGTTGCCGTCGCACCCCTACCGGCGATACCCGCTCGCCCGCGAATAGCCCTGGCGGTTCTGCTGCATCGGGCGGCTTGCCACGTTGACCCGCGCTTCGCTGGCCACCGTCGTTGCGAACTTCAGCTCCTCCAGGAAGATCGGCCGGGAGAAGTAATAGCCCTGCGCGTAGCGGATCTTGGTTGCGGCCTGGAGATAGGCGAGCTCCTCGTAGGATTCGAGGCCCTCGGCAATCACGGTCATGCCGAGCGCTTCGCTCAAGGATTCGATCGCGCGCAGAATGCCCTGGCTGCGCGGACGCTTATGGATGTCGGTGATGAAGGAGCGGTCGATCTTGATCTCGTCGGCGGTGATGTCGGCGAGCGCCGAGAGCGAGGAATAGCCGGTACCGAAATCGTCGATCGAGATGCCGACGCCGAGCTTGCGGAACATCGGCAGGATCTCGTCCTGGAAATGATTCTTGGCGACGAAGGCGTCTTCCGTCAGCTCGATCATGAAACGCTGCGGAAAACCGGTGTCGTCCAGCGCCTGCGCGAAGCTGCGCATGAATTCGGGATTGCCGGCCTGCTTGGCGGCGACGTTGATGCTGATGGTCGCTTCCGCGCCGAACGTCTCGTTGATCAGGTCGATCGACTTGACGATCTCGGCCAGCACGAGATGGGTCAGCTCGTCGATCAGCCCGAGCTCGCTGGCGAGGTTGATGAACGAGCCGGGCGCCTGGATCACGCCTTCGTCGTCGCGCAGGCGCACCAGGGCCTCGATGCCCTTCACCGCTTGCGTTCTGATGTCGACCTTGGATTGGAAGGCGCAGCAGAAGCGCTTCTCGAGGATCGCGAGCCGCAGCGACTGCTCGACCTTCATCCGCGCCAGCGCCTCGCGCTCCATGCTGGAATCGAAGAAGGCCGCCGACCCCTTGCCGTCGTTCTTGATGCGGTACATCGCGATGTCGGCGTTCTGGCGCAGGGTCTCGAAGCTGCTGCCGTGATCGGGGTAGAGGCTGATGCCGACCGAGGTGGAGGCAAAGATTTCCGAATGGTCGATGAAGAACGGCGCGGTCAGCCGCTGCAGCGTCGATTGCATGAATTCGGCGACTTCTTCCTGGCTCTGGATCGGCGACAGCAGCAGCAGGAATTCGTCGCCGGAGATGCGCGAGAGCATGTCGGAATCGCGCAAGTCGCGTCCGAGTCGCTTCGACAGCTCGACCAGCAGCGCATCGCCGACGGCGTGGCCGTAATAGTCGTTGATGTGCTTGAAATTGTCGACGTCGAGAAAGGCCAGCGCGAAACGCTCGCCGCCATCGCGTGCGAGCAGGCCGTTGGCGCGATGCTCGATCACGCGCCGCGAGGGCAGCCCGGTCAGCTCGTCGAAATAAGCCGAGCGGAACAGCTGGTCCTCGAAGTTCTTCTGCTCGGTGATGTCGGAGGATGCCGAGATCAGGAGCTGGCGTCCGGCGAGGCGGACGGGACGATGGGTCGTGAGCAGCACCTGCCGCGCGGCGCCGTTGTGAAGGGCTTCCTCGGTGACGACCGCCTGGCCGGCGCTCAGCGCCTGTCGGCAGGCTTCGCGACGCGGCGCGAGATCGGGCGAGGGACGGCTGCCGTCCATGCCGAGCTGGGAAGCCGCGGCATCGTTAACCAGCAAAAGCTCGCCGTGCGCGTCCTGCACGGTGAGGCCGGCCGGCAGCATTCTAACGATTTCTTTGAGAAATCCGAGCTCGGCTTCGCTCGCGCCAAAATATTCGTTGTCGTTCATAGAAGCCATGAATCTTGTTGTTTCAGCGCGCTTTTGCAATGGGCGCGATCTAGCGCGGTTCCCTCTTAAGTTTGGTTAAGAGGTCCGAAGAAATACGGGGGTGTTTTGGACGAAACTTGCGACGATGCGACGCGCGACGTCGATCGTCATTAACAGAGGGTCAATGCGCCCCGCCAAACTGCGAGCGGAGCGCGCGGTTCTCTTTCGCTTGTATCGAACCTGATCGCGCGATGAGCTTGGGTTGAAACGTGCGAGCCGTTTGCTGTCCGTCAGCCGCCCTTGGGGATACGGCATTGCATGATGCAATGGAGGCCGGTCTTCAAGAATGAGAGCTCGGTCTTGCCGTCGAAGGCGGTTAGCGCCGACTTCAGCAATTTGGTGCCGAAGCCCGGTGCCGACACCTCGCCGATGCTTGGTCCCTCGGTCTCGTCCCAGGTGATGGTCAGGCGATCGCCGGTGACTGTCCATGACACCTGCAACAATCCGCGCGGCGCGGAGAACGCGCCATATTTGCCCGCGTTGGTGGCGAGCTCGTGAAACATCAGTGACAGCGTGACCGCGAGCTTCGGCGGGAGGAACAGCCGGTCGCCATTGAGCGTGAAGCGGACGTGGCCGTAAGGCCCGAGCTCCGCGATCAGGAGATCGCGGATGTCGCAGCCCGCCTTGTCGATCCGCGAGATCAAATCGTCGGTCGTGGCCAGCGACCGCAGCCTCGGATCGATGCGGGCCCAGACTTGCGGCTGGTCGTGCAGCACCTGGTGCAGCACGGCGTGCACCGTCGACAGCTTGTTCTTCAGCCGGTGTTGGAGCTCATCGACCAGCAGCTTGCGATAGTCTTCTTCCTCGATCAGGCGCTTGGAAATCCGGCGCTGCTCGATCAGCAGCGAGCGATAATGCTCGACACCCCAGATCGTCAGCGCGCTCACGGCCCAGTAAAGCGCCAGCAAGGCAAATCGCGCGTGATCGGCAAAGGCATCGCTGAAATTGACGACGACGCCGAGCACGCCGCCGACGAGTGCCGTCACGACGCCGATCCGGAAGCCGCCGAACGCGGCGGCAAAGAACACGGCCGGGAAATACGGGGTGAAGTAGACGTCGGGCCGGACCTGCGCGAGACCCCAGCGCGCCGCCGTCGCAATCAGCAAGCAGGCGGCCGCGAAGGCGATGCTCAGAGCGAGCGATGGCGGTGCCACGCCCTGCCAGCCTTTGCGGAACTCGTCGATCAGCTTCCCCATGCCCCGCCCGGTCGCGATGCCCGTTCGAAAGTCGAGCCATGGTTGCGAATGTTACGCATGTCGGACGCGCAAGCAAAGCTTGCCTTGCCGCGGGCCGGCGGGAATAGTGACCGTCGCGGCGCCGTCATCTGTCAGTGTCCGCCATCTGAAAATCAAATCATTCAAAAACGGGAACATTCCATGGGCAGGCTAGACGGCAAGGTTGCGGTCATCACCGGCGCGACGAGCGGGATCGGATTGCGTACCGCGGAAGTCTTCGTTGCCGAAGGTGCCAAAATTGTGATCGCGGGTCGGCGCGTGCCGGAAGGCGAGGCGCTGGCGAAGCAGCTCGGGGCGACTTGCATCTTCCGCCAGACCGACGTCACCGTCGAAGCGCAGATGCAGGCGCTGATCACGCTCGCGGTCGACAGATTCGGCCGGATCGACTGCCTGTTCAACAATGCGGGCGGCCCGGCGCAGACCGGCGGCATCGAGGGCCTCGAGGCCGAGCGGTTCGATGCGGCGATGGCGACGCTGGTGCGCAGCGTCATGCTCGGCATGAAGCACGCCGCGCCCCACATGAAGAAGCAGGGTTTTGGCAGCATCATCAACAATGGCAGCATCGCCGGCCGTCTCGCCGGGTTCTCGTCCTCGATGGTCTATAGCGCGGCCAAGGCGGCGGTGATCCATCTCACCAAATGCGTAGCGATGGAGCTCGGCGAGTCCAATGTGCGCGTCAACTCGATCTCGCCCGGCGCGATCGCAACCGGCATCTTCGGCAAGGCGCTGGGGCTGTCGACCGACGCGGCCGAGAAGACGCCGGCGGTGATGCGCGAGGTCTACAAGACCGCGCAGCCAATCCCGCGCGCCGGTCTCCCTGATGACATTGCCCACGCCGCGGTGTTCCTGGCGAGCGACGAATCCAGCTTCATCAACGGCCACGACCTCGTCATCGACGGTGCCATGACCGGTGGCCGCAACTGGAGCCAGCAGCAGCAGGGTTATGTGGCCTTGCGCAAGGCGTTCGATCAGGGGGCGTAGTTGCTGAGGGCAACGCTGCCGTAGGGTGGGCAAAGGCGCGCTCTTTCGCGCGCCGTGCCCACCGTCGGTGTTCAAACCGGGAGAGACATGGTGGGCTGTCGTCGTACGCGCGACCCGGTGGCTTTGCCCACCCTAGGATATCTCGCCAGGGAGTTCTCGTGCCCCGGACGCAGCGCAGCGCTCCTTCAGCGGTGCGCTGCAGAGCCGGGGCCCATCTCTCCGCGCTGAACTTATCGCAAGATTCTGGGTCCCGGCTCGCGCTTTTGCGCGTCCGGGACACGGGAGGCTCAAACCGCCTTCACCCGCACCCGCAAACCATCCCGCGGCTTCGGGATCGGCCACATCTGCCAGTCCGGCTTGTAGCCCGGCGCCAGCGATACCTCGACGTTCTGCAGGAAATGCCGCGCGAAGCATTTCGCCTGCATGTAGGCGAAGTGCAGGCCGAGGCACATATGTGCGCCGCCGCCGAAGGGCACAAAGGCGAAGCGGTGGCGGCCACGCTGAGCCTCCTCGGTGAAGCGCATTGGATCAAACCGGTCCGGCTCCGGCCAGATGTCCTTCATGTGATGGGTGTAGAGCGGATTGACACCGACCGCGGTGCCGGCCGGAACCGTAAAGCCCTTGAAGCTGAAATCGCGCATCGCGCGGCGCGGCATCGAGGGCACCGGCGGCTTGATCCGCAGCGCCTCCTTGAACGCCATCTCCGTCAGCGGCATTTTTTCGAGATCGTCGAAGCTGCTCGGCGCATCCGGGGCGAGGCCGAGCGCGAGGACCTCCGCCCGCAGCCTGTTCTGCCAGTCCGGATTTGCGGCGAGTTCGCCAATGAAGGAGGTCAGCGACGAGGTCAGCGTGTCATGCGCCGCCATCATCAGGAAGCTCATATGGTCGATGATGTCCTGCTCCGAGAGCAGCGCGCCGTCCTCATGGGTGGCGCGGCAGAGCTGCGAGAACAGGTCATCGCCGCCGTGATTGCCGCGTCGCAGCGGAATCTGCTCGCGGAAATAGGCGACGATGCGCTTGCGTCCCTTCACCCCTCGCGCCATCTGGGTGCCGGGCAGGGGGCGGCGGACCGGGGCGACGGCGGCCGCGACCATGTCGACGAAGGCACGGTTGATCTCGTCGACCTCGGGGCCGATGTCGGCGCCGAGGAACGAGGCCGCAGCGAGATCGAGCGTGAGCTGCTTCATCGCCGGATAGAGCTGCATCTCGCCGGGCTTGGCCTTCCACTGCGCGACGCGCGCGGAAATGCCGCGATCGAGATCGCTGAGATATGACTTCATCGGCCCGGCCTTGAATGCAACCGACAGCGCCTTGCGATGCAGGCGGTGCTCGTCGAAATCGAGCAGCATCAGCCCGCGCGGAAACAACAGGCCGAGCACCTTGTTCCAGCCGTGCGTGGACGAGAACAGTTTCTGCTGGTCGAACAGCACGAGCTCGTTGGCCTCGGGCCCGAGCAGCACGACATTGGTCTCGCCGAAAATGTGCGTGCGGTAGACCGGACCGTATTTGGCGCCGTTCGCCTCGATGTGCCCCTTGGGGTCGGCGAGCACCTGCAAGGTCTTGCCGATGATCGGCCAGCCTTCGTCGCCGGGGATGTGGGTCAGCTCATTGCGCCTGGGCGGGGTGAAGCCAAGCGCAGGGGCGGCCACATTCTGCATCGACATGACGATTGCTCCGGTTGGCAAGCTCCGCGAGCATAGCACGATCCGGTGGTCTTGCGCGCAAGCACGAACCATCGTCGTCCCGGCCTAGTGCGCAATTGCGCACGGGGGCCGGGACCCATAACCCCAGGAAGTAGTTTGTTGCGAGCTGGCAATTACCAATCATCGCCAAACTCAAATCGGTGGCTATGGGTCCCGGCTTTCGCCGGGACGACGGAGATAGACCTACCGCTTCGCCGCTTCTTTCTGCAAATCCGGGGCGTTGACGGCGGGGATGGCGACGCGGCCGGGGCCGGTCACCTTCAGCGCCTCGGCGGCCTTCTCGTTCTCCATGATCTTGGCCATCACGGCCTGGCCCGCACGCTCGAAGATCGCACGATTCTCGATCACGAATTTTTGCGACTTGCGAAGACCGTCGATGTAGCCGTTGATCTCCGGGACGACGTAGCGCGCCACCATGTCCCAGCTGCGGCGGGTGTTTTCCGGATTGGCCCAGTCGTGCACGAAGCCGATGATGGCGCCGACCCCGCCGGACACCTGCATCACGTTCTTGATGGTTTTGACGAGATCGTCGGGTGTGCCGATGGTGGAGGCTGCGCCCTCGACGAAGGCGGTCTTGTCCACGGCTTCGTCGGGCGAGGAGAAAGCGGTGAGGCCCGGCCGCTGCAGCGTGCCGACATTATATTCGTTGTGCCAGCGCATCAGCCCGGCGCCGGCCTCGCGGCGCGCCTGCTCGCGGGTCTCGGCGATATGCCAGGTCAGGAGCACCCGCCAGTCGGCGCGGCTCACCGTGGTGCCGTGCTTTTTCGCGGCGTCCTCGGCGAATTGCCATTGCTGCTGCAGCGACATCAGCCCCTGCGTCGTCATCGAGCCCAGCGAGATGATGCCGATGCCGTATTTGCCGGCCAGCGTCATGCCGGACGGAGAGATCTGCGAGGCCACCACGAACGGCATCTCCTCCTGCAGCGGCAGGATCTGCAGCGCGGCGTCGTTCATGGTGAACCAGTCGCTCTTCGCGGTGACGCGCTCGCCGTTGAAGAGGCGGCGGATCACACCGATCGCCTCGTCCTGGCGGTCGCGCTGCGTCATCGGGTCGATGCCGAGCGTATGCGCGTCGGAGGCGAGCGCGCCGGGACCGGAGCCGAAGATGGCGCGGCCGCCGGTCATGTGATCGAGCTGCACCATGCGCTGGGCGACGTTGAAAGGGTGGTGGTAGGGCAGCGACACCACGCCGGTGCCGAGCTTGATTCGCTTGGTGCGCTCGCCGGCCGCGGCCAGGAACATCTCGGGCGATGCGATCATCTCCCAGCCGGATGAGTGATGCTCGCCGCACCAGAACTCGTCATAGCCGAGGCTATCGAGCTGCTCGACCAGGTCGAGATCGCGCCGGAACTGGAGCATCGGATGCTCCCCGATCGGGTGATGCGGGGCAAGAAAGGCTCCGAATTTCAGGCGCGCCATGGCGTTCTCTCCGGCTTCGATTTTATGTTTGTTGAGGCGGCGAGGCTACGTGCTCGCGGAAGCGAACGCAATCGCACGATGTCCCGCGCGGCGGAATGCAGGCATGCGCGGAGGCGCGATGAGATGTCTCGTCTCCCTCTCCCCGTTCTTACTGGGAGAGGGCGGGGTGAGGGGCTGCTTCCGCAAATTCAGTGGCAGTGCGACTCGCGGAAGCTCCCCCTCACCCGGAATTCAAACTGCGTTTGAATTCCGGCCTCTCCCCGAACGCGGGGAGAGGCGAAGCAACCGCGGAAGCGCGGGAATCCTACCTGCGAGGTAATCGCGACACCACGCGCGATCTGAAATCATCGGGCAACGATAGTCCGGGGTCATGCGCCGATGCACCAAACCGTCACACGACAGCTCGATTCCTCGCGCCGCTGGTGGGTGCTGGCGATCGTGGTGGCCGCCCAGTTCATGTTCGGCGTCGACGCCTTCGTGGTCAACGTCGCCATTCCCACCATCGCGGTCGATCTGAAAGCGTCGCCGGCGCAGATCGAATCTGTCATTGCGATCTACCTGATCGCCTATGCCACGCTGGTCGTCACCGGTGGCCGGCTCGGCGACATCCACGGCACGAAGAGCGTCTTCCTCGCCGGCGTGCTGGGCTTCACGCTGACCTCGCTGTGGTGCGGGCTCGCGCAATCCGGCGCGGAGCTGATCATCGCTCGGCTGGCGCAGGGCGCGACCGCGGCGCTGATGGTGCCGCAGGTGCTGGCGACGTTGCATCTGCTCTTCACCGACGAGACGCGCAGCCGCGCCTTCGCCATCTATGGCATCGTGCTCGGGCTTGCGGGCGCGGCGGGCTTCCTGCTCGGCGGTCTCCTCGTCACGCTCGATCTCGCCGGCACCGGCTGGCGCTCAGTGTTCTTCGTCAACGTGCCCAGCGGCCTCGCCATCGCCACTGCCGCCTGGCGCATCATGCCGTCGGTGCCGCGGCGATCAGGTACGAAGCTCGACGTCAAGGGCAGCGTGGTGCTGTTCGCAGGCTTGTTGTGCCTGATCGGTCCGCTGCTGTTCGGTCACGATGTCGGCTGGGCGCCGTGGTTGTGGGCGGTGATGGCAATCGGCGGCGCGATCCTCGCCGCGTTCCTGAAGCTGGAGCGCGCGGTCGCGCGCGACGGCGGCATGCCGCTGGTCGATCTCACGCTGCTGTCGGATGCAGCCTTCCTGCGCGGGCTCGGCGCGGCGTTGTTCTTTTTCATCGCCAACCTCTCGTTCTACCTGGTGATGACGCTGTACATGCAGCGCGGCCTGAAAATTCCACCGCTCGCCGCCGGCATCGCCTTCATCCCGCTCGCACTTGCCTTCGTCGTGGCCTCGCGGCACAGCGGCGCGCGGGCGCGGCATCGCGGCACCAAGGTGTTGCTCGAGGGCTGCGCGCTCCAGATCGCAGGCCTCGCCGCGCTCGCGCTCGTCGCGTTCTATGTCGATGCACCGACGCCGCTTGCGCTGGCGCTCACGATGATCGTCTTCGGCTACGGTCAGGGATTGGTGATGGCGCCGTTGTCGGGCGCGGTGCTCGCGAGCGTAAAACCTGTCGCCGCAGGCTCGGCCTCCGGCATGTACGGCACCACGGCGCAGATCGGAAATGCGGCCGGAGTGGCCGCAATCGGCGCATTGTTCTTCGCCGCCGAATCGTTGCAATCAGCGCGCGCAGGATTTCTCGTCTCGCTTGCGCTGTTTGTGACATTAGTCATGATCTGCGCCGCATTTCTGGCCTGGATGCGCCGCGCCTCTGCACCAAGTTGAGGCATTGCGGTTAATAGATGCGGATTCCGCGGGAAATTCCGGCGTTTTTCGCGCGATTGACAGCGCACGGTCTTTTTATTTTGCAACGCAGCAGCTATCTGGTTTGGCTGAACGTTGGAAGTTGCCCACCAGGAAGTTGCCGTGTCACTAGCCCGAAATGTCGATCTGTTGAGACGTCTGCCCAAGCTGGACGGTCTGCGCTTTGCCGAGCTCGGCCGCAGCGCGGATTCATCCAGCCCGTTGCAAGAGGTCACGAATTTCGGTGACAATCCCGGCGCGTTGCGCATGCTCGCCTTCGTGCCAGCGCAGCTGCAGAAGCCGCGCGCGCTCGTCGTCGTGTTGCACGGCTGCGGCCAGACCGCTTCCGGCTACGATCTCGGCGCCGGCTGGTCGACGCTGGCGAAGCATTACGGCTTCGCGCTGCTGATGCCCGAGCAGCAGCGCATCAACAACGGCAACACCTGCTTCAACTGGTTCAATCCGGAAGACACCGCGCGGGACAGCGGCGAGGCGCGGTCGATTCGCGAGATGATCGCTCACATGGTGCAAGCGCACCGCATCGATCAGAGGCGCATCTTCATCACCGGCCTGTCCGCCGGCGGCGGCATGACATCGGTGATGCTCGCGACCTATCCGGAAGTTTTTGCAGCCGGCGCGGTGATCGCGGGCTTGCCCTATGGCATCGCCTCGAATCTGCGCGAGGCGCTGGACGGCATGTTCCATTCACCCGTGCGTCCCGCGCGCGAGCTCGGCGATCTCGTGCGCAACGCCACCCACCATCGTGGTCCCTGGCCGAAGGTGTCGGTGTGGCACGGCAGCGCCGACCGCACCGTCAATCCCGGCAACGCCAATGAGATCGTGAAGCAGTGGCTCGATCTGCATGATCTGCCCGAGGTGCCGATGGCCGAGACCAATGTCGACGGCTATCCGCGCCAGGCCTGGTGGAACCATGACGGCGAGACGCTGGTCGAATCCTACGCCATCACCGACATGGCGCACGGCACGCCGCTCGGCCTTGCCGACAACGACCAGCGTTACGGCATGGAAGGCGCGTTCCTGATCGAGGCCGGCATCTCCTCGTCCTATCACATCGCAAAATTCTTCGGCCTCACCGGCTGGATTGCGGAGGCGGCGCCGAAGGCGGAGGCAAAGCCTGCGACGCCGAAGCCGGCGCTGACGCCCGCGCCGCATCTCGCCCGCTCGATCCGCGCCGCGGTCGCCGCACAGCCGGCCGAGGCGAAACCCGAGCGGACACGCAGCTTCGATCTCGGCCAGATCATCACGCGCGCGCTGACGGCGGCGGGGTTGATGAAGTAAGCGCTGTCGTCCCGGCCTTCGCCGGGACAACAACGGAGTTTGTGGCGACGCCGTTGGTTCAGCTTAGCGAAGCTAGCCCGTCTGATCGATCCACTCGATCGGTGTCACCGTGACCTCGCCGCCGGCCACCTTCCGCGTCATCTCCTGATAGGCCCTAAAGAACTCGCGCGATTGCAGGGTTTTTTGCGCGGCATCGTCGGTGACGCTGGCGAGATGGATATAGCTACCGTCATCGCGGTGCTTCAGGACACGATAGCCGATCCGCCCTTTCAGCTCCGGATCGCCGTCGATCGCCTTGATGAAGCGGCTGATCTCCTGATGCCAGGCCTCCGTCGTGCCGTTCCTGAATTCGTATGTGATCATGAAGTGCTTCATGTGACGCTCCTTACTTCGTCGTGTGCGTCATCATCTGCGGCTTGCGCGCGATCCTGCAAGTATGGACAAAATTGATAGTATGGACTTTTTCGCCGTCGCTTCTATCCTCGGGCCAAAGCGTTTTCGAGCGAAGTGGAGACCGGTTCGCGTAAAGAAAACGCGTCAAAACAGGAACTCCGCGCATGGAGGAGACGACATGGCCAAGGCAATGGCGAAGGCAAGAGCGAACCCCGCGCGCACCTGTCCGGTCGCGGCGTTTCAGAAGATGATCAGCGGCAAGTATAAGCTGCGCATCGTCTGGGACCTCAAGGACGGTCCGCGCCGCTATGGCGAGATCAGGAGCGGCCTGCTGCGCGGCACGGAAGGCAGCGCCGAGATCACCCCGCGCGTGCTCAGCCGCGAATTGAAGGCGCTGACGGCGAGCGGTCTGATCGACCGCAAGGATTTCGGCGAGGTGCCGCCCAAGGTCGAATATCGCCTGACCCGCAAGGGCAGGAGTTTTGTGCCGGTCGTCGCCGCGATCCGCGAATGGGGCGAGCGTAACCTCGGCGAACCCGCGGCGCTGGCGGACGCCGCCGAGTAAAACCTACATTTCGCCGGTGATGAACGGATTGGTCATCCGCTCCTGGCCGATGCTGGAGCCGGCGCCATGGCCGCAGATGAAGCCGACGTCGTCGCCGAGCGGCAGCAGCTTGGTCTTTATCGAGTTGATCAGCGTGGCATGACTGCCGCCGGGCAGGTCGGTGCGTCCGACTGAACCTGCGAACAGCACGTCGCCGACATGGGCAAAACGCAAGTCCTTGTTGAAGAACACCACGCTGCCGGGCGAGTGGCCGGGGCAGTGATAGATGTCAAACTGCAAGCCGCCGATCGAGACGCTGTCGCCTTCGTCGAGCCAGCGGTCCGGTGCAAAGTTGCGCACCCCGGTCATGCCGAAGCGCGCGCCGCTCTCGACCACGTTGTCGAGCAGGAACTTGTCCGCTTCATGCGGGCCCTCGATCGGCACCTTCAGCGCGTCGCGCAAGTCGGCCGCGCCGCCGACATGGTCGATATGACCATGGGTCAGCCAGATCTTTTCCACGCTGACGCCGGTCTGCTTGATCGCGTCCAGAATCTTCGGCACGTCGCCACCGGGATCGATCACCACGGCCTTCTTGGAAGGCTCGTCCCAGATGATGGTGCAGTTCTGCTCGAACAACGTCACGGGAACGATGATCGCGCCGGCTTTGGCTTTGGTGTCATTTTGTTCGGTCATGGCCGCACAATGCCGATTTTTGCCAGGCCGCCAAGCAAAAGATTCGGGCCAAACAGTCGGAACGAGCTCGGGAACAACCGTCACACGGCCGTCCCAATTGACCTGCCAATTTGAACCGGGGCGTCGCTGTCGCGTTCTCCCGCGCGAGGCGCAGATTTGGGTGGTCTTTCGGCATGGCTCAAGGCAACGAGAATTGGTGGCGCGACGGCATCTTCTATCAGATCTATCCGCGCTCCTTTCAGGACTCGGATGGCGATGGCGTCGGCGATCTCGCTGGCATCCTCAGACGGCTGCCTCACGTCAAATCGCTCGGCGTCGACGCGATCTGGCTGTCGCCGATCTTTCCCTCGCCGATGGCGGATTTTGGCTACGACATTTCGGACTATACCGCCATCGAGCCG
Organism: Bradyrhizobium sp. SPXBL-04; assembly: GCF_051853035.1. Lineage (NCBI taxonomy): Bacteria > Pseudomonadati > Pseudomonadota > Alphaproteobacteria > Hyphomicrobiales > Nitrobacteraceae > Bradyrhizobium > Bradyrhizobium sp. SPXBL-04. The sequence goes on along the minus strand of NZ_CP182472.1, from coordinate 8,594,985 downwards.
CTGTTCGGCACGATGGCCGATTTCGATGCTCTGCTCGCCGCCGCCCATGACAACGGCCTGAAGCTGATCCTCGATCTCGTGCCGAACCACACCTCGGACCAGCATCCCTGGTTCATCGAGAGCCGGTCCTCACGCGACAATCCCAAGCGCGATTGGTACATCTGGCGTGATCCGGCGCCCGATGGCGGCGTGCCGAACAACTGGCTGTCCGAGTTCGGTGGCAGCGCCTGGCAATTCGACGAGACCACGGGGCAATATTACTACCACGCCTTCCTCGCGCAGCAGCCGGACCTCAACTGGCGCAATCCTGATGTTCGCGCGGCGATCTATGAGGTGATGCGGTTCTGGCTGGAGAAGGGCGTCGACGGCTTCCGCGTCGACGTGATCTGGCACCTGATCAAGGACGTCGAATTCCGCGACAATCCGCCGAACCCACATTACGTCGAGGGCCGGCCGCCGAACGAGAAGATCCTGACGCAATACTCGACCGATCAGCCGGAGGTGCATGCCGTGATCGCGCAGATGCGGCGTCTCACCGATGGCTTTGGCGCGCGCGTCTTGATCGGCGAGATCTATCTGCCGCTGCATCGCTTGATGGCCTACTATGGCAACGATCTCACCGGCGCGCAGATGCCGTTCAACTTCGCGCTGCTCTCGACCTTCTGGAGCGCGCGCTCGATCGAGAAGATCATCGAGGATTACGAGAAGGCGCTGCCGCGCGGCGCTTGGCCGAACTGGGTGCTCGGCAATCACGACCGTCCGCGCGTGGCAAGCCGGGTCGGTCCCGAACAGGCCCGCGTCGCCGCCATGCTGCTGCTGACGCTACGCGGCACGCCGACGCTCTACTACGGCGACGAGATCGGCATGCATCAGCTCGCGATCGCGCCGGAGGACGTGCGCGATCCCTTCGAGAAGAACGTGCCCGGCATCGGTGTCGGCCGCGATGGCTGCCGCACGCCGATGCAGTGGGATTCCTCGAACTTCGCCGGCTTCTCGGAGGTCCGGCCGTGGCTGCCGTTGCCGGAGGATCACATCCGCGAGAACGTCGTCGATCTCGAAGCCGATCCGCGCTCGATCCTGAACCTGTACAAGCGCCTGATCGCCTTGCGGAAGGCCTCGCCGCCGCTGATGGCAGGCGACTATCATCCGATCTCGGCGCAAGGCGATCTCCTGCTCTATCGCCGCGAGGCTGGCGGCAGAGCGGTGGTCGTGGCGCTCAATCTCGGCCCCGACCCGATCGCCGTGACCACCAGCGCCATCCGCTTCGGCAGCGAGATCCTGCTGTCGACGTTTCTCGATCGGGAAGGTGAGCGGCTGGAGGGCGTGCTGGATTTGCGGGGGAATGAGGGCGTGGTGGTGGCGGCGCCATCCTAGCCTTCGCCGGGACGCCGGCGGAGGGTTTAACGAGGCTACCCCGGATGTTTCCTCCCCCGCACCGTATTCGCGTCGATGTCGCTCCGCTTCAACAGATAATCCAGCCCGCCGACGCGATACCAGCGATAGCCGTAGGGCTCCAGCACGACGCGGTGCTGGCCGCGCTTGTCGGCGTGGCTGTGATCTTCCGCGAGCAGGTTGATGAGGTGCGCGCCGGCCCCATCAGGCAGCCCCGCCGAGAACGCGATCTCGCGTGGCTTCTCGTCGAGATTGTGCATGAACAGCACCGAATTGTTGCGCCAGTCATAGCGCATGATGAACACGGCGGGATCGCGCACAGGAATGATGGTGAAATCGCCCCAACCGACTTCCGGCACCTCCTTGCGCATGCGCACGATGCGTTCGGTCCAGTTCAGCATCGAATTGGGATCGCGTCGCTGTTTTGCGACGTTGACATGCGGATAGCCGGACGGCCCCTTGTCGATGACGGGGCATGCCGGCTTGTCGCTCTTGGTGAAGCCGCCATGCGGCTCGGTCGACCATTGCATCGGCGTGCGCGCGCAATCGCGTTCGGGCAGCGACAGGTCATCACCCATCGCGATCTCGTCGCCATAGCGGATCACGGGCGTTCCCGGCAATGTGCATACCAGGCTGTAGGCGAGCTCGAGCCGCCGGCGGTCGCCGCCCAGCATCGGTGCGAGGCGACGGCGGATGCCGCGATCGTAGAGCTGCATCTCCTTGTGGGGTCCGAAGCATTTGAACACGACCTCGCGCTGCGCCTTGGTCAACCGTCCGAGATCGAGCTCGTCGTGATTGCGCAGGAACAGGCCCCATTGCGCCGTCGCCGGCCGCGGCTTGGTCGCCTTCAGCGCCTTCGCCAGCGGACGCGAATCGGCCGAGGCCAGCGCATAGAACAGATGCTGGTTGACCTGGAAGTTGAACATCATGTGCATGCGGTCGGCGTCGCGGCCGAAATATTCCATGTCCGTCTTCGGCAGCACATTGGCTTCGGCGAGGATGATGGCGTCGCCCTGCCGCCATTGCAGGAATTCGCGGAACGCGCGCAGCATGTCGTACTGTTCGACCGGTTTCTTCACCTTGGCGCCCTTGGTCGCGATCACGAATGGCACCGCATCCATGCGAAAGCCGGAGACGCCGAGCTGGATCCAGAAGCCCATGATCTTCAGGATCTCGGCCTGCACGTGCGGGTTCGAGGTGTTGAGATCGGGCTGGAAATCGTAGAAGCGATGAAAATACCAGGCGCCGGCTTCCTTGTCGCGCGTCCAGGTCGATTTCTGCACGCCGGGAAACACCATGCCCTCGTGGGCGTTGGCCGGCTTCTTGTCGGACCAGACATACCAGTCGCGATAGGGCGAGTTCTTGTCGCGCCGCGCCTCCTTGAACCAGTGATGCTGGTCCGAGGTGTGGTTGACGACGAGATCGATGATGACGCGGATGCCACGTTGCTTGCAGCCATGGGTGAACTCGACGAAATCGCCGAGCGTGCCGTAGCGGGAATCGACGCTGTAATAGTCCGCAATGTCGTAGCCGTCGTCGCGCTGCGGCGAAATCTGGAACGGCATCAGCCAGATCGTGGTGATGCCGAGGCCATGCAGATAATCGAGCCGGCGCAAGAGGCCCTTGAAGTCGCCGACGCCGTCGCCATTGGCATCCATATAGGAGCCGACGGAGAGGCAGTAGATCACGCCGTTCTTGTACCAGAGATCGTCGATCATGCGCGCGCGGCCTCGTGAGCCGCCGAGGTGCGGCGGCTGCGTGATAAGTTTTAAAGGCAAAAGCGGTTCCGCAATGTCGTCCTGGACAAGCGAAGCGCAGATCCAGGGCCCATTACCACAGGAAGTCGTTTGGCGAAGATTGGTGGTTATCAGCTCGCGCTACAACAAACCCTTGGGGTAATGGGTCCTGGCTTTCGCCAGGACGACATTTGAGAATGAGCAACGGCTCGACCATTCTCGGCAGTGTGCATCCCAACGGAATCGGCTATCCTTTCCCCCCATGGACAACACCGCCCGCAATATCGCCCTCGTACCGCCGCCGGACCGCCGCCAGTCGGAGACCGCACTGGCAGTCGCGCGCGGCACCGCGCGACTGCTGCGCTCGCTCGGTTTCTCCTGCATTAGCGAATTGCCGCTGCCCTCGGGCCGCCGTGCCGATCTCGTCGCGTTGAACGAGCGCGGCGAGATCTGGATTATCGAGATCAAATCGTCGGTCGAGGATCTGCGCGCTGATCAGAAATGGCACGAATACCGCGCCCATTGCGACCGGCTGTTCTTCGCCTTCACGCAGGATCTGCCGTGCGAGATCTTTCCTGAAGATACCGGCCTGATCGTCGCCGACGCCTATGGCGCGCACATGCATTGCGAGGCGCCCGAGCACAAGCTTGCTGCCGCCACGCGCAAGCAGATGACGGTGCGCTTTGCGATGGCGGCTGCCCTGCGGATCAACCGTTTGATCGATCCGCAGGGGCATGCGGATTTTTGGGAGTAGCCAAAAGAACGAAACTGTATCCCCGTCATCCTGAGGCGCGAGTGACGGGGGCGCGGAGCGTCCCGTCGGGAGCCTCGAAGGATGCACGGCCGCGATGCAGCCGGGCCGTCGCCCTTCGAGGCTCGCCTTGCTTTGCAAGGCGAGCGCCTCAGGATGACGGGGATAGAGGATTGAGCGTAGTAACTACCGCGGCGCGCGCTTGGCCAGAATGCGCTGCAACGTGCGGCGGTGCATGTTGAGCCGGCGCGCCGTCTCCGAGACGTTGCGGTTGCACATTTCGTAGATACGCTGGATGTGCTCCCAGCGCACACGGTCGGCGGACATCGGGTTGGTCGGCAGCTCGGATTTCTCCGCGCTGGTCGAGAGCAGCGCGGCGACGACGTCGTCGGCGTCGGCCGGCTTCGACAGATAATCGATCGCGCCCATCTTCACTGCGGTCACGGCGGTGGCGATGTTGCCATAGCCGGTCAGCACGATCGCGCGCGCATCGGGGCGCTTCTTCTTCAGCGCCGAGACCACGTCGAGACCGTTGCCGTCGCCGAGCCGCAGATCCACCACCGCAAAGGCCGGTGCCGATTTGCCGATCTGCGCAAGACCGTCGGAGACGGTGTCGCACGATGTTACGGCAAAGCCCCGTGTCTCCATTGCGCGCGACAGCCGCTCCAGAAACGGCTTGTCGTCCTCAACGATGAGAAGCGAGCGGTCGGTCTGTTCGTTCAGTTCGGCGATGGCGTTCAAGGTGTTGTCCTCTCTCCAGCGCATTGACATATGGCGTCGCAATCGATCGGTGCCAAGGCGGCAAATGGTCGATCGGCCCCGTTGTGCGACGCAAGGTCGCGGCCTATCCTATTGTTTCTTCAAGCGTCTCGATAGCCTCAAAACGCTCTCGCGGCCAATTGATCTGAACCACCGCGCCGTGGTCCGGAAAGGTCCGGTTGGTGAACGAGACCTTGGCGCCGGTGCGTTCGAGCAGCGTGCGCGCGATGAACACGCCGAGGCCGAGGCCGCGCCGCTCGCCGCCTTCATCCTGGCTCCGCCGCCGCGACAGATAGGGCTCGCCGATCCGTTTGAGGATGTCGGGCGGGATGCCGGGGCCGTCGTCGGAGATCACGAGCTCGATATCGTCCTTGTTCCACCAGGCATTCACCTCGACGGTGGTGTGGGCGAAATCGACCGCGTTCTCGACGATGTTGCCGATGCCGTAGAGGATCGCCGGATTGCGCGAGCCGACCGGCTCGGCCGCGACCGCCACCGCGATCCGCACCTTGATGTCGACACCGAAATCGCGGTGTGGCGCCACCACCTCCTCGATCAGCTCCGACAGCTTCATGCGGTCAAACGGTGCGCCGGTGGAGGAGAGCTGGGTGATCTTGCTCAGGATGTCGCGGCAGCGCTGGGTCTGCTCGCGCAGGGTTTTCAGATCGGCGGCAAAGCTCGGGTCCTTCACCGTTTTTTCCAGCTCACGCGAGATCAGGAAGATGGTCGCGAGCGGCGTGCCGAGCTCGTGCGCGGCTGCGGCAGCCAATCCGTCGAGTTGGGTCAGATGCTGCTCGCGCGTCAACACCAGCTCGGTTGCGGCCAGCGCGTCCGCGAGCTTGCGCGCCTCCTCGGTGACCTGGAAGGAGTAGAGGCTGGTGACACCGATCGCGAGCGCGATCGAGAGCCAGACACCGACGAGGTAGATCGGTGGCAGCACCAGCGGATCATCGGAATCCCACGGCAGCGGCGAATGGAAGAAGAACAGGATCGAGGCGCAGGCCACAGCGAGGAGGCCGAGGCCGAAGGTGAAGCGGGCCGGCAGCGCCGTGGCCGAGATCAGCACGGGCGCGAGGAACAGGAACGAGAACGGGTTCTGGAGGCCGCCGGTAAAGAATAACAGACCAGCCAATTCCACGATGTTCAGCGCCAGCAGTCCGGCCGCCTGCATCGGCTCCAGCCGCTGCATCGGATTTGCCGCGGTCTGGAGCGCCAGATTGAGCGCCGCGGACAGGGCGATGATGCTGACGCAGGGGACGATCTCGACATTGAACTCCAGCCCCTGCGCCACGATGAAGATCGCGGCGAGCTGCCCCAGCACCGCGAGCCAGCGCAGCCGCAGGATCGTGTCCAGCCGGATATGCCGCTGCGCGTGGCGAAAGTCGGAATCGGCAATTTCGGTCATATCGGCCAATGTGGCGGTGCCTTCTAAGGTCACAAACGCGCGGCTCACGGAACCAGCCAGGAATTACAAGCCTTGCGCTATCGGCTGCAATAGCAGAAGAACGGCCAGCATGACCGAGAATGACAAGGCTTCAAGCTGGCCGACTGTCGCGGATCGCAGCGCACCCGCGGCGATTGCGGTCGATCATCTCGTCAAGGTCTACAAGCAGACCCGCGCCGTCGACGATATCTCCTTTTCGCTTTCGCGCGGCAGCATCACCGGGCTGCTCGGCGGCAACGGCGCCGGCAAAACCACGACCATTGCGATGATCATGGGCCTGGTGCTGCCGACCTCCGGCCGTGTGCAGGTGCTCGGTCATCGCATGCCCGAGGAGAGCGCGTCCGTGCTGGGGCGGATGAATTTCGAGAGCCCCTATGTCGACATGCCGATGCGGCTCACGGTGCGGCAGAACCTCACCGTGTTCGGCAAGCTCTATGCGGTGAAGAACCTCGCTGGCCGCATCGCCGGGCTCACCGACGATCTCGACCTCGGCGATTTCATCGACCGCGCCAACGGCAAGCTCTCCGCCGGGCAGAAGACCCGTGTTGCGCTCGCGAAGGCGCTGATCAACCAGCCCGAGCTGCTCTTGCTGGACGAGCCGACCGCCTCGCTCGATCCTGATACCGCCGATTGGGTGCGGGCGCATCTGGAGCGCTATCGCAAGCAGCACAACGCCACCATCCTGCTGGCGTCGCACAACATGCTCGAGGTCGAGCGGCTCTGCGACCGCGTCATCATCATGAAGCGCGGCCGCATCGAGGACGACGACACGCCGGAAGCCATCATGGCACGCTACAACCGCACCACGCTGGAGGAGGTGTTTTTGGACGTCGCGCGCGGCCGGGTGAACGGCGCGAAGGAGGCGGCACGGTGAGAAGGAGTCGTAGCCCGGATGGAGCGCAGCGTAATCCGGGGTTCTCGTGTCTGGATAGGCTGATCCCGGATTGCGCTGCGCTCCATCCGGGCTACTGGTTGCGGCCGGGCTACCAGAGGCCGCCATGACCGAGCTGTCCCTCCACCGCGGCATCTCCGTCCATCGCATCGGCGCGATGATCCTGCGCTATTGGTATCTCTTGATGTCTTCCTGGCCGCGGCTGCTCGAGCTCTTGTACTGGCCGGCGCTGCAAGTCATCACCTGGGGCTTTCTCCAGCTCTACATCGCCGAAAATGCCAATTTCTTCGCGCGCGCCGGCGGCACGCTGATCGGCGCCGTCATCCTCTGGGACATCCTGTTCCGCGGGCAGCTCGGCTTCTCCATCTCGTTCCTGGAGGAGATGTGGGCGCGCAACATCGGCAATCTCATGATGAGCCCGCTCAAGCCGATCGAGTTTCTGCTGTCGCTGATGGTCATGAGCCTGATCCGGCTCGCCATCGGCATCATCCCGATGACCCTGCTCGCGCTGTTCCTGTTTCACTTCAACGTCTATGCCCTCGGCCTGCCGCTGATCGCCTTCTTCTGCAATTTGATCTTCACGAGCTGGTCAGTCGGCATCTTCGTCTCGGGCCTGGTGCTGCGAAACGGCCTCGGCGCCGAGAGCATCGTCTGGACCTTGATGTTCGCCATCCTGCCGCTGGCCTGCGTCTACTATCCCGTCAGCGTGCTGCCGGCCTGGTTGCAATACGTCGCCTGGGCGTTGCCGCCGACCTACGCCTTCGAGGGCATGCGCGCGCTCCTGATCGAGCAAACCTTTCGGACCGATCTGATGCTGGAGGCATTGGCCATCAACGCAGTACTGCTGGTTGCATCTTTTGGGGCATTCCTTGCCCTGTTGCGAAGCGCCAGGAAGCACGGCTCGCTGCTCTCGGCGGGCGAATAACGTCACTTTCCCGTGGATTCAGGCTAGTTTTGGCTTTCCCAACACGTAGATGTACGGAACCATGCATTGACGCAATATTGCGCATTCGGCAGTATGCTGCGATGCGAAGAGGAATATAGCGATGCCTATTGGTGAGTTTGGCGGCGCGCCGCCCCTGGCGGCTGAAGGCAGTCCGGTCCTGACGACGCCGATGTACTGGATGTACGAGATGGCGCATGCCTCTCTCAATCCGGCCCGCGCGGTCACCGATGCGACCAAGCTCCTGTTTCAGAATCCCCTCAATCCCTTGGCGCGCACCGAGGTCGGCAAGTCGGTCGCCGCGGCCTGCGAATTGTTCGAGCGCACCACGCGCCGCTACGGCAAGCCGGAATGGGGCCTCAACGGCACCGAGGTCAACGGCATCCGCGTGCCCGTCGAGATCCGCTCGGTCTGGGAAAAGCCGTTCTGCCAGCTGCTCTACTTCGATCGCAAGTTCGCTCGTCCCTTGCGCAGCCCGCAGCCGCGCGTGCTGATCGTCGCGCCGATGTCCGGCCATTATGCCACGCTGCTGCGCGGCACGGTGGAAGCCCTCCTGCCCGCGCATGAGGTCTACATCACCGATTGGGCCGATGCCCGCATGGTGCCGCTCAGCGAAGGCCGCTTCGACCTCGACGACTACATCGACTATGTCATCGAGATGCTGCACGTCCTCGGCGGCAACACCCATGTCATGGCGGTGTGCCAGCCCTCCGTGCCCGTCGTCGCGGCCGTCTCGATCATGGAAGCGCGGCGCGATCCCTTCGTGCCCACCTCGATGACGCTGATGGGCGGTCCGATCGATACCCGCCGCAATCCGACCGCGGTGAACAACCTCGCTCAGGAGCGCGGCATCGACTGGTTCCGCAACCATGTCATCACCAAGGTGCCGTTCCCGCATCCGGGCATGATGCGCGACGTCTATCCGGGATTCCTGCAGCTCAACGGCTTCATCAGCATGAATCTCGACCGGCACATGGATGCGCACAAGCAGCTCTTCGCCAATCTGGTGAAGGGCGACGGTGACCTCGTCGACAAGCATCGCGAGTTCTACGATGAATATCTCGCGGTCATGGACCTCTCCGCCGAGTATTATCTGCAAACCGTCGACACCGTGTTCGTGAAGCACGCGCTGCCCAAGGGCGAGATGACCCATCGTGGAACACGCGTCGATCCCTCCAAGATCACGCGTGTGGCGTTGATGACGGTCGAAGGCGAGAAGGACGACATCTCCGGTCTCGGTCAGACCGAAGCAACGCACACATTGTGCAGCTCGATTCCCGATCATCGCCGCGTTCATTACGTCCAGAAGGGCGTCGGACATTACGGCGTCTTCAACGGTTCGCGTTTCAAGTCGGAAATCTTGCCGCGGATTCATGATTTCATGGTCTCGGCGGCGAATCCGAGCTCATTGCAGGCGCTCGCGGCCGAATAGAGCGTTTTTCGAGCGAAGTGGCGACCGGTTCGCGTAGAGAAAACGCGTCAAAACAGGAAACAAGAGCCGCTCCGATTTCATCGGTGCGGCTCTGGTCGCGTATTTCGGCTTTCCCGTCGAAAATTCAGGCCCTGTCGGAGGCTCCGACAGGGGTCGCTTCCCTCCAGATTCGCGGTATTTAGGTAGCCTTATAGGAGTGAGTCGACACTCAGCCCTTGGGGGTGCCGCATGCATCCAGCGGGGGCGAAAAAAACGGGTTCCAACCCCAGTCTGTAGGGTCTCCCGGACGCTTGACCGCTGTATATTGGGCAAATGATTTGTTTTTGCGCCGAGCGCTTTCCATGGCGGCGGTTATGGCAGAATCCGGGCGCCCTCCTGCCCCCCGGACTGACAGACATGGCCACTCGCGCGCTCCTTTATCGGCGGCCCCACGAACCGAAGACCCTCGTCATCACCCACGGATCGCAGTTTTTCGCGATCAGGTTGCGCCGACACAGACGCGCGCGCCGCTACACGCTCAGAATTCATCCGAGCGACCGCGAAGCCATCCTCACCATGCCGCCGCGTGGCACGCTGGTCGAGGCCAAGGACTTCGCGCAGCGTCACGGTGCGTGGATCGCTGCACGTCTCGGTCGCTTGCCGAAGGCCGCTCCGTTCCAGTCGGGAACGGTGATACCGCTACGCGGCGTTCCCCATCGCATCGTTCACCGCGCCGGTGAGCGTGGCACGGTGTGGACCGAGATGCGCGACAGCGGTGAACGCATTCTCTGCGTTGCCGGCGGCTTCGACTATGTCGACCGCCGCGTCAGCGACTTCCTCAAGCGCGAGGCGCGCCGGGACCTTCAGCGCTCGGCGGAAGCCTACGCGGCCGAGCTCGGCGTCAGGGTCAAGCGGCTCTCGATCCGCGACCAGTCCAGCCGTTGGGGTTCCTGCACCTCGGCCGGCTCGCTGTCGTTCTCCTGGCGCCTGATCCTCGCGCCGCCCTTCGTGCTCGACTACCTCGCCGCCCACGAGGTCGCCCATCTCGTCGAGATGAACCACTCGGCGCGGTTCTGGCGTGTGTGCGGAAAAGTCTGCCCGTCAATGGAGCGCGCCAAGAAGTGGCTCGACACGTACGGCAACGACCTGCACCGGTATGGGGCCGAGGATTAGGCCTCGTTGCGGGTTAAGCGCCACTACCAGCACAGCATTCGATGTCGTCGCCCGGCTTGACCGGGCGACGACAGTATTCCAGAGACGGTTGTTGTCGGCCGAGACGCCACGGCGAACGGGATTCCCCGCCCTCGCGGGAATGACAGGGCAGGGTGGAGCAACACCCAAGCCTCTCGCTCGATTTTCGCCACACTTCGCGACGATTGCGCGTCTCGCTCGTTTAGTCCCGCCGCATCAAACGCTTCGCATCATCAGCCGCGCATCGCGCCGGCGATTGCCGTCTACTGTGCATGGGGTTGTTTTCGCAGTTTTTGTTTCAAGGGGCCCAAGGCCCTCGGCCCGAACCTATCGGTTTCCGCCAAACAGGCGGTCCATCAGCCAGCCATCGAGCCCTGCCGCCGCCTCGGGGCGCACATTGGCGCGCGTGGGGGGCGGCGGGCGATAGCCGCCATTGTTCGCCGGTGCCGGCCCAGGCGCTGTCGGCGGAGACACCTGCGAAGCCGCCTGCGCGAGGTTCGACAGGCCCCAGCTGGCTTGTGAATTCGGCAAGGCGGCCACGGGCACGCCCTCGTGCGCCGTGCGCATGAAGCGCGTCCAGACTTCGACCGGCAGGCCGCCGCCGGTCGCCTTCTTGGTCGGCGAGTTGTCGTCATTGCCGAGCCAGACGCCGGTGACGAGGTTGGCGGTGTAGCCGATGAACCAGGCGTCGCGGTAATCCTGGCTGGTGCCGGTCTTGCCGGCCGCCGGCCAGCCGGGGATTTCGGCCTTCTTGGCGGTGCCGTTGATCAGCGTCTCCCGCATCATCGTGTTCATCATGCCGACATAGCGGGGGTCGATCACCTGGTTGCGCTCGTCCGGCTGGCGCATGTAGAGCAGCTTGCCACTGAGCGTCCTGATCCGCGTCACGACATGCGGCGTCACCGCGAGGCCGCCATTGGCGAAGGGGGCATAGGCGCCGACCAGCTCGACCATGGAGACTTCCGAGGTGCCTAGCGCGATCGAGGCATTGGGCTCGAGTTTCGAGGAGATGCCGAGCCGGTGCGCGGTGCGCACCACGTTCTTCGGCCCGACCTCGAGGCCGAGGCGTATGGCAACCGTGTTGAGCGACATCGCCAGCGCCTGCGTCAGCGTCACCGCGCCGAAATATTCGTGGGTGTAGTTCTCAGGCCGCCAACCCTTCACCTCGATCGGGGCGTCCTGGCGGACGGTATCCGGCGTCAGCCCCTGCTCGAGCGCGGTGAGGTACACGAACGGCTTGAACGAGGAGCCCGGCTGGCGTTTTGCCGTGACCGCGCGGTTGTACTGGCTCTCGGAATAGTTCCGCCCGCCCACCATGGCGCGCACGGCGCCATCGGGCGCCATCGCCACCAGTGCGCCCTGGCTGACGTTGAACTTAACGCTCTTGGCCGCGAGCTCGTCGATGATGGCGGCTTCCGCCACGCTCTGGAGCCTTGGATCGATCGTGGTTTCGACCTTGATGCTCTCATCGATCTGGCCGATCAGGTCGTCCAGCACCTCGCCGATCCAATCGGCGACGTAATTGACCGTGCCGGCGCCGACCGGCTTCACCTCGTAGGAGGGATGGCCGATCGAGGCCTTGGCCTGCGCGTCGGTGATGAACTTTGCATCCGCCATCGCCGCCAGCACGATTTGCGCGCGCGCTTCTGCGCCCTCGGGATTGCGGTTCGGCGCAAGGCGCGAGGGCGATTTGACGAGGCCCGCCAGCATGGCCGCTTCAGCGATCGTCACGTTCTTCGCCGACTTGCCGAAATACTTCTGCGCCGCGGCCTCGACGCCATAGGCGCCGGAGCCGAAATAGACGCGGTTCAGATAGAGCTCCAGAATCTCGTTCTTGGAATGCTTGCGCTCCAGCCAGATCGCGAGCTCCGCCTCCTGCAGCTTGCGCTGCATGGTGCGCTCCTGGGTCAGGAACAGGTTTTTCGCGAGCTGCTGGGTTAGCGTCGAGCCGCCCTGCGAGACGCCGCGATGGAGCACATTGGTGACGAGGGCGCGCAGGATGCCGACCGGGTCAATGCCGAAATGCGAATAGAAGCGGCGGTCCTCGATGGCGATGAACGCCTTGGGGAGATAGGGCGGCAAATCCTTCAGCGCGATATTGGCGCCGGCCATCTCGCCGCGCTGCGCCAGCATGCTGCCGTCGATGCCGACGATCTGGATCGTCGGCGGGCGCTTAGGGATCTCCAGCGACTGGATCGGCGGCAGATGGGCGCCGACATAGATCACGATGCCGATCACGGCGATGACGCCCCACAGGCCGAGCACCGCGCCCCAATAGACTAGGCGGCCGAGGCTGAAGCCTCCGCGCGATTTCGATCGGCGTTTGGCGCCGCTGCGACCGGCCGGAGCCTTGCGCTCGCGCGGCGGCGGCTCGTCGCCAGCATCCTCACTCTTGCGCTTGGCGGATGCTTTCGCTGACTTCTTGGGCTTGTCCTCGCCGCCGGGAATGCGGTCCGCAGCCGTCAGGCGCAGATCGGCGAGCGCCGCGGGCAAGCCGAACAACGGCTCCTTCCGCCCACCCTTTTTCTTTCCCCACGCCATACGCAAAACGCCCGGTCAGCCCGCCCCGCCGCACGCTAGCGGTCGCTGTTTAAGGCCCGGTTACACAAAGCTTAACGCGCGATTAGGAGGTGCGGCATTCGCCGGTCGCAGTTCCGCTTCTGAGGCGCCGGAGCTAGGATCGCCCGCATCAAGAAAGAGGGAACTCGCATGGGCCACATCGATCCGACCAAGGAGATCTTTGCGCAATTCCGGGACAACGACCGCCCGGGCCCGATCCACATGCTCAACCTGGTGCGCCTGCGCAAGGAGGCGGCCTACCCGGACGGCCGCAAGGCGAGCGGCGCGGAAGCCTATGCGGCCTATGGTCGCGAGAGCGGCCCAGTGTTCGAGCGCCTCGGCGGCCGCATCATCTGGCAGGGCAGGTTCGAGCTGATGCTGATCGGTCCGCAAGACGAGCGCTGGGACCATTGCTTCATCGCCGAATATCCCAGCGTTGCTGCCTTCGTCGAGATGATCCGCGATCCCGTCTATCGCGAAGCGGTCAAGCATAGGCAGGCAGCGGTGGAGGATTCGCGGCTGATTCGGCATGCAGTGCTGCCGGTGGGGAAGAACTTTGGCGAGATACCGACGTAGTCCGTAGCGTGGGCAAAGCGCCGGAGTGCGCGAATGCGCATTCCGGCGCGTGCCCACCACGTCTCATGCGATCGTGGAGAGATGGTGGGCACGGCGCTGCGCGCCTATGCCCACCCCACCCTACGAGGCCAACACTAACCCGACGGCCCGGTGTCTGCGATGATCGGTCCGAACAGCTCCCAGCGCTCGCCGTTGAACTTCATCATCTGCATCTGCTTGTTGATGCGATAGTCGTTCGGGCCCGTGGTGATCTTGATGCCGGGCAGCGCCAGGCTCGGCGTATAGCCCTTGATGCCGGCGACCTGCTTCATGACGTTCTCACGCGTCAGGTTGTCGCCGCATTGCTTCAGAACCTGCACCAGCAGCTCGGCCACCGAATAGGCGTAGGTGTTGACGGTGTTGAGCTTGTCGCCTTCCGGAAAATACTTGTCCATGAAGGCGAAGAAGGCCTTCACGCCCGGATCGTCCTTCCACTGGGGATCGCCGGGGTCCTTGCCGTAATTGGTGGAGATGATGCCCTTGGAGATGTCGAGGCCTGCTGGCTTCAACGTCGCCGACACCGGGCTCGCATTGATGTCGAGGATATGCACCGGGCTCCAGCCGAGGTCGGCAAGCTTCTTGATCGCCTGAGCCGCGAATTTCGGCGTCGACGCGTCATAGAACAGGTCGGCGCCCATCGATTTCAGCTTGACCACCTGCGAGTCGACGGTCGGGTCGGTGACCTCATAGGAGACCTCGCCGACGATCATGCTGGCGGCCTTGTCGCCGAGACCGCTCTTGAGGCCCGCGAGATAGTCGCGGCCCATATCGTCGTTCTGATAGAGCACGCCGATCTTGGCGTTGGGATGATTGGCGAGGATGTATTTTGCGTAGATGCGCCCCTCGGACACGTAGTTCGGATTATAGGCGATGGTCCAGGGATAGTTCTGCGGGTCGTTGAACCGCGCCGCGCCGGTCGAGGCGAGGAGCTGCGGGATCTTCTTGCCGTTGAGATATTTCTGCACGGCGGCGTTCGCAGCGGTGCCGATCAGCTGGAAAGTGAACAGCACCTCGTCGCCTTCGACCAGCTTGCGCACCTGCTCGACAGTCTTCGGCGGCGAATAGGCGTCGTCATACTGGATCAAATTGATCTTGCGACCGTTGATGCCGCCCTGATCGTTGATCATCTTGAAATAGGCGGCCTGGGTCTTGCCGATATTGGCGTAGACGGAATAGGCGCCGGAGAACGGGACGGTCTGGCCGATCTTGATCTCGGTGTCGCTCGCGCCGGTGTCGTATTTCTTCTGGGCGAGGGCTTGGCTCGCGGAGAACGCGAAGGCGAGCGCCGTCGTGGCAGCTAGGAAGGCTCTGCGATTGGTCATATTGGGTCGTTCCTCCTGACGGAATTTTCGATCGATGGTCTTTGTCCGTTGATTGCAACGGTCGCCATCGCTGCCGAAGATTGTGGAGGAACGTTCGCCGCCGCGCAAGGATCACGGCGCTGCGCCGTAGCGCCTCAGGCCAAAAGCTAGGCCAGGAACAATGCCACCAGCGCAATCGCCGCCGGCAGCGCCTGCACCATCAGGATGCGTGAGCTGACGGTCGCGGCGCCATAAGCGCCAGCCACGATCACGCAAAGCAGGAAGAACGCCTTGATCTGGAACGCGAAGGCAGGATTGCCGTGAACGAGACCCCAGATCAGGCCGGCGGCGAGGAAGCCGTTATAGAGGCCCTGATTGGCGGCCAGCACCTTCGTCATCTCGGCCTTGTCAGGCGTGTTGCGAAACACCTTCAAGCCCAGCGGCTTGTCCCAGAGAAACATCTCCAGGATCAGGAAGAAGACATGCAGGATGGCGACCAGCGCCACCAGAAGATTGGCGATCAAAATCAAGTTGAGCTCCCCCAAAAGCGTCAGCTTTCGGGTGGACGTTAGCACGGCCGGCATGGCAAGTGCGACGGACGTATTTCGATGCAACGGTGCCGCAATGCCCGCTCGATCAACCAAAACGCCTGAACGCTTCGGTCTCGATCGCCTGGCAACGCCGATCGGCATCGCGCTGCTCGTCACCGACGCCGAGGGCGTGTTGCGCGCACTCGATTGGGAAGACTACGAGCACCGTATGCGGGAGCTGTTGCGGCTGCATTATGGTGCGGTGGACCTCCGCGATCAGCCTGCACCGACGCAGATGCGGACTGCGCTGTCGGGCTATTTTGAAGGCGACCTCGGCCAGCTCTCGGCCATCGCATGGCGCATCGCCGGCACGTCGTTCCAGCAAAAGGTCTGGACCGCGCTCGCACAAATCCCCACTGGGACCACGATGAGCTATGGCGCGCTCGCCGCAAGGATCGACATGCCCAAAGCGATTCGCGCCGTCGGCCACGCCAACGGCTCCAATCCGATCAGCGTGGTGCTGCCCTGCCACCGCCTGATCGGCGCGGATGGCTCACTGGTGAAATACGGCGGTGGCCTCGAGCGCAAGCGCTGGCTGCTGCGGCATGAAGGGGTGGAGGTGTAGTCCGGCCGTCATTCCGGGGCGCCGCGGAGCGGCGAGCTATGGTGCGCAATTGCGCACCTGAGAATCTATGGCGACACCGAGTCTGCGGATGAATGGATTCCGGGCTCGCGCTACGCGCGCCCCGGAACGACGAGGGTCACGCCGCCGGCTGCACCGCCTTGTCGCCGGCCATCACATGGGTTAGCGCGCTCTTGATTGCGGCCTGCCGTGTCGGCGCGTTGATCTGCGCGCCCAGGAGGTCGGTGACGTAGAACACGTCGCGCGCGCGCTCGCCGAAGGTCGCGACATGGGCCGAGGCGATGTTGAGGTTGAGCTTCGAGATCGCGGTGGTCAGCTCGTAGAGCAGGCCGGGGCGGTCGAGGCCGGAGACCTCGATCACGGTGTAACGGTCGGACCATTGGTTGTTGATGGTCACTTCCGGCTCGATCACGAAGGGCTTCGCCTTGCTGCGCACGGTGCGCCGCGCCACCACTTCCGGCAGGCGCAGCTTGCCTTCCAGCACGTCCTCGATCATCTCGCCGATCCGCGTGGCGCGCCGTCCCTCGTCCTCGTCGCGGTCGTATTCTCGGGAGATCGAGATCGTGTCGAGGGCGCGGCCGTCGGTGGTGGTGTAGATCTGGGCGTCGACGATGTTGGCGCCGGCCGAGGCGCAGGCGCCGGCGATGATCGAGAGCAGCCAGGGATGGTCGGCCGCGAAGATCGTGAGCTCGGTGACGCCGCGCACCTCGTCGAAGCCGACATTGATCGCGAGCTTGTGGCCGGCCTGCTCGCTGGAGCGGACGAAGCGGGCATGGCGAATTTTGCGCGGCAGCTCGACCTTGAGCCAATAGGCCGGATAGTGCCGGCCGATATAGGCATCGAGCTCATCCTCCGGCCATTCGGCGAAGGCCATGCGGAATTCGGCGTAGGCGGCCGCGAGGCGCTTGCCGCGATCGACTTCCGAGAAGCCGCCGGTCAGCACCGGCTCGGTCTCGTAATAGAGCGAGCGCAGCAGCTGCGCCTTCCAGCCGTTCCACACGCCCGGGCCGACGCCGCGGATATCGGCGGTGGTGAGAATCGTCAGCAGCTTCATCTGCTCGACCGACTGCACCACGGCGGCGAAATTCTCGATGGTCTTGCGATCCGACAGGTCGCGCGACTGTGCGACCGTCGACATCGTCAGGTGTTCCTCGATCAGCCAGGCCACAAGCTCGGTATCGGCCGGACTGAAGCCGAGCCGCGGGCACAGCCGCCGCGCCACCTTGGCGCCGGCGATGGAGTGATCCTCCAGCCGGCCCTTGGCGACGTCGTGCAGCAGCGTCGCGATGTAGATCACCGCGCGGTGCTCGGGCCTCGTCTTGCGCATGAGGTCGCTGGCGAGCGCGAACTCCTCGATGCCGCCGCGCTCGATGTCCTGGAGGAAGCCGATGCAGCGGATCAGATGCTCGTCAACGGTGTAGTGATGATACATGTTGAACTGCATCATCGAGACGATCTTGCCGAAGGCGCGGATGAAGTGACCGAGCACGCCGGTCTCGTTCATCCGTCGCAGCACGGTCTCGGCGTCGTTGGAGGTCAGGATCTCCATGAACAGCCGATTGGCCTCGGGATTCTCGCGAAGCTGCCCGTTGATCAGGCCGAGCGAGCGCGTCACGTCGCGCATCGCATCCGGATGAAAGGCGAGGTTGTTCTTCTGCGCCAGGCGGAAGATCCGGATCAAATTGACCGGATCGTGCTTGAAGACATCGGGCGCAGCGATGTTGATGCGGTTGTTGTCGACGATGAAGTCGTCGCTATCAGGCACGCGCCGCTTCACGGTGCTGGGCCGCAGCCGCGCCATCATCCGGCTCAGCACCGGCGCCGGCTTGGCCTGCTGGTCCTCGAGCTTGGCGCAGAGGATGGCGGTGAGGTTGCCGACTTCCTTGGCGACCAGAAAGTAGTGCTTCATGAAGCGCTCGACGTCCTGCATGCCGGGATGCGAGGTGTAGCCGAGCCGGACCGCGATCTCGCGCTGCAGGTCGAAGGAGAGGCGCTCCTCGGCGCGATTGCAGTAGAAATGCAGATTGCAGCGCACCGACCAGAGGAAATCGGCGCAGCGGCGGAAGCTGCGATATTCCTGCGCGTCGAACACGCCGCGCTCGACCAGTTCATCGGTGTCGCGGACGCGATAGACGTACTTGGCGATCCAGAACAGCGTGTGCAGGTCGCGCAGGGCGCCCTTGCCGTCCTTGACGTTGGGTTCGACCAGATAGCGCGACTGGCCGCCGCGGCGATGCCGCTCCTCGCGCTCGGCGAGTTTTGCGGTAACGAATTCGGACGCGGTGCCCTGCACCACCTCCTTGTCGAAGCGCTCGACCAATTCGTCATAGAGTGGCTTGTCGCCGGTCAGGAAGCGCGTCTCCAGGATCGCGGTGCGGATCGTCATGTCGCCGCGCGCCTGGCGGATCGATTCGTCGACCGAGCGGGTGGCGTGGCCGACCTTCAGCCCCATGTCCCACAGGCAGTAGAGGATGGCTTCGGCGACCTGCTCGCCCCAGGCGGTCTGCTTGTAGGGCAGGATAAACAAGAGATCGATGTCGGATTCGGGCGCCATCAGGCCGCGGCCATAGCCGCCGGTCGCCACCACCGCCATGCGCTCGGCGCCGCTCGGGATCGGCGAGCGGTAGAGATGCCGCGTTGCCGCTGAATAGAGGATGCGGATGATCTCGTCCTGGACATGGCACAGCCGCTCGGCGCAGCGCCTTCCGTGACGGTCCTTCAAAAGGATCGCCTGTGCCGCGGCGCGCGAGGCGATCAGCTCAGCCTTGAGCAATTGCGCCATGGCCGTGCGGAACGTGTCCTCTCGGCCCTCGTGCTTTTCGGCGAGCGCATCGACCGCGGCGGTGATCCGCGCGGTGTCGAAGCGGTCATCCGTCTCTGGCTTCTTTTCAATCGCGACGCTGTCCATATCTCACCGGATATAAGAGGCGGCAGGCGCTGTCACCCGCCATTCTCTGGCAATAGCCGTTCCATGCTGGAAAGCTGCGGCTTTGGGCAAATCTCTTCTCGGGCCGCGCGCTCGCAAGGGACGGATTTTCTCGTTGACCTCTAGATGTAACTCATTGAAAAACAATGGAGTTTTTCAGGAGACCGAGCATGGCTGGGATCGTATTCTTCTGGCGGGAGCTGTGACGCTCGCATTGACCCCCGCGGCCTAGGCGGCGGACCCGCTCAAGGAAATCCGCATCGACTGGGCGACCTACAATCCGGTGTCGCTGGTGCTGAAGCTCCTGGAGAAAGAGTTCGCCAAGGACGGTATCACGGTCACCTGGGTGCAGTCGGCCGGCTCCAACAAGTCGCTTGAATCCCTCAACGCCGGCTCGATCGACTTCGGCTCGACCGCGGGCTCGGCCGCGCTGGTCGCCCACATCAACGGCAACCCGATCAAGTCGATCTATGTCTACTCGCGTCCTTCTTCCTGATCCGCGCGCTGTTAGGTGCGGGCCTGACGGAAAAAGACATCACCCCGGTGCTGCTCCAGCATGCCGACGGCAAGACTGCGCTGATCCGCGGCGACGTCGATGCCTGGGCCGGACTCGATCCGATGATGGCGCAGGCCGAGGTCGAGGAGGGCGCAAAGCTGTTCTATCGCAAGGCCGATGCCAACACCTGGGGCATCCTCAATGTGCGCGAGCAGTTCTTGACGGACTATCCCGACATTGCGCGCCGCGTCCTCGCGGTCTAGGAGGAGGCGCGCAAATATTCGCTGACGAATTACGACGAGCTGAAGAAGATCTTCATCGCGGTCACGAAACTGCCTGAGGCTGTCGTCGACAAGCAGCTCAAGGAGCGCACCGAGCTCACCCACAGCCGCATCGGCGCGCCGCAACGCGAATCGCTTCTCGCCGCCGGCCTTGCCCTGCAACAGGCCGGTGTCGTCGATGCCAAGATCGACGTGAAGGCGACGCTGGACGCCCTGATCGACGACCAGGTCCCGCTGCCGACGAATTAGTTCGCAGGGAAGAGGCACGCGCGCAGCAAATTCCGCCGTCGTCCCGGGCAAGCGTAAGCGCAGACCTGGGACCCATAATCACAGGGAGTGGTTGTGGCGTGAAGACGGTCACTCCGAGTCCTCGCAACCACGTCTTCCTGTGGCTAGGGTCCCGGATCGGCGCGCGCTGGAGGCGCGCTTGTCCGGGACGACAATGGAGATTGCCTCGCGCCCTTGCATTCCCCGACCAGACGCGGTCCTACCGGCCATGATCTCCCACGCGCCAGTGCTGCAACGATCATCGGAACCAACCGAGAGCGCGGCCGCCTGGCGCTCGACCGGATCAGCAAGACCTATCCCAACGGCGTCGAGGCGCTGGCGCGTTTCTCCGCCGAGATCAGGCAGGGCGAGATCATCGCCATCATCGGCGGCTGCGGCTGCGGCAAGTCAGCATTGCTCCGCGCCATCGCCGGCCTCGATCGGGCCAGCTCGGGCACGGTGACGCTCGACGACGAGGCGATCAGTTCGCCGCATGCCAATGCTCGACGAGCCGTTCTCCGCGCTCGATGCCTTCACCCGCAGGGATCTGGAGGATCATCTGTTCGACCTCTGGGCCGACACGCAGCCGACCTTGATCCTCGTCACGCATGTGCTGACGTTGCTGACGTCACTCGATCGTTCCCTCGACCGTAGCGTACCCGACCGTGACGCAACCCAGGGTCCCGGTCAGGCCCTGTGGTGGTGACAATCCGCCTTCAAGCCGGTACATCGAGGAGCAATCTTTCCGGGAGAGAACGAACATGGACGCTGCCCAATTGCGCCAGATGCAGGCCCCGCTCAAGGAGCGCTACAAGACCGATCCGAAGGCTGCGCTGATCACGCTGAAGGCCAAGGGCTCCACCGACAGCGATGGCATCGCCTGCAAGGTCGAAACCGGCCGCGCCATCGCGATGGCTGGTCTGCATCCCGCCACCGGCGGCTCCGGCCTCGAGCTCTGCTCCGGCGACATGTTGCTGGAAGCGCTGGTCGCCTGTGCCGGCGTCACGCTGAAATCGGTTGCGACCGCGATCGAGGTGCCGCTTAGGACCGGCAATGTCTATGCCGAGGGCGACCTCGACTTCCGCGGCACGCTCGGCGTTGACAAGGAGACCCCGGTCGGCTTCGCCGAGATCCGCCTACGCTTCGAGGTCGACACTGATGCGCCGCAAGACAAGCTCGATCTGTTGCTGAAACTCACCGAGCGCTATTGCGTGGTCTATCAGACCATCAAGAACGGCCCGAAGGTGTCGGTGTCGATGCAGCGGATGTGACTCTCTTACCCTCCCCTGGAGGGGGAGGGTCGATCGCGCGCAGCGCGAGCGGGGTGGGGTGATCTCTCCACTCGGGCACCGTCTCCGTCGAGAGACTGTCACCCCACCCCGCCGCATATTTCGCTGCGCTCAATATGAGCCGACCCTCCCCCTCCAGGGGAGGGTAAGAAGCCAAAAATGTCCCCCGACATCCACTTCATCTTCTTCCTTCTCCTGCGCATGGCGATCGCGGCGGCGTTCGTCGTGACGGCGTCGATCATCACTGAACGCTCGGGGCCGGTGATCGGGGCGCTGGTGGCGACGCTGCCGATCTCGGCGGGACCTTCCTACGTCTTCCTCGCGCTCGACCATGACGCCGCCTTCATCGCGCAAGGCGCGCTGTCGAGCCTTCCGGTGAACGCCGCGACGATCGTGCTTGGCCTCTGCTATGTCGTGCTGGCGCAGCGGAACAATCTGCTGGTGAGTGCAGGCAGCGCGATAGCGGTGTGGATCGTGCTGGCCTCCCTCATCCGCCTGTTCGACTGGACCTTGACGGCCGGGCTCGCCGTGAACCTGATTGCCTTCGGCATCTGCATTCCGCTGCTCGCTAGGTACCGCCACGTGAAGATGCCGTTGGTCACGCGTCGCTGGTACGACATTCCGTTCCGCGCCGCGCTGGTGGCGACACTGGTCGCGATCGTGGTTTCGACGTCGGGCTGGGTCGGCCCGCGGGTGTCCGGCATCATCGCGCTCTACCCGATCGTCTTCACCAGCATGATGGTGATCCTGCACCCGCGCATCGGCGGCCCGCCGACCGCCGCGGTGCTCGCCAACTCCGCCTGGGGCCTGCTCGGGTTTGGTATGGCGATCGCAGTGATGCATCTCGGCGCCGCAAACTTCGGCTCCGCGATCGGCCTCAGCATGGGTCTCGCCACCTGCATCGTGTGGAATCTGACGCTTTGGTGGAACGGGCGAAGGAAGCGGCTGGCGGTGGCGTGAGCTTCGTACCGTAGGGTGGGCAAAGGCGCGCATTTCGCGCGCCGTGCCCACCATCTGCCTGCGGATTCGCCGTTGCATGGTGGGCACGCTTCGCTTTGCCCACCCTACGGCACTATGACTGCTTCGGCAGTTTCGCCTTCAACGCATACAGCGCATCCAGCGCCTCGCGAGGCGACATCTCGTCGGGATGTAACGCCTTCACCGCTTCCATCAAAAGCTCCGCTTCGCTCGGCGGCGCGGCTTCCGCGGCGGCGCGCGAAGGCACGGCGAACAGCGGCAGATCGTCGGCGAGCGCGCGCGCGGTCTGGCCGCGGTCCTGGGCCTCCAGCTTCGCCAACACCGACTTGGCCCGCGTGATCACGGCCGGCGGCAGGCCGGCGAGCTTGGCGACCTGGATGCCGTAGGAGCGGTCGGCCGAGCCCGGCAGCACCTCGTGCAGGAACACGACATTGCCCTGCCACTCCTTCACCCGCACGGTGGCGTTGAACATGCGCGGCAGTTTTGCCGAGAGCGCGGTCAGCTCGTGATAGTGCGTCGCGAACAGCGTGCGGCAGCGATTGCTCTCGTGCAGATGCTCGATCGCGGCCCAGGCGATCGAGAGTCCGTCGAAGGTCGCGGTGCCGCGGCCGATCTCGTCGAGGATCACGAGTGCGCGCTCGCCGGCCTGGTTCAGGATCGCCGCGGTCTCGACCATCTCGACCATGAAGGTGGAGCGGCCGCGGGCGAGATCGTCGGCGGCGCCGACGCGCGAGAACAGGCGATCGACGATACCGATCCGCGCCCGCGTCGCCGGCACGAAGCTGCCGATCTGCGCCATCAGGGCAATCAGCGCGTTCTGGCGCAGAAAAGTCGATTTACCGGCCATGTTGGGACCGGTGAGCAGCCAGAGCTGGCCGGACTTCTGTCCGGGCGCCGGCGACAGATCGCAGGCATTGGCGATGAACGGCTCGCCATTGCGCTTGAGCGCCTGCTCCACCACGGGATGGCGGCCGGCCTCGATGGCGAAGCCGAGCGAGGTATCGACCTCGGGCCGCACATAGCTCTCGTCGACCGCCAGCTTGGCGAGGGACGTCGCGACATCGAGCAGCGCAAAGCCGTGCGCGGCGGCGCGCAAGTCTTCACTGATCTCGAGCG
This sequence comes from Bradyrhizobium sp. SPXBL-04, assembly GCF_051853035.1. NCBI lineage: Bacteria > Pseudomonadati > Pseudomonadota > Alphaproteobacteria > Hyphomicrobiales > Nitrobacteraceae > Bradyrhizobium > Bradyrhizobium sp. SPXBL-04. Next base: position 8,571,465 of record NZ_CP182472.1, on the reverse strand, counting down.
CCTTGGCGGACAGCCGCTCGAAGATTTCGAGCTCGAGCCCGAGCGCGCGGTCGCCGGCATTGGCGATCTTGGCCTCGATTTCCCCGAGTTCGGAGGTCGTGAAGCGCACCTGGCCCGCCAGCGTCTGGCGATGAATGAAAGTCGCATTCAGCGGCGGCGACATCAGCTTGTCGCCGTGCTGCGCGGTCACCTCGACGAAGTAGCCGAGCACGTTGTTGTGCCGGATCTTCAGGGCCTTCACGCCGGTTTGGTCGGCGTAGCGGGCCTGCATCGAGGCCACCACCAGGCGCGAGGCATCGCGCAGATTGCGGGCTTCGTCCAGCGCGGGCTCAAAGCCTTGACGCACGAAGCCACCGTCGCGCTTGATCAATGGCAGTTGCTCGTCGAGCGCGCTGGCAAACTCGGATGCGAGCTGGCGCGACGGCTTTTGCAGCGCCGCCATCACCGCCACGATCTCGTGCGGCGGCTGGTCGAGCTCGCCTAGCCGCGCCAGCGCCTGGTCGGCTGCGATGATGCCGTCGCGGATGCCGGCGAGATCGCGTGGGCCGCCACGTCCGACCGACAGCCGCGCCAAGGCGCGCGACATGTCGGGGGCGCCGCGCAGGATGCTGCGGATGTCTTCGCGCGTTGCCGAATCGGCAACGAAGGTGCTGACGGCGTCGAGCCGCCGCGCGATCGCCGGCGCATCGGTCAGCGGCGCCGCTAGACGCTGCGCCAGCAGGCGCGAGCCGGCCGAGGTCACGGTGCAGTCGATGGCGTCGAGCAGCGAGCCACGGCGTTCGCCGGCGAGCGTGCGCGTCAATTCGAGATTGGCGCGGGTGGCGGGATCGATCGCCATGGTCGCGCCCGAGGCCTCGCGCGCTGGCGGCGACAGCGGCGGATGCTTGCCGACCTGGGTGCGGTCGACATAGGTGACGGCGGCGGCCGCAGCCGTGGCTTCCAGCCGCGTGAGCTGCGCCAGCCCGTCCATGGTCGCGACCGCGAAATAATCGCACAGCCGCTTTTCGGCGGTGGCGCCGTCGAAGACGTCGCGGGTCAGCGGCGTCACCGCCGGCAGCTCGCGCAGGGTCTGTCCGAGCTCGCTGTCGTTGTAGAGTGCGTCGGTGACGATCGCCTCGTTCGGGTTGATGCGCGCCAGCGTCGCGGCGAGCTCGCCGCTAGAGCATTCGGTCACCATGAATTCGGCGGTCGAGATGTCGATCCAGGCAAGGCCAAAGCGGTCGCCGCCGGTGGAGGAGCGGGCGCGCGCGATCGCCAACAGGTAGTTGTTGGCACGCGCGTCGAGCAGCGTGTCCTCGGTCAGCGTGCCCGGCGTGACCAGCCGCACCACGCCGCGGCGCACCACGCTCTTGTTGCCGCGCGCTTTCGCTGCCGCAGGATCCTCGGTCTGCTCGCAGACCGCGACCCGGTGGCCGGCCGAGATCAGGCGGTGCAGGTAATCCTCGGAACGCTCGACCGGCACGCCGCACATCGGGATGTCGTTGCCCTGATGCTTGCCGCGCTTGGTCAAGACGATGCCGAGGGTCTTGGAGGCAATCTCGGCGTCCTCGAAGAACAATTCGTAGAAGTCGCCCATCCGGTAGAACAGCAGCAAGCCCTGATGCGCCGCCTTGATTTCAAGGTACTGTTCCATCATCGGCGTCACGCGCGCGGCGGCTTCCGCTGGCGGAGCGGGCGTGGATTCGGGCTCTGGCGCGGGAATGGGCTGTTGCATTGTCATGGGCGGCGCAACCTACAAAATTTCGCCCCTTGCTCCTATCGCTTTGGCCGGAGAGGCGAGGTTTTCCACGTTGTCCGCACGGCGGCATGCGTGGCGGACGGCAGGCCCTGCAAAACGCACGCGAAACCGTCAATTGACCTGCCGCGGGCGCCCTCCTAAAACTCCGCGGACATTGAAGAATTTGGGCCGGATCGCGGCATTCAGGGAGAACAACGATGCGTGACGTCTTTATCTGCGATGCCGTGCGGACCCCGATCGGCCGTTTCGGCGGCTCACTCGCCAAGGTGCGCGCCGATGACCTCGCCGCTACCCCGATCAAGGCGCTGATGGCCAAGCATCCCAATCTCGACTGGGCCCAGGTCGACGAAGTGTTCTTCGGCTGCGCCAATCAGGCCGGCGAGGACAATCGCAACGTCGCACGCATGGCGCTTCTGCTTGCGGGCTTGCCGGATTCGGTTCCCGGTCAGACCCTGAACAGGCTCTGCGCCTCCGGCCTGGATGCGGTCGGCGCCGCGGGGCGCGCGATCCGCTCCGGCGAGATCGAGCTTGCGATTGCCGGCGGCGTCGAGTCGATGACCCGCGCGCCCTTCGTGATGGGCAAGGCACAGGAGGCGTTCTCGCGCTCTGCCGAGATCTTCGACACCACGATCGGCTGGCGCTTCATCAATCCGCTGCTCAAGGCGCAGTACGGCGTCGATGCGATGCCCGAGACCGGCGAGAACGTCGCCGAGGAATTCCAGGTCTCGCGCGCCGACCAGGATGCCTTCGCCATCCGCTCGCAGCAGCGTGCGGGCGCGGCGATTGCCGCCGGCTATTTTGCGGAAGAGATCACGCCGATCACGATTCCCGGCGGCAAGGCCGGCCCCATCACAGTCGACAAGGACGAGCATCCGCGGCCCGAGACGACGCTGGAGGGCCTCGCCAAGCTGAAGCCGATCGTGCGCAATCCGGGCACGGTCACCGCCGGCAACGCCTCCGGCGTCAATGACGGCGCCGCCGCGATGATCCTCGCATCCGAAGCCGCAGTGAAGAGGCACGGCCTGACGCCCCGCGCACGCATTCTCGGCCTCGCCTCGGCCGGCGTGCCACCGCGCATCATGGGCATTGGACCTGTGCCGGCGACCCGCAAGCTGATGGAGCGGCTCGGCAAGAAGATCAGCGATTTCGATTTGATCGAGCTGAACGAAGCTTTCGCCTCGCAGGGCATCGCCTGCATGCGTCAGCTCGGCGTGCCTGATGATGCCGACTTCGTCAATCCGCATGGTGGCGCCATCGCGCTCGGCCATCCCCTCGGCATGAGCGGCGCCCGTCTCGCGCTCACCGCCGTGCATGGCATGGAAAAGCGCGGCGGCAAGCTCGCGCTGGCCACCATGTGCGTCGGCGTCGGCCAGGGTGTCGCGGTTGCGATCGAGAAGCTGAATTGAGGTCTCCCCCTCTCTCTCCCCGTTCTTACGGGGGGAGAGAGAGAGAGAGAACGACTGCCTCAATAGCAATACGACACGCCGTCCAGAATCGCGCACTGCCGCTTGTTCGGTGCATTGGGATCGTCCAGCGGCACGATGCCCTTGCCCTGGCCGACGAACACGCCGGGCCCGACATGCACCGAGCTCTTGTTGCCGATGATCACGCTCGGATGCGGCGTCGAGCTCGAGCGGGTGCCGTCCGGCCAGATGATGGCATCGCCCGAAAGCACCCCGCGCCGCCCGTCGTCGCAGTTCACGTCAACGCCCTGCCGGGTGCAGACCTGCGCCATCGCCGGCGTGGCGAGGGCGATACCCAGGGCCGAAATCAGGCTCAGCGCAGTGATGGTCTTGCAGACGGTCATGGCATCCCCCTGGCGGTTTGGCGTCCTCACGTGAATCGTCGCCCCAAACCCGCCGCAGGTTCAGCTGACGGGCGGATCGGGCGTCGATCGGCATCAGATATTCTCTCGTAAATACAATATGTTGCGGAAAATTCGCCCGATTTACCCGCGATCCCTTGCAAAATCGTCGGCGCCCCTTCAAGAGAGGGCGCTCCGGAGAGATGGCCGAGTGGCTTAAGGCGCACGCTTGGAAAGCGTGTGTGCGGGAAACCGTACCGTGGGTTCGAATCCCACTCTCTCCGCCATTTGCGCGATTTTTTACGCTAGCTCACGATTTTCTACGATTTCGTACGATCGATGGGGGCGGCTCGCCGGGCGATGTGCGCTATCTCACGGCCAGTCTTTCTCCAACAGATAAAGCGGTCCGTGAAGCCAAACTCGCCCATCATGCTGCGAACGCTCAACAAGGAGCTGCGTCCGCGGTCGTCTCGGCCGATCAGCATCGGCAGCAACACGACGTCTAGGTCGACGATCCCCGGCTCGATCGAGACGCACTGCCAGGTGACGTGACTGGTAGCGGTCACTGTCATGAAGGGCATCAGGTTAGCCGGCAATCATCTACATTGTTCACATCTTGCTTTCGGGTTCGTCATTCGCCTCATTGAAGCTGAGGCCCGAATACGCGTAGGGCGCCTATCCGAACTGGCATGAAGGAATAGGTTTGGTTTAGCGGGATCTCGCGCGCGTCGGCATCGTCAGGATCTTGCCGTCGTCGATAAGATTGCTGCAGACCTCCTTTAAAGCTGCAACGACTTCGCGGGTGGCGCGGCTAACGGGCCGGCCCCGCGGCAGGGCGAGGACGCGGTCGGCGCGCATCCATGGCAAGAGCGCCGCCGACAGGGTGCCGGCCGCCACTTCCTGGTGAATCCCCGAGAACGGCAACAGCCCGTAGCCAAGTCCCGAGCCCACGATCTGTTTCATCGGCGTGGTGCTCTCGACCCGCAAGGAGAACGGCACGTCTGGCGGGAACGGGTTGCGGCTGAGCGGTACGACGGCGGTCGGCAGATCATTGACCTCCTTGCGCGTCAGCCGGCCGCGCTTGAGCCTGGGATCGCGCGGCGGACCGATCAGGAAGACCGGCTCGACCACCAGCGTTTCGTAGTCGAGATGGTCGTTGGGTTGTGGCGTGGTGACGATGGCGAGGTCGAGCTCGGCGCGCAGCAGATGATCGCACATCGTCTCGGTCAGGCCCTCGCTCAACTCCAGCCGGACGCGCGGAAAGCGCGTGGTGAATATCTTTGCCAGCGGCGCGTAGAAGTTGTCGGCGAGGCTCGAGGGCGCTCCCAGCCGCACCGTGCCGCTGGGCTCGCGGTTTTCCGTGCGTACCTCCGCCTTGACGTCATCGATGGCGCCGAGCAGCCAGCGCCCGCGCGCCAACAGCACCTTGCCGGACTCGGTTACCGAGACGCCGCGCGCGCCGCGCTCGAGCAAGGCGCCTCCCAATTCGTGCTCGAGTTCCTTGACGTGGCGGCTGAGCGCCGACTGCGCGACGTTGAGGGCGCTGGCCGCGGCGCCGAAGCCGCCGCGCTCGGCCACCGCCACGAAATAGCGAAGCTGCCGCAGGTCCATTCCATCCTCCATCTCGGTCTGAGATGGAGATCATATCAAACATATTCTTGTGAGATACTAAAAACCGGGCAGTCTGCTGCCAAAAGTAGATCGAGAGGAAACGAGCATGGACATCGCCGCGGAAGCGCCCCGCCGCACGTCGGTACTTATTGTTGGCGGCGGACCGGTTGGCCTCGCCATGGGGCTGTTGCTCGACCGCTTCGGGATCGACGCCGTCATCGTCGAGAAGAGCCCGACCACGACAGATCATCCGAAATCGCGCGGCTGCTGGGTCCGCACCATGGAGATCTTCCGGCAATGGGGGATCGAGCAGGCGATCCGCGACCGCGGGCTGCAGGATGATTCCGACATGTTCGTGCAGGTCGAAAGCATCGCCGGCCGCGAGATCAGCCGGTCGCGCCCGGAGCCCAATCTCGGGCAGACGCCCGCGTGGAAATGCCTGGTGGCGCAGGATGCGGTGGAAGAGGAGATCTACCGGGTCATCGAGCATTCCAACCTGGTGCAGGTGCAATTCTCGACCGAATTCGTCGGCTTCGAGGAAGTCGAGGACGGTGTCATCTGCGAGATCCGCTCGATTGAAACCGGCCGCAGCGAACATTGGCACGCCAGGTATCTGCTGGCCTGCGACGGCGCCGGCAGCCAGACGCGCCGGGCCGCCGGCATCGACATGGTGGGGCCGGCCTGCCTGTCGGTGCTGCAGAACGAATACTGGCGCGCCGATCTTTCGCGCTTTCCATTGGCGCGCGAGGCCGCCGGCTATCAGGTCTACTCAAAAACGCCGGGCGTGCCGCCGCGCGCCGGCATTCTCAACACCAACGGCCGCGACCGCTGGCTGTCCATCATCCAGATCGGCGAGCAGAAGGACGATCGGCCGCGGCCCTGGACCGATGCCGAGATGATCGAGATCATCCGCGCCCATGTCGGCGTTCCCGATCTCGAAGTGACGTTGCTCAACCGCTCGGTCTGGCGCATGAGCAAGCAGGTCGCGGCGAGTTTTCGCAAGAGCCGCGTGTTTCTCGTCGGCGATGCCGCGCATCGCTTTCCGCCGACCGGCGGTTTTGGCCTCAACTCGGGCGTTCAGGACGCGCACAACCTGGCCTGGAAGCTCGTCTATGTGCTGCGCGGCTGGGCGTCGGAGAAGCTGCTCAACAGCTACGACCTCGAACGCCGGCCGGTGGGGCAATCGAACGCGGATTTCAGTTTTGGCAACATGATCCGCTTCCGGCGGATCGACGAAGCCGTCCGCTCCGGCAACGAGGATCACATCCGCTTCTGGGTGAACGACCTCGACAACCATTTGCACAGCATCGGCCAGGCGCTCGGCTTCACCTATGAAGAGGGCGCGGTCATTCCCGACGGCACGCCGCATGGCGGGCATCTGACCCGCGTCTACCGGCCGTCCGACCGGCCGGGCGGACGCTTTCCCCACATGTGGCTCGACATGCCGCGCAAGCGCTCGACGCTCGACTGGTTCGACAAGGAGTTTACAGTCGTTGCCGGTCCGCAAGGCGAGGCGTGGCTCGAGGCCGGCCGCAACGTGTCGGCGAAAACCGGGCTGCGGCTCAATTTGCAGCAACTGCCCCACGCCCATCCCGCCGATGGCATTCAGATGGGACCGCGCGGCGCGGTGCTGGTGCGTCCCGACGGCCACGTCGCCTGGCGCATGCCCTACATCCCCTCCGATCCCGCGCGCGAATTGGCCGGCGCGCTCGAAACCGTGCTGCATTAGTCATGGATACGATAGCCATGGATACAATCGAAGCCAACGGCACCACGATTGCCTTCAAGCGCAGCGGGGAGGGACCGCCGCTATTGCTTCTGCATGGCGCCGAAGCCGACCACTCGATGTTCGATGCCTTCGGCGCACTACTGGCGCCGCATTTCACCGTGATCGCCTACGACCAGCGCGATTCCGGCGCGACCCGTAATCCGCCGCAGTCCTACGGTCTCGAGGAACTCGCCGACGATGCTGCCGCGCTGATCGCAGCGCTTGGCTATCGGTGCGCCCATGTGTTCGGCACCTCGCTCGGCGGGGTCATCGCGCAGGTGCTGGCCGCACGTCACGCCGGGCGCATCGATCGCCTAGTGCTGTCGAGCACCTTCCGGCCCGGTGCGTCGGTGATGTCGATCAATCCGGAAGGCTTCCCGGCGTTTGCGGCGCTGCGCAACCGCATGCCGGAATCGGTCTGCGAGTTCGCCGAGTATTTTGTGCCGCCCGACTACATCGCGGCGCATCCGGAGGTGCTGGCGATCTTCACCAGCAGCACGCGCGATGCCGAACAGAAGCAGCGCCGCGGCGCCATCCTGACGCAGCCGATCGCGTTCGAGCCCGGCGCGATCACGGCGCCAACGCTGGTGCTGGCTGGTGGTGCCGACCGCCTGATCCCGCCGGCGCATACGCTGTCGCTGGCGCGCGAGATCGCGGGCGCGAAGACCGCGACCATCGCCGGCATCGGCCACATCGGGACCATTCAAGATCCTGCCGCTGTCGCGGCGGAGGTACGGGCATTTTTGCGAGGCGACCAGACAAAACAACGACAAAACACGGAGGAGGATGACCATGGAGACCAAAGGGGAGGATCTCGTCACGCTCTATGACGAGGCGCCGCTCAATGCCCGTTACTGGGTCAGCATGGCGCTAGCCGTCACGACAAGCATCTTTGATTTTTTCGACTTCTTCATCGTGGGCTTCCTGGTGGCGGTGCTGGCCCCGCAATGGCACCTGACGTTCGGCCAGACCTCGGTCATGCTGCTCAGCGCCGGCGTCGGCGCGATCGTCGGATCACTGGCCTGGGGCGCGCTGGCGGATCATTTCGGCCGCAAGACGTTGACGGTCGCAGGCGTCGTTCTTTGCGCGCTGGGCGCAGGCTCCATCTCGATCATCCCGGACGGCGCGTGGATCCTGTTCGCGTGCCTGCGCTTCGTCGTCGGCTTCGGCATCGGCGCGGTTGCCGCGGTCGCGCTGCCACTGATCGTCGAATATACGCCGACACGGCACCGCACGATCCTGACCAGCGTCACGGTGATCCCGGTCTCGCTCGGAATCCTCGCGGCGTCGCTCACGGCCGCGACGCTGTTGCAGCTGATCGGTTGGCGCGGCCTCGCGGCGCTGGGCTTCTCGCCGCTGGCGCCGGCGATCCTGATCGCACTCGTTATGCCGGAGTCCGTGCGCTGGCTGGTATCGCGCGGGCGTCACGCCGAGGCGCGCCGCATCGTCGGCCGGGCATTAAACGTGCCGCCGGATAATTTGCCGCAGCCGGCTATCGCGCCGGCAGGCCATGTGCGGTCGCCGGCCTCGAGCTTCGCCGATCTGTTGGCCAAGCCAAAACTGTTCTGGCTCACGGTGATCGTCTGGTTCGGCGCGAGCACGGCCAATTACGGCGTGTTCCTGTGGGGGCCCACGATCGTCGCGCTGCTGATGGGCGTGTCGCCGATGCAGGCCGCCCATCTCTTCGTCTTCGTCAGCCTGACCGGCATGCTCGGCCGTACCGCGTTCTCGTTCCTGCCGCAATGGCTTGGGCGGCGGCGCTGCGGTGAGATCATGGGCTATGGCATCGCGCTTTCGCTCGGCGCGGCGGCGCTGTTCTTCGACCGCATCATCTTTGGCTATCCGGCGTTCGTCGTGCTGTTGATTCCGGCCGCGCTGTTCTTCGATGGCGGCTTTTCCAACATCGCGCCGTATTCCGCCGAGATCTTTCCGGTGCGGCTAAGCGCGCGCGGCGTGGGACTGGCGCAGGCCGCCAACGGTGTCGGAAAGATTTCGGGACCGCTCTGCCTCGCGCTGATCGCCGGCGCGTCGAATCTGATCACGCCCAAGGCCACCATCGAGGCCGTCACTCCGGCGTTTCTGTTCCTGGCCGCCTGCGGCCTCGCGATCGGGCTCGCCTTCAGCCTGCTTGGTATCGAAACCCATGGCAAGCCGCTGGCGCTAGAGAGCGGCGATCCGGCCGTAGCACCGCGCGAAACGGTGCCGGTGCGCGAGCACGCCACGACCCAGCGAGCATAATTGGAGCAAGGGCATGAATGTAGCGGACAGGAAGATCACAGCGCGCGCGCCGTTCGATACCGAAAAGCTCGACCGGCTGATGCACGAGGCGGGGCTCGACGCGCTGGTCGTCACGTCCCGCCACAACGTTCAGTATCTGCTCGGCGGCTATCGCTTTTTCTTCTTCGACGCGATGGAGGCGATTGGCGTCAGCCGCTATTTGCCGGTGTACGTCTATCAGCGCGGGCGTCCGGAGAATGCGCTCTATATCGGCAACCGCATGGAAGGGTTCGAGAAGGAACTCGGCCGCATTGCGGCGCCCGCGGTCAAGACCGCTTCCTGGGGTAGCACGGACGCGATCCGTCTCGCCATCGATCACATCAAGGCGCTGGGCGCCGACGTGAAACGCGTCGGGTTCGAGCCGAGTTTCCTGCCGTCCGATGCCAAGGATCTCCTGAGCAAAGAGCTCGGCGGCGCGTCGCTGGCGGACGCGCAATTCGTGCTGGAACGGCTGCGCGCGGTCAAGACCGCGGCAGAGCTTGACCTGGTGCGTGAAGCTTCCGAGCGCGTGGTGGACGCGATGACGGCGACCTTCGACATCTGCGCGCCGGGCATGAGCAAGCACGATATCGTCGATCGGCTGCGGCGCGAGGAACACGACAGGGACCTTGTGTTCGAGTACTGCCTGATCGCTGCCGGCAACAGCCACAACCGCGCACCCTCCGATCAGCGCCTGAAGGCGGGCGACGTGATCTCGCTCGATTCCGGCGGCAACTATAAAGGCTATATCGGCGACCTCAGCCGCATGGGCGTGGTGGGCGAGCCCGACGCGGAATTGCACGACCTGCTGCACGAGATCGAGGAGATCCAGCAGGTAGCGCGCGGCGCGATCAGCCCCGGTGCGCGTGGCGGCGACATCATCGCCGCCGGCGAAGAGGCGGTGCGCCGGGCGCCGCATGGCAATGTGCTGGACTACACGGCGCACGGCATCGGCCTTGTCAGTCACGAGGCGCCGCGGCTCACCGGACGTGGGCCGGTGCCTTATGCGCCTTACGATGCCGATCGGCCGCTGCAGCCCGGGATGGTGATCTCGGTCGAGACCGCGATGCTCCATCCTTCGCGCGGCTACATCAAGCTTGAGGATACGCTGATCGTCACTGAGGATGGCTGGGAAGCCCCCGGCGACATCGCACGCGGATGGAACATCGCGGGCAAAGCCTGAGTTTTCGAAATGGTGGGCATGGTGCTCAAACGGATGTTGCTGACCAGGGATTTCTGGTCGGGAATGCTGTTTGCCGCGTTCGGGATCGCCGCTCTCGCGTTTCGGCCATGACCTGCGGATCGGTTCTGCGGCACGCACGGGGCTGGGATTTGTGCCCCATGCGCGCGACGGCAATTTGCCTTTCGCTTGTCGCTCGATGGGGTTGTTGTCGATGATGGGCCATCGGCTGAACAGGCTTTTGCCGGCGGCGAAATCCCATTTCGGGCCGTAGCTCGAATGGTGGGTTTTGGTCTATGAAGGTCGAAAATGCTTTATTGTTCAATGGGAGTTGACTGACACTCTCTCCGCCATTTGCGCGATTTCGTGCGCCAAACTACGATTTGGCGCGTTTGAATTCGTTAGCTTGGCCGAATGTACGAAATGGCTGGCCTGACGGAGTCCAATATCATCGTCGCCATCAACAAGGACGAGGGCCTCTCTTCCAGCTCGTCGGCCAGACCGCGACACACAGGCGGCCCGGAGTTGGCTGAAATGTCGAAGAAATCTTGAGTCTTCTTCGGCCGGGGCGCTGCGTCAAATGAGCAAGTGGTTCACTTCAGCTCGCGTTGCTAGCCTGCGGCGCAGTCCTTGAGTTGCTGCCGAAGCCATTGATGCCCGCGATCGTTATCGAATCTGGCGTGCCAGGTGGCGTGCAGCGTGAAGGGCCTCGTATCGAAGGGCAGGGGCAGGGGTTGCAGGACATCACGGTAGCGGTTGAGAAAACGCTGCGGAAGAGTGCAAACGAGGTCGGTCGACTGTAGCAAGAGCGGCACGACGCTGTAGTGCTGAACTGACACGGCGACGCGACGCGTCAGCCCGTCCTTCGCCAGGACATCGTCGATGAAGCCGCGAAAGCCGCCGCCTTCTCCCGAAACGATGACATGCTCCAGGCGCGAATACTCTCTCATCGTGGGCCGCCGCAATCCGCGCGGATGATCCTTGCGCTGGGCCATCATGAACCGTTCTTCGAGCAGCGGCTGGGACGGCATTCCGCTTGGGACCGCATCTTTCGAAACCAGCGCAACGTCGAGATCTCCCGCCTCGAGCTGGCCGGCCAATTTCGTCACATCGATCGAGCGGAAAGCGAACCGGATGCCCGATAAGCCATCCCGTCGCGAGAACGCAACCAGCCGCGATCCAACGATAGCGGTTGCGTTGTCGTTCGCGCCGATCGTGAAAGTTCGATCCGATTTCTTTGGGTCGAAGCCAGATGGTGGGCCGATAACATCTTGCAGATTCTGCAGAGCAAGTCGCAGGGGTTCCTTGAGCTCATTTCCCCGCGGAGTTAGGACCATGCCTTTTCCCGAGGCGGCAGGCGTCAGCAACTGATCCTTGAAGATATCGCGAAGCCTGGCCAGTTGGGCCGAAAGTGCCGGTTGGCTGATGCCAAGCCGTGCGGCCGCGCGGGTGACGTTCCTCTCATCGAGCATCACCTTGAGCGATACGAGTAGAGGCATGTCGTGTGCCCTGACATCCACCTGGATTATACCTCCTATCTCATCTATCGATTTCAAATATCCCACGACGGAGGACATCAACGCAAGCCGGATCGTATGAGCCGCGAACGCGGACAACACAGTTGGGGGTTACAGATGAGGAAGCTGCCAAACGCCGGTCCTGTCGCGGCGGAGCCCACCATCGAGTTGCAGCGAAAGGTCATGATCGCAGCGACTGTCGGTACGGTCATCGAGTGGTACGATTTCTTCATGTACATCTCGGTGGCTTCGGCCATCTCGGTCAATTTCTTCTCGGGCGACAATCCGGTCTGGGCCAATGTCTTCGCGCTTCTCACCTTCGGCACGGGCTATCTCGTTCGTCCGTTCGGAGCGCTGGTGTTCGGTCGCATCGGCGACATGATCGGACGCAAGCAAACATTTCTCACCACGATCCTGATGATGGGATTTTCGACCGTTGCCGTCGGTCTGGTGCCGAGCTATGCGTCGATCGGCCTGTGGGCGCCTTCGATCTTGATCCTGCTGCGAATGATCCAGGGATTGGCTCTTGGCGGCGAGTATGGCGGCGCTGCGACCTACATCGCAGAGCATGCCCCGCAGGGGCGCCGCGGCTGGCTGACGTCCTGGCTGCAAACGTCTGCACCGATCGGCTTCGTTCTTTCGATGCTATCCGTGTATCTCATGCGCGCCAGCATGACGCCCGAGGCATTCAATGACTGGGGCTGGCGCATCCTGTTCATCAGTTCGGTGTTGCCGCTCGCGATCTCGGTCTGGATTCGGTTGAAGCTGCAGGAATCGCCGCTCTTCCTCAAGATGAAGAACGAGGGAACGCTCTCGAAGTCTCCGATCTACGACACCCTCCGGGTGCTGCCGAATCTGAAACGCGTGTTGATCGCGATGTTTGCGATGGTCGTCCCCCAGAGCGTGCTGCTGGTCGGTGCTCAGATCTATTCTCTGGTGTTTCTCACCGGCACGGCCAAGGTCGATCCGCAGATCGCGAGTCTCCTGGTCGGTGCGGCCCTGATGCTGACGCTGCCGGTGATGATCTTCTTCGGTTGGTTGAGCGACCGCTACGGCACCAAGATATTTATCCTGGCCGCCTGCGTCATCGGCACGTTCACCTACCTCCCGCTCTACAAGGCGCTTATCTTCTATGCCAACCCTGCGCTGTATACGGCGCAAGCCGTCGTCCCGGTCACCGTTGCAGCGGATGCATCGGAGTGTTCCTTCCAATTCAATCCGGTCGGAACGGCGAAGTTCGCCACGGGGTGCGACATCGCCAAGAACGCCTTGATACGATTCGGAGCACCTTATTCCACAAGGTCCGAAGCAAAAGGCGCGGTCGCGACGGTTTTCGTCGGAGCCAGGGCAATTCCGGTTGCCACGACAGGGCAGGCTCCGGACGTTGCGGCGTTCACCGGCAAGCTGAAGCATGCGCTGGAGGAGGCTGGATATCCGAGCCGTGCCGATCCAAGTGCGATGAATTTCGCCATGATCATCCTGGTGCTGGCGGCGCTGAGCACGGTTGCCGGCATGATCTTCGGTCCGTTGGCGTCGGCGATGACCGATCTGTTTCCGCCCCAGGTGCGCTACACGTCGGTCTCGTTCAGCTATCATGTGGGTAACGGCTATTTCGGTGGCCTCTTGCCGGCGATCGCCGCGGCACTCCAGATCTCGAGCGGCGACATATACGCCGGTCTTTACTACATGATGGTCGTTTCGGCGATCTCGTTCTTCCTCGGCTTGTTCTGGCTTCAATCGGTGCCGGCAGCGGTCAAGGTCGAGTCAGTCGCGACCGTCACGGCCTAGCGGTCACGCTTCAATCTGCACAAAGCACGAAAGCCTGTTTCAAATGACCGCAGTGCACGCGATCGGCAACGTTGCCATTCGTCAGGTTATCGAAATCCGAGGTCCGGGTTTCACCCCGGACTTCCTCTTCCCGGATTGGGATCAGTCGGTTCTGGAGAAGCACCGAGCATTGATGATCCCGGATTGCTTCGACGAGGCGGAGGGGCGCTTCATCGCGAGCATCCACACCTGGGTTCTGAAGACGCAGCACCACACGATCCTGATCGACAGTTGCGCGGGCAACGACAAGAACCGTCCGATGCTGCCGCGCTTTCATCAGTTGAATCTGCCGTTCCTCGACCGGCTGGCGGAAGCCGGCGTCTCACCCGAACAGGTCGATTATGTCTGCTGTACTCACCTGCACGCGGATCATTGCGGTTGGAACACGCGACTCCTCAACGGCCGCTGGGTGCCGACGTTCCCGAATGCCAAGTACGTCTTCTCCAAGGCCGAGTACGATCATTGGTCCGGCCCGGCTGGCAAGGAAGGCTTCAGCGCCGGCGTATTCGAGGACAGCGTTCTTCCTGTCATCCAGAGCGGACAGGCCGAGATCGTCGATGGCGAGGCTGCGATCGGGGACGGTCTTACGTTCCATCCAACCCCGGGGCATAGCCCTGGTCACGTCGCGATCCAGCTCTGTGACCAGGGGCAGAAGGCACTCTTCAGCGGCGACATCATGCATCAGCCCCTTCAGATCTTTCGTCCGGACTGGAACAGCGCGTTTTGTGAGCACGAGGAGCACGCCCGCGCATCGCGCCGCTGGCTTCTCGAACAGGCAGCGGAAGATCGCTCGACCGTTTTCACGGCTCATTTCGCCAACACGTCAGCCGGACTCGTCACGCGTAGCGGCGACAGGTTCGACTGGCGGTTCGTGTAAACCTGAGAGGACACCGAGATGCACAAATCGATCGCCGACGCCATCATCAGCGAAGAGATGATGATCCCGAGCGATACCGCAGGGATCGAACTTTTCGTTCGCAACAAGCGACGGTCCGACCTGGTCCAGTTCTCGGCCGACAAGACGGTCTTATTCGTCGCGGGATCGACCTATCCGGCGTCGGCTTCGTTCGACCTTCGTTTGGATGGCTTGTCCTGGATGGATCATCTGGCCCAGCAGGGCTATGACGTCTATCTCGTCGATGTCCGCGGCTATGGCAGGTCGACCCGTCCGCCCGAAATGGAAGCACCGGCGTCTGACAATCAGCCGATCGTGCGCACGCCTGTCGCCGTGCGCGACGTCACCAGCGCTGCTGCGTTCATCCGGTCGCGGCGAGGTGTCGACAAGATCAACCTGATCGGGTGGTCGTGGGGTACGACGCTGATGTCACGCTACGCCTCGGAGAACCTGGCGCACGTCAATAAGCTTGTTCTGATCGCTCCGCAGTGGCTACGGACGACCCCGAGCGCGGCTGATTCCGGCGGCCCCCTCGGAGCCTACCGTATCGTCGAACGCTCGGCGACCAAGAGCCGCTGGCTCAACGGTGTTCCCGATGAGAAGAAGGATGCGATACTGCCGGCAGCCTGGTTCGGTGCGTGGGCAGAGGCGACCTTTGCCAAAACCGGGTTAGGGCCGGACAAGCTGCGTGCGCCGAACGGAACGGTTCAGGACAGCCGGGAATATTGGGCGTCCGGCAAGCCGCTCTATGATCCTGCCCTGCTCACGATGCCGGTCTTGATCGTTCACGCCGAATGGGATCACGACTGCCCGATGGATATGGCCCGGACGGTATTCAGCAAACTCTCGGCGGCACCCTATCGTCGATGGATCGAGATCGGCGAGGGCACCCATTCGGTGTTCATGGAGAAGAATCGCTGGCAGGTCTTTGGTGCGGTTGACGGCTTCCTTGGTGAACGGGCGGCAGCCTGAAGAGGGCACGCCGAGCTTGCCGAGCTCCCGAAATGGCAAGACTAACGGCGTGGCCCCTGACGCGAAGCCCGATCTCTTGTTCTCCCCGAGGCGCCGGCGTCACGGCTGCTGGTCTTACCACATTGAATGAAGCTTCGGACACGAACTCCTAAGGTTCGGATCCGGCGCCTGCCACAAGTCCTGGTTACAGAACTGACTGGAAGCGAACCCGTGCTGGCAGTAGCTCAAACGGTAGGTTTCTGGCCCATGAAGGTCAAAACTGCTTTATCTTTCAATGGAGATTGACTGACACTCTCTCCGCCATTCGCGCGGTTCTGTTCGCCAGACTGCGATCTAGGATACTTACGAACCGCGCAATTCCCGACGTGAATGCCGGGTATATTGCGCGACACAAGCTCCTCGAGGACCATCTCCGCAGTCAGCTGCAAGCGATTGGCCGCGCCCTGTTTGCGGCTTTCGGGCCGTCGCTTACCGACAGCACTGCAAGATTACTGGGACGCGGTACATGCCGACGAGCGACTCAGGATATTGCGATGCGGCCGGTCAAATCTGGATGCGGAACAACGGATACGGCAGGCCGCCTAGCATTCCTGCTCTCCAAAGGTGAAGGCCACACGTTCGAATCGTGTCGAGTCCCGACAACATCGATGCGTGATTTCGACTGGCTGCTGACAAAGCGAGGCTTATCAAAGACCTACCAAGATTCGGACAACGCAGCCGCGAGGCCGGCGGTTTAGATCGCCCCCGCGTGGTCTGCGCTCCATGACGAGATCGGCAGTCGAAGGGATCAGCTGCGCAACCCGATCTAATTGGTAGGTTCAATTCGTGGATAGTGTTTTGAACCTATGACCTTCAGGTTAGGTGTCTGAACGTCTCGCCTCATCCGCACCGGTTTCGCACCAGAAACAGCCCGAAACGAACCGTGACGACCGCGATCGAACCCGAACGAAAACGCAGGGAAATCAACAAGGCCGGTCGATAGCATGCCGCTCATAATGGTTTGGTTGCAAGTTCGAGTTCTGCCGGTGCGGCCGAGGCGCTTAGTTGCTTTCATTACAGGGCAGCGGCTTCATATTTATGGGGTCATGCCCCTCAGGAGTTTATTCCGTGCCGCAAGCTATCTTATCCGCGGAGAGTCGACCTCTACGTTCGCATGCCGAGTTAGCCTCCATCATCACAACCGTCTATGAGCGCATCGAACGGGACCGGCGCCGCAACTGCTGGATCTATGTGCGGCCCATAGAAGAAGCGCTGGCCGAGGCTGATGCCCTTGTGCAGCGAGCGGAGGAGGGTGAAGTCCTGCCGCTCCTTGGCGTGCCATTCGGCGTCAAGGACAACATTGATGTTGAGGACATGCCAACGACAGCTGCCTGTCCGTCATTCGAATATGTGGCTGCGCAATCGGCCAGATGCGTCGAGAGATTGACGGCCGCGGGTGCGATCTGTCTTGGCAAAACCAACCTAGATCAATTCGCAACCGGACTGTCCGGCACCCGCTCCCCCTATGGTGCCTGTTCCAGCGCTGCTAACGATCTGTATATTTCCGGCGGTTCGAGCTCCGGTTCGGCTGCTGCCGTAGCATCCGGCCATGTTGCCTTCGCTCTCGGCACAGATACCGGCGGCTCGGGCAGGATTCCCGCAGGCTTCAATGGGATCATCGGGATCAAGCCAACCGTCGGCCTCGTCTCATCCCGGGGGCTTGTGCCGAACTGTCCGACGCTCGATTGCCCCTCGATTTTCTGCAATTCCATTGCCGAGGGTCGAATTCTGCTCGGGTTGATCGAAGGATTCGACGACAGCGATCCTTATAGCCGCCAACGGATTGCCTCGTCCTTTCCATCTCCTCGCAAATTCCGGTTCGGCCAGGTCTCTGCCGGTCATCTGAATTCATTCGGAATGCCGGAATGCAATGATCTTTACAGGCAGGCCTGCACGAGGCTTTCGGGACTGGGAGGCCAAGCCAGGCAAATTGACTTCGCGCCTTTCGCCGAAGCCGGTGAAATGCTCTTTTCAGGGCCTTGGATTGCCGAACGTCATGCGGCGATCAGCGCGCTCCTGGACATCAACCATGGAAACCTGCTTGACGTCATCCGCAACGTGCTGAGCGCAGCTGTCCGGTTTTCCGCAACAGATGCTTTCGCCGCGCAACATCGACTCTTGAAGCTGCGACGCCAGATCCAATCGCTTTTCGAGGAGATCGATGTCTTGGTAGTACCTACCGCGCCACGCCCCTTTACGATCTCGGAGATGATGGAAGATCCGATCACGCTCAATAGTCGCCTCGGTTATTACTCTTATTTTGCCAATCTCGTGGACTTGTGCGCGGTGGCAGTTCCCAACGCAACGCTCGGCAACGGCATGCCGATGGGCATCACTTTGCTAGCGCCTGCGTGGTACGACTATGCTCTTCTCGACCTTGCCGAGCGATGGCTGCCCGATGCGAAGGCTGCACTGTTCGATCCAAGAGTATATCCGAAGGCCGCGTCCTAGACGACTTCGAGATCGAGAGCGCGCGGATTGAGGATTACAATCAGGCCTCGGTGATAACGGATGACACCCCTTGCCTGCATGCGGGAAAGCTGCACCGTAACCCATTGGCGTGTTGAACCGATCAGATTGGCGAGATCACCATGTGTGAACGGGATCCCGATCACGATCTCACGGCCCTGCTGCGAGCCGTAGATCTTCGAGAGGAAGACCAACAGACGATGCAACCGCTCGGTCACCGAGCGGGTCCCCAGCATTTGCGCCATGGCCGAATAGCACCGTGCCTTGAAGGCGAGTGCATCCAGCAGCGCGACCGCGATACTAGCCGATTGAAGCGCGAGCGCGCGGAGGGCTGGGCCGGGCAAGAACGTAACCTGGCTCCGTTCCACCGCGACCGAAGACCATACGTGGGCACCAGTACCGAACAGATCCGGGCCGCCGACGAAATTGCCGGCGAACCAGTAGGCCAGCGTCACCTCGCGTCCGGAAGGAGCCGCGTAGTAGCTGCGAATACGCCCCTCTTCGATCAGATAAATGCCGTTCTGCAGATCGCCCTGGCGCCAGACATGCTTGCCTGCCTGCAGGACCTCCTCGCGGCCGATGGCGAGGACACGACGCCGGTCAGCCTCACACAACGGATCCAACAAGCTGGGCAGCGACCCGACCAGAGCATCCGATCCCGCCAGCATGATGCCGGTCGTATTCCTGAGACTTGCCGCTGACATCTGCTCGCTCCCTTGCCCGCCGCAAGGAAAGCCATTCAAGAGCCATGCCAGAGCTGTCGTCAGGCGCCTACGCCTTGACTTCCATTTGCTCGAAGGCCCGGCGGCCTTCCGAGCGGATCAGGTCAAGGCAATCCCGCTTGAGGGCGAGATAGGCAGCCTCCGCAACGATGGCGCTGGAGCGCGGTCGCGGCAGACTCACCTGAAGATCCTTGAGGATGCGGCCTGGTCCCGCGCTCATGATCAGCACACGGTCAGAGAGAAGGATCGCTTCATCGATGTCGTGTGTGACGAAGACGATTGTTGCGTTGATCCGCTCGCGGAGCTCGAGCAGATTGTCCTGCATGACCGCCCGGGTCTGCGCATCCAGCGCTCCGAACGGCTCGTCCATCAACAGCACGCGCGGCTGGTTGGCGAGGGCACGGGCAATCGCAACCCGCTGCTGCATGCCTCCAGATAGCGTGTGCGGATATGCCGACGCAAATTTGGTCAGCCCGATCATCTCGATGAGGTCGTCGGCAATCCGCAGCGCCTCCGCTTTCGGCTTGCCGAGGGCGCGCGGCCCGTGCGCGATGTTCCGGCGTACCGATTTCCACGGAAACAGATGTGGCTGCTGGAAGACCATCCCGATCTCGGGTCGTGGTGCGCGCATTGCTTTGCCGGCCATGAGCACTTGGCCCTCGAACGGCCGTTCGAGGCCGGCCATCGCATTCAGGAGCGTGGACTTGCCGCAGCCGGATGGACCGACGATCGAGACGAATTCTCCCTGGGCTACCGCCAGGGATACGCGATCGACCGCGATGACCTGTCCGCTCGGCGCATCGAAGACGATGCTCAAATCCTCGACCCGGATGATCACCTGACGCGCCGGGGCGGACGGCGAATACGTATCCACGAGCCTCAGCGACTGGTCTGGACGAAGCAGGCTCGGGGTCATCGCCACCACACGGCACGTTCGGCAAGAGTCGCGAAGGAACGGTCGGCGACGAAGGAAAGCAGCCCGAGAGCCGCCAACCCGCCCATGACCTGACCCGTTTGCATGTTCTGTTGCGCAATTTCGATACGGTAGACGATGCCGGCGAACGCTCCCGCCAATTCGGCGGCGACCAGCGTGTAGAAGGAGATGCTTACCGCGGTCCGAAGACCGACCGTGATATAGGGCAGTGCGCCAAGAAGGACGATCTCCCACAGCATCTGTGGCTGCGGCGTGCCGAGCATCTGGGCGGCACGGATAAGTCCGCGGTCGACTTTCTGCACCCCGATGTGGGTCGCGAGCCATACCGTGAAGAACACTCCCCAAACGACCAGGAAAAGCTTGCCTGTCTCCGAGAGGCCAAACCAAAGGATGACGATCGGCACGAAGGCGACGGGAGGAATTGGACGAAGGATGTGAAACAAGGGTGAAAGCAGGCTGGACACCAGCCGAAACCGGCCAGTCAGGACGCCGAGCACGATCCCGCCCGCGGCCCCGATCGCAAATCCCGCGGCCACGCGCGAGAGGCTCGCCATCAGGTCGGCGAAGAATTGTCCGCTGCGAATCCATTCGAGAATGGCGACAGCGACGGTCGATGGCGGCGGAAACAGCACGGCGTTCACGATGCCGGAGCGCGCAACCAGTTCCCACACGCCTGTGAAGGCGGGCACGGAGAGGACGGCGAACAGTACGCTCAGCCGTGCGGTCGCGCTCGCGCTGCTGCGTCTTCCGACACTCACGGGCGCGCCTCCAACGTGACGCGAGCTGGATCGAGCGTCTTCAGCGGCGCCGTCACCAGGACTTTCGAGAAATCGGGCATGCTCGCTCCAGGGGGATGATTGCCGGTCTCGAGCCGCCAGGCAGCATGGGTTTTCAGAGTCGTGAGAATCCTGTCGTCGAGGCGCACACGGTAGACATAGTCCGGCCAGATCGAAGCCAATTCGTCGCGTTTCATCCCGGTCGCTGTGGCGATGACGTCGATCGCATCATCCGGATGCGCCTTGAGCCAGCCCTCGGCTTCGATAAGGGACGCCAGGAACTTGCTCACGATCGCCGGGTTGGCCGCGAGGTAAGACTGCGTCACGACAATGTTGAAGGTCTCCGAGTAGAGACCTTTGGTCTCAAGCGGGATCGCGCCTTCGCCAAGAGCCTTCTTCGCATTCGCGACGTGCGGCTCCCAGGTATCGAACGCGTCGATGCTGCCGGCCGCCATGGCGGGGAGCATCTCCTGAGGTCGCAGGTTGACGAGCGTCACGTCCTTCGAAGTCAGGCCCGCCGCTTTCAACAGAACCGACGTGTAAACTTCGCTGCCGGTTCCGGCCGTAAAGGCGATTCGCTTTCCACGCAGATCGGCCTTCGTCTTGATCCCGGCAGAAGCCGCGGTCATGGTCTTGAGATCCGAATATTCCATCCCCGCCACGAAGGCGATCGGCTGTTGCGCCATCGCGGCCGCCGTGACCGGCGCCTCGGCGGTTGTCGCGATATCCGCCCCTCCTCCAAGCACCGTATCGAGGCATTGCTTCCCGCTGGTGAAATTGGAGACCGAGATGTCGAGCCCCTGCCTGGCGAAAATGCCCTTCGCATTGGCGACAATCGCCAGTCCCGAGATCGGCCCAAGATTCTGGGCGAGCCGCGCCTTCAGCAATTCTTCGGCGGTCGCGCGCTGAGGCGTCGCAAACAGGAAGGACGCAGTAAGCACGAACACGGCAGAGCGAAGAGCGGTTGTTGATCGCATGCCAAACCCCTGTGATGCCGGCGACCGGAGTGATCGACCGTGACGAGAGGGTCGTCTCAAGACGGGAGACCGTGAAGCAATTAATCGACAAGGCTCGATGCTGTCCAATTTTTGCGCAAGCAGGCCAGCTTCCGACTGTGACTGGTGCAATAAATTCATCAAGCTGCTCACACCTTGGGCGCTTCGTAGCCTGCGACAACGGCACCCTGCTGGCCTTCGCCAAGCCCTAATCCCGATTCAATCAGAACCGATCGAGCTTTCGATGCCGTTGCGTGCGCGGCGAAACCAGGCCCACGTCTGCCGCGTCACTGCGATGTAGCCCGGGCCCCTGTAGACGATCTGATCGGCGACGATCCCGTTCAGTTTCGGCAGCGCATGGAACGGAATCGAAGGATAGGCATGGTGCTCGACATGATAGGGCATGTTCCATGCAAACCAGCGCACGAACATGGCGGTATAGGTGGTGCGGGTATTCTGGAAGGCGCTGCGCGTACGATCGCAACCGGTGTGTTCGGCAAGGAGATACGGACGCAGAAACAATTGACCGACGAGCACGGGGACGACCCAGACCCACAACAGGAACAAGGTGTGCAGCGCGACCGATGCCAGCAGCAGCGCGACGTAGCCTGCCAGATAGAGGCGTGCTTCCCTCACGACAACGCAGCGCTTGCTTTCCGGAATCCAGGGTGACGTGGCGTTGCCGGTCAACGCATGGCGAAGCATCAGCCACGCCCGGAAGGCAACTTGCCGCAGACCGCTGTAGACGATCACCAGTTGCGCGTCCGAGGTCGGGATCGGAACCGACAGCAGTTCTGGGTCCCTCTTTGGATCCTGCGTATACCGATGATGATCCCAGTGGAACAGGCAGTAATATTCGTAAGGCAAGCCGACCGCGAACGAGGAGAGATGACCGAAGGCGAGATTAAGAGCGCGGCTCCGAAACGCCGTCTTGTGGGCGGTCTCGTGTACCACCATGAACAGGAATGCGACAAAGTAACCTTGGACGACGACCAGCGGCAATGTCCAGACGATTCCGTATCGCGACGAGACCAGCCAGATCAGCGCGCCGACAACGATGATGACGCCGTAGTGGCTGGCCGCACGGACCAGACCTCGCCAATTGCACCGCATCGACAACTCGCGCAGCATGGCCGGAGTTAGCGGCTTCTCTCCGGTGGCAGTGATGGCATTGCTCATGATCGTAGTCGCCTCTTTCCGGGATCACGCACTTGACCGTGCTCGTGCGGACGTTGGAATTCGTCAAGCACAGGCCGACCCTAGGGAGCGACGTCGCAATGCAGAAGCAATTAATTTCGCGGGCATTGGCCGCCCGGCATCACGAGATTTGCGGCCCTCGCTTCACCGCATCGACCCGGCGACGGATTGGCCGCTAGTGCCGTTATGGGCGGTCAGGTCTAAATCCTATTCCGCTGGCGCTGCGCGCGGCAGATCGACGTGCGCGGTAAAGGAACGCTGACGCCGGTTTTCCCAGCGCGCGGTGCGTGAATACGAGTCGCGCGGCGTTGCGGGGATTACATCGAGGACCAGTTGGCGCCGAAGCGAGAGTTCGTCGCGGCGCTCATGCTGCCGGTGAAAAATTGATGGATCGGGCCAGTCGCTTCGATGTGCCACGAGAGTTTCGATGAAAAGATCGGGCGCCGGTTTTCGGCGGTAGCTCTAGCCTAGGAAGAACAAAAATGCTTGATCTTTCAAAGCGGATTGACTGACACTCTCTTCGCCATTTGGTCGATTTCATGCGCCAAACTACGATTTCGCGCGCTTGGGGTTCGGTAGCCCATTGCTATGCGTCGACTGCGCCCGCCGCAGATTGGGATATTGGTGCGAGCAGATCGGACATCCGCGCGACCAGAGTACGTTGACGGCCGAGGGCTCAAGGCGTCGGCAGTACGCCCTGTCGAGATCCTCAAGCACGATTTGGATCCAAATGAACCGCCGAGTCGTTCCAGGCCCGGCGTAGATCGGCGACCGCGTGACGCCAGGCGTCGCCGTTCCGTCCGCCGAAGCGGCGGACGTAAGCTGGATGGAAAGTGATGCGGAGCGGGTGACCTTCAAATTGGAGCTTTGCCTTGCGCGTCACGCGGATCGATTGCGACTCGCCGAACAGGCGAGCCGCTGTGCTGCCAAGAGCAACGATCACGCCTGGCCTGGAACGCCGAATGTCGATCAGCACTGCTGCGCCAAAGCGATCGACTTCCTCGATCGTTGGGCTGCGATTACGTGGCTTCCGATCTTTGGAATGCGCGATTGGCCGGAAAGGAATGGCGTTTGCCAAACGCACCTGTTGGGGATCGATCCCAGCTTCATTCAGCATCTCGCGCAACGCCCTGCCGGCCGGACCGACAAAAGGCCTGCCCTGCGCAGCTTCCTCTGCGCCGGGTGCCTCGCCAACCACGTAGAGCCGCGGTCGTCGGAACGGGCCTTCAGGCGCGACACGACGGTGATCGAGATGTGTATTGGCGACGCGTGCCTTGGCCATCGGTTCCGGCGCCAAGCCTGGCAATGCAAATGCTCTGGCTCTATCAACTGTCGTCGCGCCGCTGATTTCCAACAGCGCCAAGACCGGCCGCCGATTCGCCTTGGAACCGACGGTCACCGACGCGAGTTTTCGACGCGCAGGGCTCGTGGGACGGCGGCACTTACGAAGCCGAGGGCGCGACCAGCGCAGCAGAGAGCGAGCGAACCATGCGAACAGGCTTGCGGCGAGGACGCATGAGCTTCGTTCTCAAGGGAAGCAAGCTTCGCGGGGCATATTCGCTCGTGCGCCTGAAGAGCCCGAAGCAATGGCTGTTGATCAAGACGCATGCGAAAAAGTGACCTCAGGCCAATGCTGGCGACCCTCATCGACGCGCCATTCGATGACAAGGAGTGGATCTTCGAGACGAAATGGGACGGCTTCCGGCTTGTCGCAAAAACCGGAGGCAGAAATGGCTCCCTCTACTCGCGCAATGGCAACGACGTGACCAAGCGTTATGCCCCAGTCGCCGAAGCGCTCGATATCATCAAGCGCAATGCCGTGATTGACGGCGAACTGGTGGCGCTCGACGCGGAGGGTCGATCCCGATTCCAGCTGCTGCAGAATGCGCTGAAAGGCAAGGCGCGTCTCCGCTATTATGTGTTCGATCTGCTCTTCCTCGATGGCCGCGACCTGCGTGGCAAGCCGTTGCTTGAGCGCAAGGGCCGTTTGCACGCCATCCTTACCCGGCACCCACTCGTCCACTACAGCGGACACAGAAAGCGGCATGGCAAGGCGGCGTTCAACAAAGCGCGACGAGCGGGGGAGGAGGGCATTATCGCGAAGCGTGCCGCAAGTCTCTACCACTCGGGCAGGCGCACGAAAGATTGGCTCAAGATCAAGGCCGACCAAGAACAGGAAGCCATTGTCGTCGGCTTCACCGAGCCGCGCGGGAGCCGCCAGCACTTTGGCTCGCTGGTGCTTGGCGTGTACGACAAGGGCAAGCTTGTCTATGTTGGTCACAGCGGTGGGGGATTCTCCCGAGAGACGCTCGCGACGCTGCACGCGCGCATGATGAAGTTGAGGACAGACAAGAAGCCGTTTACGGACGTTCCGCACGAGGACCGGACCACGTGGATCAGGCCGCGGCTCGTGTGCCAGGTCAAGTTCACGGAATGGACCCGCGAGGGGGAGATGCGCCATCCGGTCTTTCTCGGCATGCGCAGCGACAAGCCCGCGCGGCAAGTCAGACGGGAGCGCGCATGATCGTGAAGCTTACCCACCTCGACAAGACATTCTGGCCCAAGGAGCGATACACCAAGGGTGACGTGATCGCCTACTATGAAAAGATCGCGCCTTACCTGCTTCCTTATCTCAAGAACCGAGCCGAAGTCCTCAATCGCTTCCCCAACGGGATCAAAGGCAATTGCGGACAATGCGTTCCCTGTTGCCATCCGCTAAACGCAATCTGAGCGAATTTGCTTGGATACTGGCTCGCGCGTTAGCGGGCGGGATGCACGTAGTGGGCAGATCCCGCATCACGGGTCTTGGCAGCGCTCCATGGCAGATCCTGCATGTTTTGGTCGAGCTCCTGCTTGAGCGAGAGGTATTGAAGCATATCGGACAAGGCCAAGACGCCGATAAGCCGTCCCTGTTCAACCACGAGCAGACGACTGTGCCGACCGCCCTGCATCCTTGCAAGCGCCTCCAGTGCATCCAGATGCGGAGGGACAATGATCTCCGGCGAGCAGGGGCGCATGACATCAGCGACGCGGCGCTGGGTGGTGTCGGAGGGACCAAGATCGCGGACATCCTTCGCCATGATGCAGCCAATGAGTTCGCCGTCGCGCAGCACGGGGAAAGCCTTGAAGTAATACTTGTAAAAGTAATCCTCGACCAATTCCGCAATGGAAATATCCGGGGCGACGCCGATCGGGTTGCGTTGCATGAGCGTGGAAACGGGAAGCCCGCCGAAGGTGTGGCGTAGCGTCAACTCGTGCCGTGCCGCGCCGGCGGCGCCGTGCAGGAACAAGCCAATAAAGAACAGCCAGACGCCACTGATTGTGCTGCCGGTGATGAATTCCAGGATCCCGTACAGGATCATGGCAAGGCCGAAGAACTCGCCACTGCCGGCGGCAATGCGCGTGGCCCGTCCAAAATCGTTCATCCAGCCCCAAAGGCCAGCGCGCAGCACCCGTCCGCCGTCCAGCGGGAAGGCGGGAATGAGATTGAACAGTGCCAAGATCCAATTGAGGCCGCCAAGGTAGTCGAGCACCCCGAATGCGGCGGGCGAAACGGTCTTCTCGCTTGCGGCAGCGACTAGGAGCAGGATGGTGCCAAGCACCATGCTGGCGATCGGCCCACCGATCGCCATAAGGAATTCTGCCTTGGCGCTGCTCGGCTCCTTGTTCAGTTCGGCGACCCCGCCGAAAATGAATAGCGTAATGCCAGCAATCGGCATGTCGTAACGCCGCGCAATCAGCGCATGGCTCAGCTCATGCAGGATAATCGAGATGAACAGGCCGATCGTGCCTGCGAATCCCATCCACCAGTATGTGGCGGCGGACAAATTCGGAACTGTGCGAGGGAACTCGCCGAGTGCCAGCGTCCAGATCAACAGCGCTGCCAGGATGAGCCACGAGATGTCGATCCATATCGTGAACCCGGCGAGCGTGAGAATTTTGATCCGGTGCAGGAACATCGCTGCCTCGCGAGCAGTGGCGCTCATGGGAAAACATCGCGTCGAGGGCGCTTGTTCCTAAGGCTGAACACGGCGCGTCAGGCCGCTGCACGATGAATGTCGGCGAACGTGATGCCCAGGACTCCGGATCATTGCGGCTCAAGTGCGTCGCGAATTGCCTTCGCATTCCGCTCAAAATCTCTCGGGTCGCCTTTCGCCCTGCCTGGAGCGGGATACAGCCAAATGTGCGCATGCGGCACCTCTTCGCCCATGATGCGGGAATGTATTTCCTCGCAGAACGCCTTCTGCATTGCGCGCGCAATCGTCCGCACGACTTCGAAATACGCGCCAACGTTCGGTACGTCCCAGACCCAGCGCTGGTGTTTCTTTGGGATGATGAGAGTGTGCCCGGGGGATTGCGGGCGAATGTCGAGAAAGGCGAGATGTTCCTCGTCTTCATACACTTTCGCTGACGTAATCTCGCCGCTGACGATTTTGCAGAAAGGACAGTCGCTCATGGCTTGGCTCTTTCCCGCGACTGGCGCAGATCGGACGAAATCGGAAAGCGTCGTAACATGTCGAGCACCTCGCCGTCGGAGACCTGCCCGAAATCCCGATAGTAGTAGCCGATGGCGGCGAACGCGGTATGTTCCTCAAGACATACGAAATCATCACATTCTGCGCGCATTTGCGGGACAATCTCGGTCGGTGCAACGGGAACCGCGAGGACGAGCCGGCTTGGATTTCGTTTTCGCGTCGCCTGCAAGGCGGCCCGCGTGGTGGCGCCGGTCGCAATGCCATCGTCGATAACGATTGCCGTCCGACCGGAAATCTCAAGACGTTGACGATCTCCCAAATAGCGCTGACGCCGCCTCTCTATCTCGGCAATCTCCTTGCGGCACTCGGCTTGGAAATCGGCTTCGCTGACGCCTCCGAGCCGAATGACATCATCATTGCGCACCACGATCGGTGCGCCACCATCTACGACGGCACCCATTGCCAACTCGTTTTGGAACGGGACGCCGACCTTGCGAACGATGATGAGATCGAGCGGCGCATGCAGCGCGGCTGCGACCTCAGCTGCCACGGGCACGCCACCCCGAGGGAGCGCCAGAATGGCTGGGTGCTGGTTCCCGTACGTGGCGAGGGACGCCGCCAACTTTCGACCCGCTTCTATTCTATCTCTGAACGGCATGTCGCTATCCTGCCTTCGAACCTGCTCCTGGAGCCATAGGAGTGAGGTAACGGGCGAACCATCGTGCTGCGTGGTCTGTCACTTGTTCGAGGGCTCCCGGTTCCGAAAAGAGATGACTGGCTCCCGGAACGATCTCGATTGCCTTGGGTTCTCGAAGCCGCGCAAATGCATCTTGATTGAGTTCGATCACCCCGAAGTCATTGCCGCCGATCACGAAGAGGGTTGGAGCATTGACTTGATCGATTGCATCGCCGGCGAGATCGGGACGGCCGCCGCGTGAGACGATAGCGCCGATTCGGCTGCGGAGCCGGGCTGCTGCCATGAGCGCTGCTGCTGCTCCCGTGCTCGAGCCAAGCAGACCCACCGCAAACCGAGCCATGGTCCGGTCCTGATCCAGCCAGCGCACCGCATCAAGCAAACGGTCGGCCAGCAACTCAATGTTGAATACATTCGCGCGGTTCGCTTCTTCATCGAAGGTCAAGAGGTCCAACAGCAGGGTCGCTAGCGCATGATCATTGAGAGCGGCGGCAACCGCCGTATTGCGCGGGCTGAAGCGACTCGATCCGCTTCCATGGGCAAAGACGACTACGGCACGGCTGCCTTCGGGAATGTGTAATATACCGGCAAGCCCCCTAGGTGGAATGGAAACGTCCCGGACCTCACTGCTCCGTCCCGGTCGAGCACGAGCAACCATTTTCGCTCTCACTTCTTATTTCCTTTGCTACCAACGGGCGCTGCCAGCTTTGGTTTCGCAGCTCCGGAAGGCCTTCGCGTCGGCTTCGACAAGCCGCCCGGCGACGGGGCGGGAACCGCTCCTGTGGTATCGCTCGCCCAGATTGGGCGGCCCAGATTGGGATGAAGGCCTCTAAGGTGCAGGCGATCCATGTAACTCGGCAAGCGGGGGCTGCGCCGTTCCTGCAGCGTTGATGGACGCCAGCAATGGAAGCGCGAGAGCAGATCGAGAGCGAAATCCGCGAGCTGCGGCTGCGTGACAAAGTACACTTTCTGAGCCGGCGAAATGTGTATCCGGAAGGCGCAGCCACCATCACCACTCGCGAGACCCATATGTCATGGGTCTTTCTCGTCGGGGATAAAGTCTACAAGCTGAAGAAGCCGGTCCGCTTTCCATATCTTGACTTTTCCAGCGTGGCCAAACGTGAGGCTGCATGCCGGGCTGAGCTGCGCCTCAATCGCCGCCTCGCCCAGGACGTATATCTCGACGTCCTGCCGCTGGTCTGGTCTCCCAAGGGGCTTGCCATCGGTGGCCCAGGGGAGGCGGTAGATTGGCTCGTCATGATGCGTCGCCTCGACGAGCGGAATATGCTGGACAACGGCATTGTTGATGGGGATGTCAAAACTTGGGAGCTTGATCGGCTGGCCGCTGTCCTTGCCCAATTCTATCGGCGTGCACAGCCTACCTTCATTTCGTCGGCCGTCCGACTAGCCGAATGGTACCGAAGCCTCGACTATAATCGGCGCGTGCTTCTTGACAGGCGGCTCGCGATGCCGGCAGGGCTGATACAGTGGATCGACCAGATGCAGCGCCGTTTCCTCGATCGCCGATCAGACCTCCTCGCCGATCGCATCCGTCGCCGAAAGATCATCGATGGTCACGGCGACCTGCGGCCCGAGCACATCTGGCTTGGCGATCCAGTTCGCATCATTGACTGCATCGAATTCAATCCGCGCCTGCGTGCGGTCGATCCATTTGACGAGATCGCTTTCCTTGACCTTGAATGCGAGCGCCTTGGGGCAGGATGGATCGGCGAGTACATTACACGACGGATACGGCAAGAACTCAAGGACAGTCCGGGCGACGAGCTAATGACGTTCTATCGGTGTCATCGTGCAACATTGCGCGCCCGTCTTGCGATCGCCCATCTCCTCGAGCCCGAGCCGCGCAGTCCCGAGAAGTGGCCGCGGGTCGCGCGCCAATATCTTCGCCTGGCGGCATCGGACGCAATCAAGCTGGTTGGATTGCTCAGAAGACCAGGAGGTCGGCGAGATCGCGGTTCTCGTGCAGCCGGCGTATCGTCTCGGCGAGTAGTGGGGCGACAGGGAGGACTTTGACCTTGGCGCGCGCAGCAGCATCGTCAATTCGAACGGGCACAGCATCGGTCACGACAAACTGCTCAATGTCAGGATTCGCAACGACCTCGGCGGATCCAGGCATGAATAGCCCATGTGTCACGAAAGCCAATACGCGACGGGCGCCGGCGCGCCGGGCCGCCTGCGCGGCACGCAGCAGCGTGGTTCCGGTACTGATCAGATCGTCTATGATGAGCACTGTCGCATCGGCTGCATCGCCGACGAAGAGATCGCCCGAAACCACGCCGGCGCTGCGGTGCTTGTCGACGTACCCCTTGCCGATCGGACGATGCAGCGTGGCTTCCAACGCTTCTCGCAAGAGTTGTGCGCGCTTCACGCCACCGGGATCCGGAGACACCACGCTGAAGCTTTCATCCATTAATTGCGCGGCAAACTTAACGAATAGCGTTGTCGACGTCAGGGCGACGGTCCGGCAGCGGAAGGCATTTTCGAACGCAACCGGATTGTGCACCTCGAGGGCGACGACGGCGTCGGTACCAACAGCCTCAAAGAGGCTGCCAATGTAGCGCGTCGTTACCGGGTCGTTGAGCTTGGTGCGGCGATCCTTTCGCGCATAGCAAAGATACGGCACCACCGCGGTGACGCGAGCGGCGCCGCAGTCTTTGAGAGCGCCGATGAAGAAGAGCAATCGGCAGAGCTTATCGTTTACGCTCTGGTTTGGCCCGTTATGCAGGGTTTGTATCACGTATGCGTCTGTGCCACGGACCGAATCGAGGGGGCGCGCCTTGTGCTCGCCATCCTCGAACTCACGCTCCTCGTGTGCAGCAAGCGACCAACCCAACGCCTGAGCCGTGGCTTTGCCAAGATCGGCCGTCGCGTTCAGCGCGAACAGCCGCATCTCGGAGTGACAGGCCAATTCCGCCATCTATAGCTCCGTTCGCGAGATGACCGGCCCCGAGCGGGATGGGATCACTTCCGCGTTGGCAGGGCTGCAAGCGCGAGACCCCAGCTTCAAGGGGATCTCACCATTGAACAAATGAGGCCAATGCTGAGTTCCCGGTATGGGAGAGGTGCCATCCGGTCTCGTGAAGCTGCATATGCGTGCCTTTCAAAAATGAAAGGCGTAAATGCGCCCGTCGGCGCCCACATAGAGGCGGTCCTGCGTCGCGATCAGCGTCTGGAAGCGTCGGAGGCCGCTCAAGGCCTCGCTTACAAAAATCGGTTCGCCGGTATCGCCGCGGAACGCGTGCAGCCGATTGTCGCCTTCGGCGCCAACAATCCAAACAATCGGGTTGGAATGGCCGTCCGTGGTGGTCGCAACGGGGGAGCCGCGGCCGCGGAGCGCACCGCACCAGGCAGTGGCCATCGCCGGCGGGGAGCCTGCTGCGATCTTCAAGACCGTCAAATCGCGACCTCGGCCGGGCTGCGGGCAATGCGCTCCGGATGCCTGGAAGGCAACAAAGACATCATCGTCGACGCGATAGGCGGCCGGCGAGGTGACGATCGACGACTGGGCTACTGTTTCGACAGCCAGCTGGCCACCAACGCCGCCGAGACTATTTCGATCGAGAAGATAAGCCTTGCCATCCTTCCCCAGCGCCAGGATCAGAGCGCGGTCCCCGCCCGCTCCGGATATGTTGAAAGTAAGCGGATTGCTGCCCCCGAGATCCGCATCGGCGGCATCGAGTGTTTTCCAATCCGATGGCGCAAAATAGTCCCTCTTGTCGTCTCTGCGGCGCAGGTCGGGTCCAAAGTGAAACACGGCTTCACCGTCGCTCCAGGTCGGCGCGCCGAGCGTATTCCCAGTCGCAAAGTAGATGTCCTGCTCCGAGACGCTCAGACCGCCCGGCGCCCAGATCCCGCCCCCTCGCCCACGCGTTTCGAAGCTGACATGCTTGCCGGGCTCGCGCAGGGAAAGTCCGACCACCCAGCCGTGATAGTTCCCGCAATCACCAAAATGGCCACTGAAGGCGACATAGACAGTGTCGTCGAGAAGCGTGAGCGCCGCGCGCTGGTTGTGGACGCTCGGGTCGAAATGTCGTCCTGCCTTTTGCAGAAGGTCGGCCACATCGATCGGCCAGCCGGGGAGAACGCTGCCATCCTTTGTCGAAAGCGCGAACACTTCATGGCGCGGGCCGTTTCCTCGCTCCACGGCAGCATCGAAATAGATGGCTTGGGTTGCAGGGTCGATCACCGGCGTCCCGGTAATACCAAGCGGATCGATATTTCCGCACGGCAGCGACGAACGGCGCACTGGACGCCCGACCACGCGCCTCCACAATTCCTTACCGGTCGTCGCGTCGAGGGCCTGGACAACGTCGTCCTCGGTGGCCACGAATAGCATCCCGGCGTTCGCTCCAGGAGGACGCCAGTACAGCGGCTGAGCGTACATCGAGCCCGCGACACGGGCGTTGAACGTGCGATCCAGCTGAACCGATCTGGCTTTATCCCAGGATAGCGCGGGAACGACGTACTGGCCGCTTCGGCTGTTGTCGCCATGATAGGTCAGAACGGAGCCGTCTTGAGCAAGGGCGGATAGCGGCGATAGCGCAAGTGCAAATAGTCCCACCCTCCAGGCAGGACGGGCTGTCCTCGAAAAAGCGCGTCGGATGTTCATGTGCGCCTAACAGCCCCGTGCTGCTCCGGTTCCATCATCGTGGGCACATGAGCTGAGGCGTTTCGCTCTCGCGCTCATCGAGCGCCGGTTTCACTCGCTCTTCGCGAGGACGTCGGCGACCTCGTACAAATGAGGATCGATATCGTCGGTGAGACTTCCGAATTGACTCCAGGCTTTGCGAAATTCAGGTGACTGGTGCGCCGCCCGTAGGAGATCACGGCTTTCCCATTGAATGTAATTCACGATACGACGCCCATCGAGGCTGCGATGCAGGCTGACGGAAATGAACCCCGGCTGACGCTGCATGAAGCGAGCTCGCTCCCTCATGAGCGATAGGGCCTCGGCCTGCTTCTCCGGTTCGGCTTCGATGATCGTAATTTGCGTGACCGGCTGCTGGCCGATCTGGATCTGTGGCATGGCGATCTCCTTTCACGGTATTATCGATCGATCTCCCCAAACACGATGTCCAGCGACCCGATGATCGCCGAGACGTCGGCGAGCAAGTGGCCGCGGCAGAGTAGGTCCATCGCCTGCAGATGCGCGAACGATGGAGCGCGGATCTTGCACCTGTAGGGTTGGTTGGTCCCATCGGAAACCAGATACACGCCGAACTCGCCCTTGGGGGCTTCCACTGCCGCATAGATCTCCCCGGCAGGCACGTGAAAGCCTTCTGTGTAAAGCTTGAAATGATGGATCAGGGCTTCCATCGAGCGCTTCATCTCGCCGCGGCGCGGAGGAAAGATCTTGTTGTCCTGCACTGCGACCGGACCTTGCCCGTCAGGAGCGCGGAGTTTGGCGATGCACTGTCGCATGATGCGCACCGACTGGCGCATTTCTTCCATGCGGACCAGATAGCGGTCATAACAGTCACCGTTCTTGCCGATCGGAATGTCGAAATCCATCTCCGGATAGCATTCATAGGGCTGCGCCTTGCGAAGGTCCCAGGCGGCGCCCGAGCCACGCACCATGACGCCCGAAAATCCCCACTCCCAGGCTTGCTTCAATGTCACCCTGCCGATATCGACGTTGCGCTGCTTGAAGATACGAAGTCCCGTCAGCAGCCGATCCAGATCGTCCACCACGCGCAGGAACGGATCGCAAAAGGCTTCGATGTCATCGATCAGCTTCGGTGGCAGGTCTTGATGCACGCCTCCGACACGGAAGTAATTTGCGTGCATGCGCGCACCGGACGCGCGTTCGTAGAATACCATCAGCTTCTCACGCTCTTCGAACCCCCACAGCGGTGGGGTGAGCGCCCCGACGTCCATCGCCTGGGTTGTGATGTTGAGCAGATGCGAGAGCAGGCGTCCGATTTCACAGAACAGCACGCGAATCAACTGGCCGCGGCGCGGCACCTCCAGGCCAAGCAGCCGCTCCGCTGCGAGGCAGAACGCATGCTCCTGGTTCATCGGTGCGACATAGTCGAGCCGGTCGAAATACCCGATCGATTGCTGATAGGTCTTGTTTTCGATCAGTTTTTCGGTTCCGCGATGGAGCAGGCCGATGTGAGGATCGACGCGACGGACCACCTCGCCATCAAGCTCCAGCACCAGGCGCAGCACGCCGTGGGCCGCAGGATGCTGCGGCCCAAAATTGATGGTGAAATTGCGGAGGCCTTCTTCCTCCATGGCGAACTCACGGCTGCGGCTGCGGGTCCGCGCCCGGCGTAGCAGCAACGCGGCCCAAGCCTTGGTCGTTCCTAAAGCCCCCGCAGCCTCCTCCAGCCCCGTTGCCAGGAACTACACGGCCGCACCGCGTCCCGGCCCGAACCTAGGAACACGTGCGTTTGCATTCCGTTGAGCAGGGTGCAGGGCAGAAGAGTTGAGCACGATTGGCTGCGACATGGTTTCTGTGCGACGGAGGCGCGGCGACCCGGAGGCGGAGGTCTCGGAGGAGATCGTCGAAAAAGGCGACATCTATTTTGCCTACCGACCCCGGATCGAGGAAGATAAGGCCGAAGACCTCGGCGACATCCAGCGCTTTTACATGGTGATGAAGCCGGAACGACAGGCCCGGCTTCGTGTGGCGGTGCTTGGGCGCAAGCGGCTGCCCGAGGCGCGCGATCATGAACGCATCTGGGGGTTCATCGAAGCGATCAAGTCCGGCCCGGCCGTCGAGGACGAATTCCGTGAGCATCATTATGCGACCAGGACGCGCGGTGAACGCACGCTGCCGCCGGTCCGGCCCGCCGGCGAAGGCGTCTATGCGCTAATCAAGCGCGGTCGCAATCTCCACTTGAGCTATGAACTCGAACTGCCACGGCGGCCCGGCGAAGTCCAGGAGGAGCTGA
The DNA here is from genome assembly GCF_051853035.1 of Bradyrhizobium sp. SPXBL-04. Lineage (NCBI taxonomy): Bacteria > Pseudomonadati > Pseudomonadota > Alphaproteobacteria > Hyphomicrobiales > Nitrobacteraceae > Bradyrhizobium > Bradyrhizobium sp. SPXBL-04. The sequence continues at coordinate 8,536,676 of NZ_CP182472.1, read as the reverse complement.
ATATCGAGCGCCAGGCGGCGTACATTCTGTCTATCAAGAACCCCGAGGCCGGGTCTCCGCCCGGCGCAGGACTGTCAGAGCGGGAAGAGGCGCATTACCCCAAACCGGTCGAGCGGCAATTCCGCGGCCGGCGCTTCGCATCCGAAGACCCGCATCTGCTCGACTATGAAGGCGCCGAGTTCATCCTGATCGGCGCGCGCGTCGATCCCGAGCGCGCCTATGGGGTCGATATCGAGACCGAACACGAGACGGCCCGCAATGCCGACATTTTCCGCCAGCTCAAGATGTCGCCGCGCGAGCATCCCATCGGTCCGCTGATCAAGGGCGAATGGCAATAAAGGCAGTGCGTGGTCGGCTTTCCAGGTGCTTGAACCAAGGAGACCGCATATGAACCGGACGATCGAACTGTTGGCGCAAGGCCAGAGCTGCTGGATGGATGATCTCACCCGGCGAATGATCGATAGCGGCGATCTGGCACGGCGGGTTGGCGAGGAAGGCTTGCGTGGTATCACGTCGAATCCGGCCATCTTCGAGAAGGCGGTCGCGGAAGGCGCGGATTACGACGACGACATCGTTCGCGCAGCCGTGGCGGGCCGATCCCCAGCCGGCATCTATGAAGAACTCATTACCAGCGACGTACGGAACGCCTGTGATATCCTGCGCCCGGTGTACGAGGAGACCGCGGGTGTCGACGGTTTTGTGAGCCTCGAAGTATCGCCCCACCTCGCGCACGACACAGAGGCCTCGATCGAGGAGGCGCGGAGGCTGTGGACACTGGTCGACCGGCCCAACCTGTTCATCAAGATTCCCGGCACTCCGGCAGGGGTTCCGGCCATCGAGCAGCTGCTGTTCGAAGGCATCAACGTCAACATCACGCTGCTGTTCTCGATCGCCCGCTACGAGGCGGTGGCCGAGGCCTACCTGCGAGCGCTTGAACGGCGGCTGGACGCAGGCCAGCCGATCGAACGCATCGCTTCGGTCGCAAGTTTTTTCCTCAGTCGCATCGATGTGCTCGTCGATCGACTGTTGCGGCAGCGCATCGTGCCCGACCGCCTGCCTCCCGATCCTGATCCACGCAGCCTTCTGGGCAAGGTCGCGACCGCGAACGCCAAGCTCGCCTATCAGGCATTTAGCCATATCCGGTCGAGTAACCGCTGGATGGCGCTCGCCGAGAAAGGCGCGCGCGTACAGCGGATGCTATGGGCAAGCACCAGCACCAAGAACCCGGACTATCCGGATCTCATGTATGTCGAACCGTTGATCGGTCCAATGACCATCAACACGATGACGCGCAAGACCATCGCAGGGTTCCGCGACCACGGCACTGTGCAGGCCACGGTCACGCACGATGTGCAGCGCGCGCGGCGCGTCATGGAAGATCTGGGTCGGCTTGGGGTGTCGTTCGATCTGGTCACGGCCCAGCTCGAGAACGACGCGGTCCAGAAGTTCATCGATCCGTTCGACTCGCTGCTCAAGCTGTTCGCCGCCAAGGGTGAGCGCGCTGTGGCGTTCCGTGATGCGGCCGATCTGCGCGCAGAGGCCCGCCGGCTGCGGCGACTGGTGATCCGCATGACGACGGAAGCGGGCTCGGGTCATCCCACCTCTTGCATGTCGTGCGCCGATATCGTGGCAGCGCTGTTCTTCCGCGAGATGCGCTGGGATCCGCTCGATGCGGCCGCGCGCAATGTCGATACGTTCGTTCTGTCGAAGGGCCATGCGGCGCCAATCCTGTGGGCGGCCTTGCACGAAGCCGGCGCCATCAGCGAGGATCCGCTGTCACTGCGGCGGATCGATAGCACGTTGGAAGGCCATCCGACGCCGCTCAATCCATGGGTCAGGGTCGCGACCGGATCGCTCGGACAGGGGCTTGCGGCGGCCAACGGGCTCGCAGCGGCGAACCGCCTGGACCGCATCGATGCCCGCGTGTTCTGCCTGCTTGGCGACGGCGAATGCTCGGAAGGCTCAGTGTGGGAGGCCGCGCAGTTTGCTTCGCTCAATGGCCTTGCGAACGTGACGGCGATCGTTGACATCAACGGTCTCGGCCAGAGCGAGGCGGCGCCCTATCACCACGATACCGCGGTGTTCGCGCGTCGGTTCGCGAGCTTCGGCTGGCGCACCATCGAGATCGACGGTCACGATATGACAGCGATCCTTGCGGCATTTCGGACCGCGCATGACGGTGGCCCGACCGCCATCCTCGCGCGTACCATCAAGGGCAAAGGGGTCTCGTTCCTGGAAGGAGCGGACGGATGGCACGGCAAACCGCTCGACCGCAAGCAGATGTCACAGGCACTCGACGAACTGGGCGATGAGACGCAGGCGCCGCCCGTCGTCGAGCCACGTCGGGTCGGCCAGATGGCGCGCCCGCAGCGTGTGGCCGCGACACACTCCCCTCCTGCCTATCGGCTGGGTGATAAGGTCGCCACCCGCGAGGCGTTCGGGCACGCGCTGGAGAAGCTCGCTGGCGAGGAGCCAGCGCTGGTAGCGCTTGACGGCGACGTGAAGAACTCCACCGGAACAGAGCCGTTCGCGGCCCGATACCCGGAACGGTTCTTCGAGAGTTTCATCGCCGAGCAGAACATGGTCGGCGTCGCCCTCGGACTCGCAGCGGCGGGCAAGATCCCATGTGCAGCGACGTTCGCCTGCTTCCTCACGCGCGCTTATGATTTTATCCGCATGGCGCAGTATTCGCGGCCCGCCCATCTCGTCCTGTGCGGCAGCCATTGCGGCGTGTCGATTGGCGAGGACGGCCCGTCACAGATGGGCCTTGAGGATCTCGCCATGTTCCGCGCCCTGATCGAAAGTACGGTTTTGTATCCGGCAGATGCGGTGAGCGCCGAGCAGCTGACCGCGATGGCGACGCGTACCAATGGCATCGTCTACATCCGGACGACACGGCCCAAGACGCCGGTGATCTACTCCAATGCGGAGGAGTTTCCGATCGGCGGCAGCAAGGTGCTGCGCTCGTCGCTGCAAGATCGGCTTACTGTCGTTGCGGCTGGTATTACGGTGCATGAGGCGTTGGCCGCTTCCGACATGCTCGATGCACGTGGGATTTCGATCCGCGTGATTGATGCCTACTCGGTGAAGCCTATCGATATCGTCACGCTATCGGCAGCCGCTCGTGACACCGAGGGGCTGATTGTCGTCGAGGACCACGCGATCGATGGCGGGCTGGGCGATGCCGTGTCGACCGCGGTTGGCTCGACGGCGCCGGTGCATCGGCTGGGGATTGCACGACTGCCGCGCTCCGGCACGAAAGACGAATTGCTCGACAGGTACGGCATTTCGCGCCGCTCGATTGAAGAGAAGGTCCTGCAGTTGGCTGCCTGAAACAAAAATAAACCCCGCCATCCAATGATTGGAATGACGGGGCTCGAGCTTTCACTTTTTCAAGGATTCCACCTTTCAAAAGTTACTTGCTCTGACTGGATAACTGCCACACGGCGCAGTCGTTCCCGGAAATTTTCGTCCGCGGCCTGTGTTAATGCAGCTCAGTTCCCCGGCATCCAAATAAGAAGTTCCCGGAGCACCGTGCTGAACCTGCCCCTTGAATCAGAGGAACACGCCCCGCTACAGGTCGGTGTTGGACTCAGGCGGTGGCAGAACTCTGGTTGTGCTGCTGGCTCGGCCGCGCGATTCCATGCAGCGCCTTGGCAGTTCCTGCCGACTGGCGCACCAAATCGCTAAGCGACACGATCCCGACCAGGCGCTTGTTCCGGTCTACCACGGGCAATCGTCGTACCTGGATCTCACTCATGTTCGTGCAGACGTGAGATATGTCCTCGTCTTCGAAGCAGTATTTCACCTCTTGGGTCATCGCGTCACGGACCTTGCTGTTCGGTCCTTTGCCGTCCGCGATGCAGCGCACCGCAATGTCGCGGTCTGTGATCATGCCCACGAGGCGGTCACCTTCGCCCACGGGCAATACGCCACAATCGCACTCTTTCATCAGCTTTGCTGCATTCTGTATCGTGTCGTTAGGATTTACGACTTTCGCGTCGCGCGTCATCACCTCGCTGATCTTCTTCATGGTCAACTCCTATGCCGATCTGCCCCAACAGATTTCGGGGGCTTCTTCGATTGATATGTCAACACAACGGAGGCGACCATCACGCGTTCCAAAGACGACACTGGTTCTGATCCGTGCAGAGATAAGAGCGTCACGGCCTGTTTCAGCCTGGCCCCACCGCCATGCCCTTCTCGGCGAGTTCCTTCTTCGCATGCTCGTTCTTGCCGAGGTGTGTCAGGCGCATCCCGCGCAGCACGTTCGGAGCCTTGGTGAACTGGACGTTGTCATAACCAACGATCTCGATGCGGTTGCCCCACGGATCGCGAAAATCGAGGAAGGGTCCATCGATCACGGCGACACCTGCGGCATCCAGTGCCTTGCGCGCAGCTTCCTTGTCGTCGACCACGAGCCCGAAATGGCGGCCGTCGTCCGCTGCTTGCCGGCGGCCTTTCTGCAGCGCGATGAACTGGTCGCCCAGATCGATGAAGGCCATGGTGTCGGTCTTGCCACGTAGCTCGAAGCTGAACAGACGGCCGTAGAATGCCAGTGCTTCTTCGATCTCTCCGACCTCCAAAGCTATGTGGTTGAAGCCAATGGCGCGCGGCCTTGCGAACTCAGTCATTGGATTCTCCTCTTTTGCCTACCTATCGATCAGGTGGGTAGACTCAGCCCAGGCCGCAATCGGGTATGAGTCCCCGCGCCACGGCGGACCTCGAGCGATCAGAAAGCGAATCCATGTCACTGCGCGTTGCTCCTCATTACGTTGCCTTGGGAACAGCGCTGACACGGCTGCATTTTGTCAGGGAAGAGATAGGTTCCTTGCGATGGCGGCGCCCGGTTGACTGACATTCTGTTAGCCATCGGGCCTCATCCCACCAATTTCCACCTTCCATCCCCCGCGCGCTTCAGGGCCGGGTCGCTCACCCGCACATGCTCGGCGAGGAAATCGATGAACGCGCGGACGCGTGCGGGGAGCGGCGCGGTGTGGCCGACATAGACGGCGTGGATGTCTTCGCGGTCGCCGGGATTGTAGCTTTGCAGCACCGGCACGAGGCGGCCCGTTTCAATGTCGGGGCCGATGTGGAAGAGGGCGAGGCGCGCGAGCCCGACGCCGCCGAGCGCAAGGCGGCGCGCGGCTTCGCCGTCGCTGGCGCGCGCGACGGGCGGCGGCACCGCTTCCTCGGTGTGGTCGCCGCGCTTGAATGGCCAGCCGCGGATACTGCGCGGAAAGGTCCAGCCGATGCCACGGTGATCGGCGAGATCCGCCGGCGTCTTCGGCGTGCCGCAGCGTGCGAGATAGTCCGGCGCGCCGACCACGACCATGCGGCTGGTGCCGAGTTTCCGTGCGACGAGGCGCGACGCACGCAATGGACCGACACGGATCGCGACATCGGCGCGTTCCTGCATCAGGTCGATCAGCGTGTCCGTGAGCACGAGATCGAGCGTGACTTCGGGATGCGCTTCCAGGAAGCGCGGGATTAGCGGCATCACATGCAGCATGCCGAACGGAATGTTGCTGTTCACCGTGAGGCGGCCGCGCGGGGCCGCACCGGAGGCCGCCTCGCGTTCGGCTTCCTCCATCTCTGCGAGGATCCGCACGGCCCGCTGGTAGAACGCCTGGCCTTCTTCGGTCAGGGTCAGCTTGCGCGTGGTGCGGTTGACCAGGCGCGAGCCGAGCCGTGCCTCGAGCCGCGAGATCAACTTGCTCACGCCCGACGGCGTCAGGCGCAGCTTTCGTGCGGCCTGCGTGAAGCCGCCTAAGTCGACGACGCGGACGAAAACCTCCATCTCGGCGGAGCGGTTGGTGTCGAAGCGGGCCATGTTGAATTCACGTCACAAATGATTGGATTGCGGACATTCTAATGGTTTTGCTGCGGTGCGGCTATCTGCGTGGCTCGTCTCATCCATCGGAGCCACGCATGCCTCCCGCCGTCCTTGCGCTCACCGCTGGTGCCTTCGGCATCGGCACCACCGAATTCATCATCATGGGCCTCTTGCTCCAGGTCGCCGCCGAGATGCATGTCTCGGTGCCGGTCGCGGGCCTGCTCATCTCCGGCTATGCGCTCGGCGTGTTCGTCGGCGCGCCGGTGCTGACGCTCGCCACACGGCGCATGCCGCGGAAGTCCGTGCTGCTGGCGCTGATGGCGACCTTCACGCTGGGCAATGCCGCCTGCGCACTGGCGCCGAACTACGAGCTGCTGATGGCCGCCCGCGTGCTGACATCGCTCGCCCACGGGACCTTCTTCGGCGTCGGGTCGGTGGTGGCGACGAGCCTCGTCGCCGAGGACAAGCGGGCCTCGGCGATTGCCACCATGTTCATCGGCCTCACGGTCGCGACACTGCTGGGTGTGCCCTTCGGCGCCTGGTTCGGCCTGATGCTCGGCTGGCGCGCGGCGTTCTGGGCCGTGACGGTCATCGGCGTGATCGCCTTTGCTGTGGTCGCCGCGCTCGTGCCCGGCCATGTCGGCAACGGCGACAAGCCGGTCTCGCTTGCCGAGGAAGTCTCGGTGCTCGGCCGCCCGCAGGTGCTGCTCGGCCTTGCCATGACCGTGTTCGGCTTTGCCGGCCTGTTCGTCGTCTTCACCTATATCCAGCCGATCCTGACGCGTTTCACCGGCTTTTCGGAGGCCGCAGTCTCGCCGATCCTGCTGGTGTTCGGCGTCGGGCTCGCGATCGGCAACGTCGCCGGCGGCAAGCTCGCCGACCGTGGCCTCGCCGGCGCGCTGATCGGAACGCTCGCCGCGCTCGCCATGGTGCTTCTTGGCCTTGCCGCCGTGCTGTCGGTCAAGATCCCGGCGGTCGTGCTGATCCTGCTGCTGGGCATCGCCGCTTTTGCGACCGTCGCCCCGCTCCAGCTTCGCGTGCTGGAAGCGGCAGGCCCCAATGGCCGCACGCTCGCCTCCAGCCTCAACATCGCCGCGTTCAATCTTGGCAACGCCCTCGGTGCCTGGGCCGGCGGTGTCACCATCGATCGCGGGCTCGGCCTTTCGGCGCTCCCTCTAGTCGCAGCCGGCATCACCGCTGTCGGTCTCGTGCTGGCGCTGTGGAGCCTCCGGCTGGACCGCGCGCAAGCCGCCGTTGCGGCTTGTCCGGCGGAATAGCGCAGCGGCGCGTTCGCGGACAATTCGCCGCGCCGCGCCATCGCGCCATGCAGAAAACGCACCTGTACACGTCCTTTCGCCATCCGTAACGTCTGCGACGCAATTTCAGGAGATGCGACGTGGCGAGGACGACGACCAAGAAGAAAGCGGCTTCGAGGAAACCGGCTAAGACCTCGAACAAGAAAGGCGCAAGCCGCAAGGGCATCGTTGCGAAGAAGGCGAAGGCAAAGAAAGCCACGCGGCTCGAGCCGGCCTCATCGCGCCGTCCCAAGGGGCCGGCCTGGCAATGGTCGGCGGTCGAGACCGCGGCTGCCATCCGCTCCGGTGCAATCTCCGCTGTCGAGACGGTCGAAGCGCATCTCGAACGGATGCACGCCATCAATCCGAGGCTGAACGCCGTCGTCGTCGATCTCTCGGAAGAGGCGTTGAAGGCTGCGCATGCGGCCGACAGGCAGCGCGCCAAGGGCGGCGAGCTCGGCCTCCTGCATGGCGTGCCTGTAACCATCAAGGAGAATGTCGACTACGAAGGCCGACCAAATTTCAACGGCGTTCCTGCCAACGAGGACCTCATCGCGCCGTCGGATTCCCCCGTGGTGCGCAACTTGAAAAAGGCCGGCGCAATCGTCATCGGGCTCACCAATACGCCGGAATTCTCCTTCCGCGGCTTCACCGACAATCCTCTGCACGGGCTGACGCTGAACCCATGGGATCCGAACATCACCTGCGGCGGCTCCTCCGGCGGCGCAGGCTCGGCGGTCGCCGCCGGCATTGGCACCATCGCCCATGGCAACGATATCGGCGGCTCCTTGCGCTGGCCAGCGCATTGCAATGGCATTGCCACCATCAAGCCGACGCAGGGACGCATCCCCGCTTTTAACGGAAGCGCCACCGCCGAGCGGCCGATGCTGGCCCATCTGATGTCGGCGCAGGGGCCGCTCGCCCGTCACGTTGCCGACGTTCGCCTCGCACTGGAGGTGATGAGCCAACGCGATCCCCGCGATCCCTGGTGGGTGCCGGCGCCGCTGGCCGGACCAAGGCCGAAGGGGCCGATCAAGGTCGCGCTGGCAAAGATCCCCGATGACATGGACGTCGATCCGCAGGTCACCGCGGCGCTGCGCCAGGCCGCGGATCATCTCGAGCGTTCCGGCTATCGCGTCAGCGAGGTCGAGGTGCCCGACATCAACGGCGTCTGGCAGACCTGGTGCGACATCATCACCAACGAGACCGTGGTGATGCAGGAAGCCAGCATGCTGAAGGTCACCTCCGAGGATTTTCACAAGGCCTGGGGCGGCATGAAGACCAAGGCCAACGTGCTCGATCTCAAAGCCTGGATGCAGGCGACGGCCGCGCGCAATGGCCACATCCGCGCCTGGCAATTGTTCTTCGAGGAGTATCCGGTCGTGCTGGCGCCGACCACGGTGAAGCCGACGCCGGGCCCGCGCGAGGACACGGTCAGTCCCGAGCGCGTGCGCGAGATCTTCTGGGGCGAGATCCGCTTCATTTCCGCGATCAACGTGCTGGGCCTGCCCGGCGCGGTGGTGCCGGTGGCCCTCCACGACGGCAAGCCGATCGGCGTCCAGCTCATTGCCGGACGCTATCGCGAGGATCTTGCGCTCGATGCTGCGGCCGCGATCGAGAAGCGCGCCGGCGTGCTCGCCCACAGGCTGTGGGAGCAGATGGCTTAGGTGTAGCCTGGCTATTACCGCGTTGACCTGCCTTCTCCCCCAAAGGGGGAGAAGGCAAAAGTAACGCCGCTGTCGCAGCAAACCTCGTCAATTCGTTAATCCAGTTTAACCCGAATTCTGGCCACCTCGGCAACGAGCGTTAGGGTTACTTCCTCGATCTCTAGGCGAATTATTGTCCGCTTTACCACTCGCCTCTAACAGGAGGACGGCGGACAACGCACATGCCGTGAGGCCAATAAGTGCGGCCCGCCCCACGCGGAGGTGGCACGATGCGCAACGAGACGATCGCTATTCACGCCGGCTACGAACCGGAAGCCACCACGCACGCCGTCGCCGTGCCGATCTACCAGACCGCGGCCTACGCCTTCGACAGCGCCGATCATGGCGCGGCGCTCTTTAATCTGGAGGCCGAGGGCTTTCGTTACAGCCGCATCGCCAATCCGACCAGCGCGGTGCTGGAGAAGCGCATCGCGCAGCTCGAAGGCGGCGTCGGCGCGCTCGCGGTTGCGACCGGCCAGGCGGCGCTGCACTTCGCCTTTGTCAATGTCGCCGATCACGGCGGCAACATCGTTTCCGTGCCGCAGCTCTACGGCACCACGCACACGCTGCTCTCGCACATCCTGCCGCGGCAGGGCATCACCGGCCGCTTCGCCGAGAGCGACAAGCTAGATGCGATCGAGAAGCTGATCGACGAGAATACCCGCGCCGTGTTCGCCGAGACCATCGGCAATCCCGCCGGCAATGTCTGCGACATCGAGGCGCTGGCGAAAATCGCGCACGCGCATGGCGTGCCGCTGATCGTCGACAACACCGTGGCCACCCCGATCCTGCTCAAGCCGTTCGACTACGGCGCCGATATCGCCTTGCACTCGCTGACCAAGTTTTTGGGCGGCCACGGCACTACGCTCGGCGGCGCGATCGTCGATTCCGGCAACTTCCCGTGGGCGAATTACGCCGACCGCTTCCCGGCTTACAACAAGCCGGACGCGTCCTATCATGGCCTCGTTTATGCCGAGCGCTTTGGTAGGACCGCTTATATCGAGCGCGCGCGCAGCGTCTATCAGCGCACAATGGGCTCGGTGCTCTCGCCGTTCAACGCCTTCCTGCTGCTCCAGGGCATCGAGACCGTGGCGCTGCGCATGGAGCGCCACGTCGAGAACGCCCGCAAGGTCGCCGAATTCCTCCGCGGTGACCCGCGCGTCGCCTGGGTCAATTACACGGGCTTCCCGGACAGCCCCTATTATCCGCTGGTGCAGAAATATCTGAACGGTAACGCCTCCTCGCTGTTCACCTTCGGCATCAAGGGCGGCATGGAAGCCGGCAAGACCTTCTACGATGCGCTGAAGCTGATCACGCGCCTCGTCAATATCGGCGATGCCAAGTCGCTCGCCTGTCATCCGGCCTCGACCACGCACCGGCAGATGTCGGCGGAGCAGCAGCGTGTCGCTGGTGTTTTGCCGGAGACGATCCGCCTGTCGATCGGCATCGAGCATTCCGCCGACATCATCGAGGACATCGACCAGGCGCTGGAAAAGGCCTGTCCGTCGTCGCGTCTCCAGGCCGCGGAGTAGGCGGGCGGCGTCGATGACGATCTTGATCGACAGGGATCAACTCATGTCGAGCCCGGCACTGGTGCCGGCCGGGGGTGATCTCGCGCTTGATCGGAGCGGTGCCGAGCTGACCATCGGGCTGATCAACAACATGCCGGACCCGGCGCTGAAGGCGACCGAGCGACAGTTCATGAGGCTGCTTCAGGCCGCCGCGGGCCCGCGCCGCATCCGCTTTCACTGCTTCTCGCTTCCCAGCGTGAAACGCTCACCGGAAGCCAAGTGGCATGTCGAGAGTGAATATTCCGACCTTGCGGATCTCAAGCGCCAGAGATTCGACGGGCTGATCGTGACCGGCGCCGAGCCGGTCGCGCCCGAGCTCGACCAGGAGCCGTACTGGCGCGACCTGACCGACCTCGTCGACTGGGCCAAGGTCAACACGCGCTCGACGATCTGGTCGTGCCTCGCCGCGCATGCGGCGGTGCTGCATCTCGACCGTATCGAACGACGGCGACTGCCGGCCAAATGTCACGGCATCTTCGACTGCGAAGCTGTGACGCATGATGCCCTGACGCGCGGTGCGCCTACGCCGCTCAAGGTCTCGCATTCGCGCCTGAACGAGATCGCCGAGGGCGACCTCGTTCAGGCCGGATACCAGGTGCTGACACGTTCGGAGAAGGCCGGCGTCGATGTCTTCGTCCGCCAATACGCCAGCCGTTTCGTGTTCTTCCAGGGCCACCCGGAATACGATGCCTTATCGCTCCAGCGCGAATATCTGCGCGACATCGGCCGCTATCTCGCGCGTGAGCGCGAGACTTATCCGAACCCGCCCGTGAGTTATTTTGATGCAGCGACGGAAGAGAAGCTGGCCCGCTTCGAGAAGCAGGCGCGGCACCAGCGCCATCCGGCGCTCACCAACGAATTGCCTGCGCTGAATTTGCGCGCCGATATCGCCGCCGGCAGCGCCGCGGCAGCATTGTTCCGGAACTGGCTGCAATATCTCGGCGCGGATGCCGACGCGCCGGTCTCGGCGCGCTAGCCAAAGGATGTTGGTTTCGCGTTAGGATTACTTGAGCGTTAGGCTTGCCTCAACCAGCGCACGAATGTTTCAGTAGAGAAATACGAAATCGCAGGAAACGCAGTGTGTGGTCGGAACTCCAGGGACGCGTGAGCAATCGGCTGGCCCGGCATTTCCGCGCCGCGCCGCACCGTTTGCCTGCGCGCGCGCCGATGGTGAGCTTCACCTTCGACGATGCCCCCGATAGCGCCGCAGGCGAGGGTGCCGAACTCCTGGAACAGCATGACGGCCGCGGCACGTTCTACCTCTCCGGCAGCTTGATCGATCAGCCGTCGGACCATTGGCATGGGCTGTCGAATGACGCGATCGTGCGGCTTCACCGGACCGGTCACGAGATTGCCTGCCACACCTTCTCGCACCAGTGCGCGGTCGATCTTGACGCGGCCGCCATGGCCCGCGAGATCGAGCGAAACCGCAACTATTTCCGCAGCATCGATTCCTCGATCGTGCTGCAGAACTTCGCCTATCCGTATGGCCTCGCCTCGGTCTGGCGCAAGCCGCAGCTCACAAGGGCCTACCGTTCTGCGCGCGGCATCCTTCCCGGCGTTAACAGCGACGTCATCGACCTCCAGTTCCTGCGCGCGTCGCCTTTGATCGATTGCGAGATCGATCTGGCTGGCATCGATCGCTATTTCGATGAGGCGGTCGAAAGCGGTGGGTGGCTGATCTTCTACGGCCACGACGTCGCCAACGCGCCGAGCCCCTTTGGCTGCACGCCGCAATTGATGCGCCATGCGCTGAAGGCGGCCCGGAAACGCAACATGCCGATCGTGACGGTCGCGGAAGCGTTGCGACGGATCGGGGTGTAGCGGCTCTCTTCCTTCTCCCGTTGCGGGAGAAGGTGGCGCGAAGCGCCGGATGAGGGGTTGTCTCGGCATAGTAGTCTCTATCGAGTTCGCGGATAGAACCCCTCACCCGCCGAGCTTCGCTCGGCACCCTCTCCCGCAGGGGAGGGAAGACTGCCTTTGCCCCGCAAACGGCCTTGCCACGCCCGCGTCAGCATGCGACTGGCCTTGTGACGAATCCACGGCCTTGTTCCAGACACGCCCATGTCCTCCCCTTCCACCGCTCCACTGCCAGCGCCGGCCAACGGCCGCGATGCGTTGTCGGTGCTGCATTCGGTGTTCGGACTGCCGGGGTTCCGCGGCGCGCAGGGCGAGATCATCCGGCACGTGACGGATGGCGGCAATTGTCTGGTGCTGATGCCGACGGGCGGCGGCAAGTCGCTCTGCTATCAGCTCCCCTCACTGCTGCGCGAGGGCTGCGGCATCGTGGTCTCGCCGCTGATCGCGCTGATGCGCGACCAGGTCGCCGGCCTGATCGAAGCCGGCGTCAACGCGGCCGCGCTGAACTCGTCGCTGACCCCGCAGGAGGCCTCGGAGGTGGAGCGGCGCCTGATCGCGGGCGATCTCGACCTGCTCTATGTTGCGCCGGAACGGCTGGTGACGCCGCGCTGCCTGTCGATGCTGGCGCAGGCGAAGGTGGCGCTGTTCGCGATCGACGAAGCCCATTGCGTCTCGCAATGGGGCCACGATTTCCGGCCCGAATATGTCGGTCTCTCCATCATCGCCGAGCGCTTTCCCGACGTCCCCCGCATCGCGCTGACCGCGACCGCCGACGAGCTGACGCGCAAGGAGATCGTGGCGCGGCTTCAGCTAACAGGCGCCCCGCAATTCGTCTCCAGCTTCGACCGGCCCAACATCCGATACGAGATCGTCGACAAGCGCAATGCGGTCTCGCAGCTGAAGGAATTCATCCGCGAGCGTCACATGGGCGATGCCGGCGTGGTCTATTGCCTGTCCCGCAACCGCGTCGAGGAGGTCGCCGCCGCCCTTCAAGACGCCGGCATTGCCGCGCTGCCCTATCATGCCGGTCTCGACAGCAGCGTGCGCTCCCGAAACCAGGACCGCTTCCTCAACGAAGACGGCATCGTCATCGTTGCGACCATCGCGTTCGGCATGGGCATCGACAAGCCCGACGTGCGCTTCGTCGCCCATCTCGATCTGCCCAAGAGCATCGAGGCCTATTATCAGGAGACGGGACGCGCCGGCCGCGACGGCAAGCCGTCGGCCGCCTGGATGGCCTATGGCCTCTCGGACATCGTGCAGCAGCGTCGCATGATCGACGAATCCAACGCCTCCGACGATTTCAAGCGGGTCTCGATCGGCAAGCTCGACGCGCTGGTCGGTCTTGCCGAGACGCCGCACTGCCGGCGCCGGCGGCTGCTCGCCTATTTCGGCGAGATCGTGATGGGTGAGAGTTGCGGCAATTGCGATAATTGCCTGACGCCGCCGAAGATGCGCGACGGCAAGGTGCTGGCGCAGAAGCTTTTGTCCTGCGTCTACCGCACCGGTCAACGCTTCGGCGCGATGCACCTGATCGACGTGCTGGTCGGGCGCCTGACCGAGAAGGTGACGCAGTTCGGCCACGACAAGCTGTCGGTGTTCGGCATCGGCCGCGAGCTCAACGAAAAGCAGTGGCGCACGGTGCTGCGGCAATTGGTGGCAATGGGGCATTTGCAGAGCGACAGCGAAGCATTCGGCGCGCTGAAGCTGACGGACTCTTCGCGCGGTGTGCTGCGCGGTGAAACGGAGGTGTGGCTGCGCGAGGAAGCGCCCGGCACCCGCATCCGCTCGAGCCGGGCCAAATCGCGCCGCGGCGACCTCGCGCCCGCGGCGAGCGCGCCGCAAGGCGATGTCGATCCCGAATTGCGCGTGCGGCTGCGCTCCTGGCGTTCCGACATCGCCCGCGAGCGTGGCGTGCCCGCCTATGTCGTGCTGCACGATGCCACCATCGACGGCATCGTCCGGGCCTGGCCGACGACGCTGGACGAACTCCGTAACGTGCCGGGTATCGGCGACAAGAAGCTCGAGCATTACGGCGACGAGCTGCTGCAGATCATCAGGACGAGGTAGGGCGCGCGTCCTATCCCCGATCGTCATCCCGGACAAGCGCGTCTAAAGCGCGCGCAGATCCGGGATCCATACCGCGTGATTTGTCGATTGCCTTCGGTAGCAGTACCGAACTTCGAGTGTTCGCCAAACGAGGCGCGGTGGTTATGGGTCCCGGCCTTCGCCGGGACGACAACTGTGTATGAGGGGAGAGCTGAGCGCCTCACCCATTCCGGAACGCATACGCATACCCGTTCAGCGCAGGCGCGCCGCCGAGATGGGCGTAGAGGATCTTCGCGCCCTTCTCGAAATAGCCTTTCTTCGCAAGATCGATCAGGCCCTGCATCGACTTGCCCTCGTAGACGGGGTCGGTGATCATGCCTTCGAGACGTGCGGTAATGCGGATCGCTTCCTTGGTCTCTTCCGACGGCACGCCATAGGCGGGATAGGCGTAGTCCTCGATCAGCACGACGTCATCGGCGACGAGCTCCTTGCCGAGCTCGACGAGCTTGGCCGTGTTCTGCGCGATCTCGAGCACCTGCGCCTTGGTCTGCGCCGGCGTAAAGGACGCGTCGATGCCGATGACCTTTCGCGCACGGCCGTCCGCCGCAAAGCCGACCAGCATGCCGGCATGGGTCGAGCCGGTGACGGTGCAGACGACGATGTAATCGAACTTGAAGCCGAGCTCTTTCTCCTGCTTGCGGACTTCCTCGGCGAAGCCGACATAGCCGAGGCCGCCGAATTTGTGCACGGAGGCGCCGGCGGGAATCGCGTAAGGCTTGCCGCCGGCCGCCTTCACCTCTTCGATCGCCTGCTCCCAGCTCTTGCGGATGCCAATGTCGAAGCCGTCATCGACCAGGCGCACGTCGGCGCCCATGATGCGCGAGAGCATGATGTTGCCGACGCGGTCATAGACCGCGTCCTCGTGCGGCACCCAGGCTTCCTGCACCAGACGGCACTTCATGCCGAGCTTGGCGGCGACCGCCGCGATCATGCGGGTGTGGTTGGATTGCACGCCGCCGATCGACACCAGCGTGTCGGCGTTGGACGCGATCGCGTCCGGAATGATGTATTCGAGCTTGCGCAGCTTGTTGCCGCCATAGGCAAGGCCCGAATTGCAGTCCTCACGCTTGGCATAGATCTCGACATTGCCGCCGAGATGTTTTGACAGCCGCTCCAGCTTCTCGATCGGGGTCGGGCCGAAGGTGAGCGGATAGCGCGGAAATTTGTCGAGCTTCATGGGACATCCCGATTGGCGTTGGTGTTCGCGGCTGCCTAGCATCGCCCGAGGAAAATGTGCTCTCGATATTGCGGCCATATCGCGCCTATCCTTGCGCAATGGGCGGCCAATGCTAATAATTCTTCCAAGATATCGCTGTATCATGGAAGCTTCTTTCATGGCCGCTCGGCTCGATCGCACCGACCTTAAGATCTTGAGATTGCTGCAAAATAACGGACGGCTCAGTAACGCCGAGCTGGCCGAAACCGTCGCGATCAGCCCCGCCACTTGCCATCGCCGTACCCACCGCCTGTTCGAGGACGGTTTCATTGCGACTGTGCGCGCCATGGTTGCGCCGAAGAAGGTGGCGAAGGGCACGCTGGTGATGGTCGGCGTCGTGCTCGACCGCTCCACCCCGGAGAGTTTTGCCACTTTCGAGCAGGCGATCGCAAAACTGAAGTTCGTGCTCGACTGCCATCTCGTCGCTGGCGATTTCGACTATTTCCTCAAGATCCGCGTCGGTGACATGGAGGATTTCAACCGCATCCATGGCGAGCAGCTGATCGCGCTGCCCGGCGTGCGCCAGACCCGCACCTTCTTCGTGATGAAGGAAGTCGTCGACAACGCGCCGCTGGAGTTTTGAGCGGTCAGACCTCGCAATGCGTCGATCAGGGACGGCTCCTGCTCTGGGCTGCGCGCGGCCCACCTAGACGCGTACAGTGGAGCAGATAAGGGCCTTGTTCGCGCCATGCATCGGTCTTGGCGACCTCTTTCCATCCGCATTTCTCGGGATCTCGTTCAAAGTGCTTTGGCTTCGTTTCGATGAAAGGGCCTGTCTCCATTTCGATCTTGTCGATGTGCCAATCGTAGACCAGGGCGGGCGCGCCTGGCTGGTGCGCATGACTTTCGAAGTAAAAGAATGGATCTACTCCGATGAAGATTAGTCCTTCCAACCAGGCGTCCAGGCAGGCATTGTCAGGAGGCTTTCCGTCGCAATACATGAGAATGCCGGCGTCCAGTACCCACCAATCATCTTGTGCGTGCACAACTTGGCCAACAACTTGGTAAGAACGCTCCACGATTTGCTTGAGTGACGGAGCTTTTTGGTCAAATCGACCGCACTTCGGAAGCGGGACTACCGGACAGAATTCGAGCGCGAACGAGGCGCTTGTCGCTTGAGCGAAATCACCGTAGTTGCCATCCTGAATAATCCAACCATCAATTCCGACAACTAGATCGGCCATTCGATGCCTCGTCAATGACAGATACTGGGACATAGCATGGTTGTGCGGACACCTCTACACTACTTGTAAAATTGCACGGTCGTCACAGCAACTTCACTTGCCTCGCACACGCTTGCAGGTGACGGTTGCGTCTTCTCAACGAGGAGACCTCACCGTGCGCGTTCCCATTCTCGATCCGAAAGACCTGAGTGCCGAACAGAAGCCGCTCTATGACGACATGCGAGCCGGCATCAAGGACCACTTCAAGGGTTTTGTGAACATGCGCGAGGACGGCGCGCTGCTCGGCCCCTGGAATCCCTGGATCCGCGAGCCGCGCTTCGGCAAGCCGGTGTGGGAGCTGGTCAAGGCGATCGCGTCGAACCCGCTGCTGCCGGCGCCGGTGCGCGAGGTCGCCATCCTCGTCACCGGCTCGCATTTCCGTTCCGGCTACGAGCTCTACGCCCATGTGCTGGTCGCCGAGCAGCGCGGCCTGTCGGACGAGAAGCTCGCGACCATCGTCGCCGGACAGCGGCCGGTCGATCTCACCAGGCAGGAGGCCGTCGCCTATGACGTGGCGTCCGCGCTGGTCGGCGGCGGCGTTCTGCCGGAATTGACCTGGCGCGCCGCCGTGAAGGAGTTTGGCGAGCACGGCGCGGCCGAACTCTCCTACCTCGTCGGCGTTTACTGCATGGTCTCGGTCACGCTCAACACGTTCGACGTGCCGGTGCCGGACTAGCTTGCCACATTTGCGCTTCTGGACCGGGCGGAAGCGGAGCGCTACCTTGTCGCACGCATTCGCCGCTCATGATTGCAAGCGCAAGAGAAACAAGACAGGGCAACAGGAAATGACAGCCATGAAAACGTCACGCCGCATCTTGCTCACTGGACTGGCGGGGCTCGTCGTCGCCCCGACCGCAGCGGTAGCCGCCGCGCCGCAGCTTGCCACGGACGACGCCACCGTTGCCGAAGAGCGCTTTGCGCGCATGATTGCAGCAGCCCATGCGCCTGACGTTGCTGGTGCGCGCCAGGCCGAGCGTTATGCGAACGCGCATTGGCCTGAGTACGTGACCGCGGCGCGTGCGGTGATCGGCGCAAGGGCGTGATGCTGCTTTCTTCGTCCACAACGGGATGAGGGGAAAGACCTCACCTCGCAACCGCGCGCCTGACCTGCTCGCCGATCTGCGATAGCACGAGCTGCGCCTGCGGCAGGATCGCGCCCATGGCGTGGAAATTGTGGACCATGCCGTCGTGGCAGACATGCTCGACGACGACGCCTGCGGCGAGCAGCTTGCGGGCATAGGCATTGCCTTCGTCGCGCATCGGATCGAACTCGGCGGTGTGGATGATCGCCGTCGGCAGGCCTGTGAGCCGCGTCGCGCGCAGGGGTGAGATGCGGGGACTGGCGGCATCCAGGCCGCCCGGCAGATAGTCGGCGAGATCGGCTTCGATGGTGGCGCGGTCGATCAGATGACCCTCGGCGAATTCCTCGCGCGAAGGCGAGGTCTCTTCGAAATCCAGCACAGGGCAAATCAGGCATTGCGCGACGATGGAGAGGCCTGCGTTCTGAACCGCCTCCTGGCAAACGATCGCAGCCAGCGTGGCGCCGGCAGAATCGCCGCCGACTACCAGCCGTTCGGCATCGATGCCGAGTGTTGGTGCTTCGCGCGCGACCCACTCGGTGGCGGCAACCGCGTCGTCGACGGCGGCGGGAAATTTGTGCTCGGGCGCGAGCCGGTAGTCGACCGAGACGAGGCGGCAGCCGGTCGCATGCGCCAGCGCTGCCGCGATGCGGTCATGCGTGGCAATGCTGCCGGCGACGAGGCCGCCGCCGTGAAAGAACACGAAGCCCGGCGCGCGTTCACCGGCGCTTGCGGGCGAATAGAGGCGATAGGGCAGCTCGCCGCCAGGGCCGGACAGCATGCCGTCGGACGTCGTCACATCCGGCGCATCAGCTCGCGCGAACTGCATCAGCTTGGTCAGTGACTGCCGCCGTGCATTCACGCTCGGCCGGCTTCGTGCCTGCGGCGCGGCGGCAGCCATCATGGTCAACAAGCGCTTTGCGAGTGGATCGAGCGGCATGGATCTCTCGTTCTCCCACAAGGGAAGAGGGTAACTCACCATCTTCCCGCAGGGAATCATTTAGAAATTATGACCAATAGTGCCGCTATAATGCGGCATCACGCCAAGGAGAGGCCGGTCATGGCCGAGATCAAGAAGCCCATCGAATATTCGCCGAGCTGGACCTTCTTCGAGGGCAAATGGCACGACGGCAATGTGCCGATCATGGGCCCGCGCACGCATGCGGCCTGGCTCGGCTCGATCGTATTCGACGGCGCGCGCGCGTTCGAGGGTGTGGCGCCCGATCTCGACCGCCACGTCGCCCGCGCCAATCAATCGGCGGTCAATTTTGGCCTGAAGCCGGTGGTCGATACCGACACCTGGCTCACGCTCGCGCGCGAGGGCATTGCGCGCTTTGCGGCCAATGCCGAGCTCTATGTCCGTCCGATGTATTGGGCGCAGAACGGCTCGGGCGGCGGCGTGCTGTTCGACCCCGAGACCACCAATTGGTGCCTGTGCATCTACGAGGCGCCGATGCCAAAACCCGTCGGCAACGCCATCACGCTGTCGCCGTTCCGCAGGCCCACCGCCGAATGCGCCCCGGTCGAGGCCAAGGCCGCGTGCCTCTATCCGAACAATTCGCGCGCGTTGGCGGAAGCCGCCTCGCGCGGCTTTCAGAACGCGTTGATGCTCGACATGCTCGGCAACGTCGCCGAGTTCGGCAATTCCAACGTGTTCATGGCCAAGGACGGTGTGGTCTACACGCCGGTGCCCAACGGCACGTTCCTCAACGGCATCACGCGCCAGCGCGTCATCAGCCTGCTTCGCGGCGACGGCATCACCGTGGTCGAGAAGACGCTGCGCTATGCCGATTTCCTCGCCGCCGACGAGATCTTTTCATCCGGCAATTTCGCCAAGGTCGCGCCGGTTGTCCGCATCGACGAGCGTGAGCTGAAGCCGGGTCCGTTCTACGCCCGGGCGCGAAAACTCTATTGGGATTTTGCGCATGCGGTGAAGCTGGCGGCTTGAGCTGCGAGCTCCGTCATTGCGAGCGCAGCGAAGCAATCCAGAATCTGAGCCTCCCCTAAATCGGTGGACACCTATAGCTTAGGCAGCGAGAGGTGTCAGATGGCGAAACGGCAGCGACGCTCGTATTCGGACGAGTACAAGCGGCAGGCAGTTGATCTGGTTTTGTCGAGCGGCCGTTCGGCGAAGTCGGTATCGAAGGAGCTCGGGCTGGACGGCTCCGTGCTCAGCCGATGGGTGAAGGAGCGGAGCACGGTAGCAGCCGGCGGCAGCGCCGCGGCGCCCACGTCGCAAGCGGCGGTGCCGTCGGCGGCCCAAGCTGACGTGATCGCCCGGTTGCAGCGGGAAAACGAACAGTTGCGTATGGAGCGCGACATTTTAAAAAAGTCGATCGCGATCTTTGCTGGACCCAGGACATGAAGTTCCGCTTCATCGAAGATCGCCGCGCCGACTATCCGGTTAAGATCATGTGCCGTGTCCTCGGCGTCTCGCCTGCGGGCTACTATGCTTGGCGGTCGCGCCCGGAAAGCCCCCGGGCCGCTGCCAATCGAGAGTTGCTGCAGGACATCAAGCGGGTTCATCGCGACAGTCATGGTCGCTATGGCAGCCCGCGCATTCATGTCGAACTCAAGGCCCAGGGACACCATGCAAGCCGTGGCCGAATCGAGCGGCAGATGCGCTGCCATGGCGTTCGAGCCATCTCGGCCGGGCCGCGACGATGCCGCACCACCGATAGCGGGCATGGCTTCCCGATCGCGCCCAACTTGCTCGGCCGGAACTTCTCGGCCGCCATGCGCAATCAGGTCTGGCTCGCCGACATCACCTATGTCTGGACCGGCCAAGGATGGTTGTACCTGGCCGCCATCATGGATCTGTACAGTCGCCGTATCGTGGGCTGGGCGATGGACGACCATCTGCGCGCCGAATTGCCGCTCGCCGCATTAAGGATGGCGATCAAGGGGCAAAAGCCCGGCGCCGGCCTGATCCATCACTCCGATCGCGGCATCCAATATGCTTCAACCGAGTACCGCCAAGCGCTGCAAGCCGCCGGCGTCCGGCCTTCGATGAGCCGCAGAGCCGACTGCTACGACAACGCCCCGATGGAAAGCTTCTTCCACACGCTCAAGTCCGAACTGATCCATCACCGTCAATATCCGACCCGCGATGAAGCTGAGCGCGACATCTTCGCCTACGTCGAGGGCTTCTACAATCAACACCGCAGACACTCGGCCATCGGCTATATCAGCCCAGTCGAGATGGAGCTAAAATCGGCTTGAACGCTGTCCACTTTTTTGGGGGAAGATCAAATCTTACCGCGGACGCAGTCTGGATTGCTTCGCTGCGCTCGCAATGACGAATTGCGGAAGCACCGCGAAGCTACGGCCGGAGCGTGCGCGGGGCCACACCTTAAGCAGCCCGCCGCCGAAACCGGCTGAACTGAAACGCCTGCGTCGAATCCCACGGCGTGTGATGCGTCTCGCGGCGCGTTTCGATCAGCTCGAACTCCGCCCCCAACTCCGCCAAAAGGCTCGCGCTGTCATGGCGCTGCACTGGCAGACCGCTGCATTTCTCCGGGCCGTCGGGCGCGAACGTCGCGATGATGACGTGGCCGCCAGGCGCAAGTGCTGACCGCAGGCGCTCGACATAGGCGGCTCTGTCGCGGGATTCGGTCAGGAAGTGAAATGCCGCACGATCGTGCCATAGATCGTATGTCTTTGCCGGGCGCCATGTCGTGGCGTCGGCAACGATCCACTCGGCCGCTGACGCGGCGGCGCCGAGTCGCTTCTTCGCTACGTCAAGCGCGTTGGCAGAGAGATCCAGCACGGCGATATCGCGATATCCGTCCTGCAACAGAGCATCGACGAGCCGCGATGCGCCGCCGCCAATGTCGATGGTGGCGGCCTCGGGGTCTAGGTTGGCTGCTCTGATCATCGCGAGCGAGGTCGTCGGGCTGCTCTGAAACCAGCTGACCTCGGCCTCGCCCTTGGTGGCGTAGACGTTGTCCCAATGCGCGCTTCGGTCGGACATGGTGCGTCCTCCGGCTTGCGGAAGGCCGGGAAGGAAAGACCTACTCGTCCTTCTTCGACATCCGCTCGAGGCGTTCCTGCATTTCCTTCATCTGCTGGCGCAGATCGTCGATGTTGCTGTCCTTCGGCGCCTCGGCATTTGCATCGGGCTCTGGCTCCGCGCTGGCCGCGGGGCGAGGCGCGGCGAACGGCTTGAACATCGAGAAGGTCTGCTGGAATAGCTCCATGTTGCGGCGGACCTGCTCCTCGAGCGGAGCAAAGGGTGTGCCGGACAGCGTGTTGGCGATCTGCTTACGGAACTTCTCCTGCTCCTGGGTCAGGGTCGCGATCGACTGTTCCAGATATTTCGGCACCACCATCTGCATGCTGTCGCCGTAGAAGCGGATGAGCTGGCGCAGGAAGGTGGTCGGGAGCAGGTTCTGGCCGGCCTTGTTCTCCTGCTCGAAGATGATCTGGGCGAGCACGGAGCGGGTGATGTCGTCGCCGGTCTTGGCGTCGTAGACCAGGAAATCTTCGCCGTCCTTGACCATGGCGGCGAGGTCCTCGAGCGTCACATAAGTGCTCGTTCCGGTATTATAGAGCCGGCGGTTCGCGTATTTCTTGATGGTGGTGGGTTGGTCTGATTTCGCCATGGGCTCTCACTTGCAAGCGCGGAGAACAGGAACCCGACGGGCAATGCCGCAGGGCGGGAAGAGTACGCAACGCAACAAAATAAGCATTTTCAAAGGGGTCACGCTACCGTTTTGTGCGCCACGGTTAATCGGGCAGCAAAAACGTGCTTGCGAAAGCGCCAAGAACACTATTTTGAATGCGCTGCGGCATGAATTCGGTCTCCGGCCGATTGACATGCCGCAACGACGTTAACAGGATGCCGTCCGAGACTGGCGAGCCGTTTTCCCAGCCCCGCCTGCCCCCAAACAACCTCAGGAGATGCCCATGTCAGACGATGTCGTCATCGTCAGCGCCGCCCGCACCCCGGTCGGAAGCTTCAACGGAGCGTTCGCGACCCTTCCCGCCCATGATCTCGGCGCCATCGCCATCAAGGCGGCGCTGGAGCGCGGTGGCATCGAGCCCGGCCGCGTCTCGGAAGTCATCATGGGTCAGATTCTGACCGCTGCTCAGGGCCAGAACCCGGCCCGCCAAGCCTCGATCGGCGCCGGCATTCCGGTGGAGAGCCCGGCCTGGGGCGTCAACCAGCTCTGCGGCTCCGGCCTGCGTACGGTCGCACTCGGCTACCAGGCGCTGCTCAACGGCGATTCGGAGATCGTGGTCGCCGGCGGACAGGAGTCCATGAGCATGGCCCCGCACGCCCAGCATCTGCGCGGCGGCGTCAAGATGGGCGGTCTCGAATTGGTCGACACCATGATCAAGGACGGCCTATGGGATGCCTTCAACGGCTATCACATGGGCAACACCGCTGAGAACGTCGCGCGGCAGTGGCAGATCACCCGCGCCCAGCAGGACGAGTTCGCGGTCGCCTCGCAGCAGAAGGCCGAGGCCGCGCAGAAGGCCGGCAGGTTCAACGACGAGATCGTTCCCGTCACCATCAAGACCCGCAAGGGCGACGTCGTCGTCAGCGCCGACGAATATCCGCGCCATGGCGCGACGCTCGACGGGATGGCCAAGCTCAAGCCGGCCTTCGAGAAGGACGGCACGGTTACCGCGGGTTCGGCTTCCGGTATCAATGACGGCGCTGCCGCCGTGGTGCTCATGACCGCGAAGCAGGCCGCCAAGGAAGGCAAGAAGCCGCTTGCGCGCATCGCGTCGTGGGCGCAGGCCGGCGTCGATCCGAAGATCATGGGCTCGGGCCCGATCCCGGCTTCGCGCGCCGCGCTGAAGAAGGCCGGCTGGAGTGTCGGCGATCTCGACCTGATCGAGGCCAACGAAGCTTTTGCGGCGCAGGCCTGCGCCGTCAACAAGGACCTCGGCTGGGACACGTCCAAGGTCAACGTCAATGGCGGCGCGATAGCAATCGGCCATCCGATCGGTGCATCCGGCGCGCGTGTGCTGGTGACGCTGCTGCATGAAATGCAGAAGCGCGATTCGAAGAAGGGCCTCGCCACGCTGTGCATCGGCGGCGGCATGGGCATCGCGATGTGTCTGGCGCGCGACTGAGGAAAGCCTGACATGTAACTGACGCGTGCGCTGCACACATCAGTGAGTGCGTTGCACGCGACTAAAAAGGCGGCGGTTGCAAATCAAATATTCTTCGCAACTGCGCACGCCTCGACTAAAGAGAAACGCCCGGCTCAATGCCGGGCGTTTTGTTCTTGATGTCCGTCAAACGTCCCGCATAATCCGCAGTTAAAAAACGATCGCGTCAGAAACGTCCGAAGAGTCCAAGGGAAGGAATACGATATGGCACGTGTTGCATTGGTCACGGGTGGTACGCGGGGCATCGGTGCTGCGATCAGCAAGGCGCTGAAGGCGGCCGGCTACAAGGTTGCGGCGAGTTATGCCGGCAATGATGCTGCGGCGGAGAAGTTCAAGGCCGAGACCGGCATCGCGGTCTACAAATGGGACGTCAGCAGTTTCGACGCCTGCGCCGAGGGCGTGAAGAAGGTCGAGGCCGAGGTCGGCCCGATCGACGTGCTCGTCAACAACGCCGGCATCACCAAGGACGGCGCCTTCCACAAGATGAGCCTCGAGCAGTGGAATGCTGTGATCGGCACCAATCTCGGCTCGCTGTTCAACATGTCGCGCCAGGTCATCGAAGGCATGCGCGGGCGCAAGTTCGGCCGCATCATCAACATCTCCTCGATCAACGGACAGAAGGGCCAGTTCGGCCAGGTGAATTATTCCGCGGCGAAAGCCGGCGAAATCGGCTTCACCAAGGCCTTGGCGCTGGAGAACGCCAAAGGCGGCGTCACCGTGAACGCGATCTGCCCGGGCTACATCAATACTGAGATGGTGCAGGCTGTGCCGAAGGACGTGCTGGAAAAGGCGATCCTGCCGCTGATCCCGATCGGCCGTCTCGGCGAGCCCGAGGAGATCGCACGCGCCGTCGTGTTCCTCGCCGCCGACGAGGCCGGCGCCATCACCGGCTCGACGCTGACCGTCAACGGCGGCCAATACATGGTGTGATGCGTCGGCATCACGCGGACTGATATTGGCAACATCGCCATGCCCGGGCTTGTCCCGGGCATTTGTCCATGCACTGTCATTCCTGGGCGCCGCGACAGCGGCGAACCCGGAATCTCGAGATTCCGGGTCCGGCGCTACGCGCCATCCCGGAATGACGAGGCCTTCCACAATGACTCCCCGCACCGCGACGCTGATCGGACTGACCGCGATCCTGATGTGGTCGCTGCTCTCAGTGATGACGGTGGCGACCGGAAAGATTCCGGCATTCCAGCTCGCCGCGATGACCTTCGCGATCGGCGGTCTCGTCGGCCTGCTCACCTGGATCGGCCGCCGCGAGGCGGCGAACAGCCTGCGCCAGCCGCTCGTCGTCTGGGTCGTCGGCGTTGGCGGCCTGTTCGGCTATCACGCGCTCTATTTCCTCGCGCTGCGCTTCGCGCCGCCGGCTGAAGCCGGCCTCTTGAACTATCTCTGGCCGCTGCTGATCGTGCTGTTCTCGTCCTTCCTGCCGGGCGAGCGGCTGTTCCTGCATCACATCATCGGCGCCGTGCTCGGTCTCGTCGGCACCGTGCTGCTGTTTGCCGGCAATAGCAGCGGCTTTGCGCCGGGGGCGGTGCCGGGACTGGTCGCGGCTTTCATCGCCGCTTTCGTCTGGGCGAGTTATTCGGTGCTGTCGCGACGATTGAAGACGGTGCCGACCGATGCGGTCGCCGGATTCTGCCTCGCGACCGCGGCGCTCGCCGCGCTGATGCATGCAGCGCTCGAGACCACCGTCTGGCCGGAGACCACGCTGCAATGGCTTTCCGTGGTCGCGCTCGGCATCGGTCCCGTCGGTGCTGCCTTCTACAGCTGGGACATCGGCATGAAGCGCGGTGACATCCGCGTGCTCGGCGCCGCCTCCTACGCGACGCCGCTGCTCTCCACCGGCTTCCTCATCGCCGCGGGCTTTGCAAAGGCCAGCGCCAACATCGCCATCGCCGCCATCCTGATCGCCGGCGGCGGCCTGATCGCGGCGAAGGACATGGTGCTACGGAAGCGATGATTGTCATTCCGGGGCGCGCGAAGCGCGAACTATGATGCGCAACTGCGCATCTTAGTTCGCCGCTTGCGCGGCGCCCCGGAATGACTGTGTGGAGCTACGGCTCCCAGCCCTGTGGCGCGAGTTCGAATGTCGCGAACTCGAACGCGGGCGCGACGGTGCAGCCGACCAGGGTCCACTCGCCGGTCGTCTCCGCCATCTGCCAGGCATTCGCCGGCACGATCGCCTGCGGCCGCTGGCCGCTGACGAGGTCCGTGCCGAGCTGCACCTCGTGCTGGGAGCAGCCGTCATGCGCGATGCGTAGCGTCAGCGGGCTGCCGGCGTAATAGTGCCAAGTCTCGACCGCATCGATGCGATGCCAATGCGAGCGCTCGCCGCGCGCGAGCAGGAAGTAGATCGAGGTCGAGCGCGAGCGTCCTTGCGCGTCGGTCGCTTGGTCGCGAAACGTCTCGCGGTAGTGCCCGCCTTCGGGATGCGGTCGGAGTTCGAGGCGAGCGATGATCTCGGCTGCGGTCGGCATCGGTCCCCGTCAGGACTTGTTCTTCAAGATTTGTTCTTGCGCTCGCGCAGCTCGCCGAACACCGCAGCGGCATCCGCGCCCTTCATGTGCAGCCTGGCCGCAACGGAGGGCTCGTCGGCGCGCAGGAAGACGTTTGCACGCTTCTCGTCGCCGAGCAGCACGGGAATGGTCGGTTTGTTCTCGGCCCGGAGCCTCGCGACCTCCGCCGCGCGGGCCTGGAGCGCCGCATTGTCAGGGTCGACGGTGAGCGCGAACTTGACGTTGGATGCCGTGTATTCGTGGCCGCAATAGAGCTTGAAGTCGTCGGGCAGGGCCCGCAGCTTCAACAGCGAATCCCACATCATCGGATAGTTGCCTTCGAACACGCGGCCGCAGCCGATCGAGAACAGCGTGTCGGCGGCGAACACGGTCTTCTCATTGTCGAACACGTAGGAGACGTGGTCGAGCGTGTGGCCAGGCGTCTCCACGACGCGCGCCAGCAGGTTGCCGATCTTGACCACGTCGGCATTGGCGACGCGCAAATCGACGTTGGCAATCTTCGTGGTCTTGTCATGCGGCGCGACGACGCGGCAATTGAATTTCTGCTTGAGTTCGGCGACCCCGCCGACATGATCGCCATGATGATGGGTGATCAGGATGTCGGTGAGTTGCCAGCCCTCGCGCTCCAGCGCCTTGAGGATGGGACCTGCCTCGGGCGCGTCGATCGACGCCGTCGCCTTGGTTTCCACATCGTGGATCAAATAACCGAAATTGTCGTTTAAACAGGTGAAAGTACGAATTTCGGCGGCCATGACATCTCCATCGCGCTCAGCCCCGCCAGACAAATATGGCGTTAACGTTGCGCAGGCAATGCAATATTCCGCGCGCGGCAGCGGCCTTACGCGTGTTACATTGCCGTCATGACCATCGACGTCGTCGACCTCCGCGAGTTCTATTCCCGCCGCCTCGGGATCGTGGCGCGGCAAATGATCAATCGCGGCATCAGGCAGCGCTGGCCGGGCGCCGAGGGTCAGCGCGTGCTCGGCATCGGCTACCCCACGCCCTATCTCGGACTGTTCCGCGAGGATGCCGAGCGCTGCATCGCGTTCATGCCGGCGGCCCAGGGCGTCCTGAAATGGCCGACGGGGCGGCCGGCGCTGGCCTCGCTGGTCGACGAGTTCTCGCTGCCGCTTCCTGACGCCGCGGTCGACCGCATTCTCCTGGTCCATGCGCTGGAGATGTCGGACGATCCGGCTGCGCTGCTGCGCGAAGTATGGCGCGTGCTGGCGCCGTCCGGCCGCGTCATCGCGGTGATCCCGAATCGGCGTGGGGTGTGGACGCGCACCGACAGCACGCCGTTCGGCCATGGCCGGCCCTATTCGCGCTCGCAGATCACCGAGCTGCTGCGCCAGACCTGGTTCACGCCGACGGCCTGGGGCGAGGCGTTGTTCATGCCGCCTTATGCCGGCGGCTGGGTGTTGAAATCGGCGCAGATGTGGGAGCGGGCCGGCGCGGCGCTGTCACTGCCTTTTGCCGGCGTGCACATCGTCGAAGCCACCAAGCAGGTCTACCGCGCCATCCCCGCCAAGCGCGAGCGGGCACGGCTGATTCCCTCATTGGCGAAGCCCGTGCTGGTGCCGTCCTCGACGACGGTGACACGGAGCTGAGCCATCGGCGTTGCCGCGAAGACGGTGCGCTCCCTCTCCCGCTTGCGGGAGAGGGGTGGGGAGAGGGTGCCTCCGCAGAGAGATTCGCCAAGAGGAGAGAGCCTTCACCCGGCGCTTCGCGCCGACCTCTCCCGCAAGCGGGAGAGGTGCAATTCAGCCAACGCGCATCGCCAAAAACAAATCGTCCCGGCGTGGCCGGGACGATGCAGTTCACGAAATCGGAAGAAGCTTACTCGCCGGTCGCGAGATCGTCGCTGGACGCGACCGGGGCGGCTTCGCGCTCGGGACGCGGGCCATGCGGCCGGCGACGCCGCCGCGGATAGCGCTCGCCACCGCCGCCGCCACCCTCGAAACCGCCCTGGCCGCCATTCGCGCCGACATTCACTTGCGGCTGCGCGCCGGTGATGAAGGAGGGCAGGCGATCGACGCTGCCGGCATCGGAGATGACGGGCTGCGGCTGATTCTGCGGCTGCGGCTGATATTGCGGCTGCGGACGATGCTCGCGTTCGCGGTGCTCGCGCGGCTGCTGCTGATCGCGCTGATAGGGCTGCTGGTTGTCGCGCGGCTGATGATCGCGCTGATGGTGATCACGCTGGCCATCGCGGTCGCGCATGAAAGGCTGCTGCGGCGGCTGCGGGACGAAGCCCGGCTCCTGGCCAAAGGCCGAGAAATTCTCGCCATCGTCCTCGCTGTCATCGCTGCTGGCGATGGGCTCGTCACCGCGCGGCTGCTGCTGGTTCTGGCGGAACTGCTCCTGGGCGGCCGCGATCAGGCGGAAATAATGCTCGGCATGCTGGTAGTAGTTCTCGGCCGCAACGGGGTCGCCGGAGGAGCGCGCATCGCGCGCGAGCTGAAGATATTTTTCAGCGATGTGCGAAGCCGTGCCGCGGATCTTGATGTCGGGCCCGTTGGACTCGAAGACCCGGGTCATCGGGTTCTGGCCGCGCCGGTTGTTGTTGTTATTGTTGTTGCGGTTGCGCATCCGCTGCTTGTTCTGACCGTTTCTCATGTCCTGCCTTTAATTCCAGCCCTAAAGGTTGCACGCATTACTGATTGCTCGGAGTGACCTGGTGACAGCGGTTCACGATTCTCGCACGCACCGCGTGCAAGAGCAGCCTGAACCCTGCCGATGTTCGTCGACCGTCGCGTTCAACAAAGACGCGTTCCCCACCCGCCAGCATTCATTGCCAGCGAACCCATTCATATCGCCTGCCGAAACAGGCCCAGCTTTCTTGCGTAAGTCTTCAAGCGCAATAGGCTTTCGTTCACGTTGCGGTCGGAGAGCAGCGCAGCTCCACTGGCCATCGCGCTCAACAGGACCTGCGGCTTGGAACCTATAATCAGTAAAGCTCTCGCCCGAGAGCCCGGCTTTCGCCCGTAGGTCTACGGGGCCGGCACCGATGTGTTGACCGAAACGTAGTCGTTCCCACGGGATATTCCAAGAGGTTTTTACAGGCCAATCCGGCTTTTATGGGGGCATTTTTCGGGCCGAAACGGCCCGCGGAATGCCCGCCAGATCGGCCTTGGGTGGCCTGTCCGGCACTAACGCGGCAGCCGCCATCAAGGTTTCAATATTTCGGGCCTGGCCCTGTCCGGCCTCGACGATCAGCGCGCCCCCGGGGGCGAGGCGTTCGCTCGCCTGCGGGATCAGGGCGCGATAGGCGTCGTATCCGTCATTGCCACCGTCGAGTGCCAGATGCGGATCGTGCTCGCGCACCTCGATGCTCAATTTCGGGATTTCGGCCGAGGGAATATAGGGCGGGTTCGACACGATGAGATCGAACGGGCCCGAGAGCGCCGCCGCATAGGAGCAGGCGACGAAGGCGGCGCGGTCGGCGAGGCCGAGAGCCCTGGCATTGTCCCTGGCCGTGACGAGCGCGGTCAGGCTGAGGTCGGTGCCGACGCCGAAAGCATCAGGAATTTCGTGCAGCAGCGCAAGCAGGATCGCGCCGGATCCGGTGCCGATGTCGGCGATGCGGGGTGGATGAGATGCCTTCTGCTCGCGAAGGATTTCGAGTGCGAGCTCGACCACGGTCTCGGTATCGGGACGCGGGACCAGGGTCGCTTCGGACAGGCGAAATGGCAGCCCCCAGAATTCGCGTGTGCCGAGAATGCGCGCCACCGGCTCGCCGGCGATGCGACGCTGTAAATGCTGTGCGAGCCGCGACGCCTCGGCTTCCGTGAGGGGGCGGGCGGCCTGCGCGATCAGGCCAGTGAGGTCGAGGCCGAGCGCCGCGCCGAGCAGGATGCGGGCATCGAGCTCAGCTTCGTCGAGCTGGGCCGATCTCAATTGCGTGGCCAGCGTGCGCCGCGCGCTCTCGATCGATTGTCCGGTGAAGGGATTGCTCACGCGTTAGGCCGCCGCGCCCTGCGCGGCGAGCTGCGCGGCCTGGTGCTCTGTGGTCAGCGCGTCGATCAGCTCGCCGAGTGCTTCCCCCGCGATCACCTGCGGCAGCTTGTAGAGCGTCAGATTGATGCGATGGTCGGTCACGCGCCCCTGCGGGAAGTTATAGGTGCGGATGCGCTCGCTGCGGTCGCCGGAACCGACCTTCTCCTTGCGCTCGGCCGAGCGCGCGGCGTCGACGCGCTGGCGCTCGGCGTCATAGATGCGCGAGCGCAGAATGTTCATGGCGGAGGCGCGGTTCTTGTGCTGCGAGCGGCTGTCCTGCATCATCACCACGATCCCGGTCGGGATGTGGGTGATGCGGATCGCCGATTCGGTCTTGTTGACGTGCTGGCCGCCGGCGCCCTGCGCGCGCATGGTCTCGATGCGCAGATCCTCGTTCTTGATGTCGACGTCGACATCCTCGACCTCCGGCAGCACCGCGACCGTCGCCGCGGAGGTGTGAATGCGCCCTTGCGTCTCCGTATCGGGCACGCGCTGCACCCGGTGCACGCCGGATTCGAACTTCAGCTTGGAGAACGCGCCGCGGCCCTGCACCTCGGCGATGATCTCCTTGTAACCGCCGACGGTGCCTTCGCTGGCCGAGATCACCTCGACCTTCCAGCCCTGAAGGCTGGCGAAGCGCTCGTACATCCGGAACAGATCGCCGGCAAACAGCGAAGCCTCGTCGCCGCCGGTGCCGGCGCGGATTTCCAGCATCACGTTGCGGTCGTCCATGGCGTCCTTGGGCAGCAGCGCGACGCGGATCTTCTGGACCAGCTCCTCGATCCTGGCCGTCAGCTCGTCGCGCTCGGCTTCCGCCATGCCGCGCATCTCGGCATCGGTCGCGGGATCGGCGATCAGGGCTTCGGTATCGGCGAGCTCCTTGACCGCGGAACGATAGGTCTTCACCGCCTCGATCAGCGGCGTGATCTCGGCGAGCTCGCGCGTGATCTGCACATAACGGTCGGAGGCGAGCTGGCCCAGCGATTCGGCCTCGAGCGAGGCGTGATGCGCGAGCAGAACGTCCAGTTTGGCTTCGGGGAGTGACGACATCGGTACAGTCTCAAATGGGCGGACGGAGGCGAGGGGAGCGGAAGCGGCGCAGGCCCGCTACAACGCCAGGCCTTCGGCCTCGGCAAATTCCGTCAGCTTCTGCCGGATCGCGACGCTGCCCGCGGGCGCGTCCAGCAACGGGCCGAGCATGGCTTCGGCCTTTTTGGCGTCGAGGTCGAGCACCATCGCCTTGACCGGGCCGAGGGCGGTGGCCGAGAGCGACAGCGAACGATAGCCCAGTGCGATCAGCGCCAGCGCGCCGATCGGCTTGGAGGCCATTTCGCCGCAGAGCGAGAGCGACTTTTTCGCCGCATGGGACTTGCGTGCGATGTCGCGCAGCGCGCGCAGGATCGGCGCCGACATCGTGTCGAAGCGCTCGGAGACTTTTGCGTTGCCGCGGTCGACCGCGAACAGGAACTGGAACAGATCGTTGGAGCCGACCGAGATGAAGTCGACCTTCTTCAGCAGCTCGTCGAGCTGATAGAGCAGGGCCGGCACCTCGACCATGGTGCCGATGTCGATTCTTTCAGGCAGCGTGTGGCCGTGCTGGCGCAAATATGTGAGCTCGCGCTCGACCAGCGCCTTGGCCGCATCGAATTCGGCGACCTCCGAGATCATCGGGAACATGATGCGCAACGCGCGGCCGCCGCCGGCACGCAACAGCGCGCGGATTTGGCCGCGCAACAGGCCGGGACGATCGAGCCCGAGCCGGATCGCGCGCCAGCCGAGCGCGGGATTCTCCTCGATCACCGCTTCCATGTAGGGCAGCGCCTTGTCGCCGCCGATGTCGAGGGTGCGGAAGGTGACGGGCTTGCTGCCGGCCGCATCCAGCACGGTGCGATAGAGCGCGAGCTGGTCGCTGGTGCGCGGCAGGCTCTGGCCGACCATGAATTGCAATTCGGTGCGGAACAGGCCGATGCCGGCACTGCCGGTGTCGTCGATATGCGGCAGGTCGATGGCCAACCCAGCGTTGATCATCAGTTCGACCTTCTGGCCGTCCTTGGTAACGCAAGGCCGATCGCGCAGCGCCAGATACTGCGCCTGGCGGCGGGCGCGGAAGCGCACGCGCTCGGCGAAGGCGGCCTCGATCTCCTGCGAGGGGCGCACATAGATCGAGCCCGACGTGCCGTCGACGATGATGGCGTCGCCGGGATCGGCGATGCCAGGCGCGTTCGGGACCTCGCCGACCGCAGGTATTCCGAGCGCGCGCGCCACGATCGAGACGTGGGAATTGGCGGTGCCTTCCTCCAGCACGATGCC
This sequence comes from Bradyrhizobium sp. SPXBL-04, assembly GCF_051853035.1. Lineage (NCBI taxonomy): Bacteria > Pseudomonadati > Pseudomonadota > Alphaproteobacteria > Hyphomicrobiales > Nitrobacteraceae > Bradyrhizobium > Bradyrhizobium sp. SPXBL-04. The sequence goes on along the minus strand of NZ_CP182472.1, from coordinate 8,503,824 downwards.
GCGCAGGCGCTTGCGGTCGTAGTCGAGCAGCGCCGCCGGGCCCATCGCACGGGCGATGACGATGGCGTTGTCGGGCAATTGCTCGCGTGAAGGCGCGTGGTCCTGGCCGACCAGCTGTCGCATCAGGCGGTAGCCGAGATCTTCCAGGTCGTGCAGGCGGTCGCGCAGATACGGATCGGTCGAGCGCAGCATGCGCGCGCGGGTGTCGGACTGCACGCGCTCGACGGCGGCTTCCGCGGTGAGGCCGGTGGCGACCGCTTCGTGCAGCTTGTGCGACCAGCCCTGGTCGTTGGCGAACATGCGGTAGGCTTCCAGCACGTCGCGGTGCTCGCCGCCGTCGGCGACGTCGCCGCGCTCCAGCATGCGGTCGAGATCGGCGCGCAGCTTGGCGAGCGCGGTGTCGAGCCGCTTGATTTCCTTCGGCAGATCCTCGGCGATGTAGTCCTTGATGACCACGCGCGGCTCGTGCAGCACGACATGGCCGAGCGCGATGCCCTCCGACAGGATGGCGCCGACCTTCTGCGCGGAATGACGCGCGGCAGGCTCCTGGCCGGGCTGGGCGAGCGCGGACAGTTCGCCGGAGGCAATCAGCTCCGCCAGCACCATGGCGGTGGTCTGGAGAGCCTCGAGCTCCTCCTCGACATAGTTGCGCTTGGCGCGGTTCTGCACCACCAGCACGCCGAGCGTGTTGCCGGCCCGCAGGATCGGCACGCCGAGGAAGGAGTGGTAGATTTCTTCGCCGGTCTCGGGGCGGAACGAGAAGGCCGGGTGGTTCTGCGCATCGCTTAAGTTGAGCGGCGTCGCCTCGCTGGCGACGAGGCCGACCAGGCCCTCATGGGCGCTAAGCACGGTGTGGTGCACCGCCTCGCGGTTGAGACCCTCGGTGGCGTAGAGCTCCAGCGTGTTGTCGATACGCAGCACATAGACTGAGCACACCTCGGCCACCATGTTGGCGGCAATCAGCACCACGATCTTGTCCAGCCGCTCCTGGGCTGAGACCTGCTCCGCCATGGTTTCGCGGAGCCGTCTCAACAAGACGCGGGGACCTCCCGACGCGCTCCGCATGTACCGTCAATCTCCTCCGTCTGCCGGGCCCCGAAGGGCCGTCGGCGGCTCGCCCGGAAATCCAGAAAAGCAACCAGCTTGCTCGTCCGGCGCCGGCCCTGGTGGTTGCCAGAGCCGAATCGGCATCGCCTCAACTGGGGCACAGTATCTGGCAGCCCACCCTGTCCGCCTATAGCGAATTGGGGCTTGTTTTGCCAAGCAAAACGCCTGCCAAGCGCGAATGTGTGGACACCTTCGCGTTTGCTGCGACCGCTAAGAGAAAATTCGTCTAAGTCTGATCGAGGCCGTAGAGCGTGTGCAGGGTGCGCACCGCAAGCTCGGTATAGGCGGTGTCGATCAAAACCGAGAATTTGATCTCGGAGGTTGTAATGGCCCGGATGTTGATATTCCGTCCGGCGAGGGCCGAGAACGCCTGGGCGGCGACGCCGGCATGGCTGCGCATGCCACTGCCGATCACCGAAATCTTGGCGACGTCGGTGGCGGTATCAAGCCGGGCATAGCCGATCTTGGCCTTGGCGGCGGTAATCGTGTCCTTGGCGCGGGTGTAGTCGGCGGCCGGCACCGTGAAAGTGAGGTCGGTGGTCTTGCCGTCCTCCGAGACGTTCTGCACGATCATGTCGACGTTGATGTTGGCATCCGCCAGCGGGCCGAAGATCGAGGCCGCCACGCCCGGCTTGTCCTCGACCTGGCGCACCGAAATCTGGGCCTCGTCCTTGGAGAAGGCGATACCGGTGACGACGTGGCTTTCCATGATCTCCTCCTCGCTGCAGATCAGCGTGCCGGGCGGCTGGTTGGCATGCGGGTCGATATCCTCGGGCTTGTCGAAGCTCGAGCGGACGAAGATCGGCATGTTGTGGACCATGCCGAGTTCCACCGAGCGGACCTGGAGCACTTTGGCGCCCTGGGAGGCCAGTTCCAGCATGTCTTCGAACGCGATCTTATCAAGCCTCTTGGCCTTCGGCACGATTCGCGGATCGGTGGTGTAGACCCCGTCGACATCGGTGTAGATATCGCAGCGGTCCGCCTTGACGGCGGCGGCGATCGCCACGGCCGAGGTGTCGGAGCCGCCACGGCCGAGCGTGGTGATGCGATCCGTATCTGGGTTGATACCCTGGAAGCCGGCGATGACCGCGACCTCCTTGCGTTCCCTAAAGCGCTTGATGATCTCGCTGCCGTCGATGTCCTCGATCCGGGCCGAGGCATGAGCGTCGCTGGTCTTGATCGGGATCTGCCAGCCCTGCCAGGAGCGGGCCTGGATGCCCATGCCCTGCAGCACGATGGCAAGCAGGCCGGACGTCACCTGTTCGCCGGAGGCGACGACGGCGTCGTACTCGCGCGCATCATGCATGGGCGAGGCCTCGGTGCACCAGGCCACCAACTCGTTGGTCTTGCCGGACATCGCCGAGACGACCACGGCCACTTCATGGCCGGCGTCGACCTCACGCTTCACATGGCGCGCGACGTTGCGGATACGTTCGATGTTGGCGACGGACGTGCCGCCGAATTTCATCACGAGGCGGCTCATGACGACGCGTGCATTCCCTCATAAGGATCAGTATGGTGACCGCACCGGACGGGTGCCTCGCGGATACCGACCGCGCGTATACAGAGCGGCGGGGCCGGGGGCAAGCGGGTTCCTGCGGGGGCAGGGTGCGGAGGTAGTGGGTTAACCGAGGTCATGGCGCGTTATATCGACGAGATCCTGCAACCGGGCGAGCGGGTGCTGTATTCGACCAATGCGCACTGGATCTTTTATTTTCCGGCCATCGTGGCCTGGATCGTGGCGCTGGCCCTGCTGATCCTGTCGCGGCAGGTCACGGCCGACGGGCTCGTTTTGCTTTGCCTTACAGCCGCGGGTCTCGTGGCTCTGGCGGCCCTGTACTGGACCATCAAGGGCTGGTTCCATCGCTTCACCACCGAAACCGACGTCACCAACCTCCGGGTCGTGCACAAGACCGGGTTCATCAAGCGCCGCACCTTCGAGATGGCGCTGGACAAGGTCGAGAGCGTCGACGTCGACCAGACCATTCTTGGACGGATTCTCAATTATGGTGACGTGACGATTCGCGGCGTTGGCGAGGGAATCGAGACGATCAAGACCATCGCCTCGCCGCTCGCCTTCCGTAGTTCGATCACCACGCGGTAGGACCGCGCGTAACCATGAGCATGCAGCAAAATACTTCCGCAACCGCCACCGCCCAGCCGGGTTCGACCGTCGACGCCGCGGAGATCGCGAAATTCTCAAAACTCTCGGCGGAGTGGTGGGACCCCAGGGGCAAGATGGCGCCGCTGCACCGGATCAATCCGCTGCGGCTTGGCTACATCCGTGACGCCGCCTGCCGCAAGTTCGAACGCAATGTGCGCAGCCTCAGCTGCCTCGGCGGCCTGCGCGTGCTCGACATCGGCTGCGGCGCCGGCCTGCTCTGCGAGCCGCTGTCGCGCTTGGGGGCGCAGGTCATCGGCATCGATCCTTCGGCGAGCAACATCGCCGCCGCGAAACTGCATGCCGACAAGAGCCATCTCGCGATCGACTACCGCTGCACCATCGTGGAAGAGATCGATCCGCGCGAGCGCTTCGACATCGTGCTGGCGATGGAAGTGATTGAGCACGTCACCGACGTCGGCGTCTTCCTGAAGCGCTGTGCGGCGATGCTGAAGCCGAACGGTCTGATGGTGGTCTCGACACTGAATCGGAATTGGAAGAGCTTCGCACTCGCCATCGTCGGCGCCGAATACGTCCTGCGCTGGCTGCCGCGCGGCACCCACGAGTGGAACAAGTTCGTCACTCCCGATGAGCTCACAAAATACCTGCTCGACAACCGCCTCGTCATCACCGAGCAGACCGGCGTCGTCTACAGCCCATTCGCCGACAAATGGACCCTCTCCTCCGACATGGACGTGAACTACATGGTCGTGGCGGAAGGGATGGTGTGAGGGGTTGAGTAGGGGGCGCTGCGACACAAAAGCGGTGTCGTCCCGGCCCCTGTGCGCAATTGCGCACTAGGCCGGGACGACGGCGGAGCGTGTGGCGAAAGCATCGCTCCCATGACTTGCGCGTGATTGACCTGCTTCGCCGCTAGCGGCACGTTGCCGCAATCTTCCCTGCTCCCCATCCCACCCCCATGTTCACCATCGCCAGCCTCTGGATTCCCTTCACCATCATTGCCGCGCTCGGGCAAGTCGCGCGCAATGCGATGCAGCGGTCGCTGACGAAGCCGCTGGGGACGTGGGGCGCGACCAACATCCGCTTCCTGTTCGGCTTCCCGTTCTCGCTGCTGTTTCTCGCGGTGGTGCTGGTCGCCACCGGCGATCATGTCGGCATGCCGCCGATCGTGTTCTGGCCGTGGCTCTTGCTCGGCGCACTCAGCCAGATCGTCGCCACCGGGCTGATGCTGCTCGCCATGAACGACCGCTCCTTCGTGGTGACGACGGCCTACCTCAAGACCGAAGCGATCCAGACCGCGATCTTCGGCTTCGTCTTTCTCGGCGATCACCTGACCTGGCTGAAGGTGCTGGCGATCGTGATCGCGACCGTCGGCGTCGTCATCACGGCGCTCCGGCCCGGCGGCGAGAAAAGCTTTGCGGAATTGAAGCCGACCATCACGGGGCTCGTCGCCGCGGCGGCCTTCGCGCTCTCCGCGGTCGGCTTTCGCGGCGCCATCATCACGGTGCCGGGCGTGTCGTTCGTGACGGCTTCGTCGTTCACGCTGGTGCTCGGCCTGTTCGTGCAGACGCTGGTGCTGACGATCTATCTGCTCTGGCGCGCGCCAAACGTGTTGCGGGGTATCCTTGGAATGTGGCAGCCGTCGATGCTCGCGGGCTTCACGGGCGCCTTCGCCTCGCAGTTCTGGTTCCTGGCGTTCGCGCTCACGGCGGCCGCCAATGTCCGCACCCTCGCTTTGATCGAGGTGCTGTTCGCGCAAGCCGTGGCTTATTTCTCGTTCAAGCAGCCGATCGCGCCGCGCGAGCTTGCAGGCATAGCGTTGATCGTGGTTGGCGTGGCTGTGCTGGTAGGGGTTTAGTTCCGGTCTTCCGGCAGCACCGGCAACGGTGACACCTCGATGCCTTCGTCGATCAGCGACTTGGCTTCGTCAGGCGAGGCCTCGCCATAGATCGGACGGTGCTCCTTGTCGCCGTAGTGCATGGCACGGGCTTCGTTGGCAAAGCGCTCGCCGACATTGTCGGCGTTCTTGACGATGTGATCGCGCAGCTCCTTCAGCTTCGTGCGCAGCTCTTTCTCCTGCGCCATCAGCAGCGAGGTTGGTCCTGACGGCGCAGCCTCGGGCGCAGGCGTGGCGCTCGCCGTGGCCTCCGCTGGCGGCGTAGCGCGGCCGCGCCCCTGCTTGCCGACGATGCGCGGGGCCATGATCGCCTTGTCGACCTTGGCCGAGCCGCAGATCGGGCAGGTCACGAGCTTGCGCTTCACCTGTGAATCGTACGCGGACGAACTCTGAAACCAGCTTTCGAAAGCGTGGTTCCGGTCGCAGTGCAGTGCGTAGCGGATCATGCCGATCCCCGTACGAGATGCAGATGGTCCGGCCCGGCCTTGGCGTCGGCGACGCCGAAGCGGCGGCCGTGCTGGAGCGAGGGAATCGCCCGGCGCGCCGTCTCGACCTTGGCTGGGTCGACCTTGGCCATGATGATGCCGGGCTCGACGCCGCCCTCGGCGAGGATCTCGCCCCAGGGGTCGATGATCAGGGAGTGGCCGTAGGTCTCGCGCTTGTTCTCGTGCAGGCCAGCCTGCGCCGCGGCGAAGATGAAGCAGCCGGTCTCGATCGCGCGCGAACGCAGCAGCACGTGCCAATGCGCTTCCCCGGTCTTGCGGGTGAAGGCCGAGGGTACGGTGATGAAGGACGCGCCACTCTCGGCCAGCGCGCGGTAGAGCGCAGGGAAACGGACGTCATAGCAAATCGTCAGACCGACGCGGCCCCAGGGCAGGTCGGAGATCACGGCGGTCTCGCCCGGCTGGTAATTGGCGGATTCGCGATAGCTCTCGCCGTCCGGTAGCTCGATGTCGAACATGTGGATCTTGTCGTAGCTCGCGAGCACGTTGCCCTCGGGCCCGATCAGGAAGGAGCGGTTGACCGCCTTCTCAGGCGAGAATCGGAGCGCGAGCGAGCCGACATGGATGTGGATTCCGAGTTCCGCTGCGAGGGCCCGATATGCCTTCAGAGAGGTGTCGTCCTCTTCGCTCTGAAGATGCTCGAACAACGCCTTGCGGTTCAGCTGCATCATGTTGCTGACTTCGGGCGTCTGCACGTAGTCGGCGCCGTCCGCCGCCGCCTGCCGGATCAGCTTGGTAGCGTGCTCAAGACTCGGGCCGGGCATTAGGCCGGTGCGCATCTGCACCATGGCGGCGTTGAAGGTCCGATCCTCGCTCATGAGACGGCCTTGATACTGTTGAGCATGCCGTCGAGCTTGCCTTCGCGGTCGAGCGCGTAGAGCTCGTCGCAGCCTCCGACATGGGTTCCACCGATCCAGATCTGCGGAAACGTCGAGCCTTCGCCGGCGCGGCCGTACATGTCCTGGCGCCAGGACGGGTTCTTGGCAATGTCGAACTCGGTGAAGGTCGCCTTCTTGCGGCTCAACAGCGACTTGGCGGCGGAACAATAGCCGCAGCCCGGCCTCGTGTAGATCTCGATGGCAGCAGTCATCTCGTCTGGCGCTCTCATGTCATGAATTCGTTGAATTATATGGGACTTTACCGGGTCTCCACAACCCGGGCAAAGACCAGCACGTCGACCTGGGCGGCCTTGGCGCGCAGCAGGGCCCGCGCGCAGGCGTCCAGCGTGGCGCCCGATGTCAAGACATCGTCGACCAGGACGATGCGGCGGCCCTGAATCTCGGCCTGACGGTCGGGGGATACCTGGAACGCGCCCTGTACATTGGTGGCGCGCTGGGCCCGCGACAGGCCGATCTGTTGCTCGGTGGCACGCACCCGCCGCAACACCTCGCCCCGGACCTCGACGCCGCTCTGCCGCGCGATGATCCGCGCCAGCGCCCCGGACTGGTTGTAGCGGCGCCGCCAGGCTCGCCGCCAATGCAGGGGAACGGGGATCAGCATGTCTGCGCCAGAGAGCAGCTCGCCGCCGGCGCGCGCCATCCAGCGGCCCATGGCGGGCGCCAAGTCGGTGCGGTCCTGGTATTTCAGCGCATGCACCAGCGTGCGCGCGACGTCATCATAACGCACCGCGGCTCGCGCGCGCTGGTAGGCCGGCGGGCTCGCGATCGCCTCCATCGACAGCATGTCGGGACCGGGGTCATACACAAATGGAATGCCGAGCCGCGGGCAATAAGGTCGTTCAATGAACGACAGCCGCGCCCAGCAGGAAGCGCAAACGCCCTCGCCGTCAACCGGCTCATGGCAGGACACACACTGCGTCGGCAGTGCGATATCGAGGGCAAGCCGTGCCGCGCGCGACAGCACTTGGCGGCCAGCCGTCCACGCAGCACGCAGAGGGGCGGCGAAGGATCGGGCGGGGGCGGCTTCGGCTTCCATGCTGGGAAGCCTAGCGTTCCGTGCTTATCCGCTCAAGCCACGCTCTCGTGCCCCGGACGCAGCGCGGCGCCTTTTCGGCGGTGCGCTGCAGCGCGTCCGGGACACGAGAGAGGACATTGCAATAGCCGTCGTGATCGGCGTAACCAGCGGCATGGCTCAAGCTCCGCAATCCCCTCCCGCTTTGTTCGATCGCGCTTTGTTGCACGCGCGGCAGGGTCGCGCGCGGGCGCAAGGTCCGGTCGCCTTCCTGCTCGATCGTGTCGCCGAGGACATGTCCGACCGGCTGGCCGCGGTGATGCGGGAATTCCAGGCACCGGCCGATCTTTGGACGCCCGGCGAAGGGCTCGCAGGACTGCGCACGAGGCTACCTGCCATCGAGCACATCGCGCTCGATGCCGCGGGTTCGGAGAAGCTTCCCTTTGCACCCGAAAGCCTCGACCTGATCGTCTCCGCGCTGGCGCTGCAATTCGTCAACGACTTGCCGGGTGTGCTCGCGCAGGTGCGCCGCGCCTTGAAGCCGGACGGGTTGCTGCTCGCGGCCATGATCGGCGGCGACAGCCTGACCGAGCTGCGTCAGGCGTTTGCGGCCGCCGAAGCCGAATGTGAAGGCGGCGTGTCGCCGCGGGTCGCGCCGTTCGCGGACTTGCGCGATATCGGCGCGCTGTTGCAGCGGGCGGGCTTTGCGCTGCCGGTCACCGACGTCGACCGTGTCGTGGTGCGCTATGCCAATGCGTTTGCGCTGATGCAGGATCTCCGCCGCATGGGTGCTGCCAATGTGCTGATCGAACGGCGGCGCGTGCCGAGCCGTCGCGCGACGCTGCTGCGGATGGCCGAGATCTATGCCGAACGCTTCGCCGATGCCGACGGCCGCATCCGTGCGACGTTCGATATCATCTGGCTCTCCGGCTGGGCCCCGCATGCGAGCCAGCAGCAGCCGCTCAAGCCCGGCTCAGCCAAGGCGAGTCTGGCCGAGGCGGTGAAGAAGGCGGGGAAAGAGTGACGTGTGTCCCGGACGCAGCGCAGCGTCCGGGACACTGCTCACATCAACAAATCAATCAAATGCGGGATCAGCGGGATGTCCGCGGGCGGCATCGGGTAGTCGCGCAGTTTGTTGGCGCGGACCCAGGCGAGGTTTTGGCCTTCGCGCGCCGTGACCTGCCCCTCCCAGCGCCGGCAGATGTAGAGCGGCATCAACAGGTGGAAGGTCTCGTAGCCGTAGCTCGCAAAGGTCAGCGGGGCCAGGCACGGCTCGGCGACCGTGATGCCGAGCTCCTCATGGAGCTCGCGGATCAGGCTCTGCTCGGGCCGCTCGCCCAGCTCGAGCTTGCCGCCCGGGAATTCCCAGAGGCCGGCCAGCGCCTTGCCCTCGGGGCGTTGCGCGATCAGGACGCGCTTGTCGGCGTCGACCAGCGCGCAGGCCACCACCAATGTGAGCTTGAGATCGGCCATGCTGCCTTACGACCTGTAATCCCCGTTGATCGCGACATATTCCTTGGTTAGGTCGCAGGTCATGACGCGGTCGCGGCCCTTGCCGAGGCCGAGCGAGACCTTGATCGCGATCTCCGGCGCCTTCATCGCCTCCGACACCTGGGCTTCGTCATAGGACGGATCGCGCGCGCCGCTCTTGGCGACGCGGATACCGTTGAAGGAGATCGAGAGCTTGTCGCGATCGGCTGGCTCGCCGGCCTTGCCGACCGCCATCACGACGCGGCCCCAATTCGCGTCCTCGCCGGCGATCGCGGTCTTGACCAGCGGCGAGTTGGCGATCGACATCGCGATCTTGCGCGCCGAAGCCTTGGTCTTGGCGCCCTCGACGGTGATCTCGACCAGCTTGCGCGCGCCTTCGCCGTCGCGGGCCACCTGCTCGGACAAATTGGCGAGCACCTGGTTGAATGCCTTGACGAAGGCCTTCAGGCGCGGGTCGCTGGCGCGGCTGATCTTTGGCGCACCATGCGCGGCGGCGGCGCCCGTTGCGAAGGCGAGCAGCGTGTCAGAGGTCGAGGTGTCGCCGTCGATCGTCACCGCGTTGAAGGTGTCCTCGACGCCGCTCTTGAGCAGGGCTTGCAGCGCGGCGGGCGCGATCGGCGCGTCGGTGAAGATGAAGGACAGCATGGTCGCCATATCGGGCGCGATCATGCCGGCGCCCTTGGCCATGCCGTTGATGGTGACCTTGGCCTTGCCAAGCTTGACGGTCGCGGTCGCGACCTTCGGGAAGGTATCGGTGGTCATGATTGCCTTGGCCGCGGCGAGATAATCGCCGGGCTCGGCGGTCTCGGCGAGGCGGCCCAGCACGCCATCGAACTTGGTCGCGTCCAGCGGCTCGCCGATCACGCCGGTCGAGGCGAGGAAGATCTCGCTCTCGCTGCACCCGACGGCCCTGGCGGCGATCTTCGCGGTCAGTGCCGTCGATGCGCGGCCGGTCTTGCCGGTGAAGGCATTGGCGTTGCCGGAATTGACGACGAGGGCGCGGGCCTTGCCGCCCTTCAATTTGGCGCGGCACCATTCGACCGGCGCGGAGGGGCATTTCGACTTGGTGAAGACGCCGGCCACGGCCGTGCCCTTGTCCATCACCGCCAGCAGCACGTCGGTGCGGTTCTTGTAGCGGATGCCGGCCTCGGCGGTCGCAAGACGGACGCCCGCGATCACGGGCATGTCGGGAACGTGTTTCGGGGCGAGGGGAGAGACGGAGAAGGACATCGCGGGGCGCCTTGGTGGGTCTGGATATGCAGATGGCCGGGCATGTGCCCGGCCATTGCGACGTTAGATACTATTGGCGTCCGCGAAGTGACAGCGAATTCTTACTTCTTCGCAGGCGGCGCCATCTTGCTGTCGGACGGCTTGGCCGCATCGGCCGGCTTGGCGTCCTTTGCCGCATCCGCCGGCTGGTCCAGCCGCTCGACCTTGGCCTCGGCACGGAGCTTGGCGACGTACTCGGCCTGGGCCTTGCGGGTGACGTAGTTCTCGATCTGGGCCTTGACCTGCTCGAAGTCCGGCGCCTTGCGGTTGCGCTTTTCCTCGACCTTGATGACGTGCCAGCCGAACTGCGACTTCACGGGGTCGGAGATCTTGCCCGGCTCGAGCGCGAAGGCGATGGCTGAGAATTCCGGCACCATCTGCTCCTTGGTGAAGAAGCCGAGGTCGCCGCCGTCGGCGGAGCCCGGATCCTTGGATTTCTTCTTGGCGAGATCGGCGAAATCGGCGCCCTTGTCGAGCTCGGCCTTCACCGCCTTGGCCTCGTCCTCGGTCTCGACCAGGATGTGGCGGGCGCGCACCTCCTGCTCGCCGGTGATCTGCTTGGAGGCCTCCTCATAGACCTTCTTCATGGCGTCGGGGGTGGTGGCGGCCTTGCCCTCGCCCGCGAGCAGGCTGTCCATCAGAAGCCGGTTGCGGGCGAATGCCAGGCGCTTCCTGAACTCCTCGCTGTCGGCGACCTTCTTGTCCTCGGCAGCCTTGCTGACGATCTTCATGTCGATCAGGAACGACAGGACATTCTCGTCCTTGGTCGCCGGATCCATCTGGGCGAGGCTCGGTCCGAGTTCTTCCTCGGCCATGGCGACGTCGCTCTTCTTGATTTCCGCGCCATTGACCTTCGCCAGCACCGGATCGTCGGCGGCGCGGAGCGGCCCGGCGAACGCCAGGGACAGCGCCAGAGCGAGGCAGCCGGCCAGAGCGGACGCATGGCGGAAACGCTGGCCGGTGGTTACCGGGAACGAGGTGGTCATGGAAAATCCTTATGTTGAAGCAGGGGGCTGCTCGAGCGGGGCGGACACTCGCCCAATCAGGGGGGCTTGGCAACGCGAAAAGTCTGTCAAAATGATGAATTAGCCGCAATGCGGCCGCCGTTGACAAGGCTAGGGGCCGGCCATATCTCTGGCCGGTCGCGTCCATGGCGATGGCGTTTATTTTGCTGCGTTTTTGGCCGTTGAACCCAGACTTGCTCAATTCCCACCCATATGGCGGACGACCCCCGCAGTCCGGGCTGAAGGCGCCATCGGCGTCACGGTGAGTTGAATAGGCAGGCGGGTGACAACTTCTTGGCTGCAACGCGGTTAAATCGCGAACACAGGAACTAGGCATGATCGGCGCGCTCGCCCGCAAGTTTTTCGGCTCCGCCAACGACCGGCGGGTGAAGGGATATCAGTCCCGCGTCAACGCGATCAACGCGCTGGAGCCTGAAGTCTCGAAACTCTCCGACGAGGCGCTCAAGGCCCGCACCGCCGAGTTCAGGAAGCAGATCTCCGAAGGCAAGACCCTCGACGACCTCCTGGTGCCCGCCTTCGCCACGGTGCGCGAGGCGGCCAAACGCACGCTCGGCCAACGCCATTTCGACGTCCAGCTGATCGGCGGCATGGTGCTGCACGAGGGCGACATCGCCGAGATGAAGACCGGCGAAGGCAAGACGCTGGTGGCAACGCTCGCGGTCTACCTCAACGCGCTCGCCGGCAAGGGCGTCCACGTCGTCACCGTCAACGACTACCTCGCCCGCCGCGACTCCGGCTGGATGGGCCAGATCTATGGCTTCCTCGGCATGACCACCGGCGTGATCGTGCACGGCCTCGACGATGCCGAGCGCAAGGCGGCCTATGCCTGCGACATCACCTACGGCACCAACAACGAATACGGCTTCGACTATTTGCGCGACAACATGAAGTATCGGCTCGAGGACATGGTCCAGCGGCCGCACTTCTTCGCCATCGTCGACGAAGTCGACTCCATCCTGATCGACGAAGCGCGCACGCCGCTGATCATCTCCGGTCCGCTCGACGACCGCTCCGACTTCTACAACACCATCGACAGCTTCCTGCCCAAGCTCGACAAGACCGATTACGAGGTCGACGAGAAGCAGCGCACGGTGACGCTGACCGAAGCCGGCATGGAGAAGATCGAGACCCTGCTGCGCGATGCCGGCCAGCTCAAGGGCGAGTCGCTCTACGACGTCGAGAACGTCTCCGTCGTGCACCACATCAACCAGGCGCTGCGCGCCCACACCCTGTTCACGCGCGACAAGGACTACATCGTCCGCGACAACGAGGTCGTCATCATCGACGAGTTCACCGGCCGCATGATGCCGGGCCGCCGCTATTCGGAAGGCCTGCACCAGGCGCTGGAAGCCAAGGAGCACGTCCAGGTCCAGCCCGAGAACCAGACGCTGGCCTCGATCACCTTCCAGAACTACTTCCGCATGTACGAGAAGCTTGCGGGCATGACCGGCACGGCCGCGACCGAAGCGGACGAATTGTTCGACATCTACAAGCTCGAGGTCGTGGAGATCCCGACCAACCTGCCGATCGCGCGCCTCGACGAGGACGACGAGGTCTACCGCACCCAGCAGGAAAAATACGGCGCGATCCTCGCCGAGATCGAGCGTGCCAATTCGCGGCTCCAGCCGGTGCTGGTTGGCACGGCGTCGATCGAAAAGTCGGAAGTGCTCGCCGAATTCCTCAAGAAGAACGGCTACAAGCAGATCGACTTCGGCAAGGACAACGCGCTCGACAAGCTCTATGCCGCGGCCCGCGCCGGCAAGCCGGCAAAGCTGTTCGCGGTGCTGAACGCGCGCTTCCACGAGCAGGAGGCCTATATCGTCGCCGAAGCCGGTGTGCCCGGCGCAATCACGATCGCGACCAACATGGCCGGCCGCGGCACCGACATCAAGCTCGGCGGCTCGCTCGAGATGCGCATCCAGCAGGAGACCGCCAGCATTGAGGACGAGGCCGAGAAGGCCAAGAAGATCGAGCAGATCAAGGCCGATATCGCGCATTTCCGCGACATCGTGCTGAAGGCCGAGGAGACCGTCGAGATCGAGCCGGCGAAGGGGAGCAAGCCCGCCAAGGCCGTGAACAAGCCCGGCGGCCTCTACATCATCGGCTCCGAGCGGCATGAATCCCGCCGCATCGACAATCAGCTGCGCGGCCGTTCCGGCCGTCAGGGCGACCCCGGCCGGTCAAAGTTCTTCCTGTCGCTCGAAGACGACCTGATGCGCATCTTCGGCTCGGACCGTCTCGACAGCATGCTCCAGCGTCTCGGCCTGCAAGAGGGCGAGGCCATCATCCATCCCTGGATCAACAAGGCGCTCGAGAAGGCGCAGCAGAAGGTCGAGGCGCGCAACTTCGACATCCGCAAGAACCTCCTCAAGTTCGACAACGTCCAGAACGACCAGCGCAAGGTGATCTTCGATCAGCGCGTCGAGTTGATGAGGGACGAGAGCGTCGCCGAGACCATCGCCGACATGCGCCACGCCTTCATCGACGATCTCGTCGCCAAGCACGTGCCCGAGCACGCCTATGCCGAGCAGTGGGACGTCGCCGGGCTGAAGGATGAATTGAAGCGTGTGCTCGATCTCGACCTGCCGGTCGACGAATGGGCCAAGGAAGAGGGCATCGCCGACGAGGAGCTGCTGACCCGCATCGAGACCAAAGCCGACGAGCACATGGCGGCCAAGGTCGCGCAATGGGGTCCCGACGTGATGCGTTACGTCGAGAAGACCATTCTCTTGCAGACGCTCGATCATCTCTGGCGCGAGCATCTGATCATGCTGGACCATCTGCGTCAGGTCATCGGCCTGCGCGGCTACGGCCAGCGCGATCCGTTGCAGGAGTACAAGACCGAGGCCTTCAACCTCTTCCAGGAGATGAGCGCGCATCTGCGCGAGGCCGTAACGGCGCAGCTGATGCGGGTCGAGATCGTCCCGCCGGAGCAGGAGGCTCCCATCCTGCCGGCGATGGAGGCGCACAAGTTCGACCCGAACACCGGCGAAGACGAGATGGCCCTTGCCAGCGTCACGCTCGGCGCCCAGGCCACCGACGCCGCCAGTCGCGATCCCAAGAACCCGGCAAGCTGGGGCAAGGTCGGCCGCAACGAGGACTGCCCGTGCGGCTCGGGCAAGAAGTACAAGCACTGCCACGGCAAGTATGCGTAGGGCTTGAATGTATTTGTGAGGCGCGCCCGCGCCTCACTCTCCACAGTCGTCGCCCGGCTTGACCGGGCGACCGAGTCCGCCGCAGCCCCTCGGCTCAATCACAGCTTTCTCTGGAATACTGGATCGCCCGCGTCCGCGGGCGCTGACGCTACGTTGTGACGCGCGGCTTCTCCACATCGTCGTCCCGGCGAACGCCGGGACCCATACCGCGTGATTGATCGATGATGCGCAGTCGGCGTACCGAGCGAAGAATCGAAACCAACACCGTCCGCCAAACTAAATCCTGTGGTTATAGGTCCCGGCCCTCGCCGGGACGACAGCTTTTGTTTGGCCGGTCGTGTCGCAACTCACTCCATCGTCGTCCTGGCGAAAGCCAGGACCCATTACCCCAGGGAGAAGTCGTTACGCGAAGCTCGTCACCACGGTCTTCGCCAAACTGCGCCCTGTGGTAATGGGTCCTGGATCTGCGCTTCGCTTGTCCAGGACGACGTGAGTTGAGAGATCGCGTCTGATACGACAGCTCAATTCGAGCTGTCGATCAAGCTCTCCAAGAGCCGCTTCAATTCGCTGGTCGACTTGTCGCCGTAGCTCTCCAGGATGTGCTCCTCCTGGTCCACCGCGAGCGAATTGAGCTTCTTGCTCAGCACCTTGCCACGGTCGGAGATGAACATCAGCACCTTGCGGCGGTCGTTGGGGTCCTGCACGCGGTAGACCAACGTGTCGGAGACCATGCGGTCGATCATCTTGGTCAGCGTCGGATGGTTGAGCAGCACGGCATCGGCAAGCTCGCCCATCGAATGGCCGTTGCCATCCGACAGCACTTTCAAGATGCGCCATTGCTCGACCGGCACGCCCTCCTTGCTCAACCGCAGTTCGAGCTGCCGGTTGATTTCGCGGTTGGCTTGCGCGAGCAGGTAGGCGAGGTGTTCGGTGATCGGGGAGTTTTCTTTCGACGGTTTTGCCACGGCTAAGACTTCGTCTTGACCCAAATGAGTGAATGTCTTGCAATCAATGCTGCATCTATATGCACTTCAATTGTTGAATATTCAATATTTTCAAAATAGGATCATTGCCCAACAAAAGGGCGGAAGCCGCGGCCGCCTGCTCAATGTGCTTTCAGGTCTGGTCCCAGACAGGAGTTGGCGTGCGCGCGACGGTAAACTTCCCGGCTCACGGCGGCCCGGCGTTGCCGCCGTCCTTGCTGTTCAGGAATCTGTCGTCGTCATCGGCGGCTGATGGTGTCTTGTCGCCCAGGGATCACGCCTTTTTCCGGCGGCGCGGCGCGAACAAGCTGCGGGTCGGCGGCTTCATCTGCTGCACCGGCTCGCCCGGGGTCTGGGGCCCCTGTGCGACCAACAGTGCCAAGCTCGCCGTCGCCGAGATCAACAAGCGGGGCGGCATTCTCGGGCGCGAAATCGAGCTTTCCATTTACGACGCCGGCGGGCCGCTCGACGAGGTGCTGAACCGCGCCGAGCAGGCGATCGCATTCGACGAGGTCGATCTCATCGTCGGGCTGCACACCAGTGCGATCCGTGTCGGCTTGCGCGACGTCACCACGCGTCATCGCATCCCCTACATCTACACGCCGGTCTACGAGGGTGGCGAGCGCACGCCGGGCGTGATGGCGATCGGCGAGACGCCGCGCTGGCAGAGCCGGCCCTCGATCCACTGGCTCGCTGACGTCAAGAAGGCGTCGCGCTGGTACCTGATCGGCAGCGACTATGTCTGGCCCTGGCAGTCGCATCGCGCCGTGAAGAATTACATCAAGGAGACCGGCGGGCAGGTCGTCGGCGAGGAGTTCGTCCCCCTCGGCGAGGATAATCACGAGCCGCATCTGGCGCGCATCCGCGCCACGAGGCCCGATGTCGTGCTGATCTCGCTGATCGGCACCGACAGCATCACCTTTAACCGTGCCTTCGGCGAATGCGGGCTCGCCGCGACGACGCTGCGGCTCGCGGGCGCGATGGACGAGACGGTGCTGCTCGGCATCGGCGCCGACAACAGCGAGAACATGTTCTGCGCCTCCGGCTATTTCCCCGGCATCGGCTCGCGGGCCAACGACGACTTCCAGAGCCGCTATCGCACGATGTTCGGACCGAACGCTCCGCCGATCGGCTCGCTCGGCCAGTCCACTTACGAAGGCCTGCGTTTCCTCGAAGCCGTCGCGAACAAGGCAGGTTCGCTGTCCATGGCTCCCATGCTCGCGGCGGGGCGCAACGTCGTTTATGGCGGCGCGCGTGGCCCGGTCACCGTTCGCAACGGTCACGCCCGCATGCAGATGTATCTCGCCGAGGCTGACGGTCTCGACTTCAAGCTGATCAAGCCGGTCTGAGCGAGATTGTCCATCGGCCGACGCGGATCTTCGAAATAATACTTGAAAAGGAAAATATTTCCGTCTGTAATATCGAGGTGAAGCCGGTTGGCCCCGCGCTGTGCAGGCGCGGTGCCCATGCGGCTTCCATCTACGCCAGGGATCAAGAAGCCTTTGAGGAGAGCGCCGTGACAGTTGTCCTTCCCACGCCAGCCCAACTTCGCAGCGTCGCCGAGCAGTGCGGCCTTTCGCTGACCGACGACGACGTCGCCTCGTTCCGCGGCCTGATGCAGGGCTCGATCGAGGCCTACAATCTCGTGGCCACGATGCCGGACGAGGTGCCGGAGGTGAAATATCCCCGCACGCCGGGCTATCGGCCCTCAGCCGAAGAGAACCCCCGCAATGCCTGGTATCGCAAATCGATCGTGAAGGGCGCTGCCAGCGGCAAGCTCAAGGGCAAGACCGTTGCGCTGAAAGACAACATCATGCTGGCCGGCGTGCCCATGACCAACGGCTCGTCGACGCTGGAAGGCTATGTGCCCGATTTCGACGCCACCATCGTCACGCGCATGCTCGATGCCGGTGCCGAGATCGTCGGTAAAACCCATTGCGAGCATTTCTGCCTGTCCGGCGGCAGCCACACCGGCTCCTACGGGCCGGTGCACAATCCGCACAAGATGGGTTACTCGGCCGGCGGCTCGTCGTCAGGCTCGGCCGTCGTGGTCGCGCTCGGCGAGGTCGACATGGCGATCGGCGGCGATCAGGGCGGCTCGATCCGCATGCCGTCATCGTTCTGCGGCATCTACGGAATGAAGCCGACCTGGGGCCTCGTGCCCTATACCGGGATCATGCCGATCGAGATCTACGTCGACCATACCGGTCCGATGACCGCAACGGTCGCCGACAACGCGCTGCTGCTCGAAGTGCTCGCCGGCGACGACGGCTACGATCCGCGCATCAAGGCGCCGAAGGTCGAGGAATACACCAAGGCGCTCGGCCAGGGCGTCAAGGGCATGAAGATCGGCATCGTCAAGGAAGGCTTTGAGCAGCCGGGTGCGGAGGCCGCTGTAAATGAGAGCGTGCGCGAGGCGGCGAAACGCTTCAGGGATCTCGGAGCCAGCATCGAGACGGTGTCGATCCCGATGCACCTCTTGGGCGGCGCGATCTGGACCCCGATCGGCACCGAAGGCCTGACCCAGACCATGATGTTCGGCGACGGCTACGGCCTCAGCCGCGGCGATCTCTATTCGACCTCGCTGATGGACTTTCATCGCGGCTGGCGCCGGCAGGCCGATTCGCTGTCCGAGACCACGAAATTGTTCATGATGCTCGGCACCTACATCAACAACAATTTCGGCCCACGCTTCTACGGCAAGGCGCTCAACATCTCGCGACGGCTGACCGCGGCCTACGACAAGGCGTTCGGGGATTACGATCTGCTGCTGATGCCGACCACGCCGATGAAGGCGACGCCACTGCCGGCCCCCAATGCCAGCCGCGAGGATTACGTTGCCCGCGCGCTCGAGATGATCTCCAACACCGCGCCGTTCGACATCACCCATCATCCCGCGATGTCGCTGCCCTGCGGCATGGTCGATGGCCTGCCCGTCGGCCTGATGCTGGTCGGCCGCATGTTCGAGGAAGCCACGATCTATCGCGCCGCTCATGCCTTCGAGCAGATCGGCGACTGGAAGAAGATATGAGCGAGGCTTCGATGCAGGCGAACGGAGCGCCAGAGCGTTTTCGAGCGAAGTGGATACCGGTTCGCGTCAAGAAAACGCGTCAAAACAAGAATCCAGAGCCCCGTTCCGATTCCATCGGAGCGGGAAAGGCTCCGGCGCATGGCTAACGCGTTCGTCGCGGCGTTCGAGATCCTGAGCTTTGGCGCGATCATCGTCCTGATCGTGCTGGGGCTCGGGATCATCGCCAGCATGATGGGTATCTTCAACTTCGCGCAGGGCGAGTTCGTCCTGCTGGGGGCCTACATCACCTATCTCGCCTACGCCAAGGGATTGCCGATCTGGGCCGGCATGGCTGCGGCGCCCTTCGTGGTCGGCGCGCTCGGCTTCGTGCTGGAGGCGCTGATCATCCGCCGCTTCTACGCCGCGCCCATCGTCGCCATGCTCGGCACCTATGCGCTCGGCCTCATCATCCGCGAATCCGTGCGCGGCCTGATCGGCGGCTTCTATCTCACTGTGCCCGAACCGATCGGCGGCTCGATCGACATCGGCGCCATGCACATCTCGGCCTGGCGCTTCACCATCATCGTCATCACGCTCTTGGTGATGGGCGGCTGCTATCTGCTGCTGTCGCGCACGAGTTTTGGCCTGCGCGTGAGGGCGACGCTGGAGAATCCGTCGTTGGCGCGCGCGTCGGGCATCTCCACGCCACTGATCTACGGCGCCACGTTTGCGTTTGGCGCAGCGCTGGCCGGTCTTGCCGGTGCGCTGATCGTGCCGGTGTTCAGCCTGTTTGCCGATCTTGGCCTGCGCTTCCTGATCCAGGGTTTTGTCGCGGTCATGGTCGGCGGCGTCGGCTCCTTCATCGGCCCGGTCGCCGGCGCGGGCGTCATCGGCACGCTCAGCGCCGCGCTGCCCTGGGTGATGGCGCCCGTCGTCGCCGACGTGCTCGTCTTCGTGCTCGCCATTGTCTTCATCAAATTCCGCCCGCAGGGCCTCATCGCTGGAAAAGGGGTTTAGTCACATGTTCGATCGCACTCAGCTCTCACGGCGCCGCTTCCTCTCCAACTTTGCCTTTGCGTCCGGTGCGGTCGCAACCGGCGTCGGCAGCTGGGTGATCCCGGCGCCCTGGGCCAATGCGGCCGAAGCCCCGATCAAGGTCGGCATCGCCACCGACCTCACCGGCCCGATCGCCTATGCCGGCAATGCCGATGCCAACGTCGCCAAGATGGTGATCAAAGAGATCAACGCCGCCGGCGGCCTGCTCGGCCGCCCGCTCGAGCTCTATATCGAGGATACCGCCTCGAACGAATCGGTCGCGGTCGGCAACGTGCGAAAACTGATCCAGCGCGACAAGGTCGACATGGTGCTGGGCGGCATCACCTCCTCGATGCGCAACGCGATCAAGGATCCGATCGTGGCGCGCGGCAAGACGCTCTACATCTATCCGCAGCTTTACGAAGGCAAGGAGTGCACGCCCTACCTGTTCTGCACCGGCCCGACGCCGGCGCAGCAATGCGACGAGTTCATCCCCTGGCTGATCAAGAACGGCGGCAAGAAATTCGCGCTGCCGAGCGCCAACTATGTCTGGCCGCACACGCTCAACATCTATGCCCGCAAGGTGATCGAGGCGAATGGCGGCGAGGTCGTGTTCGAGGAATATTACCCGCTCGACCAGATCGACTTCTCCGCGACCGTCAACCGCATCATCTCCAACAAGGTCGATGTCGTCTTCAACACCGTCATTCCGCCGGGCGTCGGACCGTTCTTCAAGCAGCTCTATGAAGCCGGCTTTCTCAAGAACGGCGGAAGGCTCGCCTGCGTCTACTATGACGAGAACACGCTCAACATCAACCAGGCCGCCGAGATCGAGGGCCTCGCCAGCTGCCTCGACTATTTCAAGGTGCTGACCAAGGAGAACCCGTTCGACGCAAAGATCCAGGCGGCCTACGAGAAGGATTTCCCGGGCAACTTCCTGTTCGCCGCCGGCAGCGCCGCCACCGGCACCTATCGCGGCCTCAAGCTGTGGGAAGCCGCGGTCAAGGAGGCCGGCAAGATCGACCGCGAGTCGGTAGCCGCCGCGCTCGACCACGCCAAGATCGCCGAAGGTCCCGGCGGACCTGCCGAGATGATGCCAGGCAAGCGGCACTGCAAGATGAAGATGTACACCGCGGTCGCCAAGGGCGGAAACTACGAGATCGTCGCCCGCAGCAGCGGGCTCGTCGATCCCAAGGAATGCTGAGGCGGAATGCTGAAGCCGATGAGTGTGGTAAGAGAGGCCATCGCCGGCGACGAAGCGGACGACGCGATGGCTGAACGCGTGGCAGCGGGATGGGCCAGGGAACAAGTCAAGGCAGGACCAAAAGTCCTGCCGATCGTCGAAGGGGGCGTGCTCGTCGCCGCACTGCTCGCGCCGCTGGTGCTGCAGGACTATCTCACGGTATTCGCAACGCGCGTGATCATTCTCGCGCTGTTCGCACTGTCGTTCGACCTCGTCTGGGGCTACGCCGGGATCATGAGCTTCGGCCAGGCCCTGTTCTTCGGCTCGGCCGGCTACGGCGTCGCGCTGCTCGCGCGCGACCTCGACATCACCAACATCTTTCTGGTGCTGCCGGCGGGCACGTTGATCGGTCTCACCTTCGCGCTGCTGCTCGGCGGCTTCCTGCTGCTGGGGCGGCACCCTTCCAGCGTGATCTTCGTGTCGCTCGGCACGTTGACCGGCTCCTACGCTGCCGATCGCCTGGCGCGCGGCTGGTATTATCTCGGCGGCCAGAACGGCATCCCCTCGATCGCGCCGATGTCGCTCGGTGGTTACGAGTTTTCGGAAGGGCCGGCGTTCTATTATCTCGTGCTCGGCATCCTCGTCGTCGTCTACCTGCTCTGCCGCTTCCTGGTCCGCTCGCAGTTCGGCCTCTCGCTCGCGGGCCTGCGCGAGAACGAGCAGCGCATCGCTTTCTTCGGCTACAAGGCCCAGCATCTCAAAGCCATCATCTTCACCATCGGCGGCGCCATCGCAGGGCTTGCCGGCAGTCTCTACGCGTTCCACGAAGGATTCGTCTGGCCCAATATGGTCGGCGTCGTGGTCTCGACACAGGTGGTGCTCTACGTGCTATTCGGCGGCTCCGGCACGCTGATCGGCGCCATCATCGGCACCGTCATCGTCGAGGGCGTCAGCTTCTGGCTGTCGGACAATTACCGCGACGTCTGGCCGATCATTTTGGGCTTGTTGCTGTTGCTGGTGATCCTATTCCGGCCGCTCGGCCTGATCAGTTTTGTTCTCGGCGAACGTGAACGCGTCGGCAGCTTCGGTGCCAGGCAAAAGGAGACGCGCGATGCTCCTTGAAGCCGCCGGCATCAAGAAAGTCTTCGGCAAGCTCACCGCGCTCGATGGCGCGGCGCTCACCGTCGGCGAGAACGAGTTCCACGGGCTGATCGGTCCGAACGGCTCCGGCAAGAGCACGCTGATGAAATGCATCGCCGGGGCCGAGGTGCCGACGCAGGGCAAGGTGAGCTTCGTCAACACCGACATCACTGCCTTCACCCCGACCGAGCGCGCCCGCGCCGGCATGAGCCTGAAGTTCCAGATCACGTCCGTGTTGCCGTCGCTGACGCTGTACGACAACATCCTGCTCGCGCTGCAGGCACAGTGCTCGCTGTTCGATCTCGTGCTCTCGCGCACGCGCAGGCGGCTGCACGACCAGGTCATGACCATGCTGAGGCAATTTCGCCTCGCCGACCGCGCCTTCGACGCGGCCGCCGCGCTGTCGCACGGCCAGCAGCAATGGCTGGAAATCGCGATGGCGCTGGCGGGCAAGCCGAAGCTGCTGCTGCTCGACGAGCCGACCGGCGGCATGAGCCTGGAGGAGCGCCGCGTCACCGGCGAACTGCTCCAGCCGATCAAGCAGCATTGCTCGCTCGTCATCGTCGAACACGACCTCGATTTCATCCGCGACATCTGCGATCGCCTCACCGTGCTCGACCAGGGCAGGGTGCTGGCGTCGGGCACGGTGTCCGAAATCCAGGCCAACACATCCGTCCAGGAGATTTATCTGCGCCGTGCCTGAATTTTTGGACATCAAGCATCTCGACGCCGGTTATGGCCGCAGCCAGGTGCTGTTCGACGTCAGCCTCGGCATTCCCTGGTGCGGCGGCGTCGCCGTGCTCGGCCGCAACGGTGCTGGCAAGACCACGCTGATGAAGACCATCGTCGGCGAGCTGCCGGCCTGGAAGGGCGAGGTCGCCTTCGACGGCCGCGACATCAGCCGCCGCGCCACCCAGGAGCGCGTGCGCGCCGGCATCGGCTACGTGCCGCAGGAGCATTCGGTGTTCGCGCGCCTGTCGGTGCGCGACAATCTCGCGGTCGGCTCGCTCGCGAGGAAGGATAGCTCTGCGGTCGACCGGGTCCTGACCATCTTCCCAAAACTCGGCCAGCGCCTCGACCAGCCCGCCGGCACGCTCTCCGGCGGCGAGCGCAAGATGCTCGCCATCGGCCGCGCCATGCTGGGCGATCCAAAACTGCTGCTGCTCGACGAGCCGACCGAAGGCGTCTGGATCGGCGTGATCGAGGAGATCACCGAGCGCCTGATCGAACTCGCGAAGACCATCGCCGTGATCATCGTCGAGCAGCACCTCGACTTGGCGCTGCGCGTCGCCGACTACGCCTACGTGCTCGACCGCGGCAGGGTCGCGCTGCAAGGCGAGGCTGGTGAGGTGAGGGGCAATCCGGAGCTGATGCGGTATCTGGCGCCGTAGACGACGGCACGCAATGGCTTCCAAATCCTTCTTAACCTGCACCCTGCCAGTTCCGTCATCCTGAGGCGCGAGCCGCGCGGTGCAAGCGCACCGCACCGCGAGCCTCGAAGGATGCGCGGCCGAGCTGGTAGTCGGGCCGTCGCCCTTCGAGGGCCGCTGAAGAAGCGGCCACCTCAGGGTGACGGCGAGACGCTGTCGATCGAAGGAGACTGGACCGAAAGTCGCGGTGGGTTACTTCACCGCCCCAAACCGGCTGTCGAACGAGTTCGACTGCACCACCGGTGCGGCGCCGGCCAGCTGCCCACTGTCACCGGCGGCATCCGATACCGAGGGCTTCAGCGCCGGGCGCGTTGCGGCGAGGCGGGTGTCGGGCTTGGCCGGCTCGGCGGGCTTGGCGGCTACGGCCGGCTTCGGCGCGTCCTTGGCCGCATCCTTGGATTTGTCATGCCCCGGCACGAAGCGGGTCACTGCGGCCTTCAGCCTCGACGCTGCCGTGGGCGTGGTGGCCGGCGCGACGGACGCCGTGGCCTGCGGCGGAGGCGTGGTCGCCGTGGTGTCGGCCGTGCCGAGGCCCATCTTGCGGCCGAGGTTGGAGAAGAAGCCGCCGCCTTGAGATTTGTCTTGCGATTTCTCGGCCGGCGCAGCCGTGGCGACGCGCGTGTTGGTCGCGGGCGCGCTGCTAGCTGTGACCGGCTCTTCCTGTGGCGTGCTTGCTGCCGCATCGAGGTTCGGCTTGGGCGGATTGACGTGGCCGGGGATCGTGCCCGGCGCCTTCGCCATCGCCAGCATCTGCAGCGTGGTGCCTTCAGCGCCCTCCGACAGGCCGGTCGAGCCTTCCGGAATCTTGGCGGCGAAGATCTTGTTCATGCCACCGTCGATGCCGGTGTTCATGCGCGCCACCGGCGTGCCCTTGGCAACGAGCTTGGCGTATTCGGCTTCGTCCTTGACCTGCTTCTCGCGCACGGCGTTGGCGATGTCCTCGGGGATCACGTAGGCCGGGCACTTCGCCGAGGCGTCGAACACCGGGTCGCGCTTGGCGTCCGCCGGCTTCGCGGCATCGAACACGTATTTCTTCTCGCAGAAATCGACCTTCGGCTCCTGCCGCGTCACCTCGAAATGATCATAGCCTTCCTTGATCATCTTCCAGAAGGCCATGTTCGGATTGTTCCGGTGCTTGGCCATGTTCACCGGCGTCATCTTGAACGGATAGGCCTGGAGCTGGAACGCCTTCTGGCCGCCGAAGAAGGATTCGCGCCCCAGCGAATAGATCTCGGCGATCTGCTCGTCCGTCATTGCGTAACAGCCGCGCGACGAACAATCGCCATGCACCATCAGCTGCGAGCCGGTGCGGCCGAGCGCCTTGTCGAACGCGTTCGGATATCCGGTGTTGAACGACAGGTAATAAGCCGACTGCGGATTCATCTGGCTCGGATTGATCGAGTAGAATCCTTCCGGCGCCTGGCGATCGCCTTCGCGGACCTTGGGGCCGAGATCGCCCGACCAGCGGCAGATCGGATAGGTCTTGAGCAGCGCGAACTGGCCTGAGCGGGTCTGCTTCCAAACCTCGAGCTCGGCCTCCTGCTTGAACAGGCGGACCAGGATCGGCGATTGCAGGTCCATGTTCTTCTCGACCATCGCGGCGAGAAGCTTTGGCGGCACCGGCTGGTTGGCCTTGGCATTGGTCGCGAGCGAAACCTGGTCGGTGTCGCAGCCGGCCAGCACGACGCTGGCGGCAAGCGCAGCCGAAGCCAAAAGCGCGCGAGCAAGCGAACGAGAAATCAAGATGGACCCCACACCGTGCCGGGCAGCGAGCGCGAACCCCAATTCTTCTGGAGCACGGCCTGACCGGAAATCCGGACCCGTCGTGACGGGCTTTTTCAGACCACGCCCCAGCGCTTATGCCCTGAAGCCATTGATTAAAATTCTAACCTCTGGGTCATGTGGTCGCAACCCGAGCGGAGATCACGAGCCCGTTGGCCCAGTGGCATGGTCAACGAAGACTGAATGGACGCGACTTTGGACGTAACTTGGGACGTAACTTGGGCCTTTCGGCCGGATTGGAACAGAGATCGCTGATTTGGGCAAAAAAAGGGTTAATGCGGGGTTACCGGGAAGGTGGGGTTGCCCCAGCGTCAAACTCGGTGTCGTCCTGGCGAAAGCCAGGACCCATAACCACAGGGAGTGGTTTGGCGAAGACTCGTGGTTCGGTACTCCCAGCGTCCCCAATCGCGAGATTCCGCGGTATGGGTCCTGGCTTTCGCCAGGACGACGAGCTGAGAGCCATATTTGTCGTCGAACCCGGCCGAATCAGCCCAGACGGTCGCGCGGCTGGGAATGGTGGGCACGCTTCCGCCTTCGCTCTTCGAGCTACGGCGGACAAGTCGCTTTGCTCACCCAGCGAGACCGAGATCGGGACGAATCAGCCCAGTTTCCGGCCGATATCGAGGAATTTCTGCCGCCGCTGCTTGCGGATGGCGTCGCCGTCGAGGCCCCGGAGCTCGTCGAAGGCCTTGGCGATGGCGTCGCCAGTGGTGGCGATCATGGCGGCGGGGTCGCGGTGGGCGCCGCCGACCGGCTCTTTCAAAATGCTGTCGATCACGCCGAAGCGGAGCATGTCTTGGGCGGTGATCTTCATGTTGTTGGCGGCTTCCTGCGCCTTGGTGCCGTCGCGCCAGAGGATAGAGGAGGCGGCCTCCGGCGAGATCACGCTGTAGATCGCGTGCTCCAGCATCAACACTCTGTTGGCGGTGGTGATGGCGATGGCACCGCCCGACATGCCCTCGCCGGTGATGATGGCGACGTTCGGCACCGTCAGCGCCAGGCAGGCATCCGTCGAGCGCGCGATTGCCTCGGCCTGTCCCCGCTCCTCGGCGCCGATGCCGGGATAGGCGCCGGCGGAATCGGCAAGCGACAGCACCGGCAGGCCGAACCGCTCGGCCATCTCCATCAGCCGCACGCATTTGCGATAGCCTTCGGGCCGCGCCATGCCGAAATTGTGCCGGATGCGGCTTTCGGTGGAATCGCCCTTTTCCTGGCCCATCACGCAGATCGGCTCGCCGCGGAAGCGGCCGAAGCCGGCGACCAGCGCCTCGTCCTCGCCGAATTTGCGGTCGCCGGCCAGCGGCGTGAATTCGGTGATCAGGCCCTTGATGAAGTCGTTGAAATGCGGCCGCTGCGGGTGCCGCGCCACCAGCATCTTCTGCCACGGCGTCAGGTTCAGATAGAGGTCGGCCAGCGCCTGCGCCGCCTTGTCCTCGATCCGCCCGATCTCCTCGGCGATGTCGGTGCCGGCGGCCGCCAACATCCTGAGCTCGTCGACCTTGGAGTCGAGCTCGGCGACGGGCTTTTCGAAGTCGAGATAGCTGCGCATCTGGTCTGGCATCAACTCAATATAAGGGGACGGGGCGAGAGAGCGAAACGAGGTTAGGGTTGTGGAAAGAAGTGTAGCTTCTTCAATGGTTTGGCTTGTGTGCTCGTGAGACGCCAGCCAAATCAATCGTGAGGCCACGGCTCTTTCCGCGGAGATGTGGCCGAAGTCAAGGCGGATCGTCACCTCTCCCGCTTGCGGGAGAGGTCGCGCCGAAGGCGCGGGTGAGGGCTTTCTCTTCTTGGGGATTGTCCCTTTGCGGAGACACCCTCTCCCCAATCCCGCAAGCGGGAGAGGGAGTGCACCTCCCGCAAAAATTACTTCTCCGCCAGCGGGTGGAGGTCGCGCACCAGACTCTTCAGCCGCTCCTCGACCACATGGGTGTAGATCTGGGTCGTGGAGATGTCGGTGTGGCCGAGCAGGGTCTGCACGATGCGCAAATCGGCACCGTTATGCAGCAGGTGGCTGGCAAAGGCGTGGCGCAGCACGTGCGGGGAGACCAGCCGGGCCTGAAGCCCGGAGGCGACCGCGAGTTCCTTCAGATCGCGGGCAAAATGCTGGCGCGTCAGATGTCCGCTCTCGCCGAAGGAGGGAAACAGCCATTTCGAGGCGGCCACGCTGTTCTTCTTGTCAGCCTTTGCAGCTTCCGTCGCCGCGAGATAATCGGCCATCGCCTGCCGCGCGGCGTCGTTGAGCGGCACTAGGCGTTCCTTGTTGCCCTTGCCGCGCACCACGATCATGCGCGCATCGCGCTTGGCGGCCGAGCGCGGCAGTGCCACCAGCTCGGAGACGCGCAGGCCGGTGGCGTAGAGCACTTCGAGCAGGCAATAGAGCCGCAGAGCGCGCAGCCGTTTCGACGGCGAGGCATCCGCCTCGCTCAATTCCTTGGCGCGGCGGAGCATGCGGTCGACATCGGCAATCGACAGCACTTTTGGCAGGCCGCGGCCGCGCTTGGGTCCCGACAGGATCGCTGCGGGATCCTCGCTACGGATGCGCTCGTTGAGGAGAAAGCGGAACAGATGCCGCATCGCCGACAGCCGCCGCGCCACGCTGGTGGATTTGAAGCCGCGCGCATCGAGATCGGCGAGATAGTCGCGCAGGACTTGCGTCTCCGCATCCGCAAAACTGTGGCCGACACGGCCCAAAAATTCCGAGAAATCGGTGAGGTCGCGGCGGTAGGCATCGAGCGTGTTGGCCCCGGCGCCCTGTTCCGCCGCGAGCATGTCGAGGAACAGGCCGGTGAGCTTGCTATCGGAGGGCTTGGTGCGCATGCCCTGGAGTCTAGCTGCTATTTCTTGAGAAACTTGTCAGGCGGGATCGTCACCGTCATTTCCCGCGGCTTCGGACTGACGAAGTTCGCCAGCGCGAAGACCACGCCATAGACGATGCCGGCGATCACGGCGACGACCGTCAGGAAGCGGAACAGGCTGGGCATCGTGCTGGGGTCCGGAGGCCAAATTAACCAATGAAATCATCCAACATGTTCGCCGTTTCGTGGCAAGAGTCCTCTGGCGAGGCCCCCTGCGGGGTCGTATAGGTGGCGAAAGCATGCCGCCTTTGGCGGCAGATCGAGCGAGATCCATGACCGACGCCGCGTTGCCGCTATCCGGTTCGCCTGAGGCCGACATCCTGTCGGCGCTCGGGGCGCGCTCGATCGTGCTCGTCGGCATGATGGGGGTAGGCAAATCCACCATCGGCCGCCGCATGGCGGCGCGGCTCAAGCTGCCTTTCGTCGACGCCGACACCGAGATCGAGGCGGCGGCCGGCATGACCATACCGGAAATTTTCGAGCGCCATGGCGAGCCGCATTTCCGCGACGGCGAGGCCCGCGTGATCGCGCGGCTGCTGGACGGTGGGCCGATCGTACTCGCGACCGGCGGCGGCGCCTTCATGCGCGAGGAGACGCGCGCGCGCATCGCCGCGAAAGCGGTCTCGATCTGGCTCAAGGCCGACCACGACGTCATCATGCGTCGGGTGCGGCGCCGTGCCGATCGCCCGCTGCTCCAGACCGCCGATCCCGAAGGAACCGTGACGCGCCTGCTCACCGAGCGCGAGCCGGTCTATCGCCATGCCGACCTCACCATCGCCTCGCGCGACGTGCCGCACGACAAGATCGTCGAGGAATGCATCGAGACGCTGCACGCCCATCTCTGCGGCGTGCCGCCTGCTGACGTTGCGAGTGCCGTACGATGACTGCGCCCTTGAAACATTCCGATCCTGTCAATGTCGATGTCGCGCTGGGCGAGCGCGCCTATGACATCGTCATCGGCCGCGGCGTGCTGGCCTCGCTCGGCGAGCGCGTCGCGCGCTTGCGCCCCGGCGTGCGCACCGCTGTAGTGACCGACCGCACCGTTGCGAAATATTGGCTCGAACCCACCGAAGCTTCGCTTGCTGCCGCCGGAATCCCGACCGAGCGCATCGTGGTCGAGGAAGGCGAGATCTCCAAGACCTATGCCGGCCTGGAAAAGGTCAGCGAGGCCCTGATCGCCGCAAAAATCGAGCGCAACGATCTCGTCATCGCGCTCGGCGGCGGCGTGGTCGGCGATCTCGCCGGCTTTGCCGCGGCGATCCTGCGCCGCGGCGTCGATTTCGTGCAGGTGCCGACCTCGCTGCTGGCGCAGGTCGATTCATCCGTCGGCGGCAAGACCGGCATCAACTCGCCGCAGGGCAAGAACCTGCTCGGCGCCTTCCACCAGCCGGTGCTGGTCATCGCCGACACCGCCGTGCTCGATACGCTGTCGCCGCGGCAATTCCGCGCCGGCTATGCCGAGGTCGCCAAATATGGCGTGCTCGGCGACGAAGCTTTCTTCAGCTGGCTGGAGAAGAACCATGCCGACATCTTCAGGGGTGGCTCGGCGCGCGAGCATGCCATCGCGACGTCGTGCCGCGCCAAGGCCGGCGTCGTCTCGCGCGATGAGCGCGAAACCGGCGAGCGCGCGCTGCTCAATCTCGGCCATACCTTTGGTCACGCGCTGGAAGCGGCGACCGGCTTCTCCGACCGCCTGTTCCACGGCGAGGGCGTCGCCATCGGCATGACGCTGGCGGCGCAGTTCTCGGCCAGGCTCGGCATGATCGGCGAGCAGGACGCGACGCGCGTCGAGCGGCATCTGGTCGAGGCTGGCCTGCCGACGCGATTGCAGGACATCGCGGGTTTTGCCCAGGAAGGCCTTGCCGATGCCGACGCTCTGATGGCGCTGATGGCGCAGGACAAGAAGGTCAAGCGCGGCAAGCTCACCTTCATCCTGCTGGAGGCCGTCGGGCGCGCGGTGATCGCCAAGGATGTCGAGCCCGCCCCGGTGCGCGATTTCCTGCAAGAGAAGCTTGCGCAGAAGGCGTGATGCGCGGCTGAACGGCGCTAAAGCGTTTTCGCGCGAAGTGGATACCGGTTCGCGTCAAGACAACGCGTCCAAACAAGAAGCTAGAGTGGTGCATGGACTGGCTCGGATTCACCATCGTTGTCCTCTGCCTCCTGGTCTCGGCGTTCTTCGCCGCGAGCGAGACCGCGCTGACCGGCGCCTCGCGCTCCAGCATGCTCAGGCTCTCCAAGCAGGGCAATCACGACGCCGACGTCGTCTCGCAGCTGCTCGACATGCGCGAGCGCCTGATCGGCGCGCTGCTGCTCGGCAACAACATCGCCAATATCGGCTCCTCCGCGATCGCCACCGCGATATTCACGGCCTGGTTCGGTGATGTCGGCGTGCTCTATGCGACCGGGGTGATGACGGCGCTGGTCGTGATCTTCGCGGAGGTTCTGCCGAAGACCATCGCCATCAACGCGCCGGACCGCGTGGCGCTTGCGGTCGCACGCCCGATGCGGCTGACCATGTACGTGCTGGGGCCGCTGCTGCGCATCGTGGAAGTCATTGTGCGCCTGTTGCTGCGCCTGTTTGGCCTCGCCGGCGAGCATCAGGCGATCCTGTCGCCGACCGAGCGCCTGCGCGGCGCGGTCGACCTGTTGCACCACGAAGGCAAGTTCGAGAAGCATGACCGCGACATGCTTGGCGGCCTGCTCGATCTGCGCGAGCTCCAGGTCTCCGACGTCATGATCCATCGCACCGAGATGATGATGATCAATGCCGATTTGCCGCCGGAAGAGCTGGTGCGCGAGGTGCTGGCGACCGAATACACCCGCATCCCGCTCTGGCGCGAGAAGCCCGAGAACATCATCGGCGTGCTCCACGCCAAGGATCTCCTGCGCGCAATCCGTGCCTCCGACGGCGACACCTCGCGGATCGATGTCTCCACCATCGCGCTGCCGCCCTGGTTCGTGCCGGAGATGCGCCCGGTCTCCGAGCAGCTCAAGGCGTTCCGCCGTCGCAAGACCCATTTCGCGCTCGTCGTCGACGAGTACGGCGAGGTTGAAGGGCTCGTGACGCTGGAAGACATTTTGGAGGAGATCGTCGGCGATATCTCCGACGAGCACGACGTCGTGGTCGCCGGCGTGCGCGCCCAGCCGGACGGCTCGGTCGTGGTCGACGGCTCGGTGCCGATCCGCGATCTCAACCGCGCCATGGACTGGCACCTGCCCGACGAGGAGGCGACCACGGTGGCCGGCCTCGTCATTCACGAGGCCCGCTCGATCCCCGACCGCGGCCAGAGCTTCACCTTCCACGGCTTCCGTTTCCGCGTCCTCCGCCGCGAACGCAACCGCATCACCGCGCTCCGCATCTCGCCGGTGCCGCGCGAGGCCGAGCTGGAGGAGGCAAAGCCGAGGAGGGCCGGGACGTCGTTTTGATGTCGCTTACCCTCCCCTGGAGGGGGCCCTCATCAGGGGAGGGTAAGAGGAGATCACCCTTCCCCCGGCGCCTTCGCGTGGATCGCGAGCGCGTGGACGCCGCTGGCGAGTTCCGCAGCCAGCGCCGAATTTATCATGCGGTGGCGATCGACCCGGCTCTTCCCTTTGAAGGCCTCAGACACGATATAAACACGGAAGTGCGTCTCGCCGCTCGGCCGATGGCCGGCGTGACCCTCATGCAAATGTGACTCGTCGACGACCTGCAGGCTTTCCGGCTTGAAAGCTTCTTGCAACCTGTTGCTGATAGTGTCTCTGATAGCCATGTGTGTGCCATTAAGGTGCGCGGTCGCACCCCGTCAATACCCGGGAGTCCCAGGTAATTGCGACCGGGTTTCTAGCTAATTGCAATGTCAAGACTTGAAGGTTTTTGCATTGCGTAGTCAAAGTCAGCCATGCCGATCGATTCATCAAAGTTCTTCGACTCCATCCGCGTCAAGCCGCGCGGCAAGCAGCCGGAAGCGAAGCCGCGCGAGACCGTGGTCGCCTGCGAATGGACCGGCTGCCAGAACAAGGGCAGCCACCGCGCGCCGAAGGGGCGCGAGAATTCGCGCGAGTACTGGCACTTCTGCCTGGAGCACGTCCGCGAGTACAACCAGAACTACAATTTCTTCTCGGGCATGAATGCCGATGCGGTCGCGCGCTACCAGAAGGATGCGCTGACCGGCCACCGCCCGACCTGGAAGATGGGGGCCAACGGCGGCAAGAAAGCTTCGGAAGCCGAGATCGATGGCGCGTTCGATCCGTTCAGCATGTTCAGTGAGATCAACGGCCGCGCCAACTGGCGCCGCGGTCCCGAGGCTCAGCCCAAGGCCGAGACGCGCAAGGTGATGAACGCCGAGCGCAAGGCGCTCCAGGTCATGGGCCTCGGCCCCGACGCCACGCTCGCCGACGTCAAGACCAAGTACAAGGCCCTGGTGAAGCAGCACCACCCCGATGCCAATGGCGGCGACCGCTCGACCGAAGACCGCCTGATCGAGATCATCAAGGCGTATAATTATCTAAAGACGGTGGTGCGGGAGGCGTAAGGCTACGCCTCCGGGAAGGACAGTTCGCAAACCAGTCCTTCCGGCTTCCACCACCGGGTCACCCGTCCGCGCAAGGTGCGGATGATGCCATCGACTGCGCCGATGCCAAAGCCCTTGCGCGTCGGCGGCTCATCGACCCTGGGACCGCCGCGCTCCGACCAGTGCAGCACGAGAGGTTCTGCACCATTGGTCTCCCAGCGGATCTCCAGCCGGCCCGAAGGCGTCGATAGCGACCCGTATTTGGCGGCGTTGGTCGCAAGCTCGTGCACGGCGACCGCGATCGATTGGGCGAGCGTCGCCGGCAGGCGGATGTCGTCTCCAGTGATACTGATACGTTCGCCGTCTCCGCCTGCGTACGGCCGGAGTTCGTCTTCGACGATGGTCTTCAGACTCGCACCGGTCCAGCGCGACGCCGAGAACAGCCTCTGCACGTTGGCAAGCGCACTAAGTCGGCCTTGAAACGCGGCCTGGAACTCTGCAGCGGTCTCGGCCTTCGTCAGCCGCAGCATCGCCTGCGTCACCGCGAGCAGATTGTTCGAACGATGATCGACCTCGTAGGCGAGGAGCATCATCCGCTGCTCGGCCTGCTTGCGAGCCGTGATGTCGACCAGCATGTTCACTGCGCCGACCAGTCGGCCGCGTTCGTCGCGCAGCGGCGTTGGATAGGGCATGAAGCAAATCCGCGAGCCGTCCGGCCGTTCGGCCACGGCCTCGACGTCGCGCACCGGCCGGTTCTGCTTGAGCGCGATTGCCATGGGGCACTCATCGTGGGGGAGCGGCGTGCCGTCGGGCAGATAGAGCTTCCATGTCACGCACCACATCGCGCCGACCTCTGGCGTCCGTCCGGCAAAATCGATGCAGGCTTGATTGAAGAAGGTGATGCGGCCTTCTGCGTCGGTCGTATAGATCGCGGCGGGCAGCGCCTGGAGCAAGTCCCGGAATCGCCTCTCGGAATCCGCGCCAGCGCTCCTGCTCGCTGCTTGCCTCGCGATCTCGCCGATCCTGGCCTCGTCCGAATGTCCAAGCAAGTCCAGCATCGCGTTCCTCTGCGGGGCCAGCTCAGGCAATTCGCCGGCCGCGCATTCGTTCCGCAGTGCTCGTCGGAGACGTATAGACCCATCTCAACCTGTCGTAGATCAAGACTTTGCCTGCACGAAAGCGGAGTGGGAGCTCCGCTGTCGTCTTTCTCTTAGTCCTCAGCCGCGTAGCCTGGATGGAGCGTCAGCGTAATCCGGGTCTTTCTCACACAAGCGACTTTCCCGGATTTCGCTTCGCTCCATCCAGGCTACTTCATCATTCCTTCGGCATGGCCCCCACATAGGACGAACTCGGCCGGATCAGCCGTCCCGTGCGCTGCTGCTCGCGCGCATGCGCGGTCCATCCTGCCACACGCGCCACCGCGAAGATCGGCGTGAAGGCCTGCCTCGGAATTGCGAGTGCATCGAGCAGGATGGCGGTGAAGAACTCGACATTGGTCTCCAACGGCCGATCCGGATTCTTCTTGCGCAGCGCGCTGCGAATATAGGCTTCGACCTCGCCGGCAAAGGGCAGGTCGGCGCCGTTGGAAGCCAGTGCCTCGATCGCGGTCTTCAGCACGTCGGCGCGCGGGTCGCGCACGCGATAGACGCGGTGACCAAAGCCCATCATCCGCTCGCCGCGTGCCAGCGCCGCATCGACCCAGCTCTGGATGCATTCGCGCGAGCCGATCGCATCGAGCATCTCAAGCACCGGCTCCGGCGCGCCGCCATGCAAGGGGCCGGTGAGCGCGCAATAGCCCGCGGTCACGGCGGCGAACAGATCGGCTTGCGTCGAGGCCACCACGCGCGTCGTGAAGGTCGAGGCATTCATGCCGTGGTCGCAGACGGTGACGAGATAGGCATCGAGCGCGGTGACCTCGCGCGTTGCAGGCGCCCGCCCGTGCAGCATGCGCAGCGTGTCGGCGGCGTGGCTCACGCTGGGATCGGGCGCGACCGGCTCGAGCCCTTTTGCGCGGCGGACCAGCGCGCCGGCGATCACTGGAAACGCGCCGACGATGGTGGCCTCGTGCTCCAGTCCATGTTCGGCGCGAAGTCCCGCGACCGCCGCGCGAAACCCGTCGACGATGCCCATGCCTTGTGTCGCCGGCAACAGATCCGGCAATCGCGCGAAGGCGCGCTCACGCGCGGCACCCAGGCTCGCCCGCACATTGCCTTCGCTTAAGCTGGTCTTGCTGGCGCCGTTCCAGAGCCGGGACGTGACGCCCTCGAAGCTCGATTTGGCGGCGAGGCTGCCGACATGCTCGCCGGCGATGATCAGCTCGCCGCGCTCGCCATCGACCTGGCTCAGCACGGTCTCCGCCGCGGGAACGCCGTCCAGCCCGATCTGGCTTTTGGTGAGGTGGATGTTCATGGCCCAATCTCCTGTTTGACGCATGGGAAAGGTCGGGCCTCTCGACAGATTGATCAATCTTGATTACATAAATCAATATGAAAAATTCCGATGGGCTCTACCTCTCCGCCCGGGAAGCCGCCGCCGAGCTCGCGATCTCGCCAGCCACGCTCTACGCCTATGTTAGCCGCGGCCTGATCCGCTCCGAGCCGACAACGGATTCCCGCAAGAACCGCTACCGCGCCGAGGACGTCCGCGCGCTCAAGGAGCGCCGGGTGCCGTCGCCGGAGCCAAGGGGCCTGCGCAGCTTCGACGCCGACCTGCCGGTGATGGACACGGAGATCTCGACCATCACCGAGGAGGGCGCGATCTACCGCGGGGTCAACTGCGTCGATCTCGCCGAGAGCGACACGCTGGAGCACACGGCGACGCTGCTGTGGGACGTCTCCGGCGTCGATCCGTTCGATCAGGACAATCAGCCCTTTCTCTCCGAGGAGATGCGGACGATCGGGCAGGCCGCGCGGCGGGCGGCGCCGATCGACCGCGCCATCGCCGTGTTCGCACTGGCCGCGAGCGCCGACCCGCGCGCCTTCACCCGCGCGCCCGATGGCCGCGCCATGGTCGGCGCGCGCATCGTCCGCCTGCTGGTCGCGACCATGCTCAATGCGGAGCCATCGGCCGAGCCGCTGCATCAGCAGGTTGCGAAAGCGTGGGCGGCCGACAACAAGCATGCTCCCGATCTGATCCGCCGCGCGCTGGTGCTGCTCGCCGATCATGAACTTAACGCCTCGACCTTCACCGCGCGTTGTGCCGCCTCGACCGGCCTCAATCTCTATGACTCGGTGATCGCCGGCCTCGCCGCGCTGAAAGGTCCCAAGCATGGCGGCGCCGGCGTGTTGGCCTCTCAGCTCGTGAAGACGCTGATCGATCGCGATGTCGAGCCGATGGTGCGCGAGCGCGTCGCGCTCGGCGAGCGTTTTGCCGGCTTCGGCCATGGCGTCTACAAGCGCGGCGATCCCCGCGCGCAATCGCTGCTGAATGCCTTGTCGCGCGCCGGCGCACCGCGAAAGTTCACCCGCGAGGTGCCGGAGCGGATCGCGGAGGCGACCGGGGAGTTCGTCAACATCGACTACGCACTCGCCGTGCTCGTGCGCGCCCTGCGCCTGCCCGTCGGCAGCGAGCTCGCTTTGTTCGCGATGGCCCGCAGCGTCGGCTGGATCGCCCATGCCAGCGAGCAATTGCAGTTCGGCAAGCTGATCAGGCCGCGGGCAAGGTATGTCGGGCCGGCGCCGGGACGGAGGGCGGATGTTGGTTAGGGACGTTGCGAGAGCGGCCCTCTCCGCCGTCGTCCTGGCGAAGGCCAGGACCCGTACCGCGGAATCTACCGATGCGGACGCTAGGAGTACCGAGCGCCCAATCTTCGCCAAACAACGCATTGGGGTAATGGGTCCTGGCTTTCGCCAGGACGACTCGAGGGAAAGTCCTCAACCCCGCGGCTTCGCTTCCGCGACACCGCTGCCGTGCCTTCGGCGGATGAACCAGAGCCCAACGCCCACCACGATCGCCACGGCCACCACGGTCAAAATCCAGATGTGCTTGCCGACATGCCCATGATGATGCAGCCCGGCATATTCATGCAGCGCTGAGACCGCCAGCACGCCCGGCAGCACATGCGCGGGGGCCCAGGCCAGGATCGCCGGGATGTTCACCGCGTAGAATTTCGCCGGCGCCATGCCGAGCGCGCCGGCGGTAACAGGCACGAAGGCGCGGATCGGGGGTACGAAGCGGGCGAAGAACACCGCCCAGGTGCCGAAGCGATGGAAGAAGCTCTCGCTCTGCGCGACCAGCCGCGGATAGTTCATCAGCGGCCAGGTGTTGAGGATCTCCCGTTGCTGCCGGTGCCCGATCCAATAGGCCGATCCGTCCCCGAGCACCGCGCCGAGTGCGGCCGCCAGCAGCACCCAGGGCAGCTTCAGCTCGCCGCCCGGAACCAGCGCGCTCAGCGCCAGGATGATGGTCGAGCCGGGGATCACCGACCCGACGACCGGCACCGCTTCGAGCAGCGCCGCCAGGAACAGGGTCAGATAGGCCAGCCACGCATGGGCCGAGACGAAGGCGATGAGGGGATCGAGAAAGGATGTCACGTCGTCTCTGTAGCGGGCTGGAGTACTGGAATTCAGACCCTACATAGGTAAGCACATGCGGCAACAGTGCCATCCACGCAGGCAGAGGCGTCAACCGCCTGAGATTCGAGCGTGATTCGCAAGGCAGCCCTCCAAAAACTGCGTTCCTTGCCTATCTAGATGAAAAGACAACGGAACTTTGATTGGTGGGCGGGCTTCTGCCGGCTCGTTGTCTCTGATAGGTTGATTTTCAGCACCCAGCCGCAGCCAACGTGCGAATAACCGGTTTCGGGACCGCCCGGGACCTCGGAGGATTGATGACGACCGCCGCCCTGTCCAAAGTTGAGGAAGTTTCCGGTCAGCCCGACATGAAAGTGTCGGTGCGCCAGGTGTTCGGGATCGACAGCGATCTCGAAGTCCCGGCCTATTCCGAAGTCGATCCTCATGTGCCCGAAGTGGATTCCGACTACCGCTTCGACCGCGCCACCACGCTCGCCATTCTCGCGGGGTTTGCCAAGAACCGCCGCGTGATGGTGACTGGCTATCACGGCACCGGCAAATCCACCCATATCGAGCAGGTCGCCGCGCGCCTGAACTGGCCCTGCGTGCGCGTCAACCTCGACAGCCACATCAGCCGTATCGACCTCGTCGGCAAGGACTCGATCGTGGTCAAGGACGGCAAGCAGGTCACCGAATTCCGCGACGGCATTTTGCCCTGGGCGCTGCAGAACAACGTCGCGCTGGTGTTCGACGAATACGACGCCGGCCGCCCCGACGTGATGTTCGTGATCCAGCGCGTGCTTGAGGTCTCCGGCCGCCTGACGCTCTTGGACCAGAACAAGGTGATCAAGCCGCATCCGGCGTTCCGCCTGTTCGCCACGGCGAACACCGTCGGCCTCGGCGATACCTCGGGCCTCTATCACGGCACCCAGCAGATCAACCAAGGCCAGATGGACCGCTGGTCGATCGTCACCACGCTGAACTATCTCAGCCATGACGAGGAAGTGGAGATCGTGCTGGCCAAGGCCAAGCACTATCGCACTCAGGAGGGCCGCGACATCGTCAACAAGATGGTGCGCCTCGCTGACCTCACCCGCAACGCCTTCGCCAACGGCGATCTGTCGACGGTGATGAGCCCGCGCACGGTGATCACCTGGGCGGAGAACTCCGACATCTTCGGCGATATCGGCTTCGCCTTCCGCGTCACCTTCCTCAACAAATGCGACGAGCTCGAGCGTCCGCTGGTCGCCGAGTTCTACCAGCGCTGCTTCAACGCGGAGCTGCCGGAATCGGCGGTGAACGTGGCGCTGAGCTAGACCATGCCAACCATCTCCGTCGAGCGCACCATTGGGACCACCAAGAAGGCTGTGCTCGCCGGGCTCGCTGGCTACAACCACGAGCACATGGGGACGCAGAGACTGAAGGGCCTTGCTGTCTCGCTGAAGGACCGTGGCAAAATCGTCGGTGGGGTCGTCGGTCAGATCTGGACAACGGTTCTGTTCATTCAGTTCTTCTGGATCGAGCAGAAACATCGCGGCCAAGGTCATGGAACGAAGTTGATCGCGGCGATCGAGGACGAGGCAAGACGGCTCGGCGCAATCCGATCCCATGTGGACACGATGAGTTTCCAGGCGCCGGGCTTCTATCGTTCCTGCGGGTACGACGAATTCGGCGCCATTGACGGCTATCCCGGCGGCGTGACGCGCCATTCGTTTACGAAGTCGCTATGAGCACATCATCATCCAACTCCAAATTCCGCAGCAACAAGGAAGCGCCGACCGAGCCGTTCAAGCGCTCGGTCGCCTCCTGCTTGAAGGCGATCGCGAAATCGCCCGAGCTCGACATCTCATTTGCGGCCGAGCGCCCGGGCCTTGCGCCCGGCAAGGCGCGGCTGCCCGAGCCTGCGCGCAAGATGACCAGGCGTGATGCGGCGATCGTGCGCGGCCACGCCGATTCCATCGCGCTCAAGCTCGCCTGTCACGATCCGAAAGTTCACCGCAAGCTGATGCCGGGCAATCCGCAGGCGCGGGGGGTGTTCGAGGCGGTGGAGCAGGCGCGGGTGGAGGCGATCGGCGCGCGCCGCATGGCCGGCGTTGCGAAAAACCTCACCGCGATGCTCGACGATCACTTCCATCGCGGCAAGTTCGACGAGATCACCGACCGCGCCGATGCGCCGTTGGCCGACGCGCTGGCGATGCTGGTGCGCGAGCGCCTGACTGGGATGGCGCCGCCGGCGGCCGCCAAGAAGATGGTCGACCTCTGGCGGCCCATTCTCGAAGACAAGATCGGCAGGCGGCTCGACCGGCTCGACGGCGTCCTCGAGGACCAGACCCGGTTCGGCGATGCCGTGCATGATCTGCTGTCGGCGCTCGAGCTTGGCGACGAGCGCAACGCCGACACCGAGGACAATGACGAGAACGACGAGAACCAGGACGGCGACAACGACCAGTCCGGCGCGGAGGGCTCGCCCGATTCCGACGCAGCACAGGAGATGAGCGCCGACCAGGCCCAGGCGACCTCGGAGGAGATGAGCGAGAGCGCGATGGAAAGCGCGCAGGCCTCGACCTCGGACACCTTCGACGACGGCGAGCTCGGCGACGACGAGACGCCAGGCGAGGCGACGCGTCCGAACCAGCACGGCCGGAACGAGCCGCGCGGGCCGGAATACCACGCCTTCGCGCCGAAATTCGATGAGGTCATCGCCGCCGAAGACCTCTGCGATCATGACGAGCTGGAGCGGCTGCGCGCCTATCTCGACAAGCAGCTCGCGCACCTGCAAGGCATCGTCGCCCGCCTCGCCAACCGGCTGCAGCGCCGGCTGATGGCGCAGCAGAACCGCGCCTGGGAGTTCGATCTCGAAGAGGGCATCCTCGATCCCGCGCGCCTGTCGCGCGTCGTCACCGATCCCTATCACCCGCTGTCCTTCATGCACGAGAAGGAGGCGACGTTCCGCGACACCGTGGTGACGCTGCTGCTCGACAATTCCGGCTCGATGCGCGGACGCCCGATCACGGTCGCCGCGACCTGCGCCGACATTCTGGCGCGCACGCTGGAGCGTTGCGGCGTCAAGGTCGAGATTTTGGGCTTCACAACGCGGGCGTGGAAGGGCGGGCAATCGCGCGAAGCCTGGCTTGCCGCCGGCAAGCCGGCCAATCCCGGCCGTCTCAACGATCTCCGCCACATCATCTACAAGTCCGCCGATGCGCCGTGGCGTCGTGCGCGAAAGAATCTCGGGCTGATGATGCGCGAAGGCCTCCTGAAGGAGAACATCGACGGCGAGGCGCTGGACTGGGCGCACAAGCGCCTGCTCGGCCGGCCCGAGCAGCGCAAGATCCTGATGATGATCTCGGACGGCGCGCCGGTCGACGATTCCACGCTGTCGGTCAATCCCGGCAATTATCTCGAGCGGCACCTGCGCCACATCATCGAGGAGATCGAGACCCGCTCGCCGGTCGAGCTGATCGCGATCGGCATCGGCCATGACGTGACGCGCTATTATCGCCGCGCGGTGACGATCGTGGACGCCGAGGAGCTCGGCGGCGCCATCACCGAGAAGCTCGCCGAGCTCTTCAGCGAGACCAACACCGCGCCGACGCAAGCGCCCGGCCGGCCGCGCCGCAAATTGCATTCGTGAGCAACCATCAATCCCGCCGCAGCTTTCTCGGCCACGCGGCGGCGGGATTTTCCATTCTGACGATGCCGCGATTGGCGCGGGCGCAGGCGCAGTTGCAGCCCGCGACCGAGCCGCCGCCGCGCGCC
This sequence comes from Bradyrhizobium sp. SPXBL-04, assembly GCF_051853035.1. Taxonomy (NCBI): domain Bacteria; kingdom Pseudomonadati; phylum Pseudomonadota; class Alphaproteobacteria; order Hyphomicrobiales; family Nitrobacteraceae; genus Bradyrhizobium; species Bradyrhizobium sp. SPXBL-04. The sequence goes on along the minus strand of NZ_CP182472.1, from coordinate 8,463,166 downwards.
CTCCAGCTCGAGCACGCCGTCGCTGCGCCCGTCAGCGTCGAGGTCAACGCGCGCAGCATTCCCAATTTCGAGCCGCGCGACCGTTCGCGCACGCGCTTCGGCTCGCTGGATTTTCGCAGCGGCCTGGTGCTGACCTCGCCCTATCGCGGTTTTGGCGGCCTGTCCGGCCTCCGCTTTCTCGACAACAAAGGTGAACGCTTCCTCGCGATCTCCGACCAGGGCGGCTGGTTCACCGGCACCATCCGCTATTCCGGCCGCGAGATGGTTGGGCTCGCGGATGTAGAGGCGGCGCCGCTGCTCGGCGCTGACGGGCGGCCGATCACGGATAAGCGCCTCTGGTACGACAGCGAGTCGCTCGCGCGCGACGGCAACCTCGTCTATGTCGGGCTCGAGCGCGTCAACCAGATCCTGCGCTATGATTTCGCCAAGGGCGGCACCCGCGCCCGCGGCGAGGTGATCGCAGTGCCGCCTGCGGTCCGCAAGTTGCCCAACAACAAGGGGCTCGAAGCGCTCGTCGTCGTGCCCAAGAACCAGAACCAGGTGCTCGCGGGCACGCTGATCGCGTTCTCCGAGCGCGGGCTCGACGCCGACGGCAATCTCGTCGCGTTCCTGATCGGCGGTCCGACGCCGGGCCAGTTCAGCGTGCGGCGCTCCGAGAACTTCGACATCAGCGACGCGGTGCTGCTGGCCTCGGGCGATCTCCTCATCCTCGAGCGCAAATTCTCCTGGTTCACCGGCGTCAACATCCGCATCCGCGCGATCCCCTTGAAGGGAATCGCGCCGGGTGCGCTGGTCGACGGCCTCACGCTGTTTTCCGCCGATCTCGGCCACGAGATCGACAACATGGAAGGCATCGACGCCCACGTCACGGCCGAGGGCGACACCGTGCTGACCCTGATCTCCGACGACAATTTCTCGATGCTGCAGCGGACATTGTTGCTGCAATTCACGCTGGTGGAGTAGGGCGGTCTCTCCCCCGTCATTGCGAGCGCAGCGAAGCAATCCAGTCTGCATCCGCGGAGAGATTCTGGATTGCTTCGCTGCGCTCGCAATGACGCTGGGAGGCAGGCTCGCACCAAGCCAGCACCGCAATGCATGGCCCTACGGGCCGCCATTCCCGCCACGCGCCTAGCAATCCGCCGCCCGCTCACTACACTCCCTGCAGCATCCTCCATCCCCCGGAACTCCCGCATGAGCGCCCTGTTTTCCCCGATCAAGCTGCGCGGACTGACGTTGAAGAACCGCGTCGTGGTGTCGCCGATGTGCCAATATTCGGCCGATGACGGCGTCGCCACGGATTGGCACTTCACCCACATCAACAATCTCAGCCTGTCGGGCGCGGCGATGTTCTGCATCGAGGCGACGCATGTCGAGGCGATCGGCCGCATCACGGCGGGCTGCCTTGGGCTCTACAGCGATGCCTGCGAAGCCGCCTTGAAGCCGATCCTCAATTCGGTGCGCAAGCATTCCTCCACGGCGATCGGGATGCAGCTTGCCCATGCCGGCCGCAAAGCCTCGAGCGCGCGGCCCTGGGAGGGCGGCCAGCTGATTCCGATCGAGCAGGGCGGCTGGCGGGCGGTTGCGCCGTCAGCCGTGCCGCACAAGGAGGGCGAGGCCGCACCGCTCGCGCTCGATGCCGCCGGCCTCAAGCGCATCCGCGAGGCCTTCGTCGATTGCACCAAGCGCGCCGCGCGGCTCGGCATCGATGCCATCGAGGTCCATGGCGCGCACGGCTATCTCCTGCATCAGTTCCTGTCGCCGATCTCGAACAGGCGCACCGACGAATATGGCGGCTCGCTCGAAAACCGCATGCGCTTTCCGCTGGAGGTGTTCGACGCGGTGCGCGCCGCATTCCCCGCCGACAAGCCGGTCGGCATGCGGGTGTCGTCGACCGACTGGGTCGAGGGCGGTTGGGATCTGCCGCAGACCATCGCCTTTGCCAAAGCGCTGAAGGCACGCGGCATCGACTGGATCGATGCCTCCTCGGGCGGCGTCTCGCCGCTGCAGAAGATTCCGCTCGGCCCCGGCTATCAGGTGCAATTTGCAGAAGCCATCAAGCGCGAGACCGGATTGCCCACCATCGCCGTCGGCCTGATCAGCGAAGCCAGGCATGCGGAAGAGATCGTCGCCAGCGGCAAGGCCGACATGGTCGCGCTCGCCCGCGGCATGCTCTACGACCCGCGGTGGGCCTGGCACGCCGCCGCGGACGTCGGCGGCGAGGTCGAAGCCCCGCCGCAATACTGGCGCTCGCAGCCCTCGACGCAAAAGGCGCTGTTCGGCAGGACCACGTTCGGGGCGCGGTGAGTTCTTCACCTCTCCCCGCTTGCGGGAAGAGGTCGGATCGCATCGCAGATGCGATCCGGGTGGGGGGTACAGGTGCGGCGCTACGCTCGTGTGGGGAGAGAGGCCCCTCACCCCAACCCTCTCCCCGTAAGAACGGGGAGAGGGAGTAAACTCACGCATCCGTAAAACTCCTCGCCTTCCACGCACCCCAAAACTGGCCTAACCTGTCTCCTCAACGCCTCACGGAGGCCGGCCATGCGTTTTGGTGTTCGCAAAACTGCCCATGTGTTCGAGCGCGTGGGTCTTGCGATGGCGGGGGCGGCGTGCGGATTGTTCGTCGGCGCCTATGTGGGATCAGCGATCTCCTCGCTCACCACGCAGGGGTTCCTGTTGGTGATGATGGTGCTCGGCTTCATCGGCTTCTATCTCGGCATCGACACGCCGCAAATGCCCTTCGACGATGCGCACAACGCCATCGACGCCGCGGAATTTCTGAGCTCGGCCGGCACGCTCTGCGCCACGCTCACCGCGCTCGCCTCCGTCGCCGTCATCGTGCTGAGGCTCGATCCGCATATCAACTTCGCCTGGCTCGCTCTGCTCGGCTGGTCCGCCGGCGTCGCCATGCAGATCGTCGCCGGCGCGAAGGCCAGGATGCGGAAGTAGGCTTGCTTACCCTCCCCTGGAGGGGGAGGGTCGATCGCGCAAAGCGCGAGCGGGGTGGGGTGATCTCTCCCCACGGGCAGCGTGCGAAGTGGAGAGACCTTCACCCCACCCCGTCTCATGTCTCGCTTCGCTCAACATGAGCCGACCCTCCCCCTCCAGGGGAGGGTCAGCACGCAGCCCCCCTAAAACACCACGCCCACCCGCGTCCCGCGCTTCCAGGCGATGCGGCAGCGCTTCTTGGTGTTGACGTGCAGCAGCTCGAACCGATCGGGGATGCTCACCTGTCCGCCGAGATCGACGCAGGCCCCGCCGGGCGAATAGTCGATCAGCGTGCAGGGAATCACGGGCGCGCGCGGGTCGGTGATGATCTTGGCCTGGCGCGACACCAGCCCCGAAGGCTTCACGCGGGCATATTTGCGCGGATAGTGCGGCACGTCTCCTCCAGCTCCGCTGTCTCGCGGGGATCGGAGGCGATGATGGAGCAGAGTTGATGCGATCCCGCTAAGCCGGGCCGAAGAATTTTAATGAAAAGCTGCCGTGACTGCAGAAAGCAGCGGTAGCGGGGTGGGGCGGCGCGCGCCTGCCTCTTCCACCGTCATTGCGAGGAGCTCTTGCGACGAAGCAATCCAGACTGCTTCCGCAGCGGCAGTCTGGATTGCTTCGCTGCGCTCGCAATGACGAGCGGTGAAAGCCACCCCCTCAAACCCCCTCCATCTCCCCCGCCACCTCCGCATGCTGCGGCCCCTCCGGCATCGGCACTGTCACAAAATCCTTCGGCAGATTCAGCGGCCGATAATCCGGCTCCACCGCCATCCGCTTCAACACGCTCTCATGCACATGCGCGCCTTCGGGGATGACGCGCGGCTCGCTATCGGGAATGTAGAAGCCGAGCACCACCTTCCGCTCCGGCCATTCCTTGTACGTCGCGCTCTTCGGCAAATACTCCAGCAGCCGCCAGCCCGCCGTCATGGAATCGTGCAGCATGCCCGTCTTGCCCGTAAAGGCGGGCGCGACATAGCTGAACGGCGAGTTCTTGCGCTGGATGCCGAAGGCGAGCTGGTTCACCGTGCGCGGGTTGAAGTTCAGCCCCGCTTGGCGGCCTCCTCGATCATCCAGATCAACGGATATTTCGACTCGCCGCTCTCGGCCTCCGGATAGCCGCCGCCGACGTCGCTGTGCACGCCGGCGAACCACACCTGCAGAATGTCCTGCGGCACCTTCTTCTCGTCCGGCACATAGCGATTGCTCCAGAACTCCTGCGGCTCCCTGTATTGCTTCAGGCGGAACATGCAGCGTCGCTCGTCGATCGCGATCGCCTGGCGGAAGATCTTGACGCTCGGATTGCGCAGCGTGAAGGCGAGCTCCTCGAAGCTCGGCCAATACAGCCGGTCGGCGCGCGGCACGATCACGCTCGCCACCGTATCCCAGACGCCGATGAAGTGGATGGTCGGCCAGCGCGTCGAGGTGATGCGCGCGAACTGCGCGGCGAGATCGAATTGGTCCTTCGGCAGCGGCCCCTGCTCGTCGACAGCGACGTCCGCGAGGTCCTCGACGTCGTTGCCGCGCCCGGTGCCGGAATATTGCTTGTAGGCGATGAGGCCCGAGCCTGCGAGGTTCACCTGCTCCGGCGAGATCAGCCCCACCTTGTGGATCAGCCCCGCCAGCACCCGCACGGTATAGGCCCCGCGCGAGAACCCGAACAGGTAGATCTTGTCGCCGGCTGAGTAATGCTGAACCAGGAAGCAATAGGCGCTGAGCACGTTGTCATCGAGCCCGTAGCCGGTGGCGAGCCCCAGCACCAGGTTGATATTGGCCTTCCAGCGATTCCACGTCGTCGGCTCCGTCACCGTGCCGACCCCGGGATCGTAAAACACCATCTGCCGCGGCTGCGTCTTGTCGGTCTTGCGCAGGCAGCGATAGAGCTTCAGGACGTTGGAGATGTTCTCGCTGATCTCGTTGCCGGTGCCGTCACAGCAGATGACGATGTTCTTCGGCTCTGGCTTGGCTGCGGTGGTGTGGGCGGGTTCCATGGGATGCGCCTCGGGGTGATGCTACCGGGGCGAGTATAGCGGAAATGGAGGGCAGCGAGCAGCCGAAGGCGGCGTCGCCGGCATTTTGCCCCATCTCTCACCTGTTGACATTAACAACTTGTTAACCATGCCGTCGCCTAATGTGGACGAGTGGGGGATCACCATGTCGGCCCATGTGACGCGACCGAAATTGATGCCTGTTTCGGCCGATCCAGCCTTTCGTTCGCTTGCCAGGCTGGCGGTTCGCGCCAAGGCCGTCCTGCAGACCAAAACGGCTGTCGTACGGAGCAAAGCCATGTTTGGAAAGGACGACTTAGTGGACAATCTCAGCCGCGATCTCGATCGCGCGCGCGGAAGACGCGATGCACTCGCATCCGAAGCCACGACCCTGACGGCGCAGATCGCCGAAATTGAAGCCCGTCTTTCCGAGGAGAAGAAAAGGCGGGAGCGTGAGCGCGTCTTGTGCGAGATCGAAGCGATCAAAACGCGAGTCAAGCAAGCCGCCGGCGCGTTCGCACCCGTCGTCGATGGTCTCTCCAAGGCGATCGAGTCGGCTGCGGCAGTCGTGCCCGAGGCACGCGAGCTCAATAGTTTCCTGGTGTCGGTGGCGACCGAAATCGACAGCGTGCTCGATCCCCTGTTGCGCGAACTGGATCAGCGCGCGGATGCGGTGCGAACAGGCCACGTCGCGCTGGACCTGCCGAGTTCGGCCAATGAAGCGCCGCCCATCGAGCTGCCGAAAGATAGCAACGAACGCCTGCTTCGTTTTCCAGCATGGCTGTCTCGCGACAAGGAGACGGACAAGAAGGATTCAGCGGAGAGCCCGCGCAGCACGGCCGCGTGAGCGATCGGCGCGCCGCGCAGCTTAAGAAGCTCGTCTGCAGGTTCCGCAAGCGCAGGGCAATCGCATTTGACGCGAGCGCTTGGGGTGCTGAAGTTTCCACATCGTCATGGCCGGGCTTGTCCCGGCCATCCACGCCTTACCCCGCAGCACAAAGAACGTGGATGCCCGGGACAAGCCCGGGCATGACGACCTCTTGTTGATGCTCATATGCGGTTACCCTCTCCCGCAAGCGGTGGAGCCGCGTAGCAGCGGTCCATGTCCGGTTGGAGACGAGCCCCGACTCCCGCGACCACTCAGTTGGCGGCGCGGCGCAGGAAGGCCGGGATATCGAGAACGGCCTCGTCGGGCGCATTGCGCGCGGCGATGCGGCCGTAGGGATCGAGCGGCCGGTCGGCCGCGTGGCGCGCATGTTCCAGGCTCGGCCTTGCCGGTGGGCCCACGGGGTGGTGCGGCTGCGGGCGGAGCGGCGGGCTTTCGACTTGCGCAAGGGGTGCACTGCGCTCGATGCGATCGGCGATGCGGCGGCCGTCGTTGCGCAGCCTGCCGGCGAGCTGCGTGAGGGCGGTTTCCACCGGTTGCGCCTGCGGTGCCGGGTCGAGATTATCGATACCAGTCGCCACCACCGAGACGCGGACGATGCCTTCGAGGCTGTCGTCAAAGGACGCGCCGACGATGATGTTGGCGTCCGGGTCGGCCTCGTCGCGAATGCGGGTCGCGGCTTCGTCGACCTCGTACAGCATGAGATCCTTGCCGCCGGTGATGGAGATGATGAGGCCACTGGCGCGCTTGATCGAGGGATTCTCGATCAAAGGATTGGAGATCGCGGCCACGGCGGCGGCAAGCACGCGCTTCTCGCCGGAAGCCTCGCCCCGTCCCATCATGGCCTTGCCCTTCTCCTTCATGACGGAGAGAACGTCGGCAAAATCGAGGTTGATCAGGCCTTCCTTGACGATGAGATCGCTGATGCAGGCCACGCCGGAATAAAGCACCTGGTCGGCAAGGGCGAAGGCATCGGCGAATGTGGTCTTGTCGCTGGCCACCCGGAACAGGTTCTGGTTCGGGATGATCAAGAGGGTGTCGACCGTCTTCAGCAACTCCTCGATGCCGGCTTCGGCAAAGCGCATGCGGCGCTGGCCCTCGAAGTAGAACGGCTTGGTGACCACGCCGATGGTGAGAATGCCGAGCTCGCGCGCGGCCCTGGCGACGATGGGAGCCGCCCCGGTGCCGGTGCCGCCGCCCATGCCGGCCGTCACGAACACCATGTGTGCGCCGGTCAATTGATCGCGGATCGTATCGATCGCCTCTTCGGCTGCGGCGCGTCCCAATTCCGGCTGCGAGCCGGCGCCGAGGCCCGCGGTCACCTTTGTGCCGAGCTGGATCAGGTGCCTCGCCTTCGACATGGCCAGCGCCTGCGCGTCGGTATTGGCGACCACGAACTCGACGCCTTGCAGGCCGGCCGTGATCATGTTGTTGACCGCATTGCCGCCGGCGCCGCCGACCCCGAACACGACGATGCGGGCCTTCATTTCGTGGATATCGGTGATGCCAGTCATGCTTCCCTCGTGATTGCTCCGGCATGCCGGGGATGGAGAAAGTTTTCGAGTGCTACCTGCAAGCCGCGCGGTCTGCGTGCACGATCGCAGCGGCCAGATGTCCCAATCGGCGCGCGGCGTATCCTGCGATCGTGCCGCCCGCCCGGCGACCGGTCCGCAAGTCCGCCACTTCGTCTTCCAGTCGTGCCGCCCACGCATTGGCGGCCGTCGTCTCGGCGGCCGCCTGCATCAGCTCGATCGTGAGGCGATCGGCGCGCTCGCGCTCGCGCTCGAAATCGGCCCTTGTGTTGGCTGCCACTGCTTCGAGCCGCGCGACCTCCGCCTTGAACGCCTCGATCTTGAAGGCCTCGATCTTGGCCAGCGAGGCATCGATCGGGTCTGCCCGGCGGCCGCGTCGCGGGCGGGGTGTGTAGCGGAGCTCGGAGAAATCAACGCTCACCAGGGCCTTGCCGTCCTCCGACCGCGAGCGCGGCAACCGGCGGCGTCTCGCCAGCGAACGCGCGGCTTCTCGCGAGATATCGAGGCGGGCACTGAGATCGGCATACGTCAACAACTCAACGCACATCGGCGCTTCTCCTGGAGCGAACCGGGAAGGCATTTCGAGCTAGTGATGGCTGGACGATTGCAGCAGGCTAGGCTGCGTTGGTTAATGGACGGTTAACGCGGGAGGGGCCCTGTTTACGAGTGCCGTCACCGTGCCGACCCCGGGGATCGTAGGGCAGCATCTGCCGCAGCTGCGTCCTTCCGTCTTGCGCAGGCAGCGATAGAGCTTCAGGACGTTGGAGATGTTTTCCGAGGTCCCGTTGCCGGTGCCGTCACAGCAGATGACGAGGTTTCGGCTCGGACTTCGGTGCATGCTCCATGGGATGCGCCTCCGGGTGATGCTACCGGTGCGAGTATAGCGAATAAAAGAACGAGCCAATCACCCGAGAACGTCGCGTATGCTAACGGCGCTTTCAACGCGAACGATCACGTCAGAGAGCGTCTCATTGAGACCAGCCGCCGGCATAAGCTTCGCAAGCCCCTGATACTCACGGTGGATCGCGATTCGATTTGGCCGACGTGAGCGGATCTGTCGTAGAGCCACTTTCTCGGGGCTATCAAGCCCTTCTCTAACTGCAGTTCCTAGGGTGGCTAAATTTATCGGAACGACGAGCTCGGTTGGGAACAGGGCCGTGTAGAGTTGGGCTAATATGCCGTGAAGGTAGGAAAGCTCAGGCACAATACGCAATACAAATTCACGAGCACGCTCGCACTTTCCGATCTTGGCGATTGGTGTCCCTGCGATTTTCTCTAATGTTGCGAGAGTATCACCACTCATCCATGCGGGAAGCATTTGCTCGAAAACAGAGAGGGCAAAAATGCCTCTGTCATCATCGTTCTTGAGGCGCTTGTAGGGGGTCCCAAACATTCCCTCAAGGCTCTCTGGTCGCATCAACTGCGGAATTGAGCTGGGGTTATTGCGCAGCCACGTGAAGAGCCATGTTCTCCAAGCTGCGGTCGTTTGAGGCAATGCGCCCGCGTTTGCGCTGGCGAGTAAGTGATGGACTAAACTCGTCAAAAGGCGAGCCGGTATGCCAGAAGCAGCGGCGATCTCATCAATCCAAGTGTTTGTGATGTCGGGATCGGCATTGCGCAAGCGAATTGCGGCTTCTGTCCGAGTTTTGATCCATTGTGCGTCATGGCTGCGCCGCGCGCGAAATGCCGCAAATGAACGTGAGATGAGATGAGACGCTGGCTCAGCAGGATCAGGCCCGGATCCTTTCGGCAGGCGACTTAGGAGGTATTTTGCCGAAGCAGATATTGGCTCGCTCGCCGCATGCACTTGATCCAAGAGCGCAGCGAAAGGATCATCGATCTGTAAGCACTGATCACTCTGAGAGAAGATCGCTTGCAAATCCGACCAGTGGCTATGAATCTGATTCGTCTTGCTTTGAAAGTCAACGACCTTGCTGGGAACTATCAAGACCAATCCTTGAGAGGCTTCCCCCGCCCGACCCGCTCGACCTGCGGCGTTCAGGAGCTCATGTGCATCCAGTTGCTCGAGCCGATTGGCATCTGGATCAAAACGACTGTCGCCGGCAATTATGACCACCTCGCTAGGCAGGTTCATCCCCTGGGCCAGTGTTGAGGTTGCGACCAACGCGCTAATTCCATCCGAGCGACGAAATAGCTCTTCGTGCAAGTGCCGTTCGGGCGGAATGAGAAGTCCGTGGTGGCATGCGCTAGCATCGAGAAGTGTACCGTCGGGCGCCACACGTATGTAAAGGTGCTCCGCACCTCCCGCTTCTTCCTCTGCAGCTCGATAGAGCGACCGTTCCGTCTCCGTGAGGCGAATTGCCTTATCTCCTGCTGCTTCATTGATTGCATTGCAGGTGCTTTTACAAAGCGGAATTGTCTGTGCAAAAATGAGCGTCTTAAGCCCTGTTGCGCTCGTTGCTGCGCCGATAGCCGCGCTGACTTGATTGCCGTTCGGGGTAAGATACCAAGCTCCATCATAGCGATTGCCGGTGGACAATGTCACTTCTTCCTGCAGAAGCGGGAGCAAAGCATAGTCATTGCGCGCCTTAGAGACCCACGTTTGGCGCAGACAGAAGAAGCCAAATGGTTGCGCTTTGAGGTTCCGCTTGAGTGCGGCGGGTACGCTTTTGTTTTTTACACTTCTTCTCGTCTCGGTGAGCTTCGCACGGAGATCATTCAGCGTTTCTGATGCGTAAACTACACACCCGCGCACTTGGCGAGTGGGCTTCCACTTTATGTCTAACGCTAAACAGGGGCGGCCTGTGATTTCATGCAGCCAATCCGCGATTTCGTGCGTATTCTTCATCATCGCCGACAGAAGCAGAATGTCAGCCGTATCCGCAATCGCGCTCAGATTGAGAAAACAGAGCATCGCATCAATGCTCCGACGACTTGTGTCGATATTACGCGGATGAAGTAGATGGCATTCGTCGAAGACGATGAGACCTACGTCTTCGAAAACGTCCCGACTGAAGCTGAGCATTGCAAGACATCGTTCCGGAGTCAGAACGCTGATGCTTGGAAGTGGCTCGACAACTCCCGGTGAGAAGATCAGCTCTTCCACCAATTCGCGCTGAACTTGGGCTTGGGGAAAGGTCTTGCTCAGCGCGGTAGCCGTTTGGTCTACTAGTGCGAGTGTTGGAACCAAGAAGATTACTTTTACGCCGCGCAGGAGTGACGCAGCTATCTTTAGCTCGGCCAGTTTCGACTTTCCTCCACCGGTAGGAAAGCTAACTGCCGCTGATGTACCCGTTTCTAGATAGCCTTGGGCTATAGCTTCGCGATGGTTACGCCAAACGTATGGTCGATGTTTCGCCATTTGCTTCATTAGATCTTCCCACCGGGACGAGGGAATTCCATCTGGCGGAGGAACAGCGACAAGCGCAGAGGCGGGAAAGTCTCGCGCTACGGCTTGCAGTAGTTTGGCGAGATGGTGAGGCCCGGGGAAAATGTTGTAGGGGGCCTCGCCGTCAAGAGAGACAATTCCTTCGATGCGTTCCTTTGAAAGGGAGACTACGTTCTCGAATATCTGAGAGGCACTTGCTCCAAGTAGGTCTGTTGGCTCGCCGAGCATCTCGCCGGCGAGTGCGTACACACCTCTCAAAATCATGAGGTAAAGAGCATTGGTTCCTACAGTGCCGGCGTCGGCTGAGCCCACCGCCGCCACGGATGGTAGCGTTCGGCTGATAATTGAGCCGAGACGGCCGGTCGCTAGATCAGAAATGGAGCTTAGAAGGCGCGCTTCAATGAGGCTCGCATTTTCCGCAGGTCGAATGCGCTTGGCGATCTCGGCAGCATCCGTGCTTGCTTCAGCAACCAAGAACAACAGAGCGGCGGAGACATCAGGAGAAATGGAGTCAAGCGAAAGATAGCTGGGCCGAGGGCTTTCGAGGGAGCCTGCAAGCTCTGCCAGCATGCAGGCATGATGGGCTGCTCCAGCCACGAAGGCGGCGGCTGAGCGATCCTCTCGCAAAGGGGAGACAGCAACGAAAGCTTCCTCCGCAGAGGCAAGCCGCTTCATGTAAAGGGCGGAGCTGCGGACGCTCTCGGGCAGTTGCTGCCCTGTGCCGACTTGGCGGATTCGAATGCGAGCAGCAACAATTTCGGCGTATACCTCAGTAAATGTCTGAGGAAGGCGCGCAAGGTCCAGCCCTTCCAAGGCAGGGGCTCGGGCAATTACGGCTACTGTGTCCGGATCAAACACTCTCCAATTCCTGCGAGCTTAGGAACGAAATGGCCTTGCCTGCTAACGCCTTCATCCAAGGCCGCAATTTCTCTACGTAAAAGATTTCACCGCGACGTCGTCTCACATCTCCAGCAGCGATGTCATCATACCCTTTGAAGAGCTGCTTCCGTCCCTCGTCGGATGTGAAGTCTTGGCTTCCAACAGTTATGCTGAGACGATAGTGGCGAACTTGCTTCCAGATGATGTTCTCGATCGCCTTGTCAGGGTCAACATCCGGCCGCGTACAAAGTAGTGCACTTACGTCAGCCGTTAATACGTTCTCGCGGTCACCAGATTCGAGAAGTTTAAATTCTGGCCATACTTCGCCTGTGATTGTTTGGCGCGGATTGCTCGTTGCTTTGTCTTCGAAGATTACTGCTGCTGAAACACGGCCGGTGGTCTGATCGACTTCGAGCTGTAAGCCATCGAATCCCTTGTGAGCGAGGATCATGTGCGGCGCTCTTGTGAGTGCTGATGGACTTGCCTGCGTAGCGACGAGCCATGACATCGTCTGAAATATCCAGCCATCGCGGTGCCATGTCTCTGTTCCCTCAGGCACTGTCAGCAATTTGATCGCGGCAGCTCGCGCGGCTTTCGTGCTCGGTGGGGGTGCATTGTTCAAGCCAGCAAGGATCTTAGCGACGTGACGGGACTGACCAAGAGCAACACGAGCAATGCGCTCGGCTAGCTCGGTTTCATCCCGCACTGTCCAGGAACGTCCTTGAAGGAGGCTCCCATCAAGAAAATTCGTGAGCACAATTGGCATTCAGACGAGAGAATATCCTTGGCTGCAAATGGTAGTTGCAGACGACCTTATACTCGATTCCCTCGTTGCTCGACGGAAAAGACGGGATAACCAAACGATCTGGTACCAAAACAAAAACGGCCGGATCTTCCGATCCGGCCGCTACGCAAAACTCTACTGGCTAAGCCTACGCCACGCGACGCAACTTAGCCCCCGCCCAATTCTGAAAACTTAGCTGGCCTTCTTGACCGGCGCGGTGTCGCCGACCTTTTTCTGGATGGCGCGCTTCAGCTCGAGGGCGCGCGGCGAGAGGGCGTCGGTCTTGGCCTTGAGCAGGAAGGCATCGAGGCCGCCATTGTGGTCGACGCTCTTGACCGCGGTGGTGGAGACGCGCAGGCGCACGTTGCGGCCCAGGGCTTCCGAGATGAACGTCACGTTGACGAGGTTCGGCAGGAAGCGGCGCTTGGTCTTGATGTTGGAGTGGCTGACCTTGTGGCCGACGAGGGGGCCCTTGGCCGTCAGTTCGCAGCGGCGAGACATGGCAAAAATCCTTATCCTAAACCCCCAACGAGTTGCGGCCGCCATTCTGGGCGCCACGGGGGCGAATTCTCTGTCCTTGCAGGGAGCGGGCGGACGTATAGGGGGGAAGGGGCGGGTAGTCAAGGATTTGGGGTGGGTTTCGTGCCCGGCCCGGCGGTGGTGCGCTCCCTCTCCCGCTTGCGGGGGAGGGTTGGGGAGGGGGCTCTCTCCGCGCAGGGACAGTCGTTATCACGGGTGGTGCCCCGGCCGGGAGTCCCCAAGAGGAGAGAGCCCTCACCCGCGCTTTGCGCGACCTCTCCCGCAAGCGGGAGAGGTGCCGGAGCCCGCGGCGCCCCAATCACCAAAACGGCAATGATCGGAACGCCTTACCATCACATAAAGGGCGTAATCGCGCCGGAAGAATCCGGTGGAGTTCCGCGTCTGCGCGCCCGGACGCATTGCCTGCCGCCGATTTCGGCTTAAGTAACGCATCGATTGGCGCCCCGATTGGAAAGCTTCGTGCCCACCTCGTCCCCCGTTTCGCCCCGGCGGCGCTCTGCCGGCCAGCTCGCCCTGGCGGCCCTGTGCGGCCTCGCCGTGGCGTGGGCGGCCGAGCCCGTGGCGGCGCAGGGCAAGCTCGAGGCGCAATATGAGGCGACGCTGGCGGGCATTCCCGTCGGCAGGGGCGCCTGGAACATCGACATCCAGGACGACGTGTTCGCGGCCGCGGCCTCCGGCGGCACCACGGGGATTTTGAAATCGTTCACGGGCGGGTCCGGCACCGGCGCCTCGCAGGGCCGCGTCGTCAACGGCGCGCTGGTTGCGACCGGCTACCAAGCCTCCACCACCACCTCGAAGAAGACCGAAGAGATCCGCATCACGCTCGACAAGGGCAATGTGAAGGAGTTCGCGATCCTGCCGGAGCCGCCGGTCGATCCGGACCGCATCGTCGTCACCGAGGCGCATCGCCGCGGCGTCTGGGACCCGATGACGGCCTCGCTGCTGCGCGTGCCCGGCACTGGCGATCCGGTCTCGCCGGAGGCCTGCCACAACGCAGCGCCCGTGTTCGACGGCCGCATGCGCTACGACTTAAAACTCGATTTCAAGCGCATGGAGAGCGTCAAGGCCGAGAAGGGCTATCGTGGCCCGGTCGTGGTCTGCGCGCTCTATTTCGTGCCTGTGGCGGGCTACATCCCCGACCGCCCCGTGATCAAATACCTCGCCGCCCAGCGCAACATCGAGATCGCGTTCGCGCCGGTGGCGGGCACGCGCATCCTGGTCCCGTTCTGGCTGAAAGTGCCGACGCCGCTGGGACCGGCCATGCTGGAAGCCACCAGCTTCATCACCTCCCCCCAGCCGCCGCGCGTGGCGAAGACGCAGTAGCGCCTTCACCCTCCCCTGGAGGGGGAGGGTCGATCGCGCGTAGCGCGAGCGGGGTGGGGTGATCTCTCCGCACGAACAGTACCCGTGGGGAGAGATCACCGCACCCCGTCGCGCATTTCGCTGCGCTCCATGTGCGCCGACCCTCCCCCTCCAGGGGAGGGTAAGAAAGTGTGTGAATTCAATGACATGCTACTGTGCATGGGGTTGTTTTCGCACTTTTTGTTGTGGCAGGCCGGCGAGACGGGAATCCATTTGACTCCCGCCCGATTCTGATTCGACTCCGCGCCATCCCCAATTTTAAGAAACCCGCCACCGAAACCTCGCTTGTGCAGGAGGGCAAAACTCCATCTAGTGCGCAATCAATACGAGTCCCGCGACATGTTGCGTGAACGGAACGGGACTCGAGGGGAGTCAGCGATTCGGCCGCGATTCGTTCTAGAGTCGTTCCGAAGCTTAAGGCCAACGGGAAAAGCGTCGCAAAGTGAGACAGTTGCGCGAGGTTTGGGGAGCTCTCTCTTCTCCCTCTCCCCGTCCTTACGGGGAGAGGGTTGGGGTGAGGGGCTGCATCCGCGAAAACGGTGACAGTTCGACTCGCGGACAGCCCCCTCACTCGTTGCTTCGCGCCGGCCTCTCCCCGCAAGCGGGGCGAGGCGACTTTCAAGCGCTTCGCGCTCCCGCCCCAAAACGGCACTGACATTCGCCCAAATCGCCACTACCTAATCCCTGGATATGGCTTTCTCTCCCTCCCCCTTCGCTTCCGAGCGCGCGCCCGGCGCCGGCGTCACTGCAGTGCTCGGGCCGACCAACACCGGCAAGACCCATCTCGCCATCGAGCGGATGCTGGCGCATCCCTCCGGCATGATCGGGCTGCCGCTGCGCCTGCTTGCGCGCGAGGTCTACAACAAGATCGCCGATCGCGCGGGGCCAGAGAGCGTCGCGCTCGTCACCGGCGAGGAGAAGATCAAGCCGAAGAAGCCGCGCTATTGGGTCTCGACCGTCGAGGCGATGCCGCGCGACCTCGATGTCTCGTTCCTCGCCATCGACGAGGTCCAGATCGCCTCG
Organism: Bradyrhizobium sp. SPXBL-04; assembly: GCF_051853035.1. Classification (NCBI taxonomy): domain Bacteria; kingdom Pseudomonadati; phylum Pseudomonadota; class Alphaproteobacteria; order Hyphomicrobiales; family Nitrobacteraceae; genus Bradyrhizobium; species Bradyrhizobium sp. SPXBL-04. The sequence continues at coordinate 8,447,838 of NZ_CP182472.1, read as the reverse complement.
GACCTCGAACGCGGCCACGTCTTCACCGACCGCATCCTCAACCGCCGCGGCCGCGACGAGACGCTGCTGCTCGGCGCTGCCACGATGCGCCCGATCATCGAGCGGCTGTTGCCGGGCGTGTCCATGATCACGCGGCCGCGCCTGTCGAGCCTCGAATTCGCCGGCGACCGCAAGATCACGCGCCAGCCGCGCCGCACCGCCATCGTCGCGTTCTCGGCCGACGAGGTCTACGCCATCGCCGAGCTGATCCGCCGCCAGCATGGCGGCGCCGCCGTGGTGCTGGGCTCGCTGTCGCCGCGCACGCGCAACGCGCAAGTGGCGATGTTCCAGAACGGCGATGTCGACTATCTCGTCGCCACCGACGCCGTTGGCATGGGCCTCAATCTCGACGTCGACCACGTCGCCTTCGCTTCCGACCGCAAGTTCGACGGCTACCAGTTCCGCAGGCTGACGCCGGCCGAGTTCGCGCAGGTCGCCGGCCGCGCCGGCCGCGCCACGCGCAACGGCACCTTCGGCACCACGGGCCGCTGCGCGCCGTTCGAGCCAGAGCTCGTCAACGCGCTGCAGAACCACACCTTCGATGCCGTGAAGATGCTGCAATGGCGCAACTCGAAGCTGGATTTCTCCTCGCTCGGCGCGCTCCAGGTGTCGTTGAACTTACCTCCGGGGCACGAGGCGCTGACGCGCGCGCCTGTTGCCGAGGACATGCGCGTGCTCGACCACGCCGCCCGCGACGGCGAGGTGCGCGATATCGCGCATGGCAAGGAAGCCGTGGAACGCCTCTGGGAGGCCTGCCAGGTCCCCGATTACCGAAAGCTGTCGCCGGCCGCCCATGCCGAGCTGGTGACGACGCTGTACGGCTTCCTGATGCAGAAGGGATGCGTCCCCGATGCCTGGTTCGCCGCCCAGGTCGACCAGGCCGACCGCATCGACGGCGACATCGACACGCTGTCGGCCCGGATCGCGCAGATTCGCACCTGGACCTTCGTCGCCAACCGCCCGGACTGGCTGAAAGACCCCGAACGCTGGCAGGGGATCGCGCGGGAGGTCGAAAATAAATTATCGGATGCGCTCCATGAACGCTTGACTGAGCGTTTCGTTGATCGCCGGACCAGTGTATTGATGCGCCGCCTGCGGGAGAACACGAGCTTGAATACTGAAATCGGCAAGACCGGCGAAGTCATCGTCGAAGGCCATGTCATCGGCCGCCTCGACGGCTTCACCTTTGCACCGGACGTGGCGGAAGCCGGCTCCGATGCGAAAGCCTTGCAGGCTGCAGCGCAAGCGGTGCTCGCCGGCGAGATCAACACGCGCGCCGAGAAGCTGGGCAACGCGCCGGACGAGCAGTTCGTGCTGACCTCGGAAGGCATGATCCGCTGGACCGGCGATGCCGTGGCGCGGCTGTCTGCCGCCGACGACGTGCTGCATCCGCGCATTCGCATCATCTCCGACGAGCGCCTGACCGGCGGCCCCCGTGAAAAAGTGCAGGCGCGGCTCGAGCTCTGGCTCAAGACGCATATCGAAAAGCTGCTCGGGCCGATGTTCGAGCTGTCGAAGGCCGAGGATGTCACCGGCATCGCCCGCGGCATCGCCTATCAGCTGGTCGAGGCGCTCGGCGTGCTCGAGCGTCCCCGAATCGCGAACGAGCTGAAGGATCTCGATCAGCCCTCGCGCGCGGTCTTGCGCAAATATGGCGTCCGCTTCGGCGCCTATCACATCTATTTCCCCGGCCTGCTCAAGCCCGCCGCGCGCGCGCTCGCCGCGCTGCTCTGGGCGCTGAAGCAGGACAATGTCGATCTCTCCGCGCTCTCGGGCGCGCAGCATCTGGCATCGTCGGGCCGCACCTCGTTCCCGGTCGACAAGCAGCTGCCGCGCGATGCCTATCGTGTGCTCGGCTACAAGCAGGCCGGCGAGCGCGCCGTGCGCGTCGACATTTTGGAGCGGCTTGCCGATCTGATCCGCCCGGCGCTGGCCTGGCGCGAGAATTCGCCCGGCGAAAAGCCCGCCGGCGCATTCGACGGCCGCAGCTTCGTGGTGACGCAGGCGATGACCTCGCTCACGGGATCGGCCGGCGAGGATTTTGCGTCCGTGCTGCGCGCGCTCGGCTATCGCATGGAGAAGCGTCCGCCGCTGCCGCAAAAACCTGTGATGACCGAGACCGTCGCGGCAGAGACGCCGCCCGTCGAGGGCAGCGCGGAGACCTCGACCGAGACCGCGGCCGAGGCCGTTGCGGGTCTGCCCGCGGAGGCATCCACGGATGCCGCCGCTGAACCGGTCACCGTCGAAGACGCGCCCGGCGTGGAACCGCAGGACGAGGCAGCGCCCGCGGAGTCGGCGCTGGAAGCATCGCCCGAGGCTCCCGTCACGCCCGAAGATGCCCCCGGCATCGCGCCGCCGGCGGAAGAGACCGCTGCGCCGGCGGAGGCTGCCGGCCTCGAAGCCGCTGCCGCCGAGACCGCGGCAACGGAAGCTGCCGTGTCGCCCGACGCTGCCGCGCCTGAGGCTGCGGCAGAGCCCGAGCTCGTCGAGGTCTGGCGTCCCGGCGGCCGTCACGAGGACCGCAAGCCGCGCCACGAGCGCCATCGCCATCAGCGTCATCATCATCGCCCGCAGGCGGGTGCAGAAGGCGCCGCGGCCGCGCCGGGCGAAGCAGCGCAGTCAGCCGACGGCGAGAAACGCGGCGAGCGCCATCGTCATGGTGGTCATCGCCGCGATGGGGCTAAGGATTTTCGCAAGCCGCGTGAAGGTGGCGAGGGCGGTGATCGCCGCGAGGATAGGAATCGCAGCTTCCAGGGCAAGGATCGCGACAACAAGGGCAAGTTCGGCGGCGATCGCGACAAGGGTCGCGAGCATCGTGGCCGCGACCGTGACAAGGGCCGCGACCGCCGCGACCGTGAGTCGGGTCCGTCGCTGCGTCCCTATGCCTCCAGCGCGAATCCGCGCGAGCGCGATCGTCCGGTCGATCCGAACTCGCCCTTCGCCAAGCTCGCCGCGCTGAAAGAGCAGCTGTCGGGCCGGAAGGAGTGATCCCACGGCGACCGAGCGGCAGCGCATCGACAAATGGCTGTGGCACGCCCGGGTGGTGAAGGCGCGCACCTCCGCCGCTGAGCTGGTCGTCACCGGCCATGTTCGCGTCAATGGCGCACGCGAGACGTCGCCGGGGCATGCGATCAAGATCGGCGATGTCCTCACCATCGCGCTCGATCGCACCGTGCGCGTCTTGAAGGTCACCGCCTTCAACGAACGCCGTGGCGATGCCGCCTCGGCCCGCGTGCTCTATGAAGAGCTAGTCGAGCGCAATTAATTGCGCTTCGCATTCATTTCTTGGCCGATCAGACGCACACAAGTGTCATGATCGGCTGTTGCCGACCTTGCAGCGCCGGGCCATCCGCGCTACGCAAGCCGCGACTTTTAAAAGAGCTTTTCGGAGCGTTGGATGACTTACGTCGTCACTGAAAACTGCATCAAGTGCAAGTACACCGACTGCGTCGAGGTCTGCCCGGTCGACTGCTTCTACGAGGGTGACAACATGCTCGTCATCCATCCCGACGAGTGCATCGACTGCGGCGTGTGCGAGCCGGAATGCCCCGCCGACGCCATCAAGCCGGACACGGAACCGGGTCTGGAAAAGTGGCTCCAGGTCAACGCCGACTATGCCAAGAGCTGGCCGAACATCACCCAGAAGAAAGAATCACCCGCCGATGCCAAGGAATTCGACGGCATGGAAGGAAAGTTCGAGAAATATTTTTCTCCGAACCCGGGCTCGGGAGACTAATTAGGGCCCAAACTTAACCCTAATAGCGGCGCCGGCGCCGAAAACCAGCCCTCAAGACCCCTAAATCATTGATTTTTGCGGGAAATGTGCTATATTGAGCACATTAAGCCGAACCCCGTCAGCCCCGTTGGCCCCTCTGGGTTCCCGTGAAACCAAATGTCGAACAGGGGCGTGGCAGTTTTCCGCGCGCAGGCTGTGTCACAGAAAACGCGTAAAAAGAGTACTTCAGCGAGGGCTTCCCATAAGGAGGCCAAAAAAGTCGCCGCGGCCAGCCGTAGCGCATCCAAGGGTCGGACCGCGACGAAGGCGCCGGCTGCAAAGTCCTCGAAGAACAAAAGAAGCGCAATGCCTAACAAGACTGCCAAACCGGCCGCGAAAGCGACCGTTGCCAAGCCTGCTGCTGCCAAGGCTCATCCTGCGAAGGCTCACGCTGCCAAGCCCGCCGCGCCGAAGGCTCCCGTTGCTGCTGCTCATGCCAAGGCTCCTGCCGCTGCCAAGCCGGCCGCCAAGCCCGCTGCTGCGCCGAAGGTCGAGGAAAAGAAGGTCGTGACCCAGCGTCAGGGCTTCAAGGCCAACGAATTCGTCGTTTATCCCGCTCACGGCGTCGGCCAGATCCTGGCCATCGAGGAGCAGGAGATCGCCGGTGCCAAGCTCGAACTGTTCGTCATCAATTTCATCAAGGACAAGATGACGCTGCGCGTTCCGACCGCCAAGGTCGCCAATGTCGGCATGCGCAAGCTGTCCGATCCGGCGCTGGTCAAGAAGGCGCTGGAGACGCTCAAGGGCCGCGCCCGCGTCAAGCGCACCATGTGGTCGCGCCGCGCCCAGGAATACGAAGCAAAGATCAATTCGGGCGACATCGTCGCGATCGCGGAAGTCGTGCGCGACCTCTACCGCTCGGAGTCGCAGCCGGAGCAGTCCTACAGCGAACGCCAGCTCTATGAAGCGGCGCTCGATCGTCTCTCCCGGGAGATCGCGGTGGTGCAGCACTCGACCGAGACCGAAGCGGTCAAGGAGATCGAGGCCCAGCTCGCCAAGAGCCCGCGCCGCGCCAACGCCAAGGCGGAAGCCGCCGACGGCGAAGCCGATTCGGATGCCGAGGGCGATACCGACGACACCGATGGCGACGATACCACCGTCGCCGACGAGGCCGCGTAAGCGCCTCGTTGCACGGATCGCAACAGATCGAAAGCCCGGCCATTCGGCCGGGCTTTTCGTTTGGGGCGGAGGCTGTCCTCGTTCGGCGACGTGTCAAATCGGGCAGGTGATCGATTGGGACCGCTCGATCCCGACCAGGATCAAATCCGCGGCGCGTTTCGTGACGAGCCGATCCCGGTCTCGCGGCCTTCTTCGCCGGCCACCGGCGCAACCGTCGACCACCAGCCACCCAAGGCATCGATCAACGGCACGAGCGTGTGACCGGCGGATGTCAGGTCATACTCGACCCGCAGCGGATAACCGTCGAATTCGGTGCGGGTGACGATACCGGCGTCCTCCAGCTTGCGAAGCTCGAGGGCCAGCATTCTGTGCGAGATGGTCGGATTGTCCCGGCGCAAGTCGCTGAAGCGCTTGGTGCCCTGCTTCAAATAGTAGATCAGAAGCGTAGGCCAGCGACCGCTCAGAATCTGCATCACTTCCTCGATGGGGCATCTCGAAACGAGATCTTTCATCGGTCGACTCCAGGTTACAAAAAAGTTCGTAATTTACTTGGCGCAGCGAGTGGCTAGGGTCCGGCACCGCTGCGCAGCGTGATCATCAGAAATCACGGAGAATGGATCATGGACCCAATTCTAATCTACGGCTTCCCGATGGGAAGCTCCATGGGACTCGTTGCGGCGCTCGAATGGCTGGGCAAGCCATATCGGCTGTGTCGCGTCGATATGCTGGGCGAGATGCGAAGCCCATCATACGCCCGAATCAATCCGCGACATGAGACGCCCGCGTTCATCACGGACGAAGGCGCGGTGCTGACCGAAACAATGGCGATCGCGGCCTGGCTCGAAGCCAGGGACGTCGAACGGCGCATCAGCTTCGATCCGCTGTCGCGGCAAGCCGACCGAATGCATCAGCTCATGGCGTTCGTGAATACGGGCTTTACCGCGGCCTTCGCGCCGCTCTGGGCCGCAATGGAAGGTGAAGCCATGGAGCCCGCAATGAAGTCGGCCCTGCGGGATTTTGGCAGAAGGAAGGTGATCGAGCGCCACGACAAGTTCGAAGAATTGATCGAAGGGACGCGCTTCTTGCTCGGCGACAGGCCGACGCTGGCCGACGCGTTGCTGACAGGCGTGGCGCGCTGGCTCGACTTCCACGCCGTCGCGGAGCGGAGCCGCTGGCCAAAGCTGGCGGCGCTGCGAGAACGCCTCGAAGCTGATCCTGCCGTCGTCTACGGCACCGCCTTGGAGGACGGAGTCTCCGATCCGGGAGCAGGTTTCTGCGCAGGCCATTGCGCGCTAGCCGATATCATTGCGCGGTTCGGCAAATAGACGCTACGAGGGAAGGGAGGAGGGATCTCGATCCCTTCCTCCTACTTCACCGGCCGCTTCTCGAGCTTCCTTGCCAGCGTCCGCCGATGCATCCCCAATCGCCGTGCCGCCTCCGAGATGTTGAAATCCGTCTCGATCAGGGTCTGGTGGATGCGCTCCCATTCCAGCGTCTTGATCGATGTCGGCCGGGTGTCGAGCGCGACCTCGGCGTTGCCCTCGGCCTTGTTGAAGGCGGCCTCGATGTCGTCGGTGTTGGACGGCTTCGCCAGATAGTGGCAGGCCCCCAGCTTGATGGCCTCGACGGCGGTGGAGATGCTGGCAAAGCCGGTCAGCACCACGATCAGCATGTCGGGATCATGCGTGTGCAAGAGCTCGACGCAGGCAAGTCCGGAGGCGCCGCCGAGCTTGAGGTCGACCACGGCATGGCCGAAGGATCGCTCCTCCAGCACTTGGCGCACCTCCTCGATCGAGGCGGCCAGCACGACCTCGTAGCCGCGGCGCTCGAACGAGCGTTTCAGCGTGCGGGCGAAGCCGGCATCGTCCTCGACGACGATGAGCGAGCGGTCAGGCGTCAAAATTCCCTCCGATCGCGAGCGTTGCGAGCGGCAGCGTGAGGCGCACGGTGGCGCCGCGCTTCCTGTGGTTCTCGGCGGTCACGCTGCCCCCCAACTTGCGCACCACGTTCACCACCAGGAACAGGCCGAGCCCGCCGCCGGCACGACCCTTGCTCGACTGATAGGGCTTTCCGAGCTGCGCCAGCATCTCCGGCGCGAAGCCCGGGCCGCGATCGCTGATCGCCAGCACGAGATTGTCGCCCTCGCGCTCGGCGACGAGCTCGACCCATTCCCGCGAGACCTCGTAGGCATTGTCGAGCACGTTGAAGATCACCTGCTTCAGCGCGACGTCGGAGACGATCGCGACATCCTCGCCGAAGGTGTTGACGAAGTAGAGCGTGCGCGCCGAGCGCGCGTCGCGCCATTCCTCCACCAGCGCAGTGACGAAGGCCGTCACCGTCGTCGGCGAGGAGCCTTCGCCGCGCGCTTCGCCCGCCGACACCAGGATGCCCGTGACGATCGATTTGCAGCGTTGCAGCGAGGTTTCCATCTCCGCGAGATCTTCGGCGAGTTCCTGATCGGCGGCGAGATCGGGCATGCGGCGCCAGTCGCTGAGGATCACCGAGAGCGAGGCCAGCGGGGTGCCGAGCTCATGGGCCGCGCCGGAGGCGAGCAGGCCCATGCGCACGATGTGATCCTGCTCGGCCGCGTGCTGGCGCAGCGCCGCCAGATGCGCGTCGCGCTCGCGCAAATTCCTGTTGATGCGGGTGACGAACACCACCAGCAGCACGGCGTTGAGAACGAAGCCCAGCAGCATGCCGGTTACGGTGAGGCTGTAGGTCTCGCTGATCGGATTTGGCGGCAGGTCGAGCGGCCGGTAAGCGAGCGTCAGCCACACAAAACTCGCGCAGGTCAGTGCCACCAGCGACCAGGTCGAGCGGGCGTCGAGCAGCACCGCGCCCAGCGTCACCTGGAGCAGGAACAGCGAGGTGAACGGGTTGGTGGCGCCGCCGGAGAGGTAGAGCTGCGCGGTCAGCGCTGCGACGTCGAGCATCAGCGCGACCAAGAGCTCATTGTTGGTGATCGCCGCGCGATGGCGCACCCAGACCAGGCTGGAGACGTTGAGCAGCACCAGCGCGCCGATCACCGCGCCCATCCGTTCCAACGGCAAGGCAATACCCAGGCCAAAATGCACGACGCCGATGGTCACGATCTGGCCGACCACCGCGGTCCAGCGCAGCTGGATCAGCAGCGCCATGTTCTTGCGGTTGGTCTCGTCGTCGGTGGGAGCAGTGCCGATCAACTCGCCACGCGCGTCGGCCTGCGACTGCAGCGTCACGGCCAGCTCGCCGCCATGGGCAAGCGTCCGGGGATTCGACTTTGCGTCGTCAGGTCGGCTCGACGATCGTTCCAGCATCTGATCCCGTCCTGCGGGCAGCGGCATCGGAGCCGCCGGCCGGTTCGTGGACGAAGCGTTTGCGGCGGAACAGCCCGCCGCCGAATGTGACGAAAAGCCTGCCGACCAGCATGAAAGCCAGGGCAAACCACGTCAGCGCGTAGATCAGGTGGTTATTGGGAAAGCGGATCACGGTCAATCCGCCGATCGGACCGCCGGCAATTTGTGATCCGGCGTCGGCATCCACGAAAAAGGGCGCGACCTCGTGGAGGCCGCGTGCCGCTGCGATCGCGGCGACATCCCGCGAATACCAGCGGTTGTGCTGGGGCACGTTGTTCCGCAGAAATCCGCCTTTCGGCTCCGTCATGCGCAACAGGCCGGTGATCTCGACCTGGCCGTCGGGATTGCCGTCCCGGCGTGTCGATGCGTCGCGCCGCTCGGACGGCACGAAGCCGCGGTTGATCAGGACCTGCGTGCCGTCGCTGCGCAGAAGCGGCGTCAGCACCCAATAACCGGGGCCTTCCTCGGTGACGGCTTGAACCAGCGTCTCGCGGTCATGCAGGAAGCGGCCGGTGACGCTGACATGCCTGTATTCGTCGTTCGCGGCGGTGATCGTGGGCCATGAAGCGGCCGAGGGGATCGGCACCGCCTGGGCATGAACGCGCTGCTCAACGCGGTCGATCAGCGCTAATTTCCAGGCGCGGCGCTCGATCTGCCAGACGCCAAGTGCGATCAGAAGGGCAATCGCCGTCAGCGAGAGGACCGTGAGCCACAGGGACGGGGATCGCGCAGCCTTGCCGCGCGTCCCCCCTGCCTTGCCCGTCACGGTCCGGTGTTCGCTCACTTCATTCCCGTCATCTGGTGGATCGGCATCATGTTGCTGTTGAGGTGGTTCATCACCCACAGCGAACCGGACAGCGCGATCACCACCATGACGATGGTGAAGATCAGCGCCATCATGCTCCAGCCGTTCTCGGACGTCGTGTTCATGTGCAGGAAGTAGATCATATGCACGACGATCTGCACGACCGCGAAAGCCATGATGACCAGCGCGGTGATCTGCTTGCTCGGCAACGCGCCGCTCATCACCAGCCAGAACGGGATCGCGGTGAGCACGACCGAGAGCACGAAGCCGAGCATGTAAGTCGAGAACGTGCCGTGGGCGTGGCTGTCGCCGTGGTGGTGGTCGTCGGCGTGGACGGCGTGGGTATCGGTGCTCATCGCAGAACTCCCAGGAGATAGACGAAGGTGAAGACGCCGATCCAGACCACGTCGAGGAAGTGCCAAAACATCGACAGGCACATCAGACGGCGGCGGTTGGCCTCGATCAGGCCGAACTTTTGGACCTGCACCATCAGCGTCACCAGCCAGATCAGGCCGCAAGAGACGTGCAGGCCGTGGGTGCCGACCAAAGTGAAGAAGGCGGACAGGAAGGCGCTGCGCTGCGGCGTTGCGCCTTCATGGATCATGTGGGCGAACTCGGTGAGCTCGATGCCGATGAAGGCGAGGCCGAACAGGCCGGTGATCGCCAGCCACAGCTGAGTCTGGGCGATCTTGTTCTGCTGCATCGTCAGCATGGCAAAACCGTAGGTGATCGACGACAGCAGCAGCATCGACGTGTTCACCGCGACCAGATCCAGGTCGAACAGGTCCTTTGGCGCGGGACCGGCGGCATAGTTGCCGCCGAGCACGCCGAAGGTGGCGAACAGGATCGCGAAGATGAGGCAGTCGCTCATCAGATAGATCCAGAAGCCGAGCGAGGTGCTCCAGCCTTCCGGATGCGGATGCTCGTCGGCGAGATAGAAGACCGGCTCGCCGGTCTGCGAGGGATTGATCGCGACAGTCATTTACTTGGCTCCGGCGAGCAGTTTGGTGCGCGCGTCCTCGGTCCGGATGACGTCTTCAGCCGGAATGTCGAAGTCGCGGTGATAGTTGAAGGTGTGACCGATACCGACGGCGAGCATCGCGATGAAGCTCACCGCGGCCAGCCACCAGATGTACCAGATCAGGCCGAAACCCATCGCCGTGGCGAAGCCGGCGATGATGATGCCGGTGCCGGTGCTGCTCGGCATGTGGATCGGCCTGAAGCCGGTGAGCGGACGCTGGTAGCCGCGCTTCTTCATGTCCCACCACGCGTCGTTGTCGTGCACGACGGGCGTGAAGGCGAAGTTGTAGTCCGGCGGGGGCGAGGAGGTCGCCCATTCCAGCGTGCGCGCATCCCAGGGATCGCCGGTGACGTCCTTGAGCTGCTCGCGCTTGAGGAGGCTGACCGCAAACTGCATCAGCATCGAGAGGATACCGATGAAGACGAAGACGGCACCGATCGCTGCGATGATGAACCAGATCTGCAAGGACGGATCATCGAACACCCGCAGGCGGCGGGTCACGCCCATCAGGCCGAGCACGTAGAGCGGCATGAAGGCGAGGTAGAAGCCGGTGACCCAGAACCAGAACGACATCTTGCCCCAGAACGGATCGAGCTTGAAGCCGAACGCCTTCGGGAACCAGTAGTTGATGCCGGCGAACGCGCCGAACACCACGCCGCCGATGATCACGTTGTGGAAGTGCGCGATCAGGAACAGGCTGTTGTGCAGGACGAAGTCGGCCGGCGGCACCGCCAGCAGCACGCCGGTCATGCCGCCGATCACGAAGGTCAGCATGAAGGCGATGGTCCACATCATCGGCAACTCGTAGCGGATGCGACCGCGATACATCGTGAACAGCCAGTTGAACATCTTCGCGCCCGTCGGGATCGAGATGATCATCGTGGTGATGCCGAAGAACGAGTTGACGCTGGCGCCCGAGCCCATCGTGAAGAAGTGGTGCAGCCAGACGAGGTATGACAGGATGGTGATGACGACCGTGGCGTAGACCATCGAGGTGTAGCCGAACAGCCGCTTGCCGGAGAAGGTCGAGGTGACCTCAGAGAAGATGCCGAACGCCGGGAGAACCAGGATGTAGACCTCGGGATGGCCCCAGATCCAGATCAGGTTCACGTACATCATCGGGCTGCCGCCGAAATCGTTCGTGAAGAAGTTGGTGCCGACGTAGCGGTCGAGCGAGAGCAGCGCGAGCACGACGGTCAGGACCGGGAAGGAGGCGACGATCAGGACGTTGGTGCAGAGCGAGGTCCAGGTGAACACCGGCATCTTCATCATGGTCATGCCGGGGCAGCGCAGCTTGACGATGGTGCAGATCAGGTTGATGCCGGATAACGTCGTGCCGACGCCGGCGACCTGCAGCGCCCAGATGTAATAGTCGACGCCGACGTCGGGACTGTAGCCGATGTTCGACAGCGGCGGATAAGCCAGCCAGCCGGTGCGGGCGAATTCACCGATGAACAGCGAGGCCATCACCAGCACCGCGCCGCCGACCGTCATCCAGAAGCTGAAATTGTTCAGGAAGGGAAACGACACGTCGCGCGCGCCGATCTGGAGCGGCACGACGTAGTTCATCAGGCCCGTGACCAGCGGCATCGCCACGAAGAAGATCATGATCACGCCGTGGGCGGTGAAGACCTGATCGTAGTGATGGGCGTTGAGATAGCCTTCGGAGCCGCCAAAGGCGAGCATCTGCTGGCCGCGCATCATCAGCGCGTCGGCAAAGCCCCGCAGCAGCATCACGATGCCGAGGATCATGTACATGATGCCGATGCGCTTGTGGTCCACCGTGGTGAACCACTCGCGCCACAGATAGCCCCAGAGGCGGAAATAGGTGAGGCCGCCGAGCAGTGCAGCGCCGCCGAGCGCGACCACCGCGAAGGTGCCGACGACGATCGGCTCGTGCAGCGGCAGCGATTCGAAGCCGAGCCGGCCGAAGATGAGCTTGAGAAGATCAGGAGACATGCGGGATCTCTTTAGGAGTCTGACTTCGGACGCTGTCCGAGGAAGAAGGAAGAGGACTTCAGCGGCGTGAACGACGGCCGCTTCAGGCCGGCGCCGATGAGCGGCGCGGTGTCGGTGGGAGCCTTGATCGACGCGGTGGTCGTGGCGCCTTGCGGCGCATCCGGCGTGCAGGTGCCGGCGACGAAGCTCGGCTCTGGCCCAAGCACCGTGCCGCGGCGGGCGTATTTGTCGTAAGTGAGCGGCAGGGTGTTGTTCAGGCCCTCATGGCCGTTGCCGCCCTTGGCGTCGATCGCCATCATCTCGCTCTGGCACATCTTGCCGGTCTCGACGCACATGTTGAGGATCAGGCGGTAGAGATCGGCATCGACGGTGCCATAGCGGCGGACCGGTTCGTTCTGGCTGGGCTTTTCGAGCTGCAGATATTCGGCGCGGCCGAGCGAGCCGCCGGCCGACTTGGCGCTGGCGATCCAGGCGTCGAAGCCCTTGTCGTCGAGGCCCTGGAAGTTGAAGTGCATGCCGGAGAAGCCGGCGCCGCTATAGTTCGCCGAAAAACCCTTGTAGATGCCGGTGTGGTTGACGACGGCGTGGAGCTTGGTCTCCATGCCGGGCATCGCGTAGATCTGGCCGGCGAGCGCTGGGATGTAGAACGAGTTCATCACCGAGGACGCGGTGATGCGGAAGGTGATCGGACGATCGACCGGAGCTGCCAGCTCGTTGACGGTGGCGATGCCGTAGTCCGGATAGATGAAGAGCCACTTCCAGTCGAGCGCGACGACGTCGACCTCGAGCGGAGCCTTGGACTGGTCCACGGCGCGCTCCGCATGGATGCGGCCGAGCGTGCGATAGGGGTCGAGCAGATGCGTGCCCATCCAGGTCAGCGCGCCCAGGCAGACGATGATCAAGAGCGGCGCCGACCAGATCACCAGCTCGAGCTTGGTCGAGTGGTCCCATTCCGGCTCGTAGCGGGCCGAGCTGTTGGACTGCCGGTAACGCCAGGCAAACAGCACCGTCAGCGCCATCACGGGGACGACGATCAGGAGCATCAGGACGGTGGAGATGATGACGAGGTCGCGCTGCTGGGCAGCGATATCGCCGGCGGGCGCCAGCACGATGTAGTTGCAGCCGCTGAGCGCAACCGCCAGGGGTAGCAGCGCCAGAATCTTGAGACGGGACACGGGGCCGAGCCTTATGAGAATGAGTTTCCTTTGCGGGGCCAAGGGGTAGCTGCGGCGCAACAATCCGGACATTGGACAATTTGTCCAATGTTGCAGTGCGGAATGTTAGGCCAGAGAGGACCAGATTGCCTGGCGTCCCGCCGGGCGGTCGGCTTTGGTTTTCAGGACGTTAAGGGCGCACGAATGGCGACGGCACAGACCCCCGCAATGGCAGACCTCCACTCGGGCGAGCACGGCCACGACCAGGCCAGTCCCGGCGAGATCGCCATCGGCGTCATCATCGGCCGCACCTCGGAATTCTTCGACTTCTTCGTCTTCGCGATCGCCTCGGTGATCGTGTTCCCGCGCCTGGTGTTCCCGTTCGCGAGCGAGCTGACCGGCACCCTCTATTCTTTCATGATCTTCGCGCTGGCCTTCATGGCCCGGCCGATCGGCACCGTCATTTTCATGACGGTCGACCGCGCCTACGGCAAGACCGCCAAGCTGATCTCGGCGCTGTTCCTGCTCGGCACCGCCACCGTCGCTCTCGCGTTCCTGCCCGGCTATCACGAGATCGGGGGCGCGGCGATCTGGCTGCTGGCGCTGGCGCGTCTCGCCCAGGGTCTGGCCTGGGGCGGTGCCTGGGACGGTCTCGCTTCGCTGTTGGCGCTGAATGCACCGCCTTCGAAGCGCGGCTGGTACGCGATGGTGCCGCAGCTCGGGGCCCCTCTCGGGCTGATCGTGGCGAGCGCGCTGTTCGCCTATTTCGCCGGCAACCTCTCGGCCGATGATTTCTTCGATTGGGGCTGGCGCTATCCGTTCTTCGTCGCCTTCGCCATCAACGTCGTGGCGCTGTTCGCCCGCCTGCGCATGGTGACGACGGAAGAATATTCCTCGCTGTTCGAGACCCGCGAATTGCAGCCGGCGCGCATCTCCGACACCGTCGCGCGCGAAGGCCAGAACATCATGCTCGGCGCCTTCGCGCCGCTGGCGAGCTTCGCGCTGTTTCACATGGTCACGGTGTTTCCGCTGTCCTGGGTATTCCTGTTCACCCGCGAAAGCCCAGTGCGCTTCCTGATCATCGAGATCGTCGCCGCCGTGTTCGGGGTCGTCGCGATCGTGCTCTCCGGCATCATCGCCGACCGTGTCGGCCGCAAATCGCTGCTGATGGGATCGGCGATTGCGATCGCGATCTATAGCGGCTTTGCCCCGCAGCTGCTCGACGCCGGCGCGTTCGGCGAGACCATCTACATGGTGATCGGCTTCATCCTGCTCGGCCTGTCCTTCGGCCAGTCCTCGGGCGCGATCGCCTCGAACTTCAAGCAGACGTACCGTTACACGGCTTCGGCGCTGACTTCGGATATGGCCTGGCTGTTCGGCGCCGGCTTCGCTCCGCTGGTGGCGCTTCTGCTCGCGACCAATCTCGGCGTCATTGCCTCGGGTGCGTACCTGCTGTCGGGCGCGTTCTGGACCCTGCTCGCGCTCTGGCTCAGCGGCCAGCGCGAGGCGGGCGATATGGATGCGGGGCGGTAGGGCTCGCGCCGTCCCCACATCACAGGTTTCGTAGGGTGGGCAAAGGCGCGTAAGCGCCGTGCCCACCATCTCTCAACGATTGCGACCGGGAATGGTGGGCACGCTCTGCTTTGCCCACCCTACGGTAGCTCGGCGTGTGTCAATCCGCGACGATCTTCACGCGATCCCGCACCTTCACCTGCGCGTTGCGATCGAGTCCGTTCAGTACGCGGAAACGTTCCGCGGGGTGATCGACGCCGGCCATGCGGTGGGACAGCGATTCCACGGTGTCGCCGGGCTGCACGGTGATGACCTTGATCCGTAGCGGGCGCGCGGCCTGGATCTCGTCGAGCGTCAGGCGGCGGAATGAGTTGACGGTCTCGCGCGCGTTGCGGTCGCTCTCGGTCGACTTCTGCCGTGTCGCGAAGATGAAGCGGTAGACGTCGCTGCCGAAGCGCAGTGCATAGACCTTGAACTGCCACTGATCGCCCTTGGCGGTGGCGGACGCCGCCGGAAAACCGTTGATGGTGAGGTCCTCGGTCGAGGCCTTCTCAACGCCTTCCATCCAGCCGGAGTTCAGGTAATCGCCGAGCGACTGCTCGGCCGGCACCCGCACCACGTCGAAGCGCATCGCCTGCGAGCCGCCGTCGCGCACGCCGATCACGGCCTGCGCGGTGTTGTCGAGCGTGAAATTGTCCGGCGCCTGGAAGGTGAAGCCGAGCTTCGGATGCAGGAACCTGCGGCCGCGGACAAAGCCTTCGCTGGGGTCTTCGCCATAGACGAGGTTGTCGATCGCGGCGAGATAGGTTTCGCGGTCGCGTTCGGCGCCCTCGGGCGCAGCATATTGCCGCGCGATGGTCTGCGCGTTCTGCACGCGCTCCGGGGTTGCCGGATGCGACGAGGTGAAATCCTGCGCGCGTGGATCGAGCGAGCTCTTGCCGGCCTTCAGCTCGGCATTGCGCTCCATTGCCGAGAGGAAGCGCGCTGCACCGTAGGGGTCGAAATGCGCGCGGGCGGAAATGCCGACGCCGATGCCGTCGGCCTCGATCTCCTGCTTGCGCGAGAAGCTCGCCATGGTGAGCTTGGTCTTGGCGAGCGCGAGCGCGGTGAGATCGGGATCGTTGCTCATGTCGGTGACGACGCGGGTGACGATCGCGGCCTGGCGCGCCTGATCCTCGCGCATCGCGGCGTGCTTGGACAGCACATGCGCCATCTCGTGGCTAAGCACGGACGACAATTCCGAAGTGTCGCTGGCGAGCGCGAGCAGGCCGCGCGTGACGTAGAGCTGACCGTTCGGCAGCGCGAACGCATTCACCGCGCCGGAATTGAGGATGGTGACCTTGTAGCCCTGATCGGGACGGTCGGAGGCGGCGACCAGGCGGTCGACGGTCTTGCTGACGAGCGATTCCAGTCGGGGATCGTCATAGGTCCCGCCATAGCTCGCCAGGATGCGCTCATGCTCCTTCTCGGTCGCGGGGGTCTGCGCCACCGCCGGCTTCGGCTTGGGCATCGCCACAACCGGTGGCGCCGCGGCGGTCTGGAACCGGCCCATGTCGCCGCAACCCGCCAACGCCGTGCCCAGGACAAGGCATAGCGCGGCCGGCGCAGCCCGCAGGCGGCGGCCATCACCTCGTTCGTGCCGTTCTAGCACCCCATTCACGTCGCTTAACCCGTGCCCGGCCCATTTAGGGCCTTACCCCTGTCGGCTCGTTTGCGCCTAGCAACTCGACCTGTCCCACGAGGCGTATATCGATCCGCGGCCCCGTGTTTCCCTCGACCCAGCCCCGAACTCGAATACGTCTATTTTCCAGGGACTTAAGGGTAATTCCGGCGCTTTCGAACGCCGGTAACGTGCGCTTTGAGATAGTCGCCGCAAAGCCGCGTGTCCAGTTCCGTCCGAAGTTGAGGTAGGTCATTGCCCCAGCTTGCCGGACCGACAGGACTTTGCCCTCGACCACCATAAAGCGCCCGATCCCCGCCAAAATATCGTCCGGACTTTCCGCGTTTTTTATGGCCGACGGGTCAGCCCAGCTGCCCTTTTTTTGACGCCGCGCCTCGGCCTCCGACGCCATCAGGGCGGCCGCGCAGTCCCTGTCCGCGATCTCGGCGGAGACGATGGCATCGCCCTGGGCGAGCAGCGTCGCCTGCACCGAGGCGTCGCTTTCGCCGACGAAGACCAGCGCGTTCTGGCGGCCGTAGCGGTCGGGCGTGTCGTCAGAGCTCCGCAGTGTCACGTCGCGGCCGGCGAGCAGCGAGGTCAGCGCCAGCTTCGTCGTCGCCGTCGGCTCGATGCCGGTGAGGCGGATCTCGCGGCCGTCGTCGAGGCGGATGCTGCGCGCATCGACGATCGCGGCGACACGGCCCTCGCCTTGGGATTCGAATTGGCATGGCGAGGCGGACGCGGCGTGACCCGCGAAGAGAAGACATGCGACGATGAGGTGAAGCCGTTGCGCCACGTGACCCGGAGAGGTTGTGTTACGCTCCAGTTCTAACCCAAATGTAGCGAACGACGAAGGGCTGTCGTAGGGTGGGCAAAGCGAAGCGTGCCCACGTCTTTGGCCAACCGCGCGGGCGGTGGGCACGGAGCGAAGAGCGCGCCTTTGCCCACCCTACGGCAGATCATGTGATGCTTCGCCATTGCCTCACACGCCGTCATTGCGAGGAGCGGAGCAATCCAGAGTCCCTCCGCTGAAAGATTCTGGATTGCTTCGCTGCGCTCGCAATGACGTGGAAACATTTCGCCGCACTCCACCATTCCGCTTTGCGGAAAACATGCGCGGCAATCATGCGCTTGTAACGGCACCTCGCGCTTGCTGCCCTCTCGCGCATGCGGCATGATTGCCGCCAATAGCGATAGCCAAGACCAATGGCCAAGAGCAATAACCAAGCCGCCATCAGAGCACGGCGCGATAAGGGAGGTGTTTTTCGATGAAGCATATTCTGTCGAGCATTTTTGCTGCCGCGTTTGCCCTGAGTGCGAGCGTCGTGCAGGCGGAGGACAAGCCACCGCTCAAGATCGGCGGCATCCTCGATATGTCGAGCCTCTACGCCGACATCACCGGCCCCGGCAGCGAGACCGCAGCCAAGATGGCTGTCGAGGACTTTGGCGGCGAGGTGCTGGGCCGCAAGATCCAGGTGCTGGCGGCCGACCATCTCAACAAGGCCGATCTCTCCGCCAACATCGCCCGCGACATGCTCGACAATCAGGGCGTCGAGATGATCTATGACGTCGCGGCTTCCGCGACCGCGCTCGCCGCCGGCGAGATCGCGAAAGCGCGCAACAAGATCATCGTCTTCAACGGTCCCGGCTCGATCCGCCTCAGCAACGAAGCCTGCGGTCCCTATACCGTGCATTATGTGTTCGACACGTTCGCCCAGGCCAACGTGACCGGGCTTGCAGCCGTGAAGTCGGGCCTCGATACCTGGTTCTTCCTCACCGCTGATTACGCCTTTGGCCAGGACCTCGAGAAGGACACCAGCAACGTCATCACCAAAACCGGTGGCAAGGTGCTCGGCAGTGTGCGTCATCCGCTCAACACCTCGGATTTCTCGTCGTTCCTGCTCCAGGCGCAGGCCTCGAAGGCCAAGGTGATTGGTCTTGCCAATGCCGGCGGCGACACTGTCAACGCCATCAAGCAGTCGGCGGAGTTCGGCATCATGAAGGGCGGCCAGAAGCTGTCGCCGCTGCTCGCCTTCGTCACCGACATCGACTCGATCGGGTTGGAGACCGCGCAGGGCCTGCTGCTGGCCGAAGCGTTCTACTGGGACATGAACGACGAGACGCGCGCCTTCTCGAAGCGCTTCCAGGAGCGCGTGAAGCGGCCGCCGACCTCGGCACAGGCCGGCGTCTATTCCTCCGTGACGCATTATCTGAAGGCGGTGAAGGCGGCCGGCACGACCGACGCTGCTGCGGTGATGAAGGTGATGAAGGAGACGCCGATCAACGACTTCTTCGCTCATAACGGCAAGATCCGCGAGGACGGCCGCATGATTCACGACATGTACCTGTTCGAGGTGAAGAAGCCGTCGGAGTCCAAGGGCCGCTGGGACGACTACAAGCTGCTCGCCACCGTGCCCGGCAATGAGGCGTTCCAGTCGCTGGAGCAGTCGCGCTGCCCGCTGGTGAAGAAGTGACGGCGTGACGTAGTCACGACGTCATTGCGAGGAGCTCTTGCGACGAAGCAATCCAGACTGTCTCCGCGGAAACATTCCTGGATTGCTTCGCTTCGCTCGCAATGACGGTGTGGTGATAACTCGGCTAGACAACAACAAGGAAGGCGTCCCATGAACGACATGGTCCTGCAAAAGCTCGAAGGCGGGCTGCTCACCATCACCATGAACCGGCCGGAGCGCAAGAACGCGCTCAACCCGGACATGGTGCGCGGGCTGGTCGAGGCGGCGCGGCGCGCGGCCGACGATGCGGAAGTGCGCGCGGTGCTGTTCAAGGGCGCGGGCGGCAGCTTCTGTGTCGGCGGCGACGTCAAATCGATGGCGGAGGGTCGGGCGCCGCTGCCGTTCGAGCAGAAACTCGCAAACCTGCGCCGCGGCATGGAGGTCTCGCGCATCCTGCACCAGATGCCAAAGCCCGTCGTGGCGCAGCTCGACGGCGCGGCGGCCGGCGCCGGCCTGTCGATGGCGTTGTCCTGCGACCTGCGCATCGCCAGCGAGTCCTGCAAGATCACCACGGCCTTCGCCAAGGTCGGCTTCTCCGGCGACTACGGCGGGACCTATTTTCTGACGCAGCTGCTCGGCAGCGCGCGGGCGCGCGAGCTCTATCTGATGTCGCCGGTCCTCACCGCGAAGGAGGCGCATGCGATCGGCATGGTGACCAAGGTCGTGCCCGACGCCGAGATCGACGCCGCCGCGCACGAGCTTGCGCTGTCGCTGGCGCAGGGGCCATCGATCGCGCTCGGCTTCATCAAGCGCAACATCAACAATGCCGAGCATCTGGCACTGGAGGATTGCTTCGATGGCGAGGCGATCCATCACACCCGCTGCGGCGACACCGAGGACCACAAGGAGGCCGCCAAGGCCTTCGTCGAGAAGCGCAAGCCGACCTTCAAGGGCGCATGACGATGGCGCCCTATATCCGGCTGCGTCAGATCTGCCTGGTTGCGCCGCAGCTTGAGCCTGTCATCACGGATATGGCCAGGATCATGGGTCTCACCGTGTGCTATCGCGACGGCAATGTCGCGAAATACGGTCTGGAGAACGCGCTGCTGCCGGTCGACACGATCCTGCTGGAAGTCGTTGCGCCCTTCAAGGACGGCACCACGGCCGGCCGCTTCATCGAGAAGACCGGCGGCCGCGGCGGCTACATGGCGATCTTCTGCTGCGACGATCCGGACGAGCGCGGTCGCAACGCCAACGCGCTTGGCGTGCGCACGGCCAATGTCATCGACCATGCACCCTATCACGGCGTGCAGCTCCACCCCCGCGACTGTCGTGCCGCCTTCATCGAGTTCAACCACACCGAAGGCAGCGACGACATTCTGGGCGCCTATCCACCCGCGGGACCCGATTGGCAAAAATTCATCCGCAAGGATGTGACGCAGGCGCTGACGGCCGTCGAGATGCAGAGCCCCGACCCGCAAGGGCTGGCGGAGCACTGGGGCAAGATCATCGGGGTTGCAGCTCGCGACGCCGAACTGAAGCTGCCCAACGCAACCTTCCGCTTCGTCAAGGGCACCAGCGAAATCATGAGTGCACTGGAATTTCGGGTGACTGATGCAGCACGTGTGCTGCATGCCGCGCGGGAGAAGGGGCATGCGGTTGCCGGCAACGAGTTCTTGTTAGGTGGGGTAACGTTCCGCGTCAGTTGATTATCTGCAAATGATCCGTCACCCTGAGGTGCTCGCCTCTTCGGCGAGCGTCGAAGGGCGACGGCCACTGGCGGGCCGCACATCCTTCGAGACTCCCCGCACGGCGCTGCGCACCGCGCGGCTCGCACCTCAGGATGACGGGTAGGGTGGGGCAAGAATAAGAAGGGGGATCACGCCATGCCGCATCCGCTCGACAGCTTCTTCGCGCCCGCCAGCATCGCACTGATCGGGGCCTCGCGCGATCACGAGAAGATTCCGGGGCGGCTGCTGTCGATGCTGCGCAAGAACGATTATCCCGGCAAGATCTATCCGGTGAACCCGAACTATGCCGACATCGACGGGCTCGCCTGTTACACATCGATTGCCGAGATCGGCGCGCCGATCGATCTCGCCGTCATCGTCATCCCGGCGCGCGCGGTGCTGCCTGCGCTCGAGCAATGCGCCGTCGCCGGCGTCAAGAACGCCGTCATCATCTCCTCCGGCTTCGCGGAGGAGGGCGGCGACAGCGCCGCGATGCAAGATGCGATCGCGGCGCTGGCAAGGCGCACCGGCATGCGGATCTCCGGGCCCAACGCCGAGGGATTTTTCAGCCAGGTGCAGCGCGTGGCGGCCACCTTCAGTCCCGCGGTGGACGTCAAGCCGGGTGTGGTGCCGCTGGTCGCGACGCAAAAGCGGATCGGCATCGTCGCGCAGAGCGGCGGCATCGGCTTTGCCTACTACCATCGCGCGCGGGCGATCGGCATCGCCGTGAGCTACGTCGTCAGCGCCGGCAACGAATCCGATCTCGGCGCCGGCGAGTTCCTGGATTATCTGGTGCAGGACACCTCGACCGACGTGATCCTGCTATTCATCGAAGGCATCCGCGACGTCGACAAGTTTCTGGCCGCCGCGCGGCGCGCCGCCGAGGCGAGGAAGCCCGTCGTCGTGACAAAAGTCGGCCGCTCCGGCGCCGGCCAGCGCGCGGCGGCCTCGCACACGGCGAGCATGGCCGGCTGGTCGGCGGCCTATGACGCGGTGTTCGGGAAATACGGTTTCATCGTCTCCGACGATCTCGACGAGGCGCTGACGATCGCGGCGCTGCTCGCCAGCAATCCGCTGCCGAAGGGCGATCGCGTTGCCGTCGTCACCGTCTCCGGCGGCGCCGGCATCTGGGGCGCGGATGCCGTGGCACTGCAGGGCTTGCAGGTGCCGGAGCTGTCCGAAACGATCCAGGCGGGGATCCGAACGCTGATGCCGTCCTACGGCACCGCGCGCAACCCGATCGACGTCACCGCGCAAGGCGTGACCTCCGGCGGATTGCAAAAGAGCGTCGACCTGCTCACCGCCTCCGACGAGGTCGATGCGGTGCTGATCGTGCTGTCACTGTCGAGTGAGGTGCGCAAGCCGTTCGACGAGGCCGAGCTGACGCCGGTGCTGGCGGCGCAGAAGAAGCCGGTCGTGTTCTATTCCTACACGGTCCCCTCTGACTTCGCGCGGCGGGAGCTCGCGAAATCCGCTGTCGTGGTCCTCTCGGG
Source organism: Bradyrhizobium sp. SPXBL-04 (assembly GCF_051853035.1). Taxonomy (NCBI): domain Bacteria; kingdom Pseudomonadati; phylum Pseudomonadota; class Alphaproteobacteria; order Hyphomicrobiales; family Nitrobacteraceae; genus Bradyrhizobium; species Bradyrhizobium sp. SPXBL-04. The sequence continues at coordinate 8,425,783 of NZ_CP182472.1, read as the reverse complement.
TTTGACTCATGTCGGCGTCGCGATGCGGCGGCTCGTCGACTACGCGAAATTCAATCTGCCGAAACCGGCGGACCAGACGCGGTTGCCGGTGCGCGATCTCTCTGCGCATTTGAAGTCGCCAGCATTGTCCGAGGCCGACAGCAAGTCATTGCTCCGCGCCGCCGGCATCGCGCTGCCGGACGAAGTGCTGGTGACGGACAAGTTCGGGCTGGATGAAGCGGTCGCGCGCGTGGGTTTTCCGCTGGTGATGAAGATCCAGTCGCCCGACATCGCGCACAAGAGCGAAGTCGGCGGCGTGCGCGTCAACATCACCACCAAGGGCGAGGTCTTTCTGGCGTTCGAAGCGCTGCTGGACAATGCGCGCGAGCAGCGGCCGGACGCGGCGATCCAGGGTGTGCTGGTCGGTCCGATGGCGAAGAAGGGCGTCGAGATCATCGTGGGAACGATGACGGACCAGACATTTGGGCCGATGGTGATGGTCGGGCTCGGCGGCGTCACCACAGAACTGTTCCGCGATGTTGTCTATCGTCCGGCGCCTGTCGGCGCGGAAGAGGCCGGCGCGATGCTGGCGGGATTGAAGGCGGCGCCGCTGCTGAACGGTTTTCGCGGAGCGGCAAAGGCGGATGTCGCGGCGCTGGCGCGATTGATCGCGGATGTCTCAGTGCTCGCCGCACGGCATGCGCAGGAGATCGCGGAGATCGAGCTCAACCCGGTGCTGGTACACCCGGACGGGCAGGGTGTGACGATCGTCGACGCGCTCGTGGTGGGAAAGAAGTAGGCGGCCACACACCTTGTTGTCGTCCTGGACAAGCGAGCGAAGCGAGCGCTGATCCAGGACCCATTACCCCATGGGTAGTTTGGCGAAGACTCGTTGTTACAGCTTCGCGCCGCAACTTCTCCCTGGGGTAATGGGTCCTGGCTTTCGCCAGGACGACAGCGAAGGGTGTGGCAGCGCCGCGGCGCGGCAGCAATCACCTTCCCTTAAAATTCGCCACGCGCCGCTCCTCCGTCGCCTTCACACCCTCCTTGAAGTCTTCCGTCGCACGCAGCCGGGTCTGCTCGGCGAGCTCGTGGTTGGTCGCGGCCATCACGCGGTCGGCGAGGCCTGCGCGCATCGTGGCGCGGGTAGAGAGCAGGCCGAGCGGGGAGCATTCGGCGATCTCGCCGGCGAGCTTCATCGCGGCTGATTTCACCTGGTCCTGCGGCACCAGCTCGTTGGCGAGGCCCCACTTCACCGCTTCTTCGCCGGTGACGCGGCGGCTGGTGTAGAACATCAGCTCGGCGTTGTTCTTGCCGATCAGCTCCGGCAGCGTCACGGTCAGGCCGAAGCCGGGATGGAAGCCGAGCTTGGTGAAATTCGCGGAGAAGCGGGCTTCGGGGCAGGTGACGCGGAAGTCCGCGGATACCGCGAGACCGAGGCCGCCGCCGATGGCGGCGCCCTGCACGGCGGCGACGATCGGCTTCTTGGCGCGGAAGATGCGCACGGCCTGAATGTAGAGATGGTTGATCGGCCCGAGACTGTCGGCCGGATCGCCCTTGGCGGTCTTCTCAGCCTCGCGCGCTTCCTGCGCCTGCCGCGCCGGATCCTGGAAATTGGCGCCAGCGCAAAATGCCTTGCCCTGCGCCGACAGAACCGAGGCGCGGATCTCTATGTCGCGGTCGAACTCGTCGAGCGCATCCGCGATCTGGTTGATCAGCGAGATGTCGAAGAAATTGAGCGGCGGCCTGCGGATCTCGATGGTGCCGACGTGTCCGATCTTCTCGACGCCGATATCTTTGTGGGTGGTCATTTTGTGCCTCCAGTATCTCAGTAGCGAAGAACCACCTCTCCCATCGGGAGAGGTCGATTTGCGCCAGCAAATCGGGTGAGCGGCTCAGCTCTATCGTGGGATCCTAACCCCTCACCCGGCGCTACGCGCCGACCTCTCCCGATGGGAGAGGTGAAGGGCGCGCGCTGCCAGAGCATCGCTCCCATCCACACTATCGAAGTCCCAGTCCGCGGGCGATGATGCCGCGCAGCACCTCGGTGGTACCGCCCTGGATGGTGAGTTTGGGTGCGGTCTTGATGGCGAAGTCGAGCTGGCGCTCCAGCGTCTCGCGGTTGGTCGCGGTCTCCTCGACGAAGGCGGCGAGATCGCGCACGCGGTGCGGCAGCTGCTGCTCCCAGACCGTGCCGATGTCCTTGACGATCGACGCCTCCACCACCGGCTCCTTGCCGGCCTGCAGCATGCCGGCAACCGAGACCGACATGCGCCGCATGGTGTGGAGCTGCGCGACGAGGCGCCCGATGCCCTCGGCACTGCGCGTGTCCGGGTTGGGACCGATCGCGCGCACCAGCTCGGTCAGCACGTAATAGGTTTCGAGGAAGCGTTCGGGGCCCGAACGCTCATAGGCAAGCTCTGATGTCGCCTGCTTCCAGGCGCCATCGACCTCGCCGAGCACATGATCGTCGGGAATGAAGTGATCGGTGAAGACGACCTCGTTGAACTCGTACTGGCCGGTGATCTGCCCGATCGGGTTCACCTGGATGCCGGGCTGCTTCATCTTGACCAGGAACTGGGTCAGGCCGTGGCGGCGGTTTTCCTTGGTCGGCGGCGAGGTCCGGAAGATTGCGATCATGTAGTCGGCGATATGCGCCGACGAGGTCCAGATCTTGGTGCCGTTGATGAGATAGCCGCCGTCGGTCTTGGTCGCGCGCGTCTTCGCGGCGAACAGGTCGGAGCCGGAGTTCGGTTCGCTCATGCCGATCGCGAAGCAGATCTCGCCGCGGCAGATGCGCGGCAGGATCTCCATCTTGATGTGCTCGGGCGCGTATTTTAGCAGCACCGGCCCGCTCTGGCGGTCGGCGACGAAGAAGCGCCGCGTCGGCGCATTGGCGACGCGCATCTCCTCGGTCACCACGTAGCGTTCGAGGAAAGAGCGCTCCTGGCCGCCATACTTTTTGGGCCAGGTCATGCCGAGCCAGCCCTTGGCGCCGACCCGGCGGGAGAATTCCGGCGCGTCGGTGTCTTCGCGGTTGGGCTTGTGCGGATCGAAAGTGCCGGCGGCGATTTCCTCGGCGAGGAAGGCGCGGACTTCCTTGCGCAATTGCTCGCATTTTTCCGGCAGGCGGATCGGATCGAAACGGAGGGCAGCGGTCATTGTGGTCGTCCCCTGATCAGCGCGAAGCCACGAGCGGCCACAATTCATCGGCGCCGCGGCTTGCAACGAGCTTGCCGAGCTCGACGGCCCAGTGGCTTTCCGAGCCGAAATCGTCGCGCCAGGCCAGTGCCCGCAGCGAATAGCGGTGCAGGATGTGCTCCATGGTGAAGCCGATCGCGCCGTGAACTTGGTGGGCGATGCCGCCGCCTTTCTCTGCTGCTTCCGCGCAGCGGATTTTTGCCGAGGCGGCTTCGAGATAGACCTCGTTGTCGAACGCCTTGGCGTTCGCGATCGCATCGGCCGCCGAGGTCGCGGCCGCAAGCGCTGCGGCGGATTCACCGGCGAGGCGTGCGAGATTGTGCTGCACCGCCTGGAATTTCGAGATCTTCTTCTCGAAGGCGACGCGCTCGTTGGAATAGCGCACGGAGATATCGAGCATGGATTCCAGCGCGCCGGCGATCTGGAGGCTGCGCGCGACGCCGCCCATCAGCATCAAGGTGGTCTGATCGAAACCTTTCGGCGCGGGCTTGAGGGTGACGGGCTGAACATTGTCGAGCGTCACGGTGTCGCTGTGGTCGTAGCCGACGTTGAGCCCGGCTTCGATCCGCGCCTTGGCCGCATCGATCAGCGCGATGGAAATGCCGTCCTTGCCGTGCGCCAGCACCGCAAAATGCTTCGCCGCCTTGGCAAAGGGCACGCCGCGGGCGCGGCCGGAGAGCGCGCCGTCGGCATCGAGCGTGATGCGATCCTTTGGCGAAGCCGGCAGCACCGTCATCTCGCCCGCGGGCGATGCGATCTTGGCCTGCGCCAGCAGCCAGCCCGCGAGCATGGTCTCGGCCAGGGGGACGGCGACTGCGAAACGGCCGGCAGCGTTCAGAAGGGCAAAACCGTCGGCAAGGCTGGCGCCGGAGCCGCCGAGATCGTCAGGCACCCACGATAGTGGCAGGCCGGCCTCGCTCAGCGCCTGCCACAGCGGTGCCTGCCACGAATTCTTCTTGTCGTTGTTGATGGTTTGCGGATCGGCGAGATCAGCGAAGATTTTTTCCGCGGTCTCGACGACGATATTGTCACTCTCCGCCACAGCGTTCCCCGTGTTTTGCCATTGGCGCGTCCGCCCCGGTGGGGCGGCGCGCCGGTTCTTCTTGCGCCCGATGATCGGAAAAAGCCATGGCCCTGACAAGCGTTGATCGCAGGTCAACCTGCGGCGCAGGCATGGGCGCAAGGACCAATAGGAGGCTAATTCCGCTTAGCGGAGTTTGCTCGATTTGCAGGGCGCGGCAAACTCGCTAAACAAGGCGCCGACGTCAGAGACAGGGGAAGGAAACCAGGATGGCCAAGGATAGTTTGTGCGCAATCGTGACGGGATCGGCATCCGGCCTTGGTGCCGCGACCGCGGAAATTCTCGCACGCAGCGGGGCCCGGCTCGTCATCAACTATTCCTCGAGCCAGAAGGAAGCCGAGGCCACGGCTGACCTCTGCCGCAAGGCCGGCGCCGCGGAAGTTCTGGTCGCGCAGGGCGACGTCTCGAAGGATGACGATTGCCGCAAGATCGTCGCGGCGGCGGCCGGTTGGGGCCGGCTCGACGTGCTCGTCAACAATGCCGGCACCACCAAGCACGTTGCCCATGCCGATCTCGATGGCTTGTCGGCGGAAGATTTCCAGCGCCTCTACGGTGTCAACACCATCGGCCCGTTCCAGATGGTGCGCGCGGCACGCAGTCTGCTCGAGGCCGGCGCCAAGGCCTCGGGGCGGCCCTCGGCGGTGGTCAATGTGTCGTCGGTCGCCGGCATCAGCGGCGTCGGCTCGTCGATCGCCTATGCCGCCAGCAAGGGCGCGCTCAACACCATGACGCTGTCGCTGTCGCGCGCGCTGGCGCCGCTGATCCGCGTCAACACGGTGTGCCCCGGCTATATCGACACGCCCTGGTTCACCAAGGGCCGCGGCGAGGCCGGGGCAAAGCAGGTGCGCGACAGCGTGGTCGCGAAGGTGCCGCTCAAGGTCGCCTCGAGCGCGGAAGACATCGCGCAGCTCGTTTGCTTCCTGGCGATGCCGGCCTCCAGCAACATGACGGGCGAGGTCGTGCGCATGGATGCGGGGATGCATTTGATTACGTGACGGTGGTGGACCCGTCGCGCTTTCTGTCTCGTCAAACACAGTCGTCGTCCCGGCGAAGGCCGGGACCCATAACCACAGGCCGTAGTTGTGGGGCGAGCAGGCAATTGCCAGTCTTCGCCAAACTGGATTCGGTGACTATGGGTCCCGGCCTTCGCCGGGACGACACCGAGTTTGTTGGTAGACAACGCCACAAAAGCGATGGCGGCCCTACCCCTTGATCACGCCGCTGGCGACCAGGCGGTGCCAGATGAACAACACCACCACTGCGCCGACCGTGGCCATGATGAAGCCGGCGCCCTGGTCGGGGCTGTAATGGCCGATGGCCTGACCGACGAAGGTCGCCAGAAACGCGCCGGCGATGCCGAGGATGGTGGTGAGGATGAAGCCGCTCGGATTGTTCGGCCCCGGCGCGAGCCAGCGCGCGATGAGGCCGGCGACGAAGCCGACGAGGATGATCCACAACAGGCCGCCCATGCTCATGACAGTGCTCCCCTCCCTTTGACGACAATCAGATGCGACCCGAGAGCTCGTTCTCGGTCGGCAGCCTTCCGTCCGGGGTCAAATGATCGATCACCTGCGGCAGATACTGGCTGAGGCCGGACAGCAGCTCCTCGCGTGACAGGCCGCTCTGGGCGGACAGGCTGTCGATCTGGTCGGCGCCGAGCGCGCTGGCGAGATCGCCCGGCGCGATCGGCTTGTTCTGGCCCTTGCCGACCCAGGAATTCGCGGTGTCGCCGTGTCCGCTCTGCTGCAGCTGGTTGAGGAGATCGCCGAGCCCGCCGCTGAGCACGGTACCGGCCGCGCCGCCCGCGAGCAGGCCGCCGAGACCACCTTTGAGCAAATCGCTGAGGCCACCGCCCGCGCCGGCGTTGACCGGCGGCGGCGCAGGCGTCGGCGACGGTTGCGGCGCCGTGCCGGATTGGTTTGCGGTCAAATGCTTGAATGCCTTCCAGGCGAGCAGACCGAGCAGCGCCATGGTCATCGGCGACATGCCGCCGGAGGATTTTTCGGAGCTGGGCGCGCTGGGCCCGCGCGGGCCGTTCTGCATGCCGTTGAGGACGTCGAGTAGACCCATGGTGCTCTCCTTTGGCGTCTCGTTCGGCGAGCGCTCGCCGCTGACAGGCTCCCCCGGGGCGAAAACATATGGGGCGGTCATGACGGTTACAAGGCGGCCGCGACGCGATGGGCAGCCGGCCTCGCCTCTGCTATCGAAGGCCGGTCATTCAGGGAGCGAGGTCAGTGGTTACGGATCGACCGATCGTGGTGGCCGGCGCCGGTGCCATCGGCTGTTTCGTCGGCGGCATGCTGGCAGCCGCGGGCCGCCGCGTCGCGCTCTTGGTGCGGCCGCGGGTGAAGACCGAGATCGAGCGGTTCGGCCTGCGGTTGACCGACTTCGACGGCTCCGAGAACAAGCTCGGCGCGGGCCAGCTCGCGTTGTCGGAGGATCCTTCGATCTTCCACAGCGCCGGCATCGTGCTGGTGACGGTGAAGAGCGCCGACACCGCCGATGTCGCGGAGCAGATCGCGCGGCATGCGCCGCGCGACGCCGTTATCGTCTCGCTTCAGAACGGCATTGGCAATGTCGCGGTGCTGCGCGAGCATCTCGGCGATCGGCGTGTGCTCGCCGGCATGGTGCCGTTCAACGTGATCGCGATGGGCGAGGGCCGTTTCCACCGTTCGACCTCCGGCGACATTCATGTTGGTGAGGACGATGCGAACACAGCTCTCGCGCTGTCGGTGGCCGGCCTCACGGTACGCGCGAGCCGTGATATCGCCGGCGTGCAATGGGGCAAGCTGATCATCAATCTGAACAATGCGCTCAGCGCGCTGTCCGACATGCCGCTCGCCGCGCAGCTGGCGAACCGCGACTGGCGAAGGCTGTTCGCCGACCAGATGGCCGAGGGCCTAGCCGCGCTGAAGGCCGCCGGCATCGCGCCGGTCTCGGCAACGCCGATCCCAATGAGATGGACGCCGGCCTTGCTGCGGCTGCCCGACGTGATCTTCAACGCGATCCTGGGACGCACGATGAAGATCGATCCCGAAGCGCGCTCCTCGATGTGGCAGGACCTGAAGCACGGGCGCAAGACCGAGATCGACTATCTCCAGGGTGCGGTCATCGCGCTGGCCGAGCAAAACAACGTGGATGTGCCGCTGATGCGCCGCATTGTTGCGCTGATCAAGGAAGCCGAAGTTGCCGGCAACGGCCCGCCCGGGCTGACGCCGCAGCAGATTCGCGGGTTAGCGTGAGTGCGAAGGAGGAGCGCGATGAAGCGTTGTTTGACGATTGGGATCGCGCTGGCTGCGCTCTGCGGCGCATCGACGCTCGCTCATGCAAGACCGCCGACGGTCGTGAACTCTCCAGGCTATGACGCGCGATTGCAGGAGAGCCGCAAGGCGTTGCGCGCTTCGCCAACGGCAGCGCCGCCGGCGAGTGCGTCGGTGGCCAAACCGAAGCCGAGCAAGAAGAAGCACGCGAATTGAGGAAGGGACGCGAATCTCCATCCAACTCGTCATTGCGAGCGCAGCGAAGCAATCCAGAATCTCTCCGCGGAAGGATTCTGGATTGCTTCATCGCAAGGGCTCCTCGCAATGACGGCGGTGGCTAGCTAGCCCTTCTTCGCCGGCTTGCTCGGCGTTGGATTGAACAACTTCTTCAAATCGTTCAAGCTTTCCGACAGCCGCGGCCATTCGCAGGAGAAGGAGCCCTTGGTGCAGGGCGCGCCCTTTCGCTGGCCGACATTCTGCTGCACTTTCGGCCGCTGGACCGGGACGGGCACGCGCTCGATGTCGGTTCGCAGCGCGACCTGCTGGAACTGCTGTACCTGTTGTTCCTGCTGCTCGCGCTGCTGGCGCGCGGTGGCTTGGGCCGCTTCATTAATGCGGCGCTGGTTGGCGAGATAGGCGGTGTAGGCTGCGTCGATCTTCTTCTGCTCCTCCGGGGTCGGATTCGGCCCGGCGATGTCGAAGGTGCGATCCTGGAGGAAGTCGTAATAGGAATAGCCGCCGCCAGCCTTGCGGCGGCCGGCGAATTTGGCGTTGCAGTCGGCAAGCGCCGCGGTCTTCTCAGCCTTGGTCGGGGATTTTTCGGCGGCGTCGGCGCATTCCTCGAAGTCGACGGGCGCGCGCTTCCACCATTGCGCCTGGGCATGCGGCAAGGTCAGCAGAAAAAATCCTGCTGCGGCAACGAGAAGCGCCGCACGACGCGATGCAACTACGACCGACATTCTACGAGAGCATTCCCTGCAAAACTCAACCCGCCCCGAGTCGAGTCGGATTTTTGCCTCTTTATCGCCGGCTTGTCACCCATGGAACCCGGGAATTTCATGGCTGGGCTGCTGACATTTTTTGCTTGACGTGGCGCGCGAGTCACAGCCGCGCGCAAATGAAGTGCTTAGACTTTTATCGATTTGAATTCGAAGGGGAATGTCCGTCATGCGAGCGTTGGCCGGTCTCGTCGCAATCGCGCTGGTGCTGATTTGCGGCCATGCCTTCGCGGCGGACGAAGCTGCGCCCAACCGCAAGCCGGTGAGAGCGGTTGCGGACGCGCGGCTCGCGGTCGGCGGCCAGGGCATTCTGCCGCTCTACCTCTCCAGCGACTGGTCGATGCCGCTGCCGGCGATCTCGCGCGCGATCATCGTGCTGCATGGACGGCTGCGCAATGCCGACGAATATTATCTCTCAGCCCACACCGCGCAGGTCGCAGCGGGCGACGACGGCAAGCGCGCGCTCATGATCGTGCCGCAGTTCTTGGCGGAGATCGACGTCGAGGCCCACAAGCTGCCGGCAGATGTGCTGCGCTGGTCGCTGGAGGGTTGGGAGGGCGGCGATGCCGCGCTGGCGCCCAATCCGGTCTCCTCGTTCGAGGCGCTCGATGCGATCCTGGCAAAGCTCACCGACCGGCGCATCTTCCCGAACCTGAAGCAGGTCGTGGTCGCCGGCCATTCCGGCGGCGGGCAGGTCGCGCAGCGTTACGCCATCGCCGGCAAGGGCGAGGCGGCGCTGTTGCGTCAGCACATCGATATCCGCTACGTCGTCGCCAACCCGTCGTCCTATGCCTATTTCAGCGCCGAGCGGCAGGTGCCCGCCATCGCCGCCTCCTGCCCGGGCTACAACAATTGGAAATACGGCATGGACGAGCGGCCGCCCTATCTTGCGAACGTCACGCCGGCTGCGCTCGAACGGCGCTATGTCGAGCGCGAGGTGATCTATCTGCTCGGCACCCTCGACACCAATCCGGAGCATTCCGCGCTCGACAAGAGCTGCATGGCGAAGGCGCAAGGCGCCACGCGCTACGCCCGCGGCCACGCCTATGCGGAGGCGATGGCCAAGCGCAACCACGGCACGCCCAATCACCGGGTTTGGGACGTCGCGGGCGTCGGCCACGACGCCGACAAGATGCTGACCTCGACATGCGGGCTCGCGGCGCTGTTCGATAGTCCGGGCTGCGGCGCGGAGCGCTGATGCGCATGCGTTGAAGGCTTATGTCTTGAAGGCTTGCGGCTTGAAGGCTTGCGGCTTGAAGGCTTGGCTCCGGCTGTTACACTTCGCACCGTGAGCGCCTCATCGTGAGGCGGCGCCAAGAAGACGAAGTGGAAACGCCTGATGCTGCTGCCCCTGTCCGACGTGCCGCGCAGGTACGCTGAACGCAAACCACACGGCACGATCGCCGTCCGTCACGGGCAGGATACGCTGACATGGGACGAGCTCGAGCGTGGCGCCAACCGGCGCGCGCGGGCATTCATGGCCAGGGGCGTCAAGCCCGGTGACTTCGTCGCGATCGGATTGCCGAACGGCAACGCGTTCTTCGAGACGTCCTTTGCGGTGTGGAAGTGCGGGGCGACGCCGACCTCGCTGTCATGGCGCCTGCCGCGCGGCGAAGCCGCCGCGGTGCTCGACATCCTCAAGCCGGTGCTGGTGGTCGGCGGCGAGGCCGATTGGAACGCGCCGAACCGTCTGCCCGCGGATTTCGTGCCGCAAGGTTTTTCGGACGAGCCGCTCGATCCGCCGGTGGCGCGCTACTGGAAGGCCATGACCTCAGGCGGCTCGACCGGCCGGCCGAAGGTGATCCTCGATCACCATCCAGCGGTGACCGACACCGTGGCCGCGCCGCCGCTCAACATCCCGTTCGGGGTCTCGTTGCTCAATCCCGGTCCGCTCTATCACAATGCGCCGTTCATCGTGTCGCATTACGCGCTGTTCACGGGCGGCCAGCTCACCGGCCTCGTCAAGTTCGACGCCGAGGAGACGCTGCGGCAGATCGAACGCGAGCGCGTGCAATGGGTCAATTTCGTGCCGACCATGATGCACCGGATCTGGGCGCTGCCGGAGAGCGTGCGCAATGCCTACGATCTGTCGAGTCTTGAGACGGTCTTCCACATGGCAGCTCCGATGCCGCCCTGGCTGAAGGAGAACTGGATCGCCTGGCTCGGGCCTGAGCGGATCTGGGAGCTCTATGGCGGCACCGAGCGCCAGGGCTCCTGCATCATCTCCGGTGCGGAATGGCTGACGCACAGGGGTTCGGTCGGCAAGATCGGCGACATGGCGAAGCTTCGCATCATCGGCGAGGACGGCAACGACGTCGCGCCCGGCGAAACCGGCGAGATCTATTTCCTCAACAATGACGGCAAGGACGCCACCTATCACTATCTCGGCGCCGAGCCGAAGCGCCGCGCCGACGGCTGGGAATCGCTTGGCGATATCGGCCGGCTGGACGCGGAAGGCTATCTCTATCTCGGCGACCGCCTCGCCGACATGGTGCTGCGCGGCGGCGCCAACATCTATCCGGCCGAGGTCGAGGCCGCCGTCTCCGCCTGCCCCGGCGTGCGGTCCTGCGTCGTGGTGGGATTGCCCGATCCGGAATTGGGCCAGCGTGTCCACGCCGTCATCGAGCCGGAGCCGGGCGCGGACGGTCAGGCGCTCGCCGACGGCATGGCGGAGTTTTTGAGGGACAGGCTCAGCCGCTACAAGCATCCGGAGAGCTTCGAGATCGTCAGCACCCCGCCGCGCGATGATTCCGGAAAAGTCCGCCGCACCCTGTTGCGCGACGAGCGCGCGGCGTGGATGAAGCAGGGGCGCGCCTTCCGGATTTGGCCGGCCAAGGCGCGAGCGCACGCCGACTGAGACACATCACGGAAGGACTGACGAGATGACCATCACCATCGCTGCCAGCAGCGTGCCGAAGCCGCCCGCCGACATCATCGAGGGCTTCCGAGGCGCGCCGACTTCGGTGATTTCCGACAATCTCGCCCGGCTGCCCGGCGCGGTGGGACTGAAGCCGTATCATCGCGGCGGCAAGCTGGTGGGGACGGCCTTCACGGTGCGCACCCGCCCCGGCGACAATCTCGCCATCCACCGTGCGCTCGAGCTGGTCGGTCCCGGTGACGTCATCGTGGTCGACGGCGGCGGCGACGAGACCCGGGCCCTGGTCGGCGAGATCATGAAGAACATTGCGCAGTGGCGCAAAGCCGAAGGCTATGTCATCGACGGCGCGATCCGCGATGTTGCTGCATTCGCAGCCGATGACTTTCCCTGCTACGCCCGCGCCGTGATGCACCGCGGCCCCTACAAGAACGGCCCCGGCGAGATCAACGTGCCTGTGACGATCGGCGGCAGCGTGATTGCGCCCGGCGACATCGTCGTCGGCGACGAGGACGGCGTGGTGTCGTTTCCCGCCGCGGGCGCCGCCGCGCTGCTGGAAGCCGTCCGCGCCCAGGTCGCGCGCGAGGAGGAGACGTTGAAGGCAATCCGCCAGGGACGCTATCAGGGCTCGTATGGAAAGTCCTGATCAGGCGAGAACGATGGGGAGGATGGCATGAGCCAGAAGGACGAATTCCATAACATCGATGATCCCAGCGACGGATTGTTTCGCGAGCTCGCGGCGGGAGTGACCACGCGCATCTTCTCGGGCGAGCAGGCGATGCTGTCGGTGGTGACGCTGGCCCCGCATGCGCAGGGCACGCTGCACCATCATCCCGAGGAGCAATGGGGCGTGCTGCTCGACGGCTCCGCCGTCCGCGTCCAGGGCGACGAGGAAATCCCGGTGAAGAAGGGCGATTTCTGGCGCACGCCCGGCAACGTGCCGCACACCATGCGCGCCGGCCCCGACGGTGCCCGCGTGCTGGACATCTTCAGCCCGCCGCGGCCAGAATATAGAAAACCGGGGTCGGGCTTCGGGACGACCTAAGCGCTTCGCGCTTAGGTTATTTTCTTGAGCATGATCTTTCGGAAAACCGCTGCACACTTTGCGCTAACGCGGCCCTTCGGGTCCGGATCATGCTCTAGCGCCAACGAGCAAAAGCCGGGCGCAACAACAAGGGAGGGGTCCATGACGATCACACGACGCACGCTCTTGGCCGCACCGGCCGTTCTCGCGATGGCGCCGGCAGCGGCGCAGGCCGGCAAGATCACGCTGGTGGTGCCGTTCCCGCCGGGCGGATCGACCGACGCCATGGCGCGGCTGTTGCAGTCCAATCTGCAAACCAAGCTTGGCCGCATCGTCGTGGTCGAGAACAAGTCGGGCGCCGCCGGCGCGCTCGGTGCGGCGCAGGTCGCCAAGAGCCCGGCGGACGGCTCGACGTTCCTGGTGACATTCGATTCCCACGCGGTGATCCCGGCCATCCTCGACAAGCCGCCGGTCGACGTCGAGCGCGAGCTGATGCCGGTCCTGCTGGTGGGCACCGCTCCTTACGTGATCGCCGCGGGCGCCGGCCGTCCCTATAAGAGCTTCGCGGACGTGGTGGCGGCCTGCAAGGCGTCGCCCGGCGCGGTGAAATACGCCTCCGTCGGCATCGGCACGCTCGGCCATCTCGCCATGACCGTGCTCGGCAGCAAGGCCGGTGTCGAGATCATGCACGTGCCCTATCGTGGCGGCGGGCCGGCCATGAACGACGTGCTCGGCGGCCATGTCGATCTCATCGCGGGATCGGCGGCGCTGGTTGCAGCCCAGCTCGGCACCAACATGCTGCGGCCGATCCTGCAGCTCGGCCGCACGCGGCTGCCGGCCTTGCCGGACACGCAGACCGCGATCGAGGCAGGCTTTCCGGATTTCGAGACGCTGGCCTGGTGGGGCATCTTCGCGCCCGCAGGCACGCCGCCGGACATCGTGGCCGCCATGGCGATGGCGTCCAAGGAGATCCTGAGCGAGCCCGCGACTGCAGCTCAGCTCAAGGACACGCAGCACATGACGTTGCTGCTCGAGGACGGCGCCGCCTTCAAGACCTTCTTCGACAAGCAGGTCGCCTATTGGGGCAAGGTGGTCAGGGACAACAATATCAGGGCGTGAGAGGCCTCTGCCCGGGATTGCCATCCCGGGTCCGGTGCGCTCGTGCGGGCTTGAGCGTCAGAGCATCTTGCCGACGATCTTCGTCATATCTGCCGCCGAAAACGCGCGCAGCGTTTCGGTGCGGACATTGCCGAGTGCGCTGAGACTAAGGCTGAGCGACATCGCGGCAGCCTCATCTGGAGCCTCAAGAACGGTTACAACGTCATATCGTCCCTGCGTCCAGACGATCTCTTTCACGGTCACACCGAACGTTTTGGCCATCTCCTTGAAGGCTTCGGCCCGCTTCGGCGAGTCCTTGACGTTGCGGACTCCCTGATCCGTGAAGTTTCCCAGCACGACATAGGTTACCATGGTCGTCCTCCCTGGTTAGAACCCAGATCCAATTCTCGCTTGAGGCAACCGCGCCGAGTTTGCCACGGCGGCTGAGACAGCGCTACTTGCGCGTTGGAACGTCAGCAGATGCGACTTATTCGGTCAGGACAACGGCCGTGCGAAACTGAGCTCATGGCCGTCGGGGTCGGTGAGATGGAAGTAGCGCTCACCCCATTCGGCATCGCGCGGCGTGGTCGACGGCTGCCATCCGGCAGCGCGCGCCTGCTCAAAGGTCGCGTCGACATTGGCGACATAGAAGATGACGCGGCCCCACCAGGACCAGCGCTTGTCGTCCGGCTGCGCCGTCAGGTTGAGATAGCCGGCGCCGGCGCGAAAGCTGGTAAATGCTGCGGCTTCGCCGCCATGGAGGAGCTCGAACCCCAGCGAGTGGTAGAAGTGAACGGCGCGCGCCATGTCATGCGTGCCGAGCGTGATGGCGCTGATGCTTTCGATCATGTGGGCTGCTCCGCAGAGAGGGATCCGGGGAAGAGATTGTACAGCCGCCTCGCTTCCCTTGACGACAACCCGGCCCGCGATGCGGCTGGCGAACGGCATCCTGCTCTGCTATGAGGGGGCCGAACCCGCAACGTTCGGGTTCCGCGGTCCCGTAGCTCAGCCGGATAGAGCGACGGTTTCCTAAACCGTAGGTCGGAAGTTCGAGTCTTCCCGGGATCGCCATAATCTCAGATACTTAACGCATTGCTCGCCAGATGCTGGGTGCGCCTCGCGCGCATATTCCCTATCCTTTAGCTTCGCCCTCGTGTTCGCCTGCCGTGACCCTGCGGCTGGCAATGGCAAGGTCATATCATTCGACTAGCGGGAAAGTAGCGCCAGGACTACCATGCTCGCTCTGCGATTGAATATCCGGACGCCTGTTCATAGCGAAACAGCCCGCAATCATTTCCGCGAACTCGCTCATCATCATTCTTTTTGGAAAGTTCTGGCGGTGATCAAGCAGAAGTCAAATAGCCGCGGCGGGATCGGGCCGCGTTCATTTCTGGACGACAATAGAGAGTTCGAGCGCTGGCTGCGATCCCAATGCAAGGTCGTCGAGCGCGACCTCGACGAAAAGCACAAAAAGATGAAGGACGATCCGTTCGTCTTCCTTCGTGCAACCTTCTTCCGCTGGGCCAGGTCTATCGAAGCGCTCTGCCCGGAGTTGACGGACGCGCCGCGCGTGCCGTCCGTGGGGGACACCCATATCGAAAATTTCGGGACTTGGCGCGACGCGGAGGGACGCCTCGTCTGGGGCGTCAACGATTTCGACGAAGCCGCGAGCATTGCCTATCCCTTCGACCTCGTGCGCCTTGCGACAAGCGCCCGGCTCGCGCCAAAGGCCAAGAAAAAGAAGGCGAGGGCCATGACCCACGTCGGCAATGGTGACGCCGCAAAGGCGATTCTCGATGGTTACAAGGAGGGTCTCAAACAACCGCGGCCCTCACTCCTGGATGAGCAGGCGAGCTGGATGCGCGCTTACGTGACATGCACCGACGACGAACGCCATGAGTTCTGGGACGACGTGGAGAAATATCCACGAGCGAAGCCACCGTCTGCTGTTGCCGCAACACTCCGCAAGAAATTACCGCCCGGTGCCGCATTCGATCGCTTCGCGACGCGCGTGGCAGGTGTCGGCAGCTTGGGCCGGCCGCGATTCCTCGCCATTGCCGATTGGTGCGGCGGCCAAATCGTCAGGGAAGCTAAGGCGCTGGTGCCGTCGGCCTGGGATTGGGCGCATGATCGGAAAGGCAAGCTGCGCTTTCTCGACCTCGCAAAAGGTTCGTATCGAGCTCCCGATCCACATCTCGTGCTCGAACGCCAAAATGGCTTCGTGATCCGGCGCCTTGCGCCCGACTCCCGCAAGATCAATCTCGGGGATCACGCGAACATGAGCCTGGAGCTCGATCTGCTCAACGTCATGGGCTTTGACATCGGCGCCATTCACGCCGCGACGGCAGGCGCATCGACCACGATCGCCGCAGACCTGATTAAACGCGACAACGATTGGCTGCATGCTGCTGCAAAGGCCGCCGCCGCATTCGTCGAAGATGATTTCAAGGAGTGGCGCAGGCACGGTTGACCGGCGAGCGGTGGGCTCCGTTCTCGATCACCTCCGCGCTTTGCCCGGTTGGTGCAAGATTTGCTACACGATTTGCTATAGGCAGGACGGCGACTAAGGTCGCACGGCCGCCATCTGCAATGCCTGGCCACAATTCCGGAGACGACGATGCCTTTCGACTTGATCCTGCGCGGCGGCCGTGTGGTCGATCCGTCCCAGAAGCTCGACGCCGTGACTGACATCGCCTTTGCCGGCGGCAAGGTCGCGGCGGTCGGCGGCGGGCTCAAGGCCGATCCGGGCACCGAGGTCCGTGACGTCTCGCGCTACATCGTCACGCCGGGGCTGATCGATCTCCATACCCACGTTTACTGGGGCGGCACCTC
This sequence comes from Bradyrhizobium sp. SPXBL-04, assembly GCF_051853035.1. Classification (NCBI taxonomy): domain Bacteria; kingdom Pseudomonadati; phylum Pseudomonadota; class Alphaproteobacteria; order Hyphomicrobiales; family Nitrobacteraceae; genus Bradyrhizobium; species Bradyrhizobium sp. SPXBL-04. Next base: position 8,409,435 of record NZ_CP182472.1, on the reverse strand, counting down.
GCTCGGCATCGATGCCGAGGAATTTTGCCGCCTCTCGGGCGTCACCACGGCGATCGACACCGGCAGCGCGGGGCCGGGCAATTTCGCCGGCTTCCGCAAGCATGTGATCGAGCCAAGCCAGGTCCGCATCCTTGCCTATTTGCACGTCTCGCATGCCGGCATCTTCGGCTTCTCGCACCGGATCATGGTCGGCGAGAGCGAGGAGCTGCGGCTGATGAATCCGGTCGATGCGGCGAAAGTGGCCGATGCCAACCGCGACCTCATCGTCGGCATCAAGGTGCGCGTGGGACTGCATTCGTCGGGCACGTCGGGAACCGTGCCACTCGACATCGCGCTTCAGGTTGCCGACGAGGTCGGCATGCCCCTGATGGCGCATATCGACCATCCGCCGCCGAGTTACGAGGAGGTGTTGGCGCGCCTGCGTCCCGGCGACGTGCTCACCCACGCGTTCCGGCCCTTCCCCAATACGCCGGCGACTGCGCAGGGCACGGTGAAGAAGGCGGTGCTGGACGCACGCGAGCGCGGCGTCCTGTTCGATATCGGCCACGGCAAGGGCTCGTTCGCGTTCAAGACCGCGCGCGCCATGCTCGCCAACGGCTTCTATCCGGACACGATCTCCTCCGACATCCACATGCTGTGCATCGACGGTCCCGCCTATGACCAGGTCACGACCATGTCGAAGTTCCTGTGCATGGGCATGGAACTGCCGGATGTGATTGCGGCCTCGACGGTGAATGCGGCGATGGCGCTGCGGCGCCCGGAGCTCGGCAGCCTCAAGCCGGGCAGCGTCGGCGACGCCACGCTGATCTCCGTCAAGCAAGGCCAGTTCGATTATGAGGACGTCGTCGGCGAGCACCTGATCGGTAACAGGAAGATCGTCTCCGAAGGCGTCGTCATCGGCGGCCGCTGGTGGCATCCGAATTGAACGGCCCTAAGCTTGCTCGCGATAGAATTGGAGCAGCCGCGCGCCCGCGGGCGAGAGCCAGTCGGGCGCACCGGTGATGTAGCCCTCGACGCGGCCGCTCATTCCGACGAGATAGGTGATGGGCATGCCGACGAGCGAGAACATCGCGGTGGATGCTTCGGCCGCTGTGCCATAGGCATCGATGTAGCAGGCGAGATTTGGCACGGCGAGGCCGCCAAGGAATGTGCGGATCTTGCGCAGGTCTTTGGTGTCCGTGCAGACCGCAACGATGTCGAGCCGGTCAGGCCGTGATGCCGCCAGACTTGCGAGCATGGGTAGATCGAGCCGGCAGGCGGCGCACCAGGTGGCCCAGAAGTTCACCAATGTGATGTGGCCCGGCTTGGCCGTCACGACAGCGTCCCGACCGTGCGGGTCCTGAAGCCTGAGCTGTGGCATCGGCGCGCGGGGCCGCACCACAGTAAATTGGCTGCGGCCGGCCTCGAACACTGGCGGCCAGCTGTCCTGCGCGCCGCTTGCATGCGGGACAGCGAGAGAGGCTGCCGCGGCCATCAGGATCGATCGTCGCGACAGCACTGAGCCTCCTTCGCGCGCTGTCTCACGCATGGATATAGGCCCAGCCCTTCAGCTGCAGATCGACCACGCGTCCGATGCCGAACGGGACGAGGCTCGCGCCTGCTATCAGCGGGATCGAGACCTGCTCCTTGGCTTCCGCAATCGCCTTGGACGAGGCGCACATGCTGTAGGCAAGGTTCGGCAGCGACTGCCGCAGCGTCGCGAGCGGCTCGACCAGCGGCGTCTTGTCGGCCCGGAAGACGTCGATGCCCTTGCCGTTGGCGACGACCTCGATCAGCAATTTCGCGCCCCTCTCGGCAAAATGCTTGGAGAGATTGGCGGAATAACTGATCGCGTGACCCATGACGTAGGGCTCGTTGCTGTCGATCAGGATCACGACGCCGTCGGCGAGACGATCCTCCTTGGCCGCGGCGGGGCCGCCGGCCGTGAGGATTGATGCGCCGGCGAGCAGCCCCCTGCGGGACCATCCGTTGGCTGAGATCATGGCTGTGGCGACCGGTCAGAACTGACGCGGTGCGATCGGTGCCTTGCTGTTGCGTCCCCACAGCACGAACAGGCTGAGCGCCAGCAGGACGACGTTGAGCGGCGCGATCGGAGCCTCGCCGCGCGAAATGTGGAAGAAGAGCGCGAACACCTGCAGCACCGCGCAGCCCAGCGCGGCCAGCACGGTCAGCCGCGGCAGGATCCGTGTCAGGGCCGGCAGCAGAATGCCGATCCCGCCGGCGAGATCGACCAGCGCGATCGCGCGAACAAACGTTTCGGAATATTGGCCGGCCCAGGGCATCATCGCCGCAAGCTGGGGAATGGGTGTCGTCAGCTTGACCAGCCCCGCCGAGATGAAGACGAAGGCGAGGAGGACCTGCGCGACCCAGAGGCCGATGCGCAAGGCACGGCCGGGGGCGGCGGTCTCGATGATGGTGGTGGACATGGTGGTTCTCCAGGGGATGTGAGAGTGGCCACCATTTGATAGTTTCCCTATTCTTGATCATTATCTGCTCCAGGGTTGGTTCATTTCCTGGATATTGATGATCTCATGGACACGCTGGTCAGCATGAGGGTGTTTTGCCTGGTCGCCGAGCTGAAGAGCTTTGCGGCCGCGGCGCAGCGCCTGCGCATCTCGCCCGCCATGGCGAGCAAGCATGTGATGCAGCTCGAGAAGCGCCTCGGCACCCGCTTGCTCAATCGGACCAGCCGGCGCGTCAGCCTGAGCGAAAGCGGCGCGCTCTATTTAGAGCAGGCGCGGCAGATGCTCGACTCGCTCGACGAGGTCGAGGCTGCCGTCAGCAAGGCGACCGTTGTTCCACGCGGCACGCTGCGGTTGACCGCGCCGGTGTGGATGGCGAACGCGATCTTTGCTGGCGTGCTGGCAGACTATCAGGCGCGCTCTCCGGACGTGCGTCTCGATGTCGATCTCAGCGGACGGCTGGTCAATCTGGTCGAGGAGGGATTCGACCTCGCCTTGCGCGCGACCGGCGCGCCCGACGAGGCGTTGATCGCGCGGCCCATCACCAGAGTCCCGTTCTATTTGGTTGCAGCCCCTGCGTTTCTCAAACGCGCGGGCCGCCCGGCGACCTTTGCCGATCTCTCCGGACAAGCGCTGTTGCACTACGCGCTTTATCCCGGCGAGAGCTTCTCCTTCCAGGGCGAACACGGCCCCGAGACCGTAAAGCTCAATCCGGTGCTACGCAGCGCCAACGAAACGCTGCTGCACGTGGCTGCGCTCGAAGGCATGGGCCTCGCCTTCCTGCCGAAATGGCTGGTCACTGATGACATCGCCGCCGGACGTCTCGAGCACCTCATGTCCGAGCAGGTCATCTTCGAGGGAAAGCTGTTCGCGGTCTATCCGAGCCGCAAATATCTCTCAGCGAAAGTGCGGACCTTCATCGACTTCATCGCCGCCGACAAGCGGATGAAATGAACGGCTACAGCGACCTCGCAATCAACAGCTTCATGATTTCGTTGGTGCCGCCGTAGATCTTCTGGATGCGGGAATCGATGAAGATGCGCGAGATCGGATATTCCTGCATGTAGCCATAGCCGCCGAATAGCTGCAGGCATTCGTCGGCGGTCTCGACCTGCTTCTCCGAGCACCAATATTTCGCCATCGACGCCGTCACGGTATCGAGGTCTTTGGCGATCAGTCGCTCGATGCACCAGTCGACGAAGACGCGCGCGATCATTGCCTCGGTCTTGCGCTCGGCCAGCGTGAAGGCGGTGTTCTGGAAGTCCATCAGCGGCTTGCCGAACGCCTTCCGCTCCTTGGTGTACTCGGTGGTGAGCTTGACCGCGCGCTCCATCGAGGCGACGGCGCCGACCGCGAGCGCAAGGCGTTCCTGCGGCAATTGCTGCATCAACTGCACAAAGCCCTGGCCCTCCTCCTTGCCTAGCAGGTTTTCGGGTGGCACGGTCACGTTGTCGAAGAACAGTTCCGACGTGTCGGAGGCGTGCAGGCCGATCTTGTCGAGATTGCGCCCGCGCTTGTAGCCGTCCGCGCCGGCGGTCTCGACCACGATCAGCGAAATGCCCTTGGCACCAGCATCGCCGGTGCGCGCGACCACGATGACGAGATCGGCGGCCTGGCCGTTGGTGATGAACGTCTTCTGGCCGTTGATGACGTAGGAATTGCCCTGCTTCTTCGCCGTGGTCTTCACGGCCTGCAAATCCGAGCCGGTGCCGGGCTCGGTCATGGCGATGGCCCCGACCATCTCGCCCGAGGCCATTTTCGGCAGCCAGCGCTTCTTCTGCTCCTCCGAGCCGTAATTGAGGATGTAGTGCGCGACGATGGCGCTGTGCACGGAGACGCCAGTCGTCAGCTCCGGCACCGTGCTCTCGAGATCGTCCAGCACCGCCGCGTCATAGGCGAAGGTGGCGCCCAGCCCGCCATATTCCTCCGGCACGCTTGCCAAGAGCGCGCCCATCTCGCCGAGCCCGCGCCAGGCGAAGCGGTCGACCATCTTCTGCTCGCGCCATTTTTCGGCGTGCGGCGCCAGGTCCTTGGCAAGGTATTTCCGGAACTGGTCGCGGAAGATTTCGAGCTCTTCGGTCATCCAGGAGGAGCGGTAGGACATGGAAACCTCGATCGGTGATGTCGCGCCTTGCGACAGCCAGCGTGTCAGGCCTGCCACAACGGCCGGCACGGGCGCAAGGCTGCTCCTCTTGGTACGCCATTCGAGCTCGCCGCGAATTGTGTTTTCAGGCTGCGCCCGGTCTAGCCGCCATGTGCGGTCTTCCCGCCGTCGATGACGAACTGACCGCCGGTCGTGTAGGGATGATCGTCGGAGGCCAGCACGAGCGCAAAGGCGGCGATCTCCTCGGGGGTTGCCACGCGCTGCAAGCCCGGAACGTTGGATTTGGCCCATTGCGCAATGCCGACGTGCCAGGCTGCATCGGGCAGATTCTCCATGCCGGCGAGCCGGCGAATCATCGGCGTGTCGGTGGTACCGGGAACCAGTGTGTTGATGCGGATGCCATGTTTTGCGTAGTCGAGTGCCGCGGCCTGGACCAGGCCGACCAGTCCGCGCTTGGCCGCCGAATAGGCCGAGCGTTTGGCTGTCGTGGCAATGGCGTTCGACGACGCCGTGACGACGATCGCGCCGCCTTTCTCCAGCATGTGAGGGATCTCATACTTCATCGACAGAAATACGCCGCGCAGGTCGGTGCTGATCACGTCGTCGAATTCGGCCGCGCTGTATTCGTGAAGGGGACGCTCGATGGAAATGCCGGCGTTGTTGAAGGCGACGTCGAGCCGTCCGTAGCGTTCGATCGTCTTGTCGACCAGCGCCTTGATCTCGGCCTCGTTGCGGACGTCGGCGCGAATGAAGACCGCGTCGCCGCCGGCCTCGCGCACCTCGTTCTCCACCTGTTTGCCGCGCTCGGCGTTGCGGCCGCAGAAGGCGACCTGGCCGCCTTCGGCCGCGAACATCAGCGTCGCGGCGCGGCCGATGCCGGAGGTGCCGCCCGTGACGATGACGACCTTGCCCTCGAATCGGCGCTTGCCGCTGGGCTTCTGCTGCGGCAGCGTCGCGCTCTGGCCGAGCGCCACGCCGCCGGCGAGGCCACCGACGGCGCCCGCGAGCATGCCGAGCGCGGCGCCTCCGACCAGATGACGCCGCTTTACGGGACTGCTTGCGGTGATATCCTGCATTTCGGTCATTTCGAACTCCGGGGCCACTCATCTAAACAGTGTTAAGATAGATATGCCGCAATCTGAACAGTGTCAAGTTACATGAAGAAACACGCCCCCTCCGCCAAGCGCGGCGCCGGCGCGACGCGGGCAAAGCCGGAGCCCGGTTATCATCACGGTGAATTGCAGGAGGCGTTGATCGCTGCGAGCGAAGCCATTCTCGCCGAGCAGGGTGCCGAGGGTTTCACGCTGCGCGAAGCCGCGCGACGCGCCGGGGTTTCGCCGGCTGCCCCGTCGCATCATTTCGGCAACGCGCAGGGGCTTCTCACCGAAGTCGCGATCCGCGGTTACGGCGCGCTTGCCGGCGCCTTGCGCGAGGCGGCATCCGTCAAGCAGGGTGCGCGCGACAAGCTCCATGCCCAGGGACTTGCTTATGTCAATTTTGCGCTGACACATCCCGGCCGGTTCCAGATGATGTTTGCGAACAAGCGCCTCGTGGCAGACGATCCGCGTCTGAGGCAGGCGAGCAGGGCCGCCGGTCACGCGTTCGAGATCGTCGTCGCCGAGTTGGTCGGCGGCACCGCGAAGGAGGCGAAGACAGCGGCTGCGGCGGCCTGGTCCACCGTTCACGGCTTTGCCAAGCTTGCGCTTGAGGAGAAATTCGGCTCTGTGAGGAACGAGGTTGGACGCCGCGAGATCATGATGACGCTCGATCAAGTCCTGAACTATCTATGGCCGGCAAGCGGCGCGCACCGTTGAGTGAGGGCCTGACGACGTCATGACAAGCAAGACGACGGAGCTCAAGCTCGACATTGAACGCATCGGCATGGTGTCCGCGATCCTGACGATTCCGGCCCATGCGCGCGCCTGCTACGTCCTCGCGCACGGCGCCGGTGCGGACATGCGGCATGCCTTCATGGAGAAGGTCGCCGCGGGCCTTGCGGAGCGCGGCATTGCGACGTTCCGCTTCAATTTTCCCTACATGGAGGAGAAGAAGGGGCGTCCCGACCAGCCGGCCGTCGCGCACGCCGCCATCCGCGCGGCGGTTGCTGAGGCTGCCCGGCTCTGCCCCGGCATCACGCTCATCGCCGGCGGAAAATCGTTCGGCGGGCGCATGACATCACAGGCGCAGTCCAAGGCTGCATTACCTGATGTCAAAGGGCTCGCCTTCCTCGGCTTCCCCCTGCATGCGGACAAGAAGCCGTCCTCCGAGCGCGCCGAGCACCTCGCCGGCATCGCTATCCCCATGCTGTTCTTGCAAGGCACCCGCGATGGGCTTGCCGATCTGGGCTATCTCAGGCCTGTCATCGAGAAGCTCGGCCCGAAGGCGACGCTGCATCAGGTCGAAGCCGGCGACCATTCGTTTGCGGTGCTAAAGAAGTCCGGCCGCACCAATGACGAGGCGCTGACAGAGGTGCTCGACACGCTGGCGGCCTGGATCGACGGGCTCGCCTGAATCTCAGGCCGAGTAAAGCCCCTTGTCGCGCGCCTTCTGAATCGCGAGCGCGGCGATCAGGTCGAGCGTCGGCGTCGACAGCCCGGCGGTGCGGGCGAAAGCGGCAGGCGCTTTCACCAGCACGTCGATCTCCATGGCGCGGCCGAGCTCGTAGTCCTGCAGCAGCGACGGCTTGTGGTTGGGGGCGGGGCCGCTGCGGGTCACGCGTTTGACCTCGGGAATGAAATGCTGGGCGATGTCGTTGGCCTCGTTCAGCATGCGCGGGATGACTTCAGTGAAGGCGGGATCGTCGCGCACGCCGCGCGCGGTCTGGCCGGTGAGCAGGCACAGCACCGACAGCGACATGTTGGTCAGCAGCTTTGACCAGATCGCCTCGCGGATCTCGGCCACCGGCGGCGATTCCAGCCGGGCATCGTTGAAGACGCCGCGCAGCTTGGTGATGCGCTCGCAATTGCGGTCGTCGCATTCCCCGATCAGCAGGCGGTTGCGGTCCGGCGTCAGGTTCTGCACCACGCCGGGCGCGATCACCTCGTTGGAGGAGAAGACGACGCCGCCGACGATCCGTTCCTTCGGGATGCAGGCACGCAACCGACCACCGGGATCGAGGAAGGAAATGTCGGGCGGGGTCGGGTGCCGCGGCGGCAGGCCGATGCCGTACCACCAGGGAATGCCGTTCTGCGCGAACACGATCGCTGTGTCGTCCTGTAGCAGCGGCTTGATGTTGGAAACCAGTCCCTGAAGTGCGGTCGCCTTCAGCGTCGAGATCACGACGTCCTGCGGGCCGAGCTGGGCCGGATCGCCTGACGCGTTCACCTTGGCGCTGACCTCGGAATCGCCGACGCGCAGCTTGAGGCCGCCGGCGCGCGCCGCCTCCAGATGCGCCCCCCGCATCACGCACGAGACCTCATGGCCGGCGCGTGCCAGCCGGACCGCAATGTGGCTGCCGACGGCGCCCGCGCCGAAAATGCAGATGCGCATGTGCTGTCCCGTCCTGTCCCTTGGTGCCATCAGGTGCCAGCATGACACAAGCCGCCATGCGATGGACGCGGCCGCCCTACGCCGTAAAGATATGGATCAGGACACGCGCCCTCGGCCATAGTGCGCAGCAAACAAACCGACCGGAGGATCGCCGATGCCCGCCAACCCTGTCCTGTGGACCCTTGATGAGCGCGGCGTCGCGACCGTCACCTTGAACCGTCCCGAGGTCAACAACGCCTATGACGGCGCGCTGATCGCGGGCGTGCTCGCGGCCATGGACGATCTCGGCAACAAGCCGAACTTGCGTGTCGTGGTGCTCCGCGGCAACGGCAAGCATTTCCAGGCCGGCGCCGACCTCAAATGGATCAATGGCGTGCGGCCGCAATCGACTGCAGCGAACGAGACGGCGTCACGAGCGACCTTCGAGGCCGTGCAGCGGCTCAACACGCTGTCGGTTCCGACGGTCGCGCTGGTGCAAGGCGGCTGTTTTGGTGGCGGCACCGGCGTGATTGCGGTCTGCGATGTCGTGATCGCGGCCGAAAACGCGCTATTCTCGATCACCGAGGTGCGCTGGGGCTTGACCGCGGCGATCATCATCCCGCAGCTCTGCGACGCCATCGGCGCGCGCCAGGTCCGCCGGTACGCCCTGACCGGCGAGCGCTTCGGCGCCGAGGACGCCCGCCGCATCGGCCTCGTCCACGAGGTGGTGCCGCTCGCCGATCTCGAAGCCGCCGGCGCCAAGGTGGTCGAGCAGCTGCTCGCCAACGGGCCGGAGGCGATGGCCGAAACCAAGCGCCTTGCGCTGGAGAGCTCGTTCGGCGGAATGGCGGTGGACGATGCGGCGTACACGCGCCTCGTGCAGCTGCATTCGCTCAAGCGCCAAAGCGCGGAGGCCGCGGAAGGACTGGCGTCCTTCGCGGAGAAGCGGGCGGCGAATTGGGATGGCGCGAAAACTTGAGCCTCAGCAGCCGCGGCAGATGTTGTTGATGCTGCGATAGACCGCGTCGTCGTCCTGCCGCATCTGGCGCAGCGTTTCGAGCGTCTTGCTCTCGCCGGTCGGCGCGGCCGGCTTGCGTCTTTCGGCGAGCTCTTCCTCCTGCCGCTTGTAGCAGGCTTCGCGATCGGGCTTGGCCTGGATGAAGCGGCAGTTCTGCTCCAGGGCTGCGGCGGGAGCAGCTGAGATCAACAGGGCGATCAAAGCGGGGAGGGGAAATTTCATAAGCGTCGAGTCCATGCTGGCACTTCTGTCAGGTCCGTCATTCCCGGGCAACCGTCTCGAGGCAAGCATGTAGCCCGGATGGAGCGGAAGCGAAATCCGGGGCCGGTGTCCCCGCATTCCGCTGCGCTCCATGCGGGCTACGGCGCGCCGCAAGGCTCACAGCGACGTCGCCAGTGATGTTTTCAGCAGCGTGAGCAGCGCCTGCACCGCAGCGGCGTTGCGGCGCCGTTCGGGAATCGCGGCCTTCACCCACAATTCCGGAATCGGGAAATCGCGCAGCACCGGCTTGAGCGTCCCATCGCGCAAGGCATCCGCGACGAGATAATGCGACATCAGCGCAATGCCGTTGCCGGCGATGGCGCTGCGCGCCAGCACGTGCCCCTCGTTGGAGGAGAGCAGCGGGCTGACCTGGATGCTGATGCGGCCGCGCGGTCCGTCGAAGACCCATTCCGGGCCGGTCGGCATGAAGCTGAGGCAGCGATGCTCGACCAGATCGCGCGGATGTTTTGGCGTGCCGTGCTTCTTCAAATAGGCTGGTGAGGCGCAAAGCAGCCGCTTCAACGGGCACAGCGGCTCGTCGACCACGCCGCCGAAGGAATGCGGGAAGGCGCCGATGGCGATGTCAAATCCTTCGGTGACGGGATCGACCGGGCGATCGATCAGAACGATCTCAAGCTTCAGCCGCGGGTTCTGGGTCTGGAACGCGCTGAAGGCGTCGGCGAGACGCGCCACAGTCAGCGAGGTCGGCGCCTTGATGCGGAGGTGATCGACGAGATCGTGGCCCTTCTCGCCCATGCGCGAGAGCAGGTCGGTGGCGTCAGCCACGACGCCGCGCGCGCGATGCACGTAGCGCTGTCCGGCCTCGGTCAGTCGCAACTGCCGGGTCGAACGGTGAAACAACGGCGTGCCGATGCGGGCCTCCAGTTGCGTGACGCGCTTGGCGACGACCGAGGTCGAGACATCAAGCTTTCGCGCGGCGGCCGAGAATCCGGCCGCATCCGCCGTGGCGAGGAAGGCTTGCAGGTTCACGAGGATGTCCATGGCGACCTTTCTCGATTCGCGAAAGCTGATCGCGTATTTTGGTGGATTGTAGCCCCTCGCGCGTTAATTCATAGTCGTTCCTAAGCAAAGGATTTCGGGAGCGGACGCGCCATGCGGGCCATGACGATCGAAGAACCGGCACGACAGGTGCCGCTCTATGGCGAGTATGAAGTCGTCGTGCTCGGCGGCGGCCCCGCCGGCATTGTCGCCGCGGCCTCTGCCGCGCGCGCCGGGCGGAAGACGCTGCTGATCGAGCGCTACGGCTTTCTCGGCGGCATGGGCACGGCGGCCGGCGTCACCAATTTCTGCGGCCTGCATGGGAATGTCTACGGCCAGGCGCACCGGCTGGTGCAGGGCATGGCGTCCGAGCTGCTGGCGCGGATCGATCGGCTCAACGGTCTCAATGCGCCGCACCTGATCCTCGGCAAGGTCTTTGCACAGGCCTATGACACCGCCGCCTACAAGATCGCGGCCGACGAATTGCTTGCCAGCCACAAGGTACACATCCTCTTCCATGCACTCGGCGCCGGCGTGGTGATGGGCGACGACAGCCGCATCGATGCGCTGATGGTCGAGACCAAGGCCGGCCGGCGGGCAGTGCGATCTGAGATCTTCATCGACTGCTCCGGCGACGGCGATCTCGCGGTGTGGGCCGGTGCGCCGTTCGAAATCGGCGACGAGCACGGCCATCCGATGTACCCCTCGATGATGCTGCGTCTCAACGGCATCGATCCGGAGAAGGCGGGCGATGCCTGGCGCACCATTCCGCAATTGATGGAAAAGGCCATCGCGGCTGGCACCCACACATTCCCGCGCAAGAGCGCGATCGTGCGGCCGCAAAAATCCGGCATCGAATGGCGGGTGAATTTCACCCAAGTGGCGCGCGAGGACGGCCACGCCATCAACGGCGTCGAGCCCGACGATCTCACCCGCGGCGAGATCGAGGGCCGCAAGCAGGCGCTTGCCGCGTACGAGTTCCTTCGTAGCACCGTGCCTGGCTTCGAAAAGTCCTACATCGTCGACCTGCCGCCGCAGCTCGGCATCCGCGAGACCCGCCGCATCAAGGGTGGCTACCAGCTCAGCGGTGCGGACGTGCTCGGCTGCGCATCGTTCGAGGATTCCATCGGCGTCAATGGCTGGCCGATCGAGGCCCATGTGCCCGGCGACGTCGTCTTCACCTTCCCGGCGATCCCGGAATCGCGGGGCTATAACGAGCTGCCTTATCGCATGCTGGTGCCCGAAGGCGTCGACAATCTCCTGGTCGCCGGCCGCTGTGCCTCGATGACCCATGAGGGCCAGTCGGCGGCGCGGGTCTCCGGGGCCTGCTTCGTGATGGGCGAGGCCGCCGGTTCCGCCGCCGCGCTGGCGCTATCCGGAAACCGGATCCCGCGTGACATCCCCGTTGAAAAATTGCAGGAAACGTTGAAACAACAGGGCGCCTTCATCGGGCGAGACCAGACGGTGCCCGAGGGCCTGTAGCGGACGGCAAGAACGACCAAGAGAACCACTGGAGGAAACGGGATGATCGGGATTGCGCGGCTCGCGCTAGTGGGCCTTTTGGCGATCATGGCGATGAGCACGGCCAGGGCCGAAGACGCGCTGAAGGCGAAGATCGGCGTGCTTCGTCTGTCGTCCTCCGCGCCGGTCTTCATCGCGCAGGACAAGGGCTATTTTCGTGAGGCCGGCTTAGAGGTCGAGCTGAAATTCTTCGACGCGGCGCAGCCGATCGCGGTCGCCACCACCTCCGGCGACGTCGATTTCGGCATCACCGCCTTCACCGCAGGTCTCTACAATCTCGCCGGCAAGGGCACGCTGAAGGTGATCGGCGGCATGAGCCGCGAGAAGGCCGGCTATCCCCTGATCGGCTATTTCGCCAGCAACAACGCCTATGCCGCCGGCCTGAAGACGCCGAAGGATCTTGCCGGCAAGCGCGTAGCGGTGACGCAGGTCGGATCAAGCTTTCACTATTCGCTCGGCCTGCTCGCCGACAAATACGGCTTCAAGCTTACGGACGTGAAGATCGTGCCGCTGCAATCGCTGTCGAATGCGGCGGCTGCGCTGAAGGGCGAGACCGTCGATGCGGCGCTGCTGCCGATCTCCACCGCACGCAAGCTGATGGACGAGGGCGGCGCAAAGTTTCTGGGCTGGGTCGGCGACGAGACGCCCTGGCAGCTGGGCGCGGTGTTCGCCTCGCCGAAGACGCTGACCAACAAGGTGCTGGTGACAAAACTGCTCGGCGCGCTCGCGAAGGCCGACCGCGAATATCACGACGTCATCCTCGCCGCGATGAAGGACGGCGTTGCGCCGATCAACGACAAGACGAAGCCGCTCTTGGAGATCATCGCCAAGTACACCAATTTGCCGGTCGAGCAGGTGGTCGGCAATTGCGCCTATATCGACCCCGACGGCAAGCTGGACGTGAAGAACGTCGACAACCAGATCAAATGGCTGCAGGAGCAGGGCTTTGCCGACAAAGGCTTCGATGCGAACGCGATCATCGCGAAGGACTATGTGAAGGCGGATTGATGTTGACGATGCAGACTCTTGCGGCGAGCAATCTGCCACCCTCCCCTGGAGGGGGAGGGTCGATCGCACCGGCGATGCGCAGCATCGACCGCGGCGAGCGGGGTGGGGTGAGCCACGGCGGCGGTCTGTCCGTCGTTCGCTCTGATCGTTCGCGGAAAGCGCGAGAGCAGGCATCGTCAGCATCAATGCGAATAGACCGTCACCCCACCCCGGTTTGCATTTCGCTTCGCTCAGTACGAACCGACCCTCCCCCTCCAGGGGAGGGTGAAGAAGGCGGGCTCGCCGCATGGATCTGATCGCCGACCACATCTCCCACCGCTTCGGCGATCTCGCTGTGCTCGACGACGTCTCCTTTACGGTCAGCGCCGGCGAGGTGGTGGCGATCGTCGGTCCCTCCGGTTGCGGCAAGAGCACGCTGCTGTCGATCCTGGGCGGCCTGCTGCAGCCGACCTCCGGTGCGCCCGAGCTGCGCGGGACGCCGCCAGCGGACAGCCTCAATCCGCTGACCTTCGTGTTCCAGGATTTTGCGCTGCTGCCATGGGCGACGGTCGAGGAGAACGTCGAATTCCCGCTGCTGCATACGCAGCTCTCGGCGACGCAGCGCCGCGCGCTGGTCGACGATGCGCTCCGCCGCACCAGCCTGACCGATTTTCCCAAAACCTATCCAAAGCAGCTCTCTGGCGGCATGCGCCAGCGCGTCGGCATTTCGCGCGCGCTTGCGGTCAAACCTGCGATCCTGCTGATGGATGAGCCGCTGTCGGCGCTGGATTCGCAGACGCGTGAGCTGTTGATGGAGGATTTCGTTAGCCTGCTCGCCGATGGTGGCATGGGCGCGGTCTATGTCACCCACAATCTCGAAGAGGCGGCGCGGCTCGCCGACCGCATCGTGGTGTTGTCGCGGCGGCCGGGGCGGATTCGCGAGGTCGTGACCGTGCCGATGACGCGCGCCGAACGCGGCGGGACCGCGGCGCGGGAGAAGCTGCTCGCGCTGCAAAACCAGATCTGGTCGCTCATCCGCAATGAGGCGATCGATGCCGAGCGCGAGGTCCAACATGCTTGATCGGGCCTTGGCGGAAACTTCAGCGAAGGACGCGGCGACCCGGCGCGTCCGCTTCCGCGGTGCGGGCTTCGTGCCTGCGTCGAGCCGCTTCAGTGGCTGGATCGCGCTCGCGCTCGTCATCGCGGTCTGGCAGGCGGCCGGTACCCTGGGCCTCGTCAATCCGCTGTTCCTGCCGGCGCCATCGGCGATCGCGCGCGCGATCTACCAGCTCGCAATCTCCGGCGCGCTCTGGCAGCACGTTTCGGCCTCGCTGCTGCGCATCGGCGTCGGCTGGCTGCTCGGGACTGCGGCCGGCGTTGCCGTCGGCTTCGCCATCGGCCTGTCGCGGCTCGCGCGCAGCGTCGGCATCACCTTCATCTCGGCACTGTTCCCGATCCCCAAGATCGCGCTGCTGCCGCTGTTGATTCTCTGGCTCGGCATCGGCGAAGAGCCGAAGATCGCGACCATTGCGCTCGGGGTGTTCTTCTCGACCGCGATCTCGGTCTATAGCGGCGTTGATGCGGTGCCGCGCAACCTGATCCGCATGGCGCAAAGCTTCAACGTTCCCTTCGCCACCATCGTACGCAAGGTGATCTGGCCCGGCGCGCTGCCCGCGATCCTCGCCGGCTTCCGTATCACCGCCTCAGTCGCGCTGCTGCTGGTCGTCAGCGCCGAAATGATCGGCGCGCAATACGGCATCGGCGCCTTCGTGCTCCAGGCCGGCAATCTGATGCAGACCGATCAGCTGCTCGCGGGCGTGGTGATCCTGTCGGTGTTCGGGCTTGCGGTGGGGAAAGTGATCGGCTGGCTGGAGATGCGGCTGTTGCACTGGCGGTGAGGCATTCTCCGTCATTGCGAGTGCAGCGAAGCAATCCAGGGTTTTTCCACGGTGACAGTCTGGATTGCTTCGCTGCGCTCGCAATGACGATGTGGATGGAGACGCGCGCCAAAATTTCCGTCGTCGTCCCGGCGAAGGCCGGGACCCATACCGCGTGATCTAACAAGGAACTTGTACCGACGAAGATAACTACAAATCTTCGCTAAACTACTTCCTGTGGTTATGGGTCCCGGCCTTCGCCGGGACGCCACCGAGTACTTTGGCTAGCAGCCTGCCTCACGCGTTCCCGCGATCTTCCCGGAACAGATCCAGCTTCTGCTGCACCGGCCGGTCCGAGAAGCTGAACAGCACGGCGTCCTCGTCCGCCTCGTGCGTGACCCAGTGCCAGCTCGGCACCACGAACAGATCGCGCGGGCCCCATTCGAAAACGGTGTCGCCGATCCGACTGCGCCCCTTGCCCTCGATCGGGCAAAACACCGTCGCATCGGTCGCGCGATAACGTGTGGTCTTGAAACCCTTTGGCAAGAGCTGGATGAAGGTGCCGATGGTCGGCATCGCGAAATCGCCGGTCTCGGGATTGCTGAACTTCAGCTTCAACCCGTGGCAGGCGTCCCATTCCTGGCTTACGCGGGCTTTCTCCAGGGCTTCGCGGGTGTAGGCATAGGGATAGCTGAAGATCGGCGAGGTCTTCGAGCTCCGTTTCACGTCCACGGGCAGCAGATTGTGGCCGTAGCGGGCGAAGCTGTCGCCGGCCGGCTTGGTGATCTTCTGCTGGTCTTCCTTGGAGCCTTCCGCAAAGGAGCAGTCGAAGAACTGCACCAGGGGGATGTCGAGACCGTCGAGCCAGAACATCGGCTGGTCAGTTTCGTTGGAATGATCGTGCCAGGTCATCGACGGCGTGATGATGAAGTCCCCGGGCTCCATCGCGGTGCGCTCGCCGTCGACGGCCGTGTGGGCGCCCTTGCCCTCGAGCACGAAGCGCAGCGCCGACTGGCTGTGGCGATGGGCGGGCGCGACGTCGCCGGGCACCACCATCTGCACGCCGGCATAGAGCGACGTCGTGATCTTGGACTGTCCGCGCAGGCCCGGGTTCTCCAGCACCAGCACGCGCCGCTCGGCTTCCTTGGCGGTGATCAGCTTGCCAGCTTCCGTCATGTAGTCGCGGATGACGTCGAACTTCCAGAGATGCGGCCGGCAGGCGCTCTTCGGCTCCGGCGTGATCAAATCGCTCATCACCGTCCACAGCGCGGTGAGATTTTCGCCGTCGATTTTCCGGTAGAACGCCTCGCGTTCCGGCGTCTTGGTCACGGCTTCCATGGTTGCTGCTCCCGATCGTTTTGTTGATTGACAGTATACTGACGATCTAGGTAGCGTCAACGCGGCGAACGACGTACAAGCAACAGGAAAATGGGAGGTCTCGATGAAGCTGCACGGCTATTTCCGCTCCAGCGCCGCCTATCGGGTGCGGATCGCGCTGAACCTCAAGAGCCTCGGTGCCGAGCATTTGCCGCATCATCTGCGCAAGGGCGAGCAATGCGCGCCCGCCTATCTCGCCATCAACCCGCAAGGCCTGGTGCCGGCGCTGGAGAACGATGCGGGTGTAGTGCTGACCCAATCGGTCGCGATCATTGAATGGCTCGACGAAATGCACCCCAATCCGCCGCTGCTGCCGAGGGATCCGCTGCGGCGCGCCAAGGTGAGGGCGTTCGCGCTGGCGATCGCCTGCGATACCCATCCGGTGCAGAACCTGAAGGTGCTGGCGCGGCTGCGCGAGCTCGGCCTTGCCGAGGAGAAAGTCCAGGAGTGGGCGGCCTGGGTCAACCGCGAGGGGCTGTCGGCCTGCGAGACACTGATCAGGAACGAGCCTGGGCCGTTCTGCTTCGGCGATGCGCCGACGCTCGCCGATCTCTGTCTGGTGCCGCAGCTCGCCAATGCCCGCCGCTTCGGCGTCGATGTGTCTGCCTATCCGCGCCTGCTGACGGCAGAAGCCGCCGCCAAGGCGCTAGCGGCCTTTGCCGATGCCGCTCCGGAGAAGCAGCCCGATGCCGAGTAAGCCTCTTCCTCCGATCACCATGGACGCGGTCTATGCCGCGCCGGGCTATCTGTTCCGGCGCATGCAGCAGATCGCGGTCTCGATCTTCATGGAGGAGTGCAAGGCGTTCGATCTGACGCCGGTGCAATATGCGGCGCTGATCGCGATCCACACCCATCCCGGCATCGACGCGACGCGTCTGTCGGCGGTGATCGCCTTCGACCGCTCCACGCTCGGCAGCGTGATCGAGCGGCTGCAGGCCAAGGACTATATCGAGCGCAAGCCGGCACCCGAGGACAAGCGGATCAAGCTCCTGTACCTGACGAAATCCGGCGCCGCGATCCTGCGCGAGATCATCCCCGCCGTCGAGCGCGCCCAGGCGCGCATGCTGGAGCCGCTCAAGCCCACTGAGCGCAAGGCGCTGCTGGGACTCTTGGTGCAGCTGGTCGACCTCAACAACGAGGCGTCACGGGTGCCACTGCGCGCAGAGGACGCGCTGGAGCATCTGGGGAAGGGTGGGTGACTGGCTCCAATTGTGGAGCGACGCTGTCGCCTCAATCTCAACTGTCATTCCCCGCGAAGGCGGGGAATCCAGTACGCCGCGGCGTCTAGGTTCAATCACGACCGTCTCGGCGTACTGGATCGCCCGGTCCCGGCTCCGCCAAGGCTACGCCGGGGCCACAAGGGTGCTTGGCCGCCGAAGCTTCAGCGGAGGCGGCAAGCCGGGCGATGACAGCAGTGGCTACATCCTCAGCAACGCCTGCCGGTCAATCTTCCCCGTGCCCGTCTTCGGCAGCTCGTCGATGAAGATCACCTCGCGCGGATATTTGTAGGGCAATAGCTTGCCCTTCACATAATCCTGGAGCTTGCGCGTCGTCTCGCTCTGGTCGACGCTCCGGTTGTTCATCACCACCACCGCCTTCAGCGTCATGCGCCGGTCCGGCAGTTCGGCCGCGAACACCGCGCATTCGCGGATATCCGGGTGATCGGCGAGGCACAGCTCGACCTCTAGTGGGTAGACCCACTGGCCCGAGATCTTGATGAGATCGTCGGCGCGGCCACGGAAGAAGTGGAAGCCGTCGGCATCGCGCACGAAACGGTCGCCGGTGTAGATCCAGCCGCCGTCGCGGATGGTCTCGGCGGATTTGTCCGGCCGGTTCCAGTACAGCGGTGTGTTGGAATCACCGCGCACCCACAAGATGCCTTCCTCGTCGTCGGCGACGTCGCGGCCGTCCTTGTCGCGCAGCGCGACCTCGTAGCCGGGTACGCGCAGGCCGGCGGCGCCGAGCTTCTTCTGCTGGGGACGATTGGAGAGATAGATGTGCAGCACCTCAGTCGAGCCGAGGCCCTCGACGATCTCGAGGCCCGTGAGCGTCTTCCAGCCGTTGAAGACTTCGGCGGAGAGCACCTCGGCCGCGGAGAGCGACATGCGCAACGACGAGAAGTCGGTCTTCTCAGCGCCTTCGGCCCTGGTCAGCGACGTGTAGAGCGTCGGCAGGCCGAAGAATACCGTCGGCTTGTACCGCGTGATCGCCGAGAAGATCGCCGCGGGCTTCGGCTGGCCCGGCAGCAGCAGTGTTGCCGCGCCCGCCGAGAACGGGAAGGTGACGGAATTGCCAAAGCCGTAAGCGAAGAAGATTTTCGGCACTGAGAAGCAGATGTCGTCAGGCGTCAGCTTCAATACGCTCTGCGCAAAGGCGGCCTCGCTATAGGCCATGTCGTGCTGGAGATGCACGATACCCTTGGGCCGGCCGGTGGAGCCGGAGGAGTACATCCAGAACGCCATCTCGTCGCGATTCGTGTCGGCTTCGGCGAGCTCGGCCGGGAATTGCATGAGCCAGCTTGCCGCTGCGATCGCAACAGGCGCCGCGTGGTCGCGCGCTTCGCCATTGACGACGACCAGCGTGCGCAGCTCCGTGTCCTTGCAGGCTTCCGCATTGAAGCGCGTCGCGAATTCGGCATCGGCCACCGCAACGGTCGCGCCGGAATCGGCGAGATAGAATTGCAAGAGGTCTGGCGGCGTCAACGTGTTGATCAGGAGCGGCACGAAGCCGGCACGCACCGCGCCGAAGAAGGCGGCGGGGTAGGCCGGCGTGTCGTCGAGGAACAACAGCACGCGATCGCCGCGCTTGAGGCCGAGCGATGCGAGGCCGTTGCCCCAGCGGCAGGCCTCCGCGCAGAGCTCGGCATAGGTCCGCTTGCCCGCCGGACCGATCAGCGCGAGCTTGTCGCCGCGTCCTTTGTCGAGATTGTCGAACAGCACGCGGCTGGCGTTATAGATTTGCGGAACGGCAAAGCCGATCTCGCGTACGCCCGCGCTGTCCGCGGGCACCTGGTCGGGAATCACGTTGCTCATGCCGCACCTCCGCCGTTCTTGGCGACCTCGTAACGCGCCATGAAGGCTGGGGACATCGCCCGCAGCCGGGAATCGTCGATGCGGCCGGACCGGGTGATGTAGCTGTAGGCGAAATCCATCAGATCGAGCTGCATGTGCTCGGCAAAATGCTCGTACCAGAAGGCCGAGGTGCGCGCGGCGTTGACGAGCTTCTGCACCACCGGCTTGCGCGCGGCCTGGTAGCGATGCAGCGCGGTCGCCAGATGCGCGTCCGATTCCAGCGCCTTGACCAGCGCGATGGCGTCCTCGATCGCGAGCCGCGTGCCCGAGCCGATCGAGAAATGCGCCGAGTGCAGGGCATCGCCGAGCAGCACCATGTTCTTGAACGACCAGTACTCATTCCAGACCCAGGGAAAGTTACGCCAGACCGATTTGTTGGAGATGAGGCAATGGCCGCCAAGCGTATCGGCAAACACCTCCTCGCAAATGCCCTTGGACTGCTCGACGTCCTTGTAGGCGAAGCCATAGGCCTGCCATGTCGCGTGATCGCATTCGACCAGGAAGGTGCTCATGGTGGGCGAGTAGCGGTAGTGATGGGCGTTGAAGGCGCCGCGGTCGGTCTTCACGAAAGTCTGCGACAGCGTGTCGAAGCGCTTCGAGGTGCCGTACCAGACGAACTTGTTGGAGGAGTAGGACAGCGAGGTGCCGAAATCGCCCTCATAGGCACGGCGCACCAGTGAGTTGAGGCCGTCGGCGGCGACGATGAGGTCGTGGCCGTTGAGCTGGTCGATCGCGTGGATCTGGGTATCGAAGCGCGGGGTGACGCCGGCATCGAGCGCGCGCTGCTGCAGGAACTTGAGGAGCTCGAGCCGTCCGATCGAGGAGAAGCCGACGCCGTCGATGGCGACGCTATCGCCGTGCAGGTTCAGCGTGATGTTCTCCCAGCTCTCCATATGCGGCGCGATCGCATCGACCGTTTCGGGGTCGTCGGCGCGCAGGAATTCCAGGGCCTGGTCCGAGAACACGACGCCAAAGCCCCAGGTCGCGTCGGCCGGGTTCTGTTCGAACAGGTCGACTTGATCCTCGGGGTGACGCTTCTTCCAGAGATAGGCGAAGTAGAGCCCACCGGGCCCCCCGCCAATCACGGCGATCCGCAACGTCTGCCTCCCTAATTGACAGTATACTTACTATCTAGGGGTAGACTAATGTGCTCCGGCGTCCGGCGCCAGCAGAATTATCGGCAAAGCGTGGCGCGCCGAAGCTCGCTCTCGGACCGCGCGTTTGGCGCGTGTCCGAAGCAGTTTCGCGCGCAAGCATAGCCAAACCACGCGGGCTTGGCCATCCGCACCGTCAGACGCAGCGCTTCACGTAGACCCCGTTCACCAGCACCCTGGTGCAGCGGACGGCCGGAACCGGCTTGCGGACCACGACGGCCGCGTTCGGCCCGGCGCAGCCGGCGCGATACACGCCGCGGGCGCAGACCACGGCATTGGCGTCGGTGGCCTCGAACGTCATGGTGGCCGCGAAGGCGAGGAGTGCAGAAGCGACGAGCAGCAATGAACGCATGTTGTCCTCCCGGTCTGGTCGTGATCGAAATCGGATCCTTGCAAAAGATTTGTCGTTGCAGGCGTGCGGGAATTCATTGCGCACGCCGCCAATCATTGCCCCGTGCCTTGGCGCGCGATCGTGCGCCGCCTCATCGCGCTGCGAACGGGGCGAGTACGTCCTTGCACGCCGGCGATAGCGAGGCGGCATTGCTGGAGATGCATTGAACGATGCGGCCGCCGCCGGGCGCGACGCCGGCGCAGAGCGTGCGGATATCGGCGCCGCAGGCCGACCTGACGATGAACAGCTCTTCGCGCGGCCGCAGCGGGCGTAAAACGATCGCCGCTGGTGCGGCCGCCGGCGCTGCTGCCGCGGGAGCCGCACCCGCGGGCGCTGCCGTTGCTGCCGCGCCACCGCCGGCTGCGGCGCTCACGGCCTTCTCGCAGGCCGGCGAGACCTTGACCTTGTTCTTCTCCAGGCATTCGAGCGCGGCGGCGCCGCCCGGCGGCACGCTGGCGCACACCTTGGGATAATCGGCGCGGCACGCGCTCTTGACCGCCGCAATCTGCGCGCTGCTCGGCTGCGTGGCGGCAGCAGCCTTCGGCGCCGGCGCGGCGGTCGGCTTTGCAGCGGGAGCGGAGTCAGCCTTCGGCGTGGCAGGCGCCGCTGCCGCCTTGGGTGCGGCCTCGGTCTTCGGCGCAGCGGGCGCAGCTTCGGTCTTCGGAGCCGCAGCAGGTTCGACCGCGCGAACCGCGGTCTGGCATCCCGATGACAGGCTGGACATGTTCTTCGCCAGGCATTGATACGCTTCCACCCCGCCGGGCGTCACGCTCGCGCAATGCGCCATGAAGTCCGAGCGGCATGCCGAGCGGATGGCGCCCTTCTGCGCCTCGGTCGGCGTTTGCGCGAATGCGCTTGTTGCAGTTGCGAAGAACGCTGCCGCCAGCAACGCCTTGCGCGTTGTTGCATGTTTCAACATGTTGAACATCTGAGTATTTCCTGCCCCGTCGGTCACGCCGACGATTCTGAAAATGTGATGCAATCGCAATCGTCGCGGGTAATGCCGCGCGAGCGGCATCATTGGCCGCTTTGACCTCTGCCGCAAGTCAATTATGCCGGCGCAATCGCGCCGCGACGAGAGCATGATCCGGATCCGACGGGCCGCGCGAGCGCAAAGTGTGCAGCGGCTTTTCGAAAATCATGCTCAAACGATACGTCGTCAGAGCCTGACCATGCGCTTGCCGCGGTTTTCGCCCGCGAGCAATCCGATCAGCGCCTTCGGCGTGTTCTCGAGGCCATCGATGATGTCCTCCTGCACCTTCAGCTTGCCGGATTTGACCCAGCCCTGGAGGTCGGCGAGCGCGCGCTGGCTGTCCTTCATGTAGTCCATCACGATGAAGCCCTGCATGACGAGCCGCTTCACCACGATCAGGCCGGGTACGCCGCGCGGGCCGTGCGCGGCAGGCGCGCCGTCATATTGCGAGATCGCGCCACAGCAGGCGATGCGGCCGTAATTGTTCATCTGCGGCAGGCAGGCTTCCAGAATATCGCCGCCGACATTGTCGAAATAGACGTCGATGCCTTTTGGCGCGGCTGCACGTAGCGCCTTGAACACCGCGCCGTCCTTGTAGTCCACCGCGGCATCGAAGCCGAGCTCTGAGGTCAGCCAGTTGCACTTGTCCGTGCCGCCGGCGATGCCGATCACGCGGCATCCCCTGATCTTGGCGATCTGTCCGACGATCGAGCCGACCGAGCCTGCTGCCGCGGAGACCACGACCGTCTCGCCCTCTTTGGGCTTGCCGATCTCCAGCAGGCCGAAATAGGCGGTGAGGCCGGCGATGCCGAACACGCTGAGCAGATGCGTCATCGGTTCGAGCTTCGGCACTTTGGTGAGGTGCTTCGCAGGCACCGCGGCAAACTCTTGCCAGCCGGTATCGCCGAACACGATGTCTCCGGGTGCGAGCGCCGGCGCCTTCGAACTGACGACCTCGGCGATGGCGCCGCCGGCCATCACGCTGTTGGCCTCGACGGCGGAGCGATAAGTCGCCCCGTGCATCCAGGCACGGTTGGCGGCATCGAGCGAGATGTAGCGCACGCGCAGCAGGGCCTCGCCGTCCTTCGGCTCCGGTGGTGCGCTCTCCACCATCTTGAAATGCTCGGGGCCGAGTTTGCCGCTGGGCTTTTCCACCAGGAGAATTTGACGATTGATGCCGCTCATGGCGTTCCCCTCTTCGATTGTTTGGCAATTATTGATGCAACCGCAGCCAAGAAAACGTGCAAGCCGCATTTGTTGTGCGCTGCGTGAAAGCTAGATCGCCGCGCTCCATTTCACAATGGGAACATCCGGCCAACGCGACCACACGCAAAGCGTGTTGCGTCGCCGTGATATCTGCGACATCATGAAGCGCCGGTGTACGTGGGGGTAAGCGATGTCCAACAGGTTCACGCAATACATTCTGGCGGCGATGGTGCTCGGCATCATCATAGGCTCGGCGATCTACAACTTCCTGCCCGACACGCGCGCCGATTGGGCATCCTCCATCAACCTGATCGCCATGATGTTCCTGCGCCTGATCAAGATGATCATCGCGCCTTTGGTGTTTGCGACCCTGGTCGGCGGCATCGCTCATATGGGCTCGGGCTCCAAGCTCGGCCGCATCTTCGCCAAGACCATGGGCTGGTTCGTCAGTGCCTCCTTCGTCTCGCTGCTGCTCGGCCTCGTGATGGTCAATCTGCTCCAGCCCGGCGCCAACTTCCCCGGCACGCTGCCCGCGGCAGGCCAATCGACCGGCCTGCCGGTCTCGGCCTTCTCGATCGAGAAATTCCTGACCCATCTGATCCCGACCTCGATTGCGGACGCGATGGCGCAGAACGAGATCCTCCAGATCGTGATCTTCGCCGTGTTCTTCTCGGTGGCGATGGGCGCGATGCCTGAACGCTCCAAATCGATCCTGGCGCTGATCGACGACGTCGGCCACATCATGCTGAAGGTGACAAGCTATGTGATGCTGTTCGCGCCGCTCGCAGTGTGGGCCGCGATCACCGCGACGGTCGCCAAGAACGGGCTCCTGGTGCTCTGGAAGCTTGTCGTCTTCATGGGCGGCTTCTATCTCTCGCTGGCGATCCTGTGGGGCCTTCTGGTCATCGTCGGCTTCATCGTGATCGGGCCGCGCTACAGCCATCTGCTCAAGCTGATCCGCGAGCCGCTGATGATCGCGTTCTCGACGGCGAGCTCGGAGGCGGCCTATCCGAAGACGCTGGAGGGCCTCAACCGCTTCGGCGCCTCGTCGCGGATCTCGAGCTTCGTGCTGCCGCTCGGCTATTCCTTCAACCTCGACGGCACGATGATGTACTGCACCTTCGCCAGCATCTTCATCGCGCAGAGCTACCACATCGACATGCCGCTCGGCACCCAGCTCGCGATGCTGGCGACGCTGATGATCACCTCCAAGGGCGTCGCCGGCGTGCCGCGCGCCTCCCTCGTCGTGATCGCCTCGACGCTGGCACAGTTCAACATCCCCGAGGCCGGCCTCTTGATGATCATGGGCATCGACACCTTCCTCGACATGGGTCGCAGCGCCACCAACGTGATCGGCAACACGCTGGCGACCTCGGTGGTTGCGAAATGGGAAGGCGAGCTCGGGCCCGAGCATGCGCTTGAACCGGGCGACCTCGTGCCTGAGGACATGGTGCCGGGCGAAGTGCCTGCGATGGCCGGCCATGGATAGGAGCGAACCATGGGCCAGACACTGGCGAGGTCAGTGATCGGCGGCGTCCTGTGGGTCGCAGCAGCATCGTTGCTCGCGACCTCGGCGGTCGCACAGACCGGCGGCAGCGAAGGGCTCAGCCCGACGCTGTCGGCTATCAAGACAGCGCACACCGTGCGGCTCGGCTATCGCGAGAGCTCGCCGCCGTTCTCCTTCCTCGACCAGGCGGGTCGCCCGATCGGCTACAGCCTCGAGCTCTGCGAGGCCATCGTCGAGGAGATCGGCGTCGAGGTCGACGACCCCAATCTCAGAATCGACTACGTCAAGGTCACCTCGGACGACCGCATCGAGGCCGTGCTTCAGAACAAGATCGACCTCGAATGCGGCTCGACCACGGCCAATGCCGAGCGTGGCAAGCGCGTCGCGTTCTCGCCGCTGATGTTCGTCGCCGGCACCAAGCTGATGGTGCCGAAGGGAGCGGCCGTTTCCGGTGTCGCGGATTTGAAGGGCAGGACCGTCGTCGTGACCAAGGGCACGACCAACGAGCAGGCGATGCACGCCGTCGACAAGAAGCTCTCGCTCGGCCTTAACATCGTGACCGCGCCGGATCACGAGCAGTCGTTCCGGATGGTGGCCGACGGCAAGGCGGATGCGTTCGCGACCGACGACATCCTGCTCCACGGCCTGATCGCGCGTCACAAGGCGCAGGAATATTTTCGCGTGGTCGGGGACTATCTGTCCTACGATCCCTACGGCATCATGTTCAGGAAGGGCGAACCGCAACTCGCCGCCGTGGTCGAACGCGCCTTCCGCAAGCTCGGCTCCAACCGCGACCTCGTTCCGCTCTACAACAAATGGTTCACTGCACGGCTTCCCACCGGCGAACGCCTGAACGTGCCGATCTCGCTGCAATTGGAGGAAGCCTTTAAGGCCATGGACGATTCGCCGAGCGCGAATAATTAGCGGCTTCTCTTCTTACCCTCCCCTGGAGGGGGAGGGTCGATCGCGCAAAGCGCGAGCGGGGTGGGGTGATCCCTCCACACGGGCGGTGTGTAAGGTGGAAAGACCGTCACCCCACCCCGTCTCGCATCGCTGATGCGCTGCGAGCCGACCCTACCCTCCAGGGGAGGGTGGGCCGAGCTCGCGGCCGCTAGTTCTGGCCAAACACCCGGTCCAGCGCCGCGTCATACGTCGCCTGCACCAGCTCCGGATGCAGCTTGCCCAACGCTTCCATCATCACGCCGGAATTGATCTCGAGCACGCGCCAGGTGCCATCGACGCGGACCACGTCAATTGACGCAAAGGCGATGCCGATGGCGTTTGCTGCGTGGATGGCGACTCTCACGCAAACCTCGCGAACCTCGCTGTCCACCAGCAACACCGGCTTTGCGCCGGCATCGAGATTGTGTCGCCAATCTGTGCCGCGCTGCTTGCTGTAGACGATGAGAGGTACATCATCGAGCAGCACCACACGGACCTCCTCCTCGATCGCGACATAGGGCGAGATCACGAGTCCGGCGCTCATCGAGAAAACTTCGCCAACCGCGTGGTCGAGTTCCGTCTCCGTCGTCACCTTGAACACCAAGCGCCCCGATGTCCCTTCGTTCGGCTTCACCACCACGCCTTGCGGATGGTCGCGAAGCAGCTCGAGCATTGCCTCTCGCCAGGTGGGGCCAACAACATGCTTGCCCAGCTTCGGGTTGAGGAAGAGGTGATGGGGAACGCAGGGCACGCCCGCAAGCGTCAGCGCTTCGGCGGTGGCCGATTTGTCGTTGGCGAGGCGGTGGGCGATGGCGCTGTTGAGGCCGATGTCGTAGCCGAAAGCGAAGCGGCGCTCGTCGCCCCGGCGCATCGCGATCAGCCAGCCACTGGCGCGGACATCGACCGTGATGCCGTGCTGTGCGCAATAGCGCCTAATCGCCTGGACGAAGATCCGCTCGCCGTTTGCCATGTGATTCAGTCGTTCCTGTCGCCAAAAGCCGCAAAAATGCGGAAAACGGCGCCAAACCGGGGTGAAAATCAGAGCTATTCTTAATGAAATTCTCGTTAGCGCGATGGAAATTAAGTGCTGCCGTCGAGCCTCCAAGGGAAAAGAAATTGCCCGCCGCCCGCGCTGGGCAGCAAATTCATTAATGATGCGCCCAATTCAGCCCAAATGCCGGTTTGATCGGCATCAATTGCTTCCGAAACGAGGTTGATTATTGGTCTCAATGGCGTAGATCACACACGCGAAATCCTCCGCCATGGCAGATGGTGCCCGCCCGCTGTCAGGGGCCGGGCAACGCTTTTGCCCGAAAACCGCAATATATTCGGAATATCGAAAATCATGAGCGCGTTTTACCGAGAGAAGGTTCTTTCCGTCCACCACTGGACCGATACGCTGTTCAGCTTCCGCGCCACGCGCGACACCGGCTTCCGCTTCCAGAACGGCCAGTTCGCCATGATCGGCCTCGAGGTCGACGGCCGCCCGCTGCTGCGCGCCTACAGCATGGCGAGCGCCAATCACGAGGAACAGCTCGAGTTCTTCTCGATCAAGGTTCAGGACGGTCCGCTGACCTCGCGCCTGCAGAAGATCAAGGAAGGCGACACCATCCTGGTTGGCCGCAAGGCAACCGGCACGCTGATCACCGACAATCTCCTTCCCGGCAAGCGGCTGATGCTGCTCTCGACCGGAACCGGCCTTGCGCCCTTCGCGAGCCTGATCAAGGACCCCGAGGTCTACGACCAGTTCGAGTCGATCGTGCTGGTGCATGGCTGCCGCCAGGTCTCCGAGCTCGCCTATGGCGAGAAGCTCGTCGCGAATTTGCGTGAGGACGAGGTGTTCGGCGAGCTGCTCGCGGACAAGCTGGTCTACTATCCGACCGTGACCCGCGAGCCGTTCCGCAACCGCGGCCGCATCACCGACCTCATCAACTCCGAGCAGATCTTCAACGACATCGGCCAGGGCCCGCTCGACATCGCAACCGACCGCGTCATGATGTGCGGCAGCCCGGCGATGCTCGAAGAATTGAAGCTGATGTTCGAAGGCCGCGACTTCGTCGAGGGCTCCGGCAACAAGCCAGGCCATTTCGTGATCGAGAAGGCGTTCGTCGAGCGGTAAGCCCGCTCTTTGTCGTCTCGGTGTCGTCCTGGCCTTGTGCGCAATTGCGCACGGGAGCCAAGACCCATACCCACCGAGTGAGGTTTGGCGAAGGCTGGTCGTTATCAGTCTTCGCAACAACCCCGCTTAGGGGTTATGGGTCCTGGCTTTCGCCAGGACGACGGCGGTGGGTGAAGCGTCTTGCCCGGCTGACCGTCCCTTTCTCTCCCATCTTCCTGCTGCACTGCAAAAGCCCGCCCATCGGGCTGATTGATTTGTCTCAGCCGAATTCGCTAGCCTGAAACAAGGGCCGCGTCATATCCGTATGACAGGCACAGGCGTATCGTAGCGCTCATGCTGGCGAGAGGACGTGATCGTGGCCGAGGACAACAAAACGCAAGAAGCTCCGAAACGCCTGCCACTGGCGGAAGAGGGGGTCATGGAAACCCTGCTGCTTCCGTTCTCGCCGCGCTTCATCGTGCTGACGATCTGCGCGGTCGTCACCGCGCTCCTGATCGCCATCGGTATCGCCGACCGCAAGATCTTCGACATCCTGCTGGTCCCGATTCTGATCTTCGCCGCGCTGACCCTGCTCGGCGTCCGCGATCTCCTGCAGAAGAGCCACGCGGTGCTGCGCAACTATCCGATTTCGGCGCACATCCGCTTCCTGCTGGAAGAAATCCGCCCCGAGATGCGGCAATACTTCTTCGAGAGCGAGAAGGACGGCATGCCGTTCTCGCGCGACACCCGCGCGGTGGTCTATCAGCGCGCCAAGATGGAGCTCGACAAGCGTCCGTTCGGCACCCAGGAGGACGTCTATCGCGAGGGCTACGAGTGGATGCATCACTCGGTATCGCCGAAGGCGCATGCCAGGGAAAAATTCCGTGTCGCCATCGGCGGGCCGGATTGCGCAAAACCGTATTCGGCCTCGGTGTTCAACATCTCGGCGATGAGCTTCGGCGCGCTCAGCCCGAACGCGGTGCGTGCGCTCAATGCCGGCGCGAAGAAAGGCGGTTTTGCGCATGACACCGGCGAGGGCGGCGTCAGCCCCTATCACCGCGAGATGGGCGGCGACATCATCTGGGAGATCGGCTCCGGCTATTTCGGCTGCCGTCATCGCGATGGCACCTTCGACCCCGAGGCGTTCGCGCGCGTGGCCGGCGAGGACCAGATCAAGATGGTCGAGCTCAAGATCAGTCAGGGCGCCAAGCCGGGTCATGGCGGCGTGCTGCCGGCGGCAAAAGTCTCGGAAGAGATTTCCAAGATCCGCGGCGTCGCGATGGGCGAGGATTGCATCTCGCCGGCCTCGCACCGCGCCTTCTCCACGCCGGTTGGTATGATGCAGTTCGTCGCCGAGATGCGCCGCCTGTCCGGCGGCAAGCCGGCCGGCTTCAAGCTGTGCATCGGCCATCCCTGGGAATTCCTGGCGATCTGCAAGGCGATGATGGAGACCGGCATCTATCCCGACTTCATCGTCGTCGACGGCAATGAGGGCGGCACCGGCGCGGCGCCGCTGGAGTTCATGGATCATCTGGGCATGCCGATGCGCGAGGGCGTCAATTTCGTCCACAACGCGCTGGTCGGCATCAATGCGCGCGACCGCATCAAGATCGGCGCGTCCGGCAAGATCGCCACCGCCTTCGACATGGCGCGCGCCATGGCGATCGGCGCCGACTGGTGCAATTCGGCGCGCGGCTTCATGTTTTCGCTCGGCTGCATCCAGTCGCTGAGCTGCCACACCGACCGCTGCCCGACCGGCGTTGCGACGCAGGACCCGACGCGTGCGCGCGCGCTCTACGTGCCGCTCAAGATCGACCGCGTTCAGAATTACCACCATGCGACGCTGCACTCGCTGACCGAGCTGATCGCCGCCGCCGGCCTCGAACATCCGCAGCAGCTGCGCCCGATCCATTTCAGCCAACGGACATCGACGACCCAGGTGCAATCCTTCGCACAGCTCTATCCGGCGCTGCGGCCCGGCGAGCTGCTCGAAGGCACGGAAGATCCGCGGTTCCGCGACGGCTGGCGGATGGCGCGCTCCGAGACGTTCCAGCCCGCGCTGTGAGCGTCGCCTCGGTTGCAAGACCGCCGGCTCCGGCGCATAATTCATTGGCTGAGAGGCTGCGTTAAACGCTTGGTTCAACTTTGGGTGTAGTTTGGCCCCATGGACGAACGGCGCGACAAGGCGAGACATCGCGTACTGAAAGCCGGAACCATCGAGTTCGGCGGCGGCGCGATCGACTGCACCGTCCGCAACCTGTCCGATACCGGCGCAGCGCTCGACGTCACCAGCCCGGTCGGCATCCCCGACCGTTTCACCCTGTTCGTCCACGCCGACGGAAAGCATCTGTCCTGCACCGTGGTCTGGCGCAAGGAAAAGCGGATCGGGGTGAGGTTCGGGTGAGGGTTTTGTGTTTGGCCTGAGCGCGGGCTCCAATCTCCACTGTCGTCCCGGCGCAGGCCGGGACCCATACCGCGTGATCTAACGATCGCGGTTGGTAGCAATACCGAACGCCGAGTCTCGCCAAACCACTCCCTGTGGCTATCGCCACGAGCGCAAGGGCTCGCTCGGGGGGCCCGGATCGGCGCGCGCTTGAAGGCGCGCTTGTCCGGGACGGCGAGTGGAGATTGGCGCGGCAGCATACGCTAGCCCATACAAGCGCACTCAACTCACGCCGCCGCCTGCTCGCCCAGCCGGCTCGCCAAAATCTTGTCGATCCGTCGTCCATCGAGATCGACCACCTCGATGTGCCAGCCGGCGAAGTCGAAGGCGTCGCCGACATTGGGCAGCATGCTGAACTGTTGCAGCACGAGGCCAGCCACCGTGTTGTAGCGGTGCGGCGGCAGCTCGATGCCGAGCAGCTCGCCGAACTCGTCGACCGGCATCCAGCCGGAGATCAGGAGCGAGTCGTCGTCGCGCCTGACAAAGGCCGGCTCGGGCGGCCCCTCCTCGGAATGAAAGGCGCCGACGATCGACTCGAGGATGTCTGCGGCCGTCACCATGCCTTCGAACGCGCCGTATTCGTCGTAGACGAAGCCGACGTGGACCGGCGCAGCTTTCAGGATGGTCAGCACATCGCGGGCATCCGCCGAGGCCGGAATGCCCGGCGCCTCGCGCACGAGTGCGCGCAGATCCGGCGCGCGCTCGTTCATATAAGCGATCAGCAGGTCCTTGGCCTGGAGCACGCCGATCGGCTTGTCGCGATCGCCGTCCGAGACGGGGAAGCGCGAATGCGGGCTCTTTGCGATGATCTCGTGAATGGTCTCCGGATCGTCGTTCAGGTCGATCTCATCGACCTCGGTGCGCGGCGTCATGACCGCGCCGACCGGGCGGTCGCCGAGCCGCATCACGCCGGCGATCATCTCCTTCTCACCGGGCTCGAGCACGCCTGCGCTCTCGGCCTCGCGGACAAGATGATGGATCTCGTCCTCCGAGACCTTTTCCTCGGCGCTGCCGCCGCGGCCGAGCAGTGTGAGGATCAGCTTGCCGGAGACATCGAGCAGGAACACGAGCGGCAGCGAGATCCGCGCCAGCACGTGCATCGCGGGCGCGACCCTGACCGCGATGCTCTCGGGATCGCGCAGCGCCACCTGCTTCGGCACCAGCTCGCCGACGATCAGGGTGGCGTAGGTGATGAGCGTGACGACGAGGCCGACGCCGACGATGTCGGCAATGCCTGAGGACATGCCGAGCTCGACCAGCCATTGCGTCAGCCGCTGCCCGAGCGTCGCACCCGAGAATGCGCCGGAGAGCACGCCGACGAGCGTGATGCCGATCTGCACCGTCGAAAGAAATTTGCCGGGATCGGCCGCCAGCGTCAGCGCCCGCTCGGCGCCACGGACGCCCTTGGCCGCGAGCAGCGACAGCCGCGCCGGGCGGGACGACACCACGGCCAGCTCGGACATGGACAACAGGCCGTTGATGACGATCAGGACGACGACGATGACGAGTTCGATCGAGAGCATTGACGTTCCGAGAGTAAGCCAGTGTCGCCGGATGAGGGCACGAGTATTGATATAGGTATTCCGGGAGGAAATGCCGACCATTCTGTCGCATTCGGTACCACGGGGAACCCGTGATCGACGGCGTTCCGACAGGTCCGCGACGAGATGGCACTCCGCGGAACTACGGGGCGTTACTTAACGGGCTCTTAGTGGCCGCCGGCTAGGTTTCCGACAATTTGCAGAATGTATTCGGGGACCAGGATGCGGATCGGGAAGCTTTTCGCGCTGTCGATGCTGACGGTGACGGTTTTTGCAGTCATCCTCGGCGCCGAGGTGCTCATACCCCAGACACGCATCTTCACGAACCGCTCCGACGCGATCAAGACCGTCGACGCCTTTGCGGCGACCCTGATGGTCAGCCAGCAGGTCGCCGGCCTTCGTGCCCCCTACATTGGACCGATCTTCCAGGATGCCGCAGCCACACAGGCCCAGATCGATAATGCCGCGAAGGCGGGGAAAGCCGCCGATGCCGCATTCGAGGGCGCAAGGCGAGCCATCATTGTGCTCGATGACGGTGCTGCGATGGTCGAGAACCTCGACCGCGCCACGCGACGGTTGAAGGAGATCTACGCGGCGGCCGATCGCGCGATGGGCCTTCCTCTGGCGGCGCGCGATAGCTCTGCGATCAAGGGCTTCCTGCCCGGAGTCGCCGAGGTGCTCGGCAGCATCGAGCCGATCATGAACCGGCTCGAGGCGAAGGTCATCAATGCCGATTCCTCGCTTGCGGCGCTGTTGAGCCTGGCACGGACGGCGCAGGATCTGCGGGTTGCCGCCGGCAGCCGCGCGGCCACGCTGTCCCCCGCGCTGTCCGCGCGTCGCCCGCTCACGTCGGCCGAATTCTCGCTGATGGATCGCATGCAGGGGCGTGTGGAAGCCGACCGCGAGCGCATCGAGGCCGGCATCGACCAGCTCGGGAATCCGCCGCGGATCGCCACCGCGCTGAAGGCGGCAACGGAATCTTATTTCGGAAAAGCAGCAGATGCCGTGGACAAGGAGATGGCTGCTGCGCGCAGCGATGGCAAATATGGCATCGACAGCGATGAGCTGGCAAAGGTCATCGTACCGGCCATCCAGATGTTCTACGGCGTGCGCGACGCCGCGCTGGCCGAAGCGGCCGATCGCGCTTCGTCCTCTCGTGATGGTGCGCTGGCGATGCTGGCGCTTGCGGCCGTCGCGGTGCTGGCATTGCTCGGGACGCTCGGTGGTGTGACCGTGATGCTGCGCAGCCGTGTGGTGACGCCGCTCGGCCGACTCGCCGACGTGATCGGAACGCTCGCCGTCGGACAGCACGAGGTCGAGATTCCCGCAAGCGGCCGCAACGACGAGATCGGCCAGGTCGCGGGCTCGCTCCGGCACTTCAAGGATTCGCTCGTCGCCAAGAAAGCTGCCGACGAGGCAGCCGCGGTCGAAGCCGAGGCGAAGCTTCGGCGCGGCCAGCGCATGGATCGGATCGCGCGCGAGTTCGAGGCCATGATCGGCGATGTCATCAACACCGTGTCGTCGGCATCGTCGGAGCTGGAAGTCTCGGCGGGAACGCTGACGAACACGGCCGATCAATCGGAAAAGGTCACCGCGACCGTCGCGGCCGCCTCCGAGCAGGCCTCAACCAACGTGCAGACCGTTGCCGCGGCGGCGGAGGAAATGGCCTCGTCGGTCGACGAGATCAGCCGGCAGGTCCAGGATTCCGCGCGCATCGCCGGCGAAGCGGTGCAGCAGGCGGGGCGCACCAATGATTATGTCGGCGAGCTCGCCAAGGCGGCGGGGCGGATCGGGGACGTGGTCGAGCTCATCAGCCAGATCGCAGGCCAGACCAATCTTCTGGCCCTCAACGCCACCATCGAGGCGGCCCGCGCCGGCGAGGCCGGACGCGGCTTCGCCGTGGTCGCCTCCGAGGTCAAGGCACTGGCCGAGCAGACCGCCAAGGCCACCGGCGAGATCAGCCAGCAGATCACTGGCATTCAGACCGCGACCGAGGATTCGGTCGGCGCCATCAAGGCGATCGGCGACACCATCGCCCGCATGTCCGAGATTGCTTCCGCAATCGCCGCGGCGGTCGAGGAGCAGGGCGCGGCGACGCGGGAGATTTCCCGCAACGTGCAGCAGGCGGCGCGCGGCACTCAACAGGTCTCCACCAGCATCGTCGACGTGCAGCGCGGCGCCAGTCAGACTGGTTCGGCCTCCGCCAACGTGCTCGCGTCCGCGAGATCGCTGTCCGGCGAGAGCAGCCGTCTCAAGCTCGAGGTCGGAAAATTCCTGGACGCGATCCGCGCCGCGTAGAGCGTCGCGATATCAGACTTGATTGCTGCAAACGAGGTGCACTCCCTCTCCCGCTTACGGGAGAGGGTCGGGGAGAGGGTGTTTCCACAATGGGACTATCCCCAAGAGGGGAAAGCCCTCACCCGGCGCTTCGCGCCGACCTCTCCCGCAAGCGGGAGAGGTGAAACGGCCGCAATGATCTGATTTCACCACTCTTGCCGCGTTCAGAACTCCCCGTGCAGCCGCCCTGAAAACACCGACACCGGTCCACGGTCGGCGTTGTAGGCGGGGTTGACGATGAGCTGGTAGTCGGCGGTGAGAGTGAGATTCTTGTTCACAGCGTAGGCGTAATAGGTCTCGAGGATGCGCTCGTTGCGGTAGTTGAGCGCGCCGTCGCCGATGAGCACGCCGAGGCCGCCGGCGGCGAGGAAGTCGCGATAGTCCTGCGAAATCGCGTTGACCGCGCCGCCGATGCCGATCACGTCGTCAGGCCGGCCCCATTTCGTGCCCTTGATCGACAATCCCGCGGACAGGCTGCGATGAATGTCGGTGAAGGCCAGCGTTTCGAAACGGCCGTCGTTCCAGCTCCAGCGGCCAAACAGCCCGACATCGTCCGTGATCGCCTGTTCGAGGTTGAGCACATAACCGTACTTCACACGGCCACGCCGGGTCTGCGCGATGTCGAGATTGAGCGCGGGATTGTCCAGCGTCTCGCGGAAGCTTCCCATGTTGGCGCTGTCGAGCCAGCCCATGGTCCTGAGCTTGCCGGGCTGGCCGAACAGCGAGAAGCGCGTCTCGAGCTCGAGCACGTACTGGCCGCGTTCCCCGACTTTTGTGTCGAAATGATTCGAATTGGACTC
Source organism: Bradyrhizobium sp. SPXBL-04 (assembly GCF_051853035.1). Classification (NCBI taxonomy): domain Bacteria; kingdom Pseudomonadati; phylum Pseudomonadota; class Alphaproteobacteria; order Hyphomicrobiales; family Nitrobacteraceae; genus Bradyrhizobium; species Bradyrhizobium sp. SPXBL-04. The sequence goes on along the minus strand of NZ_CP182472.1, from coordinate 8,374,898 downwards.
GGAGACCATCAGGAAATAGCCGCCACGCAGCGCCCAGTGCTTCTGGTTGAGCTCGGCGGTGACGCCATAGGTGAGGCCGACCTTGTCGGCGGAATAGTCGAAGGCGCCCGGCGCCCATAGCGACCAGTTCATGAAGTCCTTGCGGGTGTCCTTGGCATAGGCATTGCCGTCGAACACGTCGACCACCGCGAACTTGCCGGCCTGCAAGGTGAGCCTGGAAACGTCGACCTTCTGCCCGAGCTGCAGCTGGCTGCTCGCAAGCTCCTCCTGCTCGCCGCCGAAGCCGAAGGTCTGGCGCACGAACAGGCGCGAGGTGTTGTAATGCGGATAGGGGAAATTCGACTTCTGCGCTTCGCCGTTCGGGAATCCGGCGGCACCGACCGTGTCGTTCAGTCCAAATCCCTGGAGCAGCTCGGGATTGTAATAGACCTCGCCGCCGTCCCAGAGCCGTGCGTTCAGGAACAGGCTGTTGCTCCAGGTCGCCTTGGCCTGCGCCGAGGGTGAGAGCGAGTTCGGTCCGGTGTAGAGCGCGGGGAACGACGGATAGCCTTGCGGCAGATAGGTGCTCTGGCCGTGAATCTCCCAGCGATCGGATTCCGTGTCGATCAGCGAGCTCTTCGGGTCATAGCTCGGCATGCCCGGCCAATCGACCTTGCGGTTGAGGCCGAGCCTGACCTGCTGGAAGTCGAGCGACGAGGAGCTGTATTGGGCTCCCGTGGAGAAGGCGACATTGGCGCCGTCGAAGCGGCTGTAGAGATATTCGAGCCGTGCGCTCCAATGCGGCGCAAAGCCGTATTCGATGCCCCCGCCCGCGATCCAGCCGGGCCGCGTGTTCAGGATTTTCGGGACTTCGGCGCCGGAGGCCGGCGTGTCGAAGTAGCGCTCGCCCATCCAGGCAAAGCCGCCGGTGGCATAGACCAGCCACGGGCCGCTGGTGTAGCCGACGCGGCCGCGCAGGCTCGCGGTGTAGTCCCATTGCTGGGTGAGGGTGTTGGCGGGGGTGGCCAGGAAGGAGACGATCGAGTTCGAGACAATGTAGTTGGGAAACGAGAAATCGCCTTCGACGCCGACCAGCCAGCCGGAATTGAGCCGGTAATTGTAGCCGGCCTGCACGCCGCCGATCATGCCACTGAAGACGCCGCTGTCGCTGACTGCGGTGCCGTCGTTCAGCGCAAAGTGCGACGAACCCCGGCTATAGCCGGCATGCGCGCCGATATAGAGGCCCGTCCAATCATAGACCGCTCTCAGCGCCGGCGCCTTCAGCGGCAGATCGGCCGCGGTGCCTGTGGCGGGCAAAGCCAGCACACCCGTGGCAATCGCCGCGGCTGTCCGCAAGTACCTGTAACGGTGACCTCCCAACGTCAAAACGCACGCCCCCAAACGCGAATGCATCCACCCGCCGCGACATCCCTGCCGATTCGCGGCGACCCTGTCATCAGGTCTTAGGTGCTCACGCGATCGAACGAGATGATCTCGATCCGGCGCGATTTCGTCCCAAGCCCCTCGTCTTGCTACGGACCTTATTGCGATTAATTCGCAATAGCAACTGGCGCGCGTCGCCGCAGAGGATGGTTCGCACCCCTGTGTGACGGGACTGCAACAAAGTCGGAGTCCAAAACAGATGACCCCGCCCGGGGGGACGCCGGGCGGGGTCGGGGGCACGACACGGGGTGGATGAGGCGCCCGTGTCGGACGCAGGATCCACGTGGGAGATCGGCCTCAGATACTCAGATCAGTAGCAGGTACGAACGCGGCCGACGTACTGGCCGAAGGCGTTGTACTGGGCGACCCAGCCGCAGCGGTGATAGCCGTAGTAGTAGGGATCGTTGCTGGCGGCGATCGCGGAGCCGACGACGGCGGCGGTGGCGATGCCGGCGCCCACGCCCCAGACCCAGCCCGGCTGCTTGGCCTCGGCCGAGGAGGTGGTGGACACGATGCTGCCGGTCACGGCGAGCGTAGCGAGAGCGACTGCGGCAAGCTTGGTCTTGATCGACATGTGAAACTCCATCCGGGGTTGAGGCGGTCCGTTGTGGCCCGCGTGCCCAGTTGGACGGAGGCTCCTCGCGTCCGGTTCGAAGCCGGGAAAGGCGGTCGCCGAGCCCTGTGCTTTCCTGAACAATTCCAGGAGGATGGGAGCTAGCCGAGGGGCCCCTTGGCGAGCCTGTTCACGTCGAAGTTATCGACCTCGCTCAGTAGTTCGCAAAAGGCCGTCGCGCCCTGATCGATCAGGCGTTCGCCCTTTTCTGCAACGGCCAGCGTCGCGTTGCCGACGGCGCCGCTGGCGTTGAGATCCTGCGCCTGCCAGGCGAACGGCGCGGGACGTTGCGTCGACAGCCAGCGATACTGCTGCTCGATCGCGATGCTGCTCGCGGGAAAATCCGCGATCGCATGCGTGCGCACCTGATCGGGATAGCGCGCCAGCATGATCGAGGTCTCGACCGCGCCGCCGTGAATGCCGTGGCGCACTTCATCGGCCGGGAACAGTTTGTCGGCGCCTGATAGCCGCGACCACGACGTCGTCACCACGAACAGCTTGTGGTGCGCACGAAGATCCTGCGCGATCAGCATCATCGCCGCGCTGTTGCCGCCATGGCTGGTGATGATGACGAGCTTCTTCACGCCGCGTCGCGCGACGTCCTCGCCGATTGCGGTCCATCGCTTCAGCGCGGTTTCAGTCGGCAGCGTCTGCGTGCCCGGATAGTCGATATGCTCGGTGGAAATGCCAACCGGCTCAACGGGCAGAAAACTGGCCGGAACGGTTTCGGGCAACAGCTCGCGCACGCGCGCCAGATACGCGTTCGCGATCAGCACGTCGGTTTCGAGCGGCAGATGCGGGCCATGCTGCTCGGTCGCCGCCAGCGGCAGCACCGCAATCCAGCGCGAGGCCTCGGCCGGGGCCGCATCGGCCCAGCGGATCTTGGTCCAGTCGCGCGACGGCATCATTGAGCTTTCCTTGAAGGTTTCTTTGGAGGTTTCTTTGCCTGAATTTGTCACGTAATTTGGGGTATGAGGGGACGCGGGCCCGGCCGGCTCGCGTCCCCGAACTTCATGCGGTTTTATCGCGTTGCGTTCACATCGGCCAGCAACGATCGACGGAGTCCCTTCATGAGCCCTTCTCATCTGCGGCGAGCGTTAACGGCAGGCTTGATGGCCGCTTTGGTCGGAAGCGTCCCGGTGCGGGCCGAGATGCTCGACAAGGTCACCTTCGGCACCAATTGGGTCGCCGAAGCCGAGCATGGCGGCTTCTTCCAGGCGGTCGCCGACGGCACCTACAAGAAATACGGCCTCGACGTCACCATCGTCCCCGGCGGGCCGAATGAAAACAATCGGATGCTGCTGATCGCCGGTAAGATCGATTTCTTCATGGCCGCAAACACGCTGATGTCGTTCGATGCGGTCGCCAATAACGTTCCCGTCGTCACCATCGCCGCGATCTTCCAGAAGGATCCGCAGGTGATGCTGACGCAACCCGACGCCAAGGTCGCCAAGATCGAGGATCTCAAGCCGCTGACGCTGTTCGTCTCCAGGGAGGGCATGACCAGCTACTTCCAGTGGCTGAAGTCCGAATATGGATTCAGCGAGAAGAACGTCCGTCCCTATAATTTCAATCCGCAGCCCTTCATCGCCAACCCCAAGAGCGCCATGCAGGGCTACGTGACATCCGAGCCCTTCGCGGTCGAGAAGGCGGCCGGCTTCAAGCCCAACGTGCTGCTGCTCGCCGACTACGGCTTCAACACCTATTCGACCCTGATCGAAACCCGCCGCGAGATCGTCGAGAAGAAACCGGATCTGGTGCAGCGCTTCGTCGATGCCTCCATGATTGGCTGGTACAATTACATCTACCGCGACAATTCCGCCGGCAATGCCATGATCAAGCAGCTCAATCCGGAGATGACCGACGATCTGCTCGCCTATTCCGTCGCCAAGATGAAGGAGCACGGCATCGTCGATTCCGGCGACAGCCTGAAGAACGGCATCGGCGCCATGAGCGATGAGCGCTACACCTCCTTCTTCAACAAGATGGTGAAGGCCGGCGTGGTCAAGCCCGACCTCGATTTCCGCAAATCCTATACGCTGCGCTTCGTCAACAAGGGCGTCGGCGTCGAGCTGCGCCCGAGCAAGCCGTAACGCATGCTGAGATTTGAGCAAGGTGCGTCGGCGTCGTCCACCTCTCCCGAAGGGAGAGGTCGCATCGCATCGTCAGATGCGATGCGGGTGAGGGGTTACGCTCTCTCCTGGGACCTGAGCCCCCTCACCCGGCGCTGCGCGCCGACCTCTCCCCGTTGGGGAGAGGTGAAGTGCGCCCGAAATGCAGCAGCCCGCGATCAATGGTAGCGAGCCAAACGTCATCCACCGTCGAGGCCAGCTTGACGGCTCTCGCCGTCAGCCTGCGCGGCGTGACGAAGACGTATGACAACGGCGTCATGGCGCTCGGCCCGCTCGACCTCGCGGTGCGCAAGGGCGAGTTCATTTCGCTGCTCGGCCCGTCCGGCTGCGGCAAGTCGACCGCACTGCGGCTGATCGCGGGGCTCAGCACGCCCTCGTCCGGAATCGTGCGGGTGGCGCGCCACGAGGGCGTGCCGCAGCCGGGCCACGGCATCGGCTTCGTGTTCCAGGAGCCGACCCTGATGCCCTGGACCAGCGTGCGCGACAACGTGCGGCTACCCCTGAGGCTTGGCCGCGTCCCGAAGGCAGAGGCCTGCGCGCGCGCCGACGCGGCGCTCGCTAGTGTCGGGCTCGCCGATTTTGCCGATGCGTTTCCGCGCGAGCTCTCCGGCGGCATGAAGATGCGGGTGTCGCTGGCGCGCGCGCTCGTCACCGACCCCGATATCCTGCTGATGGACGAGCCATTCGCCGCGCTCGACGAGATCACGCGCTTCCGCCTCAACAATGATTTGCTCGCGCTGTGGCGCAGCCTCGGCAAGACCGTCATCTTCGTCACCCATTCGGTGTTCGAATCCGTCTACCTGTCGCAGCGCGTGGTGGTGATGACGGCGCGGCCCGGCCGCATTCAGGCCGACCTCCGTATCGAGACAATCGAGCCGCGGGCTGAGGAGTTTCGCACCTCGGCGGCCTATTCCGATTATTGCCGAAGAGTGTCGGCCGCGCTGGCGCCGTCCTATGCGGGGCAGTCGACGCTATGAACGCGCAACCTGCCGTCACCGTAAAACCGTCCGGCGCGCAACGCGCGATGCGCTTCGTGCTGCCCGTCATCGTGTTCGCGGCCGGCCTCCTCGCCTGGGAACTGGTGGTCCGCATCAAGGAGATTCCGCCCTACGTGCTGCCGGCGCCCTCAATCATCGTCCTGACGCTGGTCAAGGACTGGGCGGTGCTGTCACAATCGCTTGCGACCACGCTTCTGACTACGCTCGAGGGTTTTATCGCGGCCAGCATCGGCGGCATCGCGCTGGCGCTGCTGTTCAATCAGTCGAAATGGGTCGAGTATTCGCTGTTCCCCTACGCCGTTGTCCTCCAGGTGACGCCTGTCATCGCGATTGCGCCGCTGCTCCTGATCTATCTGGAGCAGCAGACCGCGGTGGTGGTCTGCGCCTTCATCGTCGCCTTTTTTCCGGTGCTGTCCAACACCACGCTTGGGCTCAATTCGGTTGACCGCAATCTCGCCGGCTTGTTCCAGCTCTATGGCGCCTCGCCGCCACAGACCCTGCGCTTTCTCAAGCTGCCCGCGGCGCTGCCCTACATTCTCGGCGGCTTGCGCATTGCCGGCGGCCTGTCGCTGATCGGTGCGGTCGTGGCCGAGATCGCGGCGGGAACGGCGGGTGCCGGCTCTGGGCTCGCCTACAGGATCGCCGAGTCAGGCTATCGATTGAACATACCCCGCATGTTCGCGGCGCTGCTTTTGTTGTCACTCGCCGGGATTGTCATCTATGGGGTGCTGGCGCTAGTTTCGCACCTCGTTTTACGGCGCTGGCATGAGAGCGCGCTTGGAAAGGAAAACTGATGTCTACCGGTTCGATTTCGTCCGAAAAGATCGACCTTCTGATCTATGGGCCGGTGCGGCCGATCCTTGAGAACGGGTTTTCCGACCATTTCGTCGTGCACAAGGCCGAGACGCGTGGTGACCTCGAGCGACTGACGCCGGCCGTGCGCGACAGGATCCGCGGCGTCGCCGTGACCTATCACACCGTGCGTGCCGACAAGGAATCGCTGTCGCAGCTGCCCAAGATCGAGATGGTGGCGAGCTTCGGCGTCGGTTACGACCACATCGACGCCAAATACGCGGCCGAGCACAACATCATCGTCACCAACACGCCCGACGTCCTGACCGAGGAGGTCGCTGACGTTGCGATGGGCCTTCTGATCTCCACCCTGCGCGAGTTCATCAAGGCCGACCGCTACGTCCGCTCCGGATTATGGCAGACGCAGAACTATCCGCTTAGCGTCGGCTCGCTGCGTGACCGCAAGGTCGGCATCGTCGGCATGGGCCGGATCGGCCAGGCCATCGCGCGCCGGCTCGATGCCTCGCTGGTGCCGGTGGTCTACCATTCTCGCAATCCGTCCAAGGACGTCTCCTACCAGCACTATCCCGATTTGATCGAGATGGCGAAGGCGGTGGACACGCTGATGGTGATCGTGCCCGGCGGCGCCAGCACGAACAAGATGATCAATGCCGAGGTGCTGAAGGCGCTCGGCCCGCGCGGCGTGCTCATCAACGTCGCGCGCGGCTCGGTGGTGGACGAGCCGGCGCTGGTGCAGGCGCTGAAATCCGGCACCATTCTCGCCGCCGGCCTCGACGTGTTCGCGGCCGAGCCGAACGTGCCGGACGAGCTCAAGTCCATGCAGAACGTCGTGCTGCTGCCGCATATCGGCTCGGCCTCGGTAGTGACACGCAACGCGATGGACCAGCTCGTGGTCGACAATCTCAAGTCCTGGTTCGCCGGCAAGGCGCCGCTGACGCCGGTTGCGGAAACGCCGTTTAGGGGGCGCTGATGAGAGCTCTTCGGGGCGTTGCATTCGCCGTCGCGGCCTGCTTGGCCGCGATCGGCATCGCGCATGCGCAGGATGCGACGACCCTGAAGAAGCAGATGCCCGGGCAGTGGGAGCTGTCGACCACCGAGCGCAGCAAGACCTGCGTCGTCACGCTCAAGGGCGACGCCGCGGGCCAGGGTTTTAAGCTGGAGCTGGAGCCGACCTGCAAGACCGCGCTGCCTTTCACCAAGGACATCGTCGCCTGGAACGTCCGGGGTCTCGACATCGTCCGCTTGCAGGATGCGACCGGTGAAGCCGTGATCGACTTCACCGAGGTCGAGGCCGGCATCTTCGAGGGCCTGCGCCAGGGCGAGGGCGTCTACATCCTGCAAGATCTCGCCGCCGCGCGCTCGATGGCCAAGTCGATGGACCAGATGATCGGCGACTGGTCGATGGTGCGTGGCAACGGTCAGCTGGTGTGCGGGCTGACGCTAACCAACACCGAGGCAGGGGGCGACAATTTTCAGGTCTTCCTCAAGCCGAAATGCGACGCGGCGATCGCACAGTTCAACCCGACGCAATGGCGGCTCGAGCGCGGCCAGATCATCCTGATGTCGAAGGCGGGCGAGGCCTGGCAGTTCGAGGCCGACGACAATGCGCAGTGGCGGCGCGTTCCCGACACCGCCGATCCCCTGATCATGCTGCGTCAGTAGGCTCGTTCAGCACCGCCGCGACGATGACGCGGCGGCCTCTCATGGGGAACCGGACCGGCAGGGAATCGGTTAGCGGAACAGGTGATTCCGTTGGGAGATCCGCATGGCCAAGCGTGTCCTCGCGATCGGCATCGAGCCCGGCAATGCGGATTATAGCGCATTCCCGCAGCTCACGCCCGAACATGTCCGCAGCTACATCGAGGCCCAGCTCCTGCGTTTGCGCGGCCTCGGCTTCGAGGTCACGAGCTGTCTGATCGATCTCGATGCGACCGCCGAGGCCGCCGTGACGGCGGCGCTGCGCGACGAGCGCTTCGACTGCATCGTGATCGGCGCCGGGCTCCGCGATTCCAAGGAGCGCCTGCTGCTGTTCGAGAAGGTGCTCAACCTCGTCCATCGCCTGGCGCCGGAAGCCGCGATCTGCTTCAACACCACGCCGGCCGACACAGTCGAAGCGGTGCAGCGCTGGGTCCAACCCTGAGATGGTCGACTGAGATCGGGCGCGTGCTCGCTGGCCTCGGTGCCGTGCAATCCCGCTGTCGCTAGATCAGCCGCATCCCGCGCAGGCTGGCGTGGCCGCTTCGACCGACGATGATGTGGTCGTGCACGGCGATGCCGAGCGGTTTTGCGATGTCGATGATCGCCTTGGTCATCTGGATGTCGGCCTGGGAGGGCGAGGGATCGCCGGAGGGGTGGTTGTGCACCAGGATCAGCGCGGTCGCGGAGAGTTCGAGCGCGCGCTTGATCACCTCGCGTGGATAGACCGGGGTGTGGTCGACGGTGCCGGTCTGCTGCACCTCGTCGGCGATGAGCTGGTTGCGCTTGTCGAGGAAGAGCAGGCGGAATTGCTCCTTGTCGGCGAACGCCATGCTGGTGCGGCAATAGTCGATCACCTCGTTCCAGGACGACAGCGCGTTGCGGCTGTTGACCTCGCCTTTGGCGACGCGGTGCGCCGCCGCTGCGATCAGCTTGAGCTGGTGGATCGCGGCCTCGCCGACGCCGTCCACCTCGCGCAGGCGCGCTGCGGGGGCATGCACGACCTCGGCGAACGAACCAAAGGTCTTGATCAGCGTCTTCGCCAGCGGTTTTGTGTCCCGCCGCGGCAGCGCGGCAAACAGCGCCATCTCCAGCAGCTCGTAGTCGCTGAGCGCATCCGCGCCCGCGCTGTAGAAGCGCTCGCGCAGCCGCTCGCGATGGCCGTGATAGTGCGGCGTGTCCTCCGGCTTGCTCTTGTCGTGGTCTGGCTTGGCGGGCATCGGCCGCCAGCATTGCCGGGGCCCAGCGTTTTTGCAACCGTCAATTGCGGCTCGGCGCCGCTCTGGCGTTGTGACCCCAACAGTCCATTCCGTCATTCCGCGGCTCGAGCGGAGCGAGAGAGCCCGGAATCCATCGGGCCACAGAGTACGCGGCTGAATGGATTCCGGGCTCACGACTTCGTCGCGCCCCGGAATGACATTGAGTGAACCAGACGTCAGAGACGCAGCTCTAGCGCCCCGGCTTCAACCCCGGCACCAGTGCGGCGAGCCTGTCCTTGATCGGGCGGCCGAACATCGATCCGCCCATGCCTGACGGCGGTGGACCCGGCGGAGGTCCGCGGCGCCCGACGGTCGCATCGGTGCGGCGGTCGACGCCGAGCGTCAGCGTCGCAACGTAGCGATCGCGCTCCTCCTTCACCGCGCAGAAAGCGCGATGCTCGGGATCGGAGCGTCCGATTACGAGGTCATTGGCGTTGATGATCGTGCGCTGCCGGGCGCGGTCCTTGTAGGCGGGAACGTTGATGTAGATGAACTCGTTCAGTGCGTCTGGCAGGAAAGTCTGCCCGGTCAGTACCGTGCGGTCGTCCAAAAATACCTTGAAATGGATGTGCGTGGCGCGGCCGTCGTACCAGCCGGGATAGATGGTATTGAACGCAACCCAGCCGGCCTCGTCGGTCATCTGCGTGCCGCGCAAAAACGTCTTGCTGGTCGCGTCGATGTTGTGGCCGTCGCCCTGGCCGGGAAACGCCGAATAGAGGCCTTTTGCATCGCAATGCCAGATGTCGACCCGGGCGTCCCTGATTGCCGTGCAGGGCCCGGCTTCGATCACGCGCAGCCGCAGTGTCAGTGGCACACCGGGCCTGCCCTCCGTGATGTCGGACCGAACGAGTTTCGGGTCGGCATAGAACGGCCCTTCCTCCGCCTGGGGCGTCAGGATGCAGGCCGGCTCAGCGTCCGTTAAAGCGGGAGCGGCCTTCGCGCCGCTCTGGAGCAATCCCGCCGCACTGGCCGATACAAACCCCAGGAATCCGCGCCGCGTCGATCCGTTCACTCATCTCTCTCCCATTAGCTCTGGCGGGAGATCGTGATCGGCCGAGAGGACGGCAAGATCGCGCTGCGATGGTGCCGGCAATCACCCGATCTGCTTCTCGCCGTGCCGCTCCGACAGCGTGAAGATCTCGACGCCCGTCGCCGTCACGCCGACCGAATGCTCGAACTGCGCCGACAGCGAGCGGTCGCGGGTGACTGCGGTCCAGCCGTCGGAGAGGATTTTGACGTGCGGCTTGCCGAGATTGATCATCGGCTCGATGGTGAAGAACATGCCGGGCTTGAGCTGCACGCCTTCGCCGGGCCGGCCGATGTGGATGATGTTCGGCTCGTCGTGGAACATGCGCCCGAGGCCGTGGCCGCAGAAATCGCGCACCACGCTCATGCCCTGCGGCTCGACGAAACTCTGGATGGCGTAGCCGATGTCGCCGGTGGTGGCGCCGGGCTTCACCGCGGCGATGCCGCGCATCATCGCTTCATAGGTGACTTCGATCAGCCGCTCGGCCTTCCGGGCGATCGGGCCGACCGCATACATCCGGCTGGAATCGCCGTACCAGCCGTCGACGATGAAGGTGACGTCGATGTTGACGATGTCGCCTTCCTTCAGCGGGCGGTCGCCGGGCATGCCGTGGCAGACCACGTGATTGAGCGAGGTGCAGGTCGAGTAACGGTAGCCGCGATACATCAGCGTCGCCGGATAGGCGTTGTTGCTGAAGGCGAAGTCGCGGACGAATTCGTCGATGCGCGAGGTCGGCACGCCGGGCCCGACGATGTCGGTGAGCTCGTCGAGGCACTTGGCCACCAGTGCGCCCGCCTTGCGCATGCCGGCAAAGGCGCTCGGCCCATGCAGCTTGATCTGTCCGGTCTTGCGCAGGGAGGTATCAGTGGCTTCGACGTAGCTCATGCGGGAACTGTCTTCCGGGCTCGGGGGCCTGATTTCGATGTTCGGCGGAAAGGCTTGATTTCAGGCCCTAATTTAATGATTGCGGGCCTTCATGCAAGCCGAGCGTGACCTTTGCACCCAAAAGCGGGCCTAATTCGGGACTTCTACGGTGGTTTCCACCGGTAGCGCGCCACCTCGAATGCGGATTTCGCGGACGGGGTAGGGAACCCGGATGCCCTCGCGCTTGAAGGCGTCCCACAGCGCCAGCATCACGTCGCTCTTGACGGTGTCCATGCCGTCGGGATCGGCGAGCCACAGGGTCAGCGAGAACTTCATGCCGGCCTCGGCGAACTCGGTCAAAATGCAATTCGGCGGCTTGCCCTTCTGCGCGCGCGGATGGGCGGCGGCGGTCTCGGCGGCGAGCTTGCAGACCAGGCGTGGGTCGGCGTCGTAATTGGTGCCGAAGGCGATCTTCACCAGCGTGTTCTTGTCGGTATAGGTCCAGTTGACGACCTTCTGCGTCACCAGATCCTCGTTCGGCACCAGGAATTCGCGGCCGTCGCCAGCGGCGACGGAAATATAGCGCGTCTTCATCGCGCTGATGCGCCCGGTGTTGTCGCCGATGGTGACGAGGTCACCGGGCTTCACCGACTTGTCGGCGAGCAGGATGATCCCCGAGATGAAATTGGCGACGATCTTCTGCAGGCCGATACCGATGCCGACGCCGACCGCGCCGGAGAATACCGCGAGCGCCGACAGATCGATCCCGACCGCGCCGAGCGCGATTACGATCGCAACCGCAAGCAGCCCGATGCGGATGATTTTCACCAGCAGCACCTGCACCGACGGCGTCAGGTCGGTGGTCGCATTGATCCGGCTCTCGGCAAAATTGCTCGCGATGTTGGTCAGCCAGAGTGCGATCAGCAGCAGCGCGCCGGCCTTGAGCGCCAACAGCGGGGTCAGCCGCAGGCCGCCGAGCACGATGGCGAAGGAATCGAGCAGCTCGACTGTCGCATCGAGTTGGCCGAGGATGGAGAGCGCGGCGACGAACCACGCCGTGATCGACACCAGCTTGACGATGAAGGCGTTGCGCAGCACCGAGGTGAGCAGCCGGATCACGAGCCATGCCAGCCCGAGCTTGGCCGCGACCATCAACAGATAGCTGCGGCTCGGCCAGGTCGCATGGTACATCACCACGCGTGAAATGATCACGAGCAGGGTGAACACCGCCGTCGAGGCGCTTGCGACCATCACCCGGACGAAGTGCCGGAGCGGCAGCGGCCAGCGCATCGCCAGCGACGTCATATCGACGCGGATGCGAATGGCGGCCTCCGCCGCATAGGCGATGCCGGCCGCGGTCAGGATGAGACCGAATTGCAGGTAGAACCAGGGTGAGGAGATTTCCGCCCCGACGCTGCGCGCGGTGGTCTGCACGAACTCCATGAAATCCTTGAGGTCCATGTCCATCGGGTCGGTCTCGTCAGGAAGCAGGCGATTGATTCGAAGGAGCCGCAGAATCCCACAAAGGGCACCGCCGGACCATCGATACACCGCGAAGTGATGCGCGTTAAGGCCGCAAAATGCGGCCAGATTGCCGCGAGCGGGAGAAAATGGGTTGGCGCGCGAGTCCGCCGACGATAAGGATGCAATTCCAGCGATTTGTACCCGGAAGGTGGATGGCCTCCCTCGACTCCGTCAGTCTCGCCATATTGCTCGGCGCTGTCCTCGTCATGGCCGGCATCCTCTCGAGCCTGCTTGCGCTGCGCTTCGGCGCGCCGCTGCTGCTCGTCTTCCTTGCGATTGGCATGCTCGCGGGCGATTCCGGCCCCGGGCAGCTCCAGTTCGACGACGTCCGCACCACCTATCTGGTCGGCTCGGTCGCGCTCGCCTTGATCCTGTTCGATGGCGGCTTGCGGACGCGCTTTGCCAGCATCCGCACCGTGCTCGCGCCTTCCGTGGTGCTCGCGACGATCGGCGTGCTGCTGACGGCGATGATCACGGCGCCATTCGCGAAATACGCGCTCGATCTCAACTGGACGGAGTCGCTGCTGGTCGGCGCCGTGGTCGCTTCGACCGACGCCGCCGCGGTTTTCCTGCTGGTGCACACCCAGGGCCTGCGCCTGCGCCCGCGCGTCGGCGCGACGCTGGAGGCGGAATCCGGCACCAACGATCCGTTTGCGATCTTCCTCACGCTCATGCTGGTCGAGTACATCTCGCTGGGATCGAGCTCGCCCGGCCATGTGCTGATCGAATTCGTCCAGGAGGCGGTGCTGGGTGCCGTGGTCGGCGTCATCGGCGGACGCCTGGTCGTGATCGCGCTCAATCAGGTGGCGCTGCCGCAGGGCCTTCATGCGCCGTTCGTGACGACAGGCGCGCTCGTCATCTTCGGCGGCTCGCAGATCATGCACGCATCAGGCTTCCTCGCGGTCTATCTCGCCGGCATCATCATCGGCAACCGGCCGACGCGGGCGCATAATTCGGTGGTGGCCTTCCTGGACGCCGCGACCTGGCTGGCGCAGATCGTGATGTTCGTGCTGCTTGGCCTCCTGGTCTCGCCGAGCCGGCTCGGTGCCAGCGTGCTGCCGGCAGTCGCCGTCGCTCTCATGCTGATGCTGGTCGCGCGGCCGCTCGCGGTGCTCGCGTGCCTTGCGCCGTTCCGCTTCAACTGGCGCGAGAAGGTCTTCATCGCCTGGACGGGCTTACGCGGTGCCGTCGCGATCTTCCTGGCGTCGATCCCGATGCTGGTCGGCCTGTCCAAGGCCTATCTCTATTTCGACGTCGCTTTCGTCGTTGTCATCATCTCGCTGCTGCTGCAAGGCTGGACGCTGGCGCCCGCCGCGCGCAAGCTGCATGTCGCACTGCCGCGCGCCGAGCGCGGTCCGCGCCGCGTCGAGTTGGATCTGCCCGGCCAGCTCGAGCAGCAGCTGGTCGGCTATCCGGTGCGGCCGAAGAGCCTGTATTTCCGCCGGGGCCTGATTCCGTCCTGGTCCAAGCCGACGCTGGTGATCCGCAACGAGAGCATATTGACGCCGACGGAGGCCGATCCGGTCGCGCCCGGCGATTACATCTATCTGCTGGCGCCGCCGGAAAAGGCCGAGGCGCTCGACCGCTTCTTCGTCGACATGCAGCCGAGCTCGGCGCCGGATCCGCATCTGCTCGGCGACTTCATGGTCTCCGGCGAGCACACGCTTGCCGAGCTCGCCGAGATCTACGGCGTGAAGCTCGGCGCGGACGACGGCAAGCTGACGCTGGCCGATTATTTCGACGTCCATCTCGACCGCGCGCCGAAGGAGGGCGCCGAGCTTGCGCTGGACACGATCGTGCTGGTCGCGCGCTCGATCTCCGGCGGCCGCGTCAACGTCGTCGGCCTACGCCTGCCGGAAGAGGACGAGACCCCCGCGCCACTGACCCGCACGCAAGCGCTGCGGCGCAAGCTCGCCGATGTGTGGGCGTCGGTGGCGGGGGTTTAACTTGGGTCCTGGCGAAAGCCAGGACCCATCACCCCAGAAACAAGTTGTTGCCGAGAGTGGCAACCACGAGTCCTCGCCAAACCGCAGTCGGTGGTTATGGGTCCTGGCTTTCGCCAGGACGACCACGAAGAGGAACCGCCACCAAATCGCCGCAACCGCCGAAGATTTGCGCGGTTTCGTGACCTTGAAACCCGGAACACTCCGCCATGCCGCTCGTTCTAAGGCGCGTAACCGCTTGGACTAACAGGAGTATGCAATGCGAAAGTTCATCCTTCCGATTCTCACAGCCCTTGCGCTCGGCGCTGCCGCACCGGCGATGGCCTATGACACCGGCGATCAGATCTCGATGCAGGCCGCCCTCGATGTCGCGACAGATCTCGGCGTCGTGACGGTCTCGCACACCAACTTCCTCGGCGACGAATGGGAGGTTGACGGACGGGATCGTGTCGGCCGCTGGATGGAAGTCTATGTCGATGCGAGGACGGGCGAGGTGCGCAACGTCGAGCGCGGCTGGTAGCTCTGAATGATGCTGCCGCGTAGCCCGGATGGAGCGAAAGCGAAATCCGGGTGCGCTCTCACCCGCGGCACCGCCCCGGATTACGCTTGCGCTCCATCCGGGCTACGATGTCAACACCTTCACCCCGCCAAAACTCGTCACGCGGCCCTGCTTCAGCATCACGATCTGCGTGGCGAGCTGGCGCAGCTCGGCGGCGTCGTGGCTGACATAGACCATCGGCACGTTGGCCTCGTCCCGCAGCCGCACCAGATAGGGCAGGATCTCGAGCTTGCGGCTCTCGTCGAGCGCCCCGAGCGGCTCGTCGAGCAGCAGGAGGCGCGGCTTCGACAGCAGCGCGCGGCCGAGCGCGACGCGCTGGCGCTCGCCGCCGGAGAGCTTTCCGGGCCGGCGGCCGAGCAGGGCGCCGATGTCGAGGAGATCAATGATGCGCTTGTGCTGGGCCGGATCGGCGGCGAGGCCGTTCATCCGCCGTCCATAGTCGAGATTCTGCGCCACGTTGAGATGCGGAAACAGCCGCGCGTCCTGGAACACATAGCCGATGCGGCGGCGCCAGGCCGGCACATGAACGCCGGCCGCGGTGTCGTCGACGGTCTCGCCGTCGATCACGATGCTGCCGCGGTCGGGCCGCAACAGGCCCGCGATCATGTTGACCAGTGAGGTCTTGCCGGCGCCCGAGGCGCCGAACAGGCCGATGACGCGGCCCTCGCTGGTGAAGGACGCGTGCAGCGAAAACTCACCCAGCTGTTTCTCGACATCGACGCGCAGCATGGTCAATTCCCGTGCAGCCGCGCCGTGGCGCGGCGGGCGAACCATTCTGCCGCAATCAGCGCGCCGAGCGCGAGCACGATCGAGACGATGACGAGCCGTCCCGCCGCGGCGTCGCCGTCGGGCGTCTGGATCAGCGAATAGATCGCGGACGAGATCGTCTGGGTCTCGCCGGGAATATTGGAGACGAAGGTGATGGTGGCGCCGAACTCGCCGATCGCCTTGGCGAAGCCCAGCACCATGCCGGCGAGCACGCCGGGCAGCGCCAGCGGCAGCGTCACCGTGAAGAACACCTTCCAGGGTGCCGCGCCAAGCGTCTCGGCGGCCTGCTCGAGCCGGCGGTCGATCGCCTCGATCGACAGCCGCATCGGCCGCACCAGCAGCGGAAACGCCATCACGCCGCAGGCGAGCGCAGCGCCGGTCCAGCGGAAAGAGAAGACGATGCCGAAATGGTCGGCGAGGAAACTGCCGACGGGGCCGCGGCGGCCGAAGCTGAGCAGCAGCAGATAGCCGGTGACCACAGGCGGCAGCACCAGCGGCAGATGCACGGTCGCGTCGAGCAGCGACTTGCCCCAGAAATCGCGCCGCGCGAGCAGCCATGCCAGGGCGATGCCGAACGGCGTCGCCACCAGCGTTGCGATGATGGCGACCCTGAGCGAAAGCAGGATCGCCGTCCATTCGGCGGGTGAAATCTCGGACATCAAGCCGGAGATATCACGTGGTGGAGCTGATCAGGAATTTGAAACCGTATTTTTCCAGAATGGTCTTGGCGGCCGCGGAGCGCAGGAAGGCGAGATAGTCGCTGCTCTCGCCCTTCGCGGTCGTGGTGGCGGCGACGGGATAGACGATGGGGGGGTGCGAATCCGCCGGGAAGGTGCCGACGATCTTCACGCCCGGCTCGACCTTGGCGTCGGTCGCATAGACGATGCCGAGCACGGCCTCGCCGCGCGCCACCAGCGTCAGCGCGCCGCGCACGCTCTCGGCCATGGCGAATTTCGGCTCGGCGGCCTGCCAGGCGCCCAGCTTCTCGAGCGCAGCCTTGGCGTATTTGCCGACCGGCACGGATTTCACGTCGCCGGTCGCGATCCTGCCGTCGCCGGCGAGCTTGGCGAGATCGAAGCCTTGCGCGATCGTGACGTTGTCGACCTTGGAGTCCTTCGGCGCGATCAGCACGATGCTGTTGCCGAGCAGGTTGACGCGGGTGGATTCGTTGATGGTCTTCCTGGCGATCGCGTAGTCCATCCAGTCGGTATCGGCCGAGACGAATATGTCGGCCGGCGCGCCCTGCTCGATCTGCCTGGCCAGCACCGAGCTTGCGGCATAGCTGACGGAGAACTTGACGCCGGTCTTGGCGGTGTAGGCCGCGTCGATCTCGTCGAGCGCGTTCTTCATCGAAGCGGCCGCGAACACGGTGATGGTCTTGTCCTCGGCGGCGGCGGGCGACGGGCTTGCGCCCGCGAGGATGACGACGGCGGTGACAAGTGCGGCAATACGAAACATGGATAGCGCTCCGTGCAAGCTCGCGCGCGGTGACGCGCGCAAATCTGGCGTTGGGTGGGTCTGATGCGACGGGCGGACGCGCTGTTCCACGGGCCTTGCGACGGCTTACGGCCGGCAGGGATATCGCTGCTCGCGAAGATAGCAGCCCTCGGCCTCAGGTCAAACCTCGTTCGTCGTCCCGGACCAGCGGAGCGCCGATCCAGGATCCATTACCCCAGGAGCAGTTTTGCGAAGACTGGAGTTATCAGCTCGTGTCAGGTCTCCTCCCTGGGGTAATGGGTCCTGGCTTTCGCCAGGACGGCGGCTGAGAGGCTACGGCTTCGCATCCGCTGCATGCAGCACGGCTTTGCATGCCGCCGGCATGTCGGCCAGCGTCATCGGCGGCTTCGGTTTCGGCGGCTCCGGCGGCGGCTTTGGGTGCAGCACTGCATCCGAGAACCAATAGGCGAGATCGGAGGCCTTGCAGCCTTCGTCCTCGGATTGCGACGGCTGGCCCTCGCATTCTCCGGCGCCCGCCGGGCAATGCATGCGGATGTGGAAGTGATAGTCGTGGCCCCACCAGGGGCGGATCTTCGACAGCCAGGCGCGGTCGCCCTTGGCCTCGCGGCACAGCGCCTTCTTGATCGCGGCATTGACGAAGATGCGCTGCACCGCCGGCTCCCGCGCCGCATCGCGCAGCACCAGCACATGGCTTGGCGTGAACACCTTCGGATCGACGTCGAGCCGGTCGGGGCGAACCATCATCACCGCCGACATCTCCTCGCGCTCCTCGCGCGAGAGCCGGCGGTCCGGCATCGGCGTCAGCCAGATGTCGGCATCGAGACCGATCTGGTGGCTGGCATGGCCTGACAGCGCCGGCCCGCCGCGGGGTTGCGCGATGTCGCCGACCAGGATGCCCGGCCAGCCGGCGTCCTTGTGCGCTTTGGCCGCGAGCCGCTTGATCAGGGCGATCATCTCGGGGTGGCCGTAGTTGCGGTTGCGCGACAGCCGCATCACCTGCCAATTGTCGCCGTTGAGCGGCATCTGCATGGCACCGCCGATGCAGCCCTTGGTATAGGAGCCGATGACATGGGCCGATCCCTTCGACGGCAGCAGCTTGCGCGCGAACAGCTCCTTGGCGGCGAGGGAGGGGTCGTTCGGATTGGCGAGCGGCGGCAGCGGTTTTGGGGTGACACTGCCCTTGTCCTGGGCCAGCGCGGTGCCGGCGGCCAGGAGTGTCACAAAAAGCAGGAGAGGAGCGAGGCGGCGGGGACTCATGCCGAATCCTTATAACCCAACGCCGCGTCAGGGTTAAGGAGAGGGCAATGCAGCGATCACACGGGCAGCCAACATCCGTCGCGTCATCCCAAAGTCGCACGCGCGATGGTCGATCCTTAATCGCGCGATAACCCTGTTCTGCATTGACCAAAATTCGTGCGCGACGTGAGGAATAACCGCGGTTCGCATGCAATCGCGCGCGATTTCGGAAATGATTCAAGCGCGCGCGCAATTTTGCGCCAGATCGGTCCTTCACCGCGGCGCCGGGATGAGGTTGGCGACGCCCGTCGACGCAGCCACGCCTCGCAAACAGGCAGCAAGCGGCCACTCGCGCGGGCCGCGGCTGGGCAAGATTACTTTTTTTTCAGACACTTGCCCCAAAGCTTGCGGTCACTGGGCGTGACTGGGACGAGTGAAGTTGAGTTTGGGGTCTCGAAAGACAGCAAAGCGAAAGCGCAACGTGCTTGCCCAAGCCGGCCGACAGCCGCGCAAGCCGCGCTTCGCGCGCACGCCTCATCCGCCAGCCGACCGCGATGAACTCTTGCGCAGCCGCGCCGAGGCGGAAGCCGCCATCGCGGAAGCGCGCAAGTCGCATGAGCGCCTGCGCCAGGCCATCGACATCCTGCCGCAGGGCATCGTGTTTCTCGATGCCGACGGCCGCTACGTGCTCTGGAACAAGAAATACGCCGAGATCTACAGCAAGACCGCCGATCTGTTCGTCGAAGGCGCGCGCCTGGAGGACACGCTGCGCATCGGCGTCGCCCGCGGCGACTATCCCGAGGCCGTCGGCCACGAAGACGAGTGGATCGCGCAGCGGCTGCAAAAGCTCTATCAGCCCGGCGCGCGTCACGAGCAGAAGCTCGCTGACGGCCGCGTCATCCTGATCGACGAGCGATTGACCGATGACGGCGGCGTCGTCGGCCTGCGCGTCGACATCACCGAATTGAAGCAGCGCGAGGCCTCGTTCCGGCTGCTGTTCGACGGCAATCCCGTGCCCATGATCGTCTGCGCGCTGGACGACGAACGCATCCTCGGCGTCAACGATGCCGCGATCGCGCATTATGGCTATAGCCGCGCCGAGTTCGAGCGGCTCAAGATTCGCTCCTTGCAGGCCTTCGACAGCGAGCCGCCCTGGACCCCCGATCCAACCGGCGCGGAGCAGGCCGGGCGCACCTGGAAGCACGTCAAGGCCGACGGTGCGCTGATCGACCTTGCGATCTACTCGCGCGAACTGACCTATGCCGAGCGGCCCGCAGTCCTGCTCGCGCTGATGGACATCACCGAGCGCAAGCGCGCCGAGGCGCGGCTCGCCTTCATGGCCCAGCATGACGGGCTGACCGGGCTGCCGAACCGCAATTTGCTGCGCCAACAGGTCGACGAGATGCTGCTGCATACGCGGCGCAGCACCGACAAGGTCGCGCTGCTGATGCTGGGGCTCGACAATTTCAAGGCGGTCAACGACACGCTGGGACACGCGGTCGGCGACAAGCTGCTCCGCGGCGTCGCCAAGCGGCTGCGCTCGACCTTGCGCGAGGAAGACGCGCTGGCGCGGTTGAACTCGGACGAGTTCGCCATCGTCCAAAGCGGCCTGGCACGTCCCGAGGACGCGGTGATCCTGGCAAAGCGCTTGCTCGAAGCCATCGCCGATCCCTATCTGCTCGACGGCCATTCCGTGGTGATCGGCGCCTCGATCGGCATCGCGATGGCGCCCGGCGACGGCGATGAGTCCGAAAAGCTGCTCAAGAGCGCCGACATGGCGCTGTCGCGTGCCAAGGCCGATTCGCGCGGCACCTTCGCCTTCTTCGAGGCGGCGCTGGATGCAAAAGCGCAGAGCCGGCGCAAGATCGAGGTCGAGCTGCGCGACGCGATCCAGAACGACGTGTTGCGCCCCTATTACCAGCCGCTGATCGACCTCCAGAGCGGCCGCATCACCGGGTTCGAGGCGCTGGTGCGCTGGCCGCATGCCGAGCGCGGCATGGTCTCGCCGGCCGAGTTCATTCCGGTCGCCGAAGACACCGGCCTCATCAACCCGCTCGGCGGCCTGATGCTGCGCCGCGCGTGCCTGGATGCCGCGGCCTGGCCGGACGACGTCCGTGTCGCCGTCAACCTGTCCCCGCTGCAATTCCGCAGCGGCAATCTGCTGTCGATGGTGACGGACGCGCTGAAACATTCCGGCCTGCCGCCGCGGCGGCTCGAACTCGAGATCACCGAGACGCTGCTTTTGGAGAAGAGCGCGCAGGTGCTGGCGACCTTGCATGCGCTGCGCGCGCTCGACGTGCGCATCTCGATGGACGATTTCGGCACCGGCTATTCCAGCCTCAGCTATTTGCGCAGCTTCCCCTTCGACAAGATCAAGATCGATCAGTCCTTCGTGCGCGATTTAGGCGCCAACCGCGAAGCCCAGGCGATCATCCGCTCCATCGTCAGCCTCGGCAAGGGCTTGGGGGTCACCATCACCGCCGAGGGCGTCGAGACTGAAGCCGAGCTCAGCTGCTTGCGCACCGAGGGCTGCGACGAGGGTCAGGGCTTTCTGTTCAGCAAGGCAAGGCCGAATGCGGAGATCATCAGCCTCTTGGCGGCGCAGCGCGGCATCGACGCCACGGACGAGGACGCCGCGCTGGTGGCGTGAGTGCGGCGCAAGAGCGTGATGCTGCCTCACCTCTCCCTGCTTGCGGGGAGAGGTCGGATTGCGCAGCAATCCGGGTGAGGGGGTACCGGTCTCACGCCGATCGCATCCGCGGAGAGAGGCCCCTCACCCCAACCCTCTCCCCGTAAGAACGGGGCGAGGGAGTGCAACGTCATCGCGGCTGCCGTTCAGCGTCCTCCCGCCAAAATCCCCTTCCCCACATCCTCATAATGCGTGTCGCGCGCCTGGATCTGCTGCGCGATGGCGTGCATGTCGCGAAACCGCCGCTCGAACGGATTGCTGCGGAACACCGCGGTCGCGCCGGCCATGTGATAGGCGGCGTCGACCACCTTTGCCGATTGATGGATGGTCCAGGTCGCCGCCAGCCGCACCGCACTGCGATGCGCGGCGCTGAACTCGCCGGTCGCGGACAGATCGCGCCACATCGCATGCGCGGTCGCATAGAGATAAGCGCGCGCGGCGCGCAAATCGCCCTCGGTGCGGCCGATCAGTCCCTGGACCGCGCCGTTGTCGCGCATGGCGCTGGCCGCGAGTGACTGATGTTTTCCACGCGCCAGCGCGATGGCCGCATCCAGTGTCGCCCGCGCCACGCCGAGCGAGACCGCGGCGAAGCCAAGGCTGAAGGTCGAGCCGGTACCGATCTTGTAGAGCGGACCCTTCTCGCGCAGCGCCGACGGCACGTCGCGAAACGCTGTAAAGCGCTCGGGAATGAAGAGGTCGTTGACCTCGTAGGAATCGGTGCCGGTGCCCGCGAGCCCGATCGCCTGCCACACATCGTGCAGCACGGCGCTCGCGACCGGAAACAGAATGGTGCGCACCTCCGGCGACCCGTCGGCATTCCTCCGTGGCGTGCCGTCGGCATTGACGATACGCACATGCGCCCCCAGCCAGCTCGCCTGCCGCGAGCCCGAGGCAAAATCCCACCGCGCCGTGACGCGATAGCCGCCCTCGACCGCGCGCGCCTCATGCGCGATCGCACCCCAGGCGAGGATGCCGGGCGGCGTGTTGAAGATCTCTTGCGCGGTGTCATGGTCGAGCGAGGCCGCGATCATCGCGCAGACGCTGCACTGGCCGAGACACCAGGCGGTCGAGGCATCCGCCTTCGCGATCTCCTCTAGCATCTGCATAAAGATCTCGATCGGGGCTTCAGCGCCGCCGAGGCTTTGCGGGAGGAGGGCGCGATAGAGCCCGTTCTCGATCAGCGCATTGACGACGACCGGCGTCAGCCGCCGCGTGAGCTCGATCTCATCGGCTTCGCGCGCAATCAGCGGCGCGATGGCGCGGGCACGTTCGACCAGGCCAACTCCGGGAGTTGCGTTCATTGCTGCGTTTCCTCGCCCATTCTGCCGTGAGCGGTCAGGAACGCGATGGTCCTCTATTTGGCAGCGAGGATCAAGATCACTTCGCTCCATCCGGGCTACGTACTATGGCGCGGACCGGCTCGGAACATCGAGGGATCGCTCCATAATGATCGTGCGTTCGTCATCGTGATAGCTGTCGCGCAGGGCCTTGAACCCGAGCCGTGCGTAGAATGCTTCAGCGGTGATCGAAGACGAAACGGTCAGCGAGGGAATGCTTCGCTCGCGCGCTGTGCGCTCGATCTCTGCCATCAGCCGCTTGCCGATACCTCGGGCCTGAATATCGGGAGCCACGAAGACCGTACGGACCACGCTTCCGTCGAGGCTTGCCGTTCCAACCACGCGGCTGCCCATCGAGGCGACGAAAACGGTGCGTTTCCCGATCAGCTGGTGCACTGCGTCTGGGCTGAAGCTGCGCTCGACCCTTTTGATGATCTCGCCCGTATAGTCCTTCGCGTTGGTTTCGCGCAGCGCGCGCAGGATGACCGCGCTGATGTCAGCAGCGTCGTCCTCACGTGCCAGTCGGATCGTGCATTCCATGATCGCTCCACTCGCTCAGCAGTAGCTCGTAGGATGGGTAGAGCAAAGCGAAACCCATCAAACCTCTTCCTCACAAATCGGATCGAGCTAGCAAAGCATTACCAGATTCTGCGTCCGCCCATCTGGGCGATGGGTTTCGCAAGAACTCAACCCATCCTACGAGCTTTCCCGTAGCATTGCCGGTACAATTTGTTCGACTGATTGCGGCGGGATTCCAAGCTCGGAAAATCCTGGCATTCCCACCGACGCGATGTTGTCGATCTGCATCAACTCCACCTGATTCCGCGTGATGGGCGGCCTTGGAAGCAGCTCCGAAATCCATCCCGCCACATGCCAAGCAGTAAACGGTACTGGAATGAGCATAGGGCTGCGGCCGGCTGCGTGCGCGACGGTTCTGAGAAGCTCTTCGTAGGTGTAGATGCGAGGACCCGCGCATTCATACGTGATTGCGTTCGATTCGGTGCTCAGAAGCGCTCTTGTGATCGCGTCGGCCACATCGTCAACATAGGCCGGCTGCAATCGCGTCGATCCGCGGCCAAACATCGGATAGATCGGATATCGGCGGAGCAGCTTGAGGATGATGGTGAGAAACGCGTCATCCGGGCCGAACATGACCGCCGGGCGAACCAGCGTAGCCTCAGGAAATGCTGCGCGGACCGCGAGTTCGCCTTCGCCACGCTTGCGAATATAGAGGGACGGCGACGTGGCATCAGAGCCGATACCGGAAACGTGGATGAGCCGCTTGACGCCAGCTCGATATGCCCGGGCAGCCAATCGCCGGGCTGATTCCACATGCACGGAATGAAAAGTCTCCTGTCCGTGTTCAACATAGAGGCTGACCGCGTTGACGGCGCCGTATGCGCCGTCAACAGCAGCGGCTATCGAACCTTCGTCGCGTAGATCGACGTTCACGGATTGGAGGCGTGGCTCGTCGTGACCAAAAAGCTGTCTGCCTCGTTCGGGATGTCTTGATGCAATCCGAACGAAAAACTCGGGCGACCGGAGCAAATGTTGAACAACGCGGCGGCCGAGAAACCCCGTTCCACCGAACACCGTAACAAGGCGATTATTTGCGGGCGCCATAGCGCAACTCGTACTGAGATCGTCTCAAGCCAGCGGAGACCGCAGGCTCGTCGGTCGTCTATTCTCGCGAAAGCGGCGCCTGGCAACGGCAGTCCGTTTCATCTCACCGTCCCCCGCGTGAGCGCCAAAATTCCCGAGGAAGCTGCGTGCAACGCCGCCGAGCCTATTCCTGGCTTTACACACGATCGCGGAGGTCGGTCACGCCTTCCTTCTGGGCGCAGTGGTCGCAGCAATAGTAGGTGCCGCTCTTTTCCAGGCCGTGTCCCACGATGCGCGTTCCGCAATGCTTGCACGTTGGCGCCAAGGCATGAATTGCGCACTCAAAGCTGTCGAACGTGTGCGCCTGGCCGTTCATCACCACCTGAAAACTCTTGTCATAGTCATTGCCGCAGGTTTCGCATGTCGACATTGTGCCTCCTTCACGCCACGCGGCGTTTGCGAGTTTGAGCTGCCTTCTTGGCTGACCTGGAACGTTCATCGGCCGGTGCGCTACGAACGGCGGAGTTCACCAATTGTTCCTATTCGACCTGACTTGCTTCAGATCGTCTAGGAGCCAGTGTGCACCGGCCGCTGAAGCACCTCAGTCGGCATCCCGAGGACAACTTTAGACACGGGATCAAATTGATTGGTCGAATCGTCAACTTGCGCCATGCCTTTCGAAAATCCGAGGATGTGCGCGATTTTTGCCAATGCAGTTTGCGGGTTGCGGCGAATGTTTAGCCGCCATTTCCCGCCAGGGGCTCGGACCTTTCGTCCTCTTGTGTAGCTGCAGAAATGCGCCGCCGCTTTGGCTCGACGCAGACCTCTGCAAACTCCGCCTTGATGTCGGCTGATTGAAGTAAGGCTGACTCGTTGTGCTGAAAGCGAGTTCTTCGGAGGCTGACCCTCAACAGACATTTCCGGTCGGTATTTGTTTGGTTCAGGAAAATGCGCGGCGGGCCAGCACCGTTCGTGTTCCGAGGCGGGCGACCTAAGTCTGAGCCGCCCGCCGTTTGGATGAATTTCGTGCAGGAACCTTGCCCTATCTGGGATGTTGGAAGGCAATTGCGAGAACTTAGGAGGAACTCGTATGAGAACTCTATTATTGGCCGGTGTAATGGCGGTTGCTGGTTTCGCTATCGCCACGCCGATCTCCATCGCGCCCGCGTCAGCTCAAGTTGCCGTTGAAACTCCGCTCGGCGGCGTGAGAGTTGGCCCGGAGCGGCGTTACTACCGCGAGTACGATCGACCCGCTTATCGCGCTTACGGATATGATCGCGGATATCGCGGTGGATGCCGCACCGTCACGATCGAGCGCGACGACGGCTCGGTCCGCAGGGTCCGCCGTTGCGATTAGCAGTACCGGACTAGAAGAGTGACCCCCGGCGCTCACAAAAGAGCGCCCGAGCCGAAGGAATTGGGAGCGATACTAAGAGCGATACTAAGGCCGCTTCAGTTGGCGGCCTCTTTCAGTTTGCGGTTCAAACAAGTCAGGAATTGAGTGAGCCGTAAACCATGCCCAGTGTTACGCTGTAGGTTAGAAACAGTGCGGGTGAAATGCCAAGTCCAACCTGGTGTGCAACCGCAGCAAATGACGCGAAGGGCCATGAGCCGACATCGCTCCAATCAAGCGGCGATACTTGTCAGGCTCCTTGGCGGCCGTAGGGGAAGCAGCGGTTGCGATCGAGTGTGAGACCGAAATGCGCTCCCAATGCAGCGATGGCCGCGTCCTGCTGAGGATAAGGATCGGCATTGGATGCGGCAACGATGATGATCCGGAACCCGCCGCGATCCTTGCCACCGGGTGGCAGCATCGCTGTCGTCAGTGCATTGCCCTCCCTGTCGCGCAGCGTGAGGAAAAGCGGCATCTCTCGCTGTATATGGGCCTCGAGGCCGATGTCGCGCTCGATCGCGTTGGGCCGCTCGGGACGCCAGGACTGGACTGCCTTCTCCCGCTCGCGGCGGAAATATTTCTCAACTGTGTGACCCATCAGGCGCGACTCATGCATCGCTTCACCTTCCGTCTCGATACGGAACCAGGTCTTGCCCTTCGGCGCGTCGCAAACATACTGCATTTCGCCCGTCCTGCGATCGCCGCAATTCTAGGACGGCGGGCCTGCAAAGCCAATATGAGACTCGCTCCCGTGTATAGCGCCGCACGATCAGAGGGGCTAAGAGTTCCTGATTGGACGTTGAAGTTCTAGTGAGCCCAAACAATACTAGGTCGACCGGAATAAATCCTCTTCAAGGAGCGTCCCGATGCCTGACGTAAGGGAAAAGCAACGCGAAGCCCGCCGGAAGATCATTCGCCAATGGGCGAAGCTTCCGAAGGATAAACGGCAGTCTATGGAGGGGATTTCTGAATTCGCCAGAACAGCCGCTCAGCAGAACGAGAACGCATTCGTCCGCAGTCGTCGCGATCCGTATCAGAAGATCATGGGATGGCTATTGCCGCGTGCTCATCTCTGAACGACTGAGTCCCCTGCACATCCTATGCCCTGTTAGCGACCGGGATCGCGCGGCAGTGCAATGTCGCGAAGGGCCAACAGGTGACGTTCGAAATGAAAAAGGCCGCCAACCGAGGCGGCTTACTTTTGCACCTCCAGCTCTGCCAGGATTTTCGTGAGCGTCTCAAGCAAGCGTAAGGCGCGGGTCGCTGGGCGACCTTCGCACAGCGCTTCGCTCACCTCTTCAATTTCGCAATCGATACGGGCCCGAACTCGCGAGATCAGCTCGGCGCGGCGCTCCGGATTGTCGATTAGAATGAGCATCGCGTTGCTTCGCTATTTAGCAGGCGGGAGCGTTGCGGCAGCACTCGGCGCTGCATCATCGGCGTCAAGGATCGCGACCTTGCGACCGAGTTGCCATATCTCGATGCCGTGGCGGTTGATGAAGCGCCGTGCGGCCTTGACAGCGGCTTCATCACTGGCCGCCTCAATCACCCGCGCATCGCAGATGTGACCATCCTCGCCGATAATAAATGCTCGGTATCCGACCATATTGAATTGCTGCTCCGCGCTTGGTTGGCGGCCGCAATTCCTTGGACGAAGCCAGTCGTTGACGCGGGAAGCGGTCTCGGCTTGGCGCGCACGACGCAAAAGTCCTTCGCGTTCGACGCCGGGCGGAGTGGCTTGGGCCCGCTGGCGCAGACGTTCTGCCTGTTCGAGCAGCCGCTGTTCGAGGGTGCTGGTTTGTTTGAAACGGCGTCGCATCGGCGCTGCTCCATTTAAGTTGGGGCGGGAGCGCAACCGGCGTTCTCTTCACCGATAACTGCCCTTAAGGACGGTGCGGTGATCGAAGAAGTAGATACCCGTTATGTCTGGTTGTCGACGTAAATATTCGCGAGCTCGAAAGAAATGCTAGGAACTATTTCGCTTGAGAAGGCCATAGCACTCGCACGATAAATCTCGCACGAGGCTGCGATCCAGGATCTGAAGTTTTCCCCGCGAATAGGCAATGGCTCCTCGTTTTTGCAGCCTGTTTGCGACATCCGTGATGTATGTGCGGTGCACGCCCAGCATCTCGGACAGTAGCTCCTGTTTCAGTACGAAGTGATCGCTTTCCGCGCGGTCCGCCGTGTGTAGCAACCACCGACAGAAGCGCTGCTCGACGCCATGCAGCGCATTACAGGCAGCTGTCATCCTGGTTTGGTCGAGCAACACGTCAGCACTCCTGACACACAGCTCCGCCATAGGCGCGCTGTGCGTCACCAAGTTCCGAAACTCCTTCACTGAAATTTTCAAGGCTTGAACCGGTAGCTGGGCGACGACGCGAACGAGGGACCTGCGCGGCGGCCCAAGGCCCGCACGGGCTCCGATCATGCCTTCCCGCCCGACGACGGACGTTTCGGCCGTCCGACCATCTTTCAGCACGACCAAAAGCGAGAACATGCCCGATAGCGGGAAGTGAACGGCCGTGATTTCCTGGCCCTCCTTTTGAACAACATCGCCTTGGGCATACCCGACGATCGACGACCTCTCCCTTACAGACTCGAGGTCCCGTAGCGGAAGAAGGGCCAAGAGCTTGTTGCGAAGAGGATCATCCACTTGCGCACCTATCGCCCCATCGGTCGGGCCGGTCCGCAGGGGGTAAATCAACGCTCCGAGGGCGTTACCACGGAAGGGGTACGTGACGACAAAGTCGGATGAGGTCGATCCGTTCCTCACGATTCTTACGTTGCCGTGCAGGGGTCCCGGCAATCGTTCGTGCGCTCTGGATACCTAAACGGGAGCTTGGTGGATGATAGTTGAGGTCCGTTTGGGGTCATTCGCGTCGATTTGGCGGCTGCTGACGTGCCCGGCGCCATCGCGATCTTCGCCCTCGGGCCACGAGCGGCCCCAAATAAGTCCTTTGCTAAACCTGCGCTTCCGCTTTCGCATCCCGGCCATTTCGACCCAGACGCGGCTCCGTTCCCGCCAAAAGCCTTTGAACGTTGGCGCGATGGCGGATGATCACGTAAAAGCCGCCTCCGATAACCAGCAACCGATACGGCAATGGGTGCTCGACCGCGCAGACGAGAACGATTGCCGTCAACGCCGCGAGCATCGAGCTCAAGGAAACGATCCGGGTCATAGCCAGCACACCGCCAAAGACGGCTGCAGCCCCCAATCCCACGGGCCACGACATCGCCAGCAACACACCGAGCCCGGTCGCAGCAGACTTGCCGCCGGTGAAGTTCAGCCAGATCGATCGGCTATGTCCCAACAGCACGGCAATTCCAGCCAGACAAACAGCCCATGGCACCCAGATTTGCAGATCAGACGCTGTCGGCGGCGGGGATAGTTCTGCATAAAGCCAAGGACAGAACCAACGCGCGGCGATGATGGCACTCACGCCCTTCAGCACATCGCCCACGAGCACGAACAAGGCAGGCCATTTACCGAGGGTCCGCAAGACATTCGTTGCCCCGGTGGACTTGGAGCCATGATCTCGAATATCGATGCCCCTGAGCAGTTTCCCCACCAGATAGCCCGTGGGGACTGACCCGAGGAGATAGGCGATCACCAACCCAACCGCGCCCGCTGTCCAAAAAGCCATTGGTTTTATGTCCAGTTTCCCGAACGCTGTTTTATCTCCGACTTCGCGTGACCGCTATGGGTCTTGGCTGCGCGAAAACGCCAAGACGCTTGAGCCCGGTAGGATGGGTAGACCGAAGCGAAAACCCATCAAGCTTCATCTAGATGCTGCGTTCGCCCATTGGGGTGATGGGTTTCGCAAGGGCTCAATCCATCCTACGAGATTTGGGTCGAGCCCACCGGTCATCGACTAGCCCATTGCATTGTCCGGTATGGCCCAAGCGGACGTTAGTCTTATTCGATCACCTCGTCCGCAAACGCCAGCAGACCGGGCGGGATTTCGAGGTTCAGCGTCTTTGCGACCTTGAGGTTGATCACGAACTCAAATCTGGTGGGCTGCCAAATCGGCAGGTCGGCCGGCTTGTCCCCCTTCAGAATGCGGCCGACATAGATCCCGCCTTGCCGAAAGGCGTCGGTCAGACTGTTGCCGTAGCTCATCAAGCCGCCGGCG
Source organism: Bradyrhizobium sp. SPXBL-04 (assembly GCF_051853035.1). Lineage (NCBI taxonomy): Bacteria > Pseudomonadati > Pseudomonadota > Alphaproteobacteria > Hyphomicrobiales > Nitrobacteraceae > Bradyrhizobium > Bradyrhizobium sp. SPXBL-04. Next base: position 8,345,433 of record NZ_CP182472.1, on the reverse strand, counting down.
TCAGCAAAATCGCGCCACGGGTACATTGTGGGTATGGCGCTAAGCGCCGCTAGATCAACGACACGACGACGTTCAAGATTGAAGAGGCGGTCGGAGGTTACAAGCAGCGCGTTTGCTCGACGTTTGACCGATGTCGCAAACACCTGTTCGAGCTCGGCGAGGTTTCGCGCCTCCAGAACAAGCAGTTGCAGTCCCGAGGAAGATGCGGCTGATCGCAGGCCTGTTACATCCGCATTTGGATTGTCCGGATTGACCAGCACCCCCACCAAAGACGCGTGGGGTAGTAGAGCATGCAGCAATTCGAACCGCTTCGGCTCCAGCGCGCTCACCTGGAACGCAACCCCAGTGGCATTACCGGCCGGGCGATTGATGGAGGCAGCCAGGCCCATAGCGACTGGATCGAGGCCCACCACGAACACGATAGGGATTTCCGAGGTCGTCGCTTTGGCGGCCAATGCCCCGCCATTGTCGGCGGTAAAGATCAGAGCGACGCGCTTACGAACCAAGTCGGCTGCGGCGTCTCGCAGTTCTTCATTGGCGTTGGGCCAACGTCCCGCGATGGAAACGTTCTGGCCTTCAACAAATCCCATTTGCTTGAGGCCGCGGCGAAACGCCTCTCCGAACGTCTCAGACCCGGGGCTCGGGCGATTGAGAGAGCCGATCACCGGCATTGCCAATTTCTGCGCCTGAGCGGGCAATGGCAAAGTCATTGCCGCAGCGCCAAAGGCCGTTATGAATTCGCGCCGTTTCATGCGTGCGACCTCGGAAAGCGCCTTGGACCAACTGAAGGCAGAGGTGGCAACGATAGAGGTCCAAGAACGGAAATCGCAGATTCGAGAATCTCTACCGCTTCACTGGTTCAGTTACTGGTTTTCCCTTCTCAACCACGAAGACGTTGAATGTTTTTGCAGGAACGCTTCCCTTGTTGTTTGCTTCGTGAACGACGCCGGGTTCATTGTGATAGGATTGTCCCGCCGTATAGGTCTTGGCCTCACTGCCCTCTTTTCGACCGATGACCTCGCCTTCGAGCACGGTCGTGTATCGTCGCCGGGATGGGTATGGAGGCCGGTGCCAGAGCCAGGCGGCCACTCGACGATCAGGGAGATAACTTCCTTGTCCGATTGCCCCGTCAGCGGCTCCTTCTGCAATGGAGTCACTTTCAGCTTTGGAGGCTCTTGTGCGAGAGCGACAGGATTCACCACGACGATTGTGACCAGCGCAATCGACGCCAAAATGTGAGCGAGCTTCATTGAGATCTCCCCCAGAATAATAAAAAGATAAACGCCTGTTTCAGTATAAGCGCGGCTAGATTATTCGTCGCGGTGCTTATTGCCAAGGCCGTTGGAGACAAGCTTTGTGACAGCCAGCTCGTAGGATGGGTAGAGCGAAGCGAAACCCATCAAGCTTCATCCTCACAAATCGGATCGAGCTCATCTCGATTCTGCGTCCGCCAAATTGAGCGATGGGTTTGGCAAGAGCTCATCCCGTCCTATCCGGCCAGCTGTTCGAACAGTGCGTGGACGAGGAATGCTACTATTGGAAGCACCACGATCCCCGTTAAAAGACGTTGCTTCAGATATTGCCGCTGTTGATCGTCTTTTGGCAGCGCTCGCCGTCATTCCGGGGCGCGCGAAGCGCGAGCCCGGAATCCGTCGTGCGGCAAGCAAGGTGGAGAAGTGGATTCGGGCTCACGCCCCCCGAAACGATGGTCTTACTTCTTGTCGCCCATGTGGTGAGGCGTCGAGGTGCTGGGTCCGCCGGTGTAATGATGACCGCCCGAAGAGGACTTCGTCGAGGCGCCGGTGGTCTCCTTCTTGCTGCCCATGTGATGCGGGACTTCGGTCTTCGGCCCGCCGCTGTAGTGATGGCCATTCTTCTCTTTGTCCGTGGTTTGAGCCACCGCAGGAACGGCCAGCAGGGACACGACGCCAATGGCGGCGAGGAGTTTCTTGGTGATCATGTTCGGTTCTCCGGATTGCGGGAGCTTTCATGGTAGGCCTCCGCGGCACATCGGCTTTGAGCAAGGTCAAGGAATGAGCTTCGTAGCTCTGTCGCCGCAGTTTGAGAGCCGTTGATCTGCGTCAACAAGGATAGCAGCGGTGCTCCTATGCTCTGTAAATCATAGGAGCGCGCCAATGTCGGTGCAGGACCATTCCGGGTATCGAGACCCCCCGCAGGAGGGCATGTCCGTCAAAGCCAAGGCCGGTCTGGTCCTGATCGGATTCCTGGCCATCGCCGGCGCGCTGCTGTTCACCGAGCACCGAGCCCACGTGCTCGGCCTCCTGGTCTGGCTGCCACTGCTCGCCTGTCCACTGATGCATTTCTTCATGCATGGCGGATACGGTCACAACCACGGCGGCGGGCGGGCGAACGATCCAAGGAGCGCGTGATGCACGACGCCGCGCCCGCCTACGGCCTCTGGAGCCTCGTCATCGTCAACTCGGCGGTGTTCATCCTGTTCGCCTACAGCTTCTTCAAGCCGCAGACCTCCCGCGACTGGCGCTCCTTCGGCGCCTTCAGCGCGTTTTTGGTGGCGCTGTTCGTGGAGATGTACGGCTTCCCGCTCACCATCTACTTTCTTTCGGGCTGGCTGCAGTCGCACTACCCGAATGTCGATTGGTTCTCGCATGATGCCGGCCACCTGCTCGAGATGATGTTCGGTTGGAAGACGAATCCGCACGCCGGACCCTTCCACATTCTCAGTTTCATCTTCATCGGCGCCGGGTTCGTCCTGATCTCCGCCGCCTGGAAAGTGCTCTACGACGCGCAGCAGACCCGCAGCTTAGCCACCACCGGCCCCTACAACTACGTCCGGCACCCGCAATATGTCGGCTTCGTGCTGGTGATGTTCGGCTTCCTGTTGCAGTGGCCAACTATCCTCACGCTGGCGATGTTTCCGGTGCTGACCGTCATGTATGTGAAGCTTGCCAGAGACGAGGAGCGCGAGGCCCGGGCCCAGTTCGGCGAGACCTATGCGCGGTACGCTGCGCAGGTGCCGGCGTTCTTTCCCCATCTCAACCGGCAATCCGGTCAGGGCTCTTCCGGCGGCTATCGTCACGGCTGACCTTCGGCAGCAATGCCCTTCGGCACTGGCTTGAAAGGACGTCGATGGGCGTGCCAGTCTTCACCGCGAAAGCGCTGACCAAGACCTACGTCTCGGGCGAGGTGGTGGTGCATGCCCTCAACGTCGTGGATCTCGAAATCGCCGAGAAGGAGGTGGTCGTGCTGCTCGGCCCCTCCGGAAGCGGCAAGACGACTTTGCTCAACATCATGGGCGGCCTCGACCGACCGACCGGCGGCAGGCTGTTCTTCCGCGACCTTGACCTGACGGATCTCGAGGATCGCGAGCTGACGAAGTATCGCCGCGACCATGTCGGCTTCGTCTTCCAGTTCTACAATCTGGTGCCGAGCCTCACTGCTTACGAAAACGTCGCACTGGTCACCGAGGTCGCCCAGGACCCGATACGGCCAGCCGACGCGCTGGCGCTCGTTGGGCTCGAGGAGCGGATGCATCACTTCCCTGCCCAGCTCTCCGGCGGCGAGCAGCAGCGCGTCGCCATTGCCCGCGCGGTCGCGAAACGACCGGCGGTCCTGCTGTGCGACGAGCCGACCGGGGCGCTGGACTCGAAGACGGGCATCCGCGTCATCGAAGCGCTGCTCGGGGTGAACCGGCAACTCGGCACCACCACGGTCATCATCACCCACAATGCCAGCATCCAGGAGGTCGCCGACCGGGTGCTGTTCTTCGCCGACGGTCGGATCTCCCGGATCCAGAAGAACGCGAGCCGGCGGCAAGCCGCCGAGCTCACCTGGTGACGACATGACAGCGCTCGACATCAAATTGTTTCGCGACGTCAGGCGGCTCTGGGCTCAGGTGCTTGCCGTCGCCTTGGTCGTTGGAGGCGGCGTTGCGACGCTGGTGCTTGCGGTCGGCTCCCATCGTTCCCTGGAAGAGACCCGGATCGCCTATTACGAGCGCTATGGCTTCGCCGACGTGTTCGCGCAAGCGAAGCGCGCGCCTAAGGCGCTCGCCGCTAGGATTGGCGAGATCCCCGGTGTCGCCGTCGTCGACACCCGCATCGCCAAGCTGGCGCTGCTGGATATTCCCGGCTTCTCCGAGCCCGCCAGCGCCCAGTTCGTCTCGCTGCCCGATAACGGCGAGCCGCACCTCAATCGACTCTACATGCGTTCCGGACGTCTTCCTGAGGCCGGACGGACCGAAGAGGTCGTCGTGAACGAGCCGTTTGCACGGGCTCACGGCTTCTCCGAGGGGGCGCGGTTCTCGGCCATCCTGAACGGCAAGAAGCGCGAGCTCGTCATCGTCGGCACCGCGCTGTCCCCCGAGTTCGTCTACACCGTCGGGCCGGGCGATCTGATGCCGGATGACCGTCGCTACGCGATCGTCTGGATGTCGGAGAAGGCGCTCGCCGGCGTCTACGATCTCGACGGCGCTTTTTCGGCGGTCTCGGTGAAGCTGCAGCCCGGCACCTCGGAGCGCGAGGTGATCTCGCGGCTCGACACCTTGCTCGACCCCTATGGCGGGCAGGCTGCTCATGGCCGCAAGGACCAGACCTCGCACGCCTGGCTCGATCATGAGCTCGACATGCTCAACAACATGAGCCGCACGCTGCCGCCGATCTTCCTGCTGGTCGCCGCATTCCTGGTCAATCTCACTCTGACCCGGCTGGTCGTGCTCGAGCGCGAGCAGATCGGTCTGCTGAAGGCGCTCGGCTATGCCGACAGCAGCATCGTGCTGCACTATTTCAAGTTCGTGGCGCTGATCGTCGTGATCGGAATCCTCCTGGGCGGCGTTGCCGGCACCTGGCTCGGCTTGCGCATCACCGCGCTGTTCGGCGACTTCTTCCACTTCCCGTTCCTGGTGTTCGCAAAGGCGCCGGACCTCCATGTCACCGCGGGCGCGCTCAGCGCGGCTGCCGCCGCGATCGGCGCGTTCCGGGCGCTACGCGGGGTGGTGAAGCTGCCTCCTGCCGTCGCCATGCAACCGCCGGCCCCGCCGGTCTATCGGCGGCTGCTGCCGGCGAGCATCCAGCTCGAGCAGATCCTGTCACAGCCGACGCTGATGATGATCCGCAACATTGCCCGGCATCCGGTGCGGGCCTTCTTCACCGCGCTCGGCATGGCGCTGGCGACTGCGATCCTTGTGGTCTCGCTGTTCACGCGGGACAGCATGGAGCACCTGATCGACGTGACCTATTTCCTCGCCGACCGGCAGGACGTAACCATCGGCTTTGCCGAGAAGCGGATCGCGAATGTCGTGGAGCAGGTGAACCGGCTACCGGGCGTTCTTGCCGCCGAGCCGTTCCGCGAGGTGCCGGTCCGGATTCGCCACGGCAACGTCGAACGCCGCATCGTCATCAGCGGCCCGCCGGCCGACGCCGACCTCCGGCGTATCATCGACGTCGAGCTTCGGCCGGTCGTGCTCCCGGAGACGGGCCTCGCCATCTCCGGCATGCTGGCCCACATCCTCGGCGTCGGGCCCGGCGATAGCGTCGAGATCGATCTGCTGGAGGGAGCCCGGCGAACCGTCACGGTGCCGGTCGTCGCGACCGTCGAGGACTATTTCGGCATCAGGGGCATGATGGAGATCGCGGCACTGCGCAAGCTGATGCGCGAGCCGCCCGTCGTGACCAGCGTCAATCTCAGCCTCGACGAGACCCGAACGGAGGACTTCTACGCCGCCGTGAAGTCCATGCCGACGGTCGGCGGCGTGGCGCTGCAGCGCGTCTCGCTGGCGAACTTCCGCAAGACCGTGGCGCTGCTCGTCACCACGATGGCGAGCATCTACACCGGCCTCGCCGCCGTGATCGCGTTCGGCGTGGTCTACAACAACGCCCGCATCTCGCTGTCCGAACGCGCGCGCGAGCTGGCCAGCCTGCGCGTGCTCGGCTTCACGCGCGTTGAGGTGCTGCGCATCCTGCTGCTGGAGCTCGCCATCCTCACCCTGATCGCCCAGCCGCCCGGCTGGCTGATGGGCTACGGGCTTGCATGGGTCATGAAGACGAACCTGGCCGGCGAACTGATGCGCGTGCGTCTCGTCGTCGAACATTCGACCTACGTCATCGCCACCTCGGTCGTGGTGTTGGCGGCCGTCGCCTCCGCAGTCGTTATCCGCGAACGCATCGACAAACTGGACCTCGTCGCGGTCCTCAAGACGCGAGACTAGCCATGCCGGCAAAGTGGACCAAACGTATCATCGGTGCTGCGGTCCTGGCAGCGGTCGCGGGAGGCCTGGCCTGGTTCGCCTGGCCCCGCCCGGTTCTGGTGGATCTTGCGACCGTCTCGAAAGGGCCGATCGAGGTCACGGCGGATGACGACGGAAAAACCCATGTCCGCCATGTTTACACGGTCTCGGCGCCCATCGCGGGAAAGGTCTTGAGGATTTCGCATCCGCTCGGCGAGCAGGGACCTTCGCTTCACGTCGGCGACGAGGTCGTCGCCAACCAGACCGTCATCGCCCTGATGCAGCCGACGCTTCCGGGTTTCATCGACGTGCGCTCGCGGGATCAGCTCCAAGCCGAAGTCTTGGCCGCGGATGCGGCGATCCAGCAGCAGGAGGCAGAAGTGAACCGGATCGAAGCCGCGCTGGATTTTTCAAGGACCGAATTCCAGCGGGCCCAGGCACTGTCGCGGACACAGACCATCTCCGCCCAGGCCTTCGACAAGGCGAAGTTCGAGGTCGCCACCAATGAGGCCGCCCTGGCCAGCGCCAAGGCCCAGGTCGACATGCGTCGCGCGGTGCGGACCAGCCTGGCGGCGCGGCTGATGGACCCGGCCAATGCCACGCCGTCGGCGGAGCCGGTCTGCTGCGTCCGGGTGCTCGCCCCGGCAAGCGGACGGGTGCTGAAGATCATCCAGGACAGCGAGGCGACGGTCCTACCCGGGACGCCGCTGGTCGATATCGGCAACCCGCTCGATCTCGAAGTCGTGGCCGACCTGCTCTCAACCGACGCGGTCCAGATCAAGGTCGGCGCGCCGGCCCGCATCGACGGCTGGGGCGGGAAGCCGATTAAGGGCAAGGTGGTCCGGGTAGACCCAGCCGGCTTCCTGAAAGTCTCGGCGCTGGGCATCGAGGAGCAGCGAGTCCGCGTGACCATCGATTTCAGCGACCCGCCTGAGGCGTGGGCCTCACTCGGACATGACTATCGGGTCATCGTCCACGTCACCACCTGGAGTGCTCAGGATGCTTTGACCGTGCCGGTGAGCGCCTTGTTCCGGAAAGGCGATCAGTGGGCCGTTTTTGCCGACGAGAACGATCGTGCAAAAACGACTCTCGTCCAGATCGGCCACCGCAACAGCCGCATGGCCGAAATTCGATTAGGTCTCACCGCCGGGGACCGCGTCGTGCTGCACCCGAGCGACCGGATCACCGATGGAGCGAGGATCGCGCAAAGAGGTCCGGAATAGATACAGGACGGCAAGCACGGGTTCGATGATGCCATCATGCCCCTGTTTTGCCCGACGGGTCAAACGAATTTCGTAAAATCGAAAAAGCGCAATCCAAACAAGACCCCGGCTACTGTGCATGGGGTTGTTTTTCGATAATTTTGTTTTCGGGCCCCAAACGTCCCCGGACCGACCAATCTCGCTACGCTTGAAACGGGCCCGCCCCGCCTCAGCTATCCACCTTCAGCGCGGCAATGAAAGCTTCCTGCGGGATGTCGACCTTGCCGAACTGCCGCATCTTCTTCTTGCCTTCCTTCTGCTTCTCCAGAAGTTTGCGCTTACGGGTGATGTCGCCGCCGTAGCACTTTGCGGTGACGTCCTTGCGCAGCGCGCGGACGGTCTCGCGCGCGATCACCTTGCCGCCGATCGCCGCCTGGATCGGGATCTGGAACATGTGCGGCGGGATCAGCTCCTTCATCTTCTCGACCATGGCGCGGCCGCGCCCTTCGGCGCGGGTACGATGCACCAGCATGGAGAGCGCATCGACCGGCTCGGCATTGACCAGGATCTGCATCTTGACGAGGTCGGCCGGCTTGTAGTCGGTCAGGTGATAGTCGAACGAGGCGTAGCCTTTGGAGACCGATTTCAGGCGGTCGTAGAAATCGAACACGACCTCGTTGAGCGGCAGGTCGTATTTCACCATGGCGCGGGAGCCGACATAAGTGAGCTCTTTCTGCGAGCCGCGGCGGTCCTGGCACAGTTTCAAGACGCTGCCGAGATATTCGTCGGGCGTGAGGATCGTGGCTTCGATCCAGGGCTCGTCGATCTCGGCGATCTTGACCACGTCGGGCATGTCGACGGGATTGTGGATCTCGATCTCCTGGCCGTCGGTGAGCTTCATCTTGTAGATGACACTCGGCGCGGTCGCGATCAGGTTGAGGTCGAATTCGCGCGACAGCCGCTCCTGGATGATCTCGAGGTGCAACAGGCCGAGGAAGCCGCAGCGGAAGCCGAAGCCGAGTGCGGCCGAGGTCTCCATCTCGAAGGAGAAGCTGGCATCGTTCAGCCGCAGCTTGCCCATGGCGGCGCGCAGCGTCTCGAAGTCGTCGGCATCGACCGGGAACAGGCCGCAGAACACCACCGGGATCGCCGGCTTGAAGCCGGGCAGCATGTCGGCGACCGGCTTCCTGTCATCGGTGATGGTGTCGCCGACGCGGGTGTCGGCGACCTCCTTGATCGCGGCGGTGATGAAGCCGATCTCGCCGGGGCCGAGCTCGTCGACCTGCTGCATCTTCGGCGTGAAGAAGCCGACGCGCTCGACGTCATAGGCCGCGCCCGTGCCCATCATGCGGACGCGCTGGCCCTTCTTCATGGTGCCGTCGACGATCCGCACCAGCACGACGACGCCGAGATAGACGTCATACCAGCTGTCGACCAGCAGCGCCTTCAATGTCGCGTCGCGATCGCCCTTTGGTGGCGGCAAGCGGGTGACGATCGCCTCCAGCACGTCGGGCACCCCTAAGCCGGTCTTGGCCGAGATCATCACCGCGTCGGAGGCGTCGATACCGATGACGTCCTCGATCTGCTGCTTGATCTTCTCGGGCTCGGCGGCGGGCAGGTCGACCTTGTTCAGGACCGGGACGATCTCGTGATTGTTGTCGAGCGCCTGGTAGACGTTGGCGAGCGTCTGCGCTTCGACGCCCTGGCTGGCGTCGACCACCAAGAGGGAACCCTCGCAGGCCGCCAGCGACCGCGAGACCTCGTAGGCGAAGTCGACATGGCCGGGCGTGTCCATCAGGTTGAAGATGTAATCCTTGCCGTCCTTGGCGCGATAGGCGAGGCGCACCGTCTGCGCCTTGATGGTGATGCCGCGCTCGCGCTCGATGTCCATGGAATCGAGCACCTGCTCCTTGCCCGCCATCTCGCGGTCGGACAGGCCGCCGGTCATCTGGATCAGGCGGTCGGCCAGCGTCGATTTGCCATGGTCGATATGGGCGACGATGGAGAAATTGCGGATGTTGGAAATGGGGACGGTCGTCATGGGCGCGGGATACCACTCACATCCCCGTGCGGCAACCATTCACTTGACCTCCGCGGCAGCAGGGGGCGACGCGCTCGGCAGCCCTGTGCTCGGCTGAACCGCTCGGATGGGGCAATATTTCGGTTTCGGCATCGGGGCGGTGTCGCAGGCCGCCCCCGTTCTAGCGGCTGCGGTCGTTCCCGAGCTCCGCGACCATCGATTTCAGGGGCGCGCTCTGTTATTCCTCCAGCTTTCTGTCATGGAAGCGGGCCATGTATTGGAAGAAGATTCTTTCTGCCTTGTTGTTTGCCGCATGTTTCGCCTTCCCGGCCGCCGCTGAAAAGCGCGTCGCCCTCGTCATCGGCAACTCCGCTTACCGGAGCGTGCCGCGGCTGGAGAACCCGGCGAACGACGCACAGCTGGTGGCCGATACGTTGCAGCGGCTCGGCTTCACTCTGGTCGGCGGGGGTGCCCAGATCGAGCTGGACAAGGCGGGCTTCGACAACGCGGTCCAGCGCTTCGGCAATCAATTGATCGGCGCCGACGTCGCCTTGTTTTACTACGCCGGGCACGGCATCCAGGTTCGCGGGGCGAACTATCTCGTGCCGATCACGGCGAATCCGACGCGCGAAACCGACGTGGATTTCCAGATGGTCGATGCCGCACTGGTGCTTCGCCAGATGGATGGAGCAGGAACCAAGCTGAACATCGTCATCCTCGATGCTTGCAGGAACAATCCGTTTGGCGGGCGTGGGCTGCGTGGCTCCGACGGCGGCCTGGCGCAGATCCGCGCTCCGGAAGGAACGCTGCTCTCCTACGCCACCCAGCCTGGAAACGTCGCGCTCGACGGCGCCGACGGGCATAGTCCCTACACGCGGGCGCTGGTCGAAACGATGCAGCGACCCGGGCTGGACGTGCTGCAGACGTTCAATCAGGTGGGGCTCATCGTCAAGCGTGCGACCGGCAGCGCCCAGCAGCCCTGGGTTTCCACCTCGCCGATCGACGGCTCATTCTACTTTTCGGGCGCAGCGGCAGGGCAGGTGGCGGCAGTCGACGTGCCGGCGACGGTCACAGCGCCCACCTCAAACCTTCCGTCTTCCGCTCCGGTGACGAGGACGCAGTCGGATTTCCTGTTTTCGGATTCCGATAGCCGGCTGCTTGCCGATGCCGATCTGAGGACGCTGAGCAAGGATGAGCTGCGCCTTGCGCGCAACGAGATCTTTGCACGGCGAGGGCGCTACTTCAGCGCGCCAGATCTGACGGCGAGGTTCAGCAAGTTCGCCTGGTACGTACCCCGGACCTGGGACCCTCAGCTCAGCGCCGTCGAGAAGGCAAATGTCGCCTTGATCGAACGCTATGAATCCGGCGGCCCGTCTCAGAGCGGCTTCATCTTTCCCGATTCCGATCGACGCCTGCTCACGTCCGCTGATCTGCGTGGGCTTTCGAACGACGAACTCCGTATCGCGCGCAACGAGATCTTTGCGCGACGCGGACGATATTTCGAAGCGGCAGATCTCAAGGCCCGCTTTGAGCGCTTCTCATGGTATTCGCCCAATACATGGAATCCCAAGCTCAATTCGATCGAGGAGGCGAATGTCGCGCTGCTCGATCAGGCCGGCAAGCGCCGATGATCGCGCTGCGGGCAGCACACGTCGTTGTCATTCTCGTGCTTGCCCCTGCCTCGGCGAAGGCCCAGACCAGAGCCGAGCTTCTCGATCGGCTGGTTCGCGCCTATCCCGAAGCTCTGTCCGGTCACGACGGCAAGCAAATTGTCTGGCGCGATGGCACCGCAATGCCGGTCGACGACGGCATCGACGACAAGTCGTTTGATCAGCGCCTGCGAGATGCCTCGATCATCGACCAGCTCCGTTTGTCCTATCCGGTTGGCGTTTCCGCAGCCCCGGGAGTGAACGCCGATCCCGGACGGTTCAGGAACGAAGCGTTCTTCAGGAAGATGTATGGCGACTGCCATGCCGGCGCAGTCCAGCGCAATCTCGTCACCATCGTCTGGCTGCCGCGATCATGGGGCAAGGCGATTAAGGTAACGCGGATCAACGGCGTCGCCGATCGGCTCAGGGAGGTGTCGGCGGAAATCGACAAGCTCGAGCCGGCGCTGAAGGCTGCCGCCTTTCCGATTGCCGGCGTGCTGTCGTGTCGGCCCGTCGCCGACACAGGCAAGATGAGCATGCATGGCTATGCCGCCGCGATCGACCTGAACCTGCGATATTCCGATTACTGGCTGTGGTCCGGCCGGGGAAAGTCGATTCCGTACAAGAACAGGATGCCGCAAGAGATCGTCGACATCTTCGAACGTCATGGCTTCATCTGGGGCGGCAAATGGTATCACTACGACACCATGCACTTTGAATATCGCCCGGAACTGCTGGCCCGGTGAACGCGACGATTTCCGGGCGGAGCGGGCGTTCGTTCACGCCAAGCTGATTTCACTCGCGCGCAAAACGCGCTACCCAAGCGCCCCATGTCAACCACATCCCTCCCGACCGCCAGGGCGCGTCAGAAAACCCGGGTGAGTTACCATCGCTTCCGGGCCTGGCTGGTCGCCTGCGCGATCCGCCCCGAGGCCCGCCTCTGGCTGGTGATCCAGCTCGCCATCCTGCATGCGGTGCTCTGGACCTTCATCCTGATCAATCTCAAGGCGGCGCAGGACGTTCACATGGACGTCGCGGAAGCTTATGGCTGGGGCCAGAAATTCCTCTGGGGTTATGGCAAGCATCCGCCGTTGTCGGGCTGGATCGCCGGTCTCTGGTTCAAGCTGTTCCCGGCGGCGGACTGGGCGACCTATGCGCTTGCGATGGCAACCGTCAGTGCCGGCATGGTGATCTGCTGGCTGGTTGCCTTGCGCGTGGTCGACGCGCGGCGTGCGTTCCTGGTCGTGGTGATGATCGCGCTCTACCCGATCTTCAATTTCAAGGGTTTCAAGTACAACCCGGATCTGCTCCAGCTCGTCACGCTGCCGCTGCTCGTGCTCGCTTATCTCAACGCCTTCGCGAAGCGGAGCTGGCCATCCGGAGTCTTGCTCGGGCTGGCCGGCGCGCTGGCGCTGATGACCAAATATTGGGTGCTGACCATGATCGGCGCCATCGGCCTTGCCGCGCTGATCCATCCCGAGCGGTTGCGCTTCCTGTCGTCGCCGGCGCCATGGGTTGCGATCGCGACGATGGTGGTGGCGATGATCCCGCATATCGTCTGGCTGGCGGATGCGCATTTCGTGCCGCTGACCTATGCCGGCGACACCTACAGCCTCCAGGACAGCAGCCAGGTGCATCAGCTCGTCGCCGGCTACTTCCTGCATAATTTCGCGTTGCTGGCCCTGCCGGTCGCGCTCGCAGCGCTCGCCATGGCGCTGGTGCCGCCGTGGCTCACGCTGCTCATGCGCGCGCCCTTGCGCATCATCACGCGAGCCTGGGCGCGCGGGACCAATCCGAGCGTCAACCTCTCGCAGGCGCTGAACGTCTGGATCATCCAGATCATCGTCGCGTTCGGCCCGCCGCTCGGCGCGCTGGTGTTCAGCATCTACATGAAGACCGATTGGGGCATCTCGCTGTTCTTCCTGGTGCCCTTGGCGCTGGTCGCGATCCCCGCATTGCGGGTGCAGAGCTCGGTGCTGTTCAACATCGCCGCGATCTGGCTCGTGCTCAGCGTCGCCACGCTCGCCGCCTCGCCCTGGATCGCCGCACGCGAGATGGCGGCCAATGCCGGCAACACGGCGACCTATGGCGCGCGCTCGGAGCTGGCGCGCGAGCTGACGCAGGCCTGGCACGCGCGCTTTGCCTCGCGCTGGGCGGTCGTCGCCGGGACGATGGAGACGATTCAGCCGATGGTGTTCTACAGCCCCGATCACCCCAGCCCGTTCACGCCGAACGAAGCCTGGGCGTCCGGGCTGACCTCGCTCGAGGACGTCAGGACCTACGGCTTCATCGGCGTGTTCGATCCGACCGACGAACGTCTGCCCAAGTTCGAGAAGTGGGTGTCAGAGGTCGCGCCGAACGCCGAGCGCATGGTGATGACCACGCGTCGCTTCACCCACGGCAAGGCCGGTCCGGCGATGAGCTGGAACATCTACATCGTGCCGCCGGGGAAGTGAGCTCTCTTTACCTCTCCCCGCTTGCGGGGAGAGGTCGGATCGCTCTTGCGATCCGGGTGAGGGGGTACAGGTCTCACCACGATCTCATGCGCGGAGGGAGGTCCCTCACCCCAACTCTCTCCCCGTAAGAACGGGGCGAGGGAGCGCAGCACGGCGCGTGGCGAGAGAAGGGCCTAAACCCCTTCCTCGTTGAACTTGCTCTCGACGAGCTCGGTGATCGCAGTGAGTGCCGCTTCGGCTTCGTCGCCGGCAGCCGCGACCGTGATGGTCGTGCCGGGACCCGCGGCCAGCATCATCAGGCCCATGATCGAGGTGCCGCCGACGGTCTCGCCGCCGCGCGTCACCCACACTTGCGCGTTGAAGCGCTCGACCGCCTGGACGAACTTCGCCGAGGCGCGGGCGTGCAGGCCGCGCTTGTTGATGATCAGAAGCTCTTTGGAGATCGCCCCCGCGGGCACGCCCGTTGCGGCTTGCGGCGCGTCGTCGCTCATTTGCCGGCGAGCACACGGCTGGCGATGGTGACGTATTTGCGGCCGGCTTCCTGCGCCATCGCGATCGCGTCGGGCAGCGGACGCTCTTCGCGCACCTTGGCGAGCTTCACCAGCATGGGCAGGTTGATGCCCGCGAGCACTTCGACCTTAGGCCGGCTCATGCAGGATATTGCGAGGTTCGACGGCGTGCCGCCGAACATGTCGGTAAGGATCGCGACGCCGTCGCCGGAATCGACGCGGTTAACCGCCTCGATGATGTCGCTTCGGCAGAGATCGGAATCATCTTCGGCACCGATCGTGATCGCTTCGATTTGCTTTTGTGGGCCCATGACATGCTCAAGCGCTGCCTTGAATTCGTCGGCAAGGCGCCCGTGGGTCACAAGTACTAGACCAATCATCGGAAAACTCCTCGCGGGCGCTTTTGGTGCGCCGCACGAACGCGCCACTTTGACCATCCAGAGCCCCTGCGCAAGAGGGGATGTTGCGTATCTCCCTGAATCTAGACGGATGGATGAGGGGAGCTGCGCCGGTCTATTCGGTCGCGATAGTGGGGTTCATATGGTTACCATTTCCCTTCAAACAATCGGCTGAGGGATTAACGGAAGATGAACTCTTGGTAGTGGTCAAGGCCGCAACAACCAATGGGAGGGGCGAATAGCCGCGGCTAACAGGGATTCGCGGTATTTCGACACCAGAAATGCTGGTTTTCAGCGATTCTGTCGCAGGCAGGCGCTCGGCGTCCGCCGCGTCCAGATCGACCACGAGGCCGACCGTCGCATGCTCCACGAAGTCGCAGCGGCGGATTCCCAAGCCCCGGATCTCGATCAGGCCAGCCAATACCGGGGCGGGGCGGACTTCAATTTCATGGCCGACTGTCGCCAGATGGACACGGTCATCTCCGACCAGAACGGCCCTTTCGACCAGGCCCGACCGGCCGGCCATGATCAAATCGAAGGCAAGGCGCGACTTGCCGGAGCCCGAGGGACCGCGGATCAGCACGGCAAAATTCCCGACCTTGACGGCGGAGGCGTGCACGCTGGGGCCGCCGTCGCTCATAGCGCCGGCAGCCTCACCACGAACCGCGCGCCCGTGACCGTCGGCGCGCCGTCGGCATCGAGCGGGCCTGCGCGGTTCTCGGCCCAGATGCGCCCGCCATGGGCATCGACGATCTGCTTGGAGATCGACAATCCGAGACCGGAGTTCTGGCCAAAGCCCTGATGCGGACGGTCGGTGTAGAAGCGCTCGAAGATGCGCTCCAGCGCGTCGTCGCGGATGCCGGGGCCCTCGTCGTCGACCACGATCTCGATCTCGCCGCGCACGCGGCGGCAGGCGAGGCGCACCTTGCTGCCGGCTTCCGAGAACGATTGCGCGTTGGACAGCAGGTTGGAGACGACCTGTCCGAGCCGCGAATCGTGGCCGGTCACGGCGAACGTGTCGGTCGGGCCGCGGCCCTCGAAGCGGGTCTCGACCGCGACGTCGTGGCCGAGCTTGGTCTCGTTGGCGACGGACGCAAGCGTCGTCAGCAGGCGGCGCAAGTCGACCGGGATCGCATCCTGGCGCTGCAATTCGGCATCGAGGCGGCTGGCGTCCGAGATGTCCGAGATCAGACGGTCGAGCCGCTTGACGTCATGCTCGATCACCTCGAGCAGACGCGCGCGGCTGGTCTCGTTGCGCGCCAGCGGCAGCGTCTCGACCGCCGAGCGCAGCGAGGTCAGCGGGTTCTTCAGTTCATGGGCGACGTCGGCGGCGAACATCTCGATCGCCTCGATGCGGCTGTAGAGCGCGCTGGTCATGTCGCGCAGCGCGCCGGAAAGGTGACCGATCTCGTCGCGGCGGCGGGTGAAATCGGGGATCTCGATGCGGGCCTTGATGCGGCGGCGGACGCGCTCGGCGCTGTCGGCGAGCCGGCGCACCGGACCTGCGATCGTGCTGGCAAGCAGCAGCGACAGCATGATCATGACCGTTGCGGCAACACCGCCGACCTTCAGGATGGCGAGGCGCTCGGCGGTGACCATCTGGTCGATGTCGTCGCCCTGGGTCGACAGCATCAAGGCGCCGTGGATGGCACGCGAGCGCAGCACGGGGACCGCGACCGAGACGATCACCTCGCCGCGGGCATTGACCCGCACCATCGAGCGCTTCTGGCCCTGGAGTGCGTCGCCCACCTCCGCGTAGCCATTGCCATTCTCGGGCCCGAGCTCGCGGTAGAGCGGCAGGTCGCCGCGGTTCAGCCAGGTCCGCACCGCGACCATGCCGCGCTCGACGATGCCGGGCTTCTCGGCCGGCGGCGGCAGGTTGTAGCGCAGCACGTTTTCGAGGTTGCGGCTGTCGACCAGCAGGCTGCCGTTCGGATCGTAGATGCGTGCGCGCGTCTTGGTCGGCGAGATCAGCGTGCGGAGCACCGGCGCCACGCGCTCCGGATTGATCGGGAAGTCCAGCGGCGAATATTCGTCCGAGCCGCCATAGGTCTCGCCCGGCTTCAGATCGAGCAGCCGGTCGGGATCGATGGTGATGGCATTGGTCTGCACGGTCGCAGAGGCCGCGATGGCGCCGGCGATGATCTCGGCCTGCACCAGGAGACTTTGCGCCCGCGCGTCGATCAGGCCGGCGCGGAATTGCGATAGATACAGGATGCTGGCGACCAGCGCCACGAGGCCGGCGAGGTTGAGCGAGACGATGCGGCGGGTCAGGCTCGAGAAGGACAGCGCGAAGAAGAACTGCCCGGCGCGCTTCAACCAGTTCAGCGGCCGCCAACCCTGCGGCTTGTCTTCGGCAATGTGCTCCGGAACGCCGTGGGATGCGACATCCTCGGCGCTCTGGTTTGGATCAGGCTGCGTTCGGTCAAGCAATGCTTACGCCCGCGTTAGGACAGCTCGTTGAGAAGGTCCCCGCATCCTAGAGCGATCCCGGTCCCGATGGAATCAGAACCGGCGATGCTCTCGTCTTTGGTGAAGCTGCCTGCCGCCTCAGGCTTCCTTGAAGCGGTAGCCGACGCCGTAGAGCGTCTCGATCATCTCAAACTCATTGTCGACCACTTTGAACTTCTTGCGGAGCCGCTTGATGTGGCTGTCGATGGTGCGGTCGTCGACATAGACCTGGTCGTCATAGGCCGCATCCATCAGCGCGTTGCGGCTCTTCACCACGCCGGGCCGGGTCGCCAGCGCCTGGAGGATCAGGAATTCGGTGACGGTCAGCGTCACCGGCTCGTTCTTCCAGGTGCAGGTATGCCGTTCCGGATCCATGCGCAAAAGGCCGCGGTCGAGCGCCTTGGCGTCGTTCTCCTTCGGCGCGACGGTCGGGTCCTTCGGCGCCGAGCGGCGCAGCACCGCCTTGACGCGCTCGACCAAAAGGCGCTGCGAGAACGGTTTGCGAATGAAGTCGTCGGCGCCCATCTTGAGGCCGAACAGCTCGTCGATCTCTTCGTCCTTGGAGGTCAGGAAGATCACCGGCAGATCGGATTTCTGCCGGAGACGACGCAGCGTCTCCATGCCGTCCATGCGCGGCATCTTGATGTCGAGGATGGCGAGATCAGGCTGGGTGGTGCGAAAACCGTCAAGCGCGGAGGCACCGTCGGTGTAGGTCATGATGCGGTAGCCTTCGGCTTCCAGCGCGATCGAGACGGATGTGAGAATGTTGCGGTCGTCGTCGACCAAAGCGATTGTGGGCATGAGCCTCTGCTTTCTGCTTTCCGTTTGGGTCGTGGCTTGAAACGGCGAGCAATCCAGTGATGCGCCGCATACAATGGGTGCCGAACTCGGCATACGAACCTTGTCACCGAGCAATGCAAGCTAGGCTGAAGTGTGACCAAGTTCCACGAAACGCGGCAGATCCGCCGCGTCTCGACCCATAACCTGGCCCCGTTTACCCGAAAAAAGGCCTCCCTTGCAACCTCCTGACCCCGAGAAAGCCGATGCAACCGACCCCGGATTTCGACCCCGCGAAACTCGCCAAATCGCTGCTGCGACGGTCGCGGCAGGGGGCGCTGGCAACCCTGATGGCCGGTAGCGGCGATCCCTATTGTTCCCTGGTCAATCTGGCGAGCCATCCCGATGGCTCGCCGATCCTGCTGATCTCGCGCCTCGCCGTGCATACCCGGAACATCCTCGCGGACAGCCGGATCTCGCTGATGCTGGACGAGCGCGTGGCCGGCGATCCCCTGGAAGGGGCCCGGATCATGCTGTCCGGCCGGGCGGAACAGGCCGGCACCGACAAGGAGTTGCTCCAGCGACGGTATCTCAATGCCCATCCGTCGGCGGAGGGCTTTGTTTCGTTTAAGGATTTCTCCTTCTTCCGGATCCGGCCCACGGGAACCCATCTGGTCGCCGGCTTCGGCCGGATCGTCGACCTCAAGCCCGAGCAGTTCCTCACGGACCTCACCGGCGCCGAGGATCTGCTGGCGGCGGAACAGGGCGCCGTCGAGCACATGAATGCCGACCATCGCGACGCCATGAACCTCTATGCCACAAGGCTCCTCGGCGCCGCCGAGGGCGACTGGCGCTGCACCGGCTGCGATCCGGAAGGCCTCGATATGCAAATGGAGCAGACCGCGCTGCGGCTGGACTTCCCGGAGCGGGTGACGGATGGCACGGCACTGCGCAAGATGCTGGTCCGCCTCGCTGGTGAGGCGCGCAAGAAGATGGACCAGGGCGCAACGCTTTGAACGTCGCCGCTCATCGCTGCGACCCAAGACCGTGATCGGTCCGACGGCGGCAGCGAGAGTGTTCATGGCAAGATGGAATCGAGTGGCGCTGATCGCAGGTCTCGCGCTCGCGGCGAGCGCATCGCTGTCCACGGCTGCCCTTGCCCAGAAGGGCAATCTCGCGGCGCAGGGCGCCAGGGTCAACGCGCTTATGAGTGCCGGCAAGTATTCGGAGGCGCTCCCGCTCGCGCAGGCGATGGTTGCGAGCCTCGAGAAGAGCGACAACGGCCGCGAGCTCGCCGCTGCGCTCAACAATCTCGGTCAGATCCATGCCGGCCAGGGGAGCGACGATCTGGCCGAGCCGCTGTACAAGCGCGCGATCGCATTGATGGAAAAATCGCTCGGCCTCGACACTCCATTGGTCGCGTCCGAACTGACAAATCTCGCCGCGCTATATCAGCGGCAGGGCCGCTTCGCCGAGGCCGAGCTGCTGTTCAAGCGTGCGCTCGCCGTGCGCGAAAAGAGCTTGTCGCGTGAGCATCCCGACGTCGGTCAGGCCCTCAACAATCTGGCCACGCTCTATGTCAAGCAGGAGCATTTTGCCGACGCCGAGCCGCTGTTCCAGCGGGCGCTTGCGATTTACCAGAAAGCCGCCGGGCCCGAGCATCCCGCGGTTGCGACAGTCCTGAACAACATCGGTCAGGTCGATCGCGACCTCAATCGCGATGCTGATGCCGAAGCGCCGATCAAGCGTTCGCTCGCGATCCGCGAGAAGGTGTTGGGGCCGGAGCATCCCGACGTCGCCCGCTCGCTGAACAATCTCGCGGGTCTCTATCAGCACCAGCAGCGCTATGCCGAGGCCGAGCGGCTGTATCGCCGCGCGCTGGCGATCCGCGAGCGCGCATTCGGCTCCGATCACCCTGACGTCGCAATCTCGACCAGCAATTTCGCCTATTTCCTCCAGATGTCCGGGCGGACTGCCGACGCCTTGCCGCTCGCAGAAAAGACGCTCGCCAACAATCGTGCGCAGTTGCGCGTCGTGTTGCCGATCCTGTTTTCCGCGCGGCAGCAGCATCTCCTGCCGGACGACAAGGCACTGGACGAGGCGCTCGCGGCGATCCAGCGCGGCACGCAATCCTCTGCCGCCTCCGCCGTGAACAAGCTCGCGGTGCGGTTGGCCGCCGGCAGCGATCGGCTCGCCGAGCTCGTGCGCAAAGATCAGGATCTCGCGGCCGAGTCCGACGCGCTCGACAAGGCGATCATCGCTGCGGTGTCGAAGCCTTCTGCTCAACGCGACCGCGCGGCCGAACAGCGCAGCCGCGCGCGGATTGCGGCAATCGCGAGCGAGCGCAGCGGATTGCAGAAGACCCTCGCCGTCGAGTTTCCCGACTATTCTTCACTCTCCAACCCGCTGCCGCTGGCGGTGAAGGACATTCAGGCATTGCTGTCGGTCGACGAGTCGATGGTGCTCTATTCTGTCGTCGACAAGCAAAGCTACGTCATCGCGATTACCCGCGAGGGCGTCGACTGGAAGGAGATCCCGCTCGGCGCTGATACGCTGGCGCAGAAAGTGTCCGCCTTCCGCCGGGGATTGGACGTCGGCAAGGCGCACGATGCCTCCGGCAAAGCCGGGTTGTTCGACCTTGCGCTCGCGAACGAGCTCTATGTCGCGCTGCTCGGTCCGGTGGAGGCGCTGACGAAAGACAAACGCAATTTGCTGGTCGTGCCGTCGGCGGCGCTGACCGCGTTGCCGTTTCATCTGCTGGTCACGGAGAAGCCGCAAGCGGCGATCCCGGACAGGCTCGAAGGCTATCGCAGCGCCGCCTGGCTGTTGCGGCGCCAGGCCGTCTCGGTGCTGCCGTCGGTGATCAGCCTGAAATCGCTGCGCGCTTTTGCGCGCAGGGATCAAGGCATCAAGCCGATGACCGGCTTCGGCGATCCCGTGTTCAACCCTGCGCTGGAGGGGCCGGCCGAGCATCGTGCCGCACGCGGCAAGGTCGCAGCGCGCAGCATCGCGACCATCGCCTATACCGATTTCTGGCGTGGTGCCGGCGTCGATCGTGCGCGGCTGGCGCAGGCGCTGCCGCAACTGCCGGATACTGCGGACGAGCTGAACGCGGTGGCGAGGGATGTCGGCGCGACCGATGCCGACATCCATCTCGGTCGCGACGCCAGCGAAACGACGCTCAAGCGTGCAGCGCTTGCTCAATATGGCATCATCTACTTTGCTACCCACGGCCTTGTCGCCGGCGACATCAATGGAGTGGGTGAGCCCTCGCTTGCACTCTCCATTCCCGATCAGCCATCGGAGCTCGACGACGGCCTGCTCACAGCGAGCGAAGTGGCCCAGCTCAAGCTCAATGCGGATTGGGTTGTGCTGTCGGCCTGCAACACCATCGCGGGCGACAAGCCGGGCGCCGAAGCTCTGTCGGGATTGGCGCGCTCGTTCTTTTATGCCGGTGCCCGCGCGCTTCTGGTCTCGCATTGGGCGGTGGATTCAGAAGCTGCCACGCGCTTGACCACCTCGACGTTCGAGCTGCTCAAGAACGAACCGAAGATCGGTCGCGCCGAAGCCTTGCGCCGCGCGATGTTAAGCTATCTCGATGACGCCTCGTCACCGCGCAACGCCTACCCTGCGATGTGGGGGCCGTTCGCACTCATCGGCGAAGGTGAGGTACGATAGGAAGCGACGTCGGGCATTGTGCGTCGCAATAACTGGGTGTAACGCGCAAATGCGCGTTTGGTTGCGCGATCATTCGAAGTTTTTGAATGCGCCTGCTCAGAGCTGACATGCGCGACGTTTGGCGCGGTCTTTGAATAAACCAAATCCTACGGGATCAGCTTGGCAACGCCAGCGTTCATCAGTATTAGGTCGCCCAACCGAGGCTAAATGGCCTATATTCACGGTGACCGCGATGGCGCCAAAGTTTGGTCGCGCTAAGTGTCGCGGGTTCTAGGAGGATTTTTTCGTGCAAGAGACGGGCGTGCGCAACGGTGCCTTCGGCGCCGACAAATTCGGCTTAAAGAATCTCAAGCAGGTTCACTGGAACCTCGGTGCGCCACAACTCTATCAATACTCGCTCTCAGCAGGCGAGGCGGTGCTGTCCGCCGACGGTGCGCTCTGCGCCGACACCGGCGAGTTCACCGGCCGCAGCCCGAAGGACAAGTTCACGGTGCGTGATGCCACCACCGACAAGAAGATGTGGTGGGCCGGCAACCAGTCGATCACCGCGGAGCAGTTCGAGACGCTCCATCAGGATTTCCTCAAGCACGCCGAAGGCAAGACGCTGTTCGCGCAGGATCTCTATGGCGGCGCCGATCCGGCCTACCGGATCAAGACGCGCGTCTTCACCGAGCTCGCCTGGCACTCGCTGTTCATCCGCACGCTGCTGATCCGCCCCGAGGCCGTCGAGCTGTCGAGCTTCACGCCGGAGCTCACCATCATCGACATGCCGAGCTTCCGCGCCGATCCGAAGCGCCATGGCGTGCGCTCGGAGAACGTCGTCGCGATTGATTTCGCCCGCAAGATCGTCCTGATCGGCGGCTCCTACTACGCCGGCGAGATGAAGAAGTCGGTGTTCACCACGCTGAACTACTATCTGCCCGAGCGCGGCGTGATGCCGATGCACTGCTCGGCCAATGTCGGCGCCAACGACGACACCGCGATCTTCTTCGGGCTATCAGGCACCGGCAAGACCACGCTGTCGGCCGATCCCAACCGCACCCTGATCGGCGACGACGAGCACGGCTGGGGCCCGAACGGCGTGTTCAATTTCGAAGGCGGCTGCTATGCCAAGTGCATCAAGCTGTCGAAGGAAGCCGAGCCCGAGATCTTTGCTGCATCGACGCGCTTCGGCGCGGTGCTCGAGAATTGCGTGCTGGACAAGGACACCCGCGTCGTCGATTTCGACGACGGCTCCAAGACCGAGAACACGCGCTCGGCGTACCCGCTCGACTTCATCCCGAACGCATCGCGCACCGGCCGCGCGCCGCAGCCGAAGAACGTGGTGATGCTTGCCGCCGACGCCTTCGGCGTGCTGCCGCCGATCGCAAAGCTCTCGCCGGCGCAGGCGATGTATCACTTCCTGTCCGGCTACACCGCCAAGGTCGCCGGCACCGAGCGCGGTCTCGGCAACGAGCCGCAACCGGAATTCTCGACCTGCTTCGGCTCGCCCTTCCTGCCGCTCGACCCTAGCGTCTACGGCAATATGCTGCGCGAGCTCATCGCCCGGCACAATGTCGACTGCTGGCTGGTCAACACCGGCTGGACCGGCGGCAAGTATGGTGTCGGCTCCCGCATGCCGATCAAGGTGACGCGCGCGCTGCTCACCGCCGCGCTCGACGGCTCGCTTCGCAACGTCGAATTCCGCACCGACAAATATTTCGGCTTCGCGGTCCCGACCGCCCTGCCGGGCGTGCCGGCTGAGATCCTCAACCCGGTCAACACTTGGAAGGACAAGGACGAGTTCGACAAGACCGCGCGTGCGCTGGTCGGCATGTTCCAGAAGAACTTCGCCAAGTTCGAAGCCCAGGTCGACGCTGAAGTGCGCGCCGCCGCGCCGGACGTGAAGCTAGCGGCGGAGTAGGATCGCAGCGCTTGGAATGCAAAAGGGCGGCCGCAAGGCCGCCCTTTTTGTTTTCCGCGATATCTCTCCACCGTCATTGCGAGCGCAGCGAAGCAATTCAGAATCCTTCCGCGGAGGCAGTCTGGATTGCTTCGCTTCGCTCGCAATGACGAGCCTGCGGGAGCAGCTCACGCCTTGAAATACGCGATCTGCGTCGTCGTCGCGAGCAGTCGTCCGTTCGGTGACCACAGCTCGCCGTTCTGGTCGCCATAGCTCTTGTGGAAGATCTTCGCGTCGGCCGTCGCCAGCACGCGCGTGATGTCTTCAGCCGCCAGCTCTTCGGCATCGGTGTGGAAATACGTCGTCAGCGACACCGTGCCGAATGGCACCAGTTCGCGCCGCGCATGGAAGATGCGGCCGAAGAAGGCGTCCGATATCGACATCAGCGACAGCATGTCGAGCTTGCGCGGCGTGCGGTCGCTGATCCAGATCTTCGAATAGGTGCTGGCGGGCTCGGCCTGCGGCGGGCCGATCCGCATCTCGCCCTCGACGAAGCGGAATTCATACTGATTGGCCCAGGACGCCGCGATCTTCGGGAATGGCAGCGTCTGTTCGAACGGCTTGGCGTCCGGGCACTTCGCCACCCCGTGCTCCCAGGACGGCCGGCGCTCGGCGAACACGGCGGTGGCGAGCGTTGCGACCTCGCCGCCGCCTTGGCTGAGTTCGACGCTCCAATGCTGGCTGGAGCGATTGGCCTTCACCAGCCGTAAATCGAGATCGAACGGCCCCTTCGCGATCGGTGCGCAGTAATTGACGGTGAGCGCGAGCGGATCGCCGGCGCGTTCGGGATGATCAATCAGCGCGCGCAAAATGGTCGCGGCGGTGGCGCCGCCGAACGGACCGACAAAGGCCCAGTAATCGTCGCTGGTGTGCCCCTGCCAGCTGGAGTCACCGGCGGTGATGCGGGTGGCGTCGTCGAAAGGATGCGGGAGCTTGGCGTGCATTGTGTTCCTCGGTGTCTCCCCGACGGTCATTGCGAGCGCAGCGAAGCAGTCCAGACTGTCCCCGCGGAAAGAATCTGGATTGCTTCGCTGCGCTCGCAATGACGGTGTTTGAAGCTAGGGTGTCCGTATCACTGACGCCAGCTTGGGGATGACGACAATCATATCATCATCCGCCTTGCAAGGTGCAATAACCTCGCAGGTAAGGCCGATTTCACGCTGCGGAAAATCAGCCTGCAACGTCGCGCAGATCTGGCAGCAGCGGCGTGGTCGGATTGACCGGCACGTTCCAGATCTCCTCGGCGTATTCGCGGATGGTGCGGTCGGACGAGAACCACGCCATGCGCGCGACGTTGAGGATGGACGCGCGCGTCCAGGCCGGCGCCACCTGCCAGCGCGCATCGATCGCGCGCTGCGCCTCGTAATAAGAATCGAAATCGGCACTGACCATGTAGTGGTCGAGATAGCGCAGCGCATGCGCGATGGATTCGAAGCGGCCGGGATCGCCGTTTGAGAATTCGCCGGTCCCGATCGCATTGATGGCACGCTGGAGCTTCGGCGAATTACGGATGACGTCGGACGCATCCAAGCCCTGCTTGCGCCGGATCATCACGTCGCCGGCCTCCAGGCCGAAGATCGCGATGTTCTCAGCTCCGACATGGTCGCGGATCTCGATATTGGCGCCGTCGAGCGTGCCGATGGTGATGGCGCCGTTCAGCGCCAGCTTCATGTTGCCGGTGCCGGAGGCTTCCATGCCGGCGGTCGAGATCTGCTCGGACAGGTCGGCTGCGGGAATGATCACTTCGGCCAGGCTGACATTGTAGTCGGGCAGGAAGGCGACCTTGAGCTTGCCGCCGATCGCAGGATCGTTGTTGACGGCCTCGGCGACGTCGTTGATCAGCTTGATGATCAGCTTGGCGTAGCGATAGCTCGCCGCCGCCTTGCCCGCGAAAATCTTCACCCGCGGCACCCAATTGCCGTTGGGATCGTCCTTGATCGCCTGGTACAGCGCGACGGTCTCGATGACGTTGAGGAGCTGGCGCTTGTACTCGTGGATGCGCTTGATCTGCACGTCGAACAGTGCGCTCGGGTCGACCTTGATGCCGAGCCGCTCGCCGATCAGCCGCGCCAGCGCCGCCTTGTTGGCGTGCTTGACGGCGCGGAATTTCTTCTGGAATTCGACGTCGCTGGCGCGGGCTTCGATCAGGCTGAGCTGGGTAGGATCGTCGAGCACGGCATCGCCGCAGGTCTCGCGCAACAGATCGGTCAGCTTCGGGTTCGCCAGCATCAGCCAGCGGCGGAAGGTGATGCCGTTGGTCTTGTTGGTGATGCGGCCGGGATAGAGATGGTTGAGATCGTGGAACACGGTCTCGCGCATCAGGTCGGAATGCATCGCCGAGACGCCGTTGATGCGGTGCGAGCCGACGAAGGCGAGCTGGCCCATGCGCACGCGGCGGCCGCTCCTCTCGTCGATCAGCGAGACCGAAGCGCGGAAGTCGATGTCGCCGGGGCAGCGCGCCTCCGCGAGCGCCAGATGCTGCACGTTGATGCGGTAGATGATCTCCAGATGCCGCGGCAACAGCCGCTCGAACAGCTCGACCGGCCAGGTCTCGAGCGCTTCGGGCAGCAGCGTGTGATTGGTGTAGGAGAGCGTGGCGACCGTGATCTTCCAGGCCTCGTCCCAGCGGAAATTGTGCAGGTCGACAAGGATGCGCATCAGTTCGGTGACGGCGAGGCTCGGATGCGTATCGTTGAGCTGCACCGCGACCTTGCCGGCGAGGCTGCGGAGCTGGCCGTCGGAGCCGAGATGCCGTTTCACCAGATCCTGGAGCGAGGCGGAGACGAAGAAATATTCCTGGCGCAGCCGCAGCTCGCGGCCCGCCGGGCTCTCGTCGTTCGGATAGAGGAATTTGCAGATCGCTTCCGCGCGCGCCTGCTCGGCACTGGCGCTGACATAGTCGCCCTTGTTGAAGGCATCGAGCCTGAGCGGATCGGGCGAGCGCGCCGACCACAGGCGGAGCGCATTGACGTGCTGGCCGCGCCAGCCGACGATCGGCGTGTCATAGGCGATCGCCTGCACGGTCTCGCCCGGGTGCCAGATGGCGCGGTCACGGCCCTTGTCGTCGACATGCTCGACGCCGCCGCCGAAATTCACGTCGTAGATGACTTCCGGCCGCTGCAATTCCCAGGGGTTGCCGAAGCTCAGCCATTCGTCCGGATATTCCTGCTGCCAGCCCTGATTGATGATCTGGCGGAACAGGCCGTAATCGTAGCGGATGCCATAGCCGATCGCAGGGATCGACAGTGTCGCCATGCTTTCCATGAAGCAGGCGGCGAGCCGCCCCAAGCCGCCATTGCCGAGCGCCGCGTCCGGCTCGCATTTGCGCAGCTCTGGCAGAGACACGCCGAGATCGCCGAGCGCGAGTTCGAAGATCTTCAGGAGTCCCATGTTGTTGAGCGCGTCGGTGAAGAGGCGGCCGATCAGGAATTCGAGCGAGAGATAATAGACGCGCTTGCGCCCGGCGTCGTAGCTGCGCTTCTCCGCCGTGAGCCAGCGATGCACGATGCGGTCGCGCAGCGCGAGCGCCGCGGCCTGGTACCAGTCGTGCCTGGTCGCCATGCCCGCGTCCTTACCGATGGCAAGGCGCAGCTTCGCCAGGATCGCACCCTTGATCTCAGCCAGCGCGAGCTCGTCGATGGGCTGGCCGGGGGCGGGATAATTTGGCTGGAACGATTGATCTTGCAAGGCCGTCACTTCCTGGTCGAACGAACACCACTCACCCTACGCGTCATGCCCCTGCACCGGAACCATCGCTGGCGCGGTCGTGCACTGCGTTGATGCAAATTTATGCAAGGAACGGGCCGATTTGGGAACCCGGACCAGCACGGAGAAGCACGGATTTGCTGCTACAATGGCGGCCAATTCAGCCATCACTGTGGAGGAGACCCATGAGACCTCTGATGAGACTGCTGATCGAAATCGCCACTGCGACCCTGCTCATTGTCTGCATCAGCGCCTCCACCGCCGCCTCCGCCGCCAGCAAAATGGGCCGCAGCGCCGACGGCCTCAGCTGCGCCGTCTCGCTCCCGCAAAACGCAACGCCAGCAGCCCGCTGTGCCGCCATCAAGCGCCAATGCGGCGGCAAGTTTTATGCGAGCGCGTGCGGGGACAGGCTGATGTCGGCGGTGAATTGAGGGCGTTGGGACGAGGCGAGACTGCTTCCGCGCGTCGTCCTGGCGAAAGCCAGGACCCATTACCCCAACTGCTAGATGAGGCCTGACCGGTCATTCCAATCCGGATTTTCCTGCTCGATCAACTTGATCTTCCAGTCGCGCTTCCAGAACTTCAGTTGCTTCTCGCGTGCGATCGCTTCTTGCGGTGTCGCAAGGGCCTCGACATGGACAAGCCGGAATACCTTGTATCTGTACACGAACTTGGAGCGTCGCCCCGAGCGATGCAAGTCAAGCCGCGCGCGTACGTCGTTGGTGACGCCGACATAAATCGTACCGTGATGACGACTTGCGAGGATATAGACGTAGTAGCTGCCTGTGCTCATGGCTCCAGCTCGCAAAGACAACGCCGACCGGGGTAATGGGTCCTGGCTTTCGCCAGGACGACGTTCTCAACCAGAACGCCTCAGCATCAGAACAAATTAAGAACACTTTAGTAAGTCTTTGATATATCATTGTGATTCGGCATCTCGCCGACACAATATCTAGCGTCCTTCAGACTTCGCGAGGACTACATGTCCACCATTGCATTCGATCAATTTGCCCTCACCCGGATCGCCGATTTCGCGCGGTCGCTGTCGCGACTGCATCGGGCGGCGCGGCGCCAGAGGATCGATGACGACCAGTTCGACCGCGAGTTCAACGCGGTGTGCCAGTCGATCTGGGGCTACACCATCGACGACATCAGCGATGAGCTGTTTTCGACCGACGATCATCTGTTCCTCGATACGCTGGACGAAGCGCAAGCGCGCATCTTCGCGGCCGAGCAGGGTTATGACCTCGTCGACGATCAGGGCATGCTGACCGATTGGTGGGGCTTTTGCTGGATGATACTGGCCGAAAAGCGCGGCCTCCTGACGCCGGAAAACCGTGCCGCTGCGCGCGCGGCGATCGAGGAGAAATATCTGGCGGCGCCGAACGTGATCGGGGTGATCATTGGACGGTAGCGCATAATCTCCGTCATTGCGAGCACAACGGGTCCGCGCGTAGCGCGGCCCGATGACAGGCTCCGCGACGCAATCCAGAATCTTTCTGCCGTGACAGACTGGATTGCTTCGTCGCAAGTGCTCCTCGCAATGACGGCTTTGTTGAAGGCGGACGCGACTAATCCAATCCCGCCCGCTTCGCCGGCTTCTGTGTCTTCGGCACCGTCACGTCGGGCAGCGCCTCGCGCACGATCTCCGCGGCTGGCGCATCCGCCGCCACGGTCTCGGCGCGCACCGGGGCCACCTTCATCTCGCCGAGCCGCGCGCGGACCTGCGCGGTGAGGCCGGGATAGGAGGCAACCGGAGTGAAGTCCGCAGCTTGGTCGTTGCCGACACGGATGCCGGTATAGGCAACGAGGCCGTCGGCGGTCGCAATCACGTCGCCGGCCTTCAGCGATGAATCCAGCGCGAGGTCGACCGGGGCGAGGCCAACCGGCTCGCGCCCGTTGCAGGTGCAGTCGGCGCGCAGCGCCTTGCGATAGGCGAACGCGTTCTCACTGTCGGCGTAGCGCTCGCCGGTCTGCGACGCGGCGCCCTCGATCGAGGAGCCGAAATAGACCTTCGTCGCGCTGGCAGGGCAGAACGCCTGACACATCTGCGCCGGCGAGACGAGCCCGCGCATCAGCGGAAAATATTTGCCGTCGCAGCTGCGCACGCAGAAGGCCGGACCGGAGCCGCCGGCCGCCGCCGAACGGGTCGGCGGCGCATATTGCGGGGTTGCGGCATTCTGCTGGCCGGTGAAGGGATCGGTGTAGGAGCTCGCCTGCTGCGGCACCTCGCGCTGCGGGCGCTGCTGCTGCAGGCCGCCGAAGAAGAAGTCGAACAGGCCTTCGGCCGAAACCGGAGCCGGGGCCGCGAGCAGCGGTGCTGCAAGGCTGGCGGCCACAAGCATCGCGCGACGCCGGCGGCGCGCATGGGACGAGATTGTACGCAACGCTCACTCCACGGACGCTACTGAACCTGGCCGAGACCAGCGAGGGCTTGGCACATGATTCACCTTAAAGCGGGATGGTAAATGAGCAGTTGAGCGGAGGCGGTTTCAAGTCGAGGCCGTGACCTCTTTGAGGCCGGGCACAGCTTCCGACAGATCGTTGCTTCCGGGCCACGCCCGAGCGTAACGGCCAGGGCTGTTTCGCGGCCTCAAGCCTTCAAGAATTCCGACGCCTTGTAGAGCGAGCGGAAAGGCAGGCCGGCCGCGCCGAAAGTGTCGGTGGCGCCTTCCTCGCGGTCGACCATGGTCAGCACCAGCACCACATTGGCGCCGGTCTCGCGCACGGATTCCACCGCCTTCATCGCCGAGCCGCCAGTGGTGGTGACGTCCTCGACGATCACGACGCGCTTGCCCGCCAAGGTCTCGCCCTTGGGCAAGCCCTCGATCGCGAGCTTGGCGCCGTGCTCCTTCGGTTTCTTGCGCACGAAGAACGCCGCGATCGGATGGCCCTTGATCCAGGAGATCTGCGCCAGCGCGCCGGCGAGCGGCACCGCGCCCATCTCGAGCCCGCCGATGAAATCGAGCTTGTCGTCTTTCAGCGCCTCGTAAGTGAGCTCGGCAAGTAGCGTCGCGCCCTCGGGGTCGAGCATGGTCGGCTTGAGGTTGAAGTAGAAATCGCTCTTGCGGCCCGACGCGAGGGTCACCTCGCCGCGGCCAAAGGAGCGCCGGCGGATGATTTCGAACAGGCGGGCGCGGGAGGCTGATTTCGACACGACGGTCCCTCGAACAGCGTTTTTGAAGGAGGCGGAATTTATCCGCGACCGCCGCGACATTCCAGAGGGGGCGTCTCCCGTCAACAGGGATCGGCCATCTCGGCCCGCCGGTTGTGGGGGTGCAACCTTCTGGAGTAGGTGAGGGCCGAACCTGTCAGGGGGAAGGGAAGCAAGGCATGACCATCGAACTGCACACCTGGAACACACCGAACGGCCGCAAGATCTCGGTCGCGCTGGAGGAGATGGGGCTGCCCTACAAGGTGATCCCGGTGAACATCACCAAGGGCGAGCAGATGGCCCCGGAGTTCCTCAAGCTTTCTCCCAATAACAAGATCCCCGCGATCGTCGATCCCGAGGGTCCCGACGGCAAGCCCGTCAGCATCTTCGAATCCGGCGCGATCCTGCTCTATCTCGGCGAAAAGACCGGAAAATTCCTGCCGAAATCGCTTGCCGCGCGCATCCCCGTCTACGAATGGCTGATGTGGCAGATGGGCGGCTTCGGCCCGATGCCCGGCCAGGTGCATCATTTCATCGCGCTCGAGAACGAACAGGACCGCGCCTATGGCCTGAAGCGCTTCATGGCGGAGACGCGCCGGCTCTATGGCGTGCTCGACCGCCGGCTGGAGGGCCGCGACTTCGTCGCCGGCGAACTCTCGGTTGCCGATTTCGCCATCCTGGGCTGGGCCTGGCGCCACCCGCGCCACAAGGTCGATCTCGCCGACTTCCCCAACGTCAAGCGCTGGTACGATGCGCTGATGGCGCGGCCCGCGGTAAAGCGGGGGATGGAGGCGAAGCTGGATTGAGGTTGCTCTTTTCCTCTCCCACGAGGGGAGATGGAATAGGAGATGCCTCGCCCAATAGGCCAACCGTCCTGCCGCATTATCCTGCCGATTATTTTGTTGCCTAAGCAACTAATTTGTGCGAACCGTTTCCCGGACAAGGACGACGGCGGAGGAACCGCCGCGTCCGATCTCGGAGGAAACAATGCGCGGCCGGACTGGTGCCGTCGGCAAGTGCCGACGCATGCCTGGACACGAGGGGAGTGGACAGCCGGCGCGCGGCCTGTCAGGGCTCGGTGCCGCCGGTCACCGCGCCGAGATTTTCGTGCAGCCGGCGGAGCAGGTCGATCAGCACCTCGCGCTCGTCCTTGCTAAGGCAGGACAACAGGCGCCGCTCGCGTTCGAGCGCGGCGACGATGACCTTGTCGTGGGTGGCGCGGCCCTTCGCCGTGAGCGAGATCGAGTGGGTGCGGCCATCGTTCGGGTCGGTGCGGATCGACACCAGCCCGCGCTTTTCGAGCCCCGCGAGCGTCCGGCTCACCGGCCCCTTGTCGAAGCCGATGACGTGGCAGATGCGCGAGGCCGGGATGCCGGGCTCGATCGCCAGCAGCGACATGATCCGCCATTCCGTGACGTTGACGCCGAACTGGCGCTGATAGAACGCGGTCGCGCTGTTCGAGAGCTTGTTGGCGATGAAGGTGACGAACGCCGGGACGTAACGATCGAGATCGAGCGTCGGTCCCGCATCATTGGGTGCAGGCTTTTGGCGGACTCTGGTCGAAGACGGCGGCATGTCGGGCTTCTGGCTCGCGGCGGGCCCGCTGACCTAAGGGCATGCGCCACCCTTTCACAAGATCAAAATGAGGGAGGTCTTCCATGACTGCATCCGGCTCCTCCGTATCAGCTGGCGTCGCCGCCGTCCCGCATCTCGACGTCGATCCCTTCGCGATGGATTTTTTCGCCGATCCCTATCCCACGCATGAATTGCTGCGGGAGGCAGGCCCGGTCGTCTATCTCGACAAATGGAACGTGTACGGCGTGGCGCGCTATGCAGAGGTCCATGCCGTGCTGAACGATCCCGCGACCTTCTGCTCCAGCCGTGGCGTCGGCCTCAGTGATTTCAAGAAGGAGACGCCGTGGCGGCCGCCGAGCCTGATCCTGGAGGCCGATCCGCCCGCGCACACCCGCACCCGCGCCGTGCTGTCGAAAGTGCTGTCGCCGACCGTGATGAAGCAGGTGCGCGACCGCTTTGTCGCGGCGGCCGAGGCGCGGGTCGATGCGCTGCTGGAGAAGCGCAGCTTCGATGCGATCGCGGATCTTGCCGAGGCCTATCCGCTCTCGATCTTTCCGGATGCGCTCGGGCTGAAGCCGGAGGGACGCGAGCATCTGATTCCCTATGCGAGCGTGGTGTTCAACGCCTTCGGCCCGCCCAACCAGTTGCGCCAGGAGGCGATCGAACGCTCGGCGCCGCACCAGGCCTATGTCGCCGAGCAGTGCCAGCGCGAGAATCTGGCGCCCGGCGGATTCGGCGCCTGCATCCACGCCCGCGTCGACGACGGCGAGATCACCGCGACCGAAGCGCCACTCTTGGTGCGCTCGCTGCTGTCGGCCGGCCTCGACACTACCGTTAACGGCATCGGCGCCGCGGTCTATTGCCTCGCGCGCTTCCCGGATCAATGGCAGCGCCTGCGAAAGGATCTCTCGCTCGCGCGCGGCGCTTTCGAGGAGGCCGTGCGCTTCGAAAGCCCGGTGCAGACCTTCTTCCGCACCACGACGCGGGAGGTCGAGCTCTCCGGCGCGAAGATCGGCGAGGGTGAGAAAGTGCTGATGTTCCTCGCCGCCGCCAACCGCGATCCGCGGCGTTGGGACAAGCCCGACAGCTACGACATCACCCGCCGCACCTCCGGCCATGTCGGCTTCGGCTCCGGCATCCATATGTGCGTCGGCCAGCTCGTCGCCCGCCTCGAAGGCGAGGTGATGCTGATGGCGCTGGCCCGACGCATCGCGAAGATCGAGATCACGGGCGATCCAAAACGCCGCTTCAACAACACGCTGCGCGGGCTCGATAGCCTGCCTGTCACCATCACCCCGGCCTGACGAGGAGTTTTATGCCCGCCATCACCTTCATCCATCCGGACGGCAAGTTCGACCGCGTCGAGACCGGCGATGGCGAGAGCGCCATGCAGGCCGCGACCCGCCACGGCCTCGTCGGCATTCTGGCCGAATGCGGCGGCAACGCCATGTGTGCGACCTGTCACGTCTATGTCGACGAGAGCTGGCTGACGCGCCTGCCTGATATGGCGGGCGACGAGGATGCGCTGCTCGACGGCACCGCGAGCGAGAGGCTGCCGAACAGCCGGCTGTCCTGTCAGATCCACGTCACGCCCGCGCTCGACGGGCTCGTCGTGAAGCTGCCGGAGCGGCAGGTCTGAAGCTTGAATTGCGCCGGCAACGATCGGCGCGGCAACACATCCAACAGGGGAGGGAAACAATGAAGCATCTGAAGTGGGCGCTCGCACTGGCTGCGAGCCTGGTGACCGGCGCGGCAAGCGCCGAGATATCCGACAATGTCGTGCGCGTCGGCGTGCTCAACGACATCTCCGGCATCTTCCAGGACACCAACGGCATGGGCTCGGTCGAGGCCGCGCGCATGGCGGCGGAAGACTTCAACGGCGGCGGCAAAGGCATCAAGGTCGAGATCGTCTATGCCGATCATCAGAACAAGGCCGATGTCGGCAGCGCCATCGCGCGCAAATGGCTCGATGTCGAAGGCGTCGACGCCATTGTCGACGTGCCGAACTCGGCCGTGGGGCTCTCCATCAACACGCTCTTGCGCGACAGCCGCATGACGTTCCTGGCGTCCTCGACCGCAAGCTCCGATCTCACCGGCAAGGCCTGCTCGCCCAACACTATCCAGTGGGTCAACGACACCTGGGCGACCGGTAACACCACGGCAGCGGCGATGGTGTCGCGCGGCGGCAAGGAGTGGTATTTCCTCACGGTCGATTTCGCGCTGGGCAAGGGCATCGAGTCGGAAGCGCAGAAATACATCGGTGCGCATGGCGGCAAGGTGATCGGCTCATCCAAGCATCCGCTCGGCACCTCCGATTTTGCGTCCTTCCTGTTGCAAGCGCAAAGCTCGAAAGCGCAGGTGATCGGCCTTGCCAATGCCGGCGGCGACACCATCAACGCAGTGAAGCAGGCCGCCGAGTTCGGCATCCAGCAGAGCGGCCAGAAGCTGGTCGCCTTCCTGCTCTTCATCAACGACGTTCACGGCATGGGCATCAAGGTCGCGCAAGGGCTCCAGCTCATGGAAGCTTTTTACTGGGACATGAACGATGACACCCGCGCGTTTGCAAAACGCTTCGCCGCGCGTCCGGGCATGAACGGCAAGATGCCGAGCGGCAACCAGGCCGGCGTCTACGCCTCCACGCTCGCTTATCTCAACGCCGTCGCCGCCACCGGCAGCGACAATGCCAAGAACGTCGTGCCCGAGATGAAGAAGTTTAGGGGCAAGGACAAGCTGTTCGGCGACACCATCATCCGCCAGGACGGCCGCGTGGTGCATCCGATGTACCTGTTCGAGGTGAAGAAGCCGGAGGAGTCGAAATATCCCTACGACTATTACAAGCTGGTCTCGACCATCCCAGCGGACCAGGCGTTCCGCCCGCTGGCCGAGGGCGGCTGCGAGCTGGTGAGGTGATTGTAGCCGCGAGCGCGGTGTCCTTCGCCTCTCCCCGCTGCGGGGAGAGGCCGACGCGCGTAGCGCGGCGGGTGAGGGGAGTCTCCGCGAGACAGGTGTCTCTGGGAACGACGATCTTTCAGCACGTCATTGCGAGCGCAGCGAAGCAATCCAGAGTCTTCCCGCGGAGGGATGCTGGATTGCTTCGCTGCGCTCGCAATGACGATGGGGGAACATCGAAGGATTCAACTCTCACCGTCCCCGCGGAGACTCCCCCTCACTCCGACCCTCTCCCGTAAGCGGGGAGAGGGAGAAGATCACCCAACCACCTTGCTGCTCCCCTGCGTGATCAGCCGCGCCGCCCGCTGGTCGCGGGAGTAGATCCAGAGCCAGCTGAGCGCGACGCTGAGGCGGTGGCGGAGGCCGATCAGGAAGTAGATGTGGGCGATGCCCCAGATCCACCACGCGATGGTGCCGCGCAGCTTGATGCGGCCGAAGTCGATCACCGCGAGCCGCTTGCCGATCTGCGCGAGGCTGCCGGCGTGCTTGTAGCGGAAGGCGCCCTTCGTCTCGCCACGCAGCCGCGCTCTGATGGTCTCGGCGACATGGCGACCTTGCTGCTTGGCCGCGGGCGCGATGCCGGGCACCGGCTTGCCCTCCCAGGCATTGATGTTGACGGTGTCGCCGATCGCAAAGATCTCGGGATGGCCCGGAATCGTCAGGTCGGACTCGACCTGCACGCGCCCGGCGCGATCGCTTGGTGCGCCCAGCCATTCGGCAGCGGGCGAAGCGCGCACGCCGGCGGCCCAGATCCTGGTCTTGGCGTTGAGCCGCGTGCCGCCGAACACCACGCCGTCGCGGTCGATCTCGGTCACGGGTTGCCCCAGCACCACCTCGACGCCGATTTTCTCCAGCGAGGCTTGCGCGTAAGCCGAGAGGTCGTCGGCAAAGCCCGCGAGCACGCGCGGGCCGGCTTCGATCAGCACGACGCGCGCCTTCGTCGTGTCGATGTTGCGGAAATCGCCGGGCAGAGTGTGGTGCGCCATCTCGGCGATGGTGCCGGCGAGCTCGACGCCGGTCGGGCCGGCGCCGACGATGACGAAGGTCAGCCGCGCCGCGCGCCTCTCCGGATCCGTCTCGCGCTCGGCGCGCTCGAATGCCACCAGGATGTGCCGGCGCAGCGTGGTCGCGTCCTCCAGCGTCTTCAGGCCGGGCGCGAACTGCTCCCATTCGTCATGGCCGAAATAGGCGTGCCGGGCGCCGGTGGCGAGCACGAGGGTGTCGTAAGGCACCTCGCTGCCGTCGTCGATCAGCACGCAGCGCCTGTCGGTGTCGACGCCGCTCACCGTCGCAAACAGCGTCGTCACCTCGCGCCGGCCCCGCATGAGATGGCGGACCGGCCAGGCGATCTCGCTGGTCGCGAGCGAAGCAGTCGCGACCTGGTAGAGCAGCGGCTGGAACAGATGATGGTTGCGACGGTCGATCAGCGTGATCTCGACCGGCGCGCCCGCGAGCCGGTAGGTCGTCTCCAGCCCGCCAAAGCCGGCTCCGACTATGACGACGCGGTGCGGTGTCGTGGTCATGATGTGCCCCTCGAATCTCGCTGCTCTACCTTCTCATTTAAGTGCGGATTGGGCGCCGCGGTCCAATAGCCGTCATCAATCGCCGCATAGGCCTGGTGTATCGATCCGCCGCGAAAAAGTGCCGCAGCCTTGACCATGCCTTGGCCGAAGTGAGTAGAATTATATTTCTTGCCATCCCCAATTCTGGCGAAATATGGTGCAGGGACGGACGCTGAGCCATTGGCGGCTCGACAGATTTTGCGTTCAATAAAGACTGGCCCGGTGCGGCGATCACCCCGTTTCCGGGATCGATAATCAAGGAGGGGAGTGGTTATGAGGACGGCATTCTGGCTGGCGGGCGCAGCGGCGCTGGTGCTGGCAAATCCGGCATTCGCCGGCGACACCATCAAGATCGGCTTCGTCTCGACCTTCAGCGGCCCGACCGCCGTAATCGGCAATGACATGCGCAATTCCTTCGAGCTCGCGCTCGACCATCTCGGCCGCAAGATGGGCGGCAAGCCGGTCGAGGTGATCTACGAGGACGACGGGCAGAAGCCGGATGTCGGCAAGCAGAAGACCGAGAAGCTGGTGCAATCCGACAAGGTCGATTTCATCGTCGGCTACATCTGGTCGAACGTGCTGCTGGCCTCGCTCAAGACCGCGGTCGATTCGCAGACCTTCCTGATCTCGGCCAATGCTGGTCCCTCGCAGCTCGCGGGCGAGCTGTGCTCGCCTTACGTGTTCTCGACCTCCTGGCAGAACGACCAGACCCCGCAGGCGGTCGGCACCTATATGAACCAGAAGGGCGTCAAGTCGGTGTTCCTGATCGGCCCGAACTACGCCGCCGGCAAGGACATGCTGGCCGGCGTCAAGAGCACCTTCAAGGGTCAGGTCGTGGGTGAGGAATACACGGTGTGGCCGAGCCAGCTCGACTTCTCCGCCGAGCTCACCAAGGCCAAGAACTCCAAGGCCGAATCGATCTTCGTGTTCTATCCGGGCGCGGCCGGCGTCCAGTTCCTCAATCAATATGCCCAGGCCGGCATCAAAGCGCAGATTCCGCTCTACACCGCCTTCACGATCGACGAATTGTCGCTGCCGCTGCAGAAGGACAACGCGCTCGGCGTGCCCGGCGCTCAGCAATGGGTCAACGATCTGCCCAACGACGAGAACAAGAAATTCGTCGCCGACTACCGCAAGAAGTATACCGGCCTGCGCCCGACCTTCTACGGCGCGCAGTCCTATGATGCCGCGAACCTGATCAACAGCGCGGTCGTCGCCGTGAAGGGCGACACCTCGAAGAAGGACGCGATGAAGGCCGAAATGGAGAAGGTCAACTTCAAATCGGTGCGCGGCCCGTTCAAATACGGCAACAACCACATCCCAATCCAGAACTTCTACCTGCAGGACGTGGTCAAGGACGCCGACGGCCAGCTCGCACTGAAGACCGTCGCCACCATCGTCGAGCACGATCAGGATCGTTTCCACGACAAGTGCAAGATGAAGTGAGGTCTCGCTTCTCCCTCTCCCCGCTTGCGGGGAGAGGGTAGGGTGAGGGGGAGCCCCCGCGGGGACGGAGACAGTCGAATTCCTCGATGCTTCCCACACCGTCATTGCGAGCCAACGGGTCCGCGCGAAGCGCGGCCCGATGACAGGCTCCGCGAAGCAATCCAGAGGATTGCTTCGCTGCGCTCGCAATGACGCGTTGGAAGAGCGTTGCCCCCGATTGTCAGGTGACTCGCTGAGAGTGCCCCTCACCCGCCGCGCTACGCGCGTCGGCTTCTCCCCGAAGGCGGGGAGAGGCGAAGACACCTACGCTCTTGGCACGCTCGATGGGCGCACTTCGCGGGCCTGCGCTGCGAGCCTGATGCCGGCATTGGCCGCGCCAAAGCCCTGATAGTTTCGCCGTTCGACGATCTCGAAGAAGAAGCGCTCGTCGAAGATGTGGGTGTAGACCTGGAAGAATTCGCCGTTACCCTCGCGGTCGTAGAGGATGTGGTTGGCGCGCAGTTGCGCCATCAGCTCGGGCGCGAGGTCGTATTTGGCTTCGATGTCGTCGTAGTAATTGTCAGGGATGTCCAGGAAATCCGCGCCCCGCTTGCGCATCTCCGCGACCGTCGCAAAGATGTCCCGGCACGAGAACGCGACGTGCTGCACGCCGGAGCCGAAGAACTCCGAGATGAAGCGCGACGGCAGTGTGCGGTTGGCGGACGAACCGTTGAGCACGAAGCGCAGGCTCTGGTCTGCGTTGATGATGGCCTGGCTCTGCACCAGCCCCCTGGGATCGGCGATCTCCATCTGCGGCAGCCGCGTCAGGTCGAGAATGCCGGTGTAGAACAACAGCCAGGACAGCATCTCGTCATAGGGCATCGATTGCGCGATGTGATCGACCGCCAGCAGTGCATCCGCGCTCGTCTCGCTCGCGACCGGTTCGAAATCGGTATCCCAGTTCTTGCCGGCCTGATCCAGGAAATAGAGCAGGCTGCCGCCGACGCCGTGGATCGCCGGGATCTCCAGCTCGCCCGGCCCGACAGGCTGATAGAAGGTGCGCGCCTTGAGCGCTTCGGCGCGCTGCATGGCAAGGCCCGCATTGTCAACGTCGAGCGCGATCGCACAGACGCCGGGACCGTGGGTGACGTAATGCGAATGCGCGAAGCCGTCGGTCTCGCAATTGATCACGAGCTCGACCTTGCCCTGCGACCAGCGCTCCACCGCCTTGCTGCGGTGCTTGCCGGTCTTGCGGAAACCGAGCTGTGCGAACAGGCGGGCAAGTTCGCCCGCCTTGGTCTCGTTGACGGCGAATTCGACGAAGCCGGTACCGTAGCTCCCGGCCTTCGGCGCCAGCGGCTCGTGGACGAGCTTTGGCCAATCTGGTGCGAGCTGGTCCTCGAGCAGGATCAGCGAGCGCAGGCCATCGATCGCGGTCTGCGCCGCCGAACCGGCGCGGAACTGATCGTTGAAGATCTCCAGCGACAGCGGCCCGGCATAGCCGGTCGCCGCGACCGCCGCCATGAACTCGCCGACCGGCAGGTCACCCTGGCCGGGGAAGGAGCGGAAGTGCCGGCTCCAGGAGAGGATGTCGAGCTCGAGCTTTGGCGCGTCCGCAAGCTGCACCAGAAAAATCCTGTCGCCGGGGATCGAGGCCATCGCGCGCGTCGGAAATCCCGGAGCCAGCGCATGAAAACTGTCGAGGATGATGCCGATCGCGGCATGATCTGCGCGGCGCACGATCTCCCACGCATCGCGGTAGTCGTTGACATGGCGTCCCCAGGCCAGCGCCTCGTAGCCGACGCGCAAGCCACGCTTCGCCGCACGCTCGCCGAGCTCGCGAAAATCGTCCGCGGCGCGGTCGATGCCGCCGAGCGAGGCGGGCGAAACGTTGGAGCAGATCAGCAGGAGATCGGTGCCGAGCTCCTGCATCAAATCGAACTTGCGCTCCGCGCGGGCAAAGTTGCGCGAACGCTGCGGCTCCGGCATGCCTTCGAAATCGCGGA
The DNA here is from genome assembly GCF_051853035.1 of Bradyrhizobium sp. SPXBL-04. Classification (NCBI taxonomy): domain Bacteria; kingdom Pseudomonadati; phylum Pseudomonadota; class Alphaproteobacteria; order Hyphomicrobiales; family Nitrobacteraceae; genus Bradyrhizobium; species Bradyrhizobium sp. SPXBL-04. The sequence goes on along the minus strand of NZ_CP182472.1, from coordinate 8,305,773 downwards.
ACGGCTGGAACGCGCAGATCTCGAGATTGAGGTCCTTACAGAGGCGCGCGACCTCGCGCGGGCTGGCGCCGAACGACAGTAGATCGTTCTCGAAGATCTCGACCGCGTCGAACCCGGCGGCTGCGATGGCGCGGAGCTTCTCGTCCAGTGCGCCGGAGAGGGAAACCGTTGCAATCGAGCGCTTGTTCATGCTGCCTGCTCCATGATCCGGCCCGGCGATACCGTGTGTCCCGTGCGCGCGGCTTCGCTTACGGCTTCCACGACCGCGAGCGTGCCCATTGCATCTTCGACCGAGATCAGCGGCTGCTCGCGGCCCGCGATCACGGCCTGGAAATGTCTGAGCTGCTCGGCGAGCGGATCGTAAGCGGAGAGTGCGACGGGCTCGCGAACCAGGGGCGCGTGCCAGCCGGGATTGTCTGAATACGACCACAGCTCCATGGTCGGCACCGACAGCGAGCCGTTGGTGCCGGCGAAGACGTAACAGGGCTGGTCCTGTCTGGGATAGACCGCGTTCTCGCCCGCCGTCAGCTCCCAGCTCCAGGGTGCCGGCGTTGCATCGGAGATCGTCACCGTTCCGAGCGCACCATTGGCAAAGCGCAGCAGCAGCGCGGCGGTGTCTTCGACCGCAAAGCCACGCACCTTGTTTGACGTCAGCGCCTGCACCTCGGCGATCTCGCCGCAGACGAAGCGGAGATTGTCGATGTCGTGGATCAGATTGATCAGCAGCGGCCCGCCGCCCTGTTCGCGCCGCCAGGCGACCTCGAAGTAATCGTCGGGTTTCTTCAGCAGCCACAGCCCGGCCACTGCGGTGAGCTGGCCGAGCTTGCCGGTCGCGACAGCCTCGCGGGCCGACTTGATGATCGGATTGTGGCGGCGGTGGTGACCGACCAGCATCGGCACGCCGCTGCGCTTGACCGCCTCACAGAGGCGACGTGCCGCTGCGACGCTGTCGGTCACCGGCTTTTCGATCAGCGCCGGCACGCCCGCCGCGGCGCAGTCGAGCGCCATGGGCAGATGCAGCGTGTTCGGCGAGGCGATGATCAGCCCGTCCGGCTTCTCCTGCTCCAGCAATGCGCGATGATCGGCATACCAGGGTGTGTTGTGCGCCCGCGCAAAATCGCCAGCGGCCGGCGAAGGATCGGCAATGCCGGCCAGCACGCAATCCGGCGATGCCTCGATCAGCTCGATATGGCGGCGGCCGATCAGGCCCGCGCCGGCAACGGCGATGCGTATCTTGGCGCTCATGCCGCGCTCTCTTCCATGGCACCGCCCAGGAAGAGCTGGCCGATGCGGGGATCGTTCAAAATGCGCTTGGCGTCATCGACCATGCGGGTCTGGCCGAGTTCGAGCACGATGCCGATGTCGGAAATCTCCAGCGCCGAGCGTGCGTTCTGCTCGATCATCAGGATCGTGACGCCGCGGTCGCGCAAGCTTTTGAGGATATCGAAGGTCTGCTGCACCATCAGCGGCGACAGGCCGATCGAAGGCTCGTCGATCAGCACCAGCTTTGGTTCGAGCAGCAGCGAGCGGGCGATCTCGAGCTGTTTCTGCTCGCCGCCGGAGAGCGTGGAGGCCTGCTGCGTCGATTTCCGCCGCAGCGCCGGGAACAGGTCGAGTGCCGCCTCGATCCGCCTCGGCAGGTCGAGGCCCTTCCCGGCAGCGACGCCGCCGAGCTCGATATTGTGGCGCACGGACAGCTCGGGAAAGATGTTGCGGCCCTGCGGCACGTAGCAGATGCCGGCATTGAGCAGCGCGCGCTGGCTCAAGTTCGTGACGTCGCGGCCAGCAAAGCTGATCTTGCCCTCGCGCAACTTGAGCAGGCCGAAGATCGCCTTGAACACGGTCGACTTGCCGGCGCCGTTCGGGCCGATGATCGTCGTGATCGTGGCTTGAGGTACGGCGAAGGTCGTGCCGTTCAAAATCGTCATCTTGCCGTAGCCGCCGACGAGATTGTGAACCGAGAGGATCGGGTCGCTCATGGCTCGCTCCTTCAATGACCCAAATAGGCTTCGATCACGGCAGGATTTTTCCGCACCTCGTCCGGCCGTCCCATCGCCAGCACCTTGCCTTCCGCCATCACCATGACGCGGGAGCACAGCGACATCACGAATTCCATGTTGTGCTCGATCACGACGAAGGTGGCGTTCTTCTCGCGGTTGATCGCGACCAGGCGGTCCTTGAGGTCCGCCAGCATCGAGGGGTTGACGCCGCCGGCGGGCTCGTCGAGCAGCACGAGGCGCGGGCCGCCCATGAAGGCCATGGCGGCATCGAGCAGCTTCTGCTGGCCATAGGAGAGGCCGCCGGCCGGCTCGTCCGCGAGATGGTCGAGCTTGAAGAAGCCGATCATCTGGTTGGCGGCCTCAGTCAGCCCGGCATCGGAGCGGCCGACCAGTCGCGAGGCCATGTTGCCCTGGTGCTCCTGGCCCGCGAGGATCAGGTTCTCGCGCACCGAGAGCTTTGGAAAAACCTGCAGGAGCTGGAAGGTGCGGCTGACGCCTAATTTGTTGAGCTCGGCGGGCCGCAGGCCGGTGACGAGCTTGCCGTCGAGCTTGACCTCGCCGCCTGATGGCGTGAGCTGGCCGAGGATGCAATTGAACAGGGTTGACTTGCCGCAACCATTCGGGCCGATCAGGCCGAGGATCTCGCCCTCGCGCACATCGAAAGAGACGCCGTCGACGGCGCTGATGCCGCCAAAGTTCTTCTTGATATTCGTAACCTCGAGGACCGCGTTCATTGCACCGTCTCCAGGCGGGATTTTGCGACGGCACGCAGCGCGGACGCTGCCTTGGTCCGCCGTGCCGCCATGGCGCGGTCGAGAATTCCCAGGATGCCGGTTGGCGACCAGATCAGCAGCAGCATGACGGCGACTGCGTAGAGCATGAGATAATAGCCCTCCGTGAAGCGCAGCCATTCCGGCAGCAGCACGGCGATCATCGCGCCGAGGAAGGGGCCGAAATAGAAGCCGGCACCGCCGACGATCACCATCATCAGCAGATCGAGTGAGAGCGACAGGTTGAACGGCACCGGATCGATATATTGCGTCAGCGGCGCATAGAGTGCGCCGGCGACGCCGCCAAGCGCCGAGCCGATCGCAAACGCCATCAGCGTGTAGCGGCGGGTGTCGACGCCGAGCGACTGCGCGCGCAGCGGGTTTTCGCGCAGCGCCATGAAGGCGCGGCCCCAGGGCGAGCGGATCAGCCACCACACCGCAAGCGACACGATCGCGAGCGAGCCGAGGCAGACATAGTAGAACGGCAGCGGCTTGTTGGTCGCTAGCCCAAAGATGTGCGGGCGCGGGATGTTGGAGATGCCGTAAATGCCGCCGGTGAGCCAGCTCTCGTTGCGGAACACCAGGAAGGCGAGGGTGGAGAAGGCGAGCGTGACGAAGGCGAGGTAGTGATGCTGCACGCGCAACGCCGGATAGCCGAGCACCCAGCCGACCGCGAAGCTTAAGGCAATCGCGACCAGAATCGCCGCCGGCAGCGGCCAGCCATGGGTGGTCATGATCGCCGCCGCATAGGCGCCGATGCCGACGAACGCGCCCTGCGCCAGCGAGACCTGGCCGGCATAGCCGAGCGTGAGGTTGAGCCCCATCGCGGCGATGCTCATCACCGCCCATTGGCTCAGGATGAACAGGCCGTAGCGGTTGAAGTTCATGGGAACGATAATCAGCGCAGCGATGACGGCAAGGCCGAGCGCGATCTTCAGGGGTTTGGCGAAGCCGCTCATACGGTGCGCTCCTCGGCGCGGCCGAGCAAGCCCTGCGGCCGGAACAGGATGACGGCGATCAGGAAGATCATCGGCACCGCGGCGCGGTACTGCGTCGAGACATAGGCGGCCGCGAGATTGTCGAGCACGCCGATCAAGAGACCGCCGGCGATCGCGCCGCGCACCTGGTTGAAGCCGCCGACGATCGCGGCGATGAAGGCGGCCTGGCCCAGCACTTCGCCAGAGGAGAATTTGGCGAGATAGATCGGCGGATCAGCAGCGAAGCCAGCGCCACCAGGAAGGCGTTGATCAGGAAGGTCAGCAGGATCATGCGCTCGACCGGCACGCCGATGATGCGCGCCACCGTCGGGTTTTGCGCTGCCGCCTGCATCTGGTGGCCGAGCGAGGTGCGGTTGAGAAGTGCCGTCAGTCCGAAGACAGCGAGAATAGCGACGACGAGCACGCCGATGCTTTGCAGCGACACCGCATGGCCGAGAATGGAGATGTCGCCAGTCGGCACGATCGACGGGAAGGGCGAGGCCTCGGCGCTGAAGAACTGCTTGACGGATTCCTTGATGCCAATCGCCAGCGCCATGGTCGCGATCGCCAGCGGCAGCACGCCGTGGCGCATCATTGGATCCACCAGCAGCAGCTTGAAGGCGAGGCCGAGCAGGATCATCGACAAGAGAATGCCGAGGATGATCGCGAGCCAGAACGGCGCGCCGACATGCATTACCGCCAGCATCAGGAACGCCGGCAGCATCACGAACTCGCCTTGCGCGAAATTAATGGTCTGCGAGGTCTGCCACAGCAGCGTGAAGCCGACCGCAACAAGCGCGTAGATGGCGCCGGTGGCAAGTCCCGCGACCAGAAGATCGAATAGGCTCGACATGTTCCCCTCTCTCCTCTCCCTCTCCCCGCTTGCGGGGAGAGGGTCGGGGTGAGGGGGAGTCTCTGCGAATTCGGTGACAGTCGAACTCGCGGAGGTTCCCCCTCGCCCGGAATTTGCTCTGCAAATTCCGGCCTCTCCCCGCAGGCGGGGAGAGGCGAAGATCACTTCACTTTCGGCAGCACCTGCTTCACCACCTGCTTGCCTTCGACCACCTCGACCAGGAAGCTCTGGCGGTCGATGTCGCCGGTGTCGCTGAAGGTGACGTCCATCAGGATGCCCGGCTCGTCCGCGGCCTTGATGGTCAGACCGTGCAGCGTGTCGGCAAACTTCTTCGGGTCGACTTTGCCCATCTTCTCGGTGGTGGCCTTCACCATGTAGACGGCGAGATAGCCCTTCAGGCCGTTGTGGTCGGGGACGTAATTGTACTTCTTGGAAAACTTCTCGCGGAACGCCTTGATGAGGTCGACCGGCGCGTCGGTGGTGAGGCCGACATGGCCGCGCGCGCCATTGGCGGCATCGCCGGCGAGTTCGATCACCTTCTGGCCGATCAGCGTGGTCTCGCCCATCAGCGGCGCGGTGACACCCTGGCGCTTCAGTTCTTTCAGGATGCGCGCGCTCTCTTCTTCGTTCAGGTAGACGAACACGGCATCGGGATTGGCAGCCTTGATCTTGCCGACGTCGGCGGCGAAATCGGCCTGGCCCGCTTCGGTCGAGAGGTCGGCGACCACCTTGGAGCCGAGCCGGTCGAGTTCTTTCACGATGACGTCGCGGCCGCCGCGGCCGAAATCGTTGTTGACCCAGACCACCGCGACCGACTTCGCCTTCATCTCGTCGTGGATGTATTTGGCGACCTTCGGCATCGAGGATTGCTGGCCGAACGAGGTGCGGAACAGGAACTTGTTGCCTGCTTGCGTCAGCTCGGCGGCCTCGCCGCCCATGATCTGCGCGATGCCGGCTTCGGCGGCGAGCGGCGCGGTCACCTTGACCGAGCCGGAATAGCCGGGCCCGAGCAGCACATAGGGCTCGGCGTCGAGCGCCTTCTGCACCTGGGCGCGGGCGACACCCGGGTTGGACTGCGAGTCGGCGTGGGTGACCTCGAGCTTGCGGCCGAGCACGCCGCCCTTGGCGTTGATCTCCTCGATCGCGAGGTCGATGCCGTTCTTCCAATTGGTGCCGACGGTGGCGCCGCCGCCCGAGAGCTCGGCGACGTCGGCGAGCTTGATCGCCTGGGCAAAGGCACTCGTTGCCGTCATGGCGGTGAGCAGCGCGCCCACCAGTAGCGTTGATTTCATCGTCCTCTCCTCCCGTTTCAAATCTTGCAAGCGGCCTTGTGCCCGGCCGCTTCGTCTCAAGCTGCCTGATAGGCGGCGCTGCGCGCGGCCATCACGGTATCAAAAGCCTCTCCCATGATCTCGGTCGATGGGGCAAGGCCCGTGAACAGTTCGAAGGCGTCGGCGGCCTGGAAGATCGCGAGCTCGCGTCCGGTCATGATCCGAGCGCCTTTCTCTCGCGCTGCGGCAAGCAGCGGCGTGATCAGCGGCGAATAGACGGCATCGGCGACCCACAGGTCTGCCCTGAGCAGCGCCGCCGGCACTGGCGTGTCGCGGTTCGGCAGCATGCCGACCGGCGTGCCGTTGACGAGGCCGGTTGCGCCATCGAGCGCATCCTCGACGCTTCCGGCCATCCTCGCGCCGCCCTGCCTGGCAAGCAGCGAGGCGAGTTTCTCGGCGCGCGCAGGTTCGCTGTCAAAAATGCGGATGTCGGTCACGTCCAGGCTCGCCAGCGCAAACGCGATCGCCTTGCCGACGCCGCCGGCGCCGATCACGGCGACGGCATTGACGGACGGGGCCAGCAGCGGGGCCACCGCGCGCGCAAAGCCGGTGGTGTCGGTGTTGTGGCCGGTCAACCGGCCGTCCCTGACGACGACGGTGTTGACCGCACCCATGGCGGCAGCGCCCGGCGCCAGCGCGTCGAGCAGCGGGACCACGGCTTCCTTGTAAGGGTAAGTGACATTGACGCCGGCAAAGCCGAGCCGCCGCACTCCTTCGAGCATCATGCGGAGCCCGGTCGCATCGGCGCCGGCCACTTCAATGAGCTGGTAGTGGCCGCGCAGGCCGAGCGCCTCGGCGGCGCGCTCATGCATGGCGGGGGACGCGGAATGCGCGATCGGCGCGCCGATCAGGCCGGTGAGAAGCTTCTTGCTGGCGGCGTATCCGCGCTTCGACATGGTTCGCTATCGTCTCGTTGGGAGCGTCCGGTCCCGGCCATTAGCGGGGAAATCCGCGCAATTCCAGCTCTGACGATAGTCTTTCCCCGGCCTAACACAATTACCCTTTTATCCGGCAAACCTAACATAATGTTATTTCTTCCGCGCGCGTGCCGGGCCGGCCTTGCTGTTGCCGCGGGACGGCTCGACCGCGCGCATCTCAGCGCGCAGGGCGTCGATGAAGTACTCGGCATGGAGCGACAACGGCGCGCCGCGCTTCACTGCGATGTAGGTGTCGAACCGCGTCGGCTCGGTGATCTTCAACAGCTCGATTCCGGGATAACCGCCATGGGCCACCGTGAACTGGTCGATGATGGCGATGCCGAGCCCGGCCTTCACCAGCGCGCAGACCGTGGTGCCGAAGCGCGCGCGGATGGTGATGTTGTAGTCGAGCCGGTTGCGCGCGAAGATCTCGGCCATGATCCGCCCGTAGGGATCGTTGGGATCGATGCCGATCAGCGGATAGCGGGTGATCTCGGCGGCGGAGACCTGCTTGCGGCCGGCGAGCTCGTGACCCGGCGGCACGATGCAATAGAGCTCGCCCGAGGCGAGCGGCATGAAGTCGAGCCCGGAATGCTCCAACCGGTAGCTCATCGCCACGCACTCGCCGCGGCCGAGCATCAGATAGTCGATGGCTTCCTCGAGCTTGAGGATGTTGATGTCGATGCCGAGATCGGGATAGCGGCGGCGGACGCGCTCGATCGCGCGCGGCACCATCACCTGCGAGATGCTCGGCACCGAGCCGATGCGTAGCTCCGACAATCCACCGCGGCCGATCTTGGAGATGATCTCGGAGAGGTCGTCGACCTTCTTGTAGACGCCGTTGATCTGCTCGAAGATGTTCTCGGCTTCCGGCGTCGGGAAGTAGCGCCCGTTCTGGCGCTGGAAGAAACGGATGCCGAGCGAGCGCTCGGTGTATTTGACGAGGCGGCTGATCCCCGGCGCCGAGACGTTGAGCAGCTTCGCCGCGCCGCCGATGGTGCCCGTCACCATCACGGCACGGATCACTTCAACCTGGCGCAGCGTCATCATGTCCTGGGCATCCGAAGCATGATCGTGGTGGCGGGGGCCTTCTCTCTCCCCTTGTGGGAGATGGTGGCTCGCCGCGAAGCGGCGAGACGGGTGAGGGGTTCTCTCCGCCTTGCGAGCTCTCGCATTTGAACGCGCGGAGACAACCCCTCATCCGGCGCTTCGCGCCACCTTCTCCCACAAGGGGAGAAGGGAAGGCAATGGTCAGATTGTTTCGACGAAAATCGGCACGTTCAAGGGCGTCGCTCGCGCTGGACGCGTCGTTTGCTGCAACTGCGTCGGCTAGCTTGCCGGGCCCTCGGGCAAGAGGCTGTCCGCCAGCTCCGCGCGCTCGCTTTGCAGCACCTCGCGCGCGAACTCGATGATCCTCTGCTTGTTTGCCGTTTGGCGGACGGCGAAAAACACGCGGTTCAATTCCAGGCCGAGCACGCTGTTGAGGGCGATGTCCTCGTCTTGCATCGTGGTTTTCCCGCTACGGACACGTTCAGGTGTATCTTGACCTCACTTCTTCCACAAGTAGATTAAATCTTCAGTGCGGACGGAACACCGGCAAACTACGGGAGCAGCGAATTGAGGCAGCCCCCAAATACGTGCTATACGGCAGGGCGAGAGTCAGGAAATGCACTGATGTCCGCCGTAGACTATGGCCGGGAGGCGCTCGACTTCATCGAAGGCCTGGGAGCCTATACCAAGGTTCCGGACGCCATGGACGCGCTTGCAACCGCGTTCGGCCGATACGGTTTCGAACATATCATCGTAACGGGCTTGCCGAATCCCGATCAACGCTTTTCCCAGATGGTGCTGGCCAAGAAGTGGCCGGCGGAGTGGTTCGACCTCTACATCCAAAAGAGCTACGACCGTGTCGACCCCGTGATCCGCAAATGCCGGCAGACGGTGAACCCTTTCGAGTGGTCTGAGGCGCCGTATGATCCGGAGCTGGAGCCGGGTGCGGTGGAGGTGATGCGGCGCGCCGCCGATTTCCGCATGTCGCGCGGCTTCGTCGTGCCGATCCACGGCTTGACCGGCTACGAGGCCGGCGTCTCGCTCGGTGGCGTCCACCTCGATCTCAACGCGCGCAGCAAGCCGGCGCTGCACCTGATCGGGATGTACGGCTTCGATCACATTCGCCGTCTGCTCGATCCGGCGCCGCATCCTTCGATGCGCCTGACCCCGCGCGAGCGCGAGGTGCTTGCCTGGGCGTCGCAAGGCAAGTCCGCCTGGGAGATCGGCGAGATCCTGCACATCACGCAACGCACGGCGGAGGAGCATCTTGCAACTGCCGCGCGCAAGCTCGGTGCGGTCAACCGGACGCATGCGGTCGCGATCGCGATCCGCCACAGAATCATCAATCCCTGAAATCCTCGCCTACTGGGAAATTTCCCAATAGTCGACTTTGCCTTTTTCGCTGAGGCTCCCCCTCATTTCGAGCCATGGGGGAGTTCATGATTCATGTGATTTCTGCCGTCAATCGGCATCTCTACGAAGACGTTCTCGAACAGTATTTTCGGGTTCGTCACGAGATTTTTGTCGAGGAGCGGAAATGGGAGGCGCTACGCAAGCCCGACGGCCGCGAGATCGATAGCTACGACAATGAGGACGCGGTCTACCTGCTGGCTCTCGAAAACCGCCGGGTGCTCGGCGGCTCCCGCCTGTATCCCACCACCAGACCGACGATGATGAGCGAAGTCTTCCCGCATCTCGCGGCGGTGCGTGGTTGCCCGTCGGACCCGCTGGTCTGGGAGTGGTCGCGCTTCTTCGTGTCGCGCGAGCGCCGCGACGGCGCGTTCAATCTACAATTGATGGCGGCTGCGCAGGAGTTCTGTCTCGATCAGGGCATCGAGCGTCTGTGTCTCGTCATGGAGACGTGGTGGTTGCCGCGCTTCAACGACATCGGATTCATCGTGACGCCGCTGGGATTGCCGGCGCTGGTGGAAAATTCCTGGACCATGGCGGCAACGATCGAGGTCCGTCAGGAGTCGCTCGATGTCGTGCGTGACCGTATCGGAATGACGAGCGTCGTCCAGCAGGACGGTCCGCGGATCGACTGCATTGCCCGTGCCAACCTCCGCGGCCTTGCCGCGCAACGAAAGAGCGCCTGAGATGTCGAACCTGATGCGGGACAGCCAGATCATGGCGCAGACCAAGGACGAGAACCTCGGCTACATGTCCGACATGGCGCTCGAGCTGGCGCAGATGGCGGACGATTCCGGATTGGCGACGCTGGCCTACCTGTTCCGGATGGCCGCGCTCGAGGCCTCGACGGCTAACAGCGTGCTCGCCGAACCGGACGACTTTCCCCAGCAGATGACGTCGCACTAGACGCATCTCTCGCCGAATTTCGACGACATTCGCACCCTCCCTCGGCCTGCCGGGGGAGGGTGATCGTTTGGGTGCGGCAGGTTGCCCCATGCCGCGCGGCAACCTTTTTGCATTGCACAGCAAGTTTCGGCCACGTGCGCCGAGATGCAACAAAGTGCATGTTTGGTGTCAAATCGCTCTTGCCTCGGAACGATACTGCCATTACCCATTTTTCGGCCTTGAACAGGCAGGGGGAGCTCTTTCACTGATGGCGACTGTGTTCGAACATCGGCGCGACACCGCGTGCGCCTGAAAGAGTCTTGATGCTGCTCGTCGTCGAACAGTTCTTGAACGGATTGCAGTTCGGCCTGCTGCTGTTTCTGCTCGCCGCCGGCCTGACGCTGGTGTTCGGGATCATGGATCTCGTCAACCTCGCGCACGGCTCGCTCTACATGATGGGCGCCTATTTCGCCGCGACCTTCGCGGCCTGGACCGGCAGCTTCCTGCTCGGTGCACTGCTGGCGCTGGGCGCGACGCTGGTGCTCGGCATCGTGCTCGAGATGAGTGCGCTGCGCCATCTCTACGGGCGAGACCATCTCGATCACGTGCTCGCAACCTTCGGCCTGATCCTGTTCTTCAATGAAGCCGTGCGGCTGATCTGGGGCCCGGCCGGCCTCGCGCTGCCGCTGCCGGCCTGGCTCACCGTGCCGGTGCCGATCCTGCCCGGCATCCACTACCCCGCCTATCGCCTCGCCATCATCGTCGTCGCGCTACTGGTGGCGCTGTTGCTCTATCTCGGCGTGATGCGCACGCGCATCGGCATGCTGATCCGGGCCGGCGCCTCCAACCGCGAGATGATCGGCGCGCTCGGCATCAACATCAAGCTGCTCTACACGCTGGTGTTCGGCCTCGGCGCGGCACTCGCGGGCCTTGCCGGATTGATGCAGGCGCCGATCCTCACCGTGCAGATCGGCATGGGCGAGAACATCCTGATCCTCGCTTTCGTCATCATCGTGATCGGCGGCATCGGCTCGATCCGCGGCGCGTTCCTTGCCGCGATCTTCGTCGGCATGATCGACACGCTCGGCCGCGCCTTCCTGCCCAATCTGCTGCGGCAGGTGCTGAGCGGCGCTGCCGCCTCCACCGCCGCGCCCGCGCTGTCGTCCATGCTGATCTACCTCCTCATGGCGATCGTGCTGGTGGTGCGGCCGGAGGGGCTGTTTCCGGCCAGTCGTCGATGAAGGCTTTCACTGTGAGCAAGGCCGTCACGGCCCTGATGCTGGCGGGCCTCGTGCTGCTGCCGCTCTATTCGCACCTGACCGGCAACATCTTCATCCTGACGCTGTTCACCCGCATCATCATCCTGGCGCTGGCGGCCGCGAGCCTCAACCTCATCATGGGTTTCGGCGGCATGATGAGCTTCGGCCACGCCGCCTATCTCGGCATCGGCGGCTACGCAGTCGGGATGCTGGCGCAGGAAGGTGTCGGAAGCGGCTTCATCCAGTTTCCGGTCGCGCTCGCGGCCTCCGCGGCTTATGCGCTGGTGATCGGCGCGCTCTCGCTTCGCACCCGTGGCGTCTATTTCATCATGATCACGCTGGCCTTCGCGCAGATGGCTTATTACGTCGCCTCGGGCCTGGCGCGCTATGGCGGCGACGACGGCCTCACCGTCTACCAGCGCAGCGACTTCTCCGGGTTGATCAATCTCTCGAACCGTACGCAGTTCTATTATCTCTGCCTCGCCTGCCTGTTCGGCGTCATCTTCCTGATCTGGCGCATCGTCAATTCGCGCTTCGGCCTCGTCGTGCAGGGCCTGCGCTCCAACGAGCAGCGCATGCAGGCGATCGGCTTTCCCGCCAAGCGTTACCAGCTCGTCTGCTTCGTCATATCAGGCACCATGTGCGGCCTTGCCGGCGCGCTGCTCGCCAACAACACCGATTTCGTCAGCCCGGCCGTGATGTACTGGACCCGCTCCGGCGATCTTATGGTGATGGTGATCCTGGGCGGCATGGGCACGCTGTTCGGCCCGATCATGGGAGCGGTGGTGTTCCTGCTGCTGGAAGAGTTCCTGTCGCAGATCACCGAATACTGGGCGCTGATCATGGGCCCGCTCTTGCTGCTCATCGTCCTGTTCGGCCGCGGCGGCATCATGGGTGCGCTCGGGAGGGCTGGCCGTGGCTGAACCCCTGCTCCGCGTCGAAAAGCTGGTGCGCCGCTTCGGCGGCATCATCGCGACCGACAACGTCTCGCTCGACGTCGCTAGCGGCGAGCTGCACGCCATCATCGGCCCGAACGGTGCCGGCAAGACCACGCTGATCAGCCAGCTCACCGGGCATCTCGAACCGCATTCCGGTAGCGTCTCGCTGGCTGGGCGCGACATCACCTATCTGCCGGCCTATCGGCGCTGCGCGCTGGGCCTTGCCCGTTCGTTCCAGATCACCTCGCTGCTGCTCGATTTCACCGCCGCCGACAATGTCGCGCTGGCAGCCCAAGCGCATGCCGGCACGTCGTTCCGCTTCTTCGCCAACGCGCGCAAGGAGAGGGGCCTGCGCGATGCCGCGCATGCCGCGCTCGATCGCGTCGGCCTGTCGCATCGCGCCGATGTCGTGGTGTCCAGGCTGAGCCATGGCGAGCGCCGCGAGCTCGAGCTTGCGGTTGCGCTCGCGAGCAAGCCAAAGCTCCTGCTGCTCGACGAGCCGATGGCCGGCTTAGGGGTCACCGAATCCCAGCGCATGGTGAAGCTGCTCCAGGAGCTGCGCAAAGAGGTCTCGATCGTGCTGGTCGAGCACGACATGCCGGCGGTGTTCGCGCTCGCCGATCGCATTTCGGTGCTGGTCTACGGCCGTGTCATCGCCTCCGGCGATCCGGCCGCGATCCGCCAGAACGAGGACGTCAAGCGCGCCTATCTCGGCGATCAGCATGTGGTGACGCATCATGGCTGACACGCTGCTTGACGTCGACGGTATCGAAACCTGCTACGGCCTCTCCCAGGTGCTGTTCGGGCTGTCGCTGTCGATCAAGCCCGGCGAGATGGTCTCGCTGATGGGCCGCAACGGCATGGGCAAGACTACGACGATCCGCTCGATCATGGGCCTGACGCCGGCGCGATCAGGCGCGATCCGCTTTGCGGGCGCCGAGGTGCGACAGCTTCCGTCGTACAGAATTGCAAAACTCGGCGTCGGCCTCGTCCCTGAAGGACGCCAGATCTTCCCGAACCTCACCGTGCGCGAAAATCTCGTGGCGGCCGCCGCCGATCGCTTCGGCAGCCCCAATCCCTGGACGCTGGCTGCGATCTACGTGCTGTTTCCGCGCCTCGCCGAGCGTGCCTCCAACATGGGCAACCAGCTCTCCGGCGGCGAGCAGCAGATGCTCGCCATCGGCCGCGCGCTGATGACGAATCCAAAACTCCTGATTCTGGATGAAGCGACCGAAGGTCTCGCGCCGCTGATCCGCGAGGAGATCTGGAATTGCCTGTCGCTGCTCAAGAGCCGCGGACAGTCCATCCTGGTGGTCGACAAGAATGTCGATCACCTCGCTCGCATCTGCGACCGCCACTACATCATCGAGCGCGGCAAGACGGTGTGGAGCGGCACCTCCGACGAGCTGATGGCCGCGCCGGATCTCCAGCACAAATATTTGGGAATCTGAGCCCCGCTCTCTCCCCGTCATTGCGAGCGCAGCGAAGCAATCCCGACCATCTCCGAGGAGGCAGTCTGGATTGCTTCGTCGCAAGGGCTCCTCGCAATGACGGTGGAGAAAGCGGGTGCTCTCACCAATAAATCCCGTGCCGATGCAATTCGCGGATCACACGCGCTTCGACCGAGGGCTGGCGGCGCTTTGGCTTGGCCGCTTCGGTCGTGCTGGTTACCGGCGCTGCGGCTGACTGTGCAGGTGCTGTGGCAACCGGCGCAGTCGCGGCCGGCGCGGTCGTAGTCGTCGGCGTGGTGGTCGCTGTCTGGATATTTGCCGGCGGCGTTGCTGCCGGAGCCTGCGGTGCAGCCGATGTGACCGACGGCTCGGCTGCCTGCTGGTTCGGATTTGTTGCCGCCAAGCTCAGGCTCCGCGACCCGCCGGCATGCACTTGCGTCGCCAGCAGCGACATCGCGGCAATCAGGATCAGCTTGCGCATGGGAATACCCGTCATCTGGTCAGTCCGTCTTACCTGATCGCGCCGGCCAGCGCCTAACGTGCCAGACGGTGCGTGCCGATTTCGATCAGGGTGGACCGGCAGGAGAGGCGATAGATCAGACTGAACAACTGACTCAACATGATCGAACTCCATTGTTCATCATGGGCAGTAGTCTGCGCCCGCTTTCTTTCCGGGGATTTTCGCCGCTATCGTAAAATGGCTTCGTGGGGCAGGTTTGCGATGTCGTCGGAACCGGCGGGACGAAACGGCCTCACGCCGGTGTGAGCGCGACCTGCCGTCATTCAGGAGGCGGGTCCGCAGGACCGAACCCCCGGAATCTCGCTGTTCCGGGTCTGGTGCTTCGCGCTATCCCGGAACGACGGCGCCCACGGATCAGAACGCCTCGAAATATTCGCGGTGCTCCCAGTCGGTCACCTCGGCGAGGAAGCGATCGATCTCGGCGTTCTTGATGTGGGTGTAATAGTCGACGAAATCAGGCCCGAGCTTTTCGCGGAAGAACGGATCGTCCTTGAGTGCGGAAACCGCATCGCGCAGCGATTTCGGCAGGAGCGGCGCCTTGGTCTCGTAGGGGGTATCGGCGGAGGGGCCCGGATCGAGCTTGCGATCGACGCCGTCGAGGCCCGACAGGATCTGCGAGGCCATGTAGAGATAGGGATTGGCAGCGGGTTCGCCGATGCGGTTTTCCAGGCGCGTCGCCGCATCGCCGGCCGCCCCGAGCACGCGGATCATCACGCCGCGATTGTCGCGGCCCCAGATCGCGCGGTCCGGCGCCAGCGAATAGGAGCGGTAGCGCTTGTAACCGTTGATGGTCGGGGTGGTGAACACGGTGGAGGCGCGGGCGTGGTCGAGCAGGCCGGCCAGGTACGCCTTGCCGAACGCGCTAAGCGGCTCGCCGTCGTCCTTTGCCGTTTTCTTTGCCGTTTCTTTGGCCATGAACTGGTTCTCGCCAGTCGTGCGCGAGACGATCGACTGGTGCAGATGCCAGCCGCTCGCGAACACGTTCGGCAGTTTCGGCCGGCACATGAAGGTGGCGTGATAGCCATGCCGGCGCGCGATCTGCTTCACGGCGGAGCGGAACAGCACCATGTTGTCGGCCGGTTCGAGTCCTTTCTTCGGCGCGAAGGTGAACTCGCACTGGCTCGGCCCGAACTCGACCTCGACCGAGCGCAAGGGCAATCCGAGCGCGACGATGTCGCGGCGCAAAATCTCCAGCACCGGTTCCATCTGATCGAAGCGCTGCTCGGTGAGGTATTGATAGCCGTGGCTGAGCAGGCTCACCGAAGGCGGCGTGCCGGGCTGGCCTGCGTCTTCCGGGCGCATGTGCGGGTCGTCGAGTCTAAAGATGTGGAATTCGACTTCGAGGCCCGCAACGAAATCGTAGCCGCGCATGCCGAGCTCATCGAGCACCTTGCGATAGAGTCCGCGGGTTGCAAACGGCACCGGACGGCCGTCGCCAAAATAGAGATCGCACAGCACCCAGCCCGTCGCCGGCGCCCAAGGCAAAACGCGGAAGGTGGTGGGATCGGCGACCATCAGCACGTCGGCCGCGCCCTCCATCTCCTTCATGCCGAAGCCGCCGCCTGAGGTGAATACCGGAAACACCGTGCGGTGCGAGGTGTCCTTGGCGAGCATGGTGGTGGTGATGGAGCAGCCGCTCTCCAGCGAGGCGAGAGCTTCGGCGGCGATGATGGTCTTGCCGCGCAAGATGCCGTGCTGGTCGGGAAAGGCGAGGCGAATGACCTCGAGGTTCTTTTCCTCGACGATGCGGCGCATGCGCGTCGCCGCGTCCCTCTGCTCATCCGACCACAGCCCATGACGCGCGACGAAAGTCACTTCTCCACTCCTCTAGTCGTTCGACGCGAAGCTGCTGCAACATACTCCGCCATTGCGAGCGTAGCGAAGCAATCCAGAGTCTCTCTGCGGGGGCATTTCTGGATTGCTTCGCTGCGCTCGCAATGACGAGGATAGGCCATCACGTTGACTCCGCTACCGTAGGGTAGGCAAAGCGTAGCGTGCCCACCGCGTGCCTATCGTCTGAAAGAAAGCATGGTGGACACGGCGCTTTGCGCCTTTGCCCACCCTACGGCTTCGATGCACTAAGGTCACTCCGCCGCCGTCAGCCGATGCACGTTGTCGGCAATGTCCTTAGGCACCGGCGCAGTCCATGGCGCGCCGCGGCGGCGCTTGACGTCGACTTCCATCCAATAGGTCTCCCAGCCCCGCGTCGGGCCGATGCCGTCCATGGTCGCCGGGCCCTGGATGCTGCGCGCGTTGGCTTCGTTCAGGA
Organism: Bradyrhizobium sp. SPXBL-04; assembly: GCF_051853035.1. Taxonomy (NCBI): domain Bacteria; kingdom Pseudomonadati; phylum Pseudomonadota; class Alphaproteobacteria; order Hyphomicrobiales; family Nitrobacteraceae; genus Bradyrhizobium; species Bradyrhizobium sp. SPXBL-04. The sequence continues at coordinate 8,289,143 of NZ_CP182472.1, read as the reverse complement.
ACAGCATCGGCTTCTCGCCACCCGAAACCTTCTCGATCTCCTGCCGCAGCAGGCGGCGATATTGCACGATCGCCTTGTCGCTCTGACCGAGATGCTCCTTGGTGCGGTCCTGGATCGCGCCCATCGATTCCACCGCCCACTGGTCGTGGACGTTGATGTCGGTGCCCATGCCCGTGTAGGTCGCGGTCTGCTGTTCGTGCGGATCGAAGCCGTAATCGTTGCTGCTGTTCTTGCGCGATTTGTAGTCGGGCAGCTCATAGAGCTCGAGCCGCTGCTCGCGCATCTTCGTCTTGTCCACCGGGTTGGTGTAGCTGGTGAAGATCGCGTACCAATAGCAGTTCTCGTCGTCGACCGGCACGTGCCACTGGGTGATCGTCATCTCCGTGCTCATGGGGATGACGAAGCCATGCGGGAAGAGCTGATTGGTGACGCGCACATGGGTGCGCTCCTCGTCGATCTCGCGCAGTGCGATCAGCCTGAGACCGTATTCGGTGTGCTCGACATTGATGATCGGGCGGTCATATTCGCGCAGGATTTTGGTCATCGGCAGGTCCGAGCCGGCCGAGGCGCCGCGGAATTGCTTGCCGTAGGCGGTGGAGGTGTCTTCATCCTCGAAGAAGCGGTGCAGATAGGAGGCGTGCGCGGGATCGATGCCGACTTCGAGCGCCTGCAGCCAGTTGCAGGCCATGTGGCCCTTGAAGGCGAAGGTGTGAGAGCCCGGCGCAACGAAGCAGTCGATCTCCGGGAATGCCGGCGGCTCACCTTCGCCGAGATAAGCCCAGAGGATGCCGCTCTTCTCCACCACGGGATAGGAGCGCTGGCGGATGTTCTGGCAGAGTTTTGAGTCCTTCGGCTCGGCCGGAGTCTCGATGCACTGGCCGGTGGCGTCGAACAGCCAACCATGGAAGGCGCAGCGCAGTCCGCCATGTTCGAGCCGCCCAAAGGCGAGGTCGGCGCCGCGATGCGCGCAGTGGCGATCGATCAGGCCGTAACGCCCTTGCTCATCGCGGAACAGCACCAGGCTCTCGCCGAGCAGTTTTACGGGACGGATCGGCCGCGCACCCTCCAGCTCGTCCACCAGCGCCGCCGGCTGCCAATAACTCCGCATCAGCTTGCCGCAAGGATCCTTCGGACCGGTGCGGGTGATCAGGTCGTTCTGCTCCTGGCTCATCATGGCGCGTGCATCCTTGTGGAGGGCGTTTGTTCGCCTATTGAACGAATGGGCGAATTATGACATGCCTTGGAGCGGCAGCAAGCACTATTTTGCAGGATTGTCCCGAAGCCATGCCTAAGTTGAAGCGCAGCGAGAGCGACGAGCGCGCGACGGATTTCGTCGAGAGCCTCGATCGCGGTCTGCGGCTGCTGCAGTGCTTCGGTGCCACGGCCGGCCCGATGACGCTGAGCGATCTCGCTCGTGCGGCCGATCTGCCGCGCGCCACGGCGCGGCGCATGCTGTTCACGCTCCAGCGCGGCGGTTACGTCTCCGGCGATGGCAAGCTGTTCTCGCTGACGCCGCATGTGCTGACGTTGGCTGCATCCTATCTGCGCTCGAGTCAGATCATCGCCGTGCTTCAGCCCGTGCTCGATCGCATCGCAATCGCGGCGCAGGAAATCTCTTCGCTGGCGGTGCTCGATGGTGATGACGTCGTGTTTATCGCCCGCGGCGGTCCGACGCGGGTGTTTTCGGGCGGATTGGAGATCGGCTACCGGCTGCCGGCCTTCTGCACCTCGGTCGGCCGCGCCATGCTCGGCCAGTTCGACGATGCCGATCTCGCCGCGCGCCTGAATGCGATGAACCGCGAGGCGCTGACGCCGCAGACTGAAACCGATCCGAAGGCGCTGCTCGCGCGCATCAGCGCCGACCGCGCACAGGGCTACTCGCTGGTTGACCGCGAAGCGGAGCCGCATTTCCGCTCGATCTCGGTCCCCGTCCGCCGTTACGACGGCGTGATCGTTGCCGCCATCAACATGGGCGCCCATGTCGACCGCGTGCCCGCTCAGGAGCTGCTCGATCGCTTCCTGCCGCTGTTGCGCGACGGCGCGGAGGCGGTGCGCTCGCAACTTCTGTAGCTTTAGGTGCAACGCAAGAGCGGACTGGGCTGACGCAGAGCCGTCCTACACGCCGCCGTCTGTGCTATAATGCTGTCCGGACAAGATCAGGGAGCACGCCATGCAACACACCATGGTTCCCAGTGATCGCGTCGAGCACGTCGCCGTCTATGGGAGTGACGGCAGCAAGCTCGGCACGATCGAGCGATTGATGCTCGACAAGGTGAGCGGAACCGTCGCCTACGCCGTGATCAAGACCGGCCGGCTGCTCGGCACTCATCACCACTATCCTCTGCAGTGGAGCGCGCTGAAATATGATCCGGGACGTCAGGCCTTCCAGGCCGAGGTGACGCTGGACCAGCTCAGCAGCGGCCCATGCGAATTCGACGGCGACGCGTTCGATTGGGGCGACCGCTCGCGGCCCTATCCGCATCCGCATTACTGGTCGATCTAACCGCGTCGCAGCTCCTGTGGGCGGGCTCCACGCTCGGATCAATTCCGGTTGCGCATCCAGTCGGCGAGGCCGGACAGCGCCTTGTCGAGATCCTGCCGTGCGGCACGATCCACCACCGTCTCCTCCAGCGCGCCGCGCATGCAGGCCATCCACGCGTCGCGCTCGGCATCGCCGATGGAAAAACCGATGTGCCGCTGGCGCAGCCGCGGATGGCCTTTCTCGACAGAGTAAAGCCGCGGGCCGCCGGTCCATTCGGTGAGATAGCGCTTCAGCACGTCCCTGATCAGGCCGAGGTCAGCCGCGTGCATTGCGCGGATGACTTTCGCCTCCGGTAGCGTGTCCATGCGCTGGTAGAAGCGATCGACCAGAAGCTCGATCGTGGCGCTGCCGCCGATCCGCTCGAACATGGAGATAGTGACGGTGCTGTCAGTCATCTTTACAGCGCCACGCTGCGCAATCCAAAACTGCGCGCTTCGTTCTGCAGCACCGGGCGCACCGCGTCGATTAGCCGCGCGGCCGCCGCGTCGACGGAGAGGCCCGCGGTATCCACCACCGCCGTCGCGCGCGAATACAGCGGCTCGCGGCTCAAGAGGATGTTGCGCAGCTCGGCCATCGCTGAGCGATCGTCAGCCATTGGGCGCAGATCGCCCTGGCGGCGGACGCGGGCCATGTGCTCTTCCGGCTCGGCCTTCAGCCAGATCGTGTAGAACGACGACAGGATCTGGTCGAAGGTCAGGGGCTCGGAGACGATGCCGCCGCCGGTCGCCAGCACCATCAGCTCGTTGCGCGCGAGCAGCTGCTGCAGCGCCGCCTGCTCCATGCGCCGAAAGCCTTCCTGGCCGTAGAGCGCGATGATCTCGGCGACCGAGAGACCGTTCTGCTGCTCGACCTCCTTGTTGAGCTCGACAAAACTCCAGCCGATCTTCTTCGCCAGCATCCGGCCGAGCGTGGATTTGCCGGCGCCGCGCAAGCCGATCAGCGCAATGCCGCAGAACGGCGCGCGCCGCGGCGCAGACGCGCTGCCGCCGGCGAGCAGGTCCTTGGCCTGCGCGATCTGCGCTGGTGTCGCCTTGCGCAACAGATCGCGAAACATCTGCCAGTCCGGCGTCGGATCCGCCGAGGGAAGCAGGTCTTCGAGATGTGCGCCCATCGCGTCGGAGACGCGGCGGAGCAGCACGATGGAGACATTGCCCTTGCCGCTCTCGAGCTGCGCGATGTAGCGCTCCGAAATTCCCGATACCTTGGCGAGCACTTTGCGCGACATGCCGCGCAGCGCGCGCATGGTGCGTACGCGCTGGCCGAGCTGTTCGAGAAATCGGGATTCGGCGTCGGGACTTTCGGTCATGAGGCTTCTTTAGCGGATGTCCTGCGGCGCGTTTTAATGAAACATAGTGCCTGCTGGCATTGACAGCAAGCCGCTGTGGTGTCTTTCTATGAATTATAATTCTAAATTCGGGGAGACGTCCGTGAGCGAGGGATCCTACAACGCGGTGACCTGGCTGCTCGACCGTAACGTCGAGGAGGGCAGGGGAGGCAAGCTCGTCTTCGACGATACCGTCTCGCAGCTCACCTATGGCGAGCTTCAACGTGAGAGCCGCCGCGCCGCCAACATGCTGCGTCGGCTCGGCGTTCGCCGCGAGGAGCGCGTGGCGATGATCATGCTTGATACGGTCGATTTCCCGATTGTATTCCTCGGCGCGATCCGCGCCGGCATCGTGCCGGTGCCGCTCAACACGCTGCTGACCGCGGACCAATACGCCTACATACTCGCCGACTGCCGCGCGCGCGTGCTGTTCGTGTCCGAGGCGCTCTATCCCGTCATCAAGGACGTCGTCGGCCGCATGCCGGATCTCGAGCATGTCGTGGTCTCCGGTGCAAAGCAGAACGGCCACAAGCAGCTCGCCGAGGAGATCGCCGGCGAGAGCGATCAGTTCACCACCGCGGCGACGCATCCCGACGAGCCGGCGTTCTGGCTCTATTCCTCGGGCTCGACCGGCATGCCCAAGGGCGTGCGCCATCTGCATTCGAACTTGCAGGCGACCGCGGACACTTACGCAAAACAGGTGCTCGGCATCCGCGAGAACGACGTCTGCCTGTCCGCCGCAAAGCTGTTCTTCGCCTATGGTCTCGGCAATGCGCTGACCTTCCCGATGTCGGTCGGCGCCACGGTGATTCTGAACAGCGAGCGGCCGACACCGGCACGCATGTTCGACCTGATGAACCGTTACAACCCCTCGATCTTCTACGGCGTGCCGACATTGTTCGCGGCCATGCTCAACGACGAGACCATGAAGAATGAGCGCGGCGGCAAGGCGCTGCGCATCTGCACCTCGGCCGGCGAGGCGCTGCCGGAGTCCGTCGGCAACAGCTGGAAGGCACGCTTCGGTGTCGACATTCTCGACGGTGTCGGCTCGACCGAGCTGCTCCATATCTTCCTGTCGAACGCGCCCGGCGATATCAAGTATGGCTCCTCGGGCAAGCCGGTGCCGGGCTATGCGGTGCGGCTCGTCAACGAGGCCGGCCAGGATGTGGCTGACGGCGAGGTCGGCGAGCTCCTGGTCGATGCCCCCTCCGCCGGCGAGGGCTATTGGAATCAGCGCCACAAGAGCCGCCGCACCTTCGAGGGACCGTGGACACGGACCGGCGACAAATATGTCCGCGACACTGATGGCCGCTACACCTTCTGCGGCCGCGCAGACGACATGTTCAAGGTCTCCGGCATCTGGGTCTCGCCCTTCGAGGTCGAGAGCGCGTTGATCACGCATCCCGCCGTGCTGGAAGCCGCCGTCGTACCCGAGGCCGATCCAGAAGGCTTGTTGAAGCCAAAGGCCTTTGTCGTGCTGCGCCCCGGCGCAACGACGAACGATCTTCAGGAGATGCTGAAGGAGCACGTCAAGCAGAAGATCGGCCCGTGGAAATATCCGCGCTGGATCGACGTGGTGGACTCGCTGCCGAAGACGGCGACCGGGAAGATCCAGCGGTTCAAGCTGCGGGAAGGGGCGAATTGATGCTGGGTGCTGAGCGTACCGCACTCGCCGCGCCTTACCCTCCCCTGGAGGGGGAGGGTCGCTTCGCATGGAGCAAAGCGCAATGCGAAGCGGGGTGGGGTGATCTCTCCACGCGGGCACCGCATCCGTGGACAGACTGTCACCCCACCCCGCTTCACATCTCGCTACGCTCGCTGTGAATCGACCCTCCCCTCCAGGGGAGGGTCGGCATCTCGGCAGTGGCTAGGAATGGGAATTCGACAATGATCAACCTCACCCCCACCGGCATCCTCAGCATCGGCGACGCCCGCCTCGAATACAAATGGCTCGCGCCGCTGAACCCGGACGCGCCCACCGTCGTCATGCTGCATGAAGGCCTCGGCTCGGTCGGGCAGTGGGGCGACTTCCCGGACAAGCTTCAGCAAGCCACAGGCGCCGGCATCTTCGTCTACTCGCGGGCAGGCTACGGCCAGTCGAGCAAGGTCGTGCTGCCGCGACCACTCGACTACATGCAGCGCGAGGCGCTGGACGTGCTGCCGAAGCTGCTCGACGCGATCTCCTTCAAGCGCGGCCTCCTGCTCGGCCATTCCGACGGCGCCTCGATCGCGACGATCTATGCCGGCGCGCATCAGGATCATCGCCTGAGCGGTCTCGTGCTGATCGCGCCGCATTTCATCGTCGAGGACATCTCGGTGAAATCGATCTCTGCGATCAAGACCGCCTACGAGTCCACGGACCTCAAGGCAAAGCTCGCGCGCTGGCATCAGGATGTCGACAATGCCTTCTACGGCTGGAACGGCGCCTGGCTCGATCCGAAATTCCGCGACTGGGACATTTCCGAATACCTCGCCTACATCCGCGTTCCCGTCATGGTCCTGCAGGGCATGGACGACCAATATGGCACCCTGCGTCAGGTCGAGATTGCGCAGCAGGAGTGCTACTGCCCGGTCGATCTGAAAATCATTCCAGGCGCGGGGCATTCCCCGCATCGCGAGACGCCGGCGGCGACGCTTGAGGCGATTGGGCAATTTGCGACAGCGGCCCTGCGCGACGATCAGGGACTGCAAGGACGCGCCGCATGATGGCGGCAGCGGTGTGACGCGTCCGAGACTCGCCCAGACCGGAGCGGGCCCGCAACATCGGCGCGGCCTTGGACCAGGTATGAAACAAAGTGCATGTAATGGCTGTTAGGGGCTAGACGCATTCAAAAAGATGCACTATTGTGCATCTAACGCTACGGCGAAAATGCATAATCAAGCTCAGGGGTGTGACCCATGGCCGGGGAAGATCGGCGCCTCGCAGGCGGCGCGACATTCATCGATTTCCAGACTGATCCGTCCCGCTACCGGCATTGGAAGCTCGCGGTCGATGGCGACGTCGCGACGCTGACCATGGACGTCGACGAGAATGGCGGCCTGTTCGAGGGCTATCTGCTCAAGCTCAATTCCTACGATCTCGGTGTCGACATCGAGCTCGCGGATGCGCTCCAGCGGCTGCGCTTCGAGCATCCCGAGGTGAAAGTCGTCGTGATGCGCTCGGCCAAAAACCGCGTGTTCTGCGCCGGCGCCAACATCCGCATGCTCGCCGGCTCCACCCACGCCCACAAGGTCAATTTCTGCAAGTTCACCAACGAGACCCGCAACGGCATGGAGGACTCCTCGGAGAATTCCGGCCAGCGTTTCATCACGGTGGTGAACGGCTCGGCGGCCGGCGGCGGCTATGAGCTCGCGCTCGCGACTGATCACATCATCCTCGCCGACGACGGCTCGTCCGCTGTTGCGCTGCCCGAAGTGCCGCTGCTCGCGGTGCTGCCCGGCACCGGCGGGCTGACACGCGTCGTCGACAAGCGAAAAGTGCGCCGCGACCACGCCGATTTCTTCTGCACCATCGAGGAGGGCGTGAAGGGCAAGCGCGCCGTGCAATGGCGCCTCGTCGATGAGATCGCGCCGAACTCGAAGCTCGAGGCCAAGATCACCGAGCGCGCCAAGGAATTCGCGGCCGCCTCGAAGCGCAAGGGCAGCGGCAAGGGCATCGCGCTGGCGCCGCTCAAGCGCCTGATCGACGGGACTAGCATCCGCTACGGCTTCGTCACGGTCGATATCGATCGCACAGCGCGCATCGCCACCATTTCGATCAAGGCGCCGGAAGCGGCGCCGCCGGCCGACATCGACGGCATGATGGCGCAAGGGGCTTCGTTCTGGCCGCTTCAGCTCGCGCGCGAGCTCGACGATGCCATTTTGCATTTGCGCATCAACGAGCTCGAGATCGCCATGCTGGTGTTCAAGAGCCATGGCGACCGCGCCCATGTGCTTGCCAGCGACGCCTTCCTCGAAGCCAACAAGGCGCACTGGCTGGTCAACGAAATCAGGCACTACTGGAAGCGAGTCCTCAAGCGCATCGACGTGACCTCGCGCACGCTGGTGACGCTGGTCGAGCCCGGGTCCTGCTTTGCCGGCACGCTGGCCGAGCTCGTGTTCGCCGCCGACCGCTCCTACATGCTGATCGGCACGCTCCAGGGTGACAACCGCCCGCCGCCATCGATCGAACTGTCCGCGATGAATTTCGGCCCGTATCCGATGAGCCACGGCCTGACGCGGCTTCAATCGCGCTTCCAGGCCGATCCGTCCGACGTGGAGCGCGCGGAGGCGACGCTCGGCACCGCGCTCGACGCCGAGCAGGCGGAAGAGCTCGGTCTCGTCACCTTCGCGCTCGACGACATCGACTGGGATGATGAAGTCCGCGTCTTCCTGGAGGAGCGCGCCAGCTTCTCGCCCGACAGCCTCACCGGCATGGAAGCGAGCCTGCGCTTCGTCGGCCCCGAGACGATGGAATCAAAGATCTTTGCGCGCCTGACGGCCTGGCAGAACTGGATCTTCCAGCGCCCGAACGCGGTCGGCGAGGAAGGCGCGCTGCGCCGCTACGGCAGCGGGCAGAAGCCGAAATTCGATATGACGCGGGTGTAACGACATTCACTGCGTCATGGCCGGGCTTGTCCCGGCCATCCACGTCCCTGGCTCAAGGAAGCAAGAACGTGGATGCCCGGCACAAAGGCCGGGCATGACGGAACGAAATCGCAAGGAGCACGGCCATGAACATGAACATCATGAACGTCGACTACTCGACCAAGATTCCGAACAACGTGAATCTCGCCGAAGACCGCCAGGTGCTCAAGGCGCTGGAAGGCTGGCACCCCGGCTACATGGACTGGTGGAGCGACATGGGGCCCGAGGGCTTCCAGGAATCGCTGGTGTACTTGCGCACCGCCTACTCCGTCGATCCGCGCGGCTGGGCCAAGTTCGACTATGTCCGTATGCCCGAGTATCGCTGGGGCATCTTGCTGGCGCCGCAGGAAGAGAACCGCGTCGTGCCGTTCGGTGAGCACTATGGCGAGCCGGCCTGGCAGGAAGTCCCGGGCGAGCATCGCGCCATGCTGCGCCGCCTCATCGTGATCCAGGGTGACACCGAGCCCGCCTCGGTCGAGCAGCAGCGCCATCTCGGCAAGACCGCGCCCTCGCTCTACGACATGCGCAATCTGTTCCAGGTCAACGTCGAGGAAGGCCGTCACCTCTGGGCGATGGTCTATCTGCTTCAGAAGTACTTTGGTCGCGACGGCCGCGAGGAAGCCGATGATTTGCTGCGCCGCCGCTCCGGCGATGCCGACGCGCCGCGCATGTTGGGCGCCTTCAACGAGGCGACGCCGGACTGGCTGTCCTTCTTCATGTTCACCTACTTCACCGACCGCGACGGCAAGATGCAGCTGCACTCACTCGCGCAGTCCGGTTTCGATCCGCTGTCGCGCACCTGCCGCTTCATGCTGACGGAAGAGGCGCACCACATGTTCGTCGGCGAGACCGGCATCACTCGCGTCGTGCAGCGCACTTGCGATGCGATGCGCGAAGCCGGCATCACCGACCCGACCGACATCGCAAAAGTCCGCGCGCTCGGCGTGATCGACCTGCCGACCATCCAGAAGAAGCTGAACCTGCACTATACGCTGTCGCTCGACCTGTTCGGCTCTGAGGTCTCGACCAACGCGGCCAATGCCTTCAATGCCGGCATCAAGGGGCGCTATCACGAGACCCAGATCGAGGACGATCACCAGCTCAAGAACGCCACCTATCCGGTGCTGAAGTTCATCAACGGCGAAATCAAGCTGGTCGACGAGCCGGCACTGACCGCGCTCAATATGCGCCTGCGCGACGATTACAGCCAGGACTGCGTCAAGGGCATGCTGCGCTGGAACAAGGTGATCTCGACCGCGGGCTACGACTACAAGCTGACCCTGCCCAATGTCGCCTTCCACCGCCACATCGGCGAGTTCAAGGATATCCACGCCACGCCCGACGGCATTTTGATCGACGAGGCCACCTGGGCGAAGCGCAAGGACGAGTGGCTGCCGTCGGCGAGCGACGGCGACTTCATCACCTCCCTGATGCAGCCCGTCACCGAAACCGGCAAGTTCGCCTCCTGGATCTCGCCGCCGAAGGTCGGCATCGACAACAAGCCCGGCGATTTCGAGTATGTGAAGATCGAGTCATAAGTTTCTTCACCTCTCGCCGCTTGCGGGGAGAGGTCGGATCGCATCGCAGATGCGATCCGGGTGAGGGGGTACATGCGTCGACAATCTCGTCCGCGGAGAGGGGCCCCTCACCCCAACCCTCTCCCCGCAAGAGCGGGGCGAGGAGCGCACCGCCGGTGCCTCACCCTCAACTATCCCACCCGCTCCCCTTGATCCCCGGGTTCGCATAGACGATGCCGCCATCGACCGCGATGGTCGCGCCCACCACGTAGTCTCCCGCGCGCGAGGCGAGATAGATCGCGGCGCCCGCCATGTCTTCGTCGGTGCCGATGCGCCCCGCCGGCACGCGCGTTGCGACCTCGTCGCCATGATCGCGCGCAGCGCGATTCATGTCGGACTGGAACGGGCCCGGCGCGATCGCCGTGACCACGACATGATCCGAGATCAGCTTCACCGCCATACGCCGGGTCAGGTGGATCAGCCCGGCCTTGCTCGCGGCATAGGAATAGGTCTCCATCGGATTGACGAAGATGCCGTCGATCGAGGCGATGTTGATCACCTTCGCCGGCCGTTCGACGGAGGCTGCCGCGCGCAAGGGGCCGGCCAGCGCCTTGGTCAGGAAGAACGGCGCCTTCACATTCAGATTCATCACCTTGTCCCAGCCGCTTTCGGGGAATTCGTCGAACGCCGCGCCCCAGGCCGCGCCGGCATTGTTGACGAGGATGTCGAGCTTCGGCTCGCGCTTCCCAAATTCGCCGGCCAGCAGCTCGGCGCCGGCAACCGTGGAGATGTCGATCGGCAGCGCGATACATTCGCCGTCATATCGCGCCGTGAGCTCCTTCGCGGTCTCCTCGCACGGCCCCGCCTTGCGCGCGGTGATGTAGACCTTTGCCGCGCCGGCGCTGAGAAATCCCGCCGCGATCATCTTGCCGATGCCACGCGAGCCGCCGGTCACGAGCGCAACGCGGCCTTTGAGCGAGAACAGATCGTTGAACATGGTGCCTCCCTTGGGTTGGAGGCTGTGTGAGCCGGTGCCCGGGGAGAGTCAAGGAATGCGCCCCCGTCGTCGTCCTGGCTTTCGCCAGGACGACGCCTGAGGTTTGCCACGACGGCGGAGCTTGACGGCTACGCCGCCGCAATCCGGCGAAAACCGTTCCACATCGCGGTCGCGGCGCCCGAGGTCAGCACTGGCAGAATCCGCCTGTCCTGGTAGTTGCCGTTGAGCGAGACGCGCGGCAGCGCGGTCATGTGGCCGGCGTTCTCGGCGAACAGCATACCGGGCCGCGTCGTCACCGCGGTCTTGAATCCGGCTGCCGCAGCGAGCGCGAATTCGCGCTCACCGGCCGCTTCACGGTCGCCATAGGGATAGGCAAAATGCAGCACGGGGCGCTCCAGCGCCTGTTCGATCTGTGCCCGGCTCATCGCCATTTCCTGCGTGGCGATCTCCGCCGCCTGTTTGGCGAGATTGCTATGGCTGATGCTGTGCGCGCCGATCGTGACCAGGGGATCGGCGGCCAACGTCTTCACCTCGTCCCAGGACAGGCAGAGACTGCGGCACAGCGCTTCCATGTCGACGTCATGCTTGGTGCAGAGCGCCTCGATCTCGCGCTTGAGGTCATGTTCGTTCGGCAGCGCGCGCAGCCAGTCGTGCAGGCGGTCGAACGCCGCCTGCTTGGCCGCAAGCGTCGTCGCATCGAGCCGCAACGCGGACTTGCCGATCTGCACGTCAATGTGCTCGGCTTTGGCGATCACCGCCTCCAGCGCAATCCACCACAGACGTCCGTTGCCCTCGGCAAAATCGCTTGCGACATAGACCGCTAAAGGCGCGTCAAATTCGCGCAGCACCGGCAGTGCATAGTCCAGATTGTCGCGATAGCCGTCGTCGAGCGTGAAGGCGGCGAACCGCCGGGCGAACCGGCCCTGCGCCAGCCGCTCATGCAGCTCGTCCATGCCGACGATGTCGATGTCGCGTGAGCGCAAATGGCACAGCGTGGCGCGCAGGAAATCGGGGGCGACTTCGAGATGCCGGTTCGGCTGGAACGCAGCCTTACGGGCTGGCCGCACGTGATGCAGCATGAAAATGGCACCGACGCCCGACAAGAGCGGGCGCAGCAGGTGATGAGCGCCGCTGAAATAGAGCGCTTCCAGCCCGGCGCGGATGACGTTGTTGCGGAGTTGTTTCATTGCAGGCTGGCGGACCCCCGGGCATTCCGCCCACAACTTACGGAAGGACCCTTGAAGAAAAAGTTATTCCGGTTGTCCACGCAGGGCCTCCACAAGGGCACCATTTCCGGTTTGACAGCCCGCCAAGGGTTTGTTTTGTCTCCGGTTCCAGAGTTCGGGTCGTCGAATGCAGAAGCTTTTCAGGTGGGCCAGCAAATGGTGGCCGGGGCTGATCCCCCTGGCCGTCATGTGGGGATTTGCGGCCTGGAATAACACCTTGCCGGTCGAGGCGGACTTGGCGGCCCGCAGCTCGGCAGCGCTGAAGGATACCGTTCTGGACAAGACCCGGATCGCGGTCGACGGCCGCGACGTCAGCCTGGCCGCGGACGCCTTCTCCGAGGAGGGGCGCCGGGACGCCGTGACGGCGGTCGAAACCGTCCCCGGTGTGCGGCTGGTCGACGACCGGACCCGCCTTGTTCCCGAGGCCAAACCCTTCGTCTGGAATGCCGAACGTGACGTGGTGCGGGTGACCCTGTCGGGCTCCGCGCCGCTGCCCTCGATGCGGGCGCGGCTGACCGAGGCGGCGCGCAAGGAAGTCGCCGGCGTCGAGGTGACCGATCAGATGGGGCTGGCGCGCGGTGCGCCGCCACGGTTCGAGGCCGCCGCGACGTTGCTGCTCGACCAGATCGGCAAGCTCAAGGACGGCAAGATCACGATCACAGACACCAAGGTCAATCTGTCGGGCATGGCGCGCGAGCTCGGCGGTCGCGAGGCGATTGCGGCCGCGCTGAAGAACCTGCCCGAGGGTTTTTCGATCGCCGCCAACGACGTCAAGGCGCCGCCCTACATCTTCCAGGCCTACAAGGATCCGGTGGCCGCGACGGTGACGCTGACCGGCTACGTCCCGGACAAAACCATCCACGCCGCGATCGCAACCAGCGCCGCGCGAAAGTTCTTCAACGAGAAGGTCGTCGACAATCTCAAGGCCAGCATCGGCGCGCCCGGCGCCTTCAACACCGCCGTGGTCGCAGCGCTCGGTGCGCTGTCGCGGCTGTCCACCGGCACACTCGTGGTCTCGGATCGCGAGGTGAAGCTGTCGGGCGATGCGCTCTATGAAGGTGCTGCCAACGACATCCGCGCAGGGCTCGGCAAGGACTTTCCGAAGAATTGGCAATACAAGCCGGAGATCACGGTGAAGCCTGCGGCAGGCCCGGTCGACGGCACCGTGTGCCAGCAATTGTTCTCGGACCTCCTGGGCAAGGGCAAGATCCGCTTCGCAGCGAAGCGCGCCGACATCGATCCGGACTCCGCCGGCATTCTCGACCATCTGATCGAGACGGCGCTGCGCTGCCCCACCACCAATATCGAGGTCGTCGGGCATACCGATGCCGACGGCGAGGACTCCTTCAACCAGGCTCTCTCGGAGAAGCGCGCGCAGGCGGTGATCGATTATCTGGTCAAGGCCGGCCTGCCCGCCAGCCGCTTTACTGCGGTCGGCCACGGCAGCACGCAGCCCCTCGCCGGCAACGACACCGACGAGGGCAAGGCGCAGAACCGCCGCATCGAATTTCTGGTGAGGTGATGATGCCCTATCTCGTTTCGTTCCACATGGGTTGGCTGATCGGCTCGCTGCTGCTGGGCTTTTGCATGGGCTGGATCTCGGTGGTCCAGCGCGGCAACGGCACCTCGAAGGTGACCGCGCGGTGGCTTGCCGCCCTTGCCGCGGGTCTGGTCGCAGCTTCGTTGTCACATGTGGTCCCCGGTCGTTTCGGCTACTGGCTCGACCTCGGCCTGATCATGTTCGCGTGCTATCTCGTGGGTTGCACCATTGGTGCATGGCTACGCGACCGGGTGGTCTCGCGAAGCGCGCCGCCAGCTGCCCTGTGACATTGCCGTGCACCCTCACCCCTAGGGATGGGTGGCCGGCGCGCCCCATAGATTGACGTCGGCTTAAGCCGTGACGGAACATTGTGCGGTTGAAATCATCAAAACTTCATGGCGTCTGCGCAGGATCGCCAACGGAGATTCGCGTCAAGCCTTGCCGCCGAAAGCGCCAAACCGTGCATCAGGAGCCCGCAACCCTGCCTAAAATATTGAAGGCACGTGTTTTTGTTCGAATTGGCGAATTCCACTTCGCCCGAAAACGCGCTAGTGGAAGGGCAGGGGGCATGCGCGATGCCGAAGCCGGCGGCGAGGGGTCGTTGAGTGCCGGTGCGTCGTCCGCCTGTCTGCCGGCCAACCTGGCCGCTGAAGCGTTGTTCGAGGTCTAGATGCTGGAAGCCATACGCAGGGCGACGACGTTTCTGCGCCAGAAGCAAATCCTGCATAAGCTTGGAGTTGTGATCAGCGTCGCGGTCATCGGCATCGCTTGCTATGTGCTCTACCACATGCTCCGCGGCATCGATCGCAACGAGGTTCTGGAGGCGATCAAGAGCACCGAGCCGAGCCAGATTGCGATGGCGGCGCTGTTTGTGGCTGCGGGCTATTTCACCCTGACCTTCTACGACCTGTTCGCCACGCGCGCGATCGGGCATTCCCACGTGCCCTACCGGATCAACGCGCTCGCCGCCTTCACCAGCTATTCAATCGGCCACAATGTCGGCGCCAGCGTCTTCACCGGCGGCGCGGTGCGCTACCGCATCTATTCGGCCTATGGGCTGAACGCGATCGACGTCGCAAAAATCTGTTTTCTCGCCGGCCTGACCTTCTGGCTCGGCAATGCCGCCGTGCTCGGCCTCGGCATCTCCTACCATCCGGAGGCCGCCGCCGCGATTGACCAGCTGCCGCCCTGGCTGAACCGGACGCTGGCGATGATGATCATCGTGGGGCTGGTTGCCTATGTGGTCTGGGTCTGGACCCAGCCGCGGGTGGTCGGCCGCGGGCCCTGGACCGTGGTGCTGCCGGGCGGCCCGCTGACGCTGCTCCAGATCGCGATCGGCATCGTCGATCTCGGTTTCTGCGCGCTCGCGATGTACGTGCTGGTCCCGGACGAGCCCAATCTGGGCTTCGTGGTGGTGGCGGTGATCTTCGTCTCGGCGACGCTGCTCGGCTTTGCCAGCCATTCGCCGGGAGGTCTTGGCGTGTTCGACGCCGCCATGCTGGTCGGCCTCTGGCAGATGGACCGCGAGGAGCTCTTGGGCGGGATGCTGCTGTTCCGCGTCCTCTATTATCTGTCGCCCTTCGTTCTATCTGTAATCTTGCTGACGTTTCGCGAAGTTATCATCGGCGCACGTTCGAAGCGCTTGCAGCAGGCGGCGCTCAAGCTCGATCCCGGCCCGGCGCGTGAGGCCGCTTATGTGAGAGAGCGCAGCGATAGCGGCGCGTGACCGGCGCAAGCCTTTAAGGAGAAGCCCTCCCCGATGGCGATCGACGCCCCATCTTCTCCCAACACCCAGCCCTGGTCCGATCGGCTGCGGCACTCGACCATCATCCTGATCGCGGCGGCGCTGGCGCTGTCGGTGGTGGTCTCGCTCGGCGAATTGTCGGCGCTGCATGCCGCGATCGTGTTCCTCTGCATCGCAGCCGCGGCGCTGATCCCTTGGCGCCTGCACGATCCCACAGCCTCACGCGACGACGTCAGGCGCATCAACCCGGTCGAGAGCGCAGCGGTGGCCGCCGTCGTCGCCGGCATGCCAGATCCTGCGGTGCTGCTCGACCGCGCCGGCCGCGTCATTCATCTCAATGCCGCCGCCGCCCAGCTCGCGCCGGCGCTGCGCAGGAACGAGCTCGCCCAATTCGCGCTGCGCTCGCCGGAGATCATCACGGCGTTGCGCGAGGCGATCGCGACCACCGAGCCGCGCCGCGCGACCTATCTCGACCATGTACCGGTCGATCGCTGGATGGAGCTCATGATCACGCCGGTGCCGGTGCCGACCACCTTCGGCGGCGCCGACAAATGCATGCTGATGACCTTCCACGACCAGACGCCGCTGCGCCGGGTCGAGGAGATGCGGGCCGACTTCGTCGCCAATGCCAGCCACGAGCTGCGCACCCCGCTCGCCGCGCTGTCGGGCTTCATCGACACGCTCCAGGGCCAGGCCAAGGACGATCCAAAGGCGCGCGAGCGTTTCCTCGGCATCATGCACAATCAGGCCACCCGCATGGCGCGCCTGATCGACGATCTGCTGTCGCTGTCGCGGGTCGAACTGTCGGCCCATGTCCGCCCCGACACGCTGGTCGACCTCTTGCCTATCATCCTCCAGGTCGCCGACGGGCTCGAGCCGCTGGCGCGGGAACGCCAGGTCGATGTCGAGACCCATCTGCCGGAAGCCCCCGTGATGATCGCGGGCGACCGCGAGGAGCTGCTCCGCCTGTTCGAGAACCTGATCGAGAACGCGCTCAAATACGGCGCCTCGGGCGGACGCGTCATCGTGTCGCTGACGTCAAGCGCGGCCACTGATGGATCTCAGGAAATCCGGGCCATGGTCCGGGATTTCGGTCCGGGCATCGCACCGGAGCACCTGCCCCGGCTGACCGAGCGCTTCTACCGGGTCGACGTCGGCGACAGCCGCTCGCAGGGTGGAACCGGGCTCGGATTATCGCTGGTGAAACATATTCTTAACCGTCATCGCGGCCGGCTCCTGATCGAAAGCGTACCCAAACAGGGCGCCACCTTTACCGCTTGTTTTCCCCAGGCCAGGCCTCCGGCATCGACGTGAAAATCAAGCGATTCCAAGCGCTTGAGGGTGTCATCCAGCTGTCACGAAACCTTCGTAAAAGCACAGCCGACCGCTCCTAAAGGGGCGGCGCGGGGAGCGCGATCGGGCGCGGATGGCGCTTCGCTCCCCTGTATGGAGACCAGCATGAATTTCCTCAAAACTATCGTCGCTGCCGGCTTGGTCGCCGCATCGACGACGGCGGCGTTTGCAGCCGACATCACGGGTGCCGGTGCGACATTCCCGTTCCCGATCTATTCGAAGTGGGCTGACGCCTACAAGAAGGAGACCGGCAACGGTCTGAACTACCAGTCGATCGGCTCGGGCGGCGGCATCAAGCAGATCCAGGCCAAGACCGTGACCTTCGGCGCCAGCGACGCGCCGCTCAAGGCCGAGCAGCTCGAGAAGGACGGCCTCGTCCAGTGGCCGATGGTGATGGGCGCCATCGTTCCCGTCGTCAACCTCGAGGGCGTGAAGCCCGGCGAACTGGTGTTCGACGGCGAGACGCTGGCCAACATCTATCTCGGCAAGATCACCAAGTGGGACGACGCCGCGATCAAGAAGCTCAATCCGAACGTCAAGCTGCCCGCGGAGGCGATCACCGTGGTCCGCCGTTCGGACGGTTCGGGCACCACCTTCAACTTCACCAACTACCTCTCCAAGGCCAGCGCGGACTGGAAGAGCAAGGTCGGTGAGGGTACCGCGGTCGAGTGGCCGGTCGGCGTCGGCGCCAAGGGCAACGAAGGCGTGTCGGGCAACATCAGCCAGACCAAGAACTCGATCGGCTATGTCGAGTACGCCTATGCCAAGCAGAACAAGCTGACCTACACCGGTCTCGTCAACAAGGCCGGCAAGCCGGTGCAGCCGACCGTCGAGGCCTTCCAGGCCGCCGCCTCCAACGCCGATTGGGCCAAGGCTCCCGGCTATTACGTTATCCTGACCGACCAGCCCGGCGACAAGTCCTGGCCGATCACGGCGGCGACCTTCATCCTGATGCACAAGTCTGCGACGGACAAGGCTGCCTCCCAGGAAGCCATCAAGTTCTTCCGCTGGGCGTTCAAGAACGGCGGCAAGGCGGCTGAAGAGCTCGACTACATCCCGATGCCGGACAGCGTCGTCCAGCTGATCGAGAAGACCTGGGCTGCCGAGATCAAGAGCTGAAGCGAATGGCCCGGGCGCGCTGCAGCGTGAAACGCTGCTGCGCAGCGCCGGGACCGACAAGAACCGGGCCCCGGATCAGCGTCGCGCCGCTTCGCAGCTCGCGCCGCATCCGGGGCACAAGTCCGGCAACAAGCGTATATAGAACGGGTACAGGGGATCGGCGTGGCAGAGATGGCTGTTCAGAGCGATGTAATCGACGACGCCGGACCGTATGACCGCGCCAAGGCCTTGAGCGCGTTCAAGCTCGGCGACGTCACCTTCTACTGGATCACGCGGCTTTCCGCGATCTCGGTGCTGCTGATCCTCGGCGGCATCATCATTTCGCTGATCGTCGGCGCCTTCCCGGCGATCAAGGAATACGGCCTGTCGTTCCTGTGGACGCAGCGCTGGGCGCCCTCGGCCGATCCGCCCGTGCTCGGCGCGCTCGGGCCGATGTACGGCACGCTCGTCACCTCCTTCATCGCGATGCTGATCGCCATTCCGGTCGGTCTCGGCATTGCGATCTTCCTCACCGAGCTCTGCCCGCAATGGCTGCGCCGCCCCATCGGCATGGCGATCGAGCTACTCGCCGGCATTCCCTCGATCATCTACGGCATGTGGGGCTTCTTCGTGCTGGGCCCGTTCCTGGCCAACACCTTCCAGCCCTTCATGATCAGGGTCTTCGACGGCGTCCCGGTGCTGGGGGCGATCTTCGCAGGTCCCCCGTCCTATCTCAGCCTGTTCAATGCCGCGCTGATCCTCGCCATCATGGTGCTGCCCTTCATCACCTCGATCTCGGTCGACGTGTTCAAGACGGTGCCGCCGGTGCTGAAAGAGGCCGCCTACGGCGTCGGCTGCACCACTTGGGAAGTCGTCCGCAGCGTGGTGATCCCCTACACCCGGGTCGGCATCATCGGCGGCGTCATGCTGGCGCTAGGCCGCGCGCTCGGCGAGACCATGGCGGTGACTTTTATCATCGGCAACTCGTTCCGGATCTCCTCGTCGATCTTCGCGCCGGGCACCACGATCTCGGCGGCGATCGCCTCCGAGTTCGCCGAGAGTGACGGCCTGCACCAGTCCGGCCTGATCCTGCTCGGCCTGCTCCTGTTCGTGCTGACGTTCTTCGTGCTCGCGGCCGCGCGGCTGATGCTGCTGCGCCTGGAACAGAAGGCGGGGAAGTGACATGAACCCGATTTACGCACGCCGCCGCCGCACCGACATCGTCATCCGCGGGCTCTGCATCGCCGCCGCCGCCTTCGGCGTCACCTGGCTCGCGCTGATCCTGATCACGCTGCTCTACAACGGCCTTAGCGGCCTGAACCTCCAGGTCTTCACTGAGAACACGCCGCCGCCCGGCGCGTCCGAAGGCGGCCTGCTCAACGCCATCGTCGGCTCGCTGATCATGACCGCGCTCGGCGTCGGCATCGGCGCGCCGCTCGGCCTGTTCGCCGGCACCTATCTCGCCGAATACGGCCGTAACGACAAGCTGACTTCGGTGATCCGCTTCATCAACGACATCCTGTTGTCGGCGCCCTCGATCATCATCGGCCTGTTCATCTACGGCGCCGTGGTGGTGCCGATGCGCGGCTTCTCGGCGATCGCCGGTAGCCTCGCGCTCGCCGTGATCGTCATCCCGGTGGTGCTGCGCACCACCGAGGACATGCTGCTTCTGGTGCCGAACGCGCTGCGCGAGGCGGCCTCCGCGCTCGGCTTGCCGCGCTCACTGGTGATCAAGCGCATCGCCTACCGCGCCGCGCGCTCCGGCCTCATCACCGGCGTGCTGCTCGCCACCGCCCGCGTCGCGGGCGAGACCGCGCCGCTGCTGTTCACCGCGCTGTCGAACCAGTTCTTCAGCCTCGGCCTGAACAAGACGATGGCCAACCTGCCCGTGACCATCAACAATTTCGTGCAGAGCCCCTACGCCTATTGGAAGCAGCTCGCCTGGAGCGGCGCACTGCTGATCACGCTCACCGTGCTTGCCCTGAACATTGGCGCCCGCATCCTCGGTGCCGAGAGGACCGCAAAATGACCGACCTGTCCGTATCCGTGAGTTCCAACGGTCACCTGGCCTCGCATCCGCTGCCGGAAGCGCCCGCCAAGGTGACGGTGCGCAACCTCAACTTCTATTACGGCGAGCATCACGCGCTGAAGAACATCAACCTGACGCTCGGCACCAACCGCGTCACGGCCTTCATCGGCCCGTCGGGCTGCGGCAAGTCGACCCTGCTGCGCATCTTCAACCGGATGTACGACCTCTATCCGGGCCAGCGCGTGACCGGTCAGCTGATGCTCGACCAGACCAACATCCTCGATCCCAAGCTCGACCTCAATCTGCTGCGCGCCCGGGTCGGCATGGTGTTCCAGAAGCCGACACCGTTCCCGATGACGATCTACGAGAACATCGCCTTCGGCATCCGCCTCTACGAGAAGATCTCGAAGTCCGAGATGGACGACCGGGTCGAGAAGGCGCTGCGCGGCGGCGCGCTGTGGAACGAGGTCAAGGACAAGCTCAACGCCTCGGGCCTGTCGCTCTCCGGCGGCCAGCAGCAGCGCCTCTGCATCGCCCGCACGGTCGCGGTGCGGCCTGAAGTAATCTTGTTCGACGAGCCCTGCTCGGCGCTCGATCCGATCTCGACCGCCAAGGTCGAGGAGCTGATCCAGGAACTGTCCGAGAACTACACGATCGCGATCGTCACCCACAACATGCAGCAGGCGGCGCGCGTCTCCGACAAGACCGCCTTCATGTATCTCGGCGAACTGATCGAGTTCGACGACACCAGCAAGATCTTCACGTCGCCGAGCGACCGGCGTACGCAGGATTACATCACCGGCAGGTTCGGCTGAGGAGACGGGAAATGGGTACTGAACATACCGCAAAGGCCTTCGACACCGACCTCCAGGAGCTCACCCGCCTGGTCGCCGAGATGGGCGGCATCGCCGAGCGCATGATCGTCGATTCCGTCGACGCGCTGATCCGCCGCGACGTCGCGCTCGGCCAGCGCGTCGTCACCACCGACGCCGAGCTCGACGCGCTGCAGAAGCGCATCGAGGAGCGCGCCGTGCTCACCATCGCCCGCCGCCAGCCGATGGCGGTGGATCTGCGCGAGATCGTCGGCGCCATGCGCGTCGCCACCGATCTCGAGCGCATCGGCGACCTCGCCAAGAACATGGGCAAGCGCGTGGCGGCGCTGGAGACGGACTTCCATCCGCTAAAACTGTTTCGCGGCCTGGAGCACATGACCGACCTCGTGCAGCAGCAGGTCAAGTCGGTGCTGGACGCCTATGCCGCGCATGATCTGCCGGCGGCAATGGCGGTGTGGAAGGGCGACGAGGAAGTCGACGCCATCTGCACCTCGCTGTTCCGCGAGCTCCTCACCTACATGATGGAGGATCCGCGCAACATCTCGTTCTGCATCCATCTGATGTTCTGCGCCAAGAACATCGAGCGGATCGGTGACCACGCCACCAACATCGCCGAAACAGTGTTCTACATGATCGAAGGTCAGGCGATCACCGACAAGCGGCCGAAGGGCGATATGACGACCTTCGCCACGACGGTACCGAATACCTGAGGGAGCGACGACAACATGGGCGCACGCATCATGGTGGTTGAGGACGAGGAAGCTCTCACCGAGCTTCTCCGTTACAACCTCGAAGGCGACGGCTATGACGTGGAGACGGTGATGCGCGGCGACGACGCCGACACCCGCCTCAAGGAACACATCCCCGATCTGATCGTGCTCGACTGGATGCTGCCGGGACTATCAGGCATCGAGCTGTGCCGGCGGCTGCGCACCCGTCCCGAGACCAAGCAACTCCCGATCATCATGCTCACCGCGCGCGGCGAGGAGAGCGAGCGGGTGCGGGGTCTTGCGACCGGCGCCGACGACTACATCGTCAAGCCGTTCTCGGTGCCGGAGCTGCTCGCGCGCGTGAAGGGGCTCTTGCGACGGGCAAGCCCGGAGCGGCTCGCCACCGTGCTCGCCTATGGCGACATCGAGCTCGATCGCGACAAGCGCCGCGTGGCGCGCTCTGGCCGGCCGATCGATCTCGGCCCGACCGAATATCGCCTGCTGGAGTTCTTCCTGGAGCATCCCGGCCGCGTGTTCTCGCGCGAGCAGCTGCTCGACAGCGTCTGGGGCCGCGACATCTATATCGACGAGCGCACCGTCGACGTCCATATCGGACGCCTGCGCAAGCTGCTCAATCTCGGCCGCGAGCAGGACCCGATCCGCACCGTCCGCGGCGCCGGCTATGCGCTGGATGATCGGTTTGCGAAGGCGGAGCAGACGTAAGTTAGGCGGTGTTGCTTTAGCAGGCGGGCGGCTGCCACACTCTCACTGTCGTCCCGGACAAGTGTAAGCGCAGATCCGGGACCCATAGCACAGGGAGTGATTGTTGCGCTAAAAAGGTAACTCCGAGTCCCCGTAGCCACAGCTTGCGGTGGCTGTGGGTCCCGGATCTACGCGCGCTTGAGGCGCGCTTGTCCGGGACGACATCGGATTTGTAGAGCCGCGATCGCACGACGGCTCATTTCTGGTCTCAGAACAAACTCACCGCGTGCTCGGCTTGGCCGGCGCCCGCCGGCGATCCGCGGCCGGCTGATAGGCGACGCGCGAGTGCTGGGCACAGTAGGGCAGGCCGGACAGCGCCCTGCCGCCGCAGAAGAAGAAATCCGGGCTCGATGGATCGCCGACCGGCCAGTGGCAGGTTGCCTCGTTCAATTCCAGCAGCGACAGCCGCTGGCTCATCGGCACCACGTTGTCGTAGGTGACCGGTTCGGCCTCCACCTCGACCTCGAAGGCCTGCGCCAGCGCGGTGTTGCCGCGCGAGATCGGCCGGGTCACCCGCATCATGTGCTGTGCTGGGCGCGCCTTGCGCGGCCGCGGCGCGGCCGAAGATGGGCTCTTGGCGCGGCCCGACAGGCCGAGCCTGTGCACTTTGCCGATCACGGCATTGCGGGTCACATTGCCGAGCTCGGCCGCGATCTGGCTGGCCGAAAGTCCGGCCTCCCAGAGCTTTTTCAGCTGCTCGACGCGATCGTCGGACCAGGTCAAAACCGTCATTGCACCCTTTCCCTCGCTGCGCGCCACCATCCTGGGGCCTCACAGCGAATGCCTAAGCCTTGAAAAACCCGTGCCGCCAGAATCCCTTAAGGCTCGCCGGGCGCGCTACTGACGCCCGAACGTTTACGCCGGTACATGAGGACTTAGAGGATCAGAACCGCTGCACGAGATGTCGTATCTGACAGGCCAAACGCTACAATATGGCGTGACTCCCGCGCAAGAGTCCGCCGACTCGCTTCCACATGTTCCGTGGTGAAAACCCCGCAAAATCGGCACCGCAAGACTACGGATTCAGCGTTTCGCGAGGCTTTCCAGGCGGCATTGACACCGGTCTTGCCAGGCATAAGATAGTGGCGCGTGCCGCCCTTAAAAGGCGGCACGTTTCGTTTTCCGGACCGGTCAATGGTGCGCTGCGCAAGGCACGCCAGGCAGGTCTCAACATCCAAATGCAACATCCAAGTGATGGTCATGACCAACAGCGCCGCGCCGCATCTGCTTCCCGTTTTCGCCAGGGCCGACCTTGGTTTCGAGCGCGGCGAAGGCTGCTGGCTGATCGCGACCAATGGCGATCGCTATCTCGATTTCACGTCGGGCGTTGCGGTGAACGCGCTCGGCCATGCTCATCCCGCGCTGGTCAAGGCATTGCAGGAGCAGGCGACCAAGCTCTGGCACATGTCGAACCTGTTCCAAAGCCCGGACGGTGAGAAACTGGCGGCGCGCCTGTGCAGCGAAAGCTTCTCCGACTTCGTGTTCTTCTGCAATTCCGGCGCCGAAGCGCTGGAATGCGTGATCAAGGTCGTGCGGCGCTATCACGCCGCCAAAGGCCATCCTGATCGCTATCGCATGATCACCTTCGAGGGTGCCTTCCACGGCCGCACGCTGGCGACGCTGGCTGCGACGGGCTCGGCAAAATATCTCGAAGGTTTCGGCCCGCCGATGGACGGCTTCGACCAGGTCCCGCATGGCGATATCGAGGCCGTGAAGAAGGCGATCGGTCCGCAGACCGCCGGCATCCTGATCGAGCCGATCCAGGGCGAGGGCGGTGTGCGTTCGTCGACACCCGCCTTCCTCAAGGCGCTGCGTCAGCTCTGCGACGAGAAGGGCCTGTTGCTCGCGTTCGACGAGGTGCAGACCGGCATGGGCCGCACCGGCGATCTGTTCGCGCATCGCCGTCTCGGCGTCACGCCCGACGTGATGTCGCTGGCAAAGGCGCTCGGTGGCGGCTTTCCGATCGGTGCTTGCCTTGCGACCGCGGAAGCGGCCTCCGGCATGACACCCGGCTCGCACGGCTCGACCTTCGGCGGCAATCCGCTCGCGATCTCCGCTGCGAACGCCGTGCTCGACGTCATGCTCAAGCCCGGCTTCTTCGACCACGTGCAGAAGATGTCGCTGCTGCTCAAGCAGAAGCTCGCCTCCGTGATCGATCGTCATCCTGATGTCGTCAGCGAAGTGCGCGGCGAGGGTCTCCTGATCGGCATCAAGGCGGTCGTGCCTTCGGGTGATCTCGTTGCCGCCTTGCGCCACGAAAAACTGCTCACCGTCGGCGCCGGCGATAATGTCGTGCGCTTCCTGCCGCCTCTGATCGTCACCGAAGCCGAGATCGAGGACAGCATCGGGCGGCTCGAGCGCGCCTGCACGGCTATCTCGTCCAGTCAGACCAAGCGGGCGGCAAGCTGATGAGCAAGTCGCCAAAGCACTTCCTCGACATCAACGAGCTCCCGCTGTCGGAGCTCAAGCGCATGCTCGCCGCATCCTCCGCCATGAAGGCGAAGCAGAAGGCGCATCAGCCGGTCAGGCCGCTCGAAGGCAAGACGCTGGCGATGATCTTCGAGCGCCCCTCGACGCGGACGCGGGTGTCGTTCGACGTCGCCATGCGCCAGCTCGGCGGCGAGCCCATCATGCTCACCGGTGCCGAAATGCAGCTCGGCCGCGGCGAGACCATCGCCGACACCGCACGTGTGCTGTCGCGCTATGTCGACGCCATCATGATCCGCATCCTCAATCACGAGGCACTGCTTGAGCTTGCGGCCTATGCGACCGTGCCCGTCATCAACGGCCTGACGCGCCGTTCGCACCCTTGCCAGGTGATGGCCGACCTCATGACCTACGAGGAGCATCGCGGTCCGATCGAGGGCAAGACGGTGGCCTGGACCGGTGACGACAACAACGTGCTGGCGTCCTGGGCCCACGCCGCCGAGCGCTTCAAATTCCAGCTCAACGTCGCAACGCCGCCGGAGCTCGCCCCGAAAAAGGCGATGCGCGACTGGATCAAGACGACCAATGCGCCGATCGTGCTTGGCACCGATCCGGAGGCCGCCGTGCGCGGTGCCGATTGCGTCGTCACCGACACCTGGGTGTCGATGGGCGACAAGGAAGGCGAGCACCGCCACAACGTGCTCAAGCCCTACCAGGTCAATGCCAAGCTGATGTCGCTGGCCAAGTCCGATGCGCTGTTCATGCACTGCTTGCCCGCCCATCGCGGCGAGGAGGTCACCGATGACGTGATCGACGGCCCGCAATCGGTCGTGTTCGACGAGGCCGAAAACCGCCTGCACGCGCAGAAGGGCATTCTGGCCTGGTGCTTTGACGCGGTGAAGTAACGCGCGGATCTGGATCGTCGTCCTGGCTTTCGCCAGGACGACACCGAATTTGCAGGATCGTGTGCACTTATAACTGCATCCGGAACACGCCGCCTCGCACCCCTTCCAATCCGTCACCTCCGACCCCAGATAGAGCGCCATGGTTTTCCAATCCCCTGACATGAAAACCGGGCTAGAAGGCCCGGTTCGCGCGCCATCAGCAGTTCCGATCGATGACGCCGTGCTGCCCTACGAGATCGATGCGCTCGACGTGCGCGGCCGCCTGGTGCGGCTCGGCCCGGCGCTCGACGACATCCTCACCAAGCACGATTATCCCGCTCCCGTCGGCAAGCTGCTCGGCGAGGCCATCGTGCTGACGACGTTGCTCGGCTCGGCGCTGAAATTCGAGGGCCGCTTCATCCTTCAAGCCCAGACCGACGGTCCGGTGTCGTTCCTGGTCGTCGACTACATGGCGCCGGATCGTCTGCGCGCCTATGCGCGCTTCGATGCTGCGCGCCTCGGTGACGCCAGGGATTCAGGGACGCTGCTCGGCCGCGGCCATCTCGCCATGACCATCGACCAGGGCCCCGACATGAGCCGTTACCAGGGCCTGGTCGCGCTCGACGGCGGCGGCCTCGAAGAGGCCGCTCACGAATATTTCCTGCGCTCCGAGCAGATCCCGACGCGCGTGCGCCTCGCGGTCGGCGAGGAATGGCGCAGTAGCGACGGCGGCAAGCATCGCTGGCGCGCCGGAGGCATGCTGATGCAGTTTTTGCCGAAGGCGCCGGAGCGCGCGCGGCAGGCCGATTTGCATCCCGGCAACGCGCCCGAAGGCACCGAGGTGCACAGCGTCGCGGAAGACGACGCCTGGGTCGAGGCGCGCTCGTTGATCGAGACCGTCGAGGACGTCGAGCTGATCGATCCCGAGCTGTCCGGTGAGCGGCTGCTGTTCCGCCTGTTTCACGAGCGCGGCGTGCGCGTGTTCAATCCACAGGTCCTGAAGGCACAATGCTCCTGCTCGCGCGATGCGGTGGCGTCCATGCTGAAGAGCTTCTCGTCCGACGATCGCGCCGCGATGGTCAAGGACGACAAGGTCGTCGTGACCTGCGAGTTCTGCTCGTCGGTCTACCAGTTCACGCCGCACGAGGCGGGCGTGGAGAACGCGTAGGCCCCATTTCCCGTCATTGCGAGCGCAGCGAAGCAATCCAGACATGCATCCGCGGTGTCAGTCTGGATTGCTTCGTCGCAAGGGCTCCTCGCAATGACGAGTTTGGGGCACGCTCGCCCGTCATTCTCGCTGTCATCGCCCGGCCTGAACACCTGACCGGGCGATCCAGTACTCCGAGACGGCGCTGATTGAACCGAGAGGCCGCGGCGTACTCGCCGGAGCCTGTCATCGGGCTCGCCGAAAGCGAGACCCGGTGGCGGGGCATGACAGCGGTGGGCGTCGCCGCACCGCCCCTAATTCAACACCCGCTTGTAGTCCGGGCTGTCCAGCGAAAACGTCGGCACGTCGATCTCGAAGCGCTCGCCGCTTTCGCTGACCATCTGGTAGCGGCCGGTCATGAAGCCGGAGGCGGTCGTGAGCGGCACGCCGGAGGTATATTCGAAGCGCTCGCCGGGAGCCAGGATCGGCTGCTCGCCGACGACGCCCTCGCCCTTCACCTCCTGCTGGCGGCCGGAGGCATCGGTGATGATCCAGTGCCGCGTCTTCAGCTGCACGGTCTCGTCGCCGGAATTGGTGATGACGATGGTGTAGGACCAGAAATAGCGGGAGCGGTCGGCCGACGACTGCTCCGGAACAAAGTTCGGCTCGACGGTCACTTCGATCTGGCGGGTCACGGCGCGGTACATGATGCCATCATACCGAAATCCGCCCGGGGAACCAAACCCTGGAGGCGGCTTTGGCGACATCGTCCCGCCAGAATTCGCGGGGAAGGACTCCCCCAAGGGAAGACACCCTTATGTGATCTGGCCGCTTTGCGAGACGACGGCCGGACCGGTAAACTCAATTGAACGTCGCGATTTGCGGAAGGGTTTTTGGCCCCCGATGACCATTGCCGACCAAGTGACGGGATCGACGATCGCGGGAACCGCGGATGCCAAACCCGCAGGCATCACGCCGCGGGCCGCCGCGCCGGCCATCACGCTGCCGGCCATCGGCGAGCGCGAGCTCCGGCTCGATCTGTTCCGCGGGCTGGCGCTGTGGCTGATCTTCATCGACCATCTGCCAACCAGCCTGCTGACTTGGTTCACTATCCGCAATTACGGCTTCAGCGACGCCACCGAGATCTTCATCTTCATCTCCGGCTACACCGCCGCCTTCGTCTACGGGCGGGCGATGCTGGAGAACGGCGTCGTCATCGCCACCGCGCGCATCCTGCGGCGCGTCTGGCAGATCTACGTCGCCCACGTCTTCTTGTTCACGATCTTCCTCGCCGAGATTTCCTATGTGGCGACCAGCTTCGAAAACCCGCTCTACACCGAAGAGATGGGCATCATGGATTTCCTCAAGCAGCCCGACGTCACCATCGTGCAGGCGTTGCTGCTGCGCTTCCGGCCCGTCAACATGGACGTGCTGCCGCTCTACATCGTGCTGATGCTGGCGCTGCCGTTGATCCTGTGGTCGATGAAGTGGAAGCCCGACGTCACGCTCGGCCTCTCGGTCGTGCTCTACGCGGTGACCTGGGAATACGACCTCTACTTTTCGGCCTATCCGAACGGCTTCTGGGCGTTCAATCCGCTGGCCTGGCAATTGCTTTTCGTCTTCGGTGCATGGTGTGCGCTCGGAGGTGCGCGACGCATGTCGCGCATTCTGGCCTCACCGGTGACGATGTGGATTGCGATCGCCTATCTGGTCGCAGCGTTCTACGTGACGCTGACCTGGTACGTGCCGCAGCTCGGTCACCTCATGCCGAAGCGCATCGAACAGTGGATGTATCCGATCGACAAGACCGATCTCGACGTGCTGCGCTTCACCCATTTCCTGGCGCTGGCCGCGCTCACCGTGCGCTTCCTGCCGCGGACCTGGCCGGGTTTGAAATCGCGCTGGCTGCGGCCGCTGATCCTGTGTGGGCAGCATTCCCTCGAGATCTTCTGTCTCGGCGTCTTCCTGGCCTTCGCCGGCCATTTCATCCTGGCCGAGGTCTCCGGCGGCGCAGCCATGCATGCGTTGATTAGTCTCTCCGGAATCCTGATCATGTGGGGGGTGGCCTGGGTCATTTCGTGGTACAAGAGCGTGGCTGACAAGAGCGGTGCGAAAACCAAAAACGCCGTCGGCAACGCCGATCTGGCGGGAGGGGGCTGATGAAGGCGAAGGTTCTCCTGAGCCTGATCCTGCTATGCGGTGGTCTCGCCGCGCCCATGGCGCGCGCGGGCGATGCTGCGTCTGCTGCTCCGGCCGCGCCCGCGGCCTGCGAATTGCCGCCCTATCTGCTCACCAGCGAAAGCCGGCTTCCCAAGGTCGCCGACGCCGTCAAGGCCGGCAAGCCGCTCGAGATTCTGGTCATCGGCAGCCGCTCGACCACGATTCCTTCCTCGGAGAGCAGCTCATATCCGGCGCGCATGGAGGTGAGCCTCAAGGACAAGCTGCCGCCCTCGGAAGCGGTGCACGTCTCCGTAGAAATACAGAGCAAGAGGACGGCACAGGAGACCGCCGCCACCTTCGTTAAGCTGATGGAAGCAAAAACGCCTACTTTGGTCATCTGGCAGACCGGGACCGTGGATGCTATCCGATCCATCGATCCCGACGAATTTCGCAGCGCAGTAACCGAAGGGGTTACTGCGTTGCAAAAGACAGGGGCTGACGTCGTCTTGATGAATTTGCAGTACAGCCCGCGTACCGAAACCATGATCGCGGCGCAGCCTTTTCTCGATAACATGCGCGTGGTGGCGCAGGAGCACGACATCCCGCTGTTCGACCGTTTCGCGATCATGCGACAGTGGAATGATCAGGGCCAGTTCGACCTGTTCAACCCGTCCCGCGGGCCTGAGCTCGCGAAACAGGTTCATGATTGCCTTGGCCGGGCGTTGGCACAATTCGTGATCGACGCTGCCCATCTGGAGCCGGCCCAGCAGCAAAATTGAGGTCTAGCGTTAATGAGTTCTCTCCGCCCTTTTTGTCTGACGTCATGGCTGGCTGCGCCCGCAGCAGCAATGCTGCTGGTGCTGGCACCCGCTTCGCAGCTGCGCGCGCAGACGCAAGCCGCACAGGCGACGCCCGCGCCCGCGCAGCCGGCTGATCCCGCTTCCGCACCGCCCTCCCAGACCACCGTCGCCGCGACGTCCCCCGATCAGCGCGGCATCGCCGCGCGCGCCATCGACAAGGTGAAGGAGGTCGCAAAGTCCGCCGGCGACATCTTCAGCCGCGTGCCCTGCCTGCCGCCGAAGGGCGGCTCGAAGGCGATGGGCACGCTGCCGCATGTCGCAAGCAAGCTCGTCGCCGGCCAGCCCGTCGTCATCGTCGCGTTCGGCTCGTCGTCGACCGCAGGATTCGGTGCGAGTTCGCCGGAGTTCAATTATCCGAACCGCCTCGCCGCACAGCTGCGCCGGCATTATCCGACTGCCGACATCACCGTCGTCAATGCCGGCGTTGGTGGCGAGGATGCGCCCGAGATGATGAAGCGCCTTCAGACGCAGGTGATCGACGTGCATCCGGATATGGTGATCTGGCAGGTCGGCACCAACGCCGTGCTGCGCAACCTCGATCCCGGCGAGACCGCAAAGATGGTCGAGGACGGCATCTCCCGCATCCAGGCTGCGGGCGGCGCCGACATCGTGCTGGTCGATCCGCAATATTCGCCGGCGGTCAACCAGCGCGCCGAGAGCGCCGGCAAGATGGTGAAGCTGCTCGGCAAGGTCGCCGAGCTCCGTCACGTCGGCATCTTCCCGCGCTTCGAGGTGATGCGCGAGTGGCACGAGAAGCAGGCGATCCCGGTCGAGGGCTTCGTCATCGCCGACGGCCTGCACATGAACGATTGGGGCTATGCCTGCTTCGCCCAGCTCCTCGGCGACGACATCATCCACTCCGTCGGCCAGATCAAGCTCGGTGTGAACGTGCCGGCCGACGTGCGCGCATATCGGCCGATGTAACATCGGTGCCGTAGGGTGGGCAAAGGCGCGCTCTTCGCGCGCCGTGCCCACCATCTATCGGCAGTGTGATCGTGAATGGTGGGCACGCTTCGCTTTGCCCACCCTACGAGTCCGAGCCTTTGGCTCGCTCACGCCTTCTCCAGCGCCGCGGTGAGATCCTCGATCAGATCGTCCGCATGCTCGAGCCCGGCGGAGAAGCGGATGAAGCCCTCGCTGATGCCAAGCGCGGCGCGGTCTTCCGGCTTCAAACGCTGATGCGTCGTGGTCGCCGGATGCGTGACGAGACTCTTGGCATCGCCGAGATTGTTGGAGATCTTCGCCAGCTTCAATGCATTGAGCACGCGGAACGCGGCCTGCTTGCCGCCCTTGACCTCGAAGCCGATCAGCGTCGAGCCGCCGCGCATCTGCTTCTTCACCAGGGCTGCCTGCGGATGATCGGCGCGACCGGGATAGACCAGCCGCGAGATCTTCGGATGGCTCGCCAACGCCCCGGCAATGCGCGCCGCGGTGTCGGTCTGCGCGCGCACGCGCACGCCCAAGGTCTCAAGGCCCTTGAGCAGGACCCAGGCGTTGAACGGCGAGATCGACGGACCGGTCTGGCGCATGAAATTGTGGATGTGCTCGGCGATGAAGGCTTCCGAGGACAGGATGATGCCGCCCAGACACCGGCCCTGGCCGTCGATGTGCTTGGTCGCGGAATAGACCACGACGTCGGCCCCTAACGCGAGCGGGCTCTGCCAGATCGGCGTTGCGAACACGTTGTCGACCACGAGCCGCGCGCCGCCCTTGTGCGCGATCTCGGCAATGCCGGGGATGTCGAGCACATCCAACGTCGGGTTGGTCGGACTCTCCAGGAAGAACGTCTTGGTGTTGGGCTTGAGCGCCCGCTGCCACTGGTCGAGATCGAGCCCGTCGACCAGCGTGGTCTCGATGCCGTAGCGCGGCAGCAAATCCTGCACCACATAGAGACATGAGCCGAACAGAGCCCGCGAAGCCACCACATGGTCGCCCGCCTTCAGCGGCGCCAGGATCGCGGTCGTCACCGCGGCCATGCCGGTTGCCGCCGAGCGGGCCGCCTCGGCGCCTTCGAGCTCGATCATGCGGCGCTCGAACATCGCGATGGTCGGGTTGGAGTAGCGCGAATAGATGAAGCCGGGGTCCTCGCCCTTGAACCGCGCCTCGCACTCCTCGGCGCTGTTGTAGACGTACCCTTGCGTCAGGAACAGCGCCTCCGACGTCTCGCCATATTGCGAGCGCAGGGTCCCGGAATGGACCAGGCGGGTTTCGGGACGGTAGGTGGCAGGCGACTTCGACATAGGACCCTCCGACATGACCGTCGAGCGAGAACGGTCACAAAAAAACCGGCCTGGATATCTCCACGGGCCGGGATCACAGAGGTCCCCGGCCTGTTTAGCGACTTATTTAACGTGGCTGCAAGCCGGCCGGCTCAAATCACCACGGGATAAGTGATGCTCATATTCCGCAATGCCCTTTCCGTCAAGGCGTCCATCGGATAGCCGTAAAAGGCTAGTATTTCCCGTATATCGGGATGAGTTGCCCCTTGCTGAGGATCCCCGGTTGACGTTCACGGTCGCTGCCGACGCCAATGGTATCCTGCCCGACCGCATGATCGCGGCGATGGCGGAGGCGGGGCTCATCCTGCCCGCCTACGACTTCGTCGAAAGCCAGATCCAGCCGGCGAGCCTCGATTTGCGCCTCGGCGACATCGCCTATCGCGTCCGCGCCAGCTTCCTGCCCGGTCCCGGCGCCACCGTCGCCGAGCGCATCGACGAATTGAAGCTGCACGAGTTCAGCCTGGCTGACGGCGCGGTGCTCGAGACCAATTGCGTCTACATCGTGCCGCTGCTGGAAAGCCTCGCGCTGCCGCCGGAGATCGTCGCGGCCGCGAACCCCAAGAGCTCGACCGGCCGGCTCGACGTCTTCACCCGCGTGATCGCCGACGGTACCCGCCGCTTCGACATGATCGGCGCCGGCTATCACGGCCCGCTCTATGCCGAGATCAGCCCGAAGACGTTTCCGGTGCTGGTGCGCGAGGGCTCACGCCTGTCGCAGGTGCGCTTCCGCACCGGCGACGCCATCCTCAATGCCGACGAGCTCGATGCGCTGCATGCCACCGAGCGCCTGGTCGACATCGACGATGCCGATCTCTCCGGCGGCGTCGCCGTCTCCGTCGACCTGTCGGGTGAGAAAGCGAACGGCTTCGTCGGTTACCGCGCCAAGCGCCACACCGGCGTCGTCGACGTCGATCGCCGCTCCGGCTATGCAGTGGAAGATTTTTGGGAGCCGATCTCGGCCCGTCCCGACGGCAGCCTGATCCTCGATCCCGGCGAGTTCTACATCCTCGCCTCCAAGGAAGCTGTGCAGGTCCCGCCCGACTACGCCGCCGAGATGGTGCCATTCGATCCCCTGGTCGGCGAATTCCGCGTGCACTATGCCGGATTTTTCGATCCCGGTTTCGGCTATGCCGGTGCCGGCGGGCAAGGCGCGCGCGCCGTGCTGGAGGTGCGCTCGCGCGAAGTGCCGTTCATTCTCGAACACGGCCAGATCGTCGGCCGCCTCGTCTACGAGAAGATGCTGGCGCGCCCCGACGCCATGTACGGCCAGCGTATTGGCTCCAACTACCAGGCGCAGGGCCTCAAACTATCGAAGCATTTTCGGGTGTAGCCCGATCCTGTAGCCCGGATGGAGCGCAAGCGTAATCCGGGAGTTCTCTCGCTTGTGGCACCAATCCCGGATTACGCTGCGCTCCATCCGGGCTACATTCCGGCGAGGTGGCGAGATGACCGATCAATCCGAACTCGACGCAAACATCATCGAAGACGTCGCGGACGCGCTGATCTATTCGGATCGCTCCGGCACGATCACGCGTTGGAATCGGGCATCGACCGCCCTGTTCGGCTTCTCCGCCGGGGAAGCGCTGGGTCAAAATCTCGATCTGATCATTCCAGAGCATCTGCGCGCCGCGCATTGGAAAGGCTTCGAGGCGGCGCTTGCCAGCGGCACGATGAAGCTTGCAGGGCGTCCGACGCTGACACGCGCGCTGCACAAGAGCGGGCGCAAGCTCTACATCGAGATGACCTTCGCGCTGGTGCGCGATGCCGCTGGAGCGGTGCAGGGATCGGTGGCGATGGCGCGCGACGTGACGGAACGCGTCGAGCGCGAGCGCGCTGCCAAGGCCGCGCAAAATTCGTGATGCGGAATTGACGGGCTGCCGTGCAGGGCGGTCTGCATGCGCGTCATGTTGCCTGACACCGGGCGCAGTGACACACTCGATCGAAACAACGATCGGGAGCGAACATGACCGCCGCATCAGACACGGCGCAGGAAGCCCAATGGAAACGCTGGCGCGCGGTCGCGGATCTCTATCACGCCTACTTCACGGGCCTGATCCTCACCGTTGTCACGCGGCGCGGCACGGCGGATGCCGCAGAATTCGTCTTCCGGGTGTTCCGCCGCCAGCAGCAGGAGCGCTTCCTGCCGGGCCTGGAAAAGCTCGGCCTGCGTCATCTGCCGCCGGCGGTGGCTGCTGCGCAATATCACTATCTCTCCAACTGGATCGGCGGCGTGCATGTCGAATACATGTATGAGAGCGACCGCAAAGCCTGGATCCGCTATCCGCCGCCGCGCTGGATCTGGAAGGGCACCGCGATCTGCGGCGTGCCCGGCGAGGTCAGCCGCGCGATGCTGCGCGGCTGGCACGCCAACAACGGCGTCGCGCTCGGCGATCTCCGCTTAGGCTTCGTCTGCACCAAGCAGAGCGTCGATGGCCAGGACGGTCTCGAAGGCTATTACCATCAATACGACCACCCACTCGAGCTCGACCAGCGCCTGGCGTTCGCGCGGCATCTGGAGGCCCCTACGTTCGATGCGAAGACCGCGCCGGCTTTGCCGGTTGCGAGCTGGCCGAAACCGCGGCTGGAAAAAGCCTATCGTAACTACGCGATGGAATATGTCCGCACCGCCGCGCCGGTGATGGTGCAGCTGTTCGGTCCGGAAGATGCCGGCTATCTGCTGCACCTCACCGGCAAGCTGATCGGCATGCAGTATTTCGACGAGATCGCGGCGGCGTTGGCGATGAGCCGCGGCGGTGCGCGCGAATTCGCATCGTTCCTGAACGCGCTGTTCGCCGCGCAGGACGATGTGTCCGAAACGGTGCAATCAGAAGGCGCGTTCGAAACAAGCCAGCAGAGCTGGAAGCTGATGGATGATGTCACCGACTATCACCCCGCCTGCACCAACGTGCTGGAGGGGTTGTTCCAAGGGCTGGCCACGGGCTGCGGGCGGCACATCGGCGTGCACATGCGCACCGCGAAGAGCGGTCGCCCGCCGCTGGTGTGGACGATTGAATAGGCGAGCGGGCCGCCACCACTTCGCCTCTCCCCGCCTGTGGGGAGAGGCCGGAATTTGCGAAAGCAAATTCCGGGTGAGCGGGAGTCTCCACGAGTCCAACTGTCACTGCCTTTGCCGCAGCAGCCCCTCACCCCAGCCCTCTCCCCGTAAGAACGGGGAGAGGGAGAAGGAAAGCCGCTGCCGCAGGGCACTCCTGCACCTGACGCAGGAGGAATCGGCGCGCAGCGTGCTAACAAGCCCCTGTTGCGCTTTCCGCGCGAAGAAATCGATTGGCACACCTAGATATTGCCGCGCCGCAATTGGCGCTTGTGCCCGGGAGAGGACATGTCCGACATCGCCGAAATCCCGGTCGATGCACAGGAGCGCCCGCTGCCGCCGCCTCCGCGGCCGGTCAGAAGCGCGCTGACTGACGGCCCGATCCTGCGCACGCTGCTCGGGCTCGCCTGGCCGAACGTGATCGGGTTATCGGCCGGCATGTGCGTGGTGATCGCCGAGACCTCTTATGTCGGCCGGCTCGGTGTCGAGGCGCTGGCCGCGATGGCGCTGGTGTTTCCGACCGTGATCCTAACCATGACGATGTCGGGCGGCGCCATGGGCGGCGCGGTGGCCTCCGCCATCGCGCGCGCTCTCGGCGCCGGAGATCGCGAGCGCGCCGGAACGCTCGCCGTGCACGCGATGCTGATCGGCATCAGCTTCGGTCTCGTCTTCATGCTGGGCATGCTGATCTTCGGGCCGCGCCTGCTGGAATTGCTCGGCGGCCGCGGCAATGTGCTGACCCACGCAATCGCCTACACGCAGGTGTTTTTTGGCGGCGCGGTGCTGCCCTGGCTGCTCAACACCATGGCCGGCGTCCTGCGCGGCACCGGCAACATGAAGCTGCCGTCGCTGTTGATCCTCAACTCGGCGGCTTGGCAGGTCGTGCTCGGCGGCACGCTGGGCCTCGGGCTCGGACCGGTGCCGCAGCTCGGCATGCGGGGCGTTGCGGCCGGCGCGCTGATCGCTTACTCCATGAATATCTGTATCATGGGTTGGTACCTGTTCTCCGGCCGGGCCCGCATCGCGCCGAGGCTGCGCGGCTTGCGCGTCCAATGGGCGATGTTTTTCGACATCCTGAAGGTCGGCGCCATCGCCTGCTTCTCGCCGCTGCAATCGGTGCTGACGATCTCGATCTTCACCCACATGCTGGCGAAGTTCGGCACTGCGATCCTCGCCGGCTACGGCATCGGCGCGCGGTTGGAGTTTTTGCTGACCTCGATCGCGTTCTCGTTCGGCATTGCCTGTGTGCCAATGGTAGGGATGGCGATCGGCGCGGGTCGCATCGCGCGCGCCCGGCGCATCGCCTGGATCGCCAGTGCTGCCGCTTTCGTGGCGGTCGGCGCGCCGGCATGCTTCGTTGCGATGTTCCCCGATCTCTGGGTCAATATCTTCACCGACAGCGTCGCCGTGCGCGCAGCGAGCCATCAATATCTGTCAACGGTCGGACCGTTCTACGCTTTCTTCGGCCTTGCAACGACGATGTATTTCTCCTCGCAAGGCGCCGCGAAGGTGATCGGGCCGGTGCTGGCGCAGACCGCGCGGCTGATCTACATCGCAGCCGTCGGCTGGTGGCTGTCGACCCACGACGCCACCGCGCAGAGCTTCTTCTGGCTGGCCGCGAGCTCGATGGTCGTGCTCGGCCTGCTGTCGTGCTCCAGTGTGGTGCTGACCCGCTGGGGACCGCGCCAGACGAAATCTGCGATCAGGCCAGCTCTGTCAGGTGCTGCCGACTAAAGCGCGATGAGATTAGGATGAATCGTCATCGCGCTTTAGGTTGTTGTTTGAGCATGATCTTTTCGGAAAACCGCTGCGCACTTTTCCGGATCATGCTTTAGCGATGCCTATGGCGGCGATGGCCGCCACCGCCGCCGGTGTTGGCGAGCCGCATCAATCGCCATCATGTCGCCGCCGCCCATGCCGCCGAGCCCGGTCGGCATATAGCCGCCTCCACCCATCGGGATGTAACCGCCGTAGTTCGGCGCACCGAAGCCGCCGCCCATCATCCCGCCGACCCCGCCGCCGCCATTCTCCATCATGCGGCTCATCATCGGGCCCATGGTCTGCATCAGCATGGCAAAGCGGCGCTTGCCCATCTTTGCCTTCATCATTTCCAGCATCGGGGCCATCTGGGTCATCATGTCCTCGCCGCCGGCGCCGCCGCCGCCAAAACCTGCGAACTGCGCCTTCGCCGGCGAGCTCGCGATCGACAACAACAGCAGCACGGCGGCCGCCTGACAGATCACCTTGTCCGCACCTCTCATGGCATGCTCCTCGCGTGCGTGGCTCCGCCGGGAGAGCGGAACCAACCGGGCGCACGTCGCCATGGTTATGGCTGGCGAGGGCGGAGCTCTGTGAGAAAACTCACGGAGGATGATCAGGCCGCCGCGGGCGGAAACGCTCTGTGCAAGGCGGTCACGGCTTCGCCGGTCTGCCCCTGAATATAAGGCGCAAGCTCGTTCGGCAGCATGTCGATGATCCAGACCAGGCGACACCGTTTCTCACCATCGGCAATCACCTGCACCGAGGCGCTGTAGTGCTTCAGCCGCTCGTTGCTGATGGCGTAGACCAGCCGCTGTCGCGCGTCGTCGCAATCGACCAGTACCTCGCGTGCCACCGAGCCATTGGCGAAGGTGACGATGCGCGCGTCGCCATCGAGGGTGCAGGCGGTGACGAAGCCGGGCACCAGCCGCTGATGCAGCGCGCCGAAATCGCGCACCGCGTCCCAGACATCGTGCGCGGAGGCGGGAAGGGGAATGTCATTGTGGATGGAGGCCATGGAGATGTCCTTGATTCAATAGGTGATCGCCACAAACACCGTCATTGCAAGCGTAGCGAAGCAACCCAGAGTCTTTCCGCGGAGACAGTATTGGTAGGGTGGGCACGCTTTCGCTTTGCCCACCCTACGAAGTCTCGTAAGCGGCTAAAGCTCACACGCAAACCGCCTCGACATTGTTGCCATCAGGGTCGATCAAGAACGCCGCATAATAGGTCGGGCTGTAGTCCTTGCGCGGGCCGGCGCCGCCATTGTCGCGACCGCCGTTCTTCAGGCCTTCGCTGTGGAACGCCTTCACCGCGTCATGGTCCTTGGCACGGAACGCGATGTGGGCGCCGTCGGCCTTGCGTCCCTTGTTCAGGTGCAGCCACAGCGCCGGCTCGCCCTTCGGCCCGAAGCCGGCATAGCCGTCGCCGCTCGAGCACAGGACATGGCCGAGCGGCGCCAGCACCGCGGTGTAGAAGCGCGTGGCAGCGTCGAGGTCGGCAACGCGCAATCCGATGTGGTCGTACATATTCGTCTCCATTTGCAAAGCGCGCCGCAACTGGCGCGCGCCGGAGCCGAAGCTAGTCGAGGGGAGGTGGGACGCTCTTGGAAAATCTTGCGCTCGGTGGCCGGTTAGGTCGCCGGCGTCTCCGCCTGCCACCGGATCACCCGCTTTAGGTGATACAGCTGGACCCACATGTTGGCTCCGATCACACTAACCGTTGCGACGATCAATGCCGTGAGCTTGTGCGGTTTATGGAGGGCGAGGACGAGCAGGAACGCGGACAGGATCGCCGTGACTCCAAAGCTGGACCAGAGCCCGATGAGGCGTGGTGCAAACCAGGTTGGCTCTCCATCGGGGCCCCACTGCATCGGAATCTTGCGCGAGTTGATCTGGCGGCCGTAATAGAGGGCGCAGCCCGCGATGAAGGCGAGCCCCACGGCAAGCGCGATCAGCGTGGCCGCAATCACGTTACCCGAGGGACTGTCCATCTGCCGGCTCGCCGCATTGACGGGGCGTTGATTCGCCCTTCGGTTGTAGTACAGCGCGATGTGCCGCGGGCGCCAGCGCGTCGCGCCTGTCTGGTCAACAGACGGTTACCTGCGATGCCGGGCCTGTCTCAGTTGAGGACGAGGCGTTCCCCAAAAATGCTGCGTTCCCCCTTCGAGGCCTGACGGAACTTGGTCGGAGACACGCCCGCGGCTCGGTGGAAGGTGCGGACGAAGTTGGAGAGGTCGCCAAAGCCGACGTCATAAGCGATGTCGGTGACCGCGATGTCTTCATCAGTGAGTAGCCGCGCCGCATGTCGCAAGCGCGAGCGCACCAGATATTGATGCGGGGTGACACCGAGCACGCTCGAGAACAGTCGGAGGAAATGGAATGGGCTAAGGCCCACTTGCCGCGCGGCCTGTTCCAGGCCGACTTCGGATTGCGAATTGTCGTCGATCCACAACGCAGCTTCCACCGCGCGCCGTCGGTCGCGCGCGGTCGGTGGTGTCTGCTTGCGCGCCTTGCCCGAGGCGACATCGATAAAGCGGCCGGCCAGGATGTGACCGATTTCGTCGAGGCCAATGTCGCTGTTGCCATCTGCCGCCGTCTGGGCGAGTTCACCGAACACCATCAGCTCGGGCAGCGGGGGCGTCGCGCCGATCTGCCAGACCTCGCGACGTCCACCAAGAGCGTCGACCAGGTCCTCACTGAGGAAGAAGCCCAGACAGACGTCGCCGGACACGTGCTCATGCGTGCAGGTGTATTCCTCGCCGGGGGCGCCGACCAGCATCGAGCCTGCCACCAGTTCGAAGAAGCCGGCGCGGCAATGGCAACCAAAGCTGCCCGAACGGACATAGGCGATGGAATGGCCGGTGCGGCATTCGGCAAACGGCGTGTCGTCCGGTCCCGCATCGCAGCGAAACTCGGAGACGGTCATCGAGCGTGTCGTCAGCAGCGTGGTCGCGTCCATGCCGCCTTATCTAGGTGGGGGCACGCGGCGGGGCAACGGGCAGCAGCACTTCGAACAGCGTCTTGCTGGCGACGGGATGAGCGCCCTCGAGCGCCAGAAGCCGCCGCTTGGAGATCACGCCGCCGTAAGGCGAGAGCCGGTCGGTATAGTTGCCGGCCTCCAGCACCCGATGGCAGGGCACGATCAGCATGTAGGGATTTTTCGCGATCGCCTGCGCCACCGAATGCGCGGCACCGGAGGCACCCAGCGCCTTGGCGACCTCGTGATAGGTGCGAGTCTCCCCGCGCGGAATGGTGCAGGCGAACTCATAGACGCGCCGGTTGAAGCCGGGCACGCCGCCGGCGTCCAGGCTGACGTCGGAAAAATCGGGGTCGCTGCCTTGCAGCAGAGCTACGATGCCCTCGATCGCAAGCTCGGCGTTCTCGGACGGCCGCTGCTCGCGCGCCTCGGGATGGATCGCAAAAATCCGGCGGCGGGTGTCGATCTCCCGCGCCTCGGGCAATTGCACGGCGACCACGCCGGTGCTGCTCCAGATGATGCCGCAGCGCCCTATGGCCGTGTCGAATATCGCGTAAACACGCCCCACCATGCACACGCCCCACTCAGTGCACGTTTCTGCCCAGACCGGCGATCATAACACCGCCACAATCCGGCGCACCTGGAATCTTGCCAAAACGTTAAGAAGCGTCAGGCCGGCCGCGCCAAAGCGCTTGGCGCGCGGCGCCGTCTCGGCTAATCAGGAGGCGCGCGGCTTGCGCATCCGCGGGCGTAGTTCAATGGTAGAACGGCAGCTTCCCAAGCTGCATACGAGGGTTCGATTCCCTTCGCCCGCTCCAAGCTTCAGTTCGGCAGGCTTCGCAGGAATTCCACGAGCGCCGCGTTCACCTCCGCCGGCCGCTCCTGCTGCGTCCAATGTCCGCAGCCCGGCAGCATCTTGATCTCGCGTAGCTGCGGCACCCATTGTCTCATGTTGGCGAGATGCTCGGCGGCGCCGGGGAAGGCAAGGACCATGTCATGGTCGCCGGCGATGAAGAGCGATGGCACGACCACCTTCACGCCCTCGAAGGCGCCCATCAGCTCCCAGTTGCGATCGATGTTGCGGTAGTAATTGAGCGGCCCGCGAAATCCGCTGCGGGCAAATTCGGCGCCATAATGGTCGAGGTCGGGGCCGTTCAGCCATGAGGGCAGCGGCACCTGCACCTTCGGCAACATGTCGTCCTTGCGCGAGACCATCCCGACGCCGGCGGTCCTGCCGGCGCGCTCGGCATTGGCGCGGATCGCTGCCGCCCCTTCGCCGGAACCGCCAAACAGCATGGCGCCGAGTGTTGCGCGCGGATCCCTTTCGAATTCCGCTTCGGCGACACCCGGCTCCTGAAAGTACAGCTGATAGAACTGCGCATCCGCCGTCTGCGGCATGACGCTGGTCGGCCGCACCGGACTGCGTGGGCGATAGGGTACGCTGAGGATGGCGGCGGCACGGAAGCGATCGGGACGCAGGCGCGCCGTGTGCCAGGCGATTGTCGCGCCCCAGTCATGCCCGACGATAACGGCGTCCTTGGCCTCGAACGCGTCGAGCACGCCGACGAGATCGCCGATCATATGGAAGATCGTATATTGGTCGATCGCTTCCGGCCGGTCGCTCTTGCCGTAGCCGCGCATGTCGGGCGCGACAGCGTGGTAACCGGCCGCTGCCAGCGCCTCGAGCTGGTGGCGCCAGGAGTACCAGCCTTCCGGAAAGCCGTGGCAGAGCAGCACCATTGGCCCCTCGCCCTGCTCGGCGATGTTGAGGCTGATGCCGTTGGCCTTGATCGTCCGCTGCGTCGGCTCGCCCATGTCGTCGCCTCCCTGACATGATTGTTGGGAGCATCCTAATCGGGCCTCCAGGCTGCGCAAAGATTCTAATATATTGCACCGTCGCTCCCGGCGTTCGCCTCTCGCCCAGTTTAGGCTCTTGCCCAGGCGGCATGCAGTCGTTGCGCCGGGCAACGCTTGGATGAAGGCCAGGGCTGAAAAAATGGACCAGCAGAAACTCGATCGCGCGATCGGTCGGCGCCTGAAGACGCTGAGGACGCAGGCGGGCATGACGTTGAACGAACTTGCGGCGCGGTCCGGCGTCAGCCGGGCCATGATCGGGCGGGTGGAGCGGGCGCAGAGCAGTGCGACGGCCGCACTGCTCGGAAAACTCTGCGCGGCGCTGGATGTGTCGCTGAGCGATGTCGTCGCGCTGGCCGAGAAGCCGCCGGAGCGGCTGGTGCGGCTGGCCGACCAGCCGCATTGGCGCGATCCCGACAGCGGCTACCGGCGGCGTCACGCCTCGCCGCCGGATGCGGCAAGCGGCATCGAGATCATCGTCGTCGACCTGCCGGCCGGCGCCCGCGTTTCCTACAGTCCCTGGGGCCGCAACGCCTTCACCCAGCAACTGTTGATGCTGGAGGGCGCGATCGCCGTGCATATCGACGCCAAGGCGGTGCGGCTGCGCGAGGGCGACTGTCTGGATTTCGACGTGATGCGCGCGGTGATGTTCGAGAACGAGACCCGTCAGGATGCACGCTACGTCATCATCACGCGGCGCGGCGCCTCTTACGGAAAGATGTGATGGCACTGACGCGATCCGAGACGCTGGAGTGAAGCCTTGACGATGCAGATCCGCACCGGCGACACCTTTGATCCGCGCGTCATCGCGCTGCTCGATCATCACGTCACGGCGGCGCGGGCGCAGACTGCGCCTGGCAGCGCCCATGCGCTCGATCTCGCGGGGCTTCGCGCGCTTGATATCGCGTTCTGGACAGGTTGGGACGGCGAGACGCTGGTCGCCACCGGCGCGCTGAAGACGCTTTCGGCTGACCACGGCGAGGTGAAGTCGATGCACACGCTGCAGACCACGCGCCGGCGCGGCTTCGGCGGCCAGATGCTCCGCCACATCATCACGCAAGCCCGTGTGCGCGGCATGGCGCGGCTCAGCCTAGAGACCGGCTCCTGGGACTATTTCAAGCCCGCGCACGCCCTCTACCAGGCCCACGGCTTCGTCGCCTGCGGCCCATTCGAGTTCTATGTCGAGGACCCCAACAGCCTGTTCCTGACGCTCGACCTGACCACCGGCTGAGCCTGAGACCGGCGCGAGGCGCATCCAACCTCAACCTATTCGCGGGAGCTGTGGAGGGAGGAAAATGACCAGCATCCCTCAAAATGAGTTGCGCACCTCAAAACACCTCTGCTAGCCTTCAGCCATGGCCGAGACGCTCACCCCGACTGCGCTGACCCTGAAGGACATCGCCCGCGAAGCCGGCGTCAGTCTCGCGACGGTCGATCGCGTCCTGCACAACCGTCCGGGCGTCCGGCCGGACACGGTCCGGCGCGTCAGGGAAGCGATCGAGCGCAATGCGTTCCAGCCACACGTCGCCGCCGCCGAGCTCGCCCGCAGCCGCGTCCGGCGCTTCGCCTTCGTGATGCCGTCGGGGCCGAATCCGTTCATGCAGCAGATCGAAGCCTATCTCGGTGAAATGTCGGCCTGGCTGTCCGCCCGCCGCCTCAGCGTCGAGATGGTCGCAACCGACGTGTTCGACCCCTCCGCGCTCGCGGCCTCGCTGGAGTCGCTCTCGGGCGATTACGACGGCATCGCAGTGGTGGCTCTGGACCATCCCGGCGTCCGCGCCGCCATCAACGATCTCGTCGATGCCGGCACCAAGGTGGTGACGCTGGTCTCGGACGTGCCGTCCTCGGGCCGCCATCATTATGTGGGCATCGACAACATCGCTGCGGGTCGCACCGCCGGCGCGCTGGTCGGGCGGCTGGTCGGCCAGAGGTCCGGCAAGGTCGCGATCGTCGCGGGCTCGCAGGGCCTGCGCGACCACGCCGAGCGCATCTTCGGCTTCAACCAGGTGATGGCGACGGAATTCCCCGATCTTAGCGTGCTGCCGGTGCTGGAAGGGCGCGACGAGGACGAGCGTTCGGAGCAACTGCTGGCGCGGCTGTTCGGCAGGCATGCCGACATTGTCGGCCTTTATAACGTCGGCGCCGGCACGCAAGGCGTGGCCAAGGCTTTGACCGATGCCGGCCGCGACAAGCAGGTGGTGTTCGTCGGGCACGACGTCACCGCGTTGACACGGCGGCTGCTGTTGCAGGGCGTGATGGATGCGGCGATCTCGCAGAACCCCGGCC
Organism: Bradyrhizobium sp. SPXBL-04; assembly: GCF_051853035.1. Lineage (NCBI taxonomy): Bacteria > Pseudomonadati > Pseudomonadota > Alphaproteobacteria > Hyphomicrobiales > Nitrobacteraceae > Bradyrhizobium > Bradyrhizobium sp. SPXBL-04. Next base: position 8,245,156 of record NZ_CP182472.1, on the reverse strand, counting down.
ACGAAGCGCGTGCTGCCGTGCGCGTTCTGCTCGCGCTCGCCCGCGGCGAGCCGATCTTGCGCGAGCAGGAGAAGATCAGGATCGACATCGTGATGCGGGACAATCTGCCCTAGCGGCAGTGGATTTCGAAATGGCTCTCAGCGGTGAACGCGACATCAAGATCGCGCACCGCGATAGGCAAAAGGGAGGATGGCGTGTATCTCGGCGTGGACATCGGCACGTCCGGTGTGAAGGCGGTGCTCGTGAGCGAAGCCGGCGCGATTGTCGCGACGGCCGCGCGCGAGCTTGCGCTGTCGCATCCCGCGCCGCTGTGGTCCGAGCAGAACCCTGATGCCTGGGCCGATGCGGCGATCGGCGCGGTCGACGATCTCGCCGCCCGCCATCCGCGCGAAGTCGCCGCGGTCCGTGGCATCGGGCTATCAGGCCAGATGCACGGCGCAACTCTGCTTGGCGAGGATGGCCGGCCGCTGCGTTCCGCGATTCTCTGGAACGATGGCCGCTCGCAGGCCGAATGCGCAGCGCTGGAGCGGCGCTGTCCGTCGCTGCACGCGATCGCCGGCAATCTCGCCATGCCCGGCTTCACCGCGCCGAAGCTGCTCTGGGTCGCGCGGCATGAGCCAAAAATCTTCGACCGCGTGGCAAAGGTGCTGCTGCCCAAGGCCTATGTTCGCTATCGCCTCACCGGCGAAATGGTCGAGGATATGTCGGACGCGGCTGGCACGCTGTGGCTCGATGTCGGTCTGCGCCGCTGGTCGGCCCTGTTGCTGCATGCCACCGGGCTCGATCTGCACCACATGCCGCGCCTCGTCGAGGGCAGCGAAGTGAGCGCGATGCTCGCGCCGGAATATGCGCAGCGCTGGGGCATGACCGGGAATGTCGTGGTTGCCGGCGGCGCCGGCGACAATGCGGCGAGCGCGATCGGGCTTGGCGCGATCGCGCCGGGCAATGCCTTCCTGTCGCTGGGCACATCCGGCGTGGTCTTCCGCGTGACCGACCGGTTCGCGCCAGCGCCCGCTTCGGCCGTGCATGCCTTCTGCCACGCGCTGCCCGGCCTCTGGCACCAGATGGGGGTGATGCTGTCGGCAGCGGCTTCGCTCGCCTGGCTGTCGGGCGTGATGGAGACGCCGGCCGCAGCGCTCTTGGCGCCGCTCGGCGAGCGCGTCGACGGACCGAGCCCCGTCTCCTTCCTGCCGTACCTGGATGGCGAGCGCACCCCACACAACGATGCCGCCGCCAGCGGCGCCTTCGTCGGCTTGCGCGGCGCGACCGCGCGGGCGCAGATCGTGCAGGCCGTGCTTGAAGGCGTCGCCTTTGCCGCGCGCGACAATCTGGCGGCGCTGAGCGCAGCGAGTGGGCCGCTTGCCGAGGTCGATCTCGTCGGCGGCGGCTCGCGCTCGCCGCTGTGGGCACAGATCTGCGCCGACGTGCTCGGCATTCCCGTTCATCGCATCGAGGAAGGTGAAGTGGGCGCCGCGCTCGGCGCTGCGCGTCTCGGCCGCATCGCCGCGACCGGCGAAGCTCCGGCGGAGGTCTGCAAACCCCCGCGGCGGCTCGCGAGCTTCACACCCCGCCCGTCCGTCACTGCGGCCTATGACGAGGCCTATCGGCGGTGGCGCGCGCTTTATCCCGCATTGAAGGAGTCTCTTTAAGTGAACGTGTCAGCCAAATTCTTCGATGCAAGCGCTCCTGTCACCTTCGGCGGTGAGGATGCAGGAAACGCCCCCGCCTTCCGCTGGTACGACAAGGACCGCCTCGTGCATGGCCGCCGGCTGGAGGATCATTTGCGCTTTGCGGTCTGCTATTGGCATTCGTTCTGCTGGCCGGGCGGCGATCCCTTCGGCGGTGAGACTTTCCTGCGACCCTGGCACCACGGCAATGATGCGATGGCGCTGGCGCGGGCCAAGGCCGATACCGCCTTCGAGCTGTTTCGCCTGCTCGACGTGCCGTTCTTCACCTTCCATGACGTCGATGCGGCGCCGGAAGGTGCTTCGCTCGCCGAATCCGTCGCCAATCTCAACGCGATCGCCGATCTGTTCGAAGCGAAGATGGCCTCCGCGAAGGTCCGTCTGCTCTGGGGCACCGCCAATCTGTTCACGCATCGCCGCTACATGGCGGGTGCCGCGACCAATCCGGACCCCGAGATATTCACCTATGCCGCCGGCCAGGTCCGCGCCGCGCTGGAGGTGACGCATCGGCTCGGCGGCCAGAACTACGTATTGTGGGGCGGGCGCGAGGGCTACGAGACGCTGCTCAACACCGATCTCAAGCGCGAGCTCGACCAGCTCGGCCGCTTCGTCTCGCTGGTCGTCGAGCACAAGCACAGAATAGGCTTCAAGGGCCCAATCCTGATCGAGCCGAAGCCGAAAGAGCCGACCAAGCATCAATACGATTTCGACGTCGCCACCTGTTACGGCTTCCTCGAGCGCTACGATCTCCTGAAGGACGTCAAGCTCAACATCGAGCAGAACCACGCCATCCTCGCCGGCCACTCGTTCCATCACGAGGTCGCGCTCGCCGAGGCGCTCGGCGTGTTCGGCTCGCTCGACATCAACCGCGGCGACGATCTGCTCGGCTGGGACACCGACCAGTTCGCGATGAACGTGCCGGAACTCGCCTTGGTGTTCCACGAGATCCTGAACCGCGGCGGCTTCACCACGGGTGGGCTCAATTTCGATGCCAAGATCAGGCGGCAGTCAATCGATCCTGACGATCTGATCCATGCCCATGTCGGCTCGATGGATGCCTGCGCGCGCGCGTTCCTCGCCGCCGCCGACATGCTCGACGCCGGCGCGCTCACCACGCCGCTTGCGAAGCGTTACGAGGGATGGGCCGGCCCCGAGGGCCGGGCCATTCTTGGCGGCCAGCGTTCGCTCGCCGATCTCGCCGACCGTGCGCTCGGCCCCGGCTTCGACCCGCAGCCGCGCTCGGGGCGGCAGGAATATCTGGAATCCCTGGTCAACCGCTACGTCTGAGGAAGTCCGCTGATGGCAAATGCTGACGCGACCCCGGTCCTGGAGCTGACCGGCATCGGTAAGGAGTTCGGCGCGATCCGCGCGCTGCACGACGTCGACATGCAGGTCTTCCCGGGCGAAGTGGTCGGCCTGATGGGTGACAACGGCGCCGGCAAGTCGACGCTGGTCAAGATCATCGCCGGCAATTTCCGCCCCACGCACGGCGAGATCCGCTTTGCCGGCAGCGCGGTCCACTTCAACCGGCCGGTCGATGCCCGCGCCGTCGGCATCGAGGTCGTCTACCAGGACCTTGCGCTATCAGACAATCTGACCGCGGCTGCCAACGTCTTCCTCGGCCGCGAGCTGAAGCGCAAACTCGGACCCATTGCCTTGCTCGACCACAAGGCGATGGCGGCGCGCGCGCTGGAGCTGTTCGGCGAGCTGCGCTCGGAGACGCGGCCCGACGACCTCGTCAAGCAGATGTCCGGAGGCCAGCGCCAGGCCGTCGCGATCGCGCGGACGCGGCTCTCCAACGCGCGGCTGGTGATGATGGACGAGCCGACGGCCGCGATCTCGGTGCGCCAGGTCGAGCAGGTGCTCGGCCTGATTCACCGGCTGAAGGAGCAGGGCGTCGCTGTGATGCTGATCTCGCACCGCATGCCCGACGTATTCGCGGTGTGCGACCGCGTGGTCGTCATGCGCCGCGGCGAGAAGCGGGCCGACAAGCCGATCCACCAGACCTCCCCCGAGGAGGTCACCGCTCTCATCACCGGCGCGAAGGAGGCGGCGTGATGGCCATGCCCATGGAATCCCCGATCAGCTTCACCAATATCGGCCGGATCAGATGGTGGCAGCGCGGTATCTTCGCCTCCCAGACCGGCTATGTCCTGCTCGCGCTGGCCGTGCTGCTGGTGATCATGCACTTCGCCAGCCCATACTTCTTCACCGAAGGCAACATGCAGAACGTGGCGAAGAACTTCTCCTTCATCGCCATTGCGACGCTGGGCGTCACCTTCGTGATCATCACCGGCGGAATCGACCTGTCGGTCGGCTCGATGATGTGTTTCTCCGCCATGATCACCTCGATGGTGATGACCGAGCTGTCGGCGCCCGGCTCGCCGGCGGGCTCGCTGTTCGTGCACATGGCGGCCGACGGCAAGACCGTGCTGGCCAACGTGCCGGGCCTGATCCTGCTGGTGTCGATTCTCGCCGGCCTCGGCGTCGCGCTGATCGCCGGTCTCGTCAACGGCTTCTGCATCGCCGTGCTCGGCCTGTCGCCCTTCGTCACAACGCTCGGCATGCTCTCGATCGTGCGCGGGCTCGGCTATGTCGTCTCCAACGGCCGCGGCAGTTTTCCGGGCGGGCCGGACGCCGATTATTTTTATGCGCTCACCTCGGGTGACGTGCTCGGCGTGCCCGTGCCTTTCATCTATCTCGTGGTTCTCGCGCTGGCGATGGCCGTGGTGCTGCACCACACCTCGTTCGGCCGTCACGTCTTCGCGCTCGGCGGCAACGAGAAGGCGGCCGAGCTCACCGGCATTCCGGTGGTGCGGGTGAAGATCGAGGTCTACGTGATCTGCGCGCTCGCGGCAGGGCTCCAGGGCATTATCATCTCCGGCTGGCTCGGATCGGCGCCCGCCAACATGGCGACATCCTACGAGCTCAACGTGATCGCGGCGGCCGTCATCGGCGGCGCCAATCTGGCCGGCGGCATCGGCGGTCCGTTGGGGGCCATCGTCGGCTGCGTGCTGCTCGAGGTGATCCGCAACGGCCTCGTGCTGGCGCAAGTCAGCTCCTACTGGCAGCAGACGCTGGTGGGCGTGATCATCATCCTGGCCGTGCTGGTCGACCGGATCCGTTCGCGGATGAGCTGAGGTGACGTCGTTTCGGGAGGGCAACGAACATGCCGCCTATCCGCTTCCCGGACGCTTCTTTGAGAGGATAGGCGCAAGAGAAGGGTGGAGGAGACAATGAGGAAACTTCTTCTTGCCGGCATCGCTGTTGCAATGATGGCAACGCCGGCGTTCGCTGCGAACTACCGCTTCGTCATCGTGCCCAAGGCGATGAACAATCCGTTCTTCGACTTCGCGCGCGACGGCTGCCTGAAGCGCGCCAAGGAGCTCGGCAATATCGAGTGCATCTACAAAGGTCCGGTCGAGCATGAGCCGGCGACGCAGGCCCAGATCATCCAGGACTTCGTCACGCAGAAGGTTGACGGTCTCGCCATCTCGGTCGCCGACGTCGCGGCCATGACCAAGTCGATCGAGGCGGCGACCGCCGCCGGCATTCCCGTCATCACTTTCGATGCCGATGCGCCGGGCTCCAAGCGCATCGCCTATATCGGCACCAACAACAAGGAGTTCGGCTTAGCCCTCGGCAAGCAATTGCTGAAGATGCGGCCCGACGGCGGCAAATACGCGATGGTCTCCGGCGGTCCCGGCGCCAAGAACCTCGCCGAACGCGTCGACGGCGTTCGCGAGGCGCTGAAGGGCTCGAAATGGACCGAGGTCGCGGGCTCGCCGACCTTCTGCAACGACGATCCCGCGCTGGCGGTGCAGCAGATGACGGACATGCGCACAGCAACGCCGGACCTTGCGGCCATTGTTCCCATCGGCGGCTGGCCGATGTTCGCGCCCGAAGGCTTCAAGGCGTTCGCCTCCAGGAACAAGAAGGACATCGATTCAGGCAAGTTCACGCTGGTCGTCGCCGATACGCTCAAGATGCAGCTCGAACTGCTGCGCGACGGCTATGCCAACGCGCTGGTCGGTCAGCGCCCGTTCGAGATGGGCGAGAAGGCGATGGATACGCTGCTCGCCATCAAGAAGGGCGAGAAGGTGCCGGAGATCGTCTACACCGGCCTCGACCTCGTGACCAAGGACAACGTCGCGCAGATGTTGAAGTAGGAACGCGCCGCCAGCCCCGCGCTCCTGCGTGCCTCCCCCGCTTGCGGTTTTCGCGAGCGGGGGAGATGATTTGGACCGTTGGAAGGAAGACTCCTGGAAGGCAATGGGAATGAAACGGTCGCGCCTCGGCTCTCTCGACGTCACCTCAATCGGCCTCGGTTCCGCCCCGCTCGGCGGATTGTTCACCCCCGTCAGCGATGCCGATGCGGAAGCGACGATCGCACGTGCCTGGTCGCTCGGCGTGCGCTTCTTCGATACCGCGCCGCTTTACGGCTTTGGCCTGGCCGAGCGGCGGCTTGGCGCGTTCCTGCAGCAGCAGCCGCGCGAATCCTATGCGATCTCGACCAAAGTCGGGCGTCTCTTGCGCGCGCCGGAGGGCGGTGCCGCCGAGGACGAGCACTACAAGGGCACGCCGCGCGAGCGGCCGGTGTTCGATTTCAGCCATGACGGCGTGATGCGCTCGGTAGAGGAAAGCCTCGCCAGGCTCGGGCTCGACCGTGTCGACGTCCTGCTCGTGCATGATCCCGACGATCATTATGACGATGCCGTCGCCGGTGCCTTCCGCGCGCTGCAGCGCCTGCGCGAGGACGGCACGGTCAAGGCGATCGGCGCCGGCATGAACCAGTCGGAGATGCCAGTCCGCTTTGCCGACGCCGTGCCGGTCGACTGCTTTCTGCTCGCCGGCCGATACACGCTGCTCGATCAGGGCGCGCTGGATGCGCTGTTTCCGGCCTGCCAAGCCAGGAACATCGGCATCCTGCTCGGCGGCATCTACAACAGCGGCATCTTGGCCAATCCGCACACGAGCGCGAAGTTCAATTATCAGGACGCCGATGCCGCGCTCGTCGCGCAGGCGCTCGAACTCGACGGGCTCTGCCGCAAGCACGGCACCGAGCTGAAGGCCGCAGCACTGCAGTTCTGCATGGCCCATCCGGCCGTGACAGTCGCCGTGATGGGCGCGCGCAATGCCGCCGAGGTGGCCGACAACATCGCGATGTCGGAGGCGGCGGTGCCGCAAGCCTTCTGGCAGGAGCTGCGCGCGCGAAACCTCGTCGATGCGCGGGCGCCGCTGCCGGGCGGAGCGTGAGCCATGATCATCGACGGCCACCAGCATTTCTGGGATCCGGCGCGCGCCGATTATCCCTGGATGGAGGCGGACGAGCTCGCGCCGATCCGCCGTGCCTTCGGTCCTGGCGATCTCGCACCATTACTGAAAGCAAACGGCATCGACGCCAGCATCCTGGTGCAATGCCGCTCCGCGCTGGAGGAGACCGAGGAATACTTGCGCATCGCGGATGCGACGCCCTCTGTCATCGGTGTCGTCGGTTGGGCTGATCTGACGGACGGTGCGCTTGACGAGACGCTTCATCGCCTGCGAGCCTCCCCCGGTGGCGACAAGCTGGTCGGCATCCGCCACCAGGTGCACGACGAGTCCGATCCCGACTGGCTGCTCCGCGAAGACGTCCAGCGCGGTCTCACGGCGGTGTTCGCCCGCGATCTCGCCTACGATCTCCTCGTTCGAACCCGCGAGCTGCCCTCGGCCATCGCAACCGCCCAGGCCTTCCCGCAAGCACGCTTCGTGCTCGATCACGCCGGCAAGCCGCCGATCGCCGATGGTGGAAGCGACGAATGGGCCGATCGCATCAAAGCGCTCGCCGCCTGCGGCAATGTCTGGTGCAAGATTTCAGGGTTAGCGACGGAAGCGGCTTGGGGTGATTGGGATGCGGAGCGGCTGTTTCCGTTCGTTCAACATGTCGCGACATGCTTTGGCGAGGATCGGTTGATCTTCGGCTCGGACTGGCCGGTGTGTCTGCTTGCGGGCAGCTACGACGAGATCAAGGGTGCGTTGGAAGCGTGCTTGATGAAGCTTGGTCCGCAGGTGAGGGAGAAGGCGTTTGGTGTGAACGTGATGGCTGCGTATCGGTTGGCGGTTGCCAGTTAGAGCGAAGCAGCGGACTGTTTCTTACCCTCCCCTGGAGGGTAGGGCTATCGCATATGCCTTTTGCGGGGACCACCCGCGAGTTTGCTCCGCCTCTCCCGCTTGCGGGAGAGGCCGACGCGTCCCGGGCGATGCGAAGCATCGTCCCGAGCGCGGCGGGTGAGGGCTCTCACCGCACTGGGATCGCCTCCGCAATTCTCGACAATCCCGACGCGGAGGCACCCCCACCCCCGCCCTCCCCCGCAAGCGGGAGAGGGAGCCCACTGCCGATGCCGAAGCATTATTCACCGCCATATGCGATAGCCTTACCCTCAAGGGGAGGGTAAGAGACCTCATGCCCCCGCGGGCACTTGATCCAAGAATCCTGTCACGCTCCTAATCCGGCCGTCCTTCAGCACGGCAAAATCCGTGCCCTTGATCGGGCTGTCGACACCATCAGGGCCGAGTCCCCAGCTGAAGCGCACATGGTCGCCGTAGCCGTTGGGCTCGCCGATCAGCTTGAATCTGAAATCGGGAAAGCGCTGCTGCACGCCGGCGATCAGCGCGTCGATGCCGTCCTGGCCGTCGCCCTTCATCAGGGGATCGACATAGTTCGCATCCGCCGTCCAGTTCTCGCGGAGCAGCTCGCGGCGGCGGCCGGCGGCGCGTTCGTTCCAGAGCTCGATGTAGCGTCGGGCGATGGTGACGGGGTCGGTCATGGTACTCTCCTTCGATGGCGCCGTGTTGTCCGGCTGACCGCGACTATCGAAGGAATGCGCGCGCCGATCGATTACCTCGGAGGTCATGCGCATGATCCGGAAAAGTGTGGAGCGGTTTTCCTATCAGACCATGCGCAAAAAAACCTGAGGCGCGATGATGTTTCATCGCGCCTCAGGCGCACGCACAATCTCATGCGGGCGTCACTTCGCCGCGGTCACCATGATCTCGACGGTGTATTGCGGCGCCGCTAGCTTGGCTTCGACGGTGGCGCGGGCCGGCGTATTGCCCGGCGAGACCCAGGCGTCCCACACCGCGTTCATCTCGCCGAACGTCTTCATGTCGGTGATGTAGATCGTGGCCGAGAGCAGCTTCGATTTGTCGGTGCCGGCCTTGGCGAGGTGACCGTCGATGGTTGCCAGGATGTCCTGGGTCTGTTTCGTTACGCTTTCGCCGGCAGCCTTGTTCGCGACGACGCCGGCGAGATAGACGGTGTTGCCGTGCACGACGACCTGGCTCATGCGCGGGCCGGTTTCAAAACGCTGAATGCTCATTTGGGGTCTCCTGGTGGAAGGGCGGCCCTGTCTAGCCCAGCGACCCGCGCTCTGCCACCCCAGGCACGCATGCGTTGCCAGGCACGCATGCGTTGCCAGGCACGCATGCGTTGCCTGCGCGCGATGCGCCGCTCAGCGAAATTGGCTGAAGAAAGCCCAGATCGTCTCGGCGCCGTCGATGTCGCCGTTCTGCGGGCCAAGCAGTTTGGTCGCGACTTTCGGGAAACGCGCATCCGGTGCAAATCCGGGCATGCGGTGGCCGCCATGGTTGATGCGATAGAGCACGACGTCGTGCCCGGTCGGACAGCGCGAGCTGATCCGTGTCACGGTGGACTGGTCTGCGGGCGCCCTGTCGGGCATCTCGATCACCTCGGCGTCATCGGTCTCACAGCCATTGAGGCTGCGCCAGAATGCCAGCGTCTCGTCCGTCGACCAGAACCCGTCTGCGGCATAATAGCTCGATCCGCGCCCGCCCTCGTAGGGGACGAGCGGATCGGCGGTGCCGTTCATGAGCAGCATCGGCAACGGCCGCGACGGATGGCAGGTGACGGCGGCCTCTTCAGTGAGGTTCATGATCACGCTCGCGCCCGCCGCAAACAAATCGGCGCGGGCGCAAACCAGCGTCATCACCATGGCGCCGCCATTGGAGATGCCGGTGACATAAACGCGCTTCGCATCGGCGGTGCCGTCGGCCACCAGCTTCTCGACCAGCTTTGCGATGAACGCGACGTCATCGGTGCCATCGGGTGGGCCGCGGAGCGCGGGTCCCGCCTTGGTCCTCGCATCGGCCCAGGCGTGGTTGAGCCCGTCCGGAAAGACGACCGCAAGCCCCTCGCGCTTGGCAAGCTGCGGCCACGCCGTCCGCGCGACCATGTCGGCGCCGCGCTGGGTCTTGCCATGCAGCACGATGACGAGCGGTGCCGGCTTTTTCGCCGGCAGCTGCACGGTGTAGGAGCGCTTCACACCATTGACGTCGACAGTGTCGGCCCATGCAGGAGAGAAGCAGCAGATCACCGCCAGCCAGAACGGGGCAACGCGCAAGGCGGGTCGTATCATCCAGGCCATGATCGGTACCATCGATAGCGTTTAGCCGCTTCGACGCACGTAACCAAGTTCAAGATCTCGGCGCGACCTTCGACCGCATGTACATACCTGCCGGATGGCACAAATATTTTCAGCAATCGCAAATTGAGCTGCATCAAGGAGCGGAACTGAGATAGAGTACAATTAAGAGTTGAGACAATTTTCGCGACGGGGCTGAATTGAGCCACCTGGAAAACTACCCCGACCCTTCCGAGATACTTCGTTTTTTAGAAGAGAAATTTGGGACTGGCGTCTGGCGCTGCGATGCCGAAGGCCGGATGCAGTGGTCGCGTGGCTTCTACGGCCTGCTGGGTCTCGATCCCAATGCCGTTGCGCCCAGCTATGCGGAGATCGAGAGACGAATTCATCCGGAGGATCGCCGTCCGCAGCGCGATCCGCGCGAATTGGCCTTCGACCGATTTTTGCTCGACGGCGAGTTTCGCATCATCCGGCCGAATCGTGCACTGCGCTGGATCCGTATCCAGTCCGAGACTTTTTTGAACTCGGCCGGCGAGCCGGAATGCGTGGTCGGCGTCGCCATCGACATCACCGAACAACGCAGATCGCTGCAGCCTCTCAAGACAGATGCGGGTCGCTACGCGGCGCTGACGCAGGTCGCAGGCGGGTTGCTGTGGGTCGGCAGTCAGGACGGCCGGATTACCGCGCTCTTGAACGCGGAGGACAAGCCGGACGCGCACCGGTTCTTCGGCAAAGGCTGGCTCGATCTGCTTCCCGAAGAGGAACGCGAAACGGCTTTGCGGATCTGGGCGGCTGCCGCCGAAACGGGACAGCCCTACGATGTCGAGCATAGGCTGCGCCAGTCCGACGGCTCCTACCGCTGGTACCATTGCCGGGCTGTGCCGGTCCCGGACGCGGATGGTAGTGTTCGGGAGTGGTTGGGAATCTCCACGGACGTGCACGAGCAGCGACTCTCGACCCAACACGTGGCGACGTGGAGGTTGACGGGTGCGCAATTGCGCGCCGCCCGCGGCATGCTGAACTGGTCGGTGAAACAGCTCGCCGCGCGAACCGGGATTTCTGCTGCCGTGATTCGCCGGCTTGAGGAGCAGAACGGTCTCCTGCGCCTGCCCGACGAGACATTGACGACCCTTTGCGCCACGCTCTCGTCTGCGGGCATCGAGTTCATCTTCGGAGCCGGGAAACCTGGCGTGAGGCCGAGATAATCGTCAAGCAGCCAGTCGCGACCGCCATCGATTTTTGCGGAGATCGAGGTGAGGTCGAGCCCACTTCTCACCAGTTTTGATGTTGGCGCAGCGCTCTGTCGATTGAGAGACAACAAGATCCTGGCAAGGCCTCGCACTTTAATTCCGGCTGCAGAAGCAGCGCTCAATTTTTGTGCGTTGAGAGACCTCGCGAACAAATTTTTCTTAATGTCGCAATAAGCAATTTTGGTCACCTTGGTCACACACGTCAAAGTCAGAGTCGGAGAGGCGTAAAACTGACGGTAGTAGCGGGGTAACGGGGCGCTGCATCGTCGTCAGGATTGCTCAAGCGGCGCGCGTCGATCTGGCTGGGATCATTGCCAGCCGGGTGCGCCAACGCTGTCGCGATCGGAATGGTGGGGTATCGCCCGATCTGGTCATGTCAAACGATCGTTTCGGTCTGCGGCATCGCCACGCGGGAATTTTCATGCGACGTCTTAGGCCATAGCGGCCATAGCTGCGGAGTATTTGCCAATGTCTTATTTCAAATTTCGTATCGGTGGCCGGTTGATCGCGGGATTTGCTGCAGTCTGCGCCATCATCGCGCTTTCCGTCGGCTACACCATGTTCGAGGTCGGGCGCATTTCAACGACGGTCAATCGCATGACGAACCTGCGCACGCCGGTCGCGCTGGCGAGCACCGAGCTGATCGGCGATCTCTATTCCACGCTCGCGACCCTGCGCGGCTATTTGCTCAGCGGGAATCCGCAAGGCAAGCTCGATCGCATGTCGATGTGGAAGGAGATGGATAGAACAGTGGCTGCGTTCGACGAGCAGGCGGCGCAGTTCACCAATCCCGAGAACAGGCAAAAATGGGAGCAAGCCAAGCTGCTGCTCGTCGAGTTTCGCGCGGCGCAGGACAAGGCCGAAGCGATTGCTTTCACCCCTGACGCCTATCCCGCGACCAAGCTCATGGTCGGCGAGGCCGGCCCGCGCGCAGACGTGATTTTCTCCGAGATCACGAAGATGATCGATCAGGAGGAGGCACAGGAAGCCACGTCGGAGCGGAAGAAATTGCTCAAGGCGATGGCGGATACGCGGGGCAATTTTGCCGCTGCCACGGCCCAGCTCCGGATGTACCTGCTCTCGGGCGAAAAGACCGACAAGGAAAAATTCGTGAAGCCGTGGGAGGCGTTCGAGAAAGGCTATGCCGGAGTCAATGCGCGAAAGGACCTGCTCACCGTCTCGCAACAGGCGTCCTTCGATAAGATCGCAAAGGCGAAAAGCGAGTTCGCGCGCCTCTATGAAAGGATCTTCGCGCTTCGCGAGTCCCCGGACTGGAACGCGCCGGTTTATCTGCTGGTGACCGAAGCCGCGCCGCGCGCCGCAAGGATTCTCGACCTGCTCGACGGGCCCAAGGGCGTCGACGGCACCCGCTCGGGAGGCATCAAGTCCAATCAGAAGCGGATGCTCGTCGAGGAGACGCGCGGCGTGCAGGAGAGCATCTCGCTGCTGAAGCTGGTCCTGTGGACTCTGTTGGCCGCGGGAGTCGGCCTCGGCGGGACAATCGCATTGTTCACGTCCCGCTCGATCGCCGCTCCGATCCGGGGGATGACCCTTGCCATGGGCAAGCTCGCCGGCGGCGACACCTCCACGAACGTTCCCTGCGTGGGCCGTACCGACGAGGTCGGCGAGATGGCCATTGCGGTCCAGGTCTTCAAAGACAACATGATCGAGGCCGATCGTCTGCGCGCCGAGCAGGCACAAATGGAGGCTCGCGCGGCCGCTCAACGCAAGGCCGACATGCACAGGCTCGCGGGTCAGTTCGAGGACGCGGTCGGCGACATCGTGAGGACGCTGTCGTCCTCATCGACCGAGCTCGAAGCGGCGGCCCGGACGCTGAGCAAGACCGCGGAGAACACCCAGGAGCTCTCGAGCGTCGTCTCTGCCGCCTCCGAGGAAGCATCGACCAATGTTCAGTCGGTTGCCTCCGCCACCGAAGAGATGAGCTCATCCGTGACCGAAATCGGCCGCCAGGTGCAGGACGCCGCCAGAATTGCCGGCGCGGCGGTGGAGCAGGCGCAGAGGACCAATGATCGGGTCAACAAGCTGTCGCAGGCGGCCACCCGCATCGGCGACGTCGTCGAACTCATCAACACGATCGCGGGGCAGACCAATCTGCTTGCTCTGAACGCCACGATCGAAGCGGCGCGAGCCGGCGAAGCGGGGCGCGGCTTTGCTGTGGTTGCGTCCGAGGTCAAGGCGCTGGCCGAGCAGACAGCGAAGGCGACCGGGGAGATCGGTCATCAGATTGCCGACATTCAAGCCGCCACCCAGGAATCCGTGGTCGCGATCAAGGAGATCAGCGGAACAATCGGCAGGATCTCGGAGATTTCTTCGGCGATCGCATCGGCAGTCGAAGAGCAGGGAGCCGCGACGCAGGAGATCGCCCGCAACATCCAGCAGGCGGCGCAAGGCACCGATCAGGTCGCAGCCAACATCAGTGACGTGAAGCACGGAGCGGCGGAGACTGGTTCGGCTTCAACCCAGGTGCTTGCCTCGGCGCAAATGCTGTCGAAGGACAGCGCGCGATTGCACTCCGAGGTCGAGCAGTTCCTGACCACCGTGCGCGCCGCCTGACTCGAATAGGCGAGTGTCCTGCCATGTCCGCATGAGGGAACGCGATGGCCGATCGAATCAAGAAAGAAACGCGAGCGGGCGCGATCGATAACGTTATCGCGTTGCCGCTCAGCCCAACCAGCCTGGTCGCTAACACCAGGAGAGACTGCAAATCGCTGCAGCAAAGCATCGTGACAATGCAGCAATGTCTCAGGGCGCTCGGCGACTTTGTCCGAAATCTCGATGACGGGCCGGAGGCCGAGAGACTTCGAGCCCACATGGCCGAGCTGAACGAGCTGTTGTCTCTGCGGCTCGATCAGCTCTCGCTGACCGAACGCCTGTTGCAGGAGATGCTTCGCCGCGGCTGAGGCCGGTGCGCCGCCGCGCACCCGCCAGCCTCGTCGGTCACCCCACCGCCTTCGCCGCGGAGCGGCCGGCATTGCGCCCCGAGAACAGGCAGCCGCCGAGGAAAGTGCCCTCCAGCGAGCGGTAGCCGTGCACGCCGCCGCCGCCGAAGCCGGCGGCTTCGCCGACCGCATAGAGGCCGGGGATGACGCTGCCCTCTTCCCCGAACACGCGCGACTCGAGATCGGTCTCGAAGCCGCCCAGCGTCTTGCGGGTGAGGATGTTGAGCTTCACCGCGATCAGCGGTCCATGCGCGGGATCCAGGATTCTGTGCGGGGAGGCGGTGCGGATCAGCTTATCGCCGATATAGCGGCGCGCATTGTGGATGTTCATCACCTGCGCGTCCTTGACGTAGGGGTTGGCGATCTCGCGGTCGCGCGCTTCGATCTGCATCCTGATGTGCTCGAGCCTGAGGAGGTCGCTGCCGGCGAGCTCGTTCATGGCCGCAACGAGCTCATCGAGCTTGTCGCGCACGATGAAGTCGACACCGTGGCTTTTGAACGCCTCCACCGGCGCCGGCGCGCCCTTGTTGGTGGCGCGGCGCAAGGTCATGCGCCAGCTCTTGCCGGTGAGGTCGGGGTTCTGCTCCGAGCCCGACAGCGCAAACTCCTTCTTGATGATGCTCTGCGTCAGGATGAACCAGGAATAATCATAGCCCGTCGACATGATGTATTTGAGCTGGCCGAGCGTGTCGGAGCCCGGAAACAGCGGCGCCGGCAGCCGCGTGCCCGTGGCGTCGAACCACATCGAGGACGGGCCGGGCAGGATGCGGATGCCGTGGCGCGGCCAGATGGGATTCCAGTTCTGAATGCCCTCGACGTAATGCCACATGCGGTCGCGATTGATCAGTCGCGCGCCAGCCTTTTCCGTGATGCCGATCATGCGGCCATCGACATGCTCGGGCACGCCCGAGATCATGAATTTCGGCGGCTCGCCGAGCCGCTTCGGCCAGTTCTGCCGCACCAGCTCATGATTGCCGCCGATGCCGCCGGAGGCGACGATCACGGCTTGCGCCTTCAACGCAAACTCGCCGACGACGTTGCGTGACGAGCTTTTGCCCCGCTCGATAGTGTCGGGGGCGAGAACGGCGCCGCTGACGCCATCGACGGTGCCGTTGGTGATGGAGAGCGCATCGACGCGATGGCGGAACCTGAAGGTCAGCCGGCCGCTTCGGGCGGCTTGGCGCGCGCGGCGCGCGAATGGCTCGACGATGCCGGGGCCGGTGCCCCAGGTCACATGGAAGCGCGGCACCGAATTACCGTGGCCCATCGCGTCATAGCCGCCGCGCTCGGCCCAGCCCACCACGGGGAAGATGCGATGGCCCATCGCGCGCAGCCAGTCGCGCTTCTCGCCGGCCGCGAACGCCACATAGGCCTCGGCCCATTGCCGTGGCCAGAAATCCTCGTCGCGGTCGAAGCCGGCGGTGCCGATCCAGTCCTGGAGTGCGAGCTCGTAGGAGTCCTTGATGCCGAGCCGGCGCTGCTCGGGCGAATCGACCAGGAACAATCCGCCGAACGACCAGAACGCCTGGCCGCCGAGCGACTGCTCGCCCTCCTGGTCGACCACGATCACGCGCTTGCCCGCGTCCGCGATCTCGGTTGCGGCCACGAGGCCCGATAGTCCCGCGCCGACCACGATGACGTCAGTTTCTTCCGCCATGTATCTCCCCCTCCACGGGTTCCCCCCTGTAGTTACCCGGATTGAAGCCAGCGGTTGCAACTGAGATCAAGGGCGCGGCCCGTAAGACAACATTAACTTGTTCCACTTCGGGGATAGAGACTGGCCAAGTGCAGCGCGGACGCAACACTGTATTTGAATTTGTTTTGACAGAGCGGGCGCGCCTAGACAAAACCACAGAGTCGACAGACGCTAGCTGTGCATCACCACCTGACACGCAGATTCGAATCCGACTGGGGCGGGGGACAATGAGGTTTCTGACGGGGTTGCTTGCGGTGATTCTCCTGATCGCCGGCATGGGGGCTTCTCACGCGGTGGTTCGTATCGCGGATGACCGTGGCGGCAGGATCGGAACCTACGTCGACAGGTACCAGGACCTGCGTCAGTCAGGCGAAACCGTCATTATCGACGGCCTCTGCGCCTCCGCCTGTACCATCGTCCTCGGCGCCATCCCGCGCGATCGCATCTGCGTGACCTCGCATGCAACGCTCGGTTTCCACGCCGCCTGGGATTTCGGAAGCAATGGCCGCGCCGTCACCAATCCCGAAGCGACCCAGATGCTCTATGCGATGTATCCCTCGCAGGTGAGGCGCTGGATCGGCCAGCGGGGCGGGCTGACCCCACGCATGCTCTTCCTGAGGGGCAAGCAGCTCGAGGCCATGTACAAGCCCTGCTATCTGGACGCGCAAGCCTCGACCAACAGGCCGTCGCGCCGATCTCTCCCACAAGCGGAGCAACTCGAATCCGCTCGGGGCCAGCTGCTTCACTGATCTTCGCAGCATGATGGGATCCTTTTGGGCCGACGCGGGCGTCTTGTCCGCGGGCGGCCCAAAGCCTATCTGAGAGCCTGGGAACCGGGGCCTTCGCCCCGATCATTGCCATGGCTCAACCACTGCATCCGGCTCATCCTGTATCGGACAATTCGCCCACTGCCGGCCGGATGCCGTCCGTGCTGCTGTGGGCGGGCGCAGGTTTCGGCGCGCTCGTCGTGGTCGGCGCCCTCGCGCTCTGGTTCCACTACGGCACCCAGGTGTTCTTCGAAATGATCAGGACCGGCTTCGCCGCCTGCTTCTGATCCCGATAGGAAGTGTTCCGACAATGAGCCCCATCGCCCGTCCGCTGGTGATCGCAACCGCCTTCGCCGCAAGCCTCATTGTCGGGCTGCTGGTGATGTTCTGGGCCATGGGCGGGGTGAGCAAGGTGGCGCAACCGGCCGCGATCGGCGGCCCGTTCCAGCTCACCGACCAGAACGGCAAGGCCGTCACCGACAAGAGCCTGAAGGGCAAGCCGACCCTGATCTTCTTCGGCTACACCCATTGCCCCGACGTCTGCCCGACCTCGCTGTTCGAGATGTCGGAAGTGCTGCGCGCGATGGGCAAGGAGGCCGACAAGGTCAATGCCATCTTCATCTCGGTCGACCCCGAGCGCGACACGCCGGCGGCGATGAAGGACTATCTGACGAGCTTCGATCCGCATCTTGAGGGCCTCTCCGGCGATCCCGCCGAGGTCGCCAAGGTGATCACGTCCTACCGCGTCTACGCCAAGAAGGTCCCGACCAAGGACGGCGACTACACCATGGACCACACCGCGCTGATCTATCTGATGGACCGCGACGGCCGCTTCGTCTCGCCGTTCAATTTGAAGCGGACGCCGGAAGAAGCCGCGGCCGAGCTGAAGCGGTACCTCTGAGAGGCGATCAATCCGCCGCGAACTCCGCTGCAACCTCTCCCGCTTGCGGGAGAGGTCGCGCCGAAGGCGCGGGTGAGGGTTCTCTCCTCTTGGGGGTTCTCGCCCAGAGGAGGCACCTCTCCCCGACCCTCCCCCGCTTGCGGGGGAGGGAGCGCAACCAGCCACAATCGGCGCTCGCGTTCCGGGCCGAATGGTCTATAAGGCCCTCCGATCTCAACGCAATTCGTTCATTTCCGGCCGATGGCTCCATCGCAACAGGCGAAATCGTCAAAATCTGCCCGTGGTTTGCTGATGGGGTTGGCCATCGGTGCTTGCCTGCTCGCAGGGCTCGGCGCCACGAACGCCCAGACACCAGCCAAGCGGCCGCCCACGGCGCCCCAGGCCACGCCGCAAACCGCGCCCCAGGCCGCCCCACAGGCCGTGCCGGGCTTCTGGGACCCGCGGCGCCGGCCGGAGCGGCCGGACCTGTCCCGCCTGACCGTGATCCGCTTCCTGACCGAGACCGACTATCCGCCGTTCAACTTCACCGGCGCCGACGGCAATCCGGCCGGCTTCAACGTCGATCTCGCACGCAGCCTGTGCGACGAGATCAAGGTCACCTGCACGGTGCAGATGCGCCGCTTCGAGACGCTGGTCGACGCGCTCACCTCCAACCGCGGCGATGCCATCATCGCCTCGATGGCGGTGAGCCCGCAGCTTCGCGCCCGCGTCGACTTCACCGATCCCTATTATCGGGTGCCGGCGCGTTTCGTCTCGCGCAAGGACGCAGTGATGCCGGAGATCCGCCCCGAATATCTCGAAGGCAAGAAGGTCGGCGTCATCGCCGGCTCCGCGCATGAGGCGTATCTCAAGGCGATGTTCACCGACGCCGAGCTGCACGCCTATCCCAATGACGATGCGCTCCGCAGCGCTTTGCGCAAGGGCGAGGTTGATTTCATCTTTGGCGACGCCATCTCGCTCGCGTTCTGGATCAACGGCACCGATTCCGGCGATTGCTGCGCCTTCTCCGGCGGCCCTTTCGTCGAGAGCCGCTTCTTCGGCGAGGGCATCGGCATCGCCGTGCGCAAGGGCAACGACGTGCTGCGGCAGGCCCTGAACTGGGCCTTGTTCCGCGTCTGGGAAAAAGGCCGCTACACCGATCTGTGGCTGCGGTATTTTTCGGTGAGCCCGTTCTAACTAGCGTCGCTGCTCCCTCCGCCGTCATTGCGAGGAGCTCGCGACAAAATTGCGCAGCAATTTTGCGCTGATGCGACGAAGCAATCCAGACTGTCACCGCGGAGACAGTCTGGATTGCTTCGCTTCGCTCGCAATGACGGTGCAAGAGGCAATACCGCCTACAAAATTGCATTCTGCCCGGAAATCGCTATTTTGCGCGGCCCGGAGGCCCCTGATGTCCGTTATCGATCTTGCTGCGAACCCGAGCGACCTGCGTGCGCTCGCCGAACAATCCAACGCCTGGCCGTTCGAGCAGGCGAAGGCCATTGTCGCGCGGCTGAAGAAAAGCCCGAAGGACGAGGTGCTGTTCGAGACCGGCTACGGTCCCTCCGGCCTGCCGCATATCGGCACGTTCGGCGAGGTCGCGCGCACCTCGATGGTGCGGCATGCCTTCCGCGTGCTGACCGAGGACAAGATCAAGACGCGCCTGCTCGCCTTCTCCGACGACATGGACGGATTTCGGAAGGTGCCCGACAACGTCCCCAACAAGGACATGCTGGCCGCGCATCTTGGCAAGCCGCTGACGCGGGTGCCGGATCCGTTCTCCAACGAACACCCATCGTTCGGGCATCACAACAATGCGCGGCTTCGCGCCTTCCTCGATCATTTCGGATTCGACTACGAGTTCGCGAGCTCGACCGACTACTACACATCGGGCCGCTTCGATGCGACGCTGCTCAAGATGCTGGCCGCCTACGACAAGATCATGGCCATCATCCTGCCGACACTCGGCCCCGATCGCCGCGCCACCTATTCGCCGTTCCTGCCGATCAGCAAGACGACGGGCGTCGTGCTGCAAGTGCCGATGATCCGCCGCGACGTCGCCGCCGGCACGGTGACCTATGTCGACCCCGATACCAACCAGGAAGTCGAGACGTCCGTGACCGGCGGCAACGTCAAGTGCCAATGGAAGGCCGATTGGGCGATGCGCTGGGTCGCGCTCGGCGTCGACTACGAGATGGCCGGCAAGGATCTGATCGATTCGGTGAAGCTGTCCGGCGCGATCGCCCGGGCGCTTGGCGCCACGCCGCCGGAAGGCTTCAACTACGAGCTCTTTCTCGACGAGAAGGGCCAGAAGATCTCGAAGTCGAAGGGCAACGGCCTGACCATCGACGAATGGCTGCGCTATGCCTCGCCGGAATCGCTGTCGCTGTTCATGTATCGCGAGCCGAAGGCGGCCAAGCGGCTGTATTTCGACGTCATCCCGCGCAATGTGGACGATTACCAGCAATTCATCGACGGCTTTGCCAAGCAGGACGGCAAGCAGCAGCTCGGCAATCCGGTCTGGCACATCCACAACGGCAAGCCGCCGAAGGGCGATCTGCCCGTCACCTTCCAGCTCCTGCTCACGCTGGTGTCGTCGTCGAATGCGGAGAATGCCGAGACGCTGTGGGGTTTTATTGGCCGCTACCGCCCCGGCGTGAGCCCGCAGACGCATCCGAAGCTGGATGCGATGGTCGGTTATGCCATCAACTATTATCGCGACTTCGTCGCGCCCACGAAGCAGTTCCGCGTGCCCACGGACACAGAGCGCGCCGCGCTCCAGGACCTGCGCGATGCGCTGTCGCAACTGCCGCAGGACGCATCGGCCGAGGACATCCAGAACGTCGTCTACGAGGTCGGCCGCCGCGAGCCGTTCCTCGACCAGGTCAAGAAGGGCAAGGATGGCCGTCCCGGCGTCACGCTCGACTGGTTCAACATGCTCTACCAGGTGCTGCTCGGCCAGGAGAAGGGCCCGCGCTTCGGCTCCTTCGTCGCGGTGTACGGCATCCAGAACGCAGTCAACATGATCGACGGCGCGCTGGCGCGAAGCGCATGAGCGCACTCCCGCTGTCATCGCCCGCGAAGGCGGGCGATCCAGTATTCCAGAGGCGGTTGTGATAGAGCCGAGAGGCCGCGGTGTACTGGATTCCCCGCCTTCGCGGGGAATGACATTGAACAATGTAGGGAAGTTGCGGAGTGACGCCCGCCTAGATCGAGCGCAGCACGTAACGCCGGTTGTCCTTCTGCACCGGGCGCGCGTTCATCGGATAGAGCTTTGCGAACGCGGCGACATCGGCGGCTGACACCTGGATCGGGTCGGTCAGCAGCAGCCATTCGACCACCTCCGAGCAGGGCGGCGTCGTCAGCGAGCCGGGATAGCGGAAATAGCTGAGTCGCTGCGGCAGCATGGCGTGAGGATCGATGGTCGCATCGGCCTTCACCGCGGGACCTTCGGCCGCCGGCATAGTCTTGACGATCTTGCTGAAGGCTGCGTTCGGCCTGCCTTCGGCCATCAGCACGCCGATCACGGCGAGCCCGCCGGCATCGTTGCGATGGACGAAATGTGCCTCCATCGGAAAATTCTTGCCGCCGATCATGTGCTCGCTCGGCCGGTGGAAGTGCACCTGAAGCAGCTTGTACTTGACGTTGCCGAGCATGAGCGTGCTGCCCTCGGCGAAGTTGAGCTGGATCGTGTGCCCGTTGTTGACGATGGTGTCGGCGCTCTTGGCCCAGTTCAGCTTCAGAGCGGGCAATTGCGACTTGATCGCCCCCTCGATGTCGATCGGCGATTGCTGCAGGCCGACCGCGCAGGCCTTGTTGGCCGCGTCGAGATCGCCCCATTTGGCCGGACCGCCGGCGCCCTCATAGCTCCAATGCACGCCTTCGGCGGCGAAGGCCGGCTTGCAGAGCGGACAAAGCGCAAGACCCGCCAGGGCCTTCAATGCGTGACGGCGATTCATCGTACTCCCCCGAGATGAATTTGATCGGCAATCGGTACGCAACCTATGCGAGAGGGCCGGTGAGTCGCAAGCTCGCCCGCGGCGAAACGCGGCGCGGGTGATGTCATCGCCTGGTCACCCACGCCGGGCGCGACGCAATCACTGGCTCGCCCAGACGATCCGCGCGATCCAGGCGACATCGCTCATCGCGATCGTCCGCTCCGCCCGTGACGCATCGAGCGGCTGCAAGTCCAGCGCCTTCGCCGTGCGGCGCTTCAGCGTCGCGACCGTCACCTCGCCCGCTTTGGTCTTCACCACCACGCGATCGCCTTTGCGGGTCGGCGTGCCGCGCGAGATCAGGAGGACGTCGCCGTTGCGATAGGCAGGCTGTAGCGCATCGCCAGAAATCTCCAGCGCAAAGGCGTGACCGTCCTCGGCGGTGGGAAGCGCGATTTCGGTCCAGCCCTTGCCGGATGGAACGCCGGATTCGTCGAAAGCGCCGCTGGTACCGGCGAGTGCGAAGCTGAGCAGCGGCACCGAGCGATCGTCGCCGGCGTCCTCGTCGACCAGTCTCGCAAAGCTGTCGATCGAGGAGCCCGCCGCCGCCAGCGCCTTCGCGATCGATTCGGTCGAGGGCCAGCGCTCGCGGCCGTCGGAGGTGACGCGCTTGGACTTGTTGAAGGTGGTGGGATCGAGCCCGGCTCGTTTGGCAAGGCCGGACGGCGACAGCCCGGCGCGCGCAGCCAGCCGATCCAGCGCGCCCCAGATCTGGTCGTGAGTCAGCATCCTCTGCGCTTTGGCCTGTTTGACCATGGAAGGTCCAGCCCGTCGCAACTCAGGAAAACTGTCCTCAAATCAACCGGTTTTCCGCTTTCCGTGCAAGAGGCGGCGGACGAAAGCGTTTTCAAGCGAAGTGGGTACCGGTTCGCGTCAAGAATACGCGTCAAAACAGGAATCTAGAGCCCCATTCCGATTTCATCGGAACGGAAAGGGCTCTAGGTCTTGAGTTCGGCAGGGGCCGCCTTTACGGTCGCGCCCGGGTTTTAAGGACCCGCGAGAGACGAAAAAACCCAAAAGACTCAAAGAGCAAACAGGGCTGCGTAAGCGGTGGTCAAGATCTACAAAATCTGTCCGGCCTCGGCCTGGCGCGAGGCGGAACGGCAGGGTGTCTACCGCGGCAGCGCGGACGATGCGCGCGACGGTTTCATCCATTTCTCGACCGCGGCCCAGGTTCCCGAGACCTTGCGCAAGCACTATGCCGGGCAGCGCGCGCTGTTCCTGGTCGAGGTCGACAGCGATGCGCTCGGCAGCGAATTGCGCTGGGAGCGCTCGCGCAATGACGAGCTGTTTCCGCATCTCTATGGCGAGCTCGATCTCGGCGCGGTGATCGCGGTGATGAACCTCAACATCCGCTCCGACGGTAGCCACGATGTTCCGGAGCTGCTGCCGTGATCCGCGCTTTCGACGCCTTTTCGCTACCGGTGCTGCGCTGGCTCGATCCGGAAGACGCGCATCGCCTCGCGATCCAGGGCCTGCGCTTTTTGCCGCCGGTCAAGCCGCGCGCTGACGATCCCAAGCTCGCGGTGCGCGCCTTCGGGCTCAACTTCCCCAATCCGATCGGCATGGCCGCGGGCTTCGACAAGAGCGCCGAGGTGCCGGATGCGCTGCTGCGGCTCGGCTTTGGCTTCGTCGAGATCGGCTCGGTGACGCCGAAACCCCAGGCCGGCAATCCGCGGCCGCGGCTGTTCCGTCTGGAGCGCGACGAAGCCGTCATCAACCGCATGGGCTTCAACAATGACGGCGCGGATCTCGCCCTGCGCCGGTTAGCTGCGCGCGCGCAGCATGGCGGCATCGTCGGCGTCAATATCGGCGCCAACAAGGATTCTCCCGATCGCGTCGGCGACTACGTCAAGCTGATCGAGACCTTTGCGCCGGTCGCGAGCTATTTCACCATCAACGTCTCCTCGCCGAACACGCCGGGCCTGCGCAATTTGCAGGAAGGCGCATTGCTCGACGATCTCCTCGCCAGGGTGATCGACGCGCGCGAGCGGGTGCGGCAGAAGGCCGGCGACACGCCAGTGCTGCTCAAGATCGCGCCTGACCTCAGCCTCGCGCAGCTCGACGACGTCGTACAGGTCGCGCGCTCGCGCCGGGTCGACGGCATGATCGTGTCGAACACGACCATCGCGCGGCCGAGCACGCTGCGCGAGGAAATGCGCGCCAGGGAGCAGGGCGGTCTGTCCGGACGGCCGCTATTCCGCCTGTCGACGCGCATGGTCGCGGAGACCTATGTGCGCGTCGAGGGCGCCTTCCCGCTGATCGGTGTCGGCGGCGTCGATTCGGGCGGGGCCGCGCTGACAAAGATTCGCGCCGGTGCCAGCCTGATCCAGCTCTATTCGTCGCTGGTCTACAAGGGCCTCGGTCTCGTCGACGAGATCAAGCGCGACCTGACCTCGACGCTGCTCCGCACAGGGCGGGATTCACTCTCCGAGATCGTCGGCGCGGATGCTGCGACGCTCACCGCGGAAGACTGGCCGGGGATGTGAGCGAGCTGCGTAGCCCGGATGGAGCGAAGCGCAATCCGGGATCGGCCCACCTGCACGAAGACCCCGGATTACGCTTCGCTCCATCCGGGCTACGATTCTTCTAGCGCTTGGCGAACGTCGCCCTGAACTGCGCCGGATAGCGCGCGGCCTGCAAGCCGCCGCGCGAGACGTAGGACGCCATCAGCGCGCTCCACAGTCCGGCATTGCCGAACGATTGCAGCGCCCACCAGGTGCCGAGGAAGATTGCGAGCGAGGCCAGCATCAAATTTCGCATCTCGCGCGCCCAGGTCGCGCCGATATAGATGCCATCGAAACCGAAGGCGAAGACGCCGGGTATGGGTGCGAGCACGACGAATGGCAGGAATTCGCGCGCGGTACGCCGGACGTCGTCACTCGCCGTCATGAAAACGATCAGGGCTGGCCCGAACAGCGCGAACAGCACCGCGACGACGACTGCAAAGCCGAGACCCCACAGCAGCACCAGCCGGGTCGAATCGGCAAATCCTTTTGGATCGCGTGCGCCAAGGGTGCGGCCGCAGAGTTGCTGGGCTGCGTTGGCGAGACCGTCGAGGAAGAAGGCGCTGACCAGCAGGAAGTTGTTGAGCACGGAGTTGGCGGCGAGCGTCACGTCGCCGGCCTGTGCGCCCTTGGCGGTGAAGAACAGGAACGCGGCGATCAGTGCCGCGGTGCGGATCAGGATGTCGGAATTCACCGCCAGCATCCGCAACAGCTTCTCGCGGTCGAGCAGAGTACCGTACGGCACTGCGAAGCCGCTGTCGGCATAATGACGGCAGACGATCACGCCGAGCGCGAATCCGACCGCTTCCGACAACAGCGCGGCGATCGCCGCGCCGGCGATGCCTGTGTCGTAGATCAGCACCAGCAGGATCGTCGCCGCCATGTTGACGAGGTTGATGACGACCTGAAGCAACAGAGCTGAATTGGCGCGGGCCTGGCCGATCAGCCAGCCGAGGATCACGTAGTTGGCGAGCGCGAACGGCGACGACCAGATCCGGATCTTGAAGTAGGTCTTCGCTGCCCGTGTCACACCCTCGCTGCCGCCCATGAGGTCGAACAGCACTGCGGCCAGCGGCAGCTGCAGTGCGATCAGCGCGGCGCCGATCAGGCCAGCAACGATGAAGCCGCGCGCCAGGATCGCGGTCGGCTCGCGCGTGTCACCCGCGCCCAGCGATTGCGCGGTGAAGGCGAGCGTGCTCATGCGCAGGAAGCCGAACAGCCAGAACAGGCAGTCGAAGATCACTGACGCGATCGCGACGCCGCCGAGCAGGGCGGCATCGTCGAGCCGCCCGATCGCCGTGGTCGAGACCACGCCGATCAGCGGTGTGGTGAGGTTCGCGACCATCGCGGGACCTGCGATGGCGAACACCTGGCGGGAGCCTATCCTGGGATGAACGGGCGCGTGCATGTCAGAACACGAGCACCATGCCGTCTTCGGCGGCGAGATGCTCGATGTCATCCAGGCGCGACAGCATGTCGTCGCTCATATGGGTGAGCACGAGCCGCTTGGCGCCGATCGCGGGCAGATGCTGTTCCAAGGTCTTCAGGCTGAGATGGTTCTTGACCACCTTCTCGTACATGTAGGCTTCCGCAATGAAAAGGTCCGCGCCATGCGCCAGCGGAATGAGCGTGTCCGTCCATTCGGTATCGGCGCTGTAGGCGAGCGTGCGGCCCTCGGCCTCGACGCGATAGGCCAGGAAGGGCCCGCCCGATTCGCCGTGCACGACCGGGTAGGGTGTCACCGCCACCGCGCCAAAACTTTGGCTTTGCTGAGGCGCGAGCTCCACGACATTGAGGTCGAAGCGCTGCTTGGTTTTTGAGGAGTGCTCGAACAGAGCCTCCATCACGACACGAAGCCGCATTTCGATGCCTTGCGGGCCCGCAATCGTCAGCGGCCGCGTCCGCCGCGAGAATTGCGCGTCGAGCAGGAAGAATGGCAGCCCCGCAAAGTGGTCACCGTGGAAATGCGTGATGAGGATGAGGTCGATGTCGTTGCGGTCGATCTCGAGCCGCTTCAGCGCCGGCAGGGCCGATGCGCCGCAATCGATCAGGAAGTTGGCTTCACGCCCCGAGACGTGGAAGCAGGTATTGAGCCTGCCGCCTGAGCCGAAGGCGTCGCCGCAGCCGACAAAGCGTAATTGCATCGGCTGCGGACTCCCAAATCCTTACCTGCCGCGCGGCGCGCCGAACACGCGCGAGAGCAGCCAGATCGGAATCACGATGACCGCGCCGAGCAGGAAGTAGCGCCACAGCCAGTTCACGGCATCGAAGCCGAGATCCCAGAGACGCTGGAACAACAGGCGAATGCTGTGGATGATATTCCAGGGGTCGAAGCCGATCGCGGCCAGCACGACACCGACCAGGATCGAGAGCAGGACCAGGCGAAACGCGACCGCCAGCGGCGTGCCGCCGAGAAAGCGGTTCAGGCCATCGCCGCGGCCGGCCGGCAAATCTCTGACGTCGTGGGCCATCGCAAACTCCTTGGGCGGATTCAACCCCATTATAGGTCACGGCGGGGCACATGGGGAACCCGCAACCATGCGTCAATCAGCTTACCGCATTTTAATTCGGGTGAGCACGCCAGAGCTCCGATAGTGGCGCGCGGCTGGCCTCGGGCTCGGTGCAACCTCTCCCGCTCGCGGGAGAGGTCGCGCCCCGGGCGATGCGAGGCATCGTCCCGCGCGCGGGTGAGGGTTCTATCCTCTTGGGGAATCCCAATGCGGAGAAACCCTCACCCCAACCCTCTCCCGCAGGCGGGAGAGGGGGCGCACCTCCGCCTGGGCGCTAAGCGAGCCTCAGTCCAGCACACTTCACGCCTCAATCTCCGCTGGTTCCGCCTTCAACATCCTCTCCAACGTTTCCAGCCGGTCGGCCTCGCGCGGCGGCTTGTCCCAGCGCAGGCGGCTAATGCGGGGAAAGCGCATGGCGACGCCGGATTTGTGCCGCGGTGAGCGCTGGAGGCCCTCAAAGGCGACCTCCAGCACCAGCCCCTTGTCCGGCTCGTGCACGACATGGCGGACGGGGCCGAATTTTTCCGTGGTGTTGCGGCGGACGAAGCGGTCGATCTGCAACAGCTCCTCGTCGGTGAAGCCGAAATAGGCCTTTCCGACTGGCACCAACTCGTCGCCGCTATCGCCCTCGGTCCAGACGCCAAACGTGTAGTCGGAATAATAGGACGAGCGCTTGCCGTGACCGCGCTGCGCATACATCAGCACGGCATCGATGATGTGCGGATCGCGCTTCCACTTCCACCATTGGCCCTTCGGCCGCCCCGGAAGATAAGGCGCATCGCGCCGCTTCAGCATCACGCCCTCGACCGCGTCGGCATCCCCGCCGGCGCCGGCACTGGCAGGATCGGCGCGCGCGGCGGTCAGCGCCTCCCAGCTTGCGAACGGGACGGTGGGCGACAGATCGATGCGGGGATCGTCGAGCTTCCTGATGAAGGTCTCCAGCCGCTCGCGCCGCTCCGCGAACGGCAGCTCGCGCAAATCGTTCTCGTCGTCGCCGAGCAAATCGTAGGCGCGCAAGTGGATCGGAAATTCCTTGATCAGCTTTGGCGAGACGACCTTGCGGTTCAGTCGCTGCTGCAGCACGTTGAAGCTCTGCACGCGGCCCTCGCGCAGGATCAGCAGCTCGCCGTCGATCGCGCCAGGCAGGTGCAGCGAGGGGACGAGGTCCGGAAAACTTCCCGTGATGTCTTCACCGGTGCGCGAATAGAGCCGCGCCGTGATGTGGCCGCGATCATCACGCCCTGCGACGGCTTGCACCCGGATGCCGTCCCATTTCCATTCGGCGATGTAGTCGGCGGGATCGAGTGCAGCGAAATCCATGTCCTCGATCGCATGCGCCAACATCACCGGCCGGAACGGCGCGGGATCGCGATTGACCGGTTTTTCGCCGCGGCCTTCCAGCCACGCGAACAGGTCGAGATACGGCGGCGAAAGGCCGGGCCAGATCAGCTCGATCTCATGCGGGTCCTTGTCGCCGAGCGCGGCGGCCGCGGTCTTGGCGAGACGCGCGGAGATGCCGATGCGAAGCGCGCCGGTGACGAGCTTCAGCAGCGCCCAGCGGCCGGTCTCATCGAGCTCGTCCAGCCAGCGCTCGAGCTGCTTCGGCAGCTCGATCTTGCCGAGCGTGCGCAGTGTGGTGACGACTTCGGTCAGGGTCGGAGGCGGCGGGTTGTTGTGAGCGGTCATCGCCGCCTTCGGCCACATCAGTGCCACCGTCTCCGAGAGATCGCCGACATAATCGTACGACAATCCAAACAGAACCTCATCCGTGCGCGCCGCGATCAAATCGCGGATCAACGCGGGCTTGGCGTGCTTGAAGCTCAGAGTGCCGGTGAGTGCTGCCAGTGCATAGCCGCGATCGGGATCGCCGACTTCGCGGAAATAGCCGGTGATCAGCCGCAGTTTGTTGTTGCGGCCGGGCTCGTAGGCGAGACGGTCCAGAAGCTCGGCGAAGCGGTTCATGCTTCGGCCTCGTCTTGAATTGGCGTCTCGCTCTCCTCCTCGTCGCCATAGCCGACGAGATCGAGCGGCCGCGCTTTCAGGCCTTTGCTCTGGCACCAATGTACCAGCGCGTCTTCCTGGCCGTGGGTGACCCAGATCTCGCCGGCGCCGGTCGCGGCGATGGTGGCGGTGAGGCCATCCCAATCGGCGTGGTCGGAGATCACCAGCGGCAGTTCGATGCCGCGCTGCCGCGCGCGAGCGCGCACGCGCATCCACCCCGAGGCAAAGGCGGTGACGGGATCGGGAAAGCGCCGTGTCCAGAGATCGGATGTCGCCGACGGCGGTGCCAGCGTGATGGTGCCGGCGAGCGCCGCTTTCTTCACGCCTTTCACGGGCCGCAATTCGCCAAGTTCGATGCCGCGGCTCTGATAGTAATGCGTGATCGTCTCCATCGCGCCATGGAGGTAGATCGGCGCGTCGTAGCCGGCCTGGCGCAGCAGCGCGATCACGCGCTGCGCCTTGCCGAGCGAATAGGCGCCGACGAGATGCGCACGCTCCGGAAACAGCGCGACCGAGGCCAGCAGCTTCTTGACCTCGTCGGCCGCATCGCCGTGACGAAACACCGGCAGCCCAAAGGTGGCCTCGGTGATGAAGACGTCGCAGGGCACGAGCTCAAACGCGGTGCAGGTCGGGTCGGGCGCGTCCTTGTAGTCACCGGAAGCAACGATGCAGGTGTCGTTGCAGGTCACCGCGATCTGCGCCGAGCCCAAGACGTGGCCAGCCGGGTGAAACTTGACGGTGACGTCGCGGAGCCGGATCTCCTCGCCATAGCGGATCGCCTGGGTCGAGCCGGCAAAATTCTCGCCGTAGCGCAGCCGCATCATGTCCAGCGTTTCCTGCGTCGCCAGCACGGCGCCATGGCCCGCGCGGGCATGATCGGAATGGCCGTGGGTGATCACGGCCCGCTCGACCGGGCGCACAGGGTCGATATGGAAGCCGCCGGGCTTGCAGCACAGGCCGGCAGCAACTGGCAGCAGGATGTCTTGCGGGCGCATGGGAGGTCATATAGGGACCGGTGCCCCGATATTCATCCGTCATGCGCGGGCTTGACCCACGCATCCATCCACTTAAACAGTGCTTTTTTTGATCGATTGCCGGTGACCCGGCACGATAAGTGTTGGTTCCAAGATGCCCTTGCGCCTATTCCTGACCTCCGGCGATCTCATGGCCGACCGCCGCTTCGAGTTCGCGCGCGACCTCCAGCTCAAGGGCGATCTGCCGGAGGCCGCGGACCTGCTGGAGCAGGCGATCGAGCTCGCGCCTGATTTCACCTCGGCCTGGTTCACGCTCGGCGAAATCCGGCAGCAGCTCGGCGAACGCGACAAGGCGATCGCGGCGTTTCGAGAAGCGTGCCGATCCGATCCTGGGGATCAGCACGGCGCCGGCCTGCATCTGATGCGGCTCGGCGAGGCAGAGATCGCGGAGATGCCGAAGGCCTATGTGCAGGCGCTGTTTGACCAATATGCTCCGCGCTTCGAGCACACGCTGATCAACGATCTCGGCTATCGCGCCCCGAGCCTGATCTTCAAGGCAGTGTTGGCCTCACGCGTCGCCGCCAAGAAGCCCGCCTTCTTCAAGCGCACCATCGATCTCGGCTGCGGCACCGGGCTCGCCGCCGCCGCCTTCGCCAATCAGGTCGATCATTTCATCGGCATCGATCTGTCGCCCGGCATGATCAAGCAGGCGCGTGCGACGAACCTCTATGCCGAGCTCGAAGTCGCCGACATGATCGAAGGCCTGCGCGGCAAGAGTGATGCGAGCGCGAACCTCGTCGTCGCCGCGGATGCCTTCGTCTATCTCTCCGATCTTGCGCCGGTGCTCACCGAGATAAAGCGCGTGCTTGCAGCCGGCGGCGTGCTCGCCTTCACGCTGGAGACGCATGAAGGTAGCGGCATCGTGCTCGGCGAAGGCCTGCGCTATGCCCATTCCACGGAATATGCGCGCGGCGCCATCGCGAAGGCCGGGCTCAAACTTCTCACGCTGGAGTCGGCCTCGCCGCGCAACGAGAACAACGAGCCGGTACGCGGCCTCGTCGTCGTCGCCGAGAAAACTTGAGTCTAGGCGCTAGCCAACCTGTAATTTGAGCGTCATTGCGTCGCAAAGCCGCGACTTCCCACTTGCGAGCCGTGCTGCGATGCCAGCACAATGCGCGCACCAGGGAGAAAACAATAATGACCAAGAATCCATCGCGGCGCGATTTCAGCGCCGCCGCGCTCGCCACCATCGCCGCATCCACCTTGCCCGCGCCATATGTCTGGGCCGCGGAGAAGAAATACGATGCGGGCGCCAGCGACACCGAGATCAAGATCGGCCAGACCGTGCCGCATTCCGGCCCCGGCTCGCTCTATGGCGTGCTCGGCCGCATCGGCGAAGCCTATTTCCAGATGCTGAACGAGAAGGGCGGCATCAACGGGCGCAAGATCAAGTTCCTCACCATGGACGACGCCTACAGCGCGCCGAAATGCGTCGAGGCGACGCGGCGCCTGGTCGAGCAGGAGGAGGTGCTGGCGCTATACGGCTCGCTCGGCACCGCGCCGCAGACCGCCGTGCACAAATACCTGAACTCCAAGGGCGTGCCGCAGCTCCTGCTCAACACCGGCGCGTCGAAGTGGAATAACCCGAAAGAGTTCAAATGGACGATGGCGGGCCTGCCGCTCTATCCGACCGAGGCGCGCATTCTCGCGCGGCACGTCGTCAGCGTGAAGCCGAACGCCAAGATCGGCATCCTCTACCAGAACGACGATTTCGGCCGCGACTTCCTGGGTCCGTTCAAGAAGGTGCTGACTGACGCTGGCGGCACCGCGCAGGTGATCATGGAGCAGACCTACGATCTCACCGAGCCGACCGTCGATTCCCAGCTCATCAACCTCTCGAAGTCGGGCGCGGATGTCTTCTACAACATCTCCACCGGCAAGGCATCGTCGCAGTCGATCCGGAAAGTGGCCGAGCTCGGCTGGAAGCCGCTGCAGCTGCTGTCGGCGGGCTCGACCGGCCGCTCCATCCTCAGCGCCGCGGGCCTGGAGAACGCCACCGGCATCGTCGCCATCCGCTACAACAAGGAAGTCGGCCTGCCCAAATGGGAGAAGGATCCGGACGTGATGGCGTTCGAGGAGCTGCGCAAGAAGTATACGCCGGCGATCGATCCCGATAACACCATTGCCTTCGCCGGCTACGGCCAGGCCGTGACCATGGGCGAGATCCTGCGCCGCTGCGGCGACGATCTCACCCGCGCCAACGTGCTGAAGCAGGCATCAAACCTCAACGGTTTCCACTCGCCCTACTTCCTCGACGGCGTCACCTACAGCTACACGCCCGCGGACTACACGCCGATGAAGACGCTGTTCATCTCGACGTTCACCGGCAAGGACTGGGACATCTCCGACAAGCCGATGTCGGAGTAGGGGCTCTCTCCGCGACCACGAAGACCGTAGGGTGGGCAAAGGCGCTGTTGCGCCGTGCCCACCACCTGCTCAGGCAGCTGGGCTTGGATGGTGGGCACGCTTCGCTTTGCCCAACCTACGGCCGCTTCAACCCCTCGACGAACCCACCGCCACGGCTTACCTCTTATGCCGTGCCGCCCCGCATCCTCAAATCCCCGGCCGAGACGCCTGCGCTGCTGCCCGACCGCTTCAATGCGTGGTTCGCGGCGCGCGGCTGGTCGCCGCGCGCGCATCAATTGGCGCTGTTGGAGAAGGCGCGCGAGGACCGCTCGGCGCTCTTGATCGCGCCGACCGGCGCCGGCAAGACGCTGGCAGGATTTCTGCCGACGCTGGTGGAGCTGTCTTCTGAGGCAGCTCAGCGGGAGACTAGCGCGAAGAAAAGCCTCATCTCCACCGGCCGCAGCCTGCAGCGCACCGGCGGCCTGCACACGCTCTACATCTCACCGCTGAAAGCGCTCGCCGTCGACATCGCGCGCAACCTGGAGCGGCCGATCGCCGAGATGGCGCTGCCGGTCAAGGTCGAGACCCGCACCGGCGACACGCCGGTGTCGCGGCGGCAGCGGCAGCGGCGCTATCCGCCGGACGTCCTGCTGACCACGCCCGAGCAGCTTGCGCTGCTGCTGTCCTCCGACGACGCGCCGTTCCTGTTCTCCTCGCTCAAGCGCATCGTGCTCGACGAGCTGCATGCGCTGGTGACCTCGAAGCGCGGCGATCTGCTGTCGCTCGGGCTGGCGCGGCTGTGGTGCCTCGCGCCGCAGATGCGCGCCATCGGCTTGTCGGCGACGGTGGCCGAACCGGAGCAGCTCGCGCGCTTCCTGGTGCCGCAGCCCGAAGGCAGGGAAGCTGCCGCGGACATCGTCATCGCAGGCGGCGCCGCGCCGCCTGAGGTCGAGATGCTCGACACCCGCGAAAGCCTGCCCTGGGCCGGCCACAGCGCGCGCCACGCGCTCCCTGAAATCTACGAGCTGATCAAGGCGAACAAGACCACGCTGGTCTTCGTCAACACCCGCAGCCAGGCCGAGATGCTGTTCCAGAATCTCTGGAGCATGAACGACGATGGCCTCGCCATCGCGCTGCATCACGGATCACTCGACGTCGCCCAGCGCCGCAAAGTCGAGGACGCCATGTCGGCGGGCAGACTGCGCGGCGTGGTCTGCACCTCCTCGCTCGACCTCGGCGTCGACTGGGGCGATGTCGATCTCGTCGTCAATATCGGCGCGCCCAAGGGATCCTCGCGCCTGATGCAGCGCATCGGCCGCGCCAATCACCGTCTCGACGAGGCCTCGCGCGCGGTGCTGGTGCCGGCCAATCGCTTCGAGGTGCTGGAGTGCCGCGTCGCCATCGATGCCATCGCCGAGAATGCGCAGGACACACCGCCCTTGCGCACGGGCGCGCTCGATGTGCTGGCTCAGCACGTGCTCGGCTGCGCCTGCGGCGAGCCTTTTCTCTCGGACGAGCTCTACGAGGAGGTGCGCACCGCCGCGCCCTACGCAAACCTGTCGCGCCAGGACTTCGACGACGTCGTCGATTTCGTCGCCTCCGGCGGCTACGCGCTGAAGACGTATGAGCGCTTCGCCCGCATCAAGCAGGACAAGGAAGGGCGCTGGCGCGTCGCCAACCCAAAAGTGCGGCAGAGCTACCGGATGAATGTCGGCACCATCGTCGAGGACGACATGCTGAAGGTGCGGCTGGTGCGCTCGCGCGGCGGCCAAGGAAAAGCAGGCGGAGCGACAGGGGTGATCGCGCGCGGCGGCAGGTTGCTTGGCGAGATCGAGGAGGCCTTCATCGAGGGCTTGAGCCCCGGCGACACCTTCGTGTTCAGCGGCGAAGTGGTACGCTACGAGACCCTGGTCGAGGACCAGGTCTATGTCTCGCGCGCGCATGACAAAGACCCGAAGGTGCCATCCTATATGGGCGGCAAATTCCCGCTCTCGACCTATCTCGCCGAGCGCGTGCGCCGGCTGCTCGATGATTTCAGCGCATGGGGCGGCTTGCCGGAGCAGGTGCGCGACTGGCTGTCGCTGCAAAAGGATGTCTCGCGCGTGCCCGCGGTGCGCGAGCTCCTGGTCGAGAGCTTTCCGCGCGCCAACAAGCATTATCTCGTCTGTTATCCCTTCGAGGGCCGTCTCGCGCATCAGACGCTCGGCATGCTGCTGACGCGTCGCCTCGAGCGTGCCCGCGCCCGGCCGCTCGGCTTCGTCGCCAACGAATATGCCGTGGCGATCTGGGGGCTTGGCGATCTCTCCTTCATGATCCGCGATGGCCGGATCGATCTCGATGCGCTATTCGATCCCGACATGCTCGGCGACGATCTCGAAGCCTGGCTCGCCGAGTCCGCTCTCATGAAGCGCACCTTCCGCAATTGCGCAATCATCTCCGGCCTGATCGCGCGGCGGCATACCGGCGAAGAGAAAAGCCGCCGCCAGGTGCTGTTCTCGACCGATCTCGTCTACGACGTCCTGCGCAAGCACCAGGCCGATCACGTGCTCTTGCGCGCCGCGCGCGCCGATGCCGCCACCGGCCTGCTCGACCTGCGCCGCCTCAGCGACATGCTGATGCGCATCCAGGGCCGCATCACCCATCGGGAACTCGACCACGTCTCCCCGCTCGCCGTCCCCGTGATGCTGGAAATCGGCCGCGAGTCAGTTTATGGCGAAGCTGCAGACGAGCTGTTGGCGGAGGCCGCCGATGAGCTGGTCAAAGAGGCGATGTCGTAGACGGCAAGAATGTATTTTCGGGGCGCAACTCCATCCACAACGTCATGCCCGGGCTTGACCCGGGCATCCACGGCTTTTTTGCCGCAGCAAGAACGTGGATGGCCGGAACAGGCCCGGCCATGACGGAGCAAGTGGCACTCTCGATTTCTTCAACTCGCACTTTGGACGTCGCCGGCATCTCGCTCCACGCCGACCTCTCCGGCGCATTGTTCTGGGAAGAGCAGCGCCTGCTCGTCGTTTCCGATCTGCATCTGGAAAAAGGCTCCAGCTTCGCGACCCGCGGCGTGCTGCTGCCGCCTTACGATACGCTGGCGACGCTCAGCCGTCTCGCTGCTGTCATCTCCCGCCATAATCCAAGTATCGTCATCGCGCTCGGCGACAGTTTTCACGATCGCACCGCGCATGAGCGTCTCTCCGCAGAGGATCGCGATGCCGTCGCAGCACTCCAGGCCGGCCGCGACTGGATCTGGATCTTAGGCAATCACGATCCGATGCTGCCGCGCGATCTCGGCGGCACCGTCGCCGACGAAGTCGCGATCGGCCCGATCACCTTCCGCCACGAGCCGACCGGCGCGTGCGGTGAGATCGCCGGCCATCTGCATCCCAAGGCCCGCGTCTCTGCGCGCGGCCGCTCGATGGAGCGCCGCTGCTTCGCCAGTGATGGGATGCGCGCCGTGATGCCGGCCTTCGGCGCCTATGCCGGCGGCCTCAGCATCCGCGATGAAGCGTTCGCGAGAATCTTTCCGACCAACGGCTTTGTCGCCCATCTGCTCGGCGACCGCCGCGTCCACGCGATTGCCGCGTCGCGGTGTTATTGAAGGGCGCGCTTCGTTGGGTGGGTTAGCGAAGCGTAACCCACCTCTTTTGCATCCGTTGAGACAGACAGTGGTGGGTTACGCCTTCGGCTAACCCACCCTACGCATCCCGCAAGTTCACGCCGCCTTCGCCTGCACATCATCGCAAAACTCGGCGAGCCGATCCGCCAGCCGCAGCGTCGCGGGGCTGGCGCCCGGTGCGGCCATCAATGCCACCTCGGTGCGGTTGATCGGCGCAAAGCCGTCCTTGGCGGTCAGCACGCGGTGATCGGACTGGATGGCCATCTCCGATAGGATGCTCAGTCCCATGCCGGCGGCGACCGCGGCCTGGATGCCGGCGAGACTGGATGACGTGTAAGCGGTGTGCCAGGCGCGGCCCGCGCTTTCCAGCGCGTGGATGGCGCCGGCGCGATAGATGCAGCCGAGCGGAAAACCGATCAGCGGCACCGACGACACGTTGACGTCGACCGGATGGCTCTTGCTGGTCACCCAGTGCACCCGCTCGGGCCACACCGCGATGGCGTCCTTCGCGCCGGCCTCGCGCTTATAGAGCGCAAGATCGAGTTCGCCGCGTTCGAGATCACGGGCCAGATGCTTGCTCTGGTCGGCGCGCACATCGAGCCGCAGGCGCGGATGCGAGCGCGAGAACGCACCAAGCAGTTTCGCCAATCGGTACGCGGCAAAATCCTCGGGAATGCCGAGCCTGATCGCGCCTTCGCCGTCGGGCTGGCGCAGCACATCGCGCGCCTCCTCGGCGAGCGAGAGCAGCCGCCGCGCATAGAACAGCAGCCGCTCGCCGGCTTCGGTCGGGCGCACGTCCTTGCCGTCGCGGTGCAGCAGCACCTGGCCGACGTCCTCCTCCAGCCGCTTGATCTGCTGGCTCACGGTCGATTGCGTGCGGTGGACGCGCTCGCCGGCGCGGGTGAAGCCGCCGGCCTCGACCACCGAGACGAAGCTGCGCAGCAGCTCGAGATCGAGCATGGCCGCCTCCATTCAAAAATCCACTGAAGTGAAGTTAATCATTTAATTTCCAAATGACAAGCCCCGTTCCTAGATCGAGGGCTCCAGGAGAATGCCCTCATGTCGCTCGCCCCATCGATCGCCGTCCCCCGCAGCCGTTTCAATCCGCTGCCGCTCACTATCGGCCTGTTCTGCCTGCTCTGGAGCTACGCCTTCGTCGCCGGCAAGATCGGCGTCACCTATTGCCCGCCGTTGATCCTGCTCGCGGCACGCTTCTCGCTCGCCGGCATTCTGATCCTGGGCGCGACCTGGATTCGCGGCGACGGCTGGTCGCTGTCCTGGCGCGACGCCGCGATCTTCGCCGTGCTCGGTATCGCCAACAACGCGCTCTATCTCGGGCTTGGCTATACCGGCCTGCAATCGGTCTCCGCCGGCCTCGGCGGGCTGATCGTGTCGGCCAATCCGGTGTTCACGGCTGCGCTCGCCGCGCTGCTGCTCGGCGAAAGCATGACCTGGCGCAAGGCGGCGGGCCTGCTGCTCGGCGTCATCGGTGTCACCTTCATCGTCTGGCACCGTCTGTCGGTGGGTACCGACAGCCTGCACGGCATCCTGTTCACGCTGGCTTCGCTGGCCTCGATCGTTGCCGGCACCATCCTGTTCAAGCTGCTCGCGCCGAAGGGCTCGTTGTGGATCGGCAACGGCATCCAGAATATCGCCGCCGGTATCGTGCTGGCGCCGGTCGCGTTCACCTTCGCCGACGTTCACGCGATCGTGCTCACCCCGAGCCTGATCGGCGCCTTTGCCTTCCTCGTGCTCGGCGGCTCGATCCTCGCCTACCTGCTCTGGTTTCATCTCCTGAAAGTGTGCGGAGCGACGGCGGCAAGCAGCTATCATTTCCTAATGCCGCCGCTCGGCATGCTGTTCGCCTTCGTCGTGCTCGGCGAACACGTCGAGGCCCGCGATTTGCTCGGGATCATTCCAGTCGCGCTCGGCATTTATCTGGTGACGCGGCCGGCAAAGCCCGTGTCGTAACAGGAGTTCATCATGCCCGTTTCCATCACCCTGATCGGCGGCCCCACGGCGCTGATCGAGATCGACGGCTTTCGCCTGCTCACCGACCCGACCTTCGATGCGCCCGGTGCCTATCAACTGCCGCATGTGAAGCTGGAGAAAACGATCGGACCTGCGGTGAGGCCTGACGCGATCGGCCCGGTCGATGCGGTGCTGCTCAGCCACGACCAGCACTCCGACAATCTCGACAATTCCGGCCGCGAATACCTCTTCAAGGTCAAGCGCGTGCTGACGACCGAGGCGGGTGCAAAGCGCCTCGGCGGCCATGTCGAGGGCCTTGCGCCCTGGAGCGCCGCGCATCTGAGGGACGACGACGGCAATACGCTGACGATCACCGCGACGCCCGCGCGCCACGGCCCGGCCGGTATCGAGCCGCTGTCGGGTGATGTCATTGGATTCGTGGTGTCGTCGAGCCGGAAGGACACGCGTCCGGTCTATATCAGCGGCGACACCACCTGGTTCGACGGCGTCGCCGAAGTTGCGCGCCGCTTCAAATGCGGGGTGGTGCTGCCCTTCGCGGGCGCGGCGCAAACGCGCGGGCCGTTTCATCTCACCATGGACACCAACGACACCATCGAGACTGCGCGTGCCTTTCCCGATGCGATGATCGTGCCGGTGCACACCGAAGGCTGGGCGCATCTCCGCCAGAACAGCGAGGATCTGCGCAAGACCTTCGACGTGCTCGGCTTCGGGACGCGGCTACGCCTGCTGGAGCCGGGCGTGCCGACGGTGATCGAGGCGCCGTGATTTCGCCACGTCGTCATTGCGAGGAGCCCTTGCGACGAAGCAATCCTGATCTTCCCCCAAAAAAGTGGACAGCGTTCAAGCCGATTTTAGCTCCATCTCGACTGGGCTGATATAGCCGATGGCCGAGTGTCTGCGGTGTTGATTGTAGAAGCCCTCGACGTAGGCGAAGATGTCGCGCTCAGCTTCATCGCGGGTCGGATATTGACGGTGATGGATCAGTTCGGACTTGAGCGTGTGGAAGAAGCTTTCCATCGGGGCGTTGTCGTAGCAGTCGGCTCTGCGGCTCATCGAAGGCCGGACGCCGGCGGCTTGCAGCGCTTGGCGGTACTCGGTTGAAGCATATTGGATGCCGCGATCGGAGTGATGGATCAGGCCGGCGCCGGGCTTTTGCCCCTTGATCGCCATCCTTAATGCGGCGAGCGGCAATTCGGCGCGCAGATGGTCGTCCATCGCCCAGCCCACGATACGGCGACTGTACAGATCCATGATGGCGGCCAGGTACAACCATCCTTGGCCGGTCCAGACATAGGTGATGTCGGCGAGCCAGACCTGATTGCGCATGGCGGCCGAGAAGTTCCGGCCGAGCAAGTTGGGCGCGATCGGGAAGCCATGCCCGCTATCGGTGGTGCGGCATCGTCGCGGCCCGGCCGAGATGGCTCGAACGCCATGGCAGCGCATCTGCCGCTCGATTCGGCCACGGCTTGCATGGTGTCCCTGGGCCTTGAGTTCGACATGAATGCGCGGGCTGCCATAGCGACCATGACTGTCGCGATGAACCCGCTTGATGTCCTGCAGCAACTCTCGATTGGCAGCGGCCCGGGGGCTTTCCGGGCGCGACCGCCAAGCATAGTAGCCCGCAGGCGAGACGCCGAGGACACGGCACATGATCTTAACCGGATAGTCGGCGCGGCGATCTTCGATGAAGCGGAACTTCATGTCCTGGGTCCAGCAAAGATCGCGATCGACTTTTTTAAAATGTCGCGCTCCATACGCAACTGTTCGTTTTCCCGCTGCAACCGGGCGATCACGTCAGCTTGGGCCGCCGACGGCACCGCCGCTTGCGACGTGGGCGCCGCGGCGCTGCCGCCGGCTGCTACCGTGCTCCGCTCCTTCACCCATCGGCTGAGCACGGAGCCGTCCAGCCCGAGCTCCTTCGATACCGACTTCGCCGAACGGCCGCTCGACAAAACCAGATCAACTGCCTGCCGCTTGTACTCGTCCGAATACGAGCGTCGCTGCCGTTTCGCCATCTGACACCTCTCGCTGCCTAAGCTATAGGTGTCCACCGATTTAGGGGAGGCTCAATCCAGGATACTTCCGCGGCGGCAGTCTGGATTGCTTCGCTTCGCTCGCAATGACGGAGTATGCCGTTAGTCCTTCCGGAACACGATCGACGCCATCCATCCCGTCATCAGCGCCATCGCCGCAGTGGCCAGGCCGTAGATCAGCCCGTTCTGCCGCGCGCTGGTGGCGACGAACTGCTCGAAGCCGACTTTGACGATTTCGAACGCGGTCTCGGTCTTGCCGATGAACGCGCCGTTCGCAAACAGCTTGATCTCCACCTCATAGGTGCCGATCGGCACCTCCGCCGGCAGTGGAATGCCGGTGCGGAACAGCGTCGGCGTCAGGAACGTCACCGCGCTCGCATCCTCGCGATAAAGACCGTGCTGGGTGCGAAGGCGGATGAAGGCGGAGCGGAACGCGTCGTTCGGCACCACGTCGGCATAGTCGCCGCTGACCCGTTGGGTCAGCCGCACGTTGTTGAGCCCGATCTGCTGCCGGCGCGCGATCTCGGGCGAGGTGATGGCGTCGAAGGGACGGTTGGCGAACAGCGCCAGATAGCTCGGCACCTGCAGGAATTGCCGGTAGTCGGTGTTGATCCAGATGCCGAAGGTGCGTTCTTTCCGCCGCGTCACCATGTCGGCGCGCGGGCCCATCACGGTGACCACGAGATCGTAACTGGTGCGGTCGGCTGGCGTCGTCGCGTCCTTCTCCACCGAGCCGAACAGCACCAGCTCCTCGCCCGAATAATTCGGCGTCACAGTGACGCGGTGGTTGGAGACCGACACGATCAGCCGCTCGGCGCGCGCGGCCGAGCCGAGCAGCAGGACGAGAAGGAGGGCGAGCAGCGCGCGCATCAGGTGCTCACTCCCGGCTCGCGGATGGTGAAGAGGTCCTCGGGCCGGATCACCAGCTCGATCGCGAAGCGGACCCCGACCGAGAGGATCAACAGGCCCAGCAGCAGCCGCAACTGCTCGCCGCGGATCTTCTGGCCGGCGCGGGCGCCGAATTGCGCGCCGGTGACGCCGCCGACCATCAGGATCAGCGCCAGCACGGCGTCGACGAGGTGATTGGTCACCGCATGCAGCATGGTCGCGAACAGCATCGTGACCAGGGTGAGGACCATGGAGGTGCCGATCACCGTCGAGGTCGGCACCCGCAAGAGATAGATCATGATCGGCACCAGGATGAAGCCGCCGCCGATGCCCATGATGGCGCCGATGAAGCCGATCACGATGCCGACGACCACCACGGGAATCACCGACAGGTAGATCTTGGAGCGCTTGAACCGCATCTTCAGCGGCAGGCCGTGGATCCAATTGTGGGTGCGGCGCGGCGGCACCGCGCCGCGCCGGGTCCGCATCAGGGCGCGCAGGCCTTCGGAGAACATCAGGCTGCCGACGGTGGTGAGCAGCACAACGTAAGAGAGCGCGATCATCAGGTCGAGCTGGCCGAGCGCGCGGAGCTGGGTGAAGGTCCACACCCCCAGCGCCGTGCCGGTGACGCCGCCGCAGTGCAGGACGCTCGCCAGCGCCGGATCGATCGCACGCCGCCGCCAATAGGACAGTGCGCCCGAAAAGGACGAGGCCGCGATGTGGCTCGTGACGGAGGCAACTGCGACCGCCGGCGTGATGCCGATGAAGATCAGTAGCGGCGTCATCAGGAAGCCGCCGCCGATCCCGAACATGCCGGACACGAAGCCGACCGCGGCGCCCATGGCGAGCACCAGGAAGACGTTGACCGGAAGATCGGCGATCGGAAGGTAGAGCTGCATTGAACCACGCGCCGGGCGGGACGGATCGACTAACGCGGATTGCTCGCGGGAAGGTCGGAACGATTGCCGCCCCCCTCAATAGCGGAATTCGCCGCAGGGGTGGATCAGGAATTTTGGGCGTGGTGAATGGTTGCGGTGAGAGCGTGATGATATCCGTGATCGTCGCCGCAACGGAGGTGCGCTCCCTCCCCCGCGTGCGGGGGAGGGCGGGGGAGAGGGTGCCTCCGCAGCGGGACTCCCCAAGAGGACAAAGCCCTCACCCGGCGCGCGGGACGATGCTTCGCCTCGCCCGGCACGCGCCGATCTCTCCCGCAAGCGGGAGAGGTGCACCGAGCCCGTGGTCGATCGACTGAACCTTGAGGGTCCACCTTCTCCGCTGTCATGCCCCGGCTTGACCGGGGCATCCAGTACGCCGCGGCTTCTCCGCACCACACCGGCGTCTCTGGAATACTGGGTCGCCCGGTCCCGGCTCCGCCAAGGCCACAAGGGTGCTCGGCCGCCGAAGCTTCAGCGAAGGCGGCAAGCCGGGCGACGACAAGAGGAGAGTGCGTCCGCTCTCAATGCGCCGCCGAGGCCGAGCGCTTGGTCGCGACTTGCTTCGGTGCGGGCTTGGCGCTCGCCTGCGGCGCGCTGTCCCAGCCGCCGGCGGGCGTCGCAACATTGACCGCATCGTCGGGCTGCGGCTCGGCGCTAAAAGTCTGGATCGCGAGCTTGGCGGCGGCGAGCGATTGCGGATCGAGCCGCTTGGCGACGTCGTCGCGCTTGCCGGCCGCATCCGCATCGCCCTGGGCTGCCGCCAGGCTGAACCATTTGTAGGATTCGGCGAGGTTCTGCTCGACGCCGATGCCGCGGGCATAGAGGATGCCGAGGTTGAACTGGCTGTCGGCGACGCCGCGATCGGCGGCTTTGCGGAACCACTGCGCTGCGCTCTTGTAATTGGCGCCGCGTCCGCCGCCGTCGGCATCGAGCACCGCCAGATTGTGCATGGCCTTGGCGTTGCCGCGCTCGGCGGCCTGCGTGTAGTAGCGGCGGGCGATGTCGGCGTCCTTCTTCACGCCGAGGCCCTTCTCATAGAGCGTGCCGAGGCGGAAGGTCGCGGGGACCACGCCGGCCTGCGCCGCGCGGTCGTACCATTTGGCGGCTTCATCGTAGTTCGTAGCGACGCCCTTGCCCTCGGCAAAGCGCACGCCGATCTCGTAGGCCGCAGTCGCATCGCCCTTCATCGCGGCGGTGCGCAGGCCCGGGCCGCCGATGCCATCAGGCAGCTTCTCGCTCGGCGGCACCTGGATGAGGCCGAGCTTGACGCGGCTCGTGCCCGACAGCGCGCCGGTGACGTCGCTGGAGGCAGGTGGCGGGGCCACGGCAGGCGCGGGCGGGATTTCGACCGAGGCCGAGCTGCCCGGATTGGCGGCCGGCGTCGGCGCGGCATTGTTCTGGGATTGTCGTCCGATCGGCGTCGGCGAGGTCATCGACGGCGTGACCTGCTCGGGCGTGGCGGGCTTGCTCTCGACCGGGGGCGGGGGAGCCAGCGGGGTGGGCTGGCTCGACGTATTCTCCATGGCCTGCGGCGCTGGCGGCACGCTGCCGCCATCGAGCAGGTTCATCGCCAT
Organism: Bradyrhizobium sp. SPXBL-04; assembly: GCF_051853035.1. Lineage (NCBI taxonomy): Bacteria > Pseudomonadati > Pseudomonadota > Alphaproteobacteria > Hyphomicrobiales > Nitrobacteraceae > Bradyrhizobium > Bradyrhizobium sp. SPXBL-04. The sequence continues at coordinate 8,202,070 of NZ_CP182472.1, read as the reverse complement.
CTTGAAGGTGCCGAGCACGATCACGACCACGCTCGCGCCGACCAGCAGCGAGCGGATCTTCGCGGTGATGGTCGAACCGCCGTCCTTGCCCTTGTCCTTAGAGCGATCGGCCCCGGCCTTGGCGGCGCGGCCGGTCTTTTCTGGCTGCGCGGCGGCGGCCTGGGCGGCGCGGCGCGCAGCGGCGATGAAGCTCGACGACGACACCGGCTCTTTCGGAGCAGTGGGAATTCCGCTGATCGCGCTCTCGGAGGCGGCAATGCGCTCCGACGGCGTGGCGACGCGTCCACCCGGCCGTGTACCCGGCTCGAGCGGATGATCCGGCGGCAATTCCGGCGCCAGCGCAGCCCGTGCAGGCGCGGTATGCGGCTCCAGGATTTCGCTGATCGCGCGCGGCGGCAAGGGTGATGTGACTTGCGGCGCCGCCGGCACCGGCGGTGGCGCGGCGGGGGCAGCGGCATGGAATTCGCGCGGCGCGGCGACGAAAGCGGCCTGCGCTGCATGCGCGGCGGCCGGGTTCGGAAGCTCCGGCTTCGGATCGTATTTCGGCTGCTGCTGTGGCGGCCGCGGCTCGCGCGCCATCGGCGCGGGCTCCATCGGAGCGGGCATCGGCATCTGCGGCGCAGGGGCGGGCGGCGCGGTGCGCACCGCGCGCAGATCGCCCTCGATCATGGAGAGGCGGTCGACGACATGGCCGAGCGTGTTGTGAACGGCTTCGAGCGAATCCTGCGTATGCCGGTTGGTCTCGGCCTGGCTGAAGCGGATGTCGGAGAGCTCGCGCTTGACGAGATCGACCATGCCGGAATCGGCAGGCGGCGCCGAATTGCGGCTCTCGGCCAGCGCGGAATAGGTCGCCTGCTGCCGTTCCAGATGCCTGAGGATGTCGTGCAGCCCGTCCTCGACGCGGCTCAAATTGCCGCTGCGCGGATCGGAGGCGGCCTCGATCCGCTCCAGCAGATAGGAGACGCGCTGCTCGAGATGGGCGAAGGTCGAGGCCGAGTCGTTGCCGACCTGCATGCGGTCGAAGCGGTCCGATAGCGCGCGGATCGCAGCTTCCAGATGCTCGGTGCTCTCGGACGGCTGCGGCCGTTCGCGCGTCTCGAGCGCGGCGGTGAGCGCCGCGATGCGCTGCTCCAGCACCGCAAAGCTGTCACTGGGGCCGGAGGCGCGGGTGATCTGGTCGACCTTGGACGACAGCAGCTGCACGTCTTCGGACAGACGCGCGAGCGCTTCGTTGGACGCGACGTTGGAGACGATGCTGCGCAGCGCCGAGATCGCGTCTTCGAGCTGGCGCACGGTCGAGGGATCGTCATTGGCGCGCAGGATCAGATCGAGCTTGGCGCCGAGATTGCGGATCGCCTCGTCATAGCCGGTGAGTTGCTCGGCCGGCGTGAGCGTGCGCAGCACCTGCTTGATGTCGGACAGCGCGCGCTCGATGCCGGAGAGAACCTGGCCGTCGGTGCCGTTGGAGCGGGTCTCGTCGATGCGACGGTGCAGCGAGCGGATCTCGTTCTCGATCGATTCGATCGCGCGCCGCGGCATTGCCTCGGTGATGGCGTGGCGGATCTCGGCAAGCTCGCTGCGGAAGGCGGTGATCGCCTGCTCGGTATTGTCAGGGCGCTGCAGCGACTCGATCTGGCTCGTGATCTTAAGCAGATGGCGCTCGAGCGACGAGAAATCCGGCCCCGGCTGCGGGGGCGGCGGCGCGTAGGCGGCGGCGGGTGGCGCCGCCATCGGCGCAATCGACGGCGCGGCGCGTGGCGGCATCTGCCTGGGCGTAAAGCCGTCGAGCTCGCTCTGCCGCGCCGTGATCTCGGCGACCGCGACGTCGAACGACGCGGGGCTCAGGGGCGGCGAATTGCGATAGACCTGGGCTGCCGCGCGCTCGACTGCATCGGCCTGGCGCTGGCGCGTCTCGACCGGTGACGGTGCCGGCCGCTGGGCCTGAGGCTGCTGCGGCTGCGGCTTCGAGATCTGCGACAGCCGCGCATCGAGCCGCGAGATCGCATCATTGAGCTGGCGCGCGACGCCCTGCTCGCGCGACATGTCCTGCCGCGAAGTATCCTGGCGCTGGGCGGGCTTTGAAATCCGTTCGATCTGCTGGGTGATCGCATCGAGCCGCTGGTGGATGTCGGCGACTTCGCGGCTTTCCTGGCTCGGTCCTTGCGGGATGTGGTGCGGACGCTGGTCGTACGGTGCGCGAAAGTTCGGTGGCGCTGCCTCGCCGAGCGTGGAGTTCAGCCAATCGTTGAGTGACATGCCGGCTCTGCGCGCAGCAGCCTCGGCCCGCTCCCGGACGGAGGGATCGATGCCGTCAACACTCCACGATACGCGCGAATTCATGACTCTGTCCGGTTCCGACTCCGGCGCCCCACCCGGCGCCTCCAGCCTCTCCACGCGTGCCCGGTTGTAAACACAACCGAATTTGGCGCAGGTCGTCTGCCTCGAAAACCGACTTTTTCCTGTTACGGTAAATAACGAGTTAAGGAACGCCGGCGCGGGTGTCTTAAAGTTGGGCGGGGGAAACCGGGGGTGTGAGGCTGCGGTCGCTGTGCTCTTCGAGCGCAGCGGGTGGCAGCTTGCTCCACTCGGACAGTTCGAAGATCAGGAACCGAGGGCGGTCGCCAAGGCGTCGGCAGCGTCCCGCAATGCTTGCCTGCTGCCGTCGAACGGCCATCGCAGGAATTCATGGATCATTCCGTCGTACCGTCGCACGACAACGTCGACGCCAGCGCCCTGGAGCCGCCGGCCATAGTCTTCCCCCTCGTCGCGGAGGGCATCGTACTCGGCGGTGATGATGAACGTCCGAGGCAAGCCTGCCAAACTTGGCGCAAGCAAAGGCGACACCAAAGGGTCGAGCTTCTCTTCGTCTTTGTTGAGATAGTGATTCATGAACCAGTCCTGCGTTTCGCGGCTGATGTTGCCCCATTTCCCGGCAAACTCCCGTATCGACGTGTTTGATCGCCGGAAGTCGAGATCCGGATAGATCAGCAGTTGAAAGGCGATCTTGGGCGCTCCCGCATCCCTCGCCATCAGCGCGACGACCGCGGCTAAATTCCCTCCTGCGCTGTCGCCCGCGACCGCCAACCGCGAGGCGTCGCCGCCGATCTCGGCCGCATGGTCGGCGATCCATTTGGTCGCAGCGTAGGCTGCGTTGCGCGCGGCTGGATATTTGTTTTCGGGTGCGAGCGGATAGTTGACCGAAACCACGACGCTGCCCGTGGCATTGGCCAAAGCGCGTGCGAGTCCGTCATGGGTGTCGAGATCGCCAAGCACGAAGCCTCCGCCATGAAAGAAGACGATGATTGGACGGACCTGGCTGGGGGCCGGGCGATACACGCGAATGCGGCAATCGCCTGTGACGGTTTGGATCGCGCGATCCTCGACCTGCGCGACGGATTCGGGCTTGCCCAGAGCATTGGACATTCGCCGCATTCCGGCGCGCACTTGGTCCGGGGGCAGTTTGTGTAGATCGGCGAAGCCCGTTCCAGCGAGCCGCTTGAGGTGCGCTTCGACCTGCGGATCCAGCGTCATGACGATAATCTCCGAAATTCAATTGACGTGACGGCGGCGATCGTGCCACTTGAAGTACAGTTCAAGTCAAGAGGGATGTGATGCTGTTGGACATCGCCGATGTCGCCCGGCAATCGGGGCTCGCGCCCTCCGCACTCCGGTTCTACGAAAAGCGTGGCTTGATCGAGTCGAGCGGTCGCAACGGCTTGCGTCGCACTTATGACGCCAAGACGCTGGACCGGCTGGCGCTCATAAGCTGCGCGAGACTGGCGGGGTTCTCGCTCGCACAAATCGGACGGTTTCTCGTTGCGACACCGAGCGACTCCGTGTTGCGCGCGCGAATGGCCGAACGAGCCGAGGAACTGGATCAGGAAATTTCTCGCCTGACCCGCATGCGGGATAGCCTCAGGCACGCTGCGATTTGCACACATACGCCGCTGGTCGAGTGCCCCGAGTTCAAGGCCCGCATCGGCGGGATCGCTCCTCCGCAGACGCGGTGAGCCGCGCCGTCGGCGGATCGATTCGCGGTCCGGGATGCCCTCGCCTCAAACGAGGTCTGGGCCTTACAAGTCACATGTTGCCTTCAGGGGACTGCCCGAGCGGGTGCCTGACTTAACCCTTCCCCTCGCGCTTGCCGTCTTCCAGCGGCACCACCGTGGCCTTGCCGCTCATCGCCGACAGCGCCTCCAGCGCCTCCTCGCAGAAATCGGCCACCATCTGCTCGTGCCGGGCCCCTAAGCGGAGCAGGAGCAGGTTGCCGAGATCGAGCCGGCCTTCCGCAGTGCCGTCGGGAAAACGCTTCTTCAGGATGCGCTCGTAGTTGGCATGGCGATCGCGATGGTGCTCCAGGCGGGCCATCAAATCGGTTCGCATGGGCTCGATGTCGATGCTGTCGAGCGCATGGAGGCGCACCAGCAGGTCGTCCTTGATCGAGGGCGGCGTGCTTGGCCGCGCGGCCCAGTGCCGCAGCGCTGTTCGGCCTTCGGGAGTCAGCGTATAGATCAGCTTATTGGGCTTTCCGGATTGCACGACCTCGCGGCCCTGGATGTAGCCGCGGTCGCGCAGCTTGGAGAGCTCGCGGTAGATCTGCTGGTGGTCGGCCTTCCAGAAGAAGCCGATCGAGGAATCGAACGTCTTGGCGAGCTCGTAGCCCGTCATCGGACGTTCCGTCAGGCATGCGAGGATTGCGTCGCCGAGCGCCATGACCGGCCTCCCTTCTTAGGTCTGACCAACCTGCTTGACTTTATGCGCATCGGCGCATATGCGTCAATGTGCATATGAGGCAGCTTGTGGACGGGGCCAAGACCCCGACTGAAAATCCAGCGGAATCAACCTTCTCGCTACTGTGCATGGGGTTGTTTTCGCATTCATGCCCTTGCCCTAGGGAGGCACCTGAGAATGACCGGCCTCGATTCCTGGTACGCCTACATGAAGTCTCACGACCGCGCCGCGCTCTGGGACCTTCTGCACCCGGATGCCCTGTTCGAAAGCCCCGTCGTGCACACCCCGCAGCGCGGGCGCGACATCACCTTCAAATACCTCTCCAGCGCCGAGAAGGTGCTCGGCGGTCCCGGCTTCACCTATGTCGGTGAATGGCGCAGCGGCAATGGCGCCGTGCTCGAATTCAAGAACGTCATCGACGGCATCGAGATCAACGGTGTCGACATCATCAGCTTCGACAGCGAAGGACGCATCACCCACTTCAAGGTGATGGTGCGTCCGCTCAAGGCCATCAACATGCTGCATCGCCTGATGGCGGAGCAGCTTGCGGCCCAATCATGACAGTGCCCTGAGGTTGCGGAACCCGCTAAGCTCGCGGGCAAGGCTGCGCCGCAGGAATACACGACATCACCACTTCAAGCCCCACGCCGGGAGAACGCCATGCCGATCTATAAAGCCCCTGTCGAAGACGTGAACTTCCTGCTCAACGACGTCTTCCAGATCGATCGCTACGACAATCTGCCGGGCTTCTCGGACGCGTCGAGCGACGTGCGCGAGGCGATCCTCGGCGAGGCCGCCAAGCTCGCCGAGGAGGTGCTGCAGCCGCTCAACCGCGTCGGCGATCTCGAAGGCTGCAAGCGCAGTGAGGACGGCAGTGTCACCACGCCGAAGGGTTTTAAGGATGCCTTCAAGCAGGTCGTCGAGGGCGGCTGGCTCGGTCTGTCGGCGCCGACGGAATATGGCGGCCAGGGCCTGCCGGTGACGCTGAGCCAGGCGGTCAACGAATTCCAGATCTCCGCCAACATGGCGTTCTCGATGTATGGCGGCCTCACCATGGGCGCGACCGCGGCATTGCTGGTGCACGGCACGCCCGAACAGAAGCAGACCTACGTGCCGAAGATGGTCGCCGGCGAATGGACCGGCACCATGAACCTGACCGAGCCGCATTGCGGCACCGATCTCGGCATGCTGCGCACCAAGGCGGTGCGCCAGGCCGACGGCAGCTTCAAGATCACGGGCACCAAGATCTTCATCTCGGCCGGCGAGCATGACCTCGCCTCCAACATCATCCACCTCGTGCTCGCCCGCATCGAGGGCGCGCCCGCCGGCATCAAGGGCGTGTCGCTGTTCGTGGTGCCGAAATTCCTGGTCAATGCCGATGGTTCGGTCGGGCAGCGCAACGGCGTGGTCTGCGGCTCGATCGAGCACAAGATGGGCATCCACGGCAATTCCACCTGCGTGATGAACTACGACAACGCCACCGGCTGGCTGATCGGCGAAGAGAACAAGGGCATGCAGGGCATGTTCGTGATGATGAACGAGGCTCGCCTCGGCGTCGCCGTGCAGGGCCTCGCGCAGTCCGAGGTCGCCTATCAGAACGCGGTCGCCTATGCCCGCGAGCGCATCCAGGGCCGTTCCCTCACCGGCGCCAAGGCGCCGGACAAGCCGGCTGACCCGATCATCGTGCATCCCGACGTGCGCCGCACGCTGCTCTCGATCCGCGCCTTCAACGAGGCCGCGCGCGCCTTCGTGATCTGGACCGCGCTGAAGAGCGACGTCGCCCATCGCTCGGAGGATCCCAAGGACCGCCAGGCTGCCGACGACCACATGGGCCTGATGACCCCGGTGCTGAAGGGCTTCCTCACCGATTACGGCTTTGCCAATGCGGTGCAGGCGCAGCAGATGTATGGCGGCCACGGCTACATCGCCGAGCAGGGCATGGAGCAGTTCGTGCGCGATGCGCGCATTGCGATGATCTATGAAGGCGCCAACGGCATCCAGGCGCTCGACCTCGTCGGCCGCAAGCTACCACGCGACGGCGGCCGCGCCATCATGGCCTTCTTCGGCGAGGTCATGGCCTTCGCCAAGGAGAACGGCGGCGACGAGGCGCTCAAACCCTTCATCACCCCGCTCTCGACCTCGCTCGGCCATCTCCAGCAGGCCACCACCTGGCTGATGCAGAACGCGATGGCGAAGCCGGACAATGCGGGCGCTGCCGCAACCGATTACCTGCATCTCTTCGGCTTCGTCGCGCTCGGCTACATGTGGGCGAAGATGGCGAAGGTGACGCAGGCGAAGATTGCCGAGGGCGGGGCGACGCCCTATCTCTCGACCAAGCTCGTCACCGGCCGCTTCTTCATGGAGCGGATGCTGCCGGAGACCGCCGCCAATCTCGCGCGCATCCAGGCCGGCTGCGCCACCATCATGGAATTGCCGGCGGAAGCGTTCTGAGCCTGCTTCCGCTGCCCGCTCCCAATCGATCTGAACATCACACCAGGAGGGCGTCATGCCTGAGGCATTCATCTACGACCACGTTCGCACCCCGCGCGGCCGCGGCAAGGCGGACGGTGCGCTGCACGAAGTGACGGCGCTTGCGCTCGCCGCCGTGCCGCTGAAGGCGCTGAAGGATCGCAACAACCTGCCCGAGGATTCCGTCGATGACGTCGTGCTCGGCGTGGTCGATCCCGTCGGCGAAGCGGGCTCCGACATCGCGCGCTTCGCTGCGCTCAAGGCTGGTCTCGGCGACGCCGTGCCCGGCGTGCAGATCAGCCGCTTCTGTGCCTCAGGTCTCGACGCCGTGAACTTTGCCGCCGCGCAGGTGATGAGCGGCCAGCATGAGCTGGTGATCGGCGGCGGCGCCGAATCGATGAGCCGCGTCGGTATTGGCGCCTCCGGCGGCGCCTGGCCGATGGATCCCTCGATGGCGGTGCCGGCCTATTTCATGCCGCAGGGCGTTTCCGCTGATCTGATCGCCACCAAATACGGTTTCTCGCGTGACGACGTCGATGCCTACGCGCTGCAGAGCCAGCAGCGCGCGGCTCAGGCCTGGGACGAGGGCCGCTTCAACAAGTCCGTGGTGCCAGTCAAGGACATCAACGGCCTCACCATCCTCGCCAAGGACGAGCACATGCGTCCCTCGACGACGATGCAGTCGCTGGCGCAGCTGCAGCCGTCGTTCACGATGATGGCGCAGATGGGCGGCTTCGATGGCGTCGCGCTGCAGTCGCACCCGGAGATCGAGCGCGTCAACTACGTGCACCACGCCGGCAACTCCTCGGGCATCGTCGACGGCGCCGGCGCCGTGCTGCTCGGCAGCAAGGAGGCGGGTGCGAAATACGGCATGAAGCCGCGTGCGAAGATTCGCGCCTTCGCCAACATCGGCTCGGAGCCGGCGATGATGCTGACCGGTCCGGTCGACGTCACCGAGAAGCTGTTCGCGCGCTCCGGCATGAAGAAGTTCGACATCGACCTGTTCGAGCTCAACGAGGCCTTCGCCTCCGTCGTGCTGCGCTACATCCAGGCCTTCGACATCGACAACGCCAAGATCAACGTCAATGGCGGTGCGATCGCGCTCGGCCATCCGCTCGGGGCGACCGGCGCGATGATCCTCGGCACCGTGCTCGACGAGCTCGAGCGCACCAACAAGTCCACCGCGCTGGTGACGCTGTGCATCGGCGGCGGCATGGGCACCGCGACCATCATCGAGCGCGTGTAATGAGCTGCCGTAGGGTGGGCAAAGCGAAGCGTGCCCACCACCGCTGTCTCCGCAAACGAGGGTGGGCACGGCGCAAAGTCGCCTTTACCCACCCTAGGAGACCTTAAGTCAACCGCCGCGCCTGGCATCGGCTGCGGCACCGAGGAGCAACCAACATGTCGTACAAGAACTTCAGGGTTGAGACCGATTCCGACGGCATCGCGCTCGTCACCTGGGACATCCCGGGCCGTTCGATGAACGTGCTCGACGAGACTTCGACCAACGAGCTCGACGCCATCGTCAAGGCGACCACGGCAGACGCCGCGGTGAAGGGCGTCGTCATCACCTCGGCGAAAGAAGCATTCTGCGCCGGCGCCGACCTGTCGATGCTCGAAGGCATGAACCAGGCCTATGCGAAGCTCTTGAAGGAGCAGGGCGAGACCGCGGCGAACCAGATGCTGTTCGACCAGAGCCGCCGCTTCTCGCAGGTGCTGCGCTCGATCGAGACCTCCGGCAAGCCGTGGGCGGCCGCGATCAACGGCCTCGCGCTCGGCGGCGGTTTCGAGATCACGCTATGCTGCCACTATCGCGTGGCCGCGGAGAATCCCAAGACCCGCCTCGGCCTGCCCGAGGTCAAGGTCGGCCTGTTTCCCGGCGCGGGCGGCACGCAACGCGTGCCGCGCCTGGTGCCGCCGCAGGACGCGATGACGATCCTGCTCAAGGGCGATCCTGTCACGGTGGAGAAAGCGAAGGCGCTGAACCTGATCCACGCCATCGTTCCTGCCGCCGATCTCATCAAGGCGGCCAAGGACTGGATCAAGAGCGGTGGCAAAGCGGTCGCGCCCTGGGACGAGAAGGGTTTCAAGCTCCCCGGCGGCCCGGTGTTCTCCAAGGCCGGCATGATGATGTTCCCCGCCGGCAACGCGATCTATCGCCGCGAGACCTACGACAATTATCCGGCCGCGCGCGCGATCATGAGCTGCGTCTATGAAGGTCTGCAGCTGCCGATCGACGCCGCGCTTCGCGTCGAGTCGCGCTATTTCACCTCGGTGCTGCGCTCGAAGGAAGCGGCTGCAATGATCCGCAGCCTGTTCCTCTCGATGCAGGAATTGAACAAGGGCGCTCGCCGTCCGAAGAACGTGCCGCCCACCAAGGTGAAGAAGATCGCCGTGATCGGCGCCGGCTTCATGGGCGCGAGCGTCGGCTACGTCTCGGCCCGCGCCGGCCTCGACGTCGTCCTGATCGATCGCGACCAGGAGAGCGCCGACAAGGGCAAGGCGCATGCGCAGAAGGTGATCGAGGAGCAGATCAAGAAAGGCCGCGCCAAGCCTGGCGATGCCGAAGCGCTGCTCGCGCGCATCACGGCGACGGCGGACTATGCCGCGCTGAGGGACGTCGACCTCGTCATCGAGGCCGTGTTCGAGGACCGCAAGGTCAAGGCGGAGACCTTCGCCAAGGCGCAGGAATACCTGAAGCCCGACGTGATCTTCGCGTCCAACACCTCGACGCTGCCGATCACCTCGCTGGCCGAGAGCTTCAAGGACCAGGGCAAGTTCGTCGGCATCCACTTCTTCTCGCCGGTCGAGAAGATGATGCTGGTCGAGATCATCCTCGGCAAGAACACCGGCGACGTCGCGCTCGCGACCGCGCTCGATTACGTCCGGCAGATCGGCAAGACGCCGATCGTCGTCAACGACAGCCGCGGCTTCTTCGCCAACCGCTGCGTCGGCCGCTACGTCGCCGAAGGCAACGAGATGTTCCTCGAAGGCGTGCCGCCGGCGATGATCGAGAACTGCGCCAAGATGGCCGGCATGCCGGTCGGCCCGCTCTCGCTGTCGGACGAAGTCGCGCTCGACCTCGGCCTCAAGATCATGAAGGCGACGGAAGCCGATCTCGGCCCCAACGCCATTAACCCCGACCAGAAGAAGCTGATGGTCGAGATGGTCGAGAAGCAGGGCCGGCTTGGCCGCAAGAACAGCAAGGGCTTCTACGACTATCCCGAGAAGGGCAAGGGTCAGAAGAGCCTGTGGCCAGGCCTGTCCGCGTTGCAGCCGAAGCAGCTCGACCCTGATACGCTCGATGTCGAGGAGCTGAAGCAGCGCTTCCTGGTGGTACAAGCGGTGGAGGCCGCGCGCACGGTCGAGGACCACGTCATCACCGATCCGCGCGAGGCCGATGTCGGCTCGATCCTCGGCTTCGGCTTCGCGCCGTTCACCGGCGGTACGCTGTCCTACATCGACTTCATGGGCACGAAGAAGTTCGTCGAGCTCTGCCACAAGTTAGAGGCCAAATACGGCTCGCGCTTCACCCCGCCGAAGTTGCTGGAAGAGATGGCGGCGAAGGGCGAGACCTTCTATGGCCGGTTCGCGCCGAAGAAGGCGGCGGCCTAAGAGAGCCAGTAGCCCGGATGGAGCGAAAGCGAAATCCGGGACAGCATCTCCTCGGATGCTGGATTTACCCGGATTACGCTTCGCTCCATCCGGGCTACGCGGACTGCGCAGAAACAAAAGGCCGGATCATCGATCCGGCCTTTTTTTGTTTTCGTGATCGAACGGCGAGAATGCGCGGCCCGATATCGGGTCACCGGCGCCGCTTCAAATCCCAGCCACGCTCGCTCCGCACTGGCACCGCTCTTGCTAATGAATCACCGGATGACCATTAGCATTGAAGGTGTCCCGCAATGATCCCGACGGTGTCCCAAGACAGCGCAGCCGGCGTTGCGATAAGACACGCCCCGCTATTTCTGGTGGGTCGGCTGTGGCCGCGCCGCGGGCTCCTCCGGCGGCGTAGAAAAATTCCCTCGTGGGCCGGCCTGGCCCTACTCGTTCTCTTCTTCGATATGGCGATGGCTATGCTCGCCTGGTTCGCCGTCGATCTCGTCCTGCATTGAGAGCTTCCCTCTGTGCAGGTGGAACGTCGCCGCCATATAGGCAAGCTGGCCGGCAACAAGACAGCCGACGACGATCGGAATCCCGGTCCAAAATCCGAAGCCTGAGGTCTGAAGGACGGTTGCGGCAAGGATCGCGGTCGCCGGCGAGACCAGCGACAAAGCCCAGACTCGGAAGAATAACCCCGTCGCTAATCCAGTGATTGCACTCGCGAGCAAGAGGAGGAGTACGGTTGTCACGAGAGCTTCCCAGTTCGGGGGCCCGCATCGCGGGCCCTAGCTGAAGTAGAGCCAACCGGATTGCTCTCACAAGGATGGTGACCTCCGCCGAGCACGCAAGGCGGAGTTATTGTTAACTCCGACAATGCTCGTAAAATTGATATCAAGACATCTCGAACCTCCGGGTTTCCCTGAGCGGTTCAAGCAAAAGAGCCGGATCATCGATCCGGCTCTTTATCATCTCGCCTGTTGTGGTCTGGCCTTACGCTGCCTGGACCAATCCTTCCTTCTTCAGCGCTTCCTGCACCTGCGGCCGCGCCGCGACGCGGGCCTTGTAGGCGGTCAGGTTGGGCATCGCCGAGAGGTCGAACTTCATCCGGTCGCCCCAGGTCAGCATCGTGAAGAGATAGCCGTCGGCGACCGTGAACTGCTTGCCCATGAGGTAGTCGCGGCCGGCGAGCTGGCTGTCGATATATTTCAGCTTGCCCATGACGCGATCCTTGAAGAAGGCCTTGGCCTCGTCGTTGAGCGCCGGGGCGAACAGCGGGCCAAAGCTCTTGTGCACCTCCGAGGTGAGGAAGTTGAGCCATTCGAGCAGCTTGTAGCGCTCGGAACTGTCGCGGGCGGGGGCCAGCGCTTTGCTTGATGCCTGATCGGCGATCATCTGGACAATCACGGGGCCTTCGGTCACGATCTCACCGCTATCGAGGCCCAGCGCAGGAACCTGGCCCTTGGGGTTCAGCTTCAGATAATCCTCGCCATTTTCGAGCTTCTTGGCTCGGATATCGACCTTGACCAGCTCATAGGGCAGGCCGGCTTCCAGGAGCGCGATGTGGGGGGACAGGGAGCAGGCGCCGGGCGAATAGTACAGTTTCATGGAATTTCTTTCTCGTGACGCTTGGTGAGGGCGAAAGAACGACTACATGCGCTTGCATGAAATAGTCAAGATTGATGCAGCTGCATCGAATGGGGTAAAGAGCGGGCGACGAGCTTGAGCGCGACCATGAAACGCAAACCATCGACCGAGGCAACTTCGGCCTGGATCCGCCTGATGCGGGTGCAGAGCCGCGTGCTCGACTGTGTCGAGCAGGACCTGAAGAAAGCGGGGTTCCCGCCGCTCGCCTGGTATGACGCGCTGCTCGAATTGTCCCGCGCCCCCTCTGGCGAGCTGCGGCCGGTGGAGCTCGAACGCCAGATGCTGATCCCGCAATACTCGACCTCGCGGCTGATCGACCGCCTGGTCGACGAAGGTCTCGCCTCGCGGCGCGAATGCAAGATCGACAAGCGCGGCCAGTTCGTCGAGATCACGGAAGCCGGCCGCGAGTTGCAGAAGCGGATGTGGGGCGCTTATTCGGCCGCAATCGAGAAATATGTCGGTTCGAAACTATCAGATGCCGACGCCGTCAAGCTCAGTGGTCTGCTTGATCGCCTAGGCTGTTCGTGCGGCGAGATGAAATTGCCGCCCGTCGCCAACGTCAACGAAAGCACACCGTCGCGATGATCGCGCGGCAAACCAGCACGTCCGCGCGCCCGGCGGGTTCGCGGACCCTCCCCGTCACCCGCGCGTTCGGTCGAAGCGCTTCTTGATTAGAGTTTGATATGGCGCGAGACCAGATCGATATGACGCCACTACAATCGCGCGACGAGCTCGTCGCGTGGTTCGAGGCCGGCTGCAAGGATCCCTCCGAATTCCGCCTGGGGACCGAGCACGAGAAGACGCCGTTCACGCTCGAAGGCCATCGCCCCGTGCCTTACGAAGGCGCGCGCGGCATCGGCGCGCTGCTCGAGGGCATGAAGCTCCTGCTCGGCTGGGAGCCGATCATGGAGAGAGGCAACATCATCGGCCTCTACGACGTCACCGGCGGCGGTGCCATTTCGCTCGAGCCCGGCGGACAGTTCGAGCTCTCCGGCGCGCCGGTCGAGAACGTGCACCAGACCCAGAGCGAGCTGATGGCGCATCTGGCGCAAGTGCGCGAGATCGCAACGCCGCTCGGCATCGGCTTCCTCGGGCTCGGCATGACGCCGTCCTGGTCGCGCGCGGACATCCCGGTGATGCCCAAGGGCCGCTACAAGATCATGACCAATTACATGCCGAAGGTCGGCCAATACGGGCTCGACATGATGTACCGGACCTGCACGGTGCAGACCAATCTCGACTTCTCCTCGGAAGCCGACATGGTCAAGAAGCTGCGGGTCTCGCTCGCGCTCCAGCCGGTCGCGACGGCGTTGTTCGCCAACTCGCCGTTCACCGAGGGCAAGCCGAACGGCTTCCTCTCCTTCCGCTCCGAGATCTGGCGCGACACCGACAATGCGCGTTCGGGCATGATGCCCTGGGCGTTCGAAGACGGCATGGGCTTCGAGCGCTATGTGGACTACGCGCTCGACGTGCCCATGTATTTCGTCAAGCGCGGCGAGGACTACATCGACGTGTCGGGCTCCTCGTTCCGCGCCTTCTTCGACGGCCGCAACAACAATCTGCCCGGCGAGCGACCGACGCTGTCGGACTGGGCCAACCATCTCTCGACGATCTTTCCCGAGGTGCGGCTCAAGCGCTATCTCGAGATGCGCGGCTCCGACGGTGGCCCGTGGGGCCGGTTGCCGGCGCTACCGGCGTTCTGGGTCGGGCTGCTCTACGACGACGTCTCGCTCGACGCTGCCTGGGAAATCGTGAAGCACTGGAGCGCGCCTGAACGTCAGGCCTTGCGCGACGATGTGCCGCGCTTCGGCTTCAAGTCGCGGATCAGGGATCGCTATCTCTTCGAGATCGCCAAGGAGTGCCTCGTCCTGGCACATGCCGGCCTGCGCCGGCGCGGCCGGATCGATCAGCTCGGCCGCGACGAGACCCGGCATCTGGAGCCGCTCGATCGTATCATCGATTCCGGCCGCACGCCGGCCGAGGAGATGCTGGACAAGTTTAATGGTCCCTGGAAGGGTTCGGTGGAACCGGCCTACGCGGAATACGCTTTCTAGACCAATAGGCTAACGATCGGGAACTGAGCGTTCATCGCACGTACAGGTTTGCGGCGATCAAATGATCGGCTGAAAAAACCTGAGCGTCGTCAATAACTCGAAAGCTGTTCCGATGGGGAAGGGTCGCCTGTCCGGGGGCGTCATCGCAAGCGTCGTGGCATGCGCCGCGCTGCTTTCGCTCGTGTTTGCGAGCGTGCCGGCGCCCGCGCAGACGGCGTTCGACCGCCCGGGCGGCGACTATTTCAACACGCCGGTCACCTCCGGTGATCCTGAGGATTGTGCGCTGCTCTGCGAGCGTGACCGCCGCTGCCGCTCCTGGAGCTTCAACTATCCCGACGTCGAAGGCGGCTCGGCGGTGTGCTGGCTCAAGAATACGGTGCCGGCGCGCGTGCCGGGCAATTGCTGCATCTCCGGCGTCCGCGGCGCCGGCGTGATCGAGCCGCGCATCGAGGGCGTGGAAACCTCGATCGATCGTCCGGGCGGAGACCTGCGCAATTTCGAGCTCAAGGTCGGCGAAGGCGAGGAGGCCTGCAAGGCGGCCTGCACCGCCGACAACAAATGCCGCGCCTTCACCTATGCCCGTCCCGGCTACACCGGGCGCGAGGCGCGCTGCTTCCTGAAAAAGGAAATCAAGCCGCCGCGGCGAAAGGCGGGGTTCACATCGGGCGTGGTGAGATAAGCAGGATCCCGTAGCACGCTTCGCTTTGCCCACCCTACCGGCACCTCACTCCGCAGCGATCACCGTAAGCTCCGGCCACAGCGCCTTCCATCGCGCAGCCTTCGCCGCATAGTTCGTCGCAGAGAAATTCGCGCCCGGATTGGGACGCGTAATCAACGCCGCCACATCATCGAAGCCGTGCGGTGCGTAGACCTCATGGCCATCATCTGTGCGTCTCACGCCGACTTGCGTGTTCTGCGTGAGAAAGCGGTCGATGCCATCGGACGCGCGCGTCAGGGGCGGATAGGGCAGGCCGTGCTTGCCGGGATACCAAAGATGCACGCGCGCCTGGTTGCGGGTCTCGACCTTGACGCCGAGATGACCGAGCCGCGCAGATACATCCCGGATCACCGCGTCTTCCGCCTCCCATGAGGTGTCGGAGTCGAAATAGAACACGTCGTAATCGGCGATCCCGTGATCGACCGCGCGGCCGGTGAGCACGTTCCACACTGTCTGCACCAGGCATCCAGAGACCAGCCATGCATCCGGCAGCGCGAGGCGATGCAGTTCATCGATGATCGCGACGTTGACGGGATTTCTCAGCGCAAGTGCGAGGAATTCGTCACGGTTCATCGTGAGGTGAGGAGTCTCAATGCACGGCGGTGAAGAACCGCGCGAGCCTGAAGCCGGAGAGCCAGGTCCACACCGGCTGGCCGCGGATGCCGAGATCCCAGGAGCCGAGCACGGCGTCCGCGCGGCCGACCAGATTGTCGATCGGCAACAGGCCCACGCCACCAGAGCGCAGCGGCACGCGGCTGTCGGCGGAGTTGTCGCGGTTGTCGCCGAGCACGAACAGATGGCCTGCTGGCACCGTCACTTCCGGCGTGTTGTCCAGCGGGCCGTTGTCGCGCATCTTGAAGATCAGGTGCGACACGCCGTTCGGCAGCGTCTCGATATAGCGGTAGGCGGGCTCGCGGCCGCCATTGTCGTCCTCGGCAGCGCCAACGCCATCGGGCTTCAGCTCAGCGGGGCGGTCGTTGATGAAGAGCTGGCCCTGCCGCATCTGGATGCGATCGCCGGGCAAGCCGACGACGCGTTTGACCCAGGCCTGCGAGCGATCACCGGGCCAGCGGAACACGACGACGTCGCCGCGTTTCGGCGTCTCCGCGAAGACGCGGCCGGTCTCCGGCAGGTTGATCTGGATCGGCAGCGACGAAGTGCCGTAGCCATAGGGGAATTTCGAGGCGAGCAGCGCATCGCCGATCAAGAGCGTCGGCTCCATCGAGCCCGACGGCACGTAGAAAGGTTCGGCCAGCGCGCCCTTGGCAATGAACACGGCGGCGACGATGCCGGCGAGCTGCATCAGCTGCCCGCCCCAGCCGCTGCTCTTCCGTTTGGTGGTGACAGTCACCTTTTCTTCCACGCTCATGCGCCCGTTCCACCTACTGTAATGCGCTCCATCAACAGCGATGGCTGGCCGACGCCGACAGGCACGCCCTGGCCGTTCTTGCCGCAGGTGCCGATGCCGGTGTCGAGCGCGAGGTCGTTGCCGACCATGCGGATGCGGTGCAGATCGGTCGGCCCGTTGCCGATCAGCATGGCGCCCTTCAGGGGCGCCCCCAGCTTGCCGTTTTCGATCTTGTAGGCCTCGGTGCACTGGAACACGTATTTGCCCGAGGTGATGTCGACCTGGCCGCCGCCGAAATTCGCGGCGAACACCCCGTTCTTCACGGAGGCGAGGATCTCGGCGGGATCGCGGTCGCCTGCGAGCATGTAGGTGTTGGTCATGCGCGGCATCGGCACATGGGCGTAGCCCTGGCGGCGGCCGTTGCCGGTCGGCTTCATGTTCATCAGCCGCGCGTTCTGACGGTCCTGCATGTAGCCGACCAGGATGCCGTCCTCGATCAGCACGGTGCGATTGGTCGGCGTGCCCTCGTCGTCGATCGAGAGCGAGCCGCGGCGCGAGGCGATGGTGCCGTCGTCAACCACGGTGACGCCCTTGGCCGCGACCTGCTGGCCCATCAGGCCGGCGAAGGCCGAGGTCTTCTTGCGGTTGAAGTCGCCCTCGAGGCCGTGGCCGACCGCTTCATGCAGCATCACGCCGGGCCAGCCGGCGCCCAGCACGACGTCCATCTCGCCGGCTGGAGCCGGAATCGATTCCAGATTGACCAGCGCCTCGCGCAGCGCGCCGTCGGCGGCTTCGCGCCAGGACCTGCTCTCGATGAATTCGCCATAGCCGGCGCGACCGCCATAGCCCTTGCTGCCGCTCTCCTGGCGGTCGCCCTGGCCGGCGACGACAGAGATGTTGACGCGCACGAGCGGGCGGATGTCGCGATAGCTCTCGCCGTCGGGCCGCAGGATCTCGACGACCTGCCAGGTCGCGCCCAGACTGACGCTGACCTGCCGCACCCGCGGATCCTTGTCGCGCAGATAGGCGTCGATCTCGGCGAGCAGTTTTACTTTGGCCTCGAAGCCGGGGGCATCGAGCGGATTGTCGTCACTGTAAAGCCGCACGTTGGTATGCGCTGGCGGGGCGGCAAAACTGCCGGAATAGCCACCGCGCACGGCTGCGACTGCATCGGCGGCGCGAATCAGCGCCGGCAGCGAGACGTCGGAGGAATGCGCATAGCCGACCGCATCGTCCTTGACGGCGCGCAGGCCAAAGCCCTGTGAGGTGTCATAGGTCGCCTGCTTCAGCCGCCCATTGTCGAACATCAGCGCTTCGGTCTGGCTGTACTCCAGGAACAGTTCGCCATCGTCGGCGCCGGCAAGCCCGCGCGCGACCTCGTTGCGAACCTGGTCGCGGTCGAGATTGGCACGGTCGAGCAGGGAGGTTGTGGCAGGGTTGGTCATACGTCCGTCCATTATCGGGGGATGTGGGGCAAGATAATGGTTTCGGACCGGTTCCGCGAGGGCGCCAAGCCTCACATTACGGAAACAATAGAATCGCCCGGTCGTCGAGCCGTCCTACGGCAGCTTGTCGTAGCCCTCGCCGAGCCCGTTCAGGCTGAGCGGGAAGCCGATGCCTTCTTCAGGGGTCTCGAAGATGATGAAGGTCGCAGTCTTGGCGCTGCGGAGCTGGCCCAGCAACTTGTCGTCCATCACCACTTCCGCGACGCAGCCGTTAGGCAGGCATCTGACGAATCCGGCGCGGCCGACGTCCTGGTTGTCGAGCTTGAGGCCGAGGCCGGAGGGCAAGAGCACGCCGAGCGGGGCGACCACCCGCATCAGGCGGCTCTTCTGGTCGGCGGTCTTGAGCACGATCACGGTCAGGCCGGCATTGGAGCGGTCCTCCGCCACCACGCTCTGGATCAGGGCGCATTGCTCGGTCTGGGCGCCGGGCGGAGTGTCGCAGCGGATCTGCCAGTCGCCATGGACGGAGCGCACCGCGCCCTGCGCATGGGCAAGGCCGGGCAGCGCCAGGAAGGCGACCGCCAGCAGGGCGGCCACCATCGTGAGGCCGCCAGCCTGCCTTGCCATGCATCTCGAAAGCCCCATCGGGTCGGTCCCTCTGCTCGCCTGGGTCGCTCGCACCTGGCGGACTGATACGGGAATGACGGCGTCTTGAAGGCAATTCCCAAGCAAATTCCGCGCCGCCGCGCACCACCATCGCCCGCACGAATCAGGATCCTGCGCGGCTGTTTGCCAGTGCCTACCGCGGGCAATTCCGCTGTCAAGTCGCAGCGTACCGGGAAACGGTATTTTTGTCTGATGTTACTAGGAAATATCTTGCGTGTGATGCCTGGCAGATGAGGCCCAAGACTGCATTGCGATAGATCAAGAATTATGGTTTGAGAGGCTTGATTACGGCGTTCTAGCGATCTGGCCCCAATTCCTCTTAGAGGTATTCTTGCGCGGCGGTTTGTCAGACGGGCGGATCGAATAAGCGTTTCCCGGAAACAGGGGAATGCACGTGGGGTGATTTCGTAAGGGGAGCGCGAACGGCATGAGGATGTCGATGGGCCGGATGGGCCGGCAGTTGCTGGGATTGGCCGTGGCGGGTCTGACGCTGGCGACGGGCGGTGTGGCATTCGCCGAGCTCGGGCAACCGGCTCCGTGGGAGTGGACGCTCCAGCAATCCGGCTCGCCGGTGATGGACAACATCGTCTGGTTCCACAACTTCCTGTTCGTGCTGATCACCCTGATCACGCTGTTTGTCCTGGCGCTGCTCGTGGTCGTGGTCATCAAGTTCAATGCGAGGGCCAATCCGGTGCCGTCGCGGACCACCCACAACACGCTGATCGAGGTGGTGTGGACCCTGGTTCCGGTGCTGATCCTGGTCGGCATCGCGGTGCCGTCGTTCCGCCTCCTGTTCCTCGAGCTCGACGTGCCGAAGGCGGATCTGACCGTCAAGGCGACGGGCAAGCAATGGTACTGGTCCTATGCCTATCCTGATAACGGCAAGTTCGAGTTCGACTCGCTGATGGCCCAGGACAAGCAGCCGCGCCTGCTCGGCGTCGACAACGAGATGGTGGTGCCGGTCAACAAGGTGATTCGGGTCCAGACCACGGGCGCGGACGTCATCCACGCCTTCGCGCTGCCGGCTTTCGGCGTCAAGATCGACGCCATTCCGGGCCGGCTGAACGAGACCTGGTTCAAGGCCACCAAGACCGGCATGTATTACGGCCAGTGCTCGGAACTGTGCGGCAAGGATCATGCCTTCATGCCGATCGCGATCCGCGTGGTCGACGACCAGGAGTTCGCCTCCTGGGTCGAGACCGCGAAGAAGAAATTTGCGAGCGGCGGCACCAGCACCTACGCCTCCGCGGCCGGCCCGACGCAGTAAGCGCCGGGCGCAGGCTCGAGGGACTGAAAGCGACATGAAGGGCGGGACCGCATAAGGTCCGAATGGGACGCAAGGCAGGATTTGAAAATGGCAACGAGCGCAGCGGCACACGGCGATCACGCGCATCATGACGAGCACGCCCATCCGACCGGATGGCGGCGCTACGTCTATTCGACCAACCACAAGGACATCGGCACGATGTACCTGATCTTCGCGGTCATCGCCGGCATCATTGGTGCGGCGATGTCGATCGCGATCCGCGCCGAGTTGATGTATCCGGGCGTGCAGATCTTCCACGAGACGCACACCTACAACGTCTTCGTGACCAGCCACGGCCTGATCATGATCTTTTTCATGGTCATGCCCGCGATGATCGGCGGTTTCGGCAACTGGTTCGTGCCGCTGATGATCGGCGCGCCGGACATGGCGTTCCCGCGCATGAACAACATCTCGTTCTGGCTGCTACCGGCCTCCTTCGCGCTGCTCCTGTGCTCGACCTTCGTCGAGGGCGAGCCGGGCGCCAACGGCGTCGGCGCGGGCTGGACCATCTACGCGCCGCTGTCGACCTCGGGCCATCCGGGCCCGGCCGTCGACTTCGCGATCCTGTCGCTGCACCTTGCCGGTGCCTCGTCGATCCTCGGCGCCATCAACTTCATCACCACGATCTTCAACATGCGCGCGCCGGGCATGACCCTGCACAAAATGCCGCTGTTCGTCTGGTCGATCCTGGTGACGGTGTTCCTGCTGCTGTTGTCGCTGCCGGTGCTTGCCGGTGCGATCACCATGCTGCTCACCGACCGCAATTTCCACACGACGTTCTTCGCGCCCGACGGCGGCGGCGATCCCGTGCTGTTCCAGCACCTGTTCTGGTTCTTCGGTCACCCCGAGGTGTACATCCTGATCCTGCCCGGCTTCGGCATGATCAGCCAAATCGTCTCGACCTTCTCGCGCAAGCCCGTGTTCGGCTATCTCGGCATGGCCTACGCCATGGTTGCGATCGGCGGCATCGGCTTCGTGGTGTGGGCGCACCACATGTACACGGTCGGAATGTCCTCGGCGACGCAGGCCTATTTCGTCGCCGCCACGATGGTCATCGCAGTCCCGACCGGCGTGAAGATCTTCTCCTGGATCGCCACGATGTGGGGCGGCTCGATCGAATTCCGCGCGCCGATGATCTGGGCCGTGGGCTTCATCTTCCTGTTCACGGTCGGCGGCGTCACCGGCGTCGTGCTGGCGAACGCGGGCGTCGATCGCGTGCTCCAGGAGACCTACTACGTCGTCGCGCACTTCCACTACGTGCTGTCGCTCGGCGCCGTGTTCGCGATCTTCGCCGGCTGGTACTACTGGTTCCCGAAAATGTCGGGCTACATGTACAATGAGTGGCTCGCCAAGCTGCACTTCTGGGTCACCTTCATCGGCGTCAACCTGGTGTTCTTCCCGCAGCACTTCCTCGGCCTGTCGGGCATGCCGCGCCGCTACGTCGACTATCCCGATGCGTTTGCGGGCTGGAACCTGGTCTCCTCGGTCGGCTCCTACATCTCCGGCTTCGGCGTCTTGATCTTCCTCTACTGCGTGATCGACGCTTTCGCCCGCAAGGTGCCGGCTGGCGACAATCCGTGGGGTGCGGGCGCAACCACGCTGGAGTGGACGCTGTCCTCGCCGCCGCCGTTCCACCAGTTCGAAGTGCTGCCCCGCGTGCAGTAAGTCATCGTCCGCGGCGCCCGTGACGGGCGCCGCGGCTCTTCACGAAGCGAGTTGAATTAAGTGTCCGTCCTCGACCACAACGCCATCGACATCAATCCCCGCATCTCCGAAGCGGAGGTCGGCGATTACATCGCGCTGCTCAAGCCGCGGGTGATGTCGCTGGTGATCTTCACCGCGCTGGTCGGGATGGCGATGGCGCCCGGGCATTTCCACCCCGTGCTGGCGATCACCTCGCTGCTCTGCATCGCCGTCGGTGCCGGTGCCTCCGGCGCGCTCAACATGGCGCTCGAAGGCGACATCGACGCCAAGATGTCGCGCACGGCGAACCGGCCGATCCCGCGCGGCCGCATCACCCGTCCCGAGGCGATGGCGTTCGGCATGACGCTCGCCTTCTTCTCGGTGATGACGCTCGGCATCCTCGTCAACTGGATCGCGGGCGCGCTGCTGGCCTTCACCATCTTCTTCTACGTCGTGATCTACACGATGTGTCTGAAGCGCTGGACCGCGCAGAACATCGTGATCGGCGGCGCCGCCGGCGCGCTGCCGCCGGTGGTGGCCTGGGCCGCCGTGACGGGCACGGTCGACGTCGAGCCGCTGCTGCTGTTCGCCATCATCTTCTTCTGGACGCCGCCGCATTTCTGGGCGCTGGCGCTATTCCGCTCGGACGATTACGCCCGCGCCGGCATTCCGATGCTGCCCAATGTCGCCGGTCCCGACGCGACGCGCCTCCAGATCCTGCTCTACACCATCGTGCTGATCGGGGTCGCCGCCGCGCCCTGGGCGCTCGGCTATTTCGACGCCATCTACGGCATCGTCTCGCTGATCCTTGGTGCCGGCATGCTGGTGCTCGCCATCAACGTCTACATGCGCCGCGAGCGCAGCCAGTCGCTGCGCGCGACCCGCAAGCTGTTTGCCTTCTCCATCCTTTATCTGTTCGCGCTATTCGCAACCTTGCTGGCCGAGGTCGTGTTCCGGGCGCTTGCTCCGATGGCATGGGGCGCATGAGGCAGGGATGGCCGACAAACCCGAGCCAGATGGAATCGTCCTCACCGAGGCGCAGAAGAAGAGCCGTCGTCAGCGCTCGATCGCCATTGCTTTGGCGCTCGGCGTGCTCGTGGTGCTGTTCTTCGCCGTCACCATGGTCAAGGGACCGGCAGTTCTAGTGCGGCCGATGTAGGAAGATGGATCACGAGCCGACCATATCGCAGGACGTCAGCGCCAAGCCGGCCAAGCGCCGCGGGCTGGGTCGCGATGTGGTGGTCGCCTCGATCTGCGGCGGCGTGGTGGCGCTGATGGTGGGGGCATCCTACGCGGCGGTGCCGTTCTACAACTGGTTCTGCCGCGCTACCGGCTTCAACGGCACCACCCAGGTCGCGACCTCCGCGCCGGCGACCGGCCCGATCGCGCGAAAAATCTCGGTGCGTTTCGATTCCAACGTCGCGCCGGGCCTGCCCTGGAAGTTCGAGCCCGAGCAGAGCGAGATCGAGGTCAATATCGGTCAGGTCACGACCATCTACTACACCGTGACCAACCAGGCCGCGCGCACCACCGCGGGCCAGGCCGCCTATAACGTCGCGCCGCTGACGGTTGGGTCATATTTCCAGAAGATCAACTGCTTCTGCTTCACCGAGCAGACCATGGCGCCCGGCGAGAAACGGGAGATGCCGGTCGTGTTCTACGTCGATCCATCGATCGCCGACGACCACGAGAATGACGGGCTGAGCACGATCACGCTGTCCTACACGTTCTATCCGGTGAAGGATCCCGTGGTGAAGCCGCTGGCATCCGGCGAACGCGACAAACGCAAGGGAAATCTCTGATCGCTGGGCTCGTGGCTCGGGGGTTGGACACAAGGGGATAAGTGCCTGATAGGCACGGGATTGAGGAGAGAGACCGCAAATGGCAATGGCGCACACCAAGCATCACGACTATCATCTGGTCGATCCCTCTCCCTGGCCGGCCGTCGGCTCGCTGTCGGCCTTCATCATGGCGGTCGGCGCGATCGCATGGATGCACCACATGTTCTCGGCTGCGCCGATCGTGTTCGGTGTCGGTACCGTCGGCGTGCTCTACACCATGGCGAGCTGGTGGGGCGACGTGATCAAGGAAGCCCAGTACAAGGGCGATCACACCCGCGTCGTGCAGCTCCATCATCGCTACGGCATGATCCTGTTCATCGCCTCCGAGGTGATGTTCTTCGTGGCCTGGTTCTGGGCCTATTTCAACGCGGCGCTGTTCCCCGCCGACGCCGTCCATGCCACCCGCGATGCCGTGTTCGGCTGCGGCCTCGGCACCCAGGCCGGCGCCTGCTCCGTTCCCGGCACCTGGCCGCCAAAGGGCATCGAGACCTTCGATCCCTGGCATCTGCCGCTCCTGAACACGCTGATCCTGCTCACCTCCGGCACCACCGTGACCTGGGCGCACCACGCGCTGCTCGAGAACGATCGTCAGGGCCTGAAATACGGCCTGATCCTCACCGTCGTGTTGGGTGCGCTCTTCACCTGCGTGCAGGCCTATGAGTACAGCCACGCGGCGTTCTCGTTCGGCGGCAACGTCTACGGTGCGACCTTCTTCATGGCGACCGGCTTCCATGGCTTCCACGTGCTGGTCGGCACCATCTTCCTGCTGGTCTGCCTGTTCCGCGCCTATGCCGGCCACTTCACGCCGAAGCAGCATCTCGGCTTCGAGTTCGCTGCCTGGTACTGGCACTTCGTCGACGTGGTCTGGCTGTTCCTGTTCCTCTGCATCTATGTCTGGGGTCACGGCGCCGAGACCATGGCCCACGGTGCGCACTGAGCCTGCGAGGCAGATGATCAGAAGGGGCGGCCGCTGGGCCGCCCTTTCGCTTTCCGGCCGCCGCAAGCTTCGGCGGAAACTGTGATAGAGTTTGCCATCATGAACGACACCACCGGCCCATCCGAGCCCGAAACCACCGTCCTGCAAAGCGCGCTGCGCGGGCTCGCCTGCAAATGTCCGCGCTGCGGCGAGGGCAAGCTCTATGCGGGCTTCCTGACGCTCGCGCCTCGCTGCGACCGCTGCGGGCTCGACTACGCTTTCATCGATAGCGGCGACGGGCCGGCGATCTTCATCATCATGCTGGCTGGAGCGATCGTGGTCGGCTGCGCGCTCGTCGTCGAGGTCAAGTATCAGCCGCCGTTCTGGCTGCATGCGGTGCTCTGGCTGCCACTGATCCTCGCCACCACGCTGTTGCCGTTGCGCGCGATGAAGTCGCTGCTGATCGCGCTGCAATTCCACCACAAGGCAGCGCCGGGCCGGCTCATCGACCGCGCGAAATGAACGCGAGTGTGCGCAAGCCTCGCGTGGCCGGCTTTGCGCTGTTTACGCTGCTCCTGACGGCTGTCTTCGTCGCACTCGGCATCTGGCAATTACAGCGCCGGACAGCCAAGCACGAGCTGATCGCCGCTCTCACCGAACGGCTTGCGGCAGCGCCGGTCGCGCTGCCTGCGCCCGCGCAATGGGCTGCGCTCAATCCCGCGCGCGACGAATTCCGCCGCGTCAGCTTCACCGCAATCTACGCCCCGCTGCCCGATGCGATGGTCTATTCATCCGGCTCGGCCGTGCGCAAGGACGCCGCCGGCCCCGGCACCTGGGCGTTCCTGCCGGCGCGGCTTCCGAGCGGCGAGATGGTCGTGATCGATGCCGGCTTCGTCGAGAACACGATGCAGGATCGCAGTGTCGAGGATCGCGCGGTGAGGAAGCTCGTCACGGGCCAGCCGGTCGTGCTCACCGGCTACCTCCGGTTCCCGGAACCAGCAGGCTGGCTGACACCGGCGGAGAACCGCGACAAGCGACTCTGGTTCGTGCGCGATCATCGGGGAATCGCGAGCGCGCTCGGCTGGGGGACGGTCGCGCCGTTTTATGTCGATCTCGAGCAGCCGATGCCCGAGAACGGCATTCCACGTCCCGGTCCGCTCGACGTGCATTTGAAAGACGATCACCTGCAATACGCCATCACTTGGTTCACGCTCGCAGGCGCCCTGTTGATCGCTTTTGCGGTGTGGGTGAGGGGGCGGCGGCCGAGCTGAATTTGTCCGTAGATCCACGAGGGAACCCGGTATCGCCCGGGCTTTACCGTTCAGCGCATATTCACGAGTGTAGTCCTAAGCCGCCAGTGCTTGTCCCCGGCAGAGGATTGCAGCGTGAGTGATTTTGATCAGATGGGAATTGTCGTCGATTGGGTGGACGCCTGTCGGAAGGGCGATCTCACGACGCTGCTCGATCTCTATGCCGACGACGCCCAGCTCGAATGCATGTGTAACGGCATGCACCGATATTGTGGCCGGAGCGAGCTCGAAGCCTATTGGCAGCCGCGGCTCAGCGCCTTCGCGTCGGTGGGTTTCGGACTGGAGGAGATCCATCCCGCGCCTCATGGCGTCGAACTCGAATATTCCGTCGCCGGCGCGCTGCACATTCATGCTTCGTTTCGCTTCAGCCCCGAAGGCAAGATCCGCAGCACGCTGTGCGAGCCGGCGCGGCAGAGCGCGCATGCCGGTTGCGCGTGCTAGCCTGATCGCGTGCTAGCCTGATGATGACGCATCCCGCGTCGTCTCGACCGGAAGACGGCAGCGTACATAGGTTCGGTCATCCGCGCGCAGCAGTGACAGCGACCCGCTGAGCGCGCGCACGCGCTCATGCATGCCGGTCAGACCCCGGCCGAAGACGTTGCCGGCGGGAAAGCCGCCGCCGTCGTCGGAGATCTCGATGACGAGCGTCTCGCCGGCGGCAGTCGCCTGCACATGGGCATTGCCGGCTTTGGCATGGCGCAGCACGTTGGTCAGCGCCTCCTGGATCACGCGATAGACGGTCTGGGCGAGCGGTCCGTCGATCCCGTTGAGATGGGGATCGATCGTGGCCGTCAGGCCGATATGCGGTGACTGCTTGCGAAAGTTTTGCAGCAGTGTCTGCACGCTGGTCGCGAGGCCCAGCTCCTCGATATAGAGCGGTCGCAGCCGGTCGAGAATACGGCGGTTGGTCTGCTGGAGCGCCTCGACCGATTGCAGCACCTCCTGCGCCGAATTGCCGAGATTTCCTGCAGGTGAAGATGCCTCGATCAAGGCGATCGTCCCGGCGCGGATGCTGAACAACAGCGGCCCGAGTTCGTCATGCATCTCGCGGGCGAGGTCGCGCCGCTCGTCATCCTGGAGCGACACCAGGCGGTGCAGGAGGTTGCGATTGTCCGCGCTCAATTGCGCCAGCGTTGCGGCCAGCGAATTGGCCTCCTCGCAGCTCTGCCGGATCTCCGGCGGGCCGGCGACGGGAATCGGCGTTGCGTAGTCGCCGCGCCGTATCCGCGTGAGCCCGTCGCCGAGATTTCGCAGGGGCCGCAGCGCCGATCCCGCGAAGACATAGGCGATGGTGCCCGTGAGCACCATGAGCGCCAGGACGAGGCAGATCAGCGCGAGAAAGCCGATCCATTTCTCGAACAAGTCGGCCGACAGGTCCGGGAGGAAGACGAGATCTCCTACACGCCTGCCATCGATGATGACCGGGGACGCCGCGTCCATCTCCGGGATGACAAGCAGCTCGATGAACCATTGCGGCACGCCATGCAGGTTGCGCAGGCCGCCTTTCGGGGAGGGCGCGGGACCCTCCTCGGCGGCGCGGAATTGGATATCGGAGGAGGTACCCAATGAATGGACAAAGGCATCGAGTGTCTGCCGTGGATTGTCCGACGCGCGCAGGGTGTTGTTGAGCGCGGTGGCGATTGCCAGGGTCGAACGCTGGCGCGGCTCATTCTCCTCAGCGAGCTGGCCCCCTGCGAAGGTCTGAAGCAGCATGCCGCCCAGGATCAGTGCCGCGAGAAGGCTCGCGCCGAGCGGAAGAAACAATTGCGTCCGGAATGAGAGCCGTTGCCACATTAGGTCAATTCTAACGTGTTTTGGTGGGATTCTCTTTTTCCATTTGTTCCCGCCGGTCTATGAGTCGAAAAACAAGAGAGCGCGCGATGCAAGATACCGCCAGACCGGCGACCAGGGTCCTGATCGTCGACGACCATCCCGTGGTGCTGTCCGGTTGTCGCACCCTGTTCGCCTCCGACCACTCGATCCGTATCGACGAGGCGACCGACGCCAAATCCGGGCATCGCGCCTATGTCAGCAAGCGGCCCGACGTCACCGTGATCGACATCAGCCTGCCTGATGTCTCCGGCTTCGAGCTGATGCGACGCATCCGCAAGGACGATCCGGGCGCCAAGATCATCATGTTCAGCATGAACGACGATCCGGCCTTCGTGGTGCGGGCGGTCGAGCTTGGGGCGCAGGGTTATGTTTCCAAGGGCGACGATCCCAGGATCTTGCTGAAGGCGGTGCGCAAGGTGGTCGCAGGCGACAATTTCATCTCGCCGCAGCTCGCGGAAGCCGTGACGTTTTCCGGTGCGGCGATCAAGGCCAATCCAGCCTCGCAGATGACGCCGCGGGAGCTCGAGATTCTCCGCCTGCTCGGACGCGGCGACAAAATCGTCGAAGTGGCCGAGGCGCTCGGCATCTCCTACAAAACCGTCGCGAACACCACGTCCCTACTCAAGCAGAAGCTCGGGGCCAAGAACCATTCCGATCTGATCCGGATCGCCGTGGAAATCGGGATGAATTGATCTCCCGCCAACGACCGAACCGGCTGCTCCAGGATGCAGCGGTTCGGTCGACGGATCGGTGTCACCATCGGCCGGGCAATGCATGGGCGATGGCCGGCACCCTCCGCCGACCCAATGGATCGCCACGGCATTCGTTCCTCAGGCCGGCCTGGTTTCGGGAGAAAACGGCAATATGAGGCGAGTCATTGCACGTATCCGCGACAGAATGCCCTGAGCGCGGCGGGAAAAATAGGAACAGCGTTCGTCGCCTGCCGTTTTGGCTCTTGACGATTTGACGACAGCTGACGAAAGCTTGGGCGAACAGTTTTAACGGGTCGGGGGACCCGACGAGGCAAACCGGTCTGCACACAACGACAGACCTTCCAAGAGAAGGGCTGCGGCAAAGCCGCAGCCCTTTTTCATTCAGCAACGAGGGCGACCGGAAGCGGTTTCCCGATGCCGCAAAACACTTTATGGTGGCCGAAAGCCGCTGGCTGTTAACAAGTATTTTCGTAAAATCAAAGGCTTAACGAGCGGGCTCAGGCTCGGTCGGCCTTTGGAGGGCAGTTTGACTCGTTATATCTCGACCCGGGGCGAGGCCCCCGAACTCGGCTTCTGTGATGTGATGCTCACCGGGCTCGCCCGCGATGGCGGCCTGTATGTGCCGGCCATTTGGCCGCAGCTTTCGGCGCAGGCCATCGCCGGCTTCTTCGGCCGCCCCTATTGGGAGGTCGCGGTCGACGTGATTCGTCCCTTCGCCGGCGGCGAGATCACGGACGCCGAGCTTGGCCGCATGGCCAACGAGGCCTATGCCACCTTCCGACATCCTGCGGTGGTGCCGCTGCGCCAGATGTCGCCGCACCAGTTCGTGCTGGAGCTGTTCCACGGCCCGACGCTCGCCTTCAAGGACGTGGCGATGCAGCTGATCTCGCGGCTGATGGACCATGTGCTCGCCAAGCGCGGCCAGCGTACCACCATCGTGGTCGCGACCTCCGGCGATACCGGCGGCGCCGCGGTCGAAGCCTTTGCGGGTCTGGAGAATGTCGACCTCATCGTGCTGTTCCCGCATGGCCGCATCTCAGAGGTCCAGCAGCGGATGATGACGACGACGGGTGCGGCCAATGTGCACGCGCTCGCCGTCGAAGGCACCTTCGACGACTGCCAGGCGCTCGTGAAGGGGATGTTCAACAACCATCGCTTCCGCGATGCGACGTCACTGTCCGGCGTCAACTCGATCAACTGGGCGCGTATCGTTGCCCAGGTGGTCTACTATTTCACCTCGGCCGTCGCCGTCGGTGCACCGGCGCGCGCGGTGGATTTCGTCGTGCCGACCGGCAATTTCGGTGACATTTTTGCCGGCTACGTCGCCAAGCGCATGGGCCTGCCGGTGCGCACGCTGCGCATCGCCGCCAACGTCAACGACATCCTGGCCCGCACGCTCAAGACCGGGATCTACGAGGTGCGCGAGGTGCACGCCACGGCGTCGCCGTCGATGGACATCCAGATCTCCTCAAATTTCGAGCGGCTTCTGTTCGAAGCCGGCCAGCGCGATGCGGCTGGTGTGCGTCGCCTGATGGATTCTCTGAAACAGTCCGGACGCTTCGTGCTGCCCGATGCGACGCTGGCCGCGATCCGCGGGGAGTTCGACGCAGGCCGCGCTGACGAGACCGAAACCGCGGCTGCGATCCGCGCCGCCTGGCGCGAGGCGGGCGAGCTGGTCGATCCGCATACCGCAGTGGCGCTCGCGGTCGCCGACCGCGACACCACCGACACGACGGTCCCGAGCATCGTGCTCTCCACGGCCCATCCGGCCAAATTCCCCGATGCGGTCGAGGCAGCCTGCGGCCAGCGGCCGCAACTGCCTGCCTGGCTCGACGGATTGATGACCAAATCCGAGCACATGAAGGTGATGAAGAACGATCAGGCCGAGGTCGAGCGGTTCGTGCTGTCGGTCAGCCGCGCCGCAAAGCAGGGAGTTGCCGGATGAGCGTCGAGATTTCCAAGCTTGCCTCCGGCCTGACCATCGTCACCGACAAGATGCCCCATCTCGAGACTGCGGCGCTCGGCGTCTGGGCTGGCGTCGGCGGGCGCGACGAGAAGCCGAACGAGCACGGCATCTCGCATCTTCTGGAGCACATGGCGTTCAAGGGCACGACCAAGCGCTCCTCGCGCGAGATCGTCGAGGAGATCGAAGCGGTCGGCGGCGACCTCAATGCCGGCACCTCGACCGAAACCACGTCCTATTACGCGCGGGTGCTGAAAGCCGACGTGCCGCTCGCGCTCGACGTGCTCGCCGACATCCTCGCCAATCCCGTTTTCGAGTCGGACGAGCTGGAGCGCGAGAAGAACGTCATCGTGCAGGAGATCGGGGCTGCGCAGGACACCCCCGACGACGTCGTGTTCGAGCATCTGAACGAGCTCTGCTATCCCGACCAGCCGATGGGCCGTTCGTTGCTCGGCACCGCCAAGACGCTGCGCGGCTTCAACCGCGACATGCTCCGCGGCTATCTGTCGACGCATTATCGCGGGCCCGACATGGTGGTGGCCGCCGCCGGCGCGGTCGATCACAAGCAGGTCGTCGCCGAGGTCGAGAAGCGTTTCGCGGGCTTTGAGGCGACACCGGGACCGAAGCCGCAATCCGCCCAGTTCGGCCAGGGCGGCGCCAAAGTGGTCCACCGCGAGCTCGAGCAGGCGCATCTGACGCTGGCGCTCGAAGGGGTGCCGCAGACCGACCTGTCGCTGTTTTCGCTCCAGGTCTTCACCAACATTCTCGGCGGCGGGATGTCGTCGCGGCTGTTCCAGGAGGTGCGCGAGAAGCGCGGCCTCTGCTACTCCATCTACACCTTCCACGCGCCCTACACTGACACCGGCTTCTTCGGCCTTTACACCGGCACCGATCCCGCCGACGCGCCGGAGATGATGGAGGTCGTGATCGACATCATGAATGATTCGGTGGAAACCCTGACCGAGGCCGAGATCGCGCGAGCCAAGGCGCAGATGAAGGCGGGCCTGTTGATGGCGCTGGAGAGCTGCTCGTCTCGTGCCGAGCAGCTTGCCCGGCATGTGCTGGCCTATGGCCGGCCGCAGACCGTGCAGGAGCTGGTGGCCCGAATCGACGCCGTCAGCGTCGAATCGACCCGGGATGCCGCACGTGCGCTGCTTTCGCGCAGCCGCCCTGCGGTCGTCGCATTGGGCAGCGGCAGGGGGCTGGACACGGCGGTGTCTTTTGCGGAAGGATTGACCCGGGCGCGCGCCAAGGCTCGGCTGCATTAGGAGCCGCGCAGGGGCGCCGCCCCCGGAAGCATCACCATGGCCCTCTTTCGCCTGCCATCCAGTGGACCCGCCGCACTCGTGCCGCGCGGCAACGGGTTGCTGCTGCGCGCTCCGCAGATGTCGGATTTCCTGCAATGGGCTCACTTGCGCGAAAGCAGCCGCGACTACCTCACGCCCTGGGAGCCAATCTGGCCCTCGGACGACCTCACCCGGTCCGGCTTCCGCCGCCGTCTGCGCCGCTATTCCGAGGACATCGCCGCGGATCGTTCCTATCCCTTTCTGATCTTTCGCGAGCTCGACGGCGCCATGGTCGGCGGCATCACGTTGGCCAATGTACGGCGCGGCATCGTGCAGGCCGGCACCATTGGCTATTGGATTGGGCAGCCCTACGCCCATCGCGGCTACATGACCGCGGCCCTGCGGGTGCTGCTGCCGACGCTGTTCGGCGAGCTCAACCTGCACCGGGTCGAGGCCGCCTGCATCCCCACCAATGCGCCGTCGATCCGGGTGCTGGAGAAGTGCGGCTTCTCCCGCGAGGGGCTGGCGCGCCGCTATCTCTGCATCAACGGGATCTGGCAGGATCACCTGCTGTTCGGCCTGCTGCATGAGGATTTTCGCGGCTGAGCCGCCACCTCCTGCGGCCAAAGTCTTAATCGCCCCGCCTTGCTTGCTGCCGTAATTTGCCTGCCTTGGGTTCGCCGATTTTGGCGATATAACGGCGCGGGCCGGCCTGCGATCGGCCGGAATGCTGTCATGGAGTATGGGTGTCGATGGTGAAGGAGCTTCGGTCATCGCGGAATGCGTTGCGGCGGGGGACGGTGGTCGCGTTGACGTTGTCGATTGCGCTCGCGTCCGTTTCGCCGGTGGCGGCCCAGTCCTTGAGCGACCGCTTCAAGAGCCTGTTCGGCGGCAAGTCCGACGAGCCGGCGCAGCCCAAGCCGGCGCCCGCGCCCGGCCAGCCAGCCGATGACGACGTCGATTGCCCGCAGGTCACCGTGCGCGCCGGCGCCTCCACCTATGCGGTTGGCGCCAGCGGCAAGCCGGCCGTCGGCAATGAGATCCGCTTCCAGGCCACGATTACCAAGATGGCGCGCGAATGCGCCCGGAGCGGCAGCGATATTACCGCCCGGATCGGAATCCAGGGCCGTGTCATCGCCGGTCCCGCCGGCGCGCCTGCGACGGTCGAGGTCCCGTTGCGTATTGCCGTGGTGCAGGGCGGCGTCGGCGAGAAGGTGATCGCCTCGAAGGCCTACCGGACCACGGTCGAGATGTCGGAGGGCGGCAGCGTGCCTTTCACCTTCGTCGCCGAGGACCTGGCTTACCCGATGCCCTCAGCCGCGGTCGCCGATTCCTACATCTTCTATGTCGGCTTCGACCCGCAGGCACTCTCGCCCGAGCCGAAGGGGCGGAAGAGGAAGTAATTGGCTACGACCTCAGCTGTCATTGCCCGCCACCGGGTCTCGCCTTCGGCGAGCCCGATGACAGGCTCCGGCGGGCAATCCAGTAATCCGAGACAGCAAGGTTAGAACCGAGGGCCGCGGCGTACTGGATCACCCGCCTGCGCGGGTGATGACACCGTACTTGTTGACGTGGCGTCGAAAACAAAAAAGCCGGCGCTCATCGCGCCGGCTTTTTGATTGGTGAAGGCAAAATCCTCAGTTCAGCTTCTGCCGAACCTCGTTGATGCCCTTGGCGAGCAGGTCGTCGGCGACCTGGCCCTTGACCGACTGCGACAGGATCGTCGAGGCGGCCTGCACGGCGGCTTCGGCGGCTGCGGCGCGGACATCGGCCAGCGCCTGGGCCTCGGCGAGCGCGATCTTGCTCTCCGCAGTTTTGGTTCTGCGGGCGACGAAGTCTTCCATCTTCGCCTTGGCGTCGGCCGCGATGCGCTCGGCTTCGGACTTGGCATTGGCGATGATGTCGGCAGCCTCGCGCTCGGCCGCGGCACTGCGCGCCTTGTAGTCGGCGAGCACCTTGGCTGCCTCCTGCTTGAGACGTGCGGCGTCGTCGAGCTCGGCCTTGATGCGGTCGGCGCGATGATCGAGCGCGGTCATCGCCGTCTTGAAGAGCCCGAGATAGCCGAACACGACCATCAGGATCACGAAGGCGACGGCGACCCAAAATTCAGGTTCGAAGAACATCTCGACTAACCCTTCAAGGACGCATCGACCGCGGCATTGACTGACGCTGCGTCGGGAACGACGCCGGTGAGCTGCTGCACGATCTGGCCTGCCGCATCGGCCGCGATGCCGCGGACGTTGCTCATGGCGGCAGCGCGGGTCGAGGCGATGGTCTTCTCCGCCCCGGCGAGCTTGGCCGCCAATTGCTCTTCCAGCGCCTTGCGCTCGGCGTCCGCCTGCGCATTCGCCTTGTCGCGCGATTCGTTGCCGATCGCCTGTGCCCGCGTGCGCGCCGAAGCGAGCTCGCTTTCATAGGCCTTCAGCGCCGCGTCGGACTGGTCCTTCAGCTTCTGCGCTTCGGCGAGGTCGCCCTCGATTTTGTTCTGCCGCGCCTCGATCGCACCGCCGATGCGCGGCAGAGCGAGCTTGGACACGATCACGTAAAGCAGGACGAAGAAGATCGCGAGCGACACCAGCTGTGAAGCAAAGCTGCTGCTCTCGAACGGCGGAAAACCGCCACCGTGGTGACCACCGTCAGCCTCGGTGTG
The DNA here is from genome assembly GCF_051853035.1 of Bradyrhizobium sp. SPXBL-04. Lineage (NCBI taxonomy): Bacteria > Pseudomonadati > Pseudomonadota > Alphaproteobacteria > Hyphomicrobiales > Nitrobacteraceae > Bradyrhizobium > Bradyrhizobium sp. SPXBL-04. The sequence continues at coordinate 8,167,891 of NZ_CP182472.1, read as the reverse complement.
AGCGCCCGCCGCCGGACCTTTTGCGTCGCCATGACTCTCAGCCATGGAGTTCTCCTGTTGCTGTCACGCGCGCCGTCCCATGGGCTGGAACGGCGCGAAAAACGTCGTCCTCAGAGCGGAACGAACAGCAGCAGCAGCGCGATCAGCAGCGAGAAGATGCCGAGCGCTTCGGTCACGGCGAAGCCGAAGATCAGGTTGCCGAACTGGCCCTGAGCGGCCGACGGATTGCGAACGGCCGCGGCGAGGTAGTTGCCGAAGATCACGCCCACGCCGACGCCCGCACCGCCCATGCCGATGCACGCGATGCCCGCGCCGATAAGTTTTGCTGCTGCCGGATCCATTTTAGACTCCTTGGAAGAAAGATTGCGTTGTGGGTGGAAATTCCCCGGACCGCTCAGTGTCCCGGATGAATGGCGTCGTTGAGGTAGATGCAGGTCAGGATCGCGAACACGTAGGCCTGGAGGAACGCGACCAGGATCTCGAGCGAGGTCAGCGCGACCGTGAGCGCCAGCGGCAGCACGCCGCCGACCCAGCCGACGGCGCCGAGCGAGAAGCCGAGCATGGCGACGAAGCCCGCGAACACCTTCAGCGCGATGTGGCCGGCCAGCATGTTGGCGAAGAGACGAACACTGTGGGAGACCGGCCGCAGGAAGAACGACAGGACCTCGATGAACATGACCAGCGGCAGGATGTAGATGGGGACGCCGTGGGGAACGAAAATCTTGAAGAATTTCAGGCCGTTCTTGTAGACGCCGTAGATCAGGACGGTGAAGAACACCAGGAGCGCGAGCGCCGCGGTGACGATCAGGTGGCTCGACACCGTGAAGGTGTAGGGGATGATACCCACCAGATTCGAGACGCAGATGAACATGAACAGCGAGAAGATCAGCGGGAAGAACTTCATGCCTTCCGCGCCGGCCGTCGAACGGATGGTCGAGGCGACGAATTCGTAGGAGATTTCTGCGACGGACTGCAGACGCCCGGGAATCAGCTGCGTGCCGCTGGCGAGCATCAGGATCGAGATGATCGCCACGGCCACCAGCATGTAGAGCGACGAATTGGTGAAGGCGATCGTATGATTGCCGATATGGCCCAGGGTGAAGAGAGGCTCGATGTTGAACTGGTGGATCGGGTCGATTTTCATCAGCGCGGCATCTCTTGGTCTGCCGGGCAATGCCGGCGGGTCTCGGTCTGCCGGCCGGGCCGGCCCGTACCGGCGAGCCGGCACGATCATTCCTCTCCTGGGGATCGCTTAAGAACCACCGCGCCTGTTTTGACCCGCGCCCGCCGTTCTCACCACATTCACCACGCCGGCGACGAAGCCCAGCAGCAGGAACACGATAAATCCGAAAGGCGACGTCGACAGCAAGCGGTCGAACCCCCAGCCAATCCCCGCTCCGACAACGACGCCGGCGACCAACTCCGAGGATAACCGGAAACCAAGCGCCATCGCCGAGGCTCTGGCCGCTCCGTCTTCACCGTCACCTGCGGGTTGCTCGGTCTTGTTCCGCCGGTCCCGAAGTTCGGACAACCGCTGATCAAGACTTCCGAGCCGTTCGGAAAGCGCAGCTTCCTCGGACGATCTATCGCGATCTCCATTCTCACCGTGTCCCGTGCCCTGTGTCATGCAACGAAGACCCGAAACGCCGCGGCTGAATGGAAATTACGCCCGCCACCCTCAAAAGCCGCGCGGACCATACTGATGGCCTATAATCAAGTCAAGCCAAGTCACGATTGCGTCGCTTTCTGTTATGTATCTGATTTAGTTGATGATATTGGCGCACACAGCAGCGCTGCACACAGCGTGACGCCGCACCGCAGCAGCTCTCCGCATGATCGGCGGATGCAGCCGCCATTTCGCCGCGCTGCCGGGATCAAAGGGACCGTCGCGGTTGTTGATATCGGTGATGCGTTTTGGGCGGCGGATGGCCTCGGCGGGTGTAGAATTACGAAAGTGCCACCTGCACGTCGTGGCGGAGCGCAAGATGAGACCTGTGACGTCATCCACAACATCATGGTTTGCGGTAGCCGCGTTCGCCGTGGTGATGGTCGTCAGCGGTGGCTTCGCCGCCGCGCAATCCGCTCCCGACAGTGAAAACGGCCGCTACAGCATGACGCCGATCCCCGAGGGCGTGTTGCGGCTCGACACCCGCACCGGCGCCATGTCGACCTGCACCAAGAACGGCGCTGGCTGGGCTTGCTACGCGGTGCCCGACGAGCGGTCCGCACTCGATGCCGAGATCGGCCGGCTTCAGGCCGAAGTCGAGAAGCTGAAGGGTCAGCTCGCGGCCGGGCCGACGGTGTCGGGAAAGATCGACGAGCCGCTGCCGAAATCCGATCCGCTCAAGAAGGCGGAGCCGAAGGCGGCCGAGGGCGAGCGCAAGATCGAGATCCCGCTGCCAAGCGACCAGGATCTCGACCGTGTGATGTCGTTCCTGGAAAGAGCCTGGCGCCGGCTGATCGACATGGCCAACCGCGTGCAGAAGGACGTGTCGGGGAAGATTTGAGGACCCCTTCGCGCGGCCAAAGCATTGAGCTCTTGTAGGGTGGGCAAAGGCGCCTTGCGCCGTGCCCACCATGTTTCCACGATGACGAGAGAAGACGTGGGCACGGCGCTTTGCGCCTTTGCCCACCCTACGGCGCTTCCGGAGGGATTTTCGATGACATCAGGCAAATCGGTAACGCGTTCGGCGCCCTCGTCGGTGCAGGCCACCGCCGTCACATCGTCGCTGCTCACCGTGCAGACGCCGGGCCGCGGCTTCACCGATCTGACCAGCGAGGCAGCCAAGTTCATCGCCGAAGCTCACGCGCGCGACGGCGCGCTGACGCTGTTTATCCGTCACACCTCGGCTTCGCTGACGATCCAGGAGAATGCCGACCCCTCCGTGCTTGCCGATCTCGCCACGGCGCTGTCCCGGCTCGCGCCGGAGAACGCCGGATGGATGCATGACACCGAGGGGCCCGACGACATGCCCGCGCATATCAAGACGATGCTGACGGGAGCCTCGCTCCAGGTCCCGGTCCTGAACGGCAAGCTCGCGCTCGGCACCTGGCAGGCGATCTATCTGATCGAGCATCGCAGCCGGCCGCATCGGCGCGAGGTGGTACTGCAGTTCGTCGGCGCGACGTCATAAGCAAAACGGCCGCGGAATCCGCGGCCGTTCGTGTCTGATCGCCGGAGCCTTGGTTCCGGCTGATCTCAACTAGATCTGCTTGATGTCGACGTCCTTGGTTTCCGGCAGGAACAGGAAACCGATCACCAGACTCATCGCGGCAATGGCGACCGGGTACCACAGGCCGGAATAGATGTTCCCGGTAGCAGCCACGATCGCAAACACCGTCGCCGGCAGGAAGCCGCCGAACCAACCGTTGCCGATGTGGTAGGGCAGCGACATGCCGCTGTAGCGGATTCGGCTCGGGAACAGCTCAACCAGCCAGGCGGCGATCGGCGCGTAGACCAGCGTCACGTAAATCACGAGAATCCAGAGCAGGACCGTCGTCATGACATAGTTGATGTCGTTCGGATCGGCGGAAGCCGGATAGCCATGAGCCTTGATCGCTGCGGGCAAAGCCTTGGCGAAATCGGGCGAGGTGGACGTGAGCGTCTGCTCGCCGATCTTGACCGTCGCCGCCGTGCCCTTCGGCGCATCCTGGTTCTGGTAGTTCACCGACAAGTTCACCAGTGCGGCCTTGGCGATGTCGCAGCCGGTGGTGAACTTCTCAGTGCCCGTTGCCTTGAACTGGAACGAGCACTCGCTGGGGTCGGCGATTACTGTCACTGGCGAGGCTGCCAGCGCTGCTTCGAGCTTCGGATTGGCGAAGTGGGTGATGCCCTTGAAGATCGGGAAGTAGGTCACCATCGCAAGCAGGAAGCCGGCGAGGATGATCGGCTTGCGGCCGATCTTGTCGGACAAAATTCCGAAGATGATGAAGAAGGGCGTGCCCAGGGCGAGCGCAACCACGATCATGATCTGCGCCGGCACGGCCGGTACCTTCAAGGTCTGGGTGAGGAAGAACAGGGCATAGAACTGTCCGCCGTACCACACCACCGCTTCACCGGCCGTGGCGCCAAACAGCGCCAAGATAGCGATCTTGGCATTGCTCCATTCGCCGAAGGCTTCGGTGAGCGGGCGCTTCGAGGTCTTGCCCTCTTCCTTCATGCGCTGGAACACCGGCGACTCGTTCAGGCTCAAACGGATCCAGATCGAAACCGCCAGCAGGACGCCGGAGAGCAGGAACGGAATGCGCCAACCCCAATCGCCGAATGCCTCTTCGCCCATCGCGGTGCGGATGCCGAGGATCAGCAGCAGCGCCAGAAACAGACCGAGCGTCGCGGTGGTCTGAATCCACGAGGTGTAATAGCCACGCCGGTTCTGCGGGGCATGTTCGGCAACGTAAGTCGCCGCACCGCCATATTCACCGCCGAGTGCCAGGCCCTGGATCAGGCGCAGACCAATCAGCACGATCGGCGCGGCGAGGCCCCAGCTCGCATAGCCCGGCAGCAGACCGATGAAGAAGGTGCCGACGCCCATCAGCGTCATGGTGACGAGGAACGTGTATTTGCGGCCGATCATGTCGCCGAGCCGGCCGAAGATCAGTGCGCCGAAGGGGCGGACTGCAAAGCCGGCCGCGAAGGCGAGCAGTGCGAAGATGAAGCCGACATTCGGCGGTACGTTTGAGAAGAAGTATTTTGCCAGGAAGGCGCCGAGCGTGCCGTAGATGTAGAAATCGTACCACTCGAAGACGGTGCCAAGTGAAGAGGCGAAAATGACCTTTCGCTCTTCGCCAGTCATCCCTCGGGTGCGGACGGTCCCGTCCGCGGTCGCAGCCATGGTCATCAGTTTTCGCTCCCCAAACGGTTGTTTCGCAACCCGGCTGCTGTCGGAAAGCCGGGCGACCTGATCGTTAAGGTAACATCGCCGTGAAACCCTCCCCAATACGACTTTTGGCCTTGCGCACTGACGCGCAGCTGACGGTGCTGGTATCGGGTGCGGCGCGGCCGGACGAGGTTGCGGATTAACCCCTTTGCAGCAAAGGGATAATGTGCACTTGCATGCCACGGCCGGGCAGGGAAGAATTGACCCGCCGCCGCATCGACTCGCCGGTCGGTCGCGAACGACAGCAAGAGAACGATGAACGCTCCCACGACCCATCTCGTCATTGCCGATGATCATCCCCTGTTCCGCGATGCGCTGCGACAGGCGGTGGCGGGCGTCCTGACCTCGGCCAGGATCGACGAGGCCGGATCGTTCGAGGATCTGACCAAGCTGCTGGAACAGACCTCCGACGTGGATCTGGTCCTGCTCGACCTCTCGATGCCCGGGATCTCCGGTTTTTCCGGCCTGATCTACCTGCGCGCGCAATATCCGGCGATCCCGGTCGTGATCGTCTCGGCCTCCGACGACAGCGCCACGATCCGACGCTCGCTCGATTTCGGCGCCTCCGGCTTCATCCCGAAGCGGTTCGGCGTCGAGACGCTGCGCGACGCCATCCTCAAGGTGATGGAAGGCGAGGTCTGGGTTCCCGCCGACACCGATCTGTCGGCCGCGTCCGACCCCGACATGACCCGCCTGCGCGACCGCCTGGTGACGCTGACGCCGCAACAGGTCCGGGTCCTGATGATGCTGTCGGAGGGCCTCCTCAACAAGCAGATCGCCTACGAGCTCGGCGTCTCCGAGGCCACCATCAAGGCGCACGTCTCGGCCATCCTGCAAAAGCTCGGCGTCGAGAGCCGCACCCAGGCGGTGATCGCCGCCGCGAAAATCGCCGGCGGCCAATGGAAGCAGGGCACGCCGACGGGGTGAGGGCCGGTCATATCTGTCATCCTGAGGTGCCGGAGCGTAGCGGAGGCTTCGAAGGATGAACGGCCCGGCCGTCTCCTTGGCCGTTCATCCTTCGAGGCTCCCGGCGCGATGCTGCGCATCGTGCCACTCGCGCCTCAGGATAACGGAGCCGGATACGGCGCATTGGCAGTGCCGTTATCGTCATAATGTTCGTAGAAGCGTGCTGGCGGCGCGGATGTCCGCCGAGTCCGAGCGCTCGACAAAGCCATCGAGGGCCGATCGAAGTGATCGCTTCGCCTCCTCGCGCTGCCCGCGTTCGGCAAATAGCCCGGCAAGATCAATCGCGGCCCGCAGTTCCCAGGCTTTTGCGCCTGTGCGGCGACTCAAATCCAGGGATTGCATCAAATAGACCTCTGCTTGCTCAGACTTCGGCTGCGGTAGCGACAACAGAACTCTGCCTTTCATCCGCAAGAGCTCCGGCATGTAGAGGTGATCGCCGCTCTGCTCGACGAGGCGGATCGCATCGTCGACCAGGCGCGCACTCTGCTCGATCTGTCCGAGTGCCAACAAGCCCTGAACCATCGCGACGTTGAAGGTCGTGGTGAGCAGCTCGTAGCCGGCGTCGTGGAGCTCGCGCAGACAAGCCCTGATCGTCTCGACGCCGGCGGCGGCGTTTCCCCGCCGGATTGCCAGCTCGCCTTTGACGCCTCGGCCGACCGCGAGGTACGGGCCCATCGAGCGCGATTCGGCGTGTGCGATGAATCGGTCGATGTTCGCTTCCGCGCCGTCGAGGTCTCCGTTCCAGAGGTCGATCGAGACCGCCCAGATCAGCGCGATGCAGAGCGTGATCGGATGATCCATCTGCGCGGCTTCGGTGACCGTCTGCCGCGCCAGCCGCTGCGCCTGCGCGGGCCGGCCCTGCAGCCAAAGCTCTCGTGCGAGCGAAATGCCGGCCCGGTTGCGATGATCGAAGCCGTAGACCGTGCTGATCCGTTCCGTGCCAGGCCCCTGCCAGGCGGCCTCCAGCATCGTCAGCGCATCGCGATGCTCGCCGGCCAGATGCAGCGAGACGCCCAGAAGCGAATGGGCGAGTGCGATCGAAGCCGCGTCGCCGAGCGCCTCGGCGACGGCAAGGCTCTGCCGGGCGTAACCGAGCGCGGCGTCGAACTCTCCCATCCGCTCGTGGAAGATATGCATGCGGCCGAGCAGCTGGAGCCGGTTGATCTCGTCGCCACGCGCCTCGGCGATCGCAAGGCCCCGGCTCAGGGCGGCGCGCGCCGCTTCGCTGCCGCCCCGCGTGAACATCAAGGTGAGGCCGAGGGCAGCCTGGATGTGCATTTCCTCAGTGCTGCCGCGCGAGGAGGGATCGATCGCAAGCAGCGCCCGTTCCGACCAACGCCGGCATTCGATCAACAGCGACATTGCGAGGAAGATCGGTGCCGCCGCAGCGACGAGCGCAATGCCGATACTGGCGTTGCTGTTCGTGCCGAAGCACCAGTCCAGCGCGGCGCGCACGTTGTGAAGTGCGGAGAAGTGGATCGCCCGTTCGTCGGCGCTCGGCACCATGGCCCATGTCGAGCCGGCCTGCTCCAGCCATTGCCGGTAGTAGGTGGCATGACGTGCGGCGAGTGCCGCGTCGTTCGGCTCGATATCGAGCAAATAGGCGCGCGTGGTGTCGAGCAGGCGGTAGCGCATCATGGCGCCGATCGGTCGCGGCGCGACCATGGACTTGGCGACGAGGCTGTCGATGGCGTCGAACAGGTGGGAGCGATCGACGCGTTCGTCCGGGACGACCTCGAGTGCGGCGTCGATGGTGAAGTGCCCGGCGAACACCGCAAGCCGGCGCAGCACCAGGCGCTCGGTGTCGGACAGGAGCTCGTAGCTCCAGTCCAGGGTCGCCTGCAACGTCTTCTGCCGCGGCGGCGCGGTGCGCTGGCCCTGCCAGAGCAGATTGAGGCGTTCGTCGAGCAGCGTTGCCGTCTGCTCCAGGCCATAGGCTTCGACCCGGCCGGCGGCGAGCTCGATCGCCAGGGCCATGCCGTCGAGCTTGCGGCAGATCCTTGCGATGATCGCGTCATTGGCATCGTCGAGCGCGATCTGCGCGCCGCTGGCCGTGGCACGTTCGAGGAAGAGTTGCAGGGCGGGATAGGTCCGCGCGGCAGCGACCGTTAGCCCGGAGCCGTCCGGCGGAACGGCGAGCGGCGCCAATCGATAGACCTGCTCGCCCTCGACGCGCAGGGCTTCGCGGCTCGTGGCCAGGATATGGACGTGCGGCGCAGCGTGGAAGATCTCCGCAGCCAGCGGCGCCACGGCAGTGATGACGTGCTCGCAATTGTCGAGGATCAGCAGCATCCTCTTGTCGTGGAGATGCGCGAGCAGTGCGGGCAAGGGATCGTCGGTCTGCGCCGGCAAGCCCAGCATCAGCAGGATCGAGGTGATCACGAGATCGGGATCGCTGAGCGCGGCAAGATCGACGAAGTGAGCGGCATCGGCGAAGGTCTCGAGCAGGTCGTGCGCGATCGCGATCGCCACGGCAGTCTTGCCGACGCCGCCGGGGCCGGCGATCGTGACGAAGCGCGAGGTGATGAGCTTGTCCGAGACGGCGGCGATCGCATCGTCGCGCCCGACCATCCGTTGCAGCCGGTTGGGCAGCTTCACCGGCGACAGGCCGCCTTGCGGCGCCGGGCGCCGCTCTGGCGGAATGATCGTTTGCGAGATCGGCGCCACGAAGCAATAACCGCGGCCGGACAGCGTGGTGATGTAGCGTGCGCCGTCCTTGCCGTCGCCGAGCGCCTTGCGAAGGGCTGCGATGTGAAAGCGCAAACTGGCTTCTTCAACGGTCAGGCCGGGCCACACCAGCGCCATCAAATCCCACTTGCTGACGACCTGGTTCGGCCGCGACATCAGCGCGATCAGCATGTCGAAGGCTTTCGCGCCGAGCGGCAGCGCGACGCCGTCGCGCGTCACCAGCCGTTCATGTGGCGTCACGGTGAATGGCCCGAACGATAGGGCTCGCACCGCAGACCCGGCCGGTTCAGTCATGGCGAAATCCTGATCCTTTCCGGGGGGACCCGATAGCAGATGGTTGCGATCGGGCAAGGCGTCTCCCTGCATCGGCATCAGACCGTGGATGCAGGCCTTTGTGAGGCACGCGAACTGAGGCCTCACAACTTCTCACAACTCCAAACGGGTGTCCTGCGGCAGCCGCTGCTAGTCAGTTGCGCGACGGCAAGGAGAGCTTCATGACGCAAGCGGCAAAATTGCTTTACACGGCCAAGACACACACCAGCGGCGGTCGACACGACGGCATATCGCGCAGTTCCGACGGTCGCCTCGACGTCAAGCTGTCGCCGCCGGGCAGTGCAGGCATCGGCACCAATCCCGAGCAATTGTTCGCGGCCGGCTGGTCGGCCTGTTTCGAAGGCGCGATGGAGATCGCCGCGCGCAAGCGCAAGATGGATCTTCCCAGGAAGTGCGCGATCGATGCGGAGATCGATCTCGTGCTCGACGAGGGCGCCTACTCGCTGAGGGCGCGCCTCAATGTCAGTCTGCCGGGTCTCGATCGCGAGATCGCGCGCGGCATCATCGATGAAGCGCATCAAACCTGCCCCTATTCCAAAGCGGTCCGCGGCAACATCGACGTCACGGTCGCGCTGATCTGACGCACCATCATCTACCCCAAAGGGAGCACCATCATGAAGCAGATCATCGACCAGCATCGCCGCAAGTTCTTTGGCGTCGCTGCGGGAACCGTTGCCATTGGTCTCGGCGTGATCGACCTCGCCCGCGCCGAGACGGAAGCGCCACGATCCTCTGCATCGAATGCGTCCTTCGGCACGATCAAGCAGATCGATGCCGGCGTTCTCAGCGTCGGCTATGCGGAGGCGGGTCCCTCGAACGGTCCCGTGGCGATCCTGCTGCACGGCTGGCCCTACGACATTCACGCCTTCGTCGATGTCGCGCCGATCCTGGCAAAGGCCGGTTATCGCGTCATCATTCCTTATCTGCGCGGCTATGGCACGACGCATTTCCTCTCCAGCGAGACGCCGCGCAACGGCGAGCCAGCTGCGATGGCCGCGGACATCATCGCGCTGATGGACAAGCTCGATATCAAGAAGGCCGTTGTCGCCGGCTTCGATTGGGGCGCGCGCACCGCGGACATCATCGCCGCGCTGTGGCCGGACCGCTGCCGCGCGCTGGTGTCGGTCAGCGGTTACCTGATCTCCAGCCAGGCCGCAGGCAACGTACCGTTGCCGCCGCAGGCTGAACTGCAATGGTGGTATCAGTTCTATTTCGCGACGGAGCGCGGCCGCGACGGATACGAGAAGTACACGCACGATTTCGCCAAGCTGATCTGGAGGCTCGCCTCACCGCAGTGGAAGTTCGACGACGCCACCTTCGATCGAAGCGCTGCGGCGCTCGACAACAAGGATCATGTCGCGATCACGATCCATAATTACCGCTGGCGGCTCGGGCTTGCCCAGGGCGAGGCGAAATACGAACATCTCGAAAAGAAGCTCGCGGCAGCTCCCATCATCGACGTGCCGACGATCACGATGGAAGGCGACGCCAACGGCGCGCCGCATCCCGACCCGAGCGCCTATGCCAAGAAGTTCTCAGGTCGATACGAGTTTCGCCTGATCACCGGCGGCATCGGCCACAATTTGCCGCAGGAAGCACCACAAGCCTTTGCCAAAGCCGTCATCGACGCCGATGGCGCCTGAGCATCTGTCAGCATCTCGGTCCAGCCGGGCTGGACCGAGGATCGCCCGTTAAACCCAGCTTGATGAAACGTCATGACGCCATCCGAACCTGAAAAGAAGAAGTCTCCCTACGCCACGATGATAGCGCTCACCGTGGTCGTCCTCGTCGTGCTCCTGACCTGCGTGCCGTATCTCGTCACGATCGCTTCCGCCGAGGGGCCCGCGACGGCCGACTCCTCGCCGATCTTCGGCGTCACGATCCCGCCCGGCTACAAGCGGTGGGAGCTGATCGCGCCGGCCGAGGAGGCGGCGCCGCTCGACGAGCTTCGCGCCGTGGTCGGCAACCAGACCGCAATCGACGCCTATCAGGCCGGAAAGCTTCCATTCCCGGACGGCACCATTCTGGTCAAGCGCGCCTGGAAGCGCAAACAGTCTCCTGAATTTGCGTCCGCGACGATTCCCGGCGCTGCCACCACGGTCCAGGTGATGGTCAAGGACGCCAAAAAATACGCCGCCACCGGCGGCTGGGGGTTTGGCCGTTTCATCGACGGCAAGCCGGTCGACGCGGCCCAGCATCGCACCTGCTTCGCCTGCCATGAAGCGCGCGCCAAAGGACGCGATTACGTCTTCACGCGGCTGGCACCCTAGCAAGAGGACCCGCTGGCCTTCACCAGTAAGGCTGCTTCACTCCGCCGCCACCATCTGCTGCGTGCGCCACTGGCCGAGCAGGGCGCGGAGCGAGGCTGGCTTCACCGGCTTGTTGAGCACGGCGATCTTCTCGTCGCGCGCAGCTATTTGCACGGCGGGGCTGCGATCGGCGGTGATCAGGATGGCGGGGATGCCGTCCCCGAAGCGGCGGCGGATGTCGCGTATGGCGGCGATGCCGTTGCCGCGGTCAAGATGATAGTCGACGAGCAGGCCGGTGACGCGCCGTCCGGCGGCTTCGATCGCGGTGATCGCGCCCTCGGGGTCGGCGACCGCGATCACCTCGGCGTCCCAGGCCTTCAACAGCGTGCGCATGCCGTCGAGGATCGCCGCATCGTTCTCGATGCACACGATCAGCGCGCCTGAGATCGGCGTGCGTGCCAGCGGCGTCGCGCTGGTCACGGCCGCGGTGTGAGTGATCGCCTTCGCCGTCGGCACCGTCACGGAGAACACCGAGCCGCCGCTTGCATTGCCGTCGATGGCGATGCCGTGCTTGAGCACGCGTGCCAGCCGCTCGACGATCGAGAGCCCCAGCCCGAGGCCACGCGCGATTCGAGCGCCCTGCTCCAGGCGGTGGAATTCCTTGAAGATCTCGGCGCGCTTGACCGACGGGATGCCGACGCCGGTGTCGTAGACGCAGATCTTGAGCGAGGCGCCGCGGCGGCGGCAACCGACCAGCACGCGGCCCCGCGGGGTATACTTGATTGCGTTGGAGATCAGGTTCTGGAGCAGGCGCCGCAGCAGGAGCCGGTCCGACTCGACGGGCAGCGAGCAGGGCACGAAGGCGAGCTCAAGGCCCTTGGCGCGCGCGATCGGCGCGAACTCGATCTCCAGCGAGCGCATCAAATCGGCCATCTTGAAGCTCGAGATCGAGGTCGTCATCGCGCCGGCGTCGAGCCTGGAGATGTCGAGCAGCGCACCGAGGATTTCCTCGATGGCCTGGAGCGACTCGTCGATGTTCTCGACCAGCCGGGTCTCCTCGCCATTGTGCTGGCGCTCGACAAGGCTGGTGATGTAGAGCCGCGCCGCATTCAACGGCTGCAGAATGTCGTGGCTGGCGGCGGCGAGGAAGCGCGTCTTGGAGATGCTGGCATCCTCCGCCGCGCTCTTGGCCAGCGCCAGCTCTGAGTTCAGCCGCGTCAATTCCTCGGTGCGGTCGCGGACGCGCTTTTCCAGCGTCGCATTGGCACGCTCCAGCGCTTCTGCCGCCTCGAAGGTGGGCGTGACGTCGGTGAAGGTGATGACGAAACCGCCGCCGGGCATGCGGTTGGTGAGCACCTCGATCACCATGTGGCGCTCCGGCAGGCGTTCGAGATACGGCTCGCTGTCGGTGGTGTAGGCGACAAGCCGCTGTTCGATCATCGCCTCGCGGTCGCCCGGCTCGGGCGGATCGCTCACGCCCATGAACTCCAGGATTTCACGCAAGGGCGTACCGAACTGAATGAAATGCGGGGGGACGTTGAGCAGATCGCCGAACTGCCGGTTGGAGCAGATCAGTTGCAGATCGGCATCGAACACTGCGATGCCCTGGCGGACATGGTTGAGCGCGGTCTGGAGGATCTCGCGGTTGAAGTGCAGCGCCGCATGGGAGTCGTCGAGCAGCTTTAGCGCGGCCTTCGCCGAGACCGTCCGCTTGCGCAGGAGCAGCGACATCACGAGGCGCGAGGATGCGGCTCCGATCGAGGACGCGATCAGGTGCTCTGCGTGCTGCAACAGCTCGAAATCGGCGGGCGCCCCGGACTCCAGCCGGACATTGCGCCGCGCCGAGAAGGCCTCGAACGAATGGCGGGCGCGGTCGGGCCCGAGATATTGCGCCACCGTGGTCTGGATGTCCTGCACGGTGACGGTGGTGCGCCAGCGGCGGAAGCTCGGGGAGATCGGCGCGAGCGTGTTGGGGACAAACAGGTCGGCCTGCACCAGCTCGATCGAAGACGGTCGGCGCGCCAGCGAGAGGAGTACGTAGGTGAGAATGTTGAGCGACAGCGACCAGATGACGCCGTGCATCAGCGGCGGCAGATCGGCGCCGAACAGCGCCTGTGGCCGCAGCGCCTCGATTCCGAACGGTCCGTGCTGGAGCAGCAGGATGCCCGTCGTCGAGGTATCCATGAAGCTCGGAATGAACAGCGTGTAGAGCCACACCACGAAGCCGACCAGCATCCCGCCGATCGCGCCGCGCGCCGTCGCCCGCCGCCACAGCAGCCCGCCGAAGAAGCTTGGTGCAAGCTGGGCGATGGCGGCAAACGACAACAGGCCGATCGCTGCGAGCTGGGTGTTGCCGAGCGCGCGATAGTAGAAATAGGCCATCACCATGATGGCAAAGATCGCAAGCCGCCGCGAGCGCAGCAGGAAATCGCTGAAATCGGCGCCGCCGGTGCGCCCCTCCGGCCGTCGTTGCAGCACCAAGGGCACCACGAGGTCGTTCGAGACCATGATGGAGAGCGCGACGCATTCGACGATCACCATGGCGGTCGCCGCCGACAGTCCGCCGACGAAGACGGCGACGCTGAGCAGATTCGCGCCGCCCTCGATCGGCAGGGCCAGCACGTACATATCGGGGTCGGCCGTGCCGAACGGGAAGCTGACGAGGCCGGCCAGCGCGATCGGGATCACGAACAGATTGATGGCGACGAGATAGAGCGGGAACAGCCAGCGCGCGCGGCCGACCTCGGCGTCGGACGAATTTTCCACGACGCTGACGTGGAACTGGCGCGGCAGCATCATGATCGCGCACAGCGACAGCAGCGTCATGGTCAGGAAGTTGCCGATCGACGGCGAGTAGTTGATGGCGCGCACCGCCTCCGGCGTCTTCATGGCGCGCTCGATCAGCTCCTGCGGCGAGAACATCCAGAAGGTGACGAAGATGCCGGCGGCCAGGAAGGCGACCAGCTTGACGATGGACTCGGTCGCAACCGCCAGCATCAGGCCGTGCTGGTGCTCGGTGGCGTCGGTATGGCGGGTACCGAACAGCACCGCGAAGGCCGCCATCGCCAGCGTCACCATCAGTGCCATGTCGCCGAGGATCGGGATGTGGGAGAAGGCCTGGTCCTCGCTTAGGATCGTGCCGAGCGAGGAGGCCACCGCCTTGAGCTGGAGCGCGATATAGGGCACCGAGCCGATGATGGCGATCAGCGCCACGGTGGCTGCCACCGCCTGGCTCTTGCCATAGCGCGCGCCGATGAAATCGGCGATCGAGGTGATGTTGTGGGCTTTGGCGAGCTGGATCACGCGCCGGAGCACGCCGGCGCCGAGCCCGATCATCAGGATCGGACCGAGATAGATCGCCAGGAAGTCGGTCGAGGTGCGGGTGGCGAAGCCAACCGAGCCGAAGAAGGTCCAGGAGGTGCAGTAGATCGCCAGCGATAGCGGGTAGATCAGCCCGGAGGCGCGGCCAGGCCCGGCCGGCGAACGGCGGTCGCCGTGGCTCGCCACCAGGAACAGAAAGCCGATGTAGCCGAAGGCGGCGGCGATCACGCCCCAGTCGTGCAGCATGGCGAGCGCGCTTCTCCCTGGGCGCTGGGCAGCGCCCGATCTCATTTTCCCTGCAAATCTAGCGCGTTGAAAGGTCGCAAGCGACAGCGAAATGCCCGGTGGGGCCGGGAACTGGGGTTGTCGTTAAGCCTTAGCGCCAGCGGCCGGCCCTCACCCTCCCCTGGAGGGTAGGGCTATCGCATATGGCGTGAATAATGCTTCGGCATCGGCAGTGGGCTCCCTCTCCCGCTTGCGGGGGAGGGCTGGGGTGGGGGTGCCTCCGCGTCGGGATTGTCGAGAATTGCGGAGGCGATCCCGGTGCGGTGAGAGCCCTCACCCGCCGCGCTCGGGACGATGCTTCGCATCGCCCGGGACGCGTCGGCCTCTCCCGCAAGCGGGAGAGGCGGAGCAAACTCGCGGGTGGTCCCCGCGAAATGCATATGCGATAGCACTACCCTGGAGGGGGAGGGTCGATCGCGCGCAGCGCGAGCGGGGTGGGGTGATCTTTCCACACGGGCAGCGTTCGAGGTGGAGAGACCGTCACCCCACCCCGTCTCACATTTCGTTGCGCTCAATGTGCGCTCCCCCTCCAGGGGAGGGTGAAAGGAGCGCCTACTCCGCCGCCAGTGACTTCTGGCGCAGCGGCAGGCCGAGACGATCCCACACTTGCAGCAGAGCCTCGGCCAGCTGATCGATCAGCCCGTCATCGTGATAGGGCGAGGGCGTGATGCGCAGCCGTTCGGAGCCCTTGGCGACGGTCGGATAGTTGATCGGCTGGATGTAGATACCGTGCTGCTCAAGCAGCAGGTCCGAGGCCTGCTTGCACTTCTCGGGATCGCCGACGAACAGCGGCACGATATGGGTGTCGCTCGACATCACCGGCAGGCCGGCGGCATTGAGGATCGCCTTGACGCGGGCGGCGCGGTCCTGGTGGCGCTCACGCTCCCAGTTCGAGGTCTTCAGATGCTTGATCGCGGCGGTTGCGGCCGAGCAGATCGCCGGCGGCAGCGCGGTGGTGAAAATGAAGCCCGGCGCATAGGAGCGCACGGCGTCGATGATCTGGCCGTTGGCGGCGATGTAGCCGCCGAGGCAGCCGAAGGCTTTCGCCAGGGTGCCTTCCAGAACGTCGATGCGATGCATGACGCCGTCACGCTCGGCGATGCCGCCGCCGCGCGGGCCGTACATGCCGACCGCGTGGACCTCGTCGACATAGGTCATCGCGCCGTATTTCTCGGCGAGATCGCAGATCTTGGCGAGCGGGGCGACGTCGCCGTCCATGGAATAGAGGCTCTCGCAGACAATCAGCTTCGGCCGATTCGGGTCGCCCGCCTTCAACAGCTCCTCGAGATGCGCCAGATCGTTGTGGCGGAACACGACCCGCTCGCAGCCGGAATGGCGGATGCCCTCGA
Source organism: Bradyrhizobium sp. SPXBL-04 (assembly GCF_051853035.1). Taxonomy (NCBI): domain Bacteria; kingdom Pseudomonadati; phylum Pseudomonadota; class Alphaproteobacteria; order Hyphomicrobiales; family Nitrobacteraceae; genus Bradyrhizobium; species Bradyrhizobium sp. SPXBL-04. The sequence continues at coordinate 8,151,823 of NZ_CP182472.1, read as the reverse complement.
TCATCGAATTGTGGTTGAGCTCGTCCGACAGAATGAGGCAGTTCGGAATGAGCTTTGCGATGGTCGGGATGCCGGTCTGGTTCGAGACATAGCCCGAGGTGAACAGCAGCGCGGCTTCCTTGCCGTGGAGATCGGCGAGCTCGGCCTCGAGCTGGACCAGCGGATGATGCGTGCCGGCGATGTTGCGGGTGCCGCCGGCACCGGTGCCGACGCGGGTTGCGGTCTCGACCATGGCGCCGACCACCTTCGGGTGCTGGCCCATGCCGAGATAATCGTTGGAGCACCAGATCACGACGTCGCGCTTGCCCTTGGGCGAGTGCCAGACCGCGTGCGGGAACCGGCCGGCCGTGCGCTCGAGATCGGCGAACACGCGGTAGCGCCGCTCGGTGTGGAGACGGTCGAGGGCGGAACTGAAGAACTCGTTGTAATCCATCGGCAAAACCTGCAGCGGAAACCTGGCCCAAGGCGGCCGTCCAATTTTTAGAGCTTTTCCAGCTCCGATGTCCATGCGCCTGCGCACATTTGCGGCAAGGCGAGCGTGCCAATTGATAGCGCCGGTCCGGCGGCGATTGTTGATTTGGATCAACCGCCTAGCACAGGCCCGCCGGCCGGGACCGGAGTTGCCGGGGGGCAGGGGCTGCCATGGACATTTTGTCCATGACGCGCGCTCCGTCCATGATTGAAGAGTCGGTCGCGCCGACGCCCATAGCCTCGTCCCGAGGCAGGGCGCGGGTCGGTCGTGCCGACAGCTCATGCGAAAGGACGCCCCGATGAAACGTGTGATGATCCTCAACGGTCCCAACCTGAACCTGCTCGGCGTGCGCGAGCCGCACATCTACGGCACGACGACGCTGGCGCAGATCAACGCGAGTTGCGAGGCAGCCGCCGCAGAGCTCGGGCTCAAGTTGACCTTTCACCAGTCCAACCATGAGGGCGTGCTCGTCGATTGGATTCAATCGGCGCGGCAGGATGCCGAGGCTATCATTATCAATCCCGCCGGCTTTTCCTTCACCTCGGTGGCGATCATGGACGCGATCAAGATATTCGAAGGCCCGGTGCTGGAAGTCCACATCTCCAACATCCACGCCCGCGATGAATATCACCGGCACTCGAAGATCTCCTTCGTGGCGACCGGCGTGATCTGCGGGTTGGGCCCGTACGGCTATATCGCGGCGCTGCAGGCGATCGCGAATATGAAGTGAGTTTGTTGCTGCGGCGACGGTCTGCTCCCTCGCCCCGTTCTTACGGGGAGAGGGTTGGGGTGAGGGGCCGCTCCGCAATCACGGTGAGAGTCGGACTCGCGGAGACTCCCCCTCACCCGCCACGCTTCGCGTGTCGGCCTCTCCCCGCAGGCGGGGAGAGGCGAAAAACTCACGTCGTCCTGAACCGCAACACGCCGTCCTGCGTCTCCGCCGTCAGCCGGCCCTCGACGATCATGTAGTTGACATGGGCGACCAGTTCGCCGGCGGCAAAGCCCATCTGGTGCTCGTCCAGCACATGCTTGTTGAACACGACCGGCACCAGGGCGCGCGAAGTCTGCGGTATCTCGCGGCAGGCCTCCGCGATCAGGCGGCAGCGCTCCTCGTGGTGATCGGCGAGCTGCTTGATGCGGGTCTTGAGCCCGTAGAACGGCACGCCGTGGCCAGGCAACACCAGCACGTCGTAGGGAAGCGTCGTGGTGAGGCTGGCGAGCGAGGCCAGATATTCGCCGAGCGAGTTCTGGTCGGGCTCGACCGCCCAGACGCTGACATTCGGCGAGATCTTGCTCAGCACCTGGTCGGCGGAGAGGAACAGCTTGTCGTCGGCACAATACAGCATCACCTGGTCGAGCGCGTGGCCGCCGCCGGTGATCACCTTGAAGCGGCGCGAACCGATCACGACATCGTCGCCGTGGGAGATGCGGCGGTAGGACGGCGGCAGCACCGAGACGCGCTTGAGATAATCCTGGCCGCGGCCGAGCAGTTTTTCGGTGAGCGACTCGTCCATGCCATGGCGGCGGAAGAACAGCCGCTGCGCCTCGCGCCGCTCCTCGGTGCCGCGGTTCTGGTGATAGACCGATTGCAGATATTCGACCTGCGACATCACCAGCGGGCAGTTGAACCGTTCGACGATCCACCCGGCGAGGCCGACATGATCGGGGTGCGAGTGGGTGACGATCAGGCGCGTGATGTTGACGCCCTTCAGCGGCCCGTCGAACAGTTTTGTCCAGGCCTCGACCGTCTCCTCGTTGCCGAAACCGGCATCGATCATCGCATAGCCGTCGCCATCGGCGAGCAGGTAGATATTCACGTGGTTGAGGCGAAACGGCAGCTTCAGCCGCGCCCACAGCACACCGGGCCGCACCTCGACCACTTCTTCGGGGCCGGGATGCTGTTCCCAGGGGTAACGCAGAGCCTCGGCCGAGGACTGCGCGATGTCGGTTTTCGAGTTCATGCTATCGGCTTAACCCCGCCGCGCGCGGGGCGCCAGCCGAAAAAGGATGCCTGGCGGCCGCCGCATGGCCGTCATACCGGCGGTGTTTTTCCGTGATGTGGGACAGTCGCGCCCCGAGCTCGGTTACCTCTCCCGCTTGCGGGGGAGGTCGGCGCGAAGCGCCGGGTGGGGCTCTCTCCTCGCGGGACATTCCCAGTGCGCTGCGAACTGTCCCATTGCGGAGGCACCCTCACCCCAACCCTCTCCCGCAAGCGGGAGAGGGAGCGCGGCGGCCGGCGTCCTTACGCCGCCCGCATGTTGTTGAGGAACGCGTCGATCTCCCCGCGCAGCATGTCGGCCTCGCGGCGCAGTGCGTCGGAGGCGCCCAGCACTTCGCTCGCCGCAGCACCTGCTTCGGCGGATGCCGTGGAGACGCCGACGATGTTGCTGGAGACCTCGCTGGTGCCGCCGGCAGCGTGCTGGATGTTGCGGGCGATCTCGCGGGTGGCGGCGCCCTGTTGCTCGACCGCTGCCGCAATCGTCGTGGTGACGTCATTGATCTCGCCGATGATCCGGCCGATGCCCTGGATGGCGCCGACTGCCGAGGTCGTGATCTCCTGCATGCTGGCGATCTGGGTGCGGATCTCCTCGGTCGCCCTGGCGGTCTGGCTCGCGAGGCTCTTCACCTCGGAGGCGACCACTGCGAAACCGCGGCCGGCCTCGCCCGCGCGTGCCGCCTCGATGGTGGCGTTGAGGGCGAGCAGGTTGGTCTGCGAGGCGATGGTCTGGATCAAATCGACGACGACGCTGATGCGGCTCGCGCTGTCGGCGAGGCTCTGCACGGTCGTGTCGGTGGCGCCGGCCTCGTCGACCGCCTTCTTGGCGATTTCCGCAGAGGTGACCACCTGGCGGCTAATCTCGGCGATCGAGGATGACAGCTGCTCGGTGCCGGCCGAGACGGTCTGCACGTTGACCGAGGTTTCCTCCGCGGCGGAGGCGACCGCGTTCACCAGCGCGTTGGACTGGTCCGCGGTGTTCGACATGCTCTGCGCGGTCGATTGCATCGAATTGGCCGATTGCGCGAGATTGTCGAGCGCGGAGCGCACCGTGCTTTCGAACTCGGCGATCTTCGCTTCCATGCGCGCCGCACGCTCGGCTTTCGCGACACGATCCTTGTCCTGCTCGCTGGCGAGCGCCCGGGCTTCGATCATGCTGTCGCGGAACACGTGAAGCGTGTCGGTCATCGCACCGATCTCGTCATTGTGCTTCGCGCGTGCGATCTCGGTGTCGAGATCGCCGGCCGACAGCAGCTGCATGGCGCGCTGCAGGTCGCTGATGCGGCGCAGGATGTTGCGGCCGACATAGAGCCAGACGAACAGCGCCGAACCGACAAGCATCATAGCGCCCAACGCCAGCATCGCGATGGTCGCGAGCGAGATGTCCTGGCGGGCCTGGAAGGTCGATGCGTTGGTCTCCTTCTGTACGCCGTCGACGAGCTGCTGCACGCTGATGCCGAGGCCGACATTGAGCTTGCGCGTCTCGTCCAGGATGGTCTGGCCGTAGTCGACGGAGTCGAGCTCCTTCTCACGCAAATTGAATACGCCGGTCTTGCCGGTGCCGAGCGCGAGCAGCTTTTCCGCCGTCTCGCGCAGCATCTTGGTGCCCTGATTGTTCGGCAACAAATCGAGGTTGGACCGCAGGCGTCCCTGCGCCGTCTTGAATTCCTTCTGGATGTCGTCGAGCTTGTCGGCCGTGTTCGCCGACAGCGCCGCGCTCATGTCGGCGGCTGCGAGATTGCCACTGGCAACGACGTTGCCGAGCTGCCCGACGGTCTGCGCGGCTTCGGTGGCATCTTCGGCGGAGAGGTTGGCCGACCCCAGAATGGCGTTGACCTGGGTCTGGGCGTTCAGCATGGCCGGACTGGCCGCGCCGACGAACGCGCTCTGCGCGCTGCGCAGGGCGTCATATTGCTTGTCATGGAGGGCGGCGATATCCAGCCGCTCGCGGGCGGCCTTGGCCAGACTCTGGGCCGCCTCGTTGATGCTCTTGATGGTCTCGCTGAGTCCGGAGACGACTGTCTTGTCAGCGCCGAGCTCGATGATCTCGTTGAGTTTCTGCTGTGTCTGCTCCTGCAATTCCTTCAGCTTCTTGGTGCGCTCGTTCAGGGCGTCCTCGGTTTGAGCCGCAAGCAGGGCAGGTCCCTGTGCCGCAAGGCTCGCGCTCAATGCCGACAATTGCAGGCTTGCAGCAAGACGCGGAATGTCCCGTCCGCTCAGTTCGGTCATGCGCCCACCGAGATTCTGCAGCACCAGGCCGGCGCCGGCCGAGATCACGAGGCCCATGCCGGCGATCACTGCGAAGGCCGCGAACAGGCTGCCGCGCACGCCCCATTTCGGCAGTTTGAAACGCGGCCTGAACCGGCCGAGACTGAGACGGATCGCCATCGAAATTCCCCCACACCCTTGCTTCTGTTTTGTGGCCGGGAGTATCGGGCACGCCGGTTAAAAAATCGCAATTTGTGCAATCAGTTACGTGCGTTCCGCAGAGCGAAAAAAGAAGGGCCGGCAACATCGCCGGCCCTTCGTGATGATAAGGTTTTGCTAACCGCTCAGTAGCGCGCGACGGCCGGGCTGGCCCAGTTGAAGCGATAGTTGACGCCCGCCTTGAAGGTGTGATCGTCGGTGGTGAAGTTGCCGGTGCCGACCAGCGGGCCCGCGGTGAAGTGCGCGTCGCCGAAGTTGTAGTACTGGTACTCGGCCTTGGCCGACCAGTTCGGTGCGAACATGTATTCGAGGCCGGCGCCGACGGTATAGCCGTTGCGGTGATCGCCATCGATGACGAAGCCGGTCGGCACGCCGCCGACCGTCACCTTCTCGTTGTTGTCCGAATAGGCATAGCCGCCCTTCACGTAGAGGAGGCCCGGACCCCAGGTGTAGCCGACACGGCCGGTGATCGAGCCAAGCCCGCGCTGGTCGTTGGTGTAGGCGATGCCGCCCGGGAATACCGCGCCGACGCTGCCGGAAAGCCAGGAATACTGGCCCTCGACGCCGACCACGAAGTTCGGGTTGAGCTGCCAGTCCGCACCGACCTGCACGCCGCCGAGGAAACGGCCGTTGCCATTGTTGCCGGTGGAGAGGCCGTTGAAATTGTTGTCGCTGGAGAACGCGCCGCCGACATGGCCACCGATGTAGAAGCCGGTCCAGTTGTAGATCGGCGCGACATAGGCAGGCGCGGGCGCCTTGTAATAGTTGCGGTTGCCGAGATCGGCACCGACGGCCGGCGCGGCCATGCCCATCACGAGCAGCGCAACGGTCGCAAACAAAATCTTCTTCATCGTCTTGAACTCCAACACGTAAGGTCCCCGGCAGGCGCGCATTCCGCGCCGTCGTTGGTTTTGCAGATAGCTTGCTTTTGACGAAAATGCTGTCACATGCGTGGCACAGCGGCGCCCAACCTAACTTATTGGGCTGCAAATGATTTTCGTGCTTAATGCCGGCTTAAGAAATGCTGAAGGAAGGCTTAACTTCGCGCCTCGCAGGTAACTTGCGCGCGGCTCTTGTTAACCAAGACGCCGCCGCGCCTCGTCGCGCATCTGCGCGCGAAAGGCTGCGCGCTTTGCCGGCCGGTCTTCCTCGCGCACGTCGTGACGATCGAAGATGTCGAACTTCTCAAGGATCGGATAGCGCTCGCTCGCCATCGCGAGCACGCGCAGCACCTCGGTCGCCGATGGTGTCGGACCGCTGACTTCCCAGCGCCGGATGGTGTCGGCGCCGCCCTTCTCCGGCAATCCGCACAGCCTGGCCATGTCGGCCGCAGTGAGCTTGCGCTCGAGCGCGTCGGAGAGGTCGTTGCGGAGTTGCTTCAGTTCGGCGCCGGTCATGCTGCTTGCGTCCAGGGAAGTCAATGAAAGCAATGAACTAACGCTGATTCGGGTCCATCCGAAGGCGGCGGGCGCACGCGCTGCGGCACCTTCAAGTGCGCACGGAGTTATGAACGGAGAACCTATGGAAATTTTCCGATGAATGAACAGTTGGCATACCGGGGCGCGTACGGGGCGAAAGGAACAGTCATGACAAGCATCAAATTCGCCATAGCCGCGCTCGTCACGACCGGACTGCTTGCCGCGCCTTTCGCGGCTGAAGCGAAGAAGGTTCGGTCGAGCCGGCATTACAGCACCGGTGTGGTGGCGCCGACCTATGGCGGTGCCGGAGCGCCGGCAGCGCAGCCGAGGGCGTCCTATGGGTCATCCGGACAGACGGTCGGCACCGTCACGGCGCCGTCGATCGGATCGTACAATTGGCCGTCGGTCGGCGTGACCAATGCGGTGCCGACGTGGAGCAACACCACCAGATAGACCGATGGCCGATCAGCGTGTGCCCGTCGCGAGGCCGGAGAGCAGGTAGAGCGCGACCAGTAACGTTGCGACCGACAGCATCGTCGTGATCGACACCGTGGCCGCAACCAGCTTCTCCTCGACCTTGTGCTCGTGCGCGAGGACGTACACGGTTTTCGCCGTCGGTACGGCCGCGCAGACGACGGCAGCGATCGTGTAGAGAGGATCGAGGCCCAAGATCACGCAGAGCCCGTAGACGATCAGAGGCATGACCACCAGCTTCACCGCCGCGAGCGCAAACGATGCCTTCAGGTTGGATCGCAGGCCCTCTACGGACAAACCAAGTCCGATGGCAAACAGCGCGCAGGGCGTGAGCGCGGCAGCAATCATGTTCAGATAGGTCGCGACCGGCGCTGGAATCGGCAAGCCCGTGATCGCCCACGCCAGCCCGATGAGCGTCGACAGCACCATCGGATTGAGCAGGATCTGCTTTGCCAGTCCCGTGGGATGCGCGGACCCGTGCGGGGCGCGTCCTTCCAGCAGGATGACCGTGATCGGAAACATCACGGCGGCCACGAACACTGTCGCCACCGCGGCGGGCAGGACGGCGGGCTGGCCGTAAATTGCGTGCAGGATCGGCAGCGCGACGAACCCGGTGTTGGTCATCGCCGCCGCCATCCCATGGATGGTACTGCTGGCCAGATCGTGTTTGCCACCCGCGCGAACCGCCAGGAACACCAGCGCGAAGCAGATCAGCGAGCCGCCGCCGAATGCGAGCAGGAACCGCCATTCCAGCAGATTGCGCGCGGGCTCCTGCGCGATCGTGACGATCAGCAGCGCCGGCATCGCCACGTTGTAGGCAAAGTGCACCAGGGCATCGGCAAGCGAGCGGGAGAGATAGCCGAGCTCGCCGGCGAGCCAGCCGGTGACGATGATCGCGAATACGGGAAGAACGAGGCTGGCGACCTCCATCCGACTTCCCCCTCATGGCCAAACGGCGACGAGGTTAGCCCGGCGATGGATTGTCGTCACTGTGTGATTTGATGGAGCCGTCCCGAGTGATCGTTCAAATCGCAAAGGACGATAATCTTCCTCGCTAGATTCCCCTGCCGCCCTGCTTCCCGATCACGCAACGCCATGCCGCCAGGCGCTCAGCCGGATGCTGATTCATCCAGTCGGCGAGCTGCGGCGCGCCCATCAGGCAGGACTGCACCGAGACCTCAGCAAAATCGGAAGTGGTCACGATCTGCTCGTGACAATTGCTCGGAGTGGCGAGGCTGCAAAGCACGGCGATGATCTTGATCACGAGAGCTTACTCCTATCGCCGCCGATCGTGCGGCCGTTGTCTCCATCCTGCCCGTCGCTGGCCGGATCGGATGGCGGGAAGATGCTGTCGTAGATTGCACGTGCCTCCTGAATGAGGCGCACGCGCTCGCGCTCAGATCTCGAGACAAATCGAACAACTTCGCCCATGTTGGCTCCGAATATCAGTGGGCAAGTAGGCCATGAGATGATGATGATCATCCAATCAGCATCTATGGCGTCGCCCTCGACTTTGAAATGGCGGGCCCGTTCACGACGGAATAAAAAGCTCGTGACCGCGCCGGCGCCCCAACGTCGGGTGTTCTTTGCCAGGTTCTTGGGCTGTTCACCGCTTCCTATCGCGCGGCTGCAACTAGCGCGCGAGCGAATGCCGGTGACAGCTTACTCTTGCCGTCACCGGCAAGGCAGTCTCGCAAAGCAAATGCTGATCGAGCGAATATGTTTCGCCCGTGTCGCGTGCAAGTTTTTGGAACAATCTTGTAGTTCGAAGAACTGGGCGACGTTGCTCACGCTGCCGGCGCGCGCTCCTTCCGCCCCGGCACCGCCGCCAGCAGTTCACGCGTATAGGCGTGCTCGGGTGCGGCGAACAGCTGCGCGGTTGGCTTGAGCTCGACGATGGCGCCGCGCTGCATCACGGCGATGCGGTCGCAGATCTGGGCGGCGACGCGCAGATCGTGAGTGATGAACAGCATCGAGAGGCCGAGGCGCGCCTTAAGGTCTTCGAGCAGCTTCAGCACCTGCGCCTGCACGGAGACGTCGAGCGCGGAGACGGCTTCGTCGGCGACGATGATCTCGGGCTCGAGTGCGAGCGCGCGCGCAATGCCGATGCGCTGGCGCTGGCCGCCGGAGAATTCATGCGGGTAGCGCTCGAGCGCGCCGGCGTCGAGGCCCACCATCTTCAGGAGATCGCGGGCCCGGTCGAATGCGACCTTCGGATCAGTGCCGGCCGCGATCGGGCCGTCGGCAATGATGTGGCCGATCTTGCGGCGCGGATTGAGCGAGGCGAACGGGTCCTGAAAGATCATCTGGATGCGATGGCGCTCGGCGCGCAGCGTCTTGCCCGTCAGAGACGTGAGGTCGGTCTCGCCGATTCGCACCGTGCCGCGGTCGGCCTCGATCAGCCGCATCACGAGCCGCGCGACAGACGATTTGCCGGAGCCGGATTCGCCGACGAGACCGAGCGTCTCGCCCTTGAGGATGTTGAAATTGACCTCGCGCGCGGCATCGACGCGGCGGTCCTGGCGAAACCAGCCGCCCGAGGTGACATAAGTCTTGTCTAGCCCGATCACCTCGACAGCCCGGGCCTGATCGTCGAGAGGTGCGCGCACCGGCGGGTCCATCGATGGCACGGCGGCGAGCAGCGCCTTGGTGTAGTCATGCTGCGGCTCGCTGAAGACGGCAGCGGAGGGGCCTTCCTCGACGACCTTGCCGTGCCTGAGCACGACGACCTGGTCGGCGATGTCGGCGACCACGCCGAAATCATGGGTGATGAACATCACCGCCATGTTGCGATTGCGCTGGAGGTTGCGGATCAGTTTCAGGATCTGCGCCTGCGTGGTGACGTCGAGCGCGGTGGTCGGCTCGTCCGCGACCAGCACGGCGGGCTCGAGCGCGAGCGCCATCGCGATCATGGCGCGCTGGCGCTGGCCGCCGGAGAGCTGGTGCGGATAGGCGCGCACGATGCGCTCGGGGTCGGGCAGGCCGACCTCGCGCGTCAATGCGAGCGCTCTCGCGCGCCGTTCCTTGGGTGTGAGCAGGCCGTGCGCCTCGAACATCTCGGCCATCTGGTCGCCGATCCGCATCAACGGATTGAGCGCGGTCATCGGCTCCTGGAAGATCATCGCGAGCCTGCGGCCGCGCAGATCGCGCCAGCCGTCGTCGTCCAGCTTGAGCAGGTCGCGGCCTTCGAACTGGACTTCGCCGGAGGCGATCGACACCGTGTCCGGCAACAGGCCCATCAGCGCATGCGCGCACATCGACTTGCCGGAGCCGGATTCGCCGACGACGCAGACGATCTTGCCGGGCTGCAAATCGAGCGACACGCCATCGACGGCGAACGGACGCTCGGCGCCCTTGGGCAGCGCGATCCTCAGGTTCTTGATGGAGACGGCGGGCGGTGCGGTCATCGTCAGCGTCCCTCCCGCGACAGGCGTGGATTGAGCGCGTCGTTGAGGCCTTCGCCGATCAAATTGAGGCCGAGCACCGAGATCAGGATGGCGACGCCGGGAAACACGGTGATCCACCAGGCTTGGCGGATCACGGTGCGGCCGGCGCCGACCATGTAGCCCCAGGAGATCAGATTGGGATCGCCGAGGCCAAGGAACGACAGCGAGGATTCCAGCAGGATCGCGGTCGCCACCATCAGCGAAGCCAGCACGATCACCGGCGACAGCGCGTTCGGCAGGATCTCGCGCAGAATGATCCAGGTGTTGCTCTGTCCCGTGACCACCGCGGCCTGAACATATTCGCGCGTGCGCAGCGACAGCACCTCGCCGCGCACGAGGCGGGCGACCGGTGGCCAGCTCACCACCGCGATCGATGCCACGATCGAATAGATCGAGGGCTGCAGGATCGCGACCAGCACGATCGCGAGCGCGAAGCTCGGAATGGTCTGAAAAAATTCGGTGAAGCGCATCAGGGCGTCGTCGACCTTGCCGCCGAAATAGCCGGCCATGGCGCCGATCGGCACGCCGACGAGCAGCGCGACCAGCGTGGAGACTAGGCCCACAAGCAGCGAGACGCGTGCGCCAAAGATCATGCCGGCGAACACGTCGCGGCCGAGCGCGTCGGTGCCGAGCGGCACGGTCGACAGCGTGAAGGGCGGCAGGAACGGCCGCTGCACCATGCGCCAGGGCGAGTTCGGGAATAGCATCGGTCCAAACACCGCGACCGAGATCGCAAGCAGCAGGATGACGAGCCCGATGACGCCGCTCGGGCTCTTCAGTATCGATTTCCAGAACTGTTTCATGAGGCGAATTCGATGCGCGGATCGACCATGCGGTAGACCAGGTCGGTGATGAGGTTGAAGATCAGCACCATGGCGGAGCAGATCACGAAGACGCCGAGCAGCAGGTTGTAGTCGCGCTGGAGCAGCGCGTCGTACATCAGCCGACCGATGCCAGGCCAGGCGAACACGGTCTCGGTGATGACGGCGCCGCCGATCAGCGTGCCGGAATGCACGCCGGCGAGCGTCACGACGGGGAGCAGCGCATTGCGCAGCACGTGGCGGCGCTGGATCACGGCGTCGGACAGCCCCTTGGCACGCGCGGTCTTGACGAAGTCGAGCCGCTTCACCTCGAGCATCGAGGCGCGCGTCATGCGGGTGTAGGTCGCCATGAAGAACAGCCCGAGCGTCATCGCCGGCATGATCAGGTGTGTTGCGACGTCGACGGCGTGGGCAAGGCCGGTGAGATTGGCGCCGACCGTCTCGTAGCCGAAGCTCGGCAGCCAATCCATGGTGACCGAGAACAGCAGGATCCCCATCAGCGCCACCCAGAAGATCGGCATGGCGTAGAAGATCAGCGCGAACACCGTGATGGCCGTGTCGAGGAAGGTTCCGGCAAAGCGCGCGGCGAAGGTGCCGAAGAGAATGCCGAGCATGAGCGAGATCGCAAATGCCGTCAGTGTCAGCAGCAGCGTCGCCGGCAGTCGTTCGCCAATCAGCTTTGCGACCGGCGCCTGCTGGCGGAAGGAGAAGCCGAGGTCGAGTGTCACGACGCCCTTGACGTAGATGAAGAGCTGCTCGGGCAGCGGCTTGTCGAGGCCGAACTTTTCCCGGAGCTGCTTGACGAAGACCTGGTCACTGGCCCCGGCTTCGCCCGCCATCACGACCGCGGGGTCGCCAGGCGCAAGCCGGATCAGGAAGAAATTGAGGACAACGATCGCGAGCAGGACGATCACGCCCTTCAGGATACGCTGAGCGACGAAGGAGAGCATCTTAGAAGGCGATCGGATCAGGTTGAACGCAGCCAGAATCACGGTGCGCTCCCTCTCCCGCTTGCGGGAGAGGGCAGGGAAGAGGGTATTTCCGCAGAGAGGACGCCAAGAGGGGAAAGCCCTCTCCCGCCGCGCTCTGCGAGCGCGTCGACCTCCCCCGCAAGCGGGGGATGTTCAGCGAGTTTGCGGCTCGATCGGAGGTCATGTGGCGAGAGCCATGGCAGAAAGATCAGACGCGAATTGTAACTATTTGTCGAGCCATGCGTCCTTGAAGCCGTCATTGACCCCGATCCCCGTGGTGATCAGGTTCTTGACCTTGCAGCGCATGATGGTCGGGAATTGCAGCTCGAGCATCCAGGCCACCGGCACGTCCTCGACCAGGATCTTCTGCGCCTTCTCGTAGATCTCCTTGCGCTTGGTGTCAGGGGTCGCGACGGCGCCATCGGCGAACAGCTTGTCGATCTCCGGGTTGGAATAGCCTTCGACATTGTTGAAGACCTGGCCCTTGGCGATGGCGCTGGAGACGTAATTGCGTCCCACCCCGAGCGCGGGATCGCCGTACTGGTACAGATAGGTGAAGGCGATGTCGTAGTCCCAGTCGCCGATCTTCTGGTTGCCGCCGGCAACGTCGGTGGCGATCGTCTCGATGTTGATGCCGACGTCCTGGAGGTTCTGCTTCACCGCTTCACCCCAGCGCTGCCAGGTTTCGCCATAGGCGAGCGGCAACAGGCGGATCTTCTCGCCCTTGTAGCCGGCTTCCTTCAGCAGTGCCTTGGCCTTGGCCGGATCGTACGGATATTTCTTCACGTCGTCGGTGTAATATTTGATGGTCGAGGCGGACGGGCCGGTCGCGACCTTGCCGAGCCCGTTCCAGATCACATCCTTGGCGAAGTCGCGGTCGATCGCATACATGATCGCCTGCCGTACCCGCTTGTCGGCGAGGGGACCCTGGCGGTTGTTGAGCCACAGCCAGGCCAGCGGCGAGAAGAACTCCCAGCCGGCGCCGGTGACGCAAGTGTCCTTCAGCTTGGACAGCCGCGGCACGTCGAAATTCTCGACCGAGCCGCCGGGCAGCACGTCGACCTTGCCCGTCTCATAAGCCACCGAGCGCGCGGCGGCATCGGGAATGATCTGCCAGTAGATCTCGTCGATGTAGGGTTTGCCCTTCTCGTAATAGTTCGGATTCTTGACCAGGCGGATGAACGAGCCCTTCTGCCACTCCTTGAACATGAAGGGGCCGGTGCCCACAGGCGCGTTGTTGTAGGGATTGGTCTTGAAGTCGGTGCCTTCATAGAGATGCTTCGGCACCATCGGCATCGAGCCAACCTCGAAGATGCCGAGGAACGGGCCGAACGGCTGCTTCAGCGTGAACACCACCGTGTAGTCGTCGGGAGCCTCGACCTTGTCGACCTGGGCGAGGTTGTTGCGGGCACGCGCGTGGGTCTGTTTCAGCATCTCGACCGAGAACAGCACGTCCGCGGCGGTGAAGGGCTTGCCGTCATGCCAGGTCACGCCCTTCCTGAGCTTGAAGGTGTAGGACTTGGCGTCCTCGCTGACGCTCCAGCTCTCGGCGAGCTCCGGCTGGGGTTCGAGCTTGGGGCTGTAGCGCAGCAGCCCCTCGAAGATGTTGCCCGACACCATCTGGGTCGGGCCGTTCTGGACCATCGCGAGCATCAGGCCGGGTGGCTCGGGCTGGATCACGGCATTGATCACACCCCCCGTTTTCGGCTCTTGCGCCAGTGCCGGGGCCGTGAGGCCGCAAGCCAGGAGGAGACCAAGCAACACTCGTTTTGGCATGTCGTATCTTTCTCAACCGAGACCAGCCGTGAACGCTTCGCAACGTCCTCGCGCGCAAAGCGACGGCCGGCCCATCCCAGTCCCCATCCAATATCGAGGCTCACATAGTCTCGTTCGGCGCCGCAAGATGAAAGTCGCGACAGTGTTCGCACAAAAAATGTACAGCGCGTCCTGTTTTCACTTGATTCATTCTCCCGTCACGGAGACAAGTCCGCCATGGACAACGCCACGCGCTCCGAACGCTCCCGCAACGCTGCGCTTGAAGCGGCCATCGCCATCATCGCGCGCGACGGGCCGGGGCGGTTGACGCTCGATGCGATCGCGCGCGAGAGCGGCCTCAGCAAGGGCGGCGTGATGCATCAATTCCGCACCAAGGAGGCGGTGCTGAAGGCGCTGCTCGAACGACAGATGGCGCGGTTCGAGGAGTTCTCGAACGATTATATGGCAAAGGTGAGCGCGACCTCCGCCAATCCCAATCTGGCGACCCAGCTCGCCACCGTGCGCGAAGCGGCGACCTCGCCGAATTCTGCCGCGCTGGCGCTGGTTGCAGCCATGGTCGAGATTCCCAACCTGATGGCGCTGCCGCGCGAGCGCGAGATGGAAAGGATGGCGGCGATCAGGGACGAGGCCGCCGACCCCGACCTTGCGATGCTGCGCTGGGCCGGAGCGATGGGCTTACTGCTGAGCTCGCTATTTGGCATGTCGCCGCTCAGCAAAGACGAGCACCAGCGATTGTTCGCGCGTCTGCTCGACGATGCGCAGTGGACTGGCCTCGAACAGCCGGCCGCAAAGCGTGCCGCTAGATCCAGTGCGGCATCGACGGCAAAGGCCGCAAGCCCGCGCAAGCGCGCCTGATTCATCGTTAACAATTCATCCGGTGGCTGCCCAAAGCCGCGCCCACTGAGACGGCCCAAGGCATCTGAAAAAGGCCCCGGACGATGCCATTGGGCTGGCAATGGTGAGCGCCGCAGCCGCGTCTGGTCCCGAAGCGCGGCTGCGGTCGCCATCGCAACTTTAAAGGTTGGCCCTCCCAATCAGCCGCAAGAGGAGTCTGGAATGGATCGCTCGATCGCCCTGCGCGGTCTGGGAACGCTGGTGCTTTGCGTGGCCGCCGCCGGCTGCGCCTCGGTCGCTCCCGTGCCCTACTCGGAGATGGCGTCCTCGGCTTACATGGCTCCGGACAAGTCGGACGCCTCCGGCCGCGTGCCCTACCGCTATTCCACGCAGGTCGACTGGCGCGATTACAATAAAGTGATCCTCGATCCCGTCGTCGTCTACCGGGGGAGGGATCACCAGCTCGGCGACATGTCCGACAAGGACAAGGCGACGTCCACCGATCCGAGCGGCACCTGGCTGGTCGAGGACGGCCGCGCCCGCATCCGGCTCGAGCGCTGCGGTCCGTCGCGCGACCGTATTTGCGGCTTCATCGTCTGGATGAAGGAGCCCGTCGACAAACGCGGCCAGCCTTATCGCGACAGCCAGAATCCAGATCCCGACAAGCGCGCCCGCATGCTGCTCGGCCACTGGCGC
Source organism: Bradyrhizobium sp. SPXBL-04 (assembly GCF_051853035.1). NCBI lineage: Bacteria > Pseudomonadati > Pseudomonadota > Alphaproteobacteria > Hyphomicrobiales > Nitrobacteraceae > Bradyrhizobium > Bradyrhizobium sp. SPXBL-04. Next base: position 8,136,492 of record NZ_CP182472.1, on the reverse strand, counting down.
GAATCCCCTGACCGCCTCAAGCTCAGGGGATGCCTGATCAAGATCCTGTGCCAGACCCAAACCTGGCAACAGACCCTCGACGTGCTGCCCGGTCAACTCGTTGGCCTGACCGGCGATCTCAATGGTCCCCGCGCCGACAAGGAATGGGCGCAAGTGCGCCGGCACCGAAGCCGACCCCGGTTAAGGGAAAATAGGAGCAGCATTGTCTGCTGCCACGCTCGCGAGCGACATTGTGTCAGGCGCTGTTGCGCCAAACTCCGTCATTGCGAGCGTAGCGAAGCAATCCAGAGTCCCACCGAGGAGGCAGTCTGGATTGCTTCGTCGCAAGGGCTCCTCGCAATGACGGCGTGGAGGCAATCGAAGTCCCAAATTTGATCCGGATCAAAGCCAAGTCGTCGCTTCTGCGATCGAATAGCAACTGGGATAGCGTGCTGCGCGTCCTGGTTCTTGCAGACGTGAGACGATCGATGGACATGTACGCCACGAATATCCCTGCCGGTAACGACAGCGGGCCCGATGCCGTCGGGCCGCAGCCGGATGAGGGCGTGCAACGCTGTCTTCAACTGCTGAACGAGGCTGGCCTCCGCCCGACGCGTCAGCGCTTGGCGCTCGGCCAGCTGCTGTTCCTGAACGGCCATCGTCACGTCACTGCGGAGAAGCTCTATGACGAGGCGATGGCGGCGAACATGTATCTGTCGCTCGCGACCGTCTACAACACGCTGAACCAGTTCACCGAAGCCGGCTTGTTGCGCCGGATCGCGGCCGACGGCATCAAATCGTTCTTCGACACCGACACATCCGTGCATCCGCATTTCTACCTCGAAGGCGACGATGTGCTGGTCGACGTCGCCGAGGGCCTGACTTTCACCAGGGTGCCCGAGGCGCTTCCCGGCCACGAGATCGCGCGGCTCGACGTCATCGTGCATCTGCGCCGCAAGCGCGCGTAGCACCACTGTGCTCTTACCCTCCCCCTCCAGGGTCCCTCCAGGGGAGGGTAAGAGGAATCACCGCAACCCTGCGCGCCGAAATCCTTCCAGATAGTGCTCGCGATCGGCCTCATTGGCCCACGGCAATTGCGTCGCGATCCAGTGCAGCGAGATGCCGGGCTGGGTGCGGCGGAGCTCGCCCAGCGCGGTCTCCGCAAGCTTTCCGTCGCCGGTCATGCCGGCGGAGACCGCGAGCACGCGGTAGGCGCCGGTGAGGTCGCCGCGGTGTCGGATCGCCTCGCGCGCGAGCGCGATCGCCTCGTCATAGTGCCGCTCGGTAAAGCGCGCGTAGCCGGCGATGCCATGATAGATTGCCAGCGAGGGATCGCGCGGCGAGAGCCGGATCGCCCTCTGCGCCGCCTCGAACGACTCCTTCGAGCGTCCGGCATAGGACAGCGCCAGCGCGTAATAGCCCTGCGCCAGCGAGAAGTTCGGATTGAGCGCGAGCGCCTGCTCGAACTCGGACAGTGCGTCGGCCAGCCTGCGGGTCGAGAACAGGACGCTCCCGAGCGCGGCATGCGCCCAGGCATCCTCATGGTCGCATCGCACGGCAGCGAGTGCGGCGGCTTCCGCGACCGGCGCCACCGTGGCAAGCTCGGACCAGCCGAGATGCACGCCGAACATATGGTTTGCCGCCAGCACCGACAGCGCCTGACCATAATTCGGATCGATCCCGATCGCGCGCTCCAGCAGCGCCTTCGCGCTCTCGTGATCCCGCCGTGTCACGCGCCAGTAGTGCGACAGCGCCCGCATCAGCAGATCCCAGGCATCCAGGCTCGCCGGCGGCTTGCGGTGAGCGCGAAAACTTTCCGCCGCATGGATCTGCGGCTCGATCGCCGCCACGATCGCGTTGGTGATCTCGTCCTGCACGGCAAAGACGTCGACGAGCTCGCGGTCGTAGCGTTCGGCCCAGAGATGGCCGCCCGATGTGGCGTCGTTGAGCTGCGCGGTGATGCGCACCCGGTTGTCCGCCTTGCGCACGCTGCCTTCGACGACGTAGCGGACGCCGAGTTCCTCGGCGATCTGCCTGACGTGGACCGCGCGTCCCTTGTAGGTGAAGGACGAGTTGCGGGCGATCACCATGAACCAGCGCTGCCTCGACAGCGCGGTGAGGATGTCCTCGCTGATTCCGTCGCCGAAATAATCCTGTGCGGGATCGCCGCTCATGTTCTCGAAGGCGAGCACCGCGACCGCCGGGCGGTCCGACACGCTGTGCGGCCGCGCAGGAACGGATACAGCGGGCGCAGACGAAGCCGCCAGGTCTTTCCGGATTTCTTCCCGGACTTCGCCGACGAAACGAAAACCCTTGCGCGGAATGGTCTTGATCAGCCGCTGGGTCGCACCGTCATCACCAATCGCCTTGCGCGCAGCGTTGATTCGGCTGTTCAGGGCGGAATCGGAGACGATGCGGTCGCTCCAGATCTGGCTGATCAGGTCATCCTTGCTGACCACACGCGCGCGTTGCGCGACCAGATAGAGCAACAAATCGAATACTTGCGGCTGCAATGGCACGGCGACCCCGGCGCAGGTGAGTTCCCGCAGGTCGCCGTCGAGCACATTGTTTTCAAAGCAAAATCGCACGTTTTCGTCGTCTCAAGCAAAACTCAAAGGCGTCTCAGGCGAAAATCAATTGTCAGCGAAGGTCTCAGGCCCGTCCGAGGTGCATGGTGGGCCTACCAACAAGTGCCGATGTTTTGGCACAACGGAGCTTTCCATGTCCCAGATTGATCAGGTTCATTCGATCAGCCCGGCGGTTGCGGGCTCACGCATATTCAAGTTCGTCGCCTTTCTGTACGGAATTGCGGCATATCTCGTGTTTTTCGTCACCATCCTCTACGCCATCGGCTTTGTCATGGGGCTGGTCGTGCCGAAGACCATCGACACTGGAACCGCCACGCCGCCGGTTGAGGCAGTCATCGTCAATCTCCTCCTGATGTCGCTGTTCGCCATTCAGCACAGCGTGATGGCGCGTCAGAGCTTCAAGGCCTGGTGGACGCAGTTCGTCCCGAAACCGGTCGAGCGCAGCACCTATGTGCTGCTGGCGAGCCTGTCGTTGCTGCTCCTGTTCTGGCAGTGGCGTCCGATGCCTGCGGTCATATGGGAGGTCCAGGATCCCGATCTTGCCGTGATGCTCGTCACATTGTCCTTCGCAGGTTGGGTGCTGGTGTTCACCTCGACCTACATGATCAACCATTTCGAATTGTTCGGCCTGCATCAGGTGACGAACCATCTCATCGGCAAGGAAGCGGCGCCTGCGCGGTTCAAGACGCCGCTGCTCTACAATTTCGTCCGCCATCCGATCTATCTCGGCTTCATCATCGCGTTCTGGGCGGCGCCGGTCATGACCGCGGGCCACCTGCTGTTCGCCGCCGTGACGACGCTCTACATCTTCGTCGGCATCGCGCTGGAGGAGCGCGACCTCGTCGCTCTCTTCGGCGACGACTACCGGCAGTACAAACAACGCGTGTCGATGCTTATTCCCTGGCGCAGATCAGTATAGTCTTGGCCTCGTTCCGCGCGTCCACCGAGAGGAGGATGCGCGGGGCGCCGACGCGCGATAACGATCCTTCATCATGGAGACACCAATGAAACATGTCGGAAACTGCTTCTGTGGCGCGGTCACGGTCGAGGTCACGGGCGCGCCGGAGGCGATGGGCTACTGCCATTGCCGCTCCTGCCGGTCGTGGTCGGGCGGACCGGTGAACGCCTTCAGCCTGTGGAAGCCCGAAGCCGTGCGCATCACCGAAGGCGCCCAGAACGTCGAGACCTTCGCCAAGACGCCCCTCAGCCAGCGTAAATATTGTAAGAAGTGCGGCGGTCATCTCATGACCAACCACCCGCCGCTCGGCCTCGTCGACGTCTTCACCGCCACCATCCCGACGCTGGCGTTCACGCCCGGCGTCCACGTCAATTACGCCGAGACGGTGCTGCCGATGCGCGACGGTCTGCCCAAGCTGAAGGATTTTCCTGCCGAGTTCGGCGGCAGCGGTGAGATGATGCAGGAGTAGGTCGCTTCGCCTCTCCCCGCTTGCGGGAAGAGGCCGGATTGCATCAATCCGGGTGAGGAGGAGCCTCCGCGAGTCGAACTGTCACCGTCCTTGCGGAGACTCCCCATTACCCTGACCCTCTCCCCGCAAGCGGGGCGAGGGAGAGGTCCTCACCTCATCCCAGCGCGACGCAATCCGTCCAGATAATGCGCGCGATCCTCTTCGCGCAGCATCGGCAGCTCGCGCGTGATCCATGCGAGTGAAATGCCGGGCTGGGCGCGGCGCAGGTCTTCCAGGGCGGACGCGGCGAGAGCCGAGCTTCCCGACATGCCGGCGGCGGCGGTCAGCACACGATGCGCACCGACGAAATCGCTGCGTTGCCGTAGCGACTCGCGTGCCATCTGCACGGCGCCTTCGTAGTCGCGACCGATGAACCGGGCATAGGCCGCAACTCCGCAATAGATCGCGGCGAGCGGATCGCGCGGGCTCAGCCGCAGCGCACGGCACGCGGCGGCGTCGCCGTCCTGCCATCGTCCCGCGTAGCACAGCGTCACGCCGTAGAAGGCGTACGCCATCGCGAAATTCGGATTGAGCTTGAGAGCCAGCTCGAACTCCGCCAGTGCGTCGTCGAAGCGGCGGCGGAATAGATAAGTATAGGCGAGGCCGTGATGCGCCCAGGCGTCGTCGCGATCGGCCTCCACCGCCGCCAGCGCCGCGCGTTCGGCGACCGGCACGGTTACGGCCATGTCCGCCCAGCCCATATGCGCGCCGAAGATATGGCTGGTCGCGAGCAGGCCCAGCGCCTTGCCATAAGCGGGATCGATCGCGATCGCCTGTTCCAGCAGCCCTTGCGCGGCGGCATTGTCCTCGCGGGTGATGCGCCAGTAATGCGACAATGCGCGCATCACGAAATCCCAGGCATCCAGGCTTCCCGGCGGCTTCTGCTGAGCGCGAAAGCTTTCGGCGGCATAGAGCTGCGGCTCGATCGCCGCGACGATCGCCTCGGTGATCTCGTCCTGCACGGCGAAGACGTCGGCCAGCTCGCGGTCGTAGCGCTCGGCCCAGAGATGGCTGCCGGTCGAGACGTCGTTGAGCTGCGCCGAGATGCGCAGGCGCTCGCCGCTACGCCGCACGCTGCCTTCGACCACGTAGCGTACACCGAGTTCGCGCGTGACCTCATGGAGGTGCACGGCGCGGCCCTTGTAGACAAAGGAGGAGTTGCGCGCGACGACGAAGAACCAGCGCAGCTTCGACAGCGCGGTGATGATGTCCTCGCTGATGCCGTCCGAGAAATAGTCCTGCTCGCGGTCGCCGCTCATATTGGTGAAGGGCAGCACGGCGATCGCGGGCCGGTCGGGCAACGCAAGCGTGGGCTGCGGCGCCGGTGCCCCGCGGCCGGGTTCCGGAACGGCTGCACCACGCTTCGCCTCGACGTCGCCGACGAAGCGAAAGCCCTTGCGTGCGATGGTGCGGATCAGCGCCTGGTTCGCGCCATTGTCGCCGATTGCCTTGCGCGCCGCGTTGATCCGGCTGGTCAGGGTCGATTCGGAGACGCTGCGGCCGTGCCAGATCTTGTCGATCAGCTCGTCCTTGCTGACCACCCGGTCGCGGTTCTCCATGAGATGCACGACCAGGTCGAAAACCTGGGGTTCCACGGCAATGGGAACCTGCTCGCGGCTCAGCTCGCGCCGGTCGGTGTCGAGGAGATGATCCCGGAACAGAAACTGCACGTCGAAAACTCAGTCCTCACAACGGCATCAGGCAATAATAAAATCAAAATGGATTTCGACTTGAAGTCTGTGAGTCCGCCGAACGGTCTGTCAGGTTCACCACGATCGCGTGATGGCAGTCATGCGGTTTCGGATGGGAGTACGACCTCGATAGGATGCGGAGGTTTGGGCCAGATTGCCGCCGGCTCAATGAGCAGCGACGTCGGTAGTGCCGGACATCTCCCCAAAGTCGTCCTGGCGAAAGCCAGGACCCATACCGCGGAATCTCTCGATTGCAGACGGTAGAAGTACCGGACGGCGTGTCTTCGCCAAACGTCTCCTTGGGGTAATGGGTCCTGGCTTTCGCCAGGACGACATCGGCTGTATGGCGGGCATTGCCGAACAGCGCGGCCTGCGTAAGCTGCCTTCACAGAAAACACCCAGCCACGAAGAAACGCCCATGCCCGCTTTTCCCGCTTCGACCACCGTGCTCGACTCCATGCTGTTCCGCGACGCCTTCGGCACGCCTGAGATGCGGGAGGTGTTCTCCGATGTTGCGCTGGTGGCGCGCTATGCCGAGGTCGAGGTGGCGCTGGCGAAGGCGGAGGCCAGATGCGGCGTGATCCCGCAGGATGCCGCCGACCAGATCGCGGCCCGGACCAATGTTGCCGCGCTCGATTTCGATCTGTTGCGGCGGGAGACCGACATCGTCGGCTATCCGATCCTTCCCCTGGTGCATCAGATGGTGAAGCAATGCGGCGAGGCCGGCCGTTACGTGCATTGGGGCGCGACCACGCAGGACATCATGGACACCGCGGTAGTCCTGCAACTGCGCGCCGCGCTCGAGATCGTCGAAAAGGACATTGCCGAACTCCGTCGTATCCTCGCTGACCTCTCCAAGCGATATCGCGACACGCCGATGGCGGGCCGCACCCATCTGCAGCAGGCGCTGCCGGTGACGTTCGGCTACAAGACCGCGATCTGGCTCGCGATGTTCGACCGCCATGCCGAGCGGCTGCCGCAGTTGAAGCCGCGCGTTCTGGTCGGCCAGTTCGCCGGCGCCGCCGGCACCCTGGCCTCGCTCGGCGACAAGGGGTTCGAGGTGCAAGAGGCGCTCTGTGCCGAGCTGAAGCTCGGCGTTCCCGCCTCGACCTGGCACGTCGCTCGCGACGGCTTTGCCGAAGCCGTGAACTTCCTGGCGCTCGTCACCGGCTCGCTCGGCAAGATCGCGCTCGACATCATGATCATGGCCTCGACCGAATTCGCGGAAGTTTACGAGCCCTTCGTCAAGGGGCGCGGCGCCTCCTCCACCATGCCGCAGAAGCGCAACCCGATCTCCTCCGAGCTGATGCTGGCGGCGTCCAAGGCGGTGCGCCAGCATGCCGGCCTGATGCTCGATGCCATGGTGCAGGATTTCGAGCGCGCCACGGGTCCCTGGCACGCCGAATGGATGGCGATCCCCGAAAGCTTCGTGCTGAGCGCCGGCGCGCTGCACCAGGCGAAGTTTGCGCTTGCAGGCCTCATCGTGGACGAGGCGAAGATGAACGACAATCTCGCTATCAGCCGCGGCCTGATCGTGGCCGAAGCGGTCATGATGGGGCTCGCCCCGCAGATCGGACGGCAGGAGGCGCATGACGTGGTCTATGACGCCTGCCGGCTCGCCAATGAGAAAGGCTTGACGCTGGCGGATGCGCTCTCATCCGACTCCCGCGTTTCGAGCCGCATCGACGGCGCCACGATCGAGGTGCTCACCTCACCAAAAAATTACCTCGGGCTTGCCCCCGCCATGGTCGACCGGGTGCTGAAATCGGCAACGCGTTGAAAACCAATATGCGTGAAACTGCGTATCTTATCCGTGTCGTAAGGTGCTCGCGCACTTGCGCCTCGCGATGCTAGGCTTAGATTGAATGAGAGACTTTCGGCAGAGGGCCCCGCATGACTGATCACCGCAATTCCGCTACTCCCATCGATCCCGCGAAACTCGACCGGCTGGCCGAGGTGGCGGTGAAGGTGGGCCTGGGCTTGCGGCCGGGACAGGATCTTCTTCTGACGGCGCCTGCCATCGCGCTGCCGCTGGTGCGGCGGATTGCCGTGCACGCCTACAAGGCCGGCGCCGGCATCGTGACGCCGATCCTGTCGGACGAGGAGATGACGCTGGCGCGCTACCGCCACGGCCAGGACAACAGTTTCGATCGTGCCGCCGGCTGGCTGTACGAGGGCATGGCGAAGGCCTTCTCGGACAACACCGCGCGGCTCGCCATCGTTGGCGACAATCCGATGCTGCTGTCGGGCGAGGATCCGTCGAAGGTGGCGCGCGCCAGCAAGGCCAACTCCATGGCCTATCAGCCGGCATTGGAAAAAATCGTCAATTTCGACACCAACTGGAACATCATCGCCTATCCGAGCCCGTCCTGGGCCAAGCAGGTGTTTCCTAATGATCCCGAGGACATCGCGATCGGCAAGCTCGCGGATGCGATCTTCGCCGCGTCTCGCGTCGACCGCGAGGACGCGATCAGCAATTGGGCGAGCCACAATGCGGTGCTGCGCGAGCGCACCAACTGGCTCAACGGCCAGCGCTTTCGCGCGTTGCAATATTCGGGTCCCGGCACCGACCTCACCATCGGGCTCGCCGACGGCCATGAATGGGAGGGCGGTGCCTCACTCTCCAAGAACGGCATCAGCTGCAACGCCAACATTCCGACCGAAGAGGTTTTCACCACGCCGCATTGCCGCCGCGTCTACGGCCACGTCGTGAGCTCGAAGCCGCTGTCCTACCAGGGCACCCTGATCGACAACATCGCGGTGCGTTTCGAGGACGGCAAGATCGTCGATGCCAAGGCCTCGCGCGGCGCAGAGGTGCTGAACAAGGTGCTCGACACCGACGAGGGCGCGCGCCGCCTCGGCGAGGTGGCGCTGGTGCCGCATTCCTCGCCGATCTCGCAGAGCGGGCTGTTGTTCTACAACACCCTATTCGACGAGAATGCGGCCTCCCACATCGCGCTCGGCCAGTGCTACTCGAAATGCTTCATCAACGGCGCGCAGCTCACGCCGCAGCAGATCGCCGCGCAAGGCGGCAACCAGAGCCTGATCCATATCGACTGGATGATCGGCTCGGCCGAGACCGACATCGACGGCATTCTCGCCGACGGCAGCAAGGTGCCGGTGTTCCGCAAGGGCGAGTGGGCGAAGTAGCAAGCTAGATTTGATCCAATAGCACCCCAGGACGCGGTTTTCCTCTCCCCGACGGGGAGAGGTAAGCATCCCGGCGGCAGTCTTCCTCAGGCTCATGGTCTGGCGTGCTGTCTCACGCCGCGGCGTTGTGCAGTATCGGATTGTTGTCGATGCTGAAGCGGTTGAACAGCGTCGTGAACGGGCTGCCGTCGGTGGCCGCACGATGGCGTCGGAAGCAGCGACTGCCTCGTAGAGCGCGCCGACGGAATCGTCCGGCTCGGGCAGGTCGAGCGCGTCGCGGATTTGCTCGCGGGCCTCGTTGAGGTCGTCCTCGTTGTCGAGTGTCGCCTCCAGCGCATCCGCCGCGCGCCGCATCTCCACGAGATCACCGCCGGCGGAAAATTTGAGGATGTCGAGCCAATAGGGGCGAGCGACGACGAGCTGCATGAACGCCTCGAAATTCTCCGCGATAATGCCAGCGCGCCCCTCTGATGACACGTAGAGCACATTCTGCGACGGCAGCAGCACGAACGTGCCGCCGGAACCGTCGCTGCCGATCTGCCGCGGGCTTTCGATGTCGTCGATAGTGAACCAGGGCTCCTCGTCCGGCCCCAAGGAAACATCGAGGACGCCGAGCCAGGCGACGACCTCGCGGTTGGCTGTCAGAGCCTCGGGCGTGACGGGCATCGGCATTGGCTCCTTCCATGGTCACTTTCGCGCATTTTGTCGCACCCCGGAAAAGAGGGGTTCATGTGCGCGAATTCGCAGCGGAATCTCAACGTTAGCTGCTTCGCACCTGCAACTTAGGGCTGATTGTCGGTGCCTGCGTAAGGAAGAATTAAAAGGCGGTCACTAGCGTTGCGATCATCATTGGAAACAATCCGGGCTCCGACCCGGCCAAACTTATTTTATTCCCTGAGGAAACAGATGTCGCGCGCAATGATTGAAATCGGCAGTTGCAATGTGGATCTCGAGCTGCGGCCGATCGAGCCGTCCTGGATCATCGAGGGTAACCCGGTGTCGCGCTCGCGCGTCCTGTCCACCAGCGCCGACGGCACGGCCCAGACCATCATCTGGGCCTGCACCGAGGGGCGCTTCAACTGGTACTACGATATCGACGAGACGATCATGATCATGGAAGGATCGATCGTGCTCGAAAGCGACGGCATGCCGCCGAAGCGCTACGGCCCCGGCGACGTCATTTTCTTCCGCGACGGCGCGCATGCCAAATGGCATGTCGAAGGCCACGTCAAGAAGATCGCGTTCTGCCGCAAGACCAATCCCGTGATGATCGGGTTCCTGATCCGCGTCGTCAACAAGCTGAAGAAGATGTTCACCTCCACCGGCGAACGCCGTCCAGCCTCGTTGATGGGTGCAGGCTAGAGCTCACAAAGTTTCAAGGACGCTTCCCAGCGGCCACGACGGAAGAGGGGTCGGGATCAACATCCGGGCCCCTTTTCTTGTCACGATGGCAGTTCGAGCCGATAGAAATCAATAGCGGTCTGTGAGAACAGTGCCGTCTTCTCGGCCTCGCTCAGGGGCGCCGCGATGCGCTTGAAGGCGTTGAAGATCACCTGATAGCTGCACTGGCCTTTGTCCGGCGGGAAATTGCTCTCGAACATCGCGCGTTTGGGTCCGAACGCTTCGATGCAGGTTTCGACATAAGGCCGCCAGGCCGTGGCAAGCTCCTCGGATGACGGCGGCCTCGCGCGCAAATGGAAGTCGTAGCCGAGCAGGCACATTGCGAGCCCGCCGAGCTTAACCACCAAGTTCTCGCATTTCGCAATCTCGCGGATCGAGGCGCGCCACTGTGCAAACACCTCCTCGCGCCGTCCTGCAAAGCGTCCGATGCCGGCCGGGCCGCCGCAATGGTCGAGCACGATCCTGGTATCGGGGAAGGCGCGGGCAAGTTCGGTGAGCTCGCCGATCTGCGGATGAAACAGCCAGGCATCGAAGCTGAGATTCAGCGGCGCGAGGCAGGCGAATCCCTTGCGGAAGGTCGGATCCCGCAACAGGCCCTTCGGCCGGTTCGCATACATGCCGGCGACGACGGGGTCTTCGTCCCAGGCCGAGGAATGCCTGATGCCGCGGAAGCGGCCGTTGCCCGCCGCGATTTCCGCTTCCAGCACCGGCTTGGCCGCGTCACCCAGCAGCAGATTGGCGTGGCTGACGATGCCCGCACAGATCGCCGCCTTGCCGTAAGCACCGCTCGCGCTCATCGCGGCGACGCCATTGGCGAACTCGACCTCGCCGATGGGGCGGAACGCCTCTGGCCCATGCGCGCGATACATCGAGCGGCAATCGACATAGACGGTTGCAATGATGTTGTGGCCGGAGGCGATGTCGGCTGCCACCTCCTCGATCAGATAGCGATGCCCGCGATTCCAGAGGTGGTGGTGAGGATCGACGATCGGCCGGGCCGCATCGATGATCTCCTCCTGGTGCTGCGCGAGCCAGTCCTCGCGCGGCTCGACAAACAGCCCGCTCGTATTGGCGGGCAACCCGCTTGCGGCCATCGGCGTTCGCTCCCTTCACATTCTAGGAGGAGCCTAGCACCGCATCACGTCATGCAGCAGCGCACGTTGCGCAACCGCACCCGTCATCGCGAGCACAGCGGCGGTGTGACCGATATCGACTAGATGAAGCTCGATTGCCGCCACACGGAAGGTGCGCTCCCTCTCCCGCTTGCGGGGGAGGGCTGGGGTGGGGGTGCCGCCACAGAGAGATTCCCAGTGTGGAGAGAGCCCCCACCCGCGCCTTCGGCGCGACCTCCCCGCAAGCGGGAGAGGTTGTCGCGCGCCCGGAGCTGACTGATTCAAGAGCGATTCGATCTTAAGCCTTGCGCCGCTTCGCCTTCACGTCGACGACGAGCCGCCAATCGGTTGCCGTCGCAGGCTTGACCTCGCCGAGCCAGTGGAAGGAATCGCCGGTGATCTCCGTAAAGCTCCAGCGCGTCAGCTCGCCGGCTTCGGTCGTGCCTTCCTGCACGATGTCCGCGCCTTGCGGACGGCCGAGCTGCTGCCGGAACACGCTGCGGCCGGGATCGAACCAGGAAATCCGCCACGCGGCGATGGTTGGGTCATAGACACGTAGCGTCGTGCCGTACCAATTGCCGGCGATCGGAAAGGCCGGGCTGCCCGCGGGACGAGGAATCATCCAGACGTCCTGCACGGCCCGCCCTTCCAGGACCCAACCGAAATGGATTTCGCCGGGTGCGGCGTACTTGGTTCCATCGGGCCCATGGGCGGTGATTTCGGCGTCCCAGTCGCCGACGAAACGGCCGTAAAGCTGCAGCGCCGCCGCGTGCTCCGGGTTCGGTCCGTCCGCGTGCAACAGTCTCGCAAAATCTGTCATGTCGATCTCCTGTTGCCAGGAGATCAGCACGAACGCGCCTTAGCGGACTTGGAGAAAATTGCGCGTCAGACCCCGTCGAGGATGATCACCGTCGGCTTCGACGGCAGCGCATCCCGCGAGATCCGGAACGACCGCTCGATGCGCTGGTCGATCTCGAACTGCTGGCCGATCCGGCGTATGAAATCGTCGAGCGGTGTAGCGAAGCGGTGCATCGGCAGCACCACCGAGGAGCGCAGCCGTTTGGTGATCTCGGAGATGCCGTCCAGCGACATGGTGTAGGTGCCGTCGATCGGCACCATCACGATGTCGAGCCGCCCGATCTGGGCGAAATGGCTGTCGTCGAGCTTGTGGTGGAGATGGCCGAGATGACCGATGCAGAGGCCGGCGACCTCGAAGATGAAGATCGAGTTGCCGTCGCGGATCATGTCGGCGCCGGAATCGTCGCCGAAATAGCGGCGGATGTCGGTGGTGACATTGCGGATGAAGGTGTCGCCGATGCGCTCGGAGATCACCGCGGGCTTGCCGTCCTCGCCCCAGCCATGCAGCACATGGGGAATGCGCTTGTCCGGGAATAGCGTGTAGTGGGTGCTGTGGGCCCGGTTCATGGTGACGACATCGGGTCGCCGTCCCACCTGATAGGCGCCGCTATAGTCGGTGGCGATGCGCAGGCCCCCGGGCGTATCGATGAAATAGGTGGAGTGGCCGGCATAGGTGATCTCGACCTCCGCTGAGCCTGCGGCGTGCCGGAACGCGACCGGCAGCGCGCGGGGCGCCGCGTTCGCCATCGCCAGGCATTCGCTGCGTTGAGGTGGCTGCTGGGCGAGGGCAGGGGGCAGCAGCCAACCGAGGATCGCAAGAGCCGTCAGCAATAGTCGGGTCATCACAAGACTGTCCGTGGTTCAGCCGGCAGTCCAATCAGTGTATCGTCGAATTATCCCGACGTCATGCAGCGCTAAGGCGTCCGCGCCAATCCGCCGCTTGCCTCGATCAGTTTCACGGCCTTCTTGTCGAAAGACACGAAGGTGTCAGCTCCGAGCCAGTTGCCTTCGTGGGCGATGACGCCATCGGCGAAATCGCCGCCGGCATCGAGCAGCGCCAATCCTGCTTCCGCTACTGGACGGTTCGCCGCTACATTGGCGGCATTGATCAAGCGTCGAATTGAAATCGCGATGTCGGCAGCAGAAATCTTGTAACCACGTGAGAGAACCCAGGTCAGCTCGCACAGTGCGGTGATCGAGATAGCGATCACGTCTGCCTTCTTGAGAATGGCCTGAGCCGCCTTGCTCTGCTCGGCATCATCCTCGACGAGAACCCGTACCAATACGCTGGTGTCGGGTGTTATCTTCATCGCTTGCCAGCCCAGCCGTCAGCGATAACCTCGTTCATCTCCTCGATCGACAACGACCGCCCGTTACTCTTTGTCTTCAGAATGCCGAAAGCATCTGAGATCTTGCCGGTGGGTCGAGCTGCTTTCACTTCAACGCGCCCGCCCGGAAGCTTTTCGATCGAGATCTTGTCACCCGGATGCACACCTAGGTGCTCCAGCAAATCCTTCCGCAGCGTGACTTGTCCTTTGGCTGTGACGGTGAGCTCACCCATGGGCCGCCTGTAAGGTTTCTGACATGCAACAAATGTAAGGTAAATCAGCCTTACTTTCAAGGTGGCCCTCGCTCACACCTTATTCGCGCCTTGGGCTGAACTTCCAGGTGATGGCGATGAGGCTGGCTGTAATCAGGCCGCTGACGAGGCCGGCGATGGGGAGAGCAAGCAGCAGTGCGGCGCTGGCGGCCCAGCCGATCGAGGAGAAGGCTTCGGCAAAGGTCGCAAGCCGCGAGGAAGTCTGGCGGCGGCGGAACTGGCTGCGCCGCGCCTGCACCCGGAACCAGAGTTGGATCGCGGTGGCGGAAGCTGCGCTGATGATGATTGCGCCGGCGCTGATTGCCGCCTGGAATGGCGAGGCGAAGGCCAGTGCCGCAACCAGGGGGCAGAAGATCACGGCGGTCGCGATCAGCACCACCTCGATCTTGGCACGGATGACGCTGGATGGCGTCAGCGGCGCGGTCGCGACCAGGTCGGGCGCGTCCTCGCCCGAGATGGTCAGCCAGGCAAGCCCGCCGGCGAGCTGTCCGGCAGCCATCACCATGACAGGCGTGATCAGCGTCAGCGCCGCCGAACTGTCGGCAAAATTGCGCCAGAGCAGCAGCGCCGGTGGCACCAGGTACAGAAGCTGCATCAGGGTCTGCGAGATCAGCCAAGGATCGCGCCAGAGCAGCGAAAATTCCTTGCGCCGCAGCGCCTGCTGCCGCGATCCGCCGCGGAAGGGGCGCTCCTTGGCGCGCACGCGGCCGGCTGTGCCATACGCCGCCGCGTCGATGGCGGTGTCGGCAAAGCGGCGTGAGAAGATCGCCATAACGCTTCCGAGCAGCACCAGCCCGAGCGCGAGGAGCAACAGCAGCGCTTCGCTGTCGCCCATGGTCGCCCGCGCCGGCCACCACCAGATGCTGTCGACATCGGGCGCGTGGACGGCCACGCGACCCGAGGTCAGGATGGTGAAGCGCGATAGCGTGCCGTAGGACATGATCGCGGCGACCTGGAGCGCGATCACGAAGCCCGCGCCGATGATCGCGGCGAGGATCTGGGCGATCAGGCGCGTCCGCGCCGGGCCGATCAGCCGAAACAGGAGAATGGTGACGGCAATCGCGATCGCAGCTGCCGAAAGGCCCATCGCGATCACGACGCCGAACGCGCTCAGCCATCGCGCGCCGCCGCCGATCACCAGCACGTCGATGAAGGGCGTCGAGAACAGCAGCGCCATCATCGTGACGGTGAGCGCGATCGCGGCAATACGCACCGAGAACAGATTGGCCAGCCTCGCCGGCGAGGACATGATGAGGTCGAGATCGGCGCGGGCGTAAAACACCCGCGTCACCGATTCGATCGCCTGCGACAGCATCAAGGTCCAGGCCAGAAAGATCGTCGCCGAGATCACGATCAGCGAGGATTTGTCGAGCGGTGGTTGCAGGTCGGCGAAGCGGCCGATCACGGCCCAGGCCGGCACGTGCAGGAGTGCGGCGAAGAACAGCAGGCCGATCATGGCGGCGCGTGCCCGCTTGCGCCGTCCGCCCGTCATCATGGCGAACCATTCGCGCCAGGCGAGCCGGAGCTCGTGACGGGCGAACCAGGACAGCGCGGTCGCCGAACTCATGCGGCGTCCGGAAGCGTCACCAGCGCGATGAAGAGGTCTTCGAGGCTGGTGTCGGCGTGGCCGTTCTGCCGGCGCAGCTCGTCGAGCGTGCCTTCGGCGACCAGTTGGCCCGATGCGATCACGCCGATGCGGTCGGCCATGCGCTCGGCCACCTCCAGAATATGCGTGGTCATGATCACGGTGCAGCCGGCGCGGACGCGCTCGCTGAGGAGGCCCTTCACATGGCGGGCGGAAACGGCATCTAACCCCGTCAGCGGCTCGTCGAGGATGATGAGGTGGGGATGGTGCACCAGCGCGCCGGCCAGTGCCACCTTCTGGCGCATGCCCTTGGAAAAACCCTCGCAGCGTTCGTGCCGGTGCGGCGCGAGACCGAGCGAGCCGAGAAGCTCCTGCGCAACCGGTTCCGAGCTTGTCGGCGCGATGCCCCAGAGACCGGCGACGAACTCGAGATATTCGAGCGGTGTCAGCTTGTCGTAGATCATCGGCTCGTCGGACACCCATGCCATCACCTGTTTGGCGGCAACGGGGTTTTGGAGCGCATCGATGCCGAAGATCGAGACGCTGCCGGCGTCGGGCCGCAACAGGCCCGCGACCATGCGCAGGGTGGTGGTCTTGCCGGCGCCGTTGGGGCCGACCAGGGCATAGAACTCGCCGGCATGAATGGTGAGATCGAGGCCATCGACCGCCAAACGGTCAAAACGCTTCGTTAACCCCACGACTTCCAGCGCCGAGCTGCCCGGCTTCATGACGTCCACCATCCGGTTTTGCATCGCCCGCGACCATGACTTGAAGATGTTTCGGCACCGTGAATCTACGGCCGACAAATTCCGTCATCCTAAAGGCAAGTCACCGTTTGTTGACAGCGCTTGGCGGTTCAGGCTGAATTGTCCTCGGACAAATGGCGCTGACGCAGCGAAGCGACTGCGTAGCGACTGGACACAAGATGCGACAAGGCGGTCAGGAAGAGCTGCCGGTTGCATCGGGAGGATGCGCGGCGATGCTGGATTTCGTTCAGCAGCTGGTCAGCGGTGTTGCGCTCGGCTGCGTCTACGGCCTGATCGCGCTCGGCTTCGTGCTCGTCTACAAGGCCACCGAGGTCGTCAATTTCGCCCAGGGCGATCTGATGATGCTCGGCGGCTTCTTCGCTTTCACCTTCATCGGCATGATGGGCCTGAACTACTGGATCGGCTTTGCCGGTGCGGTGGCCGCCATGGCGCTGTTCGGTATGCTGGCCGAGCGCGTGGTGGTCCGGCCGATCCTCGGCTATCCGCAATTCTCCATCATCATGGCGACGATCGGCCTCGGCTATTTCCTGCGTTCGATCGCTGGCATGATCTGGGGCACCGACGATCTGAAGATCGAGACGCCGTTCAGCCAGGGCGTGCTGCGCATGGGCTCGCTGGTGCTCGCCTACGACAAGCTCTCGGTGATCGCGGCGACGATGATCCTGTGCACGCTGCTCTGGCTGTTCTTCAACAAGACCACGCTCGGCACCGCGATGCGCGCCAGCTCCGAGAACATGCTGGCGGCCTACTACATGGGCATTCCGGTCAAGCGCGTGGTGTCGATCGTCTGGGCCATCAGCGCGGCGGTCGCGACCTGCGCCGGTGTGCTGCTGGCGCCGATCACCTTCATCCACTCCAATGTCGGCCTCGTGCTCGGCCTGAAGGCATTTCCGGCCGCCGTGCTCGGTGGCTTCGGCTCGATCCCGGGCGCAGTCGTTGGTGGCGTGCTGATCGGCGTCATCGAGAGCATGGCCGGCTTTTATTTGCCCGAAGGCTGGAAGGACGCCGCGCCCTACATCGTGCTGCTCACCGTGCTGCTCTTGAAGCCTGAAGGCCTGTTCGGCCTCCACGTCCGCAAGAAGGTCTGAACGCCATGCGCTTTCTGTTCAAGACCGACTATGAAGACGACATCAAGCTGTTTCCGCATTCGGGCTACGTCGTCACCTATGGCATCCTGATCGCGCTGCTGCTGATCGCGCCCTACGTGCTCTCCAGCTATCTGATGAGCCAGCTCGTCTTCGTCTGCATCTATGCGACCGTCGGCGTGGCGCTGCTGATCCTCACCGGCTTCACGGGGCAGGCTTCGCTCGGCCACGCCGCGTTCCTCGCGATTGGGGCCTATACTGCGGCCTATTTGCAGAAATACAACGTGCCGTTTCCGGTCTACTTCCTCGCCGCGGGAGCCTTGACCGGCGTCATCGGTGCGTTGGTCGGCTTTCCCGCCCTGCGCCTGACAGGCATCTACCTCGTCATCGCCACCATCTCCTTTGCCTTGATCGTGGAGGAGGTCCTGGCGCGCTGGGAGACCGTCACCAACGGCAACGAGGGCATGCGGGTCAAGACGCTGTCGCTGCTCGGCGTCACGGTCCCGCGTGACAGCCCGGCCTTCTATTACCTGTGTCTTGCCGTGCTGGTGCTGACCATCGTCGGCACGCTCAACCTGTTGCGTTCGCCGACGGGGCGCGCCTTCGTCGCGATCCGCGACTCCGAGACGGCGGCGCGCAGCATGGGCGTCAATGTCGCGCTCTACAAGGTCAAGTCCTTTGCGATCTCGGCGGCGATCACCGGCCTTGCCGGCGTGCTGTTCGCGCACAAGCTCTCCTTCATCTCGCCGGAGATGTTCACGCTTCAGCTCTCGATCGAATTCATCATCGTGATCCTGATCGGCGGCGCCTTCAGCCTGCACGGCGCGGTGCTGGGCGCGATCTTCATCGTCATGATCGATCCGTTCCTAACCTATCTGAAGGATGACATGCCCGGCATCATCGCCGGCATCACCGCGACATTTGGTGCGAGCCCGGCGACTGCGGGCAACGTCCAGTCAAAAGTCGCGGCCTTCGCCTCGCTCAACGGCCTGAAAGGCGCGATCTACGGCATCATCATCGTGCTGTTCGTGCTGTTCGAGCCGCTCGGGCTCTACGGCCGCTGGCTGAAGATCAAGCTCTTCTTCCAGCTGTTCCCGCTCTACAAGCGCGCCACCTTCAAGCGGCAGAAGATCTACGTGAAGTCGGAGCGCAACCGATGAGCTATTTCCGCGCCGAGAACCTGTCGCTGCATTTTGGAGGCCTCAAGGCCGTCGATGCGGTCTCGTTCGCGGTCGAGAAGGGCGAGATCCTCTCGATCATCGGTCCTAACGGCGCCGGCAAGAGCTCGATCTTCAATCTGATCTCGCGGATCTACCGGCCGACCTCGGGCCGCATCTTCTTCGAGGACCAGGACATCACAGAGCAGCCGCCCTACGACATCGCCAAGCTCGGCATCGCCCGCACCTTCCAGAACATCGAGCTGTTCGAGAACGCGACCGTGCTCTCCAATCTGCTGGTCGGCCGCCACCGCCATTCCACCACGCAGCTCTGGCAGGAGCTGCTGTTCCTGCCGAGCGTGCGGGCCAACGAGAAGGTGCACCGCCGCCGGGTCGAGCAGGTCATCGAATTCCTCGATCTCGAACCCTATCGCGACAAGCTAATCTCGGGCCTTCCCTACGGCGTGCGCAAGGTGATCGAGCTGGCGCGTGCGCTGTGCTCGGAGCCGAAGCTGATTCTGCTCGACGAGCCGTCCTCCGGCCTCAATGTCGAGGAGACCGACGACATGTCGTTCTGGATCCGCGATTTGAAGAACGAGCTCGGCGTCACCGTGCTGATGGTCGAGCACGACATGTCGCTGGTCAATCGCGTCTCCGATCGCGTCATCGCGCTGAACTACGGCCGGGTACTCGCGATGGGCTCGCCGGCCGAGGTGCAGCAGCACCCCGACGTCGTCGCCGCGTATCTGGGAGCCTGAGGTGATGGATGCGACCGCGACACCCGAGACCATCCTGAAGCTCTCGAACATCGAGAGCTATTACGGGCCGATCATGGCGATCCGCGGCATCTCGCTGGAGGTGCCGCGCGGCCGCATCGTCACGCTGCTTGGCGCCAATGGCGCCGGCAAGACCACGGTGCTGAAGACCATCTCGGGCATCCTCGATCCGCAGAAGGGCGCGATCGAGTTCATGGGCAAGCCGATCCAGCGCATGGAAGCCGACAGGATCGTGCGGCTCGGCCTCAGCCACGTGCCGGAGGGGCGCGAAGTCTTCCCGTTCCTCTCGGTGCGCGAGAACCTGATGATGGGCGCCTATCCGCGCCGGGATCGCGACGGCGTCGCGGAAGATCTGGAGCGCGTCTACGGCTATTTTCCACGCCTGAAGGAGCGCATCAACCAGCCGGCCGGACAGCTCTCCGGCGGCGAGCAGCAGATGCTGGCGATCGGCCGCGCCCTGATGAACCGGCCGACGTTGTTGCTGCTCGACGAGCCGTCGCTCGGCCTGTCGCCGCTGCTGGTGAAGGAGATCTTCACCATCATCCGCCGCGTCAACGAGGAGCAGGGCATGTCGATCCTGCTGGTCGAGCAAAACGCCAAGGTGGCGCTGGAGACCGCGCATTACGGCTATGTCCTGGAGATCGGCCGGATCGTGATGAACGACACCTGCGACCGCTTGATGCATTCCCAGGACATCCAGGAATTTTACCTTGGCGCCAAAGAAGCGGGCGCTAGAGGCGAACGGCGCTGGAAAAAGAAGAAAACGTGGCGTTAGATGGAACAGCCCCTCCGTAAGACATAGACCGCCGGCAAGGCAGGCAGCGGAAGGGAAAGCGACAAGGAGGAGAGGCGCATGGCCCGACCGGCGGTGCTGACGGTCGCTGATACGATCGCGAAGAGCTTTCTGCGCGCCGTCGAGACGCGGGGCGACAGGCCGGCGATCCGGGAGAAGAAATTCGGTATCTGGCAGCCGACGAGCTGGCGCCAATGGCTGGAGATCTCAAAGGAAGTCGCCTACGCGCTTCGCGCGATCGGCTTCATGCCCGGCGACGTCGGCTCCATCATCGCCAATGCCGTGCCCGAATGGGTCCATGCCGACATGGGCATCCTGTGCGCCGGCGGCGTCTCCTCGGGCATCTATCCCACCGACGCATCCTCCCAGGTCGAATATCTCGTCAACGACTCCAGAACAAAGGTGATCTTCGTCGAGGACGAGGAGCAGCTCGACAAGGTCCTCGCCTGCCGGGCCCGCTGTCCTACTTTGCAGAAGATCATCGTGTTCGACATGGAGGGCCTCCGCGGCTTTTCCGACGACATGGTGATGTCGCTCGACGAGTTCCGCGCGCTCGGCTGCAACCACATGGTCGGCCGCGAGGCGCTGTGGCAGGAGATGATCGACAGCCGCAGCGCCGGCGATCTCGCGATCCTCGTCTACACGTCGGGCACGACGGGGCCGCCCAAGGGGGCGATGCATGCCAACCGCAGCGTGACGCATCAGATGCGCCACGCCAACGATTTCATCCCTGCGCAGGAAGACGAGGACCGGCTGATCTTTCTGCCACTCTGCCACGTCGCCGAGCGCATCGGCGGCTACTACATCTCGGTCGCGCTCGGCTCGGTGATGAACTTTGCCGAGAGCCCGGAGACAGTGCCGGACAATTTGCGCGAGGTGCAGCCGACGGTCTTCCTCGCAGTGCCGCGCATCTGGGAAAAATTCTATTCCGCCATCACCATCGCTCTGAAGGATGCGACGCCGCTCCAGCAATGGGTCTATCGCCGCGCCATCGGTGTCGGCCACCGCATGGTCGATTGCCGGCTCGAGGGTAAGACGCCGCCGCTATCGCTGCGCCTCGCCAACCGCCTCGCCTATCGCATCGCATTCCGCAACATTCGCCGCATGATCGGGCTCGACCGCTGCCGCATCGCCTTCACCGGCGCGGCGCCGATCGCCCCGGAGCTGATCCGCTGGTATCTCGCGCTCGGCATCGACATGCACGAGGTCTATGGCCAGACCGAGAATTGCGGGGTGGCCACCATGATGCCGGCGGAACGGATCAAGCTCGGCTCGGTCGGCACGGCCGTGCTCTGGGGCGAGGTCGCGCTGTCGCCCGACGGCGAGATCCTGATCAAGGGCGACTTCCTGTTCATGGGCTACCTGAACCAGCCGGAGAAGACCGCCGAGACCATCGATCAACGCGGCTGGCTGCACACCGGCGACGTCGGCACCATCGACAATGAAGGCTTCGTCCGCATCACCGACCGGATGAAGGACATCATCATCACCTCGGGCGGCAAGAACATCACGCCGTCCGAGATCGAGAACCAGCTCAAATTCTCGCCCTACATCTCGGACGCCGTGGTGATCGGTGACAAGCGGCCGTATCTGACCTGCCTCGTGATGATCGACCAGGAGAACGTCGAGAAGTTCGCGCAGGACCACGACATTCCGTTCACCAATTATGCCAGCCTGTGCCGGGCGACGGAGATTCAGGACCTGATCTGGCGTGAGATCGAGCAGGTCAACGGCAATTTCGCTCGCGTCGAGACCATCAAGAAGTTCTACCTGATCGAGCGCCAGCTCACCCCGGAGGACGAGGAACTGACGCCGACCATGAAGCTGAAGCGCGGCTTCGTGAACAAGCGCTACGCTGCGGAGATCGAGGCGATGTATCGCCAGCGTGCGGTGGCGTGAGGCGCATGGCAGGAACGCCGTGCGCCAGGCGACGCTGAAATCAGCGAGGGAGCGATGGCCACGCCCTTCGCGCAACACGGGCCAGGGAGAGGAGATATCAATGTCGAAGTCGTTCAGGGCGTTCGGCCTTGCGGTGAGCGCAGTGGTGCTCACGCATCTGCCGGCCGCGGCGCAGACCAAGGTCACCAATGAGGGCATCTCGGCATCCGAGATCGTCATCGGCACTCACCAGGATCTGTCGGGTCCGATCAAGGGTTGGGGCGTCCCGGTCGCAAACGGTATGAAGATGGCGACCGAGGAGATCAATGCGTCCGGCGGAATCAATGGCCGCAAGATTCGACTGGTCGTCGAGGACAGCGGCTATGATCCGAAAAAGGCTGTGCTGGCTTCGCAAAAGCTGATCGAGCGTGACAAGATCTTCGCGATGGTGGGACCGATGGGATCGCCGACAGTGCTCGCCGCGCAGGACATCCTGTTCGACGCCGGCGTCATGCAGCTCTTCCCGCTGACGGCGGCCGAGTTCACCTTCAAGTTCGATCCGGCCAAGCCGCAGGAGCGGCTGAAGTTCAACAACCTCTTGCCTTACGTCGAGAGCACGCGGGCCGCGCTGAAATACATGATGGAGTGGAAGGGTTTCAAGAAGCCCTGCATCATGCATCAGGATGACGAGTACGGCAAGAACGTGCTCGACGGCTTCAACCAGCAGCTCACCGCGATGAAGGTGCAGCCGGCGTCGATCACGAGTTACAAGCGCGGCGCCTCCGATTTCAGCGCGCAGATCGCCAAGATGAAGTCCGATGGCTGCGACCTCGTCCTGCTCGGCACTGTGCTCCGCGAGACCATAGGAGCGATGACCGAAGCCAAGAAGCTCGGCTGGGACGTCACCTTCCTCGGTGCGACACCGACCAATGTGATGGAGGTGCCGATGCTCGGCAAGGAAGCCGTCGAAGGTCTCTACGCAGCCAGCGGCTTCGAGATTCCTTACGAAGACACCGCCAAGGGCAAGGTCAAGGACTGGCTGGTCAACTACAAGAAGATGTTTGGCACCGACGCCAACACGCAGGCCATCGTCGGCTACAATGCCGTGATGACGTTTGCGTTCTACGCCAACAAGGCCGGCAAGGATCTCACGGGTCAGAAGATGCTGGACGCGCTGGAGTCGGGCGACAAATTCCTCGACATCTTCAACTCGCCCCCGACCAAGTTCTCCAAGACCGACCACCTCGCCAACACCATCACCCAGGTACAGCAGGTCAAGGGCGGCCGCTGGGTGCTGGTGAAGGACAATCTGATGTTTTGATTGAGGTGTCGCTTTCACCCTCCCCTGGAGGGGAGGGCTATCGCATATGGCGTGCACGATGCTGCGGCATCGGCGCTGGGCTCCCTCTCCCGCTTGCGGGGGAGGGCTGGGGTGGGGGTGTCTCCGCGTTGGGATTGTTGAATTGTGGAGGGCGTCTCTGCGTGGCGAGAGCCCTCACTCGCCGCGCTCTGCGAGCGCGTCGGCCTCTCCCGCAAGCGGGAGAGGCCGAGCAAGCCCGCGGACAATCTTCGTGAAATCCATATGCGATAGCCCTGCCCTTGAGGGGAGGGTAAGAGTTCACGATCCTCCAGCCGCGTTGCCCGAGTTCACCGGGGCCAGTTCGTCTTCGCGGCAGCGCCAGCCATCGGCGGCTTTCACGAAAGCAAAAGTCCGCTGGATCCTCAGCCGGCGCGTGACATTGAAAGCCTCGCCGGCGCGCTCCTTGTTGCTGGCTTTCGGTTGCGGACGACCGGTTCTGGCGTCCCAGCAGGTGCCGGTGCAGGTGGAGGCGACCTTGCTGCACATGGTGAAGGGCGCCAGCACGGCCATCTCGATCTCGCCGGTGACCTGCGCCTCCTGCTCGGTCACCTGGCTGTCGAGCGCGTAGACGCGGTTGATGCGGAGGAAATTTCCACACGAATTGGCCGCGTGAATCCGCGCGGCGCAGAAGTCGACCGCGTCGGTGTCGGGCGAGTGGGCCGCGACCTGCCGGCCGAACACCTTCTTGGGGTCGCCTCTCGCGGCGCGAATCTCATCGGTCTTGCGCTTCAAATGGTCGGCGAGACAGTCCTCCGCGGATTCCAGCTCCAGGAGCGGCACGTTCTCCTTGCCGACCAGATTGCATTTGCGGTCGCGCTCTCGCGTCCACCTTCCATATTCGGCGAAGGCAAAGCGCGCTGCGGTCGGGTCCAGCCTGCCGATCAGGCCGAGCACCTGGCTGTTCAACTCGGTTTCGGCAAGCGCCAGCGCCGGGTCCGCGCAGATCAGCGCGCCCGCCGCGGTGTTGGCCGCGAGACAGTCGAAATCCGGATCGCGCACAATTGCGGCGCGCTCCTCGGTGACCTTGAGCAGGCACGCCTTCACCCGGTCGAAATCGTCGGCGCGGATCGCGGTCTGGCCGACGATGCCGCAGCTGAGGTTGCGCTGCCGGTTCCAGATCGCATTCTCCTCGATCGCGGGCAGGCGATCGGGCAGGCGGGCGAGCCGTGCCTCGATCGCCGAGCTCAGCTTCTCGGCGGCGGCGGCAAGCTCGGCATCGCCGCAGAACAATTGGTTGCCGGGATCGCGAATCTGTTGGCAGTTGTTCTTGGCAAACAGCGGCAGCCGATCGGCAACGGGGCGGTCGGATTGCGCGGAGGCTGGTGCCGCCGGCAACGCCAGCAGCGCAAGCACAGTCGTCACGATGAACCGCATTCCAGTCGCCCCCGCATAGCCGCGGCCATGCTAGCGTCCCGGACGATGTGACGGAATGGCTTTGTGGCTGGAGGGCTTATTCCAGAAGCGAGCTACAAGGTTCTGCAGCGTCGTCCCGGCGAAGGCCGGGACCCATAACCCTGGGGAGACGTTTGGCGAAGATTGGTGGTTATTCGGTTTCCTTTGGTACATGTACCTGCGTTTACCGAAAGATCACGCGGTATGGGTCCCGGCCTTCGCCGGGACGACACCGTATTGGATTGCCTCGTCGCGCGCCTACAGGATCCGGGTTCAATGCGTCTCGGTGGCGGCCATCGAGAACCGCACGGGTTCGTCGACATACTTCATCACGGCTGACTGATAGAGCACGAACAGCGGCTGGTAGATCGGTGCCGCGTCGTCCGCGACCATTGCCATGCGGCGGTTGTCGAGCATCAGCCAGTGGCCGTCGAGCCGTGCGGCGGCCACCGCATGCGCCTCGCCGGCGTGGGTGTCGCGCACCACGACGATGCGGAGGTCTTCGGCGGCAACGCCGGCGAGCCGCAGGGCGGCGAGCTTGGCAATGGCATAGTCTTCGCAATCGCCGGCGCCGCGCTGGAAAGTCGCAAGCGGCGAGCTCCAGACGTCGTCGGTGCCGTCATTGGTGGCCCGGATGGCGAGGTTGATGGCGCGGTTGGCCTCGCCCAGCTTCGCGCGGCCGTCGCGATCACGGGCCTGGTCGACGATGGCGAGCAGTTTCAGGGCCGCAGGCGATGCGCAATGGTCCCGGTCGCCATCGCACAGCGCGAGCTGCACCATGTCGTCGTCGAGCCTGTCCTTCAGCGCGAGCCATTTCCGTTGCAGGCTGCCCGATGAGATGGCAAAGGCGAACACGCCGAACGGCTCGGCGGATTTGCGCACGAGGACGCCGGCGCCCGGCGACAGCAACGTGCCGGCGCGAAGCTCGGCGACCGATCCGAGCAGGATCAATGCGCACAAGACAAGGATTGCGCGCCAAGCGCGCGAGCGAGCAGCGGTCTCCATCTGACATCCCCTTCCGGGCATCGCGAGATCCCCCTCGATCTCGACGTGCCGGGCTTTGTTGCTTTCGCGGAGATAGTGCGAGACGGGCCGTTTTGTTCTGCTTAACGCGCCCGGCAGGGGCCCCGAAACCGGGGAACAGGCTGAAACGAGCCTGCCCAGATTGCATAAAATTTTACGAATCGGGGGCTAGGGGAAGCGCCGCGTGCCGCGAAATGGAGCCAATTGCAGGTATTGGTTGTGCGCTCGCTGATTCCGCGTCCTATGGCTAACGGCCCGATATTTCCCGGGTTCTGTTAGTTGGGTCACAGATTTGGCTCCGTATTTGCCCCAGTGTGCTGCGGGGCACCACGAACAAGAGATGACACAAGTATTCGTTACCAGATCTATACAGTGGAATACGTAGGAGTGCCGGAAATGGGCTCAAACAGGCGAAATTATACTTCAAAATATTTCTCGAGTTGCCCCGCTTCCTCCATGAAGACTTGCTCCGACCGAGCCGGCGGCGGCTCGGTGACGCGAAATCACACAAGCAATAGATGGTTTCGCTAAGGACTTGGTAATGCTATGCAAGCTTAGGCGGTCGATACTTACTTAGATTTTAACCCTTTTTACGGTGCCCGATTGAATTACGCTGGCAAATTTGACGCCGCGATGTCCTTGGACGGCCAGGATTCCCGTTCGCTCGCCGATGGCCATGTCGATTTCTCTGCTGCCAAGCCCTTTATCGCCAAGGCGCATGGTCACGTGCCCGATGGCGCGTTCGTTGTTCCCGATCCCAACCTGATCTTCAGTGGCGAATTCAAGCGCGCAGGTCTCGACCTCGTGCTGTCCCATGAGGGTCATGAGTTCGTCGTTCACGATTATTTTAGGGGCGACAAGCGCGCGGCGGTCGCCTCGCCCGATGGCGCCCACCTCAGCGGCGACGTCGTCAGCGCGCTCACGGGCCATGTGCAATATGCGCAGGCCGCGCCTGGCGCTGCCGCGGCCCAGGTCATCGGTCACGTCACAAAACTCTCCGGCAGCGCGACCGCGATCCGCAATGGCGTTTCGGTCATCCTGAACAACGGCGACAATGTCGAGAAGGGCGACGTGGTCTCGACCGGCGCCGATTCGACGCTCGGCATCACCTTCATCGACGGCACCGTGTTCGGCCTGTCCTCCAATGCGCGGATGGTGCTGAACGAGATGGTCTATGACCCCAACGGGTCGAGCAACTCCTCGCTGCTGAGCCTGGTCGCGGGCACCATCACCTTCGTCGCCGGCGAGACCGCCAAGCACGGCGACATGAAGATCGACACGCCGGTCGCCACCATGGGCATCCGCGGCACCGCGGTGCTGACCCAGATCAACTTCGTCGTTCCCGCCGGCGGCGGCGATCCGCAGCCGCAGGCGAGCTTCCAGGTGCTGGTCGAGCCGAACGGCACCACGGGCTCCTACATCCTGTTCGACAAGGTCACGCTGCTGCCGATCGCGACGGTCAACCAGGCCGGCCAGATGATCCAGATCAGCGGCGGCAACGTCTCGATCAGCAATGCGCTGATGTCGCCGGACGTGCAGAAGCTGATCACGGACGTGTTCACGCTGAAGTTCACCGACAACAACACCAACACCAAGCTGACCACGAACTTCACCGACACGATCACGCCGATCAGCCAGGACGTGGTGTTCAAATCGGGGGCGGGCCCGATCGCGATCGCGACATTCGTCAATCTCAATCCGCAGGGACAGGACGGCCCCCACGCCTCCACGCCCACGGCCACCCGTGTTCCCGGCCAGCCACTGGTGCAAAGCCTCGATTCCAGCGGCAACGTGAAGACGGCGTTCGAGTTCACCGAGCGCGCGGACACCACGGGCGACACGACGCATAACGACACGGTCTCCGGCCGGATCACCTTCGTCGATCAAAACCTCGGCGACCTGCCGACGGTGTCGGTGAGCCTCGCCGAGGCGCCGAACTACGTCTACAAGAACGCGGGCCAGCAGGACGTTACTGGCTCACTCACCGCGCTGCAGAAGCAGGACATCGCGGCGACGCAGATCCAGATCAACGTCGTTGCCGATGGCGGCAACAACAACAATGGCTCTGCGGTCTGGACCTACACGGTCCCCGACCACGTCTTCGACTTCCTCGCAGCCGGCGAAACGCTGACGCTAACCTACATGGTTCGCGTCGATACCAATTTCGCGGTGAACCCGGAGTCCAAGTTCATCCCGATCACCATCACGATCACGGGGACGAACGACAAGCCCACCGTCGCGACATCGGGTGGCACCGTCATCGAGAAGGTCGGGACCGGCAACGAGGCTCTGGACACCATCACGGGCACGGTCACGTTTGCCGACGTCGATCTGACGGACCGGCCGATCGTGAGCGCGGCGCTCTCGTCGACCCAGCCGTTCAAATATCTCGATGCTGAAGGCAACGATATCACCGCGACGCTGACGCCGGAGCAACGTGCCGCAATCGCCGCCGTCGAGGTGCCGCTGACCGTGGTGCAGGGCGCGGGAAACAGCAACAACGGCTCGGCCACCTGGACCTACAGCGTTCCCGACCACTTGTTCGATTTCCTCGCCGAAGGCGAGACGCTGACCCTCAATTATGTGGTGCAGGTCGATGACGGGCACGGCGGTGTGGTCAGCACGCCGATCAGCGTGTCCATCAACGGTGCGGACGTCAATGTCGAGGGCACCAACGACGTGCCGACGATCGTCGAAGACTCCACGATCCCGACCGGCGCGGTGACGGAGGATGCGACGCCCCTGACGGCCGAGGGTACCATCGCCTTCAACGACCCTGATCTCACGGACACGCACAGCGCGAGCTTCGCCCTGAAGTCGACGACGTCGAGCGCGCATCTGCCCGGCTTCAGCGACGGCAGCTCGCATATCGGCACTTTCGCGCTTCTGCCGGTGAGCG
The DNA here is from genome assembly GCF_051853035.1 of Bradyrhizobium sp. SPXBL-04. Classification (NCBI taxonomy): domain Bacteria; kingdom Pseudomonadati; phylum Pseudomonadota; class Alphaproteobacteria; order Hyphomicrobiales; family Nitrobacteraceae; genus Bradyrhizobium; species Bradyrhizobium sp. SPXBL-04. The sequence goes on along the minus strand of NZ_CP182472.1, from coordinate 8,107,932 downwards.
AGAGCCCCGGCGTCAGCACGCGAGGGTCCGTGGGCTGGACCTTCACGCTCGACGATAACGATCCGGTGCTCCAGTCGCTGGCCGAAGGCCAGACCATCACGCAGGTCTACACCGTTACCGTCGACGATCATCACGGCGGAACGGTCACCCAGGACGTCACGGTCACCATTACCGGGACCAACGATGCGCCGACCGTGACCAGCAGCGCCGCGGCGGCGACGGGCAAAGTCATCGAGGATACGGCCCTGTCGCTGTCGATCGACGGCACGCTGGCGATCCAGGATCTGGACCTGATCGACACCCATACGGCGCAGGCGGTGTTCAAGTCGTCGTCCTCGAGCGCGCATCTGCCGGGCTTTGTTGAGGGCGCTACGAATATCGGCACCTTCACGATCGATCCTTCGGTGCTCGAATCCAACACCGACACCAACGACGGCGCCACGCTGGGTTGGCACTTCACGCTCGACAACAGCAATGCGATGCTGCAGTCGCTGGCGGAAGGTCAGACCATCACCCAGGTCTACACCGTCACCTTCACTGACAATCACAATGCGACGGTCACGCAGGACGTCACCGTCACCATCACGGGCGTCAACGATGCGCCGACCGTCACCAGCGATGCCTTGGCGGCAACGGGCGAGGTCACCGAGGACACCGGTCCGACATTGTCGATTGACGGCACACTGGCGATCCAGGACCTCGACCTGATCGACACTCATACCGCGCAGGCGGTGTTCAAGTCGTCATCCGTCAGCTCGGCTCTGCCGGGGTTCGACGCCAACAGCACGAACATCGGCACGTTCACGATCGATCCGTCGGTGCTCGAATCCGGCACCGACACCAACAACGGCGCTACGCTCGGCTGGCACTTCACGCTCGGCAACAACGACGCGATGCTGCAATCGCTCGCGCAGGGCCAGACCATCACCCAAGTCTACACCGTCACGTTCGATGACCATCACGGCGGCACCGTCAGCCAGGATGTCACCGTCACGATCAGCGGCGTCAACGACGCGCCGACCATCACCAGCGATGCGGCCGCGGCGACAGGCGCGGTCACCGAGGATGAGGGTTCGTCGCTGTCGGCATGCGGCACGCTGGCGATCCAGGACGTCGACCTGACCGACACTCATACGGCGCAGTGGTCGTTCAAATCGTCGTCCGTCAGTTCGGCTCTGCCGGGCTTCGAGGACGACAGCACGAATATCGGCACCTTCACGATCGACCCGGTGTCCGAATCCAGCACCGACACCAGCAACGGCGCGACGCTGGGCTGGCACTTCACGCTGGACAATAGCGATGCCGTGCTGCAGTCGCTGGCGGAGGGGCAGACCATCACCCAGGTCTACACCGTCACCTTTACCGACGATCACGGCGCGCAAGTCTCGCAGGACGTCACCGTCACGATCACCGGCACCAACGATGCGCCGGCCGTTTCCTATGTGACGTCGAACTACATGAACTTCGACGGCCAGACCATCGCGGTCGGCGACGTGCCGACGGTCGCCACCGATGACGTGACGCTGGACGGCTGGGTGAACTGGAACGGCGCAGCAGATGCCGGCCACGGCCAGATCCTGTTCTACAACGGCAACACCTCGACCACCGGCTTCGGTCTCCTTGGCACCGTCAACGCCGATGGCACTATGGAGCTGCAGATTCTCGCGGGCGGCGTCCAGATCGCCGATACCGGCGTGGCGCTCACTGCGTCGCAGTGGCACAACGTCGCGCTGACCCGCGACAACGGCACCTTCACGCTCTATCTCGACGGAAACCTCGAATATTCGCAGTCATGGGGCTTCAATCCGATCGACGGCAGTCCGTCGAATCCGTCGGCGTCCTACATGATGATCGGCGCCGCGAGCGACCCAGGCGCGCCGGGCTTCGGAGCGGAAGGCTTCTTCGGCTCGATCGCCGATGTCAGCGTCTGGACTACTGCGCTCACGCAGACGCAGATCCAGTCGATCGATTTCACCGGCCTCAGCGGCAGCGAGGCGAATCTTGCCGCGTATTATCAGCTCGGCGACGGCAGCGGGACCACGGCCACCAATATGGTCAACTCCGCCCACAGCCTCGCAATCGAGGGCACCGCGGACTGGGCCAGCGGGACCTCCGGGCCGGGCGGCGCCGTCGCCGATCTGATGGAAACCAATGCCGGCCAGCTTTCGCATGGCGTGCTGGCGGTCTCCGATGTCGACGCGATCGATCACGTCACGGTGTCGGTCAGTCAGGTGCAGGTCTCTCTCGACGGCGTGCCGCAGACCGGCGACGTCGGCGGGCTGTCGCATGCGGACCTTTTGAACTATCTCACCGTGCCGTCCGGCGACATCCTCGACGGCACGGCCAGCTACGCCCAGTTCACCTGGAATTTCAATTCGGGCAGCCAGGCCTTCGACTTCCTCGCCGCCGGCCAGACGCTGTCGCTGCAATACACGATCGTTCCGTCGGATGCCGAGGGCGCTGGCACGGGTGGTGTCGTCACCATCAACATCGCCGGCAGCAACGATGCGCCGACACTCGCCGATCTCCACATCGGCCCGCTCACGGACACGACCGCTGCCGACACCTTCTCCGATCTTACCGGTCAACTGGCCGGCACCGACGCCGATAGCGGCGAGACGGCGACGCTGACCTATGCCGTCCTGAACGCGGATCACCATGCCACGACGACGGTTGCGGGTCTGTACGGCTCGCTGACGGTCAACCCGGACGGCAGCTACAGCTACGTTCCCAATGCAGGGGCCATCAACGCGCTGTCGGACGGGTCCTATGCGGATATTTTCACGGTCCAGACCACGGACGCGCATGGTGCCACCGGCACGGCAACGCTCACGGTGGACGTGACCGGCGCCGACGACGCCAGCGGCCCGGTCATCGACACCACGAGCTTCTACGTCTGGCACGCCAACGAGAGCAACACCGACTTCATCACCGGTCTCTCGGTCATCGACACCGATCCCGGCGCTGCGACGGATGAGTTCAAGATCACGGCCGTAACTGCACATGATCCGGACAGCAGTGTCGCCCCGGGGGCGGTGTGCGGCTCTCTCGACGACATCAACTTGGCCCTCGCGGATGGGGTCACCTATGATCCGGGCCAAACGCCGCCGGACAATGATCAGATCACGCTGACGGTGACGGACAAGACCACCGGCCTGTTCGATACCGTCCACTTCATCTTCAACGAGGCGGGGGACACCGGCCATGGCGTCACTCTGGAAGGCACCGACGGTAAGGACGTCATCTTCGCGACCGATACGGGCGACACGCTGACCGGCGGCGCCGGCAAGGATCAGTTCGTGTTCTCGCCGGGCGTGCTGTACGACCAGAACGGGCAACCCGTCACCGACCTCTCGCACACCATCACCGATTTCACGACGGGGCTGGACAAGATCGACCTGCGTCAATTCTCGGACGTCAACTCCATTAGCAATCTCATCATCGTCCAGCAGGGCTCCGGCGACACGCTGATCACTTGGCATCAGCAGGTCACACAGCCTGAGGGCGCGCCGTTCACGGAGAACGAGTCGCTGCTGCTAAAGAACGTGATCGCGGCAAATCTCAAGGCCGGCGATTTCATCTTCCACATCACCTGATGAACGCCTGGCCCCTCCACGGCCGACGGCTTTCTTGACCGCGGCAAAAAATCCATAATCCTCAGCTGCCAGGGCATAGCAAATCGCGCGCAGACGCTCCATGATCGGTGCGCACGGCAGCAGGCGGGACAGGAAGTCCAACCGGCATGAAACGTCTAAAAATCCTGCGGCGGTGGTTTGCGCGCAAGTTCGGCTTTGCGCGACTGATGTGCCTCGCGCTGCTGGTCCTGTTTGCCGGCGCCCGTCTCTGGGACCCGCCGCCGATCCAGGAATTGCGGCTGCGCACCTTCGACATGTTCCAGTTGATCGATCCGCGCCACAAGACGGCGCGGCCCGTCACCATCGTCGACATCGACGACAAGAGCCTCGGCAAGCTCGGCCAATGGCCGTGGCCGCGGACGCGAATCGCCGATTTGGTCCAGAACCTCACCAACAACGGCGCGGTGGCGATCGGCTTCGACGTGGTGTTCTCGGAAGCCGACCGGCTCAATCCGGATCTGGTCGCGAGCCAGATGCGCTATCTCGACGAGGTCACCCGCGCCAAGCTGCGCGAGCTGCCGACCAACGACCAGATCCTCGCCGAGGCGATCAAGCGCTCGCGCGTGGTGCTGGGCGAGACCGGGCTTCCAGGCGTGTTGTCCGAGCTCGACAAGTCGCTGCCCTTCACTGGAGTCGCGACGGTCGGTGAGGAGGGCGCCGAGCGCTTCCTGTTTGAATTCCCGGGCTTGTTGCGCAACGTGCCGATCATCGAGAAGGTCGCGGCCGGTCGCGGACTGTTCTCGATCAGGACCGAGCGCGACGGTCTGATCCGCCGCGTGCCGATGATCATGCGCGCCCAGGGCAACATCATGCCCTCGCTCAGCCTCGAGGTCCTGCGCGTCGTCACCGGCACGCCGACGCTGCTGGTTCGCACCGACAAGACCGGTATCAGGGCGATCCGCCTCAAGGGCGTAGAGATTCCGACCGACAAGAACGGCCAGCTTTGGGTGCATTACGCCCGCCGGGATCCTTCGATCTACGTCTCCGCGGCCGACGTGCTCGACAACAGCGTGTCGCCGAGCAAGATCGCCGGCAAGCTGGTGCTGATCGGCACCTCCGCGGGCGGGCTCAACGACATCAAGACCACGCCGGTGTCCTCGACCATGCCGGGGGTCGAGATCCATGCTCAGGTGCTGGAGAGCGTACTGAGCGGCGCGGTGATCTCCCAGCCGAACTATGCGCTCGGCGTCGAACTGATCGCCGCGCTGGTCATCGGTCTGCTCGTCATCGTCTTTACGCCAAACCTCGGCCCCGTGCGCTTGGTGCTTGCGGGCGCGATGTTCGCTGCCATTCTAGTCGGCGTGTCCTGGTTCTTCTACGCGCAGTACCGCTACCTCATCGATTTCACCTATCCGCTGCTGTCGACCACCGCGATCTATCTGACGCTGATCTTTGCCAGCTTCGTGCGCGAGCAGCGCCAGCGCGTGCAGATCCGCGGGCAATTCGCGCAATACATGTCGCCGGTGCTGGTCGAGCAGCTCGTGCAGTCGCCGGAAAAGCTCGTGCTCGGCGGCGAGGAGCGCGAGATGACGATCATGTTCTCCGACGTGCGCGGCTTCACAACGATCTCGGAGAGCTACAAGGACGATCCGCAAGGGTTGATCGAGCTCATGAACCGCTTCCTGACGCCGCTGACCGACGTCATCATCGAGCGCAAGGGCTACATCGACAAATACATGGGCGACGCCATCATGGCGTTCTGGAACGCGCCGCTCGACGATGCCGAGCACGAGGTCAATGCCTGCGAGGCCGCGATCCAGATGCTGGAGCAGATCGACGCGGTCAACAAGGAGCGCGAGCAGGAAGCCGCCGACGGCGGCCACGTCTACATTCCGCTTAATGTCGGCATCGGTCTCAACACCGGCATCGGCGTGGTCGGCAACATGGGCTCCGACCTGAAGAAGAACTACTCGGTGCTCGGCGACAGTGTGAACCTGGCTTCGCGCCTCGAGGGGCAGACCAAGGAATACGGCTTCCCGATCATCGTCGGCTCCCGGACCGCGGTCGCCGCCAAGGACAAGTTCGCGATCCTCGAGCTCGACTTCATCATGGTCAAGGGCAAGACCGAGCCGGAGGTGATCTACGCCATCGCCGGCCGCGAAGACGTGATGCATTCGGGTGCCTTCCAGCGCCTGCGCAACATCACCATCGAAATGCTGGGCTGCTACCGCAATCGCGACTGGCAGGGCGCACTGGACGCCATCGAGCGCGGCCGCCGCAGCGAAGACGCCGACACGCTGGAAAAGCTGTTCAGGCTCTATGAAGCGCGGATCAGGGATTTCCAGCTCACGCCGCCGCCGGAAGGATGGACGGGAGCGTACGCTCTGCTGACGAAGTAGTTGCCTTCGTCACCGCTCCCGTAGGGTGGGCAAAGGCGCGAAGCGCCGTGCCAACCATCACCGAGGTCGAATGGTGGGCACGCTACGCTTTGCCCACCCTACGAGACTGAGTGTCTTGCGCGAGTGTGCCTCCTAACCAAATGTCTGCCGAAGCTGAGGGCCCGCCTCACTCCACCCCGATCGTCGTCAAATCCTGGAACCAGTGCTGCGCCTGTACGAAGTGCTTGATCTTCGGCGAGAGCGCGTGCGGATTGGTGTCGTGGACCACCCAGACCAGCGCAGCATCGTTCACGATCAGCGCATGCGCCTGCGCCAGCAGTGCGTCCTGTTTGGCGGAATCGAAGGTCTGCTTGGCCTCGTCGATCAACGCATCGACCTCAGGGTTCTTGTAGCCGCCCCAGTTGACGCCAACAGGCGCGATCTGCCCGGAATGGAAGAAGCGGACAATGGCGTAGAGCGGATCCGAGGTGACATAGGCGATGTTGTTGGCCGTGATGCCGGCGTTCATCTCGTCGGCCGCGCCCTTGCGCCAGTGTGTATATAAGGTCTCGAGCTCGACGACCTTAAAGTCGATCTCGATGCCGATCTCCTTGAAACTCTGCTGCAGGAATTCGTTCATCGGCAGCGACAGCATCTGGCCCGTGCCGCCCTGCGCGATGATGAAGGTGGTCTTCAGCGGCTTCGCCTTGGAGTAGCCGGCCTCTTCGACCAGCTTCTTCGCTGCGGCGAGATCGTATTTCAGCTCGAAGCTCGGTTTGCCGAACCACGGGCTGGACGGATCGACCTGTCCCTTGGCAGGCTTTGCCAAGCCGTTCATCAGGCCGACCACCGCCTCGCGATCGATCGCGAGGTTCAGCGCCTTGCGCAGGCGGATGTCGGTCCAGGGCGAGCCAGGCAGCACGCTGAGATGATAATTCCAGACATGCGGCGTGATGTTGTCGACGAGCTTCATGCCGGCGGCTTTCAGCTGCGGCACGGCATCCGGCGCGGGCGTTTCGATCAGGTCGACTTGCCCCGCAAGCAGCGCGTTGGTGCGCGTCAGCGCCTCCGGCATTGGCACCAGCACGATCCTGTCGGCCTTGGGAATGCGCTTCTTGTTCCAGTAGTCGGGGTTCTTGGTGAGCTCCGCGAGCTCGCGCGGCACCAGCTTCGTCAGTTTGAACGGTCCGGTGCCCGACGGCTGGCTGGCGAACTTGTCCCAGTCCTTGCCGAGCTTGTCGTATTGCGCCGGGCTCGACACCAGGAACCACAGCATCTGATAGGGAAAGAAGGAATCGACCGTCTTGGTTGTGATCTCCACCGTGAAGTCGTCGATCTTGGCGTAGCTCGCGACCGAGGGCAGGCGGGTCTTCACCTGCGCGCTCTGCCGCTTGTCGAATTGCGGCGCCTTGTCGTTGAGCACCTTGTCCAGATTCCAGATCACCGCATCGGCATTGAACTCGCTGCCGTCGTGAAACTTCACGCCTTTGCGCAAAGTGAAGCGCCATTTGGTCTTGTCGGCATCGTCGACCTTCCATTCGGTGGCGAGCCCCGGCACCAGCTTGCCGGGGCGATCGGCGACGTCCATCTCCCAGGCCACCAAGGGATCGTAGATCGTGTAGGCGGTGAACTGATAAGCGCCGGCGCCGCGATCGGGCTGGCCCGTCGTCAGCGGAATGTCCGCCATCGAGATGCCGTAGCGTACGACACTTTCGGCGCGCGCCGAGATTGCGGAGGCCGCCAGCGCAAGCACGGCGAGACAGGTCGACAGTCGGATACGCATTGGCCCAAGGCTCCCAGGAGACATCGGGAGCAAACTTGCAATCTTGATGCCAGAATAGGCAGCGCGATGCGTTCGCCCGCGCGCGCCTCACAAGGACTTGTCGTCGCAGTGACAAATGGCAGAATAAGTTTCTCTTTGGCATAGCCATTGCATACGATTGCATCAAAAATAGTCATCGAAGCCGGAAAAGGATTGAGGCGATGCTTATCAAGAAAAACAAGACACATGCCGCGCTGATCGCGCTCCTGGCGCTCGGCACGGCGGCCGCATGTCCGCGCGTCGCCAGTGCCGAAACTGTGCTGCGCATCGGCATGACCGCCGCCGATATTCCGCGCACGCTGGGCCAGCCCGACCAGGGTTTTGAAGGCAACCGCTTCACCGGCCTCACCATGTATGACGGGCTTACCGGTTGGGACCTGTCCTCGGCCGACAAGGCGAGCGTCGTCATCCCGGGCCTTGCCACCGAGTGGAAGGTCGACGACGCCGACAAGACCAAGTGGGTCTTCAAGCTGCGTCCCGGCGTGACTTTCCATGACGGCTCGCCGTTCAATGCGGACGCCGTGGTATGGAATGTCGAGAAGGTCTTGAAGCAGGACGCGCCGCAATTCGACGCCAGCCAGGTCGGCGTCACGGCCTCGCGCATGCCGACGCTGGCGTCTGCGAAGAAGATCGACGACATGACGGTCGAGCTCACCACCAAGGAGCCCGACAGCTTCCTGCCGATCAACCTCACCAATTTGTTCATGGCGAGCCCGGCGAAGTGGCAGGCCTTTTACGATAAGGCCGAAGGCGCTGACGCCAAGGCGAAGTCGCAAGCCGCCTGGACCGCCTTCGCCAGGGACGCCTCGGGCACCGGCCCGTGGAAGATGGCGAGCTTCACCCCGCGCGAGCGGCTCGAGCTCGTCAAGAACGCGAACTACTGGGACAAGGCGCGTGTGCCCAAGGTCGACAAGATGGTGCTGCTGCCGATGCCGGAAGCCAACGCGCGCACCGCGGCGCTGCTCTCGGGGCAGGTCGATTGGGTCGAGGCCCCGGCGCCGGATGCGCTGCCCGAGCTCAAGCAGCGCGGCTTCAAGCTCTACGCCAACGAGCAGCCGCATGTCTGGCCGTGGCAATTCTCGCGTGTCGAAGGCTCGCCCTGGAACGACATCCGCGTGCGCAAGGCCGCGAACCTCTGTGTCGACCGCGAGGGCCTGAAGGATGGCCTGCTTGCCGGCCTGATGGTGCCGGCGACCGGCACCTTCGAGCCCGGTCATCCCTGGCGCGGCAAGCCGAGCTTCGAGATCAAGTATGATAAGGCGGCTGCACAAAAGCTGATGCAGGAGGCCGGCTTCGGTCCGAACAAGAAGCTGACGGTAAAGACCCAGACCTCCGCCTCCGGCTCGGGCCAGATGCAGCCGTTGCCGATGAACGAATATCTCCAACAGGCGCTGGCCGAATGCTATTTCGACGTGCAGCTCGACGTCATCGAATGGAACACGCTGTTCACCAACTGGCGCCGCGGCGCCAAGGATCCCTCAGCCAACGGCGCGAACGCGACCAACGTCACCTATGCGGCGATGGACCCGTTCTTCGCGCTGGTGCGCTTCCTGCAATCGGGCATGGCGCCGCCGGTGTCGAACAATTGGGGCTTCATCAACAACCCCAAATTCGACGACCTCGTGAAGAAGGCGCGCCAGACCTTCGATCCCGCTGCGCGTGACGCTGCGCTGGCCGAGCTGCACGCGGCCTCTGTCGACGACGCCGCCTTCCTCTACGTCGCCCACGACGTCGGCCCTCGCGCCATGAGCCCAAAGGTGACAGGCGTCGTGCAGCCGAAGAGCTGGTTCATCGACTTCTCGCCGGTGTCGATGAAGCAATAATTCGCGCCGCGTGCTCAGTGTACCCTCTCCCCCTGTGGGAGAGGGGGCTTCGCGTTAGCGAAGCCGGGTGAGGGGTCTCTCTCCGCGGATGCGAACCCCTCGATCGCTGCAATGTCATCCGCGGAAACAACCCCTCATCCGGCGCTTCGCGCCACCTTCTCCCACAAGGGGAGAAGGAAAGAAAAGAAACAACGTGCTTACCTATATCGCCAGACGCATCGTCTACGTCGTCCCGATCGTCATCAGCGTGGCGCTGGTGTGCTTTCTGCTCGTGCACATCACGCCGGGCGATCCGCTCGTGGCCGTGCTGCCGGCTGACGCCTCGCAGGAGCTCGCCGCGCAGCTGCGCGCCGCCTACGGCTTCGACCGGCCGCTGCCGGTGCAGTTCGGGCTCTGGTTGCTGCGCGCGCTGCATGGCGATCTCGGCAATTCCATCGCCACGGGGCGTCCCGTGCTGGCCGAGGTCATGCGCGCGGTCGGCAACACCGTCACGCTGGCGATTGCCGCGGCCATCATCGGCTTCACCATGGGCATCCTGTTCGGCCTGATCGCCGGCTATTTTCGCGAGACCTGGATCGACAAGGTCGCGACCTCCTTCGCGATCGCCGGCGTCTCGGTGCCGCATTACTGGCTCGGCATGCTGCTCGTCATCATCTTCTCGGTGCAGCTGAACTGGCTGCCCGCGGTCGGCGCCGGGCCGAGCGGCTCCAACTCCTGGGCCTGGGACTGGGCGCACCTGAAATATCTGGTGCTGCCGGCGATAACGACCTCGGTGATCCCCATGGGCATCGTCACCCGCACCGTTCGCGCGCTGACCGGCGACATCCTCAGCCAGGATTTTGTCGAAGCGTTGCGCGCCAAGGGCCTGCGCGAAACCGGCGTGTTCCGCCATGTCATCAAGAACGCCGCGCCCACTGCGCTCGCGGTGATGGGGCTTCAGCTGGGTTACATGCTCGGCGGCTCCATCCTGATCGAGACCGTGTTCTCCTGGCCGGGCTCGGGCTTCCTGCTCAACTCCGCGATCTTCCAGCGCGACCTGCCGCTGCTGCAAGGCACGATCCTGATCCTGGCGCTGTTTTTCGTGTTCCTCAATCTCTTGGTCGACATCGCGCAAGCCGCGATCGACCCGCGCATCAAGCGGGGCTAGCGGGATGAGTCTAGCTACTGCCACGCAAAAGCTGCGCTCCCTCCCCCGCCTGCGGGGGAGGGTAGGGGAGAGGGTGTCTCGGCAATCGAGAACCCCCACGAGGACAAAACCCTCACCCGCGCCTTCGGCGCGACCTCTCCCGCAAGCGGGAGAGGTTAAGCGGGCCCGTGGCCGGCATCGAACCAACCAACAGCGGTCGGGAGCCAGCCGATGAGCGAGCTTCCGTTGTCAGCCACCGCCGACGCCGCGCTACAGGCCGCACCCGCGACCAGGGCGCGCGGCTATTGGGCGACCGTCGGCCGCCGTATCATGCGCGACAAGGTCAGCATGGCCTGCGCGCTCGTGCTGCTGCTGATCTTCCTCTCCGCGATCCTCGCGCCGTGGCTCGGTCTCGAAGACCCCTACAAGGGCTCGATGATCCGCCGCCTTCGCCATATCGGCACCGCAGGCTATCCGCTCGGCACCGACGAGCTCGGCCGCGACATGCTGGCGCGGCTGATCTATGGCGGGCGGCTGTCGCTGGTCATCGGCATTTTGCCCGTGATCTTTGCCTTCTGCATCGGCACCTCGCTCGGTCTCGTTGCCGGCTATGTCGGCGGCAGGCTCAACACCGCGATCATGCGGACGGTCGACGTGTTCTACGCTTTTCCCTCCGTGCTGCTGGCGATCGCCATCTCCGGCGCGCTCGGGGCGGGTATCCTCAATTCCATTGTGTCGTTGACCGTCGTGTTCGTGCCGCAGATCACCCGCGTCGCCGAGAGCGTCACCACCGGCGTGCGCAACATGGACTTCGTCGAAGCCGCGCGCGCCTCCGGCGCCGGCGCCTTCACCATCATGCGGGTGCACATCCTCGGCAACGTGCTCGGCGCCATCTTCGTCTATGCCACCAGCCTGATCTCGGTCTCGATGATCCTGGCGGCCGGTCTCTCCTTCCTTGGTCTCGGCACCAAGCCGCCGGAGCCGGAATGGGGCCTGATGCTCAACACGCTCCGCACCGCGATCTACGTCAATCCCTGGGTTGCAGCGTTGCCGGGTGCGATGATCTTCGCGGTCTCGATCTGCTTCAACCTGCTCTCGGACGGCTTGCGCAGCGCCATGGACATCAGGAACTAATGATGATGAGAGAGACGCGGGCTTTCATGGCGGTGCTGGTGCCACACCTCTCCCGAAGGGAGAGGTCGGATTGCATCGCAAGATGCAATCCGGGTGAGGGGTTACGCTGCACCGAGTTTGCCGCGCCCCCTCACCCGGCGCTTCGCGCCGACCTCTCCCCGATGGGGAGAGGTGGAGGACCGCGGCCATGAGCGAGAGTAACACATCCGTCGAAATGCTGGAGCAAGTCGAAGACCGCGGCGGCGTCGCGCAGCCGCTGCTTCAGGTCAATGGCCTGACAAAACATTTCCCCGTACGCGGCGGGCTGTTCGCCGCGAAGCGCACCGTGCGCGCTGTCGACAACGTCTCCTTCTCTGTTGCCAAGGGCGAGACCGTCGGCATCGTCGGCGAATCCGGCTGCGGCAAGTCGACTACCGCGCGGCTCTTGATGCATCTGATGCCGCGCGATACCGGCGACGTCATCTATGACGGCATGACCGTGGGCCAGTCGCTAAGCTTGCGCGAGCTTCGCCGCGGCATGCAGATGGTGTTTCAGGATTCCTACGCCTCGCTCAATCCGCGCCTCACGATCGAGGAATCCATCGCCTTCGGCCCCAAGGTCCACGGCATGGCCGACGGCGCGGCACGCAATCTGGCGCGCGAGCTGCTCGGCAAGGTCGGCCTGCGCCCGGAAAACTTCGCCAGCCGCTATCCGCACGAGATCTCCGGCGGCCAGCGCCAGCGCGTCAACATCGCGCGAGCCCTGGCGCTGTCGCCGCGACTGGTGATCCTGGACGAAGCCGTCTCCGCGCTCGACAAATCCGTCGAGGCGCAGGTGCTCAATCTGCTCGCCGATCTCAAGCGCGAGTTCGGCCTGACCTATCTCTTCATCAGCCACGATCTCAACGTCGTGCGCTACATCAGCGACCGCGTGCTGGTGATGTATCTCGGCGAGGTGGTCGAGCTCGGCCCGGTCGACCAGGTCTGGGACCAGCCGGCGCATCCCTATACGCGCGCGCTGCTGGCGGCGATGCCATCGTCCGACCCTGATAACCGCACCGAGACGCCGCCGATCACGGGCGATCCGCCCAATCCGATCGATCCGCCCTCGGGCTGCCGCTTCCACACCCGATGTCCGTTTGCGGAGCCGCTCTGCGCAAATGCGACACCAAAGCTCACTGCGCTCGATAATATGGGCCACGAGGCCGCGTGCTACATGGCGATTCCGGGTTCAGGCCATAGCCGTGCGCCCAGGGAGAAGACCGCATGACGAGACCGACACCGAAAGAGATCAAGCCGATGGCGCAGATCGCCGGCGTCCCCGTGGATGACGAGATCGCGACCCGCATCTCCAATTCCATTGGCCCGGCCTTCGAAGGCTTTGCGGCCATTGCCGGCACGCTGCCGTTCGACCTCGAGCCTGCGCTCTATCCGATCGCGCAGACGCAGAAGGTGTCGAAATGAGCACCGAGCCTGCCTTGATGACGCTCACCGAGGTCGCGCGTGCGATCGCGATGAAGCAGCTGTCCTCGCATGAGGTGACGCGCGCGCTGTTGCATCGCATCGCGCAGTGGCAGCCGCATCTCAATGCCTTCATGTCGATTGAAGCGGAGGCCGCGCTCAAGGCGGCCGAGACCGCCGACGCCGAGCTCGCCAGGGGCAACGTCCGCGGTCCGCTGCACGGTGTGCCGCTCGCGCACAAGGACATGTATTACGACGCCGGCAAGGTCGCGACCTGCGGCTCGCTGATCCGCCGCGACTACGTGCCGACCGTGACCTCCACCGCCTTGCAGCGGCTGAAGGATGCCGGGCAGGTCCGGCTCGGCACGCTGCATCTCGCCGAGTTCGCCTATGGCCCGACCGGGCACAACGCCCATTACGGCCCGGTGCGTAATCCCTGGAACGTCGCCCACATCACCGGCGGCTCGTCGTCCGGCTCCGGCTCGGCGGTTGCTGCACGTTTGACTTATGCGGCGCTCGGCTCGGACACCGGCGGCTCGATCCGCATGCCCGCGCATTTCTGCGGCGTCACGGGTCTCAAGACCACCGTCGGCCGCGTCAGCCGCGCCGGCGCGATGCCGCTGTCGCAATCGCTCGACACGGTCGGCCCGCTCGCCCGCACCGCCGAGGACTGCGCGCTGCTGCTGGCGCTGATCGCCGGTGCGGACCCCGCAGATTCGACCTGTAGCCACGAGCCGCTGTCGGACTTTGTCGCCGCGACCAAGGGCTCGCTGAAGGGCCTGAAGGTGGGGGTGCCCGCGTCCTTCTATGTCGACGATCTCGACAGCGAGGTCGCGCGGGTGCTGGACGAAACCATCGCTGTGCTCAAGCGCGAGGGCGCCGACATCGTCACGGTCGAGCTGCCGGATCAGCGGCAATTGTCGTCGGCGAGCCAGCTCGTGCTCGCGGCCGAAGCCGCCGCGTTCCACAAGCGTTGGATGATCGAGCGTCCCCAGGATTACGGCGCGCAGGTCCTGATGCGGCTCCAGAACGGGCTCGCCGTTCCCGCCATCACTTATCTGGAGGCGATGCGCTGGCGCGGCCCGGCACTCGCCGCGCACAACGCGGCGACCGCGGGTGTCGATGCAGTGATCGCGCCGGCTTCCCCGGTGCCGGCGCCGACGATCGAGGAAAGCGATGTCGGCGGCGGTCCGAACGCGCCGGCGCTGTTGCAGCGGCTGACGCTGTTCACCCGCCCGGTGAATTTCCTCGGCCTGCCGTCGCTCACGGTGCCGTCCGGCTTCACCAGAAGCGGCCTGCCTGTAGGCATGCAGCTGATCGGCCGCTCCTTCGATGAAGCCACCTTGCTCACCATCGGCGCCGCGTTCCAGCGCGTCACCGACTACCACGATCGATTGCCGAAACTGCCGTCATGACAAAGCTCGTCGAGATCTCAGGCCTCAACATCCGCTTCACCGGCGAGCGCACGGTCTATGCCGTGAACGATCTCAGCCTCTCGCTCGGCAACAGTGAGGTGCTGGGCCTGCTCGGCGAGTCCGGCTCGGGCAAGAGCGTGACGTTGCGTGCGCTGATGCGGCTGCTGCCGAAGAAGCGCACGCAGATTTCGGGCAGGGTCAACGTGCTGGGCCGCGACGTGCTCGCCATGAACGACGAGGAGCTCTCGTCGTTCCGCGGCCAGACCGTCTCGATGATCTTCCAGGAGCCCGCGCTCGCGCTCGATCCGGTCTACACCATCGGTGCGCAGATTGCCGAGAGCGTGGTGCGCCACGAAGGCAGGAGTTTTGCGGAAGGGCGGGCGAGGGCGCTCGACATGCTCGAGGTCGTGCGCATCCCCTCGGCCAAGCGCCGGCTCGATGCCTATCCGCACGAGATGTCCGGCGGCATGCGCCAGCGCGCGATGATCGCGCTCGCACTGGCCTGCCGGCCCAAGATATTGCTCGCGGACGAGCCAACTACCGCGCTCGATGCCACCGTGCAGATCCAGATCCTCTTGCTGCTGCGGGAGTTGCAGCGTGAGTTCGGCATGTCCGTCATCTTCGTCACCCATGACATCGGCGTTGCCATCGAGATCTGCGACCGCGTCGCGGTGATGTATGCCGGCCAGATCGTGGAGCAGGGGAGCCTGCGCGACATCGTCCGTTCGCCGGTGCATCCCTATGCCAAGGGCCTGCTTGCCTCCACCATCCACGGCGCCAAGCGCGGGCAGCGGCTCGAAACCATTCCCGGCACCCCGCCCTCGCTGGCCGAAAAACCCCACAATTGCTCCTTCGCTCCCCGCTGCAAGTTCGCCGAGCCGCGCTGCCTGGAGCAGTTGCCTGCGAATGTGGAGGTGGGACCGGGCCGGGCGGCGAGGTGCGTGCTGGCGGAGCAGGTCACCGCATTGTCGTAATACTGAGCGCACCGGCCAGGGCCTGCTCTACTGTGCATGGGGTTGTTTTCGACATTTTTTGTCTGCACTGCCGCAACCGGCCAGCCACGAACGCCATTCAGACCCCATTCATCCCGATTCCGGTTCCATGCGGCCATTCACGCCAGAGGGACCTCACTTATGTACATTTCCAACGAAGGCCTGCTCGTCATCCTGTTCGTCGGCCTGGTCGCCGGCTGGCTGGCCGGAAAGATCGTGAGGGGCGCCGGGTTCGGCATCATCGGCGACATCGTGATCGGCATCGCCGGGGCCCTGGTGGCAAGCCTCTTGTTCCCAAAGCTCGGCATTCGCCTCGGCACCGGGCTCGTCTCCGAGATCGTCTATTCCGCCATTGGTGCCGTCATTCTGCTTCTGGTGGTACGGCTGGTGCGCGGCGGGGGCCGGTTCTAGCCGGCGTTCGGCAGATCGGAGCTTGCGGCCTCTCCCTTTTCCGGGGAAGAGCCTGAAAGCCTGCAAGAAAAAGCCGCAAGCCTGTGAAATTCCGGACTTGCGCGGAAGTCTATCAGGGGTAGATGTGGCCCATCAGGGCCCCGGATTAATTCGACTGCGTTGACGGCCGGAAAACAGATGTTAATCCGAGGCGAGTACCCTGAATCGCCTTTGAAATCAGGGGCATTGCCCCTCACCCGAAAGAGATCAGACTGATGGCAGCCATCCCTGGCGTCCGCCGTTCAGAGCTCGGTGACGCCTTGCGCGCTTGTCGCATGGCGTTCGTCGGCGTCGGCTTGATGAGCTGCATGATCAACCTGCTCTACCTGACCGGGTCGATCTTCATGCTGGAGGTCTACGACCGGGTGCTGCCGAGCCGCAGCATCCCGACCCTGGTCGGCCTGATCATCCTCGCCAGCTTCCTCTACATGGCGCAGGGCGTGCTCGACATGATCCGCAACCGCATTCTGGGGCGGATCGGCACTTCGCTCGACGAGGCCCTCAACAAGCGCGTGTTCGACACCATCGTGCGACTGCCGCTGCTGGTCGGCAGCCGCAACGAGGGCCTCCAGCCGCTGCGCGACCTCGACAATGTCCGTTCCTTCCTCGGCGGCATGGGCCCGAGCGCGTTCTTCGACCTGCCCTGGCTGCCGCTCTATCTCGCCATCTGCTTCGCCTTCCACGTCCTGATCGGCGTCACCGCGCTGGTCGGCGCCATCATCCTGGTCGGTCTGACGCTGGTCACCGAGTTCATGTCCCGCCAGCCGGCGAAGGAGGCGATGGGGCTTGCCGCCCAGCGCAACGATCTCGCCCAGGCCAGCCGCCGCAACGCCGAAGTCATGGTATCGATGGGCATGGCCAGCCGCATGAATCAGCGCTGGAGCGAGGCCAACGAAAAATATCTGGCCGGCAATCAGCGCGCGAGCGACGTCGCCGGCGGTCTCGGCGCGGTCGCAAAGGTGCTGCGCATGATGCTGCAATCGGCCGTGCTCGCGGTTGGTGCCTATCTCGTCATCCATCAGGAGGCGACCGCCGGCATCATCATCGCCGGCTCGATCCTCTCCGCCCGCGCGCTCGCGCCGGTCGATCTGGCGATTGCGCACTGGAAATCCTTCGTCGCGGCCCGCCAGAGCTGGCAGCGTCTCACGCGGCTCCTCGAGCAGATGCCGGCGCAGGCGATGCCGACCCAATTGCAGGCACCCACCAGCCGGCTCTCGGTCGAAGGCGTCGCCATGGTGCCGCCCGGCGACCAGCGCCTCATTGTCCAGGACATCACCTTCGCGCTGACCGCCGGCAACGGCCTTGGCGTGATCGGGCCGAGCGGCTCGGGCAAGTCGTCGCTGATCCGCGCGCTGGTCGGCGTCTGGCAGCCGGTGCGCGGCAAGGTGCGGATCGACGGCGCGGCGCTCGACCAATGGTCGTCCGACGTGCTCGGCCGTCACATCGGCTACCTGCCGCAGGACGTCGAATTGTTCGGCGGCACCATCGCGCAGAACATCAGCCGGTTCGATCCCGAGGCCACCTCCGACGCGATCATCGCCGCGGCCAAGGAGGCCGGCGTGCACGAGATGATCATCAAGATGCGCGAGGGCTACAACACGCAAGTCGGCGAGCAGGGCGCCGCGCTCTCCGCAGGCCAGGCGCAGCGCGTTGCGCTGGCGCGCGCGCTCTACGGCAATCCGTTCCTGATCGTGCTCGACGAGCCCAACTCCAATTTGGACACTGAAGGCGATGAGGCGCTGACCCGCGCCATCCGCTCGGCGCGCGAGCGCGGCGCCATCGTCGTCGTGGTGGCGCACCGGCCGATCGGGGTCGAGGCGGTCGACCAGATCCTGGTGCTGCGTGACGGCCGCATGCAGACTTTCGGTCCCAAGGAGCAGGTGCTCGCCCAGGTGCTCCAGCCGCGCGTGACGCCGCCGGCGCCGATCAAGATCGTGAGCGAAGGTGGAGTACCCAAGCCATGAGCACGTTGGCGATCGGCGGCCCGAAGCCTGCCGCAAAGAAGACCGTGCGCGATTCGATCAAGTTTCACCTGGTGCTCGGGCTTGGGATCGTGCTGGTCCTGGTCGTCGGTTTTGGCGGCTGGGCCTCGACGGTGCTGATCTCGGGCGCGCTGATCGCGCCGGGGCAGATCGTGGTCGAATCCAACGTCAAGAAAGTGCAGCATCCGACCGGCGGCGTGGTCGGCGAGGTGCGCGCCCGCGATGGCGACGTGGTCAAGGCCGGCGACATCGTGGTGCGGCTCGACGACACCGTCACAAAGGCCAACCTTGCCATCGTCACCAAGAATCTCGATGCCGCGCAGGCGCGCGCGGCTCGGCTCCAGGCCGAGCAGCGCGGTGTCGACAAGATCGAATTCCCGCAAAGCCTGCTCGAGCGCGTCGACGATCCTGACGTCAAGGTGCTGCTCTCCGCCGAAACCAAGCTGTTCGACGTTCGTGTCAACGGTCGCACCGGGCAGAAAGCGCAGCTGCGCGAGCGCATCACCCAGCTCAACGAGGAAATCGCAGGTCTCAGCGCCCAGGAGAAAGCCAAGGACCAGGAGATCGCGCTGGTGCAGAACGAGCTCACCGGCGTGCGCGACCTCTACGACAAGCGCCTGGTGCAGATCTCGCGCCTGACCCAGCTCGAACGCGACTCGGCGCGCCTCAACGGCGAGCGCGCGCAGTACATCGCCTCGCGCGCCCAGGCCAAGGGCAAGATCACCGAGACCGAGCTCCAGATCATCCAGATCGACAAGGACGTGGTCAGCGAGGTCTCCAAGGACCTGCGCGAGACCAACGACAAGATCGGCGAGCTGATCGAGCGCAAGGTCGCCGCCGAAGACCAGCTCCGCCGTGTCGACATCCGCGCGCCGCAGGACGGCATGGTGCTGCAATCGACGGTGCACACTGTCGGCGGCGTCGTCACCGCCGGTGATGCCCTGATGCTGATCGTGCCGCAGGCCGACGATCTCCAGGTCGAGGCCAAGGTCAACCCGGTCGACATCGACAAGCTCCAGATCGGCCAGAAGACGTTGTTGCGCCTGTCCGCCTTCAACCAGCGCACCACGCCCGAGCTCAACGGCGTCGTCAGCCGCGTGTCGCCCGACGTCACCACCGACCAGCGCACCGGCCAGAGCTATTACACCATCCGCGTCTCGATGCCGGCCGAAGAGGTCGCCCGCCTCGGCGACGTCAAGATGATTCCGGGCATGCCCGTGGAAGCCTTCGTCCAGACCGGCGACCGCACCATGCTGTCCTATCTGATGAAGCCGCTGCACGACCAGCTGATGCGCGCGTTCCGGGAGAAGTGACGCGCGAAAGCGCGGCATCTCCCAGCGTCATTGCGAGCGCAGCGAAGCAATCCAGTCTGCCTCAGCGGAGAGATTTCTGGATTGCTTCGCTGCGCTCGCAATGACGACTTGGCTGTCAGTTTGCTATACTGCGATTGCAAACAGCAACCCGGCGGTCGACCATGCAATCCCCACCCTCCATCGCCACCGAATCCTTCTCCGACGCCGGCCTCGCGGTCGCACGACTCGAAGAGATTTATGAGCGCAACACAAAATTCCTGCGCGATCGGTTCGAGGCTTACGTTGGCGGCGAAACGGTCACGACGCGGGTTCGCGCTTACTATCCCTTCGTCCGTCTCACCACCGCGACGCATGCGCGGCTGGACTCGCGCTTGTCCTACGGTTTCGTCCATGGCCCCGGCGTGCACGAGACCAGCGTGACGCGGCCGGATCTGTTCCGTGCCTATCTCACCGAGCAGATCGGACTCCTGATCCAGAACCACGCGGTGCCCGTCGAGATCGGCGAGTCCACTGAGCCGATCCCGATCCACTTCGCCTATCGCCGCGACATCAACGTCGAGGCCGCCATCACCACCAGCGAGAGCTCCGCCATCACGCGATCGCTGCGCGATGCGTTCGACGTGCCTGATCTCGCCACGATGGACGATTCGATCGCCGACGGCACCTTCGAGCTTCAACCCGGCGCGCCCGAGCCGCTATCCTTGTTCCGCGCGGCCCGCGTCGACTACTCGCTGCGTCGGCTTTACCACTACACCGGCACTGATCCCGAATATTTCCAGAACTTCGTGATCTTCACCAACTACCAGTTCTATGTTGACGCCTTTGCGCAGCTCTGCCAGCAGCGGCTTCAATCCGGCGAGGCTGGTCTCGATGCCTTCGTCGCGCCCGGCAATGTGATCACGTGCAATGGCGGCGCCATCAGCGGAATGGCGCCCGTGCGCGCACCGCAGATGCCGGCCTTCCACCTGGTCGCACCCGACTATCGCGGCATCACCCTGATCAATATCGGCACCGGTCCATCCAACGCGCGCAACGTCACCGACCATGTCGCCGTGCTGCGTCCGCATGCCTGGCTGATGCTCGGCCATTGCGCCGGCCTGCGCAACACGCAGCGGCTGGGCGACTACGTGCTCGCCCACGGCTACGTGCGCGAGGATCACGTGCTCGACGGCGAGCTGCCGCTGTGGGTACCGATCCCGGCGCTGGCCGAGATGCAGGTTGCGCTCGAGGAGGCGGTCGAGGACGTCACCGGCCTGGAAGGTTTTGAACTGAAGCGCCTGATGCGCACCGGCACCGTCGCGAGCGTCGATAACCGCAACTGGGAGATCTCCGGGCCGGCCGTGATCCGCCGCTTGTCGCAATCCCGAGCGGTCGCGCTCGACATGGAATCGGCCGCGATTGCCGCCAACGGCTACCGCTTCCGCGTCCCCTACGGCACGCTGCTCTGCGTCTCCGACAAGCCGCTGCATGGCGAGATCAAGCTCGCCGGCATGGCCAGCGAGTTCTATCGCCGCCGCGTCGGACAACACCTCGAGATCGGTCTGAAGGCGCTGGAGCGGCTGAAGCAGCAGGAATCGGAGCGGCTGCATTCGCGAAAGCTGAGGAGCTTTGCCGAGGTCGCGTTTCAGTAGCGTGTCCGTCCCGCTTGCCGGCAGGATCTGGCAGCAAGACTGTCGCACGCCCGAGGCCGGCGTCGCCGTGAGAACGCAATCATCCCGGAATATCGCCGCCATAGCAGGGTTATCACGTCATCCGGGGCCGCGTAGTCAGAAGCAGGAGACAGCAATGATCACAGCAATGATCAGAGTCGTCGTGCTGGGAACGTTCGCAGCGGCGCTGTTCGCTTCGCCGGTATTGGCCGCGGGCGGTGGAGGAGGCGGTGGAGGTGGTGGCACCAGCTCCACGGATCCCTATGCGGGCGCCTATTCGGATCAGAAAGTGCAGCCCACCTACCCGAAACGCTCCAACCCAAAGGCAACCCAGAAAGGCAAGAAGCCGAACAACCAGTCCAGCATCGGTGATCCCGCATTCGCGGCCGGTTACCGCACGGCCTATGGCACGATCTACGAGCGCAACGATTATGCGGTCGCGATCGAGCAATTGAAGGCGCTCGGCCACGACGATCATCCGAACGTCGCCAATCTCATCGGTTACTCATATCGCAAGCTCGGCGACTACAAGCAGTCGCAGATTTGGTACGAGCGCGCGCTGAAGGCCGATCCGAATCACGTGCTGACTTGGCAGTACTATGGTCTTTGGCAGCTCGAGCAGGGTAACCGCGAGCAGGCAATGTTTCACCTGAGCCGCATCGCCGCGATCTGCGGGACCGATTGCGAGGAGTACAAGTCTCTGGCGAACGCGCTGGAAAAACCCACAGGCGCGGCCCTCGTTTACTGAGAACGCAGGGTGGGTCAGGCCCGCGGGGCTGTACGAAGCGCAGTCCGCTCGGCGCAATCCACTATTGCGACAATAGGTGGGTTACGCCTTTGGCTAACCCACCCTAGAAATAGTGACAAGCGAAGAAATTTTCAGCATTGTCCGTCGCGGGGGCTCGACCGGGACGACTTGATGCCACTCATGCGCGACAAGATCATTGGCCATGACCTCGAACGGCTGGCCTTTCGCTTCACCATGCTGAACGACGGCGATGTGGTGCAGTGCCAGATCAGCGACGCCGCGATGGACGAGCTTGCGGGAATGCAGGGCACCGAAAGCAGCGCACGTCAGGCGCAGTTCCTGTCCCTGCGCGAGACCATCGAGCGGATCGCGTCAGACCTCTACGACGAAGCGCCGAGGTTTCAGGGCTATGTGGTGCGGATCTTTATGCGGCATTTGGGGCGGTAAGGCGCACAACGCGCCCTCAATGTCGTCCTGGCGAAGGCCAGGACCCATTGCCACCGGCTTATATTGTTTGAAGAAGCTGTGGCTCCGCCATCCGCACAACTCTCATTCGGGGTAATGGGTCCTGGCTTTCGCCAGGACGACACCGGAGATGAGGCGCGGCCGGTCCATCGACGCAAACGGCCTGCTACTCCTCCAGCTTCTTCAGCAACAATTTCAGCGCCGTCGCCGCGAACACCTGCATGTTGGCAAGCCGGTCATTGCTGCCCGTCTCCAGCGTCATCACCTCGGCCGCAGGGCCTGCCACCGCCATGCAGCTATGGCCGGCGGCGTCGCCGTAGCGGTTGCCGGTGGGGCCGGCGGCTCCGGTTTCGGACAGGCCCCAGTCGCATCCGAAGCGCGTTCGCATCCGCTCAGCAAGCAGCTTCGCATAGGGCTCCGATGAGGATCGAAAGCCCTTCATGCCGTCGTCCGAAATATCCATCAGCACACGCCTGGCGTCGCGGGTGTAGACCACGGCGCCACCTAGGAAATAGGCGGACGCGCCGGGCACGGCGAGCAGACTGGCCGAGATCAGGCCACCGGCCGAGGATTCTGCCACCGCAATGGTCTGTTTGCGCGCGATCAGCTTGGCCGCGACCTGTTCCGCAATGCCGACGAGCTCTTTCATGTCCTTCACCTCTGATCCTCGCAACTGTGCTCAGCCTTCCTAGCATATGACGGAAGCCTTGGCCGAGTTGCGGGCGGCGGGCAGGCCTGCTTGAATGGCGGGTACAAGAAGAGACATGCGTGGAAACGTGAGAAGGGAGACGTGATGGCGTCCCTGATCGCCGGCGGAGTGGATTGCGACGTGCATCCCGCCGTGCCGCATCTGACTAGCCTGCTGCCGCACCTGAACGATTATTGGCGCGATCAGGTTACGACGCGCGGCATGGTCGATCTCGTCTCGCAATCCTATCCGAAGAACTCGCCGATCGTGGCGCGGCCCGATTGGCGCCCCGAGAACGGCAAGCCCGGCGAAAGCCTGGAGGACATGCAGCGTCATGTGCTCGATCCTTTCCAGCTCAAGCTCGCGATCTGCAATCCGCTCTACGGCGTGCAGATGGTGTTCTCCGAGGACATGCAGGCGGCCTTCTGCCGCGCGCTGAACGACTGGCTCGTGAAGGAATGGCTCGATCGTGATCCGCGGCTGCGCGGCTCGATTGTGATTCCCACGCAAAGCGTCGAGAAGGCCGTCGCCGAGATCGAGCGCTGCGCGCAGGATCGCCGCTTCGTGCAGGTGCTCATGCTGGTCATGGGCGACACGCCGCTCGGCAAGCGCGCGCTGTGGCCGATCTATGCAGCCGCGGAAAGTCTGGAATTACCGATCGGCATCCATGCCGGTTCCGCCTACCACAATCCGCCCACCGCTGTGGGGTGGGGCTCTTATCACATCGAGGATTATGTCGGTCAGGCCCAGGCGTTCCAGACCCAGCTCACCAGCCTGATCGTCGAGGGCGTGTTCGCCAAATATCCGCGGCTGAAAATGGTGATGCTGGAGTCCGGCGTTTCCTGGATCGCGCCCTATCTCTGGCGCTTGCACAAGTTCTGGCGCGGGGTGCGGATGGAGACGCCCTGGGTCGATCGCGCGCCGCTGGAGATTGTGCGCAG
Organism: Bradyrhizobium sp. SPXBL-04; assembly: GCF_051853035.1. Classification (NCBI taxonomy): domain Bacteria; kingdom Pseudomonadati; phylum Pseudomonadota; class Alphaproteobacteria; order Hyphomicrobiales; family Nitrobacteraceae; genus Bradyrhizobium; species Bradyrhizobium sp. SPXBL-04. The sequence goes on along the minus strand of NZ_CP182472.1, from coordinate 8,083,991 downwards.
CAACATCCGCTTCTCGTTACAGCCATTTGATGCGCCGCCGGAACCTGAGACATTAATTCGCCTGTTTGATCATATGCAGTCGGACGAATTGGTCCTATTCTCCACGGACTATCCGCACTGGCAGTTCGACGGCCAGGACGCGCTGCCCGAAGGTCTGTCCCCCGATCTCGTGCACAAGATCATGATCGACAATCCGCATGCGACCTATCCCCGCCTGACTTAGCCCGCTGCCAAAGGAGGCAAGGCGATGAATATCCAGTTCCGCGAGAGCTCCGAAGCTGCTTCCCCACTGACTGCGAAAACCGCGATCGCGGATTGCGACATCCATCCGGCCCGCGCCACCCGCACCGAGCTCTATCCCTACCTCGCCAAACGCTGGCAGCATCACCTCGATATCTACGGCGTCCATGCCTATCAGGGCATGATGGAAGGCCCGCCCTATCCGAAAGCCCAGCCCAACGCCTCGCGTCGCGACGCCTATCCGCCGGAAGGCGGCCCGCAAGGCTCCTCCCTCTCCTTCATGCAGAAGCAGCTGCTCGATCCCAACAACGTGCAGCTTGGGGTGCTCAATCCGCTCAACACCGGGCAGGGTATCCGCAATCATGAGCTCTCGGCCGCTCTGTGCTCGGCGATCAACGACTGGCAGATCGACAAATGGACCAGCAAGGACAAGCGGCTCAAGGCCTCGATCGTCGTCGGCAATGAGGACGGGCTGTCGGCCGCCGCCGAAATCCGCGAGCGTGCCGGCGACAAGAACTTCGTCCAAGTGCTGCTGCTCAGCCGCAATGTCGAGCCGCTCGGCCAGCGCCGTTATTGGCCGATCTATCAAGCCGCGGAAGAGGCCGGCCTTCCCGTCGGCGTGCACGCCTTCGGCTTCGGCGGCAATCCGATCACGCCGTCGGGCTGGCCGTCCTATTACATCGAGGAGATGGTGGGACACTCGCAGTGCCAGCAATCGGCGCTCGCGAGCCTCGTTTTGGAAGGCGTGTTCGCGCGCTTCCCGAAACTGAAGATGGTGATGATCGAGGCCGGCTTCGGCTGGGCGCCGTCGCTGGCGTGGCGGCTCGACAAGGCCTGGCAGCGGCTGCGCAGCGAGGTGCCACATGTGAAGCGGCCACCGTCGGAATATATCCGCGAGCAGGTGTGGTGGACCACGCAGCCGATGGAAGACCCGGAGCGGCGCGAGGATCTGTTCGACGTCATCAACTGGATCGGTTGGGACCGGCTCTTGTTCGCAACCGACTATCCGCATTGGGACTATGACGAGCCCTCACGCGTGCTGCCGGCCGGCGTCAGCGAGACCAATCGCGAGGCGTTCTATTTCGGCAATGCGCGCAAGCTCTACGGACTGGCTTGATGGCGCGTCATGTGATTGCCGCGGTCGACGAGCTTCCGCCGGGCACGCGAAAATTCCTCGAGATCGACGGGCGGCCGATCGCGATCTTCAACATCAAGGGCGAATATTTCGGCCTGATGAACCGCTGCCCGCATCAGGGCGCGGCGTTGTGCGAGGGCCCGCTGATCGGCCTCGCGCAATCGAAGGATCCAGGCGAGATCGAATATACGAAACTCGGCGAGATCATCCGCTGCCCCTGGCACGGCTGGGAGTTCGACATCCGCACCGGGCAGTCCTACTGCGACCCCCGCCGCTTCCGCGTGAAGGCCTATCCGGCCAATGTCGAACCGGGCGCCAGCGTGGTGAGGGGGCCGTATATCGCCGAGACGATCCCGGTCAACGTCGAGAGCGACTACGTGGTGGTCGAGCTGTAAGTCCCGCTCTTACCCTCCCCTGGAGGGGGAGGGTCGATCGCGCGCAGCGCGAGCGGGGTGGGGTGACGGTCCCTCCACATCGCACAGTGCCCGTGTTGAGAGATCACCCCACCCCGGCTCTCATTTCGCTGCGCTCAATGCGAGCCGACCCTCCCCCTCCAGGGGAGGGTGAAGGGCGGTGACGAGCGAAATGATCATCAGAGTTAACCACCTTGCGAGCAGCCTGATGACTTTCAGGCTTTATTCTGCGCCGCCGCGAGCACCCATTGCCGGAACGCGGCAAGCTTGGGCGCTTCGCGGCGGCCCTCCGGCGAGACCAGGTAGAAGCCGGCGTCCGCCGGCAGCGCGATCTTGAAGGGCACCACGAGCCGGCCCTTGGCGATGTCGTCCTGGACGTAGGAGGTCCGGCCCATCGCGACGCCGATGCCGTCGATCGCGGCCTGGATGGTCATGAAGATCATGTCGAAGGTGATGCCGGGCTGCCTGGCGATATCGGCCGGCAGGCCCGCCGCCGTCAGCCACAGCCGCCAATCGTCGCTGTTGGCGTTCGAGGTGTGCAGCAGCGGATGGTTGCGCAGGTCCTCCGGCCGGCGCAGCGGCTTGTCGCCGCGCAGCAGTGACGGGCTGCACACCGGAAACAGCTCGTCCGCCATCAGCCAGTCGGCACGCAGGCCCGGCCACTGGCCGCGGCCGTAGCGGATCGCGGCATCGACGTCGTCGCGCTGGAAGTCGACGAGGCTGGTCGAGGTGGTGATGCGAACATCGATGCCGGGATGCTGTTCCTGGAAATCGGTGAGCCGCGGCAGCAGCCATTTTGCAGCGAGCGAAGCCAGCGTCGACACCGTCAGAACCTTGTCGTCGTCCTTACGCAGCAGCCGGTCGGTGGCGAGGCGCAGGTCGTTGAAGGCAGCGCGGACGCCGGGGAGGTAATCTCGCGCTTCCGGCGTCAGCGCCAGGGCGCGGTTCTGCCGGACGAACAGGCGGATGCCGAGCTCCTCCTCGAGCCTGCGGATCTGATGGCTGATCGCGGTCTGGGTCACGTTCAGCTCGGCCGCCGCCAGCGTGAAGCTGAGATGGCGCGCGGCGGCCTCGAACGCCCGCAATCCGTTCAGGGACGGCAATCTGGCAGTCATTTGGCAGCAGGATACATGACGTTATTTCATGCGAAAAGGTACAAATTGTCGTTTGTCGCGGCGCAACAGAGCGCAGATATTAGCGGTCAAATTAGCTCCAGGAGCTGAAGATGTCTACGTTGACCCAGAATTCGATGACAAATCATCATGCGCCAGGTCTGCTCCACCAGATCGGCGACACCCTCCACCTCTGGCACGAGCGCTACCGTAACAGGCGCGAGCTCACCAACTGGACCGCGCGCGATCTACATGACGTCGGCCTGTCCTGGTCCGACATTGCCTATGAGGCCGACAAACCCTTCTGGCGGGCCTGATAGGCCGCCAGGCCGGCGCCGCCTGAGTGTGGGGGCGCCGGCGGTCCTCTTTCGCACGGTGCCGTCATGAGCACGCTTCGCCTCGAAGATCTCACGCAATATTCGGATTCGCTGCGCACCCGGCAGGGTGAGGCCGTCACCGTTCGCTTCGTCGAGCCGCGCGACACTGAGGAGTTCCAGCATTATTTTCGCTCGCTCTCGACCCGCTCCCGCTACAACCGCTTCTTCGGCGCGATCAGCGAATTGCCGAAGGGGCTGCTGCACGATTTCCTCGAGATCGGTGAGCGCGAGCGCTTCACCGTGGTCGCGACCATGATGGTCGACGGCTTCGAGACCATCGTCGCCGAAATGCGCTATGCGCTCCATCCTGAAACCGCGACGGTCGAGTTCGGCCTGTCGGTCGATGACCGCTGGCACGGCCACGGCATTGCCACCGCGCTTATGAAGAATCTCGAATGCCGCGCCGCCGCGCTCGGCGCCGAGCGCATCTTTGGCGAGACGCTGCGCTCCAACGAGACCATGATCTCGCTCGCCCGCAAATCCGGCTTCGCTTTCGTCAACCATCCCGACGATTGGAAGCTGGTGCGCTTCGACAAGGAGATCGCGGTCGCACCGAAGGACATTCCCTGTGCGAGCTGGCGCCTCGCCGCGCTTTCCCGTCAGGCCGACAGCCCCTCAGCCTCGGCCTGACACCACTCGATGCCCGGCTTGCTGCCGGGCATTTTTTTGCGCCGCCTACTTCCCCGTGAACACCGCCTTGCGCTTCTCGATGAAGGCCTGCACCGCCTCCTTGTGATCGGCGGTCGTGGTGAGGCGGATCAACCGTTCGGCCTCGTGATCCCGGGCGGTCTCGAAGTCGAACAGCACGGCCTCGTCGAGATTGTCCTTCATGTAGCGCAGCGCGAGGCGTGGGCCTTCGGCGAGCGATTTGGCCAGCGCGAAGGCCTCCGCTTGCAGCCTGTCGTCGGGCACGACGCGGTTGACGAGGCCGATGGCCTCGCACCTGACGGCATCGACACGATCGCCGGTGAACATCAATTCGCGCGCCCGTGCGGTGCCGACCAGCCGGGTCAGCAGCCAGGCGATGCCGTAATCACCGCTGAGCGCGATGCGGGCGTAGCCGGTGGCGACGAAGGCGGATTGCGCGGCGATGCGAATGTCGCAGGCCATGGCGATGGCGAGCCCGGCGCCGACCGCGGGGCCGGGCAGGGCGGCGATGGTCGGCTTGCGCACCGACACCAGCGCGCCGGTGAGCAGCCGCTGCCGCTCCTGGAGATCGGCGATGCGATCCCCGAGCGACATCTCCAGCTTCTTCGGATCGCGATGCGCGCCCATGCCCTTGACGTTGCCGCCGGCGCAGAATGCTTCGCCCGCGCCGGTGAGCAGCAGCGCGCCGACATCAGGGTTCTCACCGCAGCTCCGGATCATCGTGCGCAGCGCTGGCGTGAGCGTGTCCGATAGTGAATTGCGCGCCTCGGGCCGATTCAGCGTGATGACAGCGACGCGGTCGCGGATCACGCAGAGCAGTTCATCGGTGCCGGTATCGATGGTGGTTTCCGTGGTCATGTCGCTCCCTTATTCTTCCGTCATTGCGAGGAGCCCGCGACAAAATTGCGAAGCAATTTTGCGCTGGCGACAAAGCAATCCAGTCTGTATCCGCGGAGATATCTCTGGATTGCTTCGCTGCGCTCGCAATGACAATTGTTGTGACAAAACACCGTCTCAAAAATTCTCCACCCACGGCCGCAACTCCAGCTCCCAGCTCCAGGCGCTGCGCGGCTGCTGCAATACGTTCCAATAGCTCTGCGCGATCGCGTCGGGGTCGAGCATCGAGTCCGGCTTGTCGGCCGGCTCGGTGCGCGCCGCGCTGCGGATCGCGCCATCGATGACGAAATGCGCGACATGGATGCCCTGCGGCGACAATTCGCGCGCCATGCTCTGCGCGAGCCCGCGCAGCGCGAACTTGCCCATCGCAAAGGGCGTCGACTGCGCATAGCCCTTGACGCTGGCGGAGGCGCCGGTGAACAGGATCGCGCCGTGCTTGTTCGGCAGCATGCGTTTGGCCGCCTGCTGCGCCACCAGGAAGCCGCCATAGGCGCTGACCGCGATCGCCTGCGCGACTTCGGCAGGGACCAGGTCGAGGAACGGTCCGCGCGTGCGGCCGCTGGCGTTGTAGACGACGAGGTCGGGCGTGCCGATCTCGCGCTCGACCAGGCCGAACAGCCGCTCGACCTCCTCAGGCTCCGTGGCGTTGCAGGCATAGGCCTTGGCCCCGGTCTCGGTGCAGAGCGCGCCCAGCTTCTCGATCTTGCGCGCGGCAAGGGCGACGCGGATGTTCTGGGCGGCAAACAGCCGCGCCAGCGACGCGCTCAATCCTTCGCCGGCGCCGACGATGAGCGCGATCTTGTATTTTGGGTGTTCCATGGCGTGATCTCTCGGAGACAGGAAGCCGTTGATCTATGCATGGTCCGCGCGGACAACCAGCCGGGGCGGTCACAATTCCGCAGGGCGAATTGCTCCCCCGCGGCGATCATGCCGCCCTGACGATTTGCGGCTTTATCCGCATCCGCCTCTGGAGCATGATCGACATCATTCCAAGCGGCAAGCGCAAAGAATTGCCGTCGGGCGGAAACGAAGAGGACGATCATGCACAAGCCGGTCCCAGCGCAGCCAGCACGTGTCGCGGCCGAACCGTCCGGCCTGCTGGCGCCCGACACGTCAGGCATGAATTTCTACCGCGCCGATCCCGCACTGACGGACCTCTTGCGCATCCATCTGCCGGACACGCTGTTCCGCCATATCGAGCCGCATCTCGATCGCCTCGGCGAACTCGCCGGCGGCCCGCTCGACGAATGCGCGCGGCTTGCCGACCGGCATACGCCCATCCTGCATCAGCGCGACAAGTTCGGCCGCGACGTGCAGTGGATCGAATATCATCCAGCCTATCGCGAATTGGAGAAGGTTGCGTTCGGTGAGTTCGGCATCCACGCGCTCTCGATCCGCAAGGGCATCATGGGCTGGCCGGACAAATATCCCGTGGTCGCCAAGCACGCCTTCACTTTTCTGTTCAACCAGACCGAATTCGGCATGGGCTGCCCGATCAACGTCACCGACGGCTGCGCCAAGCTGCTGGCGAATTTCGGCAGTGAGGCGCTGAAGGCCAAATATCTCGATGGTCTCACGCAGACGGATATGAGCAAGCTGACGCAGGGCGGCCAGTTCATGACCGAGAAGGAAGGCGGCTCCGACGTCGGCACGCTGACCACGCGCGCGGTGCAGGAGGGCGACCATTGGCGCCTCTACGGCGAGAAATGGTTCTGCTCGAATGCGGACGCCAAGGTCGTGATGCTGCTGGCACGCCCTGAAGGCGCCGGCCCGGGCACCCGCGGCGTCGGCCTGTTCCTGATGCCGCGCTTCCTCGACGACGGTGCGCAGAACCACTACCGCATCGTGCGTCTCAAGGACAAGCTCGGCACGCGCTCGATGGCCTCGGGCGAGATCAAGCTCGAAGGCGCGATCGCCTATGCCGTCGGCAAGCTCGATCGCGGCTTCGTGCAGATGGCAGAGATGGTGAACTCGTCGCGGCTCTCCAACGGCGTCAAATCCACCGCGCTGATGCGCCGCGCCTATCACGATGCAATGACGGTCGCGAAGAACCGCGTGGTGTTCGGCAACCGTATCATCGACCTGCCGCTCGGTCGCCGGCAGATGCTGAAGATCATGCTGCCGGTCGAGCAGGCGCTGTCGATGAGTTTCCTCACCGCGGACGCGCTCGATCGCGCCGAGGCCGGCAGCCAGGATGCGGCGGCGCTGTTGCGCATTCTCACACCAACGCTGAAGTTCCGCGCCACGCGCGATGCGCGAAAGGTCTGCGGCGATGCGCTCGAGATGCGCGGCGGCATCGGTTATATCGAGGAGTTCGCCACCGCCCGCCTGCTGCGCGATGCCCATCTCGGCTCGGTCTGGGAAGGCACCGGAAACATCGTCGCGATCGATGCGCTGCGGCGCGCGGTCGGCCGTCATGGCGCGGAATCCGCGCTGGCCGCGGATCTGCATGCCCGGCTCGACGACAGCGCGTCCGTGCCGCAGGCCTGGCGCGATAATCTGCGCGGTCTTGTCGATCGTGCGGTCGGCTTCGCACGCGAGGTCGCGGGCAAGGCCGACAACGAGGCGGACGCGCGTCGCGCCACCAGCCTGCTCTATCATGTCACCAGCGCCGTCGCGCTGGCCTGGGAAGGTTATCGCATCCACGACATGCGCGGCGACGCGCGCCGGCTGTTGCTGTCGCGTCTCGTGATCGATCACCGGGTGTCGCCGAGCGATCCGTTCCGGCTGACGGAAAATCCAGTGCAGCAGAAGATCGCCGCGCTGCTGCTCGGCGATCGCGACGCCGGCATGAGCGAGGTTGGCGAACTGGTTCTGGCGGCGTAGGCTCTCCACCTCTCCCGTAGGGAGAGGTGGAGTCCCCGCACTCAACGAAATTATAACAAGGAGGAAACACCGATGAAGGCCGCCGTCCTCTATGAAGTCAACCAGCCGCTCGTCATCGAGGACATCAGCCTGCCGAAGCCGGGCCCGCGCGAGGTCCTGATCCGCACGGCGGTCGCCGGCCTCTGTCACTCCGATCTGCACTTCATGGAGGGGCTCTATCCGCATCCGCTGCCCGCGGTGCTTGGGCACGAGTCCGCCGGCGTGGTCGAACAGGTCGGCTCCGACGTCACTTACGTCAAGCCCGGCGATCACGTCGTCACCTGCCTCTCGGTCTTCTGCGGCACCTGCGACAATTGCACGACGGGGCGCACCGTGCTCTGCACCGACACGACGGTGAAGATGCTGCCGGGTGTCTCCAACCGGATGCAGTGGGCCAGACCAGAGAAGCTGCACCAGTTTCTCAACCTCTCGTCCTTCGCCGAGCAGATGCTGGTGCACGAGAACGCGATCGTCAAAATCCGCAAAGAAATGCCGCTAGACCTCGCCGCGCTGATCGGTTGCGGCGTCATCACTGGCTACGGCGCGGTTGTGAACACGGCAAAGGTGACGGCCGGCGAGACCGTGGCGGTGATCGGCTGCGGCGGCGTCGGCATGGCCGCGATCAACGGCGCGCAGATCGCCGGCGCCGGCCGCATCATCGCCATCGATACCAATCCGGCAAAACTCCAGCTCGCGACCAAGCTGGGAGCGACCGACATCATCAACCCCGCCGACGGCGACGTTGTGAAGCAGGTACGCGATCTCACCAATGGCGGCGTGCATCATTCCTTCGAGGTGCTCGGCCGCAAGGAGACCGCGGAGCAGGCCTTTGCCATGCTCGCCTCGGGCGGCACTGCGACGATCGTCGGCATGATCCCGTTCGGCCAGAAGATCGAGCTGCACGGCTTCGACTTCCTGCGCGAGCGCAAGATCCAGGGCTCCTCGATGGGGTCGAACCATTTCCGCGTCGACATGCCGCGCCTGGTCGATTTCTACCTGCGCGGCCGGCTGCACCTGGAGGACTGGATCTCGGCCAAGCTGAAGCTAAACGAGATCAACGAGGGCTTTGCCAACATGAAAGCCGGCAAGACGCTGCGCAGCGTGGTCGTGTTCGATAGCTGACGCTGGCGTTTGCCGGCTGTTCGGGCGTTGTCGCGCCAATTCAGGTGTCTTCGCCCGGCTCGACCGGGCGATCCAGTACGCCGCGCGACAATTGTGTGAGCGAACTGCCGCCGCGAGGAACCCTTGCGACGAAGCAATCCAGAATCGTTCCGCGGTGACAGTCTGGATTGCTTCGCGGAGCCTGTCATCGGGCCGCGCTTCGCGCGGACCCGTTGGCTCGCAATGACGGGGAGGACTAGTCATCAAACATCTTCGGCGGCAAGAACCCGCCGAACTCGCGCTCGATCAGTTCGGCGAGCTTGAGCGGCGTGCGGTCCTCGAGGAACGGCCCGATGATCTGCACGCCGACCGGCAGGCCGTCCTTCGACAGACCGAGCGGAATGGCCGTTGCCGGCAGGCCCGTCAGCGTGGCGATGCCGGGCCAGGCAAGCTGGTCCGGATAGACATGGTCCTTGCCGTCGATGTTGATCCGGCGCGTCTCCTGCTGCGGCGAATGATCATGCGGATAGGCCGGTGTCGGCATGATCGGGCAGATCACCGCATCGAATGTCCTGAACAATTGCCGCCATTGCGCGCGCAGCCCGGCGCGGGCGCCCTCGTCGAACACCCAGGCCTGATGCGTGTACGTCATGCCGCGCAGCCGCTCTGCCGTAAGGCTCTTGTCCTCAGGTGAGAGTTGCGCCGCCCCCACACGCGCGCCGGCGAGAATGTCTGGCGGAAAGAACGCGCCGAGAAAGCTCATCAGCATGCGCATGTAGAGGCGCGAGGCTTCCGTGAAATCCGGAAACAGCGGGCTCTCGCGTGCGACACGCGTGCCCATGCGCGCCAATCGGCCCGCCAGCTTCTCGATCGCGCCACGAACGTCAGCATTCGCTGGCAGCAACGGGTGGCTGTCGATCACCAGTACCCGAAAATCCTTCAGCGCGTGGTGTCGCGCTTCCGGCAGCACGAGCTTGTATCCGATGCCGAGGTCCAGCGGATCGGGGCCTGCCATCACCTCAAGGAGCAGGGACAGATCGGCCGCACTCCGCGCCATCGGGCCGATCACCGCCATGTCGCGCTCCATCGGGATCGCCGGAAATGGCGGCGGCGTATGGCCACGCGTCGGGCAGAGATTGTAGGTCGGCTTGTGCGCATAGACCCCGCAATGGAAGGCGGGCACCCGCAGCGAGCCGCCGATGTCGGAGCCGAGCGAGAGCGGTCCGTAGCCGGCCGCGAGTGCCGCAGACGAGCCGCCCGATGAGCCGCCAGGCGTGCGGTCGAGATCGAACGGATTGTTCGTGGTGCCGTAGATCTCGTTGTAGCTCTGCCAATCGCCCAAGCCGACGGGAACGTTGGTCTTGCCGAGGATGATGCCGCCGGCGTTCTTCACCCGGGTGATCGACAGTGCGTCCTCCGCCGGCTTGAAATCCTTCTGCGGCGTCCAGCCCCAGGTCGTGGGCAGGCCTGCGACGTTGAAGGACTCCTTCACGGTGACGGGGAGGCCGAGCAGCGCTTTGCTTTCGCCGCGCGCCAGCGCACCGTCCGCCTCGCGCGCGGCGCCGAGCGCGCGATCGAAATCCCGGACGCAGATCGCGTTGATCTTGCCGTCGTGACGCTCGATACGGGCGATCGCATCCTGCGTGAGCTCGATCGCCGAGACCTTCTTCGCACTCAATGCGGCCGACAGCTCGACCGCACTCTTGAAACTCCATTCCGATTTGGCCACGGCGCTTCTCCCGCTTTGGTTGTTGGACGATGATGCGCAGTTTGGCCGAATGCCGCAACGGCTGTTTGATCGCGATTGATATGTGGGCGGGACGGAGCGGACGGAGTTCAAGAACTCGCTGTCATCGCCTGGCTTGACCGGGCGATCCAGTATTCCAGAGGCCTTCGTTGGAGAGCTCGCTCTCACCATATCTGGCGCGGCGTACTGGATCGCCCGCTTTCGCGGGCGATGACAACGGAGGGTGAGGCTACTACGCCGCCCCGATCACGATCCCCACCGCCAGCACGATGGCGCCGCCGAGCACGATCTGGAATACGGCCTGGAGGAATGGTGTGTCCATGTAGCGCGCGCGGACGAAGGCGATCGCCCACAGTTCGAAGAACACGACGACGCAGGCGATTGCGGTTGCGATCCAGAATGCGTTGGCCCAGCTGTCCGGCACGAGATAGGGCGCGGTGTGGCCGAGTCCGCCGAGCGTCGTCATTGCGCCGCAGGTGAGGCCGCGCAGCCAGGGCGAGCCGCGCCCGGTCAGCGAACCGTCGTCGGACAGCGCTTCCGCAAAGCCCATGCTGATGCCGGCGCCGATTGATGCGGCAAGGCCCACCAGAAATGTCTGCCAGTTCTGGTGCGTGGCGAAGGCGGCCGCAAACAGCGGCGCCAGCGTCGAGACCGATCCGTCCATCAACCCGGCGAGGCCCGGCTGCACGTATTGCAGCACGAACATCCGTCGCCGCGTCCGGTCTTCCTCGGCGCGCACGTCGGGCTTGAGGATCTCGTCCGTCAGTCTGGCGGCAGTGTTCTCGTGGCTCTTCTCGGCCTCGGCGAGGTCGCCGAGCAGCCGGCGGACGTTGACGTCCTCGGCCTGCTCGGCGGCCTTCGCATAAAAGCGCTCGGCCTCGAGCTCCATGGTCTCGACTTCTCTGCGGATCGTATCGAGCGCCAGGTTCTTGGTCAGCCAGATCGGGCGGCGGCGCAAAAAGCCCTTGACGTCCTCGCGGCGGATCGGCGGCAGGTGCTGGCCGAAACGCTGCTCGTACATTTCCAGTAGCATGTGCCGATGGCCGCGCTCCTCCTCAGCCATCTGCTCGAACAGCTTTGCCGAATCCGGATAGCGCTCCTTCAGGTCCTCGGCGAAGGTCATGTAAATGCGACTGTCCTCCTCCTCGGAGGAGATCGCGACCGCAAGCACCTCGCGCTCGGTCAGATCGGCAAAATTCTTCACGACGGCCCTGTCACGGGTTTAGAACTATTCTAAACTATATAGGACGCCGCGGTTCCCCGGTCAAATCAGCCGGTGCCGGCCTTTGCGAGAAAGTCCAGCAGCAACCGGGTGACTTCGGCAGGCTGCTCCTGCTGCACCCAATGACCGGCGCCGTCGACGAGATGGCAGCCGAGCATCTTCGTGCAGGCGCGCGCCTGCATCGCCTCGAACACGCCGGGGCGCTGATAGGTGCCCCAATCCTGCTTGCCCGAGATGAAGCAGGAGGGCACGTCGATGCTGCGGCCAGAGAACAGTTGCAGTTCGCGATTGAAAGCGCCCGACGTACCGCAGCGATACCATTGCAGCCCACCCTGGAATCCGGTGCGGCCATATTCGGCGGCGTAATAGGCGAGCTCGCGATCGGGCAACCATTGATTGGCGGCGATCGCGGCCGGCGACGGCATCTCTTTCGCCACCGTCTCAGGCATGGTCTCATTCAGGTCCATAACGTAATAGGTCGGCAGCTTCGCCAGTTCGTTTGCCGACCACGATTCCAGCGGGTGCGGCTTGTTGCCGGTCCAGTCCGCGCTCTTGTGATGATAGTAGGCGCGTAGGAAATCGTGCACGCCCTGGGGCGCGCGGTGCATGTCGCCGTTGGCCGCGCGAGTCGAATAGTACCATTGATAGTGTTTTCGCGGGCGCGGCAGCGCGGCAAGCTCGCGATGCACTGCGTCTTCGGCCGCAGGCTTTGCCGGCGTGTCGACTGTGTTGAAGGGCAGCGGCGGCGGTCCGCCGAACGGCGCGCTCATCATCGTCACCGAACGGAATACGTCGGGCCGCACCAGCGCGCACCAGGCCGCGACCGGGCTGCCGAAATCATGCCCGACCACATCAACCTGCCGGTAGCCGAAAGCCGACACCAGGGCGAGCGCATCACGCACCAGGTTGAAGAGCGAGAAGGGCGCGAGATCGTCGTCGTACTCAGCGCTCCATCCCGTCGTGCGTCCATAGCCGCGCTGGTCCGGCGCGATCACGTGATAGCCGGCGGCGGCGAGCGCCGGCATCACCTTGCGCCAGGAGAAGGCCAGCTCGGGAAAGCCGTGCAGCAGGAGGATGCAGGGCCGGCCCTTGGTCTCGAAGCCGGCTTCCAGCACATGCACGCTCAAGCCGTTGATGCCGTCGACGTAACGCGAGCGAATGCTGGCGGGAAGCGGGATGTCGGGGAGCGTTGTCATCGTTTCCTCCGTGAGGGCGGGAGCTCTTACCCTCCCCTGGAGGGGGAGGGTCGATCGCGCGCAGCGCGAGCGGGGTGGGGTGATCTCTCCCCACGGGCAGTGTTCAACGAGGATAGACCGTCACCCCACCTCGGTTCGCATTCCGCTTCGCTCCATGCGAACCGATCCTCCCCCTCCAGAGGAGGATGGGAGTTCGCAGCGCGAGCCGTCCTAGATCAAACCGCCGCGCAGACGAATCCGCTGCCCTTGCGCTTGATCTTCCCGACCGACGGCGAGGGGAAATGCGCGGTGCAGCACAGCGTGTCGCTGTCGCAATAGCGCTCCAGGAAGCTGCGGCGCGTTTTCGCCGCCGTGGCCTGATCGACGTCGAACTTCATCGACAGCTCCGGATAGAGCGCCTGTAGCGGCGAGTGGATGAGATCGCCGGAGAACACCGCATCGTCCTTGCCGCGTCCGATGGCGAAGGCGACATGACCCGGCGTGTGGCCGGGCGTCGGCAGGATGCGGATGTGATCGCCGATCTGATGGTCGCCGCCGACGAGTTCGTGGCGCCCCGCCTCCACCACCGGCAGCACGCTGTCGGCAAAGGGCGGGACCTCCGCCTTCGCATTGTTCTCGGTCCAGTAGTCGAATTCCCGCTTGGCGAAGACATAGCGCGCCTTGGGGAAGGTCGGCACCCAGCGGCCGTTCTCGAGCCGGGTGTTCCAGCCGACGTGATCGGCATGCAGATGCGTGCACATCACGAAGTCGATGTCGCCCGCCGAAACCCCGGCGGCGGCGAGGCCGCGCAAATAGGTGTCGTCGGTCTTCAAGTGCCATTTCGGTCGCTGCGGCCGCGGCTTGTCGTTGCCGATACAGCTGTCGATCAGGATGGTGTGATGCGGCGTCTTCACCACGTAGGACTGGAAGCACAGGATCAGCGTGTCCTGCTCGTCCAGTGCCTTGGCCTGCCGCATCCAGGCCCGATTCTCGGTCAGCACCTCCGCTGTCAGCCCCGGAATGAACTCCAGCGCCGAGAAGAAGGGGACTTCCTGCTCGATGACGCGATGGATGGTGAGATCGCCGACCGAGTATTTGAGGCTCATGAGAGCTCCTGCGATTTACGCTGGAGGCGGCACCGAGATTTTCACGGAGGGCCGCTCCAGCATCTTCTGATGGAAGGCATCGAGCTTGGGATAGGCCTTGCGCCAGCCGCAATCGGCGAAGCGGAAGTCGGCATAGCCGAGCACGCAAACGAGGCCGATCTGCGAGATGTCGAACGGGCCGTTCAGCACCTCTGGCATGTTCTCGAAGCGCGCCATGCCGGTCCAGGCCCTGTTCCAATGGTCGTCCGACCAGGCCTGCCATTGCAGGCCCTGCGGCCGCACCATCTTCTCGTAGCGGCACAGCAGCATGGAATCGAGCATGCCATTGAGCAGCGAATGGTTGGTCTTGGCCTTCCAGCGCCGCGGCCCGTAGCCGGGGATCAGGCTGCCGCCGGCGATCTCGTTGAGATATTCGACGATGACGTAGGAGTCCAAAATCACGTCGCCGTCATTGGTGATCAGCACCGGCAGCTTCTTCAGCGGCGTGATGCGCGAATAATCCTCATTGGCCGTGCCCGGCGCGACGGTTGCGGGCACGAGCTCGATCTTGTCGATCAGCCCGAGCTCGATCGCCGCGATGCGCACCTTGCGGGCAAAGGGCGAGGCGGGGGAGAAGGTGAGTTTCATGTGAGTACCTTGACGAATATCCGGCAGTTGTTTTCGTCATTGCGAGCGAAGCGAAGCAATCCAGGCTGTCTCCGGGGAAATAGTCTGGATTGCTTCGTCGCTTCGCTCCTCGCAATGACGGTGTGGCAACAGCTGTCGTCGCAGCTTACGCCGCGATGATCTCCTGGCGCTGCTCGCCGAGACCTTCGATGCCGAGCGTGACGACGTCGCCGACATTGAGGAAGGTCGGCGGCTTCATGCCGAGGCCGACGCCGGGCGGGGTGCCCGTGGTGATGATGTCGCCGGGCAGGAGCGTCATGAACTGCGAGACGTAGGAGACGCACTTTGCCATGGAGAAGATCATGGTCTTGGTCGAGCCGGTCTGGCGACGTTGGCCGTTGACGTCTAGCCACATCGACAGGTCCTGCACGTCCTTGATCTCGTCCTTGGTGGCGAGCCACGGCCCGAGCGGGCCGAATGTGTCGTGCGACTTGCCCTTGGTCCACTGGCCCAGGCGCTCGGTCTGGAAGTTGCGCTCGGAGACGTCGTTGCAGACGCAATAGCCGGCGACGTAGTTCAGCGCGTCGGCTTCCGAGACATATTTGGCACGGGTGCCGATGATCGCGGCGATCTCGACCTCCCAGTCGAGCTTGGTCGAGCCGCGCGGCTTCTCGACCGCGTCGTTCGGGCCGGACAGCGAGGTGTTCGCCTTCATGAAGATGATCGGCTCGCTCGGGATCGCAGCGCCGGTCTCCTTGGCGTGGTCGCTGTAATTGAGGCCGATGGCGACGAATTTCGAGATGCCGGTGACCGGTGCGCCGAACCGCGGCTTGCCCGACACCGCGGGCAGCGAGGCAGGGTCGAGGCCTGCCAGCTTCTTCAGGGTATCAGGCGAATAGGCTTCACCGGTCAGGTCCTTCACATGCGCCGACAGGTCGCGCAACTGGCCGGATCTATCGATCAGGCCGGGCTTTTCCGCACCCTTCTCGCCGTAACGAACAAGCTTCATTCTCGTTTCTCCCTGGGAATGGACCGATCGGTTAAACAGCTTCATGGAACAGGGCGGCGGGAAATTCAACCGCCTAGAGAGGAGCGCATTGCTGCCAATCTTTGGAGGGTGGGCAAAGGCGCCGAGCGCCGTGCCCTCCAATTCGATCGGTGGCTTGCATTGGTGGGCAGGCTTCGGCCTTCGCTCTTCGAGCTACGGCGGACAAGTCGTTTTGCCCACCCTACGATTGCAACGCCACAAACCTGAACGCGTCTCCCGCCCGCTTGATATGCCCTGCCGAATAATGCCCGCCGATCACCAGCGTCGGCGTGTCGGCAAAACGCGAGAACATCTCGCGCCGGGTCGCCGCCGATTGAGCGGGATCGGAATCGACGACCGAGCACCAGTCGAGATGCGCCATCTGGCAGGGATGATGGGCAACGTCGCCGGTCAGAAGCCCCTGCTCGCCACCGGACTCGATCAGGACGCTCATGTGCCCGGGACTGTGGCCCGGGGTTGGGATCAGCTTGATTTCCTCGCAGAGCCGGTGATCGCTCGGGATGAACTCGGCCTGGTCAGCATCGACGACCGGCTTCACGGAATCGTTGAACACCGCAACCTTATCCGGTTCGGCCGTGTAATCGCGCCAGTATTCATATTCGGTTCTGCCGAAGACGTAGCGCGCCCTCGGAAAGGTCGGCACCCATTGGCCGTCGACCAGCCTCGTGTTCCAGCCGACATGGTCGACGTGAAGATGCGTGCACAGCACGGTGTCGATGCTGTCGGGCGGGAAACCCGCCGCCGTCATGGTCTCCAGAAACGGCGTGCTGCGGTTGTTCCAGGTCGGGACGCCGCGGCCCTGCTTGTCGTTGCCAAGGCCGGTGTCGACCACGATCCGGCGCGTAGGCGTCTCCACCACCAGCGAGTGGATCGACATCTTCAGCCGGCCTTCTTCGGTGGCGAAATGCGGGATCAGCCAGGGCAGCTTCCGGATTTCGTCGTTGGTCGCTGCCGGCAGGATGAAGCGGGTCGAGCCCACCGTCTCCATTTCGACGAATTTCGTGATCCTGACCTTGCCGACCTTCCACTGCATCCGGCGCATCCCCGTGTTCTTGCTCTTGCGTTGGAACATGCACACTTTCCGCCATCAAGCGCAATGGATCATCTGGGGTGATGTGGCGTTATCGCGAGGAACCGGAAAGAAGCCGGAGAGGGAGCCATGCCAGAGCTTGCGATTTCCGCGGACAAGGTCGCCTTCATCATCGAGAAGGCGCGCGAATTCGACGTCAAGGAGGCGGCTTCCGATCCGGATTCCGGCTCGAACCCGAGCGATGACGACGCGATCGACGTCCTCGAGGACAACGGCTCCGATCCGGTCGGCCACGAGCTCGGCAGCTTCATGATCGTCTTGAACGAGGACGAGCAGATCGATCTCGTCGCGCTGACCTGGCTCGGTCGCGGCGACGGCACCATCGATGATTGGGACGATTTGCGCGCCCGTGCCGTGGAGGCGCGGGGTGAATATAGCAGCCCGCGCCGTGAGACGGTGCACTATCTGCTCGGCGAGCCCATGCTGGGCGATCTGCTCGCTGCCGGACTCGACGAATTCGGTATCGACTGGGCCCGTGAGCGTCTCACCGCCGATTCCTCCGATCCCAGCGAGCGCGACGAGGACGAAGCGACGAAGCAGCGGTGAGTTTGCTTAACTAGCCAGCTTGCGGGTTTCTTCGCCTCTCCCCGCTTGCGGGGAGAGGCCGGATTGCATCGAAGATGCAATCCGGGTGAGGGGGAGTCTCCACGAATCCAACTGTCACCGTGCTTGGCGGAGAGAGCCCCTCACCCCAACCCTCTCCCCGTAAGAACGGGGCGAGCGAGTACACCTGCAATCGCGACTATAGCGTTCCCGGGAACGCGCCGCCATCGAGCAAGATGTTCTGCCCGGTGATGAAGCCGGCCTTGGCGCCGCAGAGGAAGGCGCAGGCATAGCCGAACTCGTCGGGCTGGCCGAAGCGCCCCGCAGGGTTGAGCTTGGCACGTTCAGTCAGGATCTGCTCCGGCGTGACGCCACGCTTGTCGGCTTCGGCCTTGGCGGTGCCGGTGAGACGATCGGTCTCGAACGGACCAGGCAACAGGCCGTTGATGGTGACGTTGTTGATCACGGTCTTGCGCGACAGGCCGGCGATGAAGCCGGTGAGGCCGGCGCGTGCACCGTTGGAGAGGCCGAGGATGTCGATCGGCGCCTTCACCGCGGCCGAGGTGATGTTGACGATGCGGCCGAACTTACGCGCCATCATGCCGTCCACCGTCGCCTTGATCAGCTCGATCGGCGTCAGCATATTGGCGTCGATCGCCTTGATCCAGTCGTCGCGGGTCCAGTTGCGGAAATCGCCGGGCGGCGGGCCGCCGGCATTGTTGATCAGGATATCAGGCTCGGGGCACGCCTTCAGCACGGCCTCGCGGCCCGCCGGCGTCGTGATGTCGCCGACGATCTCGGTGACGGTCACGTCAGGATAGGCTTTGCGGATATCATCGGCGGTCTTCTTCAAGGCTTCGGCACCGCGCGCGGTCAGCGTGACGTGAACGCCGGCCTCCGCCAGCGCGATGGCGCAGGCGCGCCCGAGGCCCTTGCTGGATGCGCAGACGATGGCGCGGCGACCTTTGATCCCAAGATCCACTGTTTCACTCCCGTAAATGTCAGGCAGGTTTTGGATGCGGCCACTCTAGCCAACATCAGTGCCGCTGATAAGGGACGGGCTCGCACCAAAATGCATGCGCGTCCTCGCCGCGATGCAAATGCGCTGGATCAGATCCGCCGCTCCTGCTTGAGGCGGTCGATCGCGGCGGCCGCCTCCGGCGGCAGCGATTTGAATCCCATCCGCCCCACTGTCGAGAACAACGGTCGCAGATGCGAGCCGGCGAGGAACGGCGGCTCGCGGTTGGCCGGCACGATCTGGTCGAACACCGCCACCAGCGTGATGGCGACGAGGCCGACCCTGATGGCGCCGAGCGCGGCGCCGCCGAGCCGGTCGCCGATGCCGGCCTCGCCGATGGTGTCGTTCAGCGCGACACGGCCGATATGCCCGAGCAGCATGCCGACCACCACGAAGATGGCGAAGAACCAGATCCAGTTCTGGAGCAGCGGCGAATTCGGATTGGCTGCGATCTGCGGCGCGATCAGCGGCATCAACGCCACCGCCATCGGCGCGGCGAGGAGATAGGCGAGGATGGTCATGGCGCTGCGCAGCAGCCCGGTCCTGAATCCGAGGCCGACCGCGATGGCGAGTGCCGCATAGACCGCGAGATCGAAACCGTTCATGCGTGCGAGCTCACCTCGGGGAACGCTGCCGCGCTGGAACGAATGAACGCCGAACCGATCATTCCGGTTTCAGATCGCTAAAATCGTCTGTATTGATGGGCGCCAAAAGCTCGAGCAAGTCGTCCAAGGAAATCGCCATGTCAGACCTATTCGACGTCAGTAAAGAAACCATCCTCGTAACAGGCGCGAGCCAGGGGCTGGGGCGGCAATTTGCCCGGGTGCTGGCGGCCCATGGTGCATCCGTCGCGCTCGCGGCGCGGCAGACCGACAAGCTGAAAAGCCTGGAAGAAGAAATCCGCGGCAAGGGCGGCCGCGCTGCCGCCGTCGCGCTCGACGTCACCGACAGCGCATCGATCGCCAGGGCTGTCGATGCGGCGGAAGCCGCGCTCGGGCCCGTCACCGTGCTGATCAACAATGCCGGCATCGCCATCGAGAAACTCGCGACCGAGCAGACCGAGGCCGATTGGGATGCCGTGATCGGCGCCAACCTCAAGGGCGCCTATTTCCTCGCGACGGAAGTGGCACGGCGCATGATCGCGCGCAAGCAGTCGGGCAACATCGTCAACATCGCCTCCGTGCTCGGCACCGGCGTGCTCAAGGCGGTGTCGCCCTACGCGATCTCCAAGGCCGGCATCATCCAGGCGACCAGGGCGATGGCGCTGGAGCTTGCCGGGCAGAACATCCGCATCAACGCGCTCGCGCCCGGCTACATCGACACCGAGATGAACCACGCCTTCTGGTCGACGCCCGCAGGTGAGCGCCTGGCCAAGCGCATCCCGCAGCGCCGCGTCGGCGCCGAATCCGATCTCGACGGCGCGATCCTGCTACTGGCGTCGAACGCCTCGCGCTACATGACGGGCAGTGTGGTCACCGTGGACGGCGGGTTCTTGCTGAATTGAGCGCGTCTTCGCCTCTCCCCGCGTGCGGGGAGAGGCCGGAATTTGCGCAGCAAATTCCGGGTGAGGGGGAGCCTCCGCGAGTCCGTCTCTCACCGAGTTCGCGGATAGAGGCCCCCAACCCTCTCCCCGTAAGAACGGGGAGAGGGAGAGGAGCTACCGCATATCCGCCGCCTTCTCCGCGATCATGATGGTCGGTGCATTGGTGTTGCCACCGATCAGCGCCGGCATGATCGAGGCGTTGAGACAGCCTACGACATGAACCGCATCAGCTTCTCCAGCCGCGCGATCTTGCCGCCATAGGGCGGATAGAGGTCGGCGAGGCGATTGAACTTGGAGCGATAGAACACCGGCTTCAGCTTGCTGAAGGTGCGAAAGCCCCATTCGCCGTGATAGGCGCCGGTGCCGGATGCGCCGACGCCGCCCATCGGCTGGTTGACTTGCGTGAAGTGGAACAGGCAGTCGTTGATTGTGACGCCGCCGGAGATGGTGCGCGCCAGCACCTCGTCGCGCGCGTTGCTGTCCTTGCCAAACCAGTACAGCGCCAGCGGCCGGTCGCGGGCGTTGACGAAAGCGATGGCGTCGGCCGGATCGCGATAGCCCAGCACCGGCAGCACGGGCCCAAAGATCTCCTCCTGCATCACCGCCATCGCTTCGGTCGCACTGAGGATCAGCGTCGGCGGGAATTTGCGGTGCGCTTTCCAGTTGGGATCGTCGGGCCTTGCCGGTTGCAGGATCTTGGCGCCGCGCTGGGTCGCATCCGCGACGAGGCCTTCGAGCCGGGCATAGTGCCGGTCGGAGATGACGGAGGTGTAGTCCTTGTTGGCGGGATCGGTGCCGAACATGCGCCGCATCTGTGCGCGCACCTTTTCGGCAAAGGACTGCACCGAATTCTCCGGCACCAGCACATAATCCGGCGCGATGCAGGTTTGTCCCGCATTGAGCAGCTTTCCATAGGCGATGCGCTCGGCCGCCTCATTGAGATCGGCCGAGGCGTCGATGATCGCCGGCGACTTGCCGCCGAGCTCGAGCGTGACAGGCGTCAGATTGCGTCCCGCGGCCTCCGCGACCAGCCGCCCGACCCGCGTCGAGCCGGTGAAGACGAGATGATCGAACGGCAGGCGCGCAAAGCCCTTTGCGATCTCGTCCTCGATGCCGGTGACGAGCACTTCGGTGGCATCGAACCTCTGCCCGACCGTCTCCTTCAGCAGCGCCGAGAAGTGCGGCACGAGCTCGCTCGGCTTGATGATGACCCGGTTGCCGGCGGCGATGGCGCCGATCGCGGGCGCGAGCGTGAGCTGCAGCGGATAATTCCAGGGCGCGATGATGCCGACCACGCCGAGCGGCTGCGGCATCAGCCGGTTGCGCGCGGGCAGGAATTGCAGCGCGGTGGCAACGCGCCGCGGTGTCATCCAGCTCTTCAAATGTTTGGTGGCGTGCCGGATCTCGGAGAACACCAGCATGGTCTCGGCAATCGTGGTCTCGACCGCCGCGCGGTGGCCGAAATCGGCCGAGATCGCCTGCCCGAAGCGCTCCTCGTTGTCCGCGACCACCGCGCGCAGCCGCGCCAGCCGGTCGAGCCGCTCGGCGAGGTCAGGCGCCGGCTCGGCCCGCGACCGCGCAATCATGACATGAAAGGCATCCTCCAGCGCGGCCAGCGGGGTGCTTGTCAGGGACTGATCCAAGGTAGGGTCCAAGATAGGGTCCAAAGTACGGTCCATGGCGTTCCTCCCTAAAATGGGCGTCCGGCCCTGATTTTGTTGCGGCCAAGCTGGCCCTTTGCGGAACTCCTGGCAAGTGCATGCCAAACGGACCCAAAATCGGTCCATCCGTTGTCATAAAGTCGAAAAAAACGTTCCCGCAGCCCTTTCCAAAGCCGGCCCGCCTTGATACATACGCCCCGCACCCGATGGGCGTTGCCCTGGGTTGCCTTCCAAGGAAGCCTTTGGGACGAGTGAGGCAAGCCACGCGAACAGCGCGGGCCTCAACCGACCGTCCCCGGCTTTTGGCGAAGGCAAGGCAAGTGTTTAACGCGGGGTGGAGCAGCCCGGTAGCTCGTCAGGCTCATAACCTGAAGGTCATAGGTTCAAATCCTATCCCCGCAACCAAATAAGGTCCTGTAAGGACAGCAAAAAATCAAAAAGCCGCTCCTCGGAGCGGCTTTTTATTTGTCTGAAATCGCCACCGAGTCGCCACGGCGATGCCGATGTCGTACCGTCGGTTCGAATCCTGCTCGCTCCGCCACCCCACCAAAATCATCCCGTACTTCGATCTGCAGACAGGCCAGAAATGCGGCCGTTTTCCCGCATTTTTACCGACGGAGAACTCCCATCATCCATCCAACTGGGGGCTGGATATATCTGGAGAACCGAATTTTCTCCGAATCTTAGAACCCGCAAAATTGGTCTAGTACGAGATTTTCCGTAAAACCAATGGCTTATTAGGGCATCGGTTTGGATCTCTCTCGCTCAACCAATAAGAACGAGGGACTGTCAATCGTTACCAACCGATACCTCCTGTTTTAGCGGAGCGAGTGGGCCAAATCCCGACAAATAGCCGGGGGCTTCGAAATGCCAAGCACTTAAGTAGTACCTGCCGGTCGCCTCAACTCCTTGAGTTTGAAGCGCAGATGGGTACCTTCCACTTTCGATGGGGATCTCAAGCAACTTCGATTTTCTTGCCGCACAGGACGAACGCCTTGCCCGTTTGGGCGCGCTCGCTGAGCGCTACTTCTTTGACGATGCTCCCTCGACCCTGATCAAGCTTCGTCAACTGGCCGAATTTCTTGCCAAGGAGATCGCGGCCCGGCATGGCCTGCTACCCTCGAATGCGGTTACGTTCGACGAAGTGCTGCGCACGTTGAAGATCCGCTCGATCCTGCCGACCGAGGTCGCCAATCTCTTTTTCCACCTGAAGCGCGTAGGAAATCTCGCGGTCCACGAGAACGTGGGGACGACCGCTGATGCGCTTTCCGCGCTCAAGATCGCGCGCGGCGCTGCCGTCTGGTTCCAGCAGAGCTATGGTGGGAAGCCGACCTACAAACCCGGGCCGTTTGTGCCGCCGACGCCCCCGTTCGATGCGACGAGCGGTCTAAGGGCCGAACTGGAAGAACTGCGCAAGCAAGTCCGCGTTAGCTCTGACGAAGCGGCGAAAGCGTTGCTTTCCTTCCGCGACGCTGAGGACGCCCGGCTGCGCGCGATCTCAGAAGCAGAAGTGCACCGGCAGGATAAGCAGTTCTGGGAGAGCTATGCCGCAGAAACAGAAGCGGGTCTGCGCAAAACCGAGGCCGCCCTCAAGGCGTCGCAGGTCGCCGCAGAATCTGCTCCGCCACTACAGCTCGACCTGCTCACCCAACTCGCCAATCGGCAGGCGGATCAGATCGAACTGGATGAGGCGACTACTCGCATCCTTATTGACGATCAGTTGGATGCGGCGGGTTGGCTCGTCGATAGCCGCGAGCTTCGCTACGCAAACGGGACACGGCCGCAACCGGGACAGGCCATCGCGATTGCGGAGTGGCCGACGGAAAGCGGGCCGGTCGACTATGCGCTCTTCATCGAAGGGCGTTGCGTCGGAGTGATCGAAGCCAAGCGCGCGGTCAAGGACGTGCCCGGTCGGCTCGGGCAGTCGAAGCGCTATGCTCGGGACATCAAACTGACGTCCGACGAGACTTGCCCCGGAAGCCCTTGGCTCCATGGTCTCGAAAAATTTCGCGCGCCGTTCCTGTTCGTTACTAACGGGCGACCTTACGTGAAGCAACTCGCGACCAAATCGGGTATCTGGTTTTGGGATGCCCGACCGACCGGCGGCCCGCCGCGTGCCCTGCCCGAGTGGTTCTCGCCCCTCGATCTCAGGGAAAGGCTTGATCAGGTCACCGACAATGTGAACGAGCTTGCCGAGCGCGAATTAGGCGTCAGCGGATTGCGTCCGTATCAGAGTGACGCCATTGTTGCCGTCGAAGCCGCAATTGCCAGAGGCCAGCAGCACATTCTCCTCGCTATGGCGACCGGAACGGGGAAGACCCGTCTGGCGATTGCGCTAATGTACGAGCTCCTCCGTCGCAAACGCTTTCGCCGCATTCTGTTCCTGGTCGACCGCAATGCGCTGGGACGTCAGACCCTCGATGCTTTGAGCACCACAGACACCGCCGGCTTCCTCAAGTTCGATCAGGTGTTCCCAGTTGCCGATCTCACCCGGAAATTCCCGGAGGCGACCGATCGGGTTCAGGTCGCGACCGTCCAGGCCATGATCCGGCGCATCTTTGAGGATCCTGACGCGGCGCGACCGACACCTGGCACCTACGACCTCATTATCGTCGACGAAGCGCACCGCGGCTATACGCTGGATGCCGAATTGCGCGAAGATGATCTCGGTTTCCGCAATCTCGAAGACTATCTATCAGCATACCGCCGGGTGCTCGACTATTTCGACGCGACGCGGGTCGCGCTGACCGCGACTCCGGCTCTCCACACGCGGGAAATCTTCGGACTTCCGGTCTTTCATTATGGCTACCGACAAGCGGTCATTGATGGCTACCTAATCGATCATCGTCCGCCGCGTCGGATCACCACGGCGTTGAGCCAGACTGGAATCAGCTTCGAGCAGGGCGAGGAAGTCAACATCATCAATCCGCGCACCGGTCAGATCGACCTATTCAACCTTGAGGATCAGGTTGATTTCGAAGTCGCTGAATTCAACAAGAAGGTTTACACCCGCGCCTTTAACCGCGCAGTCGCCGACGCCGTGGCACGCGAATGTCCGCCCACCGAGCGCGGCAAGACGCTTCTGTTCGCGGCGCGCGACGACCACGCGGACGTTCTCGTGGAGGAGCTTGGCGCCGCCCTCAAAGATGAATATGGGCTTCAGCCGCACGACCTCGTTGAAAAAATCACCGGTTCGGTCGACAAGCCGCTCGATCGCATCAAGGCCTTCAAGAACGACCCGCGCCCAAAATACGTGGTGACCGTCGATCTGCTGACCACCGGTATCGACGTGCCCGCGATCACCAATCTTGTCTTTGTTCGGCGGGTCAATAGCCGCATCCTCTACGACCAGATGATTGGCCGCGCCACGCGACGCTGCGACGAGATTGGCAAGGAATATTTCCGCATTTTCGACGCCGTCGATATTTATGCCAACCTGCAGGACGTCACGGACATGCGGCCAGTGGTGGTCGATCCCTCGCTGTCTTTCGCCACCCTTGTGGGCGATCTCCAGCGCGCGGGGACCGACGAGGATCGCGCCTTCGTCCGCGACCAGATCGTCGTAAAGCTTCGGCAGCGCATCAAGTACATCGCTCCTGAGCGGCGCGAAACCCTGGAAACGGTGCTCGGCCCGCTGACCGCGCTGGTGGATAGTCTGAAGGCTGCGCCGGCCCCGGACACGCTTGCTCTGTTCCAGCAACATCCTCTGCTGGCTTCCATTCTTGATGCCGCCAATCCCGCCGCCGGCAACCGCGATGGCATCTACATTTCCGACCATTCGGATGAACTGGTCTGCGTCGAGGACGATTTCGGCGGAAGGGCCAGCCCGGCCGACTATATCGAAAGCTTCGAAACCTTCGTGCGCACCAACATGAACGCCGCGCCGGCCCTAATCGCGGCCACTCAGAAGCCGCGCGAACTCACGCGGAAAGAGCTGAAGGCGCTCGCCGTGTTGCTCGACGAAAACGGGTTCTCGGAGGCCAGCCTGCGGCAGGCGTACGGCCGGGCGCGCAACGCCGACATTGCTGCCCATATCATTGGCTTCGTCCGACAGGCTGCGATTGGCGATCCGCTGGTGCCCTATGCGACGCGGGTCGAAAACGGCGTGCAGCGAATCATCGCAAGCCGGAACTGGACGGGAGCCCAGCGACAATGGCTGGTTCGCATCGGCCGTGTCCTCAAGGAGCAGCCCGTGGGCGACCCCGAAATTCTAGCCGATCCCTTGTTTGCACAGGCTGGCGGCTTCGAACGGGTGGACCGCGAGTTCGATCACGGGTTAGGTGATGTCCTGAAAGACCTCAACACCGCGATCTGGGATAGCCACGTCGCATGAACGGGAACTGACATGAATCCATCCGCTGATCTCGTGAACCGCCTGTGGCGGCTATGCGCGCTGTTGCGCAAGGACGGCGTGACCTACCAGCAATATGTCACTGAACTGACCTATCTGCTGTTCTTGAAGATGGCATCCGAGCAGAAGGACGAGAGCCGCATCCCCGAGCAGTATCGCTGGGGTGCGCTAGAGACGGCCAGCGAGACCGAGGTGCTGCAGCGCTACCGGCAGGCGCTGATCGACCTCGGCGATGGCACCAAGATCAAGGACCGCTCAGTGGTCGCGATCTTCCAAAACGCGGCCACCATCGTCCGCGAGCCGGCGAACCTGCGCAAGCTGATCGACGCCATCGACGGTCTGCACTGGTTCAGCGAAGAGCGCGATGCGTTCGGCGACACTTATGAAGGCCTGTTGCAGAAGATGGCGGAAGAAACTAAGCGCGGTGCGGGCCAGTATTTCACCCCGCGCGTGCTGATCCAGGTGATGGTCCGGTTGATGCAGCCCAAACCTGGCGAGGTGATCCAGGACCCGGCCGCCGGGACCGGCGGCTTCCTGATCGCGGCGGATCAGTTCATGCGTGCGGCGTCCGACGAATATTTCGCGCTGTCCCCGAAGCAACAGGCTTTCCAGCTCCAATCGGCCTTGCGCGGGCTGGAAAATGTCCAGGATACGTTCCGCCTGCTCCTGATGAACCTGCATCTGCACAAGATCGATCCTGATCATCTTGATCTGGCCGACACATTGTCGCCGAGCGGAATGCAGCCGAAATACAAAAGTGCTGACCTGATCTTGACCAATCCGCCATTTGGCCCGGCCGGTGGCCCGCCGACACGGGATGATTTGACCATCACCGATCGCGTCTCGGCCTATCAACTGCCGTTTGTCGAACATTGCATTCGTGCGCTCAAGCTCGGCGGTCGGGCCGCGGTGGTGGTGCCCGACAACGTGTTGTTCGATGATGGGCGCGGGAAGGAATTGCGCCGACGCCTCATGAGCTGGTGCGATCTGCACACGATCCTGCGGCTACCGACCGGGATTTTTTATGCCCAAGGCGTGAAAACCAACGTGCTGTTCTTTACGCGATCAGATGAGGAGGCGCCTGCAGAGGACGCCACTAGGGTGGTCTGGATCTACGACATGCGCTCCGGTGCGCCGGCGTATGGCAAGACCAATCCGCTGAAAGCGTCGGACTTCGAGGGCTTTATCCGCGCCTTCGGCGACGATCCTTTCGGCCGGGCGAAACGAATAGACGAAGGCGAAAGCGGCTACTTTCGCCGTTTCACCCGCGAGGAGATCGCAGCTCGCAACGACAACCTCGACATCACCTGGCTCAAGGATACCAGCGGCGACTCAGAGGACGGGCTTGAGACGCCGGAGGAGATTGCCGCCGCGATCGAGTTACATCTTTCCTCGGCACTGGAGGAAATTCGCGCTCTTGTAGAGGAGCTTGGGGTCGACGTGAGTGGGCCGGCGATCGCGGAGGCGGTGGAGTGAGTTTGCCGAAAGGATGGGTATCCGCCGAACTCGGCCAACTGTCTACAAAGATCGGAAGTGGAGCTACGCCGCGAGGTGGAAAGGCCACTTACGGCCAAACTGGTATCCCTCTTATTCGATCGATGAACGTGCATTTTGGTGAGTTTAAGAGGGAAGGACTCGCTCATCTCGATGAAGGTCAAGCTCAGGCCTTGCAAAACGTAACCGTCGGCGAGCACGATGTGCTGCTCAACATTACTGGTGCCTCGATAGGAAGGGTTTGCTTGGCGCCGAGTGATATGTCTGGCGCTCGTGTAAATCAGCATGTCTGTATTATCCGCACTGTTGGAGAGGTGCTTCCCGCCTTTGTCGAGCGATTTCTGGCCGCGCCTGAGATGCAGCGCAAAATTCTCGAAGAGAACTACGGGTTCACACGGCAAGCACTGACCAAGGAGATGATCGAGAAGTTCTTGGTGCCAGTGCCTCCCGTTGCCGAACAGCGCCGTATAGTTGCGAAGCTAGAGGTGCTGACTGCACGCCTTGCCCGAGCACAAACGGAATTGGATCGCTTGCTCGATCTCGCGAGCAAAGTCCGCCTAGGTGCCCTCCGCTCGGTGTTTCAGTTTGGTTCGGAAGAAATGCCAGCAGGCTGGTCGCGAAAAAGAATTGATCAGATTGCGGAGGTACAACTTGGTCGTCAGCGGTCCCCCAAGGACCATGAAGGTCCTCATATGCGCCCCTATCTTAGAGCCGCCAACGTTACGTGGAGCGGATGGGATCTTACTGACGTAAAGGAAATGAACTTCACGCCCGCGGAATTTGACACGTTTTGCCTGAAGGAGGGTGACATCCTTCTCAATGAAGGCTCGGGCAGCGCCAAAGAAGTTGGCAAGCCAGCCGTCTGGCGAGGTCAGATTCCAAATATTTGCTTCCAGAATACGCTACTTCGTGTGCGGCCCTTCAAATACGATCCCGACCTATTGCGTTATTGCCTACTTTATCTGGCTCTTAGTGGTCAATTCATCGCAAATACCAAGGGCGTAAATATCATCCACATCGGCAAAGCCGGGCTTGCGAAATTCGTAGTTCCCGAGCCTCCGGAGAGTGAACAAAAAGATCTCCTTGAACGCCTAAACATTGCTTTCGCCCATGCCGACCGACTTGAAGCCGAGGCCGCGCGTGCCCGCGAGCTGCTCGATCGACTGCAGTCCGCTATCCTCGCCAAGGCGTTCAAGGGCGAGTTGGTGCCGCAGGACCCGAATGACGAGCCGGCCAGCCTTCTGCTCGAGCGCATCAAAGCCGCCCGCAGTCAACAGCCTCAATCTCAACCCAAACGAAGCCGCAAGGCGTCTGTGCCGAGGGCCCCACGCGAGAAAGCCGTCATGACGAAAAGCCGACAAGACGAGGACGTGAAGAATATGCCCTACTTGGCTAACATTATCCGCGGGGCCGGTGGTTCGTCGAAAGTGGAAGACTTGTTCAGCAAAGCTGACCTGCCGGTGACAGATTTCTATAAGCAACTCGCCTGGGAAGTTGATCAGGGGCACATTCGCAACCAAGACAATCAAGTCTTGCAGGCTGCCTGATGCGCCTCGATCGAGCCTATATCGACGGGTTCAAGAATCTCAGAGAGGTCGAAGTCGATTTCGACGAAAACCGCCTCACCACCGTGATCATTGGCCAGAACGGCGCAGGCAAATCAAATCTGATCGAAGCTATCGTCGATGTGTTCCGTTTCGCCGACATGAACCGCGGTGTGCCGCGGTACACATATGAGGTCGACTATCGCATCGGCAATCATCGGGTCCGATTGAGCAATCGCTCAGGCAAACCGAGCATTGAGGTGGACGGCAAGTCCATGGCCAGATCGAAGTTCGACCGAGCGAAGGCGGAGGTGTTCCCGGATCTCGTGTTCGGTTATTACTCGGGCGGTAGCCGACGGCTTGAGAAGCTGTTTGATAGCCACCAGCGCCGGTACTACGACGCAATTAAGACGAATGACGATCTAGTTGAATGCCGGCGCGCCCTAGCCGAACGGCGGCTATTTTATTGTCGCCCTATCCACGGGATTTTTGCGCTATTTTCGTTCTTCGCCTTCCCAGATCCGAGCGTCCATCGGCTGTTGCAGGAGAAGCTCGGCCTAACGGGCTTTCACTCGGCGTTGGCCCACTTCAAGGAGCCTTGGTTTGCCAAGGGGGCGCTGTCGACAAAATTGCAGGATGCTGAGGACCTTTGGGACGCCAAGGGACCTGCCGGTACTTGTGCCCGGCAATTTGGCCAAGAAGCCTTTTTCCCTATGCGTTTGATGGGAAATGCGATCGACGATTATCGCGACAAGCAACAGAACGAGGCCCAATTAGCCTGTTTCCTCAAGGATGAGGAAGGCTTGGGGCGGTTCAAGGCGAAGTATGAGGATGATCAGGACGTGTTCGCGGCGTTGGAGGCTGTGGATATTTCAGACCTTTTCCGAGATCTACATCTCTGGGTGCGGCGCACGAACGATAATTCCGGCGATGTGAGTTTCGCCGATCTCTCCGACGGCGAGCGTCAGCTCTTGATGGTGCTTGGTCTCATCCGCGTGTCGCGCGGTAAGCGGGCCCTGTTCATGCTCGACGAGCCCGATACGCATCTCAATCCGGTCTGGCAGCATACCTACCTCGACCTGATCCGCGAGTGGACCGGGCAGACCTCCGATGCCAAGAATTGCCACATCATAATGAGCTCGCACAATCCGCTCACCATCGCAGCACTCGACCGGCGCGAGGTGCGCGTGATGTTCACGAACGCGAAAAGCAAGGTTAGTGTTACCCCACCATACACGGATCCAAAGGGCATGGGGTTCACAGCCACCCTCACGGAAATCTTTGGCCTACCCTCGAGCCTCGATCCAGATACGCAAAGGCAGGTCGACGAGCGCAATAGCCTTGCGCGTCTCGAACAACGAAGCGACGCGCAAGAGAAGCATCTAATCGAGATCAACGACAAGCTGGGTCGCCTCGGTTTCATGTTTGAAGATCGTGAGCCGCTCTATCAGGATTTCCTCCGCGCCTGGCAGGATGTGAAGTACGCAGACCGCCCTCCGATGTCGCCCGAGCAAATCGAAAAGCGTCATAATGCGATGAAGGCACTTATCAAAGGCCTCTTAGAGAAGCCGGAGGGCGCGGCGTGATCTACGTGAAGCGAGATGCGGGCATCATTCCGCAGGAGCTGCTTGATAAGGCGATCGCTGCTCAGCAACAACTAGAGCAGTTGCCGGCCAATGAGCGCGCCGAGCACATCAAGAAGAATTCCAAGATTTGGAGAGACTTCAAAGACTACTTGTCTCAGATGTCGTACGGGAAGTGCTGGTACTCAGAAAGCCCCGAAGCGCAGTCACATCTTGACGTTGATCACTTTCGTCCAAAGCTCGAGGCTCGCCGAGATGAGAAGGTTTGTGACAAGCCAGGTTATGAATGGCTGGCGTTCTCATGGGACAATTTTCGACTTTCCGCTCAATTGTCGAATAGGCCCGTCCGCAATGAAGGGACGGATCAAACAGACGGGAAGGGAGCTTGGTTTCCTCTAGCTGATGGGAGTCCAAAGGCTTGCTGGGAAAACCGCTGTATCGATGATGAGCGGCCAATGCTGCTCGACCCGATCAATGCCGCAGATGTGCGTCTGATCGAAGTACACGCGGATGGCCGTATGGGACCTAGCAAGTATTGTTACGGCACCAACAAGGCGCGTGTGCAGGAGACGATCGTTAGGCTCGGATTGGACCTTCCAAGACTGAAGGAAGCGCGCCTTCGCGTAATGAGGGACGTGAAGATGTTGTCGGATATGTTGGGCAGGATGTTAGACACCAGTTCTAGTGACGAATCGTATGCCGATAAGGCCGAAATAAATGCGGCAATCGACGCAATACAGGTTAGAACGCATCCTCGCGAACCCTATGCCGCTGCGGCTCGGTCGCAGCTTCGCATGATGGGCCTTGGCGAGTTATGCGTCATGCCTGAAGAAGCATGAACTCTAGTCGGCGCTTGTTCGCCCTAAGTACCGCAGGCTGAGAGATTGAACGGTGCGGGGACCGCAGATTATATCAGTGACCGTGCGAATCCACGCCCGCCCCGTTTCCAGCTTGGAATGAGCGTTAGCGGCTTTCGGCTTTCCTGGCGGATGAGCTGAACAGAGCCTGCTGCTCGCCCCACTCAGCTGGGATGGATTTCAGCAGCTGCGACAGCTCAAGGCCATCCGGCTGCAGCCCATTCAGGATGGCCTCGGTAATAGCGGGCGAAAGCAGGGTGAGCCGAAGCACGCGGCATAGATAGGACTCGTTGATCTTCTCGGCCTTGGCGAGTTCTCGCACCGAACCAAACAGGCTTGATTCGAGTATGTTGCGCCAGCGATGCGCCCGCACTACAGCCTTGATCAGCG
Source organism: Bradyrhizobium sp. SPXBL-04 (assembly GCF_051853035.1). Lineage (NCBI taxonomy): Bacteria > Pseudomonadati > Pseudomonadota > Alphaproteobacteria > Hyphomicrobiales > Nitrobacteraceae > Bradyrhizobium > Bradyrhizobium sp. SPXBL-04. Next base: position 8,052,225 of record NZ_CP182472.1, on the reverse strand, counting down.
TGTTGTCGACCTGTGGCTTCGGCGGTGCCCAAGTCTCGGCATTCGCAGGCGTGACGACGCGTTTGCGACCACCCTGTCGTCGGAATGAAATCGGGATGCTAACGACCATTGTTCGGCCATCACTGCTGAGCTTCGGCCGACCGATGGGGCCGAGGGTGAGGGTGGTTGGCCTGTTCATTCTGCTGCCTGCTGGAAGGGTTGCGGCTGCAATTCCGAGGAGAGCGAGGTCAGGCCCTGGATTTTCAAGGTGATATCCATCCGCTCGGCATGCATGTCGATGCGTTCGACAAGCAGCGCAACAATGCGCGCCTGTTCTGCCGGAAACAGCTCCTCCCACAGTTCGTCAAAGCCGAGCAGCGCACGTCGCACTTCCGCCTCGCTGACCTCAGCAGATTGCTTGCGGATGGCGCGCCAGGTCTGAACGATCACTTCAGGGGTTTGCAGGAGCAGGCGGACCTGGTCGATGATGATCCGCTCCAACTCCGCCGCCGGCACCAGCTTGACGGGGCAGTCTGATCTGCCCTGCTTCATCGCGGTCTGGCTGATGTAGTAGCGGTAGAGCCGGCCAGATTTGCGGGTGTGGGTTGGCGACATCGCCGCCCCGTCTGGCCCGAACAGCAGACCCTTCAGCAGTGCTGAGGTTTGAGCCCGGCTATTGTTCGCACGCTTGCGCGGGCTTTCTTTGAGGATGGCGTGGACTTGATCCCAGAGCTTCCGATCTCGCGAGCCAGCAGGGTCGCGGACTTGAGCTGCACGAAGCGCCGAAAAACGGCCCGAACCCGCTCGGCATCGGCGTCGTGAATGAGCAATTTGCGATCGCGGACTTCGTAGCCGAGTGGCGTCCAGCCGCCCATCCATTTGCCGCGCTTGCGAGAGGCCGCGACTTTGTCGCGAATCCGCTCGCCGATCAGCTCGCGTTCAAATTGGGCAAACGTCACAAGGATGTTGAGAGCCATGCGGCCCATTGCGTCCTTGGTGTTGAAGGATTGGGTGTCAGTTGCGCTGGCGGGCTGTTTTGCTTCGGCCTCCGCCATCTCACAACTCAAGCGAAAGCGGAAAGCCGTCCAAGCCGGCTCATCAAAAGAACAAATTCGAAGAAAGACACGAAAGGTGCCTCGACTTTCTCTGTCAGCTTATGAGGGCAAGCCCAGACCGTCGGCCAAAAAGAAAGGATCTGATCTTTCGCGATGCGAAGGCGATTTGCGGTGAAAATCTGGGCTGGGACATCTTTTGTGCGGCCTGGGAAGCGGCGAAGCGGGCCGTACCAAACGCAGCTGACGCCTGGAGCCGTGCGGGAGCACCCAAGAAATCGTACCCGAAATAATCGTACCAGATCCTATCTAGTTCGCTCAGTATTCTGATCGGCACGAGTCGACCACGTTCGGCTGCATCGTAGTGGATGCAGGACAAACGCAAATGAAGTCGATTCCGACCGCAGATCCAGATGCGCTGTTGACCGAGGATGTAGCGGCCGAAATTCTGAGTATCTCGATCCGCACGCTGCAATCATGGCGTCTCCGACGTGCTGGGCCGCCCTTCGTGCAAGTTGGTCGCGCTGTTCGGTACCGCCGGCGTGATCTGATCGCCTGGATCGACGCAAACACGTGCTGCCGCCCTTCGGAGTGTCATCCGTGAAGCAGGGGCGATCTGACAAAAAGCATGATTGTTACGCTGAAGAGCCGCTGAATTATTCCGTCTATTTCGGCCGTGAGCGGCTCGGACGCTTCGTCCGTTCCGGAGAGCGCGAGTTTCAGGCTTTCGACCGTGACGATCGAGCTCTCGGAACATTCCGCAAGCAGAAGCAAGCTCTTCATGCCATCTATGCCGCAGCGGATGAGAGCCGATGAGTTGGCAAGCGACAGCCTGGGCAGTGCGCCAGAAGGTTGAACCACCCGCACGTAAGCTATTGCTCCTTGTCATAGCGACCTATGCCGATGAGCACGGCATCTGCTGGCCGTCTCAGGAGACGCTATCCGAAGACACGGGTATGTCGCTCGATACAATTCAGCGTCATACAAAGAAACTTAAAGAAGAAGGATTTCTGTCTATTACACGCCCACCTAAACGTCGCGGTCAATGGCAAACGTTCGTTTATCAACTGAGCATGCCAGCTCGCGAGGCGAGATCCCAAGACGCGCTGCGCCAGCACAGCTCGTTTCGTTCACCTCATACCAAGCCGAATGCTCAGCGGGGCAATCGACGTGAAAGCCATGGCGAGGTTGCTCAACGCTTGGGAGGCGAGCGGCGATCGCCTTCAGTGAACCTGATTCAAGCGGCTGATCGACTCATTGAACAGATCAGGTCTTTCGAGGCTGTTCGGGACGGCGTTCCTACCGACTGCCAGGCCGCAGCGCGAACGATTGATGCAGATGTCGTGTCGTCGAATTGCGGCATGGCCAGGCCGAATCAAGAACGCCAGCCAGGCCGCACAGCTATGCGGCCTAAACCTTCAATAGAACCTTCAACAGAACCTTCAGGCTCATCAATGCGGACCGATGCCGGCGCGAGACTGCGGGCTTTTCAGGCTAACCAAGAACCAACTGAGGTCACTCAGAACCGCATCGCTCGTAGATTAGGGCCAGAGGGCTGGCTACTGTTGGGTGAGCTCAGCAACGCGGAGCGAGAGCGCCTCACAGCATTGGAGCGTCGTCACCAGCTTGACGATGAGACGCTGAGACAGGCGGTGCTACGCGCGCGCTCTGCGCGATGAGGCGGGAGGTTCTCATGGGGGGTGGTCAAAAGTCTGGAAGCAGACCTTCCGGACCGGTCTCCCTGGTTCACACGCAAAAGTTCAGAATTAAATACAAAAAACCCACTTGGTTCGTCGGGGTGGGGTGGTGAAAACCTCCCGAGCCTTCCCGCGCACGGACCGGCTGCACTCCAATCCATGGATTTTTTTCTCACCCAGCGATAATTCATGTTCTATCGAGGGACGCCTGATCATTTCTTGGCAAAGAAGGATTGATAGCTCGGACGTTTATGGACCGCGCCGGAAAAATAGCAGATTGCGACTAGCAAGCGACGGCAACATGTGTCGCGAAAATCAGGGGAAGGGGAGCTCTCGCTGCCTTAGCTTGGAATCAAGAGAGTCGTCGTTCGCTCGCTACTCAGTGCTGGATTCGGCTGGCTAGGGGGGCGGAGTGATCCGGGCGTGTGAGTTGGAGGGTTCGTCGGCATTGCCGGGCGAAACGGAAGTGGCTGGCATTCGATAGGACAGACGCGAATGACCCGGAACGGACATCTGCTGTCAGCCTTGCCAGGCAGTAACAGCGAACATTGATTCAAAACTGGTAGTATTGCCTTCATCGTCGGAGGTAATTCTATGGACATCTGGTGGCTTTTGTTCGCCGTGGGGTTCGTGGCACAGCTGGTCGACGGCGCGCTTGGTATGGCCTACGGCGTGCTGACGAACACCGCGCTGTTGGCTATAGGCTTGCCGCCGGCACATGCCAGCGCGCTGGTTCATACCGCTGAAGTCGTCACCACGAGCGCATCGGCGGCTTCGCACATCTATCATCGCAATGTGGATTGGCGGATGGTGGCGCGCTTGGGCGTGGCAGGAGTGTTGGGCGCGATTTTAGGCGCCTGGGTTCTATCGAACATCGAAGTCACAGCCGCGCGCCGCTTTGTCTACGCCTATTTGCTTATCATGGGACTCTATATTCTCTGGAAATCGCGCCGGATCGAGCCGATACCACGAACCCCCGCACGCTGGACTCCAGTGCTCGGATTTGGCGCAGGGTTTCTCGATGCGACTGGCGGCGGCGGGTGGGGACCGATTACAACAACAACGCTCGTGGGGTCAGGGCACGCGCCGCGCTACTCCGTAGGCTCGGTCAATACAGCTGAGTTCTTCGTTACCGTTTCGGCGGCAACCACTTTTTTCACGGAAATTGGTGCCGTGCCTCTGGAACACCTCATTCCACTCGTGCTTGGCGGCGTGCTCGCGGCTCCGTTCGGAGGCTGGTTTGTGAAGCATATACCAGCTCGGGGTCTGATGATGGCCGTAGGCGTGCTGATCGTGATGCTCTCTCTAGTGCAGCTTTTCCGCGCGCTCCGGTCCACTTAGTGCGCTTTTCGTCTGGGGAAGTAGCCGATATTATTCGGACAGGCGGCTAAGTCCGGTTTTGGCCCTTCGCGACTATTCGCGCGGCACGGGGCAACGTCCGAAGTGGAGGTGAGACCAGAAGTCATCCGCTAACGCTCAAACCGACGCTCATGACCCGAAGCGGTCATGTCGAGGCGTGAGGCTCACAGCTTTCGTTGCCGTGCGTTCCAGTGCCTTTCAAGATTGACGATCAGCTGATCGCTAAGATGCAGGAAAGCTTGCTCGAAGGCGTAGGTCGTCAGATACTTGCGCAATGCTTCTAGCGGTTCGGTTTGCTGCCGGATGGCTTTCCGATTTGCGCCAGGGCTCACCATTCCCGATCCGACTGCGCGCTCGATGCACCGTGAGACAGCCAAGTCCATTTCGTCGGCCGCCACCACTTCGTTGGCAATCAGCCGACCCTCCGGTGTGTCAGCGTAGAACATCCGATCAAATAGAATTGCCTCGCGTGCCAGCCGCTCACCGACAAAACGCGGTAAGCGCATATTCGCGGCACCGGGCAAGAACCCTTCCTTGCGCGCGGGCAAATTGAAGTAGGATCCCGCTTCGGCAATAACATAATCGACTACCAGCAGAAGCTGGCAGCCGCCGCCGATAGCGAACTTATCGACGGCTGCGATCCACAATTTCTCCCAGGTCCGTTCAGGCTCCTCGATCGGTATACCGAGGTGATCAGGTTCATCCTCGACTAGCACGCCGCGGTAAAGTTTGTTGTGCAATCCCATGCTTCTGAAAAGGAAAGACAGATAGCTCTGCTTTCCCTGGTAGATGCGTGTCAGGTTGATCCCCGATGAAAACACGCGCTGGCCTTGGTACTTCGGATGATTGACCGGGCTCCCCCGCAGCACGCCGATCTTGACGTCTGGATGCAGCAACGTCAGGTCGGTCGCGATCTCCAAGGGACCAACCACCGTATCGTCCTCGGAGTTGAGGTATCTTTCGTTGTGAATGGTCACATGGCCCGCTTCGCCTCGCACCTCGACACGAGCGGTGCCCAAATCGACGTGGCCAGTGGCGATAAACTCGGGCAGAAGCGCAAGCGATTCGGCTCGGGGACGCAACATCGAACGTATTAAGTGATGCCCCGTTTGCGCATCGGCCATGATTTGGCTAACGAACAGACCTTGGTGAATCTCGAGACCATCCTTGTCGGCCTGCATGCGCTCACTCTCGGTCGCCAGCTCAGCCTGAGAAGGCAGAATGTCGGGCCAGCGTGCAGCAGCCGCCCAAAGAAGCGCATCAACGCGAAGGGATTGTGTGCCTTCGCGTGTGAGTTCGCGATACGTCTGCACGGCATGACGACGGAAAAATCGCCACACAGCGTCGGCCGTCAGATGAACGATGGCCTCCCCAGCCTTTTTCTGCGTCTGCGTCCGCTGCGAGCGTAGCGGTAGTCGCGAGAGCAGCGCACGGCCGCTATTGATGGCAGCCCGCAATTCGGTGGCGGCGAGCGTCGCGATGCTGTGGTCGCGGGCGACCAAAAATGCTTCGCACTCGGTGCTCGGTAGCGCGGCGGAAAGAACCGGGTGCTGCTGTTCGCGAGGAAACGAAAGCATTGGAGACCCTCAAGTGACGTCTGACGGTAGCGCGAAATGGCCTCCTCCAGCAATCTGACATTGTCGGTAGGGTGCCTAAATACTGTCGACGGCGGCTGTCTGAAAACTCCCAGTGCAGGGCGCTGAGCAGTTCACTCTTGGCCCTGATGCGAAGTCCGGGCCGGTCCTGATACTGTCCGCTGAGCGGGGCTAACCGGAAGCAGCCGAGCGATCCGTAAACCGGTGACCCACGCGGACACAAGCCCCTATCCGCCTTTTCTGGAAGGCGATACCATTAGCGCAAGTCTAAGGGGAGCGCATGAGGAGGCGGGAGTTCATTCTCGGTCTTGCGGTGCTCGCCAACGTTGACCGCGCGAGCGCTCGAGGCCGTGCGCGTCGTGTCGGGGCTCTCATGGCCACGCCAACTCAAGCTAACGTTCTCGAAACAACTCTCAGAGAGAAGGGGTGGATACTCGGCCGGAATCTCCAGATCGAATATCGAATAAGTCAGGGGGATACCAATCTCTCACAGGCATATGCCCGGGAGCTGCTCGCTTTGCAGCCTGACGTTCTGTTCGCAGTGGGAAATACATCTATGGCCGCACTGCATGCCGAACATTCTAACATTCCGACCGTTTTCGCGATGGTCAGCGATCCAGTCAGAATGCATTACGTCGAGAGTTTCTCGAAGCCCGGAGGCAACGTAACAGGCTTTACGCCATTTGAACCATCCCTCGGCGGTAAATGGGTTGAGCTGATCAAGGAGATCGCGCCAAACGTCGAGCACATAGGGATCGTTTATAACCCTGAACCGGGCAACAATTCCGCGGCGTTTCGCAAGTCAATTGATGAAGTCGCGAGCAAAGTAGGGATTGCCTCGATTGAAACACCGAGCGGCGATAGTTCCGACATTGATCGTCTTATTCGGTCGCTCAAAGATGAGCCGAATAGCGCGCTCATTTTTCTGCCGGATGCGATCACTTTTGTCCGACGTGTTCAGATTGCTGCGCTGGTTGCGCAGTGCAGGTTACCGGCGATCTACGCGCTTCGCGCCTTCTGCGACGCCGGCGGCCTCATGTCGTACGGGGTGAATATCGACAAGAATACCGCAGGCGCAGCATCCTATGTTGATCGAATCTTGCGCGGTGCCAATCCTGCCGAACTGCCTGTTCAAGCGCCAACCGAATTTGAGGTGGTCGTGAACCAAAAAGCTGCACGGCAATTCGGCCTGCAACTGCCGCCCGCGTTGGTCGCTCGCGCGGACGAGGTGATCGAATAAGGCTTGTCAGTTCCGGTATTGGCCCAAAGGCAAGATGTGGGAAATCAACATTGACTTCGCTTCTTGAGGAAGGAGCGGACGCAAGTTGGACAAGATGCAGTGATGAAATTCAGGACCGGTGGAGATCCCGGAGCTTGCAGCCGAGTACAGTCCCTGCCAGCCCCGCACCGACGACGTTCGCGGCAATTATGACCCAGTCGCATCGAATGAGCCCGTACACCAACCAGAGACTCAGCCACATCGTCAACGCAATGAGCATTTTCAGCCATAGATCTCGTGTTGATCCACGAGCCGGCATGTGAATCGATGCTATCGAACGGGTCCACACTCAGCGGAACAAGCAGGCGGATCGGCCGGAGTTCACGCACGTTCCAGTAGAAAGATTGATGCGCGTGCGTGCCAAACGGATCGTGGTCATGTTGCCGCGCGGCCAAAACGCGCGCGACCATCAGTAGCATTGTGTTTCTGATTGCAACGGTCGTCTTTTAAGCGGTGAAATCTATCGGTCGTGGGTGCGCTCTCGAGAGAGGCCAGCACATGATTGAGCTTTGGAACAAGTGGTATGAGACCTTGGCCTCCGTCGAGGGGCTCGCAGCCGTTGTCATTGTTGCCGTAACGACCGCTGGCGTTCTTACGTTGATTGAGGGTCGGCGGCATAGGACAACAAAACATTGGTTGGAGAGGCGGAAAACGGCCAAGTAGACCGGGTAGTTCAACGAGTAGATGGCTCCTACATAAAGCGCTCGTATGCAGGAGAATCAAATGATCGCTTCTCATGCAAGTTGGAACAGGAATGCTCCTTGGCGGGACACATCCTGCTTATTCGCGTTGTTGAGCATCCTGGTCGCGACTCCCGCCCTCTTTATGATACTCCTGCTGGATTCCCAACTCGTCTTACCAGCGCTCAGTCTTCTATTTTTCTCAGACGCGATGATCACCGCGCTCTTGGCCTGGGCAAAGCCAGAACATGTAACGTCAGAACATGTTACGCTCTGGGATATCGCAGGTGCGTTCACCATGATGTGTTGCGCCGCAGCGGTTTTTGGCGAACCAGATCAAGTCGCAATGCTTTTCGGGGCGCCGGTCGGACAACATTCGGACGCCGTTTTGGGAGGTCGTCACCTGGCGCCCTGATTGCCGGCGACGTCGGACTAGAGTTGAATTGGCCGCTCTGTTTTGGATGGTAACGGTCAATCCATAAGAACGTAAGCGACCATCGCTCGGAGTTGCCATTTCCCTGGCATCGGGGACCATGATCCGTGTTAGATTTTCTCAATACGGATGTTCTTAGCGTACTCTTGCAGGTCGTTCTAATCGACCTTGTGCTCGCCGGCGATAATGCCATCGTCATCGGTCTTGCCGCAGCGGGACTTCCTCAGGCCCAACGAAGCAAGGCGATTTTGATCGGTATAGTCGCCGCGACGATACTGCGCCTTCTGTTAGCCGGGATAGCGACGCAGATCCTGCAGATCGTCGGCCTTCCGCTCGCTGGCGGGATCCTGTTATTGTGGGTATGCTGGAAAATGTGGCGAGAGTTGCGCACGTCCCCCACGGGCCCCACCGATAGGAAAGGGGCAATTGGAGCAATCCCAGAAAGCAAACCTCGTAAAACACTCATCCAAGCGAGTTGGCAAATTATCGTTGCCGACGCTTCCATGTCTCTCGACAATGTTCTGGCCGTCGCAGGGGCTGCGCGGGAGCATCCAGTGGTCCTGATTTTCGGCTTGGGCCTTTCCATCGCGATGATGGGAATGGCCGCTTCTTTCATTGCCCGCCTTCTGGAGACTCATCGTTGGATTGCTTACGTCGGTCTGGCCGTCATTCTCTACGTGGCACTTGAGATGATCTTTCGCGGAACATTGGATGTCATGAAGGTCGCGTCGATATGACGGCCCTGTTGTGTCCGACGGCACGCCAAAATTTCCCCGTTGCCCGACGAGACACTGACTGCGCTCCACTCCGGAGGCTGCGCCGCTTTGCCCCGTCACGGTCCCATACCAATTCTTGCGAATGCCATCGCTTGGGAGCAATCTCGACCTAGCTGTCTGGTCGGTCGCGGACTTCGGCCTTGAGGGTCAGGTGCCCCAGTTTTCGAGTTTACTGATTTTGCACAAATTGATGGCGGCATTTGCCGCCGTGGTAGCAGTCATATTCGTGAGCGGCGCAATCGTCTACGACAGACTTAGCGTGATCGAAGAGGCCAAAAACCGGCGGGTCCATACCACTGACGTGTTGGACACGCTAGAGGCGGCAGTGGCCGCAGCGCTGGATCAACAAACTAGTCTGCGCGGCTATTTGATCAGCGGCGACGAGAAATTCTTGGACCCGTACCGCAGAGGCAGCGCCAACTTCAGCGCGGCAATCCGAAAATTAAGAGAACAGACTTCGGATAACCCAGACCAGCAAAGTCGTCTAGATGAATTGAACAAGCTAGCGATGACGTGGCGCGTCGAGACCGCCGAGCGGGAGATCGCGCTGATGGCGGATCCCACGACTCGGGAGCAGGCGCGCACGTTGGAGGGGGCGACCGGCAAGGCTGCCATGGACGCAATCCGCGCCAAGGCGAGCGAAATCGAGAAGGTTGAGCGCGATCTGTTGGCAAGGCGTGACGCCGTACAGAAGTTGGCATATGCTACTGCATACACGGCAACCGTGATGGGCGCCGCAGCCTCGCTCATGATCGCAGTGTTGATGGGCATACTACTCACACGCGCGATCGCGCGGCCGATCACACGCATGACCGGGGCTATGGCGGCGCTTGCCAAGGGAGACACGAGCATCGACGTGCCCGGAATTGATCGGCGTGACGAAATCGGCGCAATGGCGGCCGCGGTCAATGTTTTCAAGAAAGGCATTGTCGAACGCCAAAAGACACAAGTCGAGCTCGCTCATGTCAGTCGCGTAGCCACAATGGGGCAGCTGACGGCCTCGATTGCCCATGAGATCAATCAGCCGATCTCGGCTGTGCTTACTAACGCCGACGCCGCCTTGAACTGGCTCGCCGCGGACCCGCCAAACCTGGACAAGGGCCGCGAGTCCCTCCACCACATTGTCACAGATTGCCAACGAGCTGGCGACATCGTCCACCGGATCCGCGCTATGGTCAGGAAAGCGCCGGTGCCCAAAAGTCGGCTCGACGTCAACGCAGCCGTTCTGGACGTCACCGCCATGGTCCGGAGCGAGGCAGTGAGGCATGGAATCTCGGTACAGATGCAACTCGCTGAGGACCTGCCGCAAATCGAAGGTGAGCGCATTCAGCTGCAGCAAGTGCTCCTTAATCTGATCCTCAATGCCGTGGAAGCCATGAACAGCCTTGAGGACGGCAAGCGCGAGTTGCAGATCAGTACCGAAAGGGATGTTGCAGGCGGCGTGCTCGTCACTGTACGGGATTCGGGCCCGGGGCTCGAGCCGACGAGTGCGGAACGTGTTTTCGACGCGTTTTACACGACCAAGCCTAACGGCCTAGGCATGGGGCTTGCCATCTGTCGGTCGATCATTGCGGCTCATGGCGGACGGTTGTGGGTCACCGTGAATAAACCGCGGGGCGCCGTCTTCCAGTTTACCCTCGCTCCCCTCCAGGACTAGATGACGCCACTAGCCCTTGCGCGGCTGCAGAGTTTTGCGGCCGATGCTCGGGATGCGCGAGATGGGCCCGAGGCCTCTATTTTGCGGACTACCGGTGCAGCAGCGTGGCGCTGCCGATCGCTGGCCCGATGACGACATGCGGCTGTGGGAACTGTTTGCGCGTCTGTGCCCCGCGCAGGGCACCGACTAGGCTGCAGTGTTAGTCAGACCGTCCATTGTTTATCCAGCGAGGAGAGTGGTGCCGATCTCGACTTAAAATCATGGCGCGAGTACCGGTCTCATATGAGTCCCGGCCCGGACCGTAGTGGGTATAAATCGTTTGAGTGTTACGCTGTCTAGCGGTCATCTGCTGGTCCCGCATTTCGTTCGCGCGACCCCGAATGGGCAGCTCACGCGACTTGTCGTCTGTCGGGCGAACAGCGAGAAGTTCTGCAAAACCCACGCGCTGGTGGGCGATTATTGGCTTGAATACTAGGCAGGCTTGGCAGAGGGGATGAGGTGCTCGACGGCAAGCTCGCTGCGTTGATCGAGTCATGGCGACGCAAGTATCGTGCCTAAAGGATGTTCGGGTCGACGACCGCTTCTGGGGCCGGAGCTGACCTTTGCCTGTGCGCGGACGGGGTCTGCTTTCGAAGCTAGAGCGAATAGTACTCAGCTGACAACGTCGGCCAATGGCCGGCTTATCCCATAACAACTGATTTGCGAACGAGGCAGCCGTCTAGTCCGGTCTGCAGGTCAGGCCTAATCGTATGTCGGCTACCGGAGGATACGCCGACCTGCGAGGCCCGCGTTGCGCACTTCCGTTTGTGACCCTAGCTGTGTAAAGACGCGAATTCTTCAGCTCGTCATCTATGTTGAAACCTCTTGCGAGCTTGAGTGCTACATCGATCTTGGACGAGTAAGTTGTTCTATCGCGATCAAGCGGCTCCGCCTTTTCACACAGCCAAGACCCTAAACGGAAGTCGCAGGGCAAGGCGGTCCGAACCTCCGGGACGGGCACCAGCCTGCAAGTTCGGGGTAGCGCAAATGCAATTTGGACTACCTTTGCATGGACCAGACGATAGCGTTCGACCAGACGATAGCGTTCGTGAGGATTCGCTGGTAGCGAGCGTCCTGCCAAACTGCCGGCTCGTGGCCTAGCGCCGTGTAGAATACTCGCCCATTGCCGTAGCGTCGGGTCCATGCGAGAGGCCAATCATAGAATCGTTGATGCACACCGGCCTTGCTAAGGTCCACCGAGCTGGGGTCGAGGCGCAGGAGGACGTGTGATCCACGGTGGTCGAATTCGCTGATTTGGTAGATCTCATCCTCGACTTGCAACGAAGTCCCGAGAAAAGCCACCAGGGGATTGCTGGGAACGATTGTCGCGGCCTGATGCCAGGGATGACCGTCGAAGTAGCCGCCGATCAGATCGAGATAATCCGGCCAAGTGTAGAATGTGTCCGTCGCCGAATGAATGCCGACGAAGTCACGGCCCCCGCGAATGAAGTCGAGAAGTGCCGTCTTTTGCGCGTCGTCCATGGGAATTTCGCCGGTTGTGTAGAATATCACCGCGGCGTACCGGTCGAGGTTTTCGGTCGAAAATTCTGACGTGTCGTCCGTTGCGATGACTTCGAAGGCGCCGGAATTCCTCCCGAGCTGCATAAGTGTCGCACTGGAAAGCGGTATCACTTCGTGCCGATAGCCGGCGGAATATGTGAAATAGAGGACTTTTTCTGCGGAGCGCTCTGCATGCGCATTAGCTCGTCGGATTGCCAACGTGCTACTGAGGAGTGCGATGAACTCTCGTCGCGTCACCATCCTCTCCCGACGCTGCTCGCCTTCGCCGCATTGAGTGCCATCACCCGGACCAAGTTCGAAACCAGATCACGCAAGGGGTATCCAGACCGACAAACTACAAATATACGAACGTCGGTGGCAAGGTCTCAACTCCTATGGGCTCCCCAAAGCGGGCATACATTACTCCGAACACGCGCAGCACTAAATGTGGATGTCTGCCTCTGGCCCGCAGGCGAAGATCGCAATGACCTCCGGCACGTCGGCAGTTGGGCCCAGACGGATCATCGCGAAGACGCGGCGATCCGGACGCGAATGACCCATTGCGGAACTTTGCCGACTTGAGGCAATCTCGTGGCGACGCGTTCTCGCGTGGGAAGGATCGTCCCAGCTTAATTCTGACACTTCATCCGGTTGTTCAGTGCAAACCCGAGGCCTTAGAATGAGACGGCGAGATGTGATTACTGGGATCGCAGGCGCCGCGACTTCATCGATATTGCCGCTGATGTCAGCGCGAGCCCAGCAATCGACCAAGCGATACCGGATTGGCTATCTCGCTTTGTTGCCAGGTGAGGATAAGAGTTATGCCAAGCTCCTTTTGCAGAGGCTTCAAGAGTTGGGCTATCGCGAGGGGCTGAATTTAGTCTGGGATTACCGATCAGCGGAAGGACACACACACGCGTTGGCGCCACTGGCTGTTGAATTGGTCAGCGCCGGCCCCGACGTATTGGTTGGTGGGTTTGGGACGCTTGCTCCAAAGGCCGCGATGGCAGCTACTCGCATTATTCCAATCGTGTTTACCTCTGTCGGCGACCCTGTTGGTGCCGGCTTGGTCAAAAGCCTACGAGAGCCCGGAGGAAACGTCACGGGCATGAGCGTGTTGGCGGCTGATATAGCGGCAAAAAAGCTTGAGATGATCAATGAGCTCGTTCCAGGCAAAAAGCCGACTGCAGTGTTGGGCAATCCGGATACGCCTTTTACTGCGCTTGCTTTGAATCAGGTCAACACGGCGGCCGCAGTTTCAGAAATACCGCTGCTGCTCTTCGAAGCGAGAACGGTGGAAGAAGCGCTGACGGCGATCGATGCTGCCAGCAACGCCGGAGCCGCGAGCATGCTTGTTTTGGAAGATCCAGTGCTGCTCGGAGGCTTGCGGCAAATCATTGACCGCCTCGCACAGGCTAGGCTGCCCGCCGTATTCGGCCCCAAAGAATGTGCTTCAGCGGGCGCTTTGATTGCCTTTGGACCCGACCAGAGGCACTTATATCGCAAGGCCGCAGATTACGTAGACAAGATTCTTAAGGGAGCCTCTCCGGCAAACCTTCCGGTCGAGCAGCCGACGCAGTTTGAGCTTATTATCAATCTGAAGGCGGCGAAAAAGATGGGTTTAGCTGTTCCACCTGCCTTGTTCGCGAGTGCGAGCGAGGTGATCGAATAGAGAGCGCTCGCCGTAGGACGAAACGACGAGGGCAGGGTCACGTCTCCTCTTGGCCCTTCGCGACCATTTGCGCGGCACGGGGAAACGTCCGAAGTCGAAGTGAGACCGGAAGTCACCCGCTAACGCTTAAACCAACGTTCATGACCCATTGCAGACTTGGACAGCGCCCACGCTTCTGCGCAGCATCAAAAGCCTCACTTCACACCAAACGAGTAAGGACAAGGGGCTGGTGCGCGAGTACAACGGCATTTGGAATGCGAGCAATGCCTAGACCAACCGAATATAGCCCCGAGGTGGTTGACGCGATCTGCGGCAAACTGCACCGCGCGAAAAACTTTTCGCGCGGTACATTCTATGCCCACGTCCCGATGCCACGGCTCAGACGTAAGCGATTGTATAATCCACGTGTACGTGAAACTTCAAAAGGTCGGCACTCGTACGCGGAAGAGCTTGGATCTTTTGGGTTGTTGAGACATTTTCTTTGAATCGACCAGTAGGAATATCCAACCAGACCGCAGTGCCATACGGCGTTTCCGCAATATCGTCAGTGTCCCAAAATGCGCTGGCGTCTTCTTCCACACATCGGAGTGCAATGCCTATTCCGTCAGTGTCTGCCGTGAGCGGCTTGGGTCCCAGCACTGTAGCCAGTCCATATGGGCTGAGGTCGATCTGATTGTTTGGCGCCTTGTCTGTAAAACTTGAGATGGTGAACTGCCAGTCCTTCACTACTGTGGGCTGAGGCTTTCCACTCTCGCGTATCTGAAAAGCAAACCTCCCCGGTCCTGCCACGCTGTTAGGATCGGAATCATCGGTGATGACGAGCTTGCTGAGAATTATCGTCGCAACCCTTTGCTTGGTGGTGAAGGTTCCGGAGACTTGTTGCCACGTGCCTGTTGAGGTTGGAGTACCGACATCGAGAATTGTGACCAGATAATTGAAACTACTAGTTGGTACCAGTGGCGCCACTTCAAATTCGTGAACCGTCAAACCCTCAGATTCAAGAGTCTGTTCCGCATTAGCCATCGTCTGAAAGCCTGACGCATCCGCAACAGGCGGAGTCTTACCAATCTGGACGACCGCAAACGAAGCTACCGTCCCGGTGGCAACCCGGAAAAAAGCATATGTTCCTCCTACGTCGGGGGTGGCGGGTTCTCTTAGCAGCGGGCCAGTACCGGCGATCGCGCGAACAGCTATCTGATCTTTAGGATCAACCCGCCGCGGATCATTGGGATAGTTCGGCCAACTCACCGGGTCCACATCTCGCGCATCGAATGCTTCTGCTTCATATTTCTGGCCGGCTTTCAAAGTGATCGGATGATTCCCGCTCCCGTCAAGACCTACTGGTCGCCAGGGCTGCCCAACAATTCGCTCCCGAATTTTGAGGAAGACATCAGTTTTGTAGGTGACAGTCGCACTGGCATAGCCTGTGGGGGCAGCTGTAATCAGAGGAGGTGCCGACAGAAAAAGGCCCATGGAATTTGCTCCCGATACTTTTAATTTGATCAAAAAGCGTGGTTCCGATGCACGCAAGCATGCTCCTCAAATTGGCTACAGGCAACTGCAGCTTTGGCCCGTCGCTGCCGCATCCCACGGCCGAGGATATGTCGGCCGTCAGGGGAAGACCGGATCAAACTTAAACCGGGCTAAAACGTCGCGATTGACCCGAAGGCGACATCGACCAGACGTCTAATCGGCCCTTCAACTCACCTGTGTGCCCTTGTGTTATTGTATCCCTTCCGAGAACTCGATGGAGGGACGGATGGACATTCGATCGAAATTGACGGCGCTGTGTGAAGCGTTCAACGCGCACGACTTGGATTCCATCATGGAGTTCTTTGCTGACGATTGTGTCTTGGAGATGCCGAGGGGAAGCAAGCCTTGGGGCTCCCGCTTCGAGGGCAAACGCCACGTACGAGACGGGCTCGCGACGCGCTTTGAAAGCTTACCGGATGTTCACTACGGCGACGCCGAGCATTTTGTCGATACGATGGCAAACACGGGCATTTCAAAATGGACGCTAACGGGCACTACAGGCGAAGGAAAAAAGATCGAGGTCCGAGGATGTGACTTTTACACTTTTCGCGCGGACGAGGTGATCCGCAAGGACTCGTATTGGAAGATTGTTGAAGGACCTTCGTCAGCCTAACGACGCACATGTCCGAATGTGGCCCCTCGCGGACTTGCGGATAGGCGGCGCTGATGTCTGTTTCTGAGGTCAATGCGGATGTCGCAAGCGCGCGGTGGACTCCCGCGGACTCGGCCTGCTCACCCAAAGGCCTAGTTCTTCCATAACAACGGATGTGCGAATCCGGCGCGCACAAACCCGTCCTATTTCGCAAGGGGGTTTTAGCGCTGTTCAGCTTTCCGAGCGTCTGAGCTGAACAGGGTCTGCTGCTGGTCCCACTTGGCTGGAATGGATCTCAACAGTTGGGCCAACTCAAGCCCGTCTGGCTGGAGGCCATTCAGGACGGCTTCAGTGATGGCCGGCGAGAGCCGCCGAAGCATCCGGCACAGATAGGACTCATTGATCTTCTCGGCCTTGGAGGTCGCGCACCGAGCGTGCGTTCGCTTGGAATCAAGGGGCGGTCATTCGCTCGCTACCCAGTGCCGGATTCTGCTACCCAGCAAGGCGGAGTGATCGGGCGTGTGAGTTGGAGGGTTCGTCGGCATTTCGGGGCGAAGCGGAAGTGGCCGGCATTTTAAGGTGCGCTTGTGGAGGCGAAGATCGGTAACCTCGAGATAAACGATCTCTGAACTGCCCGTTCGGCCGGCGTTCATATCATCCCTTTAGTATCTCCATACAGTAGTGAGCCCGAGCCGTAGTTTCCAGCCGTGGAACCGAATCCACGCGCTCGATGATTTGCGCAGGGACATACTCAATGGAGGAGACACAATGAAGAAGCTTCTCATTTCGGCTGCTGCCGCTGCAATCATGACCGGCGCTGCCTACGCCCAGACGGAATTTTATGTAGTGCAAGACACCTCCACGAAGAAGTGCACCATCGTGGACAAGAAGCCGACCACCACAACCACCGTCATTGTTGGCGACGGCAAGGCGTTCAAGACACGCACTGAAGCTGAGACCGGGATGAAGACCATCAAGGTCTGCGCGCACTAAGGGAGCGGTGGCGAGAAGCGATAACTCCCGCTCCGTCTGCTCCCATCGACAAGAGAGAGGCCGCCGAAGTGGCCTCCCTCTATTCACCGGAACATACTAACTGGAGGATCAGCCATGTTGAAAGGAATGCGCAAGTATGCATTCGGCGCCGCAGCGGCAACTGCGCTTTTTGTAATCCCGATCTCGGCCTATTCCCAATCCTTTGAAATTGGACCGGGAGGCGTCCGAGGGTACGACGGTCGGGGAGGCGGGCAATGCGAGCAATTGCGGCTTGCCTGCGAAAACAAGGACGCGCTAGGGGAACGGGGCGAAGGAAATTGCCGCAGATACCGGGAGACCTGCCAAAGACCAGTACGCAGGGATGTGTGCGCCGAATTGAGACAGGCCTGCCTCTACAAGAACGAGCTGGGCGAACAAGGCGCAGGAAATTGCCGCAGGTATCGCGAGACTTGTAGGGGGCGCCTGTAAAGGTCTCGTCAATTTTCAGGATGGCGGAGTGGTCCGGCATCGCTCGGCACTGCCTCGCGCACGCGTCATCGCGAAGGCCGCCTCAGTTGGCGGCCTCGTTCATATAGGCCACCCCTGGTCCGTGGGGAGAGCTCTGACGGCGACCGGGCCGACAAGTTGGAAGTTCAATCCTGGCCTAATTTGTTCTTGAGGTGACCTCTCGAACTTCGCCCGGTTGGAGCTTCAAGACTTCAGCCTCTTCAAGCGTGAGCTGGCTGGTTAACAGCGAGGCTGTCCACCCTTCTGGAATGGCATTCAAGACTTCAGTGACCGCTTCGTCGCGCGGAGTCGCAGCCACCCAAAGCTGATGTTCCCGATCGTCGGTGGTCACTTTAACTAGATGAATGCCTTCAGTGTTTGCCATAACTCACTATGCTCCCAGAACTAGGCAAGTTCCAGTCGCTTACGTGACCATACCTGCAGGCTGGTCGTTCTCCGGGAAATCGCGCTCGGCGTCTAATTAGGAACCGGCCTTTCTTTCGCACATTGCTCCTGCATCACCGCGCGACCTAGGCTCCTATCGGTGATGAGAACGCTGATTGCGCTCCCGCCCACTCAAACAGGGAGAAGCGCCATGATGAACCGGCGCCGTTTCGAGCAACCACAATCATTCCAAGCTCGCCTTGCCGCGTTCGCACAAGACGCACGCGACGAAGCTGAAAAGCTTCCGCCGGGCATCGAGCGCGACAACATGCTGCGCAAAGTCAGTCAGGCAGATACAGCGGCTCACCTAGAGGAGTGGGCCAATTCCTCTAAACGACTATCACCGAAGTAAGGTCATCATGGCGCGCTATTACTTCGATACGCATAATGGTAAGCTTGTTCGCGATGACGTGGGAATTGAATGCGACAGCTTTCAATCTGTGCGCGCTCAAGCAGCGGCTGGGCTCGCCGACTTTGCAAGAGATATAGTGCCGAGCGCAAAGTGGTGCGAAATGGCAATCCGGGTCCGAGACGACCAAGGCAGACCTGTGATGCAGGCAATTTTGCGCTTTGAAATTAGACAACCGTAAGAAGAGCCACCTCAGTTGGCCGCCTCGCGCCAGGAAAATGGCCGGCGATACGATCGACGACATCGGCGATACATTCGCGACATTAGATGGTTGGGCAAGCCGTAAGCGCAATTTGCTCGAGGGCCCGAAGAGTTCGACCGTTTTCGAATTGATCGGTTCAAGCCAATCCAAGTCCGAGCTGGGAGAGCAACAATTCGGTCATCCCGGATCACACGCTATAAGACAGCATTCTCAATCGCATGCAGACCCGGTCAACTGAGCCAAAAAAATACCGCGCCGTAGCTTATCAAAGCATTGAAAGCACGACAATTCCGTCTTCGAGCTCCCCCGAAGCAAGGCGCGCCCGCGCTATGCGCTCGAACTCCGTTCGATGCTTCTGGAGATAGCTGAAGGCCTGCTTTTGCGTGTTGAATGTCGTCGCGAGCCGGCACATCTGCCGATTCGCGCCGGATGCGAGAAAGAAAGTAATAGTTCCGTGGTCTGGCTTGATTCTAGGCACGACCTGCGCTCTCCGGCATGTGATCGGCCCTCCGTTAGGGGTGATGGCGTTGAAGGCGACTACCGCGCCGGCTTCCGTGAACGCTTCTTGGGCGGTGGCAACGCTATTCGAAGAGCTTCATCGGCCGCTTCCTTGGCCTCGCGCACCTCGCGGAGCCGCGCCATGTTCTTACGAACCTCGATGGCCTGCCTTTCGACGTCCGCCAATGCTCGAATTCCTTCTTCAGCGGCCAAGCGCTTCCGCTCGGAACGGTCGATACTTTCGACGGACGGTTCTGCCGGCTTCTTGGCGCTCATCGCTCCGTCTCCACAACCGACAAGACCCGCTCAATCCGAAGATCGAGCGGGCAGGGGAACCGTTTCAGTACATCCGTGAAACGGCGCCACGATATCAAGCCAGCGAGAGGTTCTCGGCGCTGACTTTGCCTCGCACCTTGTCGGTCTTGATCTCGAAATTGACCTTTTGGCCCTCAGCGAGACCCGCCAGGCCAGCACGTTCGACGGCGCTGATATGGACGAACACATCGTTGCTACCATCGCTCGGCTGAATGAAACCGAAGCCCTTTTGGCCGTTGAACCACTTTACAGTACCTGTCGTCATCTTCTTCTCCAAAGCGTGCGAACGCATTCCGCGCGACAATCACACGGTCATCTTCAACTTCGTCGATGTCTTTGGAAAAAGAGCCCGCAGGCGCATTCAACAAGGCACAGCGGCTAATCGAACGAGCTCAATATACATTGCATTCGCAAATTCGCAAGGAGGCAAGCCGATTTGTTTCTGCGAGCCGGCTCTGGTGCTCCGATCCAAGCGCTTCCCGTGTCTCTGTCGAGCTGCAAGCAAGACGTTATCGATTGACAGCACTGCACGAGAGTGGTCACGTTGATGCCACCAAGCTGTATCGCTGTGACAAGCAGATCGGCTCGTCCGAAGCCGCGACGAGTGTCGCCGCCACTATCCTCAAAAGTCGCAAATGAAGCTCCTGCGCAATTGGCTGCCAGCAGGACGTGTCGCATTCGCAGCCCTGAGCGAGGAGGATCAATTGCACGTACTTGTCAGAGACAACAACGTCGAGCAGGCACTTCGTGTTCTCAAGAAGAAGATGCAACGCGAGGGCGTCTTCCGGGAGATGAAGCAGCGGCGTTCCTACGAAAAGCCGTCCGAGAGAAAGACCCGCGAGAAATCTGAAGCCATTCGCCGGGCCCGCAAGCTCGCTCGGAAGCAGGCGATCCGAGAGGGCTTGCTGCCAGCGCCGCCGAAAAAGAAACCGTTTGAACGCAAGCCACCCTTGCCGGAGATCAAGGCGCGGGCGGAATAGAGAGCACCGTCATTGGGAAGCATGCCGTCGAGCTATGGTCTGAAATCGATGCTTCGCAGCACGATGCCCGGCGGCGTGCCTTCGAACTCTGTCGCACGATATTTGCTGGCCGCTCGAGCTTCGATGCGATCCCGCAGGCGGGTGAACTGAGCTTCCCGCTGCTCGGGTCTGACTTGCGGCCCGCGCTCGAGATAGTCCATCGCAGAAGTGGAGATCGCGCAAGGAACCTCCCTGGCACCGTCATGCATCGAGAACCGGACGATCATCCGGTCGTATTCGTGGCTGATAAAGCGGCCGCTGGTCAATGTCATGGCTTGCTCTTACCTGATTGCGGCCCGGCACGTGCTCCAATCGTCGCCCGCGACGGGCCGCCCGCTTCGAGGTCGCGCCGAGCATGGCCCCGTGTCGCGAATCCAGGCGGCCCTCGTTCGCCTCAGCCCTCCCCCGACAGCCGGGCGAAATCGTCGAACAGTGCTGCCATCAGCGCGCGATGGCGCGTATCCTCGGCAGGCAGACTCGCAGCATAGAGGTTGAGCAGATGACGCGCCTTCACTGCCGCCTCCGGCCAGGACGCGGCAGGCACCGTCATCATGCGGTTTTCGAGGTCGGCTTCGCGCTCGCGCAGCTCGCGGAGATTGGCCTCGACGTCAGCCAGCGCGCGGCGCAGGTCGGTGGCCTTCTGCGCGGCCATGCCGCGATGCTTGTCGAGATCGACCGGCTGGTCAGTCATGGGCGATGCTCGCGTCCGCGGCTTGCGCGTTCGCAAGATCGATCGAGCCGATCGACAGCATCTCCGTGGCGCCGCAAGCGCCTTCGGCGGGCATGGTGATCATTGTGGCAACGCGGCGATAGGCCGAGAAGATTCAGGCCGTCGATCGTCTCCTCGTCGGTGACGACCTCACAGGCACCCGCTAGCAAGACGCGCTCGATGCCACGGATGCGGAACGGATGCTTGAAGTTGAGGGTTTCTCGCCGCGAGCGGATGGTCATGCACGCCGGCCTTTCGCAAGTGAAGCCCAACCGATGCTGGCTCTCGCGATCATGCGCCCTTCGCGCAGCAATAGCCAGCACTATCGTGACCCGCCGGCAAACTAGGATGGCACAGCGGAGCCGTCGCCCGCGCGGCATTTAACGCTCGCTATTGGCTCGGCGCGGGCGTAGGCTCGCCGCCATCACCGCAAATCTCAACGGCTTCGACCGGTGACGGAGGGTCACGTGTGCTCCCGCCGAAGGCCTCCCAAGAGCATTCGATGCCGCGTGTTCGTATCTCGGAATGGATCGTGCCGCCGGTAATCGTTCCATTGTTTTTACTGCTTCTCGTGTGTGGAGCTGCCATCCTCAATGGCTAGGGCAACCCGCGTGCCGTATCTGGTCAGTGGGACCAACGAATACGGAAGCTCCAATCTCGGCCGCGGCAGTGCAATGGTCGCGCTGCGGCTCGCGCGAAAGCTGCTGCGCGAAGGCTACATGGACGTCAGGGTTTGCACTCCGCGCGGACGGGTGCTGCAGTCGAACGAACTCGACGAACTCAAACCACCAAAGGAGAGCGACATGGCGAAGGGCCAGCAACGCGGCAATCGCGAAGCCAAGAAGCCGAAGAAGCAAAAGGCGCAGGTGATCGCTGCGGCGCCGAGCCGCAAGGAAGCCGCTTGGCAGCCGGATTTCGGACCTGCAAAGAAGAAGTAGTAGGACCTGACACCAGCGCAGAACCGCCGGTCTTGCACGTCAAGACTTCTGAACGGCCTAAGCCGACGATTGCCGGTCGCTCCTCCGGCGTCTGCCCGTAACCGTACGGCGAGCCAACGAGTCCTACTCACTAAGGGTTCGTATTTCACGCCCTGTTCCTACACGAGGGCGGCGCCCTGGCTTGTTTCCGACCCCGGTGGCCTAATTTGAAAGTGGAGCGGCTTGTTTTCACCTATGTCCGAAGCGAGGACGGGCCGCTTTTCCGAGCCGCGCTTGTTTTCGCGATCAACAGGCCGGTGAGCTCAGCCGCCGTCTCAGCTGGCGCAGTCTTTTCCGTTGGAATGCCGCTGCACCCAAACGGGCGTAGCGGAAAGGTTGTCTAGGAGTTAAAGCATCTTGCTAACACCCAGCCAGACCGCAAAGTAGCAAGGCGCTTAGGTCTTCTTTTTTGTTGTGATCATTTTTTGAGTGCGTCAGCGGCGTCCCGCGCTGCATCCTTCACATCTCCAGCGGCGTTGTGGGCGGATCCCTTGGCCTTATCGATCTTGCCTTCGGTTTCCATGTCCTTGTCGCCACTGAGTTTACCAGCACCTTCTTTGATGGCGCGTTTGGCCTTGTCGGCAGCGCCCTTGACATGGTCGCGATCCATGATCGTGTTCCTATGCTATTCAGAAGACCAGCACCACGAAAGAGTTGTGCAGCGGTTCCTCGGAGAAGATCAACCGGTCTTGCACGCGAAGACTTCTGAAGGCTCCTAGCCGAACAACGCTGAGGACTATCGTGACGTCCGTTATCGGCGGTAACTCGCGGAACACGACCGACGACTGGTCATCTCAACAGCACGGCCTAAAGGGCTATTCGCCCTCATGGATGTCCGTTCCTGGCCCAACCAAAGCGGTCGTCGAATGTGGAGGTCCGCTGAGTGCATCGAAGCGGAAGTTTCCTGAATCATTCCATAAGAACGCATACGCGAAGGTCGCGCCGTCACTTCAAATGTGAAGCACAGCGTTGATGTCCGTCGTGCGCGGCCGGCACGCGAGCCACCGGGGAAATCGCCATCAAACTGCAGCGGCGTGTCCGCCGGTTCTTGCGTGCCGCGGCAGCGCCATTGCCCCAAGCACGCTGCGCTTTCTTGTCGGTCGCGATGGTCTTTTTAGCTTCCGCACAGCACGGCAAGCTGTTACCATTCCTAAAGACCTGCTCGCTGGAAGCATCAACTCAACTGATACCCCCCAATCACGCCATTTTACGTGCAGTGATGTGCGATGGTTCCGAAGACGCGGTACGCAAAGAGCGGTGATATTAAGATCGCCTACCAGGTTGTCGGGGATGGGCCTTTCGACCTTGTGTTTGTGCCTGGCTTCATCTCGAACTTAGACGTGGCCTGGGACGAGCCTCACCGTGCCCGGGTTTGGACGCGCCTAGCTGCCTTCTCCCGGCTGATCATGTTTGACAAGCGCGGCACTGGTCTCTCTGACCGGACTGTCGGCGTGCCGACGCTCGAGGAACGTATGGATGACGTTCGGGCCGTCATGGATTCCGTCGGCTCGCGACAGGCCGCGCTATTCGGCATCTCGGAAGGGGGCGCGATGTCCGTGTTGTTTGCGGCCACCTATCCAGAGCGCACGCGAGCTCTGGCGCTTTATGGAGCGTACGGGCACTTCCGATCGTGGGTGCTGCCACCGGATAGGATCGAAGGTGCACTCGAGCGCATGGAGAAAGCGTGGGGGACTGGTGAGAGCCTTGCTTTGTTTGCTCCAAGCGTGGCGGCCGACGAGAATTTTCGACAGTCCTGGGCACGTTTTGAGCGGCTCGGCGCAAGTCCGTCTGCTGTTGTGGCGCTTATGCGAATGAATAGCGAAATCGATGTCCGTCCCATTCTCCCGTCCATTCGAGTGCCGACGCTCATCCTTCATCGCCAAGGCGACGTTCGGGTCAACGTTGAGGCCGGGCGATTCATGGCGGAGAAAATTCCGAATGCGAAATACGTCGAACTACAGGGTAATGACCACTTGTTGTGGACCGGTGACACAGATTGCGTGCTAGATGAGGTTGAGGAGTTTTTGACTGGGTCGCGATCGGCAGTCGAAGCTGACCGCGTCCTCGCCACTGTTCTGTTTACCGATATTGTGAACTCAACCAAACGTGCGGAGACGATCGGCGACCGCGCATGGCACGACCTGCTGGATCACCACAATGCCATCGTGCGACGAGAACTGTTGCGGCATCGCGGCCGTGAAGTGAGGACATTGGGTGATGGGTTCTTAGCAACTTTCGACGGTCCGGCTCGATCGATCCGGTGCGCTCTTGCCATAAATGAAAGCGTCGAACCGCTAGGGTTGCAGGTGAGGGCAGGCCTTCACACCGGCGAGATTGAAGTTGCCGATGACGATGTCAGCGGAATCGCCGTGCACATCGCATCGCGCGTTGCGACGATGGCGAAGCCCGGACAGGTTTTGGTCTCGAATACGGTGCGTGATCTGGTGGCAGGATCAAACATTCGGTTCCATGACGAAGGTCATCATTCCCTAAAGGGCATTACTAACAGCGTCAGATTATTCGCGGTTGAACGGTAGAGAGAAGCTCAACGCGGAATGCTCAATTCGGATAGGGTGCTCGACTTGGTCTTGAGGCTATCGCATCGGCCAGCCGTTCTGTGACGAGAGGCTCGCCAAAGTACGAGATAGCTTGCGCGTCACAGCAGATCTGCTCTCTGAAGTGATCGAACTACAGAACGGCTGAGCGAAGCTGTAGAAGTCGAGAGGATCAAACGACGGCCGCCGCCGGCGGAATTGACGTGCGACTTTCTCGACTGCATTCTTGTCAAGGTTGAGTAATGGGTAAACTGGTTGTGTGGCTGCCGCTTATAGAGGCGCGGACATGGCCGGTTGCGCCTTGACTCCTAAGGGTAATCTGGGGACTAATTTACCTGAAATTGAGCTCCGCTCGGTCGCGTTTGGTCCCGAGTGAAGGGGGCAACGCCAGTGGCACGCCGGCATTACCGCTCGATTGATCCAGGCATAAGCGCTGGTGCGGCGTCCAGGCCCTCGAACGCTGGATTTATCGCGAGCACCTCGATCGTTGGGCAGAATAGCACGAACGTCCGGTGGGACAGGGTGGCCGGGCGTGCTTCGGCTAGAGATGGAAAACCAACAGCTTCGTCCCCGATAAGTCGCCGGAACCATTTGCGGAATCTAGCGACCGAGCGGAAATATGTCTCCATCTTGCGAGCCGACCTGCACGGCTCGTCGGATCTGGTGACAGGCCTTGATTTAGAAGAGTCGATCGCGCGGCTAGCCCCAGCAATGGATCAGATGCGATCGGCTGTGCATCAGTACGGTGGCATTATCCATCGAGAAATGGGTGATGGCATATTCGCGGTGTTCGGCGCGCCGGTCGCCAACGACATGCACGCGGTCATGGCTTGCCTCGCTGCGCTCGACCTTCTGCGCCGGATTGAAGCGCTTGCGGATGGTAGCATTCGCGTGCGGGTTGGCGTGCACTCAGGCTTGGTCGTGGCCGGGCCTCGGAAGCTCGACTACACCCAGATGTACGATTTTGACGGCCCTCCATTGATTATGGCTGAGCGCTTGCAAGCAGTGGCGGAGCCCGGCCAGGCGCTCGCGTCCGAAGCGTGTTGGATGCTGGCTCGAGGTTATATCCATTTCGAAGCGCCGGAAATGCACGTTTTAAAGGGCTTCGCCCGGCCGGCGATCGTTCATCCCATAGCGGGTGTTGGTGAGCTATCGAAATGGCAAGTGACACTAGGGCGAGGTACTGCAGCATTCGTCGGTCGTGAGGCAGAATTATCAGACTTGCTTGCCCTAGGCGAAGCGGCTGCGAATGGCCTCGGCCGCGTTGCGCTTGTTTCGGGAGAGCCAGGCGTGGGCAAGTCGCGCTTGGTGCGGGAGGCTGTGCACGTGCTGCGCCAGCGCGGCTGGCACTCCGTGGAGGCGGAATGTAGCCCCATAATTGGAGATTCGCCGTTTTCCCTTCTCAAGGACGTCCTGGCCAAATCTATTTCGGGGCTTAGTGAGGCTGATCAGGCAGCGGTCAAAGCTGACCTGCCAGATGTACAATCGGCTGCGCTGCGCATTCTTCTCGATGGAGTAGTTGCAGAAAACCTTCCAGTGTGGACAAAGCTAGCTCCCCGGGCGCGAACTCGTGCCATCATCGATATGGCTTGTTCGGTCGTGGCGCGTCGGGTTGGTGGGCAGCCGACATTGCTCCTCATTGAGGATGTGCAATGGGCTGATGAGGCAAGCGCCCCTGCCCTTGACGCAATAGTGTCGTTGGCCAAGCGTCTTCCGCTTTTCGTCTTAATCACTGCTCGAACAGATGAGCTGCCCTCTTGGTGTGAGCCGGATGCCAGACTGGTCTTAGCCCCACTAGCGCCTGATGAAGGCCTTGCAATGCTTCATCAGTTGCTTGGTCCATCGCCTCGCCTTCGGCTTTTAAAGGAACGAATTCTAGAGCACACGGGTGCGATGCCGTTGTTTGTAGAGGAAGTTTGTCGTGGGTTGGTAGAGGCCGGTCGATTAAGGGGAGCGTGGGGTGAATTTGAGCCAGCGTTAGAAGAGACAGATCTCGGCGTTCCTTTGACAGTTCAAGGTGTGATCGCGAGCCGTATCGATCGACTGGCGCCACGCGAGAAGCGAGTCTTGCAAGTAGCCGCCTCGATCGGTCCTCAGGTGCCAAGCCGTTTACTCCGGGTGATCGCAGGTTTGGAAGAGGCGGTCTTTCGTCAGATCCATACCGCACTACTGGCAGCGGGTATGTTGGTGTGCGTCCCGCAGACTCGAGATGGGCAAAACTCGTTCCCCCACGAATGCGTTCGCCAGGTTGCATACGATGCCACCCTGGAATCCGATAGGGTGAAACTACACAAGCGTGTTCTGACCGAGCTCGAGGCCGAGGCGGCTACTGCTCTGAACCCGCACGAGCTGGCAGCCATAATGGTGCACCATGCTGTCCAAGCCAAGGAATGGGCGCGTGCAGCCGATTTGGCGGCGACGATCGCGCGTCGCTGCTTTGGCCAATCTGCGTTTTCGGACGCGAAGAAGCATTTCGAACTGGCAATAGCCTCGGTCGACAAGCTGCCGCCGTCACCGCAACGTGAGGCAACCGCGATTGATCTCAGGATTGAGGCGCGAATGGCTTACGGAAATCTAGGAAAGGTGAGCCGTTGGCTCGACTTGGCAAGAGAGGCCGAGGCGCGCGCACTCGCCTCCGACGACAATAGACGACGAATTCCTGCCTTGGCTATGCGTGCGGCGGCATTGAACTTCTACGGTGCGCCGGCCGAAGCGCTCGACGCGGGCGAGGCTGCAGTGCGCGAAGCGGGCCAGAGCGGCGAGCCTGGATGGTTGGCCTATGCGGAATATGGGTTGGGGCAGGCGCGGTTTATCGCTGGTCACTATGTAGAGGCCGTAGAGGTTCTGGAGAGAGCTTACCAGCGTTTTTATTTTGAAGGTGCTTCACCGCCACCCGGCGGCGGAGCAGCACAAGCTGCGCTGCTTAGCTGTATGATGATCTGCGTCAGTAAAGTGGCACTTGGGGACGAAGAAGGCGCTGCCGCGGCGCAAGCACGAGCAGATGCGATTGCGGCTCAGAATGAGGGCCCCGCTGCGGCGATAGCAGGGGGATTTAGCCGCGGAGTGCTTCTACTCTCAAGAAATGAGCCCCAGGCGGCGGAAGCGGCGCTGGCACAGTCCCTCAAGCTCGCCCATCAGCATGAAGTGCATCTTTTCATTCCCGTGCTTGCCAATCAGCACGGGCTTGCGCTCCTGCGACTGGGACGCGTGACAGAAGCGCGAAAGGCGTTTGAAATGGCCCGTGACGAGGCCGAACTGCTTGGGCACCGGTCGGCTGCACTGCGCGCAGAGCTAGGACTTGCGCTCTGTAAGGCAGCATCGCCAACCCAACGCAACTTAGCAATAGAGATGGTTTGCCGTTGTGAGCAGAGTGCTCAGCAAAATGGGTACCAACCTTTAGAGTTGGAAGCGCTGCTCATCAAGAGCGCTTTGAATGGCGCACTGGGTATGGATTTTGCGGCGGACCGAAACAAAGCCGAGCAAATTGCGGCGCGTGTCGGGGCCTTCGGAACGAAACGTGAGGTTTCTCGGGTGCTGTCGCGTGTTTTGAATCAATCCAGCTAGCGAGTTGACTCGCGAAGGGAGCACGAACGCCGAGATTCCCATGATCGCGCGGCATCTGCCGAGATTGCATCTCCCAGCACAACCGCTAGGATAGATGCGATGCTAGGACCCGCTCCACGGTCGTCAACTTACAACGAGGGCGGCGAGCGGGCAGTTGCTTTTGTTGGACTTTGCCAGTGCAGAAAAGCGGTTTCGTGTTCGCAAAACATTCATAAGGGAGGCGGGTATGACAAAGACGCCGACGAAAGATTTAGGCGAAGTTGCCACAGCGACCGAGAAGGATGCAGGAAAATTTTCACCGCAGATCTTGGGTGCTCTCTACAAGGACTATCCAACCAACTTTTCATCGAAGTTTTTTTCTGCGGCCACAGTAGTTTCGAGCGTTAGGAATATCAAAGCCGCAGGTTTCACTAGAGACAGTCTGCTATGGGGATACTACCAAAAATTTGCGGCAAGCGATCCCACCGATCAGTCCAATTGGGGTAATCCGGACCTTTACCAGAACTGGGAATCGTCCGTCGCTGAGGCGCGGGAGGCACTTACTAAGCTCCCCGTCGATCCAAATCTACCAGGGCCTGATCCGGATAATCCGAGTGCGCGAGCTCGCAATATGCTGGACCACCTCGACACGGCCGTGAGAATTGCGCTGTTTGACAAACACCTGCCGGGCAACCCGATGGATTCCGGGATCGAGATTGATGTCGTGGTGGGAGTCCAAGCCCGGCCTTCGCGGCGCCACAAGGTCACGACTTTATGGCGCAACGCTCCGCACAATCCTAGCGATCCGAAATACAAATACGATAAACTCACTATCGTAATGACGTGTCCTCGGGGAGGGTGGATCGGGACAGCAGCTTGGAAGTACAATGGCCGAAGCCGCTTCACTCGCTACGCTGCAACTTACAAAGTGCCAGCCGCACCAGCTCACGATAGAGGCCAAATCCTTTTCATCTTTAACGGGCTTGAAAGCTTACCAAACCCTCAGCAGAGTTTCCCTCCTGGCATCCTGCAGCCGGTATTGCAATGGTCATCACCCGACGGCTGGGCCATTCGTAGTTGGTACGTACCATCTACATATACGCCATCTATCGACATGATGCCCGGACTAAACGACGAAAGGAGATTTACGGGCCCGGAGGCACCGGCTTGGACGAAAGCGACTAAAGTCGCTGCAAATAAAGTTCTGACGGGTGTAATTGAGTGGGACGGGATGTCTTATCGATCAAGCTTCTTGCTTGACGGCAGCACCGTTGCAACGCTGCTTGCGCCTAACATACTGCCACTGACATATCCGGTTGCCGTAGTCGAGGCTTACGAGTTCAAAAACAAAAATGATCTCGTCGACGTTGCGATGAACAATCTCGAGCTTGAACAAGAGGATTCGCCAGGCGTACCAGTCGAACCGACTTGGGATGTCGGAACTGACGCCAATCCAAGTGATCACATTCATTACGGAACTGGAAGGTTGCAGCGGTACAAGATCGTGCCAAGTAACAGCAACACAACATTGACTTTTACTAGGAAGTAAGCGCTGCGGTCTGAAACCGGAGCAATTGCCACTATTGAATCTCGCAGAAGACCGAGAGGAGCGTCGAAATGACGGCCCAGAGTATAAGATGCAATGAATTTTCCCCTATTTACACCAACAATTCAAATAGTGCGGCTACACTGCGACTGAGTGTGACCAATCAATGCGGTGGTGCGGTCGTGTTGGGGCTGTACGATATAGGCACCAATACATTGAAGGACTCCCCACAATTGCAGCCAGGCTTGAACATTCTTCAGGTTCCAGCGAAGCAATATCTGGCCGTCTACTGCAAGAGTGTGGTCCACGACGGCGCTGGCGGATGTGTTGCCGAATATACAGTAGTTTGACGAGGAGCTCGACGCGGCGTTCACGTGCACCCAGAAGCACTAGTTGGTGAGAGGAACGTTTGCCCAGCGCCGGCCAGACGATCTTTCGGGTCTTAAACGTGCCGGGACCGCGCGCCTATGAGTTTGGGATCGCGCTTGGTGTGGCTGCTGACCACTCGCTGGCGCCTTGGACCTCGATTTCCCGCTAACGGAAGAACGGTCGTCAATTTGCCATACGGGGCTCCGCGGACGCTCTTGTTTTTCTGCCGATGCACTAGGGGCTTTGGAGCCGCGATGGGAGGCTTCGGTTAACTGAGTGCGGCCCGTCGCGCGCTATTGTAAATCGTAACGCTTCAATGCTGGGGAGAGAAACCCCAATCACCCCGACGTAAACAATGGTCTGAGGTCCTTTTTGATGATGCGTATTCTGGTACCGTGCTCCCCAAGTCAAACTGAGAAAGCCGTGACAGCGGAGAAGCATGAATCCCGTTCCTGGCGCTAAGCGAGAGCATCTGAGCCGCAGCAGTCGAGCAAGTTTTTCTTCAGTTTCTCTCCCTCCACCAAAGTGCATCATACGCGCGCACGTCCATGCCTGCTTGTCGGTTTCGATCCCCAGCGACGTGAGCCGTTGCTTGGGCTCGTGAGAGCTCAGAATATCGACATCATGCAGTTTGAGAGCCAGCTCGAAACGTTCAAGACTGCCTTCTCGAAGAACTACGATCTCGCTTCTAGGCACTTCCAGACGGCGATCGCTGAGATCGATAGGTCCATCGATTACCTTCAGAAGACCAAGGATACGTTGATAGGCGCCGATCGGAACGTCCGCCTTGCGAGCGACAAGGCGCAGGACGTGACGATCAAAAAGCTGACCCGGGGCAATCCGACGATGGCGGCGAAATTTGCGGAGCTTAAGAGCCTGCCTGCTGAAGCCGCCGAGTGTGACAGCCAAAGTAGTGCCTCGGTGCACGTGAAATCGTGTAATCGCATTCACGAGTTTCAAAATTTAACGCCCGAAGAACCGAAGTCCGGCTAGCGGACTTCGTCGGTTGTGGAATCGGTCTGTTTGGGAATGTTCTGCAATATCGCGTGGCCCCCTGCAGCAGTATCGCTTTCCCGGGGTTTATAGGGCCAAACTAGCCTTGGAGTTCGCCGATAAGGTTGAGCATCTTGATCAGCGTCTGTTTGGAATCACCGAGCTTTTTGGCGAGAATTAAGTCACTCCTGCCGGACATGCGCAATACCGCTTCCAGGACTTCATCGGAGATGCGTACAAGATCAACCAGGTGTCGACCCGTTGGCCCATTCTTGGCCGAGAACCAGTTCTTTACAGCGCGCTCGTTGGCTTTTGTCAGGGCGACGACGGTCTTGATGGCAGCGTGGGTCTCACCAAACTCCTTGTGAAGAGCCTCTGCAATCTCGCGTGCGAACTCGGCGCTTCCGAGGTCTGTCGCTCCATCAGGATGAGAGTGTCCTGAAACGGACTGAATCTTTCGGTCCTTTTTCGGAAGCGACATTCCAGCTCTCCCTTGGGTACGCTGAACTATCCGAGGCTCGACCTGAATTCAGGTTGATCAATGACCGAGTAGCTTTCCGTGCGACGCGCAAGACAAGCAACTGCCGAAGAGCCAGCGAAAGGCGCGGCACGAGCGGCGCAATATGTGCGCATGTCCACCGACCACCAGAAATATTCGACGGAGAACCAGAAAGATGCGATCGCAGCCTACGCGGCGCGGCACAACCTCACGATTGTCCGCACCTATGCTGACGAGGGGCGCAGCGGACTGCGCATCGAGGGCCGCGATGCCCTGAAACAGCTCATCGACGATGTTCGAAACCGCCGGACTGACTTCAGCGTCGTGCTGGTCTATGACGTGAGCCGCTGGGGGCGGTTTCCGGACGCCGATGAGAGTGCCTACTACGAATACACCTGCAAGGAAGCAGGCATCCGGGTCCAGTATTGCGCCGAGCAGTTCGAAAACGACGGCAGCCTGTCATCTACCATAATAAAGAGCATGAAGCGGGCGATGGCCGGCGAGTATAGCCGGGAACTATCCGCAAAGGTCTTTGCCGGGCAGTGCCGGCTGATCGCTCTCGGTTTCCGGCAGGGCGGCACGCCCGGATATGGTCTCAGGCGGCAACTGATCGACGAACATCGGACGCCGAAGGCCGATCTTGGTCGCGGCGAGTACAAGAGCCTGCAAACCGACCGGGTCATCCTGAAGCCGGGACCGCCGCAGGAGGTCGAGCTGGTGCGGCGCATCTACAGATGCTTCGTCCTCCAGCTCAAATCGGAAGCCGAGATTGCCGCCATGCTAAACCTTGAGGGCATTCCGAACGAGTTTGGTCGGCCGTGGACCCGCGGGACAATCCATCAGATCCTCACCAACGAAAAATATGTCGGCAACAACGTCTACAATCGCGTTTCCTTCAAACTGAAGCAGACGCGTGTGATCAATCCGCCGGGTATGTGGATACGCGCCGATCACGCCTTCAACGCTGTCATCGACAGCGACTTCTTCCTTGCCGCCAGGCGCATTATCGAGGAACGCAGCAAGCGGCTGACGAACGCCGAAATGCTTGAGCGGCTAACAACCCTTCTGAAGCAGAAAGGACACCTTTCCGGGCTGGTCATCGACGAGATGGATGAGATGCCCTCAAGCTCTGTGTATCGAACCCGATTTGGCAGCCTTATCCGGGCATACCAACTCGTCGGATACGATCCGGGGCGCGATTACCAGTATATCGAAACCAACCGCGCACTCCGGACGATGTTTCCGGAGTTGCTTGATAAAGCGATGGCGGGGATACGCGAAGCTGGAGGAACGGTCGAGTTTGACGAGCTAACTGACATTTTGAGGATCAACGGCGAGTTTACCGCCTCGATCATCATTGCCCGCTGCCTGCACACGCCGGCTGGCTTTCTTCGCTGGAAGCTCAGACTCGACACCGGCCTGCGCCCCGATATCACGATCGCGATCCGCATGGCTGCAGAGAACAAGGAGATACTCGACTACTATCTCCTGCCCAGCATCGACATGTCGACCGACCGACTGAGACTCGCGGAAGAGAATGGTATCTACCTGGATGCCTATCGCTTCGACGATCTCGATGCATTCTTTGGACTAAGCGCGCGCAAGGGACTGGGAGTTGCCGCATGAACGACGAAACGGCACCGGAAATTGTCAAAGTTCCTGTAACGGACATCAGGGTCATCAACCCGCGCTCACGCAACAAGCGGATCTTCAACGAACTTGTAACAAGCATCGCCCATCTTGGCCTCAAGAAGCCGATTACGGTTAGCCGCCGCAATGGCCACGGATTTGATCTCGTCTGTGGTCAGGGCCGGCTGGAAGCCTTCATAGCGCTTGGTCAGGCGGAAATCCCCGCGATTGTTATTGAAGCCTCCGAAGAGGATTGCTTCGTGATGAGCCTCGTCGAGAACCTCGCGCGGCGACATCATTCTCCCCTGGAGCTGGTCGCCGAGATCGGCAGCCTCAAGAAGCGAGGCTATTCGATTGGGCAGATCGCGGCCAAAATCGACTTCAGCACCGAGTATATCTATGCAATCTGCTCGCTCCTCAATAACGGAGAGCAACGGCTATTGGCCGCGGTCGAAAGGGGGCTCATTCCGCACAGCATTGCCATGGAGATTGCGAAGGCCAGGGACGGTGATGTCCAGAGGGCGCTTGCGGAAGCCTATGAAGCCAATGCGATTCCCGGCAATCAGGTCCTCGCGATCCGCAAGATCATTGAACAACGTAACCTGCTGGGGAAGGCAAAGACCCCGACAGGGCCGCGGCAACAGTCAAAGCGCGTAACATCCGGCGCCCTTGTGCGCGCCTACAAGAAAGAGGCTGATCGGCAGAAACTACTTGTGAAAAAGGCTGGCCTCGCCCAAAGCCGCCTGCTCTTCACCGTTAACGCCCTGCGGGTGCTGATGGCGGAGGTCTCGTTCGTCAAACTGCTGCAGGCGGAGGAGTTGCATACACTGCCGAGGCCCATTGCCGAGCGACTCCACGGCGCGGGAGGACAGCAATGAACACGGCCGATGTCCGGATAGCTTTTGAGCAAAATATCATTGTCGTTCCTTTTGATTCGATCCTGCCGCTCAAACAAATATCGGACGAGACCAAAAGGCTTGTCCGGTACAAGCGTGTGGCCCAGTCGATTGCCGAAGTCGGATTGATCGAGCCGCTGGTCCTGTCGAAGCACCCTGACGAGAACGGGAAATATCTCCTGCTCGATGGTCACTGGCGCCGCGCGGCACTGCTGGATCGCGACGAAACCAGCGCGCGCTGCATTCTGTCGCATGACGATGAGACCTTCACCTATAACAAGCGCATCAATCACCTCGCAACGATCCAGGAATACTTCATGATCGTGCGGGCGCTTGCGCGAGGCGTTTCGGAAGAGAAGCTAGCGAAGGCCCTCGACGTCAACATCGGCCACATCAAACGGCGGCGGGCCATGCTGGATGGCATAGGCCCGGAAGTCATCGAGATGCTGAAGGACAAGATGGTCAGCACGGTGACGTTCGATGTAATGCGAAAGATGGGTCCAATGCGCCAGGTCGAAGTCGCGGAATTAATGTTGTCGGCCTCGAACTTCACCGTCGGCTATGCGCGGGCGCTTCTCGCGGCGACGAAGCAGGCTGATCTGGCGAAGCCCGAGAGGGCAAAACGGATCGATGGCATGACGCCTGAGCAATTGGCGCGCATGGAACGCGAGATGAGTACGCTTCAGCAGGACTTCAAGGCTGTCGAAGCATCCTATGGCGAGGATGTGCTGCATCTGGTGATTGTCTCGGGTTACATATCGAAATTGATCGCCAACCGGAAAGTCGAGCGCTACCTTGATCAAAATCACCCAGAGATACTCGAAGAGTTCAAGGCGATCGTTTCGGTCACATCCCTCGATCACACCGTGCCCGAGTCCACCGCGCGGTAATGGCAGCTCGGGCGAAACGCGTTCGGCGATGGCCGCGTACTTAGGGTCACGGGAGACTGATCAGGCTTCGCTATTGCGGCTCCAACCTGTCAACTTGTCAACCGTGTCAACCCAGTTTCGGGACTTTGCCGCTGGAGAGTTCTTGGGGCGCGTTTGGGCCGTATGGGGGAGGAGACCGGGAAGGACCCATTCATGAACGATGTCCGGGTTGCGCTGAAAGTAGACCTTGGTCAAGCGGTCCGCGGCTGTGGCTAGGAGCAGAGAGGTAAGTTAGCGGCCAAGTTTTTTGGTCTGTCTTCAGCGAATTGCGTGGGCTTCGTTCAAAACTCTGGCGCAGCACGACAGACAACTAAACGGGTACCGGCCCATCCCAGAGCTTCCCGAGCCAGACATCATGTCCGCCGACGAATATCTCAACGCATTTGTACACTGCGATCGCAAGAATGATCTCGCGCGGAACTAAGATGCGTTCGCTAAGAAAAATCCGGCACCGCAACTGGCTGATCGTGATTCCACCTCTGTCGAACTCGCCGTTCGTCAATAATCTCTCCACCCATGTCATAGCTATGCGGCAGCGCCTTTCGCGAAGTTGCGATGCGGCCGGTTCGGGCGGCCGCGCCGCGTCGACTGGCTTTGGAAAGACATAGATCTCGGCGCTCAAACGCGGATGGTAATATCTCGCCGCCTCGAGCGCTTTCGACAATATCTCGTCAAATTCCGTCATTCTTCTGTTCTCCTAATTCTGCGCCACGATCAGCTCAGCAGCGGCAATGTCGACGCGTGACAAGGTTCCATCTTTCGCACGCCTGCAAAGCTGTTCGACGCAGCGGGGGTCGATCTCGTTCAGCTTTTCGAGCAAGTCGATCATGCCCGGTCCAAACCGTCCAATGATCTCCGCTTCGAATTTGCCTTGATCGGTGAACCGCGTTCCTTGCCTTCCTCCGCCAAGCCGACTTGAGAAGGTTCTAAGGTGTTTATTTAAGTAGGATTGGCGGACAGTTTTGTCCCCTCTGGTGAGACGTTCTTGTCTCTCCACGAGGACAGTTTTGTCTGCTTCATTGCTTTCGGTCTGCCTGGGCGCCGGGGTTCGTCCTGGCGGCCAACTCAAGCGATATCGGTTAGAACGCTCCCTTCTTCGCTCCACCTCGAGCCATCCCAATCTTTCCAGCTGCCCGACTGCTCTCTGAATGGATTTGTTCGATAGGCAGACTTTTCCGGCGAGCCGGGCGAGGGATGGCCAAGCGAATCCGGCTACCGAATTCTGATGATCGGCGATGAGATAAGCGACCCGAAACGCTGTGGAGTTGACTTCGCATTCAAGACTGATGGCATTGAGCCACTGCATCTTTTCGCGGGTGAAAGCTCGTGCATCCACGGACCGGCCTCACTTGGCGGAGCCGCTGTCGGACGTTGAGCGTCGCCGACGAGAGCTCATCCAGGCGTCGAGGTCGCCCGTTTCATACCTGACGGAACGTCCTACCTTGATTGCAGGAGGTCCATCGCCCGTGACAAAGAGCTTCGCGAGTGTGCTCTCTCCAAGCCGGAGGTATGCAGCAGCTTCTTTTCTAGTAAGCCATCGCGATTGTTCGTATCGAGTCTCGACGTTCAATTGCTTTCCCCAATTGCAAACTCCGGATCAATCCCGGCATTTGCTTCCTACAGGAGGAAAGCAGAGAGCTGTTCAGACAACTGCGGACATGTCTCGCTTTGTCTTATTGTCCGTGCTTGCTGAACTCCTTGTAATGGCGTTGCAGCCCCTTCCGGACGGAATTGTCCGCAGAATTGAGTTGCCTTGTCCGTTTCAGATAATCGATGAGCAAACCGAACACGTGGTCGAAACCGACAGGCTCGGGGCTATATAGATATTTCCCGTCTTCGATCTCCTTGAGGAAGGTAGGGTATTTCTTGTCGAGCGGCGGATATTCCTTCGCTGGGGCCAGTCCCGCAGGAAAGGCGCGCCGAACGTCGCTTTCGAGAAAGACAATTTGGTCCATCACCCTGTGGAAGCCGGTTTCTTCGCCACTGATCCCGGGCACGAGCTCTTTTGTCGGCTGGCTTAGATCTTTAAGAGCTGCCGCGCGGTAAGCCTTCAGGGAGCGGACAATGAATCTGTGAATGGGGCCTCCCGCTTTTGTCTGGATTTCCCTACCGGCTCGATCCACAGCAACGAAATCAAATTCGGTCCATGTCCAGCGTTCGATTTGCTGCACCGGCGAGGCATCAATTGATCCGTAAGCTCGGAGTTCGTTGGCAAGTAGAGCGGCCTCAAGCCGGTCTTTGCTTTCAAACGTCGACCACCAGCCGTCTCTTGCGGATTCTCCGATGTGCCGAAACTCAATCCACCAAAGCGCCTCATCCAATTGGGCAAACGGTGGCTGTTCAATGTCAAAGTCGGATCCGTCCATCTCAAGCAACTCGTTGTTCCCGTTATGTGTGAACGCGCCAGCACTTATATTCATTCGCCCATCGCTGCCGCTAGTGCTTTTGCGATTTGTTCGGATGCACGACGCAATGGATCATTGTCCAGATGCGCATAACGTGCGGTGGTCGCCGGCTGAGAATGTCCAAGCAGCTTGCCGATAATGGGCAGCCCAAAGCCCGCGCCTGCGCCATAGCTGGCGTGGGTATGTCTCAGGTCGTGGATTCTTACGCCTTCCAGGCCGGATCGCCTGCTCACTAGCTTCCAAGGCTTATTCAGGTCGTGCCGAGGCTGCCCCTTGATATCGCTCGAGATCACGTAGCAATCGATCTTGGGGATCTTGCTAAGGATGTCGAGAGCCGGTGCGTTTAGAATAATGGCCTTTTGACCCGTTTTGCTATCAGGCAGCAAGAGCAGGCCGCGCTGGAGGTCAACATATTCCCATTTGAGTTCGAGAATTTCCCGAAGCCGAGCGCCGGTAAGAATCAGAAGGCGCAGGGCGGCAGCGACATGAGGCCCGAGTTTCGTGCGGCCATTTTTCGGGATGTGCTTCGCGTTGGGTTGGTCTTTATCAAGAGCCCACGGAACGCCCACCGTCTCCGCTTCACGAATGGCGTCTCCCAGGCGGCCGAGTTCCGTTGAGCTCAGGAACCGTTCGCGGCGCTGCTCGCGGAATGCTTGGACATGACTCGCGGGGTTGTGCCCTTTGGGAACGAGGCCGCAGACGGCAGCGTACCGGAAGACGGACCCGATGAACTCCACGACCCGATTTGCGGTCATCGGCGTCTCCTTGCCGATCTTCCGGTGCATCTTCGAGATGTCGGAACTATCGAGCGCATCGAGCTTGCGGGTGCCGAGGAGGGGGGCGGCGTGCTTACGGAGGTAGATGCGGTAGTTGACGACCGTCCGTGGCTTCAGTTTTGTCTCGGCCTCTTCGCGCAGATAGCGCTCGCCAAAATCTGCAAAGGTTGGCATGGCACGTTCGGTCGAGCGCTTGCGGGCGGGATCCTGTCCGAGGGCCACAGCGGCGAGGATTGATTTGGCCGTAGCGCGCGCTTGGTCGGGCGTCATGCTCGAGGCTGACCCAAGGACCATCCGCGTCTTGCCGACGCTCCGCCCGCCGGCGCCGCTACGGTATTCGACGCACCACCTCTGGACGCCGGAGGGAAGGACCTTGAGGCAAAAACCGGTCAGTTCGCTGTCGTAAAAGATGGTCTGCTTGTCGACGGGTTCGATTGCGTCGATCGTTCTCCGCGTCAGCTTCAGTACCGGCACATTGACCTCCAGAATCGCCACCGAGTCGCCACCGCAACAGGAATGGCAGGATATCTCGGGAAATCGCGATGCTAAAGTTCACTAATATTCTGAGTTGCTTAGGTAAAGTGAGAGGTCTTGGGATAAGTCCAGAAAACTGTGAAATTCATACTCATAACCTGAAGGTCATAGGTTCAAATCCTATCCCCGCAACCAAATTCGGATTGACCGGATCCGATACGAAAATGGCCCGCGCGACGCGGGCCATTTGTGTTTGGTGGAAAGATCGCGGGCCGGCTCAGGCCGCGGCCAGTGCCGTCGCGCTCATGTCGGTTAGCAGCGCGCCTGCAAACCACCGACTCGGCCGGCTCGGCGGGGTGTTGCAGCAGTTGCGACCTTCCAACCGTCAATTGAGTGCACTGCCACCCTCCGCGTAGCTTATGGACCTGATGAAGCATCCCGACGCATCGCAGAAGGCGGCGCTCTCTCAACTCCTGTGCTGCAGCAAATGTGCATTGTCTTTCGCGCCGCTGGCAAGGATGAGAACTGAAACCGACAGCGAGATTGCCAGCCCGCGGCTGCCACCGCCGCGACTTGCCGCTCGCGGATAGGCGTAGAAAGGAAACAGCACTAAGCCAAATAGGACGAGGGACGTCGCGTAATGCACGAAGCGGACGAGGACAAGCCATAGCTCCACGACTAGTTGCCGACAGTGAAGGTGTATTCGCCCTTGACGTGGTGGGTGTCCTCAGAGACCGCTGCCATATCACCCGGTACTTGCCGGCCGGCAACGGCGCATCGAGAGGCACCACAAGCTGCTTCTTGTCCTTCAGGTCGACTGCCGGGGTACCTGTAGCAATCGACTTGCCACTCTCGTCCTGCAACTCCAGGCCTGAAAATTTGGCAATAACTCCTTCCGAGAAGTTCAGGCGGATTTCCTTGGTCGTGGGCGCGGCGCGCTCTATGCCATCCGACGGTGGAGCAGAGGATGTGAGCTTAGGATGAGCCATTGCTTCGGTCGCAGCAAGGGCGAGGCCGATGCCCGCGCTGATGGCTAAAAGTCTAGCGCGCATATTTCATT
The DNA here is from genome assembly GCF_051853035.1 of Bradyrhizobium sp. SPXBL-04. Taxonomy (NCBI): domain Bacteria; kingdom Pseudomonadati; phylum Pseudomonadota; class Alphaproteobacteria; order Hyphomicrobiales; family Nitrobacteraceae; genus Bradyrhizobium; species Bradyrhizobium sp. SPXBL-04. Next base: position 8,012,656 of record NZ_CP182472.1, on the reverse strand, counting down.
CTCCTCGCCTCGAAGCTACGCGGCTACCATCCCCAACTGCGGTAATTGGGATAGTAATAATTGTAGCGCGGCCGATAATAGCTGTAGTCGCCGCGATCCTCATGATAGCCCCCGTGCAAGTCGCGGAGCGCGCGGTGATAGGCGCGATGCTCGGCACGGCTCTCAAACCCTTCCTCGTGCGCCCGTTCATGAGCTTCGCCGAGCTCGTCATGAAATGCGCGGTGCCCATTGTCCCACTCATCATGGGCGAGCGCCGGTAGCGTGGACAGTGCCGTAAAGGCAAACGCGGTGGCCAGAAGTGCACTCTTCAGTTTCATGACAACTCTCCCGACTCCAAGAGGCGATACGAGGAACCTATTCCGGGAAAAATAGGCATTCGCGCTTGAATGAATGCTGAACCAAGTTTGACGGGAAAGAGACAGGGTTCGGATTCCCTTTCGTTGCGCTTCCTGTCGATCTCATGAGGGAGTCCGCCACTCGACGAATCGTTGCGACTCGCCACACAGGATAGAGAAAGCGTGGTTATCCGCGTGGCGTTTTCATGGGACGGCGCCTAGCCTAACACCTCATGGGCGAGGCTACACAGCCGTGCAGTGCTGGCTGGGTTCCAAATCGATTGGAATTTCACTGCGAAAGCGCTTCGGTGCGTCGACCGGTGATTGCGGATGCGCCGCGACTCTCGCTCTCCGCCGCGCCATCCCGAGATGATATCGCGCTGTCAGCGCTGCGCCTGACCGTTGCCGCAAGTAGTGCGTGGATAGGAAACAACCCCATGCATGCAATCCCGATGGCGATGTGGATCCACCGGGCCGGCTCCCGCGTTTGTTCGCCCCCGTAATAGAGCACGAGACCTGTCATGGCGAGCAAGGCAAGCATGGCCAGCGTGGTGCCGCCGGTCCATCGCTTGCGGCGCCGGTGCCAGCCCGACCGCACGTGCAACGGCAGCAGCGAGCCGATTGCGATCAAAACTGCATAGGCCGAGATGCCGTGGAGCATCAATAGCAATCGTTCGGATTCACTGGGCTCGGCGTCGACGAGGTCGTGCAGAACGAACCAGGCGGCGCCGGTCAGCGCGACCACCGCGGTTGCGGTCCAGACAGCGCTCTTTTGAACAAAGCCGAGGCGCATGGATCAGGCCGCCATCGACTGGAGATCACCGCCGCTGATGAAAGCCGTCGCGCCGAAGCGACCGAAGCAGGGATGCTGCGGCTCGGCGCTCTGGACCAGAATCTTTGTCAAAGCGTCCGCGACGATGCAGCTTGGTGCGACGACCGAATAGGCTCGTCTATCGGTTGTGGAGTCCGGCGATTCCAGCGCTCCGTTCCGGCCGACAGTGGCGAAGGAGGAGGAGGTCGCGATGGCGCCGTTGCGCAACAGTCCGGCCTGCAGCAAGCCCCGGCCTGGAACGTGCACATGGATCGGCTGGTCGATCTCGCCCATGACGCGCAGATCGCCGCCGGCGTTGACAGTCGCGCATCGGACGCCCGCAGCGCGAAGCGAGGCGACGGCGCGATCCACCGCGTAGCCCTTGGCGATTCCGCCAAGGTCGATTGCCACCGGTGCCGTCAAACGCACGGACCGATCCTCCGACAGGCGGACTGCGCTGAAGTCGCCTTCACAGACATGGTCGAGGTCGCTGGACGGCAGCAACTCGCGGCGCATCAGCTCGAAGCCGACCGCGCAGTCGAACAGGCCGTTGCTTGCTGCATGAAACGCTGCCGCGTGACGCAGAACCCGCGCCGTCCAGGGATGGACTGTCACGGGCTTTCGGAACGCCGCGCGGTTGATGCGTCCGATGTCGCTACCTGCATCGTGGAAGCTCATCAGACGCTGAACCAGCAATACCGCCTCGAAGGCGCGGGCAATCGCTCGTTCAGCGTCGGCTTGCGCGACGCCGTCGACCTCGATCTCCACGATCGTGCCCAGCAGCGGTCGTGCGCGCCTCATGGCTACTGCCCCCTCAGACTCTGGTACTGCCCGACAACACGTCTCACGCCATCGGTAATGTGCTTGCACGACAACGTCGCGCCGCTGATGTTCTTGATATCGATATTGAGCTGCAGCGGCGAGCTCGCGCTCTTGCCTATGAACTGCGAGCGCCACGAGGCCTCGCGAACCTCGTAGCCATAGGATTCGTTGTATTCGAGGATTTCGATATGCTTGACCGTGCCGCCGGCGGTGATGCCGACGGCGTATTTGATATATTCGTGCTTGCCGAGCACGCGGTCGATCACGACGATCCCGCCCGAGGAGGCACGGAAGACTCCCGCCCTGCCGCCGGGGGAGAACGATGCGCCGGGAAAGATCGCCTGCATCGCCTGCTGTTCACTCATATACACGGTGGCGCCAGCCGGCGCGATCAGAACGATCGCTGCCGGCGCGGCGAGGAGTGGTGTCCACTTCATGCTGCCCCGCCTCGAAACTTCATTTCACAGCGAACGGCACGCCGAGGCGGAACATCACCTCGTCGCGCGCGTGCTCGTCGCCGTAGATGCGTCCGTGCTTCACCACTGACGCCTGATCCTCGTTGTAGGTGATGACCATCGGCAGTTGGTGACGCCAGGCCAGCGTCCACCAGAATTCCTTTTGCGCGTAGTGGATGACGGGTCCGGCAAAGAATGCGGAATGTTCAGGATTGTTGAACCAGTAGCCGGTGAATTCGTTGTGGACGCGGGTCTCGAAGCCGATCATCCAGTTCGGCATCACGAGATAGGACATGCCGAAGGTCACGTCGATCGGCGAAGCTCTTTCGATCGAGCCGTCGGCGTACACCTCGCGCTCATGCTTGCCCATGATATTAATAGCGGCAATGAGGCGATCCTCCAGGAAGTTCTTCTGCAAGATCACCCGCCATTCCAGCTCCTTCTCCCTCGGCCCGATCTCCGGTTCGATGTAGAGCGCGAGCCCGATCGGATCGGTCACGGGATTGAGAACCTGATAGATCGCCTCGAAGGAAACCGAATCGAAGCGAGTCTTCTCGTAACGCGAGTACGGGTCGAAGGAAGCATCGAGAAACTGAGTCACGCCCGGTCCGCCCGTCGTCCCGTCGAAGCCGTTGCGGAAGGCGTTGGCATAACTCCAGTTGAAATAGCCGGAAATCTGCAGCTGGTTGGTGAGACCATATTCGATCTCCTCCTTGTTCTGCATGAAAAAATACTGTCCCTGCGACTGCCCTGACTGCATGAACGATTTGTGTTCGTATTCAAACGTGCCCTGCGGATGCACATCGGCGGTGTAGATCCAGCCGAACGGCGATTCCCCTGCACGCGCCTGACAAGCGGTCAGCATCACAGCTGCCGCGCATATCGGTCCCACCAAACGCTTCACTGTCGTCCCCATCAAAGAAAAGCCTGTGGGACGCGGCCTACAGCGACACACGAAGGTGTGACAATACACCTCAGGTTGGAATTAATCTAAACTCGTCCAGCACCTTCACTCGCGGGATGCTCGGCGTCATTCCGCAAGGTTTCGGAAAAATAAGTAAGTGAGCAGCAAGAGCAGCTTACCCTCTATTCGCCTTCCGGCTGGAGCGATTCTAATTTTGACAAATTCCAATCGAGGTTCGGATCTGTTGCACTTGTCGTCAGGGAGCACGACGTGCCGACGTCTTCGCAATACGCTGAAGCTGGGCGCGACGGAACCGCCGCAGCAGCCCAAGCGGTGTTCGAAGGAGCCGAGACTCGTGATCGGCTTGCCTAGGACTGTTCGGTGCCGGTGCTCGTCGCTCCGTCGTCCCCAGGCTCAGCTTGGCGAGACGTTGCAGCAATCACGGGACTTACTCGCCGCTCAATCGAATGCCCTGCCACCGCAATTCGAAGGTGTTCACGTCCACCACCTACATCTATCGCCCGATGAACCGGATCATCCCGGCCTCGTTCGGATTGAACCCGCGGGGAAAGACAGTGCGATCATCGTATGTCGCGCCGCTCAGCCTTGCTCCCGCAAGACGAGCATTGGTCAAATCGGCGCCCCTGAACCACGTGAGACGCCAGTTAGGCAACTCACTGACGGCATTGGCGTCGGAAAGATCGGCGCCGATCAACTTCGCGCCAGTGAAATCCGCACCACCGATATTGGGCCGACGCAAGTCGGCACCTGACAGGTCAGCTCCAATGAAATCGGTCGAACCGCCCAGATTGTCGAGCCCACAATTGGCACCGCGAAGGTCGGCTCGGCGCAGATTGGCGCTATTGAAGGTCGCGCCGCGCAGGTCGCAACGCGCCAAAATGGCGCCTTCGAGCACCGCATCGTGAAACATTGCCCAGTAAAAGTCCGCTTCCGCCATGTCGACGCCGGCGAGTTGAGCGAACATCATGTCGCGGCCCTGCTGCACTGTCCCGGCCAGCGAGCAGTCGTTGGGCGGCAGGCGCACCGTACGATCCAGGGGTTCATCCGGTTCAGGCAAAGCATCGGGATCATCAGATCTAGCCATGCAACTCTGTCGCGCGATCTGACGTCTTCGTTCGATCCGGGTCGATTGCGAAAGATCAATAGCTTGGAAGATGTTCACTGCGTCCGCGGCGCAGGAGACGCCGAGATCAGATCGTAACCTTGAAGCGCTGGCCCGTGAGGCTGAGCGCCGCAAGCGGTTCGGCATGGCGCGCCTCCCCTCAAAACTCCCTAATCACCTTCCCATCCGCCCCCACCAGGCTCGACGGTGCCTCCCCAAACACCAGCCCTTCCGGCTGAAACTTGATCGTTGTCCCGCCCTCGACGAACTCCGCAAAATTCCTTGGCGTTGCCGCGTGCACGCCGTTGGCCAGGAAGTCGCTGGTCTCGTAGCAGGTGTCGGGCTTGCCGCCGGAGCCTTCGGTCAAAAACTTCTGGAAGGTCTGGCTCGTGATCTTCGCCTTCTTGCGCGCCGACCAGTTGGTGTAGCGGCGGTAGAGTTTTGGCGGGATCACCGGGCCCTTGTCGGTCGCGAGCACGGCGGTCTCGCCAGCCCTGGGCTCGCGCAGGTCGAAGTCGAAGGCGCCAATCGTTTTGGCGAGATGCTTCCAGACCGGCAGCTTCTTGCTGCGCGCGCTCTTGGCGATGGCGAGGATAGCCCTGATCTCGTCGTCGTTCATCGAGGAGTAGAACGTCGGATAGGCAAAGCCCTGTTCGACCAGCCAGTGATTGATGTCGATTGTTTCGCCTCCGACCGTCACCTCGATGTCGCCGACCAGCCTTCCATGGGTGTCGAACACCTCGTTCGGCGCATCGACATGGGTGAACACCCGGCAGGGAAGCGCGGCTTCGCCGGCACGGCTGAGGAAATCGTGCAGAGCCTTGCTCGCGGTGGCGCCGAGGAATTGCCGGTACGAATGGGTGACCTCGTGATAGGCCTGCTTCTTGGCCTCCGTCAGTCCCTTCTTCTCGGCCGTCGAGAGAGGCGACGGCTGATAGTGCAGCTCGGGCGCGTCGATGCCCTGGAGGCGAACGGTGAGCTTGCCGTTCTTGATCGGCGCGGTCGACGTGCGGCCCTTGACCTTGGCGCTCTCGAAGATACGGGTCGGCTGGAATGGCGCTGAGTCTTCCTTGCGGAAGCGGATCGCGTCCGGCGCGATGGTCACCACCACCTTGGTGGTGTCGGCGTCCGACCGCCCCTCCGGCCAGAACTGCTTGACCTCGATGGTGCCTTCGACCTCCAGCAGTCCCACGGGCATCGGCCGCTCCTGTCACCGCGCGCGACCATCGACTTCTGACAAAGCGATTCGCGCGCACAATGAGAGGCAACCGATCATCTTCGTGCGACAGTCCCATGACGGCAGCTGCGACAGCTGCGACGCGGTCGCGGCGACAGCTCTCGACTTACACGAGGCTGACAACGGGGTTCTCGCAGTGAATGCGCTCGAAGGGCCAGAGCGGCGGACGTCAGACCTTGGGCGAGTGGGATCGATCGGTCGCAACAAGACGCCCGCGCGCCTGTCGCGCGGGGGCGGCAATGGGTTCTTGAACCAAGAAGAACGCTTCTGAAGATCACGATCTGTGCGGACAGACCATCGTCAGATAGAGCAGCGTCGGCGCCTTGTCCTCGCCGTTCTTGTACTCCCACTCCAGCCGGATCTCGTGCCGGTGCGCGTAGGCATCGCTTGCCGCGTGGGTGATGATCTTCGTCTTCATTGGGATCGGCGGCTCGGAGTTGAAGCATTTCCGGACGCAGGCATCGAGCAGATCGCATCGCGTCAGAGGAATGACGCCGGGCTCATCCTTGGACAGCGGGACCGTGTTCGGCTGGGTGCTGAGATCGACGCGGGCTCGGCCCTTCTCCTTGTGCCAGTATTTGGCGCTTCCCTGCGGCCACTTCGATGGCGGGTTCAAGATCAGGTGGTATTGGCCATATTCCAAAGTTGGCAGATCGATATAGTCCGATGCCTTGAGCTTCGCGACACTCTTCTTCATGTTCGCTAAAGGATAGTAGTTGCTGTTCATCAAGTCTCGAAATGCCTTGCCGCTATATACCAGTCCGGCCATCGCCTCTTTCCTCGATATGTCTGTTTGTCAAAATCTGTAGCGGGGCAGGCCGAAAATACGCGTCACGCTGCGGCCGATCACGCAATTTTGGTGCGCAGTCACGCTACCACCCAGGAGTGTGCTTCGTCCAGAGACGCACCATTCAGTAACATCGCGTATGCCGCAGGTCCGATTGCCATGCATCCTCCTATGGGTAATGTTGGGTCGAACGCCGCGTAGGCGTTGGAGCGGGGACTGCCGGGGCAGTCGTTGAAGGCACTGGAATGCATTGTTTCGCGTGTCAGTCGGCAATTGGTCCGGGCGACAGCTGGTGCTCCAAATGCGGGGCGGCGGTCCGTCAGCGCGTCGATCCCGATAGCGAACGACGGTTTGTAACGATTCTGCGCGCCGACGTCGTCGATTCCACCGGACTCGTTGCCGAACTGGAGCCGGAGCAGGCGGTGTTGCGTCTTGAGCCGGCGCTTGCGGCGATGAGAGGCGCGGTGCGGCAGTTTGGCGGCATCGTCAGTAAAGAGTTGGGCGACGGGTTGGCCGCTGTATTCGGCGCCCCGATCGCCGACGACAACCATGCGCCCCTGGCCTGTCACGCGGCCATCGAGCTAGTCCGGCGTGTCGGCAGCCTGGGCGATCCCGGGCTTCAGGTCCGGGTCGGCCTCCACTCGGGTCATGTGGTGGCCTACATGGTCGCCAGCGAATTTTCCAAAGTCTACGAGATCGGCGGGGCCGCTCAGCATCTGGCAGCCCGGCTGGAAGCAGCGGCCGAAGCGAACCAGATCTATGTCTCGCAAGCCTGCCAGGAGCTCGCGGACGGACATGTGCGCTTTGAATTCCTGGGCCGAAAAGCGCTCCGTGGTTTTGGCGAGCCCATGCCGGTGTACCGGATCATGGGCGCGAGCGATCTATCGAGCTGGCGGGTCCGACGTGCGCGCAGCGTTTCCCGTTTCGTCGACCGCACGACGGAGAGGGCATTGCTATGGCGTGCCACGGAAAGGGTCGCCGCCAGCCGGCAGACGGTCCTGCTGACAGGTGACGCCGGCATCGGAAAGTCGCGGCTCGCGCACGAGTTTGCGCAAGATCTCCGGGCCGGCGGCTGGCGGCTGATCGATGCCGAGTGCAGCCCGAATCTCCAGGGTGCCCCGTACAGCGCCCTCAAGCGCCTGTTGCTGTCGGTCTTTGATGCAGCTGCGAGGGATCAGACCAGGACGGTCGATCCCAGAGACACGTTGCCGGTGGTGCAGCAACGAGCCATCGACGCGGTCCTGGACTTACCGATTTCCGATCCGCAATGGGACGAATTGGAGCCTCACGCCCGCGGCCGAGCGATTTCAGACGCCAGCTGCGCGATCGTCGAGAGCATCGCCCGTCGCCAGCGCACGGTCCTCCTGATCGAAGACCTGCACTGGATCGATCGGGCCAGCGACACGGTTGTGGCCACCCTTTCCGGACTGCAAAGCCCCGATTTGCTTGTGCTGCTGACGACGCGGCCCAACGGAATGCCGGTGTGGATCGCAAATTGTCACGCGGAGATCGTGGCGATGCGGCCTCTCGACGACGATTCGGGTCTGGCCATGCTCGCGGAGATGCTTGGCCCCACCACCTCGAATGCGGACCTGAAGAATCGGATCATCTCTCATACCGCCAACGTTCCGCTGTTCATCGAGGAGGTCTGCCGCAGTCTGAAGGACAGCGGCCTGCTTCTTGGCCAGTGGGGTGACCTTTCCCTTGCGCGTCCTGTGGACGAGCTCGGCATCCCCAGCAGCATTCAAGGTGTGATCGCGGCACGGCTCGATCGCGTGTCTCGACAGGAAAGGTCACTTCTTCAGATCGCCGCGGCGCTTGGACGCCGGGCCAACCAGGCCATGTTGCGGAAAGTAGCGGCCTTGCCGGAAGACGTCCTGCAGGATTGCCTCGCCGCACTCGACCGGGCCGAACTGCTGGTCAAGATCGACAGTGAGTTGGAGGATTCGCTCGAATTTCGCCACGAGATGGTCAGGCAGGTGACCTACGATTCGATGGTCGAAAAGGTGCGCGAAAGCATCCATGCCAGCATACTTGCCGCCCTTGAAGGTGACGAGGCATGGGCCGACGATCCGGATGCTCTCTGTTATCACGCGACGAGGGCGAAGGATTGGCAGAAGGCGTTTCGCCATGGCAGGAGCGCGGCCCGGAAATGTCTGGCGCGCTCGGCCTATGTCGACGCGGTCGACTATTTCGAGATCGCAATGGGGTCTCTCGACAAGACGCCGTTGACGCACGCGCGAGAGATGGACGCCATTGACCTCCGGATGGAGGCGCGTTTGGCGTTTGCCGGATCAGGGCGGGTGGCGGAGGCGTTGGACCTGGGGCGGGAAGCCGAACGACGAGCAGATGCGATCAGCGACATTGGACGCAAAGTGGCGGCCATGACCATGAGAGCGGGCGCGCAGAACTTCTACGGGACGCCGGTCGAAGCTGTCGCGATCGGCGAAGATGTTGTTCAATTGGCGGAAAGCTCGGGCAACCCCGGCTGGCGCAATCTCGCTCAATATGGTCTCGGGCAGGCCTATTTTCTTTCCGGCCGCTACCATGGCGCCGAGAAGATGCTGGCCACGGCCCGCGTCCATCTTGCGGGTCCAACAGCGAGTGCTCCTATCGGCACGACCCCACGATCTTTGCTCCTCCTGTGCTGCATGATGAACAGCATCACCCACACCGTCATGGGCGAGCACGACGTCGCCGAGCAGCTCCAACAACAAGCTTCCGCGATCGCGGACGAGACCAACCGCCCCTACGACCGCGTCGCGGCCGCCTATAGCGGCGGATGGCTGAAGCTGGGGCAGAACGATCCGGCGGCGGCCGCTTCCATCCTCGAGGACGGCTTCGTCCTCGCGCAGAAGCACGGCATCCGGCTGTTCGTGCCGGTACTCGCCTGCCATCTCGGCATGGCCTATCTGGAGCAGGGCCTGTTCGATCGGGCGCGGGGCATGCTGACCGAGGCGCGCGAGGAGGCGAAGGCGGTCGGCTATACCTCGGCGGTGCTGCGCAGCTCGATCTACCTGGCGCTGGCTACCTACCGCCTCGGCGACGCCAGGGCTGCGCAGAACATGCTGCGCGAGGCGCGCAACACGGCGCGCCAGCAGGGGTTTTCGGGCCTCGAGGCCGAGGCCCTGTTTGGCGAAGCCGTGGTGACGCCGGCGTCCAGCGCCGAAAGCAGGGCGGCCATCCTCGCAGCCCTGCGCGCCGCTATCGCGATCGCCTCCGAGAGCGGCGCGCTGCCGCTCCAGCACAAGGCCGAGGCGATGCTAGGCGAGATGCTCGCCCAAGGCGACGAGCTCACCTGAACCTTGTGCCTTCATGGGGTGGGCGTGCGATGGTACCGTCGTGCCGGTTTTTCTGCCCGACGGGTCAACTAAATATTGCAACTGATACAAAGGCTTAGCACGACGCTTCTACTGTGCATGGGGTTGTTTTTTCACTTTTTTGCAGGCGCCGTCATCGTCCAGCGCAGAGGATGGCAAGCCCGTGTCTCCCCCCGATGACAAAGTCCCTTGCGCGCGCAGCAAGGTCGGCTACCGTTGCCACTAGCCGCAGGGCCAGGTGACTTTTGGTTTTCAATTTCTAGCATCCGATTCTCCGGCGCCGCGATGGCGCGACGCCCACCGAACGAGGCGGGCCATGATTACACGGGACCAGTCGGCACTTTTGGCGCCGGTCGAGCGCGACCTGCGGCTCGATCTCTTCCGCGGCATCGGCCTGTGGATGATCTTCCTCGACCACATCCCGCACGATGTCGTGGCCTGGCTGACGCTGCGCAACTACGGCTTCAGCGACGCCGCCGAGTTCTTCGTCTTCATCTCCGGCTATCTGGTCGGCTGGATCTACGGACCGATCGTCGCGGGCGGCTGGTTTCTCGCCGCGGCCAAGCGGCTGTGGCGGCGCGCGGCCGAGCTGTATGTCGCCCACATCATGCTGTTCCTGCTGTTCACGGCGCAGATCGCGCGCACCGTACGTCGCTTCGACAATCCGATGTATGAGCACGAGTTCAACGTGTTCAACTTCCTGGCGCATCCGGACGAGCTGATCGGGCAGGCGATCCTCCTGAAATACAAGCCGGTCAATCTCGACGTGCTGCCGCTCTACATCACGCTGGTGCTCGCCTCGCCCTTCATCGTGTGGTGCCTGGTGCGCCGACCGAACCTGACGCTCGCAGGCTCCGTCGTGCTCTACGTGCTGTCGCGCTGGTTCGATTGGAATATCGCCTCCTATCCGCCCGGCACGACCTGGTACTTCAATCCGTTCTGCTGGCAGCTGATGTTCGTGTTCGCGGCCTGGTGCGGCATCGGCCAGATCGACAAGATCGCGACATGGGTGTGGTCGAAGGCGGCGATGGGGCTGGCCGCAGTCTGGCTGATCTTCGCGCTGCTGATCGTGATGACCTGGCACGTCCCTGCGCTCGAGGCGCTGATCCCGAAATCGATGATCAAGGCGATCTACCCGATCGACAAGACCGATCTCGACATGCTGCGCTTCACGCATTTCCTGGCGCTGGCGATCTGGGTGACTCATTTCCTCTCGCGCAAATGGCGGGCGCTGCATTCAACATGGCTGCGGCCTATCATCCTCTGCGGCCAGCATTCGCTGCCGATCTTCTGCCTCGGTGTGTTCCTGTCGTTCTCGGCGCACTGGATCCTGACGCAATACACCAAGGGCGTCTGGGAGCAGCTCGCCGTCTCCATCGTCGGCATCGTCATCATGGTCGGCGCGGCCTGGCTGCTCGGCCGGGCCGAGCGCGTGCCGAACCTGTTCGTGAAGGTGACGGAGGTCGAGGAGGCCGACACCGCATTGGACAACGCGCCGGCCGTGAGCGCTGCCGCCGCGCCTGCGAGCCGCTGAACGCACCGCGCCGCCTGCATTCTCACGGAGGGTCCATGTCCAGACGTTTGTCGACAATCGCCGGCATCTTCCTGCTCCTCGTCTGCGGGGCGTCGGCCCAGGCGCCGTCACCCGAGGCGATGACCGCAGCGCGCAAGCTCGTGGTCACCTTGAAGATCGCGGATCAGTATCGCACGCTGCTGCCGCAGCTCCTGCTCAAGCTGAGGCCCGTGGTCGCCCAGGACAGGCCGGAGATCGAGCGCGACTATGACGCGATGACGGCCCCTGGCTCCGAGATCTACGCCCCGTTCCTGGCATCGATCATCGACCAGGTCGCCGCGCTCTATGCCGCGAGCTTCACGGTGGACGAGCTGCGCCTGATCGAGGCGTTCTATGCCCAGCCGGCAGGGCAGAAATTCCTGGCGAAGTCGGACGCGCTGGCGCAGGCTGGCGCCCAGATCGGCCAGGACGTCAGCCTGAAGGCCGCCGACGAATTGAAGCAGCGCCTGATCGAGGCGCTGCGCCAGAAGGGCCACAAGCTCTGAAACCGCGCGACTGCGGGCTAGGCCAGAAACGCGCGGAAACGCCGCAGCGCGATCACGAACAAGATGCCGCCGATCAGCGTGAGCGCGACGAGTTGCGGCCACACCGCCTCGAGGCCGGCGCCGCGGAACAGGATCGCCTGCGCGAGCATCACGAAATGCGTGTTGGGCGCCGCCAGCATGATGTCCTGGACGAATTGCGGCATGCTTTCCCGCGGCGTCATGCTGCCTGAAAGCGTCTGTAGCGGCAGCAGGATCATGATCAGCAGCAGCCCGAACTGCGGCATCGATCCGGCGACCGTGGCCAGGAAGATGCCCATGCTGGTGGTGGCGAACAGCTGCAGCGCCGCGCCGAGCAGGAACAGCGCCAGCGAGCCGTCGATCGTGACCGCCAGCCATCCCTTCACCACGAAGCCGATCGACAGGGCGGAGGCAACCAGCACCACCGCTCCCATCGACCAGACCTTGCTCACCATGATCTCCAAGGGGGTAACCGGCATCACCAGGAGGTGCTCGATCGTGCCGTGCTCGCGCTCACGGATCAGCGCTGCGCCGGTGAGGATGATCGAGAGCATGGTGATCGAGGTGATGACCTGGTCGATGGCGCCGAACCATGACTTTTTCAGCTCGGGGTTGAAGCGCGCCCGCAGCGCCAGCTCGATCGGCGGCGTCTGCGCATCGCGGGTGTGTGCCAGAAACTCCGCGACCTCCGCGCTGACGATCTGCTCGACATAGCCGCCGCCGTTGAAGGCTTGCGAGATTCGCGTGGCGTCGACGTTGAGCTGGATGGCTGGCGACTTCCGCGCCAGTAGATCGCGCTGGAAGTCCGGCGGGATGTCCAGCGCGAAGGTGTCGAGGCCGGCATCCATCCTCCGGTCCATCTCGTATTGCGAGATCAGGCGCGGCTTGGAGAAATAGGGCGCGGTGAACGCCATCTCGATGCGGGTCGAGACTGGCGAATGATCCTCGTCGACGATGGCGATTGCGGCGCGGTTCAGGGTCTCCGGCAGCGCTCTTGCTCCGGCATAGACCGCCAGCGTGAAGGAATAGACGATGAGTACGAGCAGCATGGGGTCACGCACCAGGCCGCGCAATTCCTTGATGCCGAGCTGGAGCACGTTGTCAAAGCGCATGGTCAGCGGGCCTGTTTCTTCAGCAGCATGGCCCCGGCCGCCACCAGCAGCGGAACCGTGACGGCGAGCGCCAGGAGATCGTTGTGAAGGGTGTCGAACCCCAGGCCCTTGGAGAAGGTGCCCCGCGAGATCGTGACGAAATAGGCGGTAGGATAGAGTCGCCCGACCAGGGCGCCGAAGCCCTGGAGCGATGAAACGGGATCGATCAGCCCGGAATATTGGATGGCCGGGATCAGCGTGATCAGGACCGTGCCGAACAGGGCCGCGATCTGGCTTTTCATGAAGGCCGAGATCACGAGCCCCAGGCCTGTTGTGGCCGTGACATAGAGCAGGGCGGCGAGCGCATAGGTCGCAAAGCTGCCGGTGAAGGGCACGCCGAAAACGGCGAGCGCAAAGCCGACGAGCAGGAGGAAGTTGCCGAATGCCAGCAGCACGTAAGGCAGCTGCGTGCCGAGCAGGAATTCCAGCCGCGTCACCGGCGTCACATAGAAATTGACGATCGAGCCGAGCTCCTTCTCGCGCACGACCGCGAGCGCCGCCAGCACCGCCGGAATCATGACCAGCAGCAGCGGAATGATCCCGGGTGCCATGGCGACGACGCTTCTGACGTCTGGATTGTAGCGATAGCGCAGCTGGAGCTGGTAGGAGCCGGCGATCGTCGCCTCGCCATAGAGTTCGCGGCCCTTCTGTGCCAGCCAGGTGGCGTGAATCGCTTGGGCGTAGGAGCGCAGCGTCTCGGCGCGAGTCGGGTTGGCGCCGTCGACCCAGGCGCCGATCTCGACACGGTGGCCGCGGCTGACGTCGCGGCCGAAGCCGGGCGGCAATTCGATGGCGAGGCCAATCTCGCCGGCGCGCATGCGGCGGTCGAGGTCGGCATAGTCGCTGATCGGTGGCTTTTGGGTGAAGTAGCGCGATCCCGCGATCTGAAGGCTGTAGTCGCGGCTGATGGCGCTGTCGTCGCGGTCGAGCACGGCGAAGGTCAGGTTTTCGACGTCCAAGCTGATGCCGTAGCCGAGCACGAACAGCAGCAGCACGCTGCCGAGGATCGCGAGCGTGGCGCGGATCGGATCGCGCCGCAGCTCGAGCGCTTCGCGCCGGGAATAGGCGAGCATGCGGGTCGGATTGAATGTCGCACCGCGATTGCGCGGGAGCGCCGTGGTCGTCGCCGCCGGCACGGGCGATGTAAGTGCCGGCCGGCCGGCTGAGTCCCGGGATTCGGCGATCGCGTCCTCCAGACAGGCGATGAAAGCCTGCTCCAGCGTATCGGTGCCGCGCGCGGCCACGATCGCAGCGGGCGTGTCCGACGTCAGCACCTTGCCCGCATGCATCAGCGAGATTCGATCGCAGCGCTCGGCCTCGTTCATGAAGTGGGTCGAGACGAAAATCGTAACGTTATCCTCGCGGGAGAGCTCGGCGAGGATCTTCCAGAAGCGGTCCCGGGCAACCGGATCGACGCCAGAGGTCGGCTCGTCGAGGATGAGGATATCGGGCGCATGGATCATGGCGACCGCCAGTGACAGCCGCTGCCGCAAGCCGAGCGGCAGCGCATCGGGCAGAGTATCGGCGACATCGGCGAGATCGAACCGGACGATCATCTCGTCGATGCGCGCGGCAATAGTGTCCGCCGGCAGCTCGAACAGCCGCGCATGCAGGTCGAGGTTTTGGGTGACCGTCAGCTCCGAATAGAGCGAAAAGCCCTGCGACATGTAGCCGATGCGCCGCCGCACCGACATGTCGCGGGCATCGATCGCCTTGCCGAACAGCCGCGCGGTGCCTTCGCTGACGGGCAAGAGGCCGGTGAGCATCTTCATTGTCGTGGTCTTGCCGCACCCGTTCGAGCCGAGAAAGCCGAAGATCTCGCCCTTCCTGATGCGGAAGCTGACGTCGTCTACGGCGACGAAGTCGTTGAACCGCCGGGTCAGGTGATCGGCCTCGATCGCGATCTCGTCATGGCCCTCGTTGCGTGGAGGGATGACGACACTGGTATGATGGTCGCGATCTGCCTCCGGCAACAGACGGATGAACGCGTCGTCGAGCGTGTCGGCGCCGGTCCGCCGCTTCAGCGCGACCGGGGTTCCCGTCGCCAGCACGCGGCCGGCGTTCATCGCGACCAGGACGTCGAATTGCGCGGCTTCTTCCATATAGGCGGTCGAGACGATCACGCTCATGCCAGGCCGGCTGTCGCGGATCGAGGCGATCAGTTCCCAGAATTGACGTCGAGACAAGGGATCGACGCCCGTGGTCGGCTCGTCCAGGATCAGAAGCTCGGGATCGTGAATCAGAGCGCAGCACAGGCCCACCTTCTGCTTCATGCCGCCGGAGAGCTTTGCGGCGGGTCGGTCGGCGAAGGCGGTGAGCCCGGTATCGCGCAGCAGGCCGGCGATCCGTCTACTTCGTTCCGCCTTGTCGTGTCCGAACAGGCGGCCGAAGAAGTCGATGTTCTCGAACACCGACAGCGTTGGATAAAGATTCTTGCCGAGACCCTGCGGCATATAAGCGATGTCGGGGCAGACCGTGCGGCGATGCCGTGAGCTCGCCATGTCGCCGCCGAGCACATCGATGCGCCCTTCCTGGATCGCACGCGCGCCCGCGATCAGGGCGAGCAGGCTCGATTTGCCGACGCCGTCGGGGCCGATCAGTCCGACCATGCAGCCGGACGGCAGGTCGAGCGTAATGGCATCGAGCGCCCGGGTCTTACCGTAGTTCAGGCCCACGCCGTCCAGATGCACCACGCTGCCGACGGCAGCCAATGCATCGGCTGTGGCAATCGCGCTCATCGGGTCAGCTTGATCTTGAGATTGTCGGGCCATTGCGCGGCCGGATCGAACTGCACATAGGCCATCCCGGGCAGGCCGGTCTTCACATGCTCGATGTGCTGGCGCAGCAGCTCGGGCGCGATATGCGCCTTGATCCGGAACATCAGCTTCTGACGCTCCTCCTCGGTCTCGACCGTCTTGGGCGTGAATTGCGCGACGTCAGCGACGAAGGTGGCTCTTGCGGGGATCACATATTGCGGGATGGCATCGAGCACGAGACGAACGTCGGCGCCGATCGCGACGCGGCCGGCCTGCGCCGTAGGTAGGAAGAATGTCATGTAGACGTCGCCGAGATCGACCATGTTGAGGACGCGGCCGCCGGCCGCGAGCACCTCGCCGGGCTGCGACACGCGATACTGCACGCGGCCGTCGCGCGGTGCCTTCAGCACGCTATCATTGATATCGGCGTTGATGCTCTCGATCGCGGCCTTTGCCGCGTCGACCGCGGCTCCTGCATCGATCACCATGGCGCGGGCGGAGCTGATCGCGGCCTCGGATGCTGCGACCTGGGCCTTCGAAGCGGCAAGCGCCGCCTTCGCCGTGGCGTTGGCAGAGCGGTCGTCATCCAGCACCTGCTGCGACACTGCACTTGTCCTGATCAGCTGCTCGGAGCGATCGAGCTTGCGGCTCGTGGTGTCGAGCTGCGCGACGCGCTGGTCGACAACGGCCTCAGCAGCCTCGCGTTCGGCCTCGCGCTGGTTGACGAGGCTCTTCGCGGTCTCGACGTTGATTGACGCGCGCTGGAGCTGCGCTTCGGCCTGGCGACGCTGGGCCTGCAATTGCTCGGTGTCCATCCGCGCCAGAACCTGGCCCGCGGTCACGAAGTCGCCTTCGTTGACCAGGATCTCGCGGATTCGTCCCGGCGTCTTGGTGGCGATGTCGATCTCCACCGCCTCGATACGGCCATTGCCTCGGGCGAAACCCGCGGGAAGTGCATTGGTATCGCGGTGCTGCCAGTAGAAATAGCCGCCGCCCGCAAGGAGGATGGTGATCGCGGCAATGACGCGGCCGGAAGTGAAGTTCATCAGTCCACCACGCCGCGCAGCGGCGCCCACATGTTGAGACACGAACGCCCCACCACTGATCACGCAGAAGGGCCGGCTCAACATGCAGCGATTTTTGCATCGCAACTTGATGCAGATCAGACGGCAACGAGGTGTGCCTGTCCCTATTTTGGGCAGCTCGTCGCCGCGGCCCGCCCGCCTTGGCTGATCAGGCGGACGGCAAGCCTAGCTGAACAGATGTCGTCGGCCCACAAGTGAGCCGTGCCGCCTCACTTCACCAGCGGACAGCCACCATCTTTCAACGGCCGGAACGCCTGGTCGGCGGATACCTCGGCGAGCAGCTTGTAGTAATCCCACGGCCCCTTCGATTCCTCGGGCTTCTTCACCTGGAACAGGTACATGCTGTGCACCATGCGGCCGTCCTCACGCAGCACGCCGTTGTCGGTGAAGGCGTCACGCA
This sequence comes from Bradyrhizobium sp. SPXBL-04, assembly GCF_051853035.1. NCBI lineage: Bacteria > Pseudomonadati > Pseudomonadota > Alphaproteobacteria > Hyphomicrobiales > Nitrobacteraceae > Bradyrhizobium > Bradyrhizobium sp. SPXBL-04. Next base: position 7,995,394 of record NZ_CP182472.1, on the reverse strand, counting down.
CCGGCAGCTCGCGCATCTTGGCCATCACCGTCTTGGTGTCCTTCGTGCCCGCGGCCTGCACGGCCTTGAGGTAATGCAGCGTGGCGCTGTAGGTCGCGGCCTGGTTCATCGTCGGCATGCGCTTGACGCGCTCCAGGAAGCGCTTGCCGAAGGCGCGGGTCTTGTCGTTGAGGTCCCAGTAATAGGCTTCGGTGACGATCAAGCCCTGCGCGAGCTTGAGGCCAAGGCTGTGCACGTCGGAGATGAACATCACGATCGCAGCGAGGTTCTGGCCGCCGGCGACGATGCCGAACTCGCCGGCCTGCTTGATCGCGTTGATGGTGTCGCCGCCGCCGTTGGCGAGCCCGATGATCTTGGCCTTGGAGGCCTGGGCCTGGAGCAGGAATGACGAGAAGTCCGCCGTGTTGAGCGGATGCTTGACGCTGCCGAGCACCTTGCCGCCGGCCGACTTGACCACGTCGCTGGTGTCGCGCTCGACCGAATGGCCGAACAGGTAGTCGGCGGTGAGGAAGAACCAGGTATCTCCGCCGTTCTTGACGATGGCGCTGCCGACGGTATGCGCGTTGGCGTAGGTGTCGTAGGTCCAGTGCGCGGTGTAGGGCGAGCAGGATTTTCCGGTGATGTCGGAGCTGGCCGCGTCCGTCACGATCATGATCTTCTCGTACTGCTTCGACAGCTCCATCACCGCGAGCGCGGTCGCCGAGGTCGGCAGGTCGATGATCATGTCGACGCCCTCGGTCTCCCACCATTTGCGGGCGATGGTGGAGGCAACGTCAGGCTTGTTGAGCACGTCGGCCGAGACCATGTCGATCGGCTTGCCGAACATCTGGCCGCCAAAATCCTCGATCGCCATCTTGGTCGCCTCGACATTCCCAATGCCGCCGATGTCGGAATAGACGGAGGAGAAGTCGGAGAGCACGCCGATCTTGAGCGGTGCTTGCTGGGCGGAGGTGGGAGAGATCAGCACAGCCGACAGCAGGCCGGCCGCAGACATGAGGGCTGTGATAGGTCTCATGGATAACGTTTCCTCTTGTATGGGGGACTATCCTGTCCCTTTGTCCGACAAAGTTAAAGGTGGGTTCCTGCGGAGTCAATTTGCTCCGTGTGCGGCTTCAATGATGTAGTTTGACGCACCCAGGGGAAGCCATATAGTTTGTCGGACAATCGACATTGGAGGCCGTCTTGCCTGTCGCGCCGCTCTTTCGTCCGATCGATGTCGCGCCGGCCTATCAGAAGGTCGCCGACGCCATCGAACGCGAGATCGTCAATGGCCGCATCAAGCCGGGCGATCCCATCGGCACCGAGCACGATCTCGTCCGCCAGTTTGGGGTCAACCGCTCGACCATTCGCGAGGGCATCCGTGTGCTGGAGGAGGGCGGGCTGATCCGGCGCGACTCCTCGCGCCGCCTGCACGCCTGTCTGCCGCGCTACAGCAAGCTGGCAAGCCGGCTCAGCCGCGCCCTGGTCCTGCATGAGGTCACCTTCCGCGAGCTCTACGAGGCGTCGATGACGCTGGAAGTCGCCAGCATCGAAGGCGCAGTGGAGCGAGCGACGGAAGACAACATCGCCGAGCTCACCGACAATCTCGCGCGCAGCGAGGCCGTGGTCGGTGATCCCGCGATGCTCGCCGAATGCGATGCCGAATTCCACGTGCTGGTTGCCAAGGCCTCGCAGAACCGGGTGCTACAGCTCGCCCGCGAGCCGGCCGCGCAATTGTTCTATCCGACCACTGAGATGATCGTGACCGGCGTGGCCGAAGGCGGGCCGCGTCTCGTCGTCGCGCATCGCCATCTGATCGACGCGATCCGCCGCCGCGACCGCGAGGCCGGCGTGCTGTGGACGCGCCGGCACTTGCAGGACTGGCGCCGCGGCTTCGAAAAAATCGCTTCGCTCGATCGCTCGGTCGAGCACATGTACATGGAGCACGCGCAGGCGGCCCGGCGCAGGTAGCGCCCGTGGAATTCAAACGGCTTCAACAAACAAAGATAATCCTTGGAGGAACACATGACCGGCGACACCGCAGCCACCATCTCGAAAGCGCGCGAGCATTCCATCGGCGATCTCCTGCGCCGCTCGGCGAGCCGGGAGCCGAACAAGCTCGCGGTGAGCTGCGGCGATGTCAGCTGGAGCTTTGCCGAGATGGACGCGATCTGCAACCGGCTCGGCCGCGGCCTGCTCGGCCTCGGCATCAAGAAAGGCGACCGTCTTGCGGTGCTCTCGCGCAATTCACACGCCTTCGCGGCGCTGCGCTTTGCAGCGGCACGGATCGGCGCGGTGCTGGTGCCGATCAACTTCATGCTCAATCCGGACGAGATCAATTTCATCCTGAAGAGCTCGGGGGCAAAGCTGCTTGCGACCGGTCCTGATTTCGTCGAGCCGGCGCGCGCGGCCAGCGGCAAGGATTGCGCCGTCGAGAAGCTGATCTGGTTGCCGGGCGAGGATCCCGCCACGGCATCTTCGGGCCTCACCACCTTCGATGATCTCTTGCATGCCGACGGCTCGTTCCCGGACGTGTCCGTCGACTGCCGTGATCTCGCACAGATCGTCTACACCAGCGGCACGGAGTCGCTGCCCAAGGGCGCGATGCTGACCCATGAAGCCGTGATGTGGCAGTATGTCAGCTGCATCATCGACGGTGGCATGAGCGTGGACGACAAGTTCCTGCACGCATTGCCGCTGTATCACTGCGCCCAGCTCGACGTCTTTCTGGGGCCGCAAATCTATCTCGGCGCTTCCGGCGTGATCACGGGCAAGCCGACCGCCGACAACATCCTGGCGTTGATCCAGGCGCACAGGATCACCTCGTTCTTCGCGCCGCCGACGATCTGGATCGCGATGCTGCGCTCGCCGAATTTTGACAAGACCGATCTGTCGACCTTGCAGAAAGGCTATTATGGCGCTTCGATCATGCCTGTGGAGGTGCTGCTCGAGCTGCAACGCCGTCTGCCCAACGTCAAATTCTGGAATTTCTACGGCCAGACCGAGATCGCTCCGCTCGCGACCGTGCTGCGCCCCGAGGACCAGCTGCGCAAGGCCGGCTCGGCCGGCAAGCCGGTGCTCAACGTCGAGACGCGCGTGGTCAACACCGCGATGGAGGACGTCAAGGTTGGTGAGGTCGGCGAGATCGTGCACCGCTCGCCGCATCTGTTGTCCGGCTATTACAACGATCCCGTGAAGACCGCGGCGGCATTTTCCGGCGGCTGGTTTCACTCGGGCGACCTCGCCACCGTCGACGACGAAGGCCACATCACCGTGGTCGATCGCGTCAAGGACATGATCAAGACCGGCGGCGAGAACGTCGCAAGTCGTGAGGTCGAGGAGATGGTCTACCGCATCCCCGCCGTCTCCGAGGTCGCCGTGGTCGGCCTGCCCGATCCGCGCTGGATCGAGGCGGTGACCGCGATCATCGTGGTCAAGAGCGGCGAGACGCTGGACGAAGAATCCGTCATCAAGCATTGCGCCGGCCAGATGGCGCATTTCAAGGTGCCCAAGCGCGTCATCTTTGTTGATAGCCTGCCGAAGAATCCGAGCGGCAAGCTGCTCAAGCGAGAATTGCGTCAGCGCTTCGTCGGCGGCGAGACGCTCGACAAGGCGATCCAGAAGAATTTTGGAACGTGAACGCGCTTTTCGCCTCTCCCGCGCCTGTCCCGCCGAAGCTTTAGCGAAGGCGGATGCGGGCGAGGTCTCCGCGAGTCCCTCCCGTAGGTTTGAAATAAGTCGGCATCCACATCGTCATTGCGAGCGCAGCGAAGCAATCCAGAGTCTTCCCGCGGTGGCAGTCTGGATTGCTTCGCTGCGCTCGCAATGACGGGAGGAGGAAACTGCGCGAGTCCCTCTAGCACCATTTCCACGGACGCGGCCCGTCACCCCGGCCCTCTCCCCGTGCAGGGCAAGGAGAGGGGGAAGAACTCAATATTTCTTCACCGCCGCCCCGAAGGCCAGCCACAGCGCCATCGAGACCAGCCCGAAACCGCCGAGCAGCAGGAAGGTCGGGCCGTAGCCGACCCATTGCGCGATCCAGCCGCCGAGCGCGGGACTGAGGCTCGCGCCGACGCCCTGCACCGTGATCACGGCGCCCTGGCCGAGATTGATGCGGCCGGTGCCGTTGAGCGAGCGCGCGACCATGCCGGGGACGGCAACCGTCTGGAGCCCGGTGCCGATGCCGTCGAGCACCTGCATCGGTACGACGCCCCACCATCCCGTGACGAAGAAGGCAAGCACGCCGCGGATGGGCAGGAACATGAAGGAGATCAGGATCACTGGCCAGTAATTGCGCTTGCTCGCGACCTTCATCGCGATCAGCGAGGTCACGATCATCACGCCCTGCGCGATCACGATAGTGGTCGCGACGAAGCTCGGGCCATTGGCCTGGGCGTCGGCCACCGCCGCAAGTCCGTAGAGTGGCACGATCGCGGCATTGCCGAGATGGAAAAGGGCGAGCGCGAGTGCCAGCACGAGCAGCGGCTTGTGCTTGAGCAACATCGTCATCGCATCCGGCGGAGCTTTGGAGTCATCCTCCTTGCTGCCGCGCGAGGCGCGATCGTCGATCGCCTTGGCGGGGATCATCAGCACGCAGGCGATCGCGATGGCGCCGAATATGGCCGCCAGCCCGAAAACGGCAAAATAGCCAAGCCTGTAGCCAAGATAGCCCGACAGCGCGGCGCCGACCATGTTGCCGGCGTGATTGTACGCCTGGTTGCGGCCATTGAGTGCGTTGAAGCCCTTCTGCTTGGCGATGCCGAGCGTGATGCCGGTCACCGCTGGCACGATCGCGGCACTCGCCAGCGATTGTGCGACCTGGGAAAAGGTGACGGCCCAGAAGTTTTGCGAGATCAGGATGATTGCAGATGCCAGCACCACGCAGATGCCGGGAATGACGACCCACATGCGCTTATTGCGGCTGGAATCGATGAAGCCGCCGATCGGCGTCGTGACCAGCATGCCCGCGACATTGCCGACCGTCATCGCGGTGCCGATCAATCCGCTCGCCCAGCCGCGCTCCTGCAGGAAGACGCCGACGAACGGCCCGATGCCCGACTGCATGTCGGCCATGAAGAAGTTGAGCGCGAACAGGGGCCATATACGAGGTGAAGGGCGCGATGTCATCGAGACGCTGAACGCAATGCTGCCGATCGACTGAGATCTCGCATGAGGCGGAGACTGCGGGCCCATAGGTGCCCGGGCGGACCAGAACCCAACCTGCACGCATCGCGTTGGTTCCGATCGTCCTTGTGATCGCAGGGCCCGCGACGTCATGTCATACTTGCGACGGTCTCAATCAGGATAACGGCCATGCCACTCTGGACCTGCGAAACCTGCGGCGCGCAATTTCCGGACAGCGGACATCCGCCCGCATCCTGTCCGATCTGCGAGGACGAACGGCAGTATGTGGGCTGGAACGGGCAGATCTTCCTGACGCGGGAGACGCTGGCAGAGCGCCACCGCGTCGCCTGGCGCGACGATCTCGGCCTGACCGGCCTCTCGCTCGAGCCGAGCTTCGCCATCGGCCAGCGCGCGCTGCTGGTGCCGCTCAGCGAGGGCTGCTTGATGTGGGACTGCGTACCGATGGCAACACCAGAGGCGATTGCGCATGTGCGTTCGCTCGGCGGACTGAAGGCGATCGCAATCTCGCATCCGCATTATTATGGTGCGCTTGCCGACTGGAGCGAGGCGTTCGGCGGCGTGCCGGTCTATCTGCACGCAGATGATCGCCAATGGGTGACGCGGCCACATGCATCGATCGTGCACTGGGCTGGCGATCACCATCGCATCTCCGACGACGTGCTTTTGCTGCGCACTGGCGGTCATTTCGCCGGCGCCACCGTGCTGCACTGGCGGCTCGGTGCGGACGGCACGGGCGCGCTGCTCACCGGCGATATCGCGCAGGTGACGATGGATCGCCGCTTCGTCAGCTTCATGTATTCCTACCCCAACTACACGCCGCTCAACGCCGCCGCAGTGCGGCGGATCGCGGCGGCGGTTGAGCCGCTCGCTTTCGATCGCATCTATGGTGCCTGGTGGGACCGCAACATCGCCGCAGGTGCCAAGGCCGCGTTTGAGGCGTCGGTCGCGCGTTATCTGGCGGCCATCTCCTGAGCCACATGTCGGTTCGGGAGCGCTTGCTACGCCTGAATAACTGTACTATAAGTACATTATTGAGCGCGGGTTTCGGCATGATCGATGCATCGCCAAACGCCGCGCGCCTTGCAGTGCCTGAGCGGGAGTTGGGTCCATGACGGCGCAACGCGACTACGAGATATTCGAGGCCGGCGACGTCACGCTCCAGTCCGGCACCGTCTTTCCCGCGCTGAAGCTCGCCTACAAGACCTGTGGAACGCTGAGCCCGGCCAGGGACAACGTCATCCTCTATCCGACCTCGTTCAGCGCGCAGCACGTCGACACCGAATGGCTAATCGGGCCCGACGGCGTGCTCGATCCCACCCGCTACTTCATCATCATCCCGAACCTGTTCGGCAACGGCCTGTCGTCATCGCCGTCGAATACGGCCGGGCCGTTCCCGAAGGTGACCTATCACGACGCGATCGCGGTCCAGCACCGGCTGCTCACCGAACATTTCGGCATCTCGACGCTCGCGCTGGTCTATGGCTGGTCGATGGGCGGCATGCAGGCCTATCATTGGGCGGCTCTGCATCCTGATATGGTCGAGCGCGCAGCGATCGTCTGCGGCAGCGCGCGCTGCGCGCCTTACAATCATGTCTTTCTCGAAGGCGTGAAGGCCGCCCTGACCGCCGATCCCGCCTTCCGCGATGGCCGCTTCGTCGAAAAGCCCGCTGCCGGCTACCGCGCGATGGGACGCGTCTATGCCGGCTGGGCGATGTCGCACGGCTTCTATCGCGACGAGATTTGGCGCGAAGCCGGTTTCACCTCGCTGGAGGATTATCTCGTCCGTGGTTGGGATGCGGCCTTTGCGCGGCGCGATGCCAATGACCTCCTGGCGCAAATCGAGATCTGGCAGAGTGGCGACGTCAGCCGCTGCGCCGCATTCGATGGCGATTTCGACCGCGCGCTCGCCGCGATCAAGGCCCACATGCTGCTGATGCCGGGTGCGACCGATCGCTATTTCGACGTCCGCGACAACGAGGACGAGCTCGGCCGGTTGGCCAGCGCAAAATCCGCGGTGTTGCATCCGATCCCGTCGCAGCACGGCCATCGCGCCGGCAACCCCGTGAGCAATCCGCGTGATCAGGCTTTCATCAAGGCCGAGATCGCAGCGCTTCTCAGCAGATAGGCAGGCATTCGGTCATGACTGACACAACCGTTTCAGAGCCCGGCCATCGCCTGAAACCGCTGACACCGGCGATGCTGCGCCAATTGTCGGTCCGCTCCAATCTCCGGGGCGCGGCGCAGAGCCTCGGCCATTACGGCGCGATCGTGCTGATGGGCACGCTGATCTGGATGACCGTCTCGCGCCATGGCGTGCTCTGGGCGCTGCCGTTGATGGCGGTGCAGGGCTATTTCGTGGCGTTCCTGTTCATGGCCGTGCACGAGACCGCGCACAAGACCGCGTTCAAAAGCCGCGGCCTCAATCTCACTGTGGGCTATCTCTCGGCCTTCATCATCGGATTGCCTTACGAATATTACTGCCTGTTTCACTGGGATCATCACCGCTATACCCAGGATCCGAACAAGGATCCTGAGCTGATCGTCGGCGTGAAGCCGACATCCGACACGCAGCTCGCGATCGCCTATAGCGGCCTGCTCCAGGTCGCCGGGCGTCTGCGGCTCATGCTCGGCCACGCCGTCAGCGGCAAGGTCACCGTGCCCTGGATCCCCGAGAGCAAGCGCGCCATCATCGTCGCCGAGGCGCGCGCCTATGTCGCGCTCTACGCGCTGTTGCTTGCGCTGTCGCTGTGGCTCTCCTCGGCGCTGCTGCTCTGGGTCTGGATCGTCCCGCTTGCGATCGGGCAGTTCTTCCTGCGGCCGTATCTCTACGCGGAGCATACCGGCTGCAACCGCACCCGCAGCGCCTTCCAGAATACCCGCACGACCTATACGGGCGCGATCGTCAAATGGTTTGCGTGGAACATGCCCTATCATGTCGAGCATCACGCCTATCCCTCGATCCCCTTTCATGCGCTGCCGAAGCTGAACGAGCTCGTCGATGGTGAGATCGTCCATCGCGGCCGCGGCTACATCAGAACGACGCGCGAGACCTGGGCCTGGTTTCGCCGGCAGCAGCAAGGCGGCTAACTAAACGCAAAGCTCCGGTCGCGGTGCGACCGGAGCTTTGTCGTGAAGGCGCGATATCAGTAGATCCCGTAGGCGCAGACATTCACGACGCGGACGCGCAGGCCGTGGCGGGTCTGGACGAGGCGCTCCTGGTAGCAGTTGCTGACGCCGGTGTTGACATAGACGCCGCCGAAGCCCCAACCCGGGCCCCAGCCATGACCCCAGTGGTGATGATGGAAGCCGCCGGCCGAGGCGGCGGTGGGGGCGAGCGCGGCAACGCCGAGCGAGCCGGCAGCAATCAGACCAAGTGCAAGCTTACGAAACATCTTCATTCTCCATGTGGCGCAGGGCCATTGTTGTGTCCCTGCATCTCGGTCGGACCGAGACGCGAATGCGTTCACCGCGTTGGCTGAGAATCGTGTTTCAGGATTGTTTCGTGGGCCACGACAAAATGTGCCGCCTTCAGGCTTTTCGCGCCACGCGATAGCGCGCGGCCATCGCCTGCGTCAGCTCGATCATCTTGTCGCGGAGATCGGCGGGCTCCAGCACTTCGGCCTCGGGGCCCAGCCGCAACAGTTCGGCCGCGGCATGCCATGACGTCTTGCCGACCGGGATCCTGGTGATGCGCCAGCCATCTGCGTCGACGGTCTCTTCAAGCTGCGTGCGTGCCTTGACGTAAGGCTGGCTCAACGCATCGAGCAGCTTGACGCCGAATGGCGACAGCCGGACGACCGCGACATTGGGATGCATCTCGGCCTCGAGACGAAGTGTCGCGGCCTGCCAGTAAGCCGCGAGATCGAAATCGGCGGGACGATCGAAGCGATCGTCGAGCGCCGTGCAGTCGAGCACCCGCGCGACGCGATAGGTGCGCACATTGCCGTCGACTTGCCCTGCGAGATACCAGCTGCCGCCCTTCAGCACGAGGCCGAGCGGGGCGACGCGGCGCTGTTTCTCTGCGCGCCAGCTCTGGTATCGGATCTTGATCAGCGTCCCGCGCAACGCCGCGCCGGCGATGGTGCGCAGATGCTTTGGGTCTTCGGCCTCGCCGAACCAGCCCGGCGCATCCAGGTGAAAACGTTCCTGCATCCGCCCGGCGTCCTCGCGCAGATTCGCAGGCAGCGCGGCCATCAGCTTGTTCTGCGCGGCGATCATCGCAGCGTCCAGCCCGAGCGCCGCGGCCGGGCCCGGCAAACCCGCCAGGAACAGTGCGCCTGCCTCGCTCTGCGACAGCCCGTTCAGCCGCACGCGATAGCCGTCGAGCAGGCGATAGCCGCCCTCCGCGCCGCGGTCGGCGTAGACAGGGACGCCGGACGCGGCGAGCGCATCGATGTCGCGATAGATCGTGCGCACCGAGACCTCGCAGGCTTCCGCGAGTTCGGGCGCCGTGACCTGTCCCCTGGCCTGGAGGGTGGTGAGGATCGACAGCATTCGGCTCGCGCGCATGATCCCTTAAACCATACCTGACACAGGATGTCAGGTATGGTCCGTTACAAGCTGCGCCATCGCCAAACGGCAGATGGGAGACCCGCCATGACCGATCCGAACCGCATCACGCTGTATTATTCGCCGCAGAGCCGCGCCACCGGCACGCGGGTGCTGCTGGAGGAGTTGGGCGCGCCCTACGATCTCCACGTCCTCAACATGAAGGCGGGCGAGCAGCGCAAGGACGCCTATCTCGCCATCAACCCGCTCGGCAAGGTACCGGCGGTCCGCCACGGCGAGGCGCTGGTGACCGAGCAGGTCGCGCTCACCATCTATCTCGCCGACCTGTTTCCGCAGGCGGGGCTGGCGCCCGCGCTGAACGATTCCTTGCGCGGTCCTTATCTGCGCTGGATCGCCTATTATGGTGCCTCGTTCGAGCCGGCCATGATCGACAAGTTCATGCAGCGCGAGCCGGCGCCGATTACGCAATCGCCCTATGCCGATTACGACACCATGCTGGGCGCGCTCGAGGCGCAGCTGTCGAAGGGGCCGTATCTGCTCGGCGAGCGCATGACGGCGGCGGATGTGTTGTGGGGCGTCGCGTTCAGCTGGACCATGATGTTCGGCATCGTGCCGAAGAGGGACGTGTTCGTCCGCTATGCCGAGCGCATCACCTCACGGCCTGCGTACCAACGCATCACTGCGGCCGACGCCGAGATGGCGGCGCAGCATGCCGCGGTTGCTGGTGGGTAGGCAGCGCGCCTCAATCTCCGCTGTCGTCCCGGGCAAGCGTCAGCGCAGACCCGGGACCCATAACCACAGGATTTGGTGTGGCGAAGACTCGGGGTTATCAGCTTGCCACCTTTACCACTCAATGTGGTTATGGGTCCCGGATCTGCGCGCGCTTGAGGCGCGCTTGTCCGGGACGACGGCTGAATGTGGAGCGCGCCCTCGTGCTCCCTCACCGGTCTCTCAAAACCGCGGTGCCCGTTTCTCCGCAAACGCCTTGATGCCTTCCTTGATCTCGTCGCCACGCATGCTGTCGCGGTGGCGCTGGTCGGCGGCGGCTTCGTCGAGCTCGCCGCGGGCGAACTCGTTGATGGCGCGCTTCATGCCGCGCATCGCCTGCGGCGCGTTGCCGGCGAGGACGCCAGCGAGCTTGTCGACCTCCTCGTCCAGGAATTCCACCGGCACCATGGCAGTGAGATAGCCGATGCGCAGCATCTCCGGCGCGCTGATCCTTGCGGCGGTGAGGAACAGCTTTTTCGCATTGTCGACGCCGAGCCGTGTCACGTAGCGTTTGATGCCGCTCGGGTAATAATGCAGCCCGAGCCGTGCCGCCGGCATGAACATCTCGGCGGTGTCGACGCCGATGCGGAAATCGCAGGCCAGCGCGAGGTCGGTCGAGCCGCCATAGACGCCGCCGTTGAGCCGGCAGATCGTTGGCACGCCCAAATCCTCGAGACGGTTGACGACCACCTCGAACGCCGAGCCCGCGCTCTGCTGCTCGTGGGTGCTGACGGCGCGCTCCGCCACCGAATTGAGATCGTAGCCCGCGGAGAAGGCGCGCCCGGTGCCGGTCAGCACCAGCACGCGAATGGCCGGATCGCTCTCGATCCGGTCGAACAGCTTGACCAGGTCGCTGAGATCCTCCGCCTGGAGCCGGTTGAGATGTTTTGGCCTGTTGAGGCGGATGGTGGCGCGTGCGCCGGTGATTTCGAGTACGGGGCTGGTCGCGTCGGCTGTGTCCGACATTCTTGTCTCCATTTAATTGTTCTCGAGCGCGCGCCGTTTTGCTTCGGCGTCGATGGTCTCGGCAAGATCGGGATGCCGCGCCATCAGCACGCGGAAATCGACGAGATCGAGCACCAGAAGCCGCGATACTTTCGTGGTCGAGACGTTGGCACCGCGCTTGTTGTTGCCGAGCAGCGCCATCTCGCCGAAAAAGGCGCCTTCACCGAGCTGCACCTTCTTGCCGGGCAGGTCGACCTCGACCTCGCCGGCGGCGATGAAATACATGCAGTCGCCCTGCGTCCCCTTGCGGATGACCAAGGTGCGCGCCGGCAGCTCCATGGTCCGCAGCATATGGGTGACGTCGGCGATGGCCGCAGGCCCCAGCGCCGCAAAGAACGGCACCTTGCTGACGGATTCCCAGGTCTTGAGGAAATTGTCGCGACGGGTCTCCGCGGCAAAGCCGGTCGCCAGGATACCGGTCCACAGCCCGAACACGCCGAGGCCGGAGATCATCACCAGCGCCGCCACCAAGCGTCCAAGCGGCGTGACCGGCACGACGTCGCCATAGCCCGTCGTCGTCAAGGTCACCACCGCCCACCACAACGCGGCGGGGACGCTGCCAAACGTCTGCGGCTGCACGTCCCGCTCCAGGAAATATTCGGCGACCGAGGCGAGGAAGATCACCATCAGGAAGATCACGAGCACGCTGACCAGCGGCCCGGATTCCAGCACCAGCACGCGGCGGAGCTGCCGCAAGCCCGGGATGCCCGGCACCACTTTCAGCACCCAGAGCACGCTGAGCAGCCACGCCGTCTTCGGCTCGACGCCGAGAACCAGCGCGAGCGGCACGGCCAGAGCCCCGATCGCGTCAACGATGCCGGCAGAGGAGGACATATAGAGCGAAAGCCGCCCCTGGCGCGCCATGTGGCGCAGCCGAATTAGCCATTCGAAGACGAAATAGACGAGGCAGACCCATAGCAGGCCGTTAACCCAGCCGCGCGCCTCATTGGCCCGGTTGTCTGTCAGCAGCACCATGCTGAGCACGCCGACGCCGACGGCCACATAGGCCGTCTTGGTCATGTTGCGGCCAGCCGTGGCGGCCGCGAACTGGGCCAGAGCGGAAATCAGCGGCTTGGACATGCGGGAAGGCGGCTCGGTTCTGGCTCGTGTGGTCCCGGCTGGGACTTCAGGGCCAAAGTGCCCGCCCAGACCGAGGCCGTCAACGACGGGCGCGGGCGGCAGCGTCGTCGAACAGGGGACGGCGGGTGAGGTCCATGGCGAAGCGGCCCGGCTGAGGCTACCTGAAATGCGGTGGCTCGTCGTAGCCGCGGCGGCTGCTGAAAAACAGCAGCACCATCAGGCCAATGCCGACGACGAGGGAAAATCCAGCCCCGAGCGCGAGGGCCCAATAGCCTTCCGCCGGGATCGGATCGCCTTCGACCGCCATGGCGGAATAGGCGAAATAGCCAACTGCCGCCAGCATTCCCAGCAGGAAGATGACGAGGAGTGTACGCATGGCGCGTTCTCCGGCTGCTATCCGTGAGCCAACGGTTGTGGATGGGGTCGGTTCCTGGGTTCCGACTGTCCATCCACCGCCGAGACGTCCGGCAGCCCCGACCTGAGGACATCAAACCGTCGGATCAGGCGCTCTGGGCGGTCTTGACCACCACGACGTTGCTGTCGTCCTGCGGCGGGCCGGTATCGCGGGCGGCCTTTTCATTCTCGCTGGCATGACGTTTCAGGTAGTCGCGGCGCATGCTGATCTCGTCGCGGACGAACTCATAGCCGAGCTTGAAGGTGTCGAGCCCGTCGGTGCTGATCGTACCGTCTCTGAGTCCAATGACGGCCCCACGCAAGATGCCTTCCAGCTCGTCCTGGAGACATTCGAGCTGATCCAGCGAGTGGGCGTGCTCGATCCGCTCGCCGATGTCGAGGATGGCGGTGGAGAGCTCGCTGGCCTTCTCCGGCGCGATCCTCGTGATCTTGGCGTAGATCGCAGCGAAGATCGAGCCGATGACGCTGAGCGCGGCGGCGCCCAGATACATCATGTCGCTGTATTTATCCATGAACGACTTGGTGTCGTCGTTGATGTAATCGGCGGCACCCCGATGCGCCATCACGAAGGCGTCCTTCTCGACGGAGGCCGGCTCTATCCTGCTGGCAAAGCCGTTGTCGAGCCCGAGCGCGGGTTTGTTCTCGTAGACGATGCGCGCGAGCTCACCAGCGGTGGTCGGGGACATCCTGGATTGTGCGACCAGGAGCCATTCGAGCCCGATCGTGTCGAGATCGTCGTCGGGAATTTGCGGGTACGTCGACAACGTGCCTGCTGTCAGCGTCTCGTCGGAAATGCCCGGGAGTTTGCGCGCCAGCGTCTTGGCGTCGTCGATCGCGTTGAGCGTGAAGCCGCCGCGCTTGGCGACCTGTTCATAGGATTTGTCCCGCACCGCCCTGGAGGCGTGGACGATGGCGATCACCGCACCGAAGCCGCTCGCCGGCGCAAACAGCTTGTCGAGGGTTGCGCCCTGCGGTGCCATCTGGATCTTGGCGGCATCGGGACCGTCGGGGACGTCGAGAATACTGCGGACGAAGGCGAGCGAGGATTCGTTCTCGGCGACAACCGCGACCTTCTTCTTCTTCAGCTCGGCGAGCGACTTGATCTTCTTGTTGCCGGGACCGAGCAGGAGCACGAGATCGTGCTCGAGGATCGCAAGCGTGCGCGCCCGCAGCGGCACTTTGGCGTCCGTGCGCAGCACGGCGAGGTCGGCCTGCCTGCGGTCGAACTGTGCGATCGCCTTGGCGTTGTCCGCATTGTTGACGATCTTGATCCGGAAACGCGAGGCGTTGTTCTTGAGGAGAGTGGCGAGCTTGGCCGCGAACAGCGCCTCGTCGCTGTTGGGGCCGCCGACGGCAAAGGTCAGCGTTTCCGAATTGTGTACCAGCGTGCGGCCGGCCCAGACGGTGGCGAGCGACAGCAGCAAGGTCAGCACGACGTAGAGGAAGACCTGCTGCTGGTTGGTCTTGATCACCTTGGGGCGCCGCGGCGGCTCGGGTTGTGATGCGGTGGGGCCTTCAGTACTCATGGCAGCACTCTGGCCTTAATCTTTGGCTGGCGGCGCATGGCAGTATGGGAAGCGCAGCGGTCGCCCTGCAATTCGTAAACGCCTGAAAAAAGAACGATATTCTCTGCCGACGATGATAGCGCGAAGGTCACGGAATGCAAATTTCGAGCCGAAGGTAACCTTACTCGACGCCGCCGCGGCGATTGGTCATCCTATCACCAGTTAGCCACAGTTGGCGATTTTCCGGTTCCCCCGGCTGCATTCCGCCGCGGGAAATGTCATAAATCAGAGGTCCCGGCGATTTGACCGGTCCAAGAAGAAGTTGCGCTGAACGCTCCAATTTTTCTTGTCACCTCAATGAGGGCGTCAGTTGTCGTTTCCACCCATGTCTTCGGCGGTTCCGGTTGAAGCGCTCATTGGCTGGATGCTGCTGCTCACCTTCAAGCACATCATCGCCGATTTCGTCCTCCAGACCGCCTGGATGGCGCATGGCAAGGACCAGAAGCACGGCTGGGCCTTGCCGCTTCTGGTGCACTGCCTCGTTCACCTTGCGGTTGCGCTGCCGCTGATCCTGATCGTGGCGCCGAAATTCTGGTTCGTGGCGTTCATCGACTTCGCGATCCACATCACGATCGACCGCGCCAAGGGATTCATCTCGGCCAATTTCGGTGTCGACCTGGCGCATCCCTGGTTCTGGACCCTGATCGGCGTCGACCAGGCGCTGCATCACCTTACCGGCTTCGGCCTGTCCATCTTCATGGCGGCGAACTGAGCCTAGCCACGTTTGACCGGCTGCTCGGCCTTGCATGGTTCGAGGCGCGCCGTGCGGCGGCGCTCCTCACCATGAGGGTCTGGGATCTCGCCGCGGGACAAGACCTCATCCTGAGGGCCCGCCAAAGGCGGGCGTCTCGAAGGAGGGCCACCGGAAACCTTCTTTCCTCTGCCTTTCGATTCTCGGCCAGAGCGCAAGCACCCCGGATCACTACCGGGCAGCGTGGTTAACCTTTCGTTAGAGAATTGCGCTGCATCTTCCCCACACGAGGGAGAACTGCAATGTTTTCAAGCCGCGATTCCTTTGAAAGCGATTTCTGTCCGGTTCGCGACGAGCTCCTTGGCGAGATGTATCGCGCCAGCGCGAGTGGCCTGCCGAGGCTGGTTGAGAGTGTTTCCCCTGACGCGCGCGCCAGGCTGGCGCTGTTCTGCTATCGCCGCAGCCATCTGCATTCGCTGGCGGTCGCGATCGCCGCCAGCTGCAGCGAGCGCGACCTGATCGAGAACGGCGGCCGCGTCGGTTCGACGCTCTACGCGCTGTCGCGCGAGGGCGCCGCGAAATCCGCGCCGTCGCTGTCGGGCGGGCGCAAGCCGATCACGCTGTCGACCAAGCCACTGTCGGTGCTGGCACCGCTGGAGGACGAACTCGACGACGAGATCAGCGAAGCCGTTCCGGCTTAAGCGGCCTCTATCACCGCAAGCCCGAACTTCCGCCGCGCCATCGCGCATTCGGCGTCACCGGGCATGCAGGTGCGGCACACCTCGGGCCGCACCGCATAGATGCCGCACGCCGTCGCCTTACCGATCTCTCCCGTTAACGCCGAGCAGCGATCGCCCTCGCAGCGCATGCCGGATTGACGCGCGTTGACCAGCGCCTCCGGGATCGCTGCAAGCTCTTCGTCGCTCTCGATCGAGAAGCGCGGCCAGTTCGCCGAATAGCCGCAGCAGGCGCCGCAACTCTGGCAACAGCTCGACAGGTCGAGGGGCGAGGTCTGTTCCATCGTTGTCACGTGTCCTTTGGTGGACCCCAGACCAGGCTCTGCCGCCATCTTGCGCGCAGCACGTCGCGCCGCTCCGGATATTTCTCGTCGAGATAGGTTGCCTCGACCACGCGGTCGGTGCGGAAGCTGCGGAAGTCGCTGCGCAGCTCGCACCAGGCCGCGAGCAGGCGCACGGCTTCGAGATAGCCGACCGAGATCGGCCAGATCATGCGCTCGCTGGCGCGGCCCTGCTCATCACGATAGCGCAGCATGATCTTCTTGCCTTCGTGGATCTGGGTGCGCGTGCGCGCCATGTCCAGGCGATCCGGCTCCCTGTTCCAGCTCGGCCGCGCCCGGCTCGCCGGCTCCAGCACGAAGGGACGCAGGCGTTCGGGGACGGTGTCGGCGATCTTGGCCATCAAATCCTCGGCGGCGCGCGCCAGCGCGGAATCGGCGTGGCCCGCGACCCATTGCGCGCCCAGCACCGCCGCCTCGATCTCGTCGGGCGTCAGCATCAGCGGCGGCAAGTCGAATCCCTTCTCCAGGATGTAACCCATGCCGGCTTCGCCGCGGATCGGCACGCGCTGGCCGATCAGCGTTGCGATGTCGCGATAGATGGTGCGCTTCGACGTCTCGAGCTCGGCCGCGATCGCGTCCGCCGTCAGCGGTTTACGCGTGCGCCTCAGCACCTGGATGATCTGAAACAGCCTGTCGGCGCGTCTCATGACGGGTCTCTTGTTCGTGGTCTTTTCAAAAGGCGGCGCGCGGCTGCTGACAGGATGTTGGCAGCAGGGGAGTTCTATACCGGGACAACACGTCGACTGAAGAGGATTTGTCCATGATCGTTCCA
This sequence comes from Bradyrhizobium sp. SPXBL-04, assembly GCF_051853035.1. Taxonomy (NCBI): domain Bacteria; kingdom Pseudomonadati; phylum Pseudomonadota; class Alphaproteobacteria; order Hyphomicrobiales; family Nitrobacteraceae; genus Bradyrhizobium; species Bradyrhizobium sp. SPXBL-04. The sequence goes on along the minus strand of NZ_CP182472.1, from coordinate 7,978,388 downwards.
ACCCATTTCGGCCCCGCTGGCCCGCTGTGGCGCGCCCAGATGTGGCAGGCCCGGGCGTTTAGCCGCCTCGTTTCGCTCGATCTCATGGCCGTCGATCTCCGATTTGCGTTCGCAAGCGTGGTGGCACGCTCGCTGATCCAGGCTGCGGACGCGCTCGCCCGCCACATCATGAGCCGCGCCTGGCAGGGGGCCCGTTTCGCAGAAGATATCACAGCTGCTGCCACCATGGTGGCAGCAGCCGGCAGGTAGGTTCCGTTCACGTTCGGCAGGTTCAGGAGAGGTTTCATGATCACGCTTTACGGCTTTGGCACCGGCTTCGGCCTGCCGGAAATCAGCCCCTTCGTCACCAAGACGGAGGTGCAGCTCAAGATGGCGGGGCTGCCCTACCGGAAGGAGCGCGCGATGCCGCCAGCTTCGCCCAAGGGGCAGCTGCCCTTCATCGACGACGGCGGCGAGGCGGTGGCCGATTCCACCTTCATCCGCGCCCATATCGAGCGGCGCTACGGCTTCGATTTCGATGCCGGGCTCTCGTTGCAGGAACGTGCGCAGGCCTGGGCGTTCGAGCGCATGATCGAGCATCACGTCTATTGGGCGCTGGTCGGGGCGCGCTGGGTCGATCCGGTCAATTTCGCCAAGGGGCCGTCGCATTTCTTCGACGGCGCACCCGAGCACAATCGCGAGAAGCTGCGTGAGGACGCACAATTCCGCGTCGCCGAGAACTATCTGCTCTCGGGTCTCGGCCGCCACGCGCCCGACGACGATGTCGATCTCGCCGTGCGCTCGCTGTTCGCGCTCTCGGTGCAGCTCGGCGACAAGTCGTATCTGATGGGCAACAGGCCCTGCGGCGTCGATGCCACCGCCTTCGGCGCACTCGCGGGGATCCTGACGCCCTTCTTCGAATCGGCCTTGCGCCAGCGCGCCGAGGGATTTCCGAACCTCACCGCCTATGTCGATCGCATGATGGACACGTATTATCCGGAGTTCGCCTGGACCCCGTTGCGACAGGCGGCTTGAGGCTCGCGGTGTCTCCGCCCGCTCGCTGTAACCTCTCCCGCTTGCGGGAGAGGTCGGCGCGCAGCGCCGGGTGAGGGTTCTCTCCGCTTGAGGACTTCTTCCATAAGACCGAGACAATCCCAACGCGGAGGCACCCTCTCCCCAGCCCTCTTCCGCAAGCGGGAGAGGGGGCGCAGCAACACGGTGGCTGGCAGCTCGTCTCAAAGCTCAAAAGGAAAGAGCCGGCCCATCGGGCCGGCTCTTCTCGTTGCGAACTATCGCTGCGCCTACTTCACCAGCGAATACTTGCCGTTCTTCACCGTGAGCAGGATGCGCGAGCGGTCGTCGAGGCCATAGCGGTCCTTTTCGGTGAAGTTGTAGACGCCCTGGCTTGCCGCCAATTCCTTCTCAGACAGCAGCGCCTGGCGGATCGCTTCGCGGAATTCCGGCGTGCCGGGCTTGGCCGTCTTCAATGCCGCCGGAATGATGCGCTTGAGGAGCTCGAACGCATCGTAGGAATGGCCGGCGAACTGGCTGCGGCTGTTCGGACCGTACTTGGCTTCATAGGCCGAGTTGAGTGCGAGGCCCGGCTTCTTGGTCAGCGCGGTGTCTGGCTGATCCTCGGGGTCCATCACCGGGCCCGAGGCCATCAGCACGCCCTCGGCCGCTTTGCCGGCGATGCGGATGAAGTCCATGCTGGCCGCGCCATGGGTCTGGTAGATCAGGCCCTGATAGCCGCGCTCGCGCAGCTCGGTCTGCGGCAGCGCGGCCGCGGTGCCGGAGGCGCCGATCAGGATCGCGTCGGGATTGGCGGCGACGAGCTTGAGCACCTGTCCGGTCACCGAGGTGTCGGGACGGGCGAAGCGCTCCTCGTCGACGATGGTCATGCCCATCGGCACGGCCTGCGCCTTGAGGTCGTTGAACCAGAGGTCGCCATAGGAGTCGGAATAGCCGATATAGCCGAGGGTCTTCACGCCCTTGGCCTTCATGTGGTCGTACAGCACCTTGCCCACGATCGGGATCGGCTGCGGCATCGCCACCGACCACTTCATGCGCTCCGGCGTGATCGGAAACGGCGCGAGGCCGAAATGCGGAATGCCGGCTTCGTTGGCGACGTTGGAGACCGCGATGGTCGGCGGCGTCAGCGCCGAGCCCATGATGATGTCGGCCTTGGATTCGGTCACGAAGCGGCGGGCGTTGGTGGTCGCGGTGGTAGGATCGCCGCCGTCGTCGAGCACGATCACCTTCAGCGGTACGCCGCCGATCTCCTTCGGCACGAATTCCAGCGCGTTGCGCTCGGGAATGCCGAGCGCTGCGCCCGGGCCGGTCGTGGTGGTGGTGATGCCGATGGTGATTTCGTTGGTCTGGGCCAGCGCGGGCAGGGCCGGCAGCGCCAGCGCGGCCGCGGTGATGGCGGCGGTTAGGTAAAAGCGTTTCATCTATTCCTCCCTGTACGTCTTTCTTTGAAAGCAGAAATCGGGGGGTAATTCAGCCCCCTCTTTTGGTGATGCGGCGATTTAGCTCCGGGCTCTAACTCCCCGTAAACTTGGCTACCATTTCCGCCGGGAACGGTGCCGATTTCAGCTTGTCGGGGTTAACGGGATCGCGGCCGACCAGGACGCGGGTCTCGAATCCCTCGATCGCCAGCGATTGGCCCTTGTAGACGTTGTGCTTCACCTCGAAGCTCGAGCGCTTGATGCTCTCGATTTTGGTCTCGATGGTGATCCAGTCGCCATAGGTCGAGGGGATGTAGAACTTGGCCCGCGTGTCGACCATGGGAATGCCCACCAGGCCGTATTTGCGGACCAAATCCTGCTTGGAGAATCCGGCGACCTCGAACAGGGTCGACGTCGAATCGTCGAACATCGCGAAATAGCGCGGGTAGTAGACGATATTGGCGGGGTCGCAATCACCCCACTGGATCTGGACGTCGCGCCGGTTCACGAACATGCGTCGCGCGCCTTACTTCGGCGCCATGCGCAGCGAGCCGTCGAGGCGCACCACTTCGCCGTTCAGATACGCATTCTCGATCATGTGCAGCGCGAGCGCGGCGAACTCGTCGGCATTGCCGAGCCGGCGCGGGAAGGGGATCGCGGCGGCGAGCGAGTCCTGGGCTTCCTGCGGCAGGTTGGCGAGCAGCGGCGTCAGGAACAGGCCCGGCGCGATCGTCAGCACGCGGACGCCGAATTGCGCAAGCTCGCGCGCGATCGGCAGTGTCATGCCGACGATGCCGCCCTTGGAGGCCGAATAAGCCGACTGGCCGATCTGGCCGTCATAGGCGGCAACGGAGGCGGTGTTGATGATGACGCCGCGCTCGCCGGTCGCCTGCGGCTCGAGCTTGGACATCTCGGCTGCGGCAAGGCGCAGCATGTTGAAGGTGCCGATCAGATTGACCTTGATCACCTTGTCGAAATCCGCGAGGGCCATCGGCCCGTCGCGGCCGACGACGCGTTTTGCAACGCCGATGCCGGCGCAATTGACCAGCACGCGCGCGGGGCCGTGGGCCTTGGCCGCCTGCGCGATCGCGGCCTCAGCCGAGGCGGCATCGGAGACGTCGCAGGTCACGGCGACGCCCTTGATCTCGGCGGCAACGGTTTCAGCAAGCTTGGCATTGAGATCGCAGACCGTGACCTTGGCGCCCTGCGCCGCCAGTTTTCGTGCGGTCGCCGCGCCCAGCCCCGATGCGCCCCCGGTAACGATGGCTGCCTGATCCTTCAAAAACATGGCGTTCTCCTTTGGCGATTCTAATTCAGAAGCGATCGTATCCAAGCGCTCGATGCGCTCCCTCGCCCCGCTCTTGTCCGCCGAAGCCTTTGGCGAAGGCGGATGCGGGGCCGCGACGAGAAGCCACCCTCACCCGAATTTGCGCAGTGCGCAAATTCGACCTCTCCCCGCAAGCGGGGAGAGGTGAAGGAAGAGCCGGCTGGTTCATTCCAATTGACATGTTACCCGACCGATATCACACGGTCCGACGGATTGGCAGCGTAGAGCTCCTCGATCAGGAGGTTGCGATGTTCCAGCACCGCGCGCTGGTTGATCGAGCCCTTGTCGGTGACCTCGCCCTTGTCGATCGACAGCGGCGTGTCCATCAGGATCGCGCGCGTGATCCGCGTCGAGGATCCGGTGGCCGAGCCGAGGAAATCGGTCAGGCGTTCGCGGAATGCCTCGCGCACCAGCCGGTCGCGCGTCGCGACGACGAGATCGTCGGCCGGCAGCGTCGGGTTGATCAGGCGGCAACCGTCGAGATCGAGCACCACGAGCGCGGAGATCTCGTCGCGGTTGATGCCGGCGATGACGACGTCGCGCACCAGCGGCGCGCAGGCCGCAACGAAGCGCGCGCGCAAGGGGCCGACGCTGACCCAGGTGCCGCTCGCGAGCTTGAAATCCTCACTGACGCGCCCGTCGAAATCGAAGCCGGCATTGAGATCGTCGGGATCGGCGGGCTTGAGCGCGTCGCCCATCTTGTAAAAGCCTTCCTCGTCGAAGGACTTTGCGCTGATGTCGGGCTGGCGCCAGTAGCCGGGCATCACGTTCGGCCCCTTGGCGCGGACCTCGAGCTTGCCGTTGTTCGGCACCAGCTTGGCGTCATTGCCCGATACCGGCAGACCGACATGGCCCGAGCGGCTGGTGCGCGGATTGACCGACATGAAGAACGGCGCGGTCTCGGTGGCGCCGAGGCCCGTCAGCATCGGCACGCGATAACCCTTCTCCTTTACTGCGAGCTCGTCGAGACTGTCCCAGACGAACGGCGACAGCGCCGCGCCCGAGAAGAACATCGCATGCAGCCGGTCGAAGAACTTTGCGCGCAGGCCCTGGTCGTCGCGCAAATACGGCAGCAGCGACTCATAGCCCTTCGGCACGTTGAAATAGACCGTCGGCGAAATCTCCTGGAGATTGCGCACCGTCTCCTCGATGCCGCCAGGCACCGGCTTGCCGGCGTCCAGATACATCGAGCCGCCATTGTACAGCGTCAGCCCGATATTGTGGTTGCCGCCAAAGGTGTGGTTCCACGGCAGCCAATCGATGATGACCGGCGGCTCGTCCTTGAGGAAGGCGAGCGTCTCGCGCAGCATCACCTGGTTGGCGCAGATCATGCGCTGGGTGTTGATGACGGCCTTGGGATTGCCGGTCGAGCCCGATGTCAGCAGGAACTTTGCGATGGTGTCGGGGCCGATCCTGCCGTGGACCTCGTCGAGATCGCCGCGGATCGGCGTGGCCATGAGATCGGCGAGCAGGGTGACGTCGCGGCCCGGCACGCGGCCGTAGGATGCGGCGATCTCGGTGCCGAGCGAGACATTGGCGGCGAGCGCGTCCGCGAACTTGTCGGCGTCCTCCGCGAAGACGAGACCGGGCGTCAGCAGCTTCATCAGATAGGAGAGCTTGCCGTAATCCTTCGACACCAGCGAATAGGCCGGAGACACCGGGCAGAACGGAATGCCGGCATAGAACGCGCCGAACGCGAGCAAGGCGTGGTCGATCGAATTGCCGGAGAGGATGACGACCGGCCGCTCCGCCGACAGGCCGCGCGCGATCAGGCTTGATGCGATGTGCCGGCTCGCGGTGAGCAGCTCGGCATAGGTGATCTTGCGCCAGCCGCGGCCGCCGTCGCGCTCGGCCATGAAGACGCGATCCGGTGTCGTTGTCGCCCAATGATGCAGGCGGTCGGTGATGCGGACAGGATAGTCGCCGAGAGGCTGCTTGGGCCTAAGGTAAATCGTGCCGTCGTCGCGGCGCTCGATATTGACGGCGGGATCGCCGAACGAGATGGGCCGCAGCGGAAAAGTGCTCGCGCCGCGCTCCATGCTGGAAGAGGACGGCTGCGCGCTCATGACTTCGGCTTCACCTTTGCGGTCTTGTGTTCGAGGAATTCGCGGATCCTGCGCTTTGCCTCTTTATCGCTCTGCGCGACGGTTGCCATCAGTGATTCCATGAGCAGGCCGGTCTGCGGATTGGCCTCCGCGATCATCGGCAACGCCTGGAGAACGGCAAAGTTCGTCAGCGGTGCGTTGGCGGCGACCTTGGTCGCGAGCTCCAGCGCCTTGCCGAGCCCGTTGCCGGCCTCCGTCACATATTGCGCGAAGCCGTAGGAGGCGCCTTCAGTCGCGCTATAGACTCGGCCGGTCAGCATCATGTCCATCATCCGGGCGACACCGATCAGCCGCGGCAGCCGCACCGAGCCGCCGCCGCCGACGAAAATGCCGCGCTGTCCCTCCGGCAGGGCGAAATAGGTCGAGGGCTCGGCGACGCGGATATGCGCGGCGCAGGCGAGCTCCAGTCCGCCGCCGATCACGGCGCCTCTCAGCGCGGCGATCACGGGTACACGGCTATACTGAATGCGGTCGAACACCCGGTGCCACATCTGGGAATGGAGCAGGCCGCCGGTCGCGTCATGCTCGGTCAGCTCGGACAGGTCGAGGCCGCTGGAGAAATGGTCGCCGATTCCATGGATGACGACCGCGCCGATGTCCTCGGGCAGGTTCGCAAAACACTCGCCGATTTCCAGGATAATGCCGTCATTGAGCGCATTGCGCTTGGCCGGCCGGTTCAGACCCACGGTCAGAACCCGCTCTGCCCGCTCAATCCTCAAAAGCCCGGAGGCGCCCGCGTTAGCGGTTTCGGCGTTTCCCTGTGTCATTTGCGTCCTTGTCAGAATAGTTATGTTGTATAACGAATTTTGGGGGAGTCAAGGAGGGGCGATATGAACTCTGGCGCTCATTGGGCCGGTTTGAGCCTGCTCCGGCGAGGGAGTCCGTTGTGATAGGTTGCCGCTGCCCTATCCTCGTCATTGCGAGGAGCTCTTGCGACGAAGCAATCCAGACTGCCCCCGCGGAAAGATTCTGGATTGCTTCGCTGCGCTCGCAATGACGAGGTAGCGAGGATCACAGCACCTGATGCACGTCGATCACGACGCGGTCTGCATGACGCGCCGCTGAGCCGATGAAAATGTGTTCCATCAGCCAGCGATACTGCTCGTGCCCGGTCTCAAACCTCGGCACGGTGCGGAAATAGATCAGCTTCGGATCGACCGGCTCGCCGCGCTTGAGCTTTTGCAGTAGCTCCACCGGGCCGAAGCGCATGCCCTTGTTCTCGACATAGATGGTTGCGCCGTCGTCGGTCTCGAAGGCGTATCTGGCTTCGAGATCGATCAGCTCGCTGGGGCGGATGGTCTGGAAGTCGGCGCCGAAGGGGAGCACCTGGCCTGTGATTGCGCCCGTCACCTCGCCGCCGATGATCGGAATGATTCGGCGCACGCCGATACCAGTCTCGCCGGGGGTGATGACGTCGCCGATACGAGCGGTGATGGTGAAGACGTATTTGGTTTCGAGTGTCGGTGTGGTCATTGATCACCTCTCATGTACCCATTAGCGCCGCTGCTCTTCCTTCCCTTGCGGGAGAAGGTGGCGCGAAGCGCCGGATGAGGGGTTGCCTCAGCAAACGCAAATGTGCGTGTGGAGAGAGACCCCTCACCCGTCTCGCCGCTATCGCGGCGAGCCACCCTTTCCCACAAGGGGAGAGGGGAGGACGGGCTCGCCGCTCTATCATGCAGGCCTAATGCGCCATCATACGCGTCGGCAGCCAGGTCGCCAGCAGCGGGAAGGCGATCAGGATCACGAGGCGCACCAAATCCGTTGCGACGAACGGGATCACGCCCTTGAAGATGGTGGAGAACGAGACGTCCTTCACCACGCTTTTGATGACGAAGACATTCATGCCGACCGGCGGATGGATCAGGCCGAGCTCGACGGTCATGACGATGATGACGCCGAACCAGATCGGGTCGAAGCCGAGATGCATGATCACGGGGAAGATGATCGGCACGGTCAGGATGATCATCGCCATGGCATCCATCAGGCAGCCGAGCACGAGATACATCACCATGATCAGCGCCAGCACGCCGTAGGGACCGAGGCCGAGGCCGGTGAGGAATTCCGTCACCTTCTGCGGCGTCTGCGTCACCGTCAGGAAGTAACCGAAGATCAGCGCGCCGATCAGCACGGTGAACACCGCGGCCGCGGTGCGCGTCGCCTGCAGCAGCGACGCCAGCACCTTCTCGCGGTCGAGCCGGCCCGTCAGCACGCCGATGATGAAGGCGCCGGTGGCGCCGACGCCGCCGGCCTCCGTCGGCGTGAAGCGCGGCAGGAAGGGCAGGCCGTAGAGGCCGCCGATGACGAACACGAACAGCAGCACCGGCGCCCAGATGTCCTTCAATCCGGCAAAGCGCTCGCGCCACGACAGCACCTTGCCCTTGGGCAGGAAATCGGGCCGGAAATAACCGATCAGGCCGATCGTGATCATGTACATGGTCATCGCGAGCAGGCCCGGGATGATGCCGGCAATGAACAGCTTGCCGATATCCTGCTCGGTGATGATGCCGTAGACCGCGAGCACGGTGGAGGGCGGCAGCATCGCACCTAACGTGCCGCCTGCCGCGATCACGCCGGTGGCAAAGGACTGCGGATAGCCGAAGCGCCGCATCTCGGGATAGGCGACGGCGGAGAAGGTGGCGGCGGTCGCGACCGAGGAGCCACAGATCGCGGCAAAGCCGCCGCAGGCCCCGACGGTGGCGATGCCGAGCCCGCCGCGTAAGTGTCCGACGAACCCGTTGGCGGCGCGGAACAGCTCGCGGCTCATGCCGGAATTGCTGACGAACGAGCCCATCAGCAGGAACATCGGGATGACGCCGAAGGTGTAGTCGGTGACCGTGCGCATCGAGGTCTGGCCGACCAGCTTCAGCGCCGGCGTCGCGCCGACCAGATAGGAGAAACCGGACACACCGACGAGGCCCATGGCCATGCCGACGGGCACGCGCAGCAGCATCAGCACAAACAGGGAAACGAAGCCGATTACGGCGACGGCATCGGTGCTCATGACTACTCCGTCGCCTTCAGCTTGGGGTCGTGCATCTCTTCGGGATGGAAGATCAGCCGGTAGGTGCGGATCGCGATCAGCAGCACGGCGGAGACATCGCCGATCCAGGCGATCGCGAAGAACGGCCAGGTCGGCATGTGCATGTCGAAAGTCTGGACGTTGTCGTTGTAGGTGCCGCGCACCTTGTCGAACAGCGTCCAGGTCTGCACGGTCACGACGAACAGCAGCACCAGCGTTGCGAACACGTCGATCCAGCGCTGGTAGCGCGGCCCGACATTGCCCCAGACGAGATCAACCGTGATGTGGGTGCCGCGATAAGACGTCGCCGCGATGCCCCAGAAGATGAGGATGCCGAGCAGCATGCGGCCGATGTCAAAACTGTCGGGGATCGAATAGTTCAGCGTGTTACGCAGCAGCACCGACAGGAAGATGTCGAGCGCGACGAGGCCGACGAAGCCGGCCGCGATCCATTCGATCGTGTCGATAAAGCGGTCCATCCAGGCGCGCTTCATGGGGTGGTCCTATCGCGAGATGTCATTTTTAGATCCGGTCTCGCCGCGCACTCCGCCTCTCCCCGCGTGCGGGGAGAGGCCGGAATTCGCGCGCGAGCGCGGATTCCGGGTGAAGGGGGCACTCCGCGAGTTCATCTGTCACCATCTTTGCGGAAGCAGCCCCTCACCCCAACCCTCTCAGCGCGAGCGAAGCTCGTCGCGCCCCCGTAAGAACGGGGAGAGGGGGCGGGATAGAGCGCGCCGCGCAGCACTACTCCGCCAGCGCGTTGTACTTCTTCAGCGATGCCTTCAAATCCGCGAGCGCCGCATCCGGATCGGCGCCGGCCTTCTTGGCGCCGTCACTCCATGTCTTGACCAGCGGCTCGGCGGCCTTCTTCCAGGCCGCGGTCTGCTCGGCCGTCAGCTTGTAGACCTCGTGGCTCGATTCCGCCTTCACCTTGTCGATGCCGGCGTCCTCGAACTTGCCCCAGTGCTCGCCGACCGCGCCGGCCATCTCGATCGTGCAGTTCTTGTCGATCGCGGCCTTCTGCTTGTCGGACATCGCATTGTACTTGTCCTTGTTGATCACGAACACGAAGGTCGTGGTGTAGAGCGGCGCCTCCATGTCGTATTTGGTCACCTTATCGATGCCGAACAGCACCAGGGAGCCCCAGGGGAAGGTGACGCCGTCGGCGACGCCGCGCTCGATGATGTCGCGCACTTCGGGTGCGGAGGACTGCACGTTGGTGCCGCCGAGCGAGGTGACGAAATTCGCCATCGTGGCGTGGGCGGGACGGATCTTCAGGCCCTTCACGTCCTCGGGCACCACGATCTTCTTGGTACGGGAGTGGAAGGAGGAGGGCGAGTGGACGAAGGCGAGGCAGTACTTGACGTCCTTCATCTCCTTCTCGGCATATTTGCGATACCAGGCATCCAGCCCCATCGAGCCGCCCTTGGCGTCCGAGATCAGGAACGGCAATTCGCCGGCGCCGACGATCGGGAAGCGGCCGGGCTGGTAGCCGGGATTGACATAGGTGACGTCGGCGATGCCGTCGCGGGCCATGTCGTAATGATCGAAGGCCTTGCCGAGCTGCTGGGCCGGAAACACCTTGCCCTTGATGGTGCCGCCGGAATCCTTCTCGACCGCGGCCGCCCAGTCTTCCAGCGATTTCTGCAGGGGATGCGAGGCCGGCACCCAGTGCGAGATCTTCAAATCGAAGGTCTTGTCCTGCGCGAACGCAGGCGTCACGCTTGCTGCCAGCAGCAACGCCAGACAGACTTTCCTCATCACGCGTCTCTCCCTGTTTTCGACGGCGGGCTTCGATGGCCCGTTCTCGTTAATTAACATGTTATCTAATTGGCCGGCGTGTTCAAGCCGGAACTGGCGCGCACCTTGTCGCGTCATCTACGTCAGCCATGTTGCATGGATTTGTCGCTGCTCGGGCGACTAAGCGCTCCCTTTTGCCCAACAATTATATGATATAATTATCGCCTGCGGGCCGGCGCGACAAGCAGGCCGCGACGAAAGCCTACAGCATCGGAAGGAGCAAGTATTGCGGACAAAAGTCGCAATCATCGGGGCCGGGCCGGCCGGATTGTTGCTTGGGCAACTGCTCCACACTTATGGCATCGACAATGTCATTCTGGAGCGGCAGAGCCCGGATTATGTGCTCGGCCGCATCCGCGCCGGCCTGCTGGAGGAGGGGACCGTCGCGCTGCTCGACCAGGTCGGCGCTGGCGCGCGGGCCCATGCCGAAGGCCTAGTGCATGAAGGCATCGAGCTCGCCTTCTCCGGCCAGCGTCACCGCATCGACATGAAGGGCGCGACCGGCAAGACGGTGATGATCTACGGCCAGACCGAGGTCACGCTCGACCTGATGAATGCGCGCAAGGCCGCAGGTCTCGTCTCGGTCTACGAGGCCAAGGACGTGCAGCCGCATGATTTCGACGGCAGTCACCCGCGCGTAACTTACGTCAAGGACGGCGTCACCCACACGATCGATTGCGACTTCATCGCCGGCTGCGACGGTTTCCACGGCGTCAGCCGCGCCAGCGTCCCGGCCTCGGCGATCGAGGAATTCGAGCGGGTCTATCCGTTCGGCTGGCTCGGGATCCTCTCGGACACGCCGCCGGTCAGCCACGAGCTGATCTATTCCAACCACGCTCGCGGCTTTGCGCTCTGCACCATGCGCTCGACCAAGCGCAGCCGCTACTATGTGCAGTGCGCGCTCGACGATCATGCCGACCAATGGCCCGACGACCGTTTCTGGGACGAATTGAAGCGCCGGCTCGACCAGGAGGCGGCCGCCAGCCTCGTCACGGGACCGTCGATCGAGAAGAGCATCGCACCCTTACGCAGCTTCGTCGCCGAGCCGATGCGCTTCGGCCGGATGTTCTTGTGCGGCGATGCCGCGCACATCGTGCCGCCGACCGGCGCCAAGGGGCTGAACCTCGCCGCTTCCGACGCGCATTATCTGTCGAGCGCGCTGCGCGAGTTCTACGACGAGAAATCCAGCGCCGGCATCGACGCCTATTCCGCCAAGGCGCTGGCACGGGTCTGGAAAGCCGTGCGCTTCTCGTGGTGGATGACCTCGATGCTGCACAAATTCCCGGACACCGGCACCATCGGCGCCCGCATCCAGCTCGCCGAGCTCGATTACGTCACGCACTCGCAGGCCGCGATGACCTCGCTGTCGGAGAATTACGTAGGGCTGCCGTTCTGACCACAGGTGTCATGTCCCGCGCAGTGCCGTAGGGTGGGCAAAGCGCAGCGTGCCCACCGCTCCGGCCTGAATCGTGGAGAGATGGTGGGCACGGCGCTTCGCACCTTTGCCCACTCGGCATCGCGCGCTGCGGCCACACCGTCATTGCGAGCGAAGCGAAGCAATCCAGGCTGCCTCTGCGGAAAGATTCTGGATTGCTTCGTCGCTTCGCTCCTCGCAATGACGGGAGTGCTCATTTCAAACGCCCCCGCAAATCCCGTTTAAAACTTTGTAGGTGATGCGTTCGTCGCGTCAGTCGCGTTCAATGGTAACGATCAGCAACGCGAGACAGCCATGACCGCCACCGACATCCCTGCCGGCTTCGAGCCGCATTTTCGCCAAGCCCCGCTCACCGATCCCTGGGAGCCGCTCTATTCGAAGAAGACCGAGAAGGGCGTCACGGTGGGACTGCGCCTGGCGCAGCCGCACACCAATGCACGCGGGCTGATCCACGGCGGGCTGATCGCGGCGCTGGCCGATGCCGCCATGGGCTATAGCTGCGCCCAGGCGACGAGCTGGACGACGTCGTTCGTCACGATCTCGCTGTCGGTCGACTATGTCGGCGCCGCCGAGATCGGCCAATGGCTCGCGGTCGAGGGCGAAGCGATCAAGACCGGCTCTACGATCTGTTTCGCGCAATGCCTGGTGAAGGCCGATGATGCCGTGATCGCGCGCGCCAGCGGCACGTTTCGCGTCGTGCCGAAGAAGTAGTTCTCTCATGCCCCGGACGCAGCGCAGCGCCCTCTTCGGCGATGCGCTGCTGAGCCGAAGCCCATCCATCTGCTGGGTCCCAGCTCTGCGCCGCTCCGCGGCGCGTCCGGGATACGAACCTAGCCAAACCTCCATTCCGCCGTCTCCACCACGAGATCGACGAACGCGCGCACCTTGGCCGACAGCAGGCGCGAGGTCGGGTAGACGATGTGGATCGGCAGCGCCGGCTGCTCGTATGCCGCGAGCACGATCTTCAAGCGCCCGCGCTTCAGCCCGTCGGCGGCCTGATAGGCCAGCACCCGCGTCACGCCGCCGCCGGCCTCGGCATATTGCAGCGCCGCGTCGGCGCTGTTGCTGATGAAGCGCGGCGCTGGCGTCACCTCGATGTCGCGGCCGTCGCGCAGGAAGCGCCATGCGGACCAAGGACCGAACTGGATGGTCTGGTGCGAGACGAGAGCCTCCGGCGTCTTCGGCTCGCCATGGCGCTTGAGATAGCCGGGCGCGGCCACCACGATCCGCCGCATCTCGCCGACCTGGCGCGCGACCAGGGAGGAATCGGCGAGATGGCCGATGCGGACGGCGGCGTCGACCGCGTCTTCTACGAGATTGACGAGATGGTCGGACAGCCGCAATTCGGCGGCGACTTCGGGATAGCGTTTGAGGTAAGCGGTCATGACCGGCCCGACATGGAGCCGGCCGAAACCGACCGGTGCCGACACCACGAGGCGACCGCTCGGCCGGTTGCGCTCCTGCCGCGCCGAGCCGTCGGCCTCCTCGACATCGGCGAGGATGCGCCGCGCGCGCTCGAGATAGCGCGTGCCGACATCGGTCAGCGTCACCTGTCGCGTGGTCCGCTGCAACAGCCGCGCGCCGAGATGCTCTTCCAGGGCCGCGATCAACCGCGTCACCGCCGAGGGCGACAGGCGCAGCTTGCGCGCCGCCGGCGCAAAGCCGCGCGAATCGGCGACGGTGACAAAGACGTGCATGGCTTCGAGCCGGTCCATGGCATTATTGCATATATTGCAATGATGAAGTGTCAAGCGGCCACATTGTTCTGACGGCAGGCAAGTCCATGTTAACCGACGAAAGACGCAAGCATGCGCCGGAATTCCAGGAGACGTTCCGATGACGACAGCAGCCCAGCCCTATGCCAGCGACGTCGCCTTCTCGCCGGCGGTGAAGGCGATCCAGGCGCGCAAGGGTTCGCGCGAGGCCTATGCGCGCAGCGAGCAGCGCGGCTGGCGCACCGAGGTCGACGACAACCTCGCGGCCTTCCTGGCTGATGCCAACAGCTTCTATTTCGCCACTGCTTCGGCGGACGGCCAGCCCTATATCCAACACCGCGGCGGCCCGAAGGGATTTCTCAAGGTGCTGGACAAGCAGACGCTCGCCTTCACCGACTATGCCGGCAACCAGCAGTTCATCACCCAGGGCAATCTCTCGGAGAATCCCAAGGCCTATATTTTCGTGATGGACTACGCCCATCGCCGCCGGGTGAAGATCTGGGGCGAGGCGCGCGTCGTCGAGGACGACGAGGCGCTGACCACGTCGCTGATGCCGAAGGGCTATCGCGCGCGGCCCGAGCAGGTGATCCTGTTCAAGATCGCGGCGTGGGACACCAACTGCCCGCAGCACATCCCGCAGAAGTTCGATGCGGGCGATGTTGCCGCGGCGCTCGCGGCAAGGGATGCGAGGATCGCGGAGCTGGAAGCTGAACTGGCAGCGTTGAAGGGGGAGAAGAAGGCAGGCGCTTCGTAACGCGGCGCTCGCTTACCCTCCCCTGGAGGGGGAGGGTCGATCGCGCGCAGCGCGAGCGGGGTGGGGTGATCTCTCAGCACGAGCAGTGTTCGTTGTGGAGAGACCGTCACCCCACCCCGCTTCGCATTTCGCTTCGCTGCATGCGAAGCGACCCTCCCCCTCCAGGGGAGGGTAAGAGAAATCAGATCGCACTCTCACCTTCATGCTGGAAGCCGAGATAGCTCGCCGCGACACGCTCGTTCGCGGCGATGTCGCTGGCCTTGCCGCTGAGCATGAACTCGCCGAGCTCCATGACATAGGCGTGGTCTGCGATCTTCAGCGCGGCCTGCGCGTTCTGCTCGACCAGCAGGACGGAGACGCCGCCGGCGCGGAGCTCGGTGACGATGCGGAAGATGTCGGCGACGATGATCGGCGCGAGGCCCAGGCTCGGCTCGTCCAGCATCAGCAGCTTCGGTTCGCCCATCAGCGCACGGCCCATCGCGAGCATCTGCTGCTCGCCTCCGGAGAGCGTGCCGGCGAGCTGCTTACGCCGTTCCTTCAGCCGCGGAAACAGCGCGTAGACCCGCTCCATCGAGGCTTTCGCCTTGCCTCGCTCGATGCGGAAGGCGCCCA
The DNA here is from genome assembly GCF_051853035.1 of Bradyrhizobium sp. SPXBL-04. Lineage (NCBI taxonomy): Bacteria > Pseudomonadati > Pseudomonadota > Alphaproteobacteria > Hyphomicrobiales > Nitrobacteraceae > Bradyrhizobium > Bradyrhizobium sp. SPXBL-04. The sequence goes on along the minus strand of NZ_CP182472.1, from coordinate 7,963,192 downwards.
GTTCGAGATTGTCCTCGACATTCATGGTCACGAACAATTCGCGGTGCTCTGGGACGAGCCCGAGCCCCATCGCGACGCGATCCTCGATGTCGAGGCGGGCGAGATCCTGCCCGGCAAAGGCGACGCGGCCCTTCAGCGGCAAAATGCCCATGATGGCCGAGAGCAGCGTGGTCTTGCCGGCGCCATTGGCGCCGACGATGGTGACGATCTCATTGGTGCCGACCTCGAGCGAGACCGAACGCACGGCCTCGACCTTGCCGTAAGCAACGTGCGCGTCGGTGACGGACAACAGCGTGCTCATGCCGCCACTCCGAGATAGGCCTTGATCACTTCGGGATTGGTCTTGATCGTGGCGGGGGTGCCTTCCGCGATCTTGGTGCCGAAATCGAGCACCACGATGCGGTCGGCGAGGTTCATCACGAAGCCCATGTCGTGCTCGACCAGGAGCACGCTCATGCCGCCGTCGCGCAGCTCGCGCAGCAGCGTCGCGAGCCGCTGCTTCTCCATGTGGCGCAGGCCGGCGGCCGGCTCGTCGAGCAGCAGCAGCATCGGGTCCACGCAGAGCGCGCGGGCGATCTCGACGATGCGCTGCTGGCCGAGCGACAACGAGCCTGCGAGCTGATGCATCTGCTCGGCAAGGCCGACGCGCTCGATCTGGCGCGCGGCCTCCGCGAGCAGCTTCGCCTCATCGGCGCGGTCGAGCCGCAGCATCGAGGCGATCGGTCCGGAATGGCCGCGGAGATGGGCGCCGATCGCGACGTTCTCCAGCACGGTCATGTCAGGCACCAGCTTGACGTGCTGGAAGGTCCTGCTGATGCCGAGCTTGACGATCTCCTGCGGCGGTGCCTTGTCAACCTTCTTGCCGAGCACCGAGATCGAGCCTGAGGTCGCCGACAGCACGCCGGTGATCAGGTTGAACGTCGTGCTCTTGCCGGCGCCATTCGGTCCGATCAGCGCGACGATCTCGCGGGCCTGGACGTCGAAGGAGACGTTGTTGACCGCGACCACGCCGCCGAACTGCTTTCGCGCCTTGTCGACCTGGAGCAGGATGCTGGACTCGCCGGGCGCGCGGGGGCGATGCTCCAGCTTCAGCGAGGTGTCGGGCTTTCTGCCACTGGTGCGCTCGGGCAGGAACGACATCAGCCAGGGCCAGAGGCCGCCGGGCGCCAGCTGCAGCAGCGCCACCAGCATGATGCCGAACACGATGGTCTCGACCTGGCCGGAGCCGGGCAGGATCAGCGGCAGATAGCTTTGCAGCACCTCTTTCAGCACCACGACGATCGCGGCGCCCAGCACGCCGCCCCAGACATAGCCGGCGCCGCCGACCACCGCGATGAAGAGATATTCGATGCCGGCCTGGGCGCCGAACGGCGTCGGGTTCACCGCGCGCTGGAGATGGGCGTAGAGCCAGCCGGAGAGGCCGGCGAGCACCGCGGCATGGATGAACACCAGCAGCTTGGCGCGCGGCGTGTGCACGCCGAAGGCTTCCGCCGCGACATGGCCACGCCTGAGCGCGCGGATGGCGCGGCCGGTGCGGGAGTCCAGCAGGTTCATCGTCAGCAGGGCCGAGACGATGACGGCGACCCAGATCGCGTAATATATCGAGCCGGGCGAGAGCATCTTGAACGCGCCGATCGACAGCGGCGGGATCGCCGAGATGCCGTCGTTGCGGCCCAGAAACTCCAGCTTGCTGAACAGATAGAACAGGCCCAGTCCCCAGGCGAGCGTGCCGAGCGGCAGATAATGGCCGGACAGGCGGACGGTGATCAGCCCGAGCAGCACCGCGAGCGATCCGCTGACGACGAGCGACAGCGGCAGGGTCAGCCATGGCGACAGGCCGTAGGCGGTCGACAGCACCGCGGTGGTGTAGGCGCCGAAGCCGACGAAAGCTGCCTGTCCAAAAGAGGTCAGGCCGCCGACGCCGGTGAGCAGCACGAGGCCCATCGCCACGAGCGCGGCAAGGCCGATATTATCGAGCAGCACGATCCAGAACGGCGGCATCCCGGGAACGAACGGGATAGCCGCCATGACAAGCGCGAAGACGAGGATGGGAAGCCGGCTCTGCATCGCGCGTCAGTCCTTCTCTTCCTCGACCGCGGGCGCGGCGAGCGAGCGCAGCAGCAGCACGGGGATCAGCAGCATGAAAACGATCACCTCCTTGTAGTTGGAGGCATAGAAGGACGAGAACGCCTCGACGATGCCGACGACCAGTGCCGCGACCGCTGTGAGGGGATAACTGACCAGGCCGCCGATGATCGCGGCGACAAAGCCCTTCAGGCCGATCAGGAAGCCGGAGTCGTAGTAGAGCGTCGTGATCGGCACGATCAGGATGCCCGATAGCGCGCCGATCACGGAGGCCAGCAGGAAGGCGATCTGTCCCGACAGCGTGGTGCGGATGCCGGCGAGCCGCGCCCCTAGCCGGTTCACCGCGGTCGCGCGCAGCGCCTTGCCGTAGAGCGTCAGCCCGAAGAACAGCCAGAGACCGATGATGAAGGCGATGGTGATGGCGTAGACGGTGATGCTCTGGCCGGTGAAGCGCAGCGCGCCGGCGGTGAAGGCGCCGGACAGCACGGCCGGCCCGCGCTGGCCTTCGGCGCCGAAGAACAGCAAGCCCAGCCCTTGCAGCGCGAGATGCACGCCGACTGATGCGATCAACAGCACCAGCACGGAGGTGTGCGCCAGCGGCTGGAATGCGATCCGGTAGAGGTACAGGCCGATCATCGCGACGATCACCAGCGACAGCGCGATGCAGATCGCGACCGGCGGCTTCTGGGCGGCGAAGTACAGGGTCAGCGCCAGCACGATGGCCGGCAGCACGATGTTGGTGACGATGCTGCGCAGGACCAGGCGCCCATGCAGCGCCTTGCGCGCGACGAAGAGATCGAAGGCGAAAGCGCCGATGCCCAGCGCCAGCGCGAGCTTTGCCGTGCCCGGCATCTGGCCCGCCGCCAGCGAGGCATAGGTCAGCGCGCCATAGGTGACGAATTCGCCCTGGGGAATGAGGATGACGCGGGTGACGGCGAACACCAGCACCAGCGCCAGGCCGAGCAGCGCATAGATCGCGCCATTGGTGATGCCGTCCTGCACCAGGAACAGCATGATGGTGGTATTCAAGACCGGACGCTCCCCCTAAAGATAAGGACCGGTCCTCCCGATTGTGGTGAACGGTCCGCTCACAGCCATTGAAAAACGCTGGCGATATTTGGTATGGTCCATAACAATTATCAAATATAACATCAAGGGTGGGGAACGACCCGTCCCGAACTTAGCGGGATTACGAGCACGAGGCGATGACCGTTTCCAAAACCGCTGAAAAGTCCTCCGAAAAGCCTGCCGATACGGCCAAGGGTCGCAAGGATGCGTCCGAGCCGCAGGCCGAAGCGCTCCAGCTGGGCGAGCTCTCCGAGCAGCTTGGCTATGTGCTGAAGCGGGCCCAGCTCAAGGTGTTCGAGAACTTTTTGCGCTGCATGGCCTCGCTGCAGCTCACGCCGGCGCAATTCTCGGTGCTGCTGCTGGTCGAGAAGAATCCGGGCCGGAACCAGACCGAGATCGCCTCCACGCTCGGCATCCTGCGGCCGAACTTCGTGGCGATGCTCGACAATCTCGAAAGCCGCGACCTATGCGCGCGAATCCGCTCCACCAACGACCGCCGCTCGCACATCCTGGTGCTGACCGACAAGGGCAAGGCCGTGCTGACCCGCGCCAAGAAGCTCGTCGCCACCAAGCACGAGGCCCGGCTGAACGACCTGCTCGGGCAGAGCAACCGCGAGGCCCTGATCGGGATGCTCGCGAAGATCGCCAACGAGTTTTGAGGCGGACAGTCATTCCCGGATGCGCGCGTGCGCGCCCCCAGAATCTCGCTCCGCATTTATGCGGTCGTCATGCCTGGGCCCACACGCGCCCCAGAATGACGCTGGGCGGGACGAGCCCGGCCATGATGGCGGGGTGCGGGCATGAGCTCGGAGGACATCGGGAATGATGCGTCGCATCTAGAAAATGATGCTTGAAACGTCATTTTGTGCGTCCTAAGCTTGGTAAATCAAGCGCTATAACCGCCACGGACATTCTGCCCCGTGATCACCGCCGCGCAGCTTCGAGCCGCCCGTGCCTTGCTCAGGATCGACCAGCGCGAACTCGCGCAGCGCTGTTCGCTGTCGCTGCCGACGATCCAGCGCATGGAAGCCTCCGAAGGGGTGATCCGCGGCAATGTCGATTCCCTGGTGAAGCTGGTCGACGCGCTGTCGGTTGCCGGCATCGAGCTGATCGCCGAGGGGGCAACCTCGAGCGCCGGGGGGCGCGGTGTGCGGCTGAAGTCTCCACCCCCGAGCGCAGGTGGCCAATAGCGATGATGACGCGCGCGCAAATCATGATCCAGGAGCGGCTATGATCGCCGTGGCGCTATGGTCAGTGGCGGCTCTGCTGGCGCTGGCGCCTGCGGGAGTCGTGCTGTCGACGCGCCCGCGCGGCTCGATCATCCTCTACGGCGGATGTCTGATCGCCACGTCGACGCTATGTGTCACGGCGCTGTCGGATCTGCTCTATTTCCCTCATCTGACGCCGAGCGCGACACTGCCGATCGGCCTACCCTGGCTCGGTGCCCATTTCCGGCTCGATGCGCTGTCCGCCTTCTTCCTCGTCGTCGTCAATCTCGGCGGCGCCGCCGCGAGCCTGTTCGCGCTGGGCTACGGCCGGCACGAGGACTCCCCCGGCCGCGTGCTGCCGTTCTATCCTGCCTATCTCGCAGGGATGAACGTCGTCGTGCTGGCAAACGATGCCTTCAGCTTCCTGGTCGCCTGGGAATTCATGTCGCTGACCTCCTGGGCGATGGTGGTGTCGCATCACCGGGAGGCCGAGAATGTCCGCGCTGGCTATGTCTATCTTTTGATGGCAAGTTTCGGCACGCTGGCGCTGCTGCTCGCTTTCGGCCTGCTCGCGAGCGGTGCTGGTTACGATTTCGATGCGATCCGAGCCTCGCATCCTTCCGCTGCGCTGAGCGGCGTGGTGGTGATCCTCATGCTGCTGGGCGCCGGCTCCAAGGCTGGCCTGGTGCCGCTACACGCTTGGCTGCCGCTCGCCCATCCCGCCGCACCCAGCCACGTCTCTGGCCTCATGAGCGGCGTCATGACCAAGGTCGCCGTCTACGGCTTCGTGCGCATCGTGTTTGATCTTCTGCCCGAACCGGTGTGGTGGTGGAGCATGGTGGTGCTGCTGGTCGGCGGTCCCTCGGCGACGCTGGGCGTGCTCTATGCGCTGATGCAGCGCGATATCAAGCGCGTGCTCGCCTATTCAACGATTGAGAATATCGGCATCATCTTCACCGGCCTCGGGCTGGCGCTGGCTTTCAAGGCGGAAGGGCTCGACTGGGTGGCGGCGCTCGCTTTCACCGCGGCGATGCTGCATGTATTCAATCATGCGCTGTTCAAGAGCCTGTTGTTCTTCGGCGCCGGCGCGGTGCTGGGAGCAACCGGCGAGCGCGACATGGAGAAACTCGGCGGGCTGATCCATCGCATGCCGAAGACGGCGTTCGCGGTGTTGGTCGGCTGCGTCGCGATCTCGGCATTGCCGCCATTCAACGGCTTCGTTTCGGAATGGCTGACCTTCCAGGCGATCCTGCTCTCACCCCAGCTGCCCTCATGGGGCCTCAAGCTGATCATTCCGGCGGTCGGCGGTTTGCTGGCGCTCGCGGCCGCCTTTGCCGCGGCCTGCTTCGTCAAGCTCTATGGCATCAGCTTCCTCGGCCGGCCACGTTCGGATGTCGCGGCGTCGGCACATGAGACCGACCGCTTCTCGCTGACCGCGATGCTCGTGCTTGCCGCCTTCTGCCTCGTTGCCGGCATCCTGCCCGGGTTGTTCATCGATGCGCTGGCGCCGGTGAGCAAGAATATGGTCGGCAACATTATGCCGCATCAGGTCGGATTGCAGTGGCTCACCATCGTGCCGATCGCGGAAAGCCGCAGCTCCTATAACGGCCTTCTGGTGTTCCTGTTCGCGGCACTCTGCGGCACGACGGCGGCGACAGCCATTCACCGCTTCGCCTCCGACCGCTTACGCCGCGCGCCGGCCTGGGATTGCGGCTATCCCGATCCGAACCCAGCGATCCAGTACTCAGCCTCCAGCTTCTCGCAGCCGATCCGCCGCGTATTCGGCAGCGTCATCTTTGCCGCACGCGAAATCGGCGAGATGCCGCCGCCGTCCTCGCCGGTTCCTGCGCGGCTCCGGGTCGAACTGCACGATCTGATCTGGGATGTGCTGTACGCGCCGATTGCGAAGCTCATCGGCTTTGCGACGGACCGCATCAATATCTTGCAGTTCCTCACCATCCGCCGCTACCTGACGCTGGTCTTCGTGGCGCTAATCGTGCTGCTGCTGGTGGTGGCACTATGAACGCGCTGAGCGACGTCCTCTCCCAGGGCGCCCAGATGTCGGTGGTGCTGGGGGTCGCGCCGCTACTGACGGGTTTCGTGCGGAAGGTGAAGGCTCGGCTGCTACGTCGGCGCGGGCCGCCGCTGCTCCAACCTTATCGCGACCTCATTCGCCTGATGCGCAAGGACGTCGTGCTCGCCGACAACGCATCCTGGCTGTTCCGTGTCATTCCCTATCTGATCTTCGCGGGCACCTGGGTCGCCGCCTCGCTGGTGCCGACTTTCGGCAATGGCCTGTTGTTCTCCTGGACCGCCGATCTCATCGCCATCATTGCGCTGCTCGGCAGCGCCCGTTTCTTCCAGGCGCTCGCCGGCATGGACGTCGGCACCGCCTTCGGCGGCATCGGCTCCAGCCGCGAGGTCATGATCGCCTCTCTCGCCGAGCCCGCGATGCTGATCACAGTGTTCTCGGTCGCGATGATCGCTGGCTCGACGCAGCTCCCCAACGTGGCCGAGTTCATGGGCTCGGACGCGGTCGGTCTGCGTGTGTCCCTGGGCATGGCGTTTGTGGCACTGACCATCGTAGCGCTGGCGGAGAATGCCCGTATCCCGGTCGATAACCCCGCCACCCATCTCGAGCTCACCATGGTGCACGAGGCCATGGTGTTGGAATATTCGGGGCGGCATCTCGCGCTGATCGATCTGTCGTCGCACCTCAAGCTCCTGCTCTATGTCTCGCTGATCGCCTGCGTGTTCCTGCCATGGGGCACGGCGACTGCAGACGCGGGCGTTGGGAGGCTCGTCTTTGGCGCGCTGCTCTATTTCGGCAAGCTGGCGGGACTTGGCTTCTTGCTCGCCGTGTTCGAGACGTCGATCGCCAAGATGCGCGTGTTCCGGATTCCGGAGTTCTTGGGCGCGGCGCTGATGCTGGCATTGCTTGCCACCCTGTTGCGCTTCGTGTCGGGGAGCCTCTAAGAGATGAGCAGCCTGCAATTCGACATCGCCCATCTGCTCGCCGGCTGCCTCGTGCTGGCGAGCTTCATGATGCTCTATCAGGACCGGCTCTATGCGCTGCTCAATGTCTATGCGCTGCATGCCAGCGTGCTGGCGCTATCGGTAGCCTGGCAGGCCTATGTGCAGCAAGCGCCGCATCTCTATGTCACGGCGCTGATCGCGCTGGTCTTTAAGGCCATCATCATCCCGGTGGCGCTGCACCGGATCATCAAGCGGCTCGGTATCCACCGCGAGATCGAGAATGTGATCGGCATCGGGCTGACCATGATGGCTGGCATCGGCCTCGTCGCGCTGTCGATGGTGGTGATGCTGCGGGTGACGCCGAGCGCCGATGCGCTCGCGCGCGAGGACCTGGCCTTCGCGCTGTCGGTGGTGCTGTTGGGGCTCCTGATCATGGTTACGCGACGCAACGCCGTGAGCCAGGTCGTCGGATTCATGTCGCTGGAGAACGGGCTGGTGCTGGCGGCAACCGGCGCCAAGGGCATGCCGCTGGTAGTCGAGATCAGTGTCGCCTTCTCGGTGCTGATCGCCTTCATCGTGATCGGCGTCTTCCTGTTCCGCATCCGCGAGCGTTTTGACAGCGTGGACGTGCAGGAACTTGATCGTTTTCGCGGAGAGCGGCGATGAGCATCGACGCCCTCAGCGCCATCCTCTTGATCCCGGCCCTTTCGGCGGCGGTGCTGGCAATTTTGCCCGGCTACCGACTCACGGCGAAGCTGAACGTAGTGGCAGCGCTCGCGACCTTCCTTACCTCGCTCTCGCTGTTCGTGGTCGAACCGGTATCGGGGCAGTATCTGCTGATGGACGATCTCAACAAGGTCTTCATCGTGTTGACCACCTTCGTCAGCCTCACCACATCGGTGTTCAGCGCAAGCTACATCCAGCACGAGATCGAGATCGGGCGCCTGGCGCCGGCGTTCCTGCGCTTCTATCACGCGATGTATCAGACGCTGATGTTCGCGATGAACCTCGCGCTCGTCGCCAACAATATCGGCCTGATGTGGGTCGCGGTTGAGGTGGCGACGCTGACGACCGTCCTGATGGTCGGCATCTACCGCACCCATGAGGCGCTGGAGGCAGCTTGGAAATATTTCATCCTCGGTAGCGTCGGCATCGCGCTCGCGCTGTTCGGCACGATCCTGGTCTATATGGCGGCGCGCCCCGTGGTAGGCGAGGGGCTGGACGGCATGGTGTGGACGGTGCTGGTGAAGCACGCCGCACAGTTCGACCCGGAGTTGCTCAACGTTGCCTTCGCCTTCCTCCTGCTCGGCTACGGCACCAAGGTCGGTCTCGCACCGCTGCATGCTTGGCTGCCCGATGCGCATGCCGAGGGCCCGACGCCGATCTCGGCGGTGCTGTCCGGCCTGTTGCTCAATGTCGCGCTCTATGCGCTGCTGCGCTTCAAGATGATGCTCGCGGTCAACTCCGCGGCGATCGCGCCGGGTCCGTTGATGGTGACGATGGGCCTGATCTCGGTGATCTTCGCCGCGCTGATGCTGTACCGGCGCCGCGACATCAAGCGGATGTTCGCCTACTCCTCGATCGAGCATATGGGCATCATCGTCTTCGCCTTCGGCATGGGCGGGCCGCTCGCGAATTTCGCAGGGCTGTTGCATATGACCATGCATTCGCTGACCAAGTCGGCGATCTTCTTCGCGGTCGGCCATATCGCACAGGTCAAGGGCACACAGAAGATCGCCGATATCGGCGGGCTCACGGTGACCAACCCCGCGCTCGGCTGGGGCCTGATGCTCGGCGTCATCGCCATCGTCGGGCTGCCGCCGCTCGGCATCTTCATGAGCGAGTTTCTAGTGGTGAGCTCGACTTTCGCCCGCGCGCCCTGGCTGACGGTAATCTTGGTGCTTGGCATCATCATCGCGCTCGGCGGGCTTTGGTTGCGGATCGGCGCGGTGATGTTCGGCGAGCCCAAAGGCAAGACCGCGCCCGCGGAAGCCTCCTACGTGCCGATGTTCACGCACCTCGGATTGGTGCTGATGGCCGGCATCTATCTGCCGCCGGTGCTGGTCACCGGCTTCCAGAACGTCGCGAAGCTCCTGGGGTAAGCCATGGGCATCCTCGACAGCATCTCCCATGTCCATGCGGTGTCGTCGCATCGGCCCTGGCCGCGCGCGGTCGTGACGGAGGCGGGCTGGCAGGCGGCGATCGATCGACTGGTCGAGGGAAGCCTCACGCTGCTTGGCTTCTGGGGCGAGCCGACCGCGGTGCATATGGCGATGCTCGATGGCGGCTCGACCGAGATCGCGGTCGTGACCTACGAGTGTACGGCCGGCACGTTTCCAAGCGTCGCCAGCCGTCATCGGCCGGCGCTTCGGCTGGAGCGGACTATTCATGATCTGTTCGGGCTTGTTCCAACCGTCGCTGACGATCTGCGGCCATGGCTCGATCACTATGTCTGGGGAAAATCCTATCCGCTCTCGGGCCGCAACGCATCGCGCGACGTGCGGCCATACCAGTTCCTACCGGCCGAGGGCGAGGCGTTGCACCAGGTGGCGGTCGGCCCCGTCCATGCCGGGACCATCGAGCCCGGCCATTTCCGCTTCACCGCCAATGGCGAGCATGTGGTGCGGCTGGAGCAGTGGCTCGGCTACACCCACAAGGGTATCGAGTCGCTGATGCAGGGCGCGAGCCTCGAGGCCGCGGCAAAGCTCGCCAACCGCACCTCCGGCGACAGCGCCGTCGCCTATGCCTTCGCCTTTGCGTGTGCCGTGGAAGCGGCGCTGCAGATCGAGGCGCCTCGGCAAGCGACGCTCTTGCGGGCGCTGATGGCGGAACTGGAGCGCCTCGCCAATCATTTGGGCGACATCGGGGCCATCTGCAACGACGCTTCGTTCGCGCTGATGCATGCCCAGACCGGCATTTTGCGTGAGCGCTGCTTGCGCGCTGCGAATGTCGCGTTCGGCCATCGCCTGATGATGGACGTCATCGTGCCCGGTGGTGTGACGCGTGACATCGCGCCGGACGGCGTTGCCGCGCTGCGCGCGCTGCTCGCGGAGCTACGAAAGGTCTTTCCGCGCTTGATCGAGCTCTATGACAACACGGCGTCCTTGCAGGATCGCACCGTCACCACCGGCATCGTGAAGGCGGAATATGCGCGCCAGTTTGGCGCCGGCGGTTATGTCGGCCGCGCCTCGGGCCGCGATTTCGATGCGCGGCGGGCGATGGCCTACCCGCCTTACGACGCGTTATCGTTCGAGGTGCCGGTACTACAGGCCGGTGACGTGAACGCGCGGGTCTGGATCCGAATCCGCGAGGTCGAGCAGAGCGTCGAGTTGATCGAGCAGATCCTCGACCAACTTGAGCCGGGAGGGCTCGCAACCGCGCTGCCTCCCAGGATCGGCCACGGTGCCTGTGAAGGCATGGCGCTCACCGAGGCCTTCCGCGGCGACGTTCTGGTGTGGCTGCGGCTCGATGACGAGTTGCGCGTCGAACGCTGTCACCTGCGCGACGCGTCGTGGTTTCAGTGGCCGCTGCTGGAAACCGCGATCGAGGGCAACATCATTGCCGACTTTCCGCTCTGCAATAAGTCGTTCAACTGTTCCTATTCGGGCGCGGACCTCTAAACCATGCGCAAGACCCTGCTCGAAAGTCTCACTCATGGTTCGCTGACGGAGCCCGCGCCGGCGCCGGACGAGTCGGCGCTGGCGGAGCTTGCAACGAAAGTCAACCGCGCTGCCCAGGCCAGGCTCGGCCGTTCTCTTGCCATTCGCGAGATCGATGCCGGGTCCTGCAACGGCTGCGAGCTGGAAATCCACGCGTTGTCCAACGCCTTCTACGACATCGAACGTTTCGGCCTGCGCTTCGTCGCCTCGCCGCGCCACGCCGACGTGCTGCTGGTCACGGGTCCGGTGACGAAGAACATGCGACAGGCGCTGGAGCGGACCTACAACGCGACGCCCGATCCGAAATGGGTCGTCGCGGTCGGCGGCTGCGCGACCGATGGCGGCATTTTCAGGGGCAGCTACGCCTGCGTTGGCGGCGTATCCGAGACCATTCCGGTGGATTTGCACATCAAGGGCTGCCCGCCGTCGCCGACGGACTTGTTGAAGGGCCTGCTCGCGCTGCTGGAGCACGTCAGCGGCAAGCGCTAAGCCGCACCCACACACTCCCCGAGGCGGTCATGGTCAGGCCAAGCTGCGATGGTGTCGAACAGGGCGAGCGCTAATCCACCAAGATCACTCTGATATCGTTCACGTTGGTCAGCGTCGGTCCCGGCATGAGCAGATCGCCGGTCGCCTCGAAGAAGGTGGTCGCGTCGTTGTTGTCGAGATAGGCCTGCGGCTTAAGCCCCTGCGCCTTCATCTTGGCGAAGGTGGCCGCGTCGATAAGCGCGCCGGCGGGGTCGGTGGGATGGCCGGCGCCGCCATCGGCGCCGTCGGTGTCGCCGGCCAGCGCCGAGATGCCAGCCGTGTCCTTCAAGAGGCTGGCGAGCGCCAGTGCGTATTCCTGGTTCGGTCCGCCGCGCCCATTGCCGCGCACCGTGACCGTGAGTTCGCCGCCGGACAGGATCGCGACGCGCTTGCCTTGCGCGCGCGCTTGCAGCGCGAGCTTGGCATGATCGGCAGCGACCTCGCGGGCCTCGCCTTCGAGATCGGCGCCGAGGTCGATGGTCTCGTAACCGGATTCGCGCGCGAGCTTCACCGCTGCGTCGAGCGACTGCTTGGGCCGCGCGATCAGCTCGAAATGCGCGCGCGCGAAGGCGGCGTCGGCAGGCTTGCAGCTTTCATTGGCGGGATCGTCGAGCGCGCGGCGCACGGCTTCGTCGATGGCGAGCTTGTATTTCGCCACGATCGCGCGTGCATCGGCCAGTGTGGTCGGATCCGGCACAGTGGGGCCGGAGGCAATCGCGGAAGGGTCGTCATGCGGCACGTCGGAGATCGCCAGCGTCACGATCTCGGCGGCGTTTTTGCCGGCGCGCGCCAGCCGGCCGCCCTTGATCCGCGACAGATGCTTTCTGACCGTGTTCATCTCGCCGATCGGCGCGCCGGAGCGGAGCAGCGCCTTGTTGACCGCCTGCTTCTGCGCGAAGCTGATACCGTCGACCGGCGCGATCCAGTTCGCCGAACCGCCGCCGGTGAGCAGCACCAGGAGGAGATCGTCGGGGCCGGCCTCGCCTGCGAGCGCGAGCGTGTCGGCCGCGCCCTTCAGGCCGGCCTCGTCAGGCACGGGATGGCCGGCCTCGACCACGCGAATGCGGCGCGTCGGCACGCCGTAGCCGTGGCGCGTGGTGGCGATGCCGAGCAGCCGCTCCGGCGCGAGCTTCAATGTGTCGAGATAATGCCGTTCGGCGGCCGCGGCCATGGCGCCCGCGCCCTTGCCGGCGGCGAGGCAGATCACGCGTCCTTTGGGCGCGGGCCTTAAGTGCGGCGCCAGAATTGTGCTCGGATGGGCAGCGGCAACGGCGGCGTCGTAGAGCGCGCGGAGCAGGGGACGTCGGTCGATCATGACGAAGGCCTTGGGCAGACAGGGGAGATCGGCGGCATGCGCCGCCAGTTACATGCCTACCGCATCAGGTGCAAAAGCGTAAGCAGGCTTTGCGATCATTCGATTATGCAATCGCGTAATCACAATCGGCGCGCAAGCAAAAACCCCCTACGCGATCGGCGCAGGGGGCTTGTTATCGTCGCATGTTCAGGCGGCTAGCCGCCGGCGTCGGCGCTGATCACCTCGCCGAACAGTTCCCAGCGCTCGCCCTTGAACTTCTCGAGGCGGAGCTGGCTGATTGGCGCAAAGTCGTTCGACCCGGTGTTGATCTGGATACCCGGCAGCAGCGCCTCCGTGCGGAAGTTCTTCAGGCTGGCGGCCTGCTTCATGAGGTTCTCGCGCGTGAGATTATCGCCGCACTGCTTCAGCACCTGAACCAGCGTCTGCGCCACCGCGTAGCCGACGATGGTGCCCTTGTCGAGCTTGTCGCCGTCGGGGAAGTACTTGGTCATGAAGGCCAGAAACTCCTTCATGCCGGCATCGTTGCTCCATTCCGGATCCGACACGTCCTTCAGATAGTCGGCCGAGATGATGTCCTGGCCGTTCTCGAAGCCAGCGGGCTTCATTACGCTGCCGACGGAGGCCGAGACGTTGTTGAGGAAGTGCAGCGGCTTCCAGCCGATCTCGGCGTTCTTCTTGATCGCTTGCGCGGCGAATTTCGGCGTCGTGATGTTCATGAAGACGTCGGCACCGGTCGACTTCATCTTGACGATGTGGCTGTCGATGGTCGGCTCGGAGGTCTCGTAGCTCTCCTCGATGACGATCATCGAAGCGGCTTTCGCCCCTAGGCCGTCCTTGAGGCCCTTCAGATAGTCCTTGCCGTAGTCGTCGTTCTGGTAGAGCACGGCGATCTTGGCATCCGGCTTGTTCTTGAGCAGCCACTTCGCGTAGATCTGCGTCTCGCTCTGGTAATTGGGCTGCCAGCCCATGGTCCAGGGGAAGTTCTGCGGATCGTTCCATTTGGTGGCGCCGGTGGCGACGAACAGCTGCGGTACCTTCTTCGAGTTCATGTATTTCTGGATCGCCGTGTTCGGCGGCGTGCCGAGCGAGTTGAAGATGAACAGCACCTCGTCGCTCTCGACCAGCTTGCGCGCCTGCTCAACCGTCTTCGGCGGCGAATATGCGTCATCGTAGGAAACGAAATTGATCTTGCGGCCGTTGATGCCGCCCTCGTCGTTGATCTTCTTGAAATAGGCGGCTTCGGTCCGCCCGATGATGCCGTAGGCGGAGGCCGGTCCGCTATAGGGCATGATGTTGCCGATCTTGATCTCGGTGTCGGTCGCGCCGGTATCGTATTTTTTCTGGGCCGATGCAGTGGAGGCCGAGGCCGCAATGAGCGCGAGCGCCAGTGACGCGGCCGCAAGTTTGCCGGTGACAGCGGGCATTCCAATCTCCCTATTTTCTTGATGTGTGCGTCCTTCTTCTTGGCTTGATCGTTTTTGGTGACGCAGCCCGCAATTCAATACGATTTGCCCAAGAGCTTCAAGGAAAAGCCCCTGCGGCAAGGCCGCAGGAGCTTCGTCTTTAGTCGATCGGGGGTACGTCTTTAGCGATTGGTTAAGGTCAGCCGCCGACGTCGCCGCTCAAGATGTCACCAAATCGCTCCCAATGCTCGCCCTTGAAGCGGATCAGTTGCAGCTGCGAGAGGGGCGCGAAATCGGTGGCCGAGGTGTTGACCTTGATGCCCGGCAACAGGCCGGCCGGCTCGTAGTCCTTGATATTGGCGGCCTGCTTCATGATGTTTTCGCGGGTCAGATTGTCGCCGCAGGATTTCAGCACGTGCACCAGCCCTTGCGCGACGATGTAGCCGTACATCACCGAGGCGTCGGCGCGGTTGGCTTCCGGATAGTACTTATCCAGGAATTCGTTCCAGGCGATCATCGCCGGATCGCTCTTCCATTGTGCGTCGGTCGGGTCCTTGAAATATTGCGAGGAGATGATGTCCTGGGCGTTCTCGAAGCCGGCCGGCTTGATCACGCTGCCGATCGAACCCGATACGTTGTTGAGGAAGTGCAGCGGCTTCCAGCCGATCTCGGCATTCTTCTTGATTGCCTGTGCCGCGAATTTCGGCGTCGTGATGTTGAAAAACACGTCGGCGCCAGTCGCCTTCATCTTGACGATGTGGGAGTCGATGGTCGGCTCCGATACCTCGTAGCTTTCCTCCACCACGATCATCGAGGCCTTGGCGCCGAGCCCGTCCTTGAAGCCCTTCAGATAGTCCTTGCCGTAATCGTCGTTCTGGTAGAGCACGGCGATCTTGGCGTTCGGATGGTTCTTCAGGATGTACTTGGCGTAGATGATCGACTCGCTCTGGTAGTTGGGCTGCCAGCCCATGGTCCAGGGGAAGTCCTTCGGATCGTTCCATTTGGTGGCGCCAGTGGCGACGAACAGTTGCGGCACCTTCTTCTGGTTCATGTATTTCTGGATCGCGGTGTTCGGCGGTGTGCCGAGCGAGTTGAAGATCAGCAGCACCTCGTCGCTCTCGACGAGCTTGCGCGCCTGCTCCACCGTCTTCGGCGGCGAGTAGGCGTCGTCATAGGTGACGAAATTGATCTTGCGGCCGTTGATGCCGCCCTCGGCGTTGATCTTGCGGAAATAGGCCTCCTCGGTCTTGCCGATCACGCCGTAAGCGGAGGCTGGCCCGCTATAGGGCATGATGTTGCCGATCTTGATTTCGGTGTCGGATGCGCCGGTGTCGTATTTCTTCTGCGCCAGGGCTGTCGTGGACAGGGTGGCAGCCAGCACGAGGGCAGCCGAGAAGGCCCCCAATCGCACATGCATTGCAGGCATCTTGATCTCCCTAGGTAGGTTTGAATGTGCCGTGTTCTTGATCGGAAGCGATCGTTGCGCGTCGCTCTGGTAAGCATTCAATACCCTTCCCGGGCGGCCAGCAAGGAGAACGCCCCGCCGGAGCTGCCGCCGCGAGGCGATCTTTTTTGAGAGGACGTGGAATATTCCGGCGCTTGAGATGGGATGCGCTGTTAACCAGCTGCGCAGAAGTTGTCTTGTTAAATGTAGGCTATTTTGAATTGCGCGCTTGCGATGCTCAGTGTCCGATCTCGCTGGAGATGATGTCGCCGAACAGCTCCCACTTCTTGCCCTTGAAGCGCATCATCTGGAGCTGCTCGATCGGAGCGAAATTGTCCGGCGCGGTGTTGATCTTGATCCCGGGCAGCAGCGTATCGGGTTCGAAATCCTTCAGGCTCGCGGCCTGCTTCATGACGTTCTCGCGAGTGAGGTCGTCGCCGCACATTTGCAGCACCTTCACCATGGTCTGCGCGGCTGCATAGCCGAACACCACACCGGCATCGAGCTTGTTCGCCTTGGGCGCGTACTGGGCGAGGAAATTATAGAACTTCTTCATGCCGTCATCGGCGTTCCACTGCGGGTCGGAGCCGTCCTTGGTATAGCTCGCCGACAGGATGCCTTGCGAGATCTCGAGGCCCGCCGGCTCGATCACGCCGCCGACCGAGGCCGAGACGTTGGAGATGATGTGCATCGGATGCCAATTGATCTCCGCCGCCTTCTTGATGCCCTGCGCGGCAAATTTCGGGCTGGTGATGCTGATGAAGATGTCGGCGCCAGCCGCCTTCAGCTTTACGACGTGCTCGTCGATCGCCGGCTCGGAGGTATCGTAGGCTTCTTCCAGCACGATCATCGAGGCCTTGGACCCCAAGCCGTCCCTCAATCCGTTCAGATAGTCCTTGCCGAAATCGTCGTTCTGATAGAGGACGCCGATCTTTCCGTCCGGCTTCTCCTTCATGATGTATTTGGCGTAGATCCGCGCCTCGCTGACGTAGCTCGGCTGCCAGCCCATGGTCCAGGGATATTGCTTGGGATCGTTCCACTTGGAGGCGCCGCTCGCCACGAACAATTGCGGCACCTTCTTCTCGTTCATGTACTTGCGGATTGCGCTGTTAGTGGAGGTGCCGAGCGAGCCGAAGACCAGCAGCACCCCGTCGTTCTCGACCAGCTTGCGTGCCTGCTCCACTGTCTTCGGCGGCGAATAGGCGTCGTCATAGGAGATGAACTTGATCTTGCGGCCGTTGATGCCGCCCTCGGCATTGATTTTGTTGAAATAGGCCTCCTCGGTCTTGCCGATCGCGGCATAGGCGGAGGCGGGGCCGCTATAAGGCATGATGTTGCCGATCTTGATCTCGGTATCGGACGCGCCGGTGTCGTATTTCTTTTGCGCCAGCGCCTCGCTGCTCATTGCAGTGCACAACGCGAGTGCGGCAAAGAAGGCCGCAACCTGAAAACGAACGGCAATCATTGTTCTCCTACCCCGAGCTGGATCGGCGCCGCATTGAACAAGATTGGCGCTCGGCGTCAACAAAAAGCCCCCGCGGTCGCCCGCGGGGGCTTATCGACTTGAATTATTGCGTCAGCGTGTCATTCGGAGGCGACGTCGCCGCTGATGATCTCGCCGAAGAGTTCCCACTTCTCGCCCTTGAAGCGCTGCATCTGGAGCTGCGCAATCGGGGCAAAGTCGGTGGCGCTGGTGTTGATCTTGACGCCCGGCAGCAACGTGTCCGGAGCAAAGTCCTTCAACGACGCCGCCTGCTTCATGAGGTTGGCGCGGGTCAGATCGTCACCGCACAGTTCCAGGACCTTGGCCAGGGTCGACGCTGCGCCATAGCCGTAGACCATGGCGGTGTCGGTCTTGTCGGCACCCGGCATGTACTTGTCGACGAACTCGTTCCACTTCTTCATGCCGGGGTCGTTGTTCCACTGCGGATCCGTCGAGTCCTTGGCATAGGCAGCCGACAGCACGCCCTGAGCGTTCTCGAAGCCAGCCGGCTTCATCACGCTGCCGACCGAGATCGACACGTTGGTGAGGATCTGGAGCGGTTTCCAGCTGAGCTCGGCGGTCTTCTTGATGGTCTGGGCCGCGAACTTCGGCGTCGCATAGATCAGCAGCACGTCGGGATTGGCGGCCTTGATCTTGACGATATGGCCGTCGATCGACGGCTCGGACACCTCATAGCTCTCTTCCATGATGATCATGGACGAGGCCTTGGCACCGAGGCCGTCCTTGGTGCCCTTGAGGTAGTCTTTGCCGAAATCGTCGTTCTGGTAGAGGATCGCGACCTTGGCGTCCGGCTTCTCCTTCATCAGCCATTTCGCGTAGATCTGCGCTTCGCTCTGGTAGGAGGGCTGCCAGCCCATGGTCCAGGGGAAGTTCTTCGGGTCGTTCCACTTGGTGGCGCCGGTGGCGACGAAGAGCTGCGGGATCTTCTTGGCGTTCAGGTATTTCTGGATCGCGCTGTTCGACGGCGTACCGAGCGGGTTGAACACGGCCAGCACCTCGTCGCTCTCGACGAGCTTGCGGACCTGCTCGACCGCCTTCGGCGGCGAATAGGCGTCGTCATAGGTGACGAAGTTGATCTTGCGGCCGTTGATGCCGCCCTTGTCGTTGATCATCTTGAAATAGGCTTCTTCGGTCTTGCCGATGATGCCATAGGCCGACGCCGGACCGCTGTACGGCATGATGTTGCCGATCTTGATCTCGGTATCGGACGCGCCGGTGTCGTATTTCTTTTGGGCGAGTGCAGCGCCGGAGGTGAGGGCAATGGCCGCCGTTGCCGTGACCAGCGCGGCGGCTCGCAGTGTTCTTCCAAAAAGCAATTCGGTCTCCTTCGTTAAACGACTGTCGTGATGAGAGGTATTCAGGTCTTTCTGAGCTTGCCGGAAAGTTGCTGGCCCAGGATCGCGAGCTGCCTTGCGCCATGCGGCACGAGGTAGATGACGAGGAACAGGAGCACGCCGAACACAGCGCCGGAGAGGCCTTTGGAGATGCCCTCCGCGATGTTCGGCACGAAGATGATGAAGGCCGCGCCGACGAACGAGCCGGGCAGCCAGCCCACGCCGCCGACGACCATGCCGAGGAACAGCGAGATCGCGAGGTTGATCGTGAAGCTGTCCGGCGCCACAAACTGCACCGCGATCGCCCCCAAAGCGCCGGCGATGCCGGTGATGCCGGCGGACACGCCAAACGCCAGCGTCTTGTAGAGCGCGACGTTGACGCCCATCGAGGACGCCGCGATCTCGTTGTCGCGGATCGCCATGAAGGCGCGTCCCGAGCGGGAGCGCAGCAGGTTCACCGAGAAGACGTAGATCGCGAGCGTGACCGCAAGCGTGAAGTAATAGAGCCACATGTCCTGCGACATTGGCAGCCCGAACGGCGCGTCCGGCTTGGTGACGACGAGGCCCTGCACGCCGCCGGTCCAATGCTCGAGGAAGTTAAGCTTGAGCAGTTGCGGCATAGCTGTGGCGAGCGCGAAGGTCGCGAGCGCGAGGTAAACGCCGGAAAGCCGCAGCGCCGGCTGCCCGAACAGGAAGCCGAAGCCGAAGCAGACTACTCCGGCGATCGGCAGCGTGAGCGCGTAGTTGACGTTGAAGTACTCCATCAACACCGCGGTCGTATAGGCGCCGACGGCATAGAAGGCGCTCTGGCCGAGCGAGAACTGGCCGGAGCCGCCGGTCAGGATGTTCAGCGCCAGCACCGCAAGCCCGTAGATCAGCAGCATCGTCATCTGGAAGATGATGAAGTTCTTGACGAAGACGGGTGCGATCAGCAGCGCCGCGACCACCACCAGCGAGGTGGTCGTGCCCAGCGTCATGGCCCGCTTCGGAACGGCTTCGACCGTCTCGTGGCCTTCCGCGACGACTTCTTCTGCTGCGCTCATGATCAAACTCGCTTGACGATGTGCCGGCCGAACAGGCCAGCGGGTTTGACGACCAGGACGGAAATGATCAGCGCAAGCGCGATCGGAAGTTTTAGTTCATTGCCGACGCCGGGAATGTAGGTGCCGACGAGGTTTTCGAAGATGCCCATCAGGAAGCCGCCGACCACAGCGCCGAACGGGCTCGACAGACCGCCCAGCACCGCCGCAGCAAAGCCATAAAGCAGCACGCCGACCATCATGTTGGGCTCCAGGAACACGACCGGCGCGATCAGCATGCCGGCAATCGCGCCGATGGCAGAAGCCATGCCCCAGCCGAGCGCGATCATCCAGCTCGTGTTGATGCCGACGAGCCGCGCCGATTCAGGTAGCGAGGCGGCCGCCCGCATTGCGAGCCCGATCCGCGTGTACTGAAAGAAGAAGTAGAGCGCGACCAGGAGCAGCAGGGTGACACCGATCATGCCGGCCTGGTGGGTCGAGATCAGCTGACTACCCAGGAACGGCGAGGAGCCGAACGGGGTCGGGTACTGCTTGATGGTAAAATCCCAGATCAGGCCGGCCGAGGAGTTGATGATGGCGAACAGCGCGATGAAGCCGGCGACATTGGTCAGGATCGGCGCCTTGGCGAGCGGCTTGAACAGGATGCGCTCGATGGCGATGCCGCCTGCGAACGCGAAAGCCAACGTAAGGACGAAAGCGACCCAATAGGGCACGCCCCATTGCATCAACTGCCAGGAGATGAAGGTCGAGAACATCGCCATCTCGCCTTGCGCGAAGTTGAGATGGTCGATCGCCTGGTAGATCATGACCACGGCGAGCGCCATGCAGGCATAGATCGCGCCGGTGGCAATTCCGGCCAGGACCTGGTTGGTGAACAGCTCCATTGTCCCGGCTCCCTAAAACT
The DNA here is from genome assembly GCF_051853035.1 of Bradyrhizobium sp. SPXBL-04. Taxonomy (NCBI): domain Bacteria; kingdom Pseudomonadati; phylum Pseudomonadota; class Alphaproteobacteria; order Hyphomicrobiales; family Nitrobacteraceae; genus Bradyrhizobium; species Bradyrhizobium sp. SPXBL-04. The sequence goes on along the minus strand of NZ_CP182472.1, from coordinate 7,942,724 downwards.
TGCCCGATGTGATGTGAACTGCGACGGCGTCGTAGGTCCACCTCTCCCTTAGGGAGAGGTCGCGCCGAAGGCGCGGGTGAGGGGTCTTGGTCTCACGGTGAAGCTGCGGCCCCTCACCCGATTTGCTGCGCAAATCGACCTCTCCCCTGCGGGGAGAGGTATGCGGAGAGCGCGGATAATTCATTGCCATCATCCGCTCCCTCAGTAACCCAGATAGGATTTGCGGATTTCTTCGTTGTTCGCGATGTCCTTGGCTTTGCCCGACATCACGATGCGGCCGGTCTCGATCACATAGGCATGGTCGGCGAGTTCGAGCGCGAGCTGGGCGTTCTGCTCGACCACCAGGATCGTGACCTTGTCCTCGCGGTTGATCTTGCCGAGGATGCCGAAGAGGTCGCGGACCACCAGCGGCGCAAGGCCGAAGGAGGGCTCGTCGAGCAGCATCAGCCGTGGCCTCAGCATCAGCGCGCGGGCCACCGCGAGCATCTGCTGCTCGCCGCCGGACAGCGTGCCGGCCTGCTGGGTGTGCCGCTGCTTCAGCACAGGGAAATGCGCATACATGCGCTCGATGTCGGAGACGATGCCGGCGCTGTCCTTGCGGGTAATGGCCCCGAGCTGGAGGTTCTCCTCCACCGTCATGTTGGTGAAGGTGCCGCGGCCCTGCGGCACATGGGCGATGCCGAACCGCACGATGTTCTCGGTCGAGCGGTTGTTCAGCGGCTTGCCGTCGAACTCGATGCCGCCGGTCGAGCGCACCATGTTGCAGATCGCGCGCAGCGTCGTGGTCTTACCGGCGCCGTTGGCACCCAGCAGCGTCGTCAGCGAGCCCTCGTTGAGCGAGAAGGACAGGCCATGGAGCGCCTGGACCTGGCCGTAATAGGCGCGCAGGTCCTTGACGTTGAGCAGCGTCGTCATTGGTCCTTGCTCCCGAGATAGGCCTTGATGACGTCCGGGTCCGCCTGCACCTGGGCAGGCGTGCCTTCCGCGAGCTTCTTGCCGAAATTGAGCGCGACAACGTGGTCGGCGATCGACATCACGAGGCCCATGTGGTGCTCGACCAGCAGCACGGTCATGTGGCGATCGTCGCGAATGCGGCGAATGAGATCGCCGAGCACATAGACCTCTTCGTGATTGAGGCCGCCGGCCGGCTCGTCGAGCAGCAGAATCTTCGGATCGGCCGCCAGCGCACGGGCCAGCTCGACGCGCTTCTGTGTGCCGAAGGGCAGGCCGGAGACGACAGTGTGGGCGACATTCTCGAGGTCTAGATAGGCGAGGATCTCGTGCACCTTCTTGTTGACGCTGGTTTCGCTGCGGCGGACCCAGGCCAATTTCAGGGAGTCGCTGACGATGTCGCTGGAGGTCTTCGAATGGGCGCCGACACGGACATTGTCCATCACCGACAAATTCGGAAACAGCGCCACGTTCTGGAAGGTGCGGCCGATGCCGATCTCGGCGATCCGGTGCGGCGGCCGCGACAGGATGCTCACGCCTTCCATCAGGATGTCGCCGGACGACGGCTGGTAGAGCCGCGAAAGGCAGTTGAAGAGCGTGGTCTTGCCGGCGCCGTTGGGGCCGATCAATCCGAGGATCTGTCCCTTGTGCATGTCGAAGGACACGCCGTTGAGCGCGATGATGCCGCCGAACACGACGCTGACGTCGCGAACCGCGAGCAGGGGCGATGTCCCCCGCGCGAGCTGTGCCTGCGTCATCTCGTCTCGCCCACACTGAGCAGTGGGCGCAGGGGCGATGCGGACCGCTCCCGATGATGACAAAGGCTATCTGAATCCCTCGGCCACACGCGCAACTTTTCCTCCTGATTTCAGCTTTTTGCTGACGTCTTTTTTTGAATGCGGCATCAGACCCCCGAGTGCCGCTTCGATGTTCCTTACCATCGCAAGCAGACGCGGTCCAATGTCGTTGATCAAACGCTCTTCCGTGAAACGGAATGCGGGCGCGCCGCAATTGAATGCGTAGGGGCCGGTTCCGTCGTTGAGCTTGAGCGCGACGCCGGCGGCGCCGATGTCGTCGTGCCAGTCGCCGACGGAAATCGCAAAGCCGTATTTCGCCACGGTCTCGCCGGAGCGTTCCAATCCATCGCGCATCTTTGGCCAGCGGCTGCCGTAATGCTCGCGTAAGAGACGCGAGAGCTCTGCGCGATCGTCGGCGTCGAGCGCCCAGAAATAGGCGCGACCCATCGCACTGGTTGCAATCGGCACGCGCGAGCCGACGTCAAGTTGAACGCCGACCGTCTCGCTGCCGCGGCTCTGCCCGAAATAGATCATGCTGTGACGGTCGCGGCCGCCGACGGCAACCGCCCCGCCGGTCGCGCGCATCACTTCCTCGCGGAACGGCTCGGACAAATGCCGAACGCCGAGATTGGCGAGCGCGGCGTAACCAAGCGACATCGCCGCGGGTGCGAGCTGGTACTTCTCGAAACGGGGAACCGGCGTCAGATAACCGAGCTTCGTCAGCGTATAAGTCAGCCGCGACACGGTCGGCTTGGGCAGATTTGTCCGCGCCGCGATCTCCTGATTGCCGAGAAGGCCGTCATTGGGTTGGAATGCGCGCAATACGTCCAGTCCGCGGGAAAGCGCGACGACGAAATTCCGATCAGTCGCGGTCTTCTTTCCTGTACGCTTCATCCCTAATCTGCTTCTTGCGCGGAGTCGTTGACAACGTCCGTGCTTCAAAATAACCCTGCCGTCAAGATGCGGAATTAAATTCCGCACCGCGAAATCGAACAAAATTAAATCCCCACCAAGGAGGGACACCGTGAGCGAAGTGGTCAAGCTTGAGCGTCATGATGAAGTCGGGATCGTCACGGTCGACAGCCCTCCGGTCAATGCGCTGAGTGCCGCGGTCCGCGGCGGCATCTTGGAGTGCATCAAGGCCGCGGTCGCCGATCCCGCGATCAAGGGCATCGTTCTGACCTGCGCCGGCCGCACCTTCATTGCGGGCGCCGACATCACCGAATTCGGCAAGCCGCCGAAGCCGCCCGCCCTCAACGACGTGCTGTCCGAGATCGAGAATTCGCCGAAGCCGGTGGTCGCCGCGATCCACGGCACCGCGCTCGGCGGCGGCCTCGAGGTCGCGCTCGCCTGTCATTACCGCGTTGCGGTGAAAGAGGCCAAGCTCGGCCTGCCCGAGGTGAAGCTTGGCCTGTTGCCGGGCGCCGGCGGCACCCAGCGCCTGCCGCGCGCGGTAGGACCGGAACTCGCGGTCAAGATGATCGTCGGCGGTGATCCCATTGGTGCTGCGGAAGCGCTGAAGAACGGCCTGATCGAGGAGATCGTCGAGGGTCCGGCCTCGGGCGGCGAAGCCTTTGTGCGCAAGCTGCTGGCCGAGAAGCGCCCGCTGCGGCGCCTGCGTGACGACGATTCCAAGCTCGCGGCGGCCAAGGCCGACCGTTCGATCTTCACCAATGCCGTTGCGGCCATGACCAAGAAGTCGCGCGGCCTGGAGGCTCCGTTCGCGGCGGCCGACGCCGTCGGCTACGCCATTGACCTACCGTTCGACGAAGGTCTGAAGAAGGAGCGCGAGGGCTTCCTCAAGCTCGTCGCCAGCGACCAGTCCAAGGCGCAGCGTTATGCCTTCTTCGCCGAGCGCGAAGCTGCCAAGATCGCGGGTGTCCCTGACGGGACCAAATCGCGCTCGGTCAACCGTGTTGCCATTCTCGGCGCCGGCACCATGGGCGGCGGCATTGCTATGTCGTTTGCCAATGCCGGCATCCCCGTCACCCTGATCGAGACCGGCGAGGAGCAGCTCAAGCGTGGCATGGGCGTCATGCAGAAGAACTGGGAAGCCACCGCGGCGCGCGGCGGCATCCCGGCCGATGCACCCGCCAAGCGCATGGCTTTGATCAACGGCGTCGTTGGCATCGAGAATGTCGGCGATGCCGACCTCGTCATCGAGGCCGTGTTCGAGACCATGGCGGTGAAGAAGGAAGTGTTCGGCAAGCTTGACCAGTACGCCAAGCCGGGCGCGGTGCTCGCCTCCAACACCTCGTATCTCAACATCGACGAGATCGCCAAGTCGACCAAGCGTCCGCAGGACGTTTTGGGCATGCACTTCTTCTCGCCGGCCAACGTCATGAAGCTCTGCGAGATCGTGCGTGCCGACAAGACCGCGCCGGACGCGCTGGTGACTGCCGTCACCATCGCGCGCAAGATCGCCAAGGTGCCGGCCGTGGTCGGCGTCTGCGACGGTTTTGTGGGTAACCGCATGCTCGCCCAGCGCGGCAAGCAGTCGGAGAAGCTGCTGTTTGAAGGCGCGCTGCCGCAGCAGGTCGACGCCGTCGTGACCAAGTTCGGCATGCCGATGGGGCCGTTCGCGATGGGCGACCTCGCCGGCCTCGACATCGGCTGGCGCTCGCGGAAAGATCGCGGCATCAAGTCGGAGATCGCGGACGCGCTGTGCGAAGCCGGCCGCTTCGGCCAGAAGACCGGCAAGGGCTACTACAAATACGAAGCCGGCTCCCGCGCACCGCTGCCCGACCCGGAGGTCGAGAAGCTGATCGACGAGACGCTTGCCCGCCTCGGCCGCAAGAAGCGCGTCGTCAGCGACGAGGAGATCCTCGAGCGCATGATGTACCCGATGATCAACGAGGGCGCGAAGATCCTCGAAGAGGGCATCGCGGCGCGCCCCTCCGACATCGACGTGGTCTGGCTCTACGGCTACGGCTGGCCGATCTATCGCGGCGGCCCGATGTACTGGGCCGACACCGTCGGCCTCAAGCACATCGCCGACCGTCTCGCCTTCTACGCCAAGGAGACCAACGACCCCAGCCTCGAGCCCGCGCCGCTGCTGAAGAAGCTTGCCGCGGAGGGCAAGACGTTCGCCTCGCTCGCGGCGGCGTCGAAAGCGGCGTGATGGAGGCTTGCACTCTCGGCGTCATTCTCCGTTGCGCAATTGCGCAACGTAGATGGCCTGCAGGGCCAGGCCCGGAATCCATCTCGCCGCTGAGTGCGCTGCCAAATGGATTCCGGGCTCGCCCTTCGGGCGTCCCGGAATGACGGTTCATGTGGTTTCAAGGAAGCAATGACCCATCCCGGCGAACAGTTTTATCCCGATGGCGTGCGGTGGGACGACACCATCGTCCAGGGCACGCTTCCGGACTTGCTCGCAAAGGCCGCCGCTGACTACGGTCCGCGCACCGCGCTGGAGTTCCGAGACCGTCCGATCAGTTACACCGAGCTCGCCGCGATGGCCGAGCGCGCTGCCGCGGCGTTCCTGCGCGCCGGCTGTGGCAAGAACTCTTCCGTCGCGCTGTTCCTCGGCAACACGCCCGATCATCCCGTCAATTTCTTCGGGGCGCTCAAGGCCGGCGCCCGCGTCGCGCATCTGTCGCCGCTCGACGGTGAGATCGCGCTGACCCACAAGGTGTCAGACTCAGGCTCGCGCCTGCTGGTCACCTCCAACCTCGCAGCGCTGCTGCCGACGGCGCTGAAATTTTTGGAGAAGGGGCTGATCGATCGCCTGGTCGTCTGCGAGGACGATGATTGGGGCAAGGTCGGTACGCCGCAGGCCGCGATCCCCAGGGATCCCCGCGTCGTCACGTTCAAAGCCTTCATCGAGGGCGCGGCCGCACCGGCAGAGTGGCCATCAGTCACGGCCGACGACGTTGCGCTGCTGCAATATACCGGCGGCACCACCGGCCTGCCCAAGGGTGCCATGCTCACCCATGGCAATCTTACGTCCGCGGTGTCGATCTACGACGTCTGGGGCAGGCCGGCACGCGCCGCCCGCGGCGACGTGATCGAGCGCGTGATCTGCGTGCTGCCGCTGTTCCACATCTACGCGCTCACCGTCGTGCTCTTGTCCTCGCTTCGCCGCGGCAACCTGATCTCGCTGCATCAGCGCTTCGACGTCGAGGCCGTGATGCGCGACATCGAGGTCAAGCGCGCGACATATTTTCCGGGTGTGCCGACGATGTGGATTGCGATTGCCGCGCTGCCCGATCTCGACAAGCGCGACTTCTCCTCGCTCGCCAGCATCGGCTCCGGCGGCGCGCCGTTGCCGGTGGAGATCGCGAATTTCTTCGAGCGCAAGGTCGGCAAGAAGCTGCGCAGCGGCTGGGGCATGACCGAGACCTGCTCGCCCGGCACCGGCCATCCGCCTGTCGGCCCGGACAAGCCCGGCTCGATCGGCCTGATGCTGCCCGGCATCGAGCTCGACGTCGTCGCGCTGGACGATCCGAGACGCGTGCTGCCGCCGGGCGACGTCGGCGAGATCCGCATCAAGGGCCCGAACGTCACCAAGGGCTACTGGAACAAGCCGGAGGGATCGACTGATGCCTTCGTCGACGGCCGCTTCCTCACCGGCGACATCGGCTACATGGATGCCGACGGCTATTTCTTCCTGGTCGATCGCAAGAAGGACATGATCATCTCCGGCGGCTTCAACGTCTATCCGCAGATGATCGAGCAGGCGATCTACACCATTCCGGGCGTGCACGAGGTGATCGTGCTCGGCATCCCCGACCAGTATCGCGGCGAGGCCGCAAAAGCCTTCATCAAGATGAGGCCCGACGCAAAACCGTTCTCGCTCGACGAGCTCCGCACCCAGCTTACCGGCAAGCTCGGCAAGCATGAACTGCCGGCCGCGGTCGCCTTTGTCGACGATCTGCCGCGCACGCCGGTCGGAAAGCTGTCGCGCCACGAATTGCGCCAGCAGCAGAAGTCGTCACAATCCACCAAAACCGCATCAGGAGGTCGCTCTTGACCGACGCCGTCATCGTTTCCACCGCCCGCACCCCGATCGGCAAGGCCTATCGCGGTGCTCTCAACGCCACCGAGGGTGCGACCCTGCTCGGCCACGCCATCGGCGAGGCCGTCGCCCGCGCCAAGGTCGATCCCAAGGAGATCGAGGACGTCGTGATGGGCGCAGCCCTCCAGCAGGGCGCGACCGGCGGCAATATCGCGCGCAAGGCGCTGCTGCGCGCCGGCCTGCCCGTCACCGTTGCCGGCACCACCATCGACCGGCAATGCGCCTCGGGTCTGCAGGCGATCGCGCTCGCCGCTCGCTCGGTGATCTTCGACGGCGTCGAGATCGCGGTCGGCGGCGGCGGCGAGTCGATCAGCCTCGTGCAGAACGACAAGATGAACGGCTTCCACGCACAAGATCCGGCGCTGCTCAAGATCAAGGGCGAGGTCTACATGCCCATGATCGACACCGCCGAGGTCGTCGCCAAGCGCTACGGCATCTCGCGCGAGAAGCAGGACGAGTATTCGCTGGAGAGCCAGCGCCGCACTGCCGCAGCCCAACAGGGCGGCAAATTCAAGGACGAGCTCGCGCCGATCACCACGCAGATGGCGGTGACCGACAAGGCCACCGGTGCCGTGTCGATGAAAGAGGTCACGCTGTCGCAAGACGAGGGACCGCGCCCCGAGACCACGGCCGAAGGCCTTGCCGGCCTGAAGGCCGTGCGCGGCGAAGGCTTCACCATCACCGCCGGCAATGCCAGCCAGCTCTCCGACGGCGCCAGCGCCTCCGTCATCATGAGCGACAAGGAAGCTGCCAAGCGCGGCCTCAAGCCGCTCGGCATCTTCCGCGGCTTCGTCTCCGCCGGCTGCGAGCCGGACGAGATGGGCATCGGCCCGGTCTTCGCCGTGCCGCGCCTGCTCAAGCGTCACGGCCTCACCGTTGACGACATCGGCCTCTGGGAGCTCAACGAGGCCTTCGCCGTGCAGGTGCTGTATTGCCGCGACAAGCTCGGCATCGACCCCGACAAGATCAACGTCGATGGCGGCGCGATCGCGGTTGGCCATCCCTACGGCATGTCGGGCGCGCGCCTCACCGGCCATGCCCTGATCGAAGGCCGCCGCCGCAAGGCGAAGTACGCCGTCGTCACCATGTGCGTCGGCGGCGGCATGGGCGCGGCTGGGTTGTTCGAGGTGTTGCAGTAAGCGTCGTCCTGGCGAAAGCCAGGACCCATTACCCCGTGTCTTGATGTGAGGCACAGACGGCAGCCACCGACCGACACAATGACGGCCGGTGGTAATGGATCCTGGCTTTCGCCAGGATGACGAAGACATAATACGACGACGAGAGCACAGGAGGATCCGATGGATCTCGCATTCACGAAAGAAGAGCAGGCGTTTCGCGAGGAAGTGCGGCAGTTCTTCCGCGACAACGTGCCGCCGGACACGCGGCGCAAGCTGGTCGAGGGCCGTCACCTCAGCAAGGACGAGATGGTGACGTGGTGGCGCATCCTCAACAAGAAGGGTTGGGGCGTCAGCCACTGGCCCAAGCAGTATGGCGGCACCGGCTGGACCAGCGTGCAGCACTATATCTTCAACGAGGAGCTGCAGTCCTATCCGGCGCCGCAGCCGCTCGCCTTCGGCGTCAGCATGGTCGGCCCGGTCATCTACACCTTCGGCAACGAGGAGCAGAAGAAGAAGTACCTGCCGCGCATCGCCAACGTCGACGACTGGTGGTGCCAGGGCTTTTCGGAGCCCGGCTCCGGCTCTGACCTCGCTTCGCTGAAGACGAAAGCCGAGCGCCGTGGCGACAAGTGGATCATCAACGGCCAGAAGACCTGGACCACGCTGGCCCAGCACGCCGACATGATCTTCTGCCTCTGCCGCACCGACAACAACGCCAAGAAGCAGATGGGCATCTCCTTCATCGTGTTCTCGATGAAGTCGAAAGGCGTCACCGTGCGCCCGATCCAGACCATCGACGGCGGCCATGAGGTCAACGAGGTCTTCTTCGACGACGTCGAGGTGCCCGTCGAGAATTTGATCGGCGAGGAGAACAAGGGCTGGGATTACGCAAAATTCCTGCTCGGCAATGAGCGCACCGGCATCGCCCGCGTCGGCGTCTCCAAGGAGCGCATCCGCCGCATCAGGGATCTCGCCTCCAAAGTGGAATCCGCTGGCAAGCCGATCATCCAGGACCCCGCCTTCCGCGAGAAGCTCGCCGCCTGCGAGATCGAGCTGAAGGCGCTCGAGCTCACCCAGCTCCGCGTCGTCGCCGACGAGGGCAAGCATGGCAAGGGCAAGCCCAATCCGGCTTCGTCCGTGCTGAAGATCAAGGGCTCCGAGATCCAGCAGACCACCACCGAGCTCTTGATGGAAGTGATCGGCCCGTTCGCCGCGCCCTACGACGTGCACGGCGACGACGGCTCGAACGAAGCCATGGACTGGACCGCTCAGATCGCGCCGAGCTACTTCAACAACCGCAAGGTCTCGATCTATGGCGGCTCCAACGAGATCCAGCGCAACATCATCGCCAAGGCGGTGCTGGGGCTGTGATGGAGCGCGCAAGGCAATGACAGTGTCGTCCCCCGCGAAGGCGGGGGACCCAGTACGCCGCAGCAGTCGTGAGTACGGCCGGCGGCTGCGTTTACTGGATCCCCGCCTTCGCGGGGATGACGTCTGAGGGTGAGGCGACGGCAGGGCAATTCCCGCCGATTTGGAGAGAAACATGGATTTTGATCTGTCCGAGGAGCAGCGGCTTCTCAAGGAAAGCATCGACGGCCTCTTGACCGATTCCTACGATTTCGAGAGCCGCAAGAAGTACATGAAGGAGAAGGGCGGCTGGAGCAAAGCCGTCTGGCTCAAGCTGGCCGAGCAGGGTCTGCTCGGCCTGCCCTTCAGCGAGGCCGATGGCGGCTTCGGCGGCGGCGGCGTCGAGACCATGATCGTGATGGAGGCGCTCGGCAAGGCGCTGGTGCTCGAGCCTTATCTGGCAACGGTGGTGATCGGCGGCGGCTTCCTGCGCCACGCCGCCACCGACGCGCAGAAGGCCGCGCACGTACCTTCGCTTATCGATGGCAGCAAGACGCTGGCGTTTGCCCAGCTTGAGAAGAACTCGCGCTACGACCTCTTCGACGTCTCGACGACCGCGAAGAAGAAGGGCGACGCTTACGTCATCGACGGCGAGAAATTCGTCGTACTCAACGGCGAGAATGCCGATACCCTGATCGTCACCGCGCGCACCAAGGGCGAGCGCCGCGATCATGGCGGCATCGGCGTGTTCCTGGTCCCCGCCAATGCAAAGGGCGTAGCTAAGAAGGGCTACCCGACCCAGGACGGCCTGCATGCTGCCGACATCACCTTCACCGGCGTCGAGGTCGGCCCCGAGGCCGTGCTCGGCAATCCCGAGGATTCGCTCGCACTGATCGAGCGCGTCGTCGATGAGGCCCGCGTCGCGCTTTGCGCCGAGGCGGTCGGGCTGATGGACGAATCGCTCAAGACCACCGTCGAGTACATCAAGACGCGAAAACAGTTCGGCGTCGCGATCGGCTCGTTCCAATCGCTGCAGCACCGCGCCTCCGACATGTTCGTCGCGGCGGAGCAGGCGAGATCGATGTCGATGTTTGCGACCATGGCGAACGACTTCGAGAACGCTAGGGAGCGCAGCAATGCAATCGCGGCCGCTAAGGTGCAGATCGGCAAGTCGCTGAAATTCGTCGGCCAGCAGTCGATCCAGCTCCACGGCGGCATCGGCATGACCATGGAAGCGAAGATCGGCCACTACTTCAAGCGCCTCACCATGATCGAGAACAGCTTCGGCGACACCGACTACCACCAGCGCCGCGTCGCCGACGCGGGCGGGTTGATCTGACTGATCTAGACCACACGAAGACTGTCATGCCCCGGCTTGACCGGGGCATCCAGTACTCCGCGGCGGCAATTCGTTTACGCAACTTCAGCCGCAGAGTACTGGATCGCCCGATCAAGTCGGGCGATGACACCGAGTGTGCGGCCATAGCGGAGCCCAACAATGAAAAACACCCCGTTCGATCTCACCGGCAAGGTCGCCGTGGTCACCGGCTCCAGCCGCGGCATCGGCCGCTCCTCGGCTGAACTCCTGGCAAAGCTCGGGGCAAAAGTCGTGGTGTCCTCGCGCAAGGCCGACGCTTGCAAGGAGGTCGCCGACGGCATCATTGCAGCCGGCGGCGATGCCATCGTCATTCCCTGCAACATCGCGCGCAAGACCGAGGTCGAGGCGCTGATCGCGGGGGCGACCAAGCATTACGGCAAGATCGACATCCTCGTCTGCAACGCCGCGGTGAACCCGTATTACGGCCCGTTGCTCGACATCACGGATGAAGCCTTCGACAAGATCATGGGCAGCAACGTCAAGAGCAACATCTGGCTCTCCGCGCTCGCGATCCCGCAAATGGCCGAACGCGGAGGCGGCTCCGTCATCATCATCTCCTCGATCGGCGGCCTGCGCGGCTCCACCGTGATCGGCGCCTACGGCATCTCGAAAGCCGCCGACTTCGCGCTGTGCCGCTCGCTCGCGGGCGAATGGGGCCCGAAAGGCGTCCGTGTCAACTGCATCGCCCCAGGCCTCGTCAAGACCGATTTCGCCCGCGCGCTGTGGGAAGACGAAGCCATGCTCAAGCGCCGCACCGCCACCACGCCGCTCCGCCGCATCGGCGAGCCCGACGAAATCGCCGGCGCCGTCGCCTACCTCGCCTCGGACGCATCGAGCTTCATGACCGGCCAGACCATCGTCATCGACGGCGGCGTGACCACGGCGGCGGTGTAGGTCTTACTACTTGCAATTGTGCCGCGAGCACGCTTCCCTTACCCTACCCTGGAGGGGGAGGGTCGCTCGCGCAACGCGCGAGCGGGGTGGGGTGAAGCCGCACAAATGGTCTCAACATCGATCCGACGCGCCGCCGCGAAAAAGCTGAGAGCCAACACCACGCCGCACGAGCGGATGCTATGGCGCGCCCTCAAGGAAGTCCCGCTCGAAGGCTCGCACTTCCGCCGCCAAGCTCCAATCGGTCCCTACGTCGTCGACTTCTTCTTGCCAGCCAGGCGCCTCATCATCGAGTTAGATGGCGGACACCACAACGAAGACGATGTGGCTGAGCGCGATCGCGCACGGCAGAGCTGGCTCGAGAACGAAGGTTATCGCGTCATCCGATTCTGGAATTCGGAGATCGCTGCCGACCTGACTGCCGTGCTCGAACGCATCTATGTCGAGTTGTACGGGTCGCGCGAGGCAGAGACAGAACCCTTGAAACATCGCCGCCGGTAGCCACCCTTGTTTACCCTCCCCTGGAGGGGGAGGGTCGCTACGCATGCAGCGAAGCGAAATGCGTGGCGGGGTGGGGTGACAGACCATCCGCAGATGCGGTGCTCCCGTATGAACAGCGGCCTTCGTTCTGTCGACCTAAGCGAGACCGTCGTTGTGGCTTCACCCCACCCCGCCCGCGCGTCGCGCGGTCGACCCTCCCCCTCCAGGGGAGGGTAAGGAGAGCCGCCTTGACCTGTTGCCGGCAATCCCGTTTTCTTGCCGCGACACAATGATCCCCCTCCGGGATAACGCCAAGGTAAGCCGCTATGTCTTTCGTCCTCGCCATCGACCAGGGCACCACCTCCTCGCGCGCGATCGTGTTTCGCAGCGACATTTCCATCGCGGCGAAAGCGCAGCAAGAGTTTCCGCAGCATTTTCCGGCCTCGGGCTGGGTCGAGCACGAGCCCGAGGACATCTGGACCTCGACCGTGATGGTGTGCCGCGAGGCGATCGAGCAGGCCGGCATCACCGCAAAGGACATCGCTGCGATCGGCATCACCAATCAGCGCGAGACCACCGTGGTGTGGGACCGCGCCACCGGGCAGGCCGTGCACCGCGCAATCGTCTGGCAGGATCGCCGAACCGCCGACATCTGCGCCAAATTGAAAGCCAATGGCCGCGAGCCCGTGATCTCGCAGAAGACCGGCCTGATCATCGATCCCTATTTTTCCGGCACCAAGGTGGCCTGGATCCTCGACCACGTCCCCGGCGCGCGGGCGCGCGCCGCGCGCGGCGAATTGATGTTCGGCACCGTCGATTGCTATCTGCTCTGGCGCCTCACCGGCGGCAAGGTGCATGCCACCGACGCCACCAACGCCTCGCGCACGCTGCTGTTTAACATCCACACCGGCCAGTGGGACGACGAGCTCTTGGAGATCATCGGCGTGCCGCGCTCGATGCTGCCGGAGGTGAAGGATTCTTCCGCGCGCTTCGGCGAGAGCACGCCGGACCTGTTCGGCGGTGCCATCGCAATCTCCGGCATCGCCGGCGACCAGCAGGCCGCGACCATCGGCCAGGCCTGCTTCCGCCCGGGCATGATGAAGTCCACCTACGGCACCGGCTGCTTCGCGCTGCTCAACACAGGCACCACGCCTGTGGTCTCCAAGAACAAGCTGCTCACCACCGTCGCCTATCAGCTCGACGGCAAACGCACCTACGCGCTGGAAGGCTCGATCTTCGTCGCCGGCAGCGCGGTGCAGTGGCTGCGCGACGGCCTCGGCATCATCAAGCATGCCGCCGAGACCGGCCCGCTCGCGGATCAATCCGATTCCATGCAGAGCGTCTATCTCGTCCCCGCTTTCGTCGGCATGGGCGCGCCCTATTGGAATCCGCGCGTGCGCGGCGCGCTGTTCGGCCTCACTCGCAACACCGGCCCCGCCGAGCTCGCCCACGCCGCGCTGGAAAGCGTCTGCTACCAGACTTTCGACCTCTGGGCGGCGATGCGCGCGGACTGGCCGAGCTCGGAAACCGCCAGCGTCGTGCTCCGCGTCGACGGCGGCATGACGGCGTCGGACTGGACCATGCAGCGCCTTGCCGATCTGCTCGACGCGCCGGTCGATCGTCCCGTGATCCAGGAGACCACGGCCCTGGGTGCTGCCTATCTCGCCGGCCTCCAGGCGAGCGTCTATCCCGAGCCGACCAAATTCGCCGACAACTGGCGATTGGAGCACCGCTTCAAGCCGAACATGAGCGAGGCGACGCGGCAGCGGAAGCTCGCGGGATGGGCGCGCGCGGTGAAGGGCGTGCTGGCGAGCGACGAGGGGGAAGGGTAGGCACGTCCCCCTACTCGCATGGAGCGGAGCGCAATCGATTGCCTCCACACCGTCATTGCGAGGAGCCCTTGCGACGAAGCAATCCAGACTGTCTCCGCGGAAAGATCCTGGATTGCTTCGCTGCGCTCGCAATGACGGAGCGTGGACGCCGCCGTCCGCTCTTGCAATTGGCAGATCAATGCGCGCGGCCCGATGATGTCACCCTGAAGCTAGCCGTCGAAACTCACCGCCGTGGTGTTGGCGCCGCAGACCAGGACCGCGACGCGCTCACCGGGCGAGGGACGGTAGCGGCCGGAGAGCAGCGCGGCAAAGGCGGCTGCGCCGCCGGGTTCGGCCACCAGGCGCAGGTGCGACCACAGGGCGGCCTGTGCTTGCCGGATCGCATCATCGCTGACCAGGATGACGCGCTCGACATGAGCGCGCGCGATCGGAAACATCAATTCGCCGACGCGTCGCGGCGCAAGGCTATCAGCAGCGAGACCGCCCGCCGGTGCATCGACCGGGGCACCCGCCTCGAACGCATTATGCAGGGTGGGCGATTGCTCCGGCTCGACCGCCACGATGCGCGTCCGGCCGGCGAACCACGCCGCGATGCCGCCGATCAGTCCGCCGCCGCCGACCGCCACCAGCAGTGTGTCGATGCCGGGCGCGTCCTGTTCCAGCTCCAGGCCGACGCTGCCCTGGCCGAGCAGGGTCTCCGTCTGATCGTAGGCATGGACGGCCAGCGCGCCGGTCTGCGCGACATGGGCTTCGCTTGCGGCGAGCGCATCGGCATAGCGGCTGCCTGCGATCACGAGCTTGGCGCCATAGCCCCTGATCCGCTCGGCCTTGGCCGGCGAGGTGATGTCGGGCACGAAGATCGTAGCGGGAATGCCGAGCCGCTGCGCCGCATAGGCCACCGCCGCACCGTGATTGCCGCCGGATGCGGCGACGACGCCCGTCTCGGGCACCTGCCGCAGCAGCAGGTTGGCGAAGGCGCCCCGCGCCTTGAACGATCCGGAATGCTGCAGCATCTCCAGCTTGAACGTGACTGGCAAGGCCGCCAGGCCGAAATCCGCAAGATCGGCCTGAACGAGTGGCGTGCGCCTGATATGCGGGCGGATCACGGCCTCGGTCGCCGCAATCCGCTCCCGTGTGATGTTCGTTGTCGCTGTCATGATACCGTCCTTGATAGCGTATCGGAGGATTGACATCAATTAGGTAATTAGCAAAATGGCTAAATGAAATTTACCGTCGCCTTGCGCGCCCTCGCCAACGAGCGTCGCCTGCAGATCCTGGAATGGCTGCGCGATCCCAGGAAGCATTTTCGCGAGCAGGCCGATGGCGACCTGCTCGAGGACGGCGTCTGCGGATTGCTGATCGCCGAGAAGCTCGGCGTCAGCGCGCCGACGGTGAGCGAGCACATGCGGGTGCTGACGGCCGCAAAGCTGGTGCGCGCCAAGCGCATCAAGCAGTGGACGATGTATAAGCGCAACGAGACCGCGATCGCCGCCATCAAGCGCTCGATCCAGGACGGCCTTTGAGCGCGCGATTGCGAATGGTGCTGCCGCCGGTGCTATTGCAGCCGGCGCAATGCTCCATTTCCAAGATCTTCCTTGCGCGGCAGCGGTCTTGTCGTCGACACTGATCGGCCCTGCCGTGTCCAACCACTGGGAAGAGCGAGACCCATGTTCCTGATCGGCCAATATGATTCCCCCTTCGTCCGCCGCGTCGCGATCGCGCTGCGGCTTTACGGGCTCGCCTTCGAGCACAGGCCGTGGTCGACCTTCGGTGATGCCGACAGAATCGCGCCGTACAATCCGCTGCGCCGCGTGCCGACCCTGGTGCTCGACGATGGCGAGGCGCTGATCGAAAGCACGATCATCCTCGATTATCTCGACGATCTCGTCGGTCCCGAGAAGGCGATGCTGCCGCGCGGCGGCGCCGATCGCCGCAAGCACCTGCGCATCTGTGCGCTCGCCTCCGGTCTCGGCGACAAGGCGGTCAGCCTGCTCTACGAGCGCGTGCTGCGGAAGGAGCAGCTGGCGCTGTGGGTCGAGCGCTGCCAGGCGCAGATCGCGGACGTGCTCGCCGTGCTGGAGGCCGAGCGCGCCAAGGTGACGACGCCGTACTGGCTGGGTGATCGCATCGGCCATGCTGACGTCGCGGTCGCCTGCGTCGTCCGCTTCACCCGCGAGGCGCACCCGCAGCTGTTCGACGCGTCACGCTATCCGGCGCTGAGCGCGCATGCCGAGCGCTGCGAGGCACTGGCGCCGTTCAAGGAGATCGTGCAGCCCCTGGCCCCGCCGAAGGGGTGAGTTTCTTACCCTCCCCTGGAGGGGGAGGGTCGATCGCGCCCAGCGCGAGCGGGGTGGGGTGGTCTCTCACCACGGGCAGTGCGTGCGCGGACAGACCGTCACCCCACCTCGGTCCGCATTCCGCTTCGCTGCATGCGAACCGATCCTCCCCCTCCAGGGGAGGATGGGGACCGGGGGTGCAGGAAGAGTGAAAGGACACATCCGCTGGCGTTGCGTCACCGGGCACAGCAGCCGATGATGGAATATTACCCCTGTTTTGCCCGACGCCGCAACTCGTTTTCGGCAATACCGAAATTGTCCAGCCTTTTCAACCCCATCGCTACTGTGCATGGGGTTGTTTTCTCACTTTTTGTTTTGAGGCGCGCTTAACCGGCCCCCGCGCGCTTCTTCTGCCAGACGAGATGCACCGCGCAGGTGCAGCCCGGTGGATGCGAGGCGAGGTCTTTCGGCATCTCGTCATTCGCCGGTGTTGCCGCGAAGGCCTTGTCGATGCCCTGCTGCGAGGGAATGTAATTCAGCACCGGCGCCAGCCAGCGCTCGGCCTCCGCCACGCTCATCCCCTTGCGCGCGGCGTAATCCTCGACCTGGTCGCGCTCGATCTTGCCGACGCCGAAATAATAGCTCTGGGGATTGGCGAAATAGAGCCCGGACACGGATGAGCCCGGCCACATCGCAAAGCTCTCGGTCAGCTTCACGCCGGCGGTCGCTTCTGCATCGAGCAGCGCGAACAGCGTCGCCTTCTCGGTGTGATCGGGCTGCGCGGGATAACCGGGCGCGGGGCGGATGCCCTGATACTTCTCCAGGATCAGCTCCTCGTTGGTGAGCGCCTCGCTAGGTGCATAGGCCCAGAACTCGCGGCGCACGCGGGCATGCATGCGCTCGGCGAAAGCTTCGGCGAGGCGATCGGCCAGCGCCTTGCACAGGATCGAGGAGTAGTCGTCATTGGCTTTTCTGAAGCGGTCGGCGACCACATCCTCACCGATGCCGGCGGTGACGACGAAGCCGCCGACATAGTCGGGCACTCCGGTGCCGACGGGCGCGACGAAGTCGGCGAGCGCCGCGTTGAAGCGGCCCTCGCGCTTCTCGAGCTGCTGGCGCAGCGTGTGCAGCGTCGCAATGCTCTTGGTCCGGCTTTCATCGGCATAGAGCACGATGTCGTCACCTTCAGTATTCGCCGGCCAGAATCCGATGGTCGCACGCGCTCGGAACCACTTCTCCTTCACGATGGTGTCGAGCATCTTGCGCGCGTCGTCGTAGAGCGAGCGCGCGACCTCGCCGACCTTGGCGTCGTCGAGGATGGCGGGGAAGCGTCCGGCGAGCTCCCAGGTCTGGAAGAACGGCGTCCAGTCGATGTAAGGCACGAGCTCGGCGATGTCGTAGTCGTCGAAGCTCCTGATGCCGAGGAAAGTCGGCTTCACCGGCTTGTTCGCGGCAAAATCGACCGGCACGCGGTTGGCGCGGGCATCGGCCAGCTTCAGCCGCTTCTTGTCGGCCTGCGCGCGCAGATGCGCCTCTGAAATCTTCGCGTATTCGGCGCGCACCTCGGCGGCATAGGCCTCGCGCTTCTCCGGCGAGAGCAGCGCCGAGGCCACGCCGACGGCGCGGCTGGCGTCGTTGACATGCACGACCGGGCCGGCGCGATAGCTCGGGTCGATCTTCACCGCGGTATGCACGCGGCTGGTGGTGGCGCCGCCGATCAAGAGGGGCAGCTTGAGGCCTTCACGCTGCAATTCGCCGGCGAAGAACGCCATCTCGTCGAGCGAAGGCGTGATCAGGCCTGATAGCCCGACGATGTCGGCTTTCTCAGCTTTCACGGTCTCGACGATCTTGGCCGCCGGCACCATCACGCCGAGGTCGATGACCTCGAAATTGTTGCACTGGAGCACGATGCCGACGATGTTCTTGCCGATGTCGTGGACGTCGCCCTTGACGGTCGCGAGCACGATCTTGCCGGCGGACGAGGAGCCTTCGGTGCCGATGCCGCTGGCGAGGTTGCGCGCCTTCTCCTCCTCCATGAACGGCATGAGGTAAGCAACGGCCTGCTTCATCACGCGCGCGGACTTCACCACCTGCGGCAGGAACATCTTGCCGTCGCCGAAGAGGTCGCCGACCACGTTCATGCCGGCCATCAGCGGGCCCTCGATGACGTCGAGCGGGCGTGAGGACAGTTTTCGGGCTTCTTCGGTGTCCTGTTCGATGAATTCGGTGATGCCATGGACGAGCGCGTGGCTCAGCCGCTTCTCCACCGGCCATTCGCGCCAGGCGAGATCGGCTTCCTTAGCTTCCGTCTTCTTGCCGCGGAATTTTTCCGCCAGCGCCAGCAGGCGCTCGGATGCGCCGGCATCGCGATTGAGGACGACGTCCTCGCAGGTCTGGCGCAGCTCGGGGTCGATGTCGTCATAGACGATCATCTGCCCGGCGTTGACGATGCCCATGTCCATGCCCGCCTTGATGGCGTGATACAGGAACACCGAGTGCATGGCCTCGCGCACGGGCTCGTTGCCGCGGAACGAGAACGAGAGGTTGGAGACGCCGCCCGATACATGCGCGCCCGGCAGGTTCTGGCGGATCCAGCGCGTCGCCTCGATGAAGTCGACGCCGTAATTGTTGTGCTCCTCGATGCCGGTCGCGATCGCAAAAATGTTGGGATCGAAGATGATGTCCTCGGGCGGGAAGCCGACGCGGTTGACCAGGATGTCGTAGGCGCGCTTGCAGATCTCGGTCTTGCGCGCGAACGTGTCGGCCTGGCCGACCTCGTCGAACGCCATCACCACGACGGCTGCGCCATGGCGGCGGGCGATCTTCGCCTCGTGAATGAACTTGTCCTCGCCTTCCTTCATCGAGATCGAATTGACGACCGGCTTGCCCTGCACGCATTTCAGGCCGGCCTCGATCACCGAGAATTTCGAGGAATCGACCATCACGGGAACGCGGGCGATGTCGGGCTCGGCGGCGACGAGGTTGAGGAAGGTCACCATCGCCGCTTCGGAATCGAGCAGGCCCTCGTCCATGTTGACGTCGATGATTTGTGCGCCGTTCTCGACCTGGTCGCGCGCGACCTGCAGCGCGGCGGTGTAGTCGCCGGCGGTGATCAGCTTGCGGAAGCGGGCCGAGCCGGTGACGTTGGTGCGCTCGCCGACATTGACGAAGGGAATCGCATCCGTCAGCACGAACGGCTCGAGGCCGGAGAGCCGCAAGCGCGGCGCGATCTCCGGCACGATGCGCGGCTTGTGCGGGGCCACCGCGGCGGCAATCGCCGCGATGTGATCCGGCGTGGTGCCGCAGCAGCCGCCGACGATGTTGACGAGGCCGTCGCGCGCGAATTCGCCGATCAGGCGCGCCATGTATTCCGGGCTCTCGTCATACTGGCCGAACTCGTTCGGCAGGCCGGCATTGGGATAGGCGCACACGAGCGTGTCGGCGACGCGGCCGATATCCGCGATATGCGCGCGCAGGTCCTCGGCGCCGAGCGCGCAGTTGAAGCCGATGGTAACAGGCTTGGCGTGCCGCACCGAATTCCAGAACGCTTCCGGCATCTGGCCGGAGAGCAGGCGGCCGGATTTGTCGGTGATGGTGCCCGACACCATCACCGGCATGTCGATGCCGCGCTCTTCGGTGATCTCGGCGATCGCATAGAGCGCCGCCTTGGCGTTGAGCGTGTCGAAGATGGTCTCGACCAGCAGCAGATCGACGCCGCCGTCGATCAGGCCGCGGATCTGCTCGCCATAGGATTTGCGCAAATCATCGAAGGTGACGGCGCGGTAGCCGGGATTGGAAACGTCGGGTGAGATCGAGGCGGTGCGGTTGGTCGGTCCGATGGCACCGGCAACGAAGCGCGGCTTGCCGTCCTCGGCCTCGACGCGGCGTGCCGCGTTGCCTGCGAGGCGGGCGCCTTCACGCGCCATCTCGTAGACGATGTCGGTGAGGTCGTAATCGGCCTGCGCGATCGAGGTCGTCGAGAAGGTGTTGGTGGCGACGATGTCGGCGCCGGCACGCAAATAGGCGGCGTGGATGTCCTCGATCGCCTGCGGCTGGGTCAGGATCAACAAATCGTTGTTGCCGCGCAGGTCGCGATGAAAAGTCTTGAAGCGCTCGCCGCGGAAGGCCGCCTCGTCGAGCTGGAGATTCTGGATCATCGTGCCCATGGCGCCATCGAGCACGAGGATGCGTTCGCGCGCGGCGTTCAGCAGGGCAGTTCGCTTGGGAGAGGTGGCTACGGTCATCTGATCTTACGCAGCTTTCTGTGCGCTCTTGGCGCGAATGCCGAGCAAATGGCTGATCGCGAACACGAGATCGGCGCGGTTCATGGTGTAGAAGTGGAAGGTGTCGACGCCGTGCTTCGCCAGCTTCTGCACCTGGCCGGCCGCAACGGTTGCGGCCACCAGCTTGCGGGTCTCGGCGTCGTCGTCGAGGCCTTCGAATTTCGCGGCGAACCAGTCCGGCACGGTGGTGCCGGCGCGGGTGACGAAATTACGGGCCTGCTTGAAATTGTGCATGGGCATGATGCCCGGCACGATCGGGATGTCGATGCCGCGGGCGCGGACGCGGTCGAGGTAGCGGAAGTAGAGGTCGTTATCGAAGAACACCTGGGTAATCGCGCGCGTCGCACCCGCATCGACCTTGGCCTTCAGCGTGTCGATATCGGCGTCGAAGTCGCGCGCTTCGGGGTGCTTCTCGGGATAGGCCGACACGCTCACTTCGATATCGCCGTGCCGCTTCTTGATCCCCGCGACGAGCTCGGCCGAGCTCTGGTAGCCGTCGGGATGGCTGAAGTAGGGCGTGCCGATGCCGCCAACGGGATCACCGCGCAAGGCCACGATGTGGCGCACGCCGACCTCGTGATAGCGGTCGACGATCTCGTCGATCTCGCCGCGCGAGGCGCCGACGCAGGTCAGATGCGCCGCCGGCAGCAGCGCGGTCTCTTTCAGGATGCGGGCGATGGTGGAATGGGTGCGCTCGCGGGTCGAGCCGCCGGCGCCGTAGGTCACCGAGACGAATTTCGGGTCAAGCGGGGCCAGCCGGTTGATGGCGTCCCAAAGATTCCGCTCCATCTCCTCGGTCTTGGGCGGAAAGAACTCGAACGAGATCGCAGGCCGCTTCAGGTGCCCGTCTTGCCTGTTGTCTTGGCCAGGCGTCGTCACGTCAGTCATGGCACCACTCACTCCAATTTCAGGCGGCGATCCGTCTTGAGAGACCTAAAATACGGCAAAGCCCGTTTGATCGACAGCCCATCGATGATGGGAAATTGCCCACTACGGGGTGAACAGAAGGAATTTCGTTGCTATTTGCGATCTTGGTGGGAAATAGGTCGAGAGAACATAGTATTTTGATACAAAATGACTATTTCAAATAGTTGACTCTTCGGCGATCTCGATTTCGTCGGTGGGCAAGTCGAATTTAGTTATGCAGAAGTAATAATTGTCCCAACTGGACGTCTCAGCGTGTCCGCCGGTCCGTACACGTCAGGCCTGCGCAGCCTGCCGTTGCCGCTGCCCGGCACTCCATTACGTTAACGCGCCATGATCCCGCTCTCAGTCCTCGACCTCTCGGTCGTCACCACCGGCACCAAGCCCGCCGCGGCGCTGCGCAACAGCATCGATCTGGCGCGCCACGTCGATGGGCTTGGCTATGTCCGCTACTGGCTCGCCGAGCATCACAACCTCGCGTCCGTCGCGAGCCCCGCGCCCGACGTGATGATCGGGCAGATCGCGGCGGTGACGAAACACATCCGCGTCGGCTCCGGCGGCGTAATGCTGCCCAACCACGCGCCGCTGGTGGTGGCCGAGCGCTTCAAGATGCTGGAGGCGCTGTTTCCTGGTCGTATCGACCTCGGTCTCGGCCGCGCCCCCGGTACCGACGGCGCCACCGCCTACGCGCTGCGCAGCCGCCTCGATCGCCGCGAGGGCGACGATTTCCTGGAGCGGCTGCACGAGCTGATTTTGTGGGAGACCCGCGAATTCCCCTCGGGCCACCCCTACAACAATGTCGTCGCCATGCCCGACGACACCAGGCTGCCGCCGATCTGGCTGCTCGGCTCGAGCGATTATTCCTCCGAGCTCGCCGCAGAGGTCGGCATGGGCTTCGCCTTCGCCCATCACTTCGCCTCACACGATGCGATCGATGCGATGGTGCATTACCGCAACCGCTTCCAGCCCTCGGCCTGGCGCGCCCGCCCGCACGCAATCCTCGCGGTCGCGGCCATCACGGCCGACACCGATGAGGAGGCCGAAAGGCTCGCCAGCTCCTTCGACCTCAACCGCCTTCGCCGCGACCGCGGCCAATATCTTCCGCTGCCGAGCGTCGAGGAGGCGCTGGCCTATCCCTATACGGATGCCGAGCGCATCTCGATCCTCCGCAACCGCTCGCGCCTGTTCGTCGGCAGCCCGACAAACGTGCAGAAGAAGCTTCAGCCGCTGATCTATGCGAGCAAGCCGGACGAGCTGATGGTGATCACCGCCGTGTATGATCACGAGGCACGCAAGAAGTCGTATTCACTGCTGGCGGAGGCGTTCGGGCTGGCGAAAAGTGCGGCTTAGATCGTGCCCCGGACGTAGCGCAGCATGAAATGATGCGCTGCTGGGGCCGGGGCCCATCGCACGTCTGAGTATCGTGGGGCTGGGTCCCGGCTCGCGCTTCGCGCGTCCGGGACAGGAAGCTAATCCTGCGCCTCGCTGAACGTCGCACGGAACGGGTGCCCCGGATACACCCCGACGATGCGGAATTCGCGCGAGAAGAATTTCAGCTCCTCGATCGCGAAGGCGAGGCCCTTGTCATCGGGATGGCCGTCGACGTCGGCGTAAAACTGCGTGGCGAAGAAATTGCCGTCGACCATGTAGCTTTCGAGCTTGGTCATGTTGACGCCGTTGGTGGCAAAGCCGCCGAGCGCCTTGTAGAGCGCGGCCGGCAAATTGCGCACCCGGAAGACGAACGTCGTGACCAGCGGGCCCGAGCCTTGCGCGGCCCATTTCGGCTCGCGCGCCAGTACCACAAAGCGCGTGGTGTTGTGGGCCTCGTCCTCGACGTCCTCGGCGAGGATGTCGAGCCCATAGACCTTCGCGGCGAGGCGCGAGGCGATCGCCGCGACGGTCTTGTCCTTGCGCTCGGAAATGTCGCGGGCGCTGCCGGCGGTGTCGGCGTGCACGATCGGCTTGATGCCGAGCTTGCGGATGATGCGTCGGCACTGGCCAAGCGCATGGACATGGCTCTCCACGCTCTTGATGTCTTCTAGCTTGGTGCCCTTCACCGCCATCAGCTGATGCCGGACCGGCAGGAACCATTCGCCGATGATGAAGAGGCCGGAGGCCGGCAGAAGGTGATGGATGTCGGCGACGCGGCCGGCGACCGAATTCTCGATCGGGATCATGCCGAGATCGGCATCGCCCGACGAGATCGCCGACAGCGCGTCCTCGAAGGTGGCGCAGGGCATCGGCTCGGCGTCGGGATACGCTTCGACGATGGCGATGTGGGAATTGGCCCCAGGCTCGCCCTGGAATGCGATTTTCAGCTTGCTCATGGTCGGCCTTGTAACAGCGGCTCAGGATTTGGAAAGGATGCTACGCGCGGTTTCGAGATCGGGCGGCGTGTCCACGCCACGCGGCACGCTGTCGACGATCATGATGTCGATGCGCATGCCGGCTTCCACCGCCCGGAGCTGTTCCAGGCTCTCCTGGCGCTCCAGAGGCGATGGCGGCAGCGACACGAACCGTTCCAGCGCGGCGCGACGGTAGGCGTAAAGGCCGATGTGGTGGTAACGCGGTCCGTTGCCGTATGGGGCTGTTGCGCGGGTGAAATAAAGTGCCCGTAGCCGCCGCGGCCCGATCGGCGAGCCCACAGCCTTCACGACGCTCGGGGCGAGATCCTCCTCCTCGGTGTGGATCTGCGAGGCCAAAGTCACGATATCGACCGCAGGCTCGGCAAAGGGTGGCAGCACCTCGCGGATGGTCTGAGGCGTGATGGTCGGGAAGTCGCCCTGGAGATTGATCACGATCTCGGCCTTGCCGTCCGGATCGAGCTTTTGCATGGCCTCGTGGATGCGGTCCGAGCCCGAGGGGTGGTCCGGGCGGGTCATCACCGCCTCGCCGCCATGGGCGGTCACCACGGACGCGATCTCCGGCGTGTCGGTTGCGACCGCGACCCGGCCGATTGCAGCGGCTTCTGCGCGGCGCAGCACATGTACGATCATCGGCAATCCCGCGATATCGGCGAGCGGCTTGCCGGGCAGGCGGGTGGCGGCCATGCGGGCCGGGATCAGCACCAGGATGCGGGGATCGATCATTGGGTCAAGGGCCTGGAAACGGTGCGTTTTCCGCGCCGAGAAATGGAGTGGGGACGGGCTGAAAGCCGGGTCGCTTATACGGGTTGCCAGACCCCGGGCAAACCGATATCTCAATGGCAAAACTCGGGGAAACAATAAGGAACGTTTTGATTCTCCCGAGGCTCGTCCTGGCGGCCGCTTGGGCCGCTGTTTCCTTGTTGCGGTGGGGCCTGGCCGGAAATGGACTCTTTCGAACTCAATAAGATTCTCGGTGCCGTGCTCGGCACCTGTCTCGTTCTGCTGGTGACGAGCTTCACCGCCCAGGCGCTATTCTCCCCCAAGATGCCGGAAAAGCCGGGCTTCGAGATCGCAGTGAAGGAAGATGCCAGCCACGGCAAGGAAGGCGGCGGCGCCGCTGCCGCACCGTCCGAGCCGATCGAAAAGCTGCTCCAGACCGCCTCCGTCGAAAAGGGCGCGGCGGCCGCCAAGAAGTGCGGCGCCTGCCACACCTTCGAGAAGGGCGGCCCGAATCGCGTCGGTCCGAACCTCTATGGCGTCGTTGGCGAGCCGAAGGGGGAAGGCCGCGGCTTCAACTTCTCGGCTGCCATGAAAGCCAAGGGCGGGACCTGGACGTTCGACGACCTCAACAAGTTCATCGCCAATCCGAAGGGCTTCGTCCCTGGCACGGCGATGGGCTTCGCCGGTATCCCGAAGGATTCCGAACGCGCCGACGTCATTGCCTATCTGAATTCGCTGTCGGAGCATCCTCAGCCGCTGCCGACGGCGTCGAAGTAAGACGTCAAAAACCTATCTTGGAATACGCGGCCAGGCTGAAAAGCCTGGCCGTTTCCGTATCCGGGCCTCGCGGCGACGTTATCGGGGCTTTTGGCCGCATCTGAGAGGCAGTCCGGGCTTCCAAGATGAGGAAAAAGCAACATATTCGGTCGAAACCTCGCCTATATTGGGAACTTAAAGGAGTAGCCTCCTTCAAGACAGGAATGTTGATTTGGCCATCACCCGACGCGATCTCCTGCTCACCGGCACTGCGGCCGCAGCGCTCCCCGCCCTCGGTTCCGTGGGCAGCGTTTCCGTCATCGGCACGGCACAGGCGCAATCGGGTGAGCTGCCTTCGACTGGGCTTCCCTGGCGCCATGCGCTGTCGCTGTTCGGTGACATCAAGTATCCCGCCGACTTCAAGCGCTTCGATTACGTCAATCCGGATGCGCCCAAGGGCGGTGTCGCCCGCCTGATCTCGATCGGCACCTTCGACAATTTCAACCTCGCGGTCGCCGGCATCAAGGGCTCCCTCGCTCCAGCCGCGGCGATGATCTACGAAACGCTGATGACCCGGGCGCAGGACGAGGTGGCGACCGAGTACGGCGAACTTGCCGAGGCCGCACAACATCCGGACGATTTTTCCTGGGTGATCTATCGTTTACGCAAGGAAGCCCGCTGGCATGACGGCAAGCCGGTGACGCCGGACGACGTTATCTTCTCGCTGGAGACATTCAAGCAGCAGAGCCCGATGTACGCGTCCTACTATCGCCATGTGACCAAGGCGGAGAAGGTCGGCGAGCGTGACGTCAAGTTCAGCTTCGACGGGCCGGGCAACCGCGAATTGCCGACCATCGTCGGCGAATTGATCGTGCTGCCGAAGCATTGGTGGGAAGGCACCGACGCGCAGGGCCGCAAGCGCGATGTCAGCGCGACCACGCTGGAGATCCCGCTGGGCTCCGGCCCGTACCGGATCAAGGAATTCGTGGCGGGACGCTCGATCAAGCTGGAGCGGGTGAAAGATCATTGGGGTGCCAATCTCCCCAGCCAGATCGGCACCAACAATTTCGACGAGCTGCGCTTCGAGTTCTTCCGCGACAACATCGTGGCGCTGGAAGCCTTCAAGGCCGACCAGGCCGACTGGATCGCGGAAAACTCCGCCAAGCAGTGGGCGACGGCCTATGACTTCCCCGCGGTCGCGGAGAAGCGGGTGATCAAGGAAGAATTTCCGATCAACGATTCCGGCCGCATGCAGGCCTTCGTCGTCAACATCAGGCGCCCCCAGTTCAAGGACGCGCGGGTGCGGCGGGCCTTCAACTATGCCTTCGACTTCGAGGAGATGAACAAGCAGCTCTTCTTCGGTCAGTACAAGCGCATCAACAGCTATTTCGAAGGTACAGAACTTGCCGCGACGGGTCTGCCCCAGGGAGAGGAATTGCAGATCCTCGAAACCGTAAAGGACAAGGTGCCGCCGGAAGTTTTCACCACGCCTTACCAGAATCCAGTCGGCGGCACTTCGGAGGCCGTGCGCGCCAATCTGCGCGAAGCGGCAAAGCTGCTGAAAGAGGCCGGTTTCGAAGTGCGCGACCACAAGCTGGTGGACGCCTCGGGCAAGGTCCTGACGGTCGAAATCCTGGTGCAGGATCCCTCATCCGAGCGAATCGCACTGTTCTACAAGCCGTCGCTGGAGCGGATCGGCGTCAATGCGTCGGTTCGTACGGTCGATGATGCGCAGTACCAGAACCGGTTGCGCAGCTTCGACTTCGACATGATCATCGATCAGTGGGGCGAGTCGCTCTCGCCGGGCAACGAGCAGCGCGAGTTCTGGGGCTCGCAGGCCGCCGACATGCCTGGTGCGCGCAACACCATCGGCATCAAGAACCCTGCTGTGGATGCCTTGATCGAGAAGGTGATCTTCGCCAAGGATCGCGCTGGTCTCGTCGCCGCCACCCATGCGCTCGATCGCGTGCTGCTCTGGAATTTCTACGTGGTGCCTCAGTTCACCTATCCGTTCGCACGCTATGCCCGTTGGGATCGCTTCAGCCACGCCGAGCCAATGCCGAAATATGGACGGTCCGGCCTGCCGACGCTGTGGTGGTATGACGCCGAAAAAGCGGCGCGGAACGGAAAACGCGCTTGAGGGAGCCTTTGCGCATGGCGCAGCTTTCACGCCGGCAGGTACTTGCCCTGGGTGTCGCCGGCGCACTCGGTGCCGCCTGGCAGCGCGGCGCAACGGCGTCGGAAAGGCCGACCGAGGCCCACGGCATCTCGGCGTTCGGCGATCTCAAATATCCCGCCGATTTCCACCATTTCGATTATGTCAATCCGGGCGCGCCGAAGGGCGGCCCGTTCTCGCTCATCCCGTCGGTGAAATCGTATAATCAGTCCTACCAGACCTTCAACTCGCTCAACGCCTTCATCCTCAAGGGCGACGGCGCGCAAGGCATGGACATGACGTTTGCGCCGCTGATGGTG
Source organism: Bradyrhizobium sp. SPXBL-04 (assembly GCF_051853035.1). NCBI lineage: Bacteria > Pseudomonadati > Pseudomonadota > Alphaproteobacteria > Hyphomicrobiales > Nitrobacteraceae > Bradyrhizobium > Bradyrhizobium sp. SPXBL-04. The sequence continues at coordinate 7,915,113 of NZ_CP182472.1, read as the reverse complement.
CGGGCAAATGACGAGCCGGACGCGATGTACGGGCTCGCCGCTCAATCCGTGCAGATATCGCCGGACCGGCTGGTCTATCGCTTCACGATGCGGCCCGAGGCGAAATTCCATGACGGCAGCAAGCTCACCGCCCACGATGCGGCGTTCTCGTTGAACGCGCTGAAGACCAAAGGGCATCCATTGATCATCGTGCAGATGCGCGACGTGGTGAGCGCTGAAGCGATCGACGATGCGACGCTCGTCGTGACCTTTGCCAAGGGACGTGCCCGCGACGTGCCGCTCTATGTCGCCGGACTGCCGATCTTTTCGAAGGCGTACTACTCGTCCCGCCCGTTCGATGAATCGACGCTGGATATTCCGCTCGGCTCCGGTCCGTACAAGGTCGGCAGGTTCGAGGTCAATCGCTACATCGAGTTCGAGCGGGTCAAGGACTGGTGGGCCGCCGACCTGCCGGTTTGCCGCGGCAGCTATAATTTCGACGTCGTGCGCTATGAATTCTATCGCGACCGCGACGTCGCCTTCGAAGGTTTCACCGGCAAGAACTATCTGTACCGTGAAGAATTCACCTCGCGCATCTGGGCGACGCGCTACGACTTTCCGGCCGCCAAGGATGGTCGCGTCAAGCTCGAGGTCGTGCCTGACGACACGCCCTCCGGTGCGCAGGGCTGGTTCATCAACACGCGACGCGAGAAATTCAAGGACCCTCGCGTGCGCGAGGCCCTGATCAACGCCTTCGATTTCGAGTGGACCAACAAGACCATCATGTACGGCGCCTATGCCCGTACGGTGTCGCCATTCCAGAACTCGGACCTCATGGCCGGCAACGGGCCTCCGTCGCCGGAAGAGCTGAAGCTGCTGGAGCCGTTCCGCGGCCAGGTTCCCGACGACGTGTTCGCGGCGCCCTTCACGCCGCCAGTCTCCGACGGCTCCGGGCAGGACCGCAGCCTGTTGCGCAAGGCGCAGCAATTGCTGAACGAGGCCGGCGTACCGATCAAGGACGGCAAGCGGGTGCTGCCGAATGGCGAGATCTTCAGGATCGAGTTCCTGCTGGACGAGCCCTCCTTCCAGCCGCACCATGCGCCCTACATCAAGAACCTGGGGACGCTCGGCATTGAGGCGAGCGTGCGCGTCGTCGATGCCGTGCAGCACAAGGCGCGCCAGGAAGATTTCGACTTCGACATGACGATCCAGCGTTTCAGCATGTCGGCGACGCCGGGCGATGCCATGCGCGCGTTCTTCTCGTCGCAGGTTGCCAACACCAAGGGCTCGTACAATCTCGCGGGCGTCGCCAGCCCGGCGATCGATGCCATGATCGAGAAGATCATGGCGGCCGACAGCCGCGAGGAATTGACGATCGCCTGTCGGGCCTTCGATCGCCTGTTCCGCGCCGGCCGCTATTGGGTGCCGCAATGGTATAACAAGACGCACCGGCTGGCGTATTGGGATCAGTTCAGCCATCCCCAGAAGCTGCCGCGTTACGCCAACGGCGTCGGTGCTCCCGACATCTGGTGGCATGATGGCGCCAAGGCGGCCAAGCTCGAGCAGGCGAAATAATCATGAGCGCCTATATTGCCCGCCGCATCCTCTTGATGATCCCGACGCTGCTGGGGATCCTCTTCGTGTCCTTCATCGTCGTGCAGTTCGCGCCGGGCGGCCCGGTCGAGCGCGTGATCGCGCAGCTCTCGGGCGCCGACACCGGCGGCAGCTCGCGCATTTCGGGCGGCGGCGATTTCGCGCAACGCGCCCCGGGGCAGTTAGGGGCCGGCGGCGATGCCATCAACTCGAAATATCGCGGCGCGCAGGGCCTCGATCCTGATTTCATCAAGAAGCTGGAGGCGCAGTTCGGCTTCGACAAGCCGGCGCCGGAACGCTTTCTCCTGATGGTGTGGAACTTCGCGCGCTTCGATTTCGGCAAGAGCTATTTCCGCGACGTCAGCGTGATCCAGCTGATCAGGGAGAAGCTGCCGGTCTCGATCTCGCTCGGGATCTGGCTTACGTTGATCACCTATCTGATCTCGATCCCGCTCGGCATCCGCAAGGCGGTCAAGGACGGCACGCGCTTCGACACCTGGACGTCGACCGTTCTCGTGCTTGGCTATGCCATTCCCGGCTTCCTGTTCGCTGTCCTTCTCATCATCCTGTTTGCCGGCGGCTCCTTCTTCAACTGGTTCCCCCTGCGCGGACTGACCTCCGACGGCTGGTCGCAGTTTCCCTGGTACTGGAAGATCATCGATTATTTCTGGCATCTGACGCTGCCGCTGATTGCCATGGGGCTCGGCGCGTTCACCACCATGACGTTCCTGACCAAGAACTCGTTCCTGGACGAGATTCGCAAGCAATATGTCATGACCGCGCGTGCCAAGGGGTGCGGCGAGGGCCGGGTGCTTTACGGGCATGTCTTCCGCAATGCGATGCTGATCGTGATCGCCGGTTTTCCCGGGACCTTCATCCACGCCTTCTTCTCGGGCTCGCTGCTGATCGAAACCATCTTCTCGCTGGACGGGCTCGGGCTGCTCAGTTTCGAGAGCGTGCTTAACCGCGACTATCCCGTGGTGTTCGGTACGCTCTACATCTTTTCGTTGGTCGGCCTCGTGATCAACCTGATCTCCGACCTGACCTATATGTGGATCGACCCCCGGATCGATTTCGAGGCGCGGGAGGTCTGATGACGATTACCGCGCCGACGCCCATCGAGACCACGACTCAATCCCCAATGGGGGAGGTCGTTCCGATCACGCGCAAGTCGTTCGCCCCTTCGCCGCTCAACAAGCGGCGCTGGCAGAACTTCAGGGCGAACCGCCGCGGCTACTGGTCGTTCTGGATCTTCATTATTTTGTTCGTGGTCTCGCTGTTCGCCGAACTGATCGCCAATGACCGGCCTTTCTTGATCAAGTTCGACGGCCGGCTCTATTGGCCCGCCTTCGTGACTTACTCGGAGACCACCTTTGGCGGCGATTTCGAGACGGCGGCCGACTACCGCGACCCCTATTTGCAGAAGCTGATCAAGGACAAGGGCGGCAGCATCGTCTGGCCGCTGATCCGCTATTCCTACGACACCCACAATCTCGATCTGCCGACGCCGGCGCCGTCGCCGCCGACCTGGATGCTGACCGAGAAGCAATGCAAGCCGGTGGTGGAGAAGAAGGGGCTGAAGAGCTGCCGCGACCTCGAATACAACTGGCTTGGCACCGACGATCAGGGGCGCGACGTGGTCGCGCGGCTGATCTACGGATTCCGCATCTCGGTGCTGTTCGGCCTGTGCCTTACCATTATCTCATCCGTCATCGGCATCGCGGCGGGGGCGGTGCAGGGCTATTTCGGCGGTCGGGTCGATCTCATCTTCCAGCGCTTCATCGAGATCTGGACAGCTATTCCCTCGCTCTACCTTCTCCTGATCCTGTCCTCGGTCCTCGTGCCCGGCTTCTTCGTGCTGCTGGGTATCCTGTTGCTGTTCTCCTGGGTCTCGCTTGTTGGTCTCGTGCGGGCCGAGTTCCTGCGCGGGCGCAATTTCGAATACATTCAGGCGGCGCGGGCGCTCGGTGTCTCCAATCCGGTCATCATGTTCCGCCATCTGCTGCCGAACGCCATGGTCGCGACCATGACGTTCCTGCCCTTCATCGTGTCGAGCTCGGTGATGACGCTGACGGCGCTCGATTTCCTGGGCTTCGGCCTGCCGCCGGGGTCGCCCTCTCTGGGCGAATTGCTGTCGCAGGCGAAAGCCAATGTGCAGGCACCTTGGCTCGGCTTCTCCGGTTTCTTCTCGGTCGCAATCATGCTGTCGCTCTTGATCTTCATCGGCGAAGCCGTGCGCGACGCCTTCGATCCGCGCAAGACGTTCAGGTAAACCAATGGACGCGATCAACCAGCCCCTGCTCAGCGTGCGCGATCTCTCGGTGACCTTCCACCAGGGCGGCTCCACCACGCTCGCGGTCGACAAGATCTCGTTCCAGATCAAGCGCGGCGAATGCGTCGCGCTGGTTGGCGAATCCGGCTCCGGAAAATCGGTCAGCGCGCTCTCGATCCTGAAGCTGCTGCCCTATCCGAACGCGTCGCATCCCTCGGGCAGCATCCGCTTCAAGGGCCAGGAGCTGATCGATCAGTCCGAGCAGCAGATGCGGGAGGTCCGCGGCAGCGACATTTCCATCATCTTCCAGGAGCCGATGACCTCGCTCAATCCGCTGCATACGATCGAGGCGCAGATCGGCGAGATCATCCAGCTGCACAATCCGACCAGCAATGCCGAGGCGCGCAGGCGGACGCTCGAATTGCTGACGCAAGTCGGCATTCCCGAGCCCGAGACGCGGCTGAAGAGCTATCCGCACCAGCTCTCCGGCGGTCAGCGCCAGCGCGTGATGATCGCAATGGCGCTCGCCAACGAGCCCGACCTCTTGATCGCGGACGAGCCCACCACGGCGCTCGATGTCACCGTGCAGGCGCAGATCCTGGCGCTGCTCGCCGAGATCCGTTCGCGGCTCGGCATGAGCCTGCTCTTCATCACCCACGATCTCGGCATCGTGCGCCGCATCGCCGACACCGTCTGCGTCATGAAGGGCGGTGTGATCGTCGAGCAGGGGCCGGTCGAGCAGGTCTTCAGGAGCCCGAAGCATCCCTATACGCGCGACCTGCTCGCGGCCGAGCCGAAGCCCGATCCGGCGCCGCCGCAGCCGGGTGCGCCGGTGGTGATGTCGGCCAATGAGCTGAAGGTGTGGTTTCCGATCAAGCGCGGCTTGATGCGCAAGACGGTGGGCCACATCAAAGCGGTCGACGGCGTCAGCGTCGCCGTGCGCAAGGGCGAGACCCTCGGCGTCGTCGGCGAGTCAGGTTCGGGCAAGACCACACTGGGACTCGCACTGCTGCGGCTGATCTCCTCGAACGGACGCATCGTGTTTCTGGGCAAGGACATCCAGGGCCTGCGCTTCAAGGAGATGCGGCCCTTCCGGCGCGACATGCAGATCGTGTTCCAGGATCCGTTCGGCTCGCTCTCACCGCGCATGTCGGTCGCCGACATCATCGCCGAAGGCCTCTCCGTGCATCAGCCGAATCTCTCGCGCGAGGAGCGCGAGGCGCGCGTGGTCAAGGCACTCGAGGATGTCGGGCTGAAGCCGGACACCCGCTACCGCTATCCGCATGAATTCTCCGGCGGCCAGCGCCAGCGCATCAGCATCGCGCGCGCGGTCGTGCTGGAGCCGGATTTCGTCGTGCTGGACGAGCCGACTAGCGCGCTCGACATGCTGTTCCAGGCGCAGATGGTCGATCTGTTGCGCGAGCTCCAGCGCAAGCGCGACCTCACCTACATGTTCATCTCGCACGATTTGCGCGTCGTCGCCTCGCTCGCCAGCCATCTCATCGTGATGCGCGGCGGCAAGGTGGTCGAGGAGGGACAGGCGGCCGAGCTCTTCAAGAACCCGAAGACGGATTACACCCGCGCGCTGTTCGCCGCGGCGTTCCGGCTGGAGACGGCCGGGAATGGGGCGGTTGCGACGTAGCGTTCGTCAGAGCCGCTTGATCGCGGCGACCTCGCTGCCGGCTTGCGTGATCCGCGCGAGCGCCGGCTCGATCGGCTCGATCACGGTCGCCATGTGGTGCGCATTGGCGTGAACCATGGAGCCGGCGTCGCGGACGATGGCGACATGGCCCTTCCAGAAGATCAGATCGCCGCGCACCAAGCTACCCCACTCATGCGGCTCCAGCGCGCGGCCGAGGCCGGCCTGCTGCATGTCGCTGTCGCGCGGGCAGCCGATGCCGGCAGCAGTGAGCGAGACCTGGACGAGGCCCGAGCAATCGATGCCAAAACTGCTCTTGCCGCCCCAGAGATAGGGCGTGCCGGCGAAGCGCTCGGCGACGGCGACGAAATCCGGCTCGCGATGATCGAGCGGGGCAAGATGCGTTTTCGGTAAGAACGTTCCTTCGCGCGTCACAGCGAAGGCCCCGTCCTCGCGCACGATCGTGAGCTTTGATCCCAGCACCAGCGTGTCCGCCGGCGGCAATTTGATCGAGGGGCCGGGGAAGGCAAATGTTCGCAGCGCGCTGACCACGTGGGTCGGGGCGGCCGCGGGCTTCATGAGCGCTGCATCCGGCAGCCAGCCCACATAGCCGTCGCCGTTGAGCTGGCCCCAGGCCCAGCCTTCGCCGTTGCGGTCGTAAATGGTGACGCGCTCGCCGCGCAGCGCCTCCGTCATCAGCGTCGCGTTCGACGATGGCTGCTCGCGCACCGGCGCGATCGCCTCGACCACCTCGAATTCCTCGCCGGTGACGAAGCGATCCGCCTCAACCTTGCCTTCGAGATATTTCGCGGCGATGTCGCCCCGCGCCGGCGTCAGCCGCAGGTCATGCATAGCGTTCGCTCAAGAGTGCGTAGATGGCGCGTGCGGCTTGGCACTCGCCGCCTTCGGGCCGCGCCGGCTTCGCCGACGGCGTCCAGCCATAGATGTCGACATGCAGCCAGCTTTTGGCATGCTCGACGAAGCGTTGCAGGAACAGCGCGCAGGTGATCGAGCCGGCGAAGCCGCCGGACGGCGCGTTGGTGATGGTCGCCGTCTTGGAGTCCAGCCAGGCATCGTAAGGCGGCCACAGCGGCATGCGCCACAACGGATCGTTCTCCTTCACTGCGCAACGCGCGACGTCGGCGGCCAGCGTCTCATCGTTGGTGTAAAAGGGCGGTAAATCCGGCCCCAGCGCAACGCGCGCCGCGCCGGTCAGCGTGCCCAGGTCGATCAGCAGCTCCGGTTTCTCCTCATCGGCCAGCGCCAGCGCGTCGGCGAGGACGAGGCGGCCTTCGGCGTCGGTATTGCCGATCTCGACCGTGATGCCCTTGCGCGAGGTGAAGATGTCGAGCGGGCGGAAGGCATTGCCGGCGACCGCGTTTTCCACGGCCGGTATCAGCACGCGCAGCCGCACCTTCAGCTTCGCATCCATCACCATGCGTGCGAGCGCGAGCACGTTGGCGGCGCCGCCCATGTCCTTCTTCATGATCAGCATGCCGCTCGACGGCTTCAGGTCGAGCCCGCCGGTGTCGAAGCAGACGCCCTTGCCGACCAGTGTCACCTTGGGATGAGCCGGATCGCCCCAGCCGATGTCGATCAGCCGCGGCGCGCGGCTGGAGGCCATGCCGACGGCGTGGATCAGCGGAAAATTCGTCTTCAGATCCTCACCGATGGTGCAGGCGAAGCTTGCGCCGAATTCGGCGGCGAGCGCTTGTGCGGCTGCGGCGAGCTGCTCCGGTCCCATGTCGTTGGCCGGTGTGTTGATGAGATCGCGCGCCAGCATCGCCGCATCTGCCATGCGATCGATTTCGGTCGCCTCGACGCCATCCGGCGGCACCAGCCGGACGTCGGGCCTGTCAGCCTTGCGGTAGCGGGAAAAGCGGTAGCTGCCGAGTGCGAAGGCGAGCGCCGCCAGCCGTGCATCGTGCGGCGCATTGGCAAAGCGATAGGTGCCCGGCGGCAGCAGGCCGGGCAGGGCGCCCGGCCGGAACAGGTCGCGCGATCTGGCGCCCTCGTCCTCGAGGCCGAACAGCACCTGTGCAATTGCGCCATCCGGCGCGGGCAGCGCGAGATAGCCGCCGGGCTTGGAGGCAAAGGCGCTCGCGGTGGCGAACTGGCGTTGCGCCGGCGGCAGCGCCTCAGCGACCTGATCCCAGCTCGATTTGGTAACGAAGGTGATCGGGATGGCGGTGGGCGACGTCTCGAAGACAGAAGGCATTGGCGGGTCCGGATCATCAGATCAAGCAGGTCGTAGGAACGAGACTTCGCAGAGTTTCGCCGCCGCCGCAATCGGCTTAGCTGTCACCGGTCAGCGAGCCGCTACTCGCAGTGCGGGGGCCATGCTAGGTTCCGAGGACGGCCGCCAGCTGTTGGAGTTCGCTGGCGGCCGACGAGCTTGCCGGGAGGAATTGCAATGGAATTCGTGTGGAGCGTGGTCACGTTCATCGGCCAGGCCATCGAGGCGATCTTCGGCTATGTCGAGCACCATCATTGGATCTTCGCGTTCCTCGCCGGCGGCTACGTCTTCTATCTCCACGACCGCTCCGTCCACGCGCGGTTCGATGCGCTGGACAAGCGCATCGATGAAATCCGCAAGCGGCTCGCCATCGAATATTGACCGGGCGGGACGAAGCCGCCGTCGGGCAGATCTCGTATTCACTGCGCGACGGAGAGTGCAATTGCCGCGGGACCTGAACGAACAGGTGAAGGTGCTCGGCCTCGATCTCGGGGCCGGCGGGAAGGTGCCGCCGCAGATGCTGCCGTGAGCGGCGTGACTTGGCCGATGTTAACTGGCCGTTAGGGTTAACAGTCTATTGCTGGCGCGTTCGGCTCGATCAATCGGCTCGAGAGTCAAAGCGTCATGCGTCAACGGTTCAGTCTTGCCCGGCTTCTTGCGTCCACCTCGCTGATCGCGGCAGTGGCTATGGGCCTCGGCGGCTGCACGGGCATGTCGAAGCTCTCCGAGGTCACGGGCTCGGTCGGGCCGCGGGCGGAAGCCGCTCCCGCCGATCCCGCGCGCGCTGTCGAAGTCTATGGCGAGCGCTATCGTGCCAATCCCAAGGATGCCGGCGCCGCGCTCGCCTATGGCCAGGCCTTGCGCGCCAACGGGCAGCGCGCCCAAGCCGTCGCCGTACTCGAGCAGGCGACCATCGCCAATCCCGGCAACAAGCCGCTGCTCGCCCAGTACGGCCGCGCGCTCGCCGACAACGGCAATTTCCAGCAGGCCTTCGACGTGTTGTCGAAGGCGCATTCGCCCGACAATCCGGACTGGCATCTGCTCTCGGTGCAGGGTACTGCGCTCGATCAGATGGGCCGGCACGAGGAGGCGCGCTCCTATTATGCGAGCGCCCTGAAGATCGCGCCGGGTGATCCCGGCGTCCTCTCCAATCTCGGCCTGTCCTACATGTTGACGAGGAACCTGCCCAAGGCCGAAGAGGCGCTGCGACAGGCTTACGCTTCGCCGCGCGCGAGCGCCCGGGTGCGGCAGAATCTCGCTCTGGTCGTCGGCCTCCAAGGACGCTTCGCCGAGGCCGAGACCATCGTCAAGGCGGACCTGCCGCCGGACCAGGCCGCGGCCAACATCGCCTATCTCAAGGAAATGCTGAACCGCAACGACGCCCCGCGCGGCGCACCGAAGCGGACCCCGGTCGCTTCGCTCAGCCAGCCCGATTGAACGGCCTGATCTTGAGCTTGACGTCGCCGGCGGACCGCGCGCCGGTCTCTCGCATCAGTGCAGCTCGGTGATCTTGATGCCCGTCGGTCCGAGAATGACGACGAACAGCACTGGCAGGAAAAACAGGATCATCGGCACAGTCAATTTCGGCGGTAGCGCAGCGGCCTTCTTCTCGGCCTCATTCATGCGCATGTCGCGGTTTTCCTGCGCCATGACGCGCAGCGAATGCCCGAGCGGCGTACCGTAACGCTCCGCCTGCTGAAGCGCGAGACAGACCGACTTGACGCCTTCGAGCCCGGTGCGCCGCGCCAGGTTTTCATAGGCCATCTTGCGGTCCTGCAAGTAGGACAGCTCGGCCGTGGTCAGCGCGAACTCCTCCGACAGCGCAATCGACTGGCCGACGATCTCGGTGGAGACCTTCCGGAACGCCATTTCGACCGACATGCCGGATTCGATGCAGATCAGCAGCAGGTCGAGCGCGTCGGGAAAGGCGCGCTTGATCGAGAGCTGGCGCTTGGAGATCGCGTTCTTGAGGAACAGCATCGGGGCCTGCAGGCCGAGATAGGCCGCGCCGACGCAGATGCCGATCTTGATCGGCATCGCCTGCTTCATGTGCGCGATCAAGAAGACGTAGACAGCGGCACCGACGAAGAGCCCGATCGGAGCGACCATGCGGGCAAACAGGAAGGTGATGTAGGGCGCCTGCCCTCGGTAGCCCGCCATGATGAGCTTGTCGCGGGCGGCTTCCTGCGCGAGCCATTTGGTGAGGTTGAAGTCCTCGACCACCTTGGAGACGAGCTGCTTCGGCGTCTGGCGCAGCGACACCTTCTCGCTCTTGTTGAGGCGCTCGCGCTCGCGCTGCCGCAGGCGCTCACGCTCGCTCGCCACCGCCTTCATGCGCTTGGAGAGTCCCTCGCCGGCAAACAGCGGCATCACCAGCGTATAGACGGTGGCGCTGGCGGCAATGGCCGCCAGCAGCATGGTCATGAAGCGGACGTCATGTAGCTTCGAAACGAGAAACTCGACCATACGGCACCGTCAGAAATCGAAGTTGATCATCTTCTTCATCACCATGACGCCGATCGACATCCAGACGACGCAGCCGACCAGCATCAGCTGGCCGGTCGGGTGGGTCCAAAGCAGCGAGATATAGTGCGGCGTCGTGAGATAGACGAGGAACATCACGATCGGCGGCAGCGAGCCGATGATGCCGGCCGAGGCCTTGGCCTCCATCGACATCGCCTGAATCTTCTCCTTCATCTTCTTGCGGTCGCGCAGCACCTTGGAGAGGTTGCCGAGCGCTTCGGAGAGGTTACCGCCCGACTTCTGCTGGATCGAGATCACGATGCCGAAGAAATTCGCCTCTGGGAGCGGCATGCGGTCATACAGCCGCGAGCAGGCCTCGCCGAGCGGCATGCCGATCGCCTGCGTCTCGATGATCTGGAGGAATTCGCTGCGCAGTGGCTCCGGTGAATCGGCGGCGACGACCTTGATCGACTCGAACAGCGGCAGACCGGCCTTGATTCCGCGGACGATCACGTCGACCGCATCGGGCAGTGCCGCCAGGAACTTGGTCTCGCGACGCTTCTTGAGGAAGCCCAGCGCCCAGCGCGGCAGGCCGAAGCCGCCGGCAAAGCCGAGGCCGGCGGCGCCGAGCAGGCCGCCTCCGACGAACAGAGCAGCCGCGAACAGCACGCCCGCCACGACGGCGGACACGACCCAGAATTTCTGCGGGGTCCAGTCGAGCCCCGCCTGCGAGAGGCGGACGCTGAGCGGGATTCTCTTCTCCTGCTGGCGCCGCGCCTCGAGATCCTTGAGCGAAGTCTCGACCTGCTCACGGCGCGATCGTTGGCTCTTCTCGGTCTGCTTGGCTGCGGGCGTGTCGGCACGCGCGATCGAAGCGCGGCGGTTTTCGGCCTTTTGCTCCCCTGACAGGAGTGGATAGAGGAAGACCCAGGCGATGCCGCCAACGGCGGCCGTGGCGAGAAAGGCGAGGGCGAGGACCTGCATGTTCATGACGCTGACCTGCTCACGTTGTCGGCGCCAATTCGGCGGCGTCGAGCGCGGCGGCAAGGCGCTTCTCTTCGCCGTAATAGCGGGCGCGTTCCCAGAATTTCGGGCGGCCGATGCCGGTCGAGCGGTGCCGGCCGATGATCTTGCCGTTGGCGTCTTCGCCGATCAGGTCGTAGAGGAAGATGTCCTGGGTGATGATGGTGTCGCCTTCCATGCCCATCACTTCGGTGATGTGGGTGATGCGGCGCGAGCCGTCGCGCAGGCGCGCGGCCTGGACGATGACGTCAATGGATGCGCAGATCATCTCGCGAATGGTGCGCGAGGGCAGAGAGAAGCCGCCCATGGTGATCATGGATTCGCAGCGCGACAGCGCCTCGCGCGGATTGTTGGCATGCAGCGTCCCCATCGAGCCGTCATGGCCGGTGTTCATGGCCTGAAGCAGGTCGAATGCCTCGGGTCCGCGGACTTCGCCGACGATGATGCGTTCGGGGCGCATACGGAGGCAGTTGCGCACCAGCTCGCGCATGGTGACTTGGCCTTCGCCTTCGATGTTGGGCGGGCGGGTTTCGAGCCGGACCACATGAGGCTGCTGGAGCTGGAGCTCGGCCGCGTCCTCGCAGGTGATGACGCGTTCGTCGTGCTCGATGTAGTTGGTCAGACAGTTGAGCAGCGTCGTCTTGCCCGAACCGGTGCCGCCGGAGATCAGCACGTTGCAGCGGACCCGGCCGATGATCTGGAGGATCTCGGCGCCTTCCGGCGAGATCGCGCCGAACTTGACGAGCTGATCGAGCGTCAGCTTGTCCTTCTTGAATTTGCGGATGGTGAGGGCGGGGCCGTCGATCGCGAGCGGCGGCACGATGGCATTGACGCGGGAGCCGTCGGCGAGGCGCGCGTCGCAGATCGGCGAGGATTCGTCGACGCGCCGGCCGACCTGGCTGACGATGCGCTGACAGATGTTGAGGAGCTGCTGATTGTCTCGAAAGCGGATTCCGGTGCGCTGGATCTTGCCCCCGACCTCGATGAAGACGGTGCCGGCGCCGTTCACCATGATGTCGGCGATGTCGTCGCGCGCGAGCAGAGGCTCCAGCGGGCCATAGCCGAGCACGTCGTTGCAGATATCGTCGAGCAGTTCCTCCTGCTCGGCGATCGACATCACGATGTTCTTGATCGCGATGATCTCGTTGACGATGTCGCGAATTTCCTCGCGGGCGGACTCGGAATCGAGCTTGGCGAGCTGGGCGAGGTCGATGGCCTCGATCAGTGCACCGAAGATGGTCGCCTTGACCTCGTAATAATTGTCCGAGCGCCGGCTCTCCATGGCGGGAGGCGGCGGCGCCTTGGCCGGGGCAAGCGATGGCGAGGCGACGGCCGGCGGGAGCGGGGCGCGCGACACCGTCGCCGCCGGAGCCTGGGAGGGCTCGGGCAACACGGCGCCGGGCTTGGGAGCCCGAAAGTCGGTGTCTGTTCCGCTACGCTTACCGAACACTTAACAACTCCATGCGGCGGCTTATTTTCCCCGCAACTTCTCAATCAGGGGTGAAAACAAGGACGACTTTTGTTTCTTCGTCTCGCTGCGGCCAGTCAGGCGCTGGGCGATCTGAAGGAACATCTCGATCGACTTGTGATTGGCCGAGATCTCCGCGATCATCTGGCCATTGTTGGCCGCCGAGCCGAAGATCTGCGGCTCGAACGGGATCGACGCGACCGGCTGGCTCTCGATCGCCTTGGCGAATTCCGTGGCGGCGATTTCGGGCCGTTTCGGGACACCGACCTGGTTCAGGCAGTAGAGCGGCGGCCGGTCGTTGGGGCGCGAGGCCTTCAACAGATCGAACAGGTTCTTGGTATTGCGCAAATTGGCGAGATCGGGCGCGGCCACGATCAGGATGTCGTCGGCTCCGATCAAGGCGCGCTTGGTCCAGCCCGACCATTGGTGCGGGATGTCGAGCACGATGCAGGGCATGGTGGAACGCAGCGTGTCGAACACGGCATCGAAGGCGTCGGAGCCGAAGTCATAGACCCGGTCGAGCGTCGCGGGCGCCGCCAGCAGGCTGAGATGGTCGGTGCATTTCGACAGCAGGCGGTCGATGAAGGCCGTATCGACGCGATCGGGTGAGAACACGGCGTCGGCAATGCCCTGTGGCGGGTCCTGGTTGTAGTCCAACCCGGCGGTGCCGAAGGCGAGGTCGAGATCGGCGACGACCGCATCCATCGCAAGATCGCGGGCGATCGCCCAGGCGACGTTGTGGGAGATGGTGGAAGCGCCGACGCCGCCCTTGGCGCCGACCACGGCGATGATGCGGCCGACCGCCTTGGCTTCAGGCGCCGAGAACAGGTTGCAGATCGAGCGCACGACGTCGATCGCGCCGACCGGCGCGAGCACGTAGTCGCTGACGCCACGGCGCACGAGCTCGCGGTAGAGCATGACGTCGTTGATACGGCCGATCACCACCACGCGGGTGCCGGCATCGCAGACGGTAGCGAGCTGATCGAGCCCGCCCAGGAGGTCGCTGCGACCGTCGCTTTCGAGCACGATCACGTTCGGTGTCGGGGCGGAGCGATAGGCTTCGATCGCCGCCGCCATGCCGCCCATCTGGATCTTCAGATGGGCCTTGCCGAGACGGCGATCCTCGCCGGCCGACTGCACCGCGGCAGCGGTCTCCACGGTCTCGCAGAAAGCCTGCACCGAGACACGCGGCGAGGGCGCAATATGCTCCTCGACCGGCGGGGGCGGTGTTTCCGGCTGCTCTTCTTGAGGCTGGCGAGCGTAGCTGATCATTTGCCGGTGTCGCTGAGTTTGGCCTTGTCGGCTTCGGGATGGAGGGTCGCCGTCGTCGTCCCCTTGCGATACTTCTCGAAGGTCGTGGTGCGACGCGCTAGATAGGGCGGTGTTTCAGCCCTCGGTTGCTCGAGGTCCGACGGATTGTCGACCATCGCCGCGAGGTTGCGCTGATAGGCGCAGCCGTAATTGTAATAGTCCTTGTTCTCGAACCAGCTCTTGTTCTTGATCGAGGGACCGATATCGTCCGGCCACAGGCCGCAGGGACCCGCGACCGCGGCGATCTTGGAGTAAGTGAGTCGGATCGGCGGCAGGAAGCGCTTGTCTTCCGGCTGGTAGGGGCGAACGATGACGCCGCGCGGCGGAACGCCTGCCGCCGCCAGCATCGCCTGGATCTCTCGCATGGTGTCCGCGACCGGTCGCGCGTTGGGCGTGCCGGATGGCACGTCGATGCGGATGGCGCCGGTGCCCTCGTGCAGCCAGGCCGAGGCAACGCCCATCACGTCGGCGCGCTGGGCAGCGGTCAAGCCGCCGCGCGCGTGGCCGACGAAGACGACGATCGAGCGGTCCTGCTCCTCGATCGCGATCGGATGGCGCTGCTTGTAATCGTCGGGAATGGAGGCGGTGACGGCTTCGTCGTGCTGGCAGCCGCCGAGCGCGAGCGCCATGCCGACGAGCGCGCCACCGAGGCGGATGGCGCGTTTGCGAAGCTGGGGTGGTCTTGTGATCATCGTGAAGTCCCCGTTCCGCTTCAGTCGGTGATGAAGCCGTAGGTGCCGCGGTAATTCCTGGCCGGTTCGGTCCGGCCGGGCACGCCGTAGATGCGGTTGATGTTGCCGAGCAACTCGACCTGCGGATCGGCAGGGGCGGCGAAGCCGTCATCCGGCCGCGACAGGTCCTTTTGCGCGACCGCGCGAACGACATAGGGCGTCACGATCACGACCAGTTCGGTTGCGTTGTTGACGAAGTCGCGGCTGCGGAACAGCGTGCCGAGGACCGGGAGCTGCATCAGCCCCGGCAGTCCGCTGACCGCCTGCTTGGTCTGCTGCTGGATCAGGCCGGCCATCGCCATCGCGCCGCCCGAGGGAATTTCCAGCGAGGTCTCGGCGCGGCGGGTCCGGATCGAGGGCACCGTCAGAGAGTTCACCGACGTCGCGCTCACGGCCTGGGACAGCGTGATCGCATTTTCGTTCGACAGTTCCGAGACCTCGGTCATCACGCGCAGGCTGATCTTGCCCTCGCTCAGAACCACGGGGGTGAAGTTGAGCGAGATGCCGAACTTCTTGAAGCTGATCTGGGTGGTACAGACATGCGTGACGGGATCGCAGGCATAGCCTGCCGGCACCGGGAATTCACCGCCGGCAATGAAGGTCGCCGACTCGCCGGAGATCGCGGTCAGGTTCGGCTCGGCCAGCGTACGGATCACGCCCGCGGTCTCCATCGCGCGCAGGGTGGCCTGCACGGTTGGCGTCGCGCCGAACTTCGTGGTCAGGTTGTTGCCGTCCACGAGGTTCTTGCCGAGAGCCGTGAACGGATTCGAGTTGGAGAAGCTCACCACAGAGGTGCCGTAGTTCAGGTTCGCGGAGAGGTCGATGCCGAGCTGCTTGACGATGTTGCGCTGGACTTCGGCCACCGTCACCTTCAGCATGACCTGGTCGCGGCCACGGACCACGATCGAGTTCACCACCTTGTCGGCGCTGCCGGCGAGTCGTGCGGCGAGATCGTTGGCCTGCTGCGCTTCCAACGGGTTCGCCGCCGTGCCGGTCAGGACGATGCCGTCGCCGAGGCCGTCGATCTGGATGTCGGAATTGGGCAGGATCTGCTTCAGCGCGGCCCGGACGCCGTTGAGGTCGCGCTTGACCGCGATGTCATAGGCCGCAATCTGCTGGCCAGCGGAATCGAAGAACACGATGTTGGTCTGGCCGACGGTGGCGCCGATGATGTAGGCGCGCTGCGCCGAGCGGACCACGGCATTGGCGATCTTGGGATCGGCGACCAACACGTCCTTGATGTCGCGCGGCAGGTCGATCACGACAGACTTGCCGATGCCGAGCGAGAGGAAACGCGCGTTCATCTGGCCGTCGGCCGCGACCGGCGCCACGGGACGGTAGTCGGCGGCGACCACCGGGCTGAGGGCCGGGTTTAGCGTCAGCGCGAGGGCGGCCGAAAACGACAGGGCGCGAACCAGTGAGGTTCGCATCGTCGCCAGATTTGCCCTGCATTTCATATCGACTGCCTTCATCTTGCTTTCGTTGTCTGACTTGGAATGCCGTAGCGAATGATCGAAACGCCGTCGCGCTTCTGTGCGGATTCGTCGAGCGTGATCTCGCTCATCTTGACGTCGGCTATGCTGCGCAACGCCAGCGACAGCGTTCCGGCCTGGCGGGCCGACGAAAGCGCCTGGGTCTGCGCGGGATTGAGCTCCAAGGTCACGGTCTTGCCGACCACCGTGTTCTGGCCGTCCTTCTCCTTCGGCGCCTGGTCGATGGCCAGGACGCGGATGTTGGTCAGGATGATCTCGGAGGTGACGATGTCCGGAGCACCGTTGCTCTGGTCCGGATTCTTGAGGCGGCGCGTGAGGATCACATCGACGCGGTCGTTGGGCAGGATGAAGCCGCCTGCGCCGGTCTCCGGCGAGATCTCGGTCGAGATCGCCCGCATGCCGCTCGGCAGGATGGCCGCCATGAAGCCGGAGCCCTCGGCCTTGACCAGCTTCTGGTCGCGGATCGGCTCACCCTGAATGAAAGGAGCGCGCGCGATCGAGCCGGTCACCTGGGTCACGCCCTCGGGACGTTCGTTGCGGCGGATGAAAGTAGCGCTGGCGGTCGCGGCCGGCCAGGTCTGCCATTGCACGTCTTCCGGCTTCACGGTCTGGCCGAGACCGATGTCGTTCTTGGCGACCAGGACGTCGACGGTCGGAAGCTGTGCGACCGGAGCCGGAGGCGGCGCAGAATTGTCCGTGCCGCTCGCCAGGTACGCGGCGACGCCGCCGGCGCAGATGGCGACGGTCAGGACGACAATGCGTGCCCTATTCATACGCTTCACTTTCCAACAAAACGCCGCGACGCTGCCGCCGCCGTGATCGGCAGTTGACCAGCTATTCGTCAAAGCATGGTTAATGAGGCGTATCTAAATCGCCTTAACGCCGGGTTTACCCGGTGCATTCAGCGCAGCGCGAGGTGAGCGAGATCGATCGCCTTCACCCATTCGGTCTCCGGGTAAACCATCAGCGCGCTCAGTGCGAGCGCGATGCCGTAGGGAATGCCGCTCTCCTTGGCGTGCAGCCGTGCGAGCCAGGCCTGGCCCGCCAGTCCGTAGGGCAGCGGCCATTGCCGGAACTGGAGCAGGAGCAGCGTCAGCGCCCCGCCGAACAGCGAGGCGTAGAGCAGAAAGTTCATCAGATGCGCAAAGCCGAACCAGAGTGCGACGGAGGCCGCGACCTTGGCATCGCCGCCGCCGACCCAGCCCATCGCAAAGCAGGTGAAGGCCACGACGAGCAGAAGTGCGCCGGCACCGACATGGCTCAGCATCTCATAAGGTGCCATGCCACCGGCGAGAGCGAGGGCGAAGAAGCCGGCGACCAATGCCAGCGACACGCGGTTCGAGATCGTCATCGTGAAGAGGTCGCTCGCGGCGGCGAATGCCATGAGAGCCGGGAAGAGCAGAAGGCGCGCAAAGTCGAGGATCATGGGCTGCGTCTTGAGGCCTGGTTGTGTCGCCGAAGCTGGCGGCGCGGATGCTAGCCGGCAGTGCTAAACAAACCGACAACGGCAGCCGAGTGGCGAGGCTGGCTCCGCCGCGAGCGTGCTCACCAGAGGCTGGCAATGCGCACGGCGAGCGCGACCGTCGCAAGCAGCAGCGCAAGGCAGACCCAATAGGCCGGCGAGCCGGTCTGCGCCGCCTCCGCCTCGTTCGCCGCGACCGCGGCATCAGTTCTGTACTCGCGCAACGCCACTGGAACTCGCCGTCTTCAGAAAAACAAAGGCCCCGGAGGTCCGGGGCTTTTGCGAATCGCTCGTCGGGTACTTACTTCAGCGACGAGCTGATCGAGCCGAACTTGGTGTTCAGCGAGCTGCCGAGATTGTTGACGACCGTGATGATGGCCAGCGCGATGCCGGCGGCGATCAGACCGTATTCGATGGCGGTGGCGCCGGATTCGTCCTTCGCGAAACGCGCAATCAAGTTCTTCATGAACAAAACTCCTTCTGGGTGGGATCGCCTCGTTCGGCGCTGTCTTTGACGCGACGAAGATGAGAGCCGAGCTCTTTCGGTAGCGTTAATTCAATCGCGCAAATCCGCTTGTCGCGCGATGCTTTTGGCCAGAGTGAATTTCGTCTTAAGGCGGCCGTTGAATTCGGCCCGGTTCCGAATGCAGCGCACGCGCCGGCCGGCTTCACCCTCCCTTAAATCTAGCGGAGTAGGCCTAGGCGGGACCAGCAATTCGGAAGTGAGGCGACGATGTCGAGCCTGCCCATGCAAGTCGCCCTGATGCTCGGCGAGACCATCGCGAAGGTGGTTCCCGTCACCCTGGTGCTCGCGGCAGTCTTCACCGTGCTCGAGCATTTCTGGGCCTGCAATCCCGGCGCGCCGTGGTGGCGCAAGCGGGAGATCATCACCGACATCTGCTACTGGTTCTTCGTTCCGGTGTTCGCGCGCACCATGCGGATCGGACTGCTGATCGTCGGCGCCGGCGTCGTCTTCAACATCCATGATGCCGACGAGCTCATCGCCTTCTACGACAATGGCCATGGCCCGCTGTCACAGCTGCCGCTGTGGGTGCAGGCCGTGCTGTTCCTGGTGCTGTCCGATTTCATGCTGTACTGGCTGCACCGGCTTTTCCATGACGGCGGGTTCTGGAAGTACCACGCAATCCATCATTCGTCGGAGGAGATCGGCTGGATTTCCGCGGCGCGCTTCCATCCCGTCAATCTCATGCTCGGGACGATCAGCGTCGACGTCGTGCTGCTGATGGCCGGTATCTCCCCGAACGTCATGATCTGGGTCGGCCCGTTCACCACCTTCCATTCGGCCTTCGTGCACGCCAACTTGAACTGGACATTCGGACCGTTCAGATACGTGCTGGCGACGCCGGTGTTCCACCGCTGGCACCACACCTCGCTGGAAGAGGGAGGCGACACCAATTTTGCCGGGACGTTCCCGATCTGGGACGTGCTGTTCGGCACCTTCCGTATGCCGGAGGGCAGGCTGCCGCAGGATTACGGCAAGGACGAAGCGACCATGCCGAAGGAAATCGGCGGCCAGCTCGCCTATCCGTTCCGCCACTAGGGCGGCGTCAACGTCTCCAGTGGGCTACAAAGCGCCGGTCCCTTCAAACAATAGTCGGCGAGTTTGCGGAACGTTCACGAATTAAGGGCAGGTTAGCCGGGTCGGGCACCGGCTCCGCTGTATCTGATCGTTTCTGCCGGTTTGTGACGTCCCGGGGGTAAGTATGCGTAAAGAATTGCTGCGCCGTCAGGCGCGCGTCTGCCTTCTGGTTGCGGCTGCGATGCTGGCATCGCCTGGTGCCGGCCTTGCCGAGCCCACCGCCGACACCATTGCCGTCAATGTCGACCAGGCCAAGCTGGTCCGGCTCCCCGGCAAGGTCGCGACCATCGTGGTCGGCAATCCCCTGATCGCGGACGTCACGCTGCAGCCCGGCGGCATGATCGTCGTGACCGGGAAGGGTTATGGTGCCACCAATTTCATCGCGCTCGACCGGGGCGGCGAGATCCTGGTCGACCGCCAGATCCAGGTCGAAGGTCCGAGCGACCGGCTCGTCACCGTCTATCGCGGGATCGAGCGCGAGTCCTACAGCTGCATGCCGCTTTGCCAGCGTCGCTTGACGCTCGGCGACAGCGACGCCTACTTCAACCACACGATGACCCAGGCAGGCTCGCTGAGCAACAATGCCAGCGGGGCTGCTGGCGGGGCCGCCAAGACCAACTAGCAGGACCGATTGGCGCTCTGCCCGGGCAGGATATCCGTGCCGCGTACGGAGAAGTCTTCGAACATGAAAAGGCCGTGCGTTGCGCACGGCCTTTTTTAATTCCTTGGCTCGCCTGAGCCGGCCCGGGTCAGTATCCGGGGGCCCGGAGGCTCAGCCCGCGGCGCGGAGGTTGTCCGCTGCCGACTTGCCGGAGCGGCGGTCGGCCACGATCTCGTAGGAGACCTTCTGACCTTCCTGCAGCGAGCCGAGGCCCGCGCGCTCGACGGCGCTGATGTGAACGAACACGTCCTTGCCGCCGTCGTCGGGCTGGATGAAGCCATAACCCTTGGTCGCGTTAAACCACTTCACGGTTCCCATGCTCACTGGGGTAGTCCCTTCTAGATAGCACAATGTAAGAGCCTGCTCGCGCAGGCAGGTTAGATCGAATTTTTGGAAGGGTCGTCAGCGTGTCTGAACCGGCTGTACCGGTGGATGCTAATGTCGTCCGGCCGAAAATCGATTAATTCATTTTATCGGAATTAAGGCCTCAAAACAATCCTGACACGCACGATTTTTTGATCCGCCGTGATGCCCACGGCGGATCAGCATACAGATCAGAACTTTACTTCCGCGCTCGCGCGCCGGGAGGCGACTAACGGCGGCGGAACTGGCCGCCGCGCTGCGCCCCACCCCGCGGCGGGCCGCCGGGCGTCGAGGGACGTTCGTCCTTGTGACGGAAAATCAGTCGGCCCTTCTCGAGGTCGTAGGGCGACATCTCCACCGTCACGCGGTCGCCCGCGAGTGTCTTGATGCGGTTCTTCTTCATCTTGCCGGCGGTGTAGGCAACGATCTCGTGTCCGGCGTCGAGCTGCACGCGGTAGCGGGCGTCGGGGAGGATTTCGGTGACCAGTCCTTCGAACTGGATCAGCTCTTCCTTGGCCATGTGGTTGTCTCCAGGTCGTGGACGACTAGTGCGAATGAGGATTGCGATTCGGTCGGCCGTTGGGACGACTCTCGCGACGCAAAAAGGCAACGCCTTGTATTCCATCAGGCTTGCCGGCGCTATGCGCGGGACGCTGTTCCGACCGATCGGCTGGTGAGGAATTCATCTTACCACCGGAATGGCGGCGGCGGCGAGACCCCTTCGACGTGTTGTGGTTCTCACCGGACCTGCCATCAACAGGCCGGCCCTCGACATGCCGTCCTTCGCCATGCCGTCCATCAGCATGTCTTGCGCCGTGCGGGCGCTGGCCGGGACGGCCTGGCCGGCCCGAGCGATGCTGCGCAGCAGCAGGCGCCTGGGCGGCCTCGCGGCCGGCGTCGGTGCGGTGATCCTCGCGCGGCAGCGCCACCCGGATCAGGCGCTCGATATCGCGGAGATAGCTGAGCTCTTCGCCGCCGGCCACGAGCGAGATCGCGGTGCCGTCGGCGCCGGCGCGCGCGGTGCGGCCGATGCGGTGGACATAGGTCTCGGGCACGTTGGGCAGATCGAAATTGATGACGTGGCTGATGCCGTCGACGTCGATGCCGCGGGCGGCGATGTCGGTGGCGACCAGGGTGCGGATCGCGCCCGAGCGGAACTGGGCGAGCGTGCGCTCGCGATGGTTCTGCGACTTGTTGCCGTGGATGGCGTTGGCGGCGATGCCCGCCTTGGCCAGCGTCTTCACCACCTTGTCGGCGCCGTGCTTGGTGCGGGTGAAGACCAGCGCGCGGTTGATCGGCTCGTCCTTCAGCAGCTTGGTGAGGAAGGCGGGCTTGGCCGAGAAATCGACCTGGAGTATGCGCTGGTTGATCCGCTCGGCAGTGGAGGAGACCGGGGTCACCGCGACGCGGGCGGGATCACGCAGCATGGCATCGGCGAGCTCGGCGATGTCCTTCGGCATGGTGGCCGAGAAGAACAGCGTCTGGCGCTTGATCGGCAGCTTGGCGACGATTTTGCGGATATCGTTGATGAAGCCCATGTCGAGCATGCGGTCGGCCTCGTCGAGCACGAGGAACTCGACGCTCGAGAGCTTCAGACCGTTGCTCTGCACGAGGTCGAGCAGGCGGCCGGGGGTGGCGACCAGAACCTCG
The DNA here is from genome assembly GCF_051853035.1 of Bradyrhizobium sp. SPXBL-04. Taxonomy (NCBI): domain Bacteria; kingdom Pseudomonadati; phylum Pseudomonadota; class Alphaproteobacteria; order Hyphomicrobiales; family Nitrobacteraceae; genus Bradyrhizobium; species Bradyrhizobium sp. SPXBL-04. The sequence continues at coordinate 7,893,169 of NZ_CP182472.1, read as the reverse complement.
ACGCCGGGCATCAGCGAGCGGACCTGCCGGCCCATCGGCACGCCGCCGATGGCGAGTGTCGAGGACAGGCGGATGTGGCGGCCATAGGCGTTGAAGCTGTCGAGGATCTGGCCGGACAGTTCGCGGGTGGGCGACAGCACCAGCACACGGGCCGTCTTGGGCTGCGGCTTGATGCGGTTCTCGAGCAGGCGATGCAGGATCGGCAGCGCGAAGGACGCGGTCTTGCCGGTGCCGGTCTGGGCGATGCCGACGACGTCGCGGCCGGTCAGCGCCAGCGGGATGGTCTGGGCCTGGATCGGGGTTGGGGTGACGTAGTTCTCTTCACGAAGAGCGCGCGCGATGGGTTCGGCGAGGCCGAAATCCTGAAACGAAGTCAAAAGAGGGTACTTTCCATGTCAACAGCGGGCGCCCGGCGCATTCGGCGCGGCGCGCGCATAGGGTGTCGAGAAGACACCTGCGTGTTTGGGGTGTCGGATGGGCTTGGGAGATATGGGGCAAGCCAGAGGCCGGTAGGGCCTTAAGAACACGCAGCTCGCAACGACGGCTTGATTCGCAAGCAGTCTCGAGCGTTCATATGGAACATCGTAGGGGCGCTTTCAAGGCAAGCTCGCCTCAAACGGCGGTTGCGGTGCAGAAATAGTTATGCCGGAAATTTAGCCAGAATTGGCAATTTGCATAAAAAATAGACTGCCTGCCGCTTTCGCATACATTTCAGTTGCCTATGGTTTAGGCGGGCAGACTGCGGCTAAGCTTGGAATTCTGGTTATTTTATAAGTAAATCCAATGGCTTGAGAGGTGCTCAGTCCATGGCATGGTTCTTGCGAATCCGTTAATCGCAGGCGGCCGTGGGGCCGTTTCGCAGCGTTTTCACGTCTGCGTCAGGGAGATGACACACTCATGCTTAGCAAATCCACTCACGATATAGCGGCGTCATTTAGCCGCCGCGGGGTCCTCGCTGCGACCGCCGGACTGATGCTCGGTCTGGCTTCATTGACCGGCGCCAAGGCCGCGGACGACACCATCAAGGTCGGCGTGCTTCACTCCCTTTCCGGCACCATGGCCATCAGCGAGACCACGCTGAAGGACACCATCCTCTTCCTGATCGACGAGCAGAACAAGAAGGGCGGCGTGCTCGGCAAGAAGCTCGAAGCCGTCGTCGTCGACCCCGCTTCCAACTGGCCGCTGTTCGCCGAGAAGGCGCGCGAGCTGATCACCAAGGACAAGGTCTCGGTCGTGTTCGGCTGCTGGACCTCGGTCTCGCGCAAGTCGGTGCTCCCGGTCTTCAAGGAGCTGAACAACATCCTGTTCTACCCCGTGCAGTACGAGGGCGAGGAGAGCGAGCGCAACGTGTTCTACACGGGTGCTGCGCCGAACCAGCAGGCGATTCCCGCCGTCGACTATCTGATGAAGGAAGAGAAGGTGAAGCGCTGGGTGCTCGCGGGCACCGACTACGTCTATCCGCGCACCACCAACAAGATCCTGGAAGCCTATCTGAAGTCCAAGGGTGTCGCCCAGGAAGACATCATGATCAACTACACGCCGTTCGGTCACTCCGACTGGCAGACGATCGTGGCCGACATCAAGAAGTTCGGCTCGGCCGGCAAGAAGACCGCGGTGGTCTCGACCATCAACGGCGACGCCAACGTTCCCTTCTACAAGGAGCTCGGCAACCAGGGCATCAAGGCCAAGGATATCCCGGTGGTCGCTTTCTCGGTGGGTGAGGAAGAGCTCGCCGGTATCGACACCAAGCCGCTGGTCGGCCATCTCGCCGCCTGGAATTACTTCGAGTCGATCAAGACCAAGGACGGATCGAACGAGAAGTTCATCAAGGACTGGAAGGCCTATACCAAGAACCCGAAGCGCGTGACCAACGACCCAATGGAGGCGCACGTGATCGGCTTCAACATGTGGGTTAAGGCAGTCGAGAAGGTGAAGTCGACCGATCCGGACAAGGTGATCGACGCGCTTCCCGGCATCGAGGCGCCGAACCTGACCGGCGGCGTGTCGAAGATGCTGCCGAACCACCACATCACCAAGCCGGTGTTCATCGGCGAGATCAAGGGCAATGGCCAGTTCGATGTGGTCTGGAAGACGCCGGGCCTCGTTGCCGGCGATGCCTGGTCGAAAGAGCTGGACGGTTCCAAGGACCTGATCGGCGACTGGGTCGGCAAGAAGTGCGGCAACTTCAACACCAAGACCAACAAGTGCCTCGGTTCGGGCTCCTAATCCCGACCTGACGCTCCATGACACGATCGGAGAGGGCGGCGATCCCGCCGCCTTCTCCAACCATTTCTGCCGGGGTCATTCACAGTGCCAGCCCATTTGTCTGCCCGTCTCTGCTCGCTTGTGCTTTCGCTGTTTCTGATCGCGTTCGCGCTGCCGGCCTTCGCCGGTCCGTTCGAGGATGCGGTCGCCAAATTCGCCAATGACGATTTTTCCGACACGGAGGAGGCGATCGGTGCGGTCGCGAGCAGCGGCAATGCGCTGGCATTCCCGATCATCAGCGCGCTGCAGGACGGCCGCCTCATGGCCGATCCGGATAGCAAGAAGGTTTACGTCACCGGCGCCGACGGTAAGTCGATCGACGCCGCAACAGGCCAGTCCGTGGCCAGCGTTCCCGACAGCGCGAGCGCGGTTCGCCTCAACAACCGCCTGCGCCGCAGCGTGGACGCCGCGCTCGGCAGCCTGACGCTTCAGTCGCCCGATCTGTCGACGCGCCTCCAGGCCGCACAGTCGGTGTTCAAGTCGCATGAGGAGGCCGCGCTCGAGGCGGTCGAGGCCGCGCTGGCCAAGGAAGGCAATAGATCCGTCAAGACCGCGCTCGGCGAAGCCCGCGCGGCCATCCTGCTGTTCAAGTCGGACGCCACCGAGGTTGAGAAGCTGGAGGCCGTTGCCACCCTCAAGGCGCGCGGCGACCAGGAGGCGCTGGCGCTGCTCACCGGCATGGGCGACCAGCCGGCCTCGGTGAGCAAGGCTGCCGCGAGCGCGATCGGCTCGATCCAGAACTCGCTTGCGGTCTGGTCCATGGTGCAGAATGCCTGGTATGGCCTCTCGCTCGGCTCGGTGCTGCTGCTCGCGGCGATCGGCCTCGCCATCACCTTCGGCGTGATGGGCGTGATCAACATGGCCCATGGCGAGATGGTGATGATCGGGGCCTACACCACCTTCGTGGTGCAGGAGGTGATCCGCATCCGCTATCCCGGCCTGTTCGACTATTCGCTCTTGATCGCGGTGCCGCTCGCCTTCCTCGTCGCCGGTGCCATCGGCGTCCTGATCGAGCGCAGCATCATCCGCTTCCTCTACGGCCGTCCGCTGGAGACGCTGTTGGCGACCTGGGGCCTGTCGCTGGTGTTGCAACAGGCTGTGCGCACCATGTTCGGCCCGACCAACCGCGAGGTCGGCAACCCCTCCTGGATGAGCGGCGCGTTCGAACTCGGCCAGATCACTATCACCTATAACCGGCTCTGGATTCTCTGCTTCACACTCGCCGTGTTCGCGATCCTGCTCGCGATGCTGCGCTATACCGCGCTCGGCCTCGAGATGCGCGCAGTGACGCAAAACCGCCGCATGGCGGCTTCGATGGGCATTGCGACCTCGCGCGTCGATGCGCTCACTTTCGGGCTCGGCTCGGGCATTGCCGGCATCGCCGGCGTGGCGCTATCGCAGATCGACAATGTCAGCCCCAATCTCGGCCAGAGCTATATCATCGACAGCTTCATGGTCGTGGTGTTCGGCGGCGTCGGCAATCTCTGGGGCACCCTGGTCGGCGCCTTCACGCTCGGCATCTCCAACAAGTTCCTGGAGCCGGTCGCCGGCGCCGTGCTCGGCAAGATTGCCATCCTGGTTCTCATCATCCTGTTCATTCAAAAGCGGCCGCGCGGCCTGTTCGCGCTCAAGGGCCGTGCGGTGGAAGCATGACTCCTCACATGCTGACGCGCTCGCTGGACCGCAGTGCGACGATCTTCCTTGCTGTCGTCGCAGCCTGCGGCATCCTCATCCCGCTCTCCAACCTGCTGCTGCCCGCGGGCTCGTTCCTGCAGGTGCCGACCTATCTCGTCGCGCTCTGGGGTAAATATGTCTGCTACGCCATCCTCGCGCTCGCGATCGACCTGATCTGGGGCTATTGCGGCATCCTCTCGCTCGGCCACGGTGCGTTCTTCGCGCTCGGCGGCTACGCCATGGGTATGTACCTGATGCGGCAGATCGGCACCCGTGGCGTCTACGGCAACCCGATCCTGCCCGACTTCATGGTATTCCTGAACTGGCAGAAGCTGCCCTGGTACTGGTACGGCTTCGACATGTTCTGGTTTGCGGCCCTGATGGTGCTGGTCGTGCCGGGCCTGCTCGCGTTTTGCTTCGGCTGGCTCGCCTTCCGCTCCCGCGTCACCGGCGTGTATCTGTCGATCATCACGCAGGCGATGACCTATGCACTGTTGCTCGCCTTCTTCCGTAATGATTTCGGCTTTGGCGGCAACAACGGCCTGACCGACTTCAAGGACATCCTCGGCTTCAACGTGCAGGCGGAGGGTACGCGTGCCGCATTGTTCGCGCTGAGCTGTCTGGCGCTGATTGCAGGTTTCCTGATCTGCCGCGCCATTGTCTCCTCCAAGCTCGGCAAGGTGCTGATCGCGGTGCGCGATGCGGAATCGCGCACGCGCTTCCTCGGCTACCGCGTCGAATCCTACAAGCTGTTCGTGTTCACGGTGTCGGCCTGCATGGCCGGTGTCGCCGGCGCGCTCTACGTGCCTCAGGTCGGCATCATCAATCCATCCGAATTCGCGCCCGGCAATTCGATCGAGGCGGTGATCTGGGTCGCGGTCGGCGGCCGCGGCACCCTGGTCGGTGCTGCGCTCGGCGCCATCGTCGTCAATTACGCCAAAACCTTCTTCACCTCCGGCGTGCTGGCGCCGTACTGGCTGTTCATGCTGGGCGCGCTGTTCATCCTGGTGACGCTGCTGCTGCCCAAGGGCATCGTCGGCACCTTCAATGCCTGGTGGGACTCCTCGAGGGAAAAGCGCACCGCTGCAGCCATTGCGAGCGCTGCGGCCGAAGACGGCGTCACCGAACCCAAGATGGCGGAGTAGGGCGATGAACGTCATGGACACCCGCGCAACCTCCGCAATGCTCTACCTGGACGGCGTGCACGTCTCGTTCGACGGCTTCCACGCCATCAACAATTTGTCGCTGACGCTCGAGCCCGGCGAGATGCGCGCCATCATCGGTCCGAACGGCGCCGGCAAGACCACGATGATGGACATCATCACCGGCAAGACCAAGCCGGACGAGGGCACCGTGCTGTTCGACGGCGTCACCGATCTGACGCGGCTCGACGAGACCCGCATCGCCGAGCTCGGCATCGGCCGCAAGTTCCAGAAGCCGACCGTGTTCGAGAGCCAGAGCGTGCAGGACAATCTCCTGCTCGCGCTCAACGTCGATCATTCGGTTCGCGGCACGCTGTTCTGGCGCGGCAGCAAGGCGGAATCCGAGCGCATCGACAAGGTGCTGGAGACGATCCGCCTCACCGAGGCCCGCAACCGCCTCGCCGGCAGCCTCAGCCACGGTCAGAAGCAGTGGCTCGAGATCGGCATGCTGCTGGCGCAGGATCCGAAGCTGCTCCTCGTCGACGAGCCGGTCGCAGGGATGACCGACGTCGAGACGCATCTCACCGCCGAGCTGCTCAAAGAGATCAACAAGACCCACACCGTGATGGTCGTTGAGCACGACATGACCTTTGTGCGCGAGCTCGGCGTCAAGGTCACCTGCCTGCATGAAGGCACCGTGCTGGCGGAAGGCACCATCGACCAGGTCTCGTCGAACGAGCGGGTCATCGAAGTCTATCTGGGACGCTGAGCGATGCTTGAGGTCAAGGACATCAACCTGTTCTACGGCGCTGCCCAAGCGCTGCGCGGCGTCTCGATCTCGGCCGAGCCGGGCAAGGTGACTTGCGTGCTCGGGCGCAACGGCGTCGGCAAGACCTCGCTGTTGCGCGCCATGGTCGGGCAATATCCGATCTCCTCGGGCGCGATCGTGCTCGACGGCAGCGACATCACGGGCCTGAAGCCCTATGAGCGGGCGCGCAAAGGCATCGGCTTCGTGCCGCAGGGCCGCGAGATCTTTCCGCTGCTCACGGTCGAGGAGAACCTCAAGACCGGCTTCGGCCCGCTCAGGCGCGAGGACAAGCACATTCCGGACGACGTATTCTCGCTCTTCCCCGTGCTGCAATCCATGCTCGGCCGGCGCGGTGGCGACCTCTCCGGCGGCCAGCAGCAGCAGCTCGCGATTGGGCGCGCGCTGGTGATGCGACCAAAGCTGCTGCTGCTCGACGAGCCGACCGAGGGCATCCAGCCCTCGATCATCAAGGACATCGGCCGCGCCATCTCTTACTTGCGCAACCTAGGCAACATCGCGATCGTCCTGGTCGAACAATATCTCGACTTTGCCTGCGAACTCGGCGACAGTTTCGCGGTGATGGATCGCGGCGCGGTGAAGTTCACCTGCGACCGCTCCAATCTCGACGCGAGCGAAATCAGCCGCCAGATGGCGCTGTAAGCCATTCTGCCGCGACCGGCTGGGGAGGCGGATGCGCAGCGACGTTTCGGTCACAGCAACGGTTTTCGAGGCCAACCGCGCCCGCGGCGCGGTACGCTTCGACGTCCATGCACGCGATGGCATGACGCGGCGCGGGACCTTGCATGAATCCGGCTCCCTGCGCGTGCGCTTTCCCTCGCCGGAAGGCGAGGGGCTCTCCGGCGTGTTCGTCAACACGGCCGGAGGTGTCGCCGGCGGCGATCGCTTCGACATTGACATCACAGCCGCTGACGCTGCGCGGCTGACGCTGACGACGGCGGCCGCAGAAAAGGTCTATCGTGCGCAGGGCAAGGCGGCCGAGCTCAATATCGCGCTGAGGGTCGGCGCAGGTGCGCATCTGTCCTGGCTGCCGCAGGAAACGATCCTGTTCGACCGGGCTCGAGTTCATCGACGCTTCGACATCGCGCTCGATGAGGCAGCTTCGCTCCTGCTCTGCGAGATCGTGGTGTTCGGTCGCACCGCCATGGGCGAGCGGATGGAGCAGGGCGAGTTCGTCGACCGTTGGCGGCTCTCTCGCGGCGGCGGGCTGGTGTTCGCCGAAACCGTCAGGCTGGATGGTCATATCGGTGAAAAATTGGCGCGATCCGCCGTGGCCAAGAGTGGCGCCGCGATCGGCACGGCCCTGATCGTGCCTGGCGACGAGGCGTTGGTCGAGCGCATTCGCGAGGCCTCGGAATCGTTCGCCGGCGAGGTCGGGATATCCGCCTGGAATGGCTTTGCAATGGCGCGGTTCTGTGCCCAAGATGCGGCGCGTTTGCGCGCCGACATGATGGCCGTGCTGGCGCGCACCGGCGCGGCCCTGCCGCGGCTCTGGCTGAATTGACGTGTTGAACGGAAGAGATGTCGCATGAATCTGTCTCCCCGCGAAAAGGACAAGCTTCTGATCTCGATGGCGGCCATCGTGGCGCGCCGTCGGCTGGACCGCGGCGTCAAGCTCAACCATCCCGAGGCGGTCGCGATCATCTCCGACTTCATCCTCGAAGGCGCGCGCGACGGCCGCACCGTCGCCGAGCTGATGCAATCCGGCGCGCAGGTGCTGACCCGCGACCAAGTGATGCCCGGCATCCCCGAGATGATCCACGACATCCAGGTCGAGGCGACCTTTCCGGACGGCACCAAGCTCGTCACCGTGCACGAGCCGATCAGGTAGGAGCGAGAAGCATGATCCCCGGCGAACTCTTCATTCAGGACGGCGAGATCGAGCTCAATGCCGGCCGCAAGACCGTGACGCTGACGGTTGCCAACACCGGCGACCGCCCGATCCAGGTCGGCTCGCACTACCATTTCTTCGAGACCAACCCGGCGCTGAAGTTTGACCGCAAGAAGTCCCGCGGCATGCGCCTCGACATCGCCGCCGGGACCGCCGTCCGCTTCGAGCCCGGCCAGACCCGTGACGTCCAGCTCGTCGCCATGGCCGGCAAGAAGACCATTTATGGCTTCCGCGGCGACGTGATGGGGAAGCTGTGATCTCCGAAGGAACGAGCCTGGTGCGGCACGGTTGAGGCGAAAACGGAGGTCTTTGCCATGCTGACACCGATCCGCCTTGTCTCCGAAGCTGCCGAGCTCGCTGCGCATCGCCACAACGGCATGGCGCGCAAGGGGCGCGGCAACGAGCCTTATATCAATCATCTCGCCGAGGTCGCGAACCTGCTGGCGACCGCGACCGAGGGTGCCGATGCCGAGCTGGTCGCGGCCGGCTGGCTGCATGACGTGATCGAGGACACCGACACCACGCGCGAGGAGCTGGCGCAGAGATTTTCCGCGCGTGTCGCTTCCCTCATCGCGGAATGCACCGACGACATGAGCCTGCCAAAGGCCGAGCGGCGGCAGCTTCAGGTGCTCGAAGCGCCGAAGAAATCCCCCGGCGCAAAACTGATCAAGATCGCCGACAAGATCAGCAATACAGAGGCGCGCATTCAAACCGACCCGAGCGCCGAGGAGCGGGACGATCTCGCCGATTACATCGGATGGGCCACGCAGGTCGTTGCAGGCTGCCGCGGCGGCAATGCGTGGCTCGACGAGAAATTCGATGATGCCGTGAAAGCAGCGAGATCCTTGCTGTGACTGACCAGATATTCAAACGCAATCGGGGCTTGTGATGTCCGTCAAGATCAAACGTTCCGTCTATGCCGACATGTTCGGCCCGACCACCGGCGACAAGGTGCGGCTGGCCGACACCGACCTCATCATCGAGGTCGAGAAGGATTTCACCACCTACGGCGAGGAGGTGAAGTTCGGCGGCGGCAAGGTGATCCGCGACGGCATGGGGCAGTCGCAGGTCACCAACCGGCAGGGCGCGGCCGACACCGTCATCACCAATGCGCTGATCGTCGACCATTGGGGCATCGTGAAAGCCGACGTCGCGATCAAGGACGGCATGATCTCCGCGATCGGCAAGGCCGGCAATCCCGATATCCAGCCCGGCGTCACCATCGTCATCGGCCCCGGCACAGATGTTATCGCAGGCGAAGGCAAGATCCTCACCGCCGGCGGCTTCGACAGCCACATCCATTTCATCTGCCCGCAGCAGATCGAGCACGCGCTGATGAGCGGCGTCACCTCGATGCTCGGGGGCGGCACCGGTCCCTCGCACGGCACCTTCGCCACCACCTGCACGCCGGGGCCGTGGCACATCGCGCGGATGATCCAGTCGTTCGACGCGTTCCCGGTCAATCTCGGCATCTCCGGCAAGGGCAACGCCTCGCGGCCCGCCGCGCTGGTCGAGATGATCAGAGCCGGCGCCTGCGCACTGAAGCTGCACGAGGATTGGGGCACGACGCCGGCGGCAATCGACAACTGCCTGTCGGTCGCCGACGATCACGATATCCAGGTGATGATCCACACCGACACGCTGAACGAATCCGGCTTCGTCGAGGATACAATCAAGGCGTTCAAGGGCCGCACCATCCATGCCTTCCACACCGAAGGCGCCGGCGGGGGTCATGCGCCTGACATCATCAAGGTCGCCGGCCTGAAGAACGTGCTGCCGTCCTCGACCAATCCGACGCGGCCGTTTACGCGCAACACCATCGACGAGCATCTCGACATGCTGATGGTGTGCCACCACCTCGATCCCTCGATCGCGGAAGACCTGGCTTTCGCGGAAAGTCGCATCCGGAAAGAAACCATCGCCGCCGAGGACATTCTGCACGATCTCGGCGCGCTCTCGATGATGTCCTCGGACTCGCAGGCCATGGGCCGTCTCGGCGAGGTCATCATCCGGACCTGGCAGACCGCCGACAAGATGAAGAAGCAGCGCGGGTCGCTGCCGCAGGACAGAGGCAAGGACAACGACAATTTCCGCGTCAAGCGCTACATCGCCAAATACACCATCAATCCCGCGATCGCCCATGGCGTGTCGAAACTGATCGGCTCGGTCGAGAAGGGCAAGCTCGCTGATCTCGTGCTGTGGTCGCCGGCCTTCTTCGGCGTCAAGCCGGACTGCATCGTCAAGGGCGGCAGCATCGTCGCGGCGCCCATGGGCGATCCCAACGCCTCGATCCCGACGCCGCAGCCGGTGCACTACCAGCCGATGTTCGGCGCCTTCGGCAAGGCGCGGACGGCGTCCTCGGTGGTGTTCACCTCGAAGGCCGCGGTCACCGGCGGTCTTGCGCGAAAACTCGGCATCGACAAGAAGCTCTATGCCGTCCAGAACACCCGCGGCAAGATCTCCAAGAAGAGCATGATCCACAACGACGCCACGCCCAATATCGAGGTCGATGCGGAGACCTATGAGGTCCGCGCCGACGGCGAGCTGCTGACCTGCGCCCCCGCCGAGGTGCTGCCGATGGCGCAGCGATATTTCATGTACTGAAATAGCACCTCAACGTATGTCCCCGGATCAAGTCCGGAGACGGCTTTTCCGCTGTTGCGTTCGATCCGGCCTGGTCTAATGTCCGGCCCGGTATCGTACCCTGAGAAGAAAAGCCGGGAGGATTTCTCGTGATCTATGTCGTTGCCACCTTGACCATCAAGCCCGAAACGCGCGCCGAATTCATTGCAGCCGCCACCGCCTGCATCAAGGAGACGCGGAAGGAGCCCGGCAATATCGCCTACGATTTGCACGAGAGCGTCACCGATCCCAGCAAGATGGTATTCGTCGAGCAATGGGAGAATGCCGAGGCGCTGGTGCCGCACCGCGCCATGGAGCACATGAAGACGTTCGGCCGCGTCGCGGTGAAGTGCTTCACGGCGCCGCCGAAGATCGAGGTGATCACGCCCGAGAAGGTCGAGACACGGTAACGAGGTAAACGCATGATCCGGGCGACGCAGGTCAAGGGGCAGCACCGCTTCACGGAACCCCCCGCGGATACGGTCGTGCTCGATTTCGACGATCGACACCGCCGCCGCATGGCGATGACGGGGACGCGCGGGCTCGAATTCCTGCTCGACCTGGAGCACGCCGTCGCGCTGCGCGGCGGTGACGCGCTGGTGCTGGAGGACGGCCGGCTGGTGGAGGTGGTGGCGGCGCCCGAGCCGCTGCTGGAGATCCGCGGTCGCGATCCGCACCATCTCATCCGCGTCGCCTGGCATCTCGGCAATCGCCATCTGCCGACGCAGATCATGGCCAAAGCCTTGCGCATCCGCCGCGACCACGTCATCGAAGCCATGGTGAAGGGTCTTGGCGCCCGCGTGATCGAGATCGAGGCGCCGTTCGATCCCGAGGGCGGCGCCTACGCCGATGCCGGCCACGCGCATGGGCACGACGATCATGCGCATCACGATCACGGCCATCACGATCACCATGATCATCACGGTCATGATCACCACCATCATGGCCATGCCGCGCATGACCATGATCACGATCATCACCATCATCACGACGAGCATTGCGACCACCCCGACCATCACCACGGCCACAAGCATGCTCATGAGCACAAATGAGCCGGTCAGCCCCGCTGACCTCGCCAGGCGCGAGGCGGCGGCGCTGTACCGGTTGATGACCTGGCTGTCGCCGGCATTCCCTGTCGGCGGGTTCTCCTATTCCAGCGGCATCGAATGGGCGGTCGAGGCGGGCGATATCACGGACACCGCGACGCTGGCGGACTGGCTCGACGCGATGCTCGGCGACGGCTCGGGCCTTTGCGATGCGACGTTCCTGGTCCATGCCTATCGCGCCGCGGAAGCGGGCGAGACCACCACTTTGAATGATATCGCCGAGCTGGCCGCCGCCTTCGTGCCGTCGCGCGAACGACAGCTGGAAACGACCTCGCAGGGCCGTGCCTTCATCGACATCGCCCGCGCTGCGTGGGATGCCGATGGCCTGGATGCCATGGTTGCGGCATGCCGTACGCCCCTGGTCTATCCCGTCGCGGTCGGCGTGGTCGCCGCGATGCACGGGGTGCCGCTGGCGCCGACACTCCACGCCTTCTTGCATGCGCTGGTCTCGAACTGGATTTCCGCGGCCAGCCGTCTCGTTCCGCTCGGCCAGACCGACAGCCAGCGTGTGCTGGTGAGGCTGGAAGCCGCCGCCGCCGCGACCGCCAATCGTGCGCTGAATGCGACATTGGACGATCTCGGCAGCGCGACCTTCCGCGCCGATCTCGCCAGCCTGCGGCACGAGACACAATATACGCGGCTGTTCCGATCGTGAGCTTGCTGCGCCACATTCAGCCGTCGTCCCGGCGCAGGCCGGGACCCATAACCACGAATCTTCGTGGAGATGGAGGGATGCGGCCACAGCCCGCCCTATCAACCGGGTTCGGTGGCTATGGGTCCCGGCCTGCGCCGGGACGACGTTAGGAAAGAGCGAGCGACATGTCGAAATCTCACGGACCCTTGCGCGTCGGTGTCGGCGGCCCGGTCGGATCGGGCAAGACCGCGCTGATGGACCTGCTCTGCAAGACCATGCGCGAGCGCTATGACATCGCCGCGATCACCAACGACATCTACACCAAATGGGATGCGGAATACCTCGTGCGTTCGGGCTCGCTGACGCCGGACCGCATCGCGGGGGTCGAGACCGGCGGCTGCCCGCACACCGCGATTCGCGAGGACGCCTCGATGAATCTCGCGGCGGTGGCGGACATGCGCGCGAAATTCCCGGACCTCGATCTCGTGCTGATCGAGTCCGGTGGCGACAATCTGGCTGCCACTTTTTCCCCGGAGCTGGCCGACCTCACCATCTACGTGATCGACGTTGCCGCCGGCGACAAGATCCCGTCCAAGGGTGGCCCGGGGATCACCCGGTCAGACCTTCTTGTCATCAACAAGATCGACCTGGCACCGCATGTCGGAGCCTCCCTGGAAAAGATGGAGACGGATGCCAAGCGCATGCGCGGCCAGCGTCCCTTCGTCATGACCAACCTGAAGAAGAGCCAGGGTCTCGATCGCATCGTCGGCTTCATCGAGACCAAGGGTGGCTTAAAACGGGACGCTTAAAACGCCGGGGCCCGACGGACGCGACGACTTAGCGCAGGCGTTTTTGCCCCAATACCCCGGGGCAGGGCCGCAACCGCGGAACAAATTTCGGACACGGCGATTAACTACCTCTTGGCCCCCAAGGGGCAAATCCATGCCGGCCGGACCATCGGCCGGACGGATTAAGCTTTTCAGCCGACCTACGTTGCGTACTGATGCCTCCTCCTCCATTATCTCCGCCACTGGGGGTTCACCCTGTTTCGGCACATGGCCGTTCGAGCGGCATTCATATGCTCCGTGTTTATTGCCGACCTCCTGCATTCGCCTGAGTAGTCGAAGTGGTCCGGCTGGGTTTCATCATTGGCTTCATCGCTCTGCTCGGAGCCTTGCTCTCCGGGCTTGCGGCCTATCGCGTTCACGATCAGGAGCTGGCGCTGGACCGGATCGCGCTCGCGCGTGCGATCGACGTTCACGCAAGCCTGGTCCAGGATCGCCTCACCGAGCGGGAGCTGCTCGCGCGTGTCGCCTCCGGCCTGTTCCGTGCGCCATCCGTGATCAAGCCGAGCATGCTGGAGCCGCTGCGCTCGGCCATCTACGCCTTCAAGACCGACTTCGTGGTGGCCGGCTGGATTGCCCGGTTGAAGCCGAACGAGCTTACGGCGGCGCAGGCTGCCATTGCCGGCGCCGGCTTCCCCAATCCGCGGATCCGCATGTTTGACGACAAGCCGATCAATTCCGCCGATGTCACCCAGCCGATCGACGTGCTGATGGACCTCGAGCCGCGCAGCAACGAGACCAAGGCACTGCCTGGCCGCAGCTACGATCAGGATCCGGTTCGCAGCGCCATGCTGACGCGTGCCCGGGTCGAGAAGCGGTCGATCGCCTCAGACCCGATTCCGCTGCTCCGCGGCAACGGCCCAATCGGCGTCATCGTGGCCGCGCCCGTCATTCCCGAAGGTGCAACGGAGCCGGCCGGGTTCGTCACATTTTCCTACGAGCTTGCTTCGCTGATGTTGACCAATGACGACATGTCGTTGTTCTCGGTCGCGCTCAGGGATCCGCGCAGGGACGGCGGCGAGCTCGTTGCCAATGACCAGGGCGTGGTCTCCACGCGTATGACGGCGGCGGACGGACTGGCGCCGTCGGCCATGCGCACGGTGAGCTTCGGTGGCCGTGACTGGCAGCTCGCCTATTACGCGAAGACCAATTCGGCGCGTCGCGCCGAGCAGACCGCCATCATCGTCGCGGCGATCGGCCTCGCCATCACCGCGATGGTGTGCGGCCTGTTCGGCTATGTCGCCTACAACAATCTGCGGCTCAGCCGGGAAATCCAGGTGCGGATCGGCTTCGAGCGTCGGCTCACCGCTGTCATCGACGAGCTCAACCACCGGGTCAAGAACATCCTGGCGGTGATCCAGTCGATCGTGACACGCACGCTGCGCCACGGCTCGGATATCGACGTCGCGCGCGAGCTGCTGATCGGCCGCATCCACGCCATGTCGAACGTGGTCTCGCTGCTCAGCGAGAGCCAGTGGCAGGGTGTCAAGCTGAAGGGCCTGTTCGAAGCGCGCGCCATCCCGCATGCCGATCGCATCGCCGTCACCGGTCCCGACATCGCGGTCAGCGCGCGCGCGGCGCAGAGCCTGTCGCTGCTGTTCTTCGAGCTCGCCTCGCATTCCGACGAAGGCCTGTCGCTGGTCGGCAAGCATCCGCACATCACGGCCAATTGGACGGTGACGGGCGAGGAGCCCGACGAGATTTTCAATTTCCGCTGGGAGGAGTTCAACACCAGCGAGGCGACGCGCCGCCCGGATTCCGATTTCGGCCTGATCCTGCTCGACCGCGTCGCGCCCGAGGCGCTCGGCGGCACCGCCAAGCGCTACTTCACCGACGTCTCCTACGTCTACGAGCTCATCGCGCCGATGGAGACGGTGGTCGACATGACCGAGCGCGATCGTACCGACAAGATTTCGGCCCCGGTCAGGCCCGTGCGGTGATGCGAGGTCAGCCCTTCGGTCGCAGCACCAAATCGACCAGATTGCGCGCGTAAGCCGGCGTGATCGGTGCGATGCCGAAGACATAGCGGTAGAACAGGCCGCCATAGATTGCGTCGTAGAGATCCTCGGGCAGTCCCTCGGCCAGGATGCTGCCGTCCTTCTGGCCCGCCGCGATCATCTCGACCAGCGCGTCGCGGCGGAACTGCAGATAGCGGGCGTAGAACAGCTCGGCGGAGCCGGTCCTCGAAATACATTCGGAGATCACGGCGAGCTGCACCTTGCCGAACTCGCCCTGGAGCGCCTCGGCATAGGCCGCGGCATGGCGGCGTGCACGCGCCGCGGGCGTTCCGGAGCTCACCGGCGGCAGCGGCAGCATCTGCGCGGCGTGGTGGAGAAAGGCGTCGATCAGAAGCGCCTCGCGGGACGGCCACCATTTGTAGATCGTCATCTTGGAGACGCTGGAGTGCCGCGCGACCGCGTCGATGGTGGTGGCGGCAAGGCCGGTGGTGGCCATCAGCGCATAGGCGCTTTCGAGAATGGCGTTGGTGGTCTCGATCGATCGCGGCCGGCCGCGCCGGGGCGCGCCGTCGGCCTCATCACCCTCGCTGTTCGCCGTCACCACGTCCGGTCTCCTTGCAACCCGCTTCTGCTCCGCATAGCGCAGCCGCGGCCGCCGGCCTAGAGCATGATCCGGAAAAGTGTGTAGCGGTTTTCCGAAAAGATCATGCTCAAACAATAACCTAAAGTGCGATGACGATTCATCCTGATCTCACTCGCTTTAGTGGAATCGGATGCGCACCCGCTAGGCCTGTTGCCGCAAGGCGGCGGGCAGGTCCTGCCACTTCGACCAGGCGATGTAATAGGCGACCGCGGTCATCGCGGCGAAGCCGGCGAGGCTCACGACGACCTGCATCACCACCATATTGGGCCCGGTGATCAGGATGAGATGACCTGCAAAGGACAGGAATACGCCGACGCAGAACACGGCGAGCCATTCCTCGCCGCACCTGATGACCGCCTGTAGCGGCTTCAATTGCAGGCCGGGATGATCGGCCGGAATGAGATGGGTCGCGAGGAAGGCGAGCGCAAGGAAGTGAAGCACGCGATAAGGCGCGAGGTTTTCCTTGTCGGTCGGCGCGATGCCGTTGAGGAGGACGTCCGGCAGATAAGCGGCAAGCGCCGGTGAATGGCGCATCAGGGTGACGGCCATCGCGAAGACGAGATAGGTCCCGGCGAGGATCCGCAGCCAGGGCATGCCGCGCAGCGCCCGCCCGGGCGCGCCCGTCACAGCGAACCAGCCGCCCAGCACCATCAGCATCTGCCAGCAGAGCGGATTGAAGGTCCACTCCTGGTCCGGATAGACCCGGAAATTCCAGTCGAACCAGCGTGCGGCAAGGTACAGCGCGACCGATGCCGCGAGCGTCACGTTCGGCCGCCGCAACAGGCCCCACAGCACAAGCGGAAAGAAGGCCATCAGCGGGACCATCAATTGCAGGAGGTCGAGGTTCAGCGGCTCCTCCTGGAGCACGAGACCGCGGATCAGGATGCGCAGCGGATGCTCGAGAATCCCCGAGATGTTGTATTCGTGGATGATTTCCGGTGCCATCGATTGCGAGGCGACATAGGCGATGGCGTCGATATAGATGACGAACAGGACGACGTAGGCGGCGTAGAGCCGCCAGACGCGTCGAAAGATGCGCGTCGCCGCGACGACGTAGCCGCGCTCCAGCGCCATCCGGCCGTGGATGATGGCGACGCCATAACCGGCCACGAACACGAACAAATCCGCGGCGCCGCTGAAGCCGAAGTTTCGCAGCGTCAGCAGGTTGACGACGTTGTTCGGGATGTGATCGACGAAAACCGACCAGTTGGCGATGCCGAGTGTCAAATACAGTCTGGCGTCGGGTTGAAATGCGGCGAGGTTCGCCTTGACGGACGGTTTCATCACGAAAAAACTTTTGGAATCAGGGGCGACGCTTTTAGCGGCAACCGCCTGCCCATCCGAGTAGCGTTTGCGTGATGGCGGGGGCATTCGTGCCGGATGGCGCAAAATTGCGTGGGACCGCCCGGACCGATTTGCGATAGATGGGGTCGGAGGACTTACGACGAAATTTTCTAACCCGCTCTGACCATTATTCGGCAGGTTCGGCCGACGCCTCGTCTGCTGCGCCAGCACGGCTCGCCATGATTCCGAGTGCGACCCCACCGATCGCGAGTATCGGCAACAGCCGCTTCACACCGATGGCACGCACGATCTGAAGTCCCGTAGCGAGCAGCATGGGGTCCGCAAGCATGCTCTGTGCCATCGACTTCGCGGCGCGCTCGGCCGCGATCTGGGCGCGCTTCTGCACCTCGCGCTTGTAGCCCCAATAGCTGCCGGCAGCGGTGAGCGTCAGCAGGAAGAAGATGCCGGCCCCCGCGAGGCAGGCCTGAACCGGGCCATATTTCTCCAGGACCGAAATGAAGGCCGCGGCGCAGAGGAAGCACGTGGTGATGAAGAGCGCGAATGCCGTGCCTGCGGCCAGCGAGGTCAGTCGCACAGTGGTGCCGGTGGATGCACTGATCCCATCGATGATGCGCTGAAACATGGCCTTGCTCCTCAAATCCCCCACAAGCCGAACCGCCACACGCCGGCAACGGGCGCGGCAGCGCCGCCGTCTCGAGATCCGTTCCGCAAACCTACCGCCGCCAGGCGGCGCCGATCAGGAAGCCGATGCCGAGGGCGAGCCCGACGGTCGCGAGCGGCCGCTGCGTGATGGCCTCTTCCAGCGTCTCCTCGATCGAACCGTAGGCGTCTTGCGCAGCCTCCATCATCGCGCTGCCGCGGTCGGACATGTCGTCCATCGCGGAATCCATGTTCTCGCGCGCCTGGCGATAGCCGCGGCGAGCCTGCCTGCTGGTGGAATTGGCGAAGGTATTGAGCGCGTCGGTGATCTGTTCGGTGAGGGCGGCGATATCGCTTTTCACGGCTGCTACATCCTTCTCGAGGCGTTCCCTGGTGGCTTTGTCGGTCCAGTCCTTCATCCCGGCTTCGGCATTGGTCGTGGACATCGGGAGCTCCAAACTGTTGACGGCTGAGATAGCCGGAGAACGTTTCGTGGTCGGGGAAGTTCCGTTCACGGAAACCGCTCAGGCCTGCGGCAACTGCGGCGAATCCGCCGGCAACAGATGCTCCTTGAGGATCAGGCCAACGATCAGGAACGGCGACGCCAGGAATGCGCCCATCGGGCCCCACATCCAGGTCCAGAATGCCAGCGCGAGCAGGACCGCAAGCGCATTCAGCGCCAAGCGCCGGCCGATGATGGTCGGGGTGATGAAGTGCCCTTCCAGGAAGGTGAGGCCGCCGAAGGCGAGCGCCGCCATCAGCGCGCCGCTGATGGTCGGGAAGGCGACCAGCCCCACCATGACCAGTACGGCGAACATCGCGATCGGCCCGATGATCGGAATGAAGTTGAGCGTTGCCGCAAGTGCGCCCAGGCCGGCCGGATTGGGCATGCCAGTGAGCGCGCAGATGAGGCCGGTGGCGACACCGACACCGATATTGATGACGGTGACGGTCAGGAGGTAGTTGCCGAGATGGACCTCGATCTCGTTGAGAATACGCAGTGTACGCAGCCGCGCGTCGTGATTGCTGAAGTTCATGATCATCGCCCGCCGCAGGTCGCGCCAGCTTGCGATGAACAGAATGAGGGTGACGAAGAACAGCAGAAATTCAGTAAAGGTCGGCGACAGAAATTCCAGCGTCGGCTGCACCCACTCGATCTTCGGCAACTGGAAGCTGGGGAATTCCTCCGAGCCGCCGACCATGGCTTGCAGCTCGCGCCACAGCGCCAATGGCCGGTCGAACACGTGCAGCTTGTCCTTCAGTTGCGCGCCGAGCTCCGGCAGGTGCGTGCTCCATTCCATCACAGGCGAGGCGATCAGCGCGACCGCGAACGCGACCACTGCCGTCCCCGCGATAACGATCAGGACGGCACCGAGCGCGCGCGGCACCTTGCATCGCTCGAGGAAGCTCGCCGCCGGCGACAGCATGGTGCCGATGACGAAGGCCATCACCACGGGCAGGAAGAACGCTTTTCCGACATAGAGCACGGTGACGACCGCAATCAGCAGGAGGCCTGCGAGTGCGAAAGCGACGAACTCGGTGCGGCGGATGACCGGTGGCAGCTCACTATGGCTGTCGGGAAGCGGTTCACCGTCGCTGTTGCCGGGAATCAGACGTTCGCTGGGAAGGACGCGCACAATATCTCTCCCGCACGCGCAACTCGCGATCCGCGCGCCCATCGACGATCCGACAACGTGCTGGCTGAGCAAGGGTTCCGTCGCGGCTTCGTGAAGACGCGCTCGCTTGACTGTGACGTCGCTGCCGCAGAGTTCGGCGGAACCTGAGTCGGCCCGGTCGCGTTTGTTGGCGACAGCATCACCCAGATGCACACATCCAACGGGGCAGCTCATGACAAGGTTCTCTCTCGTCCGCCGCTTCTCACCGCGCGCCGTCACTGCGTTTGCCTTCGCAAGCGCACTGCTCATCATGCCCTTTGGCGGCGCGCGTGCGCAAACCCTCGGCTTCGTGCCGATGCAGCCGCAGTCGTATCCACAGGACCAGAGCTATTCACAGGCTTATGGAAGCGAGGCACCGCAAGCCGCAGACGAGGACGCCCGGCTGCCCGATCGGCTGCGCAGGCAGATCGTCAGCTTCGACAGGAGCGAGCCGGCCGGCACCATCGTCATCGATACCAACAACACCTATCTCTACTACGTGCTCGGCCAGGGACGCGCGATCCGCTATGGCGTTGGTGTCGGCCGCGAGGGCTTTACCTGGGCGGGCGTTCAGAGCATCAGCCGCAAGGCCGAGTGGCCGGACTGGCATCCGCCGGCCAAAATGATCGCGCGCCAACCCTATCTGCCGCGCTTCGTGGCGGGCGGTCCGGGTAACCCGCTCGGTGCCCGTGCGATGTATCTCGGCTCGAGCGAATACCGCATCCACGGCACCAACGATCCCAGCACCATCGGCAAGTTCGTCTCGTCCGGCTGCATCCGCTTGACCAATGAGGACGTCATCGACCTGTTCGGCCGCGTCAATGTCGGGACGAAGGTCGTGGTGCTGCCAAAGAACGCGCCGCTGATGGCCAAGGGAAGCGACAAGGGAGGCGATTCCGTGCGCAAGCACCCGGCCATGACGACGCTGCCCTCGGGCCACCAGGCGCTGAACATCTCGGCGTCGTCGGTGAACTGAGAGTTGAGTGAGGCTACATGAAAAGACGTTCGTTCGGTAAACTGGTCGGTGGTGCGGCGGCCTTGTTCACCGTCACCGCCCTCGGCCTCGCGTTGACGCCGTCGGCGCATGCGGAGGATTTCTTCTCGGCGCTGTTCGGCGCGTTCGGCGCACGGCCTCCCCAGATCCGGACGCCGTTCCCAAACGATGACATGCCCCGCTACGACATGCCGCGCCAGCGAGCCGCCTATGGTGGCGGCGCCGCCTATTGCGTGCGCGGATGCGATGGCCGCTATTTTCCGGCGCAAGGAACGGATGCCGAAAGCAAGGCGCAGTCCTGCAAGAGCTTCTGCCCGGCGTCCGAAACCTCGCTGGTCTATGGCAGCAACATCGACGATGCCACGACGGAGAACGGAAAGTCCTATTCCGATCTGCCGAACGCCTTCCGCTATCGCAACGAGATCGTCGCGGGCTGCACCTGCAACGGCAAGGATCCGGTCGGGCTCGCCCAGGTCAAGGTCGAGGACGATCCCACCTTGCGCAAGGGCGACATCGTC
Organism: Bradyrhizobium sp. SPXBL-04; assembly: GCF_051853035.1. Classification (NCBI taxonomy): domain Bacteria; kingdom Pseudomonadati; phylum Pseudomonadota; class Alphaproteobacteria; order Hyphomicrobiales; family Nitrobacteraceae; genus Bradyrhizobium; species Bradyrhizobium sp. SPXBL-04. The sequence continues at coordinate 7,872,452 of NZ_CP182472.1, read as the reverse complement.
GCGGGCGCTGGCGGCCTCGTGGTCGCAACTCGCAACGCAAACGACCGCCGCGGCGTCGCGATGAATTTCTCGCCGCTGCCGGAATCCGTCCGCGCCAGATTCCGTCAGGTGCCGGTGGTGGCGAAGGAGTAGGGGGCGAGTGAGCGACGGCTGGTGCTTCAATCTCCGCCGTCGTCCCGGACAAGCGCGCCCAAAGCGCGCGCCGATCCGGGACCCATAACCACAAGATTGGGTTTGGCGAAGATTCGTGGTTGTCGGCTCGCGCCAAACCACTCCCTCCCGGCCCCCCGCGCGCAACTGCGCACTCGGCCAGGACGACACGGAAGATGTGGCGCCAGTCCCGACTCCAATCAGCCCTACGCCGCCCGGATCTTGCCCAGGAAATCGCTGACCTGCTGACCGAGTTGGCGGCTCTGCGTCTCGAGCGTCTCGGAGGCCTGCTTGACGTTCTCGGCGGCACCGGCCGCGGTGTCGGCATCGGCCTTCACGCCAGTGATGTTGTCCGAGACGTTCTTGGTGCTCTGCGCCGCATATTGCGTGCTGCGGGTGATCTCCTGGGTCGCTGCACCCTGTTCCTGCACGGCGGCGGCGATGGCGGTGGCGACCTCGTTCACTTCGCCGATTATGCCACCGATGGCCTGGATCGCATTGATGGCATCGCCCGCGACCTTCTGGATGTCGGCGATCTGCTCGGAGATTTCCTCCGTTGCCTTCGCGGTCTGGCTCGCCAGTGACTTCACCTCGGACGCCACCACGGCAAATCCGCGCCCCGCTTCGCCGGCACGGGCGGCCTCGATCGTGGCATTGAGCGCGAGCAAATTGGTCTGCGCCGCGATGGTGTTGATCAGCCCGACCACCTCGCCGATGCGCCCCGCCGACTGCGCCAGCCCTTGCACCGTGCTGTCGGTTTCGCGCGCTTGGTTGACGGCGCGACTGGCGATGCCTGCGGCATGTGCGGCCTGCTGGCTGATGTCATTGATTGAAGCGGAGAGCTCCTCGGCCGCTGCCGCGACGCTCTCCACACTCGTAGAGGCATCGTTCGAGGACTTGCCGGCGACCTCGACGCGTTCATTGGTCTGGCGCGATACCGCCGACAGATCGCCCGAGGTCTTGCGCATCTCGCCGGACGCCTCGCTCAACTCGCCCAGCGATTTGCGCACCACGCCCTCGAACTCGCCGACATAGGCCTCCATCGCACGCTGACGTGCGGCGGCGCCGGCGTTACGTTCGCGCTCCTGCGCCTCGATCTTGAGCTTGTCGATCGCCTGCTGCTTGAAGGTTTCGAGCGCGCCGGCAAGCGAGCCGATCTCGTCCTGGCGGTCGAGATAGCCGGGATCGACGGTGAGGTCGCCGCCGGCGACCTTGAGCATCGCGTCGCGGATCCGGTGCAGCGGCGTGATCACGCGGCGGCTGACCGCCAGCATGGCCGCGCCCGTGAACAGAATCGCGGCAATCAGCAGCACAAGCTGGGTCAGCAGCGATTGCAGCGCCTGCGCGCGCTGGCTGGTGGAATGGTCCCTGGCGACGCCAAGCGCGGTATCGGCGAGCTTGATCGCGCTCGCCATCCGGCCGACCGAGTAGGGGCTCCACTGATTGGCAGTCATCGACGCCTTCTCGCCCTTGGCGATTGCGGCGATGATGCCGTCGCGCGTGGCGAGATATTGCGGGTCGAAATAGAACGATTTGGTTTCCGCCATGGCCGCAGCCAGCGCCGGCGGCAATTGCATGCCCGATGCGGCGAGCTCGGTCGCGCTCCAGGCCGTCTCGGTGCCGCCGATCCATTTGGTGAAAGCGAGCTGGACCTCGGGCGAGATCTTGCCGCTGTTGAGCGCGTTGCCGACGATCAGCGAGGATTCACCCGCGTTGACGCGCAACAGCCAGGCCATCTGCTTGATCATCAGCAGTTGATCGATCATTGCGTCCTGATGATTGACGCTCGCGGCCAGCACGGGCGACAGCTTTTCGAGGATGGCCATCAGCCCGTCCTCGCTCTCGAGATACTCTTTGACAAGCGCCGCGCGACGCGATGCTCTGGGCTTGGCGACCTCAGTCCAGAACTCAGCCTGCTGCGCCAGCAGCGCCTTGTTCAGCCGGTCGAGATCGGCAACCACCGTCCTACCCAGAGGCAAGTCGATCGAGGGTAAAATCTCGATCGCACGTGCCAGGGCGGGCATCAGCTCGTCGCGGATGCCGCGGATGTATGTCTCGATTTCCTTGTCCATCTGGATATCGGAGATCAGCTGACGGCTGCTGGTCGAGCGGTCGGAGCGGATGTTCGCCATCGCCTTGAACACATCGGCGGAGGCCGCTGCTACCGCGACGATCCGGTTGGCCTGCTGAAGCCGGATCCACGAATTCCATGCGCTGATCGAGGAGCCGATTACGACGACGAGTGCGGTGGACAGGATCACCGCTTTCAGCAACGTGGATACGGTCAGGCGGTTGAGCATCGGATCCCCCCGGTACGCGTTTCGAAGTTCGTGGCCCCCAACGGCAGCCCCCTTACGAACTTCGAACGACCAAAGGGATGCGCGCAGCAAAGGCGCCGGCCGGTTGGCAGGCGCCTGAAGCGCATTTGGCCTCAAAAGGGTAAAAACTTAGACAGTGATGCTGCCGTAAAATTACGGGGGCCTTTGCTGCGTCGGGCAAATACCTGAGATTGCAAAGGGTTGCAGAGGCGGAACCCGCGCGCCTTACAGGCGTTAGGACGAGGCAGCCATTTGCCTGAAGGGGGGTCCTAGCGATGCTGGTCGGCGTACTCGTCACCTTTCTCGTCGTTATTCTCGTACTTTATCTCATCAACATGCTGCCGATGGACGGCCGCGCCAAGCAGATCGCGCGCGTGATCGTCATCATCATCGGCATCGTGTCGCTCCTGAAATATCTTGCGGTGTTCTAGCGGACCCATCCAAACAAAAAGCCCCGGCCTGGGCCGGGGCTTTTTCGTGCTGCCTCAATGCAGCGACTTGAGCCAGTCGTCGACGTCCTGACGAACCTGGTCCTTGGCCTTGCCGTAACGTTCCTGGAGCCGGCCCTCGAGCTGCTCGCGACGCCCCTCGATCAATCGGAGGTCGTCGTCAGTGAGCTTGCCCCATTTCTCCTTGGCCGAACCCTTGAACTGCTTCCAGTTTCCTTCGATGCGATTCCAGTCCATGACCATCTCCATCGCGTTGATGGCCTACAACGCAAGCGGCGCGCAGCCGTTCCGCTGCGCGCCGCGACGTTTCGCCCTTAACCCGCTGCCTTCGCCTCGCGGCGGCGGGCGGTGAGGATGTATTCGGTGTAACCGTTCGGCTGCTCGCGGCCCTTGAAGATGAGGTCGCAGGCCGCCTTGAAGGCGACGCCGTCGAAGGCGGGCGCCATCGGCTTGTAGATCGGATCGCCCGCGTTCTGTTTGTCGACGACCACGGCCATGCGCTTGAGCGATTCCATCACCTGCGCTTCGGTGATGACGCCCTGGTGCAGCCAGTTGGCGAGATGCTGGCTGGAGATGCGTAAAGTAGCGCGGTCTTCCATCAGACCGACATCGTGGATGTCGGGCACCTTCGAGCAGCCGACGCCCTGGTCGATCCAGCGCACGACATAGCCGAGGATGCCCTGGCAATTGTTGTCGATCTCCTGCCTGACGTCGTCAGGCGCCCAGTTCGACTTCGACACCGGGATGGTGAGAATGTCTGCGAGCTTTGCGCGCGGACCGCCCTTGGTCAGCTCCTCTTGGCGCGCGATGACGTTGACCTGGTGGTAGTGCAGCGCGTGCAGCGTCGCGGCGGTCGGCGAGGGCACCCAGGCGGTGGTGGCGCCGGCCTGCGGATGGCTAAGCTTCTGCGCCAGCATGTCCGCCATCTTGTCGGGCGCGGCCCACATGCCCTTGCCGATCTGGGCATGGCCGGGCAGGCCGTCGATCAGGCCCATGTCGACGTTCCAGTCCTCATAGGCCTTGATCCAGGCCTGCGCCTTCATCTCGTTCTTGCGGATCATCGGACCTGCTTCCATCGAGGTGTGGATCTCGTCGCCGGTGCGGTCGAGGAAGCCGGTGTTGATGAACATGATGCGCTTGGAGGCGCGCTGGATGCAGGCCTTGAGGTTGACGGTGGTGCGCCGCTCCTCGTCCATGATGCCGACCTTGAGCGTGTTCTCTGGCAAGCCCAGCATCTTCTCGACGCGGTCGAAGATCTCGCAGGTCAGCGACACCTCGTCGGGGCCATGCATCTTCGGCTTGACGATATAGGCAGATCCCGTGCGGCTGTTCTTGACCTTGGAATTGCCCTTGAGGTCGTGAATGGCGAGCAGGCCCGACACGGCCGCATCGAGCAGGCCTTCCGGAATTTCCTCGCCGGTCTCGTCCAGCACCGCGTCGGTGAACATGTGGTGACCGCAATTGCGCATCAGGAGCAGGCTGCGGCCGTGCAGCTTGAGCTCGCTCTTACCATCCGGCGTCTTGTAGCTGCGGTCGGCGTTCAGCGCGCGCGTCAGCATCTTGCCGCCCTTCTCGAAATCGGCCGACAGCGTGCCGTTCATCAGGCCGAGCGTGTTACGGTAGACCAGCACCTTGTCCTCGGCATCGACTGCGGCGACGGAGTCTTCCATGTCCAGAATGGTCGAGACCGCGGCCTCCATGATCATGTCGGCGACGCCGGCCGGATCGTCCTTACCGATCGCGCTGCTGCGGTCGATCTTGACGTCGATGTGCAGGCCGTTGTTGACGAGCAGCACGGCGGACGGCGCGGCCGCATCGCCCTGGAAGCCTGCGAACTGCGCCGCGTTCTTCAGCGCGGTGGCATTGCCGCTCTTCAGCTTCACCGCGAGCTGGCCCGCGACGACGCTATAGGCGGTAACGTCGGTGTGGCTGCCGGTCGCCAGCGGCACGGCGGTATCGAGGAATGCCTTGGCCTTGGCGATCACCTTGTCGCCGCGCGCCTTGTTGTAGCCCTTGCCGCTCTCGGAAGGATCATGCGGAATGGCGTCGGTGCCGTAGAAGGCGTCGTAGAGCGAGCCCCAGCGCGCATTCGCCGCATTCAGCGCATAGCGCGCATTGGTGAGCGGCACGACGAGCTGCGGGCCGCAGATCTTGCCGATCTCCTCGTCGACATTGGTCGTCTCGACCTTCTGCGTCGCCGGCTCCGGGACGAGATAGCCGATCTCCTTCAGGAAGGCGGTATAGGCGTTGAGGTCGAACGCCTTGCCCTTGTTGGCGCGGTGCCAATCGTCGATCTTGGCCTGCAGCGTGTCGCGGAAAGCGAGCAACGACCGGTTCTTTGGCCCCAGCTCCTTGATGATGGCGGCAAGCCCGGCCCAGAACGCATCCGGCGCGATCCCCGTTTTCGGGGCCGCTTCCTTGGCGATGAAATCGAACAGGACGGGAGCGATCTTCAATCCGTGGGCATCGACGCGTTTCATGATGGGCTTTCTTGTTGGAAATGGCTGCTTTTGGCTGCTTTTGACCCGACAGCAGCAAAATGCGCCCATAGAGGGCGGCTTTCGGAGGCCTATTAGCCCCAAAATCAAGGCCGTGAGAAGACCCCTAGGGGGTTGTCAAAATGTCAAGGAAGGGTGGGGGACCGGTCGGGCCGCGACTTGCGATAGCCGTCGGGTGCTATCCCTCACCGATGTCGTCCCGGCCTAGTGCGCAATCGCGCACCGGGGGCTGGGACCCATTACCCCAGGGAGGAGTTTGGCGAAGATTCGTGATCCGGGACTGCTGTAGAGCCCGATCGATAGATCACGCGGTATGGGTCCCGGCCTTCGCCGGGACGACACCGTTGGTGTGGCGTGGAGTGTGCTCCTTAAGCGGAGCTGTGCCTCAAATATTCGCGGCGAGGTCCACGACTTCGTCGAACAGCACGCCGGTGGTCTTCAGCATGCGCTCGATCTCGTCGGCGGCATCGGCGACGGTCCGTGCCGACGTATCGATCACGAGCTCGGCGGCCTGCGGCGCCTCATAGTCGTTGCCAATGCCGGTGAACGAGGTGAGTGCGCCGGCGCGGGCCTTCTTGTAGTGGCCCTTGGGGTCGCGCTCCTCGCACACGCCTGCAGGCGTCGCGACATGGATTTCGCGGAACGCGGTGTCGGCGATCCGGCGCGCGGTGGCGCGGTCCTCGCGCGCTGGTGAGACCGCGGCGACGATCGCTATGTGGCCGTTGCGGGCGAGGTGCGTCGCGACTTCCGCGAGGCGGCGGATGTTCTCGCTGCGATCAGTGGCGGTGAAGCCGAGATCGCTATTGAGCCCGGCGCGCAGCGTGTCGCCGTCGAGCAGGATCGGCGAGCCGCCATTGGTGAACAGCCGCCGCTCCAGCGCCTTGGCCAGGGTCGACTTGCCGGAGGCGGGCAGACCCGTGAGCCAGACCACGGCACCGTTATGGCGGTAGCGCGCGGAGCGCTCGTCAGGGCGCAGCGCCGATTCCACCGGCACGATGTCGACCGGCACGGCGCGCTGGCCGGCATCGACCGACAGCACCAGGCCCCCGCCGGCGATGCGCCCGGACACCTCGATCACGAGACGTCCGGTGCGCGGATTCTCGGTGTAGGGATCGGTGGCAATCGGGCTCGACAGAGAGATGTCGATCTCGCCGACATGGTTGCGGCCGATCGCCTTGTTCTCGCTGCTTTCGAGCTCGCCGGGATCGACCGCCTTCTCGATCGCCACCACGGTGGCGCGGCTTTCCTTCGGCCCGCAGCGGACCAGGAGCTGATCGCCCTTGGCGAGCGGCTTGTCGTGCAGCCAGAAGATGCGCGCGCGCAGACGGCGCGTCTCGCGCGGTGCGGTGCCGGCATGCGCGATGATGTCGCCGCGCTCGATGAACAATTCGCGGTCGAGCGTGATGCCGACCGAGCGGCCGGCGCCCTGCCGGCCCGCGACCGGTGTCACCGGCCAGCTCTCGACCGTCTTGATCTTGGCGATCTTGCCGGCCGGCATGATCACGATCTCGTCGCCCGCAATCAGGCTGCCGGATTCGATCCGGCCCGCGACGATGCGGCGGTCGTCGAACTTGTAGATCGCCTGCACCGGCAGCCGCAGGGCCAGCGTCTCCAGCGGCCGCGCCGGCTCGAGGGCGTCGAGCGCCTCGACAACCGTCGGGCCCTTGTACCAGCCGATCCGGTCGGTGCGCTCGGCGACGCCGTCGCCATCGCGCGCCGAGATCGGGATCACTGCGGTCGGCTTCACGCCGAGGCCGTTGAGATGCGCGGAAATCTCGTCGCTGATCTCCTTGAAGCGATCGGCGGAGAAGTCGACCCGGTCCATCTTGTTGACGACGATCGCGACCTGCTTCACGCCGAGCAAATGTAGGAGATAGCCATGACGCCTTGTCTGGTCGCGCACGCCTTCGAGCGCGTCGATGATCAGCACCGCGCCGTCGGCCTGCGAGGCGCCGGTGATCATGTTGCGCAGGAATTCGGCGTGGCCGGGTGCATCGATCAGCACGATGTCGCGCGAATTGGTGCGGAAGCGGATCTGCGTGGTGTCGATGGTGATGCCCTGGTCGCGCTCGGTCTGAAGTGCGTCGAGCAGGAACGACCATTCGAACGGCATGCCGCGCCGTGCGCTGACGGCTTTCAGCATGTCGAGCTTGCCGTCGGGCAGGCTGCCGGTCTCGTGCAGGAGGCGGCCGACCAGCGTCGACTTGCCGTGGTCGACATGGCCGACGATGACGATGCGCACTTGCGGACGCGTGGTGCCGTTCGGAGTTGCCGGCGAAGCCGTGGTGACGATCATGTTCATGCGACGCTCGCGTCCTTGGGAATCAGAGATAGCCGGCGACGCGCAGGCGCTCGAAAGCGTCCTCGGTCTCGTGGTCGAGCGCGCGCCCGGCGCGCTCCGGCACCTTGGTCTGTTCGAGCTCGATCAGGATTTCGTCGATGCTGACGGCGGTCGAAGCGACCGGATTGGTGATGTCCTGATCGCCCAGCGAGCGATAGCGCTTGCCGTCCTTGGCGAGATACAGCGGGATGATCGGGATGTTCTCGCGCTTGGTGTAAGCCCAGATGTCGGCCTCGGTCCAATGCAGGATCGGGTGGATGCGCAAATGCGCGCCTTGCGGCGGCGAGGCATTGAAATGATCCCAGAACTCCGGCGGCTGGTCGCGCACGTCCCAATTGCCTTCCAGTCCGCGCGGCGAGAACACGCGCTCCTTGGCGCGCGTTGCCTCCTCATCGCGGCGAATGCCGGCGATCAGGCCGTCAAAGCCATACTTGGCGAGCGCCATCTTGAGGCCTTCGGTCTTGCGCGCGGCGGAACGCGCGGCCGGCGGCAGCGTCGGGTCGACGGCATCGATCGGCGGGCAGGGCTCGACGCGCAAGTCGAGGTCCCACTCTTTGCCGTAATGATCGCGGAAGCGATACATCTCCGAAAACTTCTTGCCGGTGTCGACATGAAGGGCCGGGAACGGCATCTTGCCGAAGAAGGCTTTCCGCGCCAGCCAGATCATCACGTTGGAGTCCTTGCCGAGCGACCACAGCAGGGCAATCTTCTTCAGCCGAGCGAAGGCCTCGCGGAAGATGTAGATGCTCTGCGCCTCGAGCTGGTCGAGATGATCCATGCTTGGGGCAAGCTCGGCAGAAAATTCTTGCGCGCGCACACGCTCAGCCAGTGCCGGATTGCTCAGTCGATCAGCAGCGGAATCGTCCTTGAGAAGATGCATCTCTGCCACTTTGCGTTTGGAGGCGAAAATTCTATAGTTGCAGTGCGGAAGAGAAGAAAAAATTTTCTCTTTGCGCGCTCGAAACGAGACATATATAGAAAATAATTCCAGTCAACCCCGTTTGTGGGGAAGCGGGTATCGCATGCGGTTCTTGCCGGTGTTTCTCGATCTCAAGACCGGTCCGGTGGTTCTCATCGGCGCGGGTGAGCTTTTGCGCGCCAAGCTGCGCGTGCTCACGGCTGCCGGCGCGCGCATCCGCGTGCATGCGATCGATGGCGATCGTGATCTGAGCCTCAGCTCCGAGGACGCCGCACGCGTTGAATTCGCATCTGATGATCCGCTGGCAGCCGATCTCTCGGGCGTCATCGCTGTCGTCTGCGCCGGCGCAGGTGATGTCGGTGTCGCGATGTCGGTTCGCGCCAAGGCACTGGGTCTGCCCGTCAACGTGATGGACGATCTCGAACATTCCAGCTTCATCTTCCCGGCGATCGTCGATCGCGGCGACGTCGTGGTCGCGGTCGGCACCGGCGGCACCTCGCCGGTGGTGGCGCGGCGCGTGCGCGAAAAAATCGAGGCGCTGCTGCCGGCCCGCATCGGCGAGCTCGCCGAATTCATCGGCGGCTTCCGCAAATCCATCAACGAGCGCATCGCCGAATTTCCGCTGCGCCGCCGCTTCTGGGAGCGCGTCATCGACGGGCCGATCGGCGCTGCCGTGCTCGCCGATCGCAAGAACGAAGCGGCTGCGGCGCTCAAGGCTATTGCTGATCCCTCCGCCTTCGCGCACGCCGACAAGCCGGAAGGCTCGGTCGCGCTGGTCGGCGCCGGGCCCGGCGATCCCGATCTCCTCACCATCAAGGCGCTGCGCGCGCTGCAGGATGCCGATATCGTCTTTCACGACGAGCTGGTCTCGCCCGAAATTCTCGACCGCATCCGCCGCGATACCACGCGCGTTGCCGTCGGCCGCCGTGTCGGCAAGCCCGGCATCGGCCAGGATGCCATCAACAAGCGCATGATCGAGGCCGCGCAATCCGGCCAGCGCGTGGTGCGGCTGAAAGGCGGCGATCCCTTCGTGTTCGGCCGCGGCGGCGAAGAGATGGAAGCCTTGCGCGCCGCCGGCATCGCCTATTCGATCATTCCCGGCATCACCGCAGGTATCGGCGGTGCCGCCGATTTCGAAGTGCCGCTCACTTACCGTCATGAAGCAACTCGCATCACCTTCCTCACCGCGCACAAGGCGCGCGATGCGGAAGTCGTCGACTGGTCGACGCTGACCGACACCAAGATGACCGTCGTCGTCTACATGGGCACGACTGCCGCACCCGCCATACGCGCCGGCCTCTTCGCCGCCGGCCGTTCGCCGGAAACCCCGGTCGGCGTGTTCGCCCGCGTCACGCGCCCCGATGCGCAAGGCGCGATCGGCACGCTCCGCGACCTGCCCGAGCTCGTGCGGCGGACCAATGGCGGTCCTGCCATTCTCATCATCGGCGAGGTGGTCCGGCATGCCGGCTCGCTTCGCCGCCAAACTCCCAACCAAATCATCTCTGACCTCCTGGATGCAGCCGAATGACCTCCCCGCTTGAACAGAAGAAGATCAAAATCGCCGGCCCCTCGGTCGTGACCGCCAACCGCACCTGGGACGGCATTGTGGTCTATCGCACCGCCGCCAAGGGCTGGTCCGCGGACCTGTCGGAAGCCGCGATCGTGCGCAACTCCGACGAGGCGAAGGCGTTGCTTGCTGAGTCCGTCGCCGATGACGTCGGCGCGATCGGTCCCTATATCGCGCCGGTGCAGATCGGTGCGGACGGCAAGGTCCAGCCCGGCAATCTGCGTGAACAGATCCGCCGCACCGGCGTCACCATCGGACAGCCGGCCCAGCTTTAAGGCGCTTTCTTATGTATGCTTACGACGAAATCGACCGCACGCTCGTCAACGAGCGCGTCTCGGAGTTCCGCGACCAGGTGAAGCGGCGCCTCTCCGGCGAGCTCACCGAGGACGAGTTCAAGATCCTGCGGCTCCAGAACGGCGTCTATCTGCAACTGCACGCCTACATGTTCCGCGTTGCGATCCCCTACGGAACGCTGGCGACCAACCAGCTGCGGGCACTCGCCCATGTCGCGCGCAAATATGATCGCGGCTACGGCCATTTCACCACGCGGCAGAACATCCAGTTCAACTGGATCAAGCTTGCCGAGCTGCCGGACGCGCTGGCTGATCTCGCCAAGGTCGGCATCCATGCGATGCAGACCTCCGGCAACAACATGCGCAACGTCACCTCGGATCAGTGGGCCGGCGTCGCGCCGGGCGAGATCGAGGATCCCCGCATCTGGTCGGAGCTGATCCGCCAGCACACCACGCTGCATCCGGAATTCTCGTTCCTGCCGCGCAAGTTCAAGATCGCGATCACTGCGTCCGATCATGACCGCGCCGCGATCAAGATCCACGACATCGGCCTCCGGCTGATCAAGAACGAGAAGAGCGAGACCGGCTTCGAAGTGCTGGTCGGCGGTGGCCTCGGCCGCACGCCGTTCATCGCCAAGACCATCAAGCACTTCGTGCATGGCCGCGACATCCTCAGCTACATCGAGGCTATCTTACGCGTCTACAACCAGTACGGCCGCCGCGACAACATCTACAAGGCGCGCATCAAGATCCTGGTGCACGAGCTCGGCATCGAAAAATTCTCGCGCGAGGTCGAGGATGAGTGGCAGCAGATCCGCAACTCCTCGCTCCAGATCGACGACGAGGTGATTGAGGACATCCGTTCGCGCTTCACCTATCCGGCCTACGAGAAGCTGCCGCACATGCCGGACGAGCTGCGGCAGGCCGCAGCCGATCCTGACTTCGAGGCATGGCGCAAGAACTCGGTCGCCCCGCACAAGGTGCAGGGCTATTCGATCGTCACGATCTCGCTGAAACCGACCGGCGGGCCGCCGGGCGATGCCACGGCCGAGCAGATGGATGCGCTGGCCGATCTCGCCGATAAATACTCCTTTGGGGAGATTCGTGTCGGCCACGAGCAGAACCTGGCGCTGCCGCATGTCGCCAAGCGCGATCTGCCGGCGCTGTGGAAGGCGCTCGACAAGCTTGGCCTCGCGACGCCCAATGTCAACCTGATCACCGACATCATCGCCTGCCCGGGACTCGATTATTGCTCGCTGGCGAATGCGCGCTCGATCCCAATCGCGCAGGAGCTGACGCGGCGGTTCGCCAATCACGAGCTGGCCAACCTGATCGGGCGTCTCCACATCAACATCTCCGGCTGCATCAATGCCTGCGGCCATCATCATGTCGGCCATATCGGCATTCTCGGCGTCGAGAAGAACGGCGAGGAGGTCTACCAGATCACCATCGGTGGCCGTGCCGACGAGAACGCCGCGCTCGGCACCCTGATCGGTCCCGGCGTCAAGTTCGACGAGGTCGCCGACGTCGTCGAGGACATCGTGGAAGCTTATCTGGCGCTGCGCGAGCGGCCCGAAGAGCTGTTCATGGACACGGTGAAACGCCTCGGCGTCGAACCCTTCAAGGAGCGCGTCTATGCCACTCGTTAACGGCGGAAAGATCGTCGACGACAGCTTCGTCAAGCTCGCCGTCGATACGCCGCTGCCCGAGAGCGGCGACATCCTGGTGCCGGCCGAGCGCTTCCTCGGTGAGGCGGAAGGCCTGCTCAAGCGCGCCGGCAAGGTCGGCGTGATCTGGCCCAACAATCGCGACATCGCCGAGCTCGTGCCCTATCTTGGCAAGGTCGCCACGGTCGCGCTGGTGTTTCCGACTTTCCGCGACGGCCGTGCCTACAGCCAGGCCCGGCTGCTGCGGGAGCGCTACAATTACCGCGGTGAGTTGCGTGCCACCGGCCAGGTGCTGCGCGACCAGTTCGTATTCATGCTGCGTGCCGGCTTCGATGCCTTCGAGGTCAAGAAGCAAGCCGACGCGGAAGCCTTCATGCAGACCGCCAAGCGCTATTCGGTGTTCTACCAGCCGACCGGCGACGGCCGCATCACGGCCCTGCACCGGCGCATGCAGTTGCGCCATTCCGAAGGTGTCGGCACGTGAACGCGATCGCGCCTCAGGTTTCGTCCATCTCTGCGCTGCCCCCAGCGGACGAGCTCGATCGGAGCTTACGCGATGCCTCGCCCGCGGAGGTCATCGCCGCAGCGCTGAAGACGGTCGGGCGCGACAAGCTCGCGCTGGTGTCGTCCTTCGGTACGGAATCGGCGACGCTGCTCAAGGTGATGGCGGACGTCGACCCGGCGATCCCGGTGATCTTTCTCGACACCGGCTGGTTGTTCGAAGAGACGCTCGCCTATCGCGACACTTTGATCGCGACGCTGGGCCTGAAGGACGTCCGTTCGATCAAGCCGGCCGAGGAAACGCTATCGCGCGACGATCCCGACCGCGAGCTCTGGTTCTCCAATCCCGACGCCTGCTGCCGCATCCGCAAGGTGGAGCCGCTGGCGCGTGCGCTCAAGCCGTTCTCGGCCTGGCTCAACGGCCGCAAGCGTTTCCAGGGCAACGCACGCGCCGACATTCCGGTCGTCGAGCACGACGGCGCGCGGTTGAAGTTCAACCCGTTCGCCAATGTCTCGCGCGAGGAACTCGAGGCCATCTTCGTCCGCGCCAAATTGCCGCGTCACCCTCTCGTCGCCTCCGGTTTCCTGTCGGTTGGGTGTATGCCTTGCACGAGCAGAACGGCCGAAGGCGAGGATTCTCGCGCCGGTCGCTGGCGCGGCCGGGCCAAGACAGAATGCGGCATTCACACGATGAAGACTTCGTAGCACAGTCGGGCTGCGACATCGCGAACAAGAAAATCCGGTTCCGTTGACTTAAGCGCGTTTCGACCCGAGTTATGCCTGCACGCCTTCGCTGACACCGACGTCAACGAAGTGAATGGAGATGGACATGATGCGCCGTATCGTTCCGCTCGCTGCAGGACTTCTCTGGGCAAGCTCGGCTCTCGCCGCTGACATCAATCTGCTGAACGTGTCGTACGATCCGACGCGCGAGCTCTATGCCGAGTTCAACAAGGCGTTCGCGAACGCCTATCAGAAGGAAACCGGCAAGAGCGTCGAGATCAAGCAGTCGCATGGCGGCAGCGGTTCGCAGGCGCGCGCGGTGATCGACGGATTGCAGGCCGATGTGGTGACGCTCGCGCTCGCCTATGACATCGACGCCATCGCCGCCAAGGGCCTCACCACAGCCGATTGGCAGAAGCGGCTGCCGCAGAATTCATCACCCTACACCTCGACCATCGTCTTCCTGGTGCGCAAGGGCAATCCCAAGGGCATCAAGGACTGGGACGATTTGATCAAGCCGGGCGTCGCGGTGGTCACGCCGAACCCGAAGACATCAGGCGGCGCGCGCTGGAATTACCTCGCGGCTTGGGGCTTTGCGCAGAAGAAGTTCGGCTCGGCCGACAAGGCCAAGGAGTTCATCGGAAAGCTTTATCAGCAGGTGCCGGTGCTCGATACCGGCGCGCGCGGCGCCACCGTGACCTTCGTCGAGCGCGGCGTCGGCGACGTGCTGCTCGCCTGGGAGAACGAGGCGTTCCTGGCGCTGAAGGAGTTCGGCGCGAACAAGTTCGAGATCGTGGCGCCGCCGCAGTCGATCCTCGCCGAGCCGCCGGTCGCCATCGTCGACAAGGTTGCCGATAAAAAAGGCACCCGCAACGCCGCCGATGCCTATCTCCAATATTGGTACACCAAAGAGGGGCAGGAGATCGCCGCGCGCAATTTCTACCGCCCGCGCGATCCCGAGGTCGCCAAGAAGCACGAAAGCGCCTTCGCCAAGGTCGAGCTGTTCACGATCGACGACGTCTTCGGCGGCTGGACCAAGGCGCAGCGGGAACATTTCGCCGACGGCGGCGTCTTTGATCAGATCTACAAGAACTGATCGAGCGCTGTCTTTGGGCGGTTTTTAGCAGGGGGCCTGGTGAGCGCACTCGCAGTACGACGCCGGACATTGCCGGGCTTCGGTCTCACCATGGGACTGACGCTTTCCTGGCTGTCCGTCATCATCCTGATTCCGCTCGCCGGTCTGTTCCTGAGATCGCTTGAGCTGAGCCCGGAACAGTTCTGGAATATCCTTTCCAGCCGCCGCACGCTGAACGCGCTTCGCGTCTCCTTCGGCCTCGCCTTCGTGGCGGCCTGCGTCAATCTGGTGATGGGCAGCATCATCGTCTGGGCGCTGGTGCGCTACCGCTTTCCCGGCCGGCGGCTGTTCGATGCCATCGTCGACGTGCCCTTCGCGCTGCCCACCGCGGTCGCCGGCGTCGCGTTGACTGCGCTGTTCGCCGAGAAGGGCTGGTTAGGGGCGCCGCTCGCGGCGCTCGGCATCAAGGTGGCGTTCACGCCGGTCGGCATCTTCGTTGCCATGATCTTCATCGGCATTCCCTTCGTGGTGCGCACGGTGCAGCCGGTGCTCCAGGATCTCGACCCCGAGATCGAGGAGGCCGCGGGCAGCCTGGGCGCCAGCCGCTGGCAGACCATCATCCGCGTAATCCTGCCGTCGCTCGCACCAGCGCTGCTCACCGGCCTTGCGCTCGCCTTCGCCCGTGCGGTCGGCGAATACGGCTCGGTGATCTTCATCGCCGGAAATCTGCCTAATGTCTCCGAGATCGCGCCGCTGCTGATCGTGATCCGGCTGTCCGAATTCCGCTACGCCGATGCGACCGCGATCGCGGTGGTCATGCTCGTCGTCTCCTTCGTCATCATCTTCGCCGTCAACCGGCTCCAGCGCTGGGCGCAGAGCCGGATCCCGGAGCGCTGAGGGGGATGCGATGACGTTGCAGATCGCAGAATCCGCTTCGCTGGTCTCGCCCGATGCGCGCGCACGTGCGCATGCGGCCGCCGCGCGCGACAGCCTGCGGACCGAACCCAGGGCGGTGCGCATCACCATCATCGCGCTGGCGATGATCTTCCTCACCGTCTTCGTCGTGCTGCCGCTCGTCGTGGTGTTCGCCCAGGCGTTCTCGAAAGGAATCCTCGCCTATCTCGCCGCGCTGGCCGAGCCGGAGGCGCTGGCTGCGATCAAGCTGACGCTGCTGGTCGCTGCGATCTCTGTCGGCCTCAATCTTGTCTTTGGTCTCATCGCGGCCTGGGCCATCGCCAAGTTCGACTTCAGGGGCAAGACCTTCCTGATCACGCTGATCGACCTGCCGTTCTCGGTCAGCCCGGTGATCTCGGGCCTCGTCTTCGTGCTGCTGTTCGGCGCGCAGGGCTATTTCGGTACCTGGCTGCGCGAGCACGACATCCAGATCCTGTTCGCGGTTCCCGGCATTGCGCTCGCCACCACCTTCGTGACCTTTCCCTTCGTGGCGCGCGCGCTGATCCCGCTGATGCAAGAGCAAGGCACGCAAGAGGAGGAAGCGGCGATCTCGCTCGGCGCCTCGGGCCTGCAAACCTTCTTCCGTGTCACACTGCCGAACATCAAATGGGGCGTGCTCTATGGCGTGCTGCTCTGTAACGCGCGCGCGATGGGTGAGTTCGGCGCGGTCTCGGTCGTCTCCGGCCATATCCGCGGCGAGACCAACACCATGCCGCTCCTGGTCGAGATCCTCTACAACGAATACCAATTCGTCGCCGCCTTCGCGATCGCCTCGCTGCTGGCGATGCTGGCGCTGATCACGCTGATCGCAAAAACCGTTCTCGAACGTCATCTGGACGAAGGACAAGACGCCCGTGACCATTGAAGTCAGGAATCTCGTCAAGAAGTTCGGCAGCTTCAAAGCGCTCGACGGCGTCGATCTCAAGGTCGACAATGGTGAGCTGGTCGCGCTGCTCGGGCCATCAGGCTCCGGCAAGACCACGCTGTTGCGGATCATCGCCGGCCTCGACTGGCCCGACGCTGGCGACGTGTCCTTCAACGGCGAGGACGCGCTGGCGCAGGGCGCGCGCGAACGGCATGTGGGCTTCGTGTTCCAGCACTACGCGCTGTTCCGCCACATGACCGTGTTCGAGAACGTCGCCTTCGGCCTGCGCGTGCAGCCACGCGCGGTCCGGAAAGACGAAGCCACGATCCGTGCGCGGGTGAAGGAGCTACTCGATCTCGTGCAGCTCGACTGGCTCGCCGATCGCTATCCGAGCCAGCTTTCCGGCGGTCAGCGCCAGCGCATCGCGCTCGCCCGCGCCCTCGCGATCGAGCCGCGCATCCTCTTGCTCGATGAGCCCTTCGGTGCGCTCGATGCCAAGGTGCGCAAAGAGCTGCGCCGATGGCTGCGCTCGCTGCATCACGAGATCAACGTCACCTCGATCTTCGTCACCCACGATCAGGAGGAGGCGCTGGAAGTCGCCAACCGCGTCGTGGTGATGGACAAGGGCCGGATCGAGCAGATCGGCTCGCCCGACGATGTCTATGAAAGCCCGGCGACCGCTTTCGTCCACGGCTTCATCGGCGAATCCATCGAGCTCCCGGTTGAAGTGAACGGCGGCGTGATCCGGCTCGGCGACCGACCGCTGCGGCTTGCTGCGGATGGGCTTGTGCCTGGCGCGTCAAAACTGTTCGTGCGGCGACATGACATGCTGGTCGGCCCGCCCGGCTCCGGCGCCTTCGAGGGCGCGGTTCAGCATGTTCGCAATTTCGGCCCCGTGCAGCGCGCCGAGGTCGCGCTATCAGGCGGCGAGACCATCGAGATCGACGCGCCCCGCGATAGGGAACTGCGCGCCGGCGACACGATCGGGCTCGAACCGCGCCGCTACCGGATATTTGCGGGCTAGATCCCCGTCATTCCGGGATGGTCCGAAGGACCAAACCCGGAATGACACCGAGCACATTTTCCTCAAAATTCACCTTTCAGCCACGGTTGGTATGCAACAACGGCCCCTCATTTGGGGGCCTGATTCATGCGCGCTGCGGCCGCAATATCAATCACTTTGCTTTTGGCCGGCTGCGCCGGCAACGAAGCGCCGGTCCAGCAGCCGTCCATGTATACCGACATGGCGGTCCCGGGCGCCAAGCTCGATGCACAGGCAGCCGCCGTGATGATCTCGCAATACCGCCAGAACAACGGGCTCGGTACCGTCGTGATCGATCCCGATTTGATGCTGCTCGCCGAATCCCAGTCCCAGGCCATGGCGGCCGCCAACAAGATGGACCATGACGTTCGCGCGCCGCTCGCCAAGCGGCTCGCCGGCGGCGGCTATCCCGCGACCGTGGCGGTCGAGAACGTCTCGGCCGGCTATCATACGCTGGCGGAAGCGTTTTCCGGCTGGCGCGACTCGCCGCCTCACCGTGCCAACATGCTCAAGGGCGGTGTCACAAAATTGGGCATCGCGGCGGGCTATGCTCCCGGCACCAAATACAAGGTGTTCTGGACCATGATCCTGGCTTCGACGGACCCGCGATAAGCCAGACTTGATCCCGGGATGCATTGACGCCGCGGCGGACTGTCGCCACGGTGGCTCGCCTTTTGCTATTGTTCCCTCATGACAGATCATAGTCCGGACTCCGCCAGCATCCCCGCGAATGCGCAACGCGTCCTGGTCCTCCAGGGCGGTGGTGCGCTCGGCTCGTACCAGGCCGGCGCCTTCCAGGCGCTGTGTGGCTACGGCTTCGAGCCGGAATGGGTCGCCGGCATCTCCATCGGCGCCATCAACGCCGCCATCATCGCCGGCAACGAGGGTCGCACCCGCGTCGAGCGGCTGAAGGAATTCTGGGAGATGGTGTCGGCGCCGGTGCCGTGGAAGCCGGTCGGCAAGAGCGATCACAGCCGCGAGCTCTTCAACTCGACGAGCGCAGCGCTGATCGCGACCTTCGGCGTGCCCGGTTTCTTCGTCCCGCGCGTTCCGCCGGCACCGCTGTGGCCGCCGGGTCACCCTGAGGCGGAGAGCTATTACGACACCGCGCCGCTGAAGAAGACGCTGGAGCGTCTGGTCGATTTCGACCGCATCAACGATGTGAAGACGCGCCTGTCGATCGGTGCGGTCGGCGTCACCTCCGGCAACTTCAAATATTTCGACAATTACGAGTTCAAGAAGCTCGGCAAGAGAATCGGCCCCGAGCACATCATGGCCTCCGGCGCGCTGCCGCCGGGGTTTCCGTCCGTCGTCATCGATGGCGAGCACTATTGGGACGGCGGTATCGCCTCCAACACGCCGCTCGACTACGTGCTCGACGCCGAGCTTGCCCGCGACATGCTGATCTTCCAGGTCGACCTGTTTTCCGCGCGCGGCGACCTGCCGACCTCGCTGCTCGAGGCCGCCGAGCGCGAGAAGGACATCCGCTATTCCAGCCGCACGCGGATGAACACCGACAAGAACAAGCAGCTGCACAACGCCCGCCGGGCGGTGCGCGATCTCATCAGCAAGTTGCCGGATTATCTCAAGAACGATCCCTCCGTCGAATTCCTCGCGAAAGCGGCGCGCGAAAGCACGGTCACGGTGGTGCACCTGATCTATCGCAGCAAGAACTACGAATCCTCGTCCAAGGACTACGACTTCTCGCATGTCGCCATGGTCGAGCATTGGGAAGCCGGGGTGCGCGACGTGCATCTGTCGATGCGCCACAAGGACTGGCTCGAGAGGCCGCAGTCCGGCGAGACCATGGTCACCTACGATCTCACGGGGGACGTCACCGCACCCTCGGCAAAAAGGAGCGAATGAAATGGGTAGTCTGTCAGGCAAGAACGCCGTCGTGACCGGATCGACCAGCGGCATCGGGCTCGCTTACGCACGCGCCTTCGCCGCCGCCGGCGCCAACGTGGTCATCAACGGCTTCGGCTCGCCCGAGGACATCGAGAAGGAGCGCGCCAAGATCGAGTCCGATTTCAAGGTCAAGGCGATCTACTCGCCCGCCGATATGACCAAGCCCGCCGAGATCGCCGGGATGATCGCGCTCGGCGAGAAGACGTTCGGTTCGGTCGACATCCTCGTCAACAATGCCGGCATCCAGTTCGTCTCGCCGATCGAGGAGTTTCCGCTCGAGAAGTGGGACCAGATCATCGCCATCAACCTGTCGTCGGCCTTCCATGCCATCCGTGCCGCCGTGCCCGGCATGAAGAAGAAGGGGTGGGGCCGCATCATCAACACGGCGTCGGCGCACTCACTCGTCGCCTCGCCCTTCAAATCGGCCTATGTGTCGGCCAAGCACGGCATCGCCGGTCTCACCAAGACCGTGGCGCTGGAAGTTGCGACCCACAAGATCACCTGCAACTGCATCAGCCCCGGCTATGTCTGGACGCCGTTGGTCGAGAAGCAGATCCCCGACACGATGAAGGCGCGCAATCTGACGCGCGAGCAGGTCATCAACGACGTGCTGCTCGATGCGCAGCCGACCAAGGAGTTCGTCACCTCCGAGCAGGTCGCCGCGCTCGCTCTGTTCCTGTGCAGCGACGATGCCGCGCAGATCACCGGCACCAATCTCTCGATCGATGGCGGCTGGACCGCGGAGTAAGCGCTCGATGCCGCAGGGTGGGCAAAGGCGCGTCAGCGCCGTGCCCACCATTTTTCCGCGCTTGAAAGAAGCGGTGGGCACGCTTTCGTTTTGCCCACCCTACGAAAGTGAGAACGAGGCGGCAGCCTCTCGCTCAATGCGTCCAGGCCAGCGCCGTCACGAAGGCCGTCGACAAATTCAGCTCCGCAAACATGATCTTGCCGGCGACTACGAACAGCACGCTGGCAAGCGTCAGGCGCAGCACCGTCTCAGGGACGCGCGTCGCGCTGAAACTGCCGACGATGATGCCGGGCAGCGAGCCCAGCAGCAGCACGGCCATCAGCGCCCAGTCGACGTCACCGAGCGCCCAGTGTCCGATGCCGGCAACCAGCGTTAGCGGCACGGCATGGGCAATGTCGGAGCCGACGATGGTCGCCATCGGCAAGCGCGGGTAGAGCAGCAGCAACACGGTGACGCCGACCGCACCGGCGCCGACCGACGAGATCGAGACCAGCGCGCCGAGTACGATTCCGGTGATCACTGTCGCAATTGCGGTGGTGCGCGCGTCGACCTGCTCGAGGCGCTTCCGGTAGCGATCCATGAGCGACTTGCGGAAGATCAGCGACGTCGCAGTCAGGATCAGCGCGAAGCACAGCACGAGATTGACCAGGCTGCGCTCGGTATCGCTCTTGAGGTCGAGCTTCCACAACACCAGCAGCGTCACCGCGCTCGCCGGAATGCTGCCGGAAGCGAGCCGCAGCACCGCCGGCCAGTGCACGCTGCGCGACCAGCCATGGACCACGCTGCCGCCGGTCTTGGTGGCGGCGGCATAGAGCAGGTCGGTCCCGACCGCCGTGGAGGGATGAACGCCGAACAGCAGGATCAGGAGCGGCGTCATCAACGAGCCGCCGCCAACGCCGGTCATCCCGACAAGCAGGCCGACGCCGAAGCCAGAGGCGACGTAGAGTGGATCAAACATGTCCGGGGAATCTTAGGTTGGTCTCGTCGGTTGGGCAATACGACGTAGAATGAACTTTCTCCGGCATGCAACTGTTTGGATCAAATAAGAAAAATCATGCTGCAGGTGGGAGATGCATAGCCATTTTGCCCTGTTCAGCTGCGTCTTGCGAAACCGCCGTTCCCCAACGGTCAGGCAGCCGCATGGCCTATTTTCCAAACGCCAGCACGTGCAGGCCGAGGCGCTGCCGCACGATCCAGAACAAGAGCACCGTCTCGAAAGTGAGCGAGATCGAGGTCGCGGCGGCGGCGCCGAGGCCACCGTAGCGCGGTACCAGCGCGATGCAGAGCACGACGTTCATCACGAAGGCCAGCGCATAAGCGAGCGCGCAGACTCTTTGCTGGCCGAGCATGTTGAGCAGCCGCTCGACCGGCCCTATCGCGGAGCGCACCACCAGCCCGATCGCGGCCACGAACATGATGTCGTAGCCGACCACAAATTGCGGCCCGAACAGCCAGAGCAGCGGCTTGCCGAGCGCAAGCAGCACGATGGTCGCCGCCAGCGACGGCCAGAACGTCCAGCTGATGGCGTGCGCCACATAGGCCGACAGCCGCGCTTTGTCGCCGCTTGCGTTGTATTCGGCGAAGCGATGCGCGGTCGTTGCCGACATCGCGTAGTGGATGAAGGAAACCAGCGCCAGCGTCTTGACCACGGCAAAATAGACGCCGACCTCGTCGGAGGGGCGGAACTGCTGCAGCACCAGTACGTCGGTGTAGGACAGCAGCAGGTAGAAGCTCTCGACCAGCAGGATCGGCAGCGAGATGGCGAGCCAGCCGCCGATGTCATAGGCCCTTGGGCCCGGCTCGATTTGATCGGTGAGCTTGCGGTTCAGCACCACCATCTGCCCGGTCATCGCGATCCACACCGCGCCCAGGCTCGCAACCATCGCGGCGATCGCGCCGAGATGATAGCCGAGCAGGAAGGCAGAGGCCGTGATGCCGATGATCAGCGCCTGGCGGATGATGAATTGCGGCATCAACCCGAGCTGCATCCAGTCATGCGAGCGCGCGATGCCGTCCTGGGTGTTGGCGACGACGAAGGCCGGCAGCGTCATGCAGCCGATATAGAGCGGCAGCACCTCGGCCGGATCGATCCAGGGCGAGAGCAGCCTGACGATGCCGGCGAGGCCGAGCGACACCAGCGCGGAGACGGCAAAGGTCAGCCAGCGGCTGCCGGAGAGAAAGCCGCGCAGCAACGCATGCTCGCCGCGGGCGCGGTACTCCGGAATGATCTTTTGCGCGGAAGCGGAGATGCCGAAATCCATCATGCTGCCGAGCAGCAGCACCCAGGTCCAGACATAGACGTAGACGCCGTAGTCGGACGTGCCCATCCAGCGCGCGAGCAGCACCTGCGAGACATAGGCGAGGCCTGCGCTGATGACGCGGATGACGAAGATGGTGCCGGCCAGCCGCCGCGTCAGCGAGGCCTCGCGCGAGCCTCCCGTCAGCCTGCCGCGCAGCCGCGCGATCAACCCGGCCGGTCCGGTCGTTGCGGGTTGTGCATCCATCACGGCCAATTCGAGATCCCCAGGGGGTTCCGCATGCTGCGGCATGCCCGGGAATTAGCAACCATTCGTTAAGATTCGGTTGGGTGGGAGTGCTGTCGCAACCCCAACGTCGTCCTGGCGAAAGCCAGGACCAATTACCCCAGGGAGAAGTTGGACGAAGGCTCGGGGCTACGAGTTCGCGCCACCACTACTCCCTGGGGTAATGGGTCCTGGATCTGCGCTCCGCCCTGGACAACGCTATGCGTTGCCAAGAGCTGCGCTTGTCCAGGACGACCGCTGGGGTTGCGACGACGGCTCACTCCAAATTCGTATTGAACTCGTACGACTTGTCCGGCCCGACCAGCGTGAACTTCAGCGCCGCACCGTCGGGCTTGGCGCCCGGCGGCAGCCCCTCGAGCTCGAAGGAGAATCGCTTCACATCTGCCGGGCTGGACTGGACCGGGGCCGGAATCGGCAGCGCCCAATCGGGCGTCGGCCCTTCCACGAACAGATTGACGTTGCGTGCCTCCGCCGGCGCGACCACGTCGACGACCACCTTGTTGCCGTCGCGCTTGACGTCGCGGATGGTGAGCGGGTTGGGGTCGCCGATATTGGCGGGCTTGGGCACGGTGTCGAGCGCGGCGCGCAGATTGGCGTCCTCGGTCGAGGCGACGCTGTTGAAGCCAAGCTCGGCGCGGGCCTCGACGGGAATGCAGAGCTTCTCGCACACGGCATAGTTGATCTCGGCGCGCAAGGTCACCGGCTTGTCGGCGGCCTTGGCGACGATGCGCAGGGGCAGCACGATCTGGTCGCGATAGCCGATCGAATGACCGCCCGCGCCGTCGTCGAACTTCAGCGGGGCCGGCCACATGATCGTCACTGCCTCGACATTGTCCGACTTGGAGAAGTCGAACCGCGGCGGAACGCCGGAGTCGCCGGGCGTACGCCAGTAGGTCTTCCAGCCCGGCTGGAGCTGGAAGGCGATACCGCCAAGCAGGACGGCGCCGCTGCGTGACCCCGCGACTAGCCGCACTGCGGAATGTCCGTCGCGCTGCCACGGCGAAGCGTCATCGGCACGGGCTGCGAAGGCCAGCGACGACGCGAGCAGGGTTGTCGCGACGCCAATCGCCGCACGCAAGGGAACTATGCTGGACATGGCACGTCTTTACAGGGTGGCCCCGGGGCAAACCATTGAATTGCTTGTGATGGATGCATCTGAATCAAGTCTCTGCAAGCCTTGATTTGACAGCCGCCGGGCCCGACATCAGGATAGGAATTGAAACCGGAGTGCTTCACCATGGCTCCTACAGGTAAAAGGACGGGCGAGAGCACCCGCAGCGCAGGCCCCGCGCTCCCCAATTCGGCCGGTTATCTCGACGGCCGGCTCCTGATTGCGATGCCCGTGATGGGCGATCCCCGTTTCGAGCGCTCCGTGATCTATCTCTGTGCCCATTCTGCCGAAGGCGCGATGGGCATCATCGTCAATCAACCCGCCGGCTCCATCGACTTCCCCGAGCTCCTGATGCAGCTCGGCATCATCAAGAAGGGCGAGCACATCAAGCTGCCGGAAAATGCCGAAAGCATGAAAGTGCTGCGCGGCGGCCCGGTCGACACCGGGCGTGGCTTCGTGCTGCATTCCAGCGACTTCTACATTGAGAACGCGACGCTGCGGATCGACGAGGGCGTGTGCCTCACCGCGACCGTCGACATCCTGCGCGCGATCGCCAACGGCTCCGGCCCCAAGCACGCCATCCTCGCGCTCGGCTATGCCGGCTGGGCGCCGGGTCAGCTCGAGACCGAGATCCAGAGCAATGGCTGGCTGCATTGCGACGCCGACACTGACTTGATCTTCGGCGACGACGTCGACGACAAATACAACCGCGCCTTGCAGAAGATCGGCATCGATCCCGGCATGCTCTCCAACGAGGCCGGGCACGCGTAGTTCTCGTCGTCCTGGCGAAAGCCAGGACCCATTACCACGGGGTGTGGTTGCTGAAGAAGGCTGGCAACCACCAGCCTTCGTCAAACTGCGCTCGGTGGCAATGGGTCCTGGATCCGCGCTCGCTCCGCTCGCTGGTCCAGGACGACGATGGTGTTGACACCGTCGCTCCGCCCTCCAGCGTCGTCCCGGCGAAGGCCGGGACCCATACTCCTAGGGAGCGGTTATCAAGGCGAACTGGCAACCACTAATCTTCGCCAAACTACATTCGGTGGCTATGGGTCCCGGCCTTCGCCGGGACGACGAAAAACTACTCCGCCGCCTGCTGCTGCACCGTGGGCTCCGTGCCGGCCACCGTCGCGCGGCGCATGTCGCGCGGTTGCGACTGGTCGTAGCGGCGGACGCGGTGCATGGTCTGGCGGTTGTCCCACATCACGAGATCATGCAGCTTCCATTTGTGGATGTAGACGAACTCTGCTTGCGTCGCGTGCTCGTTCAGATCGCGCAGCAGCAGCCGGCCCTCAGGCACGCTCATGCCGACGACCTTGCCGGCATGCGATGAGAGATACAGCGATTTGCGCCGATGCACGGGGTGCGTGCGCACCAGACGTTGCAGCACCGGCTTGAACATCTCCTTCTCGTCGTCGCTATATTCGGTGAAGCCGAGCGATCCCCGCGAATACATCAGCGAGTGCTCGCAGACGAGATTCTCGATCTCCGCCTTGGTCTCGTCGTCGAGCGCGTCATAGGCGGCGCGCATGTCGGCGAATTCGGTATTGCCGCCCTTCGGGTTCACCACGCGCGCGGACAGCAGCGAGAACTTTGCCGGAATGGGGCGGAACGAGCTGTCGGAATGCCACAGGCAATTGCCGAGGTTGAACAGATGCGTGCGACTGTCCTTCGCCAGCGGCTTGCCGTCCTTGCCAAGGTTCGAGACATCGTTCAGGCCGGATTGCAGCCGATAATCCTTCTCCTTGGTAACGGTGCCGCCGCGCGCATCCTCGCGCTGGCCGAAATTCAGCGCGAACGCCATCTGCTGCTCGTCGGTGATGTCCTGGTCGTGGAAGACCAGCACCGCGTATTTGTCCATGGCGGATTCGACCTCGCGCGCCTCCTCCGGCGTGAGCGGCTTTCGCAGGTCGAGGCTCGACACCTCACCGACGAAATGCTTCTGAAGCTGCCGGATGGCGATCGTCATGGCGTTTTCTCCCGCATCTGCGAGCGGTTTCCCCGCTCTGTTTGCGGAAAAAATGACTCCCGCGTCCGGCGATGTCAACGCGCCGCGCGCATGGCTCTCACGCGTTGCGCGCCATCAGCCCGCCGTCGACCGGGATCACCGCGCCGGTGAGGAAAGAGGCGGCCGGCAGGCACAGGCTGAGCGTCATTTGCGCAACCTCTTCAGGATCGCCGTAACGGCCGAGCGCAGTGCGGCGCTTGGCGTAGATCGTCTTGTGCTCCTCGGAGATACGATCGGTGATTGCCGTGCGGATCGGACCGGGACAGATGCAGTTGACGGTGATGCCCTCGCGGCCGAGCTCCACCGCCAGCGAACGGGTGAGGCTCGCAACGCCGCCCTTCGCCGCCGAATAGGGGCTGTGCAATGCGGTGGCGCCGAGCGCCTCGGTCGAGGCGATGTTGACGATGCGCGGGCTCTTCGACTTGCGCAAGTGCGGCAGCGCGGCGCGGATGACGCGCGGATGCGCCGTCAGCATCACGGCGAGGCCCTTGGCCCATGCGTCCTCATAGGTCTCGTCGTCGATCGCGACCCGCACGGAGATGCCGGCATTGTTGACGACGATGTCGAGCCCGCCGAAATGCGCCGCGACATCATTGACTACGCGCTTGATCTCGCCGGCATCGGCAACATCGAGCTTCCACGCCTTCGCTGTCCCGCTGTTTGCCGAGATCTCCCTCGCGACCGCATCGGCGCCGCGCTCGTCATAATCGGTGACGGCGACGTTCGCACCTTCAGTGGCGAACACGCGCGCGGTCGCGCGTCCCATGCCGCTGGCCGCGCCGGTGACGAGGACGGTCAGGCCCTTCACGGACCGACTGAGCTGTTTGAATTCGGACATGCTGTTTCCTCGCGCGCTGCTTGTTCTTGTTATGATTGACAAGGCTGGCATCGATCCGCAGACAGGTCAAACAAGCAAAACAAGGGGAGGCCGCGATGAACGAGCTCGATTTCTCAGGCAAGCAGGTGCTGGTGGTCGGCGGTTCCAGCGGCATCGGCAACGGCATCGCGCAGGCCTTTCGCGCCAGGGGTGCGCATGTCGCGGTTTGCGGCACGCGTGCGCGGCCTGCGGACTATTCCATCGAGGACGGCTCCGATCTCACGGGTCTCGCCTACGCGCAGCTCGACGTCAGCGATGCCGGTGCGATCGAAGCGTTCGAGCCGCCCTTCGAACGGCTCGACATCCTGGTGCTCGCGCAGGGCGCAGTGATCTATCGCCGCGGCGAATTCGAGATGGCGGGTTTCCGCAAGGTCGTCGAGGTCAACCTGATGAGCCTGATGGCGTGCGCAACGCGGTTTCATTCCATGCTGCGGGATGCGAAGGGCTCTCTGATCATGGTGTCCTCGACTGCTGCCTATCATTCCACCATGGGCAATCCCGCCTACAACGCCTCGAAGACCGGCGCGGTCGGATTGACGCGCACGCTGGGCGAGGCCTGGGCCGAGGACGGCATCCGCGTCAACGGCATCGCGCCCGGGCTCGTCGACACCAAGATGACGAAGGTGACCACCGACAATCCCAAGCGGCTCGAAGGCGCGCTAGCGCGCATTCCGCTGCGGCGATTGGGCACGCCGGCCGACATGGCGGGCGCGGCGCTGTTCCTGGCTTCGCCATTGTCGTCCTACATCGTCGGCCAGACGTTGGTCGTCGATGGCGGCCTAATCTTGTAGCCTGGATGAGCGAAGCGACATCCGGGACTTTGCTTGCGCGTTCCCGGGTATCGCTGCGCTCACCCGGGCTACGCGTTCTACACTTTCTTAAGCGCAAGGAACTGCGCTGCTTCTGATCGGTTACTTCGGCTGATCACCGAGGAGGATTATCATGGACGCGGATCGGATCATTGGATCAGCCAAGGAAATGGCGGGCGGCGTGGAAGGCACCGTGGGCGAGATGGCGGGAGACGCAAAAACGCAGGCCTCAGGCAAGGCACGCGAAGCCGCGGGGACAGTGCAGAATCTATACGGCCAGGCGAAGGACGCAGCGCGCGAAGCCGCGGACACGGCCACCAGCTACGCCAAGGATGCCTATGAGGCGAGCGGCGATACGTTCCGCGACGGCTCGCAGGCGATTGCGCGGAAGGTGCATGACAACCCGCTCGGCGCGCTGCTGATTGCCGGCGGCATCGGCTTCGCGCTCGCGCTTCTGATGTCGCGCCCCGCGCGTCGCCCGCCGCCGCGCTGGCGCTATTACGGCTAACAGCCAAGCCAATCATTCCGGGGCGCGCGCTACGCGCCCCGGAATGACATCTCAAATCAAAAGAGAAAAATTACCGGAACATTTCGGCCGATCGCCCGACATTAGCCGGCGGCCGCGGAATCGCGGGGTTCAGATTCGGATTGCGGGGGCCAGGGGGCGGCGCCAGTTGACGCGGTGGCTGCGGCGAGCCGAAGCCGAAGAAATCCCGGAATGACGGCGCTGCCTGTGCCGGCTGCTGCGGCGGGAGCTGCAGCTTCTTCGGCGCGAGTTTTGGCGGGGCGACCGCGGCGGCCGCTCCCGGTGAGCCGTGAGCAACGCTGCTGTCCGGCGTCGTCGCCGCCATCGGCGTATCGCCCTTGGCCTGCTCGCGGCCAACTTCGCGGTGCGGCCAGGCGTAATCATCGGCACGGCCGGCCGGAGCCGTCAGCGGCTCGCCTTTCACCATCGTCTTCGCAGCGAGTGCGTCGACGGCGGCGGGACGCGAGCCCGGCCCGCCCAGCAATTGATCGGTCGAGATCGAGGCCGCAACCAGCGGAACGATCGGGCCGGCCAGCGGCCGCGGCGCGGGCTTGCCTGGCTCGGCGCTGGTGTCGGGCGTCGCCGGCTCGCTCGGCAACGCGATCGGGCCGGAGCGGCCCGCCAGCAGGCGCGTGATCTCGCGCTCGACATAGTGCGCGAGCTTGCGCGCGCCGGCTTTGGTGAAATAGACGCCGTCAGAGCTGCGGAGCTGACGGATCTGGCCTTCGAAGTCAGGACCCTTCTGAAGGAAGCGACCGGCCTCGTCGACAAAACCGTCCCAGACATCGACATAGGTGATGCCGGCCTTGGCTGCGCCTTCACGGTAGAGGGAATCCAGGAACAGCATGTCCGCCGTGCCCTTCTGCCCGCGGATGGCAGGTAGGCCGACCCAGAGCACCGGAACGCCCTTGGCCTTGAGGACGTTGGCCAGCTCCTCGATCTTCTTGCCGTAGAGCTCGATCCAGCGCTCGTCGCGGAATTCGTAGAGACCATTCGGATTGCGCGCCGTCTTCTCCGGCGCGGCGGCCGCCGGCGTATCGGCGTTGTCGGCATCATCCTGCGGCAGGTCAGGATCCGCTGCGGGTTTGTCCTCAGGCTTGGCGGCGGCGTCGGGCTTGGCTTCGCCGGGCTTGCCCGGTGGCTTGCCGCGCGCGCCCTTGTCGTTCTTCTTGTCCTTGTCAGAGGCCTTGTCCGACTTGTCGGCCGCAGGCTCGCGGATCGCGATGCGGTCGCTGAGGCCGAGCATGACGACGATGATTTCGGGCTTTTCGGTTTCGAGGATACCTTTCGCCGCAGCCGCCCAGTCCGACGGCTCGCCCTTCGGCTGGTACTTGATCAAGCCCGAGGTGGTCTTGTGCTTGCGGATCACGCCCATGTCGGGCTGCTCGGTGTAGGCGTCCTCGAGGCCATAGGCGAGCCAGTCGGCCATGGCGTCGCCGATCACCAGCACGTTCTTGTCGGGTACGGTGTCGCGCTTGGCCGGTGCCGGCGCGCGCGAGAAATCCTGGCGCGGCGCTTGCGGCTGTTGCTGCTGGAACGGTGCGAAGAAGTCGCCGCCGAACCAGCCACCTCCACCGCCGCCCCGTGGTGGCGGCGGGGCCGCGCGCTGCGGCGGGCCGCCGAAGCCGGGGAAGTTGAAGAACTGCGCCGAGGCCGGGCCCGCGACCGACACCAAGATCGCAAGCGCCGTCCCCAGCGCGATCAGCGGGCCGGTCTCGGTCAGCGCCTTGAACAGGGACTTCTTCGACATGCGATCTCGGACACGCGCAACAGGATTGGAAGTGGCTTGGATATAATAACGGAATCAGGCGCCAAACGGGCAGATTCTCTCGCAGATTCTTCCGCCATACACCGGGGAACAGTCACTCAGGTCAAGGCTGCCTGCCAAAATCCCCGTTCACGGTTACTTTCGGCGCGATTTACCGCCCGCGTAGCCGGTCCAGCACGTCGGACGACGCAAATCCGTCGGCGGGCACCCCGATCGAGGCCTGGAAGTTGCGCAGGGCTTCCCGGGTCTGGCCGCCGAACTGGCCGTCCGGGGTGCCCTTGTAGAAGCCGCGCTGGGCCAGCAGCTGCTGCAGTTCCAGCCGCTCGGTGCGCGACAGCTCCCGCTCCTGGCGCGGCCAGGGCTGCACGAAGGGCTGGCCCCCGCGCAGGCGGTCGGCGAAATGGCCGATCGCGAGTGCATAGGCCTCGGCCGGGTTGTACTTCATGATGACGCGGTAATTCTGCAGCATCAGGAAGCCCGGCCCCTGCGCGCCGGCCGGCGCGAGCAAATAGGCCTTCTCCGCCGGGTGCGGAAAGGGCTGGTTGTTCGGGCGCTTGAGTCCGAGCTTCTCCCACTGCGCGATCGTCATCGCCTTGGCGCGATCGGCCAGCATGTAGTTGAATCCCTCCGGCACAACGACTTCAAAGCCCCAGGTCTGGCCGGCCTGCCAGCCGTCCTTCTTCAGATTGTTGGCGGTCGAGGCGATCAGGTCGGTGGGATTGTCGACGACGTCGCGCCGTCCGTCGCCGTCGCCGTCGACGGCAAATCGTTTGAATGCGGTCGGCATGAACTGGGTCGGGCCGAAGGCGCCGGCCCAGGAGCCGCGCATCTGCTCAGGCCTGAGATCGCCGCGGTTGAGGATCTCCAGCGCGGAGAGGAACTCGTCCTTGAAATAGGCCTGGCGACGTCCGATGCAGGCGAGCGTCGCGGTCGATTGCAGCACGCTGCGGTCGCCCATCTGCGTCGAGTAGTTGGACTCGATGCCCCAGATCGAGGCGATGATGTAGCGGTCGACGCCGGTGGCCTTTTCGGTGGCGTCGAACTGCGCCTTGTATGTGGCGAGGATCTCGCGGCCCCTGGCGAGGCGGTTATCGTTCACGAGGATGTCGAGATAGTCCCAGATCGACTTGGTGAACTCCGGCTGCGAATCCATGAGGTCCATGATGCGCAAATCGGGGCTGAGGCCTGCGGTGAGGCGCTGGAAATTCTCCTGCGTGATGCCGCGCCGTGCGGCATCGGGCCACATCGCGGCGACGCAATTGTTGAAATTGCCGGCGGCCTCGCGGATCGCGGCCGCCGTCATCAGCGGATGGCCGGAGGCGCCGTCTTCGCCGCTCCAAGGTTGCGCACCGCCATTGCCGGGCGGGGCTTGCGAGGGGGCGGGATTGGGGCCGGAGAAGATGCCGCCGAACAGATTGGAAAGGCCATTCTGGGCTTGCGCGTGCGCGCAAGCCGGCAGCAGCAAAGCCGCCGCAATCATCGTCGCGGCGGTCACGGAGCTAACCCGTTCCGCCAGTCGTGCCACTGATTGCATCATCTCCCACCCGTCGGCCTGAAATTCCGCCATCAGGAGGCCTGGTAGGCGTTGCCAATAGCTTAACAAAGGTGAAATTTTGGTGACGGCGTTTTTCTTAACTCTGACGGGGCGAGGCCCCACATCCGCCTTTGTTGGCGGCTGCAAACAGGCTAGCAAGATGCCATTGCTCCGTTCACGTCCTCAGGTATTCGATCGATCCCATGAAAATTCGCAAAGCCGTATTCCCCGTCGCTGGCCTCGGCACCCGCGTCCTGCCCGCCACCAAGGCGATGCCGAAGGAAATGCTGACCATCGTCGACAAGCCCCTGATCCAGTACGTCTATGACGAGGCGAGGGAGGCCGGCATCGAGCACTTCATCTTCGTCACCGGCCGCAACAAGAATGTCATCGAGGATCATTTCGACCGGATGTTCGAGCTCGACGCGACGCTGGCTGCGCGCGGCAAGAAGGGCGAGCAGGAGATCCTGGCGCAGAACCAGCCCGATGCCGGTGCCGTCAGCTTCACCCGCCAGCAAGCGCCGCTCGGCCTCGGCCATGCGGTCTGGTGCGCGCGCGACATCGTCGGCAACGAGCCGTTCGCGGTCGTGCTGCCCGACGAGCTCGTGCTCAACACGCCCGGCTGCCTAAAGCAGATGATCGAAATGGCGGCTTCGCTCGGCGAGAAATCCAATTTGGTCGCGGTCGAGGCGGTGCCCGAACATCTCACCCATCAATACGGCATCTGCGGTGTCGGGAAACGCACCGGCAAGATGTTCGAGGTCGACGGCATGGTCGAGAAGCCGGCCAAGGGCACCGCGCCCTCCAACCTCTCGATCACCGGCCGCTACATCCTCCAGCCGGAGATCTTCAAGATCCTGGAAACCCAGGAGCGCGGCGCCGGCGGCGAGATCCAGCTCACCGACGCCATGATCGGCCTCGCCAGGTCGCAAAAATTCTACGGCGTCGAGTTCGAGGGCGAACGCCACGATTGCGGCTCCAAGCCGGGCTTCCTCCGCGCCAACATAGCCTATGGCATGAAGCGCCCGGAGCTGCGCGACGGGCTGATCGCCGAGATGAAGAAGTATCTGGGGCAGTAGCTGCTCCGCGTCGTCCTGGACAGGCGCAGCGCCGATCCAGGACGACACGAGAATTAGGCACTCTACTCGCCGCCGATGACAGTCGCCTCACGCCACCAGCGACAGCTGCGGCAGGCTCGCGACCACCGACTGGTTGCGCCCGCCGGCTTTCGCGGCATAAAGCGCCTTGTCGGCGGCGGCGACCAGGATGGACGGGTCCATGCCGGCGGTGGGGACCAGGCTGGCGATGCCGCAGGAGACCGTCGTGCTCGCCTGATCGTCGGACCAGCCCTGCACCTTGAGGCGGATCGTCTCGGCGACCTTGAAGGCGTCGGTGACCGAAATGTTCGGCAGCAGCACGGCGAATTCCTCGCCGCCATAGCGCGCGGCGCAGTCGCCGGCGCGGCTCACCGAGTCGGAGATGCAGATAGCGATGCCGACCAGCACCTGGTCGCCGGCCTGATGGCCGAACGTGTCGTTGTAGGCCTTGAAGTGATCGGCATCGATCATCAACAGCGCGACCGGCGTCTTCTGGCGCATGGCGCGGCGCCATTCGACGTCGATGACGGAATCGAACTTGCGGCGGTTCTTCAGGCCGGTGAGCGCGTCCGTCGTCGCCATCTCCTCGAGCTTGCCCTCGGCCTCGGCGCGCCGGCCGATCTCGCGCGCGAGTACCAGCGTCGAGGCCAGCATGAACAGGATCAGCGCCAGCACCACGGCGCCGATGCGATAGGCTTCCCTCTGCCAGAGCTCGAACACGGCGGTCAGCGGCTTGCCTGCCACCACGAACATCGGACCTGTGCTGGTGCTGCGCACGTAGAGACGCGGGGTCGGGTCCACCGGACCCTGGCCGGCGTAGGATCCGCCGGCCTTGAGATTGTCGGCCCTCCAGTTCTGGCGCTCGTTCAAATTCCTACCGATGATTTCGAGATCGAACGGCCGCCGCATCATGATGGTGCGGTCGCGCTTCAGCACGGTGATGGTGTCGTCGCGGTCGAGGTTCAGCCGCTCGAACAATTCGTGGAAATAGCTGAACCGGATCGAGCCGGCGACGACGCCCATGAAGCCGCCGTCGGTATCGCTGATGCGCCGGCTCAGCACGATGGAATAGGCGCCGCGAAACAGCATCGGACGGCTGATGAAGAGCCCGATGTCGGGATTGTCGCGATGAACCCTGAAATAGTCCTCCTCGCTCCTGACCTCCGGCAGCGGATCGAGCGTGGAGGCGTCGATGGTCAGCCGGCCCTCGGTATCGAACACCTGGATGGCGCCGAAATGCTTGGCGGTTATCGCATGGTCGAACAGGATCAGTTGACGGATCGGCTTCGACACCGTTGCGAGCTCCGGCAGCAACATGCTGCTGGCGACCGCCTTCAGTGACAGGTCGTAGATCTCGATGTTGCGGTTGACGTCGGACTCGATGGTCGTCGCCAAATTCTCCAGCGTCTGGCGGGCGAGCGCCTCCTCGCCGCGGCGCATATCCAGCATCACGTTGACGCAAATGGCGGAGAAGCCGATCACTGTCACCACGGACGAGATGATCAGCAGCTTCGCCGAAATCCGCCACGGCCGGCGGGCCGTGACTTCGCGCCATCCAGACAGCATCGCTCGCTCCCGATCCTAGTGGATGCGCCCGAAAGCTTGAGTAGTGTTTAAGGCGGGACGGCGCTGCCGCAATGAGTTAAGAATCGGTTTATGCGGCGCACGGTTTTTGGCAGCCTCATGTGACCGGGACGAGAGGACGATTGTGAACGACTACCACGCGTTGCGCGACTATCTATTGCGGCAGAAGCAGGACGAGTTGGTGTTGAGCTTCGAGCAGATCGAGGAGATCATCGGCGCGGCCCTGCCGCGCGCGGCGCATCGTGCCTCCTGGTGGGACAGCCTGCGCAGCCCCGACATCCAGATGCCGCAACGCGAAGCCTGCCTCGCCGCCGGCTTCGTGGCGACGCGCACGCCGGATGGCCAGAGCGTGCGGTTCAGGAAGCAGAAGAGCGACCGGCGGCGATAGTATCGCTGAGGAGCACTCTTCCTTGTGGGAGAGGGTGGCTCGCCGCGTAGCGGCGAGACAGGTGAGGGGTCTCTCTCCGCGCGCCAATCTCTTGCAGTTGAACCCGCGGAGACAACCCCTCATCCGGCGCTTCGCGCCACCTTCTCCCACAGGGGGAGAAGGAACAAGAGAGCGATCAGCTCGCCGCTTCCAGCCGCACTTCCGTCAGCAGCCGCATCGCCGCGTCGGCGTCCATCGGCTCGCCGAAGGCGAAGCCTTGGGCGTATTCGCAACCCATCTGGTAGAGCTCGACCGCATCGGAATCGGTCTCGGCGCCCTCGGCCACCACGTCCATGCCGAGATCGTGCGCGAGCGCGATGATCGACTTCAGAATCACCGGGCGGGTGCCGCGGCTGGTGGTGCGCACGAAGGACTGGTCGATCTTGATGGTGTCGAACGGGAAGCGCTGCAGATAGGCCAGCGAGGAATGGCCGGTGCCGAAATCGTCGAGCGAGAGCCCGGTGCCGAGCTCGCGGATCCGCGTCAGCATCTGCGCTGCGTGCTCCGGATTCTCCATCACCAGCGATTCCGTCAGTTCCAGCTTGAGCGTGCCGCGCGCCACCGAGGAGCGTGACAGCACGGTGCGGATGTCGTGGATCAGATCGTGGCGCAGCAATTGCCGCGACGACACGTTGACGGAGGCGAAGATCGGCTCGCGCGAGCGCATCGCGCGCTGCCACACCGCGAGCTGTTTTGCGGTCTGGTCGAGCACGAACATGCCGAGATCGACAATCAGCCCGGTCTCTTCCGCGATCGTGATAAATTCCGACGGCGCCATGCGCCCGAGCTTCGGATGGTCCCAGCGCGCCAAGGCCTCGAAGCCCGCGATCGAACGATCCTCCAGCCGCACGATCGGCTGGTACAGGATCGTGATCTCCTTCCGCTCGATGGCGCGGCGCAATTCGCTCTCCAGCGTCAGCCGGTCGGTCTTCCGCGCACGCATCGCCGGCTTGTAGACGTCGATACGATCGCCGCCGATGCGCTTGGAGTGATACATCGCAAGCTCGGCGTCCTTGATGATCTCGTCCGTCAGTTGGGTCTGCGGATCAGACAAAGCGAGGCCGATCGAAGCCGTGAGGAATATCTCGCGGTCGTTGAACGCGATCGGCGCGCGGATGGTCTTGCGGATGGTCTCGGCGAAGGCGGTGATCCGGGCGGGATCCTGCTCCGACAGCAGGATCAGGCCGAACTGGTCGCCTGCCATCCGCGCCAACGTGTCCTGCGGCTTCAGGATGCGGGTAAGGCGGCGCGCCAGCGTTAGCAGGATGGAATCGCCGACCGCGATGCCGACAGAATCGTTGACCTGCTTGAAGCGGTCGAGGTCGATCACCATCAGCGTCGGCCGCAGCGTCGGCATGCTCTTGGCGAAGTGTGCCACCGCACCCAGCCGGTCCATGAACAGTTTGCGGTTGGGCAGGCCGGTGAGGTTGTCATGCACGGAATCGTGCAGCAGACGTTCTTCCGCGTTGCGCAGCTCGGTGACGTCGGTGAGGGTGCCGACTACGCGCGAGACCTCGCCGTCCGACCCGACCACCGGGCGCGCCTTCAGCGCGAACCACATGAAGTGGCCGTCCGGGGTGCGCAGGCGGAAATCCTGCACCAGGCGGCCGCGGCGCTGGTCGAGCACGCTGTCGAGCGCGGCGCGGAAACGGTCCTGGTCGAGCGGATGCAGCACCTCTAACCAGGACGCGGCCGGCCCCTCCAGCGTGCCGCGCTTGAGGCCGAGCAGGGCCTCGGTCTCAGGGCTGGTGAAGACCTTGTCGGCGGACACGTCCCAGTCCCAGATCAGATCGCCGGAGCCGGCCAGCGCCAGTGCGCGGCGCTCGATGTCGGAGACGACGCCGGTCGAGGCGCCGCCGCCGGCGAAGGCGTGCTGCATCACCGTGAAGCCGATCAGCATCACGATCAGCACGAGGCCGCCGAGCAGGGCCGGGCCGACGATGTCGTTGGTGACGGAGCCGGCGACCGTCATGCCGGCCGCCACCACCCAGACCACCAGGAGGAACCAGGTCGGGATGAGCAGCACCGCGCGGTCGAAGCCGTGGGTAGAGAGATAGACGATCAGCGCAAAGCCGGCGAAGGCGATCAGCACCAGCGAGACGCGCGCGATGCCGGAGGCCACCGCGGGATCGAACAGCGCCAGCGCGACGAGCGAGCCAAGGAAGGCCAGCCAGCCGACCGTGATGTGCGAATAGCGCACATGCCAGCGGCTCAAATTGAGATAGGCGAACAGGAACACCAATAGCGTCGCCGCCAGGATCGCTTCGCCCGCCGCACGCCAGATGCGCTCGGCGTTATTCGACATGTCGAGCACCTTGCCCCAGAAGCCGAAATCGACGCCGATATAGACCAGCACCGCCCAGGCCAGCGCCGCGGCGGCCGGGAACATGATGCTGCCCTTCACCACGAACAGGATGGTCAGCACCAGCGCAAGCAGGCCGGAGATGCCGATCACGATACCCTGATAGAGCGTGAAGGAGTTGACCTTGTCCTTGTAGGCTTCCGGCTCCCACAGATAGAGCTGCGGCAGCTTGTCGGTGCGCAGCTCGGCGACGAAGGTGACAACGGCTCCCGGATCGAGCGTGATGCGGAACACGTCCGCGGTTGCGCTTTCCTGACGTTCGGGCCGGTCGCCGATCGAAGGCGTGATGGTGGCGATACGCGACAGGCCGAGGTCGGGCCAGAGCAGCCCTGAGGAGACGATGCGGTAATGCGGGGCGACGATCAGGCGGTCGAGCTGGTCGTCGGTGTTGTTGGCGAGCGCGAACACCACCCAGTTCTGGCCACCTTCGCGGGCGCGCACCTCGATGCGGCGGACGATGCCGTCGGTGCCAGGCGCGGTCGAGACCTGGATGCGGTCGGCATCGCTGCGCTGATGCTCCAGTACACCGGTGAGGTCGATCGCGGGCGCGTCACTGCGAACGCTGACAGCATCGAGCGCGCGTGCAGGGGACGCGGCAACGAGCATCATGAGGCCCAGCGCGATGGGCGCGAGGCACCTGAGCAGACGCAAGGTCAGTTCTCCGCGTTCGACGCAAACTTCGAGTGCAAGGCGATTTCAGACCGGACAGAATTGGTTCGGTGTGTCGCGATAGATGCCACGAAAGCGAGGAAAATCAAAGGGTTTCCGCCTTGCCCTGTGGGCCGGCGGCCTACACCTCCAACACAATTTTGCCAATATGTGCGCTGGTCTCCATGCGCCGGTGCGCGTCGGCCGCCTTTTCCAGCGGGAAAGTGCTGTCCATCAGCGGCTTGATGCGGCCTTCGCGCAAAAGCGGCATCACTTTCGCCTCAATCGCGGCCACCATCGCCGCCTTGTCCGCATTACTACGGGGGCGCAGCGTCGAGCCGGTATGGGTCAGGCGCTTCACCATCACCTTGGCAATGTTGACGTTGACCTTGGGGCCGTTGAGCGTCGCGATCTGGACGATGCGGCCATCGACCGCGGCGGCATCATAGTTGCGATCGACATAGTCGCCGGCGACCATATCGAGGATCAGGTTGACGCCGACCTTGTTGGTCTCTTCCTTGACCACCGCCACGAAGTCTTCGCTCTTGTAGTTGATGGCGCGGTCTGCACCCAGCTTGAGGCAGGCATCGATCTTGTCCTGCGATCCCACCGTGACGAACACCTTCGCGCCGAACGCTTTGGCCAGTTGGATCGCCATGGTGCCGATGCCGGAGGAGCCGCCATGGATCAGCAGCGTCTCGCCGGCCTTGAGGCCGCCGCGCTCGAACACGTTGTGCCAGACCGTCATCAGCGTTTCCGGCAGCGCGCCGGCTTCCCTGATCGACAGCGCCGGCGGCACGCTCATGGCCTGGGCGTCCTGGGCGATGCAGTACTGCGCATAGCCGCCGCCGGCGACGAGCGACATCACCTTATCGCCGATCTTGTGCCGCTTGGCATTGCTGCCGACCGCCACCACTTCGCCGGCAATCTCCAGGCCCGGCAGGTCGCTGGCGCCGGGCGGCGGCGGGTAGGCGCCGGAGCGCTGTGCGACGTCGGGCCGGTTGACGCCGGCGGCCTCGACCTTGACCAGGATCTCGTCGGGCCCGGGCTGCGGCACGACCCGTTGTTCCGGCACCAGCACCTCCGGTCCGCCGTGCCGGGAGATGGCGACCACGGTCATTTGCGCGGGCAGCTTGTCCATGATGTGTCCTTGAGCAAAGGTGTGGAATGGAATGAGGCCATTGCTTAGCCAGCGCGCTCCACGCTGGCAACCTCGGCCTGGTAGATCGCGCGAACGCAGGAGGAACGACGATGCCGACGGAAGACGACGACCGCCCGCGCAAGAAGATCAGCCATGAAATCGGACAGGATCTCTCACTGTTGTCGGTGGAGGAGCTGACCGAGCGCGTGACGCTTCTGAAAACCGAGATCGCAAGACTGGAAGAAGCCGCCACCAAGAAGCGCGCCTCGCGCGATGCGGCGAATAGTTTTTTCAAGTCGTAACCGCTACAGCCGTCGTCCCGGCGAAGGCCGGGACCGATACCGCGCGATCTATCTGTAGGGATCGACCGAAGCACCGAACGACCGGTCTTCGTCAAACCACTCCCTGTGGTTATGGGTCCCGGCCTTCGCCGGGATGACGTGGAGAATTTGTTCCGTACCCCACTCGGCCACTGGCCGAGATGGCTAACGAACTCTCAAAAATTTAGCTCGTTTACGGTCGATTAAGCTTTCGGGTTTATGACTGGAACCGTCCTCGTTTGGACACCGAGTGGCTCCTGTCCACTCTGTTTGACGCCTCCCTGTTATCAACTTTCAAAGCCGCCGGTCTCCGGCGGCTCTTTTTTGCGTCCACTTCCGCTTTTTTGCGTCTCCTTCCGGTTGAATTCCTGCGAATGACCCGCGGAAACCATATCCGCGCTTGTCGCTGGACTCCGCGCTCCCAGCGCGCAATGATTTGTTCATCATAAGCCGGCGCCAAGCCGGAGAGTCAGACAGTTGCGTAAGGGGCGTTAACCATGGAACGTTTGCAGGCCGACGGCGCTCTCGTTCAACTCAGCGAGCGGTTCACCAATTCTGCGGCGTTCAGCGTCCTGTTCCGCGAGGGCATGGACCTCGTCGAAGAGACCGCCGCCTATCTCGACGGCGCCGGCCGCACGGAGGCCAAGGCGCTCGACCGTGCCGTCAGCCTGACTTATGCGACCGAGAGCATGCGTCTCACCACCCGCCTGATGCAGCTCGCCTCGTGGCTGCTGCTGCACCGCGCGGTGAAGGAAGGCGAAATGACGCTGAGCCAGGCCAACCGCGAGAAGACCAAGGTCAAGCTCACCGCCGCCGATCCCGGCCCCGCCGACACCATCGAGAAGCTGCCCTCGCAGCTCCAGGATCTGATCCACCGCTCGATGAGCCTCCAGACCCGCGTCCGCCGTCTCGACACCACCATCCACACCCCGCCGGCCGAGCACGCCCCGATCGGCAACCCGCTGGTGCCGCACCTCAACGCGCTCAAGGCCGCGTTCGAGCGGTAGGATCTAATCTAATCCGCGCACTCTATGTTGAACCGTCACCCTGAGGTGCTCGCCTCTTCGGCGAGCCTCGAAGGGCGACGGCCCGGCTGCTGCACCTCGGCCGTTCATCCTTCGAGGCTCCCGGTGTGATGCTTCGCATCGCGCCACTCGCGCCTCAGGATGACGGGTCTGGTAGCAACGTGCGGGCCCCAAAACAAAAACGCCCCTGGGCTCCCAGGGGCGTTTTTCGTCGCAGCCTTGCGGCCGGATCAATCCTTTTTGAGAAAGCCCGAAAACTTCTTCTGGAAGCGCGAAACGCGGCCGCCGCGGTCCATGATCTGGGCGCTGCCGCCGGTCCAGGCCGGGTGCGACTTCGGGTCGATGTCGAGGTTCAGCGTGTCGCCTTCCTTGCCCCAGGTCGAGCGGGTCAGGTACTCGGTTCCGTCGGTCATGACGACCTTAATCGTATGATAGTTCGGGTGAATTTCGGCTTTCATGGCAATTCCTCGGCGCCCGGGCGCCTCTTGGGTGGCTAGCGAATGACGGATTTGGCCGGCTCTATACCTCAGGCCCCCCCGCAAAACAAGCCATATGCCGGCTGGTGACCGGGCTTGCCCCTAAGGGACATCCCGGATTTGCCACTCCCCTTGCACCAGCCTATTGGGAGCAAACGAATGCAATGGGTCGGATCTCATGAGCGCAGTGGAACGGCTTGATGAACAGTATGTTCAGCCCGAAATGAATTCCCAAGTGAATTCCGCCGACACTCCGTCGATCGAGGCCGATCTGATCGAGCAGCCCGCCAGGGGCCGCGCGAAGCTCCGGCCGCTGCTCGCGCTCGCGCCTTATGTGAGCCGCTATCGCGGCCGCGCCGCACTGGCCTTCGTCGCGCTGACGGTCGCGGCACTGACCACGCTGCTGGTGCCGGTCGCGGTGCGCCGGATGATCGATTTCGGCCTGACGCCCGAGGGCATCGAGCTGATCAACAGCTATTTCTCGGTAATGCTCGCGGTTGTCGCCGTGCTCGCGCTTGCGAGCGCCGCGCGCTACTACCTCGTGATGACGATCGGCGAGCGCATCGTCGCCGACCTCAGGCGCGACGTCTTCGGCCACCTGTTGTCGCTCTCGCCGACCTTCTTCGACTCCGCGCGCAGCGGCGAGCTGATCTCGCGGCTCACCGCCGACACCACCCAGATCAAATCCGCCGTCGGCGCCTCGGTGTCGATCGCGCTGCGCAATCTCATGATGTTCCTCGGCGCCGCCGCGATGATGGTGATCACCAGCCCCAAATTGTCGGGCTTCGTGCTGCTGGCGATACCCTTGATCGTGCTGCCGCTGGTGGCGTTCGGGCGCTGGGTGCGGCGGCTGTCGCGCAATGCGCAGGACACGCTCGCCGACGCCTCCGCCTATGCGGGCGAGCTGGTCGGCGCGATCCGCACCGTGCAGGCCTATACCAGCGAGCAGTTCGCCGAAAAGCGCTTCGGCGGCAATGTCGAGCAGGCCTATGAGGCGGCGCGCACCTCGACCCAGGCCCGTGCCGTGCTCACCGCCATCATCATCTTCATCGTATTCGCAAGCGTGGTCGCGATCCTCTGGATCGGCTCGCATGACGTGCTCACCGGTGCGATCACGCCGGGCCGGCTCGGTCAGTTCGTGCTTTATGCGGTGTTCGCCGCGGCGGGCCTCGGCCAGCTCAGCGAGGTCTGGGGCGAGGTGTCGGCGGCTTCGGGCGCGGCCGAGCGCCTGTTCGAGATCTTGCATGTAAGTCCCGAGATCACCGCGCCTGCGTCGCCGCGCGCGCTGCCGGTGCCGGCACGCGGCGAGGTCGGCTTCGATCGGGTCAGCTTCGCCTATCCGGCGCGGCCCGATGTCAAGGTGCTCGACACGGTGTCGTTCACCGTGCGCCCCGGCGAGAAGGTTGCGATCGTCGGCCCCTCCGGCGCCGGCAAGAGCACCATCTTTCATCTGCTGCTGCGCTTCTACGATCCGCGCAGCGGCGCGATCGCGCTCGACGGCGTGCCGGTCAGGTCCGCCAATCCGCACGATGTCCGTGCTCGCATCGCGCTGGTGCCGCAGGAATCCGTAGTGTTCGCGGCAAGCGCCCGCGAGAACATCCGCTTCGGTCGGCCCGATGCCACCGATGCCGAGGTCGAGCGCGCCGCCGAGCTCGCGCATGCCGCCGAGTTCATCCGCCGCCTGCCCGAAGGCTTCGAGACGGCGCTCGGCGAGCGCGGCGTGACGCTCTCCGGTGGCCAGCGCCAGCGCATCGCCATCGCCCGCGCCATACTGCGCGATGCGCCGCTGCTGCTGCTCGATGAAGCCACCTCCGCGCTCGATGCCGAAAGCGAGACGTTGGTGCAGACCGCGCTGGAAGAGCTGATGCGGCATCGCACCACGCTGGTGATCGCACATCGCCTCGCCACCGTGCTCTCCTGCGACCGCATCCTGGTGATGGATCAGGGCAGGATCGTCGAGCAGGGCACGCATGCCGAGCTGGTCGCCGCGAACGGCCTCTATGCGCGGCTGGCGCGGTTGCAGTTCGAGGGGGCGTGAGGCGTTCGGAACGTTGCCAAAATCGCGACAGTGAGAGTGTTGCGATATCGTTCTACAATCTCGTCATTGCGAGCGAAGCGAAGCAATCCAGAATGTCTCCGCGGAGAGACTCTGGATTGCTTCGTCGCAAGAGCTCCTCGCAATGACGTGAGGAGGGAGCTGCGCACCACAACTGGGAGAGCGTCCCAGCGGACATTACCGGCACTTCGGCGAGAGCGTCGGCACATTCGGCCACGGCCAGTTCTTCCAGCTGCCGTCCTCGCCGACGCAGGCCGATGCTGCAGGGCCGCTCGTATCGAGTTGCATCGCAAAGCGCTGGTCGACATAGGTCGTCGACAGATATCCGGCGACGATGACGCCCAGAAAGACCGAGGAACCCTTGGCCAGGTCGCGCAGCTTCATCGATCGTCTCCATCCGCTTGTCATCGCTGCTCTGGCTACAACGACTAACAGACGTCGCAGGATCCAGGCGTGACAGGCCTCACGCCCGCCACACCATCTTCAGCACCGGCCGTCCCGAGGTCGGGTTCACGTCGTCGCCGGCATGGGCAAAGCCGTTGCGCTCATAGAAGCGGATGGCGCGCGCGTTGTCCTTGTTGACGAGCAGCGTGACGCCAGTCGGGGACAGGCGCTTGGCCTCATCCACCAGCAGCCTTGCTGCATCCGAGCCCCAATGGGCGGGATCGACCACGAGCTGGTCGAGATAGCCGTCGCCATCGATGGTAACGAAGCCGGTGAGGGCGCCATCCTGTTCGGCGACGACGATCGAGGCCTTCGGCACCAGGTCCTTGCGCCATCGCTCGCGCCACCAATCGAGGCGGGCGGCGAAGTCGATCTGCGGATAGGCCTGCTGCCAGGTGCGATGCCAGAGGTCGATCGCGGCCGCTTCGTCCTCGGGCCGGTAGGGGCGGAGATGGAGGGCGCTCACTACCGCTCCGTCAGCTTCAGCTCGATACGGCGGTTGCGCTTGTAGGCCTCTTCCGTGTTGCCGGTATCGAGCGGCTGGAATTCACCAAAGCCGGCGGCGACGAGGCGCTGGGCGGGCACGCCGAGCGAGATCAGGTATTGCACCACCGAGATGGAGCGGGCGGCGGACAGGTCCCAGTTCGACTTGAAGTTCGGGCCGTTGACCGGGCGTACGTCGGTATGTCCGTCGACGCGCAGCACCCAGGGAATCTCGCTCGGGATCTTCTTGTCGAGGTCGATCAGCGCGGTCGCCAAGGTGTCGAGCTCGGCGCGGCCCTCGGGCAGCAAGGTCGCCTGTCCGGTGTCGAAGAACACTTCGGACTGGAACACGAAACGGTCGCCGACGATGCGGATGTCGGGGCGGTTGCCGAGGATGGCGCGCAGGCGGCCGAAGAACTCCGAGCGGTAGCGCGACAATTCCTGCACGCGCTGCGCCAACGCGACGTTCAGGCGCGCGCCGAGATCGGCGATCCGGTTCTGCGATTCCTTGTCGCGCTTCTCGGAGGCATCCAGCGCCTCTTCCAGCGCCGCCAATTGCCGCCTGAGCGCGCTGATCTGCTGGTTCAGCACCTCGATCTGCGCCAGCGCCCGCGCCGAGACCGCTTTCTCGGAGTCCAGTGCCTTGCCGAGCTCGGCGGTCTTGCCTTGCGCGTCGCTGCCGGCATTGGCGAGACCTTCATAGAGGCCCTTCATGCGGTCGCGTTCGGATTCGGCCGAGGCAAGGCCGGCCCTCAGTTGCGACACCTGGTCGTCGAGCGAGAGCTTGCCGAGCTTCTCCAGCGATAAGAGCTCATTGAGCTGCGCGATCTTGGCGTTGAGCTGCTCCAGCGCCTTGTCCTTGCCGGTGACCTCCTGCGACAGGAAGAACTGCACGACCAAAAACACCGACAGCAGGAACACGATCGACAGCACCAGCGTCGACAGCGCGTCGACGAAGCCGGGCCAGTAGTTGAAGGCGCCTTCACTGCGGCGGCCGCGGGCAAGAGCCATGATCGTCTCCGTTTCATGCGTGTGCCGGACGCGCTGCAGCGTGTAACACTGCTGGGCAGAGCCGGGACCCAGAATCACTCGTCGAATGGGCGCCGGATCAGCGACGCATCACTTCGTGCTGCATCGCGTCCGGGGCACGAGATCTTTCGTCCTGTTCTCAACTCTTCTCGGGCTGGCGCGCAATGCGCTCCAACAGGCGCCGGATCTCGCGGTTCTGTTCGCCCTGGCCGTCGGCCCATTCGCGGATCATCTGCTGCTCGGTGCGCATGTGCGAGACCAGCGCCTGGATGGCTTCGGCGAGGCTCGCCATCGCCGCGGTGGTGCCGCGGTTGGCGCTGCCTTCCTCGAGCACGGAGCGCAGCCGTTCGACCGCGGCCTGGAGCTCGCCGCTGGCCACGCCACCGCCGCTGGAAGCGACCGCCACTTCGCCGCTGCCATATTCGCGCACGGTGGTGGCGAGCCAGTCTTCGAGGTCGGTGTAGAAGCGGTTCTGCGCCTGGCTCGATTGCAAATCGAGGAAGCCGAGGATCAGCGAGCCGGCGA
The DNA here is from genome assembly GCF_051853035.1 of Bradyrhizobium sp. SPXBL-04. Lineage (NCBI taxonomy): Bacteria > Pseudomonadati > Pseudomonadota > Alphaproteobacteria > Hyphomicrobiales > Nitrobacteraceae > Bradyrhizobium > Bradyrhizobium sp. SPXBL-04. The sequence goes on along the minus strand of NZ_CP182472.1, from coordinate 7,827,644 downwards.
GGCCGAACAGCGAGCTCGAGAACGAGATGCCCATGCCGCCGAGCGGGGCGGCCAGCCCCTCTTTCAGCGTGTCGAACAGGGCGCCGGAATCACTGCCGACCTTGAGCCCGTCGATCACCTTGCCGACCGAGCCGACCGTCTCGATCAGGCCCCAGAAGGTGCCGAGCAGGCCGAGGAAGACGAGCAGGCCGGTCATGTAGCGGGAGATGTCGCGGGCCTCGTCCAGGCGGGTCGCAATCGAATCGAGCAGATGCCGCATCGTGGTCTGGGTGATCGACATCCGCCCCGAGCGCTCGCCGCCGAGGATCGCCGCCATCGGCGCCAGCAGCTTCGGGTGCCGGGCCGGCGCCAGGCCGGGATCGGCGATGCGGAAATTGTTGACCCAGGACACCTCAGGGTAGAGCCGTATGACCTGGCGGAAGGCCAGCACGATGCCGATGAAAAGCACCGCTCCGATCAGGGCGTTGAGGCCGGGATTGGCGAAGAAGGCCTGGATGATCTGCTTGTAGAGCACCACGCCCACCAGCGCACACAGCACCAGGAAGACCAGCATCCGCACCAGGAAGACGCTGGGCGAGGACAGTTTGGTGTACTCAATATCCATGGTGGAGCGGGAAGTGCCAGACCGCATGCCGGTATCATCCATTACGAAGCTTGCTTGCGGGCGCACTATGGCACAGCGCCGGCCCAAAAAAAGCGCCGGATGCGCCGATTTCGGGGACAGCTTGGGGAACTCGGACCGAAAGCCGCGCTTTGATAGGCCGGTGTCTGCAAGAGCTCGCCATTCGGGGGCCGCATGAGCGTCGTTTCCGCGATCATCGGGACTGCCGAACGTGTGCCGTTGCCGGACGTGGTGATGCGTGCCGCGATCCAGCGCCTGTGCTCGCGCACGGCGACACGCCTGTCCAAGCTGGGGGCGGCCGACGATGCCGCCTTCGCCGGGCGGATGATGCTGCGGCCGATCGCCGAGGACGCGGATGCTGCCCGCGGCCGGCATGACGAGGTGCCCGCTTCCTTCTTCGCGCAGGTGCTCGGCCCCAACCGGAAATATTCGTGCTGTTTCTACAAGACCGATGCGACCTCCTTGCAGGAGGCGGAGGAGGAGGCGCTGCGCCAGACCGTCGAGCATGCCGGTCTGGCCGACGGCCAGGCCATCCTGGAGCTCGGCTGCGGCTGGGGCTCGCTGTCCCTGTGGATGGCGCGGCAGTTTCCGCACGCCCGGGTGACGGCGATCGCGACCTCGCAGGCGCAGCGCGCCTATGTCGAGGAGGAGGCGCGGCTGCGCGGATTGCTCAATCTGCGCGTGGTCACGGCCGACATGAACGTGTTCGCGCCCGAGGGCCAGTTCGACCGCATCGTCTCGGTCGAGATGTTCGAGCAGATGAGCAACTGGCGCAAGCTGATGACGCGTGCGCGGTCATGGCTCACGCCGGAGGGGCGGTTCTTCATGCACGTCGTCACCCACCGTTCCGGTTCGCATCTGCTTGACCCCGCCGATCCCGACGACTGGATCGCGCAGCACGTCTACACGAGCGGTCTGATGCCGAGCCATCACCTCGTCAGGCAATTCGACGATATCTTTGCGATCGAGAAGGAATGGTGCTGGAGCGGGACGCATTACCAGCGCACCGCCAACGACTGGCTCGCCAATTTCGATGCGCATCGCGACGCCATCGAGGCCTCCTTGCGCGGGGTCTATGGCGAGGAGGCCGCTCTCTGGATGCGTCGCTGGCGCTGGTTCCTGCTCGCGACCGCAGGCCTGTTCGGTTATGCCGACGGAACCGAATGGGGCGTCAGCCACTACCGCATGAAGGCCGCCGATTAGCGTGCATGCCGCGCCCCATTTCCCCTGTCAATTGCCCTCGGACACCCACTTCAATGTCGCCAGCCACAGATCGTGGCCCCGGTGCAGCAGGCTCTCATCGGCCTCTCGCAGGTGCGCGGCATCCTTGCCGACACCGACTTCATCGGTGACGACCAGGCAGCTCGCGCCGCGAGGGACCAAATACCAGGTATGATAGAAGCTCGGTTGCGTCCCCGGCGCGTAACCGTACCAGCCGAGGCGTGTATGCGGCACGTATTCGTGCATCTTGCTCTCGATCGACAGGCCGAACGTACTCCAGCGCCACGTCGTGTCGTTGCCCAGAACCTTGGTGCCCTCGGGAAGTTCGACGTCCCTGGCGTTCGGATACCACTGCGGCCACTTGCTGGCGTCCACGATGTGGCTCCAGACCTTCTCGCATGACGCGTTGATGAGAAGCTCGTTGTGCGCAAACAGATCCGCAGTCGCAGGATTGAAGCGCTCTGGCCAGTGAATCTCGTTCGAGCGCATCGCGAGGTCTTGCTTCATCGTCATGATCGCTTCCTTTCTGGTGCCTGGGGAAGGTGCGTTAGTTTGCGCGCCGGCAGAGGCGGCGATCGAAAGCAGCGACGCGCCTAGCAGCGTCCAGCGCGTGCAATACCTGATGCTCTGAAAATAAGACCGTTTCGTCATGTTCGCCTCCGCGTCTTCGGTGGCGACACAGATGTCAGATGGTGATTGCGGATCCAATTTCCGTTATGTCAAAATAGACATTCATATAAATCAGGAATTGCGATGCCCTTCGATGGACGGTTGCTATCGGGTGTGACTGTCCTCTCGGCCGTCATCGAGGCCGGCACCATCGCACGCGCGGCCGATGCGCTGGGCCTGACGGCCTCGGCCGTCAGCCGCGCCATATCGCGTCTGGAAGCGCGCGTCGGGGTCAGATTGCTTGAACGCACGACGCGCTCGCTCTCCTTGACCGATGAGGGGCGACGCTTCTACGAGCGCGTCGGACCGCACCTTGCCGGCATCGAAGAAGCTGCAACCGAGGCTTCGGGCTCCGCCGGCATCGTACGCGGACGGCTCAGGGTGAACGTCGATCCGTTCTTCTCGCGCATCGTCCTGTCATCTCACATCAGGACGTTCCTGGTGCAGCATCCGCAAGTCTCGCTGGAGCTTCTCATGCGTGACGCGATCGGAGATCTCGGCGCCGGCGGCTTCGATCTCGCGTTGCGGTTCGGTGAGCCGCCGCAGGGTTCGTTGGTGGGGCGCAAGCTCGTCGAGACCCGCGTTCTCACTGTTGCCTCGCCCGCCTATATCGCCGAGCACGGCCGGCCACGACATCCGTCCGAAGTCCCGGACCACGATTGCATCGGCTTCTATGACGCGGCGAACCAGCGGCCTTTCGATTGGGAGTTTCGTAAGGGAAAAGAGGTGCTCCCCGTGAAGGTGTCCGCCCGCGTTCTGGTTTCGGATGTCGGCGCCATGCTCTCGGCTTGCGTAGCCGGCGCAGGCATTGCGCAGATTCTCCAACTGGGCAGCGGTCACCTCGTGCAAAGCGGAGCATTGGTCAATCTGTTTCCGGAATGGTCAGGTGAGATGTTCCCGCTCTATGCCCTGTTTCCGTCGCGCCAGCACCAGCCCGCGAAAGTGCGAAGCTTCATCGACTTCTGCCTCGGTGTGATCGCAAGGGAGAATGCCTGAAGGTTGCCGGATTGCGATCTTCTGTCGCAGCACGCGCTGATGGAACCCGACTCACAATCCGGTGAGTCCCGAAAAGCTTCAAAAAGTCAGCACGATAGATCATGTGACATTGAGCCGCCCGCAGCATGCGTTGCATCGCAGCAGGCGCATTCTATTTTGGCGGCATCGGCCGCGTGCAAAGAGCCCAGAACGGGCCCGCGCGGAGCGTGATCAGTTTCAACGAAATCGGGGCGACTCACTTCATGTCAGGACTTCGTGCGCGATCGGCATGCGTTGCAATGATGCTCGCGGCCTTAGCGCCGCTGCTGGTGGGCTGTGACGAGTCCAGCTCGGCCGTATCCGCCGCTCCGCCGTCCGACCCTGACGTCAGCATCGTCGTCATCAAGCCGCAGCCGCGCGCCGTGGTGCGGGAGCTGCCGGGCCGCATCGCGCCGACGCGTGTCTCCGACGTGCGGCCGCGCGTCTCCGGCATCGTGGTCGAGCGCATGTTCCGCCAGGGCAGCGAGGTGAAGGCGGGCGATCCGCTCTACCGCATCGATCCACGTCCGTTCGAGGTCGAGGTGTTGGCCAACGAGGCCGCGGTCGCCAAGGCCGAAGCTGCTGCGATGCAGGCGCACCAGCAGGCACGCCGCATCGCCACGCTCACCAAGGATCGCGCCGCGCCAGAGGCCGAGAACGAAAAGGCAATCGCCGCCGAGCGGCAGGCCCAGGCCGAGGTCGAGGGACGCAAGGCGGACCTCGCGCGCGCAAAACTCAATCTCGATTACGCTACCGTGCGCGCGCCGATCGACGGTGTCGTCGGTGCGGCGCTGGTCAGCGAAGGCGCGCTCGTCGTGCAGAACGAGACCAATCTCGCCAGCATCCAGCAGCTCGATCCGATCTATGCGGACTTCACCCAATCGGTGACCGAGCTCAACCAGCTCCGCCGCGCCTTCGAAACCGGCGATCTCGAGCGCATCGCGCCCGATGCCGCCAAGGTGCGACTCGTGCTCGATGACAACACCACCTATTCGCTCGACGGCAAACTGCTGTTCTCCGACGCCAAGGTCGATGCCCACACCGGCCAGGTGACACTGCGCGGCGAATTCCGCAATCCCAAGCGCGAGCTCCTGCCGGGCATGTATGTCCGCGTCCGCATCGACCAGGGTCTGGACGCCGACGCGATCGCGGTGCCGCAGCAGGCGATTCAGCGCAATGGCGGCGGCGGCAGCGAGGTCTTCGTCGTCAAGGACGACAACCACATCGCGGTGCAGGCGGTGCGCACCGGTTCGGTGCAGGACGGATTCTGGTTTATCACCGAAGGCCTGAAGGCCGGTGACAAGGTCGTGGTCGAAGGCTTCCAGAAATTTGCGGCCGGCGACAAGGTCAAACCGCAATCATGGTCGGAGGCGGACGCGACCGCGGACAACCGGCACGCCCAGAAGCTCACGCGGTAACGCGCCATGCCGAGTTTCTTCATCGACAGGCCGATCTTCGCCTGGGTGGTCGCGCTATTCATCTGCTTGATCGGTGCGATTGCGGTTCCGCTGCTGCCGATCGCGCAATATCCGATCATCGCGCCGCCCTCGATCTCGGTCTCGACCAGCTATCCCGGCGCCTCGCCGGAGAACCTCTACAACAGTGTCACGCGGCTGATCGAGGAGGAGCTCAACGGCGCCTCCGGCATCCTCAATTTCGAATCGACCAGCGATTCGCTCGGCCAGGTCGAGATCATCGCCAACTTCCAGCCGGGCACCGATACCAGCGCCGCCTCGGTCGAGGTGCAGAACCGCATCAAGCGCGTCGAGGCGCGCCTGCCGCGCGCGGTGATGCAGCAGGGCATCCTGATCGAGGAAGCCTCCAGCGCGGTGCTTCAGATCATCACGCTGAACTCGACCGACGGCAGCCTCGATGAGGTCGGCCTCGGCGATTTCATGATCCGCAACGTGCTCGGCGAGATCCGCCGCATTCCCGGCGTCGGCCGCGCCACGCTCTACTCGACCGAGCGCAGCTTGCGCGTCTGGGTCGATCCAGCCAAACTGGTCGGCTATGGGCTGACCGCCGACGACGTCAACAAGGCCATCGCCGCGCAGAACGCGCAGGTCGCCTCGGGCAGCATCGGCGCCGAGCCGTCGACGTCGAGCCAGCGCACCTCCTCGCTGGTGCTGGTCAAGGGCCAGCTCTCGTCCCCGGACGAATTCGGCGCCATCATCTTGCGCGCCAACGCCGACGGTTCGACCGTGCGCCTGCACGACGTCGCGCGCATCGAGGTCGGCGGCCTCAGCTACCAGTTCAACACGCGCCTCGACGGCAAGCCGACCGCCGGTCTTTCCGTGCTGATGTCGCCGACCGGCAATGCGCTGGCGACCGCGAGTGCCGTCGAAGAGAAGATGAAGGAGCTGTCGCGCTTCTTCCCGGCCAACATCACTTACGAGATCCCCTACAACATCACGCCCGTGGTCGAGGCCTCGATCAAGAAGGTGCTGTCGACGTTGGTCGAGGCCGTGGTGCTGGTGTTCGTGGTGATGTTCTTGTTCCTCCAGAACATCCGCTACACCATCATTCCGACCATCGTGGTGCCGGTGGCGCTGTTAGGGGCCTGTTCCACGCTGCTGCTCGCCGGCTACTCCATCAACATGCTCTCGATGTTCGGCATGGTGCTCGCGGTCGGCATCCTCGTCGACGACGCCATCGTCGTGGTCGAGAACGTCGAGCGCATCATGGCCGAGGAAGGCCTGCCGCCGAAGGAAGCGACGCGCAAGGCGATGTCGCAGATCACCGGCGCCATCATCGGCATCACCTTGGTGCTGATGGCGGTGTTCGTGCCGATGGCGTTCTTCCCGGGTTCGGTCGGCATCATCTACCGCCAGTTCTCCGTGACCATGGTCGCAGCGATCGGCTTCTCCGCCTTCCTGGCGCTGTCGCTGACGCCGGCGCTGTGCGCGACCCTGCTCAAGCCTGTCGCCGCCGGTCACGGTCACGCCAGGAAGGGCGTGTTCGGCTGGTTCAACCGCGTGCTCGAAGGCGGCAAGGAGGGCTATTCCCGCACCGTCGGCTTCTCGCTGAAGCGCACCGGCCGCCTGATGCTGGTCTATGTCGCGCTGCTGGCCGGTCTGTCCTGGGCCTTCGTCAACCTGCCTGGCGGCTTCCTGCCCGTCGACGACCAGGGCTTCGTCACCACCGACGTGCAGACGCCGTCGGATTCGTCCTATGCCCGCACCGAGGCCGTGATCGAGAAGGTGGAAAAATATCTGGCGCAGCGGCCCGGTGTCGACAACGTCACTTTCCTCACCGGCTTCAGCTTCTCCGGCCAGGGCATGAACACCGCGCAGGCCTTCATCACCTTGAAGGACTGGTCGGAGCGTGGCCCGAAGGATTCCGCCGCGGCGATCGTCAACGACATCAACCGCGATCTGTCCTCGATCCGCGATGCCAAGATCTCAGCCCTCCAGCCGCCGCCGATCGACAATCTCGGCAATTCCTCGGGCTTCTCATTCCGACTCCAGGATCGTGGCCAGAAGGGCTATACGGCGCTCATGCGCGCCGCTGATCAGCTGATCGCGGAGGCCAATGCGAGCCCGGTGCTGCAGAAGGTCTATATCGAAGGCCTGCCCGAGGCCGGCGTGGTCAATCTCGTGATCGACCGCGAGAAGGCCGGCGCGTTCGGCGTCACCTTCGAGGACATCAACAACACGATCTCGACCAATCTCGGCTCGAACTACATCAACGACTTCCCGAACCGCGGCCGCATGCAGCGCGTCGTGGTGCAGGCAGATAGCCGCGACCGCATGCGGACCGAGGACATCCTCAACTACAACGTCAAGAACAGCCGCGGCCAGCTGGTGCCGTTCTCGTCCTTTGCAACTGTGGAATGGGCGCGCGGGCCGACCCAGATCGCCGGCTTCAACTACTATCCGGCGGTGCGCATCTCCGGCGAAGCGAAACCCGGCTTCACCTCGGGCGACGCGATCGCCGAGATGGAGCGGCTCGCCGGCAAATTGCCGCGCGGCTTCGGCTATGAATGGACGGGACAGTCGCTCCAGGAGAAGCTCTCGGGCTCGCAGGCGCCGTTCCTGCTGGCGCTGTCGGTGTTCGTGGTGTTCCTGTGCCTTGCCGCACTCTATGAAAGCTGGACCATTCCGCTCGCGGTGCTGCTGACCGTGCCGCTCGGCATCGTCGGAGCAGTGAGCGCGGCGATGCTGCGGGGCCTGCCTAACGACGTCTATTTCACCGTCGGCCTGATCACCATCATCGGCCTCGCGGCAAAGGACGCGATCCTGATCATCGAGTTCGCGAAAGATCTGCGCAAGGAGGGCAAGCCGCTGGTGGAAGCCACCATCGAGGCCTGTCGCCTGCGCTTCCGCCCGATCCTGATGACCGGCCTTGCCTTCATCTGCGGCGTGCTGCCGATGGCGATCGCCCACGGCGCCGGCGGCGCCAGCCAGCAAGCGCTCGGCAGCGTCGTGATGGGCGGCATGATCGCGGTGGTGATCCTGGCGCTCTTGATGGTGCCGGTGTTCTTCGTCTCGGTGCAGCGCGTGCTGGGCGGGGATCGGGAGCCGAAGATGGCGAAGGAAGACGAGGCCTACGGGCCACCGGCGCCGGTGAAGCCGTAGGCACACTGTCATGCCCCGCGCAGGCGGGGCATCCAGTACGCCGCGGCATCTCCGTATCCAACTGATGTCTCTGGAATACTGGATCACCCGCTCCAGTGCGCAATTGCGCACAAGGCGGGTGATGACAGCGGAATGCGGAGCGCGAGCTTCCGCCTTACGCCGCCTTCCGCAAAATCTTCACCAGCTCTCCGTGCACGAACTCGTTGCCGCACACCACGTGCCCCTTCGTCAGCGCATCGCCGGGCGTGTCGATGTCGCTCACGGTGCCGCCGGCTTCCTTCACCATGATCTGGCCGGCCGCGATGTCCCAGGGCGAGAGATTCCGTTCCCAATAGCCGTCGAGACGGCCGGCGGCGACGAAGGCGAGGTCGAGCGAGGCGGCGCCGAAGCGGCGCAGGCCCGCGACGCGGTCCTGGATCGCGGTCATCTCGCGGCGGAATTCCTCGTGGTCGCCGCGGCCGATATGGGGCAGGCCGCAGCCCACCACGCATTCGTTGAGCTGGCGACGGCCGGCCACGCGCAGCCGCTGGTCGTTGAGGAAGGCGCCCTTGCCGCGCTCGGCGATGTAGAGCTCGTCATTGGCGGGATTGTAGATCACGCCCGCGATCACGGTGCCCTCGCGTGCGAGGCCGATCGAGATCGCGAATTGTGGGATGCCGTGCAGGAAGTTGGTGGTGCCGTCCAGGGGATCGACGATCCAGGTGTGGCTCTTGTCGCTGCCTTCGCGGGTGCCGCCCTCTTCGCCGATGAAGCCGTAGCCAGGCCGGGCCTTGGCGAGGTCCTGGTAGAGGATCTCCTCGGCGCGCTTGTCGGCGAGCGAGACGAAATTCGCCGGGCCCTTCAGCGAGACCTGGAGATGCTCGATCTCGCCGAGATCGCGCTTGAGGCTGCGGCCGGCGCGGCGCGCGGCCTTGACCATGACATTGATAGTTGCGGAGTACAGCATGAGCTCTGGTCTTGATCGGGGGAAATGGCGCGAAATCGCGCCTGTTTGAGGGATGGGGTGCCCTGCGAGGGCGCCAAGGTCAAGTCATTTGGTCCCGAGCCATTTCTTTGCGGCGGCTTCCGCCTTGGCCCGGTCCTCGGCCGGCAGATCGGACAATTGCTTGTCGAGCTCCGGGTCGCCCTTGCCGGCGGTCTTGGCCACCAGGTGCCATTTGAAGCCCTCGACCTTGTCCACGGCCGTGCCCATGCCGTTGATCAGCACCCAGGCCAGCCGGTTCTGCGCGATCGCGCTGCCCTGGCGCGATGCCTTGCGGAGCAGCGCCACAGCGGCCGGCTGGTTCTTCGGCGTGCCGGTGCCGTTGAACAGCGCGATGGCGTATTCGACCTCGGCATCGACATTGTCGGCCAGCGTCGCGGCCTGGAGCAGCCGCACCGCGCGTTCCGGGTCCTTCGGCACACCGGTGCCCTCCTTGTAAAAGGTCGCGAGCGCGTATTGCGCCTCGGGCAGGCCGCCATCGGCGGCCTGGCGCAGCAGCTCGGCGGATCGCTTGACGTCCTGCGGCAGGGTCTGGCCGTCCAGGTAAAGCAGAGCGAGGTTATAGGCCGCCTTGGGCTCGCCCAGCTTGGCGGCAGAGGCCATCAGCTTCACCGCTTCGCCCTTGTCGACCGGGCCGCCGCGGCCGGACATGCGCAGCATGGCGAGCGCGAACATCGCCTCGCGGTCGCCGGCATCCGCAGCGCGCTTGTACCATTCCTGTGCCTTGGCGTAGTCGCGGCGGATGCCCATGGCGTTGGAATAGAGCTCGCCGAGCATGGTCATCGCCTTGGGATCGCCTCCTTGCGCGCGGGCGGTGGCGAGCTCGAACGCCGTCTTGTACTGGCCGCGCTGATAGGCGCCGAACACCAGATCGACGTTGGAATTGTCGGTCGGCGGCGCGGGGATCACGGTCGCGGCCGGGGCCGGCTTGGAGGAGGGGGCCGGCTTGGGCGAAGCCGAAGGCTTCGGCGCCGGTGCGGCCTCCTTCTTGTTGGTGAGCGCGTGCGGCTTGGGCTTCGGCTTCTCGGCGGGCGGGCTCGGCGTTGTGGCCGGCGGGGTGATCTGGAGCTGCGCGGCCGCGGGCACTGTGAGCAGCAGCGTGGCCAAAATGGTGATGCGCGGGAGCTTCATGTCGGGCGCTAGCCGTGCTCCTGGCCAGCCGGCGCCGTCGCATGGGCCTTCTTGATTGCAGCATCGGCCTCGACCAGCGCGGCCTTGGGCCCGCGCGGATCGGCCCAGATGAACTCGCCGGCCAGCACGAAATCGGCACCGCTGGCGGCGAAATCGTAGGCCTCCTCGAGCGAGGTGGCAAAGCCGACGCAGGGCGGCTCGAACAGCTCAGCCCACCAGTCCAGCCGCTCGGCGATCGCCTGCGACGACGGCCGCTGGCCGTTGGCGTCGGGCTCGCCGAACAGCACGTAGTCGGCGCCCATCTCGCCCGCGCTCATGGAATCGTGGCGCGTGGCGAGCCCGCCGACGCCGGCAATGCGATCCGGCTTGAGCGAGGGCGCCGCCTCTTCCAGCGCGGCAAGGCCCGTGAGGTGCGCACCATCGGCGCCGCCGCGCGCCACCAGTTCGGCATGGCCGTCGATCAGCAGCGCGGCGCCCGCCTTCTGCACCGGCGGCGCGAAGGCCTTGATGCGCGAGATCATCGTGCGCTGGTCGGTCTCCTTCAGCCGCAGCAGCACGGCCGCAACATCGGCGGAGGCGAGCAGCGCAGGCAGCTCGGCCACAAGAGAAGCGGGGTCATCGACAACAGGCGTCGCGAGATAGAGACGCGGCGCCGGGCGCGGCGGAGGCGGTTTGTTCGACAAGGTCTAGGCTGCTTTCTTTTCCAGGCTGCTCTGCCATTCGCCCCTGGACGCGAGGCCGTTCATCCGCGCGCGGTGGCTGAAGGCACGCTGTCCGGCCGCGACGTTCTCGGCCTTGCCGGACCAGGCCTTTTGCGGCGCGGCTTGCAGCGCGCGGCCATAGGAGAAGGTCAGGCCCCAGGGCAGCGGGCCGAGCTTGTGCATGGCGTTGAGATGCGCGGTCGCCTCCTCGTCGGACTGGCCGCCGGAAAGGAAGGCGATGCCCGGCACCGCCGCCGGCACGCAGGCCTTCAGCAGCCGGATTGTCTTCTCCGCGACTTCCTCGACGGAAGCCTGCTTCGCGCACTTCTTGCCTGAGATCGCCATGTTCGGCTTCAGCACCATGCCTTCGAGCGCGACGCGCTGCTCGCGCAATTCCTGGAACGTCTTGTTGAGGACGCGTTGCGTCACCTCATAGCAGCGCTCGATGTCGTGATCACCATCCATCAGCACCTCGGGCTCGACGATCGGCACGATCTGCGCGGCTTGGCACAGCGCGGCATAGCGCGCCAGCGCATGGGCGTTGACGCTGATCGCCGTCATCGAGGGAATGCCGCTGCCGATGTCGATCACCGCACGCCATTTGGCGAAGCGCGCGCCGCGCTCGTAATATTTCTTCAGCCGCTCGGCGAGCTTGTCGAGGCCGACGGTCACAAGCTCGCCCGGGCACATCGGCAGGGCTTGGGTGCCTTCGTCGACCTTGATGCCGGGGATGGCGCCGCTCTCCTCGATCAGCCTGATCAGTGGCGTGCCGTCCTTGGCATCCTGCCAGATCGTCTCGTCGTAGAGGATCACCCCGGAGATGTACTGGCTCATGGCCTCCTTGGAGCGGAACAGCATCTCGCGATAATCGCGGCGGTTCGCTTCGGTCGATTCGACACCGATCGCGTCAAAACGCTTCTTGATGGTGCCGGAGGATTCGTCGGCGGCAAGGATGCCCTTGCCGGGCGCGACCATGGCGGTCGCGATCCTGTTGAGCTCAGTCAGATTCATCGAGAGGTCCTCCCAAAACGATTCTGCCCTTGCCCGTGAAAATAGACCGTTCTCGGGCAATTGCCGAGTTAACGTTCGTCGCAGGGTAAAGGGGGGCGGGAGGTCGTCGGGTGAAATGGTGGCCGGGGTCGGGCGACCCTTAACCTCGCCCCGCTTGCGGGGAGAGGTCGGATTTTACGCTACGCGTAAAATCCGGGTGAGGGGGTACAGGTCTATCGATAGGGTACGACTCGCGGAGAGAGCCCCTCACCCCGACCCTCCCCCCGTAAGAACGGGGAGAGGGAGGGATAGATCACGCCACCGCGATCGCTATGCGACGCGGGGGTCGAGCTCGCCCTTGGCGTAGCGCTTGGCCATTTCGGCGGTGGTCAGGACCTTCTTGATCTTCGAGGCCTGGCCGGCGGTATTGAACTCCTGGAGCCGCTGCTTGCACAGCTTGGTCATCGCTTCCATTGCGGGCTTCAGGTACTTGCGCGGATCGAACTCTTCCGGATTGTCCTTGAGCACTTTCCGGATCTGGCCGGTCATCGCCATGCGGTTGTCGGTGTCGATGTTGATCTTGCGCACGCCGTTCTTGATGCCGCGCTGGATCTCGGCGACCGGGACGCCCCAGGTCGGCTTCATCTTGCCGCCATAGGCATTGATGATGTCCTGGAGGTCCTGCGGCACCGAGGACGAACCATGCATCACGAGATGCGTGTTCGGCAGCTTGCGGTGGATCTCCTCGATCACGTTCATGGCGAGGATGTCGCCGTCGGGCTTGCGGGTAAATTTGTAAGCACCGTGAGAAGTCCCCATCGCGATCGCGAGCGCGTCGACCTTGGTCTCCTGCACGAACTTCACGGCCTCGTCCGGATTGGTCAGCAGCTGGTCGTGGCTGAGCTTGCCTTCGGCACCGTGGCCGTCTTCCTTGTCGCCCATGCCGGTCTCGAGCGAGCCGAGCACGCCGAGTTCGCCTTCCACCGAGATGCCGCCGAGATGGGCCATGTCGGTCACGGTCTTGGTGACGCCGACATTGTAGCCCCAGTCGCCGGGGGTCTTGCCGTCGGCCTTGAGCGAGCCGTCCATCATCACCGAGGTGAAGCCGGACTGGATCGCGGTCATGCAGGTCGCCGGCTCGTTGCCGTGGTCGAGATGCACGCAGACCGGAATGTGCGGATAGATCTCGGTCACCGCGTCCATCATGTGCTTGAGCATGACGTCGTTGGCGTAGGAGCGCGCACCGCGCGAGGCCTGGATGATGACGGGCGCGTCGACCTGGTTGGCCGCGTCCATGATCGCCAGCGCCTGCTCCATGTTGTTGATATTGAAGGCCGGTACGCCGTAATCGTTCTCCGCCGCGTGGTCGAGCAATTGACGTAACGTGATCCGAGCCATCTGTCTTTTTCTCCCGTTTGGGCCTGCAAGGCCGCTCAATGTTTGCCGACTTAAGCTTAACTGACGCGCAGCACCTCGACGCCGGGCAAGGGCTTGCCTTCCATCCATTCAAGGAACGCGCCACCGGCGGTCGAGACATAGGTGAAACTGCCGGCGACGCCGGCCTGGTTGAGCGCGGCGACGGTGTCGCCGCCGCCGGCGATCGAGATCAGCTTCTTGTCCTTGGTGCGCTCGGCGGCGTGCCTGGCGGCCGCGACCGTGCCGCGGTCGAACGGCTGCATTTCAAAGGCGCCCAGCGGTCCGTTCCAGACCAGCGTTGCGGCATCGTCGATCGCGGCGTGGACGCGCGCCACCGATTGCGGGCCGACGTCGAGGATCATGCCGTCGGCGGGGATCGCGTCGAGCCCATAGGCGTGCGAGGGCGCGTTGGCGGCGAAATGATAGGCGACGGTGGCGTCCACGGGGAGGATGATCGCGCAGTTGGCGGCGCTTGCCTTCTCCATGATGCGCAGCGCGGTGGCGGCGAGATCCTTCTCGGCCAGCGACTTGCCGACCGCGACGCCCTGGGCGTGCAGGAAGGTGTTGGCCATGCCGCCGCCGATCACGAGCGCGTCGACCTTGTTCACGAGGTTTTCGAGCAGATCGATCTTGGTCGAGACTTTTGCGCCGCCGATGATCGCGATGACCGGTTTGGTCGGCGAGCCCAGCGCCTTCTCCAGCGCGTCGAGCTCGGCCTGCATGGTGCGGCCGGCATAGGCCGGCAGCTTGTGGCCGAGGCCCTCGGTCGAAGCGTGGGCACGATGCGCGGCCGAGAAGGCGTCATTGACCCAGATGTCGCCGAGCTTTGCCAGCTCCGCGACGAAGGCGGGATCGTTCTTTTCCTCTTCCTTGTGGAAGCGGGTGTTTTCCAGGCAGAGGATATCGCCGTCCTTCAAGCTGGCGACGGCTGTGGCCGCAGGCTCGCCGATGCAATCGTCCGCGAACGCAACGGGCTTTTTCACGACCTTGGACAGCGCTTCCGCGACGGGCTTGAGCGAGTCCTTGGCATCGCGGCCCTTCGGCCGGCCGAAATGTGCGAGCAGGATGACCTTGCCGCCCTTGTCGGAGATCTCGCTGATGGTCGGTGCGACGCGCTCGAGCCGCGTTGCGTCGCTGACGCGCCCATTCTCCATGGGTACGTTGAGGTCGACGCGCAGCAATACGCGTTTGCCCTTCACATCGACGTCGTCGAGGGTGCGGAATTTGGCCATGTCCTGAATCACTCGTTAGCTGGCGACGCTATGGCGCATCGCGCTCGGGTGGATCGCCTTCCTGCCTGGTCGTTATCTTGCTTCCCTGACGCACACCGTACGCGATCAACGTGATCAGCAATATGGCGCCAGGGATGCCAATCCAGGCAGGAAGCATTGCGCTCCCCTTAGATCACCTTCGCGATCGCGACGGCGGTGTCCGCCATGCGGTTCGAGAAGCCCCACTCGTTGTCGTACCAGGACATCACGCGCACCAGCGTGCCGTTCTGCACCTTGGTCTGGTCCTCGTGGAAGGTCGAGGAGTGCGGATCGTGGTTGAAGTCGATCGAGACGTTCGGCGCGCTGGTGTAGCCGAGGATGCCCTTGAGCTGCTGCTCGGAGGCGCGCTTCATCGCCGCGTTGACCTCCTTGGCGTCGGTGGCGCGCTTGGCGACGATCTTGAGGTCGACGACCGAGACGTTCGGCGTCGGCACGCGGATCGCGACGCCGTCGAGCTTGCCTTTCAGCTCGGGCAGCACGAGGCCGATCGCCTTGGCGGCGCCGGTCGAGGTCGGGATCATCGACATCGCAGCCGCACGGCCGCGGTAGAGATCCTTGTGCAGCGTGTCCAGCGTCGGCTGGTCGCCGGTATAGGCATGGATCGTGGTCATGAAGCCGGTCTCGATGCCGACGAGATCGTTCAGCACCTTGGCGACCGGCGCGAGGCAGTTGGTGGTGCAGGAGCCGTTGGAGACGACCAGATGATCCTTGGTCAGCGTGTCGTGGTTGACGCCGTAGACGATGGTTGCATCGGCGCCGTCGGCGGGCGCGGAGACCAGCACGCGCTTGGCGCCGGCGGTCAGATGCGCGGAGGCCTTGTCCTTCGAGGTGAAGATGCCGGTGCATTCCAGCGCGACATCGACGCCGAGATCCTTCCACGGCAGCTTCGAGGGATCGCGCTCGGCGGTCACCTTGATCTTGCCGTTGCCGAGGCTGATCGAGTCACCATCGACGGTGACGGTGCCGGGGAAACGGCCATGGACGCTATCGAAACGGAGCAGATGGGCGTTGGTCTCGACCGGGCCGAGATCGTTGATGCCGACGACCACGATGTCCTTGCGGCCTGACTCGGCGATAGCCCGCAGCACATTGCGGCCGATGCGACCAAAACCGTTAATTGCGACGCGGACTGCCATGTTTCGTCTCCTTCAATGACCGTTGTCATCCCGCACAACGCGCTTTGCGCGCCTGCGAGGGTTTTTTAGGGGCGGGCGCCCGGTTCGGCCGGGCGGTGCGTGATCATATGAGAGATTACGTAGTCCTTTTTTGCGGCAAGCTCAACTCTCAGGAAACGCGCTTCCGCACAGCGTTAACCGTGGCCTCGGTAGTAATGCCGAAATGCTTGTAAAGCTCCTTGGCAGGACCGCTTTCGCCGAAGGAATGCATGCCGATGAATTCGCCATCCTGGCCGATCACGGCATCCCAGCCCCAACGCACGGCGGCCTCGATCGCAATCTTCACCGGTGCGTTACCGATGATTGCGGCGCGTTTCGCCTCTGGTTGCGCTAACAACAACTCGAGCGAAGGAACAGAAACCACCCGTGACGCGATGCCGCGCTCGGCGAGCTGCTTTTGGGCGGCGACCGCGATCTCGACCTCGGAGCCGGAGGCGAACAGTGTCACCTTGGCTTCGCCCTGGGCTGCGACCAGCTCATAGGCGCCGGCTGCGCAGGGATTGTCGTTCGGTGCGGTGATGCGGAGCTGCGGCAGGTTCTGGCGCGTCAGCGCCAGCACGGTCGGGCCGTCGATGCGGTTGAGCGCGAGCTCCCAGCACTCGGCGACCTCGATGGCATCGCAGGGACGGAACACGCGCATGTTGGGAATGGCGCGAAGTGCGGCGAGATGCTCGACCGGCTGATGGGTCGGCCCGTCTTCGCCGAGACCGATGGAATCGTGCGTCATCACATAGACGACGCCGGAGCCCATCAGCGCGGCAAGGCGCATCGCGGGCCGGGCGTAGTCGGTGAACACCAGGAAGGTCGCGCCGTTCGGCGCGAAGCCGCCGTGCAGGAAGATGCCGTTCATCGCGGCGGCCATGCCGTGCTCGCGGATGCCGTAATGGATGAAGCGGCCCTTGGGCGTCTTGGCCGAGAAGGCGGTCGCCGACTTCGCCTTGTTGTTGTTGGAGCCGGTGAGATCGGCGGAGCCGGCCAGGAATTCCATCGGCATCGCGGCTGCAATCGCCTCGATCGCCGCTTCCGACGATTTGCGCGTCGCCGCCGTCAGCGGCTTCTCCAGCAGTTCCTTCTTGTGCGCGCGCAGCGCCTTCGCGAGCGAGGCCGGACGCTCATGGCGCAGGCGGCGCTCGAACTCGGCACGCTTGCGGCTGCCGAGCTCACCAAGCCGTGTTTCCCATTCCTGCCGCGCCACAGCGCCGCGGCTGCCGGCCGCGCGCCACGCCTTCAGCACGTCATCAGGCACGGAGAACGGCTCGAGCGAGATGCCGAGATTTTCCTTGGCGGCCTTGAGCTCGTCGGCCCCTAGCGCCTCGCCATGCACCTTCGACGTGCCGGCCTTGTGCGGCGCGCCGAAACCGATGGTGGTGCGGCAGGCGATCAGCGTCGGCTTGTTCGATTTCTTCGCGCGCGTGATGGCATCAGCAATTGCAACCTTGTCTTGGCCGTCGATCTTCTCGGCGGCCCAGCCCGCGGACTTGAAGCGTTTCACCTGGTCGACAGAATCGGCGAGCGAGGTCGGGCCGTCGATCGAGATGCCGTTGTCGTCGTAGAGCACGATCAGCTTGTTGAGCTTCCAGTGCCCGGCCATCGCGATCGCTTCCTGCGACACGCCTTCCATCAGGTCGCCGTCGGAGGCGAGCACATAGGTGTGGTGGTCGACGATCTTCTTGCCGAACTCGGCGGCGAGCATCTTCTCGGCCAGTGCCATGCCGACTGCGGTCGAGATGCCCTGGCCGAGCGGCCCGGTGGTGGTCTCGATGCCCTTGGTGCGGAAATTCTCGGGGTGGCCAGGCGTGAGCGAGTCGACCTGGCGGAACTGCTTGATCTGGTCCAGCGTCATCTCGGAATTGCCGGTCAGGTACAGCAGCGAATAGAGCAGCATCGAGCCGTGGCCGGCCGAGAGCACGAAGCGGTCGCGATCGGGCCAGGCGGGCGCGGCAGCGTCGAATTTCAGGAACTGCGTGAACAGCACCGTGGCGATGTCGGCCGCACCCATCGGCAGGCCCGGATGGCCCGATTTGGCCTTCTCGACGGCGTCCATCGAGAGCCCGCGGATCGCGTTGGCCATACGGGTGTGATCGACCTGCGTATTCGCCATACGGGTGGCATCGAACTGCATCATGATGAAAATCCGTCTGAAATGAGGTGCTTGATGGCCGTGCACGCCGCGCGGGGTCGAGCCTAGCGGCCACGGGAGCTGGGGCTGGATAGCATCTCGGTTTCGGGAGTCCAAGGCAATCAAACGCCGGTTTGGCCGCAAAAACTGCTTATCGGTGCATAGTTTCGCGGCGACGTTGCGCTGGGCTAGCTTGCCACGTAAATTTCTGCTTCTAACCGCTTGCCGAACCGAGTCTTTTGCCGGACGGCGAGCCCCAGGAATAAGGCCACTGGGGAAAGGCCACAGGTTCCGCCGCTGACTGCATGAACGATCGCGTGTCCAACAGCTCTGCCATGACGGAGTCATCCGCCGTCGAGATCGAGATCGCGACCCGCAGGCTCACGGCTGCGCTCGACGCGCTCGAAAGCGCGGTGGAGCGGCGGCGCGATGCCGATCGCGACGAGAACGAGCTCGCGGCGCGGATTCAGGCGCTCGGCGCCGACCGCTCGCGCCTTGCCGACGAACTCGACGGTGCGCTGGTGAAGGCGCGCAAGCTCGAGCGCACCAATCGCGAGATCTCCGACCGGCTGGATTCCGCAATCGTCACGATACGTTCGGTGCTCGATACCGGAGAGGACGGATGAGCCACATCAACGTCACCATCAACGGCCGGCAATACCGCATGGCCTGCGAGGAGGGCCAGGAGGTGCGGCTGCTCAAGCTCGCCGAAAGCCTGGAGACGCGCATCCAGTCGCTGCGCGGAAAATTCGGCGAGATCGGCGATGCACGCCTCACCGTGATGGCGGCGCTGACCGTGTGCGACGAGCTGGTCGACATCGGCAACCGCGTCCGTACCCTGGAGCAGGAGTTGACCGAACTCAGGGATTTCCGCAACGCCGCCGTCGAGCGCGCCCGGATGACGCAGACCGCGGTGGTGAACGCGCTGAACGCCGCCGCCGAACGCATCGAGAAGTCGACCCAGATCCTGAACCGGACCGTCGGCAACGGCATCGCGATCGGGTAGGGGCTGCCAGAGATTCGATCGATGTGCTCGATAGTGCCGCGGACTCGACCTCTCCCGCTTGCGGGAGAGGTCGGCGCGAAAGCGCCGGGTGAGGCTCTCTCCTCTAGGGGATTGTCCCGTTGCGGAAACACCCTCTCCCCAGCCCTCCCCCGCAGGCGGGGGAGGGAGCGGACCTCCGCCGAGACTCGCAGGGCGCCTCATTACGCCGAAGCCCGGCATTCTCGCCGGGCTGGCGATTCGTCAGTATCGTTGTTAGATTGCGCGAGCGAGGCTGCGACGTGCGTCAGGAGCCATATATCCCCGGGGCCTTATCGATCCTTTAGGGAACTGTCCCTGGCCGGGCCCGTGGGCCCGGACATATGGTGCCCACCTACTTTCGTAGGGAACTCCGGGATCGAGTGCTTCAACGGCGTACGCGGCTTCGCACTATTTGCTTCTGGTTCGTGTCTGTCGAAACTACTGCGGCCGGTTCAGTAGGTGTCATGCCCCGCGAAGGCGGGGCATCCAGTACGCCGCGGCGTTCGAGTGTGAGCATCACCGCCTCTGGAATACTGGATCACCCGCATTCGCGGGTGATGACGTGGGGGACCAAAGCGCATGTCCAACTCCAAAGCCGAACTCCGTGCCAAAGCCCTCGCCGCGCGCGACGCGCTGAGCGAGAAGAAGCGCACCACCGCCGCTGCAAAGCTCGCCAAGCGCGGGCTGCCGTTCAAGCTCCTGCCAGGCAGCATCGTCTCCGGCTATTCGCCGATCCGCAGCGAGATCGATCCGCTACCGCTGATGAGAAAGCTCGCCGAGGAAGGCGCAAAGCTGGCGCTGCCTTGCGTCACCGCGCGCGGCCAGTCGCTGATCTTCCGTCTGTTTCATCCGAACGATCGCCTGATGCTCGGCCCGCTCGGCATTCCCGAGCCGTCGCCGGCAGCAAACGAAGTCATCCCCGACATCATGCTGACGCCGCTCGCCGCCTTCGACGGTCTCGGCCACCGCATCGGCTATGGTGCTGGGCATTACGATTTCACCTTCGCGCATTTGCGCAAAACCAAGCATATCGTCGGGATCGGGCTTGCCTTTGCCGCGCAGGAGATCGAGGCGGTTCCGGCACTATCGCACGACGTCGCGCTGGATTATGTGCTAACGGAATCGGACGTGTTCGAATTCCGGAGTTCTGAAGTTGCGCATTCTCTTCGTGGGTGACGTCGTCGGCCGCGCCGGACGCACGGCGATTGCGGACCATCTGCCTGGCATGGTCAAGGACTGGTCGCTCGATTTGGTCGTCGTCAACGGCGAGAATGCCGCCGGCGGCTTCGGCATCACGGAAGCGATCTATCAGGAGTTTCTCGACGCCGGCGCCGATGCGGTGACGCTCGGCAATCACTCCTGGGACCAACGTGAAGCCTTGGTTTTCATCGAGCGCGCCGAGCGCCTGGTGCGGCCGGCGAACTATCCGCGCGGCACACCGGGCCGCGGCGCCGCGCTGATCGAGACCAAGAACGGCAAGCATGCGCTCGTCGTCAACGCTTTGGGGCGTGTCTTCATGACCCCGTTCGACGATCCCTTCGCGGCGCTCGAGCGCGAACTCGGCGCCTGTCCGCTCGGCGTCGCGGCCGATGCCATCGTCGTCGACTTCCATTGCGAGGCGTCCAGCGAGAAGCAGGGCATCGGCTTCTTCTGCGACGGCCGCGCCAGCCTCGTCGTCGGCACACACACCCACGTGCCCACCGCCGACCACCAGATCCTGTCAGGCGGCACCGCCTACATGACCGATGCCGGCATGACCGGCGATTACGATTCCATCATCGGCATGCAGAAGGAAGAGCCGCTGCGCAGATTCACCTCGGGGATTCCTTCAGGGCGCTTCGAGCCGGCCGCGGGGACGGCGACGCTGAGCGCCGTCGCCGTGGAGACGGATGACACGACGGGCCTCGCATTGCGGATCGCGCCGGTGCGCGTCGGCGGCCGGCTCGAGCCGACCACACCGAAGTTCTGGTTGAGTTAGGCGCGTACTCATAAACTTGCGCTACACTTCGTATGAGGTCTGCGTGCCTCCGCAGTGACCAGGCCTCAGCGCGTGGATCGTCGAGGAGCGTCTGCCAATATTCCGGCGGCAGATCGGCGTCGGTGAAATGGCGGCTACGCTTCGCTATCCGCCTTACGATTTCGCTCACGCGCGGATGGAGCCTGACAGGCGTGCTTCCCTAATGCAATTTGTCCGCTCCTATTGACTCGCATCGCGAATGGGCAAATCCTTCCAACAACGCAATTGCCATCGCCAATTTCAGCATTACGAACTTCGGCGCCCCGAACTTTATCGGCGCCATCCGACTCAATTTTCTGAATAGAACGGAGGGGCCGATGCGCGCGCTCGCCTTGAGAACCGTCTCTCTTCTTACCCTCGCTATCCTGGGCTCGATCTCTGCCACGCCTGCCGCACGCGCGGAGGACGGGACCGACGAGCAGTTTGGCAAGGTTCACTTCCAGACCTCCTGCAACGAATTGGCGCAGCGCCGCTTTGACCGCGGGATGCGCTATCAGCACTCGTTCTGGTACCGGCCCGCGAAAGAGATTTTCGAGGAGACGTTGCAGGCCGATCCGGAATGCGCGATCGCCTATTGGGGCATTGCCCTGAGCCTGCTGTATAATCCGCATTTTCCCGCGCCGAAGGAAAACCTCACCGAGGGCCTTGCCGCGCTGCAGAAGGCCAAGGCACTCGGCGCCAAGAGCGAACGTGAACGCGACTATATCGATGCGCTGCTGGCCTTCTATTCGGGCGACGAAAAGACGACGTTTGGCCAGCGCGCGCAGGCCTATCTCAAGGCAACCGAAGCCGTCGCCGCGCGCTATCCCGATGATGACGAGGCGCAGATCGCCTACGCCATTACGCTGAATGTCACGGCCTCACCAAACGACAAGACCTATGCTAACCAGCTCAAGGGCGCTGCCATCCTGGAGCCGATCTTCAAGCGGCAGCCGCGCCACCCCGGCGTCGCGCATTACCTGATCCACCTCTACGACTATCCGGCGATCGCCGAGCAAGGTCTCGACGCTGCCAAGCGCTATTCCGAGATCGCGCCGGCGGCGCCGCACGCTTTGCATATGCCGTCGCACATCTTCACGCGCGTCGGCTACTGGAACGAATCCATCGAGGCCAATAGCCGTTCCGCCAAGGCTGCCAAGGAGGGCAAGGACCCCAGCGAGCAGCTGCATGCCGACGACTATATGGTCTACGCCCTGCTCCAGCTTGCGCAGGACAGCCGAGCTCGCGACGTCATCGCGGACATGGTTGCGACCACGGGTTATGCGCCGGCCGTCCGCGCCGGTCCCTACGCGATAGCGGCCAGCCAGGCGCGCTATATGGTCGAGCGCGGCGATTGGAAGGGCGCCGCCGCGCTGAAGGTTGAGCCGAGCCGGTTTGCCTATGTCGATGCGATCACCTATTTCGCCCGCGCCCTTGGCGCCGCGCGCTCCGGCAATGCAGACGCAGCAACGGCGGACATCGCCAAGCTGGCGGAGCTGCGGGACAAGCTGCAGCAGGACAAGGATGCGTATTGGGCCGAGATCGTCGACATTCAGCGGCAGGTCGCCACAGCCTGGCAGCTCAATGCCCAGGGAAAACAGGCGGACGCGTTGCAAGCGATGCGCCTTGCCGCCGACGCCGAAGACAAGACCGAAAAATCGATCGTGACGCCGGGACCGCTTGCCCCGGCTCGCGAGCTTTACGGGACCATGCTGCTCGAGCGCGGCATGGCGACGGAGGCATTGGCCGCGTTTGAAAGCACCATGCGCAAGGAGCCGAACCGCTTTGGCGCGACGATCGGCGCCGCTCACGCCGCCGAGAAAGCGGGTGATGCCGTGAAGGCACGTCAGTACTACGCGAAAATCGTCGACATGGCGCGCAATGGCGACTCCTCGCGGGAGGACCTCGCGGCGGCACGAAAGTTCATGGCTCAGAATTAGCGAAATGGCTGAGAATTAACAAAAGTGCCGTGGCAGCTTCCATGCGCCTGACAGGCAAAATCGTTGCGATCGGCGCAGCCACCGCACTGCTCTGCGCAGTCGTTGCGGTCTGGACATTGCGATCCGGCGAACCGGCACGCGCTACAGCGGCACTCGGCGAGGTCCGCCCGGTGTGGTCAGAAACCGACTGGCCTTTCGGCGCAGATCCCTGGGGGAAAGGAAAGGCATTCCGCTGCAAGGCCGAGGATTGCGGCGGCGAGGTCCAGCTCTACGTTCGCGCCAAGCTCGGGTTTTGCAATTGCGCCACCGGCGTCGCCGACGATGACGACCTCGATAAAATGGGCGACCTGGCGCTGATTGGCAAGGCAACGCCGATCGGTGCCGGTCGAGAGATCATCGTCGGTCCGATGCGCGGCCGCAGCCGGCCCTATCGCGTCGAGGGAAATCGCAACGCGCTCTCACTCGCCTTCAATCAACGCTGCGACATGGTGGCCGCCACGGCTTTGCTTGGACCGGGCGCGCCCGCGTCACTGGAACCGGCGGTGCTGGCGTTCCTCAATAGCGACCGCATGTTGAAATGGGCCGAGATCGCGCTTGGCTTGTAACTCAGAGCAATTCGGCTTCCGTCTGACTGCAGGATCTTCTCCGCTTGGCCTGCACAACGTTAGCATTAAGGTCATGTGCGAGCGTGTGAGGGCTCTCCGCGAGATGAATGGGGTCGCAGCCGGCTACGCGGCCTACTCCCACGAGGCAGCAAAAGGCGCAGATGCGCGATTTCGGAATAATCGCATTATGCCCCTGTTTTGCCCGACGCGTCAACCGCGTCGCCGCTTGTTCGGGCCTGCTCGCGTAAGCCTTTGATTTCGCACGCCCCGGCTACTGTGCATGGGGTTGTTTTTCAGTTTTTGATTCGAGGGCGCCGGAGCGCCGTCGCGCAAGGCGCCTCGCGGGCCGTCAGCTCTGGCGAAAACCCATCCTGACGGCGCCCCAGTGCTTGCCGCGGACCATGATCGGCGAGGACAGATCCTTCATCAGCACGAACTGCCCGCCGCCCATGTCGCGGCGGTAGGTCTGGAGCAGGAACGGCTTGGTGTTCGCCGCGACCTTCTTCACCGCGCGATCGGTGAACAGGCGGCGATTGCGGCAATTGGCGTTATTCCAGACCGGGTCCTTGCCCTGCGGCAGACGGTAGTTCGGATTATGGGTCGGCAGATAGCCGCCCTTGGCCCAGGCGACGCAGAACACGATGCGGGGATCGGATTTCTGAATCGGGTCCTGGATCGCGGGCAGCACGCGATCGGTGAACTCGACGTATTTGGTGAGGTATTGTTTCGGATCGGTGCCGGGAATTTCGCGGTACGTCTCATCCATGAGCTGGTCGAGCGTGATATCGCCGCGATCGATCGCCGCTTCGAACTCGGCGGAGATTCGCTTGGCGGTCTCGACGACGACGCGGATCAGCGGTGCGTCCGACGTCTCCACGCCGCTGTCGGCGATCAGCGCGATCAGGCCCTCGGAGGTGTCGAGCAGCTTTGCCACCCGCTCGTCGGCGTTCTTGAGATCGCGCGAGGACAGATCGACGCCCTTGGCGAGCTCGTTGAGCTCGCTGATGACGGTGTCGCAATGTCCGAGGTTGGAGGTCGCCGCGCGTGTGACGCTGTCGATCTCCGCTTCCACGGAGGCAAAGCCCTGCTGGACGCGTGAGATGATGCCGGAGATCTGTTGGGCACCTTCGCCTGCGGTCTTGGCGCGCTGCGAGGCGTCGCTGCTCTCGCCGATCAGGCCTTCGATCTGGCCGTCGAGATCGCGCACGGTGTCGGAGATCTGATGCGTGGCCTGGCGGGTGGCTTCCGCGAGGTTCTTCACTTCGCTCGCGACCACGGCGAAGCCGCGGCCGGCATTGCCGGCGCGCGCCGCTTCGATCGTGGCGTTCAGCGCAAGCAGATTGGTCTGCTTCGCGATCGCCTCGATCGAGCCTGATACCTTTGCCACCTGCGCCAGCGCCGAGCCGACGGCGCTCAAGCGCGCTTCGATGCGCTCCACCGCGGCGACGAGCTCGGAAATGTGGCTGACCGCGGTGTCGACTGCGCTGCGCGACTGCGCGATCTCGCCGACTGCGGCAGACGTGGTCGTTTGCACTGCCTGTGATGCATTGGCGATGTCGTGGTTGGCCGAGACCATCGTCTCGGCCGTCTTCTGGAGGTGGTGGAACCGTTCCGACTGGTTCGCGACGCGGTTTGCGACTTCCTGGACGTTGCCGGCGATGTCGGCGAGCTCCACGCCGAGGCCGCCGATGCGATCGGCGAGCTGGTCGATCAGTCGTTCGGCCAGCGTCCGGTTGGAGCCGGTGTCCATGACTGCAACTTGAGCGACGGACATGTTCGATGAATCCTCCAGTCAGAGCCGTTCGCCGGCTCGCGGCGGCATTCCCATTCCAATGATGACTTAAGGGATGATTCGCCGCCGCCGTCTTGCCTGAGCGTGCACGAGGGCCAATTCGCCTTAATTCTTTGGTTGGAGCATGGTCTTGTAGAAAGACCGCTGCACAACTTTTCCGATTATGCTCTAGCAGGCTGTTGAAGAAGTAGCCAATCGGCGGGCGATAAAAGGAATGTCGTCGCCGCCTTCGAGGCATATCTTACCTTCGAGCGAGCCATCGGCGAGCTCTTCTGCCCAACCACGGCCTTTTGCGGGCTCCATCTCGTCGTTGCCATCCCATGTGAACTCGACGGCATCGCCTTCGCAACGGCCGTATATTGCCCCGGTGAGACAATCCAGGGCGAACTCGCCACCGTCGTTTGTGAACAGGATGTAAGAGCCCGACCCGGCCATGTCGTGATCGGGCGTTTCCACGACGCGCCATTTGCCCCGCACGCTCATAGCTGCACCGCCAGCAGCTTGGGCAGGCGGATCAGATTGTAGGCGGCAAGCGCCAACGTAAAGACGGCGTCCACACGCTCGCGCCCTCGCAGCTTTACCTTGGCCAGACCGGCGGAACTCTTGATCCATCCGAACACTTCCTCAATCCGCTTGCGGCAGCGTTGGCTGATCTCGTAGCCGGCATGGCGGGTGGAGCGGGCATCGACCGCCGTCTTGCGCGGGACGCCTGTCTTGCTGAGGTGTCCGTCGATTGCGATGTGCGGCGTCACCGATCGTTCTCTCAAGTCGTGCACGAACTGCGTAACGTCATAAGCCTTGTCCGCGCCGAGCGTGACCCGCCGGCCTCTGGGATGGCAATTATCAATCAACGCCAGCGCTGTCTCTCGTTCGGCCGTACCGGTGGCCTGGCTGACAATGCCGCCGACCGCCAAACCATGGCGATTTTCCATCAGAGCATGCCCCATGTAGCAGAGCTTGGCCGGCTGCCCATCGCCCTTCTTGTACAGCCGAGCCTCCGGATCGGTGGTGCTTTGGTGCGTCTTGTTTGAACGCTTCTCCTTGTGGAAGCTGCGCTCAGCGTTACGTCCCGGCCCCCCACTGTCGTTGTCGCCTCCATCCCTTCTGCGGAAGCTCTTGATCGAAGCCCACGCCTCAATCAGCGTGCCGTCCACCGAGAAGTGGTCGCTCGACAATAGCCGCTTCACTTTCGGCTGAGCCATTACCGCGGAGAGGAACTTAGCGGCGATCTCACCCTCTAGCAGCCGGTCGCGGTTCTTGGAAAAGGTCGAGTGGTCCCACACCGGATCGTCCACGCCAAGACCGACAAACCAGCGGAACAACAGCTCGAACTCCAGCCGCTCCATCAATTGTCGTTCCGAGCGGATGCCATAGAACGCCTGCAACAACATCGCCCGAAGCAGCCTCTCCGGTGCAATCGAGGGTCGGCCAAAGTCCGTGTAAAGCCCCGCAAATGCCTTCGATAGATCGTCCAGCGCAGCGTTCACAATCTCCCGGATCTTCCGTAAGGCGTGATCCGGGCGAACCCGCGCTTCAAGATCCACGTAACTGAAGAGCGATCCAGACCGCTCGTCCGATCCCCGCATCATGGCCTCCCGATTCAACTATCGAGAGAATCACGTCCACTGCCATCCTGCCAGAGACTTCTTCAACAGCCTGCTAGAGCTTGTAAGCGGTGCGGAATCCACCCCAGTGCCGGCCCTGCACGCGGATCGGGACGTCGATCTCCCGCATCATGACCGTGTTCCCGTTGCCCATGTCGCGCGCATAGCTTTGGACCAGGTACGAGCGCAGGTTGCGTGCCGCGGCCAATCCGGCCGGATCGTTGAATATCCGCCGGTTGCGGCTGTTGGCAGTGTTCCAGGCGACATCGCCCGGCCGCTGCGGATGCGAATAGATCTTGTTGTGTACCGGCAGGAAGCCGTTGCGGTCGACCATGGCGCAGAACGCCATGCGCGGCTCCTTCGCCAGAAAGGCTTCCTGGAACGGAGGCAGCGCCCGGTCGGCCCAGTCGAGATACTTCGTGCGATATTGCTGCGGATTGGTGCCGGCAATTTCCACATAATCGGTGTCGAAGAGGTCGTCGATCCTGACCTCGCCGCGCGCGACCGCCTGCTCGAATATCCCGGTCAGCGCGTTGCCGGCTTCCATGGCGCGGGTGACGAACTCCGTGTTCTCCTCATGGATCGACCACAGCCTGTCTTCGATCTTCTCGCGGAGCTCGGTATTGGGATTGACGAATTGCGCGCGGGCGCCGGCCTTGGATTGCTCGACCACGCGCAGGCGGCAGGCGCCGACGTGTTCGAGGCTGCCTTCGATCAGCGCTTGCGGCGCAAGCCGGCCTGCGTCTGCGCCGCCGATCAGCACGCCGTCCATCGCGATTTCATAGACCGGCATCACGCCGCGCGCGGTTTCGAACTTGAGATGGCAGGGCAAGCGCTCGGTCTTGCGGCGGTCGTCGTGCTCGCTCTGGCGGAGCAGCACGGCGCAGCGCGATTTCAGCTTCTGCGCGAAAGTGGTGACGGCGCGGCCGGCGCTGGCGACATTCTCGCCATGGGTCTCGGCCGCCTTGGTCGCGGCATCGATCTCGGCCGCGCTCTCGCCGACCGAGACGATGAATTCCGACGCGCTTGTCGCATTGCCGGAGACTTCGCTGGTGGTGGCGTTCTGCTCGGCGACCGCGCCATTGACGGTCGCGAATACCGGGCGGATCGCCTCGATCGCCTGCGAGATGCGATGCACCGCATCCGCGGAGCCGGCGGCGTCGCGCTGGAGCGCGTCGATCTTCCGGGTGATCTCTTCGGTCGCGCTCTGGGTCTGCACCGCGAGGGCCTTGACCTCGGTGGCGACGACCGCGAAGCCTTTTCCCGCAGCGCCGGCACGAGCGGCCTCGATGGTCGAGTTGAGCGCGAGCAGCGTCGTCTGCCGCGCGATCTGCGCGATCAGATTGACGACATTGCCGATGGCGGCGGAGGATTCGCGCAAGCGATCGACGTTGGCGCGGGCTTCCTGCGCGGCGGCGCTGGCCTCGTCGGCGAGCTTGCCGGCCTCGCGGACCTGCGCCCCGATCCCCAGCGCGGACTGCGTGAACTTGTCGGCGGCATGGGCGAAGGTGGAGGCGGTCGACTGCGCCGCGTTGGTGCGGCCGGTCAGGGCGTCGGTGCGGTCGCGAATGGCGGCAAGGGTTGCGGCGGTCGCCTCGGCGCCGCCGGCCACCGAATTGGCGGCGCGCTCGAGCTGGCGGATCATGGCGCCCAGCTCGAGTTCCAGCAATTCCAGGATCTCCCTGGCGGAATCGCCGTCCGTGGCGGGGACGGGCTCGAAATTGGCCACCGGCTGCGGAGCTGCCGCCGGCGCAGCCATCTCCGGCAGACGCTTCCGAAATAGTCCGAACGCCATCACGTCTCTCTTGTCGGGGAACGGGCGGACGCTATTTTCGCAGGCTGAAATGAAATCAGGGTTAACAATGCCCGACCTCTAGGCACGGACCATTACGGTGGCTACCTCTACAGTGCTACCTTAAAGTACCAGAGCCCTTTGATTCCGGTGGGTTGGCGGCCTATAAGGCCGCGCTCCCCACCCCATCGGCGAACGATTCCAAAGACCATTCAAGAGACCACGCATGGCCGGACATTCCCAATTCAAGAACATCATGCACCGCAAGGGGCGGCAGGATGCCCAGAAGTCGAAGCTGTTCGGCAAGCTGGCGCGGGAAATCACCGTCGCGGCCAAGCTCGGCACTCCTGACCCCGCCATGAACCCGCGCCTGCGCGCCGCCGTGATCGCCGCGCGCCAGGAGAACATGCCGAAGGACAATATCGAGCGCGCCATCAAGAAGGCGCTCGGCAGCGACGGCGAGAACTATGACGAAATCCGCTACGAGGGCTACGGCCCCGGTGGCGTCGCCGTCATCGTCGAAGCGCTGACCGACAACCGCAACCGCGCCGCTTCCGACATCCGCTCCTTCTTCACCAAGTCCGGCGGCAATCTCGGCGAAACCGGCTCGGTCTCGTTCATGTTCGACCGCACCGGAATCATCGAGTACGACCGCAGCGTCGCCTCCGACGACGCCGTGCTGGACGCCGCGATCGAGGCCGGCGCCGACGACGTCGTTTCCGGCGAGGGCGGCCACGAGATCTATGCCTCGACCGAAGGCTATCGCGACGTCGCCAAGGCGCTGGAAGCCAAGTTCGGCGAGCCGCGCAAGGCCGCGCTGATCTGGAAGCCGCAGAACACGGTTGCGGTCGACGACGAGACCGGCGAGAAGCTGCTCAAGTTGATGGACCTGCTGAACGAGCACGACGACGTCCAGAACGTCTACGCCAATTTCGAGGTGTCGGACGCGCTGATGGCGAAGATGGGTGGGTAGGGCACTCTCGTGTCCCGGACGCGCTGCAGCGTGAAACGCTGCTGCGCAGAGCCGGGACCCATCATTCTCTAGGCATCGATGGCTAAATGGGCCCCCGTTCAGCGCCGCACCGCTTTGCGCTGCGTCGCGCCCGGGGCACCAGACCGGCTTTCCCCTGTTACTTCCGTTCTGTTTCTGTTTCGCTTCCAGCGGCCAGCCGCTATCACTGGCGCATGACTGCGCTCCCGATTCGTAGCCCCGTTCGCATCATCGGCATCGACCCCGGCCTGCGCCGCACCGGCTGGGGCGTGATCGAGGCTGAAGGCAATCGTTTGATCTACGTCGCCTGCGGTTCGGTGGAACCGCCGGACGATTTGCCGCTGTCGAGCCGGCTGCTCGCGATCCATGAAGGGCTCGCTTCCGTGCTGTCCGATCACAAGCCGATGGAGGCCGCGGTCGAGCAGACTTTTGTGAATAAGGACGGCGTCGCGACGCTAAAGCTCGGCCAGGCCCGCGGCGTTGCCATGTTGGCGCCGGCGATGTTCGGCATCAGTGTCGCCGAATATGCGCCGAACCAGGTCAAGAAGACGGTGGTCGGCGCCGGTCACGCCGACAAGCAACAGATCGCGATGATGCTGAAGATATTGCTGCCGAAAGCCGAACCGCCGTCCGCGGACGCCGCCGACGCGCTCGCCATCGCCATCACCCATGCCCATCACCGCCAGAGCACCGCGCTCAGGCTGAAGGTGGTGGGGATATGATCGGCAAGCTCAAGGGCCTGATCGATTCCTACGGCGAGGATTTCGTCATCCTCGACGTCGGCGGCGTGGGCTATCAGGTGCACTGCTCGTCGCGCACGCTGCAGCATCTGCCGTCGCCGGGCGAAGCGGCCGTACTGTCGATCGAGACCTATGTCCGCGAAGATCAGATCAAACTGTTCGGCTTCCGCACCGACCAGGAGCGCGAATGGTTTCGCCTGCTTCAGACCGTGCAGGGCGTCGGCGCCAAGGTCTCGCTGGCCGTGCTCGGCACGCTGGCGCCAGCCGACCTCGCCAATGCCATTGCGCTGCGCGACAAGGCCGCCGTATCCCGCACGCCGGGCGTTGGCCCCAAGGTCGCCG
Organism: Bradyrhizobium sp. SPXBL-04; assembly: GCF_051853035.1. Lineage (NCBI taxonomy): Bacteria > Pseudomonadati > Pseudomonadota > Alphaproteobacteria > Hyphomicrobiales > Nitrobacteraceae > Bradyrhizobium > Bradyrhizobium sp. SPXBL-04. Next base: position 7,796,930 of record NZ_CP182472.1, on the reverse strand, counting down.
AGCGCATCGTCACCGAGTTGAAGGACAAGGCGCCGGCTTTCGCCAATGTCGATCCTGCCGTGGTGCATCTCGCCGGCGCCGTCGATGACCAGCGCGCGCCGCGGCCCGTGGCGGATGCGATCTCGGCGCTGGTCAATCTCGGCTACGGTCAGCCGCAGGCGGCTGCGGCGATTGCGTCCGCGTCACGCAGTGCCGGTGAAGGCGCTGAGACGGCGCAGCTCATTCGCCTCGGCCTGAAGGAGCTCGCGAAGTGAGCGACCCCAAGGCCAACCGCATGGTCTCGCCCGAGCGCCGCAGCGACGATGTCGGCGACACCGCGCTGCGGCCGCAGTCGCTGTCCGACTTCGTCGGCCAGCAGCAGGCGCGCAAGAATCTCTCGATCTTCATCGAAGCGGCGCGCAAGCGCGGCGAGGCGCTGGATCACGTGCTGTTCGTAGGTCCCCCCGGCCTCGGCAAGACCACGCTGGCGCAGATCGTGGCCAAGGAGCTCGGCGTCGGCTTCCGCGCGACCAGCGGCCCCGTGATCGCCAAGGCCGGCGATCTCGCCGCGCTGCTCACCAATCTCGAAGAGCGCGATGTGCTCTTCATCGACGAGATTCATCGTCTGAGCCCCGCGGTGGAGGAAGTGCTCTATCCCGCGATGGAGGACTTTCAGCTCGACCTCATCATCGGCGAAGGGCCGGCCGCGCGCTCGGTGAAGATCGAGCTGTCGAAATTCACCCTCGTTGGCGCCACCACGCGCGCAGGCCTGCTGACGAATCCGCTGCGCGACCGCTTCGGCATTCCGGTCCGGCTCAATTTCTACACCATTGAAGAACTCGAGAGCATCGTCAGCCGCGGCGCGCGTGTGCTCAATGTCGGCATGAGCGCGGACGGCGCCAACGAGATCGCGCGCCGCGCCCGCGGCACGCCGCGTATCGCGGGCCGTCTGCTCCGCCGGGTGCGCGATTTCGCTTCGGCAGCCGATGCCGACAAGATCGACCGCAAGATCGCCGACCACGCACTCAGCGCGCTCGAAGTCGACGCCGCGGGCCTCGATGCCATGGACCGCCGCTACCTCACGACCATCGCGCTCAACTATGGCGGCGGACCGGTCGGCGTCGAGACCATGGCCGCCGCACTGTCCGAGCCGCGCGATGCGATCGAGGACATCATCGAGCCCTATCTGATCCAATGCGGCTATCTCCAGCGCACCCCGCGCGGCCGTCTGCTCACCTCGCACGCCTTCCGCCATCTCGGTCTTGCCGAACCCTCGCGCGATGCGGCCCAGTTCGGCTTGTTCGGCACCGACCAGGCCGAGGACGACTGACTGCCTGAGACGGTGAACCACCGGTTCAATCCCATCACTAATCCGAACGCGCGGCGAACGGCATCGCCGCTCATGCACACGGATTGGAGTGGGAAGCAATGGGGCCGACGAACGACACCGGATTGCTCGAGCCGCGCCGCGATCGGGTCGACCTCATCCTGGAGATCCTGAAGATCGAAGCCAATCCGGTGCTGCTATCCCTGCTGGCCGCGGGTCCCCTCGAAAACGTGATCAGCGCCGGGACGATCGATCGGATCGAGCGTGAGGCGTGTGTCAATGAACGTTTTCGCGATCTGCTCGGCGGCGTCTGGTATTACCGCGCGCCCGACGATGTGAGGACGCGGCTGGATGCGCTGATTGGCGAGAGCCGCTGGTAATTTCTGTGCAGGCGTCTGCACCAGGATGCAGACGGTCTGCACGAACGCACCCCAATTCCGCTTCAATCGGGTTGCATCGAGAAGCAGCATCACCATCGAGCGTCCATGATCACTCGCCGTCATCTGATCCGTTCCATTGGCGCCCTGTCCGCCTTCGGCGCCTCGACTGCGGCCTATGGTGTCGGCGTCGAGCCGATGCTGCGGCTTCGCGTTACCCGCTATCATCCGATGCCGCGGCAGTGGCCGGCGGATCTTCCGCTGAAGATCGCTGTCATCGCCGACATCCATGCCTGCGATCCCTGGATGCCGCTGGACCGGATCGAGGCCGTCGTCGACCGCACCAACGCGCTGAAGGCTGATATCATCGTGCTGCTCGGCGACTATGTCGCCGGCCTGCACCAGGTCACGCGTATCATCCCGTCGAGCGAATGGGCCAGAGTGCTGGCCGGCCTCAAGGCGCCGCTCGGCGTCCATGCCGTCATGGGCAACCACGATTATTGGGACGACAAGACCGTGCAGCGGGCCGGACTTGGCCCGACCATCGCGCATCGCGCATTGGAAGCAGCCGGCATCCCCGTCTACGAGAACGATGTCGTGCGCCTCACCAAGGACGGCCGACCGTTCTGGCTCGCCGGTCTCGGCGATCAGCTCGCCTTCCTGCCGGCGCGACGCTTCCGCAGCATGGTGCACTTCGGTGTCGACGATCTCAACGCGACGCTCGCCAAGGTCACGGACGACGCGCCCATCATCCTGCTCGCGCATGAACCCAACATCGCGCCGCGTGTGCCCGCGCGCGTCGCGCTGCAACTGTCCGGCCACACCCATGGCGGCCAGGTCCGCCTGCTCGGTTGGTCGCCGGCGGTTCCGCCGCAGCATGGCATCCGGCTCGCCTATGGCCATGTCCGGCTGAAATGTGACGTCATCATCTCCGGCGGCCTCGGTTGCAGCATCATGCCGCTCCGCGTCGGCGTGCCGCCTGAGATCGTCGAGGTGACGCTGGGGCGAACCGCACCGGTTGTGTCCTAGCCACGCTTGCGCGACCGCCTGTTTTTGCGCAAAACGGGCGGGTTACAGAGAAGCGAAGAGGCTCGCGACGTGACAGCTCATCTCGACGGCGAGATCCGCGACGGCCGCCACCACATGCAGGTCCGTGTCTATTACGAGGACACGGATTTCTCGGGCATCGTCTATCACGCCAATTATCTGCGCTACATGGAGCGCGGCCGCACCAATCACCTGCGGCTGATGGGCGCCGAGCAGCAGGCGCTGTTCGAGCAGGTGGAGACGGAAGGCGCCGGCTTCGCCTTCGTGGTGCGCTCGATGCATCTGGACTTTTTGAAGCCCGCGCGGATGGACGACGTGCTCGACGTCGTGACCTGGCCGATCGCGGTCAAGGGCGCCTCGATCATGCTGGGGCAGGAGGTGAGGCGTGGTGAGGACGTGCTGGTGAAAGCGGAGGTGCGCGTCGCCTTCATCAGCGGCGGCCGCGCGCAACCGATTCCGAAATCGATCCGGACCTTGATGAAGGCCGATCTGATTTCGTGATCGCCCGATTTGTAATGGCCTATCGACTCCGCCAATTGCAGCGATAGATTGCGGCCCCAACCAACCGATGAGGCCATTATGTCGCGCCCGCCGCTTCCGCCTTTCACGAGAGAAACTGCCGCGCAAAAAGCGCGCATGGCCGAGGACGCCTGGAATTCGCGCGATCCGGCGCGCGTCGCGCTCGCCTACACCGAGGACAGCCACTGGCGCAATCGCTCGGAGGTTTTTCAGGGCCGCGAGGCCATCGTCGCCTTCCTCACCCGCAAATGGGAGAAGGAGCAGGACTATCGCTTGATCAAAGACCTCTGGGCCTTCGACGGCAACCGCATCGCGGTGCGCTTCCAGTACGAATGGCACGATGCCGGCGGCCAGTGGTATCGCTCCTACGGCAACGAGCAGTGGGAGTTCGACGAGCACGGCCTGATGAAACGCCGCGAGGCGTCGATCAACGACATCGCGATCGCGGAGAAGGACCGCCGCTTTCACTGGGCCGCGCCGGGGCCGCGGCCGGCCGATGTGCCGGGGCTTGGAAGCGATCCGTTCTGAGGTGCTTTCTCTCCCTCTCCCCGTTCTTACGGGGAGAGGGTTGGGGTGAGGGGCTGCTTCAGCAAATTCGATGGCAGACGGACTCGCGGAGAATCCCCCTCACCCGGATTGCTCAGGCGCGCAATTGCGCGCCAAAGAAATCCACCTCTCCCCGCAAGCGGGGCGAGGTGAATCACCGCCGCGCCAAGAACCTCGTAATCGCGCCGCCGAGCGTCGCGTTGTCCATCGGCTGCGCCAGCGACTCCCTCGCCGTGGCGACGACATCATCCGGTGCCTTGCCGTCGCGTAGATCGCAGCAGACTTGCGCGAATTCCACGTCGAATTCCGGATGCGGTTGTACGGTCAGCGTGGTGCCGTTGGCGTAGAGCAAGCCGGCATGCGGGGTGAATTCCGACGAGAGGATCGTCAGCGCATCGTTCGGCGGTTCGATCACCTGGTCCTGGTGCGAGGCGGCGATCGCGACCGCCTCGCCGTCGACCACGCCGTTCTCCGGCAGCACCTGATAGACGTGACGGCCGATGCCCCAGCCCTTCTCCGACTTGCGCACGGTGCCGCCGAGCGCCTGCGCGATCAGCTGATGGCCGAAGCAGACGCCGACCATCGGCGTCTTGTTGGCGTAAGCCGTGCGCACGAAATCTTCCAGCGGTGCGATCCAGTCGAGCCCGTCATAGACCCCGGCCGCCGCGCCGGTGATCAGCACGGCCTCCAAGCCGCGCGGATCGGGCAGCGCATCACCATTCGGAATGCTGACGATGTCGACTGTCGCCGTCGGGTCCTCGGCGCGGATCATGCGCTCGAACATGTCCGGAAACGAGCCGTGGCGCTCGCGATGCTTTTGAGGAACGAGCCCGGTCTCGATGATGGTGATGCGTGCCATGTGCTGCCCTGCGGAGACAGGGAAGATACAGCAGGACCTGCACGACGTCCAAGTCAACCGGGCGCAAAACCGTTTGCGGACTGGTCTTCGAGCTCGGTGAGCGCCTTGCGCATGGTCTCGACCAGATCCAATGCCACCGGCGAGGGGCTGCGCTGCGCCGGGAAGACGGCCGAGAACTCAAAGTCGATGCGCGGCAGGAAGCGGCGTACGACGACGCCGCGCGTGGCAAATTCCTGCGCGGTGAAGGGATCGCAGATCGACACCCCAAGTCCCGATGACACCATGCCGCACATGATCTCCGACAGCGTGGTCTCGACGCGGAGCACACGGCGGACATCGTGGCGGTGGAAGGCTTGGTCGACGAGGTGCCGGCTCGACGATCCCGCCGACAGCGAGATGAACGTCTCGCCCTCGAAATCGCGCGGCTGCAGCACTTCTTTCTCCGTCAAATGGTGCCCGGTCGGCAGCACCGCGACACGCGCCAGCGCCGGCAGTCGCAGGCTTGGCAGGCCGGAATGCGCGATCGGCACCTCGGCAAAGCCGATGTCGCACTGGTTGTTCAGCACCCAGTCGACCACGATCGGCGAGATCACGCCGAAGAAAGCGAGGTTGAGGTTGGGCCGCTCCTTCAAAAAGTGTCCGGCGAGCCGCGGCAAATAGCCGTTTGCCAATGCCGGCAGCGCGGCGATGCGCAGCGAGCCGGTGCGGCGACCGCGGATTTCTTCGGCGGCCGCGGTGATGCGTTCGAGACCGACGAACGAGCGCTCGACTTCCGTGTAAAGCGCCATCGCCGCCGCGGTCGGCACGAGGCCGGTGCCACGTCGTTCGAACAGCTCCATCTTCAACAGCGCCTGGAAGTCGCGCAGCAAGCGGCTGACGGCGGGCTGCGTCACCACCATCAGCTTCGCTGCCTCGGTGACGCTGCCGGTCAGCATCGTCGCGCGGAAGGCCTCCACCTGCCGCGAATTGATCCGCGCCATCCCGCAATCCATTCATAACATTTTTGCATGCAGAGGGTGCCATTATTCATTGGACGATGGAAGTATACGTCTGCGATCTTTTTCATCAGAGCTGGAGCCAGCCCGCTTTTTCGGCAGATTGGAGGGGTTCAAACCTCCAGATCGCGCCAAAACCCGCCGAGCAGGGGCCGGAGCCCTGATCGGAGAGGGATTTGCGCGGAAGGAAATGCGGAAGGCGCTTCGGCCGGAGACTTGTCGGCACGTCACCTCATTCCGGTATGGAGATCGGTCCACATGAAGACTTCTCGCCTTCTGACTTCGCTCAGCATCGTGGCGCTCATGGCCGCCTCGTCGGCCGCCTTGGCCCAGCAAAAGACGCTCTACGTCGCCGGCTACGGCGGCTCGTTCGAGAAGACGATCCGCGACGAGGTGATCCCGACTTTCGAGAAGGAAAACGGCGTCAAGGTCGAATACGTCGCCGGTAATTCCACCGACACGCTGGCAAAGCTCCAGGCGCAGAAGGGCAATCAGCAGATCGATGTCGCGATCGTCGACGACGGCCCGATGTACCAGGCGATCCAGCTCGGCTTCTGCGGCAAGCTCGAGGGCCTGCCCGCCGATCTCTACGACACCGCGCGCTTCAAGGACGATCGTGCGGTTGCGATCGGCATCGTCGCGACCGGCCTGATGTACAACACCAAGGTGTTCAAGGAGAAAGGCTGGGCGGCGCCGACCTCGTGGAACGACCTGAAGGACACCAAATACGCCAAGCAGCTCGTGATCCCGCCGATCAACAACACCTATGGCCTCGAAGCGCTGGTGATGCTGTCGAAGATGAACGGCGGCGGCGAGACCAACGTCGATTCCGGCTTCAAGATCTTCAAGGAGCAGATCAATCCGAACGTGCTCGCCTATGAGCCGTCGCCCGGCAAGATGACCGAGCTGTTCCAGTCCGGCCAGGCCGTGATCGCGGTGTGGGGCACCGGCCGGGTGCAGAGCTTTGCCAACACCGGCTTCCCCGTCGACTTCGTCTATCCGAAGGAAGGTGCCGCGACGCTGCTGACGACGGCCTGTCCGATCAACAAGCCCAACGCTTCGCCGCTGGCCGCGAGCTTCGTCAAGATGCTGCTCGATCCCAAGATCCAGCTCGTGATGCTGAAGGACTACGGCTACGGCCCGGTGCTGAAATCGCTGGTGATCCCGCCCGAGCTCGGCAAGATGGCGCCGATCGGCGAGCGCGCGGCCAAGCTCTATAATCCGGACTGGACCGTCATCAACGAGAAGCGCGAGGAGTGGACCAAGCGCTGGAACCGCGAGGTCGAGCGCTGATCTGATCGTCACAGCGGAGACCGCGCATGGCCTATCTCGAGCTCGATCGGGTCGCCAAACAATTCGGCACGCAGACTGTGGTCGACAACTTCAGTCTGTCGGTGGGGAAGGGGGAGTTCATCTCCTTCCTTGGCCCGTCCGGCTGCGGCAAGACCACGACGTTGCAGATGATCGCGGGCTTCCTTGATCCCACGCGCGGCGCGATCCGCCTGGAGGACAAGGATCTGACCGCGATTCATCCGGCCAAGCGCGGGCTCGGCATCGTGTTTCAGAGCTACGCGCTGTTTCCGCACATGACCGCGGCGGAAAACGTCGCATTTGGTCTGGAGATGCGCAACGTGCCGCGCGCTGAGCGAGCCGAGCGCGTCCGTGCCGCGCTCGCGATGGTCGGCCTTGCCGGTTACGAGGACCGTCACCCGCGCCGGATGTCCGGCGGCCAGCAGCAGCGCGTAGCGTTGGCCCGTGCGCTGGTGATCAAGCCGAGCGTGCTGTTGCTCGACGAACCGCTGTCCAATCTCGACGCAAAGCTGCGCGAGGAGATGCAGATCGAGCTGCGCCAGATCCAGCGCACCATCGGCACCACCACGATCCTGGTCACTCACGATCAGAATGAGGCGATGTCGCTGTCCGACCGCATCGTGGTGATGAGCCAGGGCCGCATCGAGCAGATCGGCACGCCGCAGGAGACCTATGAGAAGCCGGCGTCGGCCTTCGTCTCGCAGTTCCTCGGCAAGACCAACGACTTTGCAGCATCGATCGATCGAACGGCCACACCGGCGCGGCTGACTGCGGGCTCCTGGAGTGCGCCGGCACCGGCCGGCCCCAATGGCCCGGTGACCATCAGCATCCGCCCCGAGCGCATCGGTTTTGGCGGTGCCGGCCTCAGCGCAAAAATCGTCACCCGCATCTTCCAGGGTAACCACTGGCTGTTCCAGTGCGACAGCGAATGCGGCCCGGCGATTGTGATCCGCCAGAATGATGGCAACGCCCAGCCAACCGAAGGCGAGGCCGTTCATCTCGCCTGGCGGCCGGAGGATATGAGCGTGCGCGCGAGGAGCGTCGCATGAGCGCGGCCGCCGAGGAACGCAGCGCGCGTGCGCCATGGGCGCTGACGGCGCCTGCGCTGATGCTGTTCGTCGGCGTGCTGCTGATCCCGCTGGCGATGACCGTGATGCTGTCGTTCCACGATTGGGGCCAGTACAAGGGCATCGAGCCGGTCTTCATCCTGAAGAACTGGCACGAGATCGCGACCGATCCCTATTACGCAGAAATGTTCTGGCGGACGTTTCGGATCGCTATTCTCACCACGCTGCTCACCGCCGTGCTCGGCGCACCCGAAGCCTACATCCTCAACCGCATGAGCGGCCGCTGGAAGAGCCTTTTCCTGCTGATCATCCTCGGCCCGCTGCTGATCTCCGTGGTGGCGCGGACGCTCGGCTGGGCGCTGCTGTTCGGCGGCAATAATGGGCTCGTCAACAAGCTCTTGATGTCGCTCGGGATGATTCGCTCCCCCATTCCCTTCATGTTCACCGAAACCGGCATGGTGATCGCGCTCGCGCATGTGATGATGCCGTTCATGGTGCTGTCGGTGTGGGCGGCGCTGCAGCGGCTCGATCCGCAGATCGAGAATGCCGCAATGTCGCTCGGCGCGACACCTGCGATCATCATCCGCCGCATCATCATGCCCCAGATCATGCCGGGCGTGCTCTCGGGCGCGATCATCGTGTTCTCGCTATCGGCCAGCGCCTTTGCGACGCCGGCGATCATCGGCGGCCGCCGGCTCAAGGTCGCTGCGACGCTCGCCTATGACGAATTCCTCAACACGCTGAACTGGCCACTCGGTGCTGCGGTCGCGACGCTCCTTCTCGTGGCGCTGGTGCTGATCGTGGTCGGCAGCAACGGGCTGGTCGAGCGCCGCTATGCGGAGGTGTTCCGATGAGACGGAACGGCCCGCTCGCGCTGATCTTCCACACGATCTTCGTCATCGTCATGGTGGCGCCGATCCTGGTCGTCTGCCTCGTCGCGTTTACACCCGAGGGCTTCCTGTCGTTGCCGACCAACGGTTTTTCGCTGCGCTGGTTCAGGACGATCGCGAACTACCCCGAATTCATCCACGCCTTCTGGGTCAGCCTCGGCCTCGGGGCGCTGTCGTCCTTGGTGGCGCTGCTGTTCGCGGTGCCGGCGGCGCTGGCGATCGCGCGCTACCGCTTCCGCGGCCGCGATGCGCTGGCGGCGCTGTTCCTGTCGCCGCTGATGATTCCGCACGTCGTGCTCGGCATCGCCTTCCTGCGCTTCTTCACCTCCGCCGGTCTGGGCGGCAGTTTCGCGGCGTTGATCATCGCGCATGTCATCATCGTGTTTCCGTTCGCGTTGCGGCTGACTCTCGCGGCCGCAACCGGCATGGATCTTTCGGTTGAGATGGCGGCGGTCTCGCTCGGCGCGGGCGGCTGGACGCTGTTCCGCCGTGTGACCTTGCCGCTGATCCTGCCCGGCGTCATCAGCGGCTGGGCACTCGCCTTCATCCAGTCCTTCGACGATCTCACCATGACCGTCTTCCTTGCGGCACCCGGCACCGAGACGTTGCCGGTGCGCATGTTCCTTTATATCCAGGACAACATCGATCCGCTGGTGACGTCGGTCTCGGCCTGCGTGATCGCGATCACCATGACCGCCCTCATTCTGCTCGACCGCTTCTACGGGCTCGACCGCGTGCTCGCCGGCAAGGGCGATACGGGACGATAGGAGAATCTATGTCTAAAGCGTTTTCGAGCGAAGTGGACGCCGGTTCGCGTAAAGAAAACGCGTCAAAACAAAAGTCTGAATACGACGTCGCCGTCGTCGGCGGCGGCTTGCTCGGCTCCGCCATTGCTTGGGGCCTCGGCCGGCTCGGCAATCGCGTAGCCGTGCTCGACGAAGGCGACATCACCAAGCGCGCCTCGCGCGCGAATTTTGCGCTGGTCTGGGTGCAGAGCAAGGGGCTCGGCATGCCCGTCTATACGGTCTGGACCGTGCAGGCGTCGCAGGCGTGGGGCCGGCTGGCGTCGGAGCTGAAGCAGCAGACCGGGCTCGACGTCTCGCTTCAGCAGAACGGCGGCTTCCACCTCACGCTCGGCGAGGACGAATTCGGCCAGCGCGCCGAGCTGGTCAAGCGCATGCACAACCAGGTCGGCGCCGCCGACTACAAGATGGAGATGCTCTCCGCTTCCGACGTGAAGAAGTCGCTGCCGCTGATCGGCCCGGAAGTGTCCGGCGGCAGCTATTGCCCGCTCGACGGCCACGTCAATTCGCTGCGTACGTTCCGCGCCTTTCATACCGGCTTCAGGGCGTTCGGCATCGATTATTTTCCGGAGCGTCTGGTCTCGGCGATCAGCAAGAGCGGCGGCGAATTCCGTCTGACCACGCCGAAGGGCGAGCTGCGCGCCGCCAAAATCGTCCTTGCCGCCGGCAATGCCAACCAGACGCTGGCGCCGATGGTCGGACTCTACGCGCCGATGGGCCCGACCCGCGGTCAGATCGTGGTGACCGAGCGCACCATGCCGTTCCTGCCGCATCCGCTGACCACGATCCGCCAGACCGACGAGGGCACGGTGATGATCGGCGACAGCAAGGAGGACGAGCTCGACGACCGCACGCTGAAGCATTCGATCAGCGCCGTGATGACCGATCGTGCCCAGCGCATGTTCCCGCACCTGTCGCGGCTCAATGTCGTCAGAAGCTGGGCCGGCATCCGCGTCATGCCGCAGGACGGCTTTCCGATCTACGACCAGTCGGAGACGCATCCCGGCGCCTTCGTCGCCTGCTGTCATTCCGGCGTGACGCTCGCCTCCAACCACGCCTTTGAAATCGCGCGCATGGTGGCGCAGGGCGCGCTTGAGCCCGAGCTGGTCGGCGCGTTCTCGGCCAGTCGGTTTGGCGGTGCCGGCGCTGCGAACAACAGCGGTTATTAGAGATCCAAGGAAGGAGCCAAGAGGCATCCCCATGTTTAGACGATCCGAACAGGACAAGCGCCCAAACGTGCAGATCTTCGTCGATGGCGTCGCCGTCGCGGCACGTCAGGGCGACACCGTCTCCGCGGCGCTGCTGGCCTCCGGCCGTGACGTGCGCAGGTCGACCGCGGTGAGCGGCGCGCCGCGTCTGCCTTACTGCATGATGGGAGTGTGCTTCGATTGCCTCGTCACAATCGACGGTGTCGGCAACCGCCAGGGCTGTCTCGTGCCCGTCGCCGACGGCATGCAGGTCGAGATCCAGAAGGGCAAGCGGGAGATCGGAAAATGACTGTGGCTCCCAAACGCGAAGCCTACGACGTCGTGGTGATCGGCGCCGGTCCCGCCGGCCTCGCCGCGGCTGCGACATCTGCTGAAGCCGGCCTGTCGACGCTGCTGCTCGACGAGAACATCGGTCCGGGTGGTCAGGTGTTCCGCGCCATCGCCTCGACGCCGGTCACGGAGCGCAATCAGCTCGGGGCCGACTATTGGGCCGGTGCCGATCTCGTGCAGGCATTGCGCACCAGCAGCGCCGAGGTCATCCATCGCGCGACGGTCTGGAGCCTCGACCGCAATCTCGAGATCGCGGTCTCCATTGGCGGCGCCTCTGCCTTCGTCAAGGCGCAGCGTGTGATCCTCGCGACGGGCGCGCTGGAGCGGCCGTTTCCGATTCCCGGCTGGACGCTGCCGGGCGTGATGACGGCGGGCGCGGCGCAGACGATGTTGAAGTCGTCGGCGCTGGTGCCTGACGGACGCACGGTGATCGCCGGCCAGGGGCCGCTGCTCTGGCTGCTCGCCGCGCAGATCCTGCGTCTCGGCGGCCGCATCGACCGCATCCTGGACACCACCGAGCGCGGCAATTATTTCGCCGCGCTGCCACACGCCTTCGCCTTCCTGACCTCGCCCTATTTCGCCAAGGGACTGTCGATGATGCGCGAGGTGAAAGCAAAGGTGCAGGTCGTATCAGGGGTGACGGAGCTCTCTGCGTCCGGCGAGGGTCAGCTCGCGAGCGTGAGCTATGTCGCCGCCGGCAAGCGCGAGACCATTCCTGCGGATCTGTTGCTGTTGCATCAGGGCGTCGTGCCCAACGTCAATCTGGCGATGTCGGCTGGCATCGAGCATCGCTGGGATGATCTGCAATTGTGCTGGTCGCCGGTGCTCGATGCGAGCGGGGCTTCGTCGGTCGCCGGCATCGCGATCGCCGGCGATGGCGCCGGCATTGGTGGCGCGAATGCCGCCGTGGTGCGCGGTCGCATCGCGGCGCGCGCGGCGGTGGAAGCGCTGGCGCCAGCGGCTGCCGCGACGCTCACATCGATGGCGGCGCTTCGTGCCGATCTTGCCAAGGCCGAACGTGGCCGCGTCTTCCTCGATACGCTGTTCCGCCCCCCGCAACAGTTCCGCATTCCCACAGGCGACACCATCGTCTGCCGCTGCGAGGAAGTCACCGCAAAGGACGTTCTCGACTCCGTCGCGATCGGTGCGACGGGGCCGAACCAGCTCAAGGCCTATCGCCGCACCGGCATGGGTCCGTGCCAAGGCCGGCTCTGTGGTCTCACCGTCACCGAGCTGATGGCGCAGGCTCGCGGGAAGACGCCGCAGGAGATCGGCTATTACCGGCTGCGCGCGCCGGTGAAGCCGATCACGCTCGCCGAGCTCGCCGCCGTCCCGAACAGCGAGGCCGACGTCAAGGCGGTGGTGCGCGGATGACCAAAAACGTGGATGCAATCGTCGTCGGCGGCGGCATCCACGGATGCTCGACCGCGCTGCATCTGTGCCTTGCCGGCATGAAGCCGGTGCTGATCGAGAAGGACTATGCCGGCCGGCACGCCTCGGGCGTCAACGCCGGCGGCGTGCGCCAGCTCGCGCGGCACATCCCTGAGATTCCGCTCTCGATCCGTTCCATGGGGATTTGGGAGAAGATCACCGAGCTCGTCGACGACGATTGCAGCTTTGAGAGCCATGGCCAGGTGCTGGTTGCGGAGAACGAGGCGGAGCTTGCGGTCTGCCGCGCGCGTGTGGCCGAGCTCAATGCGCTCGGCTTCACCCATGAAGAGCTGGTCGATGCGGCCGAGCTGCGGCGGCTCGTGCCCGCGGTCGCCGAGACCTGTCCCGGCGGCGTCGTGTCGCGTCGCGATGGAGCTGCCAATCCGGCGCAGACGACGACGGCGTTCCGGCGCAAGGCCGAGCAGCTTGGCGCGACGGTGCGCGAGGGCGAGGCCGCCGGCAACATCCGGCGGAATGACGGTCTGTGGCATGTCGACGTCGGCTCGGACACCTATGCCGCACCGGTGCTCGTCAACGCCGCGGGCGCCTGGGCCGGCAAGATTGCCGCTGCCCTCGGCGAGCCCGTTCCTGTCGAAACCGTCGCGCCGATGCTGATGATCACCTCGCGCGTGCCGCACTTCATCGATCCCGTCGTGATCCTGCGCGGCCGCAAATTGTCCTTCAAGCAATTCTCCAACGGCACCGTGCTGATCGGCGGCGGCCACCTTGCAACGCCCTATCAGGACCGCAACGAGACGGTGCTGGACTGGAAGAGCCTCGCTGTCAGCGCGCGCACCGTGTTCGACCTGTTTCCGGTGATGCGCAGCGCCACGATCATGCGGGCCTGGGCCGGTATCGAGGCGAAGATGAAGGACGATATCCCCGTGTTCGGCCCGAGCTCGCGTCACCAGGGCCTCTATCACCAGTTCGGCTTCTCACTGCACGGCTTCCAGCTCGGTCCTGGCGCCGGCGCCGTGATGGCGGAGCTGATCGTCAACGGCGGCACCCAGACCCGCGTCAGTGATCTCGGCATCGACCGCTTCCATCCGTCCACGCTCTAGGAACAAGAAGTTGTCGTATCCGATCGTTTGCCCCGAGCTCGCTCAACCTCTCCCGCTTGCGGGAGAGGTCGGCGTGAAGCGCCGGGTGAGGGCTCTCTCCACACGGGGAAAGTCCCAATGCGGAGACACCCCCACCCCGGCCCTCCCCCGCAAGCGGGAGAGGGGGCGCACCTCCTTCGTGGCCCTCAGCCGAACTCAACTCCTTCCACGCTTTAAGAAGAGGACATCATGAGCATCACCCGCAGCATCCGCACGCCGATCATGCACCGCGCCGTCGAGGCCAACGGCTTCGTCTTTCTCGGCGGCACCATCGCCGACGACACCTCGGGCTCGATGGGCGAGCAGACCCGCAACATCCTCGGCAAGATCGCCGGCTATCTGAAGGAAGCGGGAACCGACAAGAACCGCATCGTCAGCGCCTCGATCTTCGTTACGGATCTCTCCAAGAAGAAGGAGATGGACGCAGCCTGGACCGAGTTCTTCGGCGACAATCTGCCGACCCGTGCCACCGTCGGCGTCGCCGACCTCGGCGGCAATGCTCTGATCGAGGTGGTGGTCACCGCGCTCAAGGGCTGATCGCGCCGACCACTAGGGATGTCAGCGCTTCCCTCGCGCTGTCGTCCAAACTGCGGCTTGATCTTGCGCTTCTGCGGCACTAGTTAGAGAGCTCTCAATCAGGAACTTCGCAGCCATGGATTTTACCCCGACCGCAAAGCCCATCCGCCTTGCTCACGGGGAATTCCATGCCTGCTTCGATCATCCTGTCGAACCTGTCGCTGTCCACGCCTGACGGCCGTTCGCTTCTTTCCAACATCGATCTGACATTCGCGGCCGAGCGGACCGGTCTCGTCGGCCGCAATGGCGTCGGGAAAACGACGCTGCTTGCATCGATTTTGGGCGAGCATGTTCCGCAGTCCGGGCGCATTGTTGTCAACGGGACCATCGGCGTGCTGCGCCAGGACGTTCAACCGCCTGCAGATGCGACGGTGGCCGATCTGTTCGGCGCGCGGCTGGCACTAGAGCTGCTTCGCCGTGCGGAGCAGGGCGGCGCCTCGGTCGACGACACCGCCACGATCGACTGGACGCTCGAAGCGCGGCTTCAGACCGCCCTCGCGCGCCTCGGGTTCGATCCGTCTCCCGACACGGAGCTGCGCTGCCTGTCCGGCGGCCAGATCACGCGCGTTCGCCTCGCCGCACTGGTGTTTGCCGAGCCCGACTTCCTGCTGCTGGACGAGCCCACCAACAATCTCGACCAGGACGGACGCAAGGCCGTGACCGCGCTCCTCGCCGCCTGGCGCGGCGGCGCGATCGTGGTCAGCCACGACCGGAACTTGCTCGAAACGATGGATGCGATCGTCGAGCTGACGTCGCTCGGGTCAACCCGATACGGCGGCAATTGGAGCAGTTTTCGCGCGCAGAAGGCCGTCGAGCTCGCAGCGGTCAGGCACGACCTCGCACATGCTGAGAGGCACCTGTCCGAGATTGACGGCAAGGCACAGGAGGCTACGGAACGGAAGGCGCGCAAGGACAGCGGCGGCAGGAAGAAGCGTGCCAAGGGCGACATGCCGCGCATCCTGGCCGGCGCGCGCAAAGATCGCAGCGAAGACAGCGGCGGCAAGACCGCGCAAATCGCCGAGCGGCGGCGCGCGGAAGCGGCCGAGGCCGTCGACACCGTGCGCCGGCGCGTCGAGATACTTCAGCCGTTGTCGGTGAAACTGCCGGCGACTGGCCTGCCGGCGGGCAGGGAGGTGCTTTGGCTCGACGGCGTCAGCGCCGGCTATCAGCCGGAGCAGCCGGTCTTGCGCGATCTCTCGCTCGCGATCGTCGGGCCGGAGCGCGTTGCGGTCGTCGGGCCGAACGGCTCCGGCAAGACAACGCTGCTGAAACTCATTGCCGGCGAGTTGCGCCCCGTTTCGGGTACCGTGCGGGTCAGGCCCGACTTCGCGCTGTTCGACCAGAAAGTTAGCCTGCTTGATCCTGCGCTCTCCATCCTGGACAATTTCGGTCGCCTCAATCCAACGGCAGGTGCGAACGCGTGCCATGCCGCGCTGGCTCGCTTCATGTTTCGCGCCGATGCTGCCTTGCAGATCGTGGGAAGCCTGAGCGGTGGACAAATGTTTCGCGCGGGCCTTGCTTGCGTGCTGGGCGATTCACAGCCGCCGTCCCTGCTGATCCTGGACGAGCCGACCAATCATCTCGACATCGAGTCGATCGAAGCCGTTGAAGCGGGCCTGAGGGCTTATGACGGCGCACTGCTCGTCGTCAGTCACGACGAGGCATTCTTGCGGGCGATCGGGATCACGCGTCGGCTCGAACTTGCCGGCAAGGAGCTTCGCGTCAATGGCGGGATCATCTGATCCCGCCTTACGTCCCGATATGGCGGCTAGTCCTGGCGGAGATTTTCAAAAGCCCGACGCCCTGCCCCCAGCGCGTCGGGCGGAAAGATTGACTATCAATCGGTGATCCCAACGCGATTGTTGTGACGGGTATCTCACCGTTTTTCCATTCCGGGAAACTACCGCATCGGAACCGGCGTGCTATGCACTGCCGCCCGGTTCCAGCGCCTCGCCGATCTCCAGCGGATGGGCCATGGTCTCGTGCAGGGCGTCGCGGTCGAGCTCGCCTTCGGAGAGGCTGATGACGACGCAGGCGACGCCATTGCCGATCAGATTGGTCAGCGCACGGCATTCGCTCATGAACTTGTCGATACCGACCAGGATCGCGATCGACTGGATCGGGATATCAGGCACGATCGAGAGCGTCGCGGCGAGCGTAATGAAGCCGGCGCCGGTGACGCCCGACGCACCCTTCGAGGTGATCATGGCGATGCCCAAAATGCCAAGCTCCTGCCAGATGGTCAGATGGGTGTTGGTGGCCTGCGCCAGGAACAGCGTCGCCAGCGTCATGTAGATGTTGGTGCCGTCGAGATTGAAGCTGTAGCCGGTTGGGATGACGAGGCCGACCACCGAGCGCGAGGCACCGAGATGCTCCATCTTCTGGATCATCTGCGGCAGCACCGTCTCCGAGGACGAGGTGCCGAGCACGATCAGCAGCTCGTCCTTGATGTAGGCGATGAAGCGCAGGATCGAGAAACCGGCGAGCCGTGCGATCGCGCCCAGCACGATCAGCACGAACAGGATGCTGGTCAGGTAGAATGTGCCGATCAGGGCGGCGAGGTTGAGCAGTGAGCCGAGCCCGTAGGCGCCGACGGTGAAGGCCATCGCGCCGAAAGCACCGATCGGTGCCACGCGCACGATGATGCGGATGATGCCGAAGAACATTTTTGCGGCCTTGTCGATCGCGTCCGCAATGGGCTCGCCGGCCTTGCCGAGGAAAGCGATGGCGAAGCCTGACAGAATCGAGATCAACAGCACCTGAAGCAGGTCGCCCCGCGCGATGGCGCCCAGATAGCTGTCGGGTATGATCGCCATCAGATGGGCGACGATGCCCTCTTCCTTGGCCTTGGTGACGTAGGTCGCCACCGAGTTCGGATCGATCGTGGCGGGATCGATGTTGAAGCCGCGCCCGGGCTGGAGAATCTCGCCGACGAGCAGACCGACCGCAAGCGCGACGGTCGAAACCGTCTCGAAATAGATCAGCGATTTCAGCCCGACGCGGCCGACGCGCTTGAGATCGCCCATCGAAGAGATGCCGTGCACCACGGTGCAGAAGATCACCGGTGCGATCATCATCTTGATCAGCGCGATGAAACCGTCGCCGAGCGGCTTCAAGGCCTTGCCGAGATTTGGATAGAAGTAGCCGATGAGCACGCCGAGCGCGATCGCGATCAGCACCTGGACGTAGAGGATCTTGTACCAGGGCTGGTGCCGGCGGAGGACGGCTGGCTGGATCGCGACTTGTGTCATATGGTAGGCCCGGAACGTATTGATCTTGCTTGATTTGCATCATGTGATGGCCTTCGCGGGAGCGACAATCACATTTTTGTCGGATCGCACGAAGATCGTCCGCTGCACGGCAACTCGGGGGAAACATGTCGACTGCAACAGGCTCCGACGAGCAAATGCAAGGCTATTTTCCGCGCTGGAAACTCAAGACCTCGGGCGTGATCATGCCGGAGGAGCGGCTGTCTTGGGGCCAGACGATTGTCTCCGGTCTCCAGCATTGCGTCGCAATGTCGGGCTCAACGATCGTCGCGCCGCTGCTGATGGGGTTCGATCCCAATGTTGCGGTCCTGTTCTCCGGCATCGGCACGCTGATCTTTTTCGTCATCGTCGCGGGGCGCGTGCCGAGCTATCTCGGCTCGAGCTTCGCATTCATCGCCGTCGTCATCGCTGCCACCGGTTATGCCGGGCAGGGGCCAAACCCGAACCTGTCAGTTGCGCTCGGCGGCATCGTCGGAGCCGGTGTGCTGTACGGCCTGATTGCACTGATCGTGATGTGGTCGGGCG
Organism: Bradyrhizobium sp. SPXBL-04; assembly: GCF_051853035.1. Lineage (NCBI taxonomy): Bacteria > Pseudomonadati > Pseudomonadota > Alphaproteobacteria > Hyphomicrobiales > Nitrobacteraceae > Bradyrhizobium > Bradyrhizobium sp. SPXBL-04. The sequence goes on along the minus strand of NZ_CP182472.1, from coordinate 7,778,771 downwards.
TTGGTTGGATCGAAAGGCTGCTGCCGCCGGCGGTCACCGGCGCCGTGGTCGCCGCAATCGGACTCAACCTTGCGCCCGTGGCTGTGAAGGCTGTGAGCACCGGCACGTTCGACACCTGGATCGGGCTTGCGACCGTTCTGATCATCGGCGTGGTCGCCGTCGCGGCGCCGGGCCTATGGCGCCGCTTGCCGATCATTGTCGGTGCCATCGGCGGATATCTCCTGTACTTGCTGTTCGCAAACGGACTCGGTTTCGGCAAGCCGATCGACTTCACGCAACTTTCGGCCGCGCCGTGGTTCGGCCTCCCAAACTTCACCGCGCCGAGCTTCCATGCCGATGCAATCTTCCTGATCGCGCCGGTTGCGATCATTCTCGTCGCCGAGAACCTCGGTCACATCAAGGCCGTCGGCGCGATGACGGGCCGGAGTCTCGATGCCTATCTCGGCCGCGCCCTGTTTGCCGACAGTCTCGCGACCATCGTGGCGGCCTGCGGCGGCGGTACCGGCGTCACCACCTATGCCGAGAACATCGGCGTCATGGCGGCGACGAAGGTCTATTCCACCTTGTTGTTCGCGTTCGCGGCCACGGTGTCGATCCTGCTCGGCTTCTCGCCGAAATTCGGCGCACTCATCCTGTCGATCCCCGGCCCCGTCATCGGCGGCCTGTCGATCGTGCTGTTCGGGTTGATCGCGGCGATGGCGGGACGGATCTGGGTCGAGAACAAGGTCGACTTCGCAAATCCCGCGAACCTGATTACCGTCGCGGTGGCACTCACCGCAGGCGCCGGCGATCTCACGCTCAAATTCGGTGCGTTCACGATCGGCGGAATCGGCACCGCGACCTTCGACGCCATCATCCTCTACCAGATCCTGACCTTGACGGTCGCCCGCCACGCCAAATGAATCACAGCAATGCGTTGAGAGATGGAACAAAGGACGGGTTCCGTCGATGATCAGGCATCCCCGGAGAGAACTCATGCCACAAACCAATCGCTCAAATTCCTTTCCCTCGCGCCTCATCGGCCAATACGCGCTGGTGACCGGCGCTTCACAAGGCATCGGCCGCGCTGTCGCCATCCGGCTCGCCCAGGAAGGCGCGACCGTCGCCATCAATTATTTCGATCACCCCCAAAGCGCCGAGGAGACGCTCGCGTTGGCGCGGACGGCGTCGGGCGATCGTGGCCACGGCAGGCTCGATCACATCATCGTCAAGGCCGATATCGGCAACGAGCAGGACATCGCCGCGATGTTCGAGACGATCCTGGCGCGCTGGAAGCGCCTCGACTGTCTGGTCAACAATGCCGGCTTCCAGCAGGAATCGCCGAGCGAAGCACTCGACGTCGAAACCTATCGCCGCATCATCGACGTCAATCTGAATGGCGCCGTGCTTTGCGCCCAGAAGGCGCTCGCGCATTTCGTCGCCCGCGGCGGAGGCGGCAGCATCATCAATTGCTCCAGCGTCCACCAGATCATCCCAAAGCCCGGCTATCTCGCTTATTCGATCAGCAAGGGCGGCATGGCCAACCTGACGCGGACGCTGGCGCTCGAATTTGCCGGCCAAGGCATCCGCGTCAATGCGGTAGGTCCCGGTGCGATCGATACGCCGATCAATGCGGCCTGGACCGGCGATCCCGAGAAGCGCGGCGTCGTCACCTCCCACATTCCGCTCGGCCGCGTCGGCACCCCCGAAGAGATCGCCGCCGTGTTCGCCTTCCTCGCCTCGGATGATTCGAGCTACATCACCGGACAGACCATCTATGCCTGCGGAGGCCTGACGCTGTTCCCCGAATTCCGGGACAATTGGGCGAGCTGAACGTCAACTTGGAAGCGTGCGCATCTGCGGCGGCCCGACCGGGTTGCATGACCAGATCATTATCGCGAGCCAAGCCATCTCGCCGCGGCTACCTGGACACCGATGCACCGCGGGAATTGGTGATTGGAGCCGGGTAGGGGTCTGCGGCGCCGTGTGCTATCGACCGTGGACGACGCTGTCGCTATTGGCAGGCGCCGACACATGATGGGCTCGTGACCACAACCATAAACATCAATGCCTACAGTGACGCGCTGGTGGTCCTCGGCACTGCCGGCGTGGTGGTGCCAATTGTCCGCCATTGGGGCATCAATCCGGTGCTGGGCTATCTCGGTGCCGGCGCCATTCTCGGCCCGCTCGGACTCGGCTCGCTCGTTCGAGAACTCCCGTTCCTGTACTGGTTCACCGTGGCGGACGCGCAGAACGTCGAAGGTATCGCCAATCTCGGCGTCGTGTTCCTGCTATTCCTGATCGGGCTCGAACTGTCTTTCAGGCGGCTCGTGACGATGCGACGCCTGGTGTTCGGGCTTGGCGGCCTGCAGGTGCTGGCGACGTCCGCGATCATTTTCGGCGTGACCCTTCTCGCGGGGCAGGATTCCGATACAGCCGTGATCCTCGGCGCGAGCCTTGCGCTGTCCTCGACGGCGATCGTGCTCGAGCTTCTGTCCACCGAGAGACGGCTTGCGACCACTGCGGGGCGCGCCAGCTTCTCGGTGTTGTTGGCTCAGGACCTTGCAGTGATTCCCATTCTGGTGCTCGTCTCGGTGCTTGGCGCAGGCAGCGGTGGCTCCGTCGTGGCGCACATCTCCAGTGCGATCTTGAAGGCCGGAGTAGCGGTCGCTTTTCTCATTCTGATCGGACGGCTGCTGATGCGTCCGCTGTTCCAGCTGGTTGCGGGCACCCATTCGACGGAGCTCTTCGTCGCGGCGACCTTGTTCGTCATCGTCGGCGCAGGCCTTGCCGCGCACCAAGCCGGCCTGTCGATGGCGCTCGGAGCATTCGTTGCAGGACTGATGCTGGCGGAAACGGAGTACGGCAAGGCCATTGAGGCCACCGTCGATCCATTCAAGGGCCTGCTGCTAGGCATCTTTTTCTTCACCGTCGGTATGGCCATCGACTTCCGCGTGTTCATGCGCGAGCCCGGTTGGCTGCTGGCCGCCGTTATCGGCGTTCTGGCGGGTAAGGCGATCGTACTCATCATCCTGGGCCGCCTCTTCAGGCTCTCGTGGCCGTCGGCGATCGAGATCGGCTTCCTGCTGGGTCCAGTCGGCGAATTCGCTTTCGTAAGCATCGGGATGGCGGCGGCGCTCGGCCTGATCGAACCTCGCGTGTCGAGCTTTGCCGTCGCCATCACCGCCGTGACGATGGCATTGACGCCGCTTTTGGGCGTGCTCGGACGACGATTGGCCGCGAAACTGGGGAGCGAGCGCACCCTCGATCCCGAACTGACGGTTCGGCCGCCCGGCGACCGGGCGCAGGCCATCGTGGTCGGCTACGGCCGCGTTGGAAAAGTCGTCTGCTCGCTGCTGACGAGCCACGGCCTGAACTACATCGCGATCGATAACGAAGCAGTCGCCGTGGCGCGCGACCGCCGCGACGGTCATAAGGTCTATTTTGGTGATGCGACAGAACCGGGCTTTCTTGAAGCCTGCGGCCTGATGCAGACGACTGGTGTGATCATTACCATTCAGTCGCGAGCAGCGATCGATGCCGTCGTCGAGCGGATTCGCGCAGTGCGGCCGGACGTGCTGATCGTCTCACGTGCGCGGGACGCCGATCATGCCCGTCACCTCTATGCGATCGGCGCAACCGATGCGGTGCCGGAAACCATCGAGGCAAGCCTGCAACTTTCCGAAGCCGCACTGATCGGCCTCGGAGTCGCGGTCGGGCATGCAATCGCCTCGGTGCACGAGAAGCGGGACGAATTTCGGCTGACATTGCAGCAAGCCGCCCGCATTGCAGCAGAAGAGAAAACTCGTCTCCTCGATAGCACGGGGCGCCGGTCCCCGAGATAGCCGCCTATCCGGGCGGCCGTGCGCTGCGGACTGTCGTGATCTGGCAAAACCCACCCGCGCGGACTACATCTGCGCCATGACAAATGCTCCGCGGGCAAACCCTCCGCTCCAGGATTTCATCGGCCGGCACGAACGGCTGTTCGTGCTGACCGGCGCCGGCTGTAGCACCAATTCGGGCATTCCCGACTATCGCGACAGCCACGGCAATTGGAAGCGGACCCAACCGGTCAACTTCCAGGCTTTCATGTCGGACGAGCATACGCGCCGGCGCTATTGGGCGCGCAGTCTGATTGGATGGCGGCGGTTCGGCCATGCGAAGCCGAATGATGCGCATCATGCGCTGGCCCGGCTCGAGGCGAATGGCCGGTGCGGGATGCTGCTGACCCAGAACGTCGATCGGCTGCATCAGTCCGCCGGCCACCGCCAGGTGATCGACCTGCATGGTCGGCTCGATCTGGTCCGTTGCATGGGCTGCGGTGGCAAGACGCCGCGCGATGAGTTTCAGCACGCGCTTGGTCGCGCGAATGCAGCCTGGCTGACGCTCGATGCCGCCGATGCACCTGATGGCGACGCCGATCTGGAGCACGAGGATTTTTCGTCCTTCGAAGTGCCGGCCTGCGAGGCCTGCGGCGGCATCCTCAAGCCTGACGTCGTGTTCTTCGGCGAGAACGTCCCCCGCGACATCGTCGCCACGGCGCAGGATCATCTGGCGCAGGCCGACGCCATGCTGATCGTCGGCTCCTCGCTGATGGTCTATTCCGGATTCCGCTTTGTCCGGGCTGCCGCGCAGCGCAATATTCCGATTGCGGCGGTCAATCTCGGCCGCACCCGGGCCGACGATCTCCTGACGCTGAAGGTCGAGGAGCGCTGCGAGGCGGCGCTCGCATTCCTGCTCTGAAGATGGACGGCTAGCCGGACTTCGGATAGAGCTTCAGGAGCGCGGTCGACGCCTCGCTTGCTCGCCGTGCGATCTCGTTAGTGCTCGGGCGATTGGTGGCCTGTAGCAGTAGGCCCGTCATCAGATCTCCCCACAACAATCCAAGAAATTTCTCGGTCGTCGCGTCGGGGTCACCGGCAAGAAGACCTTTTGATCTGGCGTCCGCCATGATCATCCGCAGTGAATCGCGGATGGGCTTGCGGGCGACGGTATCTAGCGCATGCGCAACTCTTGGTGCATGTACGGCCTCGGATATGGCCAGCCGAAACACGGCGACGACGACCGGATCGGTCGTTTCCGTCAATAGCTTCGACCCAAACGCGGCAAGCACTCTTGCCAGCATGTCCCTGCTGCGGATCGTGGGAAGGTCCGCCGGTGCCTTGAGCCGCTGGGCGCGTTCGGTGATGCATGCGACCAGCATCGCCTCCTTGTTGCCGAACAGCGAGTAGAGCTCGCGTTTGGAAACGCGCGCACGCGTCGCGATCTCCAGAGTGCTCGTCTGCGCGTAGCCACCTTCCATGAACGCGGAAAGCGCTGCGTTCAGGATCCGCTTCCGGGCCTCAAGTCCATCGGCGTTTTCCTGGGGCGGCTCCTTCTTCGGACTCATCGACGTAATCTTCCTCTTGACTTGGTACCAATCGGTACCATATCCGTTTCGCGTGGTACCGCATCGTACCAGAATGTAGTGAAACAGGAAAGGACCGAGACGATGAGAGAGACAATCCTCGTGACCTCCGCCGCAGGGGGCACCCAAGGTCAGACCGGCCGGCACGTGTCCGAAATGTTGCTCCGGCGCGGCCATCAGATCCGCGCGCTCGTGCGCCAAATCGACAGTCGTTCCGACAGGCTCAAGTCGCTCGGCGCAGAGATTTTCGTCGGCGACTTCCTCGACGTCCGCTCCGTTGAACAGGCGGCAAAGGACGTCTCGGCGATCTATTTTGCCTATCCCGTCCAGGACGGACTGGCAGAAGCAACCGCGGCAATGGCCTTCGCAGCACGCCGGCATGGTATTTCGCGGCTTGTCAATCTCGTGATGTATCAGTCATCGATCGATGCACCGACCCCGCGCATGCGGCAGAATTATCTGTCCGAACAGGTTTTCGAATGGGCAGGCGTCGGCCCGCTGCATTTGCGGGCCACCGTCTTCTACGAGAACGTGGCTCGTCTTGTCGGCGCGAACCTGCCGGAGCGCGGTGCAATCCGCCTGCCGTTAGGTGACGAGAGCACCATTCTGCCGTTGATCTCGGCTGAAGACGTGGCGCGGGTCGCCGTGGGTCTCCTCGTTGGCCCCAAGCAGGTCGCGGGATCCGCCTATCCCATCATCGGGAGCGTCAATTCCATCGGCGACATCGTCAAGGCGTTCGCGCACGTCTTCGACAGGGACGTCCACTACGAGGAAATCACCGACGCGGAGTGGCGCAGCGAAGTCCTGTCGCGAGGCTGGAATGCGCACGCGGTCGAGCACCTCTCCTCGCTCTGGAAATCGCTGCGGGCTGCCCGGCTCCCGGCTGAAGCTGCGCGTTTCGTTGCGACGGATACCATCGAAAAAATCGGTGGCGCACAGCCGAAGACATTTCAACAATTCGTCCGCGAGCGACAGTCCGAGTTGCTTGCGCCTGCTGCGAAGGCCTAGCCCGAGGGGAATGCACATGGACAGACGCCGGTTTCTGGCTGCGGCCTTGGCTCCGCTCGCATTGCAGGCGGCGCCCCGCGCAATGTCATCAAGCGCTTTTGCGGCAAGTTCGGAACGAGGTGAAAGAATGACTGGGATCAAGCAGCGAATTATCGAAACCAACGGAATCCGCCTCAACATTGCCGAGCAGGGTGAAGGGCCTCTGGTGCTGCTGGTCCACGGCTTCCCCGAGACGTGGTATTCTTGGCGGCATCAGATCGGCGACCTTGCCGCCGCCGGTTTCCGCGTCGTCGCTCCCGACATGCGCGGTTATGGAAAGAGCGACGCGCCGCAGGCGATCGACCAATATACGATCCTGCATCTCGTCGGAGACATGATCGGCATTCTCGATGCGTTGGGCGTGCCGACTGCCGTCATCGTCGGGCACGATTGGGGCGCCAGCGTTGCCTGGCAGGCGGCTCTCACGCGCCCTGATCGCTTCAGGGCCATCGCCGCGCTCAGCGTCCCGTTCCGGCCGCGCGCCAAGGCGCCACCGACCAGTCTCATGCCACGCACCGAGACTGCGCAATTCTATCAGCTCTATTTCCAGGAGCCGGGTCCTGCGGAGGCTGAGTTTGGACGCGATCCGCGCGCGACCCTTCGCAACATGCTGTTTGGCGCGTCCGGCGACGGCGTGGCCGCGGCTCGCGCGGCCGGCGGGACACCGACGAACCTTGCGATGGTCCCGAAGGGTGGCGGTTTCCTGCAAGGACCCGGTGCGCCGGCAACGTTGCCATCCTGGATCAGCGAAAGCGACGTCGACCATTACGGAGAGGAGTTTCGACGAAGCGGCTTTCGCGGCGCGCTAAACTATTACCGTAACCTCGATCGCAATTGGGAAATCACGGGTGCCTTGACAGGCCTTCAGGTCACCATACCCGCGCTCTACATGGCGGGCGATCGTGACTTCCTGCTGTCTTCCCCCGGAACGGACCAGTTGCTCGCAAATCTGAAGACTCTCGTTCCCGGCTTGCGAAAGGTCCAGATGCTTCCGGGGTGCGGCCATTGGACTCAGCAGGAGCGGCCAGGCGAAGTCAGCGCCGCGCTCGTCGAATTCATGCGCGCACTGCCGAGCCGCTCCTGAGCGATGTGGCTTCCGCAAAGCGTCGTCATCAGGGCCGGTCGAACAACCGGCCCTGATTTGCAAGGGAGGTCGTCCAAGCCAACTTGGCAATGCTGCATAGGTGCCACGCAAAACCGCCTTCTCGACCGGCACGTTCGCTGGTATGAAAATTGCTCAGTTTCACCCTGAGTTATGACGATCAGCGCGGAGAATTTGGAATGCTTGAGGGAGCCGAGGTGCGGCTTGCCGTCGATATCGGGGGCACATTCACCGACATCGTGCTGGACGTGGGCGAGGCGCGCAAGACGCGCAAGGTGCTGACGACGCCGCAGCGGCCGGAGCAGGCGGTGCTGGACGGGATGCGCCTCATCCTCACTGATGCGCGTGCGCATATCAGCGACATCGACGTCTTCATCCACGGCACTACGCTCGCCACCAACGCCATCATCGAGCGCCGCGGCGCGAAAACCGCTCTGATCGCAACGGACGGCTTTCGCGACGTGCTCGATATCGGCACCGAGAGCCGCTACGACCAATATGATCTCAGCATCGACAAGCCGAAGCCGCTGGCGCCGCGCAGCCTGCGCTTTACCGTGCCCGAGCGCATCGACGCGCACGGTGCCGTTCGGCTCCCGCTGGACGAGATTGCTGTGCGCGCGCTCGCGCCAAAATTGCGCGAGCGAGGCGTCGAGAGCGTCGCGATCGCCTTCCTGCACTCCTACGCCAATCCCGAGCACGAGCGCCGCGCCGCAGCGATCCTGGGCGAGGAGATGCCTGGCATCTCCGTGACCGTGTCGTCGGCGGTGTGTCCGGAAATTCGCGAATATGAGCGCACCTCTACCGCGGTAGCGAACGCCTATGTGCAACCGCTGATCGACGGCTATCTCGCCCGCATGGCCGATGCCTTGCAGGTCGAGCAGTTCCGCGGCGCCATCTATCTCGTCACCTCCGGCGGCGGCGTCACCTCGATCGAGACGGCGCGGCGCTTTCCGGTGCGTCTCGTCGAATCCGGCCCGGCCGGCGGCGCCATCTTCGCGGCGCAGATTGCCGCAAGGTTGGGCGAGAGCAAGGTGCTGTCGTTCGACATGGGCGGCACCACTGCAAAGATCTGTCTCATCGAGAAGTACCAGCCCGAGACCTCGCGCGTGTTCGAGGTCGACCGTGCCGCGCGCTTCCTCAAAGGCTCCGGCCTGCCGGTGCGCATCCCCGTGATCGAGATGGTCGAGATCGGCGCCGGCGGCGGCTCGATTGCGCATGTGGACGCGATGAAGCGTGTCACCGTCGGTCCCGAGAGCGCCTCGTCCGAGCCGGGACCGGCCTGCTACGGCCGCGGCGGCCAGCGTCCTGCCGTGACGGACGCGGACGTTGCGCTCGGCATGATCGATCCCGATGCGTTTGCGGCGGGCACGATCAAGCTCGATCCGGAGCTTTCGAAGCAGGCGCTGCTGCGCGACGTCGGCGAGCCGCTCGGCCTGTCGGCGGAAACCGCGGCCTATGCCGTGCACGAGGTCGTCTGTGAGAACATGGCGAGCGCGGCGCGCGTGCATGCGGTCGAGCGCGGTGCCGTGGTTGGCCAGCACACGCTGATCGCCTTCGGTGGCGCTGCGCCGTTGCATGCGGCGCGCGTCGCCGAGAAGATCGGCGTCTCCCGCGTGATCGTGCCCTCGAATGCCGGCGTCGGATCGGCCGTCGGATTCCTGGCGGCGCCCATCGCTTACGAGCTGGTGCGCAGCCGTCACGTCCGGCTCGATGATTTCGACACCGAGGCGGTCTCTGATCTCTTGCAGGAGATGGCGACCGAAGCGCGCGCGCTGGTCGAGCCCGGCGCCGCCGGCGCGCCGGTGCGGGAGCGCCGCGCCGCCTTCATGCGCTATGTCGGCCAGGGCCATGAGATCTCGGTCGAGCTGCCGAACCGGCGGCTGGCGACCGCTGATCTCGCCGGTCTGCGCCAGAAATTCGAGGCAGATTATTCAGCGATGTTCGAGCGGCCGATCCCGGGTGCCGCGATCGAGGTGTTGAGCTGGTCGGTGCTCGCGACCACCGAGGCGCGCAATCCACCCGCGGTCGCGGCCGTCGCGCGCAAGTCCGTCGGAAAGGCAGTCGGCAGCCGCAAGTTCTTCGACGGCCGCGCAGGCGAGGTGATCGAGATCCCGCTCTATCGCCGCGAGGACATGGCGCCCGGTGCCACCATTGCGGGCCCGGCCGTAATCGCCGAGGACGAGACCTCCACCTTCGTCTCGACCAGTTTTGATGCTCATATCGACGGTGCCGGCAGCATCGTCATGGAACGAAAGGCGGCCTGATCATGAGCAAGGCAAGCGGCGCGAGCCTGATCGATCTCCAGATCATGTGGCACCGGCTGATCGCCGTGGTCGAGGAGCAGGCGCAGGTGCTGCTCCGCACCGCGTTCAGCCCGATCGTGCGCGAATGCGGCGACCTCTCCGCGGGTGTGTTCGACCTCAAGGGCCGCATGCTGGCGCAGGCGGTGACCGGCACGCCCGGCCACGTCAACTCGATGGCGGAATCGGTCAAGCATTTCATTGCCCATTTTCCGATCGAGACGATGAAGGAGGGCGATGCCTACATCACCAACGATCCCTGGATGGGCACCGGCCATCTCAACGATTTCGTCGTCACCACGCCCTGCTTCAAGGACGGCAAGCCTGTCGCGCTGTTCTCCTGCACCAGCCATCTCATGGACATCGGCGGCATCGGTTTTGGACCCGATGCCACCGACGTGTTCATGGAGGGGCTCTACATCCCCATGCTGAAGCTGATCGACCAGGGCGTCGTCAACGAGACGCTGATGGCGATGATCCGCACCAACACGCGGCTGCCGATCGACACCGAGGGCGACACCTATTCGCTGGCCGGCTGCAACGACGTCGGCTGCGAGCGCCTGGTCGAGATGATGAACGAGTTCGGCATCGAGACGCTCGACGAGCTCGGCGACTACATCTGCGACCGCTCGCGCGAGGCCGTGCTTGCCGAGGTCGCAAAGCTGCCAAAGGGCAGCTGGCGCAACACCATGGTCGTCGACGGCTATGATGCGCCGGTGACGCTCGCAGCGACGCTGACCATCTCGGACGAAGGCATCCACGTCGATTTCGACGGCACCTCAGCCGCCTCCAATTTCGGCATCAACGTGCCCCTGTCCTACACCACGGCCTATACCGTGTTCGGCCTCGGCTGCGTCGTCGCCTCGCACATCCCGAACAATGCCGGCTCGCTCTCGCCGCTGACGGTGTCGGCGCCGGCGGGTGCGATCCTCAATGCGCCGAAGCCTGCGCCGGTCGCCTCGCGTCACGTCATCGGCCAGATGCTGCCCGACGTCGTGTTCGGCTGTTTGCGCCAGATCATTCCCGAGCGCGTGCCGGCCGAAGGCACGTCGTGCCTGTGGAATCTCAATGTCCGCGGACAGACGCGAAGCGGCGCCGGCGGCAATTACGGGTTCTCGATGGCGGTGACCTCCAATGGCGGCACCGGTGCGCGCTTCGGCAAGGACGGCCTGTCGGCCACCGCCTATCCCAGCGGCGTGCGCGGCACGCCGGTCGAGATCGCAGAGACGCAGACACCTTTGATCTTCTGGCGCAAGGAGCTGCGTCCGGATTCCGGCGGGGCAGGGCGCACCCGCGGCGGGCTCGGTCAGATCATCGAGGTCGGCAGCGGCGTCGATGCGCCGTTCGACATCCTGGCGGCGTTCGATCGCATCGATCATCCGCCGCGCGGGCGCGATGGCGGCCGGGACGGCGAGGCCGGCTATGTCGGCCTCAAATCCGGCAAGAAGCTGCGTGGAAAAGGCTTTCAGCAGGTGCCGCCGGACGACCGGCTGGTGGTGCTGACACCGGGCGGCGCCGGCATTGGCGATCCCGGCAAGCGCGAGCGCGCGGCGGTGAAGGACGACGTCGAGAGCGGTTTCGTGTCTTCAGACAATGCAGTTGCAGTTTATGGGTACGCGCGGTGACGCGATGGTAAACGGAGGGGAGCAATGATTACGCGAAGGAATTTCACCGCGGGTGCAGCGACGCTGCTGGCCGCTGGTCACATCTCCACCCGCGCCCGGGCGGCTACGGTCAGCTGGGACATGTCAACGGTCTGGCCCGACGGCAATTTCCACACCCAGAACGCTTTTGCCTTCGCGGAAGAGGTGAAGAAGCAGAGCAGCGGCTCGGTCGCGATCACCGTGAAGGCCGGGGGCCAGCTCGGCTTCAAGGGCCCCGAGCATCTGCGCGCCGTGCGCGACGGCCTGGTGCCGCTCGCTGACGTCCTCAACATCCAGCAGGTCGGCGACGAACCCTTCATGGGCGTCGAGAGCATCCCCTTCCTCTGCGGCTCGATGGACGAACTGAAGGTGCTGCACAAATATGTGCGGCCCGAATACGAGAAGGTCGCCGCCCGCAACAACCAGAAGATCCTCTACATCGTGCCGTGGCCGACGCAATATCTGCACCTCAAGGTCAAGGTCGCCGACGTCGAGGGCCTGAAGAACATCAAGATCCGCGTGCCCGACAAGAACGCCGTCGACATGCTGGCCGTGGTCGGCATGGCGCCGGTGATGATTCCCTGGGGCGAGACGATTCCCGCGCTGGCGTCGGGTGCGGTCTCGGGCGTTTCCACCTCGGCGGTCTCGGGGGTCGACGGAAAGTTCTGGGAGTTCCTGAAATACATCTACCCGACCAACCACGTCTGGTCGTCGCAGATGCTCACCGTCAATCTCGATTCCTGGAAGGCGCTCTCCAGCGATCAACAGAAGCTCGTTACGGATATCGCGGCGAAGATGGAGCCGGCATTCTGGGCCAATTCTCTCAAGGCCGACGTCGACAGCCTCAACCGTCTCAAGGAGGGCGGCATGGAGGTGGTACCGGTCTCGGACGCGATGATGACGGCCATCCGCAGCAAGACCGCACCGCAGCTCGATGCGTTCCTCAAGCGTGTGCCGGCGGCCGACAAGCCGGTGCGGGCCTATCTCGCCGAAATGAAGCGTGGCTGAGGGCGACGTCGTGGTGAGCGTCTCGCCCGAAGCTCCGCAGAGTCTCAATGCAGCGGCGCCGGCGCCGCTGCGCATCCTGCTCGACGGCATCGACCGCCTCGGCCGGCTCGACGGCTGGATCGGCGGCGGCTGCTTGTTGATGCTGACACTGCTGATGCTATGCGAGGTCGCAACGCGCTTCCTCTCGAACTTCTTTTCATTCTTCCCGCCGTCGATCTCAATCGCCTGGGAATACTCGTCCTATCTGATGGCGGCGTCCTTCACCTTCGGCGCCGCCATGACCTTGCGTGTCGGCGGTCACATCCGTGTCGTGCTGCTGCTCAAGAACGCGCCGGCCTTGGTGCAGCGCGCGCTCGAGATCCTGTCGGCGGCGGCCGGCTTCGCCTTCATGGCGTTCCTGACCTCGGCGATGGCAAAGTTCGCCTTTGGCGCCTATGTGCGCGGCCAGGTCTCGACCTCGAGCGATACGCCGCTGTGGTTTCCGCAAGCCGTCGTCACCTTTGGCATGCTGCTGCTAACGCTTCAGTTCCTGGCGCGTGCGATCCAGGCCATGCTCGGCCTGCCGCTGGAGGATCACCGCATGAAGGCCTCGCCCGTCGAATGATCGCCCACACGCCAATCCCCGCACAGCGGATCCCATGACCATCGAAGTCGTTGCCCTGTTTGCGATCCTGTTCGCGCTGTTGGCTTGCGGCGTCTGGATCGGCCTGACGCTGGCGCTCACCGCGACGCTGCTGCTCGCGATGTTCCGCTCGATCCCGCTCGACAAGCTGTTGCCGCAATATGCCTGGAACATCCTGACCACGCAGGAGCTGCTGGCGCTGCCGCTCTTCATCCTGATGGGCGAGCTGTTGTTTCGCACCCGCCTGTCGCGCTCGCTGTTTCAGGGGCTCGCGCCCTGGGCCGGGCTTTTGCCCGGCCGCCTGCTGCATGTGAACGTGATCGGCTGCACCATTTTCGCGGCAATCTCGGGCTCGTCGGCCGCGACCACGCAGGTGATCGGCCGCATGTCGCTGAACGAGCTGCTGCGCCGCGGCTATTCCCGCGACATCGCGATCGGCTCGCTCGCCGGTGCCGGCACGCTCGGCTTCCTGATTCCGCCGTCCAACATCATGATCATCTATGGCGTGCTCGGCGACGTCTCGATCCTGAAGCTGTTCACCGCCGGCGTGCTGCCTGGTCTGCTATTGGCCGCCACCTTCATGGCCTGGGTGATGCTGCACACCAGCCTAAACGGCACCATGGTGCCGGAGACGGAAGCAAAACTCTCGCAGGTGCCGTGGAGCGAGCGCTTCGCGGCGCTGAAGGACCTCGCGCCGGCGCTGTTCCTGATCGCCTGCGTGCTCGGTTCGATGTATGGCGGGCTTGCGACGCCGTCGGAAGCTGCGGCTGTCGGCGTGCTCGGCGCGGCGCTGGTCGCCTGGGCGCAAGGAGCGATGTCGCAGCAGGTGATGAGGGACGTGCTGATCGGCTCGGTCGTGACCTGCTCGATGATCGCACTGATCGTGCTCGGCGCCTCGATCCTCGGCAACGCGGCGGCCTTCCTCGGCATCCCGCAAGCGGTGGCGGCCTTCGTCAAGGGACTTGGCCTGTCGCCTTTCATGCTGATCGTGGCTTTGGTCGTCTTCTATCTCGTCCTCGGCTGCTTCCTCGACGGCTTCTCGATGATCGTGATGACGCTGCCGATCGTGAAGGCGGCGGGCTTCGACGAGGTCTGGTTCGGCGTCTTCCTGGTTCTCGCTGTCGAGATGGCGCAGATCACCCCGCCGGTCGGCTTCAACTTGTTCGTGATCCAGGGCCTGACCGAGGACGGCCTCGGCTACATCGCGCGCGTGACGATGCCGTATCTCATGATCATGATCGGCTTCGTGCTGCTGCTCACATTGTGGCCCGGCATCGTCACGATCCTGCCGCGGGTGCTGTACGGATAGATTTGCGCCGTCCCGGCTGAGCGGCCGGGACGGCATTTCGATGCTTCTGGCTTACGCCGCCGCCTTCTTCCGCGCCTGCTCGGCCTTGTACAGCTCGAACTCCTCCGCGATCGCCTTCGCGATCGAGGGCCGCTGGCGCAGGCGCTCGTAATAGGCCTTCAGGTTCGGCCATTTCGCGAGCTCGATCGGCGGCGTCGCCATGGTCCAGTTGATGACCGTGACGAGATAGGCATCGGCGACGCTGAAATGGTCGAGCAGGAATTCACGTCCCTTGAGATGATTGTCGAGATAGTCGAGCCGCGACAGATTCTTCTCTAGCGCATAGGCCTTGGCCTCCTGCGGCGCCTTGCGGTCGAGCACGGGCACGAACAGGGCCTTGTGCAGCTCGGTGCCGATGAAGCAGAGCCATTGATGTAGTCGCGTGCGCTCGATGCCCGCAGCGGCGCCGAGGCCGGATTGCGGGAAACGGTCGGCAACATATTGCAGGATCGCGGCGTTCTCGGTCAGCACCACGCCCTCGTCGGTGCGCAGCGTCGGCACGAGGCCAATCGGGTTTACGCTGCGGAAGTCGGAGCCGTCACTCAGCACTGTCTTCGTCGGCGGATCGACTTCGAGATAGTTCGCTTCGGCGCCAGCTTCATACAGCGCCACGCGGGTCGCCATCGAGCAGGCGAGCGGCGAGAAATAGAGATCCATCTGTAGCCTCCTTGGGCAATTCCTTCTGGGTGTCGCTCAACCTGGCCAGATTGATTTTTGTACTGTCTTGCATAATATAGGGTCGGTCAAGGATTATTTTGCGAAATGGTACAAAAATCGAAACCGCCAGCTGCTGCCAACGGACCCAAGCGCCGTGGCCGGCCGCGTGCCTATGAGCCCGATGTCGCGCTCGGCAGAGCGCTCGACCTGTTCCGCAAGCAGGGCTTTGCTGCGACCTCGCTCGACGATCTCAGCGAAGCCACCGGCATGAACCGCCCGAGCCTCTATGGCGCGTTCGGCGACAAGCGCGAGCTCTACATCAAGAGCTACCAGCGCTACCGGGAGGAAGCGCGCGCATCGATGGTGGAGATCTTTCGCCAGGAGATGCCGGTGCGCCAGCGGCTGGAGCGCATCTTCGCGTCCGCGCTGAACATCTATCTCTCGGGTGACACTGGTCCGCGGGGCTGCTTCACGGTGGTGACTGCGGCCTCCGAGGCGGTGAGTGATCCTGAGATCCGCGCCATGGTGCTCGAAGGTCTCACCGAACTCGACAAGGCCTTTGCCAATTGCTTCCGCCGCGCCAAGGAGAAGGGCGAGCTGCCTGATAGCGCCGACCCGGCGGTGCTGGCGCAGGTCGCATCCGCCACGGTGCACACGATCGCCATCCGTTCCCGCGCCCGCGTCCCGCGCAAGGAGCTCGAGGCCATCGTCAGCGGCGCGATCGACGTGATGGTGGGGGCTAAACCCTAGCTGTCGTCCTGGCGAAAGCCAGGACCCATAGCCACCGAATGCAGTTTTGGCGAAAGCTCGGGTTAGAACGTCGTGCCGCAACTTCTCCCTGGGGTAATGGGTCCTGGCCTTCGCCAGGACGACATCCAATTTGCAGCGCAGCTACGCCGCGCGGATATGCGCGAGGAAGCGGTCCACTTCGTCCCGCAGTCGCTGCGACTGCTTTGACAGCTCGATCGCCGATCCCAGCACCTCCTCAGCCGCGGTGCCGGTCGCCGCGATGCCGGCGGTAACGCCGGAGATGTTTTGCGAGACCTCGCCGGTGCGAGCTGCGGCCTGCTGGACGTTCTGCGCGATCTCTTGTGTCGCCGTGCCTTGCTGACCGACGGCTGCCGCAATCGCGGCCGAGATTTCGTCGACCTCCCGGATCGTCGCACAGATCGACTGGATGCCGTCGACAGCACCGGTGGTCTCTCCCTGTACCGCTGTCACCTGCGCGCCGATCTCCTCCGTCGCCTTCGCGGTCTGGGTCGCCAGCGCCTTCACCTCGGAGGCGACCACGGCAAAGCCGCGGCCGGCTTCGCCCGCGCGCGCCGCCTCGATCGTCGCGTTCAGCGCGAGCAGATTGGTCTGTCCCGCAATGCCATTGATGAAGGAGACGACGTCGCCGATCTTTTGCGCGGCGTCGGCAAGGCTCTGCACGCGCGCATTCGATCGTTCCCCGTCGCTCGCAGCCCTGCCGACGACCTCGGTCGCATGGGCGAGGCGGCGGCTGATCTCGGTCATGGACGAGGACAGTTCTTCCGCGGCGGCCGCCACCGTCTGGACGTTCTCCGAGGCCAGCGCCGAGGCCGAAGACACCGTGCGGGTCTGTTGTCGCGACTGCTCGACGATCTCGGACATCGAGCGGGCGGTGTGCTCCATCTCGACCGCGGCCGAGGATACCGTGGTGACGACGTCGCGGATGCTGGCTTCGAAATTGTCGGCGAGCGCGCCGAAAGCGCGCCGCTTCTCCGCTTCGGAATGCGCCTTGGCCTCGAGCTGCTCGGCTTGGAGTTTGCTAAAGCTTACGGCATTGTCGCGGAACACCGCGACGGCCTTCACCATTGCGCCGACCTCGTCATTCGCCTTGCTGGCGGGAATGGCGACGTCGAGCCGACCATCTGCGAGCTCGCGCATCACGCTCGTGATCGAGATGATCGGGCGCGAAATGCTGCGAGCAATGAGATAGCCGACGATCGCGGCCAGCACGAGCCCGAGCGCGGCGATCCCGATCGCAAGCATCCAGGCGCGGTCGGCCGAGGCCTCGTAGTCGGCATTGTCCATCACCAGCTCGACCGCACCGAGCGGTTTGCCGGAAAAATCCTTGATCGGTCCGAGCAGCGCGGCGACCGGCGTGGTGTCGAGCTTGGCCTGCCGCACCGTGAAGTCGCCGCCGGTGGCGCGGCCGTAATCGGCCGCATCGAAGAAGCTCTTGCCCTTCAGCGTGCCACCGAACAGCTTGAAGCTTGAACCGTCGGCGAGATGGAAGGCGACGTCGACATGGCTGTTGGCCTTGAAGTCGTCGAAGAACGGTTGGCCGAAGGTCAGACCGAATTCGACCGTGCCGAGATGCTTGCCGGCTTGCGCGATCGGCACCACGCCGCGGATGCCGAGTCCGGCCACACCGCCCTCGAGACCGACTACGACCTTGCGGTCCTGGTTAGCGACGACGACCGTCTTGCGAAAGCCGGAGAGGTCGTCGCCGAATTTCGCCGGCTGGTGCACGCGCAAGAACGAGGTCGCCGGCGCCACATGGAACTGGAACTGATCGACGCCGTAGTCCGGCTTGGTGGCGGCAAACACCGGTCCGAACAGGCGCACTAGCGCCTCGCGATCCTGCTTCGCCATGGCCTCTTGCGTCGCCGGCATTGACGCGACTACGGCGCTCATCGCGGCGGCGCGACGCGATTCCTCGGCGATGCGCGATTGCAGCGCATCGTAATGGCTGCGCAGCTCGCGCTGGTCGGCCCGGTCGATGATCCCGGCGATGATCCACATCGCTCCGAGCACGGCAAACAGGGCAGTCGCCGCCGCCGTCACCGCCAGCGCAACCGTGATCCGCATCCTGAGGCCGAGGTTCGCTCGCATGTTCGACCCATTCGTTGAGCGTTGATTAACAACGTCTATCAACTTCTCGCTAAGAGAGGGTGAACGGGGATGCTGGTGGGGAGGGGCGGGGCGACGAGCCCAACAAAGCTGTCGTCCTGGTCAAGCGCAGCTCTTGGCAACGCGTAGCGTTGTCCAGGGCGGAGCGCAGATCCAGGACCCATTACCCCAGGAAGTGGTTTGGCGAAGACTCCGATTACGACTTCGCGCCGCAACTTCTCCCTGGGGTAATGGGTCCTGGCTTTCGCCAGGACGACATCGAAAGTGAGGCGCGGTCGTGCCTCTTCCAACCAGGCGAGGCCTCAATACCCCCTGGCCCGATCCACCACATTCTCCAGCACACCGCCCGCTTCGAAGCGCGCGATCTGCTCGGCGACGTAGGCCGAGATCGCGTCCGCGTCGGTGTCGGCTGCGTTGTGCGGGGTCAGCAGCACCTTGGGATGGGTCCAGAACCGGCTGTTTGCCGGCTGCGGCTCCTGGACAAAGACGTCGAGCGAGACGGCGCCAAGCGTGCCGTCGTCGAGGCAGGCCAGGATGTCGGCTTCGTTCTGCAAGCCGCCGCGGCCGGCATTGATCAGCACCGGCGCGCCGAGCGGGCTGTTGCGGCTGAGCTTGGTGAAGACGTCGCGATTGAGGATGCCATGCGTGTCCGGCGTCAGCGGCAGCAGGCAGACCAGGATGTCGGTCGCGCGCAGGAACGCGTCGATTCCGTTCGTGCCGTGGAAGCATTCGACGCCCTCGATCGTGCGCCGGCTGCGGCTCCAGCCGGCGACGCGGAAGCCGAGCCGGCGCAGCGCATCGGCCGCATCAGTGCCCAGCGTGCCGAGCCCCATGATGCCTACCGTGACCGCGCTCGCCGGCCATTGATATGTCGGCTCCCAGCGCTTGTCGCGCTGGCACTGGCGCAAATAGAGCTCCTGGCGATGGTGCATCAGCACATGCAGCACGACATATTCGGTCATGCGGTTGGTCAGGTCGGGCACGGCGACGCGCACCAGCGGCACATCGGGCAGGCTCTTGTCTGCCATCAACGCGTCGACGCCGGCGCCGAGATTGAAGATCGCACGCAGATTGGGGAACGCACCGAGATCGCCCGGCACCGGTTTCCAAACGGCGGCATAGTGCACCTCGGCCGGATCAAGGGCGGAATCGGGCAGCAGCACCACGCGCCGGCCGCCGCAGACCGCGTCGAACCGGGCCTTCCAGCGCTCCGGCAGCCAGTTCTGCTGCGTGCTGTTGATCAGGACGGCCAGTGTGCCTTTGGTCATTCGAAGTGCCTCGTCGAGTTCCGCTTGAGAAGGCCCTCCTTGGCACGATCTGCCGGATTTTTCTTGCAAATTTTTTCCGCAGCCCTGTCGGGGCGGGGCATATTGGCGCGTCTTTAGAACAGACGAGGAAAGTGTCGCCTATGCTTTATGCCATTCTTTGCTATCACGATGAGGACTTCGTCGGCTCCTGGAGCAAGGACCAGGACGAGGCCGTGATGAAGAAGCTCGCCGTGGTGCAGGAGAAGCTCACACAGCAGGGTCGGCTCGGCCCGGTGGCGCGGCTGTTGCCGACCACCGCGGCGGCGACGCTGCGCAAGGAAGACCCGCCGCTGGTGCTCGACGGCCCCTATGCGGAGACCAAGGAGCAGCTGCTCGGCTTCTATATCGTCGACTGCAAGAACCTCGACGACGCGCTCGATGTCGCGCGCGAGCTCGGCGCTGCCAATCCCGGCGGTGCCTATGAGGTGCGTCCCGTCGGTGTGTTCAGGCCCGGAGGGAATCTGACGTGAGCGAGGCCGATACCGCCTGGATCGAGACTGCGCTGACCTCGGCGCGCCCCCAGGCGGTCGGCGCGCTGCTGCGCTATTTCCGCGATCTCGATACCGCTGAGGAGGCTTTTCAGAACGCCTGCCTGCGTGCGCTGAAAACCTGGCCGCAGAACGGGCCGCCGCGCGATCCCGCGGCCTGGCTGATCATGGTCGGCCGCAACGTCGCGATCGACGAGGTCCGCCGCGCCCGCAAGCAGCAACCGCTGCCAGAGGACGACCAGGCGATCTCCGATCTCGACGACGCCGAAGGCGCACTTGCCGAGCGGCTCGACGGCTCGCATTACCGCGACGATATTTTGCGGCTGATGTTCATCTGCTGCCATCCGCAGCTGCCGGCGACGCAGCAGATCGCGCTGGCGCTGCGCATCGTCTCCGGCCTCACGGTGAAGCAGATCGCGCGCGCCTTTCTGGTCTCGGAAGCCGCGATGGAGCAGCGCATCACCCGCGCCAAGGCGAAGGTCGCTGACGCCGGCGTACCCTTCGAAGCGCCCGGCGCGGTCGAGCGTTCCGAGCGGCTCGCCGGCGTCGCGGCCATGATCTACCTGATCTTCAACGAAGGCTATTCGGCGAGCGGCGATACCGCGGAGCTTCGCAAGCCGCTGTGCGAGGAGGCGATCCGGCTGGCGCGGCTGCTGCTGCGGCTGTTCCAGAGCGAGCCGGAGATCATGGGCCTGACGGCGCTGATCCTGTTGCAACATGCGCGCAGCGCCGCGCGCTTTGCCGCGGACGGGTCGCTGATCCTGCTGGAGGACCAGGACCGTTCGCTGTGGAACCGCACCATGATCGCGGAGGGCCTCGCCCTGATCGACAAGGCGATGCGCCACCGCCGCAGCGGGCCCTATCAGATCCAGGCCGCGATCGCCGCGCTGCACGCGCGCGCATCGACGCCGGAGGAGACCGACTGGTCGCAAATCGACCTGCTCTACGGCGCGCTCGAACTGGTGCAGCCCTCGCCGGTGGTGACGCTCAACCGCGCGGTCGCGGTCTCCAAGGTGCGCGGACCGCAGGCCGCACTCGAGCTGATCGAGCCGCTGGCGCCGAAGCTTGCCAACTACTTCCATTTCTACGGTGTGCGTGGCGCCTTCCTGATGCAGCTCGGCCGCAACGATGAGGCCCGCATCGCCTTCGACCGCGCCATCGCGCTCGCCAACACCTCCGCGGAAGCCGCCCACATCCGCATGCATCTCGATCGCCTGATCCGGGACAGCCAGCCGAAGCCGAAGGAAAGCGCTAAGGAAAGCGCTAAGGCGAAATAGGGCAACACCATCTCCGCCGTCATGCCCGGGCTTGTCCCGGGCATCCACGTTCCCTCTTGGCGTTCAAGGCGTGGATGGCCGGGACATCTGTGCGAAGACGCGCTTCGCGCTAATGCCCGGCCACGACGTAGGGCGGCATTGTGCCAAAAATTTCGTGTCGGTCTTGTCGACCGGGGTCTCCCTCGTTCGTCCTACGCACGTATCCCGGGAGCCAATCCATGCTGAAAGCCATTGCCGTCATCGCCATCGTCCTCGCGGCCGGAATTGCGGCCGTGCTCGTCTTTGCCCTGACGAAGCCCGACACATTCCGCGTCGAGCGCAGTCTCGCCGTGAAAGCGCCGGCCGATACGATCTATCCGGTGGTGGCCGATTTCCGCCGCTGGACCGCCTGGTCACCCTATGAGGGCCGCGATCCCGCCATGAAGCGGACTTTCGGAGGAACCGCGGAAGGCAAGGGCGCGACCTACGCCTGGGACGGGAACAACAATGTCGGCGCCGGTCACATGGAGATCCTCGAGGCCAACGTGCCCTCGAGGCTCCGCATCAAGCTCGATTTCGAGCGCCCGTTCGAAGGCCACAACAACGCCGAGTTCACCTTTGTGCCGCAAGGCGATGCCACACTGGTCACATGGGCGATGTCCGGTCCGGCCCCCTTCCTGTCCAAGGTGATGCAGGTGTTCATCAACATGGACAGCATGATCGGCAAGGATTTCGACGCCGGCCTCGCCAACCTGAAGAAGCTCACGGAGAAGCAATAGGCGTTACTACACACGAAGAGGAGAGAAACGATGCTCAATCCCTATCTGTTCTATCAGGACACCTGCGAAGCGGCATTCAACCATTACGCCAAGGTTCTCGGCGGCAAGATTGATGCAATGATGCGTGCATCGGATGCGCCGCCGGAGGTGCCTGCCTCGCCAGGTCGCGAGAAGATGATCATGCATGCGCGGATGTCGCTGCCCGACGGCAGCGTATTAATGGGCTCCGATGCGCCGCCCGAGCATTTTCACAAGCCGCAGGGCTTCTCGATCTCGATCACGGTCAAGGATCCCGCGGATGGCGAGCGTAAGTTCAACGCGCTCGCCGACGGCGGCAGCGTCACCATGCCCTTCAGCAAGACGTTCTGGGCCAAGGGCTTTGGCATGTGCGTCGACAAGTTCGGCATTCCGTGGATGGTGAACTGCCCGGCGGAAGGAATGTGACGGGCGCGACCGCCCACATGATCGATTGAAATGTGATCCCCTCTCTCCAAACCCGCGGGAGAGGGGACACATAGCGACTCGTACGGAGCGTAGAGTCGTTCCGTCACGCGCGGATCGGCCGCTTGCCTCTCACCGGGTTGATCCGGTCACGTCCCCGTCCGGCGGCGCCGGTTGCACGCAGCGAGGACAGATCACGAGCTTGGTGCCGAGCTGCCTGTCGTTTTCCGCTTCGATCTCGTCATGGACCGCCCACCACGCGTCGGAGTACGGCCGCAGGGTGCCGAGCACTCGTTCCCGCTCCTGATTGGGATCACTTGTCGCGGGCGCGGGGTTCGTTGCGGGCCGCTTCGCGATATGAGGGCGGTTCGGGCCTTTGTTGGGGTCTTGGCCGAGGCCATCCCATGCGATCGGACGACGCTCCTGCGCCGGGGCGACTGCACATCCAAGCAGCGTTGTGCAGAAAGTGAGCAAGATCAAGCCATGTCGCATCATGCCGGGACCCAAAGTTCGGCGCGCGATGGGCAAGATACGCGTGGGGAAACTTGCATCGCGTCGGTCAAATGGAACTTAAGGCAAACCAATTGGCCGGCATGGCCGAGCAATGAACTTACGATTCGCATCACTCTGCGCGAGCAGTGCGGCTGCTTCGTGAAACGATGCGGACTGCATCGCACAACAATTGACGCAATATTGGGCTGTGATCTGCAAGTAAGAATCGGTATTTATGAGTCATAAAATCTACAAACTGGGATGGACGTCACTTGGAAGGGGAGCGACCGATGGCAGCGGCGCTACAGATCAATTTTGCTCTTTGGGGGATGCTCATTTGCGCCAGCATGAAGCTGGTGCCGGTGATCCAGACTCTCTTTTGAAGCCAGCCAGCACGTGATGGCGAAGACCCCCGGTGCGCACATTGCGTGCGAGCACAGGGAACCTGCCGTATGGCCTCGGACCAGGCAAGCCAAAGGCCATTGGAGCGGCTGCCAAATTCGTCAGCGGCAGCGCGGATAGATCGCGGCGAGATCACGCCCCTTCAGCAAGAGCAACCGCGAGGTGAGGCCGCCACGGCGGCTGATCCAGTCGCGCACCGGGCCGGGATAGGCGGCAAGCACCGCGACCGATGCTTCCGGCTCGGCATAGAAGCGCCCGCGCCCGTCGACCGAGCGCGCGGCATGGAAGCCGAGCACCGCACGCTTGGTGACACAGATGCGCTCGCCCGGCACGATGCTCAAGACCAGCGTGCAGGCTGACAGGCAAGGACCGTCGATCACCACGCGTTCGCCGCTCTCGCGCACCTTCTCGAACAGGTCGAGAAACGGCCCGACCGCTCCGCCCGGTGATTGGATGATGCGGATCTCGGCGGCCGCGGGCGCAGAGGTGAGCAGAGCTGTCGCGAGCATCAAGGCTTTGAAGGTGACGCGTCGCATGGCACTCTCCGAACTCTCGACATCGTAAGGGTGGGCAAAGTGAAAGCGTGCCCACCTATGGCGCAAATCGGGGGAGGTGAGTGGGCACGGCGCTTTCGCGCCTTTGCCTACCCTTGTACAAATTCCACGCCTACCCGTTGCGCCGCTGGCCGCGCAGCGTCGGCAGGCCGATACCTGCCGCATCGAAGCCGCCATCAACGGCCAAAATTTGGCCGGTGATGTAGCTCGCATTTGCCGAGCACAGGAAGTAGATCGCTTCCGCGAGTTCCTCTTCCAGGCCGTAACGGTTGAGCGGAACGGCGTCGTGATAGTCGGCGCGGATCTCCCTGCTGTGCACCTGCTTCGCCATCGCGGTGTCGACAGGCCCCGGCGCGACCGCGTTGACGCGGATATTGAGCGAGGCGAGCTCGACCGCGAGCTGCTTGGTGAGGTGCGCCAGCCCCGCCTTGCTAGTGCCGTAGGCCGAGCGCAGCGTCGAGGCGCGCACCGCCGAGATCGAGGTGATGTTGACGATGGCGCCGCCATTGCCGTCGCGCATCAAGGGCACCGCAGCCTTGGTGCAGAGGAACGGGCCGGTGAGGTTGACCTCGAGCACGCGGCGCCAGTCAGCCTCCGACGTCTCCATCAGCGGCGCGAACACGGCAATGCCGGCATTGTTGACCAGCGCATCCAGCCGACCGAACCGCCGTTCGACCGTGGTCATCGTCGCGCCGACCGCCGCCTTGTCCGAAACGTCGCAGGTCAGCGCCAGCGTCGCCTCGCTTTGGCCGATCTCGGCGACCGCGCGGCCGAGCAACTCGCCCTCGATGTCGAGCAGCGCCACACGCCAACCCTCGGCGAGGAACTTCTTCGCGGTCGCAAGCCCGATGCCGCGCGCGGCTCCGGTGACGAGGGCGACTTTTTGCGGGGCTTGCGGCATTGGCTGATCTGTCCTGTGTCCGGGAGAGGGGCGCGTGAGCGCGGGCTCCTTTTACTTCGCTTTCGTTCCAGCACGAAAGGTCTCAGGCCTAAACCTATCGACCCGATCCGGCCGGAATGCGCCGTCCGTAGTCGCACTGGCGCGACCTCCAAATATTTTTGCGCCGCTGTCGGGGCGGCGAGAGGTCGTTCGTCTTACAGGGGAATGCGGGCCGGCTGGACTTCGTCGCGCCCCGGAATGACAGCGACCAACAAGGAACCCCCATGCGATTCATGATGCTCATGATCCCGCTCGGTTACGAGAGCGCGCCGCCGGATGTGCAGCTCGATCCGGAACGCGTTGCCGCGATGATGCGCTACAACGAGGCGCTGAAGGATGCCGGCGTGCTGATCACGCTCGATGGCCTGCATCCGCCCTCGATGGGCGCGCGTGTCTCGTTTGCGACCGGCGTGCCCATTGTCACCGATGGACCCTTCGCTGAGGCCAAGGAGGTTTTGGGCGGTTACTGGATGATCGAGGTTGCCTCACGCGCCGAGGCGATCGCGTGGGCGAAGAAGTGCCCGGCTTCGCCCAACGAAATCATCGAGATCCGGCAGGTGCAGGAGATGAGCGACTTTCCGCCCGATCTGCAGCAGGCCGCCGCCGGATTCGACAATCTGAAGAGGTAGCCACGGCGGGTCGCGATGAAATCGTGGCTGACGTCAATCGATCAACAAGGAGAGAACCGATGAGCACCGAACACAAATTCCTCGCCGTCTATCTCGGCAGCATGAACGGCGCGAAAATGGCGGCCTGGCGCGCGCTGCCCGAGGCCGAACGGAAAGCAAAGGAACAGGAGGGCATGGCCGCCTGGCACGGCTGGGTCGAGAAGCACAAGGCTGTCATCGTCGAGATCGGCGGCCCGCTCGGCAAGACCCGCAGGATCGACGGAAGCGGCGTTACAGAGATCAGCAATGCGCTGACCGGCTTCACGGTGGTGCGGGCTGCCTCGCAAGAGGAGGCTGCAAAGCTGTTCGAGAACCATCCGCATTTTGCGATCTTCCCGGGCGAGGCGATCGAAGTCATGCCCGTGCTGCCGATTCCGCAGATGTAGCTTCGGGCGAACTCGTTTCCGGCTCGATGTCGACGCATCGGCCCGGCACGACCGTGAAAGTACGGGGTTAATCACGCCGCATCGCCGCTAGTGACCTTCACGCCCGGCTCATGTAAAAGTCGTTCACATGAGCTGGCGCAAGGAGCAACGCCGCGCCGAGCGCGGCTATCACCACGGCAATCTGAAAGAAGCCCTGTTGCAGGCCGCTCTAGGCCTGATCGCCGAGAAGGGCGCGGCCGGCTTCACCTTTGCCGATGCCGCGCGCATGGCCGGGGTCAGCGCGGCGGCGCCCTACCGGCATTTCCGCGACCGCGACGAGCTGTTGTCCTCGATCGCCCAGCGCGGCTTCGAGCAGTTCGAGGCGCGCCTGGCCGCGGCCTGGGACGACGGGCACCCTGATACGGTCACCGCGTTCGAACGCGTCGGTAAGGCCTATCTCGCCTTCGCGCGCGAGGAGCCCGCCTTCTACAACGCGATGTTCGAATCGGGCGTGCCGGTCGATGCCAATCCGGCGCTT
Source organism: Bradyrhizobium sp. SPXBL-04 (assembly GCF_051853035.1). Taxonomy (NCBI): domain Bacteria; kingdom Pseudomonadati; phylum Pseudomonadota; class Alphaproteobacteria; order Hyphomicrobiales; family Nitrobacteraceae; genus Bradyrhizobium; species Bradyrhizobium sp. SPXBL-04. Next base: position 7,752,551 of record NZ_CP182472.1, on the reverse strand, counting down.
CAGGCCGCGAGCGAACGTGCCTTTAACATCATTCGCGCCGCGGCCGAACGGCTTGCGGCGCTAACGCCGCCGGGCACGCCGCGGCCGCCGGCGATGATGATGGCGCTGCACATCTGGTCGATGGCGCACGGCGTGGCCTCTTTGTTTTCCCGCGGCGATGCCGCACGGCGAAAACTGCCGATGTCGCCGGACGAACTGCTCGAAGCCGAGGTGCTGATTTATCTGCGTGGCCTCGGCTTCCCGACCGACCGCCGTCCGCCAGCGAAGAGCGCCGAGCCGCCGCCGGTACCACCGGAGGCGTCCTCCGGTTCTGGCGTGCCGCCCGGCGGTCCTTGGGGCAAGCCGAAATAAAGTTGCGCAAATAATTCCGCGAGCCTGTCTTGCGGCCGGCTTGACAAAATCACGGGATGATTTAGCTATGTAAATGTTATTTACATTCACAACGGCGCTGATGCCGTGATGGAGATGGGAAATGGCCTACACCGCTGATGTCAATCGATGGCGCGGCCCCTCGGACCAATACCAACAGTACCAGCGTCCTCACATGCTCGAGACGCCCTGGCATCCCGGCTGGATCGCCGTGACTATTCTCGGCTTCATCATCTGGTGGCCGATCGGACTTGCCCTTCTCTTTTTCACACTCGGGAGCAGAAGAATGTCGTGCTGGAGCCACCAGGATCGCTGGCAGAACAAGATGGAGAGGATGCAGTACAAGATGGACCGCATGCGCGATCGCATGGAGCGCCGTGGCTTCGGGTTTGGCTTCGGCCCGCCGTCATCCGGCAACCGCGCCTTCGACGAATATCGCGCCGAGACGCTGCAGCGGCTCGAGGAAGAGCAGCGCGAGTTCAAGGATTTCCTGAGCCGACTGCGTCACGCCAAGGACAAGGAAGAGTTCGACCAGTTCATGGCGCAGCACAAGACGCGTCCGACCCCGCCGCCCAACGACCAGCAGCAGGGCTGATCTGGAAACTGACACCTCTCAAAGCCTTCAGGCGCATGCCCCCAAAGTCCTGATGGCCCCGAGCCGCCCGCCTGCGCAACCCGCAGGCGGGCGGTTTGGTTTTTGGTGCTTTCTTTCCTCGTCCGCCGGGCCTGCGAGGGATTGTCATGCCCAGGCTTGTCCCCTGGCATCCACGTTCTTGCATCGCGGGGCAAGGCGTGAACGGCCGGGGCTCGGCTCCGCCAAGGCTGCGCCGGGCCCACAACGTGGTCGGCCACCGAAACTTCAGCGAAGGCGCCAAGCCCGGTCATGACGTTGCGAAAATGTCAGCGCCGGTCCTCGAACGGTGCGTCTATCGACACTAGGATGTGTGCGCGCCGCTTCGCCGATGGGCGCAGGTTATTCCAGGACGAAGTTCATGGACCGCCACACCCGATTGCTGCTCGGCATCACCGCGTTCGCGGTGTTGGGCTATATCGGCCTCGTCTACGGCGGCTGCGCGCTTGATCCGGATTGCCATTTTGGCCGGTGTCCGGGCCAGCGCTCGTTCTGCGGTGTGGTCTACGGGCACGTGCAGGACCAGAAGGTGCCGTAGAACCCGGGCCGCGGGAGGCGCGACCAAGTCCTGACAACGCGTTTTCCGCGTGGGCAGGTACCACCATGACCGATGCCGGGAAGCAGGGCGGACGAAGCTGTGCTTACAGCAACTTGTCGCAAGAGCTGCCATCGGGTCCGCGATTGTCGGAGCCAGATCGTCGGGCGTCAAGACATCTCCGCTGCGCGGATGCGACGCGCGGCGGTCAGCCGCGACGTTCAGGTCGTGGTCGCGAGCTGCGCGCGCACCGATGCCAGGAAGTGTTCGTAGGCGTGGTCCACGATCTCGTTGAGCGATCGCGTTCGCGCGAACATCGCCTTGGCTTCGGCAAGAAACTCCTCGCGGGTCGGAATCTTCGGCAGATGCAGATGCGTCAGCGCGTCGACGCCGTCATGCGCGCGATTGAGAACGTCGTGCAGCGTCGGCAGTTGCAGCTGGGCCAGATCGGCGCGGTGAAGCGCCGACGAGATCGCATGCGCGAGCGTCTGCGCATCGAACCGTCCGGCAAGCTCGCGGGCCGCCCGATTGATGACCCGTGCGCCGAGCGGCTGCTCGTTGCGCAGCACCTGTTCGGGCGGCGCCTTCATGTTCCAGACGACGCCGATCCACGACAAGACCTTCAGGACGTAATAGGTCACGTCGATCTCCCACCAGCGAAAGCCTTGTCGCACGCTGCTCTGGTAGGCGTGGTGATTGTTGTGCCAGCCCTCACCCAGCGTGAACAGCGCCAATAGCCAGTTGTTGCGGGAGTCATCACCCGTCACGTACCGCTTGCGTCCATGCACATGGGCGAGGGAATTGATGCAGAAGGTCGCGTGATAGAGCAGCACCGTGCTCCAGAGGAAGCCAACGACCAGGCCTGACCAGCCCGCCGCCAGGAAGCAGAGCGTTGCAAGCGCGAAAGCCGGCAGCAACTCCAGCCGATGCAGCCACATCAGCTCCGGATAAGCGGCGAAATCACCGACCTTCACGAGATCGGTCGTGTCGTGTTGCCGCGAAAAAATCCAGCCGAGATGGCTGTAGAGGAAGCCGCGGTGACGCGGCGAATGCACGTCGGTCTCGGTATCGGAATGCAGGTGATGGTGCCGATGCTTGGCCGCCCACCACAAAACGCTCTTCTGCGCGCTGCTCTGCGCGAGGCAGGCCAGGATGAACTGAAACATCCGGCTGGTCGCAAACGCCCGATGTGAGAAGTAGCGGTGGTAGCCGGCTCCGATCGCAAACATCCGCACGCAATAGAGTGAGACGCAGATCGCGACGGCCTGCCAATCGATGCCTGACCAGATCGCCGCAAGACAGCCGAGATGGACCAGGAGAAACGGCAGGGCGGAGGGATACATGATGTCGTCGTGCTGGTCGTCGTCGGCGGTATTGGGCGACATGTTTTCGGAAGGACCTTGAACCAAGAGGATGCGGGATTCGCTCCGGCCGAGCTAAAGTCGGCCGCCTGCGAAAAACCCCGCTGATGGCGTGCCACCGCGGGGTCGTGAACGAGATGCTTTGCCGGGAGATTCCGGCCAAAGCAGTCGGCCGAAGCTCGATAATTGAGCATATGGTCCTGAATGCCTGCTATGCAAGCACGTAGTCTCACGGAAAGCGGCGCTGCGGCGCTGACCGCTTGATGCGCGCCTCGCTCAGGCGGCCCGCCGGTCGCTCTCGCCGCCATGAGGCGGCATGACCGGCTCCGAGCTGGTCTGGCCTGGCGCGTCCAGCACCGCGACGTGATGCCGGTGCACCATCTCCCAGCCCTTCCATCCCGTGAACAGGAGGATGCCGACGACGATGAGCGACAGAACCACGCCCCACGGCTTGACCGCAGCTTCAGTGCCTTGCGCGTAACGGAGATAGAAGTTGACCAGCGCCAGCACGACCGCCGCGAGATTGCCGACCATGTGATACCAGGCACCCTCGAGGCTGCGGATTCGGGGCTCGCTCAAGAAGTCGGTAAAACCGGCTACGGCAGCAACGAGCGCCATGACGATGCCGGCGCCGATCAGCCAGATCGCGGCGCGGGCCCAGAAGGCATCGCCGGTTCCGATGAAGGCCAAGTCGGCGATCGGCGCGCCGACCAGGAAGGCGACGGGGAACGGAATCAGCATGGGGTGCAGGGGGTGATCGCCGATCGCGGCAGTCGTTTTGGGGTTGATGCTCATGGCAAAACCTCGCCAAAGATGAATTTCCGGGACAACTTTTCCGGGCGAGGGCTGGTTCCTGCAGGCGCGAGGGGCGCACTTCATGCTATGTGCGGGGAGGAAGCGGAACTCTGGTGTCCCGGACGTAGCGGGCCCTGTCCTCCCCATCCCCCTGCGCTGCCTGCCTTTCCCGCAGCCAAATTCGTCCCCGGTAACCCCGCATTAACCAACGCCGGGCTCTGGTAATTGCGGACAGTCGCGCCCGAAGCCGTGTCGAGGCCCATAGTTTTGACATCTTGGCGGGGAATGCAGGCGGCCGGCTTTGGAGAGCCTTTGGACGAGCCCTGCACCCCAAAAAACCAAGGCTTTGAGCGGGCTTGCCGGCCGCGCCGGTTCTAGCGCGGCTGTTAGAGGATACCGGCCGCCATTTGCTGGCCGAAGGACATTAGGTAACGATCGCCTTGAGAGGATACTGCTTATGAATCCGGCCGACGTGGCTCAGTCAGCCCTTCCGGTTGCTGCCTCCGCCGACGTGTCGCTGATCGCGCTGTTCTGGCAGGCTCACTGGATCGTGAAGGCGGTGATGCTGGGACTTCTGTCCTGCTCGGTCTGGGTCTGGGCGATCGCCATCGACAAGATCTTTCTTTACGCGCGCACACGGCGCTCGATGGATCGTTTCGAGCAGGCCTTCTGGTCCGGCGAGTCGATCGAGGAGCTCTATCGCACGCTTTCGGCCAAGCCGACCCATTCCATGGCGGCCTGCTTCGTGGCGGCGATGCGCGAATGGAAGCGTTCCTTCGAGAGCCATGCCCGCTCGGTCGCGGGCTTGCAGATGCGCATCGACAAGGTGATGAACGTCTCGATCGCGCGCGAGGTCGAGCGGCTGGAACGCCGGCTCCTGGTGCTCGCGACCGTCGGCTCCGCCGGCCCCTTCGTCGGCCTGTTCGGCACGGTCTGGGGCATCATGTCGAGCTTCCAGTCGATCGCGGCGTCGAAAAACACCTCTCTGGCGGTGGTGGCCCCTGGTATCGCGGAGGCGCTGTTTGCCACCGCCGTCGGTCTCATCGCCGCCATTCCTGCCACTATTTTCTACAATAAGTTCACCTCCGAGGTGAATCGGCAGGCCCAGCGGCTCGAAGGCTTCGCCGATGAATTTTCCGCCATTCTGTCACGTCAGATCGACGAGCGGGGCTGACGGAGGGCATGTATGACGGCATGTATAGTGTGAAGGGCAATTTGGGCATCAGACCATGGGCATGAACGTCGCGAGTTCGTCCGGAGGCGGCGGGCGCCGCAGCCGGCGCAAGCCGGTCATGGCCGAGATCAACGTCACCCCCATGGTCGACGTGATGCTGGTGCTGCTCATCATCTTCATGGTGTCGGCGCCGCTGCTCACCGTCGGCGTGCCACTCGATCTGCCGCAGACCCAGGCCAAGAGCCTCGAGCAGAACGACCAGAAACCGATCCAGATGTCGGTCGACATCAAAGGCAAGGTGTTCATCAACGACGCCGAGATCGCAATCAACGAGCTGGTGCCGAAGCTCAAGGCGATCACGGACGCCCGCGGCGGGCTCGAGGAACGCATCTATCTGCGTGCCGACAAGAAGGCCGATTACGGGACGGTGGCCAGGGTGATGGGCCTGCTGTCCGGCGCGGGCTTCAAGAAGCTGGCGCTCGTGACCGAGGCTGATCAGGGGTAAGCCGGTGAAGGTGAACGTCGACAAGACACTCGTTGCGTCGATTGCCCTCCATGTCCTCGTGCTGGGATGGGGCCTCGTCACCTTTAGTAGCAAGGCCTACATCGCGCCGGAGGAGTCGCTTCCGGTCGACATCATCTCCACCGATCAGCTCGCGCAGATGATGTCTGGGCAGAAGACCGGCGACAAGAAGCAGCCCAAGCCCAAGGTCGAGAAGATCGCCGAAGCCAAGCCCGAGGAAGACGCCGTCGGCAAGGTCACCGAGAAGAAAGAGCTGATCAAGACCAACTCGACGCCTGAGCCGCCGCCAAAACCCGTCGAGAAGCCGGTCGAGAAGAAGCCCGAGCCGCCGAAGCCGGTCGCCGAGGCGAAGCCGAAGGAAGAGGCGAAGCCGCAGGAAAAGAAGCCTGATCCGGCCAAGGAAGATCCGATCGCCGAGCTCCAGAAGAAGCTGGAGACGAAGAAACCGCCACCGAAGCCGGTGGAGCAAAAGGTCGCCGCGGTGCAGCCGCAGCAGCAGCCCAAGCCCAAGGAGCGCACCTTCGACCCCGCGCAGATCCAGCGCGACCTCGACAAGCGCGCCGCAACCCGGCACGAGCAGACCGGCTCCGCGCTGAATGCATCGGCGTCGCTGGGAGCGGCGACCGGGACTGCAGCCAACAACGTCGCGACCTGGCGCGGTGCATTCCAGGGCGCGGTCAAGCGCTGCTTCACGCCGACCTACAACGGCCAAGACGCCGACCAGTATGAAGCCGACATCGACATTCCCATGAAGATCGACGGATCGCTGGCGGCCGAGCCGATCGTCGTCGCGGTGCGGGGACCGTCGCGGTCGATCGCCCAGGCTGTGGCGGAGAGCGCCAAGCGCGCCATCGTGCAGTGCCAGGTCTATTCGTTCATGCCGAAGCAGCAGTACGAGAGCTGGAAGCTCATTCCGATGACTTTCGGTCTGAAAGATATGTTGTGACATCCGAACAAAAGAATTTTGCGATGAATGATGCCCGTTCGATGAACCGCCGCCGTTTCATGACCGTCACCGGATCGGCACTCGCGATGCTCGGGGGTGGACACGCTTTCGCCCAGGGGCAGCCGCGGCTTCGCATCGATCCCACCGAATTCCAGCCGGTCCCGATCGCGATCACCAACTTCCTGCCGGGCTCGCCGTCCGACGGCGACGTCGGCAACGGCGTCACGCAAGTGATCACCAACAATCTGAAGCGTTCGGGCCTGTTCGCGCCGATCGACCAGGCCGCCTTCATCGAGCGCATCAGCAACATCGACGTCGCGCCGCAATTCCAGAACTGGAAGACCATCAACGCGCAGGCCCTCGTCACCGGCCGCATGACGCGGCAGCCGGACGGCAGGCTCAAGGCCGAATTCCGCCTCTGGGACGTGGTCTCCGGCCAGCAGCTCGCCGGCCAGCAATATTTCACCTCGCCGGAATATTGGCGGCGCATCGCCCACATCATCTCCGACCAGATCTACGAGCGGATGACCGGCGAGAAGGGCTATTTCGACAGCCGCGTGGTGTTCGTGGACGAGAGCGGGCCGAAGGAGCGCCGCGTCAAGCGGCTCGCGATGATGGACCAGGACGGCGCCAATGTGCGCTATCTGACGCGCGGCTCCGACCTCGTGCTGACGCCGCGCTTCTCGCCGAACTCGCAAGAGATCACCTATATGGAGTTCGGCCAGGGCGATCCGAAGGTCTATCTGTTCAACATCGAGACCGGCCAGCGCGAGATCGTCGGCAATTTCCCGGGCATGACCTTTGCGCCACGGTTCTCGCCGGACGGCCAGCGCGTCATCATGAGCTTGCAGCAGGGCGGCAATTCCAACCTGTTCGTGATGGATCTGCGCTCGCGCTCGACCACGCGCCTCACCGACACGCCGGCGATCGACACTTCTCCTTCTTATTCTCCAGATGGCACCCGCATCTGCTTCGAATCCGATCGCGGCGGCAGGTCGCAGATCTATGTGATGGCCGCAGGCGGTGGGCAGGCGCAGCGCATCTCGTTCTCCAAGGACGACACCAACGCCACCTATTCGACGCCGGTGTGGTCGCCGCGCGGCGACTACATCGCCTTCACCAGGCAGGGCGGCGGGCAGTTCTCGATCGGCGTCATGAAGCCGGATGGCAGCGGCGAGCGGCTGCTCACCTCCGGCTTCCACAACGAGGGTCCGACCTTCTCGCCGAACGGCCGCGTGCTGATGTTCTTCCGCGATCCCGGCGGCAATGCCGGACCGTCGCTGTACACTGTCGACATCTCCGGCCGCAACGAGCTGAAGGTGCCGACGCCGGGCTTTGCCTCCGACCCGGCATGGTCGCCGCTATTGTCCTCGACGGCAGGTCAATAGGACGGCAGGTCAATAGATCGCGCCTCTGGACGCGCGATGTTATCGAAAAAGCGTGCAGTTTTTTTCGGGTTCGGTGAGGAAAGCAAGCTTTCCTTCACCTTGCCCTCGGCAAGGCTTGCCTAGTTGATTGAAATATCAGCAGAAACGGGTTCGCTATTGCCGAAAAACAACTCGACTTTAACGATGTTCCCTCAGAAAGGCTTCATCTGGTCTGGGTAAGACTACGCGCCAAACAGGACGCGTAGCAACTCAATGCAGCTGGCCGACCAGAAGCAGAGCGATCGAGACGAGCTGGAGCCGATACTCTACGCCGCTCTCATCAACTCTATGGTGCAGAATTTCTGGGCGATCTTCCTCGGCTCGGCCTCCGCGGCCGTGGCCGCGGTGATGACTGCGCTGAAGACCGGCGACGTGTTGCTGTGGCCGATCGCGTTTCTGATCATTGCCATCGGCACCGGGCGCGCGTTTCAGATGCGCCCCTACGAAAACCGCGTGCCGGGCTTGACGTTCCAGCAGGCCAAGCATCTGGAGCCGCGCTATTGGTTCGGCGCGCTCGTCTACGCCGCGGTCATCGGCGTGTGGTGCTTCGTCGTGATCTTCAACAACGACGACGCGGTCGCGAACATGCTCTGCGTCGCCGTCACGGTCGGCTACACCGCCGGCGGCGCCGCCCGCAATTACGGCCAGCCCAGGGTCGTGCAGTGGCACGTCGCGCTCGCCTGCGGTCCGATGTCGCTTGCCTTGCTGCTGCACGGCGGATTCTACTATATCGGGCTCGCGATCCTGCTCGTGCTGTTCTTCATCGCGCTGAAGAACATCAACCTCAGCCTGCACGCGATCTTCGTCAAGGCGCTGACCTCGAGCTTTCGCGAATCCGCGTTGGCCAGCCAGTTCGACACCGCGCTCAACAACATGCCGCACGGCCTGTGCATGTTTCGCGCCGATCGGCGCCTCGCCGTGATGAACCACCGCTTCAGCGAGCTCATGGCGCTGCCCGAGGACCTCGTCAAGCGCGGCGCCACGGCCGCCGACATCGCCTCGGCCTGCGTCGCTGCCGGGTCGATCTCGCCGGAGAGCGGCAATCAGATCCTGTCCGAGATCGAGAAGGCGCGAATCTGCGAGATCGTCACCGCCGATCCGGATCAGGCGCGCGGCCGCACGCTGGCCTGGACGTTCCAGCCGATGACCGGTGGCGGCACGGTATTGCTGCTGGAAGACATCACCGAACGCACCAGCGCCGAAGCCCGGATCAGCCATCTCGCCCGCTATGACGAGCTCACGGCGCTGCCCAACCGCGTCAGCTTCCGCGACGAGATCGAGCGGCTGCTGGCGCATTCGCGTCATTCCGAACGGCTCTCGGCGCTGCTGTTCGTCGACCTCGATCAATTCAAGCAGGTCAACGACACGCTCGGCCATCCCTGCGGCGACCAGCTGCTGTGTGCGGTCGCCAACCGCCTGCGCGAGATGTTGCGGCCGGAGGATTTCGTCGCCCGCTTCGGCGGCGACGAATTCGTCGTGTTCCAGCAGAACATCTCCTCGCCCGAAGACGCAGCTAGTCTCGCCCGCCGCATCGTCGAGCGGCTGAGCGAGCGCTATCGCATCGACAATCATCTGGTCGAGATCGGCGCCAGCGTCGGCATCGCGCTGACCTCGCCGGATGGCACCAGCGCCGATACGCTGCTCAAGAACGCCGACATGGCGCTGTACCGCGCCAAGGCCGACGGCCGCGGCACCTTCTGCTTCTTCCGCGACGAGATGGCGGCGACCGTCGAGGCCCGCCGCATCCTCGAGCTCGACCTGCGCAAGGCGCTCGCCAACGAGGAGTTCGAGCTGTTCTATCAGCCGCTGGTCAATCTGAAGTCCGGCAAGATCACCACCTGCGAAGCGCTGCTGCGTTGGAATCATCCGGTGCGCGGCACCGTCTCGCCGGTCGACATCATCCCGGTCGCCGAAGACATGGGTCTGATCGTCGATCTCGGCCGCTGGATCCTGCGCCGCGCCTGCATGGAATGCATGAAGTGGCCGGAGGGCGTCAGCGTCGCCGTCAATTTCTCGCCGCAGCAATTCCACCAGCGCGACGTGCTGAGCGAAATCCGCTACGCGCTCGAAGTCTCGGGGCTTCCGGCCCATCGCCTGGAGATCGAGATCACGGAATCCTCGCTGCTGCGCAACACCCAGCTCACGCATGACATCCTGTCGCAACTGCATGCGCTCGGCGTGCGCATCTCGCTCGACGATTTCGGCACCGGCTATTCCAGCCTCAGCTATCTGCACAATTTCCCGATGCAGAAGGTGAAGATCGACCGCTCCTTCCTCGAAGGCATCGACACCGACCGGCCGCTGACGCTGCTGCGCGGCGTGGCGCGGCTGTCCGCCGACCTCGGCATGGCCGTCGTGGTCGAGGGCATCGAGACCAACGAGCAGCTCGAGCTGATCAGCGCCGACGGCACCGTCTCCGAGGGGCAGGGTTATCTGTTCAGCCGTCCAGTGCCCGCGGTGCGGATGCGCCAGCTCCTCAACGCCTCGCATGGACGCCGGGGCGATAGCGCGCTCCAAGTCGCCTTCTCGCGCTCCTTCGCTTAAGACCGCCTCTCAAAAAATTTCCTGTCGTTTCAGTCTGTTGCGGCCACCGTAGTGCTACGGTGGTTAACCCTAATCTTTCGATTGCTTTGCATAGATGTTAAGAAGCTGTTAATAAATCATGACGCGCGTGGAAGTTGTTCTGGAGAAATCCTCCTTTCTTGCGCGCGTTTGCAGTGAGCGGTGTGGGTTGTGGGTAAGGAGTTGGGATGCAGTCCTCGGCCAAAGCGGTCATTTCGGCTGTTGGGCGGGGGGCAGAACTCCTCACCGACCTCGACTATCATCTCGCAGAGACGGCAGACGAGAAGGAGGAGATCTACAATCTCCGCTACCGCGCCTATCGGCGCGAAGGCGCCGTCAAGGAATCGGCGGACGCACGGGTCACCGACCGCTACGACGAGCTGCCGAACGCGTGGACCTTCGGCGTCTATCTCAACGGCGAGCTCTGCAGCTCCGTGCGCATCAGCGTGCTGACCTCGGAATGGCGCGAGTCCACCTCGGCCGACGTCTTCCCCGAGATCCTGCTGCCGCGGCTCGACCGCGGCGAGGTCATGATCGACCCGACCCGCTTCGTCGCCGATCCCGACCAGGTCAAACGTGTCCCGGAATTACCCTATCTGACGACGCGCCTCGCCTACATGGCCTGCGAGCATTTTAATGCCGATCTCGGCCTTGCGATCGTGCGCCCCGAGCATCAGGCGTTCTACCGCCGGGTGTTCCTGCACCAGACCATCGCCGAGCCCCGGCTGGTTCCCGGTCTCACCAAGCCGTTCGGGCTGATGGCGGCGGACTTCCCGACCTTCCGCAAGAAGGTGTTCGAGCGCTATCCGATCATGCGGTCGACCGCCTTCGAGCGGCGGATGCTGTTCGGGCGCGGTGGTCAGCGCCAGGCGCCGCAACGGTCCGTTCCGCAGCGGCCGGTGTTCGTGGCGGACGCCGTTCACGCCTGATTCCGAAGCGGCGACTCGGGCCGCCGTACGCCTTTCGGCCTAGAATCCCGGCAAAAAACAGTGCTGTGCCGGCTGGCGCGGCTTGCCTTCACCCTCGCGCCACATTTACAACCCATTAACCATCATGGGTGCTTTTCGCTGGTTGGGGGCATTTGATCGGCTGAGGCAAGGTTCCGTCAAGGTTGACGGAACGTTCGCTTAACCAACCCCCTGTAGACCGGACAGCAGTGGACTAACGCGAGCGTGGAGGCTCCGGAATGAAACATCCTATGCGTATCCTCCAGGGATTGAAGCTGGCCGCGGTGCTTGCCGTCGCGCTGTCGATGGGCGCCTGCGCCAACAAGAATGCTGCGACGGATGCGATGGCCAACGCGGCGACGCCGGGCAGCCAGCAGGACTTCGTCGTCAACGTGGGTGACCGCGTGTTCTTCGAAAGCGACCAGACCGATCTGACCCCTCAGGCGATCGTGACCCTGGAGAAGCAGGCGCAATGGCTCCAGACCTATCCGCGCTACAGCTTCACCATCGAAGGTCATGCCGACGAGCGTGGCACCCGCGAATACAACATCGCGCTCGGCGCCCGCCGCGCCCAGTCGGTGCGTTCGTTCCTCGCCTCGCGCGGCATCGATCCGAACCGCATGCGCACGATCTCCTACGGCAAGGAGCGGCCGGTCGCGGTCTGCAACGACATCTCCTGCTGGTCGCAGAACCGGCGCGCCGTCACCGTCTTGAACGCGAGCTCCTGACGTTCAGTCAGGCGGCGTTCAGCTTCAGAACTGGATGATGCCGGCGCCCTCTCGGGCGCCGGTTTCGTTTCAGCATTCTGTGACAGAAACCCCTTGGTACCAGTCACATTTTTGGCGTACTCCACTTCAATGTGTGGCGCGTCGAATGTTCCGTCGCAGGCCATTTCGCTTTTGTCGTCAGGGCAAGATGTCATCCAGATTTAAGGTCTTTACCGGCACCGCGGCGATCGCCGCGCTGCTCTCTTTGTGCTCGCCCGCATTTGCGCAGCCGGTCTTGGCGCAGTCGGATGATGCCGACCCCGAGATGCGGATCGAGCGGCTGGAGAACCAGCTGCGCCAGCTCACCGGCCAGAACGAAGAGCTGCAATATCGCAACCGCCAGCTCGAGGAGCGGCTGCGGGCGCTCGAAGGCGGCGCGCAAGGCGCGCCCGGACAGGCGCCCAACGTCGCGGCGATGCCGCCCGCCCAGATCGCACCAAGTCAGGTCGCGCCGGGCTATCGCCAGCAGCAGCCGCAGCAGCAGGCCGCGCAGCCGAATTACGAGCAGCCGCAGATCGCCGCTCCCGCGCCGATCGTTCAGGAGCAGCCGGCGCCCGGCGCACCCGGCACGCGCCGCCGCGGCGATGCCTTCGATCCGAACCAGAACCCGAACGCGCCCGGTGCGCCGCGCGCGCTCGGCGGCGGTCAGCAGCCGATGCCGGCAGGAGCTCCCAGTGGTGCCCCTGGCGGCCGCGGCGCCGGCGAGCCGCTCGATCTCGCCAACACCAGCCCCCGCTATCAGCAGCAGGCGGCTCCCCCGGCGGCGCAGCCCGGCTATCCGCCGGCCCAATCCGGCCATCCCGCGCCATCAGGCGGCACTGGCCTCACGACGCTGCCGCCCTCGGCAACGCCGCGCGACGAGTTCGACCTCGGCATCGGTTACATGCAGCGCAAGGACTATGCGCTCGCCGAGCAGACCATGAAGAATTTTGCGCAGAAATACCCGAGCGATCCTCTGCTCGGCGACGCGCAATACTGGCTCGGCGAGAGCTACTTCCAGCGCCAGCAATATCGCGACTCCGCCGAAGCGTTCCTCGCCGTCACCACCAAATACGAGAAATCGGCCAAGGCGCCGGATGCGTTGCTGCGGCTCGGCCAGTCGCTCGCCGCGCTGAAGGAGAAGGAGGCCGCCTGCGCCGCCTTCGGCGAGGTCGGCCGGAAATATCCGCGCGCCTCCGCCGGCGTCAAAGCCGCGGTCGATCGCGAGCAGAAGCGGGTGAAGTGCTGACGCGTGGCGTTAGGGTCCTGACAATGCGGATGGTGCTGCGCTAAACATCGCAATCATCCGCTGACGATTTGCTGGGCCGTCATGTCAGACGACGACAATTCTCCGATCTCGGCGCGCGAGGCGAGGCGGCTGTTCGCGGGCCTGAAAACTGCACCGGCGCTGGTGCTCGCGGTCTCCGGCGGGCCGGACTCGGTCGCGCTGATGTGGCTCGCGGCCCGCTGGCGGCGCAGTCTTGTGCGCGGCCCGCAACTCACCGTCGTCACCGTCGATCACGGACTGCGCCGGGAAGCGGCCCGCGAGGCGCGCGAGGTCAAGCGTCTGGCAACCGAACTCGGGCTGCCGCACCGGACCCTGCGCTGGCGTGGCGCAAAGCCGAAGACGGGACTGCCTGCCGCGGCGCGCGAGGCCCGTTACCTGCTGCTCGCACAGGCCGCGCGGGCCGTGGGCGCCAGCCATGTGCTGACGGCCCACACCCGCGACGACCAGGCCGAGACCCTGCTGATGCGAATGCTCCGCGGCAGCGGACTTGCCGGGCTGTCGGCGATGGCCAGTGTCAGCGAGCGCGATGGCATCGTGCTGGCGCGTCCGCTGCTCGACGTCCCGAAGGCGCAGCTGATCGCGACCTTGAAGCGGGCGAAGGTCGGCTTTGCCGACGACCCCACCAACCGCGACACCGCCTTCACCCGGCCGCGGCTGCGCGCGCTGCTGCCACAGCTCGCGGCCGAAGGCGGCGATGCCCGCACGCTCGTGCGGCTCGCGGCAAGGCTGGCGCGCGCCAATGCGGCCGTCGAGGTGCTCGCCGACGGCGCCGAGCGCTTCCTCCGCTTGCGGGATCGCGACGTTGCGCCGCAGGCGGGCGTTCGAAGCTTCGAGGCATCGGCGTTTGCCGTCCTGCCCGAGGAGGTCCGGCTGCGGCTGCTGCTGCGGGCCATCGCCGCGCTCGGGCACGAGGGGCCGGCGGAACTCGGCAAGGTCGAAACCCTGATGTCCGCGCTTGATCGGGCCATCGCCGCAGGTCCCCGTGCAGCCGCAAATGGTCGGCCGGTCCTGAAGCAAACCCTTGCGGGAGCCTTGATCAGCCTCGCCGGCGGGCGTATCCACATCGCGCCGGCGCCGGCCCGGCGGCGCAAGGCTCCGTGAAGGGTGCATGAAGCGCGCATGAGGGCTGCATGAGGTCGGATCATGACACCGGCCGTTTCGGCTCGGCGCCGTCAGGCGACCTTAACCAGGCGGGAAAAACCCGGGCTAGGACGCCATTATTTCAGCGGGAATCGCGCTAAGATGGGATAAATAGTCCCATCTCGTTCCCTTGGCAGCGACCGGGGCGGCACCTAAATTGTATGCGTCTAACCGAGAGGATTCCTTGGGATTTCCTCGCATTGACCAAAGTAACTCCCCAAGGATCAGGGCCGCGATCCGCGCGACCACGAAGGAAGATCGATGAACGCCAATCTGCGCAATTTCGCCCTCTGGGTCATCATTGTCTTGCTGCTATTGGCATTGTTCACGCTCTTCCAGAATCCAGGTCAGCGCGCGTCCTCGCAGGACATCGCCTTCTCCCAGCTGCTGAGCGAGGTTGACCGCGGCAATGTGCGCGACGTCGTGATCCAGGGTCCCGACATCCACGGCACTTTCACCAACGGCTCCAGCTTCCAGACCTATGCGCCGAACGATCCGACGCTGGTGAAGCGGCTCTATGACAGCAAGGTGCAGATCACCGCGAAGCCGCCCGGCGACAACGTGCCGTGGTTCGTCTCGCTGCTGGTCTCCTGGCTGCCCTTCATCGCGCTGATCGGCGTGTGGATCTTCCTGTCGCGGCAGATGCAGGGCGGTGCCGGCAAGGCGATGGGCTTTGGCAAGTCGCGCGCCAAGATGCTGACCGAAGCGCATGGTCGCGTCACGTTCGAGGACGTCGCCGGCGTCGACGAGGCCAAGCAGGACCTCCAGGAGATCGTCGAATTCCTGCGCGACCCCGGCAAATTCCAGCGCCTCGGCGGCCGCATTCCGCGCGGCGTGCTGCTGGTCGGCCCTCCCGGCACCGGCAAGACCCTGATCGCGCGTGCGGTCGCGGGTGAGGCCAACGTGCCGTTCTTCACCATTTCCGGTTCCGACTTCGTCGAGATGTTCGTCGGCGTCGGCGCGAGCCGTGTCCGCGACATGTTCGAGCAGGCCAAGAAGAACGCGCCCTGCATCATTTTCATCGACGAAATCGACGCCGTCGGTCGTCACCGTGGCGCCGGTCTCGGCGGCGGCAATGACGAGCGCGAGCAGACGCTGAACCAGCTGCTGGTCGAGATGGACGGCTTCGAGGCCAACGAGGGCGTGATCCTCATTGCGGCGACCAACCGTCCCGACGTGCTCGATCCCGCGCTGCTGCGTCCGGGCCGCTTCGACCGCCAGGTCGTGGTGCCGAATCCTGACGTCGTCGGCCGCGAGCAGATCCTCAAGGTGCATGTTCGTAAAGTTCCGCTGGCGCCGGATATCAACCTCAAGACCATCGCGCGCGGCACCCCGGGCTTCTCCGGCGCCGACCTGATGAACCTCGTCAACGAAGCCGCTTTGACCGCCGCCCGCCGCAACAAGCGGATGGTGACGCAGGCCGAGTTCGAGGAGGCCAAGGACAAGGTGATGATGGGCGCCGAGCGCAAGTCGCTCGTCATGACCGAGGAAGAGAAGCTGCTCACGGCCTATCACGAGGGCGGCCACGCCATCGTCGGCCTCAACGTGCCCGCGACCGATCCGATCCACAAGGCGACCATCATCCCGCGCGGCCGTGCGCTCGGTATGGTCATGCAGTTGCCGGAGCGCGACAAGCTGTCGATGTCGCTGGAGCAGATGACCTCGCGCCTCGCCATCATGATGGGTGGCCGCGTCGCCGAAGAGCTGATCTTCGGCCGCGAGAAGGTGACTTCGGGTGCCGCCTCCGACATCGAGCAGGCCACGCGCCTTGCCCGCATGATGGTGACGCGCTGGGGCCTGTCGGAAGAGCTCGGCACCGTCTCCTACGGCGAGAACCAGGACGAGGTCTTCCTCGGCATGTCGGTGTCGCGGACGCAGAACGCCTCCGAGGCAACGGTCCAGAAGATCGATTCCGAGATCAAGCGTCTGGTCGAGGAAGGCTACAAGGAAGCAACCCGCATCCTCACCGAGAAGCATGCCGACCTCGAGACGCTCGCCAAGGGCCTGCTCGAGTTCGAGACGCTGACCGGCGAGGAGATCGTCGACCTGCTCAAGGGCAAGAAGCCGAACCGCGAGTCCGTGCTGGAGCCGGCCACGCCGCGCGCTTCCGCCGTGCCCCCGGCCGGCAAGTCGCGCCCGCGGCCCGATCCGGATCCTGGCCTGGAGCCGCAGCCGCAGGCGTAAGCTCCGAGATGCAGATCGAATTGAAAAACGCGGCGGCAACGCCGCGTTTTTTGTGGTCTCGCAATTCAGGTCTCGTGCCCCGGACGCAGCGCAGCGCGTCGCCCTTGCGACGTGGTGCGCTGCTGAGCCGGGGCCCATGCTTCAGCGGTGTACGCGGCGGCGGGTCCCGGCTCTGCGCCACAACGCCGTAAGCGCGTTCACGCGCGTCTTCGATGCGCTATGGGCGTTGCAGCGCGTCCGGGACACGAGAGGGAGGCGCGCTATTACCGCAAACTCGGTCATTGCGAGCGCAGCGAAGCAATCCAGACTGTCACCGCGGCGGGATTCTGGATTGCTTCGTCGCAAGGGCTCCTCGCAATGACGGGGCACCAGCTTCGTAGGGTGGGCAAAGGCGCGCTCGCGCCGTGCCCACCATCTCTCGGAACGCACGGTCGACATGGTGGGCACGCTACGCTTTGCCCACCCTACGGCTCCTCATTTCGGCGATGCGCGCGGGCCTCCGCCACGCGCCAGGAAATGCAGCACATCCTCGTTGAACTGCTCGGGATCCTGCAAGAACGAGAAGTGACTGACCTCCGGCTGGAGCAGCAGGCCGGCGCCGGGAATGTTCGCCGCCATGAACTCGGTGTTCTCGCGCTTGATCGCCTCGTCATGATCGCCGTCCACGATCCAGGTCGAGGCCTTGATCGAAGCGAGATCCGAAGCCGTCCATTTCGGCTGGCTCTCCCACATTTTGGTGATGTCGGCGACGAAGCTCTTGTACTCCGCCGGTGTCGGCGAGAGGCGCTTGTATTCTTCGCCGGCCCTGGCGATGTAGGCGTTGAACACGTCGCTCGAAGCGATATCCGCAACGCCTGACGGATCCGAGTCCGCCGCGAAGGCGAACAGCTTGCTCACCCGCTCCGGATGCTTCATGGCGATGTCGAGGCCGATGATCGCGCCGTCGCTCCAGCCGACGATCGCCGCCTTCCTGATCTTGAGATGGTCGAGCAGCCCGACCACGTCCGAAGCCATCAAGTCGTAGCCATAAGGCTCCTGATTGCGGCTGCTGCGCCCATGGCCGCGGCTCTCCATGACGATGACCTGATAGTGCCGCTGCAGCGCGCGGACCTGGTGGCCCCAGTAGTTCGCATTGGCAAGACCGCCATGCAGCAACAGGACGGGCTGCCCGCGACCGAACACCGCGTACCAGATCTTGACCCCGTTGATGGGCGCGAGACCGCTGTGGGCCGCTTTGGGCAGTGTCGGCGTCGGCGGCAGGCTCAGCCATTGCGGCGCCGCGCGCGCTCCGCCGATCGAGACCATGACGAGAAGCGCGGTGACGAGATGGCGAAACTTCATGATGCGTCTTCCTGTTCGACCATTCGATATTACCGCATGATCAGGCGGGCGCGTGGGGTCGCAACATCGTGATCTCCATTGGCCGGACAGATGATGTCGATGCCATGACGCGACGTCGGTGTTCAAACGGGGCGCGCGCTCGGTCTGGCCTGTGTCGTCGCCACGCCTGACATCGCGAGCAGCCCACCGACGATCAACTTTGGCGTCATGCGCTCGCCAAGCAACAACACGCTCGACATCAA
Organism: Bradyrhizobium sp. SPXBL-04; assembly: GCF_051853035.1. NCBI lineage: Bacteria > Pseudomonadati > Pseudomonadota > Alphaproteobacteria > Hyphomicrobiales > Nitrobacteraceae > Bradyrhizobium > Bradyrhizobium sp. SPXBL-04. Next base: position 7,734,340 of record NZ_CP182472.1, on the reverse strand, counting down.
GGCAAACACCGGAAGCAGCAGGCCGAAAGGTCCATTGCGCTTGGTACAGCCAGAATCCGCAATCTTGGTACTGTTCTATGACCAGGCGCAACGCATCTATTCGCCAGCACCGGCGACTGGAGCGATCCCGATCCATCAGGCTGAGTGGGAGCCCCAGTCAATGCAGACAGTTCAGATCGCAGACACGGAGACAGGAGTTCCACACTGCCTGGCGTTTTGTTGATGGCCGGCACATCCACGCCCCCTGCAACACACTAACAAATGACCGAGGAGATAATTCCCATGAAGGCGATCGTTGCAACGGACCGAACCGCGGGAACGGCCGCGATGAAGCTGGTGGAGCGGCCCGCGCCGCAGGCAGCGATAAACGACGTCGTCGTTCAGGTTCATGCGTCGGGATTTGTCCCGACTGAGCTGGCGTGGCCCTCGACCTGGACCGATCGCCTCGATCGTGACCGAACACCGTCGATCCCTGGGCACGAGCTGGCCGGAGTGGTCACCGCTCTCGGATATGGCACCACGGGGCTGTCGGTGGGACAGCGGGTGTTCGGCCTCGCGGATTGGTATCGCGACGGCACGCTGGCCGAGTATGTGGCGATCGAGGCTCGCAACCTCGCGCCGCTGCCGGGCGACGTCGACTTCACGGTGGGCGCGAGCCTGCCGATCTCGGGCCTGACCGCATGGCAAGGGCTGTTCCAGCACGGCCGCCTTCACGCGGGGCAGAGCGTTCTCGCACACGGCGCGGCCGGCGCAGTCGGGTCGATGGTGACGCAACTCGCACGAGAGGCCGGCGCCTACGTCATCGGCACCGGACGTGCCGCCGACCGTCAGACGGTGCTCGACTTCGGCGCGAAGGAGTTCGTCGATCTCGACAACGACGCCCTGGAAGAGGTCGGCGAAGTCGATCTGGTATTTGATGTTATCGGCGGTGATATCCAGAAGCGGTCTGCAGGACTGCTTCGAGCTGGAGGAATATTGGTGACTGTCGTCGGGCCGGCCGAGGCGCGGCCCTCCGACGGCGTGGCGGTTGACTTCGTCGTCGAGCCCGATCGTGCGCAACTGAGTGAGATCGTCCAGCGGGTACGGGATGGACGATTGCGGACGAACATCGGCAACATCTCGACGCTCGACGATGCCATCGCCGCCTTAAATCCCACCGAGCGACGCAAGGGCAATACGATCATCCGCGTTCGTCCCTGAGCGATGCATGCCCATTGATGCACGCAGCCGGCCCGGCGCTGTCCGGGTCGGCTGGACGTTAAGAAAATGTCCGAAGCAGGTCGATAAGCGGCAGTGGAAGCGAGCGAGCCCCGCGCCCGGTTCACCGCCGATAGCAGACATCACAATAGGTCCAACGTTGTTCGGCTAAGCATCAGAAGCGGACGGCCTCGCACGCCGCGAGCGATCTCGTACACGACCGCGCAGTCATTCCCTTCGGATGCGTTCAGGCAAGCAGCGGGGTTTCCCGAAATTCCTCATCGATGCATCCACGCCCTGGAAATCGAAAGCAGTGTGTGACCGATGACGCTGAGGAGCGCCGCGATGCCCCATATAGTGAACATGTTCTCTTTGTAGCTTCCAGAAAAGCCAGCGCGTTCGGCGATCACATCGCCGATATACTTCCACCAGCCGGTGAGAGTGCCCGGCAACCCGCCAGTCGCATCAGCAATCGCAAGCGTGACTCCAGAGATTACGGGAAGATAGAAGACGAGAATCACGGATGCGGCGAGAACACGGAGAATGAATCGCATGAGACCCTCCAATGTACGCAATGATCGCCGCGAACTCACCGAGCCGTTGTTTCTACGTGAGTCCCCTTTGAGGACAGCAGCTCGAAACAATCCGCTTCGCTCATGACTGCGCACGCGCCCCTGCAAAAAACTGCTGCTCCCGCGCGCGCGTTTATCGCCGAGAGCGGAATCATTTTCGGTGCGACCGCGGCGCTCTATGGCGAGATCACGGTCAAGAATGGTCGGGTCGAGCACCAACTTCGACACTGCGCATGAACGAAACGCCCAATATCGAGGTCCATAGCGTCAAAGAGCTCGGAGCCACCGGGCTTCGCCGTGGCAGCCCGCCTCAAACCTGAATCAAGGCGTAGGGTCGACCGCTGGGCTTCTTGATTGACCGCGCCACGTTGTAAACCCGCGCGCCTCCGGGCGTGCGGCCTTCATAGCGACCCTGATGAGCATGGCCGTGAACGACCGCACTCACCGTAAATCGATCGATCGTTTCGCCGAGGCGTGACGAGCCGAGGAACGGAAGAATCTCCAGCGGCTCGCCTTCAACCGTATCGAGAATCGGCGCATAGTGAAGGACGACAACAGCCTGCTTGCTCGCCACCGCGCGCATCGCATTTTCGAGGTGCGTCGCTTCGTTGACGGCTTCGGCGACCAGGCTCTTGACGACGGCCTCGCCGAACGAAGCGAGCATGCGGCGGCCGAACCCACCGATGAAGCCCTTCACGCCGACGAAGGCGACGCCCTCGATTTCGTACGACTGCCCGTTGAGCAGGTGCATTCCGGCGCCCTTCAAAATGCTCTTTACGTCTTCAGTCTGCCCGGACTCGTAGTCGTGGTTTCCGAGCACGCCGACAACGGGAATGGAGCAGGCGCGCAAATCCTCCGCCAGAAGTTCCGCTTCGGACGGCTTGCCGAGGTCAGTGAGGTCGCCGCAAAGGACGAGCACCCGGGCCTTGGTCGAGAGCTCGGCAAAGAGTTCCCGGAAGGACAACGTGCGGTCCTCCTTCACGTGGAGATCGCCAATGGCAGCGAAGGTGAGCGTGTCGGGTTTTTCGGACATCGCGCTACTCGCTATCCTGGTCTGCGTCGGCAAAGCCCCATTCCTCAACGGCCGGGGCATAATCGACCTGCGAAAACAGGCGCCCCCGACATATCTTCACGCGCGGAGGAGGAAGTTCGAACTGGCTCTTCAGGCGGGCGACCAGTTCGTCCATCAGCCAGCGCGGCAGGCAATCGCGCTCGCTCGGATAGGCCCAGCGGAAGTTGAGTAGATGTGCCAGAAGCACCTCCCAATGCAGCTCCATGTAGGCAAGCAGACGCCGCCAGTCGATCTGATCGTGCTGCTTGAGAATGAGATGCGCGATATCCGGGCCATCGTAACGGTGCCGCAGCTGGACGAAGGCCTTGGACCAGATCAACTCCGTCGGGGCGATGATGCGCATCGGCGTACCGAACACCTCGATGCGCGGCGCGGATTCGAACCATTGGTCGGTCACGGGAGCCATGCCATGCCAGAAAGCGAAGATCACATCGAAAAAGTGCTCGTCCTGGAAGACCTTGCCGAGCCAGCGTTCGTCCTCGATTGCGACGGTGTACCCGAGGTTGCGGAAGTGGTTGAGAACACGTGGATAGTCAGTCGGCTTGCACACGATATCGAGATCTTTGGTAGCGCGCACCACGCCGGTATAGGCGCTGAGCGCATACGTGCCGGCCAAAAGAAACGGCAGATCCAGCTTCGCGAGCTCGCGCAAGGCCTGAGTGTAAAACACCTCGGCGCGGGCCGATGGCACGGTCGGCTCGGCGGCCGCAGCGATCGTCTCTATCGATCCAGTGATCTCCTTGGCCATAACAGTTCACTCGAAGCTCATCGGCTTCGGCCATGAGGGTCCCTGTTCGACAATCGAATAGACCATGCAAAGTTCCGCGCGCCCTAGGTCCCACCGGCAACAAACCGGTTCGCAATGGTCGATGAACTTCGCTTTCAGCGTGCCTTGGCGACGTTGAGGAATTGATTCGTCTTCAAATTCGGTACGTCTTCAGCGAGCCAGAGAAGCGCGTCAAACATCTGCGCACGGCGGTCGACAACATCGTATGCGGTGAGGTCCGCTATACCCCTGATAGCGGCGCGATAACCGACCTCACCAGAGGTCCGAGGCGGGCATTCGCGCGAGGCGCCAGCCGCCTCGACAAATTCCGGCTCAGCAAGAACGGGACGTTTGCGAGCTTAGTTTTGTGAACGCGTAAAGGGGACAAAGCGCACGAGAGCGACGGCGCGCGTCGTCGTCTTGTCGGGGGCGATTTTTTCGACGACCGTGAGCTGCTGAGTGGTGTAACCGGGTCCCACCGGCATAACGAGCCGGCCACCTACTTTAAGCTGTTCAATCAGGGGCGGCGGTGGCTGCCCGAGCGCGGCAGTCACGACGATGGCGTCAAAAGGACCGCATTCGGGCCAGCCATCGTATCCGTCGCCAAGCTTGACGCTCACGTTGTCATACGCGAGGTCTCTTAATGTTTTCGCGGCGGTCTCGGCCAATTGCGGGATGATCTCGATGGTGCAGACCTTTCGCGCCAGGTGCGCAAGGACGGCGGCCTGATAGCCCGAACCCGTCCCCACTTCCAGCACAACGTGATCGGGCGCGACCTCGACCAATTGGGTCATCAAGGCCACGATGTACGGCTGCGATATGGTCTGCCCGAGACCGATCGGCATCGGTCTGTCCGCGTATGCGACGGAGCAAGATTGCTCGGGGATGAACAGATGGCGTTTCGTTTGCTCCATGGCCTCAAGGACTCTCTCCGACAGGCCTTGCTGTCCCAAGGCACTGGCGGCGGATCGGGCGTATGCCCGGATGGTCTCGACCATGGCGACGCGCTCGCGGACGCATTGCGCGTCCTTTGGTGCGTCCTGAGCGGTCGCTTCCCGGGCCACGACAACCATGGCAAACACGAGCAGCAGCAAGGCCTTCATCGTGCGCTCTCCGAGAAGGAATGGGCTCACGTCGAGCGCTCGAGCGCAATGAGCCGATTCGACGCATCACCTCAGCGAAACAAGGCGTCCGGCGAACGACCGCAGTGCGTCATGGGGCCTCCAGCGGTCACGATCCATCACCGCATCTGGAAGGGCACGCATTGCCGACCAAAATGCTCTCAAGCGGGATTCCTCACCTAACGTCCGTCTTGGGTCAAACGGCGAAATGGCCGCCGTGCCTGCAGTAGTCCGCTCCACACCTGGAAGCGGAACTCTCATTTGGAAGCACGCCCTGGACTTGCGCCCTCACTTCGAAGGCGCCGCCGCCCCTTCCGCATTCTCCCGCACATGGATCACCGCGATGTCATCCGCATAGATCCGCTTCCAGCCCTTGAGCTGGTCGAGGATCTGCGGGCCCGGCGCATCGGCGATCAATAGCGTCGCGTCGATCTTGTATTCATCGAGCAGGCGCGGGAGCAGCTCGGGCTTCTTGCCTTCCGTCGCCTTGAAGAAGTCCATAACGAATTTCTCGCCATAGAGCTCGGCGCGGCCGTCGACGAAGACGGGGATGTCGCGCGAAATCAGATAGCCGCCGAACTGATAGGCGTTGAAGATGCGCTGCGCCTTCCGCTGCTCGAGCAGGTCGACCGCTGCAACCGGCGTCTGCGTCATCGTGAAGCCGAAGCGGTGATGCCCCATATAGAGCGAGGTCGAGGTCCAGCTCGCGGCCACGATCATCAGTTCGCCGAGCGCGGTGACGTAGCGGGCCGGCCAACCGTCGGCATCAGTGGCGTCAGCCGGCGGCCGCGAAAACATCTCGCCGAGCGGCTTTGCCAGCACCAGCGGCACCAGGAAGGCAAAGGCCTCGATGCTCCGGACATGGGTCAGCGCGCTCCAGGTCAGGAACAGGATCAGGAAGATCCTGGGCGCCGAGAGCACGACGCCGCGATAGTAACCGAGCGCGATCAGGCCGAGCAGCGCGCCCTCGAATGATGTGAACGTGGCGAAGTTCGCCGGCATCCATTCGAAGATCAGCGACAGCAGCTCGCCGAGGCTGAGGATGTTGGTCGCGCCCATCAGCGTCCGCCAGCCGTAAGGCGTGCAGCAGCTCGCGATCAATGCGCCCACGCCGAACAGGACCCAGCGCAGGAACAATTGGAGCCGTCGTCCCTTCTCGGCATGCTCGACCGCCTCGAGCGAGATCGGGCCGATCAGCGCAAGGCCCAGCACGAAGCCGCCGTGCAAATTCGCCCAGAGCGCCATCAGCGGCAGCCAGGTCCAGGACGGTGCGCTCCTGCGGTCGGCCGCCGCCATCAAGAAGCCGACCCACGCCACCATGACGGGCAGCGCCAGGATGTGCGGCCGCGCCAGCACGTGATGCAGCGCCAACAGCAACGCCAGCATCGCAAACAGCACCGCGCGCGGTGCTTCGATCTGCGCATCTAACAGATAGACGAAGATCGCGGTCGAGAGCGCGATCCCGATCGCGGTGAGGATCACTGGCCCGGCCCAGCCCCATTGCGTGTAGGAGAACGCAAACATCACCTGCGACAGCCACGACGTCGAAATCCAGGGCGCACCCGTCCGCGTGAAGGAATAGAAGTCCGTGTACGGCATTGCGCCGTGGTCGAGGATCCATTGCCCGATCTTGATCTGCCAGAACGAGTCGGAGTCCTGAAGCAGCGTGTCGCCGACAAAAAGGAAGAACAGATAGGTGCCGGCACCGACGCACAGCGGCACCAGGGCGCGCGCGCGGCTCTGCACCGCGCTGCCGTTGGCAAAGGAAAGGGACATGCCGCCTTGTGGTCCTGCCGTTCTTGTCGGTCCGAGCATGAGCCGGAAAAGTGTGTCGCGGTTTTCCGGGAAGATCATGCTCAAACAATAACCCGCAGCGCGGTGAACGATTCATCTCATCGCGCTTCAGGCCGAGCGGACGGCATTGGACCATGCGCGGTCATAACTTCGGGTAAATCAGCGGCGCCGGGCCGATTTCATGTCCCGACAATTTAACCGATTGTTTTCAATTTCGATTTACCATCGACGAATACACGCAAACCGCTCCGTGTTTCCGCAGTCGAATTAACTGCGGCGAAATTCTTTGCCTCTAGGTTCGGTTTCATGGTCAGGCGGCGCTGGGAAGCCGAAAAGACCAGACCAGTTTGTAGCCCCGTTTAATCTTTGGAGCAGTCTATGAAGAACCTCGTTTCGCGTTTCGTGAAAGACGAATCCGGCGCCACCGCCATCGAATACGGCCTGATTGCCGCCGGCATCGCGCTCGCGATCATCACCGTCGTCAACAACCTCGGCAGCTCGCTGAACACCAAGTTCGGCTCGATCTCGAGCAGCCTGAAGTAAGACTGCACGCCTTAGGAATTTCGAGAGCCCCGTCCTGGACGGGGCTCTTTTCTTTTGGGCAAGAGGTTCGCTTCTCGCCGCAGGCTTCTTCAACCTCTCCCGCTTGCGGGAGAGGTCGGCGCGAAGCGCCGGGTGAGGGCTCTGTCCTCTTGAGGGCTATTTGCGCGGACACCCCACCCCCCAGCGCACCTATCGTGTGGCAGGCCATCAAGCCTGATCTCATCGCGCTGTCGCCTTCGCGGCGTGGCTGACGCTCCAGCCCGTTCGCTGTGACGCTCCACGCATTTGCATCTTGTCATCCACCCTGAATAGTTGTTCAGTCTTTGCGGGGCGATTTGCATCTTTTGCAGTGACGAAGCGTTTGGCCGCAGGGCGTGTGGCTGGCGTGTGGGACAGGAAGCGCGCCATGGTTTATCGGCGGACGCATCAAGTGGTGAAGCGCCTTGCGGCCCGGCGCAGTGCGATATTGGCCGCGGCGCGGGAGGCTGCGGCGGAGGGCGGGATGGCGGCGGTGCAGATTGCGCCGGTCGCGGTCCGCGCTAATGTCGCGGCCGGCACGGTTTACCGCTACTTCCCCTCCAAGGCCGAGCTGATCTCCGAATTGATCGCCGAGGTTTCCCGCGACGAGCTCGCGGCGATCCGGCGGGCGGCCGACGCCGCGCCGGGGCCGTCTTCGGCGCTGGCGGCCGCCGTGACCACCGTGGCGGTCCATACGCTGTCGCAGCGCAGGCTGGCCTGGGGCATCCTGGCCGAGCCCGTCGATGTCGATGTCAGCGCCTCGCGTATTGCCAGCCGGCGCGAGATCGCGGGCGAGATCGCGTCCCGGATCGACGCCGCCGTGCGCGCCGGCCATCTGCCGGCGCAGGATACCGCGCTCGCCGCCACCGCGTTGCTCGGAGCGCTGCATGAGGCCCTGGTCGGGCCGCTCGCGCCCGACAATCTCGAGGATCCCGTCAAGATGCGCGATGCGGTGCAGACCGTGACGCTGCTGGCGCTGCGCGCCGTCGGCGTCATGGACGCCCGCGCCAGGGGTCTGGTGGTGCAGCAGACGCTGCTACCAACCACGAAGGCGCTGGTGGGGGCGTAAAATCGGCGGAGGCCTGATTGCGCTCAGGCCGTTGGTCGCACAGGGTTTTTCGAAAAACCGCAGCACGGGCGCCGGATGCGCCGTCTACTGTGCATGGGGTTGTTTTCGCATTTTTTGTCGGAGCGACCGGAAATCAGATATGGGCGTCGCCCTCGGGGCCGACCGAGGCGATGCGCACCATGTTGGTGGTGCCGGGAATGCCGAGCGGCACGCCGGCGACGATGATGACGCGCTGGCCGGCGCGGACGAAGCCGTCCCGGAACGCGATCTGGCCGGCGCGGCCGACCATGTCGTCCTGGTCGCGCGCATCCTCGGCTACAACGCAATGCACGCCCCAGACGACGGCGAGGCGGCGGCCGGCCGAGATGTTCGGCGTGATCGCCACGATCGGCGGCTTCGGCCGCTCGCGCGCGACGCGCACGGCGGTCGAGCCCGAGCTGGTCCAGCAGATCAAAGCGGGCAGGTCGAGCGTCTCGGCGATCTGACGCGCGGCGTCCGCGATGGCATCGCCCGCGGTGGATTCCGGCGCGGGGCGTTGCGCCATGATCACCGAGCGATAGGTCGGGTCGCGCTCGACCTCCTCGCCGATGCGGTTCATGGTCGAGACCGCCTCGACCGGGAATTTGCCGGCCGCCGATTCCGCCGACAGCATGATGGCGTCGGCGCCCTCATAGACGGCGGTGGCGACGTCGGAGACTTCGGCGCGGGTCGGCACCGGCGACTGGATCATCGATTCCAGCATCTGGGTCGCGATCACAACCGGCTTGCCGGCGCGGCGCGCCATCCGCGTCATCTGCTTCTGCAGGCTCGGCACCCGCTCCAGCGGCAGCTCGACGCCGAGATCACCGCGCGCCACCATCAGGGCATCGGAGGCCTCGATGATGTCGGCGAGGCGGTCGATCGCCTGCGGCTTCTCGATCTTGGCCATGACGGCGGCGCGGCCGCGGATCATCTTCTTGGCTTCGAGCACGTCGTCGGCGCGCTGCACGAAGGACAGCGCGATCCAGTCGACGCCGGTGACGAGCGCCGCCTCGAGGTCAGCGCGGTCCTTCGGCGTCATGGCCGAGACCGGCAGGTCGGTGTCGGGCAGGCTGACGCCCTTGCGGTCGCTCATCTTGCCGCCGACCACGACACGCGTCACCGCGTGCTCCTTCGAGGTCTCCTCCGCGATCAGCCGCACCTTGCCGTCGTCGAGCAGCAGCGCATGTCCCGGCCGCAGCGCGGCCAGGATCTCCGGATGCGGCAGGTGGACGCGCGTGGCATCGCCCGGCGCCTTGTCGGAATCGAGGGTGAAGGTCTGGCCGTTCTGGAGCTGGACCGCGCCATCAGTGAAGGCGCCGAGCCTGAGCTTCGGGCCCTGGAGGTCGACCAGGATGCCGATCGGCCGGCCATAGCTGCTTTCGACGTTACGGATCGTCGCCACCAGCTCCCGCATCTTGTCGTGCGGGGTGTGGCTCATGTTGATGCGGAACAGGTCGGCGCCGGCCTCGAACAGGCGGCGGATCATCGCGAGGTCTGAAGAGGCGGGTCCCAGGGTCGCGAGAATCTTGATACGGCGAAGGCGCCTCATGGCTTACTTCCAGACGGGGGCGGGGCAGCGCCTGGCGGGAGGCCAGGCGCGGGGGGCGTACCACCGGGCGGGCTATTGGGCAAACCCGGAACCCCGCCCGGACCGACCGGGCCGGGCAGGCCGGGCACGCGCTGCTGCGCCGGCTGTTCGTTGGCGTCGGTGAGCTGGACCGTCCAGGCCCGCTGCTCGCCGGTATCGACCTCGAAATAGCCGGTCCGGTCGTAGCCGCGCGCCAAGCAATCCTCGGTGCCGCGGATGGTGAACTCCTTGTCGCGCGAGCACATGAAGGCCTGACCCGACCATTCACCGCCACGGTCGTAGTCGATGGCGTAGATGTAATAGTAACGGGCGACCAACGTTCCCCGCAGCAGCGTCTCGCAGGAGCGGGACGAGATGTTCCACCAGCCCTCGGTGGTCCAGCCCTCGGCGTCTTTGTAGCCCAGCGCAATCCCGACCCGGCTCGACGTGTTGTTGCAGAGGCGGAAATCGGCGGACGCCGGGCTGGTCCAGAGGCATAGCAGCGCGACCGCCAGTACCGGGACCAACCGGGCGAGCATGCGAAGGAGGGAGTGGGGAGATTCGGCGATCATAGTCGCGAAAAGCTATATCAGATCATTGACGATTTGGCGTAGGGGCCGGGAACTGTCCCAAGGCCGGGGTTTCGGCCCGTTTGCGCCGTGATATGGCAAAATCTGTGACAGGACCCACCTGATCCCGTAAGGGTGACGGCCATCGGGGCAGGTCTTAAGGAATCCAGTTATGGCAATCGACGACAAAACCAGAACGGAGCTCGAGGCGGCCGCTTTCCGGCGCCTAGTCGATCATTTGAGGACGCGGACGGACGTCCAGAATATCGACCTGATGAATCTGGCCGGCTTCTGCCGCAACTGCCTGTCCAACTGGCTCAAGGATGCCGCCGACGCCCAAGGCGTCGCTTTAAGCAAGGACGAGAGCCGTGAAGCCGTCTACGGCATGCCCTACGAGACCTGGAAATCGAAATACCAGGGCACGGCCACGCCCGAGCAGCTCGAGGCGATGAAGAAGGTCCATCCCCACGGGCACTGAACGGCCGCCTGCGGCCTGCTGAGTCGCGCCGCACAACAGCTTTCTTCAGGCAGCTGCAGGAAGGTGTGGGCGCGCTGTGGACGAGCGCGATGCTGCCTTGAACGCGGAGGGCGCCAACCCTAAGGGTCTACGCAGCACGCGCGGTGAGGATGCCGGCGTCACCTCGTTTTGCCAGTTCCATTGGGAGTACCAAGATGGCCACCTCCGCCGCCGTCCGCGACGACGAGCCCGCGACGAAATTTGCCAAGGACCAGCTCAAATCCATCATCGAGCGCATTGAGCGGCTGGAGGAAGAGAAGAAGGCGATCTCCGACGACATCCGCGACGTCTACGCCGAGAGCAAGGGCAACGGCTACGACGTCAAGGCGCTGCGCACCATCGTGCGCCTGCGCAAGCAGGACCCCAACGAGCGCGCCGAGGCCGAGACCATTCTCGAGACCTACATGCAGGCGCTGGGAATGCTCTGAGGCGTCTCGCCCGGTAGGCGTTGCAGCGCACCAAGCTTGGGCGAAATCCCTTCATCTGCTAGAGTGCTCGGTGAAGGGACCGAGCGATGGATGTGCCGGGACCAGAGCGCAGGCTTGCCGCGGTCCTCGCCGCCGACATGGTCGGCTTTAGCCGGCTCATGGAAGTCGACGAGGCGGGTACCCTTGCGCGCCTCAAGACCCACCGGGTCGAGCTCATCGATCCGGCCATTGCCAAAAATCGCGGCATCATCATCAAGACGACTGGCGACGGCATGCTCGCCGAATTCCACAGCGTCGTCGATGCCGTGCTGTGTGCCGCCGAGGTTCAGCGCCGCATGGCGCGGCGCAATGCCGACGTCCCGCCGCCGCGATGGATACAATTCCGCATCGGCATCAATCTGGGCGATGTCATCGTCGATCAAGACGACATTTTCGGTGACGGCGTCAACGTCGCGGCACGACTGGAGACGCTCGCCGAGCCTGGAGGGATCTGCGTTTCAGGCGCAGTGCGCGATCAGGTTGGCGACCGGCTCGACGGAGTTCAATTCGATGATCTCGGCGAGCAGAGCGTCAAGAACATCACGCGTCCGATCCGCGTCTTCCGCATTCGCTTGGCGGAGGGGCCTGCAAGCCTGCCCGACGCGACGAAGGCTGTTGCGTCGCCGGTTGTCTCAAAGAAGCCGTCGATCGCCGTGCTGCCGTTCGCCAATATGAGCGGCGATCCGGAACAGGAGTTCTTCGCCGACGGTCTCACGGAAGACATCATCACCGAGCTCTCGCGCTTCCACGACTTGCTCGTCATCTCGCGAAACTCGACCTTCGTCTACAAGGGCAAGGCCGTAAAGGTCCAGGACATCGGCCGTGAGTTCGGCGTCGACTATGTCATCGAGGGCAGCGTGCGGAAGGCCGGGGGGCGCGTCCGCGTCACCGTGCAGCTGATCGATGCGGAAACCGACCGCCATATCTGGGCCGAACGTTACGATCGCGAGCTCGAGGATATTTTCGCCATCCAGGACGAGATGACCCGCGCAATCGTCGCGACGTTGCCTGGTCGCGTGGAAGCGGCAGCGCATGACCGCACCAAGCGCAAGCCGACCGAGAACATGCGCGCTTACGAATGCGTGCTGGCTGCAAAGCTCCTGCATCACCGTTCAACACGCGAGGACAACGCGCAGGCGCAGACCCTGCTCAACCGGGCGCTGGCAATGGATCCGAATTACGCCCACGCTCACGCCTGGAAGGCGTGTGTGCTCGGCCAGTGCTGGATCTATGGCTGGTGCGCTGACCGCGACGCGACCTTTGAGCAGGTGGCTTCTGAACTCGAGATCGCGTTGGCGCTCGACGACAACGATGCCGACGTGCACCGGATCCTCGCCGCGCTCAATCTGACGCGCCACGACTATGAAAAGGCCACCTATCACCAGGAGCGTGCGCTGGCCCTCAACCCGAACTACGATCTGATCGTTGTGCAGCAGGGAGAGCTCCTGACCTGGCTGGGCTTGCCTGAGGAGGGCATCGACTGGATCAGGAAAGCGATGCGTCTCAATCCTCATCATCCCGAGCGATTCTGGAGCCATCTCGGTCGTGCGTATTATTGCGCAGAGAAATACGCCGAGGCCGCCGAGGCGTTTTCAAGGATCACGCGGCCCGACTATACCCATCACGCGTTCCTTGCAGCGATATTCGCGCAGATGAACAATGCCGTCGCGGCTGGCGCTCACGCCGCGGAGGTCCTGAAGCGCGAACCCGGGTTCTCGGTGGCAGCCTATCTTGCAACCCTGCACTACAAGCGCGAGATCGATCGCGAGCGTCACGAATCCGGCCTCGTCAGGGCTGGCCTGCCGGCATGATCGATGCGCGGGAAGAAGAACGGGGCAGGGGAAAGCTTTGCCGGGCCGCGGCTCTCAGCGCAGCGCGGCAGTACGCATGACGAAGGACGTCGTCTGGAGCTTTGCGGTCGCGCTGCCCGAGAAGCTGTCGCAGGACAGGCCCTGCATCGGATCCTCGACAAAACCCATCGCGATCACGGCCTGCGGCTTGACGAAAAAGCGGCGCAGCGCTGCCGTATCGAGCTCGCCCATCAGCGTCACCGACATCGCACGGCTGGCGCTCGGTGACAGCATCACGATCTTGAGCCAGATGCTGTCGCCCTTGGCCGCGGAGAGCCGGGTCGCGGTGGCGATCCTACCATCGACGCTCTTGCCGACCACCGTATTGATCTCCGTCGCCTGAGCGAGGCTGCGCGTCGCGGAAGCGGGACGGGCCGAGCGCGGGATCGGCGCGGAGGCGGCGACGACGTTGGCGCGATCGACCGGCGAGGCGGATGCCGGCGCAAAGGCCAGCGCCTGATAGGCCGCGCTGGAGACGCTCGCGGTGGCTTGCGGATCGGTGGCTGCGGCGAGCGCCTGGCGCGCCTTCAACGCGGCGACTTGCGCCGGCGTCGCCTGCTGTGGCGCAGCCGGGATATCATCCCAGAATCCGCGGGCATTGATGATGTCGGCGGGGGTCTCGGGCTTGCCAGTCGCCGGCTTGTCAGCCACGGGCGCGGGCTTCGGCTTGGGTGGCGCAACGATCTGCGCATCGGCCGAGGCGAGCTGGAGCGTTGCGGCCACTTGCGGCTTGGCGCGCGGCGTCGGCACCGGCTCGGCGGGTTTGGCAGCAGCGGCGACCACGGTCGGCGCCGACGGTTTCGCGGCCGGTGCGCCCTCGTCATCCTCGTCGCTGCTGCTGGCGGCCGGAGCCGCCGACTTGCCCTTGAACAAGGCGGCGAAGAAATTCGTCTTGCTGCCGGAATCGTCGCCGCTGCCGCGTCGCTCGATCTCGGCCTTGGCGAGCTCATAGCCCTTCAGCGGAACGCCGTCGGTCGGCAGATGCACCGTTTTTCCGTCCGGGAAGACACGGGCGAGCTGGTCATGCGTCATGCGCGGCCAGTGCCGGATGCTGCCGGTGTCGAGGTGCACGAAGGGCGAGCCGGAGGTCGGATAGAAGCCGACGCCGCCGCGCTGGAGCCGCAGGCCGGCGAAGCGGATCTGCTCCAGCGGCACGCCCGGGATATAGAAGTCCATCGCATGGCCCAGCATGTGCTGGCTGAAGCGCGCCACACCGGAGGAGCGGCGGCGGAGCATGGCGTTGGTGGCGGGGGAGCGGTAGGAGGAGATGATCTGGATCGGCTGCTTGCCGTCGACGTCGCGATAGACTTCCCAGAGGATGTCGAACAGGCGACGGTCCATCACCGTCTCGTCCTGGGTGCGCCAGTCGCGCAGGAAGTGGTTGAGCTGCTTCAGCGCGGCTTCGTCATAGCGGCCGTCGCGCTTGAAAGTGACGGTGAGGTCTTCGCCGGAATGGGTGTGATGGAACGAGAGCGTCTTGGTTTCGTTCAGCGCGGCGGCGTCATGAACCGAACCTGCGGCGGCAAGCAGCAATACGCAAGCGAGGCCGATCCGGGATCCGGCCTTCACTCCCGCATGGGACAACGACAGCACAGCGAATTGGCGTGCGAGACCAGTCAGCACGTATGAGCCCACCCAGTCGACGAGCGTTCAAAATGGACTCTCCCGCCAACCCCGTTAGCAGCGCGAAAGAGGGTGAACGCTTTCTTAAAGCGAGAAGGTTAATTCGAGGTTGACCTTCCCGCCCCCAAACCAAGTCAGAATACGATCCTAAACGGTTGACTGTGGCAAAAAAACGCCCGCTCTCTGGGGCCCGGCTGGAGAACGGTTAACGTCAAGCGACCCCATCCAGGGGACGGGGTCGCTGATTTCATTGCAGAATTTTTGTGAACCAGGCGCTCAGCCGGGCTCAGCGGGTAAAGACCCGCTGCGGACGACGGCCGACTGGCGCTGGCGGCTGGGTCGGGGTCGGCGCTCCGAACAGCCGCTCGAAGAAGTTTGGCCCAGACGAGCCGAAGCCGCCGCCATTGTTGGCCACCGCCACGCCTGAGGGGAGCGTCGTCGCCGGGCGCGAATAGCTCGGCTGCGAATGCGCCACGATAGCCTCGAGGTCCTTGCCGCGATTGTTCTTCAGGATGTTGATCATGGTCGCGTCGCGGCCATAAACGTCCTTGCGGAATTGCAGCTTGCCGGCGTCATCCACGAAGGCGGTCTGATAGGTGATGTTGACCGGGATCGGGGTCGGGAATTTCAGGTCGATCTCGCTCTTGCCGTACATGCTGCGCACGCGCTCTGGCGTGTACTTGTCGCTTGGCATGGTGATGTTGAGCAGCACGGACGCGTACTGATCCGGGTTCTGCACGCGCATGCAGCCGTGGCTGAAGGCGCGATCTTCCTTGGCGAACAGATGCTTGTCCGGCGTGTCGTGCTGATAGACCAGGAACTTGTTCGGGAAATTGAAGCGGATGCGGCCGAGCGCATTGGCTTCACCCGGCGGCTGCGAGATGTGCACCGAGCCGTCGCGGTTCTGCTCGAGCTTGAGGCCCATGCGCTGGAGCACGGTTGGGTCCTGCTGAAGCGCCGGCAGATATTCGTTGTAGACGATCGACGGCGGCACGTTCCAGGTCGGATTGACCGTGATGTACTTCATCGTCTCGCTGAGCAGCGGGGTGGCATGCGTGCCAGGCTTGCCGGTGACGACGCGGGTGGTCCAGACCTGCTGGCCGCGCTGCATCACCTTCAGCGTGTAGTCGGGAATGTTGAGGATGACATAGGCATCGCCCAGCGCGGGCGCGCCGAGGTCGCGCGGCAGCCAGCGCCAGCGCTCCATGTTCACCAGCACCACGTCGATCTGCTTGTCGCGCTTGGGCGCGTTGAGCGCTTTGACGGTCTTGTCGTCGAGGATGCCGGTCGCCTTCATCTCGGCGCCGCTCTGGAATTTGCGCACGGCGTCGGCGACCGCCGCATCATAGCGGGTATCGTTTGCGTTCTCGGTGATGCCGAGCTTGGCGCGCAGCTGTGGCACGCGCGGATCTTCCACGACGATCTCGGCCTGCTTCTTGCCGGCCGGGGTGTATTTCAGCGCCGGACCGTCGGCGATCTCGATCGCGGGGCCGTTGCCCTGGCCGCGCAGCTCCGCGAGCTTGGCCTTCAGCTCCTTGTAGAGCTTGTGCGGCGGATTGTAGCTGTCGAGCGCCGCGGAGGCGTCCGTCGCGGTCGTGACCTTGGCGAGCACCTCGTTCGGGTCGACCGGATGTTCGGGATAGAGGATGTCGCCGCTGACCTGCGACCAGTGCATGCGGCCACTCTGGGCCTGCCGCGCATAGTCGAACATGCTGGCGGTGAGCTTCAGCTCGGCATCGGCGAGCGCATCGGGCGTGGTGGCGGCGGCGAAATCCGGCACCGGATAGTCGGCGGGGTTGAGGCCGTCGGAGGCTGCATCCTTCAGTCGCGCAATGACGCCCTTGGCCGCAGCGGTCAGGCTGCCGCCTTGGGTCCAGACCGGCGCGAAGTCGCGCGCACCGTAAAAATTCTCGATCGCCGCGCGCTCGTTCTTGCGGTCGAAATGGCGCGAGGTCTTGGCGCCGATGATGTCCCTGAGCTTGTCGGCGACCGGCTGGTCGGCGGCGGGAACTTTGCTCGCGGCCTTCATCGGCTCGGCGGCCGGAGTCGCAGGAGGTGCCGTCGCAGTGTCGGCCTTGGCGGGTTCTGTCTTCGCAGGTTCTGTCTTCGCGGGTTCGGTCTTGGCCGTCTCGCTCTTCGGCGCCTCGGTGGCGGGCGAGGTGGCGACGTCGGAAGGCTTGGTCTCGATCTTGTCGGGCGCCGGTGCGACTTCGGCCTTCACGGGCTCTTTCGCAGAGTCCGGGATGGTGGCGGTTGTGTCGAGCTTGATGTCGGAGGCGGTCGGAGGCGGAACGTTGGCCGGCTCGGGGCGCGGGATCGCGGCCTCGATCGCGAGCTCGGCGGCGCTGCTGCGCGTCTGATCCTGCGCCAGGGCTGAGCTGGCCGACACCGTGAGGAAGGTCGCCGCGACCGTCATCAAGACACGGTCAAAGCCTGCACGGTGGTTCAAACAGTCACGCATTGTGTCACACCCCTCGGGTGAACTGTCCCTCTTGGAACAGCTTCGTTATCGTCTCTAAAACTTCGGCTAAATCGCGCCGGCCTCTCGAAAGTCGCACGCCTGCACGCAACGATTCATACGCAGACGATATACAGGCCCCGCTTTTGCGGCCAGCGCTACCCGGGACAACTCACGACAAACTGACGTCAAGGCAGCCTCTTTGGCAACGGATTATGCGCTTGCCCCACGCAATTTTCCCTGTGTCTGTCACTTCCAGGTCACGGTTCACGTCGCCGCCAAATTTCGCCGAAATGCGAAGGGCTTGCGGCCTCGTCGCAACATCAGCCAAGCCGCTGTTCAGATATGGCTCAGTGCGTCTCCTCATCGCTTTTCCCGCCATGGCCAGGCACGCCTGCTTCGTCGAGTTTGCGGTATAGCGTGGACCGACCGATTTTGAGGCGGCGGGCGACTTCGGACATCTGCCCGCGATAATGCGAGATCGCGAAACGGATGATTTCGTTCTCCATGTCCTCCAGCGGGCGGACATCGCCGCTCGCGGTCAGCATGGAGAGAGTCGCCGCTGACGGGAAGGGAGCGATCGGTATTTCGTTACCTGATACCAAGGAAGGCGCCGCGATCGGCTCGAGCAGCAGTGGCGCAGTCGGAATGTCGGCTGCAGGATGCGGCTGCAAGGCGAGCAGGGGGAAATCGCCGAGGCCAAGCTGGTCGCCGTCGCTCATCACCACCGCGCGGTAGACCGCGTTTTCGAGCTGGCGGATGTTGCCGGGCCAGTCGAGCTGGGCGAGGTGCGCCACCGCTTCGCCGCTGATGCCGGTGATGGGGCGGTTCTCCTCGGCGGCAAAGCGCGCCAGGAAATGCCGCAGCAGATGCGGAATGTCCTCGCGCCGGGCGCGTAGCGACGGGATCGTCAGCGGCAGCACGTGCAGGCGATAGAACAGATCTTCCCGGAAGTGTCCCTGTTTCACCCGCTCCAGCAGCTTGCGGTTGGTCGCGGAGATGATGCGCACGTCGACCTTGACGGGCTTGCGGCCGCCGACCGCCTCGACCGCGCCTTCCTGGAGCGCACGCAAGAGCTTGACCTGCGCGGTCAGCGGCAACTCGCTGACCTCGTCCAGGAACAGCGTGCCGCCATGGGCCTCGACGAACTTGCCCATGTGCCGCTCGGTGGCGCCGGTGAAGGCGCCTTTCTCGTGGCCGAACAGGATGGACTCGACGAGGTTGTCGGGAATCGCGCCGCAATTTACCGCGACAAAAGGTTTTGCCTTGCGCTCGCCGCTGCCATGGATGGCGCGCGCGAACATCTCCTTGCCGACGCCGGACTCGCCCTCGATCAGCACGGGAATCGAGGAGTTCGCCGCCTTCTGCGCGGCGCGCATCACGCCCGCCATCGCGTCGGAGCGGGTGATGATGTCGGAGAAGGTCAGCCGGCCCTCGCGGCTGTGACGGATGCGCTGCAATTCGCCCTTGAGCGCGGAGGCGTTGAGCGCGTTGCGCAGCGAAACCTGAAGCCGCTCGAGGCCGACCGGCTTGACGACGAAATCGGCCGCGCCGGCACGCATCGCCGAGATCACGTTGTCGATGCCGCCATGCGCGGTCTGCACGATGACGGGGATGCTGAGGCCGGCTTCGCGGATTTTCGCCAGCACGCCCATGCCGTCGAGGCCGGGCATCACGAGATCGAGGATGACGCCGTCGATGGCCGGGGCGTCGGGCGCGGTGAGCGCGGCGATCGCAGCGTCGCCGGACTCCACGACGATCGTCTCATAGCCGCATTTCTGCACCATGTTTTCGACCAGCCGGCGGGCTACAGCGTCGTCGTCGGCGATCAAAATACTGGCAGCCATGGTGTTCCCTGCACGCTACAACTATCTGTCTCGAATCGGGGCACTCTGGCCGAAGCCGATTAACGCACTCTTAAACCTTGATGCCCACGCCCGCCGTCGCGACTGTTGAACACAGGTTTCCCACACAATGAATTCGCGCTCCAAGCCCGCTCTCAAAAAGTCTGCTCTCAAGAAGGCCGCTTCCAGCAAGCCCGCTCCTCGCAAGCCGAGCACCAGGAAATCCGCCGCCAAAGCAAAGTCCTCCAGGCCTTCGTCTGCCAAGCCTTCACTCGCCAAATCCCCACCCGCAAAGCCTTCATCCGCAAAGCCTGCAAGCAAGACCGGCAAGCTTCCTGAGTGGAACCTGGCCGATCTCTATTCCGGGATCGATGCGCCGGAAGTGGCGCGCGATCTCGAAAAGATGGATGCCGATTGCGTCGCGTTCGAGACCGACTACAAGGGCAAGCTCGCGACAGGGACAGCAAACGAAGATGGCGGAAAATGGCTCGCGGAAGCCGTGCGACGCTATGAGGCAATCGACGATCTCGCTGGCCGACTCGGCTCCTATGCCGGCCTGGTCCACGCCGGCGACAGCGTGGACCCTGCGATTTCAAAGTTTTACGGCGACGTGTCCGAGCGCCTGACGGCGGCGTCGACGCATCTTCTGTTCTTCGCGCTCGAGCTCAACCGGATCGATGACGATATTTTGAACCGCGCGATGCAGGCCGCCGAGCTCGCGCACTATCGTCCCTGGATCGAGGATTTGCGCAAGGAGAAGCCGTACCAGCTCGACGACAAGCTCGAGCAGCTCTTCCTGGAGAAGGCGCAGACCGGCTATTCCGCCTTCAACAGGCTGTTCGACCAGACCATCTCGGGCCTGCGCTTCAAGGTCGGCGCCAAAGAGCTCGCGATCGAGCCGACGCTGAATCTCCTACAGGACCGCGACGGCGCCAAGCGGAAGAGCGCAGCGGAGGCTCTGGCCAAAACCTTCAAGGCCAATGAGCGCACCTTTGCGCTGATCACCAACACGCTCGCCAAGGACAAGGACATCTCCGACCGCTGGCGCGGTTTCAAGGACGTCGCGGATTCCCGCCACCTCAACAACCGCGTCGAGCGCGAGGTGGTGGATGCGCTGGTTGCTTCCGTGCACGCGGCCTATCCGAAGCTGTCGCATCGCTATTACGCGCTGAAGGCGAAGTGGTTCGGCAAGAAGCGGCTCGCTTATTGGGACCGCAACGCGCCGCTGCCCTTTGCCGCGACCGACGTCATTGGCTGGCCCGATGCGCGGAACATGGTGCTGACGGCCTATCGCGGCTTCTCGCCTAAGATGGCCGACATCGCGGAGCGCTTCTTCACCGACCGCTGGATCGACGCGCCGGTGCGTCCGGGCAAGGTGCCCGGCGCGTTCTCGCATCCGACCACGCCGTCGGCGCACCCTTACGTGCTGATGAACTACCAGGGCAAGCCGCGCGACGTGATGACGCTGGCGCATGAGCTCGGCCATGGCGTGCATCAGGTGCTGGCGGCGAAGAACGGCGCGCTGATGGCGCCGACGCCGCTGACGCTGGCGGAGACCGCGAGCGTGTTCGGCGAGATGCTCACGTTCAAGCGGCTCCTTGCCCAGACCAAGAATGCAAAGCAGCGCCAGGCGCTGCTCGCCGGCAAGGTCGAGGACATGATCAATACCGTGGTGCGGCAGATCGCGTTCTATTCGTTTGAACGCGCGGTCCACACCGAGCGCAAGAACGGCGAGCTCACCGCGATGCGACTCGGCGAGATCTGGCTGTCGGTGCAGGGCGAGAGCCTGGGGCCCGCGATCGAGATCAAGGCGGGCTACGAGAACTACTGGATGTACATCCCGCACTTCATCCATTCGCCGTTCTACGTCTACGCCTATGCGTTCGGCGATTGTCTCGTGAACTCGCTTTATGCGGTCTACGAGCATGCGGCCGAGGGCTTTGCCGAGCGCTATCTCGACATGCTCGCCGCGGGCGGCACCAAGCACTATTCCGAGCTGCTGCGGCCGTTCGGGCTCGATGCCAAGGACCCGAAGTTCTGGGATGGCGGGCTCAGCGTCATCGCCGGGATGATCGACGAGCTGGAGGCGATGGGCTGAGGCGCGAGCCTGCCTCATTTGTAGGCAGGGAAAGCGTAAAACATCTGTTGAACTGTCGCTGAGGCTGTGTTGTACATCTGTATAACACAGCCTCAGCGACGGTTCGGCCATGAAGATCGAGATCAAGAAGATCGGAAATTCGGATGGTTTGTTGCTTCCGCGCGAACTGATGCAGCGCCTCGACCTCAAGCGCGGCCAGCAACTGCACATCGTGGAACTACCCGGTGGCGGCTTCCAGGCGCTGCCCTACGATCCCGACTTCGCGCGGACGATGGAAATCGCCGACGGGATCATGGACAAATATCGCGACACGATAGCAGCGCTAGCAAGGTAGTCGGCTCGCATGAACGAGCTTCAGGAACCGCTTTGGATTGGCTACGCGCAGGCTGTCGCCATTCACAATCGACAGCTTCGCCGCTTTGGCGGCGCGCCGGGAATACGCGACGAAGACATGCTGCACTCGGCGCTGGAGCGGCCGCTCGACAAATGGAGCTCCGAGCAGGCGCCGCTGGACGAACTCGCTGCAGCCTATGCATTCGGCCTCGCGAAAAATGTTGGATTCGTCGATGGAAACGAGCGCATCGCTTTCCTGACGATGATGGCGTTCCTCCGCAAGAATAGCGCGGACTTCAGTCCTGATCCCGCGGAAGCTGCCATCATCATTGGCTCACTCGCCGCAGGCGAAGTCAGCGAGCAGAGCCTTGCCCGCTGGATCCGCGATCATTGGGATTCCAAATGAGTCCATTTGCGGGAAAACCGCGCGTCCGTGCCGTTGCCCTGTCCGGTTTATTGCGGTATTGCCAGCGAAGAATTCGACTTTCGACTGGGGACAATCCATGGCTGACCATAGCGAAGTGGCGTACACCACCGCCGACGGCAACGACTACGTTGCGCACGAGCAGACCTATGAGGGCTTCATCAAGCTGGTGAAGTACGGCACGGCCTCGGTCGCGCTCATCGTGATCCTGATGGCGATTTTCCTCACCTGATCCGTCTTCGGTAGCTGCACACGCCAGCGGCAGCAGCTGCCCAGAATACTTGCATACAAGCCGGTCCCAGAACCGGTATCGAACGCTGCGGGAGTTACGCTTAGTTTGCGCGTGCGCTGTCCCGCGCCGCCGGAGGACCTATGAAGATCGCCGTTGCCAAGGAAATCGATCCGCTCGAGCCGCGGGTCGCCGCTTCGCCTGATACGGTGAAGAAGTTTAAGGCGCTCGGTGCCGAGATCGCCGTCGAGCCGGGCGCCGGCATCAAGTCAGGCCTGCCGGATTCCGAATTCACCGCCGTGGGCGCCACAGTCAGCGCTGACGCGCTCAAGGACGCCGATATCATCATCAAGGTGAAGCGTCCCGAGGCGTCGGAGCTTTCACAATACAAGCGCGGCGCGCTCGTCATTGCCATCATGGATCCCTACGGCAATGAGGCCTCGCTGAAGACGATGGCCGATGCCGGCGTCTCCGCCTTCGCGATGGAATTGATGCCGCGCATCACGCGCGCGCAGGTGATGGACGTGCTGTCCTCGCAAGCCAATCTTGCCGGCTATCGCGCCGTGATCGAGGGCGCCGAGGCCTTCGGCCGCGCCTTCCCGATGATGATGACGGCGGCCGGCACCGTGCCTGCCGCGAAGGTGTTCGTGATGGGCGTCGGCGTCGCCGGCCTTCAGGCGATCGCGACCGCGCGCCGTCTCGGCGCCGTCGTGACCGCGACCGACGTGCGGCCCGCCACCAAGGAGCAGGTCGAGTCGCTCGGTGCGAAATTCCTTGCCGTCGAGGACGAGGAGTTCAAGAACGCCCAGACGGCCGGCGGCTACGCCAAGGAGATGTCCAAGGAATATCAGGCCAAGCAGGCCGCGCTCACCGCCGAGCACATCAAGAAGCAGGACATCGTGATCACGACCGCGCTGATCCCGGGGCGGCCGGCGCCGAAGCTCGTCAGCGCTGACATGGTCAAGTCGATGAAGCCGGGCTCGGTGCTGGTCGATCTCGCCGTCGAGCGCGGCGGCAATGTCGAGGGCGCCAAGGCCGGCGAGGTCGTCGACCTCGATGGCATCAAGATCGTCGGCTACACCAACGTCGCCGGGCGCGTCGCGGCCTCGGCCTCCAGCCTCTACGCACGCAATCTGTTCTCCTTCATCGAGACCATGGTCGACAAGAAAGAGAAGAAGCTCGCCGTCAACTGGGACGACGAACTCGTCAAGGCCACTGCGCTCACGAAAGACGGCGCCGTGATCCACCCGAACTTCCAGCCGAAGGTTTAAGGAGAGTCGCCATGGAGCATGTTGCACAGGTCGTCGACCCCTTCATCTTCCGGCTGTCGATCTTCGTTCTCGCGGTCTTCGTCGGCTATTTCGTGGTGTGGTCGGTGACGCCGGCGCTGCACACGCCGCTGATGAGCGTGACCAACGCGATCTCCTCGGTGATCGTGGTCGGAGCGCTGCTCGCGGTCGGCGTCGGCATGGTTTCGAGCGGCTCGGGCTGGGCGCGCGGCTTCGGCTTCGTCGCGCTCAGCTTCGCCTGCGTGAACATTTTTGGCGGCTTCCTTGTCACCCAGCGCATGCTGGCGATGTACAAGAAGAAGTCGAAGTAAGCGGCCACCTCGGGCTGAAGGGATTAATGGGGACCTGAGATGAGCGCCAATCTCTCTGCATTCTTGTATCTCGTGGCGGGGGTGCTGTTCATCCTGTCGCTGCGCGGGCTGTCGAGCCCGGCATCGTCGCGCCAGGGCAATCTGTTCGGCATGATCGGCATGGCGATCGCGGTCGGCACCACGCTCGCGAGCCATCCGCCAGCCGACGGTGTGGCCTGGGTGCTCGTGATCCTCGCGGTCGCGATCGGCGGCGGCATCGGCGCGGTGATCGCCCGCCGCGTGCCCATGACCTCGATGCCGGAACTGGTTGCCGCCTTCCACTCGCTGGTCGGCATGGCCGCGGTGCTGGTCGCTGCCGGCGCGTTCTACGCGCCCGAAGCCTTCGACATCGGCACGCCCGGTAACATCCACACCCAGAGCCTGGTCGAAATGTCGCTCGGTGTCGCGATCGGCGCCCTGACCTTCACCGGGTCGGTGATCGCGTTCCTGAAGCTCTCGGCGCGCATGAGCGGCGCCCCGATCATCCTGCCGGCGCGGCACCTCATCAACATCGCGCTCGCGATTGCACTGGTCGTCTGCATCGTTGGCCTGGTGATGACCGGCAGCCCGGTGTTCTTCTGGCTCAACGTGATCCTGGCACTCCTGCTCGGCGTGCTCATGATCATCCCGATCGGCGGCGCCGACATGCCGGTCGTGATCTCGATGCTGAACTCCTACTCCGGCTGGGCCGCCGCTGGCATCGGCTTCACGCTCGGCAATTCCGCGCTGATCATCACCGGCGCTCTGGTCGGCTCCTCGGGCGCGATCCTGTCCTACATCATGTGCCACGCGATGAACCGGTCCTTCATCTCGGTCATCCTCGGCGGCTTCGGCGGCGAGACCGCCGCCGCCGGCGGGGCTACAGGCGAGCAGAAGCCCGCCAAGCTCGGCTCGGCCGACGATGCTGCCTTCATCATGAAGAACGCCTCCAAGGTCATCATCGTGCCCGGATACGGCATGGCGGTGGCGCAGGCCCAGCACGCGCTGCGCGAGATGGCGGACATGCTGAAGAAGGAAGGCGTCGAGGTGAAATACGCCATTCACCCGGTCGCCGGCCGCATGCCCGGCCACATGAACGTGCTGCTCGCCGAAGCCAACGTGCCCTATGACGAGGTGTTCGAGCTGGAGGACATCAACTCCGAATTCGCGCAGGCCGACATCGCCTTCGTGATCGGCGCCAACGACGTCACCAACCCAGCCGCCGAAGAGGACAAGACCTCGCCGATCTACGGCATGCCCGTGCTCCAGGTCTGGAAGGCCGGCACCGTGATGTTCATCAAGCGCTCGCTCGCCTCCGGCTATGCCGGCATCGACAATCCGCTGTTCTATCGCGACAACACCATGATGCTGCTCGGCGACGCCAAGAAGGTCACCGAGAACATCGTCAAGGCGATGTAGCGCGGAAGTAAACGGACCGTGGCCATCAACAAGGAATGGCACCGGTCCCATCGCATGCCGCCCAAAGCGACGCGCGCGCAGCGCGTCGCCTGGCACGCCGCCCACAAGGCGGCGTGCGGCCGCCGCGCTGTCCCGGCGAGCCTCCGGCCCGATGTCATGAAATTGCTGCGGAGCCGTCGCAAGCCCTGAGCCGAAAGGCCGGCCGCGCATCATGACCATCAAGTGGATCGCCATCCTACTCGTGACCGTCTATTGCGCCGGTCTTCTCGTGCTGTATGTCCGGCAGCGCGAGATGCTGTTTCCGATCCCGCCCGTCGGTCGCACCGCCCCCGATGCCGCGGGCCTTCCCGAGGCGGAAGAGCACATTCTGACCACGTCCGACGGTGAGAAGGTCATCCTCTGGCACGTGCCGGCGAAGCCTGGCCGTCCCGTGATCCTGTATTTTCCTGGCAATGGCGATTTTCTCGCCGGCCGCGTCAGCCGTTTCAGGGCGATGACCTCCGACGGCACCGGCCTCGTCGCGCTGTCCTATCGCGGCTACGCCGGCTCGAGCGGTGCGCCGAGCGAAGAGGGCCTGCTGCGCGATGCCGCAACCGCCTACGCCTTCACGATCGCGCGCTACGCGGCGGAACGAATCATCGCCTGGGGCTTTTCGCTCGGGACGGGCGCGGCGGTTGCGCTCGCCTCGGAGCATCATGTCGGGAAACTCATCCTGGAAGCCCCCTATACGTCGACGGTCGACGTTGCAGCGTCGTCGTTCTGGTTCGTTCCGGTGCGCCTGCTGATGCGCGATCCGTTCCATTCGGACCAGCGCATCACGCGCGTCACGGTGCCGCTCCTGGTGATGCATGGCACCAATGACCTTGCCATTTCGATCGTGTTCGGAGAGCGTCTGTTCGCGCTCGCACATGAACCGAAGCAGTTCGTTCGCTTCGCGGGCGGCGGACACGACAATCTCGATGCTTTCGGTGCGATCGAAACGGCAAGGCGCTTCATTGAATCCTAAACGGCTCGTCACGTGGCCCTGGAGCCTGGCCTTCGCCGCGATCCTCACGCTGTCGCCGCAACACGCATGGGCCGCGACCGGGCTCGATGGTGCGGCGATGCGCTGGCCCTATGCGCTGCCATTTGCCGGTCTGTTGCTATCGATCGCATTGGGGCCGCTGCTGTTTCCAAAATTCTGGCATCATCACTACGGCAAGATAGCCGCAGCTTGGTCGCTGCTGGCACTCGCCGCGCTTGTCCTGTTTGCCGGCAGCATGGCAACGCT
Organism: Bradyrhizobium sp. SPXBL-04; assembly: GCF_051853035.1. NCBI lineage: Bacteria > Pseudomonadati > Pseudomonadota > Alphaproteobacteria > Hyphomicrobiales > Nitrobacteraceae > Bradyrhizobium > Bradyrhizobium sp. SPXBL-04. The sequence goes on along the minus strand of NZ_CP182472.1, from coordinate 7,707,881 downwards.
GGCGGCGCTCGTCCATGCCATGCTCGCCGAATATCTCGGCTTCATCGTGCTGCTGTTCTCGCTCTATGTCGTGGCCGGCGGGATCCTCATCACCGGCGACATCAAGGCGACGCCAGCGACCAATGTCGGCATCCTCGCGCTCGGCACATTGGGTGCGAGCATTGTCGGCACCACGGGGGCCGCGATGATCCTGATCCGCCCCTTGATCCGCGCCAACCGTCCGCGGCGTCACAACGCCCATGTCATCATCTTCTTCATCATCCTGGTCGCCAATGTCGGCGGCGCGCTGAGTCCACTTGGCGATCCCCCGCTCTTCGTCGGTTTCCTGCACGGCATCGACTTCTTCTGGACCACGCGGACCATCTGGTTGCAGACCACAATCGTCGCCGGACTGCTGCTCGCGATCTTCGTCGTCATTGATATCTGGCGCTTTCGCAGCGAGCCGCCGCTCGGCGAAGCCGGCCGCGGGGAGCCGCCGCGCATCCGCGGTCTCGTCAATTTGGTGCTGATCGCGGCCATCGTCCTGAGCCTGCTGGCGTCGGCGATGTGGAAGCCCGGCGTGGCGTTCGACATTCTCGGCACCAAGCTGGACCTGGAGGACGTCGTCCGCAATTCGGTGCTGCTGGCCATTGCGGCGCTGTCGGTGTGGCTGACGCCGGACGAGCACAGGCTGGCCAACGGCTTCACCTGGGAGCCGATCCGCGAGGTCGCGAAACTGTTCGCGGGGATCTTTGTCGCGATCATCCCGGTCATTGCCATGCTCAATGCCGGACATCACGGCGCCTTCGCCTGGCTGTTGTCGGCTGTGACGGCGCCGGACGGTGTGCCGCGCGATGTCGCCTATTTCTGGTTCACCGGCCTGATGTCCGCGTTCCTCGACAATGCGCCGACCTATCTGTTGTTCTTTGAACTCGCCGGTGGCGACCCGCAAGCGCTGATGCATGAGCTCTCGGGCACGCTCGCCTCGATCTCCATGGGCGCGGTCTACATGGGCGCGCTCACCTATATCGGCAACGCGCCGAACTTCATGGTGAGCAGCATCGCCAGCGAGAACGGCGTCGAGATGCCGAGCTTTTTCGGCTATCTCTTGCGCGCCGGCGCCGTGCTGATCCCGCTGTTCCTGCTGCTGACACTGCTGCCGGTCGCGCCGATGCTGCACTGGCATTGAATCTCGCGCCTGATTTGCTACTGCTCATTCAAGCAAATGGAAGTAGTGGATGAGCGCGCATAGTCCGATGCCCCGGTCGGCCTGGATCTTCCCGGCGCTGGCCGTGCTGTTGTTCGCTGCCGTCAGCGCAACGGACTACGTGTTCACGCTATCGCTGGCCGGGCTCGTCTTCGCCATCGTCCTTCTGGTCATCCTGTTCGGCACGGTATTCGCTGCGGTTCATCATGCCGAGGTGATCGCGGAGCGGGTCGGCGAACCCTATGGCACGCTGGTGCTGACGCTCTCGGTGACCATCATCGAGGTGGCTCTGATCACCACGATCATGCTGGGCGACAAGCCCGCGCCGGAACTGGCGCGCGACACCGTGTTCGCCGTGGTCATGATCGTCTGCAACGGCCTCGTCGGGCTCTGCATCTTCATCGGCGGCCTGCGCTATCGCGAGCAGGGCTTTCAGCTCTCCGGGGCCAACGTCTATCTCAGCGTACTGTTCGCCCTCGCGACCATCACGCTGATCCTGCCGAACTACACCACCACCACGCCCGGGCCGGTCTATTCGGCGGTTCAGCTCGGCTTCGTCGACGTGGTCACGCTCGCGCTGTACGGGGTGTTTCTCTACACCCAGACCGTCCTGCACAAGGATTACTTCGTTCACGAGCGAGCGGACGGCGGCAGCGGTGGAGCGCTTCTATCGGGCCGGATGTTGGTGCTCAGCGTCGTGCTGCTGCTGATTGCGCTACTGGCGGTCGTGCTGCTCGCCAAGAAGTTTTCGCTGGTGGTCGACGCCGTCGCGGCCAAGATCGGTGCGCCGCCGGCCTTTACCGGACTTCTGGTCGCCCTCCTGATCCTGATGCCGGAAGGCGTCGCGGCCGTTTCGGCGGCCCGCAGGAACGACCTCCAGAAGAGCATCAACCTTGCGCTCGGGTCGTCGCTGGCCACCATCGGGCTGACCATCCCGGCCGTCGGCGTTGCCACCTACGCGCTCGACAAGGAGCTCGAGCTCGGCCTCAACGCCCAGGGCAGCGTGCTTTTGCTCCTGACCTTCTTCCTGAGCATGCTGACCTTCGGCACGGGCAGGACCAACGTCCTGTTCGGACTGGTCCATATGGTGGTATTTGCCGTCTACGTGTTCATGGTCTTCGTGCCCTGAGGCGCGATAAGGAGAGTTCCCGATGCTTGCCGCCAAGTCCGAGGTTCAGGTCGACAACGAGCAGGTTCGTGTGACCGAGTGGCGGCTTGCGCCGGGAAGTGCCACCGGGCATCACACCCACGGCATGGATTATGTGATTGTTCCCGTGGTGGCGGGGGAAATGACCATCGTGGCGCCCGGCGGCGAGAGGTCCAAGGCGCAGCTTGCGGCCGGCAAATCCTATTTCCGCAAGGCCGGCGTCCAGCATGACGTACTTAACGAAACCTCAACCGAGATCGTGTTCCTTGAAATCGAGCTAAAACCGTAAGTTGGCGTTACTGTTTGCCATCGATCCGTCGCAGTTGATCCCTCACAATGCCCCAAAGTTCCCGCATCAGATCGCGCGGGGAGTGGCCGAGAAATGCTGAAATACCTCGCTAAAATCTCGATGGATATCTTCCCCTCGGTGCTCGCGACGATCATCGGGGCTTACATCGTTAATCACTACATCAATGCCAAGCCCGCGCCTGATGCTCCTGCGACCGTGGTCGCGCCTGCGAAGACTGGCAGTGAGGGCAAGCCGGCGGACACTGCCAACCTTCCCGCACCCGGCGTCAAGGCCAAGGGTGTCTCCGAGAAGAGCGTTTCCGAGAAGAACGTGACGGACAAGGCGGCGGCCGAGAAGCCTGCCGATCATCAGCCGGCTGCCGAGACCAAGGCCGCAGACGTGGTTCCCGCCGAGACCGGCCCGCGCGGCCGCACCCCCGCACGCGAGAAGGCGGTCGCCAAGTCCGCCCCTGCGGCCACCGCCCCGGCTGCCGCGGCTCCCGCCACCGCCCCGGTGGTGGAGGCCAATTCGGCCCCGGCGGCAGTTTCGCCGGCCGCGACCCCCGACGCCAATGACCTCGTGCGCGCCGCGATTGAGCGTCTGCGCAAATCACCTGAGGGCAAGGCCGCTGAGGCCAAATCGGCCGAGACCAAATCTTCCGAAACCAAGCCCGCTGAAAGGCCGGCGGAGCCTGCTGTGCGAGAAGCCGCCCGCATCCCGGAGGCCCCGCGTGTGATCACCGCGGAGCCGTCCCCGGTGCGTCCGCTGCCGCCGCCGATCACGGTGTCGACGCCGTCATCCGAGGCCTATGGCAATGGCGGCTCATCGCCGGTCAACCCGCCCTATACGGCCTCGGTCGGCAATGACGACCCGAATCGGGTGACGCCGCCGGCTGATATTCCCGTGCCGGTGATCGCACCCCCGCTCGATCTGCGTGCCGACGCCGGCGCGACCACGACCATGCAGCGGCCGAAAACCAATGTCGCCGATGAAATGCTGTCCGGCATGAAGTCGATGTTCCACGCCGTTCTGCCGAAGCCCGCCACCCCCGATTAGGACGCCATCTGAGCCGCGCTGTCAGCCGCCGACGCGGGCGAGGCCGCTGCGGGCGGCATCGTCGCGTGGGCGAAGCGAGACCGCCTTGGTGTAGGACGCCGCTGCCTTGGCCCTGTCGCCCAGCCGCTCATAGGCCTGTCCGCGGGTGGTCCAGACCTGGGCGTTGTGCGGATCGGCCTCGGAGGCCTCGTCCAGATCGGCTGCGGCCTCCTTGACCTTGCCGAGCGCGAGATAGCTGGTGGCGCGGCCGAGCAGCGGTTCGACCTTCTGCGGGTTGAGCCCGCTCGCAGCGCTGAAATCGGCGATGGCGAAATCGTGCTGGTTATTGCCCTGATAGATCAAGGCACGGCCATAGAGCGCCTGCGCATTGTAGGGATCGAGCCCGACCGCACGATTGAACTCGTCGAGCGCAACTGCGGTCTCGCCTGACTTCGCCAGGGATTGGGCCTTTGCCGTGTGGGCCTGGGCTTCGCTGACATTGACGGCGCTGACCGCGCTTTCGGTGGCCGCGGTCGCCTTCGGCGCCTCCTGAGGCTTCTCCTTCTCCGGCATCAGCGATCCCAGATCGAAGGAGCAACTGCACAGCGCTATCCCCATCAAAGCCAGCACGAACGGCTGTTGCCAGATCTGGCGCAGCCGCGCCAAGCTGCGCTCGGGGAAAGGGGAGGCCATCTACGGTTCGCTCGCGCTAGAGCATGATCCGGAAAAGTGTGCAGCGGTTTTCCGAAAGAATCATGCTCAAACATCAAACCAAAGCGCGATGGCTTTCAATCCAATCTCATCGCGCTTTAGCGCCGCATCGGTAGTGCCCGCGTCCCAGAAGAAGGCACCGCTCACAAAACAATAACGCGGGCCAGGGGCCCGCGTTATCGAAAACTGAAGTCTTGCAAGATCCGGTAGATCAGCGCGGTCCGCGCGGACCCGCACCGGGGCCGCCACGACCACCGCGATCACCGCCGGGACCCGCGCCGAACACCGGCTTCGGCTTCATCGGCAGCAGGCCTTCGCGCTGTAGCTTCTTGCGGGCCAGCTTGCGCGCGCGGCGCACGGCTTCGGCCTTTTCGCGGGCCTTCTTCTCGGAGGGCTTCTCGTAATGGCCGCGGAGCTTCATCTCGCGGAAAATTCCCTCGCGCTGCATCTTCTTCTTCAGCGCCTTGAGGGCTTGATCGACATTGTTATCGCGAACGAGAACCTGCACGCGGCATCCTCTTCAGGTGGATCGGATTTGAATTCTGATAAGTCAAAGGGGATGGCGAAACGCGCAAGCCCTTAACCTTGAGCGCGCGGATGTATCAGACAAAACTGCAGATGTCCACCGGCCAAGGGGGATTTTGGGCCAAGTTCGGCCATTAAATGCGGCGAAAATACCTCTGTGCGGCCCCGATTTGGGCGATTCGGTGCCAATGACGGGGCCGTTTCCGGAGCTTTGTTCCGGAATCTTGAAAATCAGGGGTCCACACATGGATATAAAAAAATACGCCGCCGAAGCCATCGGCACCTTCTGGCTCACATTCGCAGGCTGCGGCAGCGCGGTCATTGCCGCCGGCTTTCCCCAGGTCGGCATCGGTCTCGTCGGTGTGTCCCTGGCGTTCGGGTTGAGCGTCGTCACCATGGCCTATGCGATCGGCCACATCTCGGGTTGCCATCTCAATCCGGCCGTCACGGTCGGCCTTGCCGCCGGCGGGCGCTTTCCGGCCGGCCAGATCCTGCCCTATGTGATCGCCCAGGTGGCGGGCGCGATCGTTGCCGCGTGGCTGCTCTATATCATCGCGAGCGGGGCGCCCGGATTTGACGTCACCAAGGGCTTCGCGTCCAACGGCTATGACACGCATTCGCCCGGCCAGTACAGCATGATCGTGTGCTTCCTCACCGAGGTCGTGATGACCATGATGTTCCTGTTCATCATCATGGGCGCCACCCATGGCCGTGCGCCCGCGGGCTTCGCGCCGCTCGCGATCGGGCTCGCGCTGGTGATGATCCATCTCGTCAGCATCCCCGTCACCAACACCTCGGTGAACCCGGCGCGCAGCACCGGTCCCGCGCTGTTCGTCGGCGGCTGGGCGCTGTCGCAGCTCTGGCTGTTCTGGGTCGCGCCATTGATCGGCGGCGCGCTGGGCGGGGTGATCTACCGCTGGCTCAGCGAGGAGCCCACAGGCATCGTCGCAGGCGTGAAGACCGCGTAATCGCTAGAGCATGATCCGGAAAAGTGTGCAGCGGTTTTCCGGAAAGATCATGCTCAAACAATACCTAAAGCGCGATGACGATTCATCCTGATCTCATCGCGCTTTAAGGGGATCGCAGCGATTGCTGCGGTCCCCTCAGGTGCCTTTCGTTGGCCTGACTTCGGTGACGTGTCCCATCTTGCGGCCCGGGCGCGGCGTGCCCTTGCCGTAGATGTGCACCGTGGCGCCGGGAACGGTCAGCCACTTGTCGTAGTCCTTGATCTCGTCGCCGATCAGATTGGTCATGGTGACGACTTCGCCGTGGCGCACGGGCTTGCCGAGCGGCCAGCCGGCGATGGCGCGGATGTGCTGCTCGAACTGCGAAATGGATGCGCCGTCCAGCGTCCAGTGTCCGGAATTGTGCACGCGCGGAGCGATCTCGTTGACCAGCACCTTCGGTCCGGTGCCGTTGGCGAGCACGAACATCTCGACGGCGAGCACGCCGACATAGTCGAGCGCGCTCGCGATCTTGGCGGCGATGCTGCGCGCTTCCTCGGCGAGCGAATCCGGGATCGGCGCGGGCGCGCGCGATATCTTCAGAATGTGGTCGCGGTGCTCGTTCTCGGTGACGTCGAAACACTCGACCTGACCCGCGGCCGAGCGCGCGGCGATCACGGAGATCTCGCGCTCGAACGGCACGAAGGCCTCCAGGATCGCCGATTTGGTGGCGAGACTGGTCCACACCTTGGCGATGTCGTCGCCCTTGCGGATGATGGCCTGGCCCTTGCCGTCATAACCGAAGCGGCGGGTCTTCAGTACGGCCGGAAGACCGATTCGCGCGATCGCCTCGCGCAGCGAGGAAACGGAGGTCACGTCGGCATAGGCGGCGGTGCCGATGCCGAGCCGCGTCACGAAATCCTTCTCGGCCAGTCGGTCCTGAGTGGTCTCGAGGATCTTCCGGTTGGGCAGCACCGGGCGGCGCGCATCCAGCACCATCGCCGCGGCCGCCGGCACGTTCTCGAATTCGTATGTGATGACGTCGACGTCGTTGGCGAACAGCTCGAGCGCCTCGACATCGGCATATTCGGCGCAGGTCGCATTCAGGACCACGTCGAAGGCCGGCGAATCCGGATCGGGCGAGAACATCTGGCAGCGCAGCCCGAGCCGCGCCGCAGCCATGGCCAGCATCCGGCCCAATTGTCCGCCGCCGAGGATTCCGATGGTGTCACCGGGCTTCAGCTTCACCTGCCTGGCGTCGGTCACGCCTTGTCCTCCGGACGCTCGGCAACCGCCTCGGTCTGCGCCTTCCGCCAGGCGGCAAGGCGACCGGATAGGGCGGGGTCGGACAGCGCCAGCACGGAAGCCGCCAGTAGCGCCGCATTGATCGCGCCGGCCTTGCCGATGGCGAGGGTGCCGACCGGGATGCCGGCGGGCATCTGAACGATCGAATACAGCGAATCGAGGCCTTTGAGCGTCTTCGATTCGATGGGTACACCGAACACCGGCAGTTCCGTCAGCGACGCCGCCATGCCCGGCAGGTGCGCGGCGCCGCCGGCGCCGGCGATGATGACCTTGTAACCCGCCGCCTTGGCGCCCTTGGCGAAAGCGAACAGCCGATCGGGGGTGCGGTGTGCCGAAACGATGCGGGTGTCGGCGGCGACGCCGAGCGCGGCAAGCGTATCGGCGGCATGCCGCATCGTGTCCCAGTCCGACTGGCTTCCCATGATGATGGCGATCGGCGCGGTCATGACGTCAAATGTGCCCGGAAAACAGAAAGATAGGCCAGATTAAAGGTTCCGGCCGGCGGCTCGCAAGGCGGTGGCAAGGAGAAGGGAATGCACTATCCTGTCTTGGTGAATCCCCGCAAGCCTTCATTGAGCAGGATGCCCATGAAGAAACCAAAAAGGGCGAGTGCTGCGAAGGCCAAAACGGGCCGAAAGACCAGCGCCAGCCGCTCCAAAGCCGCTGCGAAGCGTCCGGCCAGGCCGGCGCGGCGCCAAACGCCGGCCGATGCCACGGAAACCATCAAGGCGACCATCCGCGGCTTGCGGAGCAAGCTCAAGGCGGCGGAGCGGCGGGTCGCGGAGCTCGAGGCGGCCGCTGACACCGATTTCCTGCTCGAGATTCCGAACCGGCGCGGTTTCGAGCGCGAGCTCAACCGTGCCATTGCCTACATGAAGCGCTACCGCGCCAGCGGGGCGCTGATCGTGCTCGACGTCGATCGGCTGAAGCCGATCAACGATTCCTTCGGACACGCCGCCGGCGACGAGGTGCTGAAGGCGATTGCCGCGACCCTGACGCGGCAGGTCCGCGCCTCGGATGTGGTCGGTCGTCTTGGCGGCGACGAGTTCGCGCTGCTGCTGTGGAATCTCAGCGAGACCGACGCCAAGGCGAAGGCCGCCATCCTCGAGCAGGCGATCGACGAATTGTCTTTCACGTTTCAGGGCCGGCACGTGGCTGCGGGCGCCTCCGCTGGCGTGGCGCTGCTGGGGCCGCAGTCCGACGCAGGCCGCGCCCTCGAGGAAGCCGATGCCGCCATGTATGTGCGCAAGGCGCACCGGCGTCACGAGCCACGGATCAGGCTCGCCAGCAGCTGATCCTACAGCGTGGCGAGATCTTGCGGCACATTGCCGAACTTGCGCAGCAGTGTGGCGTCGCTGAATTCGCCGGTCATGGGATCGCCGCTGCGGCTGAACGCGATCGCGCCGATGTGACCGGCACCGCGCGACAAGATTTCGGCGCGCCGCAACGCGGCCGCCGAACTCTGGCACTCCTCTGCGGCGCCAGCGACGGGCGATCCGTCAGCATCGATCAGGAAGGGCATTGCAACGTAGTAGGTCACATCCGACATGGCGTTGCTCCGATGTTGAACTCAGGCGGCACTGCTCTTGCTCCGCATCTCGTTGGGCGAGGTCTCCGGAATGCAGCCGGCGGAAATCGCCGCCTGCAATTCCGCCAGCTCGGCTTCCAGATATTCATTGGCCATGATCAGCGCCTTGATGGTGCTGCGCAGATTGCCGTCGCACATCGCGATCGCCTGATCGCAGGCTTGTTCATAGTGGCTGTTGTCGAGAAGGGCGATTGCCGACATCTGCGTTGTCCTTCTGCCTTTCCTTGGCGTTTTCCCGTGGCGTCTTCCCTTGGCCTGTCTGGAGCCGAGGATGTCCCGAATGTTCCTATTTTGTTCTTTTTGAGTCAAGCGGATTCACATACGACGACCCGCCGCGAAAGATCGGCGGAGGGCTCAGGCGATGATGTCGGGCGTAATCTGGTCTTCGATGAACGCGATGCGATCGCGTAACAAGAGCTTACGCTTCTTCAACCGCTGTAACCGCAACAGGTCGGGCGCGGGCGATTGATGCAGTGCATCGATCGCCGCATCGAGATCTCGGTGTTCCTGCTGCAACCGGGTGAGCTCGACTTCGAGCTCACGCTCGTTTTCATTGGTCATGTCTGCGGTGGCCGAAAACCGATAGGCGTGAGATCTGGGCTGTGGATGCCCTGTGGAAATTATCGTCCTTGCGCGGCGTGACCGCAAGCGATCTGCGGCCATTGCCCGCCGATCTCCCGCAACATATTTCTGCGAGTCGCTGCGCCGCCGCGCAGACGCATTGATATCATGGATTTTTCTCGCGTGGTTCCTTACTCACGCTTCGTTACATATGAATTTTCAAAAATGACGCCGCGACGACGGATACCCATCGACAGAACGAATCGGTGATGTACAGTCTCTCGTCCGGATCGAATCCTGAGGTTCAACCCTACCGAGGAGGTTTCGAATGACAATTCAGGCACATCTTGTTGAATTGGAACGGAAGCACAAACTTCTCGAAAACGAATTGCACGAAGCTCTCGTGCACCTTTCAACAGACGACCTGCAAATTGTTGAGTTGAAGCGCCGGAAGTTGATGGTCAAGGACCAGATCGAGCGTCTGAAGCAAGGCGACACGCTCCACTAGTGACCCCCGTAACAGCGTAGAGTTGATCGTACCCTTTCAAGCGGGGATGAGTGCCTTTGCGCTCACCCCTGCTGCGATGTGCGTCGTGCAAATTTTGCGCGGCGCCTAGATGTCTGCGAGTTGGGCGACATGATCGGCGATCGCAAGCGACGACGTCAGTCCCGGCGATTCGATGCCGAACAGGTTGATCAAGCCTGCGACGCCGTGATCGCGCGGGCCCTGCATCAGAAAATCCTGCGTGGCCACCGCCGGCGGCACGATCTTCGGGCGAATGCCTGAATAGCTCGGCATCAACGCCCCGTCGGGCAGCGTCGGCCAGTATTTGCGGATCGCGGGATAGAAGCGCTCCGCGCGTGACGGATCGACCTCGTAATTGATCGTCTCGATCCACTCGACGTCAGGGCCGAAGCGGGCCTGCCCCGCCATGTCCAGCGTCAGGTGCACCCCTAACCCGCCGGGCTCGGGCACCGGGTAGATCAGGTGCGAGAACGGCGCCCTTGCATTGCAGCTGAAGTAATTTCCCTTGGCAAGATAGGCCGGCGGAATCCGGTCCAGCGGCATGCCGTCGATGTTGCGCGCCACCGTCGTTGCCGAGAGCCCCGCAGCATTGACGAGCAGATCGCATTGCAGCGTCATCGGCGCCTCGCCGCCAGCCTCGATCTCGATGCCGCCGGCGGTTGCCTTGGCACGGACCAGTGGCGTGTGGAACGCGAAGGCGGCGCCAGCCTCCTCGGCTTCGCCGCGCAGCGAGAGCATGTAGGCGTGGCTGTCGATGATGCCGGTCGACGACGACAGCAGCGCGGCGTCACAGGCGAGCGCCGGCTCCAGCGCGCGTGCGGCCTCGCCCGAAAGCAGCTGCATGTCGATCACGCCGTTGGCCTCGGCATGTGCCTTGATCGATTGCAGCTTCTCCGTCTCTTTCGCGCTGGTCGCGACGATCAGCTTGCCGCAATTTTTGTGCGGGATGCCGCGCTCGGCGCAGTAGCGGTAGAGCGCGTGCTTGCCGCCGACGCACATGCGCGCCATCCAGCTGCCGGCGCGGTAGTAGATGCCGGCATGGATCACCTCGCTGTTGCGCGAGGAGGTGATGGTGCCGATGGCCTCGGCTTCCTCGAGCACGATGACCTCGCGCCCGGCCTGCGCGAGCCGCCGAGCCACCGCGAGCCCGACCACGCCGGCTCCGATGACGACGCAATCGACTTTATCCATGGTCGTGCAGGACGTCCGCTGGAAGCGCCGGTGGCAGCGGCTCTGGAATCGAGGGCGCGCGGCCGTTCTCCGTTAAGGAAGCATTTATCATGTCAGGGCAATTGCCGTATTTCGCGTCAAATTTTTCCGTTGCACATACAGGCGTTTACCCGATCCAAACCCGTGAAGCCAGACAATCCGACGTTGAAATCGCGGGTGGGTGATGGCTGAGAAGAACTGGCACGTGGGCAGCACGCTTCCGATCGCTGTGCAGGCCGTCCTGTGCCTGGCCGGCGCGGTCGCGCCCGCACGCGCCTTTGCGCTGTCGGACAGCTTCACCGCTCCAGGTGATCTCGCCAAGCTCGACCCCAGCGTGATCTGGGAACTCGTGATCGCGGGCATCGTCGTCTGCTCGTTCCTCGCCGCGATCGCGCTGTGGATCCATTCCTCGCTGCGCCGGACCAGGCGCTTGCAGCTGCGGCGCAATGCCTTCGTCTCCTCCGCCATGAACAATCTCAACCAGGGCGTGGTGATGACGGACGCGCAGCGGCGCGTCATCTTCTGCAACGACCGCTATCTCGATATCTATGGCCTGACGCGGTCGGATGTCCGGGCCAACATGAATGGCTACGAACTCCTCGCGCTGCGACGCAAGCGCGGGGTGCTCGGCGGCGCCTCCGACGACGAGTTCTACGAGAAGGCGGCAAGCAGCAACGGTTTGATCACCGAATTGCCGGATGGACGGGCCATCCTGGTGAAATTTCACGTGCTGCCGAACGGCGGCTCGGTGGCGACGCATCTCGACGTCAGCGAACAGCGCAGGCTGTCGCAGCAGCTCGCCTCCACCAAGCAGTTCCTGGAAACGGTGCTGGACAACGTGCCGGCCTGTGTTGCCGCGAAGAACATCGAGGACGGCTGCTACATCTTCGCGAACACCGCCTATGAGCGCTTCTGGGGCTTCTCGCGGGATCACGTCGTCGGCAAGAATGCGCGCGAGCTGTTTGCGCCCGCCTCGGCGGCCAGCATCGAGGCGGCCGACCGGGCCGCGCTCATTTCGCCGGACGGCCAGTTCCGCAACGAATTCGAGGTCGAGCGTGGCGGGGAGCGGCGCATGGTCGCCTCGATCCGGATCGCGGTCCGCAATGAAAGCAATCGGCCCGGATTCTTGCTGCTGGTCTTCGAGGACATCACCGACCGCCGCTCACTGTCGCAGGAGCTGGAGAGCACCAAGAAGTTCCTCGAGCTCGTGGTCGACAACATCCCGGTGGCGCTGATCGTCGAGCAGGTCAAGGACGGCCGCTATCTGCTCGCCAACCGCAGCGCCGAGACGATTCTCAACCGCAGGCGCGAGGAAGCCACGGGCTTGACCGCCGCCGATATCTTCAATCCCAAGGAAGCCAAGCTGATCATCGCGCGCGACGAGGCCGCGATCAAGAAGCGCGGGATGATCACCGAGGAGCATCCGATCTCCACCAAGGACGGCCTGCGGCTGTTCCTGACCCGCCGCGCCACCGTGCTGAGCGATGCCGGCGAGCCGCAATATCTGATCAAGACCCACGAGGACGTCACCGATCGCCGGCAGACCGAATCGCGCATGGCGCATATGGCCTATCACGACGGCCTCACCGATCTGCCGAACCGCGCCGCCTTCCTCCAGGCGCTGACCCAGATGATCGAGGCTTGCGAAGGCACCGGCGAGGAATTCGCCGTCCTCTGCGTCGACCTCGACGGCCTCAAGGAGGTCAACGATGTCTTCGGCCATGCGCTCGGTGACAAGCTCCTGATCGAGGTGGCCCAGCGGCTTCAGGATTCGGCGCGCGGCGGCGTGGTGGCGCGCCTGTCCGGCGACGAGTTCGGCCTCATCCTCGATGGCAAGCAGCCAGAGGCCGGTCTGGCACTGGCGCAGCAAATCGCGGAGGCCGTCGCGAAGGAATTCCAGATCGACGGCCGTCCGGTCCGCGCCGGCATCACCACCGGCATGTCGATCTTCCCGCACAATGGCGCTGATGGCGCCTCGCTGCTTGCCAATGCCGGCGCGGCGCTGTTCCGCGCCAAGCAGAAGTCGCGCGGCGCGATCAGCCTCTACCAGCCGGAGATGGACCAGCAGATCCGCGACCGCCGTGTGCTGCACCAGGACCTCTCGATGGCGATCAAGAATGGCGAGCTCTCGCTCGCCTTCCAGCCGCAAGGCGCCGCCGGCCACAGCGTCGCCGAGAGCGAGATCATCGGCTTCGAAGCATTGGCGCGCTGGCAGCATCCGGTGCGTGGCCAGGTCTCGCCGGCCGATTTCATCCCGATCGCGGAAGAGAGCGGCCTGATCGTCGAGATGGGCGAGTGGATCCTGCGCGAGGCCTGCCGCGAGGCGGCGTCCTGGCCAAAACCGCTCCAGGTCGCGGTCAATCTGTCGCCGGCGCAGTTCATGCACGGTGACGTGGTCGGCCTCGTCCATTCGATCCTGATCGAGACCGGCCTTGCACCCGGCCGGCTCGAGCTCGAGATCACCGAAGGCGTGCTGATAGAGGATTTCGACCGCGGCCTTGCGCTCTTGCGCCGGCTGAAGTCGCTCGGCGTGCGCATCTCGATGGACGATTTCGGCAGCGGCTACTCCTCGCTGAGCTATCTCCAGGCATTCCCCTTCGACAAGATCAAGATCGACCGCGCCTTCATCATCAATCTCGGCCGCAACCCGCAATCGGCGGCGATCGTGCGCGCGGTGATCGATCTCGGCCACGGCCTCGAAATGTCGATTATCGCCGAGGGCGTCGAGACACTCGACCAGCTCGCCTTCCTTGCCAAAGAGGGCTGCGATGGCGTGCAGGGCTATCTGCTCGGCAAGCCCTTGCCGATCGGGAAATATGCAGGCCTCGTCGGCCGTGCTGAGGTCATGGAGCTTGCGCTCAAGACCGGCTAATGATGATGGGGCGCTTCGCTCCTTCTCGACGGCCTCATGGCAGATTACGACCTTGCGATCATCGGCGGCGGCCTGAACGGTGTCAGCCTCGCGCGCGATGCGGCTGGCCGTGGCCTGCGGGTCATCCTGTTCGAGCAGGGCGATCTCGGCGCCGGCGCGTCGTCGGCGACGCCGCGGCTCATTCATGGCGATCTGTCGGTTCTGGAACGGCGCGGGTTCTGGCGGGTGCGGCGGGCGCTGGCGGAGCGCCGGACCTGGCTCAGGATCGCGCCGCATCTGGTCCGGCCGATGCACTTCGTCATCCCCGCCCATTCCGAGGAACGCCCGCCATGGCTGCTGCGTGCCGGCCTGTTGCTTTATGACAGCCTCTCCAGCCGGAATGGGCTGCCTGTCGCGACGACCCTCGACATCACGCATCATCCGGTCGGCAACGCGCTGAAGCGTCCGTTCGGCACGGCGTTCGAATATTCGGACTGTGTCGTCGATGATTCCCGCCTGGTGGTGCTCACGGCGCTCGATGCCGCCGAACGTGGTGCGGTGATCCGGACCGGGGCGCGCTGTGTCCGCGCCGATCGAACCGACACCTGGCGGCTTGCGGTGGTCGATCGTGGCCACCGCCGCACGATCACGGCACGGGCCCTGGGCAACGCCACCGGCGCCTGGGCGCCGATGGTCGCGGAGACGGTGCTGCGGCAGCCGCAGCCCGCCATGGCCGCTACGCAGATGAGCCAGATCATCGTGCCGCGGCTGTTCTATTCCGATAACGTCTACGTTTTCCAGAACAACGATGGACGACTGATCTTTGCCCAGCCCTTCGAGCGCGACTTCACCCTGATCGGCACGGTGACGCACGACTTCACCGGCGATCCCGCGATCGTGGCGATGCCGGGAGCCGACATCAGCTATCTCTGCGAGGCGGCCAGCCGCTATTTCCGCGAGCACGTGACCCCGATCGACGTGGTCCGGACGGTCTCCGGCGTCAACCTGACGCTGGCGTCGGTGCGGCAGCGCGATGGCACGACCCTGTTCCACGCGCGCCGGCGCGAGGCGCCGCTGATCACCATGTTCGGCGGCGACGTCACGACGTCGCGCCTGCGCGCGGAGCGAGCGATAACGAAGCTGACGCCGTTCTATCCGATGTCGCCGCGCTGGACCGGTGGCGTGGCGCTACCGGGTGGAGATTTTGCCTGGGATCGTTTTGACACCGAGGTCGATCTCGCACGTGACCGCTGGCGCTTTCTTTCGGAGCCGCAGGCCCAGCGCCTGGTCGCGGCCTATGGCTCGCGCCTGCCCGCGGTGCTCGGCGAGGCGAAGACCCGTGAAGAGCTCGGCCCCGCCTTCGGTCCCGAACTGACCGGCGCCGAAGTACGTTACCTGATGAACAATGAATGGGCGCGCTTCCCCGACGACATCCTGTGGCGCCGCTCCAAGCTCGGCCTGACCATGCCCGCGGCGGACCGCGACGCGCTGGCCGCGTTCATGTCGGATGTGAACGATCCGTCCCGAACCGGTTGAGCTAGGGACGATCGGCCGCTAGCGTGCGGCGGAATCGGGGCTGGCAGGGAACATGACGGACGAGTTGCCCAGAACAGACGCCGCGGCCAATGCGGCCGGCGGAGCTCAGCATCCGGCGGCCGGGCAGCCGTTGCTGCGCATCGAGGGCGTCGCCAAGACGTTCGGGACGTTCCGTGCCGTGGACGGCGTATCGCTCGACATCAAGGCCGGCGAGTTTTTCGCGCTGCTTGGTCCGAGCGGCTGCGGAAAGACCACGCTTTTGCGCATGCTCGCCGGCTTCGAGGCGCCGGACGAGGGGCGCATCCTGCTCGGGGGGCAGGATATCGCGCAGGCCTTGCCGCACGAGCGTCCGATCAACATGATGTTCCAGAGCTACGCGCTGTTTCCGCACCTGTCGGTGCGCGACAACATCGCTTTCGGCCTGAAGCGTGCCGGCATGGCGCGCGCCGACATCGCCTCGCGCGTGGCGGAGATGGTCGCACTGGTGAAGCTCGAGGGACTGGAGAAGCGCAAGCCCGACCAGCTCTCCGGCGGCCAGCGCCAGCGCGTGGCGCTGGCCCGTGCGCTGGCCCGCCGTCCGCAGCTCCTGCTGCTCGATGAGCCGCTCGCCGCTCTCGACAAGAAGCTGCGCGAGAGCACGCAAGCCGAGCTGATGGAGCTGCAGCGCCGGCTCGGCATGACTTTCATCATCGTCACCCACGACCAGGAGGAGGCGATGACGATGGCGAGCCGGATCGGCGTGATGAATGCCGGCAAGCTGGCGCAGGTCGCGAGCCCGCGCGAGCTCTATGAGGCGCCGCGCTCGCGCTGGATCGCGGAGTTCGTCGGCGACGTCAATTTGTTCGAGGGCGAGTTCAAATTGCGCGACGGTCATCGCCTGGTCATCGCCACGCGCGAGGCCGGGACTTTGGTTGCGGCCGAGCCGCGCGAGCGGGTGAGCGAGGCGAAATTGTCGGTCGCGATCCGGCCCGAGAAGGTCAAGCTCTCGCGCCGCGGCCCGGTGTTTGAGGCCGGTCGCGAAACGGCGATCAACAGTCTGGACGGTGTGATCGCCGACATCTGCTATCTCGGCGGCATCACCACCTATAAGGTGAAGCTCGACGAGGGCGGAATGGTGCAAGCTTCAGTCGTCAACAGCGCGCGTCTCGACGTCGACGCCTACAGCGTGAACCAGAACGTCGTCGCCTGGTTCACGCCCGACGACTGCGTGGTGTTGCCGTCGTGAGCGGACGCCGCATCTTCGCGCGGCCGGCGCGTTTTGCTGCCATCGCGCCTTACGTCTGGATGGTGCTGTTCTTCCTGGTGCCGTTCGCCTTCGTGCTGAAGATCAGCCTGTCGCAGACGGCGATTGCGCAGCCGCCTTACGAGCCCGTGTTCGACCTGACGGCGGGATGGGAAGCACTGAAGACGGCGCTTGCTGCGTTGTCGATCGATAATTTCAGGCTGCTGATCTCCGACGAAATCTATGTAGTCGCCTATGTGCGCAGTCTCACCGTCGCCGTCACAGCGACCGTGCTCCTGCTCCTGATCGGCTACCCCATCGCCTATGGCATGGCGCGGCTGCCCAAGCGCTGGCAGGCGGTGGCGATGGTGCTGGTGATCGTGCCGTTCTGGACCTCTTTCCTGATCCGCATCTATGCCTGGATCAACATCCTCCAGCACGACGGCTTGCTCAACCAGATCCTGCTGGCACTGCATCTGGTCAGCCAGCCCGTCGTGTGGCTCTCCACCGACAGCGCAATGTATATCGGCATCGTCTATTCCTATCTGCCGTTCATGATCCTGCCGCTCTTCGCCACGCTCGCCAAGATGGAGCCGGCGCTGGAGGAGGCGGCCGGCGATCTCGGCGCGCCGCCCTGGCAGGTGTTCTGGCTCGTCACCTTCCCGCTGTCGCTGCCCGGCGTCGGCGCCGGCGTGCTCTTGTGCTTCATTCCCATCGTTGGCGAGTTCGTGATTCCTGACCTTCTGGCCGGCTCCAACGCGCTGATGATCGGCCAGACCCTCTGGCTCGAATTCTTCACCAACAAGGACTGGCCGGTCGCGTCCGCGGCGGCCATCGTGCTGCTGGTTGTGCTGCTGGTGCCGCTGCTGCTGTACGAGCGGCTCCAGAAGCGGCAGCTGGAACAGGGGCGCTGAGACGATGCGCAAGCTCTCCCGTCTCTCCCGCTTCAACATCGCCTCGCTCGCGCTGGGGCTGGCGTTCCTTTACCTGCCGATCCTCATCCTCGTTATCTATTCCTTCAATGCCTCGCGCCTAGTGACGGTGTGGGGTGGCTGGTCGCTGCGTTGGTATCACGAGTTCTTCAACGACCGCGCCATGATCGAGGCGGCCTGGATGAGCCTGCGGGTTGCGGTCTCGTCCGCGACCATTGCCACGCTGCTCGGCACGCTCGCCGCGGTCGCGTTGTCGCGCGGCGAGCGGTTTCGCGGCCGGACGATGTTCTCCGGCATGCTCTATGCGCCGCTGGTGATGCCGGAGGTGATCACCGGATTGTCGCTGCTGCTGCTGTTCGTCGCGCTCAATGCCGAGCGCGGCTTCTGGACGGTGACGATCGCCCACACCACGCTGACGATGTGCTTCGTCGCCGTCGTCGTGCAGTCCCGCCTCGGCTCGCTCGATCGTTCGCTGGAGGAGGCGGCGATGGACCTCGGCTGCGATCCTGTCCGCGCCTTCGTGGCCGTCACGCTGCCGCTGATTGCGCCGGCAATCGTCGCCGGCTGGATGCTGGCATTCACGCTGTCGCTGGACGATCTCGTGATCGCGAGCTTCACCACGGG
This sequence comes from Bradyrhizobium sp. SPXBL-04, assembly GCF_051853035.1. Lineage (NCBI taxonomy): Bacteria > Pseudomonadati > Pseudomonadota > Alphaproteobacteria > Hyphomicrobiales > Nitrobacteraceae > Bradyrhizobium > Bradyrhizobium sp. SPXBL-04. The sequence goes on along the minus strand of NZ_CP182472.1, from coordinate 7,689,690 downwards.
CCCCGGCTCCGCGACCTTGCCGATCCGGATCTACTCCGAGGTACGGCTGGGGGTGAAGCCGGAGATCAACGCGATCTGCACGCTGGTGATCGCCCTGATCGCGGTGGTGATCGTCGTCGCCTCGCTCGCCTCGAAGCTGTCGAGCTCACAGGGCGAGAGCGCCGCGCCGCTGTGAGCCGATCGTCACGCGAACGAAGCGAAGCAATCCAGAAATGCCCCCGCGGAAACACTCTGGATTGCTGCGTCGCTACGCTCCTCGCAATGACACGAAGGGCTGTTACGACTTCACCGCACCCGCCGTGAGCCCGCCCACCATGTAACGGCGGAAGGCGTAGTAGACCGCGGCCGGCGGCAGCGCGTAGATGAAGCCGGTCGTCATCAGCAGCTCCCATGGCGAGTCGTCGGCGGCGAGGAAGTTGCCGAGCGCGACGGGGAGGGTGATCTCGCGGTCGTTCGAGAGCAGTAGGAACGCGTAGAGATATTCGTTCCAGGCCAGCAGCACCGCATAGGTGCCGATCGCGACCAGCGACGGCATCATCAACGGCAGATAGACCAGGCGGAAGATCTGCAGCGTCGTGGCGCCATCCATGACGGCGGCTTCGTCCAGCTCGACCGGCAGCTTGTCGGAGGCCTGCTTGAGCACCCAGATCGCGTAGGGGCTGGCGATCGTCACCATGGCCAGGATCAGCGACCAGTGATTGTTGAGCAGGCCGTAATTGCCCATGGTGCGATACATCGGCACGGCGAGGAACGCCGCGGGGATGAAATAGGTGAAGAGCGCGAGGTTCAACACCATGCGTCCGCCCGGCACCTTCAGCCGCGAGATCGAGAACGCCGCCGCAGTCGCGATGAACAGGGTCAGCACGCCGACGGATGCCGCGATCAGCGTCGAATTCCAGAACTGGACGTAGAAGTCGCGCAGGAAATAATGCTGCTGCTTGAACACGATCTCGAAGTTATGCAGCGTCGGATGATCCGGCCACAGCTTGCCCGAGAACGCGTCCTCCTTCGGGGAGATCGCGAACAGGAACATGTGATAGATCGGGATCATCGTCCACAGGAAGACGGGGATACCGATCAGCAGCAGCCGCGCTTCGATCGCGACTTCGCGCAAGGAGGGGAGCTTCATCGCGACAACCGTTTCATCATGAAGTACACGAGCGGCAGGACGAACGGCATCGCGCAGACGATCGACGCCATGGCCAGCGAGAGCTGGTCGAGCCGGAGATAGCGGATGCCGAGCGTCGACAGCACGTGCGTGAGGTCGGCCGGGCCACCGCCGGTGAGCAGATAGACGCTGTTGAAGTCGCCGAGCGTCCAGATCATCGAGAGCAGCGTGCAGGTGACGTAGAGAGTCTGCATCGACGGCCAGGTGATGTAGCGGAATTTCTGCCACCAGCTCGCACCGTCGACCTCGGCGGCCTCGAACAGATCGTGGGAGATCGCAAGCCTGCCGGTGATCAGGATCAGCGTCCAGAACGGCAGCGACTTCCAGATGTGCACGGCGATCGCCATGGTCAGCGCCACGGTCGGATCGTTCAGCCAGTTCGGGCCGTCATCGCCGGTGAAGGTGAAGATGAAGTGGTTGATCATGCCCCATTCGGGATTGAGCATGAAGCGCACCGACAGGATGGTCGGGATCGACGGTACCGCCCAGGGCAGGATGAAGATCACCGAGAGCCATTTGATCCAGGTGCGCTGCTGGGCGAAGAAGCCGGATAGGAACAGCGCGATCAGCATCTTGATGTTGATGCCGATGACCAGGAAGATCAGCGTGTTGACCGCGGCGCGCGCGAAGATCGGGTCGTTGTAGAGCGCGACATAGTTCGCCGGCGCGCGCGCCAGCCACAGCCCGTAGCCGACGGGATAGACGACGAAGGCGAGGAAAACGAGCAGATAGGGCGCGAGCAGTACGATGCCCCAGACCTGCGCCGGGGTCAGCCGCGTCGACAGGGGCGGGCCGGGGATTGCCTGATCGCCAGAGAGCGTGATCGCCATTCTTTTCGGTCTCTTCAAAGAGAAGCCGGCCGCGAAACGCGGCCGGTGTTGTTCTTATACCTTTCCCCGCAACGCGGGGAGAGGGGCGGATGACTTAACCCGCGACCTGCTTGATGCGGGCGATCAGTTCGTCGACGGCCTTGTCGACCGGAACCTTCTCGCTCACCACCCGGTTCATCGCCTTCGCCCACACGTTCTCGTTGTTGAGGATCGTGAACTTCCAGTTCTTGGTGAAGTCGAACGCGGCGGTGCCGCCCTTGAACTGCGTGTAGACCGCCTTGCGGTGCTTGTCAGCCTGCCAGAACGGGCTTTCCTGGCTTTCCTTCGTCACCGGGAACCAGCGGCCCAGTGCGCCCTCGATATAGGGACGGACGTTCTCTTCCTGGAGCAGGAAGCTGATGAACTGCTTGGCCTCGGCTTTGTTCTTGGCCGCGGTGAAGACCAGCCCGGTCTTGACGTCGGAGCGGTAGCGGATAGTCGAACCATCCGGCGCCTTGGGGAAGGACGCCGTGATGATGTCCTGTTCATAGGCCTTCTTGCCGGCGTCGCGCTGCTCCTGGGTAAGGGCCTGGTTCTGCGAGTCCTCGAACCACTTCGCCGCGATCGAGATCGTGAAATTGTGAGTCATCACGATGGTCTTGTTGTGGAAGGCGACGTTGTTGTCAGGATCCTTCCAGGTCGTCGAGGAGGGCGGCGTGCAACCCTTGATGTAGGTGTCGGTGTAGTCCTTCATCGCCTTGATCAGGTTCTCGCGGACCTTGGGATCATCGACCAGCAGCTTGCCGTCGTCGTCAACCAGCTTGACGTGGTAGGCGTCCATGAAGGTGTAGAACGACTGGAAGGCGTCGGTGGATTCCACGCCCATCGGCTGGCCGACGGCATAGATGCGCTGGCCGGTCGCCTTGCGGATCGCCGGCTGCACCTTGTCGCACCAGAATGTCCAATAGCCCGTCCAGTCGGTCGGAATGTCGCTCTGCTTGAAGCCGGCCTTCTCCAGCATGTCGTTCCAGATCTGGACGTGCATGCTCTGCTGCTTCAGCGGGAAGCCGTAATAAGCTTTCTTCTTGGTCACGTCGTTGTAGAGGATCGACGCGTCCAGCGTGTTCTGCACGAACCGGCCCTTGATCGGCTCCATGACATCCGTGAGGTCCTCGAGCTTGCCCTCGTAAGCCCACTTGCCCTGCGCTTGCACGTCATAAGAGTCGGAATAGGCGACATCGGGCACGGTGCCGGCATCGAGCGCGGCGACCGTCTTCGGAATCATGTCCTGGATCGCGTACTGCGACAATTCGACCTTGATGCCGGTCTTGGCTTCGAATTTCTTGATCGTGTCGATCAACGCGTCGTCTTCGGAGCGATAGAAGCCCTTGCCCCACCAGACCGTAATCGTCTTCTGCTGCGCAAAGGCGGGTGCAGTGGCCGCAAACAGCCCAACCGCAGCGACCGCCAATGATACTGCGCCAATAACCTTGGATCTCACGTTTTTCTCCCTCAAACGGCCGGTGTTTTTAACCGGTCGTATAAAACACTAGCGCATGGCGGAAGTCTGATCTAGCGCCATCTTGTCAGACCAATGTCGTGGGGATAGAGCCTCGCGGAGATGCTTAATGCGTGCATCGATCCAATCGCCGCATCAATTCGCGGCAATCAATTCGCCTTGTGCGTTCTGGCTTGGCCTGACCATGCGCGGCTGCTCGCCGCCAGCGAAGGCGTTTTAAGCAGTATGAGGACTGAACGCAACGCAACCCGCTCGCAAGGCAGCGGTGCTCTGGCTGCAGGGCCAAAAATGTCTCTGTGAAACGGGCGGATTGATCCGAGGAACTCCGGTTCGAGAGGGAACGGTCTTGCCCGGTCTGCCGGCGAGCTATCAGCGTTTCCGCTTCAGGCCCGTCGAAGCTGTATTTGAACTTGCCTCGGCGGATCGGGACCGTGGCTTGCCTTGCCCGCTCGTCCGGGAAGGAGAGCGCCACGCCTCGAGCAGCATCTTGAGAAATTGGCTGGCATGAGGGGATAGTGTCGCCCCGCGCCTGCGCACGATTCCGATCGTCCGCGACACTTCCGGCTCGATCAACTGAATGGTGTGAATGATCGGATGGCCGGCGACGGGCGTCGCGAGTTTCGGTAGCACGGCGATTCCGAGTCCCGCTTCGACGAGGCCAAGCGAACCTGAGAGATGCGCGACTTCATAGGACCAGTTCAGCTGCAGGCCGTGTCGCGCCAGCGCATTGTCGATCAACGCGCGATTGCCGCTGTTGCGACCGACGGTGATGACCCGGTGCGGCACGATCTCCGACCAGCTTACCTGTTTGCGCGATGCCAACGGATGGTCATGACGGCAGGCCAGGACGAAAGGATCCTCAACCAGTTTCTCAAATTCAATTTCGGCATGTGATGCACCAATGAAATTGATGCCGAAGTCGGCTTCGCCGCGCGCGACCGCTTCCAATCCCTCATTGGCGCCGATGTCCAGAATCCGGATGCGAATGCGCGGATACGCTTCGGCAAACCGGCCGATCGCTCGCGGCAGGAAATAGAACACTGCTGTCGGCACCGCAGCCACCGAGACCAAGCCTGAACTTCGCGCGCCGATATCCTGGATGGCGAGCACCGAGGTCTCAAACTCGTCGATGAGGCGGCGCACCTTAGGCAGGAAGTCGCGGCCGGTCATGGTGAGATTGACGTGGCGCGTCGACCGCTCGAGCAACGGCGCACCGAGGCTTTCTTCCAGCTTCTGAATACGTCGGCTGAGCGCTGGTTGAGACAGGTTCAGCGCCTTGGCGGTCCGGACAAAGCTTCCCGTCTCCGCGACGGTGATGAACGCCTTGAGGTCGAGCAGTTCTGCGTTCATGGCAAGGCTCCATTATATCGATAGACGAAATAATACCTCAGATATTTGCATTTCACAAAAGAGTTCAGAGGGAGGATGCTCCGGTTCGGGCGAAGATGTCGCCGAACGGAAGAATTCCATGAACGATCAGATTGCCATTCCCTGTGTGGTCATGCGCGGGGGTACCTCACGCGGACCGTTTTTCCTGGCCCGCGATCTTCCCGCCGACCCAAGGTCGCGCGACGCGGTCCTGTTGTCTGTGATGGGAGGTGGGCACGATCTTGGAATCGATGGAATCGGCGGCGGCAATGCCGTTATCAACAAGGTCGCGATCATCGGACCGGCAACGGTGCCCGGCGCCGACGTTGACTACCTGTTTGCCCAGGTACGTGTTCGTGAAGGGATTGTCGATACCTCGCCGAACTGCGGAAACATGCTGGCGGCGGTGGGGCCGTTCGCAATCGAGGCCGGCCTGGTCGCCGCGACCGCAGATCGCACCCATGTCCGCATTCACAATGTCAACACCGGCAAGCTGATTGATGCGACCGTTGCCACCCCCGGAGCGCGGGTGACTTACGAGGGCGAGGCGCGGATCGACGGCGTACCGGGAACGGCCGCGCCCATCGAACTGTCATTCCCTAACGCGGCCGGCGCACGCACCGGTCGCCTGCTGCCGACGGGACGACCGGTCGACCGCATCGAAGGGATCGACGTGACCTGCATCGACGCGGCGATGCCGGTCATGCTGGTCCGCGCGGCGGATCTGGGATGGACCGGCCGTGAGGCACCTTCGGACTTCGCCGACAGCGGCTTCCGCGCGCGTCTCGAGAATTTGCGCGTCGAGGCCGGGCGCCTGATGGGTTTTCCAAATTCCGCGACAATGGTGATCCCGAAGCCGGTTCTGATTGCGTCTGCGGGCGAGGCGACGTTGAACACCCGGTACTTCATGCCGCATGACTGCCATGGCGCGCTGGCGGTGACCGGCGCTGTCGCAATCGCGACGGCCTGTGTCACGCCCGGGACTATCGCCGCAGACATGGTGGGACCGCTGGCGCCGCCGGTGCCGATCACGCTCGCTCATCCCTCCGGCCAGCTCGTGGTTCGGCTGGAGCCCGGTCCGGTCGCCCGGGTGCAGCGGACAGCCCGGCGGATCTTCGAGGGCCACGTCTTCGCCCGCCGATCGCACGTGCCTCATTCGGTCTTGGCGGCCTGAAGCCCGCCGCCTCCGCAGCCATCAAGAAAATCAGAGCCATGGGAGAAACGAGAATGCACAAGCAAGCGCTGGCTGGGCCCGAGAACAGTGAGCTGCGAAAGCCATTCTACCGGATTCTCTACGTCCAGGTGCTGATCGGCCTCATGCTGGGCGTCCTCACCGGCCATTTCTGGCCTGAATTTGGCGCCGCGCTGAAGCCCTTCGGAGACGGCTTCGTCAAGCTGGTCAAGATGATGATCGCGCCGATCGTGTTCTGCACCATCGTCAGCGGCATCAACAGCATCAGCGATTCCCGCGAGGTCGGCCGCACGCTGGTGAAATCCATGGCGCTGTTCTACCTGCTGACCGTGCTCGCGCTGATGGCCGGGCTGATCGCCGTATCGCTGATCCAGCCAGGGGCGGGCATGCATGTTTCCGTCAGTACGCTGGACCCGTCGGTGGCTGCGAAATTCACCAAGCAGGCAGGTGCGACCGGATTTGCGGACTTCATGCTGCACATCATCCCGCATTCGTTCTTTGGAGCGTTTGCCGATGGTGAAGTGCTGCCGGTGCTACTGATCTCCATCCTGATCGCCTTTGGCCTAAGCCGTGCCGGCGATGGCGGCGTCGTGGTGACAAAGGCAGTCGCCTCGTTCTCTCACGTGCTGTTTGTATCCTTCGGCTTCATCATGAAACTCGCGCCGCTCGGCGCCTTTGGCGCCATGGCGTTCACGGTGGGCCGCTACGGCATCCGCTCGATTGGTTCGCTCGGACTGCTGATCCTGACATTCTATATCGCTTGCTCCGTCTTCGTGGTCGTCGTGCTTGGTACGCTGGCGCGGCTGAACGGCTTCAGTCTGTGGAAGACCATCCGCTACTTCAGGGAAGAACTGCTGATCGTGCTCGGCACGTCGTCGTCGGAGCCGGCGCTGCCTGGCGCGCTGCGCAAGCTGGAGCAGCTCGGATGCCGGAAAGGCGTGTCAGGGCTCGTGTTGCCGATGGGCTACTCGTTCAATCTGGACGGCAGCGCCATTTATCTCACCTTGGCCTCCATCTTCATTGCGCAGGCCTGTGACATTCACCTGTCATGGGGTCAGATCGCGGCGATGCTCGGACTGATGCTGCTGACGTCCAAGGGGGCGGCCGGCGTCACCGGCAGCGGCTTCGTCGCGCTTGTCGCGACCCTCTCGGTCATGCCGGATTTGCCGGTGACCGGCGTGGCGCTGCTTGTCGGCATCGACCGCTTCATGTCGGAGGCGCGGGCGCTGACCAGCATGATCAGCAACTGTGTCGCGTCCATCACCGTTTCGCTGTGGGAGGACGCCTGTGACCGCGAGGTGCTGGCCCGTGAACTGGGACAGAGCGGCACTGTCACGGCCGGGACGAAGATCGCGGAGGCAGCGCTGGTGCGGGAGGACAAGAGCTGGATCTCGACGACGCAATCAGCCGCTTGACCGCAGCGTTTGCATGAAATCGGTCGCAGTATTCAGCTTGGCAAATCGAGCCCGTGGCCCGCAGGCTGCCGACCCCTAAGAGAGCAACGTTGATCACTCTAGTTGGATTTGGCGCTGTCCTTCGCATTCTCCGCCGTCGGCGATCCGTCCTGCGCGGGGCGCTTTCCGCCCCCGGTGATGCGCTGCTTCAGGAGATCGAGGAAGGGAGACGCCGCAGGCGACTGGCGGATCAAGCTTTCGGGGTCGGGGAAGATCAGGGGATCGTCCCAGGGCCCCTGCACCATGAAGGGCAATTGAAAGCCGGACGTGGTGTTGAGGCTTGCCACGCCCTTCATGTCGTATTCGCGCGTCGGCACCGAGGCGGTGCCGGTCATCGTGATCTTCGCCGCGGGTCCCTCGATGCGGATGTCCTCGGCGGTCGCGATCCCATCGGCGAATTTCACCGCGATGGTGAGATTGTTATAAGGGGTCGAGCCGTTGCGGAAATTGCCGCCGCCGGACAGCGGCCGCCGCTCCAGACGCTTCAGCAGTTGCTCGGCGTTGAAGCCCGCGATCGCGCCGTCATGCCCGGTGACGGTGGCGCTGCCGTCGAGCGACTGCACGAGACCGAACGGGCTCGAGCCTGAAGCGAAGAGCGACACGTTGATGTTGCCGCGCCCCGAGAGCTTGTTGATGCCGAACAGCTCGGTGGCGCAGGCCTGCAGATCGACATCGGTGAACTGGAACTGCGCCTTGATGTCGGCGACGCTGTCGGCGCGCGCGATGCCGAACGAGCCCCTGGCGATGCCGCCAAAGATCTGGGCCTCGCCCACCGAGAGCGCCAGCGTGCCGTTGCGCAAATTGGCGCCGATCGCGGTGCGGCCGAGCTTCGACGGACCGACCGTCAGCTTTGCCGCCGACAGGCGCATGTCGAGGTCGGTGGTCGACAATCCGTTGAGATCGAACAGCTGTCTGTTCCAGTCGCGCGCCCCGCTCGCGAGCAGGCGGAAGGTCGAGATATAAGGCGTGAAGTCGAGCGCGTCGGCGGCGAGCGTCGCCTGCAGCGTCTGCCGGCCGTTATTGGCGTAGGTCATGACGCCCTCGGCGGTATTGCCGTCGAGCTCGACATTGACGTTGGTGAGAGCGATCGAGGCACCCACGACGTTGGCGCGCGCCTTCAGCGCGAAACGGCCGAAGCCGCCGCTGCCCGGCTGCGGCTGTCCGGTCCAGCGCAGGGCGTTGCGCAAGGACGGGCTGTCGATGGTGAGCGTGCCTTCCATCATCGGGCTGGTGCGGTTGGCGACGCTGCCGTCGAAGGCGAGCTTGAGCGGCGCGCTCGCGATCCGCGCCTTCAACCCCGACCGCTCGCCGGAGAGGGCGGCGACGAAATCGGAAAAGCTGATCGAGCCGTCGACGCGCTCGCCGCGCCAGTCGAACTGTCCGGTCGCGGCAAAGGAGCGCGAGATCGAGGGCCAGGCCAGCGACAGGTCGATGTCCTCGAGCTTCTCGGTGGCGTGCGTGGCGGCGTCCTCGTAATTGAGTACGCCGTCCTGGATCCTGATCTCGGAGAACGACACCTGGTTGTCGGCGCCGGGCTTCATGGTGCGTGCAATGGTCTGGATGAAGGGTGTCCAGTTGCTCTCGCCGTCCGGCTTCAGGCTGACATGGATGCGCGGCCGCAGCAGCGCCAGGTCAGCGATCTCGAATCGTTGCAGCAGCAGCGGCAGCAGCCGCAAATTGGCGGTGAGCACGTCGACATGGAGCGCGGGATCGTTGGCGCCGCCGCCCTTGAGACCGACGTCGCGGAAGGAGATGTAGCTCGCCGGTAGGACCGAAATGTCGATGTTGCCTGCGACACTGAGCTCAAGCCCGGTCACGTCGCGGATCTGCGCTTCCACCGCCTTGCGCAGCGCGTCACGGTTGATGAGCCAGGAGGTCGCGATCAGGGCTATCAGCGCCACGCCGAGCAGCGCCGCGATCGGCGTCCCGAGGCGCTTCATTCCTTGGGCCATGGTCAATGGCATGTCCTGATCGGGTTGGTCGTTGGAGCCAGAAGGGCGGGTCGGGAAACCTGCGTGCCCACGCCCAACCCCCGCAACTTGATGGGTTTTCTTGTCGCTTTCAAGGCCGCGAGCGATTCTGCCCACGGCGTGGGCAGCTTCTATCACCCGGGGGCGGAACGGAGAACCCCGTATCATTGACGGCCTCGGAGAATTTCGCCTAATAATCGCCGCCAATAAGGCGCGACGCCCGCAAGCCGAAGGTTCAGTCGAAGGTCATTTGCATGAACAAGGTCTATCCCGACGCCAAGTCGGCTCTCGACGGCATTCTCAAAGACAACATGATGATCATGTCGGGCGGCTTCGGCCTCTGCGGCATCGCCGAGGAGCTGTCGGACGCGATCCGCGAGTCCGGCGTCAAGGGCCTGACGGTGGTCTCCAACAATGCCGGCGTCGACGGCATCGGGCTCAGCCGCCTGTTGGAAACCCGGCAGATCAAGAAGATGATCTCGTCCTATGTCGGCGAGAACAAGCTGTTCGCCCAGCAATTCCTCGCCGGCGAGCTGGAACTCGAATTCAATCCGCAGGGCACGCTGGCCGAGCGCATTCGTGCCGGCGGCGCAGGCATCCCGGCCTTCTACACCAAGACCGGCGTCGGCACGCTGATCGCCGAAGGCAAGGAAGTGAAGGAGTTCGACGGCGAGAAGTATCTGATGGAGCGCGGCCTGTTCGCCGACCTCGCCATCGTGCATGCCTGGAAGGGCGACACCGCCGGCAACCTCATCTACCGCAAGACCGCGCGCAACTTTAACCCGATGATGGCGACCGCCGCCAAGATCACGGTGGCGGAGGTCGAGCATCTGGTTCCGGCCGGTGAACTCAATCCCGACCACATCCATACGCCCGGCATCTTCGTGAAGCGCATCGTCGAGGTCGGTACGGCCAAGAAGCGCATCGAATTCCGCAACACCCGCCCGCGCACCAGCGCATGATCCGGAAAAGTGGAAGCCGGTTTTCCGATCAGATCATGCGCCACTAAAGAATCGACAGGAGCACAACGATGGCCTGGACCCGTGAACAGATGGCCGCGCGCGCCGCGAAGGAACTGCGCGACGGCTATTACGTCAATCTCGGCATCGGCATTCCGACGCTGGTCTCGAACTACATCCCCCACGGCATGGACGTCAGCCTCCAGAGCGAGAACGGCATGCTCGGCATGGGCCCGTTCCCCTATGAAGACGAGGTGGACGCGGACCTGATCAACGCCGGCAAGCAGACCGTGAGCGAGCTGCCCTCGACGTCCTATTTCTCGAGCGCCGATTCCTTCGGCATGATCCGCGGCGGCCACATGGATCTGTCGATCCTCGGCGCGATGCAGGTGGCCCAGAACGGCGATCTCGCCAACTGGATGATCCCCGGCAAGATGGTCAAGGGCATGGGCGGCGCGATGGACCTCGTCGCCGGCGTCAAGCGCGTCGTCGTGGTGATGGAGCATTCCGCCAAGGACGGTCCGAAGCTCCTGAAGAAGTGCAATCTGCCGCTCACCGGCGAGCGCGTGGTCGACATGGTGGTCACCGATCTTGCCGTCTTCACCATCGACAAGCACGGCGACGGCGGCATGGCCCTGATCGAGCTCGCCGACGGCGTCACGCTCGACGAGGTCAAGGCCAAGACCGAAGCCGAATTCCGCGTCGCGCTGAAGAACACGTAAGGCTCAGTAGTTGCGAATGGCCGGGCTTGCCCGGCCATTTTCGCTTGAACGTGCGGGTCAGGCGGGTGATCGGGCCTGGGAGGTCGCGAGGCGGCAGGTCGCTTCTACATCCCCGGTGTCGTCCTGGCCTAGTGCGCAATTGCGCACTAGGCCAGGACGACATTGGAGAGGCACGAGCGCGCTCCCGCTACCAGCGTCAAGACCGCGCCGACCACATCTTACCCCACCGCGCCGACACGCTCGCGACCCACGAGGTCTGCTCGCGCACCAGGCGGAAGCCGAGATTGGCGGGCGGCACGCCTTGCGCACAGCCGCCGGCTCGGGCGTCGCGGATGAAATCGGTGACATAGGCGCGGTGCGCGCCTTCCGCGACGCGCACGCCGCAATTCACGGTCGGGCGGATGGCGTTGCCGGTCTCGTCGACCCGCGAGCGCACGAAGCAGGTCGAGGTCCATTCCCAGACGTTGCCGGAGATGTCTTCGAGACCGTGCTCGTTGAGGCCGAACTTGCCGAACGGATAGGCGGTGGTGTCGGCGAGGTCGCGCTCGGACTCACGCTCGTAGCGACTGATCCAGCGCTTCGAAGGATCGCTTGCGTCGACCGGCACGCCGTCATCCTTGAAACGGCTGCCGGCGGCAAATGCCCATTCTTCGTCGCTCGGCAGGCGATAATGCCTGCCGGTCTTGCGCGACAGCCAGCTCGCATAGGCTTCGGCGTCGTACCAGCTCACCTGGACCGCAGGGCGATCGGGCGCGACGACGACGTCGCGGCCCAGCGTGCGGCATGCGCCATCCAGCACGCAGAGCTGAAAGTCGGCGGAGGAGACCTGTTCGCGCATGATGTGAAGCGGTCTGTTGAACCGCAGCTTTCGCAGCGGCGCTTCGGCCTGCTGCCCGGCGCGCGTGAAATCACCGGCCTCGCGATAGACCAAGCTGCCGGCGGCGATCTCGATGATCGCCGGCTCGCCGCCCGCGCGCGGCGTCGCCATCTCGGAGACCAGAGGCGCGACCGCCAGCGGTCCCGCGAGTCCGGCCGCGCAGGCCAGCGCCAACTTCAGCTTGAATGCGATCAGCATGGTGATCCCCACAAAGAAAAAGGGGCCGGCGATTTGCCGGCCCCTCTGTTTGTCAGTTGGTCTTGCGGCCGGTCTCCAGGGCGCCCTGCGTCTGCGCCGGAATTTCGGCCGGCGCTTTCACCTGGGTCATCAGATCATCGTTCCATTTGCCTTCGACCTTGAAGTGCGCTGTGGCGCCGAGATCTGCGGCCTCGATCAGGTTATGCGTGACGTAGGCGTAGATGCCGGGCTGCTGGAATTTGTACAGCGCTGCGCCCGCAGAACCGCCGCGGATGAACCAGGTCTCGAGCCCGACTTCGGGGGCATTGCCGAATTTGCCGGTCTCCCAGACATAGTCGCCATGGCCGCCGATCAGGTGCGGACGGCTGTCGCGGTTGGCCTGCGAATGCACGATCAGCACGTTCTCGCCGACATTGGCGGTCAGCGCGTTCTTGCCGGTCAGCGCGCCGGCCTTGCCGTTGAACACGACATGGGTCGGCGTCAGCTTCTTCATCACCTCTTCGGTCTCGGTGAAGGCTTCACCGGGCGAATCGTAGGACTTGAAATTGCCCTTCTCGTCGCGCGGCACGTACATGTCCTGCTCGCCGATATAGTAGACCTTGTCGTATTTCAGCGCGTGGCCCTTGCCGTCGTTCAGTCCGTCGCGCGGCAGCACCATCACGGCGCCGTTCATGCCGGAGACGACATGCCAGGGGATCATCGGGCCGCCCGGCGCGCAGTGATAGACGAATACGCCGGTCTTGGTCGCCTTCCAGCGCAGCACGACCTGCTCGCCGGGATTGACCAGCGTGAGCGCACCGCCGCCGAGCGCACCGGTCGCGGAATGGAAGTCGATGTTGTGCGGCATGGTGTTGGTGGCGGGATTGACCAGCGTCGTCTCGACGTAGTCGCCCTCATGCACGACCATCAGCGGTCCCGGCATCGAACCGTTGAAGGTCATCGCCTGGAAGGTGGTGCCTTTCTCGTCGATGACGACCTTCTTCTCCTCGATGGTGAGCTTGAACTCGATGATCTTGGGGCCCTGCTTGGTCGCCTGCTCGTGCGCATGCACGAAAGGCGGAGCGACCAGCTCGACCTTCTGTCGAGGCAGTTTGAGATCGTCAGCGGCCAAAGCGGGGGTCGCCAACATCAGCGCAGTCGCGGCGGCGCCGATCAGTGCAGCTCTGCGGGTGAACATCGGAAGCATCCTTCATCTGAAAATGGTTTTGATGACGGATGCAGTGTGCGCCGATCACAGCAAGATGATTTGCGCTGCAACAACCTTCAGCCGGATTTGCCTCCGCGAAGATCCTTAAGAGGTTTACCGCAATTGCCGCGAGAGCAAGACGGATATTGGTGCGGCGTCAGCCGCGTAGCGGCAATTCGTTCGCATGTTCAATTGCGGTCGATTCCGACAGACTGATTGCTTCGGCTAGAGCAGCTGGATCGCAAGCCAGACCGTTCCCCAGACCGCGAGCGACAGCGCGGCAAAGACAGTCGCCATGATGGCCAGTACGCGCATGAGATGGCCGGCGCCGGTCGTGGGCGCCGCGGGTACGGGACGAAAATCGTCGAAGCGCGGAGTGTGGCCGCGAACGCCGGTGAGCCAGAGAATGAGATCGAGGGCGAACGGCGCCATGGCGTCATCTCCGAAAGGGCAATGGTCGAGTCCCAATAGTCCCGCTTCGGCGCTTGGACTTTGAGCAAGCGCAAGGTCGTTTGCTCGAAAACGGATAAATTGAGCGCCATCCGGGACTTGCCGCAACCGTTCGCGGCTGGGATTTACGAATGGGTAAGATATGAGAGCTGATCTCGCGGTGAGCTACGGCGACGAACGGTTGCCGCGCTACACGAGCTACCCGACCGCACCGCACTTTTCGCCTGCGATCGGTGGAGACACCTACGCCGGGTGGCTTGCTGAGCTCCCGGCGGGCGCCAGCGCGTCGCTCTATCTGCACGTGCCGTTCTGCCGCGAGATGTGCTGGTATTGCGGCTGCCATACCCAGATCGTCCGCCGCGACGAGCTGATCGCGGCCTATCAGCGGACATTGCGCAGCGAGATCGTGCAAGTGGCCGACACGATCGGCCGCCGCATCAAGGTCGAGCATATTCATTTCGGCGGCGGCACGCCGACGATCATGGCGCCGGAAGCTTTCGTCGAGTTGATGGCAACGATGCGCCAGGCGTTCTTCGTGCTGCCCACGGCCGAGATCGCGGTCGAGATCGATCCTCGGACGCTGACCGCCGACATGGTGGAGGCGATGCGGCTCTCCGGCGTCAACCGCGCGAGCCTCGGGGTTCAGAGTTTCGATCCCGTCGTGCAACGCGCGATCAACCGCGTGCAGAGTTTCGAGCAGACGGCCTGCGTCGTCGACATGCTCAGGCGCGCCGATATCGCGGGAGTGAATTTCGACCTGATCTACGGGCTGCCGCACCAGACCGTCGCCTCGTGCCTGGACACGGTCCGGCGCGCGCTCGCGCTCGCGCCCGACCGCTTCTCGGTGTTCGGCTATGCCCATGTGCCTGATTTCAAGAAGCATCAGCGCATGATCAACGAGGCCGTCCTGCCCGATGGCCCTGCGCGTCACGACCAGGCTTGCGCGATCGCGAATGCGCTGAAGGAGGCTGGCTACGTGCAGATCGGGCTCGACCATTTCGCGCGACCCGACGATTCCATGGCCGTGGCCTTCCAGGAGCGGACGCTGCGACGCAATTTCCAGGGCTACACCACCGACAAGGCCGAGGTGCTGCTCGGTTTCGGCGCGAGCGCGATCGGACACCTGCCGCAGGGCTACGTCCAGAACCACGTGCAGATCGGCGCCTACGCGCAGTGCATCAGCGCTGGCCGTCTCGCCACCGCGAAGGGCTATGGGCTCACCGATGACGACCGGCTGCGCGCCGACATCATCGAGCGCATCATGTGCGAATTCGGCGCCGATCTCGGCGACATCTGCGCGCGCCATGGCGCAGAGCCCGAGGCGATGCTGAAGTCGGCGTCGCGTCTGAAGCCGCTGATCTCTGACGGCGTCGTGAGGCTGGACGGCGACAAGCTCGCGGTCGCCAGGGACTCGCGCTTCCTGGTCCGCAGCGTCGCGGCGGCGTTCGACGCGCATCTGGATCCGGGAAAGCAGCTGCACAGCCGGGCGGTTTAGATGCTCTCTCCGTCATTCCGTGGCGCGCCTCTTTGGCGCGAGTCCGGAATCCATTGTTCCACATCACGCGCTGCACGATGGATTCCGGGCTCGTGCTGCGCGCGCCCCAGAATGACGCGTTGCTTGCGCTTCAACAAAGAGACTCCCACCCGCTCCGCTATCGTCGTTTCGGAACGGAGTTATCCATGTCTTTCCGATCCGACGATCTGGTCGATGACATCATGCGCACGGCGCCGCACACGATCCGTGTGTTTCTCGCCTTCAGGATGGCCTGTGTCGGCTGCCCGATCGCGACCTTCCACACGGTGGATGACGCCTGCCGCGAGCATGGCATCGACCGCGAGAAATTCCTCGCCGCGCTCTGCGACTGCGTGCCGGCGTGAGGTGGTCCGGAATTTGCGCGGGCGCGTGCGGATTCCCGGGTGAGGGCGCGCTTTCGCCGTAAGCGGAATCGCCCCTCGCTCCTATCTTGCAGGCACAGAGCAGGTAGGGAAACGTTCTGGCGCTGCTCTCACGCCGCGCCGCTGTCGGGGCTCCGCTCCGCCAGCACGACGATCCTGTGCGGTTCGCGCAGGATGATGCGCTGGCGGCCGCTCTCGACGAGACCTTGGCTCTCCCAGCCACTCAGGATGCGGCTGACGGTGTGCAGCGTGGTGCCGGTCATCTGCGCGATGTCCTGGCGGCTGATCGGGAAGTCGATCTCAATGCCGTGATCGAGCTTCTTGCCGGATTGCTTGGCGAGGCGCAGCAGCACATGCGCGACGCGCTGCTCGACCTGTTGGGTCGACATTTCCAGGATGCGGGTGTGGCTCTCCTGGAGACGCGTGCCGACCGTCTGGAGCGTGTTGGCGGCGAGCGAGGGAAACCGCTCGATCAGCCGCGGCCAAGCCGACGTCGGCCAGATCAGCACCACGCTGTCGTCGACCGCCATCGCCGTCGCCGGATAGTGCGCCGCTCCGATCGCCATCGCGAGGCCGAACGTCTCGCCGGGCGCGACATAGCGCACCACGATCTGCTCGCCGGTCGGCGTGGTCTTGGCGGCCCGGACGTGGCCGTGCAGCAGCAGGAAGAAGGACTGCGCGTCCGCCCCCTGCTCGAAGATGGTGCTGTTCTTGGGGTAACGGGCCGAGCGGGCCTCGCGCAGGATTTCCTCGAGGTCCTCCGGCTTGACGCCCCCAAACAGCGGCAAATGCGCAACCAGCGATGTGTCGACCTTGGCCATTCTGTCTCCTTGGCGCTGCGGAGTGTGATGGCACCTGCAATCGTCCAACAGTTTGCGATAGCGCAAAACAGGCCGGCCGGGCGGCAGTATTTTTCCAGACACCGGTTTGAATTTCCAGGAGTTGACGACCCCATGGCTGGCGCCCGATCCCGCAACTTTGAGGGCTGGCCACTGTTTGCGAACAGCTTTCGGCCCTTTTTCCTGTTCGCCGCGATCCAGGCCGCCGTGTCGATCCTGGTCTGGCTGCCGATGTTCTATGGCGAGCTGTCGGTGACATCAGCCTTCGCCCCGCGCGACTGGCATGTCCACGAGATGCTCTACGGCTTCCTGCCTGCGGTGATCACCGGATTCCTGTTCACGGCGATCCCGAACTGGACCGGGCGGTTGCCGATCCAGGGCACCTCGCTGGGGGCGCTGCTGGTGGTCTGGCTTGCCGGGCGCATTGCGGTGACGTTGTCGGCCGACACGGGCTGGGTGTTCGCGCTTCTCGTCGATGCCGCCTTCCTGGCGCTGGTCGTCGCCGCCGCGGCGCGCGAGATCATGGCAGGCGGAAACTGGCGCAACCTGCCTGTGGTGGCGCTGGTGCTGGTGCTGCTTGCCGGCAACATCGCCTTTCATCTCGAAACGCACTTCGAAGGCACGGCCGATATCGGCATCCGCATCGGCATCGGCGTGGTCGTGCTGCTGATCGCGCTGATCGGCGGCCGCATCATCCCGAGCTTCACCCGCAACTGGCTGGTCAAGTTCAATCCCGGACGCCTGCCGGTGCCGTTCGGACGCTTCGACGGCGCGGTGATCGGATGCAGCGCGCTCGCGCTCATCGCGTGGATCGTGGCGCCATTGAATGCCGTCACCGGCGTCGCGATGACGCTCGTCGGCGTGCTGCACCTGGTGCGGCTTGCGCGCTGGGCCGGCGACCGCACGTTCCGCGAACGGCTGCTCTTGATCCTCCACGTCGGCTATTTTTTCGTGCCGCTCGGATTCCTCCTGCATGCGCTCGCTGCCTTCGGCGCGCTGCCGCCGAGTGCGGGCATTCACGCCTGGATGGCCGGGGCGGCCGGAACCATGACGCTCGCGGTGATGACGCGCGCGAGCCTCGGCCACACCGGGCAGGCGCTGACGGCTTCGCCCGCGACACAGGGGATCTACGTCGCGATCATCGTCGCGGCGCTGGCGCGGGTCGCCGCGGTGGTACTGCCTGCGCACAGTGGCGCGCTACTGCACATCGCCGCTTGCGGCTGGGTCGTCGCATTCCTCGGATTTGCCATTGCGTTCGGCCCGCTGCTCGCCGGCAGCCGCCGGCGGGCGCTTGCCATCATGGGCGTGCCGGTCCCGGCACGCTGAGCTTACGCCGCGGTCTGCGAGGGCACCTCGCCCCGCATGCCCTTGCGCCATTCGGTGACGGTGCAGCCGAAACGGCCGCGAAACCAGCGTGCCATGGCGCTCTGCGCGGAGAAGCCGAGCTGCACGGCGACGTCGGCCAGCGGCCGGCGCGTATTGTCGATCAGTTGGATCACGAGATAGGCGCGCTGTGCATCGAGGATGGCCGAGAAGCTGGTGCCTGATGCAGCAAGGCGCCGGTGGATGGTGCGCCGGGTGCAGGCGAGATGCTCGGCCACGTGCTCGACGGTGCAATCGCCGCTGGCGAGCAGGCTGCGCACGACCTCGTCGACCTTTGCCTCCCAGCTTGCGGGGCGCGTCTCGATCGCCTCGATCCGTTTGCGCAGATAATTCGCGATCAGCGGATGCGCGCTCGGGATCCGGCGCCCCATGTCGTGCGCCGACAACAGGATCGCATCGTCATCCGCATTGAAGGTGACGCGGCAGCCGAAGAACTCGCGATAACGCTTGCGGTCGTGCGGCGGCGGATAGTGCAGGTGCACCTCCAGCGGCCGCCAGTCATGACCGAACAGCGACTGGATGATGCGGTGGACGCTGCCGAGCGCCATGTCGATGGCTTGACGCGGCGCGCTCGGCTGCCGGCCGCGCAGATGCAGCGTGACTGTCACGGTGTGCTTGTCGCGCGCAACATCGAGCCGCATGCCCTCGTGATGGACATGAATGAAGCGTGAGAATGCTGCGATGGCCTCGCCGACTGTCGCCTGTTCGCGCACGATCAAACCGACCGCGCCGAAATTGGTCAGGCCGCCCCGCTCGGCAAGGCGCAAGCCGAAATCTTCGGCGCCGGATGCCTCGGCCGACAATTCGAGCAAGCGGCGCAGGCCGGCGACGGCGATCGGCGTGTCGGGCTTGTCGAGGCAGGCCAGCGGCAGTCGGACCTTGCGCATCATCTGCCTGGGGTCGAGTCCGACCGATCGGGCGACCTCCGGATAATAGCTCAAGCCTGCGCTGCGAATGAGGTCGGTCATGCGACCCGTTCCCGCCAGCCATGAGGGATGTCCCGAAATGTAAAGTTTATGTCCCCATCCGTCAAATCCGGGAACGCGTTGGAACATACATAGGGGAAACCGAAGCACTGGCGTGAATGCCGTGCTCACGACGGCGCGGTGGCGACGGGGCCCGCTGCCGTCTCGGGCCATTTGACCAAGACATTGCTGGATCGGGATGATGCCGGGAAACATGGTTTCCAAGGGTGAGGTGTTCGTCATTGAAACTGACGCGGTCTCCCGCGAGCAGCTTTCGACCGCGCTTCAACAGAGCGCCTATGACGTGATCTGCTTCGCCGATGGCGCCTCGCTGCTATCGGAGGCGAGAGCGCGGATGCCGGCCTGCGTGCTGCTGGAGATGCCGCCGGATCGCTCCGGCCTCGACGTGCTCAAGCGGCTGCGCGAGGAAAACTGCATGGCGCCGGTGCTGGTGACCTCGGCGAACGGCAGCATTTCCATGGCGGTCGACGCCATCAAGAGCGGCGCGGCCGACTTCATCGAAAAGCCGTTCCGCAGCCGTGACATCGTCGATCGGATCGATGCTGCGATCGACGAGTTCGCGCAACCCGGCTCGAACCGGCAGCGCTGGCTGCCCGGCCGCGAACCCCTCACCGTGCGCGAAGGCGCGGTGCTCGAGCATCTCGCCGCGGGGCTGACCAACAAGGAAATCGCCCGCCGCATGCATCTGAGCGCGCGGACGGTCGAGGGCTACCGCGCCAGCATTCTGAGGAAGGCTGGCGCCCGCAACGTGACCGATCTGCTCCGCCGCATCTTCGGCCAGGGCCCGCCAACCCAGATCTGAGGCCTGGCGGGACCATAAGGCGTTCCGCGGCCACCGTGCCGCCGCCGTAGCGCCCCACGGAAACCCCAATCGAACCAGTTCCTTCCCCGCCGCGTCTCATCACGATGGCGAGGCATCTGATCGCACGCGTCCGGCTGGAGGCGCGGCGATAATGGCAGGAGGGATTTATGCGCATCATCGCGAAATATTTGGCAACCACGAGCCTGGTCCTGGTGACCTCGGCCGTCGCTGTGCCGTCATGGGCAGCCGACGTGGACGCCAAATCCGCGATCGATACGGTCACCGTCTATCCCGATGGCGCCACCGTGACCCGCGTCATTTCGTTGGATCTCGCCTCGGGTGACTCGACGCTGGTCGCCAAGGATTTTCCGCTCTCGCTCGATCCGTCTTCCCTCCGCGTCGAAGGCGAGGCGGGCGCCAAGCTGACCATCGGCACGATCGACGCGCGGCCGCCGCGTACGGCGCCGCCCGTGAACCTGCCCGAGCTCGACAAGCGCATCGAGGCGCTCAGGGATCAGCGGGCAGACCTGCAAGGTGCGATCGACTCGGCCACCGCACGGCGCAATTTCGCGCAGCACTTCGCCGAAGCTTCGCCCGCCGGCCTCGGCGACAAGGGCGAAGCGCGGCCGATCACCGAATGGCGCGCGGCCTTTGCGGCGGTGGCTGAAGAGACCGCGACGGCGGACACTGCGATCCGCGATGCCACACGAAAACAGCGCGAGATCGATCGCCAGATCGCACAATTGGAAGCCGAGCGTTCGGCCAAGCCGCCGAGCAAGCTGGAGGTGCGGATCGACGTCGCCGCGGCCGCCGCGACCAAGGCGACGCTGCGGGTGACCTATGCCGTGCGCAACGCGCGCTGGCTGCCGCTCTACGACGCCCGGCTCGACACCGGCGCCAAGGACCGCAAGCCGCAGCTCGAGCTGGTCCGCCGTGCCGAGATCACGCAATCGACCGGCGAAGACTGGTCCAACGTCACACTCGGCGTCTCCACGGTGCGCATCGGCCGCGGCGGCAGCGCCCCGGAGCTGAATTCGCTGGTGGCACAATATCCGCAGGTGCCGAGGCCGCTGGCGCTCGGCACGGCCTCTGATCTGGCGCGGCCCGCTCCGATGGCACGCCAGATGCAGCCGCTGATGCCCAAAGTCGCGGAGGCTTCTGAGCCGCGTGAACGCGCCGAAGAACAGCAGGCGGTTGCCGAAATCGGCGATTTCCAGGCCACCTTCAGGATTCCCGGCCGCGTCAGCCTCGGTGCCGCCGAGGGCGCCAAGAGCCTGCGCATCGCCGCGATGACCGTGCCTGCCGATCTCGCGGTTCGCGCCGCGCCGGTGCTGGACCCGACCGCCTTCCTCGAGGCCAGCTTCAAGCAGACCGACGATACGACATTGCTGCCTGGCAAGGTCGCGATCTACCGCGACGGCGTCTTCGTCGGCCGCGGCAAGATCACGGCGTCGGCCAAGGACGACATCGTGCGGCTCGGCTTCGGCGCCGATGACAAGATCAAGATCGAGCGCGCAGTGCTCAAGCGCAACGAAGGCTCGGCGGGTCTGCTGGTCACGACGTCGAAGACCGACGAGCGTTCATTCAAGACGACGATCCGCAATGGTCACGATTTCCCGATTCGTGTCGCGATCGAGGATCAATTGCCGGTCAGCGAGAACGAGGACATCGTGGTCGAGATGCTGCCCGCGACCACGCCGCCGACCGCGAGCAACATCCGCGACAAGCGCGGCGTGCTGGAATGGACATTCGACGCCAAGCCCGGCGAGGCCCGCGACATCAACTTCGTCTGGCGCATCCGCTGGCCGAAGGACAAGGGCATGGTGATCGTGCCGGCGGGGTAGGAAGTTTACGGTGCGATGTCATGTCCCGCCTAGCGCGCAATTGCGCACGGGGGCGGGACATCCGGTACGCCGAGGCCTAACGATCCAATCGCTGGCGCCGCGGCGTACCGGATCGCCCGGTCAAGCCGGGCGATGACCGCATTGATGGAGCGAGATCTCACTTCGCCTTCAGGAAATCCGCGACCTCGAGCAGCATGAACTCGTCGTCGTCGGCCTTGTTGGGGTCGCGGCTGGACGAGAATGGCAGATTGTTGTCGTTGCCGACAATGATGTGGGCGTCGTCAACGCGATCGACGTTCTCGATGGTGAAGAACGGGAAGGTGTAGACGCCGTCATTGAGCGGCTTCCTCGCCTTCTTGTCGGGATCCTGGATCTTCATCAGGTCAATATAGCCGATCTTGCGCGCGGGCTTGCCGACATTGGCGTCGCTGAGCTCGATCTTGTAGATGCGCTTGAACTTGGCGAGGTCCGGGAAGCAGTTCTCGCCGCGCTGACCTTGCGGGCAGGCCTTGTCGGCGGTGCCTTCGCCGTTGTCGCGCTCGATGACGAGGCCGGAGGCCTGATCGATCATGTTGAAGTCGCCGATGGCGTTGCCGTTCTGCTCGAAGACATACTGCCAGTAGCGGCCGGTGAACTTCTCGGCGGCGACGTCGAATTCGAGGATGCGGGAGGCTTCCTTGCCGTCGACCTTCTCCCAATCCTTCTTGTCGGTGTCCCACAGCGGCCCCTCGAGCAGGCCGTAGAGGAATTTGCCGTCCTTCGACGACGCAAAGCCTTCAAAGCCCTTGGAGCGGCGGAGGTTGACGTTGGTGTAGGTCGCGCCCGGCGCGCCCGGCGTTCCCACCGCCCAGTTGTCGGGCGAGCGCACCGGCTTGCCGTCGGCGACCGTCTCGAACACGCCGAGAATCTTGCCTGATTTGTCCGCCTTCAGGATGTAGGGGCCGAACTCGTCGCCGATCCAGAAGGTGTCGCCGATGATCTGAAAGCCCTCGGTGTCGAAGTCCGAGCCGGTGAGGTAACGCTTCTGCGTGTCCTCGTGCACGATGCGGAAGGGCACCTTCTTGTCGGGATCGTGCAGGAAGATGGTCTCCAGCCGCTCGATCTTGCCGCCCGCCCAATCCATCTTGTGGCGGTTCAGATACAGCATCGAATCCGGCGAGTTCGCGCGCGCGCCCATGCCGTTGTCGGTGATCACCCAGAACGTGCCGTCGGGCATGGTCTTGATGCCGGAATGACCCTGGAGCGGCTGGCCCTTGAACGGCAGCGACACGCCGGTCGCTCGCTCATAGGACTTGCCCATCACCGTGCCGAGTGCGTCGACGCGCTTGCCCGTGGTGTATTTGCCCGAGGTCTTGAGATCGGCGGGGGCGTCGACCGGTGCGTCGATGAACGAGGCGGCCGGCATCACCACGTGGCCGGCGAGCTTGGCCGGGAATTCACCTTCGCTCTGCGCGAGTGCTGCGCTCGCGGTGAGAATGATCGTTGCGACGGTGCTGAGAAAAGTCGCGCGCATGTGCGTCTCCTGTTGGCGGACGCACGCCTTATGCGGACGGCACGTTGCAGTTTTGTGAAGCCGGGCCAAAGGCCGCAGCGGCCGTCTATTCCTTCACCGCGCCTGTCAGCGACGACACGTAATAATCCACGAACAGCGAGTAGAAGATCGCAACCGGTAGCGAGCCGAGCAGCGAGCCCGCCATCAGCGCGCCCCACTGATAGACGTCGCCGGTGACGAGCTCGGTCAGGATCGCGACGGGCACGGTCTTGTTGGCGCCGCTCTGGATGAAGGCGAGCGCATAGATGAACTCGTTCCAGGACAGCGTGAAGGAGAAGATGCCGGCCGAGATCAGGCCGGGCACCGCCAGCGGCAGCGTAATCCGCCGCAGGATCTGGAGCCGCGTGGCGCCGTCGACCAGCGCACACTCCTCGAGCTCGTACGGGATCGACTTGAAGTAGCCGATCAGGAGCCAGGTGCAGAACGGCACTAAGAAGGTCGGATAGACCAGGATCAGTGCCAACGGTGAGTCGAACAGGCCGAACTGCACGACCACGGTGGCGAGCGGAATGAACAGGATCGACGGCGGCACCAGATACGCCAGATAGATGCCGAGGCCGACATAAGGACTGCCGCGGAAGCGCAGGCGTTCGATGGCATAGGCGGCCAGCGTGCTCGCGATCAGCGACAGCGTGGTCGAGCCGATTGCCACCAACATCGTCGTCCACAGCCAATGCGGGTAGGCCGTGTTGAACAAGAGGTGCTTGATATGCGCCAGCGTCGGCGAGGAGATCCAGAACGGATTGTGCTCCTTGTAGTTCATCAGCTCCGCGTTCGGCTTGAACGAGGTGATCGCCATCCAGTAGAACGGGAACAGCAGGATGAGTACGAAGCAGCCGAGCGGCAGATAGATCATCATCAGCCGCCGCAGCCCGGAATCCCAGGCCATCGTGTCGGGCGCTGCCTTCGCGTCGGCGACAGCCGGTTGGGCGACAGTATCAGTCATTGCTCTCTCCCTGCTGCCATTTGCGGCGCGCCAGGCCGAAATAGGAGAACAGCGTCGCGAACACCAGGAACGGGATCATCGACACTGCGATCGCGGCACCTTCGCCGAGCTCGCCGCCGGCGATGCCGCGCTGGAAGGCCAGCGTTGCCAGCAGATGGGTCGAATTGCCGGGCCCGCCACGGGTGATGGCGTAGACCAACTGGAAGTCGGTGAAGGTGAAGATGATCGAGAAGGTCATGACGATGGCGAGGATCGGCATCATCATCGGGAAGGTGATGTAGCGGAAGCGCTGCCAGGCGCTGGCGCCGTCGAGCATCGCAGCCTCGTAGAGCGAGGGCGAGATGGTCTGAAGCCCCGCCAGCAGCGAGATCGCGACAAAGGGAATGCCGCGCCAGATATTGGCGGCGATCAGCGAGAAGCGCGCCGGCCAGGGCGAGCCGAGGAAGTCTATATTGCTGTCGCGCCAATGCAGCACGTCGACCAGCAGGTAGGAGATGATCGAGAATTGAGGATCGTAGATCCACCAGAACGCCAGCGCCGACAGCACGGTCGGCACGATCCAGGGCAGCAGGATGATCGCACGCAGCACGCTCTTGAAAGGAAAATGGTTGTTGAGCAGCAGCGCGAGCCAGAAGCCGAGTGCGAATTTCCCGAACGTTGCGATGCCCGTGTAGACCACGCTGTAGAACACCGCGTTCCACCACAGGGAATCGGTGAGCAGATACTGGAAATTCTCGAAGCCGACGTAGATGCCACGTCGGCCGATCGTGGTGTCGGTGAAGGCGAGCCAGACGCCGAGGCCGAGCGGATAGGTCAGGAAGACCGCGAGCAGCCCGATCGCAGGCGCCAGACACATCGCGATCAGGAACGGCTTGTAGTCGAACAGGCGTACCAGCCAGTTCGGCTGCCGCTGGGCTAGGGCGGGGGAGGAGAGGGTGGTCACGGACATCAGTTTGTTGTCCCGTCTGTGAAAGTCACTCCACCGTCATTGCGAGCGAAGCGAAGCAATCCAGTCTGTCTCCGCGGAGATAGTCTGGATTGCTTCGTCGCAAGTGCTCCTCGCAATGACGGCCGCTTTGTCGTCGCCCGTTACCGGTTTTGCCGCCGGAAGTACCGCTTGCAGCGTTGCTCGGCTTCTGCGGCAGCGGCCTCGGGCGTGGCGGCGCCAGTGGCAACGGACGAGAACATCTGGATCAGCACGTAGTCTGCGCTGACGGCACCCGTCGCCGTGGAGATCGGGCCCTTGTAGCCGTCATAATAGGTGCTGTTCATGGTGTCCTTGAACAGCTTCACCTTGGGATCCTGCGACCACACGGCGGCCTCGGCATAGGCGGCCAGTGGCTGTGACCAATAGCCGGAGTTGGCATTGAGCCACGGCTCGTACTGGTCTTTTTCAAGCATGTATTGCAGGAATGCCTTTGCCGCATTGGGGTACTGGCTGTGCTTGAACACCATGGCGTTCAGCGTCAGGCCCGCCATCGGCGAGACCTTGGCCAGGCCCTTCGGCAGCAACTGATGTTCGCTGTCCTCGGCGATCGCCTTGGTCGCGGGGTCGTTCTTCAACGAGAAGTACAGCGAGACGCCGTTGGCGGTCAGGGAAATCTCCTGCGAGGAGTAGGCGCGGTTGTTGCTGACGTCGTTCCACGATGTCGTGCCGGCGATGAAGGTCGGGTAGAGCTGCTTGACCCAGTTCAGCGCGGCAATCGTCTCCTTGCTGTTGATGACGACGTTGCCGTCCTCGTCGAGCAGGGAGCCGTTGTGCGACCACAGCGCCCAGTTCGCAAAACCGTTGCCGTCGCCCTTGGCGTTGCCGAGCGCGAAGCCGGCCGGCTTGCCGGCCTTGTGCAGCTTCTGGCACAGGTCGACGATTCCGGCATGGTCTTCCGGCACCTTGTCGAAGCCGACCGATTGCAGAATCGACTTGCGGTAGATCAGGGGACCGGCGGTGGCGCCGAACGGCAGCCCGATCCAGGCGTCGCTCTTGTTCTTCTTGCCGTAGCGCTGCGCCAGCGGCAGCCAGCCGCCATAACGCTTGCCGAGATAGTCGGCGACATCAGTCAGCTCGATCAGCTTGTCGATATAGATGTGCGGAGCATCGGAGAAGCCGATGATGATGTCGGGGCCGGCGCCGGAATTCGAGGTCACCGCGGTCTGCTGGTTGATGTCTTCCCAGCCGACGAAGTCGACCTTGACCTCGACCCCGGTCTCCTTGGTGAATTTTGCCGCATTGGCGCGGAACACGTCCTCGTCGGCCTGGACGAAACGCACCGGGCGCAGCATGCGCAAGGATGCGCCTTTCTCGATGTCGCGCTTGGGCGCCGCCACGTCGGCGGCCTTGATGTTGGATTGCGTTGTTTGCGCTGCAGCACCAGTGGCCGCGAGCGTTGCAGCGGACAGGCCCAGCGCCAAGGCATCACGACGCGTGATGTCGTTCCTCATCAGTTCCTCCCTAAATGTCTCCCTTCCCGGCGTTGATCGCCGGTGAAGGGCCGTTCCGGTTACCGGCGCCTTTTGCGCCGTCCGCCTAGCTGTTCGGTCCGCGATCCATGCTGACAGGCTGCCAGCGGCGGAGCGCGGTGCTTTGCAGCACCGACGGATTAACGCAGCTTACCGGCCACATGCCCTGAAGCACCAGTGACAATTCGTAGCCCACACGGCGCTTGCGCGCCTCGTCGAACCGTGCCGAGGCCGAAGCGACGTGGGCCGTCAGGGTCACGTTCTCCATGCCGAGCAGCGGATTGTTGTGCGAGGGCGGTTCCTTCTCCAGCACGTCGAGGGCGGCATGCGCGATCCAGCCTTCTTGCAGCGCCTTGATCAGGCTCTCCTCGTCCACCGTGGCACCGCGGCCGGTGTTGATGAAGATCGAGCCCTTCTTCATCTGCCGGAAGTGCTTCTCGGTCAGCATGTGATGCACCTCAGGCCGGGCGGGGGCATGCATCGAGACGAAGTCGGATTGCGACAGCACCTCGTTCAGCGTTGCCGGGATCACGCCGTGGTCGTACATCAGCGTTTCCTGGATGAACGGATCATAGGCCATCATGCGCAGGCCGAACGGGGCTGCGCGTTTCGCAACCGCACGCGCGACGCGACCGAACGAGATGAAGCCGAGCGTCTGGCCCATTAGCCTCGGGATCTTGAGCAGCGCCGGCCGGCCCTCGGCCCAGCGGCCGTCGCGCACCATGCGGTCCTGCTCGACCAGGCGGCGGAAGCCGGCGAGCAGCAGCATCATGGCGTGGTCGGCGACCTCCTCGATGAAAGTGTCGGGGATGTTGGTGACGGGAATGCCGCGGGCGGTGGCGGCCTTGACGTCGACGCTGTCGACGCCGACCGAGCCGAGCGTGATGACCTTGCAACTCTCCAACGCGTCGATGATGGTCTTGGTGATCGGAATGCCCTTGGCATAGATGGCGTCGGCGTTCTTCGCGGCGGCGATGAAGCCGGCCTCGTCGGCCGGTGCTTCGACGATCTCGGCATCGATCGGATCGAGCGCCTCGCGCTCATAGGAATAATCGCTGCCCGCGACCGTGAAGCTCGCGCCCTTCGGCGTCACCACCCTGTATTTCGGCATTTTCTGCTCCCGATTTGGTTTCTTGTTGTGACCCGCCTTCGTGGCTGGCCTTTGCGTCTTTTACGCGAAATCGATGCGGTCGCGTACAATTCCCGGTTGTCGGCGTGGAGATAAATTACCGGTTTTTGCGGCGGCGTACGGGCTTTCTACGGAGGCCCGTAAGTAACTTGATAAGGCCTCACACATAAAAGTTGTTTCGATTTTGATCGATCTGGTCGCGTGCCCGTATCCCATTGTTGCCGGAGCCATCCCGTGAAATTGAGCAATCTGAAGATCGCCCCGAAGCTCGGCATTCTCGTCGGCGTCACCTTGTTCGGCCTGTGCATCTCCGGTGTCCTCGCCGGCTACCTGATGAAGCGCGAGATGGTGAATGCGCGCATCGACCAGACCAAGGCGATCGTCGAGCTGGCCCGCAACTACGCGGCCACGCTGGTGAAGCGGGTCAATGCCGGCGAGCTGACCAAGGACGCCGCGCTCGCCGAGCTGCGCCGCTACGGCAATGCGATGACCTACGACAAGGGCTCCGGCTATCTGTTCGGCACCACCTATGACGGCATCACGCAGCTCGCGCCCGATCCGAAGGTGATCGGCACCAACCGCATGGATGTGGAGACCAACGGTCGGAAGCTGTCCCGCGAGATCATGGATGGGGTCAGGGCGAATGGCGAGATCTTGCTGTTCTACGAATATGTGAAGCCCGGTCAGGCCAAGCCGATCCGCAAGCTTGGCTACGCCGTCGCAGTGCCCGGCTTCGAGATGTATCTCGGCACCGGCGCTTATCTCGAGGACATTGACGAGAGGATGGGTCCGGTCTATTGGCTGCTCGGCTTCGCCATGCTCGGCATCGTCATCGTTGCGGGTAGCGTCGCCTGGCTGATCGGCCGTAGCATCAGCCGCCCGCTGGCGCTGCTCGGGACCCGCATGAAGGAGCTGGCCGACGGCAAGCTCGAGGGCGACATCCCGGGTGTCGGCCGCGGCGACGAGGTCGGCGCGATGGCTTCGACCGTGCAGATCTTCAAGGACAACGCCGTTCGCATCCGCGACCTCGAAAAGACCGAGGCCGATGCCAAGGAGCGTGCCGCGGCGGAACGTCGCAGCGCGATGGAAGACATCGCCAACGACTTCGAACGCAGCGTCAACGGCATCGTCCGCTGGGTCTCCTCGGCCGCGGCCGGCATGCAGAGCACGGCGCAGTCGATGACCGCGACCGCGAGCGACGCCTCCTCGCGTGCCGCAACGGTCGGCGCTGCCTCGCAAAAGGCCTCCGGCAATGTCGGCACGGTTGCGGCTGCCGCCGAAGAGCTGTCGAGCTCGGTTGCGGAAATCTCCCGCCAGGTCACCCGCTCGACCGAAGTCGCGAGCCGCGCCGTCAGCGATGCCGAGCGGACCAACGCCACCGTGCAGGTGCTCTCGACCGGCGCCGAGAAGATCGGCGAGGTCGTCAAACTGATCCATTCGATCGCCGCGCAGACCAACCTGCTCGCGCTCAACGCCACCATCGAGGCGGCACGCGCCGGTGAATCCGGCCGCGGTTTCGCGGTCGTCGCCTCCGAGGTCAAAGCGCTCGCCAACCAGACCGCGAAGGCGACCGAGGAGATCTCCGCGCAGGTCGCGGCGATGCAGACCTCGACCAGCGACGCGGTCACGGCCATCTCCGGTATCACCCAGACCATCGCCGAGATGAGCGAGATCACCGCCGGCATTTCCGCATCGATCGAGCAGCAGGGCGAAGCGACCCGCGAGATCGCCCGCAACATCCAGTCGGTTGCGGCCGGCTCGAGCGAGATCAACGCCCATATCGGCAGCGTCACCTCGGCCGCGGAAGCGACCGGCAGTGCGGCCACCGACGTGCTCTCCAACGCCCGCGAGCTGGACAACCAGTCCGGCGCGCTGCGCAGCGCCGTCGACGGCTTCCTCGCCAAGGTCCGCGCGGCGTAGTCATAGGCGTGAAATGCATAGGGTGGGCAAAGACGCGAAGCGTCGTGCCCACCTTCTTCTTTTTTGCGACGACCTAATGGTGGGCGCGCTACGCTTTGCCCACCCTACGAGACTGCCTACTGCTTCTCGATCTTCGCGTTCGTGATCAGCTTCTCCCACAGCACGAGCTGCTCGTTCACGAAGCTGCCAAGCTGCTCCGGCGTGCCGGAGAAGGCGTCCATGCCGAGGGTGGCGAGCTTGGCCTTGATCTCCGGATTCTCGACGATCTTCCTGATCTCGGCGTTGAGCCGCGTCACGATCTCCTTCGGCATGCCGGCCGGGCCGAAATAGCCCTGCCATGACGAGATGTCGAAGTCCGGCACGCCGGCCTCCTGCATCGAGGGCAGATGCGGCACCAGCGGTGAGCGCTCCTTGGTGGTGACCGCGAGCGCGCGCAGCGCGTTGCCGTTGACATGCGGCAGGCCGGTCAGGATGTCCACGAACATCATCGAGACGCGGCCGCCCATGACGTCGTTGAGCGCCGGCGGCGAGCTCTTGTAGGGCACGTGCAACAGGTCGAGCCCGGCATTGTGCGCAAAGGTCGCGCCCGACACGATCGCCGAGGACGAGCCCGAGGCATAACTCAGCTTGCCCGGATTGGCCTTGCCATAGGCGACCAGCTCGCCGACGGTCTTGGCCGGCACGTCCGGATTGATGACCAGCATGAAGGGCAAATCGCCGGTGCGCGCGATCGGCGTGAAATCCTTGACCGGATCGTAAGTGAGGCTCTTGAGCAGGAAGGGATTGGCCGAATGCGTGGTGTTGGTCGTCACCAGCAGCGTGTAGCCGTCGGGCGCGGCGCGCGCGACATAGGTCGCGGCGAGCATGCCGTTAGCGCCCGCCTTGTTCTCGATCACGATGCCGACGCCGAGCGCCTGCGACAGATGCTGCGAGATCAGCCGCGTCGTGGTGTCGGTGCCGCTGCCGGCCGCGAATGGCAACACCAGCGTGATGTTGCGGCTCGGATAATTGTCGGCCTGGGCCGTGGATGCGGCGGCGAGGCACAGTACGGCCGCGCCGATAGCACGCAGGTTTCGAATCAACACTGAAATCATGTCTGGACGTTCCCTCTTTTTCGTTGGCCGGGAACGTAGCTTGTCAAAACCGGATTCGAAAGATGGCCGTAGGTAGTGAACGTGTCCGCGCCGCGGAATTACTTCACCGCAGAACCCTGGCGCGAGGCGATCACGACGCCGGCGAGCACCAGCGCGTAGCCGATCAGGTGGAACGGCTGGAGCTTTTCGCCGAGCAGCAGGATCGCCAGCGCCGAGCCGAACACTGGCACCAGATGGAAGAATGGCGCGGCGCGGTTCGGCCCGATCAGCGCGACGCCGCGGTTGAAGAAGAGATAGGCCAGCGTCGAGGGAAAGATCAGGATGTAACCCAGCGTCGCCAGCGTCATCCCGTCGAATTGCAGCACGCGGCCGCTTGCCGCCTCCCAGATCGCGGTCGGCAGCAGCATGGTCGCGCCGCAGCAGGTGGTGAAGGAGAGAAATGAGAGCTGGTGGATCTTCGGCCGCCGCGGGATGAAGGCGGAGTAGAGACCGAACGCCACCAGCGAGGAGGCGAACATGATGTCGCCCCTGTTGAAGCTGATGCTCGCGAGCGCGGCGAGATCGCCGCGCAGGATGATGATCAGCACGCCGGCAAGCGAGATCGCGATGCCGGCGAACTGCGCGCCGGTCAGCCGCACCCCGAACAGTACCAGCGACCACAGTGCCACGAACAGCGGACCTGCCGACTGGATCAGCAGCGCGTTCAGCGCTTCCGTGTATTGCATCGCCCAGTAGGAGATCGCGTTGTTGAAGGCAAAGCCCACCAGCGACAGGAACAGCATCAGGGGCAGGCTGCTCCGCAAGGCGGGCCAGTCCCGCTTCAGATGCGGCCATGCGAATGGCAACAGGATCAGGAACACGCCGAACCAGCGGATCGTGGTCACGGTCAGCGGCGGCACATGCGCGCCGACATGGCGCGCGAGCACGATGTTGCCCGCCCAGAACAGCGAGCTCAGGCTGAGCAGCAGATAAGGCTGGTTGTTGAGCCAACTGGCCGGATTGGCGGCCTTTGGCGCGGGCGAAGCGATCGTCATTGGCGTTGATGGGAGCTTGCGCCGGATCGGCGTCGTGGCACAAGTCACGCGGCCGCAATGCTACAATGCAGGCATGAACCGGGGAGGCGCCTTTGGCGGTTAATATGTTGAACATCGAGGGCCTGGAAAGGCTCGATCCAAATGCGCCGGTGGTTATGCTGAACCTGATGCGCTTCTACGCGCGTTCGCGCGACGGCAACGGCTCCGGCTGGGACGCTTATCTGCGCTACAGCGCCATCACCGTGCCGATGATCAAGGCGCGCGGCGGCACCTTGCTCTGGACGGGCGAGGCCAAGGCGGTCGCGCTCGGACCGCAGGAGGGGAACGACTGGGATTTCGTCGCGCTGGTCTTCTATCCGTCGGTCACAGCCTTCCTCGACATGATGACATCGGAGGCCTACGAGACGCAGGCCGACCCGCATCGCGTCAACGGCTGCGCCGAGCACGTCATCATTGCCACCAGCGAAGCGTACAGCAAGTTGAAGGCGTGATCGTGCGCGGGCGGCGCTGCCTTCACAAGGAACAAGACGCCATCGGGGGCAGTGCCTACTTGTTCCCCACCGCGCGCCCATCAAATGCCAGCGCGTCTACTACGGCGCGGCAAGCAGCCTGCAGCAGGCGGCAGACCTCCTCCGTCGACCGCTGCGGGCGCAGCGCTGCAAACGTCGGATAGCTCGTCAGCACGAAGATCAGATCGACCGAATCCCGCACGGCGCGCTTTGCCGCGTGTTTGCCGACGATGCGCGACAGCAGCGCAGCCAGCAATTCGCGCCGTCGCTCGTTGCGCGCGACCAGCGCTTCGCCGAATTCGGGATCGGTTGCAATGGCCTGGTTGAGTCCGCCGACCGCGGCGTCGTGCCCCCAGAACGTACAGAATATTTCCACGACGCGATCGAGCGCGGCGCGCGGATCCGCCATCGCCATCACCTCGGTCAGTTCGAACAGCCCGCCACGGCTTGCGATGTCGTCGAACACGGCTTCCAGCAATCCGCGCCGCGATCCGAACTGGTTATAGACGGTCAGCCGGGTGACGCCGGCCGCCTTCGCCACCACATCGAGTGAGAAGTTCGCAATGCTCGCGTCCTTGCGCAACAGGCGCGCACCGGCCGCGATGATACGTTCGCGCGTCTCCGCCGCCGCGGAAGCCCGCGCGGAGCTCACATAGTTGCGCTTCGGCATGGCCTTGCCATTCTGTTGACGTATTGACTATACATAATGTATATCAAATTTAGAAGCTAGTTCGGAGCTTGCCATGCACACCGCCCTTGTGATCGCCCTGTCGCTTCACGTGTTGTCATCCGTGTTCTGGGCGGGATCAAGCTTCGCGTTGGCCCGCATCGGCGGAGTGGGCGGCGAGCAACTGGTCTTTCCACAACTCGGCGCGGCAACGATTGCGATCCTGACCGGCGGCTATCTCGGACATCTCATTCATGCCGGCAGCTTCGGCACGACAGAGCAGGTGCTCGCGGTCGGTGCGGTCTGTGCACTGATCGCGGCCGGTGTTCAGGCGGCAATCGGTCCCCGTGCGCTCGCGTCCTTGCGTCGTGGCGTCGGCAATCCGGAGGATCTGCGTTCACGTATCGCCGGGGCTCAACGCGTGGCGGCGGGCCTGCTCGGCATCGCCGCGCTCTGCATGGGCGCTGCGCGTTACATTTGAATGGAGGTTAGGGGCGTCCTGGAGGCCGATCAGCAGCTTCCTATGTCGAGCGCTGAGAGTTTTCTGTTCGCGATGTCAAACCATAGTGCGGCTTCCAGCCGCTTTTTGAAGGAAAAGCAATGCCCAAGATGATTTTGGTGAACCTGCCTGTACGCAACCTCGCTGCATCGACAGCGTTCTACGTGGCGCTAGGTGGCGCAGTGAATCCCCAATTCTCCGGCGCAAATTCGACCTCGCTCATGTTCACGGACGCGATCGGCGTGATGCTGCTCACCCACGACCACTATCGTGAATTCACCCAACGCGAGATCGGCGACGCGCGGCGCGACAGCCAGGCCATGTTCGCTCTTACGGTCGACGACCGCGATGCCGTCGATGCAACGCTGGCTCGCGCAGTGGCTGCGGGCGGTCGCGCCGATCCCAACCCGGCACAGGATCTTGGCTTCATGTACAACCGACACGTTGAAGACCCGGATGGGTATGTTTGGGAGATGGTATGGATGAACCCATCAGCGAACGCTTGATCGTAGATGATGGACCTTGCGATGGCCTTTTGACGGGATGCCTGATGAGCCTTGAGCCTAACTGGCCTGCTTCCGCGACGCCACGAACACGCCCGACAGCACCAATGCAAAACCGATGAAGTGGAACGCCTGCGGGCGCTCGCCCAAAAAGACCATCGCCATGATCGAGCCGAACACCGGCACGACGTGGAAGAACGGCGCGGCGCGGTTGGCGCCGATCAGCCGGACGCCGCGGTTGAAGCAGAGATAAGCGAGCGTCGAGGGGAACACCGCGACATAGAACAGGGTCAGCAAGTTCGGCCCGTCGAGCTTTATCACGGGGCGCGCGAACAATTCCCAGATCTCCAGCGGAATGAGGCAGGCGGCGCCGCAGCCGAAGGTGAAGGCGAGGAACGAGAGGCCGTGCATCGGTGGACGCTTCAAGGTCAGCACCGAATAGAGCGCGAAAATGACGAGCGCGACGATGAAGATGAGGTCGCCCTTGTTGAACTCGATATTCGACAGCGTGGTGAAGTCGCCATGCAGCAGGATCGTGAGCACGCCGCACATCGACAGCAGCACGCCGAAGGCCTGCGCCGCGGTGAGTCGGACGCCGAGAATGGCCAGCGACCACAATGCCACGATCAGCGGCGCGGCCGACTGGAGCAGCAGCGTGTTCAGCGCCTGGGTATGCTCCAGCGCCCAATATTGCAGCGTGTTGAAGGCGCCGATACCGGTGACCGAGAGCGTGACCATCAGGCCGAGCCGCCCGCGGATCGCGGGCCAGTCCTGCGCAAGATGCTTCCAGGCGAACGGCAGCACCAAAAGGAACGCGAAGAACCAGCGCAGGAACGACAGCGTCACCGGCGGGATGTGGCCGGCGGCGAGCCGACCGACGATGGCGTTGCCGGCCCAGCACAGCGCGGTGATGCTGAGCAGCAGGTAGGGCTGGTTGGCGATCCAGCTGTGACCGGATGTATCGGTGCCGGTGGTCTGGGCGGTTGCGGACATTGTGATCGTCATGGCCCCGCGGATAGCGCCGAGGCCCCCGGCCCGGAAAGTCCGGGCCGGCTCATCGCCCGGCTCTGCTCAAAGACACGGAAATCGAGATGGCATCAACGGGGGGCGGATGCATCGCGACCATGCAGGGACCGACATGGCGTCTCACGCTTTGGTCGAAGCCCGCTCCGCCGTTCCCAGAGGTTTCTGGATTTTCAGGGGATATCAAAGGCTTGGGTCGGGCTTTGGACCTCGAAAAAGCCCCGTTCTTGCTTGCCTAGAGGGGCTGCTTCCTTTATCCGGTTGGCTGCCTTGCGTGCGGGCGGCTCCGGCCGCCGATTGGGCTGGGCGCAGGCATGATCCCGGAAGAGTGGGCACCGGTTTTCCGCGAGGATCATGCCTCCTAGAGACAGATTGAACAGGGATTACCCGCGAATGGCCAACGTTGTCGTCGTCGGCGCCCAGTGGGGCGACGAAGGGAAGGGCAAGATCGTCGACTGGTTGTCGGAGCAGGCGGACATCGTCGTCCGCTTCCAGGGCGGCCATAACGCCGGCCACACGCTGGTGATCAACGGCAAGACCTACAAGCTCGCGCTGCTGCCCTCCGGCGTGCTGCGCGAGGGCAAGCTGTCGGTGATCGGCAATGGCGTGGTGTTCGATCCCGCCGCCTTCCTCGACGAGGTCGCCAAGCTCAGGGCGCAGGGGGTCGAAGTCAGCCCAGACAATCTGCGCATCGCGGAAAACGTCACGCTGATCCTGCCGCTGCACCGTGAGCTCGATGCGCACCGCGAATCCGCCAGCGCCGCGACCGCGATCGGCACCACCCGCCGCGGCATTGGCCCGGCCTATGAAGACAAGGTCGGCCGCCGCGCCATCCGCCTGATGGATCTCGCCGATCATCAGACGCTGCCGCACAAGATCGACCGCCTGCTGGCGCATCACAACGCGCTGCGCCGCGGCCTCAACCTGCCGGAATTCGACGGCGCGGTGATCCTGAAAGAGCTGATGGCGATGGCGCCGCAGCTGCTGCCCTACGCCGAGACGGTGTGGCGGCTGCTCGACATCGAGCGGCGCGCCGGCAAACGCATGCTGTTCGAGGGCGCGCAAGGCGCGCTGCTCGACGTCGATCACGGCACTTATCCTTACGTCACCTCGTCCAACACGGTGGCGGCGCAGGCCGCGACCGGCGCCGGCCTTGGGCCGGGCGCGGTCGGTTACGTGCTTGGCCTGTGCAAGGCGTACACGACCCGCGTCGGCCAGGGCCCGTTCCCGACCGAGCAGGACAACGAGACCGGCCGCAAGATCGGCGAGCGCGGCCGCGAGTTCGGCACCAATACCGGGCGGCCCCGCCGTTGCGGCTGGTTCGACGCCGTGCTGGTCCGCCAGGCGGTCCGGACCTGCGGCATCAACGGCCTGGCGCTGACCAAGCTGGACATCCTCGACGGCTTCGACACGATCGAGGTCTGCACCGGCTACAAGCTCGACGGCAAGGAGATCGACCATTTCCCGGCCGGCGAGGGCGCGCAAAGCCGGGTCGAGCCGATCTACGAGACCATCGAGGGCTGGAAGGAGCCGACCGCCAGCGCTCGGTCCTGGGCCGACCTGCCGGCTCAGGCCATCAAATATGTCCGCCGGATCGAGGAATTGGTCGGCTGCCCGGTCGCACTGCTTTCCACCAGCCCCGAACGCGAGGATACTATCCTGGTGCAAAATCCGTTTGAGGCTTAACGATATCTTACCGGGACGCGCGTATAGTTGAGTAGAAATGGCTGATTACTACCCGCTGATCGCCCGCGCTATTGCCGCCCTGGACCCCAACGCTCCCGGCGAAAGCCGTCGCGCGCTCTATGAGCGGGCGCGCACGGCCCTGATCGCACAGCTCCGCAGCGTGCAGCCGCCGCTCTCCGAATCCGAGATCACCCGCGAACGGCTGTCGCTGGAAGAGGCCGTCCGCAAGGTCGAATCGGAGGCCGCCCAGCGCGCCCGCGAGGCCTCGCGCCCCGGTGGGGGCACGCGCAGCAGTGGCAGCGGCGATGCCTTCCGCCGGGCCAGCGCCCGCGCCGCCGAAGGCAACGCTCCCGCACCTCAGCCGGCCGCACCGCGCACGCGTCCGGCCCCGACCCCGCCGCGTGCCGACCGCCCGTCCTTCAACGTCGATGACCAGGGCGAGGCGCCGCGGCCGCCGCGCGCGCCGCGTTTCGACGCCCCGCGCCAGCCCGGCCCGTCCGCGCCGCCGCTGGAGCCGCCCGCGCCTCCACCGGCCGGACGCGATCGCGCGGGTGCGCGCCGTCCGCCGGATATGGGGCCGCCGCCACCGCTGCCACCCGCACCGGGCGTGCGCGGCTTCCGCGACATCACGGCCGATGCCAACGATCTCGGCGGTGCTGCCGCGCAGGCCAGCCGTGCCGCGCGCCGCACCTACGCCAACGTGCCCTCGCCCTCACCGGAGTTCGACCGGCTGGAGCCGAGCCTGGAAAACCGCACCGGCGAGGCGGAGGCGCCCTATTCCTACGACGAGTCGATCGAGGAGGCCGAGCGCTACACGCCGCAGTCGCCGCGTCCGCGCGAGCGCGACGCCAAGAAGCGCGTCCGCACCGGCTCCGCCTTCCCGTTCAAGAGCGCGATCGCCGTCGGCATCGTGCTGATCCTGGTCGGTGCCGGCATCCTCTGGGGCAAGCAGCTGGTCCAGATCGTCAACGGCTTTCTCAAGCCGTCCGCGACCCAGGTGGTGGAGGCGCCGAGTCCGGCCCAGCCGCAGAGCAAGCCGAAGATCCCGGATCGCGTCGGCCAGCCTTCGGCGAGCGACCAGCCGGTTGCGCCCGTGGCGCAGAAGGTCGTGCTCTATGACGAGGATCCGTCCGATCCGAAGGGCAAGCAATATGTCGGCTCGGTGGTGTGGCGGCTGGAGCCGATCAAGGCGTCCGGCAACCAGAAGGCCGACGTCGCCGTGCGCGCCGACATCGAGATTCCGGACCGCAAGTTCAAGATGACGATGTCGTTCCGCCGCAATACCGACTCTTCGCTGCCGGCGAGCCATACCGCGGAACTGACCTTCATTCTGCCGCAGGATTTTCCGGGCGGCAGCGTCTCCAACGTGCCGGGCATCCTGATGAAGTCGAACGAGCAGGCGCGCGGTACGCCGCTCGCCGGCCTCGCGGTCAAGGTCACTGACGGCTTCTTCCTGGTCGGCCTGTCCAATGTCGACGCCGACCGCTCCCGCAACGTCCAGCTCCTGAAAGAGCGCTCATGGTTCGACGTGCCGCTGGTCTACGCCAACCAGCGCCGCGCCATCATCGCGATTGAGAAGGGCGCCCCCGGCGAGCGCGCCTTCAACGACGCGTTCGCGCAATGGGGCGATTAGGGCCGGGCGGACATCACCTTCGTCATTCCGGGGCGCGCAGCTTGTCCGCCGAAGCTCGAAGAGCGAAGGCGGAAGCGCGAAACCGGAATCCATCGCGCAGCGGGTGACGTCGAGAAATGGATTCCGGGTTCGACGTTTCCGGGCCGCGCTTTGCGCGGTCCCGTCGCGTCGCCCGGAATGACATCCTGGATAGACGAAATGAGCGCTACTGCGCCGCCGCTTCCCGCTTGCGCGATGCTGCGGCGGCTGCGTGCTCGCGGTCCATGACAGCGCGGCAGGCAGGGCTGACCCGCGCCTTGTTCCGCACCATGCAGGCGGTGATCCTGGGGATATCAGGGATTTCACTGGAGCACAGCCGCATCGCATCGCCCGAGCACATCTGCTGCGCTTCGGACGAGAAGGCGAGACCAGGTGATGACTGGAATGCGATGGCGGTGGTGGCGACGGCGAAGAGAGCTGCGATCGTCTGAGAGCGTGTCATGCTGAATGGGTCCCCGAGTTCCGTGGGCTTGAGCCACTTGGTTTTTGGGGCGCCGCACGCGGCTTGATCTGCCGCATGTCACAGCCTTCACGTCGGGAACTCAATCCCGCATGTGGTCGCTCGATTTCCTGATGTTCGAATCGAAAAGTGCTGCGCCGCCCGAAGCGAAGTATGCGCCATTGTCACGCGGCTGCAATGGTCAGCGCAAAGGAATTCGCAATTGTTGCGCGCGAGTCACGTCGCGCGCGATCAGATCGGCCGATCGGAGGATGCGCTCGCTTGTTCGGCATCGTTCGCACCGAGAGCGGCGTGTTCCTCGACGGCGGTGACACCCTTGGGCGTGAGCTCGAACAGATCGCCGTCCTTCATCACATAGCCATCGGCGATCAGTTCGCCGATCTTGCCGTGGCGGTCGTCGGCGAAGGCAACCGACTGGCTGATGTCCCGCAGGATCGAGAGTTGTTCGTCGCGCAGCATGGCTTCACACTCCGTTCGCGGGTTCCGGTCCTCACATGCCGTGGCTCTGAAACACCTTGCTGCAAGACTTCGACAGCTTGTCCCGGTTGGCCTGCAGGCAGCTCTGAACCGCGCTGTCATTGCCGAGGTCCTTGCGGCACAGGCGCGATGCATCCCGCGAGCAGGCCTTCTGCTCCTGCGGCGTGCCCATGTGGCCTTGGCCTTGGGCAAGAGCAGGTGCGTTCGACAGACCGGTCAGGGCTGCCAGCGCGATTGTCGCCAGAACGAGTTGACGGGCCATCGGCGGCTCCAATCTGCCAGGGTTAAATTCAGGTCCTGCATGAACTCATCGCCCTGCCACTTGTTCCCCTCGAGGAGGCTTGCGCCCCGCTATTCAAGGTTCCCGTGGCGCTGCTATAAGGCTGGCGAAGTTGAGGGGATGCTCAATGAAACGCTATCTGGTGTTTGCGCTGGTCGGCCCGTTCGTCGGCGGGTTCCTGCTGCTGCTGACGACGACCTATCAGTCCGGCTATTGGGCACAGACCAGCCTCGGCGAGGTTGGCAAGCTGTTCGCTGTGTTCTTCAAGTCCCTGCAATACAGCTATCTGTTCGGCATCCTGCCCTCGGTGATGCTTGGCGCGGTCGACGACATCCTGGTCCACATCAGGCGGATCGGCCCGGGCTTGCGGATGCTGCTGGTCGGCCTGCTCGCCTTCGTCCTGGCCTCGCTGATCTACAGCTCGCGCGGACCGGATTCGGGCGCGGTGCAGTTCATCCTGTACGGCCTCGTCGGGTTCGTGCCCGCGGTGATTTCGTCCTGGCTCGTGCATAGATATGTCGAGGAGCCGCAAGCCGTGGCGGCACCGACCTGAGCGCGCGACCATCGGGCGCGGCGCCGCAACCTCTGCCGCGGCAGCGCGTTCTTTGGAGGCCATGACCATGTCCGACGACGATATCCTTGCTCCGCGCCGATCCCGTTCGGGAAGCGGCTCGCGGGCGACCTTTTCAGGCAAGGAGGCGCGCGGGCCGATCATCGACCAGGAGGGTCACGAGATCCGTCCCGAGACGCTGGAGCAGGGGTTTCGCGAGTTTCGCTTCGAGTTCGGCCAAGGCAATCCGTTCGGCAATCTGACGCGCGAGCAGCGGATCGCGCGGCTCGAGGCGATCGCAAAGTTGCTCGACGTCGCCTTCATCCTGCCCGGCACCAACATCCGCTACGGCATCGACGGGCTGATCGGACTGATCCCGGTCGTCGGTGACATCATCACCACCGCGATCTCCTTGTGGCTGGTGCGCGAGGCGAGGGTGCTGGGCGCGCCCTGGTACATCACGGCGCGCATGCTCGGCAATGTCGCGGTCGACGGCGTGGTCGGCATGGTGCCGTTCGCGGGCGACGCCTTCGACGTCATGTTCCGCGCCAACATGCGCAACGTGCGCCTGCTCCGCCGCTGGCTGGAGAAGCAGCCGCGGATCTGAAGCCCTAGGAATTTTGATGAGCCGTTCGAGCGTCAGGCTCGCTGCACCTCTCCCGCTTGCGGGAGAGGTCGGCGCGTAGCGCCGGGTGAGGGTTTTCGCCTCTTGGGGGTTCTCGATCGCGGAGATACCCTCACCCCAGCCCTCTCCCGCAAGCGGGAGAGGGAGAACTAACAATGCAAAAAGCGCGATGGCCCTTCGGCCATCGCGCCTTCTGCGCACATCGGAGGCTTGCGAAAACTTACGCCGCGTCGGCGTCGGTGCTGGCATCAGCCTTGCGGCGACGGGGCAGCGGGAAGGCTTCGCTCTCATAGAGCGAGCGGATGCCGTTCTGGTCGAAGCGCGCTTCTTCGACCTGGAGATAGGCGCCGTTCAGCGAATCCGTCGGCAACTGCTCCATCGCGAACTGCACGGCTTCGGCCGCGGTGCCGAACCGGCGATAGGTGAAGCCCGCGCGCTTCTTCTTGCGGATCGCGGCGGGGAAAAGTTCGGCGGAGGTGTTGAAGTTGAACGGACGCAGTGGACGCATGGTCAAAGACCTCGTGATCTTCTCTGGGGCTTTAAGCGCGTGGGGTTGGGGAGGGCAGAGGCCGCAATCGAGCGGGCCCGCCGCACATGTCATTTTCGCCCTCTAATATAGGCCGTTTTGACAGAAATGCGACCCCTGCGATGGGAGAACATGAATCCGCGCATGGCAGCCCCGCGCGCGAAATAAATCGAGCAATTTCAATGTGTTGTATGGTTTATAATTTGCCAAGAAGCAACAGCACGATCAGCACCACCAGTACGACGCCGCCGATCCCCATGCCGGAATGGCCAAGGCCATAGCCATAACCGCCGAAGCGGCCGGACAGGCCGCCCACGAGATAGATGATCACCAGGATGATCAGGATGGTCCCGAGTGACATGGCATCCCTCCTGGCGGCCGCCAAAATGCGCTGATCGGCCGCACCGCCAGAGGAGAAAAGCACATTAAGCCGCCGGGTTCCATGCTGGAACCCGGCGCGCGCGAGCTTATTTCGGCTCGAGCTTCAGCGCGGCGGAGTTGATGCAGTAACGCAGGCCGGTCGGCCCGGGGCCGTCGGGGAAGACATGGCCGAGATGGCCGCTGCACTTGGAGCACAGCACCTCGGTGCGGATCATGCCGTGGCTGGTGTCGCGCTCCTCGTCGATATGGCTCTCGACCGCGGGCTCGGTGAAGCTCGGCCAGCCGCAACCGGAATCGAACTTGGCGTCGGACTCAAATAACACGTTGCCGCAACCGGCGCAGACGTAAGTGCCGGC
The DNA here is from genome assembly GCF_051853035.1 of Bradyrhizobium sp. SPXBL-04. Lineage (NCBI taxonomy): Bacteria > Pseudomonadati > Pseudomonadota > Alphaproteobacteria > Hyphomicrobiales > Nitrobacteraceae > Bradyrhizobium > Bradyrhizobium sp. SPXBL-04. The sequence goes on along the minus strand of NZ_CP182472.1, from coordinate 7,647,722 downwards.
GCGCTCGTCGTGCTCATATTCGCCGGAGAAGGGACGCTCGGTCGCCTTCTCGCGCAGCACCGCGTACTGCATCGGCGTCAGTTCGCGCCGCCACTGCTCTTCGCTCTTGATGACTTTGTCGTCCGTTATTTTCGTCTTGGCGTCGGGCATGGGTCTCCCGTTTCTCTCGCGATCAGTTGGTTGCCTTGCTGGCATTCACCAGCGTCGGCTTCTCAATGTAATTATCCGCGAACAGCTTTTTCAGGTTCTCGACCTTGGGGAGGTCGTTATAGGCGATGTAGGGCTGGTTCGGGTGCAGGGTCAGATAGTCCTGATGATAGGCCTCCGCCGGATAGAATGCCTCCAGCGCACCGACCTTGGTCACGATCGGCTTGTTGAAGACGCGGGCGCCATTGAGCTGGGCGATATAGGCCTCCGCCACCTTCTTCTGCTCGTCGGAGGTGGTGAAGATCGCCGAGCGGTATTGCGAGCCCACGTCAGGGCCCTGGCGGTTGAGCTGGGTCGGGTCGTGCACCACCGAGAAGTAGATCTGGAGGATCTTTCCATAGGAGATCTTCTTCGGGTCGTACTTGATCTCGACCGACTCGGCGTGGCCGGTGCGGCCGCTCGAGACAGTCTGGTAGTCGGCGGTTGCCTTGGTGCCGCCGGCATAGCCGGAGACGGCATTGACGACGCCCGCGGTGTGCTGGAAGACGCCCTGAACGCCCCAGAAGCAGCCGCCGGCGACGACGGCGGTCTGGATTCCGCTCGCGGCCGCTGCATCCATGGCGGGGGCGGGGATCACGACCGCATCCTCCGCGGCCCGGGACGGCATGGCAAAGGCCAGCGTCAGGGCGGCGGTTGCGGCGAACAGGGACAGGACGGCAGGTCGGCGCATGGCGATCCTCTTTCCGAAGGTCTGACAGTTTAGGGCGGCCGGCGTCGGGCGAACAGCCTGCGCGGCGGTGTTTTCGATCATCCGAGATACGGGCACGGGGGGCGATCGTTACGCCGGGATGGACACGAGTCCGTGAGAAGTGGCTTCGGACCGCGCGACTTGGCGGGATGCGGAACTCCGCGCTAGATGAACCCGCACGATCGATGATCGACCTAGAAAAATGGTGGCTGGAGCGGACCGACAACATGCTGCGCGTCATTTCCAGCCACGAGCAGCAGCCGTTCACCTACGGCTCGCCGCCGGGGCGCGAGGACTTTTATTTTGTTGCGGGGAAGTGACGTGTGACACGACACCGGCGCCACATTCACGATGTGCCGTAGCAACCATTAAACGCCGAGGAGTTTTTCAGTCCACGGCGTTCCGCGTTGCACGACGGTGTTGGCATAGATGAGCAGCTTGCGCGCGCATGCGATGAGAGCGGCATTGTGAGCCTTTCCGGCCGCAGTCAGGCGGGCATAGAGGGCCATGACGGCCTTATTCCAGCGGAAGGCCGCAGGCAGGGCTTGACGCCAGCTTTGGTCAGCAGTTGCACCAGCTTCCGCCAACCGGGAAGGTCGTTGGCGACCTCCCAACCCTCGTCTCGACCATGAACTACAATGTCGAGCTTCGCCTTGGACGTATCGATTCCCGCTGTCGTCGTGCTAGTCTGTGCCATCTTCGTCGACCCTGCCTTGTGAAGCGAACCTGATTGTTCCGGCAACCATCCGGGTCCGATGAAGGTGCTGGCGCGATCCTGCTACGGGGCAGCCACAAACTGCTCAGGGTGGGCGCGATCCGATCGCCAGCGGCCTGCCGCGGGTTGCAGCCGCGGCAGGCCATTCCTCACGGAACACGCCGACAATATCTGATTGCGCTATTACAAGGGTGGGCAAAGCGAAGCGTGCCCACGATTCTCGATGCGTACTCAGAGAAATGGTGGGCACGGCGCTTCGCGCCTTTGCCCACCCTATGGCAGCGTCACACCACCACGCTCAGCCGCTTCGCCGCCCGCGTGATGCCCGTGTACAGCCACCGCGCCCTCGAGTCCTGAAACGCAAAGCTTTCGTCGAACAGCACGACGTCGTCCCATTGCGAGCCCTGCGACTTGTGCACGGTGAGCACGTAGCCGTAGTCGAACTCGTCATAGGGCTTGCGCTGCTCCCAGGCGATCTGCTCGATGCCGCCCTCGAAGCAATCGGCGCGCACCGAGACCTTCGTCACCTTGTGGCCGAAATCTTCGTCGGGCGACAGCCGCATGCTGAGGATGCGCGACTTGGAACGTGAGGTGTTGCGCGATTTCACGCGCCACAGGCCGCCGTTGAACAGGCCCTTCTTGCGGTTGTTGCGCAGGCATACCAGCTTGTCGCCGGCGACCGGGAATTGATCCTCGATGTTCTGGCGCTGGCGCACCCGCATGTTGTAGGCGCGTCGCGTGTTGTTGCGCCCGACCAGGACCTGGTCGGCGCCCATGACGCGATCGGGGTCGAGCTCCTTGCGCGAGACCACCTCGCTCTCGCCGTAACGGCCGATGTCGAGCTCGCGGCCCTCGCGCACGTCCATCGACATCCGCACGATCGGATCGTCCTGGGCCTGGCGATGCACCTCGGTCAGCATCGCATCCGGCTCGGAATTGGTGAAGAAGCCGCCGCCCTGGATCGGTGGCAGCTGCGCGGGGTCCCCTAACACCAGCAGCGGGCAGTCGAACGACATCAGGTCTCGGCCCAATTCGGCGTCGACCATGGAGCATTCGTCGATCACGATCAGCTTGGCTTTTGAGGCCGGCGCGTCGTCCCATAGCTCGAAGCTCGGCTGCTCCTCGCCGGATTCCCGGGCGCGATAGATCAGCGAATGGATGGTGGAGGCATCGTCGCAACCCTTGTTGCGCATGACCAGCGCGGCCTTGCCGGTGAAGGCGGCGAACTTCACCTCGCCGTCAACGCCCTCGGCGATGTGCCGTGCCAGCGTGGTCTTGCCCGTGCCGGCAAAGCCGAACAGGCGGAAAATTGGCGGCGTGCCGCTCCGGCCGGGCTTTGCTTTGAGCCAATCGCCAACGGCCTTGAGCGCGGCGTCCTGATGCGGGGTGAATGTCGCCATGTCTGTCTTGAAGAAGGGCGAAATCGACCGATTCGCCATCCTCCAAAACTAACCATTCGCAGCGCCCGTTCAAGCCGGGCCGACCACCCTACTGCCAGCCGGGAACGCCGCGCATGTCGGGCAATTGATGGGCGATGCCCTTGTGGCAGTCGATGCAGGTCTTTTCCTTGGTGAACAGGAAGCGCTGGTGCGCCACCGAGGCCCGCGGCGACTGTTTCGTGATGTCCATGGAATCGGCGCTGTGGCAGTTGCGGCATTCCAGGGAATCGTTGGCCTTGAAACGCGCCCATTCATGCGCCGCGAGTTCGAGCCGGTGATCGAGGAATTTCTCTCTTGTGTCGATCGTGCCAAAGATCTTGCCCCAGACCTCCTTGGAGGCCTGCATCTTGCGCGCGATCTTGTCGGTCCAGTTGTGCGGCACGTGGCAGTCCGGGCAGGTGGCACGCACACCGGAGCGGTTGCTGAAATGGATGGTCGATTTCAGCTCGGCAAAAACGTTGTCCTTCATCTCGTGGCAGCCGGTGCAGAACTTCTCGGTGTTGGTGATTTCCAGCGCGGTGTTGAAGCCGCCCCAGAAGATCACGCCGGCCGCAAAGCCCGCCAGCACCAGCACGCCGAGCCCGAACACCGAGCTCGGCCGGATCAGCACCTGCCAGAGTTCGAGTGCAAAATCCCAGCTGCGCGTGAGAAAGCCGCGCCTGGCCTTGCGCTTGGATTCATCAGCTGTCGTGGTCATCGGCGCCCACCGGGGCTCGTGCGCGACAGCAGCGTGTCGATGTCGGTGAAATCGTTGCTGACGGGCGGATTGGCGGTATTCTGCGGCACGTGGCATTCCGTGCAGAAGAAGCGCCGCGGTGAGACCGAGCCCAGGAACTGGCCGTCACGGTCCATGAAGTGTGTGATCGAGACCATCGGCGCCTGCGATTCCGCGGTACGCGCCCGCGCGTGGCAGGACAGGCACTTGTTGCCGTTGAGATCGATCTGGTAGCCGTCGATCGTGTGCGGGATCACCGGCGGCTGCTCCGGATAGTTGCGCACCTCCTTCTCGGAAGTATTGCGGTTCGGCAGCATCGGCGGCGCCGGGCCCTCGTCGTTGAGCGGGGTCGGGCCGCGCAGGCCCGATGTCACCGTCTGCGCGGTCAGGGAGCTCGCGCCAGCTGCGATCGCGATGGCGAGCAGGACGATTGCGGATCGTTTCATCATGACATGCTCACCCGCTCGATGCGCACGGCGCATTTCTTGAAGTCGGTTTGCAGCGAGATCGGATCGGTGGCGTCGAGCGTCACCTTGTTGATCAGCTTGGATTCGTCGAACCACGGCACGAACACGAGGCCGCGCGGCGGCCGGTCGCGGCCGCGCGTCTCGACCCGGGCGCGGATGAAGCCGCGGCGCGAGACCACCTTCACTTCATCCCCGCGGCGGAGCTTGGCTTCCTGCGCGTCGTCCGGATGCATGAAGCAGACGGCTTCGGGGAACGCCTTGTAGAGCTCGGGCACACGGCGCGTCATGGTGCCGGAATGCCAGTGCTCCAGCACGCGTCCGGTGGACAGCCAGAACGGATATTCGTTGTCGGGCGATTCCGCCGGCGGCTCGTAGGGCAGCGCGAAGATGCGCGCCTTGCCGTCGGGATAGCCGTAGAACTGCACGTCCGTGCCCTGCTTGACGTAGGGGTCGCTGCCCTCGCGGAAGCGCCACTTCGTCTCCTGGCCGTTGACGACGGGCCAGCGCAGCCCGCGCTCGCGGTGATAGGCGTCGAACGGCGCGAGGTCGTGGCCATGGCCACGGCCGAAGGTGGCGTACTCCTCGAACAGACCCTTGTGGACGTAGAAGCCGAACGCCTTGGACTCGTCGTTGAGATAGCCGGGCTCGATGTCAGAGACCGGAAATTTGTCGACCTGACCGTTCCGGTAGAGCACGTCGAACAGCGTCTTGCCGCGAACGTCCGGCTTCTTGGCAATCAACTCCTCGGGCCAGACCTCCTCGATCTTGAAGCGCTTTGAAAATTCCATCAGCTGCCAGAGATCGGATTTCGCCTCGCCGGGCGCGGAGACGAGCTGATGCCAGAACTGCGTGCGCCGCTCGGCATTGCCATAGGCGCCTTCCTTCTCCACCCACATCGCGGTCGGCAGGATCAAATCGGCGGCAAGCGCGGTCACCGACGGATAGGCGTCCGAGACCACGATGAAATTGTCGGGGTTGCGGAAGCCGGGATAGGTCTCCTCGTTGGCGTTGGGCCCGGCCTGCAGGTTGTTGTTGACCTGCACCCAATAGGCGTTGATCAGGCCGTCCTTCAGCATCCGGCTTTGCAGCACGGCGTGCGCGCCGTTCTTGTCGGGGATGGTGCCTTCGGGCAGCTGCCAGATGTGCTCGGCGTGATCGCGGTGCGCCTTGTTGGTCACGACCATGTCGGCTGGCAGGCGGTGCGAGAAGGTGCCGACCTCGCGCGCGGTGCCGCAGGCCGACGGCTGACCGGTCAGCGAGAACGGGCTGTTGCCGGGCGCGGAGATCTTTCCGGTCAGAAGATGGATGTTGTAGACGAGGTTGTTGCACCAGACGCCGCGGGTGTGCTGGTTGAAGCCCATGGTCCAGAACGAGACCACTTTTGTTTTTGGATCGGCGTAGAGCTCGGCGAGCGCCTCGAGGCGGTTCAGCGGCACGCCGGACATCTGCGCCGCCTTCTCCAGCGTATATTCCGAGACGAACTTGACGAACTCGTCATAGCTCATGTCGGTGGCATCGTTGGGTTTCGCCGCGCCGGTCGCCTTCTTCTGCAACGGATGCTCAGGCCGCAATCCATAACCGATGTCGGTCTGGCCGCGCTTGAATACCGTATGTGCGGCAACAAAATCCTTATTGACGCGGCCGGTCTTGATGATGTGGTTGGCGATGGCGTTGAGGATGTAGAGGTCGGTCTGCGGTTTGAACACCATTCCGATATCGGCGAGGTCGAACGAGCGGTGCTCGAAGGTCGAGAGCACGGCGACGCGGACATGCGGCGCGGAGAGACGGCGGTCGGCCAGACGCGTCCACAGAATGGGGTGCATCTCCGCCATGTTGGAGCCCCACAGCACGAAGGCGTCGGTCGCCTCGATGTCGTCATAGCAGCCGGGCGGCTCGTCGATGCCGAAGGTGCGCATCATGCCGGCAACCGCGGAGGCCATGCAGTGACGCGCATTGGGATCGATGTTGTTGGTGCGGAAGCCGGCCTTGAACAGTTTCGAGGCGGCATAGCCTTCCCAGATCGTCCACTGGCCGGAGCCGAACATGGCGACGCCGTTCGGCCCGCGCTTCCTAATCGCCTCCTTCCACTTCAGCTCCATGATGTCGAAGGCTTCGGTCCAGGTAACAGGCGTGAACTCGCCGTTCTTGTCGTATTTGCCGGCCGTCTTGCGCAGCATCGGTTGCGTCAGGCGGTCATGGCCGTACATGATCTTGGAGAGGAAGTAGCCCTTGACACAATTGAGGCCGCGATTGACCTCGGCCTTGATGTCGCCATGGGTGGCGACAATGCGATTGTCCTTGGTCGCGACCATCACCGAGCAGCCGGTGCCGCAGAAGCGGCAGGCGGCCTTGTCCCACTTCATTTCGCTGTTGTTGCGCTCGGTGACGAGATTGGCGGCGAGCGCCGGGGCCGGCAGTCCGGCGGCAGCCGCCGCGATCGCGGCCGCCTCCAATTTCAGCATCTGGCGGCGGTCGAGCTTGGGCGATGTCATGATGGCTCTCCCGGCCTTCAGGCGGTTTCGATGGCGTGAAAGACGAGCGCCGCGGAATAGACGTCTCGCAGCGACTGGATGGTGTTGAGCAGGGTGCCGAGGCTGCCGGCATCAGGCGCTTCGGTCACGACGACGAGTTTGCCGCGCGCGTCGCGGCCATGGATCTCGCAGCCGGCCAGCGCGGTGATCTCGGCTTCGACTTCAGCGAGCCGCTCGGGCCGCGCCTGCACCAGGATGCTGGCGATCTCGCATCCCGGCGGCGGGATGATGCGTTCATCGCTGAGCACCCGGCCGGTGATTAGGGCACGGCGGTTGAGTGTGGCCTTGTTGAATGAGGCTTTGTTGAGTGAGGCTTTGTTCAGTGAGGCTTGGGCCATGATGCCTGCCTTTCGCTTCTTAGGGATCAATGCGGGGAGGGTGGCGGGCCGGGAAGGCCGGCGAACATCTGGTAGATCCAGACGCCGAGGCCGTAAGAGCCGACAGTCCCAACCGCAAGGACGGGCATCACGACCGCGGTCAGGAATAGGAAGGCGAAAATCTCCATGCGCTTACGGCGCACGCGATCTGTCGTGTCGTCAGGGGCCGACATATTCGGACTCTCTGATAGGGATATGGGAAGCGAGACGGCATCCGGGCCGTTACCTGCCGGCACCTTAGGAGGATGAGGTCCAGTTACCTTGATTTGGATCAACGGCTCGGGGCGAGGGCGTGTCGCACGCAGCAAGCGTTAGCGTTGCGTTGATCCCGCGCCATGCCGAGCGATGTCCGTATGACGGAATTGCGAGTCGGTGGACAGCGCCACCTCGCGCATTAAGATGCGCTTAACAAGAACAATGCGGGAGAGCGACGCCATGAAGTTCGGCATCTTCTACGAGCTGCAACTGCCCCGTCCATGGAGTGCCGGCGACGAACTCAGGCTCTACCAGAACGCGCTCTCGCAGATGGAGCTTGCCGATAGGCTGGGCTACGACCACGCCTGGGTGGTCGAGCATCACTTCCTCGAAGAATATTCGCACTCGCCTTCCCCGGAATCGTTCCTCGCCGCTGCCAGCCAGCGCACGCAGAAGATCAGGCTCGGCCACGGCATCCTCCAGCTCACGACAAATCACCCGGCGCGCGTCGCCGAGCGCGTCGCGGTGCTCGATCTGCTCAGTAACGGCCGCTGTGAATTTGGCATGGGCGAGAGCGCGTCCATCACTGAGCTCACCCCGTTCAGCCGCGACATGGAGTCCAAGAAGGAGGTGTTCGAGGAGGCCGTAGCCGCGATCTTCCCGATGTTCAAAGATGGCGGCAGCGAGCATCACGGCAAGTATTTCGACATCCCCTTGCGCAACGTCGTGCCGAAGCCGGTGCAGAAGCCGCATCCGCCGCTGTGGATGGCGTGCTCGCAACTGCCGACCATCGAGCGCGCCGGCCGCCACGGCTTTGGCGCGCTCGGCTTCCAGTTCGTCAGCGCCGACGCCGCGCATGCCTGGGTGCACGCCTATTACAACGCGATGACCAAGCGGCTCACCAAGCTCGCCGATTACGAGATCAATCCGAACATGGCGCTGGTCTCGTTCTTCATGTGCGCGAAGACCGACGAAGAGGCGCGTGCCCGCGCCGACGGCGCCACCTTCTTCCAGTTCGCGCTGCGCTTCTACGGCGCCTCGCAGAACCGCCAGCGGCCTGCGCCCGGCACCGTCAACATGTGGGACGAGTACAACAAGTGGAAGCGCGACAATCCCGAGGCGCAGGAGGCGGCCTTGCGCGGCGGCCTGATCGGCTCGCCCGAGACCATCCGCAGGAAGCTGAAGCGATTCCAGTCTTCACATATCGACCAAGTGATCCTGCTCAACCAGGCCGGCAAGAACAGCCACGAGCACATCTGCGAATCGCTGGAGCTGTTCGGCCGGGAGGTGATGCCCGAGTTCCAGAACGATCCGGCGCAGGCGGCGTGGAAACAGGGCGTGATGAGCGGCGAGATCGAGCTGGAAGAGATCGACACCCAGGCTTTTACGGATCGCTACGGCAAGCTCGCGATCAACGTCGCCCCGGTGAAGGCGGCCGCGGAATAGGCCGTTCGTTAAGTCATGTTGCTGACGCAATCTCTGTCTTAGTCGGTGACAACTTAAAACACTGCGTGGGAACCGCCCTGGTTCACACAACGGTTCCATAGCCAAGGGGTTGGCGCGAATCCGCAAAACATCGGCGCAAGTTTCGTGAACGCTCCCGCGTTCGCTTGCGCCTGTTTGCGGTGCCGGGAACCGGACGACGAAAAAATCACAGGAGTTATGATGCTGTTCCGCTCGAGCGCCGCAATTTGCGGCGCCCTGCTTGCGCTTGCCGTTTCTGTTACCGTTGCTCGAAGTGAAACGCGTGGGGGTCACTCAAATGCCGTCGTCGATGTCGATGCCGTCTCTGGGAATGCGGTCGTAGGCGCCGCATCCATGTACAATCCATTCAAACCCGGCAAGGAGGAGGGCGGTCCGCGCACAGCGTCTGGCGAGCGTTATGATCCCTCTGCCTGGACGGCTGCCATCAAGACAAGCTTGCGCCGGAAATTTGGTGGGGTCCAATTTGGTGTGAGGCCGAAATATGCTCTCGTCGAGGCCGCAGGCAAGAAGGTCATCGTCAAGATCAATGACGTCGGACCACTCAGGCCCGGCCGCATCATTGACTTCAACGAGCGCACGATGCGCCATTTCGATCCGAGCCTGGAGCGCGGAGTCATTAAGGACGTGAGGGTCAGCCCGCTTTCTGGGGACGATTGGACACTGGGCCCGGTGGGCTGAAAATCTCACGTGGAAGAGGCAGTGCACGTCCCGGACAGCGAGGCTCTGAAGAGGCGCGTCAATCTAGTCCCAGTATGGAATGGCTGGGCGGGTGATCATCAGCCAGAAGATAGCCAGCACCGCTGCGAACGCCGGAAATCCGAAGGCGAACCACCATCGGAAGAGACGGTCATACTCGGCGGGCAGTTTGGCGTCGGTCTCGACCGCACGGACGGCAAGGTCGCGCATTTGCACCTGCAGCCACACGACAGGCAGCCAGAAGGCGCCGGTCACCACATAGAGTGCGATGGATGCCGCAATCCAGCCATCGCCAAGGGAATACCCGCTCGACCAAGCGAGCCATGTGCCGGTGATCGGCTGCAGGATCACGGCACTCGCCGTGAACAGGAAGTCGGCCAGCACGACCGTCCGCGCGACCCCCGCGATCTCGCGCGGGTCACCGCGTAGATGCGCCACCAGCATGAAGAAGGCGATGCCGGCACCGGTGCCGAGCAGGACCGCAGCACCGATGATGTGCACCATCTTCACAAGGAAATAGAGCATCAGCGATCCTCTCGGATCGCCATGGCGACCAGATTGAGCATCAGCACCGGCCAGATCTTCAGCATTGGTCCGAGCGGATCGGCCCACAGCCGCGGCACCAGTGTCGTACCGATCACGACATAGGTGAGCGAGATGATCAGTGCTGCCCACAGCCCATAGCGGCTCAGAGGCCGCCAAAGAATCGCAAGGCCGATGACGATGTCGGCGAGTGCGCCGGCGATGACGGTGAGGGCCGCGAACTGTTCTTGCAGCCTGCCTTCCCGGAGCAACGACATGCCAATTTCCCAGCCCGGGCCGAGCGAGATGATGCCTGTGGCGATCCAGAACAGGCCGAAGACGCCGAATACCAGCGGCTTGAGCACATAGAGCCGTGCAAACCAGCGTTCCTGCACCGAGGCGGGTTCGCGTTTGAGCGCGACTTCGAGATCGCGCGGCATCATGCCGGTGACCTGACGCCAGGGCTCGGGATCACCGGTCGCGCCGCGCCGCATCTCGCCCTGTGCCGTCGCGTTGACCGGCGTTGCCCAGCCCAGCATCTGCGCAACGTCACCGCCGCGATAGGCTGCCGAAGCCGCCCAGGACGGCAGGTGCAGGCGGTAAGCCGGCCTCCAGCGCAGCCAAGAGCGAAACAGCGCGACCGCGTCGCTGAAGGCCATCCGCCGCGGACCGGCCAGATCAAGCGCAAGGCGGGAAGGCGTGCCGGGTTGCAGGAAGAACACAACCGTGTCGACGACGTCGTCGAGATGCACCGGTTGGATCGCCGCCGTGTCCGGCATGACCGGTAGAACCGGTAGTGATGCCAGCCCTCGCAACAGCGCGCTGCCACCATAGGCGGCCCGGCCCACCACGACCGAAGGCCGCAGCACGACCCAATCGAGGTCCCGCGCCATCAAGGCGGCTTCGCCGTCCCGTTTGGTGCGGGAAAAATCGGTCAGGGCATCGCGATTGCTGCCGATCGCCGAGAACAGGATCACACGGCGGACGCCCGCGCTTTCGCAGGCCGCATAAAGCGCCGCACTGCTGCAGGGCACCCGCCGCGTTGATGACGGCATCGACGCCTGCAAGAAGGCTCTTCCATGTCGAAGCATCGGTGGTTCGAGCAATATCGAGGGCGATGTGGTGCGCTTCGGGTGCCGCCGCATGACGCGACACCAATACGCATTCATGCCCTTCGGCGGACAGCCTGGCGTGGATTGCCGATCCGATAAGCCCCGTACCCCCAACGAGAAGGATGCGCATTACCGGGTCCTTCGGTTGGCGGCCCAGATGCCGCAAACCGCTTCAAACTCTGATGATGCTGACGAATAAAGCGGGGCTGATGCGATCGTTCCTCGCGGCGGAACGGGTGAGTTCGCTGCAACCAGCGCCTAGATTACCGGCCGTTACCACTTACACCTCTGGACCCATCGCGGACACTATATCGGCCTTGGTCCATGGCAGTTTTTGACCCCGTTGCAGCCTTTCGACCTATCGCAGTTGCTGGTAAAATCGGCACAAAGCGCTAGGGAGAGAGCGATGCGGTCTCAGGCGGTGCCTGCACATCCAGTGGGTGGCGATGTCACGTCGACGGTGCTCGCCATCGGCCGCTCCGATTTTCCAAATGTGCTGATCGACACTCTGCGGCGGCAGGCCGATGTCGGCCATTGCATGGTGTTCGCGTTGAGCCGCGCCGGCGCTGCGCGCTGCCTGCTCGATGCCGGCAAAATCCCGATCGGCGGTGATCTCGGCGCCGCCTATGCCGGACATTTCCACGAATCCGATCCCAACCGCGATGCGCTGTTCGAACGCGAGAGCGGCGCGCCGATCATGCTGCCCGCGTTCGCGCCGCGCATGTATGGGGCGCGCTACCGGAAAATCTTCTTCCAGGATTCCGGCATCGTCGACAAATGCGCGACCGCGATCTGGGTCGACGACACCTGCTTCTACGTCAATTTCTACCGCATCGCCGCGCAAGGCCGATTCAGCGCCGCGCAGCGCGAGCGGCTTTGGGCGATTGCACCGGCGATCGGCGCCAGCGTCGCGCGTCATTTTCAGCAGACCGCAACGCCCGATCAGTCTTTAGCTGCCTTGTTCGCGACGCGCGCGCCGCTTGCCGGGCTCACCCCGCGCGAGCAGGAGGTCTGCCGGCACATCCTCGCAGGCTACAGCTCCGAGGCGATCTCGAAAGGGCTCGGCATCAGCCTGCATTCGACCCTGACCTATCGCAAGCGCGCCTATGAGCGGCTCGGCATCTCCTCGCAGAATGAACTGTTCGCGATCGTGCTGCGCCTGCTTGCGGGTCCCCGCAGCCTGAACTGACGGGTACTCCAAGTCCGCGATATCTGCTTCCGAGAGCAAAGCGGATACGCAGCCCGCCCGTCGTGATCGTCGCCCTTTGACCTGAAGCCGCCGTCGATGAAGGGGCGTAGCGTGTCCGCTCCGCCGGACCTCGACTCGTTTCGCGATGAGAAGCGCGTCGTCCACGTCGGGACCTGAATATCGAGCGGTACTCCCGATTTTGATGCTGCCGAACAAGGATTCGGCGTTAACCATCGCTGACGGTTTCAGTCTGAGCGACATCGCTTCGAAGTTTCTTAAATTTTGCTGGGTACCTCTTCCAGGCACAGTGACCTGGGGAAAGATATGGGTAAGCGGGCGAAACGTGGAAAGGCAGAGACGCTCGCGATACCAATGGTCGCGAGAGTCGCGATTGGCGCCGTGGCCGTCGCCGTGGTGGGGTACAGTTTGCTGTCTCGCCCGACGAGCGTGCAACCGATACGAAAACCGGCCGCGCAACAAGCCCAGGCGTCGTCAACTCCGGTTTACGTGGCAACTCCAGTTCGCGCAGCGGCGGCAGCGCCGGCTCCTGCTCCGGCTCCGATTCCGGCTCCGGCGCCTCTGGTCGAACCACCAAAAGCCGCTGACGGTCCCGGAGCACTTGTCCGGCAGGTGGTTGACTACGCCAGCCATCAGACGCCGGGCACCGTGATCATCGATACCGGAAACACTTTCCTTTATTTCGTTCTGAACGACAGGCAAGCGATGCGCTACGGCATCGGTGTCGGCCGCGAAGGTTTCACATGGTCCGGTGAACAGACTGTGGCCCGCAAAGCAGAATGGCCGGATTGGCATCCGCCTGCGGAGATGGTCTCGCGTCAGCCTTATCTGCCGAGGTTCATGGCAGGCGGTCCCGGCAACCCGCTCGGCGCGCGGGCGATGTATCTCGGCGAGACCGAATATAGAATTCACGGCACCAACAAGCCCGATACGATCGGGAAGCGGGTTTCGTCCGGCTGTATCCGGCTGACCAATGAGGACGTCGTGGACCTTTATGAGCGGGTGAAGGTCGGGGCGAAAGTGATCGTGCTTCCGGCAATCGCTGCCCGTCGACCATCCCAGGGAGCGCCGCCCGACGCCGCTTACCGATCGCCGGACCCGGCATCGCCGACGAACCGGCCCTTGGCAGCCAATGCGCAGATGCCGTCATCTGGACCGAGGATCGCCGAGGCCCAGTAACTCAGTCCGTCCCTATCGCTAGGGACAGACGCCGGCCGCGGAGTTCGGTAGTCTGGCCTGGAACAAACCAGAATCCAGGGGAGACCGCCTTGAGCAGCGCGCCGCGCATCGACATTGACCCTGATACATTCTGGGCCGATCCCTATCCGATGCTCGCGGAAATGCGCAAGGAGGCGCCGATCGCCTTCGTGCCGCAGCTCGGCTCGACGCTGCTGACGAGCCGCGACGACATCTCGATCTCCGAGAAGCAGATCGACGTGTTCTCCTCGCACCAGCCGGCAGGCCTGATGAACCGGCTGATGGGCCACAACATGATGCGCAAGGACGGCGAGGCGCATCAGGTCGAGCGCCGCGCGATGTTTCCGACGGTGTCGCCGAAGACGGTGAAGGCGCACTGGACGGCGCAGTTCCAGGCCCATGCCGACCGCATCATCGACGCGATCGAACCCGGGCGCATCGATTTCATGCGCGACTTCGCCTTGCCGTTCTCCGGCGAATGCCTGAAGTCGATCACCGGCCTCACCAATATCGGTTTCCAGGACATGGATGCGTGGTCGCAGGGCATGATCGAGGGCATCGCCAACTATGCCGGCGATCCCGCGGTCGAGGCGCGCTGCCATGCCGCGACGTCAGGCATCGACACCGCGATCGACGACATCCTGCCGGTGATGCGCAAAAATCCCGACCAGAGCATCCTCGGCGTGCTCCTCGCCTCCGGCATGCCCATGGAGAGCGTGCGCGCCAACGTCAAGCTGGCGATCTCAGGCGGCCAGAACGAGCCGCGCAAGGCCATCGCCGGCACGGTCTGGGCGCTGCTCACCCATCCCGACCAGCTCGATCTCGTGCGCAGGGGCGAGGTGTCCTGGCTCCAGGCCTTCGAGGAATACGCCCGCTGGATCTCGCCGATCGGCATGTCGCCGCGCCGCATCGCGAGACCTTGGAGCATCCGCGACGTCTCATTCGAGCTCGATGAGCGCGTGTTCCTGATGTTCGGCTCGGCCAATCGCGACGAGAAGCATTTTGAGCGTGCCGACCAGTTTGACGTGAGACGAGACACGTCGAAGAGCGTCGCCTTTGGCGCCGGCCCGCATTTCTGCGCCGGCGCCTGGGCTTCCCGCGCCATGATCGCCGACGTCGCGCTGCCGACCGTGTTCGCGCGGGCGAAAGAGCTTGAGTTGGCTGACGACGAGCCGGCGCGGTTCGGCGGCTGGGCGTTCCGTGGGCTGCTCAATCTGCCGATGAGGTGGAATTAGCCTGCAATGTATCTGCGCTTCGCGCCAACGGGACGCAAGCGGTTGCCTCAACTGCGGTGTCATCGGGCGATCCAGTACGCCGCGGCGGTTGTGTGAAGCATTGACGCCTCTGGGAGACTGGATTCCCCGCTTTCGCGGGGAATGACGGTGGAGGTGGTGCATGGAGCTTCGCGCCACACGGCTCCTAGTCCGCGACGATGACATAATGCCACTGTTTTGCCCGACGCGTCAAACGAAATTTCGTAAAATAAGAAATCCGTGTTGAAGCAAGACGTTGGCTACTGTGCATGGGGTTGTTTTCGCACTTTCTTACCGGGGCGTGCGATTGTCACATTCGCGTGCAGAAAAAATTCGACCTGCATTCGCTTCCCCGATTGAAAGATTGATCATGCGCGCCGCCTCGCGCGCAGTGCTCGTATCGCTATTTCTCCGCACGTCTCGACACCTCCGACAAGCCGCACCATCATTCGATACACGCGAATGAATGACGGCTAGGTGCGGCCGGGAGTGTTGAATGCAGCGTCGGGACTTTCTGAAGCTTTCCGTTGGAACTGCGGCCACAGCGGCGTTCGCGTCCCGCGCCAACGCGCAAGGCGCGGTGAAGGAAATTCGTATCGGCTACCAGAAGACCGGCGTGTTGGTGATCGCGCGCCAGCAGGCCGCGCTGGAAAAACATTTCACGCCGCAAGGTATCGACGTGAAATGGATCGAGTTCTCTTCGGGCCCGCCGATGATGGAAGCCATGAATGTCGGCAGCGTCGATTTCGGCGCGGTCGGCGATTCCCCGCCGGTGTTCGCCCAGGCCGCGGGCGCCGCGATCGTCTATGCTGCGGGCCAGCCCATCACCAACGGCCAGGGCATCCTGGTGCCTAAGGATTCGCCGATCCGCTCCATCGCTGATCTCAAGGGCAAGCGCGTCGGCTTCACCAAGGGCTCCAGCGCGCACAACATCGTGTTGCAGACCCTGGAGAAGGCGGGCCTCACCTATGCCGACATCACGCCGGTCTATCTCACGCCGCCGGATGCCGGGCCTGCCTTTGCCAATGGCAGCATCGAGGCCTGGGCGATCTGGGATCCTTACTTTGCGATCGGCGAGACCAAGCAGGGCGGCCGCATCCTGATCAATTCGCGCGACGTCACCAGGACCAACTCCTTCTACATCGCCAATCGCGAATTCGCGAAGAACCACAGGGCGGTCCTGCAACAGATCGTCGATGTGACGACCGCGGCGGGTAAATGGGCCGAACAGCACCGCGACGAGGTCGCCAAATCGCTCGCCGCGATCACCGGCGTCCCGCTGGACATTCAGACCGTCGCGGCCAATCGCGCGAACTTCGTGGTCGGGCCCGTCACCGACGACATCGTTGCGACCCAGCAGGGCGTTGCCGACCGCTTCTACAAACTCGGCCTGATCCCGAAGCCGATCGTCATCCGCGACATCGTCTGGCGCAACCCGGCAGCCTGATCGTGCCGACCAGCCTTCCCATCCAAAAGGGTTTGAACATGAGGCGTATCATTCAGCGTCTGATCGCGGCCATCGTGCTGTCGATCGGCATCGTCGCCGCCGCGGTCGGCACGTCCTACGGACAGGATAAAGTGGTCCGCATCGGCTACCAGAAATACGGCAAGCTGGTGCTGCTCAAGAGCAAGGGCACGCTGGAGCCGAAGCTTGCCGCCGACGGCTACAAGGTGGTGTGGACCGAATTCCCGTCGGGTCCGCCGCTGCTCGAAGCGCTCAATGTCGGCGCGATCGATTTCGGCAACACCGGCGAAGCCCCGCCGATCTTTGCGCAAGCCGCCGGCGCGCCGATCCAGTATGTCGCCTATGAGCCGCCGGCGCCGAAGGGCGAGGCGATCCTGGTGCCGAAGGATAGCCCGCTGAAATCGGTCACTGAGCTCAAGGGCAAGAAGGTCGCGCTCAACAAGGGCTCCAACGTCCACTACCTCCTGGTCAAGGCGCTGGAGAAGGCGGGCGTGAAGTATTCCGAGATCGAGCCGGTGTTCCTGGCGCCGGCCGACGCGCGCGCCGCCTTCGAGCGCGGCGCGGTCGATGCCTGGGTGATCTGGGATCCGTTCCAGGCCGCGGCGGAGGCGGCCACCGGTGCGCGCACGCTCGCCGACGGCACCGGCATCGTCGCCAATTACCAGTTCTATTTCTCCTCCAAGAAATTTCTCGAAGCCAATCCGAAGATCGTCGACGCCGTGCTCGCCGAGCTCAGCACTGTCGACGATTGGGCCAAGGGCGACATCCATGTGGTGGCCGAGCAGCTGGCGCCGTCGATCGGCCTCTCGGTCCCCGTGGTCGAGGTCGCGCTGAAGCGGCAGTCCTACGGCATCAAGCCGATCACGGATGCCGTCATCGCCGACCAGCAGCAGGTCGCCGACGCGTTCTTCGCGCTAGGTCTGATCCCGAAGGCAATCAAGATTTCCGACGTGGCGCGCAAACCAGGAACATGAGCAGCAAGATGAGCAAGCAAGCGAACGCCAACATCCTCTGGTTCCTGCCGACCCACGGCGACGGCCGTTATCTCGGCACCGGCATCGGCGGCCGCGAGGTCAATTTCAACTATCTGCGCCAGATCGCACAGGCCGCCGATCAGCTCGGTTATTTCGGCGTGCTGCTGCCGACCGGGCGGTCTTGCGAGGATTCCTGGATCGTCGCCTCCAGCGTCGCGCCATTCACCGAGCGGCTGCGCTACCTCGTCGCCGTTCGCCCCGGCCTGCAAGCGCCGAGTGTCGCCGCGCGCATGACCGCGACGCTCGATCGCATCTCGAACGGCCGGCTTCTCGTCAATGTCGTCACCGGCGGTGATCCCGTCGAGAACAAGGGCGACGGCATCTTCCTCGGCCATGACGAGCGCTACGAGGTCACCCGCGAGTTCCTGAGCGTCTATAGCGACCTGCTCGCCGGAAAGACGGTCAATGTCGAGGGCAAGCACATCCATATCGAGGGCGGCAAGTTGCTGTTTCCTCCCGTGCAGTCGCCGCGTCCGCCGCTCTATTTCGGCGGCTCGTCCGATGCCGGCATCGACGTCGCCGTCGATACCGTCGACAAATATCTCACCTGGGGTGAGCCGCCGGCGCTGGTGGCCGAGAAGATCGCGAAGGTGAGGGATGTCGCCGCAGCGCGTGGGCGAAAGCTCTCCTTCGGCATCCGCCTTCACGTGATCGTCCGCGAAACCAATGAAACGGCCTGGCGTGCCGCGAACGAGCTGATCAAGCATGTCAGCGACGACACCATCGCGCTGGCGCAGAAGAACTTTGCCCGCATGGACTCCGTCGGCCAGCAGCGCATGGCCCAGCTTCATGGCGGCAAACGCGACCAACTCGAGATCGCGCCGAACCTGTGGGCCGGTGTCGGCCTCGTGCGCGGCGGCGCCGGTACCGCGTTGGTCGGCGACGCTCAGACCGTCGCGGCCCGTATCAGGGAGTATCAGGACCTCGGCATCGACACCTTCATCATGTCGGGCTACCCGCATCTGGAGGAAGCCTATCGCTTCGCCGAGCTGGTATTCCCGCTGCTCTCGCTGGAGCAACCCTCAAACGTGACGAAGCTGCACTTCAACGGCGGTCCTTTCGGCGAAACGGTCGGCAGCGATTTCCGTCCGCAGCACCGGGTGTCGCAGTCATGAGCCTGATCGACAGCATTTCGCTTCCGCGCGGCATTCGTTTGCCGCGGGTCGACGGCCTGATCCAGTGGATCGTGCCGCTCGCCATCATCGCGATCTGGCAGGTCGCGAGCGTCACCGGCTTCGTGCCGACCCGGGTGCTGCCGGCGCCGAGCGACGTCGTGCTCGCAGGTTGGAAGCTGCTGCTCTCCGGCGAGCTCGTTCGCAACATCTGGGTCTCGTTCTGGCGCGCCTCGATCGGCTTTCTGATCGGCGGCAGCATCGGTTTCGCGTTCGGGCTCGCCAACGGCCTGTCGCAGCTCTCGGCAAAGCTGACCGACACCACGCTCCAGATGGTGCGCAACGTGCCGCATCTGGCGCTGATCCCGCTGGTCATCCTCTGGTTCGGCATCGACGAGAGCGCAAAGCTGTTCCTGGTGGCGCTGGGCGTGTTCTTCCCGATCTATCTCAACACGCTGCACGGCATCCGCACCGTCGATCCGCAGCTGATTGAGATGGGCCGCATCTACGGCATGACCGATGGCGAATTGTTTCGCCGGGTGATCTTCCCGGGCGCGCTGCCCTCGATCTTCGTCGGCATCCGCTTCGCGCTCGGCATCATGTGGCTGACCCTGATCGTCGCCGAGACCATCGCGGCCTCGTCGGGCCTCGGCTACATGGCGATGCAGGCGCGCGAGTTCATGCTGATCGACGTCGTTGTGCTCTCGATCCTGATCTACGCCCTGCTCGGCAAGCTCGCCGACAGCGCCTCCCGCGTGCTGGAGCGCCTGACACTTTCCTGGCACCCCGCCTTCCAGAAACGTTGAGCAGAAATACTGGGAATCCCATGCAGACAGCGCTTCGTATCTCCCTTCCGGAAACCGAGCTCGCCAGCCGCGCCAATTTCGCGCCGCACGCCCGTGTGGTGCGCGAGGAGCGCCCGACGACGACCGCCGGCCTGCCGCTCAGCATCCGTGGCTTGCGCAAATCCTTCGGCGACAACGAGGTGCTGCGCGGCATCGATCTGCACATCCCCGCCGGCCAGTTCGTCGCCATCGTCGGCAAGAGCGGTTGTGGCAAGAGCACACTGCTGCGGCTCATCGCCGGCCTGGAGAAGATCGACGCCGGCAGCATCAGCTTCGGCCAGGATATCCAGCCCGAGGACATCCGCGTCATGTTCCAGGAGCCGCGGCTGCTGCCCTGGGCGCGCGTGCTCGCCAATGTCGAGGTCGGCCTTGGCCGCGATCGCGCCTCGGGCGATGCGCATGCGCGCGCCGAGAAGGCGCTGACCGAAGTTGGCCTTGCCGACAAGCGCGACCAGTGGCCCTCGGTGCTGTCGGGGGGCCAGAAACAGCGCGTCGCGCTTGGCCGCGCGCTGGTCTCCCGCCCGCGCGTGCTCGCCTTCGACGAGCCGCTCGGCGCGCTGGACGCTTTGACCCGAATCTCGATGCAGCGTCTCTTGGAGCGCGTCTGGCGCGACCAGGGCTTTACCGCGATCCTGGTGACCCATGACGTCGCCGAAGCGGTCGCCTTGGCCGACCGGGTGCTGGTGATCGAGGAGGGCCGGATCGCCCATGACGTCACGGTTAACGCGGCCCGGCCTCGCCAGCGCGGTTCGGCCGAGCTTGCGGGGCTCGAAGGCTCGATCCTGAGTCACCTGTTATCGGCGGACGATCGTACCTAAATACAGAGAACCCCCATTTCGGGGAGCAACGCCATGAATGTAGTGCCCCGCGATCTTATGACCGAAATCCCTGTCTCGTCCGCCGATTTCCGCGGCGCTATGCGCCACCTCACCGGCGGCGTCAGCGTCATCACCGCCGGGCGGGGCAGGGACATCACCGGCATGACGGTGACCTCGGTGACCTCGCTATCAGTCGAACCGCCGACACTGCTGGTCAGCATCAACAGGGACGCCTCGTCCTTTCCATTGATCCGTCGCCACAGTGCCTTCGGCGTGAACATCCTCAATGCCGACCAGCTCGATGTCGCCGAACGTTTTGCCGGCAAGGGCGGACTGAAGGGCGCCGACCGCTTTGCAGGCGCCCAATGGGTGACATCAGTTTCGGGTGTTCCGCTGCTGGTGGGCGCGCTCTCGGCGTTCGACTGCGAGGTCGAGGAGATCATCGAGCGTCACTCGCACGGCATCGTCATCGGCCGTGTCAGGGATATCAGGAGCTCGACCCGCACCGCCGCGCTGGCCTATTGGCATGGGCAATATGTGGCAGTCGACCAGGACGAAGATGCGGCCAGGCTCGCCGACGTCAGCGTTCCCGCGCGCGCCCGGCGCGGCATTTGATCGCCGCTGGCCGGCGGCCCACAGGCTGGCCTTTTTCCCGTCATCGCTCTAGAAGCGCCTGAGCCTTCCGCCGGGACGGCAATGGAGCGGATCGATGAAGCGCGTTGCGACCTGGGCCTTCTACGCTATCGGCGCGCTCGCGATCGCCTATCTCGCGCTCTATGCCTATGCGATGTTCAGCGGCCAGCCGATCGTGCCGGGCGATCCCATCCACATCTTCCGCAAGCCCGACGCGCCGAGTTATTCGTAGGACCTCCTAGGTCTCGTAGGGTGGGCAAAGCGAAGCGTGCCCACCACTTCTATCCAGCGAAGACAAATGGTGGGCACGGCGCAAGTGCGCCTTTGCCCACCCTACGACACCTGCGTTCACCCCCTTAAAATCGCCAACGCCAGCGCCTGTGCGCGCGGCACGATGCTGTCGAGCTCGAGATATTCCTCCGGCGTGTGCGCGAGCCCGCCGACCGGCCCGAGGCCGCAGATGGTCGGCGTGCCCACGGCGGCGGTGAAACCGGAATCAGCGCAGCCGCCGGAGAACTCACCCTGGAGCGTGGTAAGGCCGACCTCTCTTGCGGCGGCCTGATAGCCTTCGAACAGCGCCTTCGACTCCGCGCTCTGCACCACCGGCACGAACTCGCCCTTGATCGTCAGCGTCACGCTGGTACCCGGCACGTAGGACGTCGCGACGATCTGCTCGATCGCGGCCATCACCGTCGCGCGGTCTGCGGGATCGACATAGCGCAGGTCGATCTGGCCTTCCGCGTAAGGCGCCGTGGTGTTGACGGATTGCCCGCCCGAGACCAGGCCGACATTGAGCGTGATGCCCTTGTCGAGATTGGTCAGCTCGTGGATCTGCACGATCTTGTGCGCGAGCTCGCCGATCGCGCTGACGCCGGCGGCGAAATTGGCGCCGGAATGCGCGGCTTTACCGGTGATGGCAAGATGCATGAAGATGCCGCCCTTGCGCCCCGTGACGACGTTCCCGGTGGGGCGGCCCGGCTCCGAATTGAACACGGCGCGCGCGGCGCCTCCTTCGCGCTCGATCACCGGCCGCGAGGAGGGCGAGCCGATCTCCTCGTCCGAGGTGATCAGCAGCTTGATCGGATGCGGATTGCCGCCGAATTTGTGGAAGGCGGTCGCCACGAACACGTTCATGACGAGCCCGGACTTCATGTCGGCAACGCCGGGTCCATAGGCGCGGCCATCTCGAATCGTAAATGGACGCCGCCCGGCCTCGCCCTTACCGAACACGGTGTCGCGATGTCCCATCAACAGCACCGGCTTCTCGTTGCTGCCGGGCTTGGCCACCTCGGCATGGATCGCATCGCCGAAGCTGTCGTTTTCCTCGCGCCGGTACGGAATGCCATGCTCGGCAAAATGCCGCTCGAACCGCGCACCGACCGCATCGACGCCTTCCTTGTCGTAGGATCCGGAATCGATGTTCACGACCTCGCGGAGCAGATCGATCATCGCTTGCCGCTGCGACGCCAGCCAATCCGTGATTTGAGCTTCAGACATGTTTATCCCCGTGTGGTTCTCACGGGGGTTATAGAGCCTCGCGCTGCCGCGACCTAGTCGCCGGATGCGGTGCGGCCATGTTGCGCGCTATGGATTGGGACGCGTAGTGCCTCCTCAGTGTCGTCCTGGCGAAAGCCAGGACCCATACCGCGGAGCCTCTCGAGTATGGGCGGTAGGTGTACCGGACGACTAATCTTCGCCAAACTTCTCCCTGGGGTAATGGGTCCTGGCTTTCGCCAGGACGACACTGAGAGTGCGACGCAGGTTGCCTTGAAAACAAAATGCCCGGGACTGGCCCGGGCATCTGCATTCTCGATCAGCGTGGCCGCCTCACGCCCCGATCGGCACGCGCGGATATTCACCCGGTGTGCCCGCTGGCGGGATCGGGATGCCGCCGTCGGCGTATTCGTTGAGCTTGTTGCGCAGCGTGCGGATCGAAATCCCCAAGATGTTGGCGGCATGGGTGCGGTTGCCGAGACAGTGCTTCAGCGTCTCCAGGATCAGGTCGCGCTCGACATCGGCGACCGTGCGCCCCACAAGCGCCCGCGTCACCTGCTCGGCGGCCATCGTGGCATGCGCCACCGCCGGTGCAGTCTTGGCGAGGTCGAGGCGGTCGCCGTCGGGCGTGATGATCGCGTCGGGGCCGATCTCGTCGCCCTGCGCCATCAGCACGGCGCGATGCATGGTGTTTTCGAGCTCGCGAACGTTGCCCTGCCAGCGGTTGCTGGAGAGCACGCGGCGCACCTCCGCCGAGATCGGGCGTAGCGGCACGCCGTTGGCCTCGGCATATTTCTTCACGAAGTGCTGGGCGAGCTCGAGGATGTCGGCGGGACGCTCGCGCAGCGGCGGGATCTTCAAATTCACGACGTTGAGGCGGAACAGCAGATCCTCGCGGAACGTGCCTTCGCGCACGGCTTCAGCGAGGTTGCGGTTCGAGGTCGCGATGATGCGAATGTCCACCGGCACCGGCTTGGTGCCGCCGACGCGGTCGATCACGCGTTCCTGGATGGCGCGCAAGAGCTTGGATTGCAGGCGGACGTCCATCTCCGAGATTTCGTCGAGCAGCAGCGTGCCGCCGGTCGCCTCTTCGAACTTGCCGATACGGCGGGCGACCGCGCCGGTGAAGGCGCCCTTCTCGTGGCCGAACAGTTCGGATTCCAGCAGATGCTCGGGGATCGCGGCGCAGTTGATCGAGATGAACGGGCGCTTGGCGCGTGCCGAGCGGGTGTGGACGTAGCGGGCCAGCACTTCCTTGCCGGTGCCGGACTCGCCGGTGATCATCACCGAGGCGTCGGAGCCCGCGATCTGCTGGGCGAGCTTGATCACCCTGGCCATCGCCTCGTCGCGACAGACCAGCTCGCGGGAATCATTGGCAACGGCAGCCAGCACCGCGGCGATCAGCTCCGGATCCGGCGGCAGCGGGATGTATTCCTTGGCGCCGGCATGGATCGCGGCGACCGCGGCGCGGGCATCGTTGGTGATGCCGCAGGCGACGATCGGGGCGTGAATGTGCTCGGCCTCCAGCCGCATCACGAGGTCGCGGATGTCGAGCGCGACGTCGACCAGCAGGAGGTCGGCACCCTTGCCGCCGCGCAAGACGCGCATCGCCTGCTCGTGATCCTCGGCATGGGTCACGGTGGCGCCGTTCTCCATCGCGATCTTGGTGGCGGTGGTGAGCTGGCCCTTCAATGTGCCAACGATGAGAAGCCGCATGTCAGTCTCCTGTCCGTCTGGTCGCGCTGCCGCGCGTCATTCCCGTGTGTTCGCTAGCCGCGTTCGGTCTTGATGATTTCGGTCATGGTCACGCCGAGCTTGTCCTCGACCAGCACCACCTCGCCGCGGGCGACGAGACGGTTGTTGACGTAGATGTCGATGGCCTCGCCGACGCGGCGGTCGAGCTCGAGCACGGTGCCGGGCCCGAGCTTCAACAGCTCGCCGACATCCATCTTGGAGCGGCCGAGCACAGCCGAGACCTGCACCGGCACGTCGAACACGGCTTCGAGGTCGGCGGCGACGCGCGCCGCATATTCGTCCTCGTTGTAGCCGACGTCGGTGCCGGCAGGCGGCATCGGGCCGTTGAGATCGGGCAGCGGGACCTGTCCGTCGGTGTCGCTCATGGCTTAATTCCCCCTGCGGGACGCGATATAGCGTCCGACCATGTCGTCGATCTTGGCTGCGATGGCGCCGCGCTCCAGCACGACGCCGCCATCGGCCCATTCGATCCGGCAGTCGCCGGTGGCAATCTCCGGCTCGGCCAGGATGACCAGCCGGCCTTCGAAGCCGCTCTGCTTGGCGAGCCGCTCGAACTTGTCGCGCGCAGCGTCGTAGAGCGCGTCGTTGATGCGGACGACGAGATGCGGCGTCGCCACCAGATGCGAGAAGCAGTCCTTGACAAGTGCGACGATCTCGCCGAGCGGCTCGGCGGCGACCAGGTCGGCGCACAGCTTGCGCGCCACCGCGACCGCGACGTCGACCGCCTCGGTCTCCATCTTGGACTCGATGTTGCCGATGCCGGAGGCGATGCCCCGGATCGCGATGTTGATCTCCTCCATGGCGAGCGCAACGCGGCGGTCGCTCTCGGCCTTGGCCTCGCGCTGGCCGGCGGCAAAGCCGTCCTGATAGGCGCGTGCCTCGGCTTCCGCGATCTTCTGGGCGATCTCGGCCGCCGTCGCGGCCTTCTCGCGCGTCGAGCGCTCGGGCGCGGCGAAGTCGGTATCGAACAGGAATTTTGCCGGAGCGCCCATCAGTACACCAGCTCGTCGTCGGCGCGATTCTTGGTCAGCATGATCTCGCCCTTGGCGGCGAGGTCCTTGGCGAGGTTGACGAGCAGCGCCTGCGCCTCGTCGACGTCGCGCAGGCGCACCGGCCCCATCGCCGCCATGTCGTCCTGGAGCATCTTGGCCGCGCGCGAGGACATGTTGCCGAAGAAGAAGCTGCGGACGTCCTCGTTGGCGCTCTTGAGCGCGACACCGAGCTTGTCCTTGTCGACGTTGCGCATCAGGGTCTGGGCCGAGCCGGAGTCCAGCTTGACGAGGTCGTCGAAGGTGAACATCAGCGCCTTGATGCGCTCGGCCGATTCCCGGTTCTCCTCTTCCAGCGAGGTGATGAAGCGGGTCTCGGTCTGGCGATCGAAATTGTTGAAGATTTCCGCCATCACCTCGTGGGCGTCGCGACGGCGGGTCTGCGACAGGTTGGACATGAATTCGGTGCGCAGCGTCTTCTCCACGCTCTCGATCACCTCCTTCTGCACGGCTTCCATCTTCAGCATGCGGTTGACGACGTCGAGCGCGAGCTCCTCCGGGAAGATGCCGAGCACGCGGGCGGCGTGCTCCGGCTTCAGCTTCGACAGCACCACCGCGATGGTTTGCGGATATTCGTTCTTGAGATAGTTCGCGAGCACCTCTTCCTGCACGTTGGAGAGCTTCTCCCACATGTTGCGGCCGGCGGGGCCGCGGATCTCGTCCATAATGCCGTTGACGCGCTCCGGCGGCAGGTATTGCTGGAGCAGTCGCTCGGTGGCGTCGAAATTGCCCATCAGCGCGCCCGAGGCCGACATGCGCGAGACGAATTCGAGCAGCATGTCCTCGACGGTGTCGACCTCGACGGTACCGAGTGTCGACATCTCCAGCGAGAGCTGGCGCACCTCGTCGTCGTCGAGCAGCGACCAGATCTTGCCGCCATATTGCTCACCCAGCGCCAGCATCAGGATCGCGGCACGCTTCGGCCCGCCCAACGCGGCGGTCTTGGCGCCGCCCGCGCGGTTGCCGGCGCGCTGACCGAGCGTGGAGATCACGCTGGTGATGTCGTTGGAGTTGGCGTTCTGCAGATTGGCGGCCATGTCAGATCACTTCTTGATTCACTTGGCAAAGTTACTTGGCTTGGTTATTTCGCGGGTTCGGTCAGCCATTGGCGGATGATGGCGACGGTTTCGTTGGGGTTGCGCTCGGCGAGCTCGCCGACGCGATGAACGGACTGGGCGTGAACCTGGCCCTGAATGGTGGCGACGTCGATGGCGCTGGCGGCGCCGCCCGGCAGCAGCGGCTGGCCGGTGGCGGGTGCGGCCTCTTCCGAAGCGGAGGGGCCCGTCAGCACGCCGGAGATGGCGGCGGCGACTTCATCGGAGGCGAGGATGCGCTTGACCAGCGGGCGGATCACCAGGAACAGCACGACCAGGCCGAGCAGCATCATCACGCCGAGCTCGACGAAGTACATGACGTCGTCCTTGGTGAACTGGAGCATGCCGAGGAAGCCCGAAGGTTCGCCGATCGGAGCGGTGGAGGGCGCATCGGCAAAGCGGAGGTTAATGACCTCGACCTGGTCGCCGCGCTTCTGGTCGAAGCCGATCGCCGAGCGCACCAGCGCGGCGATGCGGTCGAGCTGCTCCTTGGTGCGGTCCTGATAGGCCAGCTCGCCCTTGTCGTTCTTGGAATAGATGCCGTCGACCAGCACCGCGACCGAGATGCGGTTGACCCGGCCGGCCTCGGTCACTTCGGTCTTGGTGGTGCGGGAGATCTCGTAATTGTTGGTCTCTTCGGTCTTCTTGCTCTGGTCCTTGGCCGCGACGCCGTTGTTCTGCTGATTGCCGGGCAGCTCGTTATTGACTGTGACCTGGCCGTTGTTGTCGGCGGTCATGCTCTGCTCTTCGCGGGTCTGGCTCGAGCGCAGCACGCGGCCTTCGGGATCGAACTTGTCCGAGGTCTGGGTGACCTTGTTGAAGTCGAAATCGGCGGAGAGCTGTACGCGGGCGCGGCCGGAGCCGACCACGGAGGAGACGATGTCCTCGACCTGCTTGCGCATCCGCTTCTCGAAGGCGATGCGGCGCTCGTCGCCGACCGCCTGCTCCGGATCGGTCGCGGCGCCGTCGGCCAGCAGCTGGCCGGCTTCGTCGACGATCGAGACCCGCTGCGGCTTCAGCCCGTTGACGGCGGAGGCGACGAGATGGCGGATGGCGCGGATCTGCTGGGCTTCCAGCGAGCCGCGGACGCGGACCACGATCGAGGCCGACGGCTCCGGCGCCTCGCGCGCGAACAGCGGGCGCTCGGGCAGCACCAGGTGGACCCGGGCAGCCTGGATGCGGTCGATGGCGCGGATGGTGCGGGCGAGCTCGCCTTCGAGCGCGCGGAGGTGATTGATGTTCTGGACGAAGGAGGTGGTGCCGAGCGCGTCCGACTTGTCGAACACCTCGTAGCCGACGCCGCCGCCCTTGGGCAGGCCGCCCTCGGCAAGCTTCATCCGCAGGCGCGTGACCTTGTCCTTGGGCACCATGATGATGGAGCCCTCGTTACGGATCTCGAACTGGATGCCCTGGCGCTCCAGGTCCTTGATGATGCCCGAGGAATCCTCGACACTGAGGTCGGTGAACAGCGTCGTCATCTGCGGCGTGGTGACGCGCATGATGACGAACGCGAAGAAGCCGATGAGCGCGGCGGTGACCGCGATCATTGCCCCGAATCGGGCGGCCCCGATACCTTTCAGGAAGTCGACCAGACCTTGCAAGCAACCGCCCCAACAGCTTCGGCCGCTTTCACTGGAAAGGCCGAGTGGGCAATTATTGCCTAGGTGATGGTTTCGATATGGTTAACGACGGTTAAGAGGTCGGACAAAAGTTAACACCATGAAAAATCGGCCTCGCAGAGCGAGGCCGATTTTCGTCAAAAGCTGCAGATTTCCGGATCGCTTACTGGCGATATTGCTGGATGCGGGTGGTGCGAAGACCCGCCAGACCGTGCTGGTCGATGGAAAACTGCCAGGAGAGGAATTCGTCGACCGTCAGGGTATAACGGCTGCAGGCCTCCTCAAGGGAGAGAAGTCCACCGCGCACAGCGGCGACGACCTCGGCCTTGCGGCGGATGACCCAGCGTTTGGTGCCGGGTGCAGGCAGATCCGCGATCGTCAACGGACTGCCGTCCGGCCCGATGACGTATTTTACCCTCGGGCGATGGGGTTCTGTCATGGCGTACTCACAAACTCTCAACCACTGAACTCACGCCGTAACCCTACGCCCCGCGGCTTAAAAATCCGCTAAGCCTAAGGCTTCAATACAATTCTCGTTGAAACTGGCTGGAACGGGCTCGTCTCGGCCGGCGGGACGGGTGCGTCCAGGCCAGTCGAGGGGGACTTCGTAAATACTTTACTAACGAACGAGGCCTGCGCGCGCTCTTTCGGGCGTCGTCCCGGCCTAGTGCGCAATTGCGCACGGGAGGCCGGGACCCATAACCACAGGGAGGAGTTTGGCGAAGACCCGTAGTTCGGAAGTCTTTCTTGGTACTGCTACCAGCGGTTCATCGATAGATCACGCGGTATGGATCCCGGCCTTCGCCGGGATGACACCGTATATGTAACGGCCCACCAGCCCTCAATTGCTGCCGGTGGCGATGATGCTCTTGACCTGGCTCAGGGTGTAGCTGGCGCCGTCGATGGTGAGCAGCGGCGGCGACTGGGTCAGGTCGACCGATGACACCGTGCCCTGCACCTGCGCGGCGATGCCGACGGTGTTGTTCGCCACATCCTTGCCCGTGGCCGAGATCGTGTACTTGCCGTCAGGCCATTGCGTGCCGTCATTGCCCATGCCGTTCCAGGTGAAGGGGATGTCGGTGCCGGCGGCGGCGGTATATTTGCCAGTGAACACAGTCTGGCCGCTGGCATTGGCGACGGTGATGTCGACGGTCGAGTCGGTCGGCACATTGAGATGCCAGGTCGCCGACGATTTCGTCATGGTCGCGGTCGAGCCGTCGACCAGGGCGGTCTTGCCGACGAAGCCCAGCGCCTGGGTCGCCTGCGTGGTCTGCTGCAGGGTGACGAGCTGGGACAGCGAATCGTTGGTCTTGAGCTGCTGCTCGACGCCGGCGAACTGCACCAGCTGCTGGGTGAACTGGTTGGTGTCGAGCGGATCCAGCGGGTTCTGGTTCTGCAGCTGCGTCGTCAGCAGCGTCAGGAAGGTCTGGAAATTACCGGCGAGCGTCGATCCCGTGGTCGAGCTCAGCGAGTTCGACGAGGAGGATTTCGGGATGTCGGTCGTCCCGGAGACGACGGAAGGTGCGGTGGCGGCATTCGTGGTGGCCATGTCGAATACTCCTTACACTCTGATGTCGACGCCGCTGCTCGGCCCATACATGCGGCCGTAGCCGCGCCCGACGGGCGCCGCTGCAACGGTTTCGTCCTCGCTGATGATCAGCCGGCGGGCATTGCCGCCATTGTCGTTGTTCTGGCCGGAGTTCTGGCCCGATGAATTCTGGTCGCGCAGGCTGAAGGACAACCCGTTGCTGCCGGTCTTGAAACCGGCATCGTCGAGCGCGCGCTGCAATTGCGGCGCGTCCTGACGCAGCATTTGCAGCGTTTCCGGCTTCTCCACGGTGAGATGCGAGGTGACCTGGCCGTTGCGGTCGACATTGATGCGGACGTCGATGCGGCCGAGCTCGACCGGATCGAGGCTGATGTCGAAGCGGGACTTGCCGGCGCGCACGGCGGCCGCGATCTCGATCGGTATGCCGCTGATCGGCACCGCCGTGTTGGTTGCCGCGGTTGCGGTGAGCGTCGCGGTCGATGCAGTGGCGGTCGAGGTCGTATTGGTCAGCGGCGCCTGCACGGCGGAGGCGGCTTGTGCGCTGGTATCCGTCGCGGCGACAGCCGCCTGCGGTCCCGCATGAATGTGCGCGGCGGATGCGCCAGGGGCCGCATCGGCGGTACGCTCGGTGCCAGCCGCCTTCGCGTCAGCCGCTCCGCCATCTGCCTGCGGCCTGGCGGCCTGGGGATGCGCGGCGGCGTTGAGGGGCGCTGCGCCCGCTGCTTGCGGCGTGGCGGCGTTCGCCTTGCCGGTATCCTGGCCGATATTGGAGATGTCGGTCTGGGCCTGCGCCGTGGCCGCGGCCTTGAATGAGGTCTTTGGCGTGCCCTGGTCCACGGCGGCGATCAGGCCGCCATTGGCTTTCGCATCGGTCGCGGTGGCCTCGCTCGTGCCGGTCGCGGTCTCGCCGAGCGTGGTCGTGGTGTCCGCATCGATCTTCGCGCTCGCGGTCTTGGCGCTCTTGTCGCCCGCGGTGGCGGTATCGGTCTTGGCGCCCTGGATCTGCGCCGCGGTGGAGGCGCTGGCGGCGAGGCCGGCGGCGGCGATCGTCAGCGGTGAGGCGGAGCCGGTGGCCTGGTTCGCAGCCGCATTCGGATCGACCGGCACGACCGGTGCGGCAACGACGATCGCGTTCGGATCGGGCACGGCGACTTGCGTCGCATCGGTCGCCACGGCGGCCGCCGCATCGACGGCGGCCACGACGGTGTCGGTGCCGTCGGTCTTGTCACCCTTGGTCTCGTCGGATTTGTCGGCCGATTTGGCGTCGGAGGCCTCGACCTTGTCCTTGGTCTTGCCGGCGTCCTTGGCCGGATGGGTCGTCGTGTCGTCGATCTTGCTATCGTCCTTGGCGGGCGCGGACGCGTCGGCGTCGTCGCTCGCCTTGCTCTGCGAGGACGACTGATCCGTGGACGACGTGTCGCGCGCAGCTCTGTCCGAGGAGGACGACGAAGATGACGCATCGCTCCGGCGCGGCGCGCTGTCCTGCGCCTGCGAGGCTGCCTTGTTGCTGATCGCCTGGGTGTTGCTGTCGACCATCGAGCCGAAGGAGTCGGTCGCGGAATTATCCTTCGCCGCTTGCGACCGGGTAGGCTTTTGCTGCGCGCTTTGGACTTGCACGCTTGCCACGACATCTGACGTCCGACCGACCACAGGCGACCCCTTGGAAACATCTTCGGCCTGGAGAGGAGCAAGGAGCGGGCCACCGTCCCTTCATGGAAATTTCAATAGTAAAATCAAAATCTTGCGAAATCGGCGCGGCCGCTATGAGGTCTGCCGCGACCCCGTCATTTCTGCCGCCCCGGCAAGAATTGCCCTAAGCTGGCCGCCCGCGTGATTGCTTCACCGGAATGCCGCCTATATTAAAGAGGTCACTCTCAGCCGCTTTCGACCGGGCAGTCGTGCCCCCCGGGGGAACCAGGGTTCCTGGGGATCGCCCGATATCCCGCCGGAAGCACAGGAAATGCGGATCACGCCACGCCGCCGTCACAACGCTTTAAGGCCATGCTCAACAGTCTGGATCTCGAAGGCCGTCCTGAGGACACCAGGGTCGTCATTGCCATGTCGGGCGGTGTCGATTCCTCGACGACGGCTGCGCTGCTCAAGGCTGAGGGCTACGACGTCGTCGGCATCACACTCCAGCTCTACGACCATGGTGCGGCGACCCATCGCAAGGGCGCCTGCTGCGCCGGCCAGGACATCCACGACGCCCGCGACGTCGCGGCCAAGCTCGGCATTCCCCATTACGTGCTCGACTACGAGGACCGTTTTCGCGAGTCCGTCATCGACAACTTTGCCGACTCTTACGCGCTCGGTGAGACGCCGGTGCCGTGCATCGAGTGCAACCGTTCGGTCAAGTTCCGCGATCTCCTGAAGACCGCGCGCGAGCTCGGCGCCACCGCGCTCGCCACCGGCCATTACGTCGCCTCGCGTCGCCTGAATGACGGCTCGCGCGCGCTGGTGTGCGCCGCCGACGCCGATCGTGATCAGAGCTATTTCCTGTTCGCGACCACGCGCGAGCAGCTCGACTTCCTGCGCTTTCCCTTGGGCGACATGACCAAGCCGCAGACGCGCGAGCTCGCGCGCCGCTTTGGGCTCGCGGTCGCCGACAAGCACGACAGCCAGGACATCTGCTTCGTGCCGACGGGACGCTACACCGACATCATCACGCGCCTGCGGCCGAACGCGATGGATCCCGGCGACATCGTCGATCTCGACGGACGCGTGCTCGGCCAGCACAACGGCATCGCCAATTTCACCGTCGGCCAGCGCCGCGGCCTCGGCATTGCGGCGACCGCGCCGCTGTTCGTAGTGCGGCTTGAAGCCGCCAATCGCCGCGTCGTGGTCGGTCCGCGCGATGCCCTGAAGATGCACCGCATCGTGCTGCGCGACGTCAACTGGATCGGCGACGGTGACATTGACCGCGCCATCGGCGGCGGCCTCGAAATGTTCGTGCGCGTGCGCTCGACCCGCAGCCCCCAGCCCGCGTGGCTGCGCGGCGGCAATGGTCATTACGAGGTCGAGCTCGTCGCCGGCGAAGAGGGCGTCTCGCCGGGCCAGGCCTGCGTGTTCTACGATGCGCCTGGCGGCCAGGCGCGCGTGCTCGGCGGCGGCTTCATTCAGAGCGCCGCAGCGAAGGTCGGTACGAGCACGGCAAGGCCGCTCGCGGAAGCCGTGCGCGGCTAATCATGACGAAATTGGATCGCACTGCCGCGGCACCGGAAGTGCGCCCCCTCTCCCGCTTGCGGGAGAGGGTTGGGGAGAGGGCTCTCTCCACACGCGATATCTCGCGGGCGGATAGAACCCTCACCCGGCGCTACGCGCCGACCTCTCCCGCAAGCGGGAGAGGCTCAGACCGCGCGCGGGGCGACTTTTGAATCCACCAACACGCATCACACACTAGAAGCGCGCAAGGGCAGGGGGCATGGCAGCAGACATCTCGCGGGCCGGGGTCGAGAAGGCCTATGGCCGCTGGGCGCCGGTCTATGATCTCGTGTTCGGCAAGGTGTTCGACGCCGGACGGCAGTCGACCATCGCGGAGGCCGACCGCATCGGCGGCCGCATCCTCGACGTCGGCGTCGGCACCGGGCTATCGCTCTCGGACTATGCGCGCACCACGAAAATCTGCGGCGTCGACATCTCCGAGCCGATGTTGCGCAAGGCACAGGCGCGCGTGCGCGCGCTGCGGCTCTCCAATGTCGAAGTGCTCTCGGTGATGGACGCGAAAAACCTCGCCTTCCCCGAAAACTTCTTCGACGCGGTGGTCGCGCAATATGTCATCACCGCGGTGCCCGATCCCGAAGGCACGCTCGACGAGTTCGTGCGCGTGCTCAAGCACGGCGGTGAGCTGATCCTCGTCAATCACATCGGCGCCGAGACGGGCCCGCGAAAACTGTTCGAGCTCGCCTTCGCACCCGTAGCCCGCCGCCTCGGCTGGCGCCCGGAATTCCCGTGGGCCCGCCTCGCCAATTGGGCCGCAAAACACGGCGGCGTCACGCTAGCCGAGCGCCGACCGATGCCGCCGATGGGGCATTTTTCCCTGATCCGCTACCGCAAATCGTGATCGTGATTGGACTGGCGCGCAGCCAGCCAGGCCGGCAGTGCGCCCCCTCTCCCGCTTGCGGGAGAGGGTAGGGGAGAGGGCTCTCTCCACCAGCGATATCTCTCGCGCGGATAAAGCTTTCACCACCCCGTCATTGCGAGCCAACGGATCCGCGCGAAGCGCGGCCCGATGACAGGCTCCGCGAAGCAATCCAGACTGTCTCCGCGGAAAAACCCTGGATTGCTTCGCTGCGCTCGCAATGACGGGGGAATACTTCAGGGATCGTCCGATCACATCGCGCTTGGCCCGGGAACGGGCCCCACGCCCAGCGCGTTTCCTTCCCATGCGCACGACATCAAACATCATCCTAGCGGGCTTCCTGATCGCCGCCTCCGGCAACGCGATCGCGCAGGCCCCGCCCGCCCCGGCGACGCCGCCGCAACAGACCGCGCCACCGTCTCCGCAACATCCGACCAAT
Organism: Bradyrhizobium sp. SPXBL-04; assembly: GCF_051853035.1. NCBI lineage: Bacteria > Pseudomonadati > Pseudomonadota > Alphaproteobacteria > Hyphomicrobiales > Nitrobacteraceae > Bradyrhizobium > Bradyrhizobium sp. SPXBL-04. Next base: position 7,613,932 of record NZ_CP182472.1, on the reverse strand, counting down.
TGCACAGCCCAGGACCGTCTGAACCGCCAGCCTGACGGCACCACCACCGGCCAGGCCCGGGAACCGCTCGGCGACAAGTTGGCCAAATCCGAGGGCGTGCTCTGCCCGCCCGCCGGCATCGACCCCGAGATGCACGCGCCCGCGCCCGACACCGGCGCCAACACCCCGGTGATCCCACCCCCGGGCAGCCCCGGCGGCGATCCGAACGTGCGGCCGAAATAGGCTGATTCTTCGCCCCCTTTCTTCGCCTCTCCCGCCCGCGGGGAGAGGCTGGAATTCCGCGCAAAAGCGCGGATTCCGGGTGAGGGGGACTCTCCACAGGTCTGGTGTCGGAATGGGCCGGTCCGTGGCTGAATTCACCCAGCTAATCGACCGGGCTTTGCTTGACTTCCCGCCGCCCCCTTCCTTATATGCCGCGCGTTCGCGAGATCGGCCGTTTCGGCCACCGCGAGCCCTGTGGCGGGGTAGCTCAGCTGGTTAGAGCACGGGAATCATAATCCTGGGGTCGGGGGTTCGAGTCCCTCCCCCGCTACCAGATCCAGCGTAACCCATTGATTTTCCAGCGTTGGCCGATCGATGTTTCGACTCGAGGGATGTCTCCTTGATACATCCGAGCTGGTCGCCGATCAATTCTTTACCGTGCCGTGCGGTTCGTTGCGGTGCCGGGGAGATGTACAATAAAGCCCAAGTTCTTACTTGGTTGGGATTTCCTCTCTTACTCGATACCTGCGCGGAAGGCACTCGCACACCGCGGCGCGTTTTCGCCCGATTAACGTCACAACCCACTCGAGCGCCGCAGGCGGTACTCGCATCCGAGCTAGGCGCAGAGCATTGAAGACTGCATCGGCAGTTCCGTCGTGTCCCAATTCCGCGAACACAGCGCTGTGGGACAGCACATCAAGGGAGTTGCCGACGGTCAGACGCGGATATCGCTCGCGAGTCAATCGCGTGGCCTTCCGCTCGTCGATCAGGGTGATTGCTCCTTTCTCAATGCCGTAAGCGATGGTCGCGGCTTCGCCATCGTCGAGGGTCGCATCACCCCGACCGATCACTAAATCCTCGAAATGAGACTCGGTAAGATCAGCAAGTTTTGCGACCGAGATCAGGCCCGATCCAACAAGCTCAGCAACTAACCGTCCATCCTGACGGCCATTACGGTGGTCTTCCAGGAGTTCTCCCTGCACAACGTCGGTAATAATGAACGGATTCGAGATAGCTTTTAGAATGCGCGGCCCGTAGGCCGTGGCATTCAGATTGATCACGGTACTCGCATCGACAACAACCGGTGCCGTGGGGTCAATCAGGCATGACAGCCCCATCGGCTTCGCTCCCTTCCAGTTCCAGGCCGTCGAACATGCGCCGCAATTCGACACGGTCCAAGTGGAGCATGCGAGCGAGTTGGCCCTCGCTCAGCATTCCACGGCGCCAGGCTTCCCCCGCGAGGAGAGCAAGCCGAAGCGTCGTCGGCCTGTCCGCATCCGCCTTATGGATGTCGGGACTCGTCAGGTCGCCCAATACTTGGACGACCTGCTGATCACTGATGCCTCCGTTCGCTAGAAACCAATCCCACGTGCCGGACTTCGCCAGCTTGAGCTCTTCTAGTCGCCTGACAATCGCTTCGCGAGAGACGCCAAAGAAATGGGCGAGAACGATGACATGCCGCCGGGTCAGTTTTTCCGATCCGACAGTGACTTCCTTGAACTTTTGCATGACCGCACGAGCGGGGGTCATAAATGCTCTGCCGAAGGTGTTGGCGTAACGCTCCTCGCGGGAGTTCTCGGTTAGGCCCTCTTCCAACACCTCGGGTTCTCGCCGCGTAGAAACCAGATGGCCAAGTTCGTGCGCCGCCGTTTGAGCGCGGCGATCACGAGGGTGATTGCCATTGAGAAGGATGCAGGCACCGAGAGCCTCATCGTATGCAAATATGCCGGAGATCCCGCCATCGATGCGCCGAATGTAGACGCGTACTCCGAGTTCAAGCTCCAGTAGCGTTACGATGTCGGAGATGGGACTTAAGCCCAGTCCGAGCCGCTGCCGCAATTCAAGAGCGTCCTGCTCCGCTTGTGCCCGAACGTCACCTGGAAGGATCTGTCGTTCCGGTGGATAGTTGCGCAGTGGTTGAACGCCAAGAAGTTGCTCCAATTCTGCTTCAGCTCGGGCGAGGTCCTCCAACTGCTTAACCGCAAGTTCGACCGCATTGTCGTCCTGCTGGAACAGTTTGCGGAATTTCGGAACAAGGTCAGTGTGGATCGCCTCCTGACGCATTAACTCGTTGATCGACATCCGATAAAGATGCGCGAGCTTGCGCAATTCGTCGATTCGTACCCGCCGCTGCCCTTGTTCGATTGCAACCAAAGTGGTCCGCGAAAGGCCAACCGACTCTGCCGCATCGGCCTGCTTGAGCTTCATGCGGTCGCGTGCTTCTCGGAGGCGCTCGCCGACCTCCGTTGGCGGCATAGTGTCAAGCAGACTGGTCATTGTCCGCCCACTGCGCAACGAATGACTGCGGTCCCAAGGAGTTCATATAGCTATTCCATTCTTTTTTGTGTTGGGAGAGCAGCCGTTCCAGTTTTGGAGCGATGGCCGCTTCCGGTTCGCCGAGAGAACGTGCCAGTTGAAATACCGCAAGACTGAGCGGACGTTCAGCCGCGCGAGATTGCTTCAAGTGCGCCAGATGATCGAGATGTAGCGTGCCGGCGATAGCATACTGCTTCTGAGTGCGCGTCCTCTTATTGTATCCCACAGCGATGCCTGCATCGAACGTCGGCGCAGAGAGGTTTTCCCAGACATACGTCTCTGCGGGTTCCGCGAGACCAGCCGCATGAACGCTCAGTCGGCGCAGCATGCAGGCCGCGCAAATACCACACTGGCGTCGGTGATTATTGACCGACACATGGCGATTATCCTGCCAGCACGATCGCGTCTTCCACCACTCATCATTCCTGCTATGGCTCAATTCAATGTACGCTTTCAGCGTTTCACCTTTGGTGAACCATAGGCGCGGGAACACAAATTCGATGTCAGCGCCAAGAAGCGCTTTGAAAAATTCCGTCATCTGCTTCATGAAGCGCGGATGGTTGCGATAGTCTTCGTACGCCTGACCGACTGGGACAAGCGCTGGACCGAGCGCGCCTTGCCCGCTCTCCGGCACAATGACCTTGCCCGCTTTGGCAAAGTAAGCGGCCGATCCGCTTAGTACAGCAAATTTAAAGCCGCGAGACCGGGCGCTTGATTCGACAAAGCGGGATTCAACGGGCTTCACCTGATATGGCAGCGCCATGAAAGGTTGCTTGCGACCAGACGAATCCTTTGGCTGGTCTTTCGTTTTGGCCCCGAGGCGGACGCGGATCAACCTGCTCCCGTATTCTTCTGCCATTAACGCACCTACCGCCCGGGAATCGAGTCCTTCGCTGAAGGGAATGACAGCTTCAGCGCCCGCATCCAGATGGAATAGCTCCTGCATTGGTGCGGCAGTCGGCTTCTTACGGTTCGTGAACGTAATTTTCCATCGATCGCCCGTCAGAAGCTCAAGTGCTTCATGCAGAGTGTTAGACACAATTTTCTGCTGCCAAACCCGGGGATCATGGACGGGCAGACACAGTTCAAAGGCGCGGCCCCAGCGTAGGGCCGGCCGGCGCTCTATTCGATCACAGAATTCGACCGACGCGGCCAATAGCATCAGGTCGAAGATGACCGGCTCCCACTTCGCAAAAAAATACGCTGCAAGATTATGCGTCTTAAAGATAAGATTGGTTTCGATCTCGCAAGAAACCCGGCCTGCGCGGGCGCGACCGCCGGCTTCATGCACATCGACTTGGACCGTAGGTAGTTCATCGTTGCTCATGGTAGGCTCACGCCGTCTTCAAGCCCTTGCTTCTTGATGGATTGCGGCTGAGCGGCGGTTTCCAGACCGGATAAACGACGTGCAAGGCTCGCAATCGGAGCGCTCGCGACAGCGTGCTCCATGCGGCTTCTAACGCGGGTCGCGGTGGCTGCGGGATTTTGCTTGCGCAGATAATGCTCTTCTACCTGTCGGGGACCTCGCGCCGCGCGGTCGTGCAACGCGCTTTCGACGCCGTCACAAACCGCATCGTCGCCGCGCTTTCCATTCGCCATTGATTGCACGACGTGATCGACGATCAGGCGCCGCATTGGGGATCCGGCGGAAAGGTCCCGTCGCGCAGCTTGCAGTTCGTTTGACTTATCTTGGCCGAACAAGTCGATCTGCCGGGCATCGCCCAAAATCAATCGGATAGCGCGGACGACTTCGGTGCAGCCCTCGTCGCGCCACGTCTCTTCCAAGGCCGGGATGACCCGACTGGCAACCTCATCAGGCTCAAAAGCAGCTTTATGCGCCCATTCCGCGAACTTCTTCCAGGCGGGCGTCATGTTCAGGCTTTTGTACGGACCATCACTCACGGCGATTCTCCATGTCAAAAAAATATATAGAAAGTCTGACAATGTCAAATCCAAAAAGCATCTATCTAAAATTGAGCCGATATATCGCACTATCTGTGCGCAGGGGCGCATTCTGATCTCAACGAAGAGAGACCCCGTACGGGACCTCGCTCGCGCCCGCCATCGTCCTGACCGAGCGAAAGGGTCAAAGCGTTCTCATGAAGGTTTTAGCTGCGAGGGATGAAGCATCTCCGTTCGTAGCTCCCCGTTGTGTGCTCTCCGGTGCTGAAAGACCAGTGTACAGTGCGAGCGTGCTTTACCCACGAGGAGAGAAATGGATCCGGAAACCATTAAGGCTGGCGCAATCGCTATCAATCTCGTCGTTGAAGCCTTCAAGGCGTTGAAGGCGATGCTGCCCAAAACCGAAGAACATGATCGCCGTCTGCAACAGGACGTAGTTGTCGCGATCCGGTCGCTGTACTTCACGCCCAGCGGCATCCTTAGCTTGTTACGGCAAGTGGTCGACGGCGACGAATTGTCCGATAAACGGATCCAGCAAGCCCTTAACGACTTCAACGATCGGGAATGGGAAATCGCTCGTGCGCTCCGTCGCATCGAGCGAACGCGGCTGCACCGCGAGTTGGGCCTTAGTTTAAGCACGCTCCGTGCGCTGGACGTTCTTGGCTCCGGAAAGGCCGGGTTGCGCCATGCCGTCCAACAAGAAGTCAACCTTTACGGCCAACACGGTGTGAAACCGAACAAGACCGCCGCCAAGCGCTTAATGGCCGCTATCCAGAGGCTGAACGCGCAAATCGAGGACATCGACGGTGTCGTAAATAGCCGTGCCCGAAGCGGTCCAGCCAGAAAGACGCCCTCTCCGAAGAAGAACAAGCCTGTAAAGAAGCCGGCGCCGAAGAAGAAGGCCCGAAAAGCTTCAACCCCATGACCAAGGCAAAGAACGAGGCGATCATTCCATTCGAATCATGACACGCGAGTTCGTAGCTTTGTTCTGAATGGCGTGCCATCGCATGATCATTTTCCAGAAGCTACCTTTGCCCGCAATCAGTGCGCCACCGTAAGCGGCTAGAGTGGTGCCGAAGAGGCACCTGCCTCGATGCACGAGGACGCGGCGCACACAAGCGCCGCATTCAGCAAGTAGGGCAGGAGGGACGCTTTATCGCGCACGGCTACTGCTGCGGCAGGTCGGCTATCACCTCTCCAATCAACTTGTTTATTGGAGAAGCATTCTTGAAGTATTTTAGGCTGTAGTTTCTTGCAGCCCTCTTTTCTACGCGGGAGCCGCACGCGGAAGCCCAGGCTAACCAATCGGAAGTGCCGTCCTTCAGATGAGTCTCGCGAAGCTCAGTGAGACCAAAGCGCTGGTCCGCTATCTCGAGAACCTTAGCCTTGGTGATTGGCGTTGCCCATGGGTGAGTGTAGAGCGAATGAGCGATGTCGCTCGCCTGCTTAGTCGCCAGTAAACTCTCTTCGAGGATTACGCCTAGCCAGAAGAGCTGGAATTCAGGAATTATCTTACTTTCGGCCACAAACTTGGCGATAATCGCTGAGAGCGAGGCCTTGTCGCGGACGAACTTGGTGAACTGATAGATGCTTTTTGCAAGGTGAGGAAAGTCACGGAGCAGATCCTCAAACCTCGCAACAACATCCGCAGAGTGATTTCCCATCAGCGCGAGAACAAGCTCCGCATCTTCTTCCTCCAGGTGTGGCCGCGCGAGCAGCTCTCGCAGAAGGTCTGTTTCTTTCTTGGTGAGGTTTCTGAGTTCCTCATCGACGTCGCCTTCATCTTCGTCGTACCCGCGCCTCACCACCCTCCGTCGTTTCCTGAGGAGTCCTTTCTTTACCCCATCGAGGGTGCGATCAATCTCGTCGTCTCCCTTCAAAAATAGTCGCGTCTTGGATGGATTGACCGATAGGCCTTTTGCGCTCAGCGCTTCTTGCACATGATAAAAGTCACTGAGCAGGGTCTCCTTGTCATTTGCAAAGAGTACAAAGTCGTCCATGAAACGAATTAGCACGTCAGATTGTAGTCGTCCCGACTGCTGCACAAACTCTAGAAACGCATTGCCCATCATCTTCGCGGGGTAGAGACCCTGTGGTAGGCAATCGATACTTCGGCCCGAACTGATCTCTCTCAGGAAGCTGCCTAATGCGCTGACATCTTCGGATGACGCCCCGATTCGTTCGAACCAGTGGACGAGATCATGGTGATAGATGGAATTGAAGTATGAGGCGACGTCGAACGAGATGCTGTGCGTATAGGTCTTCCTGTATTGGCTCGTTGCACCCTTGAATCCCCGATAAGAGAGGGTGGCCTCGGTCGGTTCGCCCGCTTCGAAATTGTAGCCGAATGTCTCGCGCTTCTTGTCAGTTGGGCGGCGAAAAAAGCGGCGATTGCGATACAAAAGGTCGTAGAGGAACATTTCGGCGACTGGATCGAGCTTGAAGGTACGCCGAAGGTGTCCGCCTTGCTTCATCGCAAACACGCGCTTTTGTGGCAGAAAGTGGTCCGAGTTCGATTTGGCGTACTCGACGAACTTCTCGAACGCGGCCTCGCCCAAGACTTTGTTGGTACGCAATGGGAATAGCGTTTTGCCTAGATCATTCAGAAAGAAGGATTTCCCGCTGAAGGGCAGCTTTGGCGGTAGCGGAGGAGCGGAACGGGGCGGCGGTAGCTTAGGCTGGCTGGCGGGGGCCTTTGATGGCTTCTTCATAATGGCGACTCAGCTCGGCAGGATCAACCAACTGCCTGAGTTTAGAGCCTAGGTCGCCCAACCACTCAAGAGCTATCGCGGCTTCGCGCGACGTACTCCTTCGCCCGTCTTGTCACTCGCGAAGGTGAACTCGATATCGCATTCGACTTCGAGATATTGCCTCAGCGTCTGCAGCACGGCCTTGCGGCGCGGATCGATTCGATTGGATGGCTCGGCCGTCTCGAACGTTGCGATGGCCTTCCGCGACACGCCAGCCTTCTGCCCCAGTTCGGCCTGACTCCATCCGAGCAGCGCGCGCGCTGCTCGAAGCAGGGAAGGGGTGAGCAGGTGGTCGTCCATCGCGGCGCTGTTTATGTGATGCAGAATCTATCAGTTCTTTGGCTAGGCCTCCGAATGGAGCGAGCTAAGACCGACTAAGTGAATGGTTAGACTTTTACCTTTCCTTGTTAACTGACCGTTAAGGTTAACGAAAATTTTTGGGTTTTCGGGGACAATTTGTCCCCAAACCCGAAAAACTGTGCTACACCGCCCCTCAGGAAACTGACCGGGGACGATGTCCGATGGTGGATTACGAGAAGCATCTGCGTAGCGCCGCTTGGCGGCAGATTCGCCAGCGTGCGATTGCGGCCGCCGGCCATCGCTGCGTGCTCTGCGCGGCGACCGAGCAGCTCGAGGCGCACCATCGCACCTACGACAACCTCGGAGACGAGCGCGATGGCGACCTCACGGTGCTGTGCCACGAGTGCCACGAGGTGGTGACCAGCATGCTGCGCGCCCGTCGTTACGCGGCCAAGCTGGCCTCGTACGCCAACATCGTCCGCAGCATCGCCGAGACGGCACCGCTCTTCGATCCCACCGAGGGGGAGATCTGATCATGGCGGTGGAGATGATCACGCTGCGTCTGGTCGGCGTCGGCCCCATGTTGATGCACTCCAGCAGGCTCGCCGACCCGTTCGACCCCACCGCGCGGGCGCTCAAAAAGCTCACGAGGAAGCAGCATAAAACCGACGCCGACCATCATCGGATTGCGGAGCTCGAGTGGCACGGATCGCTGTGGCTTCACGAAGGCCAGCCGTGTCTGCCGCCGTCCGCAATCAAGGGTGCGCTCGTCAACGGCGCCAAGACGGTCCGCAAGGGCAAGGCGACCAAGGCGGCCTTCGTCGCCGAGGGCCCCGCGATGCTCGAGTACGATGGCCCGAAGACGGTCGAAGAGCTCTGGCAGGACCCGCGCTTCCGCCACCGCGAGATTGTGCGTGTCGACGACTCGCGGGTGGCGCGCACGCGTCCGTGCTTCGACGGCTGGAGCGCGGCCGTACGCGGCTCGTTCATCACCACCATTGTTAACCGGGAGGACGTCGTGAGCTACTTCCGCATGGCGGGTCCCTTCGGCATCGGCGACCACCGTCCCGACTTCGGTCGCTTCCTGATCGAGGAGTCGCAGCTCGAATAGTCTTGGCATGGCTCGACACCGCGAGGCTAGGCGTGGTCCGGCACGGCGTGACGTGACGGGGCGTGTCCCGGCGAGGCAGGGCAGGGTCCGCCAAGGACCCTCCCTCGCCTAATCTCTTACTAACTCCGCATTTTGACATCACGCGCGGCCTTCCGCGCGAACGACGGAGCTTTCCCGATGAACGAACGCGCAGGCATGTGCGGCGAGGGCATGCCCCCGGTGCTCTTCTACTGGCGGACCAAGACCGCCGAATCCTTCGACGAGCATGCGCGCGCCGAGGTGGCCACCTTCGTCGCCGGCGTCTCCGCGACTATGCCCGAATGGCGGGCGGCGATCCGCGGCGATGCCGCCGCGGCAATCGGCCTCGTCGTCGGCCGCCGGATCCCCGGACGCATCAGCCTGCGCGTCGATCTCAGCATGACGGTGTTGCTGGCCTGCGCCTTCTTCGATCCCGCCGCGGCGATGGTGCTGTCGCACACGCTCGCCCGCATGCCGATCGAGCCGCGCGAGCGCACGCGCCTCTCGGCATCCTGGTCGATGCACAAGATCTGGCTCGGCAGCCGCCGTGGCGGCGCCCGTGTTCCCAAGACGCCGCCCCGGCTGACGGGAGATGGGTCGTGATGGTGCAGCCGACGAGCGACCTGCATGCCGATTTTTCCGCCTTGAGCGCGTCCTTGATCGTCGTCGCCAGCGACAACGAGCAGGACTTCGCCGCGGCGCTTGGCTACCCGAACGAACGCCTCGGGTCCGATCCTCTCATCGCGGTCTAGACATGAACGAGACCACGAGCATGCCGAGTGTCATTGGACCCCATGACGGCGATACGCACCGCCCGGTGTCCTTCGTTGGCACCGACATTGGACCCATCGAGCGGCGGGCGTACGGGCAGGCTTGGCGCGATGCGTTGCGCTTCAGGCGGGACCTCGCCGCCGACGCCGATCGGCCGCATATCGCCCGGTCGCGCGGGTTCGCCGGTCTGGTGCGCCCCGCGGCGGATGTCGATGACGACACAGGATTCGAGGAGAATGCGAGTCGGGAGGGATGCCCCCCAAGCCCGACGCGAACTGCCGTGGCGCTGCTGCTTGCCCGCGCCTTCGACGCCGCGCCGGGCGCTGCGCGGGACTTGGTCTCCGGTGGCGCTCCCGTTGTCGTCGACGTCGCCGACGGCGCGATGCTCGACGCGCTCAAAGGCGGGTGGCGCGGGATTTTCTTCGATGATGCGTTGCGTATGATCGACCTGACCAGGACCGCTCCCGGCCGTCGCGACGGCCTTGACGGCGCCTATATCGTGCTGAAGGAGCCGCTCAAAGGCGTCGCGAAACAGCGGCTGGAGCGCGTCGCCGCCGACATGTGCGCCTATGCGTTGCCCTTCGTGGCGTTCTCGTCCAACGGGAGCGCCTGCCTTCCGAAAGTGCTGAACGAAGCGGCCCGGCACCGGATCGAGTTGCCCATGCTCGATCCCGCGACGGTGTCGCGCACCATCCGCGCCGTGACCGGCGTCAGGACGGCGGTCGATGTGCCGGCGGAGACGATGCGCGATGTCGGTGTAGGCGACCTCGCAGCGGCGGTTCGCTTCGACCGGACGCCGGAAGAGTGCGTCGATGAGCTGCGCCGTCTCGCCGCCTCGAAGAAGGCCGAACGGCCCTCGAGGGGACTGGTGCTCTCCGAGATCCACGGCATGGCTGGTGCGCGCGCCTGGGCTGACGATGCGATCGCCGATCTCGCCGCCTGGCGGCGCGGCGAGATCCCCTGGGATGCGGTCTCGAGCGCCGTGATGCTCGCCGGGCCACCCGGCGTCGGCAAGACGCTATTCGCAGAGGCGTTCGCGCGTAGCGCGTCAGGCGAGGATTCGAAATCGGGGATGCCGCTGATCGTCTGCTCGTATTATTCCTGGCAGGCAGAGGGGCATTTGGGCGATTTCCTGGCAGCCATGCGCCGCGACTTCGCTTCCGCTAGGGCGCAGGCGCCCTGCGTGATGCTGATCGAGGAATGCGACAGCTTCGTCGACCGTCGTGCGGTCAAGCACTCGCACTCAGACTATGTCAGGAATTGCATCAACGCGCTGCTTGAGGAGGTTGATGGTGTGCGCCGGCGGGAGGGCGTTTTCCTGATCGGCTGCACCAACGAGGTCGAGGCTTGCGATCCCGCGCTGCTACGCGCGGGCCGCTTTGAGAACGTGGTGCGTATCGGGCTGCCCGATCCGGACGAACTCGCGAAGATCTTCCGGGTGCGGCTGAAGGGCGATCTCGTCGGCGTCGACATCTCCGCCGTCGTGGCGTCGGCGGCCGGCATGACCGGTGCCGACGCGGAGCGCGCAGTCAAGGACGCGCGCCGTGTAGCACGGCGCGAGAACCGGGGCCTACGGCTCGACGACCTCCATCGCGCCGTCGTCGGCGACGACAACCTCTCCGACGAACAACGCTGGCGGACGTCGGTCCACGAAGCAGGACATGCTCTGGTCGACGTGCTGCCAACACCACGCGCACAGGCCGGCGACTTGGGATGTCGATGCGCACGGGGATGCCTGTGTTCGACGGCACCGCGACCGATTATCACTACAGAATCGAGGTTCTGCTCGCCGGCCGCGCCGCCGAGGAAATCCTGCTTGGAGAGGCGTCGCACGGCGCCCAGGACGATCTTGCGGAGGCGACGAGGCTGAGCTGCGCGATGTTGGGCGGACTGGGGCTGTCAGGGCCGTCGCCCTTGACGCATCTTGGCGACTTGCACCGAGCTGAGGAGTTTCTCCGCTACGCCGACATCCGCGCAGCGGTCGGCGTCGAGCTCGCCGAGGCGGATCGCACCAGCCGCGAACTGCTGGAGGCCCACCGGACAGTGTTGATCGCGGCCGCGCGCCACCTGTTGGAGCGGGGAAGCCTCATCGGCGCCGACATCGCAGCCTTGCTCCAGGCACAGTGCTCCGCAGCTGCGAACATGGAGGAAGTCGGGGGCAAATGCGATGCGCCATCGTCGGGCGGGCCGGGCGGCACCGTGATCACGTTTCCGCAGCGAGATCCCGATTGAAGTTGTGAGCGAGCGACCTGGAAGTTCATCCCGGCCGGACCGCCAGCGGTCACTGCACCTGGGTCGCGGGTTGCTATGGCAAGTTCGTCGGAGTCCTGCCTTCGGGCGGATCAGCGGGCTGAAGGGGGCAGTTACCCCCAGACGTCGATGTCCCCATGCGTCCGCACGAGAGGCCGATGGGTTCAATTGGCGGCAGTGACATCAGGGCCGATATCCAGCAAGGTCACGTTTTGGCGTGATGCTTGATCCGCCGATGCAGGGCCTCCACGACGCGATCGGTGTCGTCCCTGTCGGTTCGCGTCTGAACTCCGCGGGCCGGCACTATTTCAAGGAGCCGTCGCGCTTGGCGAGCGCCATCAAGATGCCCTCGATGATGATCGGATGCATTTTTGTCTCCTCCCTGTCCGCACATTCGCGAAGCCGCCTGTACAGCGGGCGTTCGAGATAGACGCTCATCTGCTTAGACCTTTCTTTGAGCGTCCGCGCAGTGCGAACTTCTTGCCGAGACCTGATTTTTTCCGGGCTTTGATTGGTAGCACCCGTCCCGGGAAGGCTATCTTCATCGACATGCCGCTTTCCCTCGTGCTCGGCAGCGTTCGCACTGTCATCTCCGTGCGATGACCAGGCGCCGCGCTTCTCAGCCGTGTGGTGCTCCTTGTTCGGCAACGGCGCCAAATTGGTCAATTTCCGGAAGACATCAATGTTTCTGTCACGCTTCGCCATACAAATCCCACTTATCCTCTGATCCTCTGATCCTTCGATCCTGTGATCCTGTGATCCTGTGATCCTGTGATCCTGTGATCCTGTGATCCTGTGATCCTGTGATCCTGTGATATTCTGCCATCGGTTTGCTAATATAAAGGCCAGCACTCCAGCTTCAATTCGAGTAAAAGTCGAACGAATATGCCAACAATCTCTCACGGGATCGGGAACGACAGGTTGTGCTTCCCTCATTGAGTGATCGCCGAACGGCAGCGCTCGCTCGTGTCTTGATCCGATGATCGGCACTTGCGAAGGAGCCGAATCTACTTGCGAACAGCTTTTTGTCGTCGCGGAGGTGAACTGCCGCGATAACTGCCGCCCGTGATGCCGCCGATCTGCACCGCAAGCAGGTCGTTCGACGCCGGTGCGGCGCCGCGAAAGGGCAGATCGGCCGTTCCTCCTGCCGGGAAGGTGACGATGAGGCGAAGGATGGGCAGGTCGGCGTCGTCGCGGCACTTTACGTGAACCTCAGTAGGTACGCTCGTGCACCGCGAGTTGCGGCTGTCATACTTGCCGCGCATCTTCGCGACGACTGCCGTGAATACAGCTAAGGTCGCATTTCTCCTGGGCGTCGCGTTCATTGTCGGTAGGTATCTCACCGAAATGGAAGTGCCTCATAAGGTTGCCGCTGCGATCGATATCCTCCTCGCCGTTGTAGCGCGCCAACAGGTCGGAAAGCGCGGCCTCCGCGCGAGCGTCGAATTTATCGCTGGGGTCGATGACGATCGGCGAACCTGGCACGTCGAGGCCGTCGGGATCCCGGAGTACGCGAATGAAGTGCTTCTCCAGGTGGGACAAAGGTCAGAAATTCGAATTCGAAAGCATGGTGCCCGTCGCCGACGCCGGCAGCCTCAAGATCGGCGCGGTAGCGGTTAGCCATGGTGCGACCGACCAGCTGCCCGTTGTCCGTGATGATCAGACTTACCGGACTACCCGATCGCGCGTCGTCCTGACACCAGCCTTCAATACGATTGCGATCGGCGCGAACGTAGCCTACCGCTAGGGCGGTAGGATGCAGAGCCTCAAGCACGATGGGAGAACCCGGCAGCTCTGATCCAGCTGATGTATGGGCGCTTAGGACGTGGCGCTTGCTTGGTGACAGGCTAAGGTGAATTCGAATCCATGATGGCCGCGACCGATGCCGGCATCCTTCAGGTCGGCGCGAAACCGGTCTGCCAAGGCGCTCCCCAGAACGCCGTCGGCGTCGGATATGACGACTGAGACAGCCGCTCCGGGCTCTTCAGAGTCTTGTGCCCACCCGCGCAACCGGATGTTGTCAATAAAATCGATCGAGCCCCGGATCATATTCTGGCGCGTGTCCCGCTGGAGAGCTTGGTGTTGGTCGGACGGCAGGCGATGAATTCAAGGCCACAGTGCAGAAAAAATCAAATTGCCGGATCGTCGATGACTCTATGCGGCCTGGCAGACGCTAACGGCGGCATTTCGGGGAGCGGCTGCGCCTGCGGCCGTGAGACCTTGCGCCGTGGACGGTGATTCCGTTGGCGCTCATGCTAGACCGCCCGCTGTTTCCACCAAGGGGCTTTAGGGGCAGATGCGTTGCCGAGTGCACCTTGATCCCCTCAAGATCGGATCTCGCGACCCCTCCCTGGTCTTGCCAGTTAATCGAGCGTCGGTCGAAAAAAGTCTTTTATTTTCAGTCATTTACTCTTGAGCGCCTTTGCGCGTGACGAATTTGCACCGAATAGAACAGCGTTAGGGAACGATGTGATGAAGATTTCGAAACGATTGATTCGGCTTTGGTAACGCTGTGACCGGGACCGATCGCACGGTATCTCGCGGTAGGTTGCCGTTCGCTGCAAGATTCAAGAGCGGTGCGATGGAAAAGGCTCACGCCATTCCTGCGGCAACCGGAGGTGCCACGTCATCATTAATCGATTACGGGGGCTGACGAGCCTTGCGCACCTGGCGCGAAGCCGACCGGGAGCTCCCGCTCGCATCGACGCTGGGCGTCTTCGCCAAGCTGCTCCGGTCTGGGCCGGGCGCGTGGTGTGCATACGGGAATTCGGATCGAAAGAGGGCGAGAGCTCCCGGCCGCCGGTCAGGGCTCGTTCTGTTCCGTCGCCGCACGTGCCGATCGACGGATGGCCGAGATGCTGCTTCTCTCCTCGATTTCCTCGAGTTGCTTTTTGGCCATGGCGAGTTGCTGCTCGATCGGATGCGGGACATCCTTGATGTCGTTCCCATACCAGGCGACTCGTCGCTTGATAAGATGAGAGGGCGCGACGTCCAGGTCGAAGCTTCCAGCAAGAGTACATGCCTTAGCCTCGCCCAGCAGCAGTTTCATATTTGCAAAGAATTGATGGCGGAGAGTATTCAGCGAATAGCGAAAGTGCTGTTTGGGATACAGGACTGTGCAGGCCCTGTACAGCAGCTGGGCGCATTCTGCTCGTCGCGGCTGCCACTTGCCTTCGAGTGCCCAGGCTCGTGACCGTTCGACCATCCGCCGCACTGCTTCGAGCGTAGGCTTGCGAAACTTCCTGAGGTCGAGTGTTCGATATGGATGATCGAAATGAGGCGCGTGGGTCACGCCGGGCCTGAAAACGTGCAACCAGGCGCGGACATTACCATGCTCCGACAGATCTTCCGTGAGCTGAGCGTAGGGCCATTCGTTGGGTGCGAGCCCCGTGCTAATCCCCGCGATCAGCCAGTCGTCCAGCCAATCCACCGCTGCCGAGCGCGACATTTGTCGGATGGATGTGCGGATCTCATCGTAATGGAGGAATTCAATCCGCGTCGCGCTGGCGGCCTGGATGCCGTCGCCGCGATCTACTACCTTTGCCTTGTAGCCTTGGCGTCGGCCGTCCTCTGACAGCATGGCGATCGCGGCGCCCTGATCGTCATTGGCAAGCCCCTGGATTGCCAGCAAGGCTGCGGCGCGATTGCGGCGCCAGGTCCCGGCTTTCCAGCCGGGGCGGAATGCGAGCAGCCACCTGGCAAATTCGCGGGGATCGATCTTCGTCTTGTCGAGGTGCAGATCGTGTTCGCGCTTGTAGCGCGCGATCAGATGATCGGCGCGCAGCCTATCCTTTGCCGGCTCCGGGATGGCGCGTAACTCTGGCTTGGCGTCCCCGTCTTCGGGCAACTCCGTGGAGCAGACCTGCTCTTTTGCTTTCGCGCGCTCTCGGTATTTGCGCTTTGATGCCGTCGCCGTGTCCATCGCCCCCAGAACTTGCCGCAGCAGCTCGAAATCGGGCGGAACGGGCGTCGTGCCAACTCTGTCGCTCATCCCCTCGCCTTCGGAGGCGGGTAAGGGCTCCGGCCCGGACTCCATCGCGGCGTCAGCAGCAACGTCAAGCACGTCGCCGGGCTCGATGCCGCCGGTGGCCTGTCCGCTGGATCCTTCCGCCACGATGGCCTGCGAGGGAGTACCATCGCTCATCACCCTGGCTCCCGTGATGGGTAAGGACTGCAGCGCAAACTCCATCGCGGCGTCAGCAGCAACGTCGAGGGTGTCGCCGGGCTCGACGACGCCGGCGGCATGCCCGCTGGTTCCGTCCGCCACGTTGGCCTGCGAGGAAGCACCAGGTGCCCGGGTGTCAAGCCCGGTGGGAATCATACGCTTTTCCCCGGCCAGTTTACGGGCCTTGAGCTCGGCACGAAGAAGCAAGACGTCCCTGGGCGGCGGCCTGCGCGCCAATTGGGACTTCGGTTTGGTCTCACTGGGTGGCGACCCCTCTTCTGTCATGGTCTCGGCCTCCTTCGTGGGGCAGCCCGTGGGGCGGCCTTTCGCTGACACCCCCCGTTACTGCGTTAGAAAGTAGCGCTGTGATCAGCAAAAGAGAACGATGGGATTTTTTGTCTTCGGGGCGCTGGTAGGCCCAAAATTTCGCGCCGGATTGCCTCAGGCCGCCGTCAAGGGTCGCAGACGAGCCGCGACCCCACCCTGGTCTTGCGCCGCGATCCACGCCCCAAAGCGATGAAAGTCATTTATAATCAATATCTTAATTTATCGCTGAAGGCGCAAACAGCGTTCTGGTATGCCCGAATGAGCTCTCGGTAACGATGTGATTGTCATTTGGACGCGTATAATTTCGGATAAGTAGCGATGAGATCAGCATTTATCGCACGGTATCTTGCCGGTAAGCCGCCGTGCGATATCCGTTCTGGTTCCCGCCTAGGCTTTGCGCCGCCGCAATAGCGGGCAGACGGATAGAAGCCACCGCACTGTGCGGTGCACCGCCAGACGCACCAATTTGCCGACAGGTGCAATAGAACTGAACCTGGGATCGTCCGCTGGCGTGTAATGTTTTGGACCGGCCCGGTCGCCTCGCCCAGCCGTGCAGGGCGGGAGGATCGGTCCGTCGGGTTTCAACTCGAGCGTTCGTTTTTGCTAGACAGGACCCCCCGGGGACGGGGTCCGCACCGGCCCCTGCGATAGTCCGCGACGACATCGAGGCCGGGGCCTTTAGCCGGTCAAGCCTTGTGCGATGCCGCTGGGGTGTGGCGTGCTGACGCGGGCGATCTTTCTGCGTGCCTTCGCGGATCTCCCGGCGATGGCGGCCGAAGGCCCTCTGAGCTACGAGGCTCTGGCCGGCTGCTTCTGGCGCATCGACGTGTTCTAGCCCAGGGCGCAATGAAGAGCGGCGGACGACGGTCGTCAAAGTATATGGCGCGGTATTCGGCCGCGTTTTGGAACAAGCCGCCGCTGCCGTCATCGACGAAGCTCTTCGATCACCGCTCCAGCGGAGACTGGCCCCGCAAGAGGGCTCATTCCGGCCTCGTCCACGCCTGCCACGGCAAAATGGCCGCTTTCCCAGAGAGAGGTCTCGAAGCGGAGCATCTTGCGGAGGCGCTGCCCTTCGGACCTATTTGCGAAGCGGCGTTATCGATCGAAGCCAGGATAGCACGCGCTCCCGCGCGGGTGTCGGCCCGCAAGATCTGCTCGACGCTGGCTTCAAGCGGTCTTTTCTCGACCACATAGCCTGACGCAACACATCGAGCGAATACTGGGACATAGCGGCCTTCGCAAAGACTGACTGGGGGAGCGTATCGGTGAACCTTGTGGCGATTGTCTGAGTTGAGCCATTTATGCCCAACGGTCTGTGGGGCGCGGCAGCTCGACGCTGGCAATTGCAGCCGATTCCGACCCAGCGCTGACTTAGCCGCAGCGAGCCCAGTCCAATGCCATTACCTTGTGCCGGGTAGTCTTGCGAGCGAATGCGTCCAATCTGGCGGCGTCTTTCGGTTGACGACGGAAAGCGCGACCTGTGCGGCGGCGATCTTCTCAGCTGCGCTGAGCTTCACGCCATGGTCAGCTGAGTCGCAATTCGCGCTTGAGGAGTTTGCCGACAGCATTGCGCGGGAGTGCTTCGCGGCGAAGCTCGATGCGCGTGGGGACCTTGAAGGCGGCCAGGCGTGAGGCCACATGCGCCTTCAGCTCGTCCGCTGTCACGGTTGCGCCAGGCTTCACCCGAACTACGGCTCCGACTTCCTCACCCAGGACGTTGTGTGGAATGCCGATGACAGCAGCATCGATAATGGCAGGGTGGCTGTACAGCACATCCTCGACCTCGACACAGTAGATGTTTTCGCCGCCCCTGATCACGATGTCCTTGGCGCGATCGAGTAGGTAGAGAAAGCCCTCTCGGTCAGTGCGCACGATGTCTCCCGTCCGCAGCCAGCCATCGGAGAATGTCGCATCCGTTGCCTTAGGATCATTCCAGTATCCCTTAACGACATTGGGCCCTCGTACCCAGAGCTCTCCTGCGGACCCAGGCGGCAGATCGGTACCATCATCACCGGCTATTCGTATGTCACACACGGCTATCGGCAATCCGATACTTTCTGGCTTCGCGACATATTCTCGGCCGACGTTTTGAGAAATTGCCGCGGAACTCTCTGTCAAGCCGTATCCATTCGTCATCGCCACGCCGGGGATATTTTGCCTTATTTGCAACAGGAGCTCGGGCGGAGTCGGCGCGCCGCCCAAGCTGATTTGCTCGAGGCTTGACAAATCGTAGCGCCCAAACGCGGGGTGCTCCAGAATTTGCCAGCCGATCGTCGGTACCCCGGTGAAGGCGTTGATCTTTTCACTCTCGATGAGCTGCATCGCACGTTCGGGATCCCAGCGATACATGAGGACCAGCTTGTTGCCGGCGGCGATGTTCGGAATCAGGGCGGCATGGCAGCCCGTCACGTGAAAGAGCGGGACGGGAAGGAGCAATGCGCGCTTGGGCGTCTTGGCAGGGTCGGGCAGGGCGCGACCAACCACGAGCTGAGCGCGAGCTCGTCCGAATGCCACGGAGACCGGGCTCGTGCAGATATTGCGGTGGGTGCCGAGGGCGCCTCGCGGCTTTCCGGTCGTGCCGGATGTGTAAAATATGGTCGCATCGTCGTCTGGAGCCACGGTCACATTTGGCAATTCGAGTGCAGGCGCCTCCGCGGGAACGATGTCGCCCCAATTGTGCAGGCCAGGGCTAAGTGGGGCCGTGTGGCGGACAACGATCGCCGCGCGCAGAGCCGGTAATGCGCCAAGGTGGGGGGCGAGTCGCTGAATCCGCTCGGCATCGGCAACAAGAGCGCAACATCCGGAGTCGGAGAGACAATATTCAAGTTCGGCGCCTGTCATCCATGCGTTAAGCGGTACCGCAATGGCACCAATTGCCACAGCGGCGAAAAAGCTGATCGACCACTCCGGGTAATTGCGCATGACAATCGCGATCCGGTCACCCTTGCGAATTCCGAAACGGTCGTGGAGCGCCTGGGCAAGTACTGTGCACCGACGAAAATGCTCGGCGAATGAGAGTTGCTCGTCCTCATAGACGAGGAAGGGCAGTTCGCCATGCCTACGGCTTGCTTCCAGGATGACACGCAGATTTTCCGGGGTGTGCTTCCAGGTGCGAGTCCTGACCCCGCGGATCACTACTTCCTGCATTTCAAACGGCGCGCCGGGCGCGGTCAGGCGCGCGATGGCTTCCAGACTCGTCAGTTCGCCCATGAGCTTCCGTCCCCGTATTTTTATCGACCAGCCCGTCTTTCGTCGGCGTCAGCATCAGGTTCTGTCGGTCAGACAGCTGTCCCTCCGCCATCAATGACCATGACCTGTCCCGTCATGAACGAACCGGCGCGACTCGAAAGGAAGACGGCTGCACCTGCGATTTCGTCCGGCTGTCCGATACGTCCCAGCGCTGCTTTCGAGGTTGCGCGCCCTAGGGTTCCGGGATCTTCCCAAAGCGCTCTCGCGAAATCAGTTTGGACGAGGCCCGGCGCGATGCAATTCACTCGAATGTTGTCGAGGCCGTGTTCAGCCGCAAGATTGCGCGCAAGTTGCATGTCGGCTGCCTTCGATATGCAATAGGCCCCGATGACCGGAGAGCCGCGCAGGCCACCTACCGAGGAAATGATGATGATGATCCCATCTTTGCGGGACTTCATCTGAGGCAACGCCATACTGATGAGCCAGTTGTTGGCGATGATGTTGTTCTCCAGAATCTTTCGGAATTGGTCGTCCTGAATTTCGGCCAAAGACCCGTAATAGGGATTAGAAGCAGCATTGCAGACGACGACGTCGATCCTGCCCCATTTCGCGGTGGTTTTGTCCACCAGATGCTGCAATTCCAGTTTCGAGGAGATATTCGCGGGTATGGCGACGGCGCGTTCGTCATTGTGGCGATCGTTGATGAGATGCGCCACGTCTTCGCAGGCACTGCGCTTCCGCGACGATATCACGACCTTGGCGCCGTGTTCGGCCATGCGCTCGGCGATGGCGCGGCCTATTCCACGGGAGGATCCAGTGATGACGGCTACTCTGCCGGTCAGGTCGAACAGTGTCATGCGTCACAGTCCCACATTCATTTGGCCCGGCGATCGATCAGGCGCCCGCCGTTTTGGCGCGCTCCCAGCCCATCTCCGCGAGGAGACCGGCGCGTTTGGCGGCCTCCGTGGCATGCGGGTTCGCGGCGGTTCCTTCTCGCACGCGAGCGGCGACGCCGGAGGCGATCGCGGAGAGGCGGAATAAGTTGTAGGCGAGATACCAATCCAGATTTGCGATCCCGCGTCGGCCGGTCTCGGCGCAGTAGATGTCGATGACTTCCTCGATGCTTGGGATGCCTAGGGCCTTGTGATCGAGACCGCCAAGTGAGGCTCGACCATCGTGCGGGACGATCCAGCTGATCAGAAGATAGGTCAGATCCGCAAGCGGATCGCCAAGGGTCGACAATTCCCAGTCGATCACGGCCAGGACGCGAGGCTCAGATGGATGGAAGATCATGTTGTCCAGGCGATAATCGCCATGAACGACGGATGTTTGCTCCTGGTGGGGAACGGTTCGCGGCAGCCATTCCATCAACCGCTCCATCGGATCGACGGACCTCGCCGCCGAGGCCCTATATTGTTTGGTCCAGCGGGCAATCTGCCGAGAGAAATAGTTGCCGGGCTTGCCGAACGCGGCCAGCCCAAGCGTCACCGGGTCGAAGCTGTGAAGCCGTGCCAGTGTCGTTATCTCGGCTCGATAGATGGCATCTCGCTCGGCCGCCGAAAGGTTTGGCAAACTGCCATTCCAGAACACTCGGCCGTCCTCCATCGACATGATGTAGAACATCGTGCCGATGACGGACTCGTCGGCGCACAGCGCATACGGTTGCGCGACCGGAAAGCCGGCTCTGCGGAGGCACGAGAGGGCCTGGAATTCACGGTCGACGGCGTGTGCGGACGGCAGCAGTCTACCCGGCGGCTTCCGCCGCAGGACGTAGGAGCGGTCCGGTGTGTCAAGCCGATAGGTCGGGTTCGATTGGCCGCCATTGAATTGCCGCACGGTCAGGGAGCCGGCGAAGTCCGTCACATGATCCCGCATCCAGGCAGCCAACGCCCTCTCGTCGATGCGGTGTCGATCGTCGACCGGCTTTGTTCCGGTGAAGTGTGCCGGGTCCAGGGATTCCATTGCGTTCACCGGAACTCGTTGTTCGCGTAGCGAGCGAATTCCATCCGCGCGATGGCGCGGTTGTGGACTTCATCCGGACCGTCGGCAATCCGCATGACGCGGATGGTCGCGTATGAGTTGGCCAACCCGAAATCGTTGGTCACCCCGGCACCGCCGTGCGCCTGGATCGCATCGTCGATCACCTTCAGCGCAACGCGGGGCGCTGCGACCTTGATCATCGCGATCTCGCGCTGCGCGACCTTGTTGCCGACCTTGTCCATCATGTCGGCGGCCTTCAGGCAGAGTAGTCGGGTCATTTCGATGTCGGTGCGCGCCTCGGCGACGCGCTGCTCCCAGACGGACTGCTCGGCCAATTTCCTGCCGAAGGCCACGCGGGAAAGCAGGCGCTTCACCATCTTTTCGAGCGCCACTTCGGCAGCTCCGATCGTGCGCATACAATGGTGAATACGGCCAGGGCCGAGCCGGCCTTGTGCGATCTCGAAGCCGCGTCCTTCTCCCAACAGCAGGTTCTCGACCGGTACCCTCACGTTATCGAGAATGATCTCGGCATGGCCATGCGGCGCATGGTCGAAACCGAATACCGGCAGCATGCGTACGATCTTCATGCCGGGCGCATCGGTTGGAACGAGGATCTGTGACTGCTGCTTATGGCGCGGCGCGGACGCATCGGTTTTACCCATGACGATGGCGACCTTACAGTGTGGATCACCCATGCCGGACGACCACCATTTGCGCCCATTGATGACGTAATGGTTGCCATCGCGCTTGATCTCCGTCTCGATGTTGGTTGCGTCGGAGGAGGCAACTGCGGGCTCGGTCATCAGAAAGGCCGAGCGAATCTGCCCGTCCATCAGGGGGCGCAACCATCGCGCCTTCTGTTCCGCAGAGCCGTAGCGATGCAAAACCTCCATATTTCCTGTGTCGGGTGCGGAGCAGTTGAACACTTCGGAGCCGAAGCCAACTTTGCCCATCTCTTCGGCGCAGAGCGCATATTCAAGGTTGCTCAATCCAGCGCCTTGGAATTCCGGCTCGTCGTGCTCGGCAGAGGGGGGCAGGAAGAGATTCCACAGGCCATTTGCCTTCGCTTTGGCCTTGAGCTCTTGAAGTACCGGAATGACCTTCCAGCGTTCGGCGCTGAAGCCTGCGACCTGTTCGTCGTAAACAGAAACAGCCGGATAGACGTGCTCGTTCATGAATCCGTGCACGCGATCGCGCCAAAGGCGCTGCCGTTCCGAGATCGAAAAGTCCATTGAGCTTTCCTCCTCATTGGCAACCCGATCTAGGCAAGGATCCTATCGAGGTGCAGCAGGTGGGGCGTTCAACGGGCGCCCAATTCGCGCAGAAGCGTCAGCGCGGAGGACAAGTGGGACGCCATCTCCGCACCCGTCACAGGTCGGAGACAGCGTCTCTCGTCGATTGCTACATCGCCAGCAGCAATGTCTGGCAAGCCTTTGCGCGGTTGAAATCAACCCTTCCACAGTGCATTGGCGAGGCGACGCCTCGTATCGCGCGTATCGCGATGCACGAACTCGCGAATGCCCTTTGACTGCGCCAAGTGAAGACGCGGTGGCGCTCCTTCGAATGCCAATCCAATCGAGGTAGTGGCGTCGGCTGATGCATTGAGAAAATGCTTGGTGCACCGGACCGCCGTCGGCGCCTTCTCGAGCATCACGTCGACGAGTGCTTGCACATCCGCATCGAGCTTCTCCGGCGTCGTCAGCCGGTTGACGAGATCGTAACGCTCTGCCGTTTTCGCGTCGAACAATCCGCCGATCAGATTCCATTCCTTGGTTTTTCGGCGCCCGGCGAATTTCTGCAGGCGGTTCGTGCCGCCCCAGCCGGGCGTAATATCCCAGTTGATTTCCGGCATGCCCCACCGCGAGCGGTCCGTGGCGACCACGAAATCGCAGACTAACGTCAGCTCGAGGCCGCCGCCGGTGCAGACGCCATCCACCGCCGCGATCGTTATCGCCCACATGTTGTCGATGAGATTCGACGTCTCCTGATAGAGCTTGACCTGCCACGGTCCTTCTTCTGGGGTCCACTCGTTGAACTCCTTGATGTCATCGCCGGCGCAGAAGGTATTTCCTGCCCCTTTGAGGACGAGGACGCGGCATTCGCGATCGAAGGCGACTTGCTTGACCGCCGCGTTCAGCTCTGCGGACAGCTCGCGGTCGAGGGCATTGTGCACCTTCGGTCGATTGAGGATGAGCGTGGTCACCGGACCGTTGCGGTCGACGATCAACTTGCCGGATGGGGATGCTTGCTGGGCCATTGTTCCTCCGCTGGACGTTTTGCTTGCATAAGGGAACTTAACTGACATGGTCTCCATATGCAAGCAAATAATTTGCGCCTCGGCCCGATATCGGCCATATCGGTTCTATGCCAAGGCATCCGCAGCAGTCCGTCCCGGACCCCGTCTACCAAGTCGTCGAATTGCTTGGTGACGGATGGTCATGGCTGATCTTGCGCAATGCGTTGTTCAATGGCGTCACGCGCTTTAATGATTTCCAGCAGCGGCTCGGTATCGCGCGAAAAGTGCTGAGCCAGCGGCTGGACAGTTTGACGGAAGGCGGCCTGTTCAGGCGAGAAGACACAAGGGAGGGGGGCGGCGGGCATCTCGAGTACGTATTGACGGAGATGGGGCGCGACTTCTTCACTTGTCTGGTCGCCGCGATGTTCTGGGGTGAGCGGTGGTATGACGAGAAGGAGGCGCTCCAACCGAAGCTCATTCATCGGACCCGCGGCCATCGCTTAAAGCCCGTCTTCTGCTGCTCGGAGTGCGGACAGGCGCTTCGGGCTCGCGAGGTCGCGGTTGTCGGGATACACCGCGCCTCGGCCGACCTCATCGCGGCCAAGCGCCGGCGTGCGGCGAATTTCGATCTCGTTCCTCCTTCGGAGCCACGCTCGCTCGTCCGCACGCTTCGCGTGTTCGGCGACCGATGGAGCGGCTTGTTGATCCGTGAATGCTTCCTCAGAACCCGCCGGTTTCGAGACTTTCAGGAGCATCTTGGCATAGCGCCCAACATTCTCGCGAGCCGTCTCGAGCGGCTCGTGGATCTTGGCGTTCTCACGACGCAACCTTCGGTGGACCAACCTGGATGGCATGAATACAGGCTGACCGAAAAAGGCCTAGATCTCTATTCGATCCCGCTGGCAATGTTGACCTGGGCCGAAAAATGGCTTTCGGCCAAGAGCGCACGAACCCATCTGCGGCACAAATTGTGCGGCAAACGTTTCAGCGCGATATTGAGCTGCGCGAGTTGCAGTGAACGATTGCAGGCAGAAGACATTGTCGCTGCAGCTGCTCCGCCCGCAGCGCGCAATCACCGCCAACAGGCGTAGCATTCGTATCCGGTGACCGATGGGAAATGGCTGTTGGTGAACGACAATCTTCCCGTCCTGGATATTTGCGCCGTGGTTCGCAGTTGGTCGGCGATCAAATGGAGAATGGCTCGCTGGGCAAGCCACGAGCGCTGCCTCGGGCTCGCCAGCTCGCGCCCGGCTCAGCCACCGGCCTCGATCCGCTCCTGCCGTTCGATGTCGAGTCGCATTTGAGAGCCGCGCAGCAGCGTGGCGCTGGTCATTTCAACGACCGGCAGTTCATGGAGCGGATCAATCGCAGAGAACCCGGTAAAGCCGACCGACCCGCGACCGCTCCAGATCGTTCCTTTCTTGAAGGTCATCGTGTATTTCAGCAGTTCGGCAATTCCTTTCGTGCGGCCAGCTTTCGGCCACACGCGCAGGCCCCAGTTGCGGATGACCAGCTCATCGTTTTCGCCGACAAAGTTGTCAGCCTGGAATACGCCAGCGGCGAGAAGAATGCCTCTCGGACGCTCCAGTTTGGCGGACACGATCGGCTCGGACGCTGCGATATCGAAAGCGATAATCCCGGTGAGCTTCGGAATTCCAAACCCTTCGCGGCCCGCGAGAATAGCCCTGTCGTTGTCCAGATAGAGCCTGACGGGATAGAAAAACGTCTCGTTGCGGTAGCTGCATTCGACACTTTGAACGACCTCGGTATACGTGCCGACGCTGCTGAAGCCCCAATAGTTGAACGAAACGAAAGCCTTCGGTCTGTCCGGCACTTCAAATACGTTCGGCACGACTTTGGCGACATTCTCCGCCCGTGTTTCATATTCTAACTTGAGAATGCTGGCGTCGACGAAGTGCTGCGGCCCCGTATGGTAGGGCGACGTGAGCGACGGCGGGGGAGCCTCCAGCATCTCCGCATTGAGTTGACCTTTGATCGGCATTCATCTTCTCCCTGAACGTGCGCAACCAATTGCTCCATCGCCATGACGGAGCTTCGCGCATTGTCACAATTTGCGCCTCATCGCATCTAGATGTTGAGATGTCAACATATCGGACGAACTGTGACAGCAGGCCCCACCGCCAGATGCAAACTCTCATCGTCCGTTCGGGCCGTGGGCCGTTGGCAAGAGGTTGTTCCGGAAGCGGCCGGGCGACATACCAACGTTGCGCGAGAAGAAGCGATTGAAATAGGCAGGATCGGTATAGCCGAGCGCAGCGCCGACCTCGCTCACGGTCAGCTCGGAGTACAGCAGGTTGCGCTTAGCCTCAGTCAAGAGCCGCTCATTGATCAGGGCGAGTGACGATTTGCCCGTCGTAGCGCGGCAGCAGGCGTTCAGACGCGCAGTCGTTATGCCGAGCTTGCGCGCGTAGAAATCGAGCGACCGATGATTGCGATAGTGCTTCTCCACGATTTCGCGAAACTGAATGACCGTTTCTGCGTCACGCTCAGTCGATATCGGGCGTGCGCGGTCCTGATCAATCAGTCGCCGGACCGCGACTGCAAGGAGCTGGAGATAGGCTTTGATCGCCGCGCGACGACCGGGCGCCGACCACACAAATTCGTGCTCGAGCGAAGCGAACAGCGCGGTGAGATCGATGTCTTCGCCAATTTGCTGCGAGAGAAAGTGCGCGGGATTGCGAAAGCCGTCTATCAGATCCGGATCGTCATCGAGCGCCGATTGCAGAAATGGAGGCGCAACGGTGATGACATAGCCGTCCGTGCCAGGCTTGAATCTTATGGCGTGAATGGTCAGAGCCGGCAGGATGACCAACGCGGGAGGTGACACGTCCCAGGTCACCCCTTCAACCTCGATTGCTCCTCCGCCCTTGCCGATAACCAATATCTGATGATGGTTCGGATGCGAGTGAGTTTGGATTGTCCAATTGTGCAGCCCGCTACGGACCGGGATCGGCTCAATATGGAGGAAGGAGGGCTCGTCTTCCGAAGCGGCCTCCTCATACAGAAAATAGTGTGGAATCACTGGTGGTGCACCGGCTTAGTAGCGTCGCGTTGATCGGGTCGGTTGGGCTGCATCTACGAAAAGTACAATACAAAAAAGGTTTCGTCCATTGGCGCCTGGCGCGACTGGGCCTATCGGGGAGAAAGGCGCAACTCCCAATGCGCACATAAAGCAAGGCGTGATTGGCTGTGGAGGAGACGAAATTGCCGCGACCCGGACGCAAACTCTCGTGCGACGTGCTGGTTGTAGGCTCGGGTGCCGGAGGCTTGTCGACCGCCATCACCGCCCGGAAAGCTGGTCTCGACGTGATCGTCGTCGAGAAGGATCCGTATTTCGGCGGGACGACCGCGTTCTCCGGTGGCGTCCTTTGGATTCCCGGCAACAAGCACGCCCGCGAGGCCGGTGTGACCGACGATCGGGAGGCTGCCCGCACCTATCTGAAGCATGAAACCGGCAATCATTTCGACGATGCGGCGATCGATGCGTTTCTCGATGTCGGCCCGCGCATGCTCGAGTTTTTCGAGCGTGAGACCGAGGCAAAATTCATTCTGTCCGGCTATCCGGATTATCATCCGGACGTGGAAGGCGGCGCCTCGATCGGCCGCTCGGTCACGGCGGCACCCTATGATGCCCGCGCGCTCGGGTCAGAGATCGTCCGACTGCGGCCTCCGCTCGAGACCATCACCTTCATCGGGATGATGTTCAACTCATCCAATGACGAACTGAAGCATTTCTTTCGTGTGACGAGCTCGCTAACCTCGGCGCTCTATGTCGCCAAGCGGCTTGCCAGCCATCTCAAAGATCTGGCCCTCTATCGCCGTGGGGTCAAGATCACCAGTGGCAATGCGCTGGCGGCGCGTCTTGCGAAGACTGCCTTCGACCTCGCAATCCCGCTGCTTACGAACACACCGGCGCAGCGGCTGGTCAGCGAGAACGACATGGTCGTCGGCGCTGTTGTGCGCGATGGAGACGGCGAATACACGATCACGGCGCGACGTGGAGTCGTGCTGGCGAGCGGAGGATTTCCGCACGACCGGAAGCGGATCGCTCGCGCCTATCCGCACCTGATCCGGGGCGGTGAGCATCTTTCGCCCACGCCCGAGGCCAACACTGGCGACGGCATCCGCATGGCTGAGGAGGTCGGTGGCAACTGCGATATTCGCTTTGCGAACGCAGCCGCGTGGATGCCGGTGTCGCGGGTCCCGCTTGGTGAACGCACCGGCGCATTTCCTCATCTCGTTGACCGTTACAAGCCGGGCGTCATCGCGGTGAGCCGCCGGGGACGCCGCTTCACGAACGAATCGAACTCCTATCATGACGTCGGTGCCGCAATGATCGCCGAAGGAGCCGATACCGGCGAGGCCGCCGCTTGGTTGATCTGCGATCACGCGACGATTCGAAAGTATGGCCTCGGTTATGCAAAGCCCGCGCCCGTTCCGGTCGAGATCTACGTTCGCAACGGATATTTGAACCGAGCTCCGACCCTGCGCGCGCTTGCGACAGCGGTTGGGATCGACGCGAATGTCTTGGAAAAAACCGTCCGCGAATACAACCAGGATGCTGTTCATGGCCTCGATAGCGCCTTCCAACGCGGCAGCACCACCTTCAATCGTTACCTCGGCGATGCCGAGCACACGCCAAACCCGAACGTCGCGCCCATCGGAGCCGGACCCTACTATGCACTGAAGATCATCATGGGCGATCTCGGCACGTTCGATGGTTTGACCACCGACGTCGTCGGCCGGGTGGTGCGCCAGGACGGCAGTGCGATCCCGGGGCTCTATGCGGTCGGCAACGATCGCGCCTCGATCATGGGCGGCAATTATCCGGGCGCCGGCATCACGCTCGGGCCGATCATGACCTTCGGCTACATCACAGGCCGCCATCTGGCGGGCCAGCAAGCCTGATCATGCCTGTCTGCATTGCAACAATAACGGGGCCTGCAAGCAGGCCAGGTGAGGGAGAAACGATATGAGCATGACACGCCGCAGTTTCGTCGGGGCCGGTCTTGCGACCGTGCTCGCGCCGCGTCTCGCCCGGGCACAATCCGACAACACGATCCGCATCGGCGTGATCACCGACATGTCGGGCATCTACCGCGATGTTTCGGGCCCGACCACGGTGGCCTGCGCGCAGCAGGCCGCCGCCGAGTTCACGGCGGCCAATCCCTCGATCAAGGTCGAAATCCTGGTCGCCGACCACCAGAACAAGGCCGACGTCGGGCTCGGGATCATCCGCAAATGGTTCGACCAGGACGGTGTCGACGTGATCGAGAACGTCGGCAACTCGTCCATTGCACTTGGCGCCAAATATCTGATCGAGGACAAGAACAAGGTCGCGCTGGTCACCACTGCCGGCTCGTCCGATCTCACCGGCAAGAGCTGCAGCGCCAACCTCGTGCATTGGTCCTGGGATTCCTGGTGCCTCGCTCATTCCACCGCGACCTCGCTAGTGCGCACCGGTGGCTCGAAGTGGTTCTTCGTCACCGCCGACTACGCTTTCGGCCACGCCGCGGAAGCCGATGCCGCGAAATTCGTCAAGGCGGCCGGGGGGACGCTGCTCGGCTCGGTGCGTTATCCGTTCGGAGCAACCTCGGATTTCTCATCCTTCCTGTTGCAGGCACAGTCGAGCGGCGCGAATGTGATCGCCTTTGCCAATTCAGGCAACGAGCTGATCAACTGTCTGAAACAGGCACAGGAGTTCGGGCTCGACCAGGGCGGCACGCGCATGGCGGCCCTGGTCGGCTACGTCACCGACGTGATCGGGATGGGCCTATCGACGGCGAAAGGCCTTTCGCTCACCGAGACCTTTTACTGGGATCTCAACGAGCGAACCCGCGCATTCATGGACCGCGTCAAGCCACGCCTTGCCACCAACGTCTATCCCAACATGAGCCAGGCCGGCGACTACGCATGCGTTCTGCACTACCTCAAGGCGGTGAAGGAGATCGGCGTCGCGCAGGCCAAGCGCAGCGGACGAGACGTTGTCGAGCTGATGAAGAAGATGCCGACCGATGACGACTGCTTCGGCCAAGGCATGGTCCGCGCCGACGGCCGCAAGATTCATCCGGCCTATCTGTTCGAGGTGAAGAATCCGGCGGACAGCAAGTCGACCGGCGACGTCTACAAGCTGGTCTCGACGCTGAGTGCGGAGGAAGCGTTTCGTCCGCTCGGGGAGGGAAGCTGCTCTCTCGTGCGCAGTTGATGGGATGAGTGGGGAGTTCGTCCAGTGATCGAACATGCGATTGTGGATCTGCGTGTCTACACCATCCGCCTGCGCAAGATGGCAGAGTTCATCGAGGTGTTCGACCGGCTCGCGATGCCCGTGCAGCTTAGATATCTGGGGAGGCCGCTCGGCATGTTCACGAGTGCGGTCGGATCGCTGAACCAGATCGTCCACCTCTGGGGCTTTCCCGATATGGGCGAGTTCGAGCGTCAGCATGCCGCGCGTGATAAGGATCCGGACTGGCCGGCCTACCTGCAGGCCTCGGAGCATCTCATCGTCGCCCAAGAGAACCGCCTGATCCGAAGCATCGAGCTTCCCTCTTTGTCTGGCAAGGCCGGCTGACGCGTCGATGCTCGTTCCGAATCCCTGGAG
This sequence comes from Bradyrhizobium sp. SPXBL-04, assembly GCF_051853035.1. NCBI lineage: Bacteria > Pseudomonadati > Pseudomonadota > Alphaproteobacteria > Hyphomicrobiales > Nitrobacteraceae > Bradyrhizobium > Bradyrhizobium sp. SPXBL-04. The sequence continues at coordinate 7,583,797 of NZ_CP182472.1, read as the reverse complement.
GGTTGCATGAAATGGATTGATCTTACCGCGAAAGTTGCCGTCGTCACGGGCGGCGGTGCCGGCATTGGACGCGGCATCGCGGCGGGTCTTGCAGCCGTGGGGGCGCACGTCGTCGTGCTCGACTGCAACGAGGCCGGTGCGGCCGTCGCGGCGGAGATCCGTGCAAGCGGCGGATATGCGGAGTTCGTCGCCTGCGACGTCACCTCCGATGGAAGCGTTGAGAATGCCGCCTCCGAGATAACCAAGAAAGTGGGTGCTCCCTCGATCCTGGTCAACAATGCCGGCACGATGCTGCCAGGAGGTGTCGAGAGCGCGAGCATGACGGATTGGGAGCGCATCATGTCGCTCAATCTCACGGGCTACTTGCGCTGCGCCCGGATCTTCGGAGCGGCGATGCTGACGCGGGGCGAAGGCGCGCTGGTCCACGTCGCATCGATCGCGGCCTCGTTCCCGCAGAGCTACAGCGGGGCCTACAGTGTGAGCAAGGCGGGCATTGTCATGTTGTCGCGGCAACTCGCGGTGGAATGGGGACCGCGCGGCGTGCGCAGCAACGTCGTCAGTCCCGGCATGATCCGCACGCAAATGACCGAAAACATCTATCAGGCACCCGGAGTGCATGATGCGCGGCGGACTCTGGTTCCAGCGCGGCGGATCGGCCGTCCGGAGGACATCGCCGACGCGGTCGTCTTCCTCGCCAGCGAGCGCGCGAGCTACATCACTGGCGAGGAGGTCGTGGTCGACGGCGGCTTCACCAGAATCGTCATGGGCGTTATCCCGCGTCCCGGGTTCGAAAAGAGTGTCGCTTAGGCGGGCCAAGCGGAAACAGGCCGGAGAGCATCGATGCTGTTGGACGGTAAAGTTGCTGTTGTCACGGGAGCCGGCTCCGGCATCGGCGCGGCGATCGCTCGTCTTTTCGCCGCCGAGGGCGCCCGGGTGGTGCTTGGTGACATTGCCGAGAGCGCCGGCGCGCTCGCGGCAGAGCTCTCCGAAGTAGGGTTCGAGACCGAATTCCGGCGGGTTGACGTCGTCGACGAGGGGAGCGTCGCCGCCCTGATGCAGGAGGCTGTGGCGCGTTTCGGCCGGCTCGATATCCTGGTCGCCAACGCAGGTATTCCCGAGCGCAAGTCGCCGATACACGAGCTCGACCTGTCCGATTGGCGCCGCGTGATCGACGTCGATCTGACCGGGGTTGCGATCTGCAACAAGTTCGGGGCAGGTGCCATGCTTGCCGCCGGCAAGGGCGGCGCCATCGTGAACATGGCGTCGGTCCTCGGGCATGTTGGCCAGGAGAACAGCAATGCGTACTCGGCGGCGAAGGCGGCCGTGGTCAACTTGACGCGGTCGGTCGCGCTGACCTATGCGCGACAGGGGATACGTGCGAACTGCGTCTCTCCCGGCTACGTTGAGACACCGCTGCTGGCGAGGCTCCCTGAGGCGACCCGGAAGATGATGTTGGTGCGTCAACCAATCGGACGACTGGCTCGGCCGGACGAGATTGCCGAGGTGGTCGCGTTTCTCGCCAGCGACAGGGCTTCGATCATCACCGGTGCCTGCGTCAACGCCGACGGCGGTTACACCGCCATCTAGTCTTCAGCCGATATATTGCGATCTCAACATGAGGCCCCGATGGATATGCATAGGTGAGTCCGAGATGATATGTTGCGAACTCAACATACCGCATATATCGGAATGTGAGGGCTGTTCAGACCTGGTCTACGAATTTGGAGGAAACCCGAAATGACTGCCAGACTTGACGTGATCGTGGTGGGAGCTGGGTTTGGCGGCCTCTATGCGCTGCACAAGCTGCGGCAGGACGGCTATTCCGTCAAGGTGCTTGAGGCGGCCGATTCGATCGGGGGTACATGGTATTGGAACAGGTACCCCGGCGCGCGATGCGACGTCGAAAGCATGCAGTATTCCTACTCGTTTTCAAACGAGATCCAGCAGGAATGGAAGTGGTCCGAGCTCTACGCGGCGCAGCCGGAGATCCTGGCTTATATCAATTTCGTCGCCGACAGGCTGAACCTGAGGCGGGACGTGCAGCTCAACACGCGCGTGGTTTCGGCGCGCTTCGACGAGACGAATGCCACGTGGGAGGTGAAGACCAAGGCCGGTGAGGTCTTCTTCGCGTCCTATTGCATCATGGCCACGGGATGTCTGTCGATCCCGATGGTACCCGACTTTCCCGGGCTCGACGACTTCAAAGGGCCGATCTATCGCACGTCAGACTGGCCGCACGAAGGCGTTGACTTGGCCGGCAAGCGCGTCGGTCTGATCGGTACGGGCTCCTCGGGAATCCAGGCGACGCCGATATTCGCCGCGCAGGCATCGCATCTCTACGTCTTCCAGCGCACCCCCAATTACTCGATCCCGGCGCTGAACCGGCCGATGCCCCAGGACTACGAGCGCTCCTGGAAGGCCGAATATACGGAGCGCCGTCTCGCCGCGCGCAATACCCGCAACAATACGCTCAACATGGCCGGCACGAAGCCCGGACGGGAGGTCAGCCGAGAAGAGCGTGAGGCCGAATTCGAGCGGCGGTGGACGAAGCTCGGCGGCATCAGCTTCATGTATGCCTATCCAGACATGACCAGCGACCCCGAGGTCAATGCGCATGCTTCCGAATTCGTGCGGCGCAAGATAGGTGCCCTGGTGCGCGACCAGGAAGTGGCTAAGAAGTTGATGCCGACCGATTACGGCATCGGCGGCAAACGCATTTGCGTCAATACAGCTTACTTTGAGACTTTCAATCGCAGCAATGTCACGTTGGTCGACATCCGCTCCGATCCAGTCGAGCGCCTGACGGCGACGGGCGTGAGGACAAAATCGCAATCGTTCGAACTCGACATCATCGTCATGGCCACCGGCTTCGACGCGATGACCGGCGCACTCAAGCGTATCGACATCGCGGGGCGGGGGGGCTGAAGTTGGCTGATCGCTGGGGCGACGGGCCGAAGACCTATATCGGCATGGCGGTCGCGGGCTTCCCGAACCTGTTCCTGATCACAGGTCCCCAGAGCCCATCCGTCTTCACCAACATGGTCACGTCGGTCGAGCAGCACGTCGATTGGATCGCGGAGTGCATGGCATATCTGAAAGCCAACAAGCGCAAGGTGATCGAGGCCAACGCGGAAGCCGAAGCCGCGTGGGTCGCTCATTCGAACGAACTCGCCAGCAAGACGATGATGCCAAATGCCAACTCCTGGTATGTCGGTGCCAACATCCCGGGCAAGCCGAGAATCTTCATGCCCTATCTCGGCGGTGCGGCCGTGTATCGGGACCGCATCGTCGATATCGCCAGGAAGAATTACGAGGGATTCAGCCTCGCATAGCCGCCTGTGAAGCGGATGTGGATCCGGCGGTGCTGGCCTGAAAGCCGTGACGACATGAGGTTGCGACGACGATTTGATGACAACGATCTTTGCATGGGAGGAATTTCGATGTGTGCGACTCGCAGCGTTCTTTCCTGCGACGGAAAGAACAAAACCGCGGCGGCCGCGGGATGTCGCTCCAATGCTTGAGGCCATCGTATCGCAACTCGCCAATGGCTTGGTGCTTGGGGTTCTCTACATCCTGATCGCGATCGGCCTGTCGATCATCTTCGGTCTCCTCGGCATCATCAATTTTGCGCACGGCGCCTTCTTCGCGCTCGGTGCGTATATTGCGGTGACGATCATCGGGTCGCTCGGCTGGCCCGCCGTGATCCTCGCGCCGATCGGCGTGGCCATCATTGGCGTGGCTTGCGAAAGGCTCATTGTCTGGCGTCTCTACAACGAGGGAGCGCTGCTCAGCCTTGTCGTGACATTTGCTCTCGCCCTGCTCATCGAGGCTGTAGTCCGTTCGATTTGGGGAACGATGGCGCTGCCGATGAGCCCGCCGTCGGCCCTGGCGGGGATCGTCGAGATCGGACCAGTCCTGCTGACCACCTACCGTCTGGCAGTGCTCGGGATGACGGTCATCATCCTGGGCCTGCTCTGGGTTTTCTTTGCGCTGACGCCCTACGGCAGGATACTACGTGCGGGCAGCCGCGACCCCGAGATGCTGGGTTGGATCGGCATCGATTTCCCGAAAGTTCGCACAGGTGCCTTCGCCCTGGGCTGCTTCCTTGCGGGCGCTGGCGGCGTGCTGGCTGGGCCATTGTGGACCATGACACCGTCAATGTCCTCGGCGGCGAGCATGCCGGCCTTCGTCATCGTGACGATCGGCGGACTTGGGTCCTATTCCGGCGCGATCGTGGCTGGGCTTCTTGTCGGCGTCGTCACCGCCTTGTCGGTGCAGTTCGCGCCTGAGCTTTCGGGCATCGCGATGTATCTGTTGATGGCCCTGGTACTGCTGTTGCGGCCGAGGGGCCTGTTCGGAACGGCGTGGGAACGGTTCGAATGATCCGCACTGCGCTCAACCACCCCATCGTCGTGCTCTCGGTCGTGCTGGGCGGCTTGACGACCTACGCCTTCGTGACGGAAGCCCACCTGTCGATCATCACCGAGATCGTGATCTATGTCCTCTATGCGGCCGGGCTCAACATCATGCTCGGGTATACCGGCCTCGTGCCGTTCGGCGCGTCGGTGTTCTTCGGCACGGCGACCTACATAGCGGCCATCGCGGCACTGCGTCATCTCGGAAACGAGCTCGAGGCCCTGGCTTTGGCCGTAGCACTCACAGTGCTCGTCGCATTTGTTCTTGGCTCCGTAGTGCTGCTGAGGCGGGGGCTGTATTTCTCGCTTTTGACCCTGGCTTGCTCGCAGATCGCCTTCGAGGTCGCATTCAAGTGGACCGATGTGACCGGCGGCGAGAACGGACTTCAGGACGTTCCGCGCGTGCTGATCAAGGACCCGAAGGCCTTTCACTTGCTGTGTCTTGGCCTCGCGGTCTGCGTGCTCTGGGGGATCTGGCGGTTCGGCCATTCGCCACTTGGTCGCACATTTCAGGCGCTTCGGGAGAACGAGACCCGAGCGCGGAGCCTCGGCTACAATGTCTATGGGCTGAAGCTCTGCTCCTTCGTTATGTCAGGTGCCGTCATCGGGCTCGCGGGAGGTCTGCTCGCTTTCCTGGTCCAGGGCGCCTACGCCAACAATCTGAACTGGCAGCACGCCGGCGACGCCTTGCTCGCCAATGTACTGGGCGGCGTTCATCATTTCCTCGGCCCGTTATGGGGCGTGATCACGTTCCTGCTGCTGCAGGATGCGCTGAGCTCGATCATCGAGAACTGGTGGCTGCTGTTCGCACCGATCGTGATAGTGCTGGCGCTGTTCTCACCCCAGGGGCTGCACGGGCTCTATCAGCGGCTGCTCGGGCGGCAGGGATACACGCTGGTGAGGGGCGGTATCCCGCCGCGGCCCGCGAGGATCGGGCGCTACGATCTCGGCCATTTCGATGCCGTGGTGACGGGGCCGATCCTCGAGGTGAAAAAGCTGTCCCGGAATTTCGGGGCGGTGGTCACCGCAAGGGAGATCGACCTGCAGATCAGGTCGCGCGGCCTGCACAGCCTCATAGGCCCGAACGGTGCGGGCAAGACCACGTTCTTCAACATGCTCTCCGGCGTGCTGTCGCCGAGCGGAGGCCGCATTCTCTTCGAGGGACGCGACATCACGCGAACGTCGGTCCATCAGCGCGCGCGCATGGGCATCGGGCGATCGTTCCAGATCGTCCGCGTCTTTCCCCGATTGTCCGCGTTCGAGAACGTGCGGATTGCCGTACAGGCGGGCACGTCCAGCAGGTTCGTGTTCTGGAAGGATGCTTACGGCATCGATGACCTCAATCAGCGGACATGGACGCTTCTCGAGACCGTCGGTCTCGCTGACCGGGCCGATACACTGTGCGAGAACCTAGCCCATGGCGAGCAGCGGCTGCTCGAAATCGCGGTGACGCTGGCGGCGAGGTCGAAAGTGCTGCTGCTGGACGAGCCGCTGGCGGGCCTTGCCGAGCATGATCGGCAGATCATCACCGATCTGATCGTTCGTCTGAGCAAGGAGCATGCGGTGTTCCTCGTCGAGCACGACATCGATCGCGTGCTGGCGATCTCCGATCGGATCACGGTTCTGCACAACGGTAGTCTCATCGCCGACGGTGCGCCGGCCGATATTACACGAGATCCGGCGGTGATCGCGGCCTATCTCGGCAAGCGCGATGGTGCCCGCCGTCCGGGTACGACGTCAGGTCGGTCCGTCCCGACGCCGGCCGCCGCCGCGTCCGCGCCGATCCTGCGGTTGTCCGATCTCAGTGGCGGCTACACGGGCAGCCGGATTCTTAACGGCGTCAATCTGGAGGTGAGGGAGGGCGAGGTGGTAGCCATCCTCGGCCGCAACGGCGTCGGCAAGACGACGATGCTTCGCGCGATACTCGGATCCTGCGATATCAATAGCGGTGATATCCGCTTGGACGGCCAGTCGCTGATCGGCATGCCGTCGCACGAAGTCAATCGTAAGGGAGTCTCGATCGTTCCCGAGGGGCGGCGGCTGTTTCCGAACCTGACCGTCGCGGAAAACCTGCGGCTTGCCGTGCGTCCGGGCGGAGCTCCGCTCGAGGAGATTTTCGCTCTGTTTCCAAGATTGCGTGAGCGCCGCGATGCGAAGGCGCAGAACCTGTCAGGCGGCGAACGGCAGATGGTGGCGATTGCACGCGTGCTGATGGCGCCGAGCCGCCTCATTCTGCTCGACGAGCCCTTCGAGGGACTGGCACCTGCCGTCATCGATGACATTACGGCGGCCATCAGCAAGCTTCGCGAACGCGCCAGCCTCGTGATCGTCGAGCATGACGCGTCAGCGATCCTCGATGTGGCGGACCGCGCCTACGTCCTCGTCAACGGCAGCGTGGTGTTCGAGGGGCCGGCAGCTACGCTCGCCGCCGATCATGCGCTCCAGGCGAAGTATCTCGGCATCGCGCATGAGGAGACCGAACCAACTCACGGCCGGGTTCGGAAGTTGTAACAACAAAGCAAGAGGGAATGACATGGAAGAGCAGGGGCGGAAATCAACACTGCGCGGAATGTCGCGACGAACTTTGCTGGGCGCAGCGACCGCGACCGGTGGTGCGCTGGCGTTTGGCGCGCCGTTCATCGGCGCCGCGCTCGCGGATGAGCCGGTGCGCATCGGCGTCATCATCGCGAAGCAGGGCGTCTTCGTACAGCAGGGCGCGGACCTCATGGCCGGCCTGCAGCTCGCGCTGAAGGAAGCAAACAACACGGCTCTCGGCCGAAACATCGAGATAACATGGCTCGACGAATCCGATCCGCAGACCGCCACCCAGAACATCACCAAGCTAATTCAGGACAACAAGGTGTCGATCGTACTGGGCGGTACGTCCAGTGCCACCACGCTTGCGATGGGGGCTGTGGCAAAGCGAAGTCGTATCCCCTTCATCGGCCTGAACGCCGCGGCACGGGAAGTGACGGGCAAGGCGTGCAACCGGTTCATGTTCCGCGCGCCAGCATCGGTGCCGGTGTACGCCCGCGCGATGGGGCCTGAGCTCCTCGCCGTCGGCAAGAAGTGGTATTTCCTGATCGCGAATTTCACGTTCGGCGACGATGTGTTGTCGACCTACGGCGACATTCTGAAGGCCTCGGGCGGAACGATCGCCGGCGTCGACCGCGTGCCAGTCGAGACCACCGACATCAGCTCGTTCATTTTGAAGGTCCGGCAGGCCAAGCCGGATGTTCTCGTTAGCGGGCTGCCCAATGTCGGGCCAATCCTAAAGCAGCTGAAGGAATTCAACATGACCGGCCAGGTGACCGTGGCCGGTCCAGCCGTGAGCGACACCGATCTCTGGAGCGTCCCGCGCGATGCGCTGACCGGCATCTACGGCAAGACCTGGTACTTCAACGACCCGTCCAATCCGCCGGAAGACCAGCAGATGGTCGAATCCTATCGCAAGGTCAACAAAAAGCCGCCGACGGATCGCGTTTGGATCGGCTGGTTCATGACGCGCTTTGCTCTTGCCGCGATTGAACAAGCGAAATCGACCGATGCAAACAAGCTCGTCGAGACGCTGGAGAGTCTGAAATTCAAGGTCGGATCGTCGGCTGTCTCGTTTCGCGAGTGGGACCACCAGTTGATCCGCCGACCGGTGATGGGAACGGCGCAGGCCAATCCCGCCGATCAATGGGACACGCTGAAGATGAAAGCGCAGGCTGTCGCCGGCGAGGCCGAGCTGCAGCAACTGTTCGGCTCAAAGGACGAGATCGGCTGCGCGATGGAAGCGCTCTGAGCGAACGTGCAGCCCCCTGCGGAACATGACCGCAGGGGGCAACCTGATGGAGAGGCGAGGGTGGGCCGGTTCAACGACAAGACGGTGCTGATCACGGGCGCTGCCCGTGGCCAAGGTGCGGAGGAGGCGCGTCTGCTCGTCGCGGAAGGCGGGCGGGTGGTGCTCGCCGACGTGCGGGCGGAAGAGGGGAATGCCCTTGCAGCAAGTCTCGGCGAGCGCGCCGTGTTCCAGCATCTCGACGTGTCCGACGTGGTGAGCTGGCGATCTGCGATGAAGAGCTGCGAGGATCTCGGCGGCCTCGATGGCCTCGTCAACAATGCCGGCATTTATCTGCCCAGGACCATCGATGAGACCGATGCGGCGTTGATGGAAGCGCATTTTCGCGTCAATCAGCTCGGCGTGTTCATCGGCCTCAAGATGGCCACGCCGCTCCTGAAGCGCCGCAACGGCGGATCGATCGTCAACATATCGTCGACGGCGGGATTGCAGGGAATTCCGAACGCCATCGCTTATGTCGGAACGAAGTGGGCTGTGCGTGGCATGACCAAGGCGGCGGCGCTCGAACTTGCACCTTTCAACATCCGTGTCAATTCCATTCATCCAGGATTGATCGACACTGAAATGTTGAGCGCACGATCCCGCGGGGATCTGGAACGGAGGGCTTCGTTCATCCCGCTACGGAGGATGGGGACAGTGGCGGATGTTGCGCATCTCGTGCTGTTCCTTCTCTCCGACGAAAGCGCCTACATCTCGGGTGCGGAAATCTCGGTCGATGGCGCGCTCTCACTGTAGGGAATCGAACATGCCTCCAACGGCACGGCCTGAACAGCACCTAGAACTTGCTGGCGTCGATCGCTTCGACGGCCGGCAGATTGCGGAGGAGGACGTTGAGATAGGTGATCAATTCGTCGACCTGTTTCTTGCTCAAACCGGTCAGCAGGGCATCCTGCCGCGCGAGCGCAAGGCGGACTACGCGGTCATGCAAGGCCCTGCCTCTTGCCGTCAGCATGAATTCGAGATTCCGCCCCGCTCCTTGCTGACTCTTGATCAAATTCTTGTCCAGCAGGGCGGCGGCCCCCCGGCTCAGGCCAGCTTTGTCCCCTCCCATCAGCTGACTCATCTGCGCGCCGGTTCCGGTCTGATATACGGCGAGATAGGACAGGATACGCCACTCCACGACATTGATTCCGAATTGTCGCCGATAGACCTGCGACGCGCTCCCCGCCAATTTGTTCGTAAGCCACAGCAGCAGGCCGGGTACATACCTGTCGAGATGAAGATGGGTCTGTTTGCTGGAATTGGCCTTAGTCGTCATAGAGCTGGGTCCTGGAGGGCCGGCGGTGGAGATTTCGCCTGGGCCACTAATGGCCGGATAAGTCGTAGCCGGCAAGTGGAGGCTGCGGATAGTCCACGCGCGGATACCGATTTGCCGGTCCAGCAATTCCAAGATAGCCGGCATAGGCGCTCGCGCGGACCTGCGGCCGTGGTGATGGCCAACATCGATCGCCGACGCTGAAGCTGAGTGATGTCCGACCGAAGGAGTTCCAGGTTATGCCGTTCGATCCGGATTGTGCCGCATTCGTAGCGAGACTACGCGAACTTGGCCTGCCGCGCTACGAAACGATGACACCGCAGCAAGCCCGTGAAGCAATGGCCGCAGCCAGGAAGGCGGCCGCAATTGTATCCCCGGCAATCCCAGAGGCTCGTGACATCGTAGCGCAGACAGCGGAAGGCAGCCTGTGTGCGCGGATATATCGTCCAACTGTCGACGCAGAGCCGCGGCCCACTTTGATATTCTTTCACGGCGGAGGGTGGGTGTTGGGCGATCTGGATTCGCATGACATCCTCTGTCGCAGGCTTTCGATTGCCAGCAAAGCCACCGTCATTGCCTTCGACTATCGCCTGGCTCCGGAGAACAAATTCCCTGCGGCCGTCAACGATGCAATTGCGGCCGTGAATTGGGTGTTCGAAAATGCACGAGGTCTTCAACTCGATCCCGACCGCATTGGTGTGGGAGGTGATAGCGCGGGTGCCAATCTCGCGGCCATAGTAGCCCATCATTGTCGAAACGAGGGATCTCACAGCATCGCATTCCAGCTGTTGATCTATCCTGCCGTCGACATGACCTTCAGTCATCCTTCCCACCGGCTCGACGAAGCTGCTCTACCTGTACTGGGAAGCACGATGGTGTGGTTTCGCGAATTCTACCTCAGCACTGAGAGTGACCGGAAGAACTGGCGTGCGTCCCCCTTGCTGGCCGGGAATTTCTCGAACTTGCCGCCTTCCTATGTGCTCACGGCCGGATTTGACCCGCTCGCGGACGAAGGCGCGGCTTATGTGGAAAAGCTATTTGAGGCGGGTGTGCCGGTTTTTCATCGTCACTTTCCGGGGCAGATTCACGGCTTTCTCACCATGGGTCCTCAGTTCCCGACAACGGAGGGGGCCGTCTTCGACATTGGAAAATGGATGCAGACCTTTTAGCGCTCCGGGAGAGAGCTTTGATTTCCCGCTTGAGAACGCGATCAACCCCAAGCAGGTCGAATCAAAACGATGTGCAGGAACGTCTCGGCTAAGTTCATGGCGTGGCTCAGAATAGTAACGTTCACACCAATTGAGCAAATCGGACGACAATGATACGAGCGGGCGATTTCCGCACGGAGAGGTAGCGCAACTGAGAACACCAGCTGATCGCACTTCAGTACTTGCTTTGCGAGCGTGCCCTGCTGTCACGCGATCTCACGCTTTCCCCGACTTCCGTTCAGCCCCGTAAGCTGTCAGTGCAACGTCTGCATAGGCCTGATACAAGGCCTCCATTGCTTCAAACGAACCAGTGTCGCGCGTGGTCGCGTCGGAACTATTGACGATAGCTATGAACAGGAGGGCGAGTTGCTTTGCCGGCGCGTTTGGAGACAGTTCGCCGCGCGTGATGGCAAGCTTGATGCCCCCGAGTACGGACCGCTCGAGAGAGCGCCGAAAGTCAAATAACGCGCGGCGTACAGTCGCCGGCAACTGGTCCTGCTCCAAACGAATGCGGGAGATGAGCGCCCATGGGCGTCTACCGGCGCCGCTTGGATTGTGATCCAGATATCGCGCCCGATTTCCTTTGGCCACGCGTCGCAGGCGATCGGCGAAGCTCAGCTCGCCCTCTGTCAGAAGGTCCTCATAGTACTTGGATGCCTTCTCGATGTTTTCGAGAATGACTTCTTCGCAGAGCCGTTGTTTGCTCGAGAAGTGATAGTGAATGGAAGCTCGCGTGATCCCAAGCTCCTCGGCGACCTCGTGGAACCGAAAGCTTGCGTAGCCTCGCTCGACGAGCAGCCGTTCGGTAAGACGCTTGATGCGTTCCCGCATTTCGCTCCTGGCGGGAGCGTCTTCGTCAGGCGGCACCACGCCGCGCTTGCTCGCCGTCCCTCTTAAAGGGTTACCCAACCCATACACTCCTTCGTAGCGAATCTCGCGCGTACTATACCTCAGCTTGGCGCCGGACCTCAGCCCTCCATACCACAAGTCCGTCCAGAGCCTCCATGCTGGACCCGTCCACCTTCAAGGGATTGATCTCGATGGCATCGACCGCATCCCCGATCGATTGCCCCAATCGGGCGACCTGCTGGAGGACGCCCACGAGCTTGTCCAAGTCGACGGCCTTGAGCCCATGTCCACCGTTCAGCAGGCGTGCTCCGCGCAGCCGCTGTAAGGCCTTTCTGATGTCCGCGGATGTCGCTGGCAAGGTGCAAACGACGGTATCGCGCAGGAGCTCGGTCCAAACGCCTCCGAGTCCAATGATCAAGACATGTCCCCACGTGACGTCCCGCTTGACGCCGACAATCATTTCCAATCCGGACGATCGCATCGGCATGATCAGTGCTCCGTCGATCACCGCCCCGGTGACTTCGTCCGCAGCCGACATGACTCTGTCCCAAGCTTGGCAAAGTGCCGCTTGGTCCCGCAGATTGAGTGCGACGCCCCCGATAGCGCTCTTGTGCGCGATTTGCGCAGAAGAGACTTTCAATGCAACAGGGTATCCGAGCTGCTCGGCCGCCGCGATTGCCGCTTCCTTGTCTTTCGCGAGACGCCAGGGAACGACAGGGATGCCGCTTTCAGAAAGGAGGCGAAGGACGTCGAACTCAGCCAGCGGCCGTCGCTCCATTGGCGAAAATGCCGGGGAGACAGGCTCTGGCTCCTCGGTGTCGGAAAGTGTTTTAAGGCTGCTGCGCCACTGGATGGCCTGGGCGAACGCCTTTAGCCCGAACCAGACACCTCCAAGCTCGCGCGGAATGCCGAGCTCTCTTTCGAACTTGAGTTCGAAGTCGCTGGTTGCCGATAGCGTGTCAGACACAGTGTGCACAGGTATCGGCGACCGGCGGATCGCCTCGCCGAGGGGCCGATATCGCTCCAGCAGGAGGTTTTCGTCCGCAGGCGCGCAATGCCACTGGTTATGAGCCACGAAGAGGACTTCGACATTGGGATCTCGGCTGACAATCTCCAGCACTTTCGGAATAAGGGTGTGATCGGTTTGAGCAACGCCGGTGGTATCAATCGGATTCATGACCATGGCGCTGGACGGCAAGATGTCCCTTAGCGCGGCTTGTGTCTTGGCCGTCAACTTGGGAAGCTCGATCCCGACCCCCTCCGCACGATCAGCGAACATTTCGCAAAAGCCGCCCGAGACAGACACAAAGGCGGCTCTTCGCCCTTTCGGCACTCTGTGGTTGGCCAGATACGCGCAAGTGACCATGAGCTCTTCCATCGAGTCCACGGAAATTATGCCCAACTGGCGAAAAGCGGCGTCGTTGATGGCGTCGTCCCCTGCCAGCGCACCAGTGTGCGAAACCGCTGTGGCTGCTCCCACGACCGATCGTCCCGCCCGCATGGCGACAATCGGCTTGCCGGCCGCTTGAGCACGGAAACATGCCTGGCGGAAAGCCTTGTGATCTCGCACCGTCTCCACGAACATGGCGATGACGCGGGTGTCTTCGTCCTGAACGAGGTGTTCGATGACGTCGTGCAATCGTACATTCAATTCATTGCCGAGAGCCGCTACGGTGCTGAGTCCGAGGCGCCGGGCCAGCATACCCCGGATCAGGGTGTGAGCGATGACGCCGCTTTGAACGATTGCGCCTACCGGCCCTGCCTGGATCGCGTGATCGGGGTAGGAGGGGGGCTCGACGGGCGACCCGTAAAGGACCGCCTTCGCGTGAAGATTGAGAAAGCCGATAGTGTTCGGTCCAAGAACGATTTGGCCATTCTTGCTTGATAGCTCCATCAGCCGGCGCTGGAGGGCTGCGCCTTTCTCACCCTCTTCCGCGAACCCGCCCGATACGATCACCAGATTTCGAGAGCCGCATTCGGCTGCCTCCTCCATGATTGAAGGCATCCGTGCCGCACCGACCAGCGAGAGTATCACGTCGACCGGCTCACCAATCGCGCTCAGTGAGCGGACGGCGCGCGCGCCGTGGACCAGGTCCTGATTGGCGTTTACGAGATGAATCGGACCCGGGAACCCATGACGCTGAATGTTTCGCCACGCGCACAGCGACATGTTGTTGTTGTCACTCGCGCCGACGATGGCGACGGAGCGCGGTTTGAAGAGCGTGTCGAGCTTCCGCGCTGAGCCGAGCTGCGGGGCGGTGTGAGCCTTGTTTGACATCACGCAAGCTCACCGATTTCTTGGCGGCCCGCGCGAAGATTGCGGAAGATCCAGCGCAGGTTCATTTCATCGGTGCCCTCCCAGATGCGTTGAATGCGCATGTCGCGATACCATTTTTCGATGGGCATCTCTTTTGCGTAGCCCATTCCGCCATGGATCTGCAGCACGCGGTCTACGACGCGGTTAGCCATATTCGCGACGTAGAACTTGGACACGCAGGCAGTATGCCGGTAGTCCATTTTATTGTCGGCCTGCCAGGCGCAATTCAGAACCATCATCTTAGCGGCGCGGATTTCGATCTCGGACTCGGCGATCATCCATTGGATGTTCTCGCGCTCGGCAAGCCTTTCGCCGAACGTCACGCGGTTTTCCGACCAGTCCATCGCCATGCCCAACAGCCGCTCCGCGGTGCCGACATTCCGTCCTCCAAGGTGCCAGCCGCGGTTCTTGTAGATGAATTGCATCGCAATTCGGAAGCCGCCGCCGACCTCTCCGACGAGATTGCGTGCGGGAACGCGCACATTGTCGAAGACGAGCGACGCCGGGTCATGCGCTCCCATCATGCGGATCCTGGAGGACGTCCATCCCATCGCCCGATCCACCAGAAAAGCGGTGACGGAGTTCGGGTCGGCCTCCTCGGGAGTGCGGCAGAAAACCATCGCGAAATCAGCGTCGTTTCCGCCGCTGATCCATGTTTTCTCACCGTTGATGATCCATTCGTCTCCGCGTCGAACGGCCGACGTCTTGATTCCGCGAGCATCGGACCCGACGCCGGGCTCACTCAGAGCGAAACACGCTCGGCGCTCCTGCTCAATGCAGGGGATGAGATATTCCTTCTTTTGTTCGTGATTCAGCAGATAAAGCACGTTCATTGCCGCGCCACCGAACTGAAAGCCGATAAAAGTCTTGCCGCATTCCTCGTGCAACAGCGCCTGCGTGACGCTATCGAGCTCTGCCCCGCCATATTCCGAGGGAGTATCGGCGCCCCAGAAGCCGAGCTTTCTTGCCTTCTGCTGGAGCTCATTCAGTTCATCGTGCGTCAATTCGTCGGGGCCGCCGCGGACTGCGCGATGGAGCACCTCGGACTCCAGCGGCATCACCTCTTTGCGAATGAACTGGCGGGCATTTTCGCGGATCAACCGCTGCTCTTCTGTCAGGGAAAAGTCGATCACTGCTTCCTCCAAGCCATTTTTATAGAGCTTACTGGCATGTAAGTAAGTCACCCAAGACTCCCGATGTCAATCCTAAAAGGGCTTGACAGGCAGGCTTACCGGCAACTAACCTACGTGTAAGTAAATTCGATGCTGTTCAACAGCGCGCAACACCAGCCTTCCCGCAAGAGGAAGGTAACGGGACGGAGACATCTAATGAGGATCTATCTCGTCCGAGCGGTGCTCGGGCTGATCTGTTTGGCTGTCTCGATGCCGCTTGCTTCTTCGCAAGAGGCCGACCCTATCAAGATAGGTCTGCTGATCATCGACTCCGGGCCTTTCGCGACGACGGCCAAGGAGTCCGAGCGAGCTGCGCGGATTGCGGTGGATGTATTAAACCGCGAAGGCGGGGCGTTGGCTCGCAAGTTCGATCTCGTCATTCAATCGCACGCCGGCTCGCCGGCGTCTGCGGTTAGCGCCGCGACGAAGCTCGCGCAGCAGGCCGGGGTAACGATGATTACTGGCGCGATGCCGAGTTCTCATGCCCTTGCGCTATCACCGAAGTTGAGCTCGCTGAACGTCATTCTGATCGATGGTTTTTCACAAACCGCGGACATGATGACGCGGGGCTGCGCGCCCAACTATTTTCGGGTCACGCCGCCGGATCCGGTGATTGCCGCGATGATGAAGACCTATGTGGCACAATCGGGCGCCAAGACGTGGAACCTCATATCTGCGGATTATGCGTCCGGCCATACCTTCGCGAAGCAGTTCTCTGAGATGGTCGAGTCCCTGGGCGGCTCCGTCCAGCAGTCCTTGTTCGCGCCTCAGGGGACGGCGGATTACGGAAGTTACATTTCTCAACTTGCGGCACCAGCACAAGGTCTGATGGTAACGCTCTACGGTTCTGACGCAATCACCTTTGCAAAGCAGCAGAAGCAATTCGGTTTGTTCGACAAGTACAAAGTCGTGCTCGGAAACGGCTTCGCGGTTGAGGCGCAGTTCGATGCGCTGGGCGATACAGTATTGGGTGTCCTCAACACTCTGTCCTATCACTACACCCTACCGGGGCAGAGGAATGCCGACTACGTCGCCACGTTTACCAAGCAGGCTGGGCGAGTGCCCTATTACGGTGACGCCGACTCGATGGTGGCCTTGGAGCTGTACCGCGACGCAGTCATTAAATCGAAGACGACCGAAACTGCCAAGGTTCGCGAGGCTCTCGAAGGGCTGCGTTCGAACACGGTATATGGAGACGTTGAGATGAGGGCTGCCGACCACCATCTGCTTCGACAGCTTGGAATGGGAGAAGTGGTGCGAGCTCCTGACGGCAGAGGTGTCGCCTTCAAGGTAAAATTTCTCAAGACGGGTCCGGAATTGTATCCGCCTCCGAGTCCGGAATGCAAAGTGCGCTAGTTAAGAGATCTGTGGAGTCGGCTGGATATGCTTCTGTCATTCGGAGTCGCCCAGATCTTGAACGCATTGGCTCTCGCCTCCCTGATTACGATTCTAGCCAGTGGTTTGGCATTGATATTTGGACTCCGCGGCGCCATGAATTTCGCCCACGGCGCGCTGTACATGCTCGGCGCTTACCTGGGTTACTCGGCCGGCCGCAGTCTGGGGTTCTGGCCAGCGCTAGTATTCGTGCCAATCGTGATGGCCCTTGCGGGCGCTGCCCTCGAGATTGCCGTGTTGCGCCCATTTCAGGGACGCACTCCAGTAGACATGGCACTGATTACATTGGGCGTCGGTTGGATCATAGAGCCGGCGGTCTATTATTGGTGGGGTACGGCGCCCCTGTCGGTCGATCCTCCGCCTTCGCTTGCTGGCAGTGTACCGATATTGGGAACGATGTATCCCGCCTATCGGCTTTTTCTCATAGGGGCCGGTTTTGGCACATGCATCGCGTTGGCGCTGTGGTTGAAAAACACCACGTCTGGCATGCATACGCGAGCTGTTAGTCATCAAGTGCACATTTCGCGCATGATGGGAGTGAATACGGACAGGCTCAGCATGCTTGTGGCCTGCCTCGGAACAGCCTTCGCGGGCTTGGCAGGCGTGCTCGCCGGACCATACCTGTCGGTGGACCCGGGCATGGGAAGCACCATCCTCATCACTTGCCTCATCGTGGTCGTCGTGGGTGGCCTGGGCAGTATCGCTGGAGCCATCGTCGCTTCAGTGGTCTACGGGTTTATTCAAGTGATTGGGACCGTGTTTTTTCCGTCGGCTGCGGTGCTCGCGCCGTATCTGCTGCTGATCGCCGTGCTCATTTGGCGTCCGCAGGGCTTCGGCCGGGGAAGGGTCACTTAGATGAACGGTACGAAAGTGGCTTCCGCGAGGTTGGGCCCGCCGTTGCAGCAGCGCGCGAGCGTGCTGGAATGGACGCGCGGGCGAGATTGGCTTGTCTGGCCTATATTCGCAGTCGCAGGTGCATTTCTCCCGAGGGTCGTTACGAGCCCCTATCTTCTGGGATTGCTGACGAGCGCGGTTCTTCTGGCTATTGCCGCGGTGGGTCTGGGTTTCTTGAAGAAGCAATGCGGCTTGGGCATGTTCGGGGTTGCGGCCTTTATAGGTGCACCGGCCTATCTTCTCGGCATTGCCGCTGCGTGGTTTGATCTCGGAACCGCGGTGCTGCTGGCATTCCTGGGCTCCACGGTTTTCGCGCTTTTGGTCGGAGCGCTCGTCGTTCGCGCCCGGCCACTGCCATTCGCGATGTTGACGCTCGCGTTGGCTCAGATGCTCAAGTCCGTCGTGACCCTCCAAGGGTTGCGTCCGATAACCGGGGGCGATGACGGGATGACAATGATCTTCAATGGCTCCATATTTGGTTTGAATCAGTCCGATCTTTCGAATGTCATCTTGTTTTGGCCCGTGGCGTGGCTTGCGCTTTGCCTTGTGCTGATAATCGCGCACCTCGTTGATCGCTCACGCTTGGGGCAGGTATTGCGAGCGATTCAGTCCAACGAAGAGCGAATGCGGTTCTCCGGTTTTGATACCTACCTTCCGAGGATTGTGGCGTTTACCATCGCGTCGTCGATAATTACCATTTCGGGAATCCTTATCGCACTGAATACGGCGTTCGCCTCGCCTGAGTTGCTGGATTTCTCCACCGGCGGCAATTCGCTCGTAGCGATGATCGTGGGGGGACCCGGCAGCCTCCTTGGTCCGGTCGCTGGCGCCTTCCTGTATCAGTTTGCACAGGATGCATTTGGAGCCACCGGTCATCTGACGCTTTTCATGGGCGTTGCGCTAATCGTCGTCGTGGCTGCATGTCCCCGTGGTATCGCCGGTCTTGTTACGGATGCAGCCTCGCGCGCGCTGCGCTTTGACCGGAAGCGGGCCTGATCATGCTCAGAGTTGACAATCTTTCGGTGGCGTATGGAAATTTGAGAGCCCTTGACGACGTCAATCTCGAGATCAGCGCACAGGGAAACTTGCACGGGATCATAGGGCCAAACGGCGCCGGAAAATCGACTCTTATGGATGCGCTTACCGGGAGGCGCAAGCCGACGCAGGGGCGGGTGCTGCTTGGCGGAGAGGACATCACCCGCCGTACACCCCGCTGGCGCCGATTGCGGGGAATCTCCCGCAGCTTTCAGCGCACCAGCATCTTTCCGTCTCACACTGTGCGAGCACAATTGGAGTTGGTTGCTTCGCAACTTTGCGAAGATGACCTGGCCTCGATAGTCAGCGCCTTGGAGCTGGAGGAAGTATACGATCGCGTCGCCGAAACGATCTCGTATGGAGATCAACGTCGTGTCGACGTCGCACTCGCCATGATCGGAAATCCTCGCGTCATCTTGCTGGATGAGCCGGCTGCAGGATTGTCGACCGGTGAGACGACCCGCCTCTTCGAGCATCTTCGCGTGCTGGTCAAGGAGCGCGGCGTCACGGCGCTCGTCGTCGAACATGATGTCGACGCCGTGTTCGGCTTCTGCGACTTGGTGACTGCCCTGGATCTTGGCCGCGTTCTGATCACCGGCAATGCAGCGCAAGTGCGTTCCGATCCGTGCGTGATTTCCGCTTATTTGGGGACGACCGCATGAGCTTTATCGAGGTGCACTCTCTCAGTGCCGGGTACAACAAGTCCTGCGTTTTGCGCGAGATTGATTTGAGTGTCGAAGCGGGAGAGGCGGTCGCCATCGTAGGGAAGAATGGTGCCGGGAAATCTACTTTTCTGAATTCATTTTTTGGTGGAACGACGGTTCATGGCGGCGCCATCTACGTTGGCGGCAAAAATCTGTGCGTGATGCGCGGATATCGCGCGGCGCTCCAAGGAGTCATGCTCTCTCCACAAGGACGCATGATCCTATCCCACCTCACTGTGGAGGAAAATCTGCTGCTGGGCAGCGCGTCCCGGCGCAAAGGCAATTGGGATCTCGGAGCCGTCTATGAACTATTTCCGATTTTGCGCGAGCGAAATCGTCGGATGGGCACTGAGTTGAGCGGCGGGCAACAGCAGATGCTGGCCATCGGCCGAGCTCTTTTGGGCAATCCCGCCGTGTTGCTGCTCGACGAACCGACGGAGGGCCTTTCGCCCGTGCTGGTGGACGAACTGGTCGAGGTGCTGAACAGGATTCGCGAGACGGGGACCGGGATCGTCGTGGTGGAGCAACAATTGGGTCTGGTGAGGCGTGTCACCAGGAGATTTGTCATCATGAGCAAAGGACAGATCGTGGACCGAGGTGACACTGCCGACATCGATAGCGAGAAGCATCGAGCCAAGCTTGCTTTCTGATCGGAAGAAGCCGGCGCCCGCCAACAGAGGCGGCACCAACTGCCAGGATATTTCCATGAAAACGGCAATCGCACCGTTCGAAATAAAAGTCAGCAATGAATGCCTTTCGGACCTCAAGTCCCGGCTTCGACAGACACGGTGGCCGGACGCGGAGCTTGTCGGCGATTGGAGCCAAGGCGTTCCCTTGCAGTGGATGAAGGAAGTCTGTCGCTATTGGTTGGAAGACTACGATTGGAGGAAGCGTGAGCGAGAACTCAACAGATTTCCCCAATTCATGACCGCGATTGACGACATCCACATTCATTTCCTACATGTGCATTCGAAAGAGCCGGCCGCGATGCCATTGATCCTTACCCATGGCTGGCCAGGCTCGATCGTCGAGTTCACCAAGATCATTGGGCCTCTCACCGATCCCGTTGCCCATGGTGGTGATGCCGCCGATGCTTTTCATATCGTCTGTCCGTCGCTTCCCGGATTTGGCTTCTCGGGAAAGCCAACCGTCAGGGGGTGGGGCGTCGACCGCATCGCCTCCGCGTGGATCCAACTGATGGAAACGATAGGATACAAGCGGTATGGCGCTCAAGGCGGCGATTGGGGAGCTGCGGTGACATCCTCCATCGGCGCGCGGGACCCTGATCATTGCGCCGGCATCCACGTCACAATGTCGACGACCCGCCCAAACGTCACAGGCGAGCCCACACCCGAGGAGCGCAAGGCGCTGCAGGCGCGGAAAGACTACAGCGCGTGGGACGCTGGATATTCAAAGCAGCAGTCGACCCGTCCGCAGACGCTTTCTTACGCCTTGGCTGATTCTCCGGCTGGTCAAGCTGCGTGGATCCTCGAGAAATTCTGGGCCTGGACAGATTGCGATGGACACCCCGAGAACATCTTCACCAAGGACGAACTGCTGGACAATGTGATGTTGTATTGGGTCACTTCTAGTGCTGCATCTTCCGCGCGCCTGTATTGGGAAAGCTTCGGGCGGCGGTTGGGAGCGCACACGGTTACTGTTCCTACCGGCATCGCCGTATTCCCGAAGGAGATCGTTCCTCCGGTTCGTCGGTGGATGGAGCCAAATTTTCCCAACATTCAGCGTTGGACCGAAATGGCAAAGGGAGGGCACTTTGCGGCGTTCGAGCAGCCGACACTGTTTGTTGAGGAGGTGCGCGCTTTCTTCCGAACGGTACGCTGATAGCGTCAATCACTAAGAAGGATTGCTTTCTCCCCGAGCGTAGAGGAAACACACAGGGCCTTGTCGCGGCGCGTGCCGAGTGCATTGATCGGCAAGTGCGGATCGCGTGATTTGAATTCGCAGACCGATGATCATGACAGGGGTGCCGGCGCCCCACGTTGCGATCGAGATGAAGATAACGGTTCGTTCTATCGAGCAACTCTCACGACCACTTTCCCCAAGGCCTGGCGGCCGGCAAGCGCCTTGAAGGCGTCGCGGAAATCCTCGAATTCGAAAACCTTGCCGACCGCCGGCCGCAATCGTCCTTCGCTCAGTAACTGAAACAAATCCGTCAAGCTGCGCCGGTACACCTCCGGCTCGCGCAGCGGCAGCTGAGCCACGTCCACACCGAGCAGCGCAGCGCCTTTGAGGAGTGCGAGGTTGATTGGGAGAGCCGGAATGCTGCCGGCTGCAAAGCCGATCACGAGGTGCCGCCCGTTCCAGGCAATCGAGCGGAACGCTTCGAGGGAGATCGCTCCACCAACGGGATCGACGATGACGTCGCAGCCCCGCTTATCGGTGAGAGCCTTGAGTTCATCGCGCCAATGCGGCCCCGTGTAGTCGATGGCCGTATCCGCGCCGAGGCTGAGCGCGAATGCGCGCTTCTCTGCACTCGAAGCGGCTGCAATCACGCGCGCGCCGAAGATCTTGCCCAGGTGTATCGCGGCCGTACCGACGCCTCCGGCGGCACCGAGCACAAGCATTGTTTCGCCTGACTGCAGCCTCGCGCGCTCTGTCAGCGCATAATGAGCCGTGAGATAGTTGGCACGAAACGAGGCGCCTGCCTCTGCGGAGATGCCATCCGGGAGAATACGCACTGCTTCCGCTGGAACGGCCACGTATTCGGCGAGCGCGCCAGACCGGACCATTCCCATCACCTGCATGCCCGGCGTGTACACGGTCGCCCCGTCTCCCACGGCCTCGACTTCGCCGGCGAATTCCGTACCAGGAATGAAAGGCAGCGGATCCCTCGTCTGATAGAGGCCCTGCGCCTTGAGGCCGTCGACGAAGCCGATCCCGACCGCTCGGACGCGCACGCGCAATGAACCGGGCGCAAGGGGAGGCACAGGGACGTGCGTCAATTCGACGGTGTCGATCTGCGCATAATTCTCGACGACAACCGCCTTCATGGTACTGCCGTGATCCAGGGGCATTGTCAGAAGGCTCGTCTCAATTCGTCCTGGCACTTCCGACTTCACCGTCGATCAGCTCTCCAAGCGGCTGCCACCTCTGGCCGTCGAAGCGAATGAGCTGCATTTGCTCGATCGGGAAGTAGTCCTTGGGCGAGGTGTTGATCCTTATGCCGGGCAAGAGCATGGGAACGTCCAGGTCCTTCAGGCTAGTCGCCTGCCGCATGACGTTTTCGCGCGTAAGATCGTCACCACAGCGCCTGAGGACCTCGAGCAGGGTCTGCGCAACGGCGTAGCTATAGACGATAACGCGGTCCGCCTTGTCGCCATCCGGAAGATATTTGTCAACGAATGCGTTCCAATCTTGCGTGGCCGTGTCGTTGCTCCAGGTGGGATCGGCGGGGTCCTTCAGATAGGCATTCGAGATGATCCCCTTGGCGTTCTCCAGCCCGGCAGGACGAAGCACGCTCGCAACGGACGTGGAGACTCCCGCGAGAAAGACAACCGGCTTCCAGTCGAGCTCGGCGAGCTTGCGGATGGCCTGGGCGCTCGCTTTCGCTGTGGTCCAGGACACGAAAATGTCCGCGCCGGAGCTTCTCAGCCGGGCGATGTGAGCCTCGATCGTCGGCTCGGACAATTCGAACGAGGATTCGGCGACGATCATCGAGGCCTTGTCACCGAGCCCATCGCGCAGGCCCTTCACCTGGTCCCGCCCGCCGTCATCATTCTGCCAGAGCATGGCAATCTTGCCGTTGGGATAGTTCTGCAGGATGTATTTTGCGTAGGCGCGTCCTTCGCTCTGGAAGTTCGGCTGCCACCCGATGGTCCAGGGAAAATGCTCCGGATCACCCCAGCGGGTCGCATTGCTGGCGACGAACAGCTGCGGCACTTTCCGGGCATGCAGGAACTTCTGGATCGCCGCATTGGACGCCGTTCCAGCCGACTGGTAAATCAGGAGCACCTCGTCGCTCTCGACGAGCTTTCTTGCCTGCTCCACGGCCTTCGGCGGGCTAAAGGCGTCATCATAGCTGATAAAGGTGATCTTCCGGCCATTGATACCACCTTCATCGTTCACCTTCCGGAAAAACGCGGCGGCGGTCCGACCGATGATGCCGTAGACCGAGGCGGGCCCGCTGTAGGGGACGATGTTTCCGATCTTGATCTCTTTGTCCGTGACGCCGGGACCATATTTCATTTCGGCTGTATTGGCCGGCAGTGCCGCGAAGCTTGCCGCCAAGGCAATGGCGACAATCTGGGCCAGGCGTTTTCCTAACGTCATTGATCCACCATCGACTGTGTCAGCATTTGACTGCAACGCGGTTCAAACACGGCAAGGTCCGGCATCCCGGTAGCAGCTCAATCAGCCCACCGCGCCGGTTTCTTTCAGGCGAGCGATGTCTCCTTCGGAATAGCCAAGATCTTTCAGGATCTGCGCGGTATGCTGTCCCAGCTCCGGCGCGGGTTGTGGCGGCCTCTTCTCCACACCGCTTATTCGGAATGGGCTGTCCACGATTGCGCCGCGCCCCGGCATCCACTCGGCGTCAACCAGCGCGCCGGCATGATACATCTGGTCATCGCCGACCAGATCGCCGGCCTTGGCGACGATCGCGGCCGTCAGATCGGCGGCCTGGAATATGCGTTGCCAGTCGTCCGAGGGACGCGTTGCAAACAGCTTGTCGAGCGTTGCCACGAGGTCGGTCGCATGGGCGCGCCGCGGTGCAAGCGCCGAGAAGCGTGGGTCCTCGATCAAGGCGGGGAGGCCGACGGCACTGCAGAAGCGCGGCCAGTCGCGTTCTTCCTGCACCAGGCTGATCGTGAACCAGCGGTCGTCGGCACAGCGATAAAAGCACGTTAAAGCGTTCCGGGCTGCCGTCCGCGGCAGGCGGTACTGGATTTCGCCACCGCACAGGACCGCCTGAATCGACGCCGCGTTCGACCACGCTCCGTTGGCAAGCAGCGATGTCGTGACACAACTTCCTCGTCCTGTGCGCTCCCGGTGAAGAAGCGCAGTGACGATGCCGGCGTAGAGGGTTACTGCCGTGGGCTGATCGCCCATGCCCAGCGTGGGTGATGCAGGAGGACTCTCTCCATCGGGGCGCACGTTGTCCGCCAATCCCGATCGAGCCCAGTAGGCGTGGGCGTCGAACCCCGGTCTCTCTGCTTCGGGGCCCGTCTCACCGTAGCCGGTGAGCGCCGCATAGACGAGACGCGGATTGACCTGCGAAAGCTGCTCGTAGCTGATACCGAGCCGGGTGCGCGAAGCCGGGGACTGGTTGGTGATGAAGACGTCGGCCGAACTTACGAGCTGTGCCAGGATCGTTCGGCTGGCCTCGTTCTTGAGGTCTAGGGCCAGCGCACGTTTGCTGCGCGAGGCAATCGTCCAAGCGTAATTGTAGTCGGCTTTGGGCAGGTTCGGAAGACGGCCGAGGACACGTTGCGGATCTCCGGCACCGACCGGCTCGACCTTGACGACGTCCGCGCCGAAATCCGCGAGAATCACGGCTGCGGCCGGGCCGGCGACGAAGGTGGCGCTGTCGATGACTTTCAGGCCCTGGAACACGCCAGTCACGAGATCCTCCCCGCCGCCAAGCAGACTTGTTGCCAGCCGGACCAAAGTCAGCCGGATCGTCTGATTGCCGTTTACCTAGCATGCTTGACGCAAAGGTTCAACCATTCATAATTCAGGAGGTGGAGAGGCTGAATGTCGCATAACTCCGTCCATTCGATTTCCGCAATGCACCGGCGCTTTACGTCGCCGGACGAATGGCGCTTGACCCTCGAACCTCGTTTCCGCGGCAGCCACTACACGCCAAGGCACGACAATTTCTCGATCTATGCTCGGCTCGAGAACCTGCCCAGAGTGTTGCTGCTCGATGTGCAGGTCGGGCGATCGGGGCTGGGCGATTTGCAGTCTGCAACGTACGGGTATTCGATCGAAGGTATTGAAACGCACCCGTACTTCATCATTTGGCAGCAGGCCGGCGCAGCCTGGGTACGACAGGCAGGGCGGGACACTGAACTCACCGGTGGCGAGTGGGCGCTCTTTGATGCGCGCGTCCCGACGTCATTCCTCCTGCCCGACAGGACATGGACAATCGGACTGATGATTCCGCAGCCCGATTGCGACTGGCGAGCGCGCATCGGGCCGGGCGGCGTGCGTCTCAATCAATCGATCGGAAGCAGAATCGCGTCTGCCAGCTTGCGCGAAGCGCTGGGAGGTGACGATTGGGTCGAACCGCAATCACAACGCTCCTTCGAGGCATTCCTGCTTGATGTGGTGCAGGCCAGCCTGCCAACCGTAGCTGCATCAGACCATACGCGTCCGGCTCGGCTGACGGCCAAGCTCGACCAGGCCAGGCGGTTCATAGAGGCGGGGTTGGCCGATCCCGATCTCGGGCCGGGTCACGTCGGCGAGGCCATCGGCCTGTCCAGGCGTTCGCTCTATCGAATGTTCGACGTGCTCGGCAAGACTCCGATGGAATTCATCTACGAGGTACGGCTTGCCGAGGCCGCCCGCCAGTTGCGCGGCAATGTCTCGGACCGTCCCAGCGTGACGGCCATCGCTCACGCGGTCGGTTTTGCCGATTCCAGTCACTTCAGCCGCATGTTTCGGGCGCGCTACGGCGTCAGTCCGAGGCGGTGGGCCGTCTCACGATGAGATGATCGAATGGCACGGCCGGTCCAGAACCTGGCACGCCGAGACCGGATCGCCACTCGCAGGGGAGCTAAGCTCGACAGAAAATCAATCCATGGGGGAAACATGATGCTCGAGCGACTGGATGATCGGATCGCCGATCCCGCCATCTATGGAAATCCCGCTGTCTATGACGAGATCTTCGCGTCGCTTCGGCGCAACGATCCGGTGCGCTGGATTTCGCCAGACGGCTATCGTCCGTTCTGGACGGTGACGAGATATCAGGACATCGTCGAGATCGAGCGACAGAATGACAAGTTCATCAATGAGCCGAGATTGAACCTCAATCTCATCGAGGATGAGGAGCGGGTGCGCGCCGGCCCGGGAAGGGGCACAACAAATCCCATGCGCACGCTCGTCAACATGGACGGCGACATGCACCGCGCTCACCGCAACATCACACAATCCTGGTTCTTGCCAGCGAGTTTGCGGAAGATCGAAAGCGACATAACGCGCCTGGCGAAGGAATTCGTCGATCTCCTGGAAGCGCGCGGCGGTGAGTGTGATTTCGCGCAGGACGTTGCAGTGTGGTTTCCGTTGCGCGTGATCATGACCATTCTCGGCGTGCCGCGTGAGGATGATCGAAAGATGCTCAGACTGACGAAGGGCATCTTTGGGGCTGCAGACCGTGAGATGGCGAGCGGACTGTCGCCCGGCGAGGCGAAGCGCAAGGCGATCGAGGAATTTTTTGCCCATTTTGCGCCGTTGATCGCGGAGCGGCGGGAAAGGCCGACGGGTGATCTGGCGAGCGTGATCGCGAATGCTCAGGTTGATGGGCGGCCGATTTCTGATTTGGAGGCGATATCGTATTACGTGATCATAGCCACCGCGGGCCACGACACCACGAGCGCGTCTATCGCCGGAGGACTGCACGCGCTGATCGAAAACCCATCGGAGATGGAGAAGTTGCGCAGCTCGCCGGAGATGCTGTCATCTGCCGTGGAAGAGATGCTTCGCTGGGTTTCTCCGGTCAAGCATTTCTTCCGCACTGCGACTGACAGCTATGTGCTTCGAGGTCGCTCCATCGCCGCAGGCGAGTCGCTCATGATGTGCTATCCCTCGGCAAACCGCGACGAGGACGTTTTCGAAGATCCCTTCGCGTTCAAGGTCGATCGCGCGCAGAATCGCCATTTGGCCTTCGGCTTTGGCGTGCACCAGTGCCTGGGTCTGCATTTGGCGCGCCTCGAGATGAAGGCGTTCTTCAGGGAGCTTTTGCTAAGGCTGCAACGCATCGAGCTCGCCGGTGATCCCGCTTGGCTCGAGGGAAGCCTGGTGAGCGGCCTGAAGCATCTGCCGATCCGATATGCGATGCGAAAGTGAGCGGCGCCCTCATGGATTGCACGTCGGGCCACGCCATGATCGGGACGATTGAACGCCCCAAGGAAAACTGCTGATGACCGAAGCGATCATCTTTGATGCAATCCGCACACCCCGCGGCAAGGGACGGCACGACGGCGCACTCTACGAGGTCGGGCCGGTGCAGCTGCTGGCCGGCCTCATGCACGAGCTCGAGCGGCGGACCCATTTCGACACAGCTGAGATCGACGACGTCCTGATCGGCTGCGTGCAGCCCTATGGAGAGCAAGGAGGCGTGATCGCCAAGACCGCCGCGCTCGCCGCAGGATGGGATTGGAAAGCACCCGGATTGCAGCTCAACCGCTACTGCGGTTCGGGCCTGGATGCGGTGAGCCTTGCTGCGCAGAAAGTCCGCTCTGGATGGGATGAGTTGATCGTGGCGGGCGGCGTCGAGTCGATGTCTCGCATGGGCATCGGCGCCGCGCCGAGTGTGCGCGATCATCAACCGCGGCTCTCGTTCGCGCTCAAAATGATTCCGCAGGGCGTGAGCGCAGACCTCCTGGCGACACTGGATGGCCACATGCGAGAGGATGTCGACGGTTATGCGCTGCGCTCGCAGCGCTTGGCGGCGAGAGCGCGCGACGAGGGCCGCTTCGACCGCTCTCTCGTCCCGGTACGCGATATCAACGGCATGGTCCTGCTTGCGGCGGACGAGGCGATCAGGGCTGATGCGACCCTGGAGGGCTTGGCCAAGCTCAAACCGTCGTTCGCCGAAATGGGCGAATTCGGGGGCTTCGATGCGATCGCGCAGTCGAAATATCCTCACCTCGACGAGATCAGACACGTTCATACTGCTGGAAATTCCTCCGGAATCGTCGACGGTGCCGCGCTTATGCTGGTCGGCAGCCCTGAGAAGGGGCGTGAGCTCGGCCTGAAGCCACGCGCGCGGATCGTCGCCACCGCCGCGCTCGGCGTCGAGCCGACGATCATGCTGACCGGGCCTGCGCCGGTGACGCAAGCGGCGCTTGCCAAGGCGGGCCTCAGCTTCGATGACGTCGATCTCTACGAGGTCAACGAGGCATTCGCGAGCGTCGTGTTGCGCTTCGTGCACGAAACGAAGGTCCCGCTCGACAAGGTAAATGTCAACGGCGGAGCAATCGCTCTCGGACATCCCCTGGGAGCAACCGGCTGCATGTTGGTCGGAACGCTGCTTGACGAGCTCGAGCGCCGTCAGCTCAGGCGGGGCGTCGTCACGTTGTGCGCGGCCGACGGTATGGGCGTCGCAACTGTCATTGAACGTGTTTGATCGGGGGCCCGGAATGACTGCCATCGCCTATGTCAAGGATGATCAGGGTATCGTCACACTGACCATGGACATGCCGGGCCAGGGCGCCAACACCATGAACGAAGTTTTTCGTGACGCTTACCGCGCCGCCGTGGAGCGTATCGAACAGGACCGCGAGAATATCGTCGGCGTCGTCCTCACTTCGGGCAAGCCGACGTTCTTCGCCGGCGGAGATCTCAAGAGACTGCTCGCGGCCGATGATGCGGCGGCGCTCTTTGGCCGCGCCGAAGTTGCCAAAGCGACCATGCGTAGGTTGGAGAAGTTGGGAAAGCCCCTGGTCGCAGCCATCAATGGTACGGCGCTCGGCGGCGGTTTCGAGCTCGCTCTCGCCTGTCATGCGCGCTTTGCCCTCAATAACGAGGGCCTCCAGCTCGGGCTTCCAGAGACCAGCCTCGGGTTGATCCCTGGCGCCGGAGGCATCGTGCGCCTGGTCCGCATGCTGGGGCTCGAAGCTGCGATGCCGCTCATTCTCGACGGAGTGATTTTCGGTGCACAGCGCGCCCTTGAACTGAAACTGTTGAACGGGTTGGCCTGCGACAAGGACGAACTTCTCGCGAAGGCGCGCAGCTGGATCCTGGAAAATCCAGCCGCCCTCCAACCTTGGGATCGCAAGGGCTTTCGCATTCCCGGATCGACGCCTGCCGCCGCCGCGCCGCTGGCTTGGCTGCGAACCGCGCCCATGCTGCTGATGAAGAAGCACCGCCAGCGCTATCCTGCCGTGGAAGCTGGGATGTCGGCAGCCGTCGAAGGGGCAGCCGTGGATTTTGACACGGCTTGCCGGATCGAGAGCCGCTACCTCGCCAACGTGGCAGTCGGCGGCGTTGCCAAGAACATGATGCGGACGTTCTTCTTTCAGATGAACGACATCAAGGCGGGAAAGAGCCGGCCGGAGAGTGTTCCCGAGGCGATCTTCGGACGAATCGGAGTCTTGGGGGCGGGGTTGATGGGGCGTGGCATCGCCCAAATTGCCGCCCAGCAGGGCATCTCCGTCGTCTTGAAAGACGTGACCCAGGAGCAAGCTGAACAGGCCAAATCGAAGATCGCGGATGGTCTGCAAAAGCAGGTCGAGAAGGGGCGGCTATCGGCCGACCGCATGGGCGCCGTGCTTGCCTTGATCAAGCCGGCCGCGAGCCCGAGCGATCTGGCGGGATCGGAATTGATCATCGAGGCCGTGTTCGAGGATCGCGAGCTCAAACGAGGCGTGACGCGGGAGGCCGAGCCACATCTGTCGCCGAGGGGCATTTTTGCGTCCAACACATCGACGCTCCCCATCACCGGCCTCGCGCAAGCCTCCACCACTCCGGCAAACTATATTGGCCTGCATTTCTTCTCCCCAGTCGATCGAATGCCGCTCGTCGAAATCATCAGGGGAGCCCAGACTTCAGCGGAGACGTTGGCCCGTGCTTATGACTTCGTGCGGCAGATCAAGAAGACGCCGATCGTAGTCAATGACAGCCGCGGCTTCTTCACAAGCCGGGTGTTCGGAACCTTTACCCGCGAAGCCGGCGCGATGCTGGCCGAGGGCGTGGATGCCGGGAAAATCGAAAACGCGGCGATCTGGGCCGGCATGCCCGTCGGCCCTCTCGCTGTGATGGATGAAACCTCTCTGGCGCTCGCTTGGAGTGTTCGCCTCCAGACCATCGCCGACCTTGAGGCCGAGGGGAGGTCGGCGCCCCACCATCCGCATTGGGCCGTGGTCGACAGGATGGTCAACGTGTTGAAGCGGCCCGGTCGAGCCGGTGGCGGCGGCTTCTACGAGTATCCCGCCGGCGGCAAGAAACGAATCTGGTCGGGTCTGCGGCGAGAATTTCCGCCGAGCCCGACGCAGGCTCCTTTGCAGGAATTATCCGACCGCTTCCTCTACATCCAGGCCATCGAAGCGGTGCGGTGTCTCGAGGAAAACGTCGTCGAGTCCTCGCGCGATGCAAATATCGGTGCGGTGCTCGGGATCGGCTATCCCAAGTGGACTGGCGGGCCGCTCCAGTACATTGACATGATCGGGGCAAAGGCCTTCGCGCGGCGCGCCGCCGGTTTGGCGGCGAAATGCGGCGACCGCTTCCTGCCGCCGCGCATGCTGGTGCAACTGGCCGATGGTGACGGCCGATTCTGCGCCTGACCTGGTCGGCACAGAACAGAGAAGCCCTTCTCGTCGGGATCGACCGTTCGCCCCGCGCTCAAACCAGCGCCCTGCGTCCACAGAGCTGGGCAGGCGGCGCTCCCGCGAATAGAAGGCGGCGCAGGCTTGCGGCAATCCTGGCCATGTTGTATCAATGGTCCAACCAATAATAGGAGGATAGCGATCCATGGCAGGACGAGGCATCGCCGCGCTCGCGGGCTTGTTCTTGTCGAGTGGCTTGGCGCTCGGCGAGCCGTTGAAGATCGGTGTCTTGACCGATATGTCCGGCGTCATCGCCGATACGGTTGGGCGCGGCTCCGTCGTTGCTGCGGAACTCGCGGCCAGCGATGCTGGCGGCGCCGTTCTCGGCCGGCCGATCGAGATTGTCTCGGCCGACCACCAATTGAAGCCGGATGTCGGTCTGACCATCGCCCGGCGCTGGTTCGATGAGGAGCATGTCGAGGCCATCGCCGACATTCCCGTATCCACCATCGCTCTCGGCATCCAAAATCTGGCCAAAGCCAAGGGAAAGATCGCTCTGATTTCGGGCTCCGGGACGCTGGATCTCTACGGCAAGTCGTGCTCACCGACCGGATTTGTCTGGACGTTCGATACCAGCGTGCTTCCTCGCGCCCCCGTTCTGACTGCGGCGGAATCCGGTGTGAAGAAATGGTTCGCGATCGGGCCCGACTACTCCTTCGGGCATCAGATGGAGCGCGCGGTCGCGGACGCTGTGAAGGAGACCGGAGGGCAACTGGTCGGCACGCGGCGCGCGGCTATCGGGACCTCGGATTACGCTTCGCTGCTTCTGGCTGCGGAGGAAGCGCGGCCCGACGCGATTGCCTCGTCCTTTGCCGGTCATGATGGGGTGCTTCTTATCGAGAACGCGGTCGAGTTCGGCCTGCTGCAGAAGGGTATCCGCATTGCGGGCCTGATGCTGTTCGAGTCCGACGTGCACAGCCTCGGGCTCGACCGCATGAAGGGCATCTATACGACGACAGCTTTCTATTGGGATACGGACGACAACACCCGCAGCTTCGCAAGGCGGTTCAGCGAGAAGATGGGGCGACCGCCATCCGCACTCCAGGCGGGGGTCTATAGCTCGGTCACGCACTATCTGAAGGCCGTCAACGCAGCAGGCGCGACGTACGGTCCGGAAGTGGCAAAGAAGATGCACGAATTGCCGATCTCGGACCTCACGACGCCCTCGGCCAGGATCCGCGCAGATGGCCGCGTCCTGCGCGACATGTTCCTGGTCCAGGTCAAATCGCCGGAAGAATCAAAAGGACCCTGGGATTATTTCAAGATCGTCCGCCCGATGAAGGCGGCAGAATTGATGTCGGAGGCGCCCAATCCGGATTGCAAGCTGCCGACACAGTAGGCCCTTGGGTCTGTCGCAAAAACCATGCGCTTCACCAGAATCGCTCGATGTCCGAACATTGTTTGAGGAGTGATGACTTCGCCCTTGATCTTTCTCGATCGAACGTCTCGTGCCCGCGATGAAGTGCTGAGCAACGCCGCGCGTGCCGCCACCGGGCTGCAGGCTTGCGGCGTTGCCGAGGGCGACACTGTTGCGCTGTTGTTGCGCAACGACTTCGCTTTTGTCGAGGCGACACAGGCCGCCGCCCTGATCGGCGCCTATTGCGTGCCGATCAACTGGCACGGCCGGGCGCAGGAGATCGGCTACATCCTCAAGGATGCGAAGCCAAAGGTGTTGGTGGCCCATGCGGACCTCCTCGCGGCCGCTCGTGACGAACTCCGGGAGATATTGAGCGACATTCAGGTGCTGAGCGTGCCAACGCCGCTAGAACTCATCCGGCAGTTCGGCGTTTCAGCGGGTGCCGAAACACCGATAGCAACGGACCGCAGCTGGCCGGACTGGCTGGCGGAATTCCAGCCCTGGAGCGCTGCCCCGCCACGCAGCCGCGCCACACTGATCTACACGTCGGGTACGACGGGACATCCCAAAGGCGTCAAGCGCGAGCCGGCGACACCTGAACAGACCAAGGCGTATGGCGAGTTGATGCGATCGGTCTACGGTATCACGCCGGGCGTTCGTGTCCTGATCGGCGGGCCGCTCTACCATGCGTCTCCCAACGCCTGCTTGCGTCAGGCCATCACTCAGGCCGAATTGATCGCCTTTCAATCGAAGTTCGAGCCCGAAGACACCCTGGCGACGATCGAGCGGGAGCGCATCACGCATGCCGTCATGGTGCCCACCATGTTCGTGCGTCTGATGCGCCTGCCGGAAGAGATACGCCGCCGCTATGATGTGAGTTCGCTTCGCTGGGTGATCCACACCGGTGCGCCCTGTGCACCGGAAATCAAGAAGGCGCTGATGGACTGGTGGGGGCCGGTCATCTACGAGACCTATGGCGGTACCGAGGTTGGAGCGGTGATGCTGAGCACGCCGGAGGACTGGCTGGCGCATCCCGGCAGCGTCGGGCGCCCCACGCCCGGCGCGCGGATCGCGCTCTATGATGAGAACGGCCAGCCGGTCGGGCCCGGCGAAATCGGCGAAATCTATGTCCGGCAGGATTCGCTGGCGGATTTCGTTTATCTCAACGACGCGGCCAAGCGCAAATCGGTCGAGCGTGACGGGCTGATCAGCGTCGGCGATGTCGGCTATCTCAAGGACGGCCGGCTCTATCTGTGCGACCGGCGGTCGGACATGGTGATCTCGGCCGGCGTCAATATCTATCCGGCGGAGATCGAATCGGCGCTGATCCAATGTCCGGGCGTCCGGGATTGCGCCGTGTTCGGCATTCCCGATGAGGAGTTCGGTGAGGCGCTTGCCGCTGCGATCGAGGCGGAGCCGGGATCCGAGCTGACGACGGACATGGTTCGAGCCTTTCTCGCCGAGCGAATCGCCAAATACAAGGTGCCGCGCCGGATCGACTTCCATGCCGCGCTTCCGCGCGAGGAAAGCGGAAAAATCTTCAAGCGTCGGCTCAAGGATCCTTTCTGGAAGGACGTGGGCCGCCGCATCTGATCATCGGCGCGAACGCCGGAGTGCAGCGCGCTCCGGCTGCCCTTCGCTTTCGCGTCAGCTTGCGGTTCCGAATGCGCCCGCCGCTGTCAGCTCGGCGATGCGCTCGGGTGCATAACCGAGAACGCGCTCCAGCACCTCCGCCGTGTGCTGTCCGAGCGTCGGGGCGGCGACGGGATCGAGGACAGGCGTTTCGCTGAAGCGCAAGGGGGACCCAATGTTCGGGATTTCGCCTGCCGCCGGATGCGAAATGGACGAGGCGAGCGCACGCTCGGCCATTTCGAACGAGTTGAAGGCACCTTCCACGGTTCTGACGACGCCGGACGGGACGGCTGCGGCCCGCATCTTCGCGGCCCACCGTTCGCTGGAATCGCTGGCGAGGATCCCTTCGATGATGGCAGTCAATTCCTCGCGGTGCGCCATGCGGTCGCGATTGCTCAGGAAGCGCGGATCCTCGGCGAGGTCGGGCCGTTCCAGCACGTTGGTGACGAGACGCCGGTAAGTCCGATCATTCGCGCAGGTGATGTAGAGCGGCCCGTCTGCTGTCTGGAAGGTGCCGGTCGGGGTGCTGTCGGCGCTGCGATTGCCGGCGCGCGTCGGATTGCGGCCCGTCGCGAGATAGTTCATGGCATGAAAGCCAAGCATCAGCGCGGCAGTGTCGAACAACGCCGTCTCGACACGCTGCCCGCGTCCCGTGCTCTGGCGTGCGGCGAGCGCACCGAGCACCGCAATCGCAGCCGCCATGCCGGTGGAGATGTCCATGATCGCGGGGCCGGTGCGAACGCCTTCCTGATCCGGAAAACCGTTCATCGACATGAAGCCCGTCTCCGCCTGGATGACAGGATCGAAGCCTAGACGATCGGCCATTGCCCCGTCGCGGCCGTAGGCCGAAACGCTGCAATAGAT
The DNA here is from genome assembly GCF_051853035.1 of Bradyrhizobium sp. SPXBL-04. Taxonomy (NCBI): domain Bacteria; kingdom Pseudomonadati; phylum Pseudomonadota; class Alphaproteobacteria; order Hyphomicrobiales; family Nitrobacteraceae; genus Bradyrhizobium; species Bradyrhizobium sp. SPXBL-04. The sequence continues at coordinate 7,549,352 of NZ_CP182472.1, read as the reverse complement.
CAGGCGGGGGTTGAGTTCATGCATCGCCTCGTAGCCGAGGCCGAACCGCTCCATCACCCCGAGCGAGAAATTCTCCACCAGGATGTCGGCCGAGGCGGCGAGTTCAACTGCGACCTTTCGCGCAGCTTCATTGGTGAGATCGAGCGCAACGCCCTTCTTGTTGCGATTGACCCAGAGGAACGGAACGCCCTCTCCGCCGAGGTGAGGTTGGAAGCGGCGAAAATCGTCCCCGTTCGCAGCGTTCTCGATCTTGATCACCTCGGCGCCCATATCCGCAAGGAAGAGCGTGCACATGGGCCCCGCAATGAAGTGCGAGAAGTCGATGACGCGCAAGCCTTGAAGCGGGGAGGGGGCGCCTGGCGTTCGCGGGCGCGGCGGCGGAAGCTGGGGACGGGCTGTGATCACATGTCACCTCCGGGCTATCGCGGCAGTCCGAGCCCACGTTGGGCGATCAGGCTGCGCTGGATTTCATTGGTGCCGATGCTGATCACCCACATCAGCGAATGCCGGAGCATCTGCTCGATGCGCCCGCGCAGGATTGCGCCCGGGCTGTGCTCGCTGAGCAGCGCCTCCGGCCCCAAGAGGTCCAGTGCGGTCTCCCCGAAACGCTCCATCAGCTCGCCGGAATAGACTTTGCTGACCGCCGCCCTCTCCGGCGGCGTCTCGCCATTGTCCACCTGCTCGGCGCAATGGACCATCATGCGCCGGCCGGCCTCGATCTCGGCCGCCAGCGCACCGACCCTGGCGCGTACCAGCGGATCGCGCCGCATCGGCCTGCCGTGACGTTCGGCGGTGCGGATGTATTCACAGAACAGCTCGAACATGTGGGCGACCTTCAAGACGATGCCGCCGCCGATGAAGCCGCGTTCGGTCGCCAGGGCCCCCGTGAGGACCTTCCAGCCTTCGCCTTCGCCGCCGATGCGGTTTTCGGCGGGTACGCGCACGTCGTCATAGAACACGTTGGCAAAGGTGCCGCCGTACATGGTTTCGGAGGGGCGGATCGTGATGCCAGATGTTGTCATCGGAACGATGAACATGGTGATCCCGGCATGAGGCGGCGATGCATTCGGATCGGTCCGGGTCGCGAGCAGCATGTACTCGCCCCAGTACGTCGTGGTCCAGATCTTCTGCCCGTTGATCACATAGTGGTCGCCGTCGCGAACGGCGCGTGTCTTCAGTGATGCCAGATCCGAGCCGGCCTGGGGTTCGCTGTACCCCATACCGTAGATCGCCTCGCCGCGTAGGATTTCCGGCAGATAGCGCTGCTGCTGCTCGGGAGTGCCGTAGACCTGGAGCATTGCAGCCTGCACGGGCGCACCGGCCCGCGGGGCTTCGGCGCGCTCCATTTCCTCCATGAAGGCAAGCTGCTCGAAAGCGCCACGCTCCTGACCGCCAAATCGCTTCGGCCAATTCAGGCCGATCCAGCCGGTCGCGCCGAGCGCCCTGGCGAACTCGCGATCATATTCCCGTTCAGGGAAGGAGAGCTGCTCATGTCGGTCGCGGCGCTCGCCAGACCAATGCGCGTCAAGCCAGGCGCGGACCTCACGACGAAAGGCATTCCCCGCTGGTCCCAGATCGTACTGCGGAAACCGGACGTCGGCGTCGCGATCGAGAAAATGGCTCGCCAGTTGCTCGACCGGCGACCGCTGGCCGCCGTAGCGAAGCACGCCGACATGAACCTGTCTGAAGTGGCGGGGAGCCTCGTGCTCGTCGCTGTAGCCGATCGCGCCGAAGGCGTGCTGGGTCTCGAGCGACACCCGGCGAAGCGAACTTGCGGCGGTCGCCAGGGCCGCGGCCGTAAACCAGCGCCATGGTGCGGCTTCGAGATCGTATTGGGCGGCCGCATTCGCGATCGTGAGCTGAACCGCGCGCAATGCGATGTGGCAGTTCGCGAGCTTGTGCTGGATGGCCTGAAAACGCCCGATCGGTTGGCCGAACTGGCGGCGCTCGCCGGCATAGGCGACAACCTGTTCGAATGCACGCTGGGCCGCACCGAAGGCCCGCGCGGCTTCTGCCAGGGCCGCGACTGCGAGCAGATCCCGAACCTCGCGTTCGCTGAACGAAACGGTCGCGAGCGGAGGTGCATCGATCCGGACCCGCCACCAGCCCGGCTTTCCCATCATCAGGGTCGGCTCAGCGGTGACCCCTTCTCTGGTCTTGACGATCGCGAGTGCCGGCCCCGGCACGAACACGGCGAGATGTGTGACGATGTCCGCGGATTCGATGAAGGCCAACTCCGCGTTCAGGTTGCCACCTTGCAGTTGCGCCCAGCCCGCGGCTCCATCATGATCGAAACTTGCGAAAGACAGGGCCGCCATCGCCTCGCCGGCGTGGAGGTCATCCAGGAATGCGCGCAGGGCGGGGGACTCGCTCCGAGCCGCAAGCTGCATGAGGTTGACCAAGCCTGCATCCGCGAGCGGTGCGCGGCAGGCCGCGCGGCCGGCCTCTTGCTGGACCAACACGAGCTCGCGCAAGCCGCCTTCAGCAGGAGACGCAGCAATCTGGGTCAGCCCCTGGGCGGCCAGCTGCTTCCAGAGTTGCGCCGTCACCGCGGCCGCCTTGTCCGACAGGCCCGCAAAAAATCCGCGGACGGCTCCTTGCAGGATCTGGCGATCCTCGTCCGAGGGCAACTCCCGCAGCATCCCGCGATCTCTCTTTGGATTTTGGTTCAACCATTCTACTTTTGTGCAAGCTGTGGGTCAATGGCGGCGTCTCGCTGGCGGGAATCGTCCGCTTCGCCTATATGTCGTTGCCTCTCGAACATCCGGGTTGATATGAGCGCTTCACAATTGCCAGCCAAATCCAGCGCCGAGGCTGCGCCGCTGGCACAGTTCCAACGAATCCGCTCGTCGCGTGCGTTCGACGAGATCGCCGCCCAGATCCGCACCGAGCTCGCCTCCGGCAGGCTTGCGGTCGGCAGCCGCCTGCCGTCCGAGCGGGCGCTGTCGGAGCAGTTTGGCGTCTCCCGCAACACGCTTCGCGAAGCCTTGCGCTCGCTCGAGCATGCCGGGCTGATCCGCCTGCAGAAAGGGGCTCGTGGCGGCGCCTTCATCAGCCAGCACAGTGGCGAGGCGATCGCGACCGGACTGATGGACATGTACCACGTCGGCACCATCCAGCCAGCGCAACTGACCGAGGCCCGTATTTGGCTCGAATCGATCGTGGTGCGGGAAGCCTGCCGACGTGCGACGGCCGCGGATATCGACATGCTGAACCGCCTCATCGATGAAGCGCAGGAAGCGCGGCGGCGCGGCGATTTCGCCAGCCGCGCTGAGAGGAACATCGAGTTCCACAGGATGCTCGCGCGCCTCACCGACAATCCGATCATGGTCATTGTCATGAACGGCGTGCTCGACGTCCTCGCTCATTTCGTGCAGCGGATCGGCGAGTATGACAACAGCTTCGTGTTGCCATCGCGCCGCCGATTCATGGAGCACTTCGCGGCAGGCGATGCCGATGCCGCCGTGGCCGAAATGGAATCCTGCCTGAAACGGCTGCAGCGAAGCTACATGTCGCGCATTCAGGCTGCTGAAGGCGCGGCGGCTGCCAAAACCGCTTCACGCGCCCGGCGGTCTCCACCGGCCGCCCAGCGCTAACTCCCGCACCGCGCAACCGGATCGCCCGTCGTTCGCGCGGCTGGTCCCACACGCCCGCTTCGGAATGAATGCAGCCCCGCCCGTGCGGGCGGGTGATGGCCGACGTCCGAACTGCCGGATGCGAACCGGCGCGGCCTCGCGCCGGCCGCTGGTCCGTTGACATCGCCGCTGCGCGCCGATACTGTGGCAATGGTTCAACCAATAGGTCGGAAGCGCAATGTCCGCAAATCCATCCCTCGGTGAGACGCTGGCGGTGTTGCTGGCGCGCGATATGGCCGACGGCGAGAAGGTCATCATCGGAACCAACTCCGACATCCAACTCGCGGCTTGCAATCTCGCGCGGCGCATGCAGGCGCCGCGGCTGTGGTGGATTTCCGGTCCGGGCGGCATGGTCAATCCGACCCGCGATCATCTGTTGTCCACGGCTGACTACGAGAATGTCGAGTCGGCAGAAGCGTGGATGGATCTGCCCGTCATGATCGACTTCATCGACTGGAAGGTCCACTTCTTCGATTTTGCCATTCTGTCCGCGTTGCAGGTCGATCGCTTCGGCAACATCAATACGGTCGTGGTCGGCGACCAGCGCAAGCCGCGTGTCCGCGGCCCCGGAACGGTCGGCATCAGCGCGCTCTGCGGTCTCGCCAAGCGCTTCTATGTGTGCCTGACCCGTCACGACCGCAGCGCGTTCGTGCCGCGGGTCGATTTCCTGTGCGGACCCGGTCACATGGAAGGCGGGGATTCCCGCGAGCGCATGGGCTTGCCTCCGGGCGGGCCGAAATTGGTGCTGTCGCCGCTGGGCGTGTTCGATTTTGCGCCCGGCAGCAAGGCCATGCGTGTGAAGTCGATCAGTCCGGGTGTGACGCTGGAGCAGATCCGCGACTGCACGGCCTTCGACGTCGTCGTGGACGGCGCGCCGCCGGTGACGACCATGCCCACCGATCAGGAGCTCGCGCTGCTGCGCAAGCATGTCGACCGGCGTGGCGATCTTCGGCGCAAATTTCCCTGAGCCTACGGCAGGCGTCCTTCCAATCAGACCGACAGGCAAGCTGAAGTCCCATGACAAAGAGCAAGATCGTTTCTGCCGACGAGGCCGTCGCCGAGATCCAGGATGGAGCCAAAGTTGCGCTCGGCGGCTGGATCTTCAACTCGCAGCCGATGGCGCTGGTGCGCGCGTTGATCCGGAAAGGTGCGCGCGACCTGCACCTCATCCCGGCCCCCGGCTCGATCGCGCCGGACATGCTGATCGGTGCGGGATGTGCCGCCTCCACCGTCTGCGTCTTCATCAGCTTCGAGCAGTTTGGTCTCGCGCCGAACTTCCGTCGTCAGGCCGAGAGCGGCGCGCTCAAGGTTTACGATCTGGATGGACCGGGTATTGCCGGCGGACTGCGGGCGGGAATTTGCGACCTGCCTTACATGCCCGTGCCCGATCTCGGCACCGACCTGCCGAAATTCGCGCCGGAGCATTATTGGCCGCTGCCGTCCAAGCCCGGCGAACGCAAGATGCTCGCGGTCGCCGCCGTCAAGCCGGATGTCTGCCTGCTGCACGCGCAGCAGGCAGACGAGTACGGAAATGTCCAGCACCTCGGACCACCATTCTTCGACGCGATGATCGCCCAGGCGTCCCGGCGGGTGATCGTCTCGGTGGACCGCATCGTCTCGACTGACACGATCAGGCGCAGCAATCATCTCACCAAGCTGCCGAGCGCGATGGTCGATGCGGTCGTCGAGGCGCCGTTCGGTGCGCATCCGACTGCCTCGCCATCACTCTATCGCTCCGACGAGGCGCATCTGAAGGAGTATGTGAAGAGCAGCGCCAGCGCCGAGGCGTTCGGCAGCTATCTGGAGCGCTACGTGCGGACCGCTTCGCCCACGGCGTATCTCGACGCGGTCGGCGGCGGCCGGCTGGCTGCACTGACCGTGTCCGAAACCAATCTGAAATGAGTACCGACATGGCAGCCGGAGCGGCAAACGGAACGACCCGTCCGGGGATTCTCGACGGAATTCGTGTCCTCGATTTCACCGCCATGATGTCGGGTCCTTATTGTACGCGCCTGATGGCGGATCTCGGCGCCGAGGTCATCAAGGTCGAGCCGCCCGAGGGGGATCACATCCGCTTGCGGCCGCCGCTGCGGCACGGGCGAAGCGCCTATTTCGCCCAGCTCAATGCCGGCAAGAGCAGCATCGCCCTCGATCTCAAGCGGCCTGAGGCGCGCAAGCTGATATACGAGCTGGTGCCCCATTGCGATGTGCTCGTGGAGAACTATCGCCCGGGCGTGATGCAGCGGCTCGCCTTGGACTACGAAGCTGTCGCCAAGCTCAATCCCAAGCTGGTGTATTGCTCGATCTCGGGCTTCGGCCAGGAGGGATCCTGGTCCGGGCGGAGCGCCTATGCGCCGGTGCTGCACGCGACGTCCGGCTATGACATGGCCAATCTCGATTACCAGGAGGGCGACGTTGCGCGTCCGTTGAAGAACGGGATCTTCATCGCCGACGTACTGGGCGGCTCGACCGCCTTTGGAGCCATTCAAGCGGCACTATTTCGGACGCTCAAAACCGGGCAGGGCGAGTATGTCGACGTCTCCCTGCTCGACGCCATGGTCAGCATGCTGGTGTACGAGTGTCAGGAGGCGCAATTCCCGGCAGAGCGCCGCCGGCCGCTCTATCGACCGACGCAAGCCAGCGATGGCTTCCTGCTCGTCGCTCCCGTGAGTCAGAACAACTTTGAGGCCCTGGCGCGCGGCGTTGGCCATCCCGAATGGATCAGGGACACGCGCTTTGCAACCAGCAGCGCCCGCGAGCATCACTGGTCGGAGTTGATGAACTTGCTCGACGATTGGGCGGCCTCGCGAACGGCCGCCGAGTGCGAGGCCGTGCTCACCAAGGCCGGCGTGCCGTGCTCGCAATACCGAACGATCCATGAGACCATGACGCTGCCCCCCATCCAGGAGCGCAGCGTTCTCGAGGAGATCGATGATGGGTCCGGGCCGATGCACATTCCCAATCCCGCATTCCGGTTTGCGCACAGCGCGGCCCATGTCCGGAATAAGGTGCCTACTCTCGGCGAGGACGGGCCAAGCCTGTTGCAACGCCTCTTGGGGCTGAGCCCCCAAGCGATTGCGACGCTGCGCGCGGACAAGGTTCTCCGGGGCGTGGAAGAACAAGCTATCGCGGCGGCCGAGTAGACCGGGCAAGCGCGGGGAATGGAGGGGGCAGAGTTGAGCGCGGCGAATTTTCCCATCCCGGAGAATATCGTGGCCGTGCTGACGGATCCCGCGGCCTACGGCGATCACCGCATCTTCGACGCCTATCGATGGCTGCGCGCCAATCAGCCGCTCGGGATGGCCAGCCCTCGCGGCTTCAATCCGTTCTGGGTCGTGACGCGCCACGCCGATATTCAAGTCGTCAGCCAGAACAATCAGATGTTTCGCAGCAGTGATCGTCCGATAGCTCTGATGAGCAGCAAGGCCGAAGCCAGGATGGAGGCGGCAACGGGTGGTAAAGGCCTGCTCCGCTCGCTGGTGCAGATGGATCTGCCTGACCATCCCAAGTTCCGGGCCCTGACGCAGAAATGGTTCACTCCCGGCAATCTGCGTTCGATCGAAGCCAACGTGCGCAGCATCGCGAAGACTTATGCCGATCGGCTCGCAGCATCCGGCGGACATTGCGACTTCGTGTCCGACATCGCGCTGGGTTTCCCGCTGCGGGTGGTCATGAGCATTCTGGGTGTCGATGCGGATGATGAACCCAAGATGCTGCGTCTGACACAGGAGTTCTTTGGCACCAAAGATCCCGATAACGGGCGCAAAGGGCAGAATGATGGTCTCGCGGCGCTGTCGGACGTCGTGTCGGAGTTCGGCGAGTTCTTCTCTTCCGTCGTCGCCGACCGGCGCGCCAAGCCGTCCAATGATCTTGCCAGCGTTATAGCCAATGCGCAATTCGACGGCGAACCGATATCCGACCTGGATGCGCTCAGCTATTTCGTGACCATCGCGACCGCGGGTCACGACACGACGTCGTCTTCGAGTGCAGGCGGGATGTGGGCGCTTTGCGAGCATCCGGAGCAGTTTGCGAAGCTGAAAGCCAATCCCACCCTGATCCCCGGCTTCGTCGACGAGGCGATTCGCTGGAGCACGCCTGTCAAGCATTTCATGCGGACGGCGGCCGCTGACACCGAGCTGGGCGGCCGTCCCATCAGCCGCGGCGATTGGCTCATGCTGTGCTACGCCTCGGCAAATCGCGATGAAGCCGTCTTTCAGGATTCGGAGGCGTTCCGGATCGACCGCTCTCCGAACCGGCATCTCGCCTTCGGCTACGGAGCCCATCTCTGTCTGGGGCAGTATCTTGCCAAGCTCGAGATGCGGATCCTTTTCGAAGAGTTGCTGCAGCGGATTTCGTCGGTCGAGCTCGACGGCGCAGGCGCAAGGACCGTCTCCTGGTTCGTCAACGGACCTAAGCGACTCCCGATCCGGTATCAACTCCAATGAATCGACTCGCGACACCCGATCTCGCGGGGCCGGCGAGGCCAGAAAACGAGCAGACACGCGCATGAAGATCACAGCGGCAATAGCAGTTGCGCCGGAGCGCCCGTTCGAGCTGATCGATTGCGATCTGTCCGATGACCTCGCGCCGGGAGAGGTGCTCGTCCGCATCGAGGCCTGCGGTATCTGCCATACCGATCTCGCGGTGAAGCTGCAGCACATTCCGGTGCCGCTGCCCAAGGTTCTCGGCCATGAAGGCGCAGGCGTGGTCGAACGTGTTGGTCCTGATGTGACGGGGCTGGCGGAGGGCGACCACGTGCTGATGAGCTTCGGCTCATGCGGCGGGTGCGGACAATGCCAGCTCGGCGCGCCCGGGTATTGCGACGAGTTCGGCATGATCAATCTGTTCGGCGAGCGGCGTGGCGGGTCGGGGCTTCGCTATCGTGGCGCCGAGCTCGGTGGTTCCTTCTTCGCGCAATCGGCGTTCGCGAGTCATGCCATTGCGACTGAGCGGAACGTGGTCAAGATCGATAAGGAGTTGCCGCTGGATCTACTCGCTCCGCTCGGCTGCGGAATCCAGACCGGTGCGGGTGCGGTGCTGAACGTCCTGGCGCCCCGGGCCGGTGCATCGATCGCGGTGTTCGGCGTCGGCGCGGTCGGAATGGCGGGGATCATGGCCGCGAGGCTCGCGGGCTGCGGCACGATCATCGCGGTCGATGTTCGTGCCGAACGACTTGCCCGCGCGCGTGACATCGGGGCAACGCATACGATCGAAGGACGAACGCCTGATCTTGCCAACGCCGTGATGGCGCTCGGGAGAGGCCGCGGCGTCGATCACTCGCTCGACACCACCGGCGTCCCCGAGGTTGTCGCTGCGTCGATCGCTTGCTTGCGGCAGCGCGGCTCGTCCGCGCAGGTCGCTGCTCCACCACGTGGAACGCGCTTTCCCGTCGAAGCAAGCGTATTGGTCGGCAGAGGACTGACCGTGAGGGGCGTCGTCGAAGGCGATGCCGTGCCCAGCCTCTTCCTGCCGCGGCTCATCGACTTCTTCCGCAAGGGGCAGCTGCCGCTCGACAGGATCGTGAGCTTCTATCCGTTCGAAGAGATCAACCTGGCCATCGAGGACATGGAAATCGGCTCAACCATCAAGCCGGTGCTGCGGATGAGCTGAATAGCGCAAGAGGGGAGGACACGATGCAGGACGCGATTCTGGATCAGGCGATCGTCGACCACAAAACCTACGGAAGGCTCGACAGGCAGCACGCCCTGTTCTCCAGTCTCCGAAAGGAGGATCCGGTTCATTGGACGGAGCCGTCGGGATTCCGTCCATTCTGGACCATCAGCAAGCACCAGGACATCATCGAGATCGAGCGCCAGAACGAGCGCTTCATCAACGCGCCCCGCACCAAGATCTTGTCAATCGAATTCGAGAACAAGGTGCGCGAGGCGATGGCCGGACGCCCAATGCTGGTCCGCGCCATCAATCACATGGATAATCCGGAGCATGGCAAATACAAAAAGATCACGCATTCCTGGTTTCAGCCGCGTGAGGTGCGCCGCCTCGAAGAAAGCATCGGGTCGCTCGCCCGCGCGAGCGTCGACCAGATGCTGCAGAAAGGCAACGAGTGCGACTTCTATAACGACGTCGCGGTGTGGTACCCGCTAAAGGTGATCATGCTGATCCTGGGGATTCCGGACGAGCACGGTCAGCGCCTCCTCGACATCACCAAGGCCTATTTCGGCGGCGGCGATCCAGAGATGCAGCGTGGCACCGACCTGATCGACGCCACCTTCGCCTATGTGAACTTCTTCAGGGAAGTGGCGCAGGAGCGGCGGCAGAACCCAAAGGATGACCTCGCAAGCATCATTGCGACAGCCGAGGTCGACGGCAAGCCGATCGGCGAGTTCGAGACCTCGTCCTACTATGTGGCGCTCGCCAGCGCCGGTCACGATACCGCCAGCGCAACGCTCTCCGGCGGTCTGCTCGCCCTAATCGAGAATCCGGCCGAGATGCAGAAGCTGAGGGGCAATCCCGATCTCATTCCGCTGGCGGTCGAGGAGATGGTGCGCTGGGTGTCTCCGGTGAAGCATTTCTTCCGGACCGCGACCGAGACTTACACCTTGCGCGGCAAGACGATCAAACAAGGAGATAACCTGCTGCTGGCCTACCCCTCCGCCAACCGGGATGAAGACGCCTTCGATCGCCCGTTCGCATTCGTCGCCGACCGGACGCCGAACCGCCATGTCGGCTTTGGCTTCGGCATCCACGCATGCCTCGGCATGTATCTCGCCAAGGTCGAAATGATCGCCTTCATGCGCGAGCTGTTGTCGCGCGTGGGCAGCATCGAGCTCACCGGTGATCCGGCCTGGACCGAGACATCGTTCGTTGGCGGCCTGAAGCGGCTTCCGATCCGCTTCTCACGACTTTATTAACTGCTTTCCGATCTGCAGCGACCGAGATGAGCACATGATCAGGAGCGGAGCATGGGTATGGACTTGGCGCCCACCGAAGCGCAACAGATGTTGCGCCATAGCATCGAACGGTTCGTCACCGAGCGTTACGACCCGGCCGCGCGTCGTCGCGCGATGCAGGCTCCCGAGGGATTCAAGCGCGACAATTGGCGCCGCTTCGCCGAACTGGGCTGGCTCGGGCTGCCGTTTGCGGAGGACATCGGCGGTTTCGGCGGGGGCCCGCCGGAAGTGGCCATCCTGATGGAGGAGCTTGGCCGAGGCCTCGCGACCGAACCCTATCTCTCGACGGTGCTGCTGGGCGGTGCGCTGATCGCAGAGTGCGGCAGCGAACAGCAACAAGGGACCTTGCTGCCCGCCATCATGAACGGCGAGTTGTTGCTGTCGTTTGCCCATTACGAGACAGACGCAAGAGCCGGCCTTTCGGCGGTTCGAACCATGGTGAGGAGCGAGGAACAAAGTTGGACGCTGCACGGTCGGAAGATAGCCGTCCTCGATGCCACCTCGGCCGACGTCCACCTCGTATCGGCGCGGTTGCCCGATCAGCAGGGGGGAGACCTCGCGCTGTTTCTGGTACCGAAGGACGCGGCCGGTGTGCGCTTGCGCGAAGCGCCCCGCTTGGGCGGAGGCCGCGTTGCGGAGTTGATATTCGAACAGGTTCGGCTTCCCGCGAATGCCCGCCTCGGAACGAGTGCGGATGTGCTGCCCGCGATCGAGGCCGTCGTGGATCGGGCGATCGCCGCACTCGGTGCTGAAGCGGCCGGCCTGATGCGAGCCATGTTCGAAGCGACCCTCGCATACACCAAGGTGCGCAACCAGTTTGGCCGTCCCCTGGCGGCCAATCAAGTCATCCGGCACAGGCTGGCCGACATGTACATCCAATGCGAGGAGGCGCAAGCGATGGCGGCGCGTGCGGCTCTGCTGATCGGGAACGAGGCCGATGCGACGGAGCGCTCGCTCGTCGCCTCGGGCGCCAAAGTGAAGATCGGTCGGGCTGCGCGCTACGTTGCGGAGCAAGCCGTTCAGCTTCATGGCGCAATGGGCGTGACGGACGAACTCGATCTCGGCTTCTATTTCAAACGCCTGCTGGTCTTTGAGGCGCTATTCGGAAGCGTGGACTTCCATCTCCAGCGTCACGCCGCTCTGTTCGGCAACTCGCGCCCGGAATGAGATCGAACGATGTCCCTGTCACTCACCCCCGAACAACTGCGCTTCAGAGATGAGCTACGAGCGTTCATTGCGGCGCATCTTTCGCCCGAGTTGCGGCGCGCCAGCTCTCTGAATGTCTCCTTCTTCTCCGATCCCGACATCGTCGCACCCTGGCAAAAGGCTTTGCACGAGCGCGGCTGGGTCGCGCCAGGCTGGCCGCAGGAGCATGGTGGGCCCGGCTGGTCGGCGGCTCAACGCTGGATTTTCGAGTCCGAGTGTGTGCGCGCCGGCGCACCGCAGCTCTCGCCCATGGGCATCAAGATGGTGGGTCCAGTCTTGATGCGCTTTGGAACCACCGAGCAGAAGAAGTTCTATCTGCCCCGTATCCTCAGCGGCGAGGACCGTTGGTGCCAGGGTTACTCGGAGCCGGGGTCGGGCTCGGACCTTGCCTCGCTGAAGACGCGCGCGGTCCGCCGTAGGGAGCGCTACGTCGTCAACGGCACCAAGATCTGGACCACGCATGCGCATTTTGCAAACCGCATGTTCGCGCTGGTCCGCACCAGCGACGAGCCCCGGCAACAGGACGGCATCAGCTTTCTGCTGATTGATATGAAATCGCCCGGCATCACCATCCGCCCGATCATGATGATCAGCGGCGACCATGACGTCAACCAGGTGTTCTTCGACGACGTCGAAGTCCCCGTGGCCAACCTGGTCGGCGAGGAGGGGCGGGGCTGGACTTACGGCAAGTATCTGCTGGAATTCGAGCGGGGCGGCGGTGTCAACTCGCCGAAACTGGAATATGCACTGGAGAAAGTTCGGCTACTCGCCAACTCCGACCTCTCCTGTCACGCGATTTCGCGCCCGGAGATCGCAACCAAACTTTCGGAGATCGAGCTCGATCTTCAGACACTGGAGTTCGCCGAGTTGAAGGTGCTGTCTGCGCTGCAGAGAGGCGAAAATCCCGGACCGGTGTCATCAATCCTCAAGCTGCGTGCCAGTGAATCCATCAGGCCATCACCCGCGTCGGGCTCGACATCGTCGGGCAGAATGCGCTGGTGGAGGAAACCCGTCGTCCTCTCTACGCGCTCGATGACGAACCGTTGATTCCGGAAGACGTGCTGAGCGCGGTGCCCCGTCATCTCAACGGCCGCGCCAACACGATCTTCGGCGGGAGTTCGGAAATCCAACGCGACATCATTGCGAGGCAGGTGCTCGGGCTCTAAGCACAAGCGCTTCGGCGTTCAAAACCGTTCAGACCATGGCGGGAATCTGGCAAGCCTGAGCATATTCCCGCTTCAGCCGGGCAACCAGGTCCGCGACGGCAGGAATGTCGTCGATCAGGTCGATCCCTTGACCGGCGCTCCACAAGGTCTTCCAGGGTTTTGCGCTGTCAGGCAGATGGTCATGCCGCATGCCTTTGCCGTTCGGCTCCGGCAAGACGTTCGGATCGAGACCCGCAGCGCGCAACGATTCGACAAGCCAGTTCGCAGCCACGCCGGCAACCTTTTCCGTGTAGATCAGGTCGGCGGACGTCTGCGCAACGAGCATGCGTTTGTAGTCGTCGGCCGCCAGGGACTCCCGGGTCGCGATGAATCGCGTGCCAAGATACGCGAGGTCGGCACCGAGCACTTCCGCGGCGCGGATGCTGGCGCCGTCCGATATGGCACCGGCCATCACGATCGTGCCGTCAAAAATCGAGCGGACCTTGCGGATCAAGGCCAGATGGCTGATCGTGCCGGAATGACCGCCGCCGCCGGCGCCGATGCAGATCAGGCCGTCGACGCCAGCCGCGATGGCGCGTTCGGCAAACGGGATGCTGGTGATGTCGTGGAACACCTTTATTCCACGATCATGTGCCTGCTCGACGATGAGCTCGGGATTGCCGCCGACAGTGATGACGATATCGACGCCTTGTTCGGCGCAGAGATCCAGGTGCTTCCCGATATCGTTCTCGGGCGTCTTTGCCGACAAGTTGACAGCGAGCGGGCCAATCGGACCCGGCGCCTGCGCGGCGTGTTCGCGCAAATCCTCGCGGATCGCGCGCAGCCAGCCAGCGAACTCTTCGAAGGAGCGGGCGTTCTGGCGGGGCAGGGCGCCGATCACGCCGGCCTTGCACGCCTCGCGAACGAGGTCCGGGCCGCTGACCAGGAACATCGGCGCGCAGATGGCAGGCAAGGAAAGCGATTGCCGGAGCATTGGATCGAGCGTCATGCATGCCTCCTTTGGGAGCGAGATCGGAGCGGTTCGTCAGCCCTGGTCGGGCGCGAACATCGGGATCATCGCCCCGTCCTCGGCTGGCTTGAAGACGACGTGGACCCGCTGTCCGATGCGCAAGGAGTCGAGATCGCAATCGACGATGTTGCTCAGCATGGTCACGCCCTCGTCGAGCCGCACATAGGCGATCGCGTAAGGAACAGGGCCGGCACGGCGGGTGACGCTGACGCTGTAGATTTCACCCTTGCCGCTGGCGTCGCGCCATTCGGTATCGCCAAGGCAATAGGGGCAAAGAGCGCGCGGATACCAGTGCGGCTTGCGGCAGGATATACAGACCTTGATGCGTAGCGATCCGGCCGCTGTCGCGGCAAAGAAAGGCTCGGTTGCGCCGTCATGCACGGCCGAACCGAGCGGGCGGTCCTGGTAAATCGTCGTCATCTCACGCGCGCTCCATGATGAGGGTGGCACTGCCGTGGCGGGAGCCGAGCAGGCCGCCGGTGCCCTGGGCCAAAGCGAGGCTGCAATCGCGGACCTGCACCTTCGGATGCGCTTCACCGCGCAACTGGCGGACCGCCTCGATCACCTTGGTGATGCCGCCGCGATTGGCGGGATGGTTGTTGCAGAGGCCGCCGCCGTCGGTGTTGAAGGGAAGCTTGCCGACTCCGGAGATCAAATTGCCGTCGGCGACGAAACGCCCGCCCTTGCCCTTCTCGCAAAAGCCGAGATCTTCGATCTGCATTAGCACGGTGATAGTGAAGCTGTCATAGATCGAGGCATATTGGATGTCGGACGGCTTGACTCCGGCCTCCTCGAACGCGCGTGGGCCGGACCACGCCGCGCCCGAGAACGTCAGGTCGACCTGACCGTTGAGCTGACCCTTGATCGCCTCGCCCGCGCCGAGAACATTGACGACAGGCCGCTTGAGCGAGCGTGCTATCTCGGGGCGCACGACGACCAGCGCACCGCCGCCATCGCTGACGACGCAGCAGTCGAGCCGATGCAGGGGATCGGAGATCATCGGCGAAGCAAGCACGTCGTCGACGGTGACGGATTCGCGCAGCATGGCATTCGGATTGTGCTGGGCGTGGGTGGCTGCCGCGACCTTAATCCAGGCCAATTGCTCACCGGTCGTGCCGTACTCATGCATGTGCCTGTTAGCCGCGAGCGCATACATGTTGACCGTGACGGGCGCATAAGGCGCTTCCCACGGCACATCCGGCGTGCCGGCGCCGACCAGCCTCGGCGCCACGCCGCTCGATCCCTCGCTGCGCGGTCGGCCGGCGAGCGTGATCAGGGCGACGTTGCACTTGCCCATCGCAATGGCCTGGGCTGCATGGGAGACGTGAACCAGATAGGCAGACCCGCCGGTATCGGTGCTGTCCACATGGCGGGGCCGTAGTCCCAGATAGTCCGCCATGCTGTTTGCGCCGAGGCCAGGCGCGTCGCCGGCGCAAAAGTAGCCGTCGACATCCTCGAGCCGCAGGCCGGCATCTTCCAGCGCGCCGCGCGCGCATTCGGCATGCAATTGGGCCACGGTCTTGTCCGGCGCCTTTCGCGTCGGATGCTCATAGGCGCCTGCGATGCAGGCCTTGCCTCGAATGCTCATCGGCTCTCTCGCGCTCACGTTCCGTCCGTGGCCGCTTCCCGCATCCGGCAGCGTTGACCACCACGTGCCGGGTCTATATCATTGGTTCAACCAAAGACCAATAGCGGATATGAGCCGTTCCCGAGGGAGAGCTGCCGATCATGGTTGACTACGCAAAGACGCGCGCCTGGCGCTCCGGAGACGTCCGCCACGCCTACGCGACACGAGACACCATTCTCTACGCGCTCGGTGTCGGTGCCGCGAGCGACCCGCTCGACGAGCGGCAGCTGCGCCTGGTGTACGAGAAGAATCTCGTTGCGCTTCCGACCATGGCCACGGTCCTGGCGTCGCCGGGCGCCTGGATGCGGGACAATGCGGAGCTCGGCATCAATTTCGCGAAGATGGTGCATGGCGAGCAGTCCGTGCAGATGCATGCCGTGCTTCCTCCCAGTGGCGTTCTGGTCGGCAGGAGCCGCGTTGCGCGGCTGGTCGACAAGGGTGACGGCAAGGGCGCCGTCATGCATGTCGAGAAGGAGCTATGGGACGAGGCCACCAATCAACTGGTGGCGGTCGGTGAACAGGTGCTCTTCCTGCGTGGCGACGGCGGCTTCTCGCAAGGCTCCGGCGGCGACGAACCCGCGAGCGCGCCGATGCCTGTTCCCGATCACGCGCCGGACCGGGTGATCACGCTGCCGACGCGGGTGGACCAGGCGGTGCTCTATCGCCTCTCCGGCGATCTCAACCCTCTGCACATCGACCCCGACTTCGCTACCAAGGTTGGCTTTACACGGCCGATCCTGCACGGACTTGCGACCTACGGATTTGCCTGTCGCGGCTTGGTTGAAGCCTTCTGCGACAGCGAGCCTTCAAGGCTGAAAGCAATCCGCGCCCGCATGTCCGCGCCTGTCTTCCCAGGAGACACGATCCGGCTCGAATGCTGGCGTCTCGACGATCGCATCGCGTTCCAGGCGCGCGTTACCGAGCGCGAGGCGCTGGTGCTCAGCCATGGCTGGGCGTCGACCTAATGAATTCACAGCCGGGCAGAATGCTGACCTTTACCCACGAACAAAGGAATCGCGAATGACGAAGAACATAATGTCACTGCAAGGCCGAACGGTGGTCGTCACCGGCGCTGCACAGGGTATCGGCAAAGCAACGATCGAACTGGCCGTTGGGCTCGGAGCGAATGTCGTCGCCGTCGATCTCAATGGCGAAGCGCTCGGGACAGTCCTGGCGGCCCTGCCGGCGGATCGAGTGATGAAGGTCGTCGGCAGCGTCACCGACGCGGAGCTCGCCGCCAGCACCGTTGCAGAGGCCGTCGGTCGGTTCGGCTCGGTAAACGGGCTGGTCAATAACGCCGGCATCATCCGCCCCGCGATGATCGAAAAGATGAGCATGCGTCAATGGCAGGAGGTCATCGATGTTCATCTCACCGGCGCCTTCCTCTGGTTGCAGGCCGTCGGGCGTCACCTGGTTCAGCGCGCCAAGGACGGCGACGCCTCAGGCGGTTCCATCGTCAACATCTCGTCCGATGCCGGGCGGAAAGGGTCCGTCGGCCAGATCAACTATGCCGCCGCCAAGGCGGGTCTGCTCGGAATGACGATGACCGCAGCGCGCGAATGGGGCAAGTACAACATCCGGACCAATTCGATCTGCTTCGGCGTGGTCGAAACGCCGATGACCGAGGTCGTTCGCGGCGAGAAGTTCAGGGACGGCATTCTGGCGCAGATCCCGCTCGCACGCTGGGCGACCCCGGATGAGGTGGTGCAGACCGTCTGCTTCCTGCTCTCGGATGCAGCCTCATACACGACGGGCCAGCACATCGGAGTCAATGGCGGCTTCCATATCAGTCTTTGATCCGCCTTCGTCCTCCCTAAGCATCACGACCGTCGCGGTGCCGAAACACGAAGGCCAAACTTGCGGTGGGGCGCGCACGAGACGCGACCCACCGCTCCTTTCTTTAATCCGCCGTGATCGGCTCGCCGGAGAGCGTCCAGCTGGAACCATCGAAAACGGCAATGCGCAGAGTTTTGAAAGGTGCATAGTCCTCGGGCGTGGTGCTGATGGTGATACCGGGCAGCATCATCGGCATGCGCTGGCCGTGGAGCGATGTCGCCTGGCGAAGCAGGCTCTCGCGGGTCAGATCGTCGCCGCAGGCCTTCAGCACGGCTCCGAGCGTATTGACGTTCATATAGGCGACGAGAACGGAGTAGTCGTCTGGGTTCACCGACGGTGCGTACTTCCTGAGGAATTCCTTGTAGGCCTTGACCTCGTCGTCATTGGCCCAGGCCGGATCGCCCGGTTGCTTGAGAAATTGCGTGGTGACCAATCCGCGCGAGGCGTCGAGTCCGGCGGGCTTCAGCACCGTCTCGACAGAAGCGGTCGAGCCGCCGATGATGTGCAGCGGATGCCAGTCCAGCTCATGTGCCTTGCGGATAGACTGGGCGGCAGCCTTGGCCGAGGACTGCTCGATCAGCGTGTCGACGCCGGCGGACTTCAACTGCACGATCTGAGAGTCAATGGTCGGGTCGGCGATTTCATAGGAGACTTGGGCGATGATCAGACCAGCCTTTTCGCCCAGCCCGGCGCGTAGGCCTTTCACATAATCCTTCCCGAAATCGTCGTTCTGGTAGAGGACGCCGATCTTGGCGTCCGGCTTGGTCTTCATGATGTACTTGGCAATCGCCTGGCCTTCGGTCTCGAAGTCGGGATAGAGTGGAACGGTCCAGGGAAATTGCTTGGGATCGTTGAAGCGGCGTCCTCCTGCCGTGATCAGGAGTTGCGGCACCTTCTTGGAGTTCAGATACTTCTGGATCGCGACGTTCGGCACCGTTCCGATCGTGCCGACCTCGGCCAGCACGCCGATATCCTCGATGAGCTTTCGGGATTGCTCGATGGCTTTCGGTGCACTGTAGGCATTGTCGAGCTGCGTGAAGCTGATCTTGCGTCCGTTGATCCCACCGCGCTCGTTGATCATGTCAAAATAGCCCACCACCGCCCGTCCGGCCCCGGCGCCGAACGCGGAGGCCGGGCCGCTGAGCGGGGTCGACTGGCCGAGCTTGATTTCGGTGTCACTGACGCCTGGCCCATAGGCTTTTTGGGCATGTACGTTCGCCACCGACAACAGCGCGGTGACAAAGATCGAAAATGACAGAGCGGATCGACGGCTCACGGTATTTCCTCCCATTCGTTCTTTTGTGATTTATCGAAGCAGTTCGCGGGCAATCACGAGGCGCTGGATCTGGTTGGTGCCCTCGAAGATCTGGGTCAGCTTGGCGTCCCGCATCATCCGTTCGACGGGATAATCCATGGTGTAGCCGTAGCCGCCGAAGATCTGCACCGCGTCGGTGGTGACCTTCATCGCCATGTCGCTGCCGAAGCACTTGGCCATGCTCGCAAGCAGGTTGAGGCGCTGCCAGTCGCCGACGTCTCCGGCGCGGGCGCATTCATAGACCAAGGCGCGCGCCGCCTCGATCTGCATCGCCATGTCCGCCAGCATGAACTGGATGCCTTGGAATTCGGAGATGCTCTTCTTGAACTGCT
Source organism: Bradyrhizobium sp. SPXBL-04 (assembly GCF_051853035.1). Classification (NCBI taxonomy): domain Bacteria; kingdom Pseudomonadati; phylum Pseudomonadota; class Alphaproteobacteria; order Hyphomicrobiales; family Nitrobacteraceae; genus Bradyrhizobium; species Bradyrhizobium sp. SPXBL-04. The sequence goes on along the minus strand of NZ_CP182472.1, from coordinate 7,530,315 downwards.
TGCGTTCCTTGGCGTAGGCGAGGCTTGCCTCGAACGCGCCTTGCGCCAGCCCCACGCATTGAGCGCCGATCGTCGGCCGATTGAGGTCGAGCGCGCGCATCGAGGCCTTGAAGCCTTTGCCTTCCTCGCCGACGAGATTCTCGGCAGGGACGCGGACGTTATCCAGGAAGATCGGCGTATTCGGCGCGCCGCGGAAACCCATCTTACGCTCGTGGCGGCCGAAGCTGATGCCGGGCATTTTCTTCGGCTCGAGAATGAAGGCGCTGATGCCGTCCGAGCCGGGACTGTCGCTGGTGCGCGCCATCAGCACGATGTAGTCGGCGGCAACGCCATAGCTGCACCATTGCTTGCGGCCGTTGATGACGTAGCTGTCACCATCCTTCCGGGCCCGCGTATTGAGCGCCGAGACGTCCGAGCCTGCCTGCGGCTCGGAAATGGCGATCGCCGTGACCACGCCGCCCCTGGCGATGATCGGCAGGAACCGCTTGCGCTGCTCCTCCGAGCCGAAGTGCAGCAGTGGCATGATGAACATGGTGTTGAGGCCGGCGATCGAGGCACAGGCCGGCGAGACCTTCGAGATCTCCTCTCTCGCGATGCACATCATGGTGAGGTTGCCGTTGGGACCGCCATATTGCTCCGGGACCCAGAGCTGCATCAGGCCCATGTCACCGAAGATCTTCACGACCTCCTCGGGGAAGCGGTCGGTTTCATCGATCTCGGCCGCGATCGGCGCGACGTGCTTGGCGACGACTTTCTGAATGCTGTCGCGAAAGGCGACCTGCTCCTCGGTGAAGCTCATAGCGCTGCAATTCTCCTAGACATATCTCAATGGTTGGACCATTATAGGTGCAGAACAATGCCCTGTCGAGGGTCGAAATGCGCCGGGGTCCGCATGCGGGTCTTGCGCGAAAACTGCGCCGGCGGGTCAGGGAGGCGAATGCGGATGGGAAGAGCGCAAGGGAGACGCGATCGCGCCGAATTCATTCGGTGCAGGGAGGGATCGGACTTGGCGCATTCGCCGCGTCGACCCCGACAGGTTCAAGCCCGGGCAGATATCACGTTCCTCGGCCGGGCATTTTGCCCCGATGCCGGCCGGGCAGTCGGCGCTTGCGTATTCGCGCGCGGGCATTCGAGCACATGAACGCGGCGAGGCGTCCCTGAGAGATGGCGATGGGGCTGCGAGAACTGTTGTCGATACCCTATCTCTTGCAGGCCGAGGCAACCGAGAGTGGGCCCGGCCAATGGCGGATTCGTCTCGCTTACCCCGAGCTTCCCGGGTGCTCGGCCGAAAGCGCCGTGGTCGAAGATGCTCTGAGAGAGCTCGAGCGCCGGCGAATAGAAATCATCGTCGGACTCGTTGAACAAGGCAAGCAGCCGCCCGTGCCACGCCGGCCACTCTCGACATCCGATCCAATCTGGACTGCGCGTGAGCTGGGTCTCGCGGAGCGCGTGGCTCGGCTGCTGGACCGGCCGCCGCAACAATGATCGCGCAATCGCCTACGGAGGACGCCAATGCTGACGCACGAAGATAATGAGCGACTGGTCAGGGTCGGAAAGGGGACGCCCCTCGGCGATCTGTTCCGACTCTATTGGATTCCGTTCCTGCCGTCCGCCGACCTTGCCGCCGACGGTCAGCCCAAGCGTATCCGGTTGCTCGGGGAGGACCTCGTTGCCTACAGGGACAGCGAAGGGCGGGTCGGCCTGGTCGACCAGGCATGCCCGCACCGCGGCGCGCCGATGGTGTTTGCGCGCAATGAAGATTGCGGTTTGCGCTGCGTCTATCACGGCTGGAAGTTCGACGTCACCGGCGCAGTGACGGACATGCCTGCCGAGCCGGTGCGCAGCCGCCTTAAAGAGCGGGTGCGGATCAAGGCCTATCCCTGCAGGGAGCGCAACGGGATGATCTGGGCCTATATGGGGCCCGAGCAGGTCGAGCCCCCGCCGCTGCCCAATGTCGAATGGAATCTCGTGCCGCAGGATCAGGTGCATATCTCGCTGCGGGTCCAGGAATGCAACTGGCTACAGGCCGTCGAAGGCGAGATCGACTCGGCGCATGCGCCGTTGCTGCATGGACGCCTGGATTCGCAGGGCACGACCAGCGCCTGGATCCAGAAGCGCGATCTCCGCCCGACCTTCGAATGCATCAAGCAAGATTTTGGGATGAGCATTGCCGCGCGGCGCCATTATGATGCCAACACCTTGTACTGGCGGGTCAACCAGTTCGTGCTGCCGTTCTATACGCTGGTGCCGCCACTGTCTCCGTTCCCCGACCTGAGCGGGCACGCCTGGGTTCCGATCGACGACGAGAACACGCTCTGCATCATGTTTTCGTATCATCCCTCGAAGCCGTTGTTGCCGAAGACGCGCCAAGTCTTCGCGGAAGGTCACAACGGCCGCGAGAGCGGACATGCCAGCCGGCATGCGCTGGTGCAGCAGCCGGTGACGGTTCCTTATGCCGGGTACTGGACCAGGTACAATCCGCAGAACGGATTCCAGTTCGACTACGAAGCGCAGCGGACCACGTGGTTCTCGGGTCTGCCCGGGCTTTGGGTGCAGGACGGGGCGTGTCAGAGCGGGGTGTCGCCGATCTTCGATCGCACCAGGGAAAATCTCTGCGCGAGCGATACCGGCATTGCGATGACGAGACGGTTTATCCTCGAAGCGCTCGGTGCGTACAGAGACCACGGCGTGAAGCCGAAGGGTGTCACCGATCCCGACGTGTTCATGGTCCGGGCGGTATCGTTACGACTGCCGCCGGAAGAACAATGGGCTGACGTCGGCGCGCCCTTCATGAAGGCCAGGCTTGGGGCCGATTTCGGCTACGATGTGTGAGGCGCCGCGATGCTGCAGCTGCGTGTGAAGCGGATCACCCCCGAGGCAGAGAGCATCAAATCATACGAGCTCGTCCCGCTCGATGCCGCCGAGCTCCCGGCCTTCACTGCCGGCGCTCACATCGATCTGCACCTGTTGAACGGCCTCATTCGTTCCTACTCGCTGGTGAACGACCAGCGCGAGCGGCATCGTTACGTGATTGCAGTCAACAAAGATCCGGCAAGTCGCGGCGGCTCCGCTTTCATCCACGACCAGATCCGTGCAGGCGATACGGTCGTCGCGTCCGGCCCGCGCAACAACTTCGCGCTCGTCGAGCACGCGGATCATTCGATGCTGATTGCGGGCGGGATCGGCATCACCCCGCTGCTCTCGATGGTCCGTCGGCTCGAGGCACTCGGACGGCGCTGGCAGCTGTTCTATGCCGCAAGAACGCGACGGGTCGCGGCATTCCTGGACGAACTCAACGTAGGTCGGCCAGACGTCCTGCATGTTGACTTCGATGACGAGCGGGCAGGCCAGCTATTCGACCTCCAGGGCATCGTGGCCCGGGCGCCGGCGAACGCCCATCTCTACTGCTGCGGCCCAACGCCGATGCTGGAGGCGTTCGAGGCGGCAACAGCCGGACGGCCCGCCGATCTCGTTCATGTCGAGTACTTCAAGCCGAAGCAAGAAGCGGCGGTGGAAGGCGGCTTCGAGATTCGCCTCGCCCGCAGCAATCGCGCCATCTTGGTGGAGCCCGGCAAATCGATCCTCGATGCGCTGCTGGAAGCCGGGATCGCCGCGAGCTTTTCTTGCATGGAAGGCGTCTGCGGCACCTGCGAGACGCGCATCCTGGAGGGCATACCCGATCACCGCGACCAGTTTCTCAGCAAGGAGGAACAGGCAACGAACAAGACGATGATGATCTGCTGTTCGGGCGCGAAAACGAAAACACTGACGTTGGACCTCTAGATGCGCAACGAGGACACGAGAGTTTGAGGTCAACGCAGAGATCAGAGCGCACGCTGCGAGGCCGGGTCGCCGTGATAGGCATCGGCGAGACCGAGTATTACCGCCACGGGACCTCACCTGATCCGGAGTTCAAGCTGGCCCTCAATGCGATCCTCGCCGCTTGCGAGGATGCCGGGATCGATCCGCGTGAGATCGACGGTTTCTCCTCCTATGGCGATGACCGTAGCGAGGCGTCTCGCCTCGCTGCTTCGCTCGGCATCCGCCAGCTTCGTACGGCCACGATGCAATGGGGCGGTGGCGGAGGCGGCTGCTGCGCCGCTGTGGCCAATGCCGCGGCCTCTATTGTCGCTGGCCTTGCCGATTGCGTGGTCGTCTTCAGATCTCTGGCCCAAGGCCAACACGGCCGCTTCGGCCAGGCCGGAGACATCGACACGGTCTCTGGCGAGAGGGCATACTTGATGCCTTATGGCGTGCTGGCTCCGCCTCAACGCTTTGCAATGCGCGTTCGTCGTTTCATGCACGAGCACGCCGTGCGTCAGGAGGCGCTCCGAGCGATCGCGCTGGCGTCCTACCGTCACGCCCAGGCCAATCCACGCGCGGTCATGTACGGCCGTCCGCTCGACCCCGAAAAGTACGACGCCTCGCGCTGGATCACCGAGCCTTTCCATCTCTATGATTGCTGCATGGAGAATGACGGCGCCGCAGCGATCGTGCTCGTCGCTGCCGATCGCGCCGGCGAGTTTCGCAGCAGGCCGGCCTACCTGCTGGGCGCGGCGGTGGGATCGGGATATCGTGCCGGAGCTGTGCCGCACAACGCGCCCCAATATGCCAGTGCCAGCTTCGATACGGTCGCAGCCGATCTCTATCGCATGGCTCGTCTCGGGCCGGCTGATGTCGGTGTCGTTCAGTGCTATGAGAATTTCACGGGAGGCGTGGTGATGGCGCTGGCAGAGCATGGTTTTTTCGCGCCGGGCGAGGCCAATGACTTCCTGACGCCCGAAAACCTGCTCGCGCCTTCGGGACGTCTTCCGCTCAACACCAGCGGCGGGAATCTCGCCGAATGCTACATGCATGGCTTTGAGTTGGTGCTAGAAGCCGTGCGCCAGGTGCGCGGCACGTCCGTGAACCTCGCCGAACGCAATGACGTGGCGATGGTGATCGGTGGTCCGATGGTCACACCGGTCAGCAATCTTGTCCTGGGCTCGGAGGCGACGCTGTGAGCAGCTCGGACAGCTCTTTCTATCTTCCCGAGGGGCTTCCGATTCCAACGGCCGAACCGGACGGGCTATCAGCACCATATTGGAAAGGCTTGCGCCAAGGCCGACTCCTCGTGCAGCGCTGCAGCGGGTGCGGGACCTGGCAATTTGGCCCCGAATGGATCTGCCACCGATGTCACGTGTTCGATCCCGACTGGGTCGAGATCGCCCCGCACGGCCGCATCTTCAGCTGGGAGCGCATCTGGCATCCGTCGCATCCGGCACTCCGGCAGCACGGGCCGTATCTCGCAGTCCTGGTGGAGTTGCCACATGCCGGCCGGATCCGCATGATCGGCAACCTCCTCGGCGATCCCATGCAGGAGGTCACGATCGGAGCCGAGGTCGCCGGCGTGTTCGAGCAGCATCCGGGTAGAGATCGGCCATACGCGCTGCTGCATTGGGAGTTGCGGTGGGCTTACGGCAGTGACGGCATGCTCGCAAGGCGCACACTTTGTCGATGACTGTGTTTTGTTGCAAGTGGGACGATCAGCGGAACTAGGTGAGAACTTTTCCGGGATTCATCAAACCATGCGGGTCAAAAGCTCTCTTGAGTGCGCGGAATGCGCGCAGCTCGACTCCAGACTTGTAGTGGGCCAACTCCGACGCACGTAGCTGGCCGACACCGTGCTCCGCGCTGATGGAGCCGCCAAGGTCGGCGACGATGTCGTGGACGATACGGTTGATTTCTTCACGTCGCCGCGCAAAGGCGGCCGGTTCAACACCCAGGGGCGGCATTGGATTGTAGTGGATGTTGCCGTCGCCCACATGGCCAAAGGCGAAGGGACGGATGCCTGGTACGACCTTGGCCAATGCTGCATCAGCGCGTGCGATGAACTCAGGCACCTGCGACACCGGCACCGAGACGTCGTGCTTGATTCCCGCGCCGCCCGCCTTCTGTGCCTCGGCTTGGCCTTCGCGCAGCGCCCAAAGACGCCGGCGTTGCGCTTCGGAATCTGCAAGCACGCCGTCGATGACCAGGCCCTCTTCCATCGCTTTAGAGAGCGCTTCTTCCATCGGGCTGCGCAACGTCCCCGGCTCACCCTGGCCTGCGGCTTCGATCAGCGCATACCATGGATATTCTTCGGCGAAGGGTGGAATGGCGCCAGGTAGGGCGACTAGCACCCATTTCATGCATTCCTGCCGCATCAGCTCGAAAGCATTGAGGCTTTCGCCCAGATGCGCGCGGGCAAGGTGCAGTAGGTCCAGCGCGGCTGCCGGCGTTGGCAGCCCGACGAGGGCCGTTGCGAAATCGCGTGGTCTTGGAAACAGCCGCAGTGTCGCTGCCGTGATAATGCCGAGCGTGCCCTCGGCTCCTATGAGAAGCTGCTTCAGATCGTAGCCAGTCGAGTCTTTACGCAGGCCCCGGAGCCCATTCCACACTCCGCCATCGGGAAGCACCGCTTCCAGGCCGAGCGTGAGCGAGCGCATATTACCGTAGCGCAGAACCTGCGTACCTCCGGCATTTGTCGAGAGATTGCCGCCGATCTGGCAAGATCCTTCAGAAGCGAGGCTCAACGGAAATAGTCGATCGACGCGGGCAGCATGCATCTGCACGTCCGCCAGCGTCATTCCAGCCTCGACGGTCATGGTGTCGTTGGACGGGTCGATAGCGCGCAAAGCGCGCATCCGCTCCAGCGAAATGATCACGCTGTGCGCATCGGCCGGCTGAGCACCGCCTGCCAAGCCGGTGTTACCCCCTTGTGGCACCATCGGAACGCCCGCCCGTCGACATGCCGTCACAACGGCTGCCATCTGGGCAGTGGAGGAGGGGCAGACGATGTAGCGCGCGGATCCCCGGAATACACCATCGAAAGAAACGCAATACCGCTCGAATTCGGCCCTTTGCTCGATCAGACCTTGAGAACCCACAATCCCGCGCAGGCGTTCGTCAAGATCATCCGTCAGCATTTCGCCGGTTGTGGCAATGAACACGACGTCCTCTCCTTCAGGTGAAATCGAACGCGTCCCGATGACGGCGCGTCAGTCGGCTGAGCATGTCGACCGACGGCGCACCAAGTTGCCCCATGGCGGTCTCCAGCTCTTCCTTCAAGAGTTCGGCCACATAGGTCGCGCCGCTCTCTCCGAGCGCACCAAGCCCGAGAAGAAATGCGCGGCCAGCAAGTGTGCCGTGCGCGCCCAAGGCAATCGCACGCGCGACGTCCAGCCCCGATCGGATTCCGCTGTCGAACAGGATGGTCGCCCTGGTCCCAACACATCTTGCTATGGCTGGTAGGACGTCGATTGCGGCGGGCGCTGCATCGAATTGTCGGCCCCCATGATTGGACACCAGGATGCCGTCTACACCTGCAGCAACAGCCTGCTCGGCGTCGGCGGGATGCATGACGCCTTTCACCACCAATGCACCGGGCCAGGCGTCGCGCATCCGCTTCACGGTATCCCACGAAAACGTACCCTTGATCTGGCTCTGCACAAACCCGGCAGTTCCTGCCTGCGTTGGCGGCTTGTCGACGTAGTGCTCCATGTTGCGAAAAGCCGGCGTTCCTTCCTTAAGCAGGGCCAACAACCAAGGAAGCGAGGAAGCCACATCGAAGATAGTCTTGAGAGTCGGACGAAACGGCACGACCAGGCCGTTCCGCAAATCGCGGGAGCGCTTTGAGCGAACCGGCGCATCCAAGGTCGCTGCGAGCACATGAACACCGGCGCTTCCGGCCCGTTTGATCAGATCAAAGGTCACGGAATGGTCATTTGCCGGCAGACCGTAGAGCTGAAACCAAGCGTAGGGACCGGCAAGCCCCGCGACCTCCTCGATCGTGGCGGTGGCAAGCGTGCCGGCCATATAAGGAATCCGCGCCTTCGCGGCCGCAGCGGCAAGAATTTTGGTGGCGCCGGGCCAAACGATGCCGTCCACGCCTGCCGGCGAAATACCGATCGGTGCGGCGCATCGCACGCCGAACAGCTCGACCTCCGTGTGCACCGGTCCCGGTGCACCGTAACGTGGGACCAATTCCACCGCATCGAGCGCTTGACGATTGCGCTTCGTATTCAAATCTCCTCCCGTGCCGCCTTCGAGGAAGTCGAAGGCAAAACGCGGAATGCGACGGCGGGTGCGGCGTTCGATGTCGTCCAAGGTGGGCAACCGCTGACGCAAGCGCGCCTCCGGGCTTGTTCCAGCGCCGGCACCCCAGGAATTCTTTTGCGGAGATGCGTGGCGGCGAAGATCGCCCGACATGAACTGAGCCTTTGTTGCGTGACGGCTCTTCTCATAAGGCGCGTGCAATCATCATCGCAAATAATTAGAGATGATGACTGCTATAGTTTCTGATGATTGATGAAGGGTGTTCAGCGCGACTTGATGCGGGGCCCCTTCCGGCGCCTTGGGGCCGCCGAGGAGGCCGGCTGCATGTAATTGCTTGCCGACGCCGCCGCCTCGACAAGGTCCTTGCAGATGATATCCAGCACCGCTTTCGCCGCGGCCGATACGGTTCTTCTGGGATGATGTACCCAGGCGATCGATCGGGCGATCCGCGGTTCGGCAAAGCGATGCGCCTTTACCCTGCCGTCCGCCAGCGATTGCTGAAGGGCAATGGTCGGCAACACGGTCACAAGATTTGTGGTGGCGATCACGTCGCAGACCGCGGGCAAGGTATCGAGTTCCAAGCGAGGCTTCAGTTCGATGCCGGCTGCGGCGGCGTGCTCTTCTAGGATCATGCGCAGGCCATGCCGCTTCGACGGCATGACCAGGTCAAAGTCGGCCAGGTCGCCGAAACGCAGGTTCGCTGGCGGATTTATCGGAGCATCCTTCCGGCAGGCAAACACCATTTCTTCGTCCATCACATGGTGCGTCGCGAGAGAAACGCGCCTGCGCGGCACGTTGATCAGCGCAAAGTCGAGCTGTCCGGAGTTGACCCAGTCGGTCAACGTTTCCGTATAGCCCTCGCAGGCCGAAAGCGTGATCTCCGGATAGAGATGCGCGACAGTTGCAGACGAACTTGCCATTGTGCTCTGCGCCACGGACGTGATCAGGCCGACTGATACACGGCCGGAAATACGCCCGTTGAGCCGCGCCATTTCCTGCTTTGCGTATTCGACGTCGCGCACGATAGGCGACACGAGTCGCGAGAACGTCTCGCCTGCAACTGTCAGTGTCATTCCGTGGATGCTGCGCTCGAAAAGCTTTTGGTCCAACTCGGCCTCGAGCTTGGCAATCTGCATGCTCAGTGCCGGCTGAACGATATTGAGCTGACGGGCGGCGCGCGTGACGTTCTTCTCCTCCGCGAGGCAAAGGAAGTATTGCATCTGCCTGAATTCCATCGATCTCTCCTCCCTGCGCGCGCTGCACATCCGGATGGCCGCCACGACATCACTAAAGATGATTGAACTTATCATCAATCATTATTTGTTCTGATGCCCGCTTGCCTCTACTGTTGCTTCAAAGCTTCGGGCGCTGGCCGTCACTTGCGTCGAGGCACTAAGGGAGTTGAGGGAAACGTCATGCAAGATCGGGCGCCCACGCGGCTGATTATCGGCATTTCCGGCGCGTCCGGCGTCATTTACGGCGTGCGCTTGCTGCAATTGCTGCGCAATGCCGGGATCGAAACGCATCTCGTGATGTCAAAAACAGCCGAGCAAACCTTCGCCTATGAGTCCGACCTGAAGATCGCCGAGGTAAGGTCGCTCGCCCATTCCAACCATGCTAACGACGACATGGCGGCCTCCATTTCCAGCGGCTCGTTCCGCACGGCAGGCATGATCGTCGCACCGTGTTCGATGCGGTCGATGTCGGAGATCGCCTCCGGCGTCACCACAACGCTGCTGACGCGGGCCGCCGACGTCGTGCTCAAGGAGCGCCGCAAGCTGGTGTTGATGGTGCGCGAGACGCCCCTCCACACGGGACACCTGCGTACCATGACGGCGCTCTCGGAGATGGGGGCGATCATCGCGCCGCCGGTGCCGGCGTTCTACGCCAAGCCCGACAGCCTGGACGACATGGTCGAGCATACTGTCGGACGTGTGCTCGACCTGTTCGACATCGACATCGGCGTGGTGCGCCGGTGGGGCGAGGACGAGGCGTTGAAGCGTCGTTCGTTGCGAAAAATTGCCCCCTGACGATCCAAGAAGACCAAGGAAGAATCGCAGCATGCGGACCGAGAATCTGGCCAGAGCCGCCGTGGCCGAGGCGCCCAAGGACTTGCGGGCCTGGCTCGCGCACCTCGCCGAGCGCGGCAAACTCGCCGTTGCCCGTGAGGGAGTGGCGCTTGCCGACGAGCTCGCAGCGATATCGAAGCGGCTGGAGCGCGAACGCGCGGTATTGTTTCCGAGGCCGGAGGGACACGAGATTCCGGTGGTGGCGAATCTGTTCGCGGCGCGGGACTGGGTCGCCGAGTCGATTGGTGCTGACGAAGAGCAATTGCTGACTCATTTCCTCGCAGCAGCGCGTGCGCCGCTGCCCAGTCGTGAAGTTTCAAGCGCGCCGGTCCAGGAGGTCATCCACAGTAAGGTTGACCTTCTCCGGCAATTGCCGATCCCGAAACATAACGAGCGGGACAGCGGGCCCTACATTACGGCAGGCCTGTTGATCGCCCGCAACCCGCGCAACGGCACGCAGAATGTCTCGATCCACCGCTGCCAGATCAGCGGGCCAAACCGCATCGGGGTTCTGTTGCTGCCCAGGCACACGCTGTCCTATTTCCGCATGGCTGAAGAGGCAGGCGGGGCTCTCGAGATCGCGATCGTCATTGGAGTTCACCCGGCTCTGATGCTTGCGTCACAGGCGATCGCCGCCCTGGACGAGGACGAAATGGGGATTGCCGGCGCACTGCTCGGTCACGCGATTGACGTTGTGAAGTGCAAGACCAACTCCGTCCGCGTTCCCGCCCATGCGGAGATCGTCATCGAAGGGCGAATCCTTCCCGGTGTGCGTGAGCCGGAGGGCCCGTTCGGCGAATTTCCGCAGTATTACGGGCCGCGCGCCGATCGTGAGGTGATCGAGGTCGACATGATCACGCACCGCGCCCAGCCGATCTACCACACCATCGTCGGCGGCGGCTACGAGCACCTCATTCTCGGCGGCGTTCCGCGCGAGGCAACGTTGCTGCAACATTTGCAGCGCAGCTTCCCGAATGTGCTCGACGTGCGCCTCACCCGCGGCGGCACCTGTCGCTACCATCTTGCCGTCAAGATGCACAAGATCGCGGACGGCGAGCCGAAGAACGTCATCATGTGCGCCTTCGGCGCCCATTATGACATCAAGCAGGTGGTCATCGTCGACAAGGACGTCAACATCAGTGATACTGATGAGATCGAGTGGGCCGTGGCGACACGCTTCCAGGCCGATCGCGATCTTTTGGTTATTTCCGGTGCGCTCGGCTCCAAGCTCGATCCGACCACGAACAACGGCATCGGCGCCAAAATGGGGCTCGATGCGACCGTGCCGGTCGACGCACCCGAACTCGAGTTCAAGCGCATCCACGTCAAGGGCGAGGAAGATGTCGATCTCGCTGCGGTCCTGGAAAAGGATCCCAATGCCGCTTTTTCTCGCGTTGTCTCAAGAGCGCGGTAGGCGAGCGGCAGAGCCGTACGCAACAACCAAACGCGTCCAGCAAGTCGCGGACTGCGGATAAACATTGGGAGGTAGTACATGTTCGTTAAGACGATCGGCGCGGGCCTGACCTTGAGTTTCTTGGCGCTGTCGAGCCTGGCGCCGGCGCAAGCGGGAAAGGCTGACGAGGTCAAGGTCGCGATCAACAACGTAGTAAGCGACGTCGTCTTCCACCTGGCGGCCGAGCGCGGCTTCTTTGCAGAACAAAATCTCGACGTCACGCTGATCAGTTTCGATTCCGGCCCGAAGATGATCGCTCCGTTGGGGGCCGGCCAGATCGATGTTGGTGCCGGTGCATCGTCCGCAGGTCTCTACAATGCGGTCGCGCGCGGTATCAATGTGAAGGTCGTCGCGGACAAGGGCTCCACGCCGCGCTCCTACGACTACATGCCGTTGCTGGTACGAAAGACGTTGGTCGACAACGCCAGCGTCAAGAGCGTTGCAGACCTGAAAGGGCTGAAATTCGGAGAGGTCGGGCCCGGAGCCGCGACCAACGCAAAGTTGAGCCATATCCTCGGCAGCGCCGGGCTGACTTACAAAGACGTCAATCACAACTTCATCAACTACCCGCAGCAGATCGCAGCCTTCAGCACGGGCGCCATCGATGCCGCGATCACGACCGAGCCTTCGGCAACGCAGGCGGTCAATAGCGGTGTCGCCGTGAAATTCGTGGCCGACGGTTATGCCGATCAGCAGGTCGCCGTGCTGCTCTATGGTGGCGACTTCATCGCCAAGCGTCCGACGGTGGCGGAGCGCTTCATGGTCGCCTACCTCAAGGCGGCGCGCGTTTACAACGATGCCACGGCGGGCGGGAAGTTCGCCGGCAAAGGTGCCGACAAGGTGATCCAAACCATCATGAAGAGCACGGGTCTCAAGGATCCCGGTCTTTTCGAGAGAATGGTGCCGAACGGCATCGACCCCAACGGCAAAGTCAATATGAAGAGCATGGCCGATGATCTGAAGTTCTTTGCCGATAACGGCTATCTAGAACGGCCAGCCAAGGTCGAGGATGTCGTCGACGGCTCATTCGCCGAGAAGGCCGTGCAGAAGCTTGGTCCCTACAAGACCGCCGAGAACTGAGCAAACGCGAGGATCTGTAATGGCTATGACCAGCGTGTTGAACAAGCAAGGCCGGCCTGAGGTGGTACCATCGACACCGCAGCTGTCGCTTGCGGGCGTCACCAAGCAGTTCGGTACGTCAGGCTTCGTTGCCCTTGACGGCATTACCATCGATATCCCGCAGGGGCAGTTCTTTGTCATCGTCGGCCCCAGCGGTTGCGGCAAGACCACGCTGCTTCGCATCTTGGCCGGGCTGGATACCCACAGCGCTGGCAAGGTCGTCGTCAATAGAACCGACGAGAAGCGACCGGTCAATTCCATGATCTTTCAGGGCGATTCGCTGTTTCCATGGATGACGGTGTTCGACAACGCCGCGTACGGCCTGCGAATGCGGCACGTTCCAGAGGCGCAGGTCACTGACACCGTTCGCTCATGGCTTGTGCGTATTGGCCTATGGCGATTCCGCGACCGCTACCCCAGTCAGCTCTCGGGTGGCATGCGGCAACGCGTCTCGATCGTACGTGCGTTTGCCAACGATCCGGAGATCCTGTTCATGGACGAGCCGTTCTCGGCGCTGGATGAACAGAACAAGCTTCTGCTCCACGAGGAATTGTTGCGAATCTGGGAGGCGACAAAGAAAACAGTCGTGTTCATCACCCACAGCGTGGACGAAGCCGTCACGCTGGGTGACCGCATCATGATCATGACGGCAAACCCGGGACGAGCGAAAGCAGTCCTCGACGTGCCGTTCCCGCGTCCACGCAACGTGCTGGAGCTGCGGCAAAAGCCTGCCTATGGCGATCTCGTCTTTCACATCTGGGAGCAGTTGCGCGAGGAGGTGCAACGCGCACGTCAAAACGCCGAAGGAGGTAGGGTATGAGCGTGGAGGTCAAAGGCCGCGACAGGCTGGTCGGAATCGGCACTCCCGTCGTGTTGCTGGGGCTCTGGGAGTTCGCCGCGTATTTCGGGCTCCTCGACACCCGCTTCTTTCCGCCGCCCTCTGCCATCGTTCATCAGTTTGCCGCGCTGATCGCTTCCGGGGAGCTCGGCGCCAATATCATGGCAAGCCTCAAACGTCTCGGGCTTGGGATGTTGCTCGGCGGCATTCCAGCACTGCTCCTTGGTCTTGCCATGGGTATATCGCGGCCCCTGCGCGCGGCGATCGATCCCCTGATCTCTGCGACTTATCCGATACCGAAGAGTGCCATTCTCCCGCTCGTGCTGCTGATTTTCGGGTTGGGGGAGATGTCGAAGGTGGTCATGGTTGCCCTTGGCGCGTTCTACCCGATTGTCATCAATACGGTGGTCGGCGTCGCCAACATCGATAAGATCTATCTCGACGTCGGACAGAACTACAGGGCGAACCGCTGGCAGGTGTTTCGGACCATAGCCCTGCCGGGCGCGCTGCCCGCAATTATGGCGGGCGTGAAGCTCGCGGTTGGCATGGGACTGATCCTGATCGCGATTTCGGAAATGGTCGCCGCCAGCGACGGTATTGGCTACATGATCTGGAACGCCTGGCAGGTTCTGACGGTCGACACGATGTATGTCGGCCTCTTGGTCATCGCCGTGCTCGGCTTCCTGTTTTCGGTCTTACTCGATGAGATCGAACATCGGCTCATTCCCTGGAAGAGCCGAACATGAAAGGTCGCGAGTCTTCCACGATGAGACTATCGGCGGCCGACGACCCGTCAGGAATGAAGGCCTCGTACCCGCGCAGCGGCGGCGAAATCCTGATCGACACGCTGAGAATCCATGGCGTCGACACTGTGTTCTGCCTGCCGGGGGAAAGCTTCCTGGCCGCGATCGACGCCCTGGCCGGAGCAAGCGATGCGATCCGGACCGTCGTAGCGCGTCATGAGGCCGGTGCGGCCCACATGGCTGAGGCTTATGGGAAGCTGACCGGCCAGCCGGGCATTTGCTTCGTGACGCGTGGGCCAGGCGCAAGCCACGCAGCAATCGGCGTTCATACCGCCTCGCAGGACTCGACGCCGATGATCCTTTTTATCGGACAGGTTGCCCGGGGAATGTTGGGCCGTGAGGCCTGGCAAGAGGTCGAATTTCGTCAGATGTTCGGTGGCATGGCCAAATGGGTGGTCGAGATTGACCGCGCTGACCGAATCCCGGAATTGGTCAGTCGTGCGTTTCATGTCGCGGTATCGGGGCGTCCGGGCCCAGTTGTTGTCTCACTTCCCGAGGATATGCTGGCCGAAGAAGCTGTGGCCGAGAATGCCAGACCCTATCAGCGGGCGGCGGCGCATCCGAGCGTCGAGCAGCTCTTGCGCCTTGCCGAAATGGTCGAGGCTTCCGAGCGGCCGCTTGTTCTTGTCGGCGGCGGCGGGTGGAATGCGCGCGCTTGCGCAGACCTCGCGACTTTTGTCGAGACATTCGACTTGCCCGTCGCTGCAGGTTTCCGGCGGCAGGATATTCTGGACAATCGGCATCCAAACTATGTGGGTCATGCCGGACTTGGCCCAAGCACGAAGCTCGTTCAACGTATTCGCAGCGCAGACCTCATCATTGCAATAGGCGGTCGCCTGGGCGAGACGACGACATCAGGATATACCCTGTTCGAGGTGCCGCGGCCGTCGCAGCGCTTTGTTCATGCGCATGCCGACCCGAACGAACTCGGCCGCATCTACCAAGCCGACCTCCTGATCAACGCCGGCATGCCGGAATTGGCTGCCGCCATCGCGCAGCTACGGCCGCAGGATGGATCGGAGGCAAGCGGGAGAGAGCGGCGGAAAACCTGGATTAGGGCCGCTCGCGCGGATTTCGTCGCCGAGCAGGTACCGGGACCGATGCCGGGTCCCGTGGATCTCGGCGCAGTCATGCTGCATTTGCGCGAGGTGCTTCAAGCGGACGCGATCATCTCGAATGGCGCCGGCAACTATGCCATCTGGGTCCACAAATTCCATCATTATGGCGGCTTCCGGACCCAGCTTGCGCCCACCTCGGGTTCAATGGGCTATGGTCTGCCAGCGGCGATCGCCGCCAAGCTGGTTCATCCTCAGCGTACGGCTGTTTGTTTCGCGGGCGACGGCTGCTTTTTGATGAGTGCGAACGAGCTTGCTACGGCTGCGCAATATGGCCTCGGCATTATCGTGGTCGTCGTCAACAACGGCATGTACGGCTCAATCCGCATGCACCAGGAGAAGGAATATCCAGGACGAGTACACGCGACGGCACTGGACAACCCGGATTTTGCGGCTCTGGCGCGCGCCTTTGGTGGTTACGGCGAACTGGTCGCCGACACCGAGACATTTGCTTCGGCGTTTGCGCGGGCCAAGGCGTTCGCCGACGAGAAACGCAAACCCGCCGTTCTGGAACTTAGGATCGATCCGGAAGCGATCACTCCCAATGCAACGCTTACGCAATTGCGGGAGCGTGCACGGGCCGCGCGTGGTGTTGGCCTGCAATGAATGATGCTTGCCTCAGTTCAGTCTCGCGCTGAGAGTTGGTCCGGCCTATGATGACGGGAAAGGACGGCAATATCTGAAGGGAGGCCTAAGTGTCCACAGCTCTGCGCATCGCTCACGGTGCCTTCGGCAGGGTTGCTCTGCTCGACATGGACCGTTCGCTGGTCCGCCACGCCCATCATCACTGCCACGTCCTGCTCAAGGTCGAGGGCGCCGACACGCAGTTTATGGTCGGCGACCAGGTCACCCCACTCACGGACATCACCGCTGTGCTGGTCGATGGGTGGAAGCCTCACGCCTACGTGCATGACGTCAACCGGCCGCGCACGCTCATCATGGCGCTCTATATCGAGCCGGAATGGCTGAAGGAGTTCCGACCGGGGTGGGCCGCGAGCGGCGCGCCGGGCTTTTTCGAGCGTCCGTCGGGCGAGGTGTCGCCGCGCATCCGCCAGCTCACGCTGCATTTGGCGGCCGAAATGATGGCGAATCCAGATGCCGTGCGGACGCACGAGGAGATGCTGTCCGATCTGATGATCGCGGTGATCGAGCGCTTCACGCCCTGGCGCAGCTTCCCGACCTCGATCCGTAGCATGAGCGCGGTGAGCTGCGATTGGCGCATCCGCCGCGCGAGGGATGCGATGCGCGCTCAGGATTCCTATGGCAACGTCGACCAGTTCGTGAAGGGCGCAGGCCTGTCGCGCGCGCAGTTTTTCCGCCTTTTCGAGACCTCGCTCGGCGTCTCGCCAAAAATCTATCTCAACGTCGTCCGCATGGAGCGCGCGCTGGAAGCCGTGATACGCGAGGACACGCCGCTCGGCGAGCTCAGCGAGCGGTTTGGCTTTCCGGAGCCGGCGCATTTCACGCGCTTCTTCCGCGATCATGCCGGCGTCAGCCCGCGCGAGTTTCGCAACGTCTCTCGCCTTGCGGGTTGATATTGCGCTGCACGTGCTCGAATGAGACGATTTGGTAAGTCGTGAGAGCGGGCGGTATGGCCCGCGCGGCCCCTGTCCTGACAAGTGTCACCGTCGCGTCAAAGAACGCGTCGGGAGGTATGCCGGGACATGTTGCAGGCGGTCAAATCCGCAAATCCGGGAAGCGGCAATGAGTCGTGGGTCGGGCGCTCGATCGAGCGTGTCGAGGACGCTGCGCTCCTCTCCGGCCGCGGCCGCTTCATCGACGATCTCGGCGTTGCGCCCGGCACGCTGCACGCGACCATCCTGCGCTCGCCGCATGCGCATGCCGATATCCTCTCGATCGACGCTGAAGCTGCAAAACGCCTGCCGGGCGTTGCCGCAGTTCTGACCGGCAGCGATGTCAAGGCGGTCACGACAAGTCTCGTTGTCGGCGTGAAGGCGCCGGTCGAATGCTGGCCGATCGCGATGGACCGCGTGCGTTATGTCGGTGAGCCCGTGGCCGTGATCGTCGCGACCGATCGCCCGCGCGCCGAAGATGCGGCCGAGCTTATCAATGTCGAATATCGCCCGCGCGGCGCCGTCGTCGATCCGCTTGGCGCACTCGCGCCAGGGGCGCCTTTGCTGCATGATGGCTTTCCCGGCAATCTCGCCAGCGATCGTTCCTTCCGCTACGGCGATCCCGAGAAGGCGTTTGCGGAGGCGCCGCATCGCTTCTCCATCGACATCCGCTATCCCCGCAATTCCTGCACGCCGATCGAGACCTATGGCGTCGTCGCCTCGCACGACGCCGGCGAGGATGCTTATGAGGTGCTCGCCAATTTCCAGGGGCCGTTCAGCATCCACACCGTGATCGCACGTGCGCTGAAAGTGCCCGGCAATCGCTTAAGGCTGCGCACGCCACCGGACTCCGGCGGCAGCTTTGGGGTCAAGCAGGGCGTGTTTCCCTATATCGTGCTGATCGCCGCCGCCGCGCGCATCACCGGCAGGCCGGTGAAGTGGATCGAGGACAGGCTTGAGCATCTCACCGCCTCGGTGTCGGCGACCAACCGCGCAACGACCCTGTCGGCGGCAGTAGCAAGCGACGGCAAGATCCTCGCGCTCGACTGGGACCAGGTCGAAGATTGCGGCGCTCACTTGCGCGCGCCCGAGCCGGCGACGCTCTACCGCATGCACGGCAACCTGACCGGCGCCTACGACATCATCCACGTCAAGGTTCGCAACCGAGTAGTCGTCACCAACAAGACGCCGACCGGCCTCAACCGCGGCTTCGGCGGCCCGCAGGTCTATTTCGCGCTGGAACGGCTGGTGCAGCGCATCGCGATTGGCCTCGGCCTCGACCCGCTCGATGTGATCAAGCGCAATCTGATCGGCGTGGGTGCGTTTCCCTATCGCACCGCGACCGGAGCGTTGCTCGATTCCGGCAACTATCAGGAGGCCGTCGCGCGCGCGGTCGAGCAGGGCAAGCTCGCTGAATTGAAGGCGAAGCGCGACGCTGCGCGGGCAGAGGGGCGCCTCTACGGCATCGGTTTCACCGCCGTGGTCGAGCCCAGCGTCTCCAATATGGGCTATATCACCACCGTGCTGACCGCGGCCGAGCGCCACAAGGCCGGACCCAAGAACGGCGCGCAGGCGACTGCGACCGTCGGGCTCGATCCGGTCGGCAGCGTCACCGTGCACGTGGCGTCCGTGCCGCAGGGGCAGGGGCATCGCACCGTGCTGTCGCAGGTCGTCGCGGACGTCTTCGGCCTGCAGCCCAGGGACATCCGCGTCAACACCGAGATCGATACCGCCAAGGACGCGTGGTCGATCGCGTCAGGGAACTACGCCAGCCGGTTCGCCGCGGCGGTCGCGGGCACGGCGAAGCTCGCGGCAGAACGTGTCGCCGGCCGTCTAGCTCGCATCGCCGCCAGCCAGCTTAATGTCGAAGCCGGCGACATCGTGTTTGCGAAGGGTCTCGTCGCCTCAAAGCACAATCCGGAGAACCGTATCGCATTCTCGCGCGTCGCTGCGCTCAGCCATTGGTCGCCGGGCTCGCTGCCAGATGATGCCGGCCAGACCATTCGCGAGACTGCGTTCTGGACCCCACCGGAGCTCACGCCGCCGGACGACGAGGACCGTATCAACTCCTCGCTCTGCCACGGCTTTATCTTCGACTTTTGCGGCGTCGAGATCGATCCGGTCACGCTGGAGACGACGATCGACCGCTACGTCACCATGCATGATTGCGGCATCATCCTGCATCCCGGCATGGTCAACGGCCAGATCCGCGGCGGCTTCGCCCAGGCGCTCGGCGCTGCGCTCCTCGAGGAGTATGCCTACGCCGAGGACGGCAGTTTTCTGACGGGAACGCTCGCCGACTATCTGCTGCCGACCACGACCGAGGTGCCGGAGCCCGAGATCTTCCACATGGAGACGCCGTCGCCGTTCACGCCGCTCGGCGCCAAGGGCGTCGGCGAAGGCAATTGCATGTCGACGCCGGTGTGCCTTGCCAATGCGGTCGCCGATGCGCTCGGCGTTGCCGACATCACGCTGCCGCTGGTGCCGGCGCGTCTCGCTGAGCTGGTGCGTGGTGCCGAGCCGTCGCCAACTGCAGGCAGCGCAGCTGCGGTACCCGTGCGCGAAGGCGACAGGCGGCTGCGCGGCGAGGGTCAGGCCTCACTGAAGGGCGCGCCGGAGACGGTCTGGGCGATGCTGCTCGATCCCGCGACGCTGCAATCGGTCGTTCCCGGCTGCCGGAGCGTGGACAAGATCAGCGACACCCATTTCCGTGCCGACGTCACGCTCGGCATCGGTCCCGTCACCGGCCGCTATCGCGCCGATGTCGAGCTGTTTGATCTCGATCCACCGCGTGCCGTCACCCTGCGCGGTGGCGCCACCGGTGCGCTCGGCTTTGGCAGTGCTGAGGGACGCATCACGCTTGCGCCCGATGGCAACGGCGGCACGAAACTGACCTACAGCTATGACGCCGCGATCGGCGGCAAGGTCGCCAGCATCGGCGGCCGCCTGCTCGACGGCGCCACGCGCGTGATCATCGGCCAGTTCTTCACCGCGCTTGCGCACAAGGCCGGCGGCGGTGGCGCGGAGGGCGGTGGCTTCTCGCTGTTCGCGCTGCTGACGAAGGCGGCCGGTCTATTCGGGAGGCGCCGATGAAGCCGCCCGCATTCGACTATCTCCGGGCCGAAAGCATCAGTGACGTCCTCGAAGGCCTCGCGCAGCAAGGCGCCGATGCTCGCGTGCTCGCCGGCGGGCAGTCGCTGATGGCGATGCTCAACATGCGCCTCGCCAAGCCGAAGCTTCTGATCGACATCATGCGCGTCAAGGAGCTACGCCGGATCGAGCGGAAAGCCGATGCCGTTATCATCGGCGCCGGCGTGCGCCAGGCGGATCTCCTGGCCTGGCCGGATCTGGCCGAGGCACTGCCGCTGGTCGCGTTGGCGCTGCCCTGGGTCGGTCATATGCAGACCCGCAGCCGCGGCACCATCTGCGGCTCGCTCGCGCATGCCGATCCCAGTGCCGAGATGCCGCTGACGCTGGTCGCGCTTGGTGGCGAGGTGCTTTTGCGTAGCGCCAGGCGGCGCCGCCGGGTCGCCGCAAAGGACTTCTTCGCCGGCATGATGCTGACCGCGCGTGCCGATGACGAATTGATCGAAGGCATCTCGTTGCCTGTCATCAGGGGATCGCGCGTCGCCTTCCGCGAGGTCGCGCGCCGGCACGGCGATTTCGCCATCGTCGCCTGCGCCGCGATGAAGACGCCGACCGGCGTGCGCCTCGCCGTCGGCGGGGTCGCCGACGTGCCGACCGCGCGCGACTGGCCGCGGCTGGAGGGGACTGCGCTCGATGACGCCCTCAATGCCTTCGCCTACGAGCTTGGCGCCCGCGACGACGTTCATGCCACCGCGCGCTATCGCCGAGACCTGGTGCGCATGATCGGCCGCGATCTGATCGGCGAGGTGCTCCAATGACCCGACTCAAGGCAGATCGCCGCCATCCCGTCCGCTTCACGCTCAACGGCAAGCCGGTCGAGGGCGAGGCCGAGCCGCGCATGCTGCTGTCCGATTTCCTGCGCCACCAGCTGGGCGCGACTGGAACCCATGTCGGCTGCGAGCACGGCGTCTGCGGCGCCTGCACGGTGGTCGTCGACGGCATGCTGACCCGATCCTGCCTGACGCTCGCCGCACAGGTCGACGGTTGCGAGCTCAAAACGGTCGAAGGGCTCGCGCCCTCGGCCGACCGGCTCGGCGTGCTGCAGCAGGCGTTCCGCCGCCACCACGCCCTGCAATGCGGCTTCTGCACCGCCGGCATTTTGATGTCGCTCGACCATTATCTCGCGAAGAACCCGGCGCCGACCGAGGCGGAGATCCGCGATCTCCTCAGCGGGCATATCTGCCGCTGCACCGGCTACACCCCGATCATCCAGGCGGCGTTAGATGCCGCCGCCGAGCTCACTTCATCCAACAAAGAGACGGCAGATGCTTGATCTCGCCAGCAGCTTCGTTGCCAGTGCCGCGCGCGATCCCCACGCCATTGCCCTGGTCGACGGCGAACTCCGCCTGACCTACCAGCAATGGTACGACAAGATCTCCGCGCTGGTCGCATCCTTCGATCGCCTTGGCCTCAAGCCCGGCGATCACGTCGTCACGCTGCTGCAGAACCGCTGGGAGGCGGCGACGCTGCATTGGGCCTGCCAGTTCGCAGGCCTCGTGGTCACGCCGATCAACTGGCGCGCCAAGGCCGACGAACTCGATTACTGCATCGAGAACGCCGAGGCCTGCGCCCTGTTCTATCAGGACATCTCCGCCGAGGCCGTGCAGGGCTCGGTGCTTTCAGGCAAGCTGCTACGCGTTTCCGTCGATCCCGGGACGGGTGAGGCGACCAGCTTCGCCGACCTGATCAAGGAGGCCGCGCCGGACGCCGAGCCGCGTGTCAGTGCCGATGCCTGGTCGATCATGCTCTACACCTCGGGCACGACCTCACGTCCCAAGGGCGTGCCGCGGCGCCATCGCGCCGAGCGCGCCGCGGCGATCGCCCACGTCGCGCAAAATCTCTACGGCCGCGGTGAACGCACGCTCGGCGTGATGCCACTCTACCACACCATGGGCGTCCGCTCGCTGCTGGCGATGTCGCTGATCGGCGGCACCTTCATCTGCCTGCCTCGCTATGACAGCCGCCAGGCGCTGGCGCTGATCGAGAAGGAGGAGATCACCAATCTTTATCTGGTGCCGACGCTCTATCACGACCTCGTCCATCACGAGGCCTTTGCCAAAACCGACGTGTCGAGCGTCCGCAAGCTCGGCTTCGCCGGCGCGTCGATGACCGATGGCCTGCTGAAGAAGCTGAACGAGGCGTTCAAGCCAAACCTGTTCGTCAATCACTACGGCAGCTCCGAAGTCTACACCTTTACGATCGACCAGAACGCGGCGGCAAAGCCCGGCTCCGCCGGCAAGGCAGGGCTGAACCAGCATGTCAAGATCGTCCGCATCGGCGCGAAGTCGGTGGCGGAGCTTGCCACGGTCGGTGAGGAGGGCGAGATCATCGCTACGCTCAAAGGCGACGAGGCGTTTGAAGGCTACTGGCGCCGTCCAGAGGCCGATGCAAAATCGCTGCGTGAAGGCTGGTATTTCACCGGCGATACCGGCTACGTCGATCCCGACGGGGATCTGTTCGTCACCGGCCGCGTCGACGACATGATCATCACCGGCGGCGAGAACGTCTCGCCGGTCGAGATCGAGAGCTGCCTGTCGCTGCATCCAGCCGTGGACGAGGTCGCGGTTGTCGGCGTTGCCGACGAAAAATGGGGCAAGGTCGTCGCCGCCTTCGTCAAGCGCAATCGCGCCGTATCCGAAGCCGAGCTGGAGCAGTTCTGCCGGACCTCTGGGCTCGCCAATTTCAAGCGGCCGCGCCGCTACGTCTTCGTCGACGCGATCCCGAAATCGCCGGTCGGAAAGCTGCTGCGGCGTCTGCTCGTCGCCGGAGAATACGAGGCCGAACGCCTGCCGCCGTCGGACGCGGCCTGATCCTCATCCATTCAACAGAAGGAAGCCAAAATGCCGTCATCCTATACGTTCGCCGATCCCCGGCTCGCAAAGCTCGACGGGTTCAAGGTCGAGATCGACGAGGCGCATGAGCGCGCCGACATCATCCTGGGGCGTCCACCCTACAACGTCGTGCCGATGCCGCAGCGGGACCAGCTCCGGCTCACGTTCGAGACGCTGGACGAGGATCCTCGCGTGCGCGTCATCGTAGTCCGCGGCGAGGGCGAGCACTTCTCCAGCGGCGGCAATATCGGCGGCTTCATGGAGGCAAGCCCGGAGCACGTTTCCAAGCTCGCCTGGAACATCGCCGCCCCGGCGCGTTGCGCAAAACCCGTGATCGTCGCCAACCGCGGCTATTGCTTCGGCGTCGGTTTCGAGCTGTCGCTCGCCTGCGACTTCCGCATCGCGTCCGAGACCACGCAATACGCGCTGCCGGAGCAGAAGCTCGGCCAGATCCCGGGCTCGGGCGGTTCGGCCCGCCTGCAGAAGATGGTCGGCATCACCCGCACCAAGGACATCGTGATGCGCTCCAAGCGCATCTCGGCCAAGCAGGCCCATGAGTGGGGCATCGCCACCGAATGCGTGCCGGATGCCGAGCTGGAGAAGGCGACCGACAGACTGGTGGACGAGCTCCGCACCTTCTCGCCGCTGGCGCAGCGCACTGCCAAGAAGCTCCTCAACGACACCGAGGATTCGACGCTGGCGATCGCCATCGAGCTCGAAGGCCATTGCTACAGCCGCCTGCGCCAGTCGGAGGACTTCAAGGAGGGCGTCGAGGCCTTCAACGCCAAGCGCCCGCCGAAATTCGTCGGCCGCTGATCAGACGACACAACGGTTGCCGTGGTTCTCAGTGGCGCGGACCGCGGCGCCATTCAAACAGGGGAGGTAGAACAACATGGCTGAGATAAATATGCCGGTCGCGGGTGCGCAGGCGTCCGCGGACAACAAGCAAATGGTCAATGCGATCATCGCGTCCGTGCTCGGGTGGGCACTCGACCTCTTCGATTTGTTCATTCTGCTCTACGTGGCGCCGGTCGTGGGCGCGCTGTTCTTTCCGTCGAGCAATGCGGCACTGTCACTGGCAGCGGTCTACGGCTCGTTCGCCGTCACGCTGTTGATGCGGCCGCTCGGCTCGGCTGTATTCGGGCATTATGCCGACGTGCACGGCCGCAAGCAGGCTATGCTGATCGCCATCATCGGCGTGGGCCTCAGCACGGCGGCGTTCGGCCTGCTGCCGACCATTGCTCAGGTCGGCGTGATCGCACCGATCATCTTCCTGATCCTGCGTCTGGTTCAGGGCATCTTCGTCGGCGGCGTCGTGGCGTCCACCCACACGATCGGCACCGAGTCCGTGCCGCCGCAATGGCGCGGTGCGATGTCGGGCCTGGTGGGCGGCGGCGGTGCCGGCATCGGCGCGCTGCTCGCGTCCTTCATCTTCCTGATCACGTCCTCGATCTTCCCCGGTGATGCCTTTGCTGTCTGGGGCTGGCGCTTCATGTTCTTCTCGGGCCTCCTGAGCTCGCTGCTCGGCTGGTTCATCTTCCGCAATCTTGAGGAGTCGCCGTACTTCAAGGAGCTGAAGCGCCAGCAGGGCAACAAGCAGGCGAAGGTGTCGAAGGCGCCGGTCAAGGACGTCTTCTCCGGCGAGTATCGCGGCGTGCTGCTGGTCAATTTGCTCATCACCTTCGGTGGCGGCGCCGGCTATTACCTCACATCGGGCTACCTGCCGAGCTTCCTGAAGGTGATCAACGCGGTCCCGAACCAGACCTCGTCGCTGATCCTGATGGGGGCAAGCGTGTCGGCGTTCTTCTCGGCTGTGTTGGTCGGCTGGCTCAGCGATGGCATCGGCCGCAAGAAGACGTTCCTGTTGATCGGCACACTGGCGGCGGTGCTGCTGCCGCTTTGCTATCTCAGTCTCGCCGCCACCAAGGACACGACGCAGATCACGCTTCTTGCGCTCGCCATCGCTTTCATCGGCAATGCCGGTTACGCGCCGGTGCTGATCTTCCTGAACGAGCGCTTCCCGACAGCGCTGCGCGCCAGCGGCACGGGGCTGTCCTGGAACATCGGCTTCGCGCTGGGCGGCATGATGCCGACCTTCGTCTCGCTGGTGAGCGCCAGCCCGGCCCAGATTCCGATGTCGCTGGCGTACTTCGCGGTCGGTGTGTTCGTGGTCTACCTGATCGGGGCGATAGTCATCCCGGAAACCAAAGGCGACTTCAAATAGCGACGAGAGCCGCTGCGAACGACCCGCGGCCTTTCATCAACTCGTGGATTGAACAACAATGTCTCTTCATGCCCGCAATCTCATTGACGGCCGCTGGCAGCGTGCTGCCTCTGGCGAAACTGCGCCTAGCATCGATCCATCCTGCGATGCCGTGATCGGTGGCTTCGAGGCCAGCGGAAAGCCGGACGCAGAAGCGGCGGTCTCAGCCGCTCGACGCGCTTTCGATCGTCCAAATTGGTCGCAGAATCCACGTTTGCGCCAGCTGGTGATGCTGAGCTGGGCGAATCGGATGGAGCAACATGGGGAGGAACTGGCGCGTCTTCTTACGCTGGAGAATGGGAAACCGCTCGCGCAGTCCCGAGGCGAAATTGCGGCCAGCGTCTCGGAGATCCGCTACTATGCTGGATTGACCCGCCACATTCCCGGCCATGTGCTTGAAGTCGAGCCGGGAACGTTCTCGACCATGCTGCGAGAGCCGGCGGGCGTGGGCCGGGCTGATTATTCCGTGGAACGCGCCCGCCGTGCTGCTCATCCGCGCATTGGCCCCAGCTCTTGCGGCTGGCTGCACGGCGGTAATCAAGCCTGCACCGCAAACGGCTCTCGTAACGGCCGAGATCATCAAATGTCTGAGCGACATCGAGCAACTTCCTTCCGGCGCCGTCAATCTCGTCAACGAGCGGGGGCACGAGGTGGCCGAGTATCTGGTCACCGCGCCGGACGTTGATGTGCTCAGCTTTACGGGGCAGCGCGTCATGGCTGCCGCCGCGCCGACCATGAAAAAGCTGTCACTCGAACTGGGCGGGAAGTCGGCCTGCCTGGTATTTGAGGACGCAGATGCCGAGGCAGTCGCGCCAAAGCTCGCTGCAGCCGCAACGATCATCGCCGGACAACAATGTACGGCTGCGCGGCGTGTCCTGGTGCACGCATCGCAGTACGAGGCGATGAAGGGAGCATTGCGATCCGCCCTTGCGAAACTGAAACTTGGCTCCGGCATGTTGGCGGACACGGACATGGGGCCCTTGATCGACCGACAAGCCGTTGCCGCAGTCTCCCTGAGGATAGACGAGGCAATGGGTGCGGCTGACGAGGTCGTTCTGCGTGGCGGACGGCCAGCGGGAGACTTGTCGCGAGGAAATTTCCTAGCTCCAACCTTGGTTGCGCATCGAGATACTTCGGCCTCCTTTGTGCAGGAAGAAATATTTGGCCCGCTTGTTGTTCTGGAGAGGTTCGATGATGAGCAGGAAGCTGTGGCTCGAGCGAACCACAGCGAGTACGGCCTGTCCGCCAGCGTGTGGACCCATGATGGCGCGCGTGCCATGCGTGTCGCACGAGCTTTGCGCAACGGTACTGTGTGGATCAACGACCATAACAAGCTCTTTGCCGAGGCGGAAACGGGAGGATATCGGCGCAGTGGACTAGGTCGCCTACACGGCTACGATGCACTGATCGACTTCGTGGAGATCAAGCACATCTATCAGAATTGCGGGACAGTTTAGGGAGCAGACGCGTCCTCCATGAGCTCACGAAAGTTCCAGGGTAAAGCGACATCCCCGCCAGCGCATCTCTGATCAAGAAAAATGATACGGGCGCATCGGGCTGTCGAAAGACCCTAGCTAGGAGGCGCTTCGAAATTCCACAGGAAAGTCTCCCGGTCCTATTTGCTCAGCGACAACCCTCTTCGGTCAACTTGCTCGCTCAAATGAGGAGTTTCAGTCCTAAATTGTCAGACGGGCTTCGAGCTCTAACGAAAGTTGAAACACTTCCAAGCTGAATCCAAACTTTTGCGGAGATCCCCATTCAATCGCTCAACGCCCAGCCAAGACCGAACGCATTGAGCTTGTTACGTAAAGACCAACGCATCGGGGCAGAGTTTTGGGCGAATTTGGAAGCCGCTGGGGACGCTCCTCTTTCCGAGCGGATCTGGTGTCGTTGATTTCGATCCTACTCAAGTTGCCTTGCCACGCTCACCTTCGATGTCTCGGCGATCGCCTTGCCGAAGGCCGCAAAGAAATCGCAACGAATTGGTCAAACGACCGTGAACAAAACAGGATGGGGACGATCACCACACCAAGAAAAATCAATAACTTAGAGATGCTCATTGCGTTCGGGACGCAAGCGCGGCCTTTGGTCAAATCGCAACGTGAACCGAATGTCGGCATCGGTGGTTGCGCCTCCGGGATTTGAATCTGCAATTCGACCCGTGTGAAATTCTGACCAGAGACACCGCCTGCTAGCATACGATAGCGGCATCGAAAATTCGCTTGCTTGCGATTTTTCGCGACATGGGCCGCTTTCAGCCGACTGGTAGCCCGAGATCTTTCAACATTCCCCTGCGTGGGCGTAAAGCTGCGCTTACCCCAGGGCTCACGAACTGCCCTATGCGTAAAGATTGGATGAGATATCGCAAGTTTGGTTGGTGTGGGGAAAGGCGGTAGCGCTCCCCCGCTACCAATCCTGCGATTTTGTACGCCAAACTACGATCTTCTACGATTTCGCATCCACAGTGGTAGCGGTCGGCCTCATGGGAGAATTCAAGCCGGCGGCGGATCATTGAAGGATCCTCAATGCGCCCGCAGACAGGGGGCACGGGTTCCTGCAGGCTGTTGTGCGATGACAGGCTTGGGCTGGAAGACACGTCTCAGAAGACACGTCTCAGAAGCACGCGCAAACGGTGATTCACGGCGTAAGCTCAAGCTGCGACTTGAGCGCGACCAGGAAGCGAGCGGCCTCGCCGCCGGTCACGATGCGATGGTCGAAGGTGAGCGACAATGGCAGCATGCGCCTCACCGCTGGCTGGCCCCGATAAGCGACTGCCCGCTGCGAAATCCGCCCTGCTCCGATAATGGCCACCTGCGGCGGGACGATCACCAGATTGGCAAACCGGCCGCCAATCATCCCGAAATTCGACAGCGTAATGGTCGCGCCGCGCAGCTCTTCGGGGGGTATCGAGCGCGCGATTGAGTCGGCCCGCAAGCGGTCGAGGCCGGCCCGCAAGTCCGCGACGCTGCGCTCAGCGACATTGCGCAACACGGGAACGATGAGGCCGCCCTCTGTGTCAACGGCGATGCCTAAATCGATGCGCGCGATCAGGCGCCGTTCTCCCGTGCTGGAATTGTACCAGGCATTGAGAGCAGGTTCTGCCTTGCAGGCGATGGCGATCGCTCGCACCAGGCGGATCGTCACGTCCTCACCCGTCGGCCAATCGTCGATATCGGCTTCATCAGTTACGGTAGCGGGGACGACTTCCGCGTGGGCTGCCATCATGCGTTGGGCCATCGCGCGCCGCATGCCTCGCAGGGGCTCGGGGCGGCCGGTTTGGGACACGCTCTTTGCGGCCCGTTCGACATCGGCCCGTGTGATGGTGCCGCCGGGTCCGGTGGCCACGACGCTCTCAAGATCAATATCGAGCTTGCGCGCGAGTGCGCGCACAGCCGGAAACACCTGAGGCTGCTGTCCGGCCGGCCGCTCGGAGGAGGGCCCTGCCGCGAGCGGATGTTCAGTGCTGCCGAGTTCGCCGACAATTGTGCCGGTGTCCGGCTCGGCGCCTTCGGCAAATTCGACGAGCGGCGTTCCGACCTTCACGATGTCGCCCTTGGCGCCAAATACGTGCGCAATGCGTCCGCTCGACGGCGACGGTATTTCAACGACTGCCTTGTCCGTTTCGACGGAAACAAGCGGCTGATCGGTGACGACGTGATCGCCTTCGTTGACGTACCAGGCGACGATTTCCGCCTCTTCGAGACCCTCTCCCAGATCGGGCAGCATGAACTGGCGCATAGGACGAAGTCCGTCGAGAACTAGCTGAACTGGCACACCTTGCGCGCCCCGATGACGATGCGTTCGACCGAGGGCATATAGAACTGCTCGAGGCGTGCCATCGGGATGACGGTGTCGTAGCCGGTGATGCGGATCACGGGAGCGAGCAGCGAGGAAAGACCGAGTTCGGCGATAAGGGCTGCGATCTCGGCTCCGAATCCTCCGGTGCGAGCCGCCTCGTGCACGATGACGCAACGCCCGGTCTTTGCAATCGAGCCGAGCACGGTGCTTTCATCATAAGGCTTGAGCGTGGCAAGATCGATGACCTCGGCAGCAATGCCTTCGGCAGAGAGTGCATCGGCTGCGGCCATGGTCTCTTTCACCGCAGCTCCCCAACTGATCAGCGTGAGGTCGCGACCTTTCCGCAGGACAAAGGCATGATCCAGCGGCAAGGCTGCACCGTCATCCTGCAACTCGCCTCTTGCCGTACGGTATAAGCGTGTTGGCTCCAGAAACACCACCGGATCGGGATCGCGGATCGCGGCGAGGAGAAGTCGATAGGCGCGCTCCGGCGAAGAGGGCATGACAACGCGCAAGCCGGGAATATGGGCGAGCATCGCCTCGGTGCTTTCGGAATGATGCTCGGGCGCGCGAATGCCCGCCCCATGCGGTGCACGCAGGACCATTGGACAGGTGAGCCGTCCTTGGGTTCGGTTGCGAATTCGGGACGCATGGTTCACCAGCTGATCCAGACAGGGATAGATAAATCCCATAAACTGGATCTCGCCGACAGGCTTCAGCCCCTGCGCCGCCATGCCCACGCAGAGCCCGCTGATCAGGAGTTCAGCAAGCGGCGTATCAAGCACGCGCTCAGCGCCAAAGCGTTTCTGCAATCCTGCAGTTGCGCGGAAGACGCCTCCGTTGACGCCAACGTCTTCACCCAGCACGACGACGTCGGGATCGTCCTCCAATGCGCGTCCCAGCGCCAGATTGATGGCTTCCACCAGCGTTACCTCAGGCATCGTGCTCTCTCGCGAGCTCACCGCGCTGGGCCGCATAGACCTCTGGTAAATCGGCGTAGAGGTGATCGAACATGGTTTCCGGCCGGCGCGGTGCCGTTGCCAGGTAACGCTCAACCGCTGCCTCGATGCGCTCATGGCACTCGGAGGCGAGGCGCTCCTCATCCGCCTTGCCCCACATCTTTTGAGCAACGAGATAAGCCCTCAAGCGGGCAATCGGCTCTTCCTTCCAACGCGCCTGGACTTCGTCAGCCGAACGATAACGAGAAGCGTCATCGGAGGTTGTATGGTCGCCGAGGCGGTAGGTGACCGCCTCGATGAAACGGGGGCCTTTACCGTTGCGCGCCGCAGCGACGGCCTCTTCTGCGGCGGCGCGCATCGCCACCACGTCACTGCCATCGACCTGCTCGCCGGTGAATCCCGCGGCGATGGCCTTCTGCGCCAGCGTTTCGCAACTGGTCTGCAGCCGCAACGGTACCGAAATCGCCCATTGATTGTTGGCGACGACGAACACGATGGGCAATTTGTGCACACCGGCAAAATTCATCGCTTCGTAGACGTCGCCTTTCGAGGTGGCGCCATCGCCGAACAGGCACACGGCGACACGCGGCTCCTTGCGCAGCTTCAAAGCATAGGCGACGCCGGCGGCATGAGGCGCCTGAGATCCTACGGGAACGCAGAACGGAAAATCGTGGACCGGCCCGGAGAAACAATTGCCGCGTTCATCCCCGCCCCAAAACAGCAGGATCTCTTCAAGCTTGACCCCGCGCCAAATCAGCGCGCCATTGTCGCGATAGGAGGGTAACAACACGTCTTCTTCCCGCATCGCGCTGGCCATGCCAACCGACACCGCCTCCTGGCCGAGTGAAACGGCGTAAGTCCCAAGCCGGCCGGTGCGCTGCAATGCAACAGCCTTCTGGTCAAACAGGCGCAGCAGCACCATGGCCCGGTAGAGCGAGATGAGCAGGTCGGCGTCGGAGGCGAAGGCAGGGAGCGGCCGGTTTATCGAGCCGTTTGGCGCGAGGTAGTTGCGATGGCGCACCTCAAAACGCGCGATGACGGGCAGATCTTGATTTAACCTGCGGCTGGCCACGCGCTCACTCCCGGAGCGATTTTGCCCTCTGTAACTTGCTCAGTTGGTGATTGTGACGAGACGATGCAAGAGACTACGGCGGGTTCCGCTGATGCGCACCCGGTTATTGCTGCACTGCAGGTTGCCGGGATCGATCCACACGATCGTGGAAGCGACGCAGCGATGGCGGTATAGGAGATAGGAGATCATGGCAAATGGTCAGTCGTCCTGGTAACGACTGAGCCTCCGGGCGGCGGCCCACCGGTTCGCTCGGTCTTTCTTCGTGACCGAAGGAGATCCGGCCAAGGCGGCAGCCGTCATTGCGGCCATCATGGCCCCGAATGAAAGAGTTGAAGCGTGGGGACCACTTCGGGAAGTTGCCGTCAGGCACTCGGTTTGAAACCTGGTGACTTCACGTAGGGGTGACGGGCGTCCGGCGATACGAGAACAGTACTGGCGAAATAGTGGGTTTCGCGATGTAACGGACCCCCGCTACCAATCGTACGAGTTTCTCCGCCAAGCTACGATTTTCCGCGACACCATGTGCTCGATGGTAGCGCTTTGGGCCGGCGACATGGGTGGTCGCCAGCGCCGGATCAATGGCGGTTGAGGCGATACCGCTGACGCGTCGATTGATAACAAGGCCGCGCCGCTGCCTCTTCCGTCTCCGAATGCGTATCCAAGGCGGCCGGAAGAACATTGATCGGCAGATCGCCAAAGCCGAGGCGTAGAACGGCGAATAAATCTCCAAACCAAGCGCAAGCGCGTCACCGATTTGAAGCTCCGACTTCGGGAATGCGACCAGAAGCGCCCAACGCTCCTGCGACATCAAACGCGTCCGGGTTCAATCGAAGGCAGCACGATGCGCCGCCATCCGGCTTCACCCAATCGACAGGACTCTTCTGGTTGTTGATGCCGCAACCGTCGAGAGCCCGGTCGCAAGCGGCCTTTGATCTCCACGTCAAACGCGCCCTGGCGGGGCGAGGAGCCTACGCATGTCTAGCGGCAGTTCATGGCGAAGCGGGCACTTTTTTCATCGATCGCTTCCCCAATCCAAACGCACTCAGGATCTTTGTTTGGATCATCTCAGCGACGTCGATGGTGTGAGACGAGCGTGAAGAGCTTGAACTTGTCATGGAAATAGCTCGCGCATCGCCGGTGGCGATAGCCGGGACGCCTTTGGGGAAGTGCAGCGCGGAGAGAGGCGCTTGAACTTGCCATGGCTGCTCCGCAGCTACGCAAGGGCGCGCTGGAATCACGCCTTGAAATTTCCCGATCATGGATTCCGATGCGGATGTTCCCCGTTGCAAGAAATTCTGTGAGGACTCGTTACCGGAATGCCGCCCAAAAACAATAATGGCAAAGAGTCGCGCGCGGAACTCTTCGGATGGGGCACACAGTTTCTAGAGCATTTTTTCGTGGAGCGTACCTGAACAGTGGAGCTTTCCTGAACGTCGTGGTCTTTGTTCAATCAATAGAAGATTACGAAGACGATTTTTTCTGTGCCCTACATTGTCCATCATGATGTCTATCAATTTCGCGTGTGGTGCCTGTTGAATGCGGAGACAGGGGATCGCCGGGCCTGAGTTGCAGAGGCTCGAGTTGTCAACAGGCGAGTACGGAGCGGAACAATCAAGCAAATCGTGTTGCGACGATGCCTGCCGCTGCGGCGGGCAAGGCGAGGATATTTTGTCGCTGCGGCGCGACGCATCCTGCGTTCGGGATGTGTCGCCGTCGTCGGTTGGTCGCTGTGCGAGCAGGCTCACGCGCTCGATTTCTTTGGCCTTTTCGGTTCCGACGATCCGCCGCCGGTCAGCGCCACGACGCTGTCCTATCGGCTGGAGATTGAGGCCAAGACGCTGGATGGCAAGAATGATAGCGACGCCGAGCAGGTGTTGCGCGATGCCTCCGGCACCTATCGCCTCCGACAGGAACCACCGCCGGATGGCGAAGGTCTCGTGCGCCGGCTTCAGGCCGATATCAATCCGCTGCTCGATGCCCTTTGGGGGCTTGGCCGCTATAATGCCCAGATCGATGTAACGGTGGACGGAGTTCCCGTATCCCCCGACGAGACCGGGCTCGCCGCCGCGGCGCGTCGGGCCGACACCTTTCGCAATCGGTCGGTCGTTCCAATCAAGGTCACCGCACGGCTCGGTCCCTTGTTCAAGCTGCGCACCGTCGAAGTGGATTATGCGCGCGAGCAAGCGCCGCGTGGATTGCCGCGCCGCGCCTTTGCGCTGAAGTCCGGCGATCCCGCGATCTCGGCCGACCTGCGCGCCGCGCAGGTGAAGCTCGTGGACTGGTTCCGCAGCAACGGACATCCGCTTGCGAAGATCGCCGACGTCAAGGCCACCGTCGATCATGCGGCCGCCGCAATGGACTTTCGGCTGCGCGTCGAAGCGGGCCCCGAAGCCGGCATCGGCGCCGTCACGATCTCGGGCGGAGATGTCGACCCGAGGGTGGTCGCCACGCATGTCCACCTGAGGGAAGGCGAGCCTTATTCGCCCGAGCGGCTTGCCTTGACGAAGACCTCGATCGCTAGGATCCCAGCCATCGGAGGAATTCGCATCCGCGAGGCCGACAAGCTCGACGCCAATGGCAACCTGCCGGTCTTCATCGATTTGACAGAAAGGCCGAGGCACGCGGTGGGTCTCTCGGCGAAATATTCCACCGTCGATGGTCCCGGCATTGCGGGCTATTACGAGGATCGGAACATATTCGGCGGCGGCGAGCGCCTGAGGCTCGAAGCGTCCGCCTCGCTTCTACAACGGGTCGACGGCACGTCCTTCAACGGCTTCAATAATCTCCACGCCTCGGATTTCGGCGCGCGATTGACCGCTACCTTCATCAAGCCGGGCATGTTCGGTACGGCCAACGATCTTCTGGTCGAGGCCACTGCGTTCCGCGAGCGTGTCGGCAACAACGACCTCGGCGGTTACGCCGACGATACGGTGCGCGGCACATTCGGCGTGATCCACCGCTTTTCGGAAGCGGCTTCGCTGCAGGCCGGTCTTCAGGTCGAGCAATCGAAATCGCTGGACGTGCTGGGGCGGGTCGACGCGACGCTGATCGGCTTCACCGCGACCGGCCGCTACGACACCACCGACAATCCGCTCGACCCCACGCGCGGTGTGCGCCTGTCGGCGACCGTCAATGCCTATCCGAAGCTGATGGGCTCCACCATCGATCTGTTCGAAGGGCGGATCGCGGGCTCGGCTTACTATGCGCTCGACGAGCAGGCCAATTACGTTCTGGCGGGCCGGTTGGCTGCAGGCTCGCTTGCGGGAGCGCCGCTCGCCGAGATCCCGGATGCGCATCGCTTCTTCGCTGGCGGCGGCGGATCCGTGCGCGGTTACGGGTTCAATACCATTTCGCCGATGATGTTCGGCCAAATCACCGGTGGTCGCAGCCTGATCGAGGGCTCCGCCGAGGTGCGGGTGAGGATCACGCCCACCATCGGCCTCGTGCCATTCTTCGACTTTGGCACCGCCTCCCGATCATCCGTGCCAGGCTTCGACGACTATGTGGGCTATGGGGCGGGACTTGGCTTGCGTTATCTCACGCCGGTCGGCCCGATCCGCCTTGATGTTGCGACGCCGCTGAATCCACGCCCCGGCGACAGCCGCTACGCAATCTATGTCAGCATTGGGCAAGCATTCTGATGCGCATCCGACGACCGCTCATCGTTTGTTCCGCCGTCGCCGCCCTCGGACTCGTCTGCGTCGCGTTGCTCGGCATCGTAGTCTACGGAATGGTGGGCGGGAGCGGCGAGAACCAGCAGGATGTGCTGGCCAGTCTTGTCTCGCGGACGCTCTCGACACCGGCGACCCAGATCCATGTCGGCGCCGTCGATGGCGTGTTGTCCTCGGATGCCACGGTCCGCGACGTCAGCATCACCGACAAGGACGGAGTCTGGCTGACGCTCGACAAGGCGCGCCTCGTCTGGCGACGCAGCGCACTGCTGCTGGGGCGACTGGAGATCGACCGTCTCGAGATCGGCACGCTTGAGATCAGGCGAAAGCCTCTGCCATCCGACCAACCTGTCGCCGAGTCCGACCAGCCGATCCTGCCCGACCTTCCGGTGAAGGTGCAGGTGAAGGCTTTCGACCTGCGAGCCCTGACGCTTGGGCAGTCCATTCTGGGTGAAGCCCTCAGTGTCGCGGCGACCGGCAATACCGAGCTCGGCTCGCCCGCCGAAGGGCTCGTCCTCAATCTCGACGCCATCCGCAAGGATTTTCCGGGCCGCTTCAAGGCCGCTCTCGCCTACGTTCCGCAGGGAAATGCGCTGACCCTCAACGTCACGCTTGACGAGCCGGCCCATGGACTCATGTCGAAGCTCGGTCATTTGCCGGGCGAGCCGCCCGTCATATTCGCACTGGGCGGCCAGGGCAAGCTCGACAGCTTTCGTGGTGCCCTGAAGTTGCAGGCCGGCCCCACGATCGATGCGACCGGCACGATTACGCTTGACCGAAACGGTGCGGGCCGAGTGCTTGCAACGCGCCTTACTAGCCATCTCGGGCCGTTGTTGCCGGCAATTGCCGCGCCGGTCTTTGCCGGTGAAACCAAGCTCGACAGCACGACGCGTATTGGTGACGACGGCAGCGTCGTACTGGACGGGCTGACGCTCACGAGTCATCTCGCCCGGCTCGACGCGAAGGGCTTGCTCGGAGCCGACAAGATGATGGATTTCGCGGCCTCCATCCGCGCCCTGCCAAGCAACGGCGATGTGACCGAAACCGACCACGGCTCGATCCGCAGCCTCGTCTTCGATAGCCGCGTCACGGGCACGATCAAAGCTCCCACAGCATCGGTCAAGCTCGCGCTGTCGGGTGCTCATCTACCGGACGGAGACGTCGAGACGCTTGACGCTTCCGTCACGGCCCTCCCTCGCGCCGAAGCCAGCGATCCCGCAACGCGTATTATCCTTGACGCGAACCTGCGCGCCTCCGGCATTGCGGCACGCGACGCGAGTCTGGCGGCCGCGATCGGCAACACCGCATCGCTCGTGCTCCACGGCGATACGGACCTGGGCGGCCGCGCCAGGATCGAGCGTCTCGAAATCGGCACCTCCACGGTTCAGGCGACCTATACAGGTGATGTCAGCGCCGATCGCCTGCATGGCCGTGCTGCCGGCACCGTGCCCGACCTCGGGTACTTTGCCGACCTTGCCGGGCTGAAGCTCAAGGGCTCGGTGGCGTTCGGCCTCGATCTCGACGCGGACCTCCAGCGTGGCAGCTTTGACGCCCGAATGTCAGGCACCGGCGAGAAGCTTGCGACGGGACTTGCGGCGCTCGATGGGCTCGCGGGGGCGCGGCTCGCACTCGCAGCCGATCTCTCTGCCGATGGCCGCGACAACTACACGGTCCGCGGCGCGTCGCTCGATGGAGCCAACGTCGCGGTTCGCGTCAAGGGAACAGTGACGCGCGACTCGAGCGACCTGTCGGCCCATGTGGACCTGCCGGATCTCTCGGCGGCCGATGCGCGCCTCACCGGTGCGGGAGCTCTCGACGTCGGCATGACCGGCGGGCTCGCGCATCCCAGCGTTTCGTTCGGAGCCTCGGTGGATCGCGCCACCGCGATGCGGCGCCGCATTCCGCATCTGGAACTCGCCGCGACGGTCAACGACATCAACGGACTCTGTGCCGTCGACACCAAGCTCAGCGGCTCCGTCGACGGCAACCCGGTGCACGGGATTGTTCAGGTGAGCCGCCGATCGTCGGAGCGTGACGATCGCGGAGCTCCCGCTTTTGCCGGATGGCACGCAAAGACCCTCGACATCGCGATCGGCTCGGTGTCCCTGAAGGGGGCAGGAACGGTCGACGCGCAGAGATTCGCAAGCGGGCAGATTCGCTTCGCAGCTGGGGCGCTCGCCGACCTCTCACCGCTTGTTCTCACAGAACTCGCCGGTTCGGCCTCACTCGACCTTGCCGCTTCGGCTGATGGCGGCCAGCAGTCCGTCCGTCTCGTTGGCAAGGGCGCGGGAATCCGTGCCGCCGGTATGGCCATCCGCAGTTTCGATCTGCGCGCCGATGGCGCCGATCTCTACAGCCATCCGGTGCTCAATGTGGATACCCGCGTCAACGATGCCGAGTTCGGCGGTCAGACCGTCTCGAGCATCGCGCTGACGGCCAGGGGCAATGCCGATACGAGCGCGATCGGTCTCTCCGCCAAGGCTGCCGGCTTCGATCTCGATGCCGCGGGTGCGTTGACGTCCAGGCAGCGGACGCGGTTCGACCTCAATCGTTTCACCGCACGGCGTGGCGCCAATGCGATCGTGCTGCAGGGGCCCGCAGGCTTCACGCTCGACGACGGCACGGTGCTGATCGAGCATCTGGCGCTCGGAATTGGCAGTGGCCGCTTCACCGTCGATGGTAAGGCCGGCAAGGCGCTCGACCTCAAGGCCGTGGCAAGCGCAATCCCACTCGGCGCGGCCGATGTCGCGATGCCTGGTTTGAGGCTCGCCGGGACGCTTGACGCTTCAGCCGCGATCGCCGGCTCCGCGAGCGCGCCGATGGGTCAATACAACGTGGCCGTCAACCAGCTCGCGGCGCCGCAGACCAGGAGCGCGGGCTTGCCGCCGATCGACATTGCCGCGAATGGGCGGCTCGATGGAGGCCGCGCGAGCTTGAACACTACGGTTGCCGCGGGAAAAGCCGGCACGTTCACGGCGTCGGGCACGCTGCCGCTCGACGCCACGGGCCCGATTGCGCTGACCGCGAAGGGCCGCCTCGATGCCGCCGTCGCCAATGCGATGCTCTCCGCCTCCGGCCGCACCGTGTCCGGTAGCGTCGCGCTCGATGCCCGTGTCGGCGGCACGCGCTCGAAGCCTCAGATCGGTGGTGTCGCCACCATGAGCGGAGGCACCTTCCGCGACAGCATGCTCGGCACGCGCCTCGATGCCATCGAGGCGAAAATCACCGCCGAAGGAGAGCGGATCGTCGTGGAGCGCCTGGCTGCGGTGACGCCCAACGGCGGCACGTTGTCAGGCTCCGGCCAGGTGAGGGTCGCCCCGGATGCAGGCTTCCCAGGCACGGTCTCGATCCGTGCCCAGCAGGCGACCCTCGCCGCCAGCGCGCTGGCGACCGCTCAGGCCAATCTCGCCCTCGACGTCACGGGCGCCCTGGCGCGCGATCCACGGATTGCCGGTCGCATCGACCTGACCCGCGTCAGTGTCGATATTCCGGACCGCCTGCCTTCGACGCTCAAGCCGATCGACGGCATCAACCATGTGAACGCCTCGGGCCAGGCCGCCGCACGCCTTGCGGCTGCGCGCAAGGCGGAGACGCTAAAGGGCAACAAGGGGCGCCCGGCACTCTTCAACGCTTCGCTCGACGTGACGGTCTCGGCGCCGAACCACGTCTTCATCCATGGCCGCGGGGCGACTGCGGAGCTCGGCGGCTCCATTCACGTGGGTGGCACGACCAACGGTCCGGTGCCGAAGGGCGCCTTCTCGCT
This sequence comes from Bradyrhizobium sp. SPXBL-04, assembly GCF_051853035.1. Classification (NCBI taxonomy): domain Bacteria; kingdom Pseudomonadati; phylum Pseudomonadota; class Alphaproteobacteria; order Hyphomicrobiales; family Nitrobacteraceae; genus Bradyrhizobium; species Bradyrhizobium sp. SPXBL-04. Next base: position 7,491,764 of record NZ_CP182472.1, on the reverse strand, counting down.
TTTCCAGGGCAAGCTGGTGGTGCTCGGAAAGACGTTGAACTTCACCAAGGGTAATCTCTCCTTCAACGGAGATCTCGCGCCCGAGCTCGATTTCGCGGCAGAGATACAGGCCTCCGACATCACCGCACAGGTCGGAATCTCGGGACCGGCGGCCGCGCCGGTCTTCGCCTTCCATTCGCAGCCCGAGTTGCCGCAGGATGAGATCCTGTCGCGCATTCTCTTTCAGAAGGCCTCGGGAAGCCTGACGACCTCGCAGGCCGTACAGCTCGCAGGGGCCGCGGCTCAGTTTGCAAGCGGTGGCGAGGGAACGGTGGACCGCATGCGCCGCTCGCTTGGGGTCGACAATCTGGACGTGGGTGCCGGGGCGGGCGGTCCGATGGTCGGCGCCTCGCGCGCGATCGGCGACAGGCTGAGCGTGGGTGTGCGGACGGGCGCGAGCCCCAGCCAGTCAGGTGTGTCGGCCAATGTCGACGTGACGCGCCACATCCGCGTCGAGTCGGATGTTGATGCGAAGGGCTCGACATCCGTCGGGGTCGGCACGCGATTCGAATGGTAACGCAAAAGCGATTCTTCGACCCATCCCGGCTCATCCGAGAGGGGCGATCATCTGTCGTGCCGCGAGAACGCGAAGGCGCGTCTGCTGTTGGAAAATCGAAGCTGCATGGCAAATCGATGTTCCCTGGCTGGAGTGCTCGCAGCGTGAGCGGCGACGAGGTCGGCGATTGTGTCGAGCGGAGGTGCGGTGTCCACGGGCTCATCCCCCGAAGCCGTAGTAGTCGCGCACCGCCGGCTCGCGCAGCTTGCCCGGCTCGAAGACCTCGATGACGACGCCATCGGGCGCGCCGAGCATGAAATAGCCGCCACCTCCGCCCAGGCGGCGGATCGGATTGGGAATATGCAGGTTCGCGGCCTTCATGCGTTCGTACAGCTCGTCGATACCGACGACCTGCATGCCGAGATGATGGACGGCGTTCTTGCCTTCGCCGCGCGGAAGCTGGTCGTAGAGGTGGATGGCGCCAATACCGACCTTGATGAAGACGTTCCGCGCACCCGCGACATCGCCATCCCACGTCACTTTTGCATCGAACCATGTCCTGTAGAAGTCGATGGTGGCATCGACGTTGGATGCAAACAGATGCACGTGCTGGAGGTGGTAGCGCTGCTTGGTGCCGTAGGGGTACTGCCATTCGTTTTCGGGCGTCATTGTTGTCCTCGGATGTTTGATATCGCGTCAGTGCTTCACGAGCGGGCAGGTGCTCTCAGTCGGCGGAATGGTCAGGTCTCGAGCCGGGATCGTGCGCAAAATCTTGTAGAGGTCCCACTCCCCCTTGGACTCCTTGGGAGCCTTGACCTCGGCGAGATACATGTCGCAACGACGCGGCCGTCCTCGCGGATCGTGGCGCCGTGGGTGAAGGCGCTCTCGATCGGCGTTGCGCGCATCTTCGCGATCACGTTGTTTGCGTCGTCCGATCCGGTTGCCTCGATCGCCTGCAGATAATGACGGACGGCCTCATAAACGCCGATCTGCATGAAGGTCGGCCGCTGGCCCTTGCGCCGGCCTGCGAACTTCTCCGACCAAGCGCGGGTCTGTTCGTTGAGATCCCAGTAGAACGGCGTCGTGAGAAAGGTGCCTTGCGTTGCCTGGAGGCCGAGCGAGTGGACGTCGGTGAGCAGCAGCAGCATCGCGGCCATCTTCTGCCCGCCGGCAGTCAGGCCGAACTCCTCGGCCTGCTTGATGGTTGCGACCGTATCGCCGGCGGCGTTTGCGAGCCCGACGATATTCGCCTTCGAAGCCTGCGCTTGCAGAAGGAAGGAGGCGAAATCGGTGGTGCCTTGCGGGTGCGCGGAAGCTCCCAATACCTTGCCGCCATTGGCTTGAACGACGGCGCTGGCATCCTTCTGAAGCTGATGACCGAAAGCGTAGTCCGCGGTCACGAAGTACCAGCTCTTGCCGCCGCCCTCGACCACGGTCTTGGCCGTGCCGCGGGCGAGGGCATAGGTATCGAAGGTCCAGGCCACGCTGGTCGGCGCGCAGAACTGGTTGATGAGCGCGGTCGTTCCGGGCGACGAGAACAGCATGACGCGCGACCGTGTCCGGGCGACCTCCTGAACCGCCAGCGCGACGGCCGAGTTCGGAACGTCGGCGATGGCGTCCACGCCCTCCTGCTCGAACCTTTTGCGGGCGATGCTGGCGCCAACGTCGGGCTTGAGCTGATGGTCTGCGAACACGATCTGCACAGGCTTGCCGGCGACGCGGTTGCCGAATTCCTCCGCAGCCAGTTGCGCCGCGACGACCGAGCCTTCGCCCGTGGCATCGGAGACGATGCCCGACATGTCGGTCAACACGCCGATCTTGACGACGTCGTCGGAGATCTGTGCGCAAGCAGGCGCGCTTGCGCCGATCGCCAGTCCTGCGACGAGCATCCCGAATACCAGCCTCATCCAGCGTTCCCCATCATGATTTGATGAAAGGGTCTGTGTCAGAGCCGGTTTCATCGGACACGCCGCTTCCTCTACACGGTGCATGGCGATCTCAGCGACATCACGGCAATGGCGATTGATCCTGCGAGCGGCAAGCTTGCCGTGATCAACCGTCAGAGCACGGAAGGCAAGAACCCGGTCCACCTCGCGATCGACCCGAGCAACCGGTTTGTGGTGGTCGCCAATCATATCACCTCCACGCTTGCTCTGCTGTCCCGGCACGAGGATGGCTCGCTCGGCGCCGTGATCGATCTGGTTAAGCTCGAGGGCAAGATCGGGCCACATCGTGTTGAGCAGCCTTTCGCCAAGCCGCACCAAGTCGAGTTCGATCCGTCGGGAAAGTTCATCGTGGTGCCGGACAAGGGGCTCGACCTCGTCTTCACCTATGGGATCGACGCCGAACAAGGAAAGCTCGTGCTCGTCGGCAAGCCGGCGCGGGCGCGTGAAGGGGCAGGCCCGCGTCACGTGGCGTTTCATCCAGGCGGCCGGCTCGCTTATGTCGTCAACGAGCTCGACTCGAGCGTTACGGCCTATCATTTCGATCCTGCAACCGGCGCGCTTGCGCCGTTTCAGATCGTGTCGGCGGTGCCTGATGCCTACACGGGAAATAGCCGGGCGGCAGAGATCGCGGTGTCGGCAGACGGACGTTTTGTCTATGCGTCAAATCGCGGCGACGACAGCATCGCAACGTTCGCGATCGAGCCGGCGAGCGGAAGGCTATCGCCGATTGGCTGGACGGCGACTGGCGGCAAGACGCCTCGGTTCTTTGCGCTGGCACTGTCGGACAAATTCCTGTTCGTGGCGAACGAGGACACCGACACGATCAAGCTGCTCAAGCGCGCCCACACCAGCGGCGGCCTCGTTGCTACAGAGCAGGCCATCCATGTTGGAAGTCCCGTTTGCATTCTCGTCAGGCCAGGTTGATCTGGAACTCATCTCAAATATTCAAGCCAGCCCGCGCAGCTTGGCTGCTCATGCAACCGAAGCTCAGTGCGTTGCTGGTCTCGGCTAGTCTAGACCGGCGTCAGAAAATCGCCGGCTGAGGTAAGAGGGACGCGGCACGACCCGTGTCGGTCTTGAAGGGGCGGCGAAGGTGTACAGCCGGGAGAGATGTATCACGCTCCGACCCGCACCCAAGATCCAGACAAGCTTCTGGAGTTACTAGGGGATTTCCTTTGAATGTGATGGCGGATCCCTCACCCGCTACCGACGACTTCAAAGCGCATCATCGATCGACGTCTGGCCAAGTCCGCGCCGCGTAGCCGAGCTCGCGGGAGGAAAGGAACTCTTGCGCATGATCGAGGCTTGAATCCGCGGGCCAGCGTCGCCGCCGATTGCTGGTCTGCACGGCCCCGCCTCCAAGCCCCCATACTCCCCAAGGATGGGGCCGTGCTTTAGAGCAGGAGGTGCCCATGCCTGAGCCGACCGAGCAGGAGATCAGAGAGCGCGCGCACCGACTGTGGGAGCAAGCTGGCAAGCCCGAAGGTCGTGAGGACGAGTTTTGGCGCGCGGCCGAGCAGCAGTTGCGCAACGAGGACAAGTCGAACACCACGCGGACGCCGGATACGCTGTGACCCGCAAGAAATGCCCCTTCTGCCACGGTCTGGGATGGGTCTGCGAAAACCATCCGCTCCGGCCTTGGAGTGAGAAGTTGGGCGGCTGCCGGTGCGGTGAGGGGATGCCCTGCACCTGCAACACGACCGAAGATCCCGAAACAAGGGCAGTGATCGTCGAGGCGGATACGACGTGGCATTAAAGCATGATCCGGAAAAGTGCGAAGCGGTTTTCCGGAAAGATCATGCATAAACAGAAACCTGAAGCGCGATGACGATTCATCCAAATCTCATCGCGCTTGAGAACCGTCACGGCCGGCTCAGTTCGAAATGGTGGTCTGCGTCTGCGCTGCACGCGGAACGGAACTCTCGAGAATGAATTGAGGCTCTAAGCAGCATGAGCTGTGGTGCGGGTCCGTTCGCAGGGCGCGGTGTTCACCGTGGACGAGCAGCAAAAGATAGAGCACCAGATCGAGCTCGCAACGCGAGCGGCGGTGCTCGCCAAGGACGAAACCACTGTCACGCGATTCAGGAGCTTTGCCGAGGAGCTGACGCAGAAGCTCCTCCGCATGATGCGGCGCGGCAAGGTGCGGGCTCGCGCTTACGAACTCTGGGAGCAGGCCGGCCGTCCGGCCAACCGCGACTTGGACTTTTGGCTGGAGGCTGAGCGGCAGGTGGAAGAAGAGCGCGAACAAAGGAAAGGCTTTTGACCGAAATAACGACGATCGCCGCCGGCGGCATTGGCCGCAAGGCGCTTGCGCCGGCCTCCCTGCCATAGAAAAAAGCCGCCGAGGTCTTCACCCTGGCGGCCTCGAAAGTCCGTAGCTGTTGATCGCCTCCCCAGCCTCGTGCGTACCGCCGTTACCTTGTTTGCGGCCATGCACGATTATTGTAGGCGAGGGCGGATGATTCTGCTGTGACGTGAATCACACAGTGGAGGGATAATGGGGTCCGGTGCAGGGGTGTTCATAAGGGCCTGCGATGGACCATTGAGCCGGCCGAGCTCGCCAGCGCCTATGTCATGCTCGCCGATCCGCTCTCGAGCTACATATCAGGGGCGGACCCTCGCCGTCACCGGCGGCAAGCCGTTTATCTGACCCGCAGCGTCAATGATCGCGTGAACGGTCGTGGAGAGCGCGCTCCCCGTGATCGTGCTGCGCGTCAGGTGCGATACCAGCTCGCTAAGTTCCACGTCGTGACGTCCCAGCCCGACATGTCGACCATGAGATTGTTGACGTTGGCGTTGACGACGTTGCGGGAGAGCAGCGGCAGGAAGACGTTGGCCTCGCAAAAGGTCTCGTCGACCTTGATCAGCAGTGCGGCGCGCTTGACCGGGTCGAGCTCGTTCTGCGCGGCCTTGTAGGCCTTGTCGGCTTCGGGATCGGAATAGCGGGAGATGTTGCGGCCGAGCCATTTGTTGTCCTTGCTGGCGATCTCCCAGGAGACGCACTGGTTCAGGAAACGCTCCGGATCGGGCTGCGGCTGCGTGGTGTTGTACATCTCCATGTCGGCGTAGAATTTCGAGTAGGTGTCGGGGTTGCCCACATCCGAGGAGAAGAACACCGATGCAGTGACCGCCTTGATCTCGATCTCGATGCCGGCCCTCTCGCAGGCCTGCTTGATGATGGCCTGCGTCTTCTGGCGCGGGGCGTTGGTCGAGGTCTGGAAGACGTATTTGAGCTTCTTGCCGTCCTTCTCGCGGATGCCGTCCGCGCCCTTCTTCCAGCCGGCCTCGTCGAGGATCTTGTTGGCCTTGTCGATGCTGAACTCGTATTTGAGCTTGGGCGACTTGAACTGCTTGGGCGCGTTGACGAAGCTCGCGGTGGCGACACCGCCGCGGCCGTAGATGAATTTCTGGATCGAATCGCGGTCGAGCAGGAGGTTGATCGCGCGGCGCACGGCCGGATCGGACAGCGTCGGATGCTTGGTCTTGGCGTTCGAACGCTCGCCGTCGACCTCGGTCCACGGGTCGGTTGTGTTGAGGATGATGAACTCGACATTGCCGGACGGCGTGATGTCGAGCTTGCCCTTGCCGCTCGCCTCCATGCGCTTGAGGACCTCCTCCTCCACCTGCATGTTCCAGGCGAAGTCATATTCGCCGGTCTGCAGCACCGCGCGCGCCGCCGACACCGCATCGCCGCCACCCTTGATCTCGAGCGTGTCGAAATGCGGCTGGTTCTTGACGTGATAGTCGAGGTTACGTTCGGCGCGGATCAGGTCGCCGGGCTTGAACTCGACGAATTTGTAAGGGCCGGTGCCGACCGGCTTCAGATTGGCCGGTGCCTCGCGCGACTTGGCGCCGCTATAGTCGCCGAAATGATGCTTCGGCAGGATCTGGCCGACCGAGCCGACGAAGGGATCGGCCCAGAACGGCGTCGGCGCCTTGAAGATCACCTTGATGGTGTGGTCGTCGATCTTCTCGACCTTAATGTCCTTGTAGGATCCCGTGGTGTAGGCCGCAGTTGCGAGATCCGCGGCGTACTGCCAGGTGAAGACGACATCGTCGGCGGTGAAGGGCTTGCCGTCGTGCCATTTGACGCCCTGCTTCAACTTCCAGATCACGCTCGCGCCGTCGGCCGCAAGGCTGCCGTTCGCCTTGGTCGGGACCTCGGCGGCGAGGCAGGGGATCAAGTTGCCCTCCTTGTCCCAGCCGGCGAGCGGCTCGAAGAAGACGCGCGAGGCCATCTGGTCCTTGGTGCCGATCGCGAAATGTGGGTTGAGCAGGGTCGGGGCCTGCCAGAACAGCAGCTTGAGCGGACCGCCGCCGCCGGCCTTGGCCGGCTTGTAGGGCAACGTGGCGTCCGCCATCGCCACATCGTTCCAGACCAGGATCTGGCTCGCGATCGGCGCTGCGATTCCGATCGCAGCCACCTTTTGGATGAACGAGCGTCGCGACAGCGTGCCTTGCTTCACTTCCGCGACCAGATTGCGGATTTCGTTCTCGTTCATCGGATGACCTCCACCTCGAAGACAAATCGTCGCCAGCAGCCATCATGTTGCATCATGCACAAGGCGGCAATGCCGGCAAGGCCGCAAGGCCCTGCGACGAAATGACGATGTGGAGCACCCCTGCGGGCGACGACCCGGATCACCGCCCGAGAGCACCCAGGCGGCGATCCAGTGCGAACTTACGTGAACTTGGGGAAGTTCTAAGGCCGCGCCGAAACGCTAACCCGGTCACTGCTGGCACATCAAGTTTCGTGATGTTGCCCCAGTCGGAGATTCATTGCAGCCGCCAGGAAATTGCCACACATGACCCCTGGAGCGCTGGCCTTAGCGGATGCTGACAACACCAATCGCCAGCACCGTGACGCGCCTCTGCGGAAGGCGCCGTCGCCGTGATTTCGTTTCCTGTTTGGTGCCGAATGGAGAAAGTGCGCCCGCCACCGCCTGCCAATATGGATTTCAATTTCATTGATTTCGCGCGGCAGAGAAGCGAATACGGTTCCATCATTGCCGAAGACCTACGGAGACCAAGATGTCGTTTCGCCTTCCCCTGATCCTCGCGACCGTGCTTGCCGCTTGGTCGGCCGCAGCCACCGCCGAGACCATCAAGATCGGCGTGACGCCGGGACCGCACGCGCAGATCCTGGAAGCGGTGAAGCCGATCGCCGCCAAGCAGGGCCTCGACATCCAGCTGATCGAGTTCTCCGACTATGTCGTGCCGAACGCGGCGCTCGATGCCGGCGAGATCCAGGCCAATTCATTCCAGAACCAGCCTTACCTGGACAACCAGAAGGCCGACCGCGGCTACAAGATCGAGGCCGTCGCGCTCACCGTGAACTTCCCGATCGGCGTGTATTCGAAGAAGCACAAGGCCTTCGCCGAGATTCCCGACGGCGGCAAGGTCTCGATCCCGAACGATCCGACCAACGGTGGTCGCGTGCTGCTGCTGCTGCGCGACAAGGGCGTGATCAAGCTGAAGGAGGGCACCGGCTTCAAGCCGACGGTGCTCGATATCACCGAGAATCCCAAGAAGCTGAAATTCATCGAGGTCGATGCGGCGCAGGCGCCGCGCGCGCTCGACGATGTCGACGCTGCCGCGATCAACACCAATTATGCAACTCAGGCGGGACTCGATCCCGTCAAGGATCCGATCCTGCGCGAGGACCCGAAGGGGCCCTATGTCAACCTGATCGCCGTTCGCAGCGCGGACAAGGACAAGCCCTGGGTCAAGACCCTCATCGACAGCTACCACACCCCCGAGGTCAAGGAGTTCGTCCTGACCAAGTTCAAGGGCGCGGTGCTGCCGAGCTGGTAGGCAGTCTGCCCAGGCTTCAGCGCAGGGGCGATGCCGACGGGCAGCCCTGCGCAATGCCCGCTTGTCTGGAGCTGCGGCAACCGACATCATCGGGGTCCATCCTCGCCCGGCAGGGGTCGTATGAAACGCTTTGCAAACCTGAAACGACTGGGATTTTTCACGCGGCTGCTCGACGAGGCTCCCCCGGCAGAGCGATATCGCTTCGCGGCCGAGCAGATCGTGCGCGCGGAAAAGGCGGGGCTCGATTCCGCCTGGATCGCGCAACACCATTTCCACGAGCGCGAAGGCGGCCTGCCGTCGCCCTTCGCCTTCCTCGGCTACGTCGCCGCGCAGACCTCGCGCATCCGCCTCGGCACCGGCATCGTCACCTTACCGCTCGAGAGCGCCGTGAGAGTGGCGGAGGATGCCGCGGTGCTCGATCTGCTTTGCAATGGCCGTTTCGAGCTCGGCGTCGGCACTGGCGGCAACCCGTCGGCCTTCGTCGCCTTCGGTCTCGATAGCGCGCAGCGCAACGAGATCTTTGCCCGCAATCTCGACGTCGTCCGCACCGCGCTGGCCGGCAAGCCGCTTGATGGTGGCGACACGCTCTATCCGCAGCGACCGGAATTGGACAAGCGCATCTGGCAGGCGACATTCTCGGTCGCGGGCGGTGCCCGTGCCGGCAAGGCCGGCGATGGCTTGCTGCTGTCGCGCACCCAGCCGCGGACCAAGGAGGCGCCGCGTGCAACACTGGCCGAGATCCAGAACCCGATCATCGATGCCTATCTCGACGCGCTGCCGCCGGGACGCGAGCCGCGCATCATGGCCTCGCGCAGCGTCTTTGTCGCCGACGACCGAAATGAGGCGATGCGCCTTGCCGACATCGGACTGCGGCGCGCGCTGCCGCAATTCCTCAAGGGCGGCCACGCCAAGCCCGGCGAGGCGCTGGAGGAGATGATCACCGCGTTCGACACCCATGTCGGCGCGGCCGACGACGTCATCGCCTCGCTCCGCACCGATGCCACGTTGGAACGGGTGACCGATCTGGTGTTCCAGGCGCATTCGGTCGATGCGCCACATCCCTATATCCTGCGTTCGATCGAGCTGGTCGCAGACAAGGTCGCGCCGGCGCTGGGCTGGACTCGGACGGCGCCTGGGGTGGCATTGGCGGGCTAACCCGAACGAACAGGATGGCGTTGCACGAGGCTGAATGATGGCAACAAAAGATATCATCGACACGCTCGCCGGAATCGAACCGGGATCGGCTCTGGATGCCATCCGCGCACGCCGCCTTCAGGCGCGCGAGAACGCCCAGAAGAGCTATCTTTCACTATTCGAGCCGATCGACGCGAGCGAGTTCTCGCTTGTAGAGCGTGCCGCGATCGCGGCTTTCGTGACCGGGCTCCATGGCGAGTCTCCCGTCGCGGCCTTCTATCGCGAGAAGCTTGCAGCGAACACGGATGGAGCGGCGCTTCTCGCGGCGATCCAGCTGGAGATCGAGCGCGGCCAGACCTCGGGCCCGTATGGCGCCTTTCCGGCTGGCCCGTTGTCGATCGAGAACAAGGCCGGCCTGATCTATCGCGTGAGCGCCGAACGTAAGCCCGATCTCGGCGCCCGGCTTGTTGCGGCGTTCGAGCATGCGCATCTCCTGGTATTCCGTCCCCGCGATGCCGCCTCCGCCGACATGAAGGCGCTGCTCGCCACCGGCTGGTCGAACGCTGGCATCGTCACCTTCTCCCAGCTCGTTGCGTTCCTGTCGTTCCAGGTGCGCGTCGTCACTGGCCTGCGCGTGCTCGGCGCTTCGCTCAGGCACACCGCGGCCGGCGCGTAAGGAGATCGCATCATGAGCGCTGCAAACAAAGTCAATCCGCCCGTCGTCTTCACCCAGGACGAGCTCGGCTGGGTGTCGTGGATCGATCCGCTGCCCGAGGCCGAATTGACCGAGCGGCATTTCGCCGGCCTCGTCGATCGCGCCCGCGCCAAGTCGGAATATTTCCGCCTGCTGGTGCGCGATCCCGAGGTGCTCGAAGCCCGCACCAAGACCGACAAGGACATCTTCTACAACGTCGCCGACGGCCTGCCGCGCGCCGAGCGCGAGCTGGCGGCGGCAGCGACCTCGCGCTACAACGGCTGCATCTATTGCGCCTCCGTGCACGCGCGCTTCGCCAGCACCTACTCCAAGCGCCGCGACGACGTGCAGCGTCTGCTCGACGAAGGCGTCAAGGCCGATCTCGGCGAGCGCTGGAATGCCGTCGTCAAGGCGTCGGTGGCGCTGGCCGCAACGCCGATCGCGTTCGGCCCCGATAATGTCGAGGAGCTGCGCCGCGCCGGTCTCGATGATGCCGAGATCGTCGACGTCATCAATGGCGCGTCGTTCTTCAACTGGGCCAACCGGCTGATGCTGTCGCTCGGCGAGCCCTCGAAATAGGCAGTCGCAGCGGCATAGAAATTGCTGCTTGTTTCAACACTGAATGGATGGAGCCGTGCATGAGCAACATCGATCGTCGGTCCCTGGTCAAGGGCTCGCTCGCAGCCATGATGGCAGGAGCCGCCTTCTCGCGCGCGGCCTTCGCGCAATCCTCCGAGGCGATCCTGCTCGGCGTCAGCGGTCCCTTGACCGGCCCGAACGCGCAATATGGCGCGCAGTGGAAGCAGGGCTTTGATCTCGCGCTCGACGAGATCATGGCTGCCGGCGGCATCAACGGCCGCAAGCTCGCCTACCAATTCGAGGACAGCCAGAGCGATCCGCGCCAGTCGGTGGCGATCGCCCAGAAATTCGTCTCCGATGCCCGCATCGTCATGGAGCTCGGCGACTTCTCGAGTCCCGCCTCGATGGCGGCCTCGCCGATCTATCAGCGCGGCGGCCTCGTGCAGTTCGGCTTCACCAATTCGCACCCCGATTTCACCAAGGGCGGCGACTTCATGTGGAGCACATCCGTGAGCCAGGCCGACGAGCAGCCGCTCCTGGCGTCCTACGCCGTCAGGCGCCTCGGCCTGAAGAAGCTCGCGGTGCTGCACCTCAACACCGATTGGGGCCGCACCAGCCGTGACCATTTCGTCAAGGCGGCCAAGGAATACGGCGCCGAGATCGCGGTGACCGAAGGCTACATCGCCGAGGAGCGCGATTTTCGCTCCACCCTGGTGCGCGTGCGCGATGCCAATCCGGACGGGCTGATCCTGATCTCCTATTATTCCGACGGCGCGCTGATCGCCCGTCAGGCGCGCCAGGTCGGCCTGAAGCAGACCATCTGCGCGGCGAGCTCGGTCTACTCGCCGAAATTCCTGGAGCTCGGCGGCGAGGCGGTCGAGGACGTTCATCTCGGCACGCGCTATTTCCCCCAAGACCCGCGGCCCGAGGTGAAGAAATTCATCACGGGCTTCAAGGCGAAATATGGTGGGCAGGAGCCTGACGCCTTCAACGCCTATTCCTATGACGCGATGAACATGGCCGCTGCCGTCCTCAAGATCGGCGGCACCGACCGCCGCGCCATCCGCGACGCTTTCGCCAAGGTCAAGGACGTCTCCAGCGTCATCTTCGGCTCGGCGACGTTCGACGTCGAGAGCCGCCGCGTCAAGGGCGCCATGAACGCCGAGCTCGTCGTGCGCAAGGGTCAGTTCGCGCTCTGGGACGGCAAGCCGACCTGACACGATGGCCGGAGCATCCGCTCCGGTCGCTTCTCTCAACTTGGGACCTTCGCGTGGCTTCCTGGCTCGACTACACGATCAACGGGCTGATCGTCGGCAATGTCTACGCCCTCGTTGCGGTCGGGCTCGCGCTGATCTTCGGCGTCAGCCGGCTGATCAACTTTGCCCAGGGCTCGATCTATCTCGTCGGCGCCTATATCGGCTGGGTCGCGGTGGTGCAGCTGCATACACCGCTGCCGCTCACCATCATCGTGGTCGCGGTCGCCGCCGCGATCGTCGGGTTGATCATCGAGCGCTTCGGCCTCCGTCCGCTGCAGAACTCGGTGCGTATCGCGCCGCTCTTGGCGACGATCGGCATCAGTTTCGTGCTCGATCAGCTGGTGATGCTGACCTTCTCGCCCAATCCGCGCGCGTTGCCGAGCCAATTGCCGGACGTCCGCTTCCAGGTCGGCAACGGCACGATCGGGCCGCTTGATCTGCTCATTGCCAGCGTTGGCATCGCCAGCGCGCTGCTGCTGTTCGTGTTCCTGCGCTATACCAAGCTCGGCTGGGCGGTGCGTGCCACCGCGCAGGACCGTGACGCCGCGATGCAGATGGGTGTCGACGTCAACCGGGTCAATCAGGCCGTGTTCGGCATTGCGGCAGCGCTCGGCGGCGTCTCCGGCATGCTGGTCGGCATGTACTACAACCAGATCGATACCGCGATGAGCCTTCAGGCCACGCTCAAGGGCGTCGTTGCCGAAGTCGTCGGCGGCGCCGGCAACGTGCCGGGCGCGGTGGTCGGCAGCTTGCTGCTTGGATTGGTGGAGAGCTACGGCGTCGCCGTGTTCGGCACCAGCTACCGCAACCTGTTCGCCTTTCTGCTGCTGGTCGTCGTGCTCGTGCTGCGGCCGAACGGCCTGTTTGCGAGTGCCCGGCAGGCGCCGCCGGAGCCGCTCACCGGCACTTTCATCGCGCCGAGCCGCCCGGTGCGCATTCCGCGCTGGGCCTTGCTGGTCGCCGTCGGTGGGTTCGCGATCCTGCCGCTGTTCCCGGTGTCCTTCTACGTGCTCCAGACCCTGATCAACGCCTGGCTGCTCGGCATGCTCGCGCTCAGCCTCACGCTGGTTGCGGGCACGGTGGGCCAGGTCTCGCTCGGCCATGCCGCGCTGCTGGCGATCGGCGCCTACACCGCCGCGCTGCTGTCGCTGGCGTTCTCCGTTCCGGTCGGCCTCGCCATCATCGGCGGCGGCCTGATGAGCGCAGCGCTCGGCACGCTCCTGATCTCGCCGTCGTTCCGTTTGCGCGGGCATTACGTGTCGATCGCAACGCTTGCCATCGGCGAGATCGTGTCGCTGGTGATCCTGAACTGGGAGAGCGTCACGCGCGGCCCGATCGGCATCTCCGGCATCCCGCCGCTGTCGCTGTTCGGCTACGACCTGATCAGCCCGGCGTCGGTCTACTGGTTCAGCCTTGCGGTGATGGTCGTGCTGGCGCTGCTTCAGGGCCGCCTGCTTGCCTCGCATCTCGGCCGCAGCTTTCGTGCCATCCGCGACGACGACATCGCCGCGCGCGCCTATGGCCTCAGCCTCAACCGTTACAAGTCGCTGGCCTTCATCTTCGGCGGCTTCGCCGCCGGCGTCAGCGGCGGCATCGCCGCGCATCTTTATTCCTACATCAACCACGAGACCTTCAACACGCAGCAATCCATCCTGGCGCTGACCGTCGTCATTCTCGGCGGCCTTGGTAACGTCGTCGGCGCAATTCTCGGATCGGTGGCGCTGGTCGGCCTGCCGGAAGTCTTCCGGATCGCGGCGGAGTATCGCATCCTGATCTACGGCATCGTGCTCTTGCTGCTCGTGCGGTTCAGGCCGCAGGGCCTGTTGGGGACGATCTGATGTCCGAGCAGCACATCCCCATGTTGTCCCTGCGCGGGCTGACGCGCCGCTTCGGCGGTCTCACCGCGGTCGACGCTATCGATCTCGACCTCGCCAGGGGCGAGCTGATCAGCATCATCGGCCCGAACGGCGCCGGCAAGACGACGCTGTTCAATCTCGTGACCGGTCTCGACCGGCCCGATGCCGGTACCGTCAGCTTCGCAAGGCAGGACATCACGGGTCTGTCGCCGGAACGGCTCGCAGGCCAGGGCATTGCGCGCACCTTCCAGCTCGGCCGCGTCTTCGGCAATCTCAGCGTCATGGACAACGTCCTGATCGGCGCGCACACGCGGTTGCGCGCAGTGAAGCCGGCCGTGCCGGTGATCGGCCCGCTGCTGGAATTGGGGCTGGCGCTGCTGCGTCCTGCGAGTGTCAGAGACGAGGAGGAGCGGCTGCGCGAAGAGGTGAAAGCCATTCTCGCCCGCTTCGGCGAACGGCTGCTGCCGCGGATCGACCAGCCCGCCTATAGCCTCTCCTACGCCAACCGCCGCCGCGTCGAGATTGCGCGTGCGCTGGCGTTGAAGCCGCGCCTGTTGCTGCTGGACGAGCCGACCGCCGGCATGAACCCGACCGAGACCGCGGAGATGCAGGCCCTCGTTGCCGAGCTGAAGGCGGAGGGGCTGACCATCCTTCTGATCGAGCACAAGCTGGAGATGGTGATGCGGCTGTCAGACCGTGTCATCGTCATGGATGAGGGCAAGAAGATCGCGGAAGGGCCGGGCGAGGTGGTGCGGAGCGATCCCAAGGTGATCGAGGCCTATCTCGGCCACGGCCTCTCCGCAACGGCGGAGCAGGAGAGCGCGGCATGACGAACGTTTCTCCCGCACCGCTGCTGGCGCTGTCTGATGTCAACACCTTCTATGGCCAGGCCCAGGTGCATTTCGACCTGTCGATATCGGTCGCGCGCGGCCACATCGTCTGCCTGCTCGGCGGCAATGCCAGCGGCAAGTCGACGACGATGAAGATCATCCTTGGCCTGGTGAAACCGCGCTCGGGCGAGGTGACGTTCGACGGTGCATCGCTGATCGGGCTGACCACGCCGCAGATCGTCCGCCGCGGCATCGCCTCGGTGCCGGAGGCGCGGCGGCTGTTCGCGGACATGAGCGTCCGCGAGAACATCTTGATGGGCGCCTTCGTGCGCAATGATCGCGATGTCGTGGCCCAGGATCTCGACAGGATGCTCACGCTGTTCCCAAAGCTCGGCCAGCGGCTGTCGCAGCGCGCCGGCTCGCTCTCCGGCGGCGAGCAGCAGATGGTGGCGATGGCTCGCGCGCTGATGAGCCGTCCGCGCATGATCGTGATGGACGAGCCGACCATGGGCCTGTCGCCGCTCTATGTCGACCGCGTGCTGGAGCTGATCCGCACCATCAACCAGGACGGCGTCTCGGTGTTCATGGTCGAGCAGAATGCCAGCCTCGCGCTCGAGATCGCGCATGAAGCCTATGTGCTTCAGACCGGCAGGATCGTGCTCTCCGGCCCGGCGCGGACATTGAAAGACGATCCCCGCATCCGCGACGCCTATCTCGGCGGCTCCGAGGCTGCGTAAGGCGGGCCTGATCTCATGGTTCGAGACGCCCGCTGTTGCGGGCTCCTCACCATGAGGGTCCAGGGCTTGGCCGCAAAATAAGACCTCATCCTGAGGGCCCGCGCGAGCGGGTGTCTCGAAGGATGGCCGCAAGCACCTGCAAATCCGTGCCGCCCCTCCGGGATTGCACTGGTCAGTATGACTATCTTATGAAAAAATCATACCGCTGGCGCGACGGGGCGTGCAACGGACGGAATGGTTGTCGTGACGAGATGGTCTTTGCGGGCGGTCGAGCCCGGAGCGGCGCTCCTGTTCGGGGGGCTCATCGCCGCCAACATCGCCGCGTGGGCGTGGGCCTTTACGCTGTTCGGCGACCGGCCGACGGTGATGGCGACCGCGCTGCTGGCCTGGGTCTTCGGCCTCCGCCACGCCGTCGATGCCGACCACATCGCCGCGATCGACAATGTCGTGCGCAAGCTGATGCAGGCGGGCGGCGCGCCGCGCAGCGTCGGCCTCTATTTCGCGCTCGGCCATTCCACCGTCGTCGTGGTTGCGACCATGCTGCTCGCGCTCGGCGTGGTGAGCCTTGGCGGCGACAGTCTGCTCAAGGAGATCGGCGGCCTGGTTGGCACCTCGGTGTCGGCGCTATTCCTGCTCGTGATCGCCGCGATCAATCTCGCCATCTTCGCCGGCCTGTGGCGGACGTTTCGCGCGGCGCGAGAGCACGGCGTTCACGACGCCGCAGGCCTCGATGCGCTGCTCGCCAATCGCGGCGTCCTGGCGCGCCTGCTCGGGCCGATGTTCCGCCTGGTGACAAAGCCGGGGCATATGTACCCGCTCGGCTTCCTGTTCGGGCTTGGTTTCGATACCGCGACCGAGATCGGCCTGCTCAGCATCTCCGCCAGTGAAGCCGCGCGCGGTACCTCGCTCGCCGATGTCCTGGTCTTTCCGGCGCTGTTTGCATCAGGCATGGCGCTCGTCGACACCGCAGACTCCGCATTGATGGTGAGCGCCTATCGCTGGGCCTTCGTCGATCCCCTGCGAAAACTCTGGTACAACCTCACGATCACCGGGGCCTCGGTCGCGGTGGCGCTTCTTATCGGCGGCATCGAGGCGCTCGGCCTGATCAGCGATCGGCTCGATCTCTCCGGCGGCCCGTGGGCGGTGGTCGAGGGCCTCAACGAGTCGCTGGCCAATGTCGGCTTCGTCGTGATCGCGCTGTTCGCGGTCGCCTGGCTCGTCTCGGTCGTACTCTATCGCCGCATGTTCGCGGTTGATGCGCCGGATGCGGCCCGCGGCTTCGATGCGACCGAGGCGGCGTAGGTGATGAGACGACGCTAAATCCCGGCTCAGAGCGCGGCCGCGCTCTGCGCGGGCTCCGCCGGCAAATCATCGCCATTGGGATCGCCCGGCGCCGTCGCCCAAGCCAGCTCCACCAGCGTCACGATCCGGCGGCCGCCGCCGTCGAGCTGGCAGACGATCAGGCCCTGCTCCTCCATATAGCTGAGCAGCCGCTGCGCGCGGCGCAGCGAGTGCGAGCCATAGGCGCGGGCGATCGCGGCATCGCCGGGACACGGCCAGCCCTCCTTCGCCGCGCGCGCGATCATCATGAACACGCCCTGCATGTCGTCGGGCAGGATTGAGGCGCGCAGCGAGACGTCCTGCCAGGCGTCATCGTCGGCGAGATCAGTGCCGAGCCCGGCCCGCGCATGCGTCAGCATGCGGCGGAATTCGTTGAGATCAGGCACCGCCGCGCCGAGCCCCTCGATGCGGCAGCGGACCACGAACTCCTGATAGAGCACGCCGATGGCGCGGAAGCCGGCGTCGGGCTCGGCGAGCACGGCACGAAGGGTACGATCCACGCGCTCGCGCCGCTCCGCGAGCTCTTCGGCGCTGACCGGAAGCTCGATCGGCTCCGCGCGCGCTTCGGGCGCGGCGGCCGCCTTTGCGGCGCGCAGCTGCTCGAGCAGATCCGGCGCGGGCCGGCGCTGCGGGCGGCTGGCATCGGGCGGCGGCGCCGCCAGGATCACGGCGCGCGCATCTTCCAGGGTCGCTTCCGGCAGCGGCATCAGCCGCGGCGTGGAATTGCGCGGGCTCGTGTCGGTCGGGCCGATGTTCAAACGCAGGGGACGCCGCGATAGCGCAGGTCCCAGCGCCATGAACTGTCCGCGCTCGAGATCGCGAAAAGCTTCGGCCTGCCGCCGCTCCATGCCGAGCAGGTCGGCGGCGCGCGCCATGTCGATGTCGAGAAAGGTCCGGCCCATCAGGAAGTTGGAGGCTTCCGCTGCGACGTTCTTGGCGAGCTTGGCCAAACGCTGGGTTGCGATGATGCCGGCGAGCCCGCGCTTGCGGCCGCGGCACATCAGATTGGTCATGGCGCCGAGCGACAGTTTTCGCGCCTCGTCCGAGACTTCGCCCGCAACCGCCGGCGCAAACAGCTGCGCCTCGTCGACGACCACCAGCATTGGGTACCAATGATCGCGGTCGACGTCGAACATCCCGCCGAGGAAAGCGGCGGCGCGCCGCATCTGGTTCTCGGCGTCGAGCCCTTCGAGATTGAGCACGGTGGAGACGCGATGCAGCCGCGCGCGCTCGCCCGCGACCTGAAGGCCGCGCTCGCTGTGATCCTCGGCCTCGATCACCAGATGGCCGAAGCGCTCGGCCAGCGTGACGAAGTCGCCTTCGGGGTCGATGATGGCCTGCTGCACCCAGGGCGCGCTCTGTTCCAGGAGCCGTCGCAAGAGATGCGATTTGCCGGAGCCCGAATTGCCCTGCACCAGGAGGCGGGTCGCCAGCAGTTCCTCGAGGTCCATGGCCGCCGCGGCGCCCGCCGTGGTCTGCCCCATCTCGATCGCAACCGTCATGTCCCCGACTCAAGTCCCGTCATTCGCGGACAGGGGCTTATCAACCCGGCCGGGGCGCGTCGAGCGCTACCGCGCGAATCAGGCCGTGTTGCCCACGGCGGAGTTCAGGCGTGATGCGACAACCGTAGAAGCGCGGGCCGATAGGGCGGTCGCGGATCGTCGTCCTCGGTCTCGGGGATGGCGCAGGATCCGAATTCCTGCCTGATCCGTTCGATCTCGGCTATGCGCTCATGCAGCCGTTGCAAATGCTCGGGCGACGTCGCCCGCCAGAACCGGAAGGTGTCGGCGGTGAGCGGCAGGAATGCGGTACCGAACAGCGTCGGATCGGGAACGACGGTGTGTCCCAGCAGCAGGAACCGCGCGGTGCCGGACACGACGAGGGTCGCATAGCCGCGGTTTCCGATCCGCCTGATCCCGTTCAGCGACCATTCGGCAAGCTTGCTGAAATAAGGCTCCTCGCGCCAGCGATCGGGACAATCGTCGTCGACCGTGACGTTGACGGCGTCCTGGCTGAAATGCACCACGATGCCCGATTTCGCCGGAAACCAGTCGTCATCGAGATGGCCCTGCAGCCAGGCACAGACGAACGACCGGCACATTTGCGGGCGGCGATCGTAGATGGTGCATCCCGTGCCCGCCTGCCAATGTTTGCAGAGTTGATTCACCGGCTTGTCGACGCCGGCCACTTCGAGGATATCGCAGCAGGCGTTGCATGAGCCGCATTGCCGAACCGGGCGCGCCGCCTTCGGCAGGCCGGTCGCGCGAAAGCCCTGGCCGTCGCGCACCAGCAGCTTCTGCTTCTCCAGTGCGGTCAACGCGCGCTCGATCTTGAGACGGGACAGTCCGGTGGCGTCGATCACGCTCTTCATCGTCGTCGCGCCTGCCTCGACCGCGCGGACGACGCTCAGCATCGCCTGATCCATTGTTGTTGTTCTTGTTCTCTTGGCCGTGCATTGCGATCATGCCGGAACAACGGACCGGCAAACAGGTCATAGACACCTGACCTAAAAAGATATGTTGCTCACCTCTCTGCCGGCTGGGCAAGCAGTCGGACCCGTTCTGCGCGCATGCAACGTTTGCGCGAATGAAGGGCCTGCACGTGAGGGAAGCCCATTCGCGTCGAATCGGCTCGCTTTGCTCGCGAAGCGCCGGGATATGACGGGCGGCATGCCGTCGTCTCACGCAGTCGTGATATCAGCGGACCGCGCGTAGGTGCGATGCGAGGGCGACGACCCGGCCGTGCGTCCGATGTGCGACGACCGTCGTTGAGTTTGCGCCACACTGGGAACAGTGCCGTACGCCGAATCTGCAGTGAGCGCTGGTTCAGATCGTCACGGCGGCGCGGCATGGGTGACGTTGGGCGCAACGCTCGGCGCCGGCGCCCGCCGTCTCGGGGCGTCCCGATCTGGTCACGCGCACCGGTGCGATCACGCTGGTCGCCATGACCGGCGCGATCCGGATTCAATCGCTCTGGAGTGCGTGAGGGCCGACGCCGCTGGAAACGGCGCGCGCTACTGCGCGCCCGATCCGCCCTGCACGATCTTCTCGTTCAGCTTATGGTCCACGGTGTCGACGGTGCGGTCGATCTCGGCGTTGGGCACGCCGAGCTGATGTGAGATCAGCTTCACCAGAAGGTCGACGCGCTCGATGAAGGGCGCGCCGCTCGCGACCGCGCGCGCGGCCGAGGACGGCTTGAGCAGGCTCTCCGCGGCCTTGGCATATTTCGCGAACGGCACCTGGTCCTGCGGATCGGCGCCGAGGCGGCGGGCGATCGCGTCGACATGGTCGTAGATCGTCTGCGAGCGCTTGAGATCGCCGTGCACCGCGTCGCGGATCGACTGCGGCTCATTGGGCGTGATGCAGCGGTAATTGCCGGTGAGCAGCATCGACCATTTCGCCAGCGGCACGAACAACGAGTCGAACACCTTCAGCTTCACCGGCACGTCATGGCCGTCGAGCGTCACTGCGTCGATATCGGATTCGAGCTCGCGCAGCAGCTTGTTGTGCTTCTCGTCTGCGAACACCGATGCCTTGAAATTCGTGGGCAGGCCGACATGAAGCACGTTCGCGGCTTCTTCCGGCGGCCGGAAGGCCTGCGGGTCGGGCGAGCACAGCGTCACCAGTCCCGGCTCGAACCGCTCCCACACCTGCGCGTTGGTGTAGGCTTCCTCGAGATCCATGTCCGCGAGCGCCGGAATCCGCTTCAGATAGGGCAGCGGCGGCATGTTCATGATCGACAGGCACGGCAGTTTTGCCGCGGCGATCTTGACCATGAGAACACGCACCGTGTGGTTGGTGTATTGCGGCTCCTGCATCGCAAGGCCCACCAGATCGTAACGGGAGAGGTCGACATTGGCCGGCGTCACCGCATCGAGCTTGCCCGGCAGGTCGCGCGAGAAGATGGCCCGAGGCACCGCTTGGTCGCGCAATTTGATGCGCACGTCGGTACCGTCGCGATTGATCAACTCCGCGGTCTTGGCGCGGCAGACCAGGGTCACGTTATGACCCGCCATCAGCAGCTTCGTGCCCAGCAGCGAGCCGTAGGAAGCCCCAAGAATCAAAATGTTACGCGCCATGTTTCGTCCCTCAGAGCGGGCATGTGATTTTGGGCCTCGGCCGTGGTCCGAAGGCGGGTTGGCCGCATGTAAAGCGAAGTGCGCGAGGATGGCAACTGGGATAATGCATACAAAGGCGGCTGATATTCCCGCTTCGTTCGCATTTTGACGAGGAGCTCAACAGGATCGTGCCGCGGCAAGGCTCGCAAACGTCAGGACGGCAAGGCACGGCCGCTTCGGTCACAACGCCGAGAATCTCGATTTAAAGAATTCGGCAAAATCGTATCGCTCTTCCGGCTCGCGGGAGAGGCAAACAGCTGGAGCGGCGCGTCGCGCGGCGGTTTGCGACGATCAGATGACAATCCGCCGGATCTGCCGCTGAAATCGCGATTGCCTCCTCTGTCATCAAGCCCCTCTATATTTTAGGCGCCCGTCACAACAAAAAACTACAAACCGGGGACCGCAAAAATGCCAGAATGGCGCGGGGCGCAGACCAAGTGTCAGCAAGGGAGCTGAGCTGTGACGACTGAGTTGAGCCGGCGGGGACGTCGTATCGGGACCGGCTCGTTTGAACGATGGAGCGCCGGCAACTTCGCTGCGCGAAGCGAAGGCGGAGCGATCGTCAGGATGAATCGTATCGCGCAAAAGGCGCAAGCGGGCGCACGCGGTGCGGAGACTGCATTGCGTTCTCGCCATCCATGTCCGGGCAGCCGCTGACGGCGCCGTTCGGGGGGGACATGGAAGGTGATCATTGGCCTCACGGCTCGCGCGACGGTGCCGGTCGCGATCTGACGGGCTTGCGCAATCGCGTGTCCGAATTCTTCGAAAGCCTCACCGGTGCAGAGCTTGCGCGTGAGACGCACAGACATCTGTGGGTCGCGGATTGGCTGCGGGTCGCAGACGACTACCGGCTGTTCGCCGAGTCCGCGCGCAGAGATGGTTCGGCCCGGGTTGCGTCGGAAGCGGGGCTGTGTTCGCTCACGGCCCTCGAAGTCGCGCGAAGCTTGTCCTGTCCGGAGGATCCGGCGCTGGCCGGCCTCGCAGGCAGGGTCGGAGCCAACCTGAAAGCTTTCATGGACGGGTTCGGTCCGGCGATCGAGCGCGTCGAGATCGATGGCCTCGATCAGGGCCCGCTGTCCGGCTTCTTCGTGCCGGCGTCGCGTGGCGGACCTTGCGCACCCGCAATTATCTGCATTGGTGACGAGGACATCACGCTGGACTCGATGATGAGCCGGCTGTTGCCGGCCACACGCGGCGGGACCACGTCACTCCTCTTCCTCGGTGCCGGCGCCTCACCCGGTAGCCGCGGCGTGGAGCCGCAAATGCTTCAGTGCTGGCTGGACTATCTGGAAGCGCGTCAGGATGTCGACGCGCAGCAGATCGCGGTCTATGGCGAAGGGACGGGTGCCAGTCGTGCCTCCCGCCTCGCCGTTTCGGACTGCCGGATAGCCGCCGCGGTGTGCGACGCCGGACTGTTGACCTCGGTCGCGCGTCGCGCATCAGTGCATTGGATGACCGGCGTCGATGAGAGAGCCTCGAATGGCGCGTTGCCGCCGTCGCGTCGGATCGCTTGCCCGCTTCTCATGGTGGTCGGCAGCCGCTCGATGCTGCGGGAGCGAGAGGCTCTCGAGTTGCAGGCCACCTATCGGCGGGCCGGAGCCGATTGCTCGGTCGTCGTGCCGAACCGCATCCCGCACCCGCTGGGTGAGGTCGAGAATTTCATCGCCGCCGACAATTTCATTGTCCAATGGCTCGACAGCAAGTTTGGAGTGGCTCGTCAATTCGATCCCGTGACTTACCTCTAGCGCATCACGTGGACCTGTGAAGCGCCCGGGGCCAGGCGGATCATGAAGCCTCGATCGCCAGCAATCGTGCCGCCAACCGGGCGTTCTTGCCGATCGTCGCGAGCGTGGCGTTCAACTCGGCCAAGGTCTTTTCGTCGAGTTCATTGAACATGGTCGAGTTAAAGGCGAGCTTTCGCTTGGCCAGCTTTTCGATTTCCGTGGTCGCCTTTGCGGTGAGCGACATCAGAACGAAGCGGGCATCGTCCGGGGCCGCTCGTCGCGACAGAAATCCGCGCCTTTCGAGCGTCTTGGTTTGGTTGGTGACGAACGCGGGGTGGACTCGCAACTTATTCGCGATGTCGATGCCGGCGACGCCTCGCCCCTTATCGAGTTCGGTGATGGCCATCAGGATGAGCCATTGCGGCTGGGTGATGCCCAGCAGTCCGGCCCAGCTGGTGTGGATGTCCTCCAGCTGGGAGTGGATTTCGACGACGTTCCAAATGAATTCCGTAATCGCCCTGTCGAGCTTCTTCTCGAGCACCCTGGCTTCCCTCGTTCGATTCCTTTGATCCCTTTTTGCGGATAGTAACGGGATATTGAGCAGGCGTCTCGCCTGTCGCGCACGAAGATGGCGCAGATGTTGCACCCTGAAAGCGACCGACAGTTTAGTGCTTGCAAAAATCAATTGATTAAATTACGTCTCGGCCACTCTCTCTGTGGCTCTTGACCTTGTCACGGCCGGCGACGTGAGACCTTCAAAAAAGCCCTCAGGATGCCCCCTGAGGGCTTTTCCGTTTATTTATGGCCTGCAAACGACGCTCTGTTGCCTTTGGGCCACATCCGCGCCGGAAACAGCGATTTACTAAATCAACAAATTGAGGTGATTGTTTTTATAAACTATACGAAAGGAACGACGGAGGGGGGGCACCTCGCTGTCGTTTCAGTCCGGACCTTCAGTGCGGACCTGAATTGAACGGAAATCAAAGTGGGTGAAGCGGCGTCCTCCGAGGAGCCGAGCCCCCTGAAGCGACCTGGAGGTTTACGAATGAAGTTAACGAAGACGCTGTTTCTCGGCTCGGCAGCCGGCCTGATGGCCGTCTCCGGGGCGTTCGCAGCCGATCTGCCGGTGAAGGCCAAGGCGGTCGAATACGTCAAGATCTGCTCGCTGTACGGCGCCGGTTTCTACTACATCCCGGGCACCGACACCTGCATCAAGCTGGGCGGCTATCTGCGCGCCGACGCGAACTTCAACACCAACTCGGACTTCAGCCCGAACCAGAGCGGTTTTGCCGGCGCCCGCAACCGCCTCGCGAACTACTACACCTTCCGTGCTCGTGAAGATCTGAACATCGACACGCGCACCGCGACCGAGTACGGCGTGGTCCGCACCTATTTCGACGCGGTCTTCACTTGGACCACCGGTGGCTACGCCGGCACGGGCTCCGCTACGGGCACGACTGGCTACACCGCCACGACGGCTGGCACCACCACCATCAACCCGTCGGACGGCGGCACCTCGGGCGGTGCGCTCGGCGTGTATTACGCCTTCATCCAGTTCGCCGGCTTCACCATGGGTAAGGCCGTGTCGCAGTTCGATGCGCCCTGGACCAACTATCCGGGCAACATCACCGACAATCTCGTCGGCGGCAGCGGCACGGTCACTGGTGTCAACCAGTTCACCTATACCGCTGACTTCGGTCAGGGCGTGACGGCAGCGTTCTCGGCGGAAGACGCGACGGCCTATTATCAGGCCGGCAACCTCAACATGTCCGGCGCGACTGCGGCTACCATGGTTGGCGGTTCGTACGGCTCCAACGCCATCGGCGGCTCGCGTTCGCCGAACCTCGTTGCTCAGGTGCGCGTCGACCAGGCCTGGGGCCTGTTCCAGGCGTCGGTTGCCGCGCATGACAACCACGTCGCCTACTACGGCGCGACCGAGCCGACCGGCCACCCCGACGACAAGTGGGGTTGGGCAGTTCAGCTCGCTCTGTCGATCAAGAACATCCCGACCGGCGCGGGTGACACGATCAACATCCAGGGCGTCTACACCGACGGTGCGACCCGCTACAACTTCCAGAACCTGTCGGGCAGCACGTATTCGCTGTTCGGCAGCTCGGGCATTGCCTATCAGAGCGTCGGCTTCGCCAATGCTCCTGACACGGTGTTCGTCACCGGCTCGCAGCAGGAGACGGTCAAGACCTGGGGCTTCCGTGGCGCTTACACCCACAACTGGAATCCCAACTGGAACTCCGCGCTCTACGGTGCCTACGCTCAGGCCCAGTTCGGCACGCTTGCCAAGACCACGCTCTGTGGCGCTGGCGGTACAGGTGGCGTGTTCGGCGGCCTCGCCGGTGTGACGAGCTGCAACCCCGACTTCGCTATCGGCCAGCTCGGTATCGTCACCCGCTGGACCCCGATCAAGAACCTGACGTTCTCGGCCGACCTCTCCTGGACGCACCTCGACCAGAAGTATTCGGGCACGGCCGTCCTCAGCCCGGCTGCCAACACTGCCAAGCCGACCGCTGTGTACGAGCTGAAGGACCAGGACTCGATCGCCATGATCCTGCGCGCCCAGCGCAACTGGTAAGATCTTTCCAACCAGTGGAACGAACACCCGGCGGGAAACCGCCGGGTGTTTTTTTGTGCGCATTCTGCATGATATCCGACCCCTCGTACGGACGGAGCGGAAGCGTAATCCCGGGCGCTGTAGAATGGGGGTGCGATCCCGGACAACGCTCCATCCGGGCTACGCGCCCGACGGGCAAAACACCTGGATGTTTCCACATGCGGCGTTGTCAATCCGTCCTCGCCAAAAGATTCGACTTTACAGAAATTCGGATTTGTCGTATGTGTCGGCCATCCCGGCTCACTCTTGAGGGGCGATCTTGTGTCGTCACGTGTCGCGAGCCGGGTTGCGGTGGACGCGGCAGCGTCGGCACGAAGGGTGCGGGCAGGGCGGGTAGTCCCTGTGAGCTCGCAGCCGCGCGCGGACGAGCGGCGCTGAAAGGCTCGTCTCGCTAGCTTTCCCGTGACGTCGACAGCGCGGGAAAACTCTGCGGCGAACATGCGAGCCGCGCGTACGGCAAAACCGTGTGGTCCTGGCCGTCGTTGCTACGGTCAAGCCCTTCGAAGATGCGCGCGAGCCCGACCGGGCGGACGGCATCGTCAATTCGCGGGGTGAGGGAGGCCAGAAGGAACTCGGCTCCCGGGAGAGCGCGGCATAAGCCGTCCGACCACTGCGCAGGGAAGGCCGCGTGTACGGCTTCACCTGTATGCCGCTGTGCAATTTCTTTTGCGCTATACGCGCACAGCGGACCGTGGGTGCCAGCCGGCACCTGGCCTTCCCTGCGCCCTCTTGGCTTCGAGGGTGGAGTGATCAAGCCAAGCTCGGGCGAAACGCGCCGCGAGAAGGCGAAGGCGTGTCTGCAACGCAGATGCGAATTGGAGAACGACGCCATTGCCCCTTTGCTCCGTCATTGCGAGGAGCCCTTGCGACGAAGCAATCCAGAAGCTTGCCGCGGAGGGATTCTGGATTGCTTCGCTTGCGCTCGCAATGACGAGCCTGTGGCACGCGCACGCCACAAACTCGCTGTCATCGCCCGGCTCGACCGGGCGATCCAGTATTCCAGAGACGGTTGAGGTTCAATCGAGAGGCCGCGGCGTATTGGATTCCCCGCCGGAGCCTGTCATCGGGCTCGCCGAAGGCGAGACCCGGTGACGGGGAATGACAGCGAATTGGAGGACGACGGCGGTGCTCCTTGCTCCGTCATTGCGAGGAGCCCTTGCGACGAAGCAATCCAGAATCCCGCCTCGGAAAGACTCTGGATTGCTTCGCTGCGCTCGCAATGACGATGTGGAGGCAGTTGCACACATGCCCCCCCCCAACGTCGTCCTGGCGAAAGCCAGGACCAATTATCACTGAACTCTGAGGTGAAAGCATCGTGTGGCAATCGACTTGCCGCAACAATGTGCATTTGGGGTAATGGGTCCTGGCTTTCGCCAGGACGACAGTGCGCGCCTCACCCCTGGCTTGCCACCCGCGCGCGGTCGAGATGTGCCTCGATCTTCGGGCGGTCGCGGGTGCGCTCGAAGCTGGTGCAGAGCAACTCGGTCTCCTCGAGCGAAACAGGGGCGCGATACAGCCGGCACATGAACTCGGCGGTCGCGCGCCCCCTGCCGGTGCCCGGGCCGCGTTCGGCGAGAAACATGCAGTCCCGGCAGATGCTGGCGTCGAGGCGCTGATGGGCTGCATCGAGATGATTGAGGATCTCCCGCAGCGAGTCACGCAATCTGATGCACTCGTCGGTGCCGAGCGAGGTGACTGCGTTCAGCACGTGATTGATCGGGTCGTGCTGGCTCAGGCATTTCTCGCCTTGCGCGGTGACGTGAAGCACGACCGAACGCTTGTCCTCGTGCGACGGCTTTCGCACCAGGAAGGACTTGCTCTCGAGCGTCTTCACGATCTGCGATGCCGTCGCCCTGGTGGCGCCGATGAAGCCGGCAAGCGCGGACGGCGTGCGCGAGAACCTGTTGGCGCGGCCGAGAAAGCGCAGCGCCATCCATTCGCGATCGCGCAATCCATGCTGATTGCCTTCGAAATACCAAGCCCTCGCCGCCTGAACCAGCAGCTCGACGGCTTCTCGCGCCAATGGCATGAATCTACCTCGTCCCCGGAACTTCGTGTGCGGCGTTCCGAAGCCGCCTCGCGCCCTGGCTTGCGAATCCGTCGTGAGGCGTCAGACCGCTGGAGGTGCCCGACGAGCACGTCGTGTCCAATTCTCGCTCGAAGGCACGGACTGCAACGCGACCGACCCGGACTGATGGGCGTCGCGTCGTTCGAAGCGCAAGCCTGCGTCGCTGAGGGCATACCAATAGCGTCGTCGTCGCACGGGAGCCCGAGTTGCCGTCGCCAGCAGACGATGGATCGGAGTAGTTCAACCGAGGCCCCTAAAAGTTCAAGTCGCAAGCAGACGTTTCTTGTATCCATCGAAACGATGAATGAGCTTCTCAACAAAATCAAGTACAGACGCTCTCTAAGACTGGATGTCGTTGCGGGCGAATGTAACGTTCAAGACAATCTCGCTCGTCGGCACACATGATAGTGAACGCAATACGCTGCCCGATGAGCAGCATGCACGCAACTATACGTCGGTTTGTGCACGCCACGTTGCTGTCTGTCGTTGATGCAAGTTGATCGAAGCTTGTGCATGACGACGATGTGCGTCGGCATGTCATCCACAACTTGTACGACCGTCGGGGAATCGCCTGAGGGAACTCACAGGAATTGCACGCGGCGGTTGTTGCGGTCCGCGGTCGCAGGAATGGCCCGTTCGTCGCTTCCGCTCGATTCCTCTCGTCCGATCGACTGACGTTCCCGCGACGCAAGCCGGTCATGGCTGCGCGTGCGCATGCACTGGAAGCGTGGCCGCATGCGCAATCGGCTGTCGAAAACAACGGGCAGGGCACGACGGCGTCGCGCGCCATCTCACCGCGCAACCTGCTACTCGCCCCTGAGCATGTCCCGGAGCTCGCGGAATGGATCGGCGCTCGGTGGGGCCGACGCGTCCTGCCGCATCGCGCTGTAGATTCTCGGAACCATGTCGACCGCCTGGTCAAGACCCGAATCACGTCCCGATTGATATCCGCCCATCAAGCGAAGGTCGCGCGTGTCCTCGTATTTGGCGATCATGGCGCGCAGCTTGCTCACCAATTCGCGCTCTTCGGGGTCCCAGACGTTATGGGCGAGGCGGGAGACCGAGGCGAGAACGTCCACGGCCGGATAGCGGGCCTGGTCGGCGATGTGTCTGGAGAGCACGATGTGTCCATCGAGTGTGCTGCGGATGGTGTCGGCGATCGGCTCGTTGTGATCGTCGCCGTCGACCAGCACGGAGAAAATCCCGGTGATCGTGCCGGATCCCTCCT
Source organism: Bradyrhizobium sp. SPXBL-04 (assembly GCF_051853035.1). Taxonomy (NCBI): domain Bacteria; kingdom Pseudomonadati; phylum Pseudomonadota; class Alphaproteobacteria; order Hyphomicrobiales; family Nitrobacteraceae; genus Bradyrhizobium; species Bradyrhizobium sp. SPXBL-04. The sequence goes on along the minus strand of NZ_CP182472.1, from coordinate 7,463,279 downwards.
CGCCTGGGCCGGCGCGCTCCAGAAGCCGCGGCAGATCGGTGAAGACCGTCGGCGCGTAGCCGCGCGCGACCGCGGGCTCGCCTGCGGCGAGTGCAACCTCGCGGGCGGCGTGGGCGAAGCGGGTGATCGAATCGACCATCAGCAGCACCGATTCGCCGCGGTCGCGGAAATATTCGGCGACCGCCATCGCCGTCTTCGGCGCCAGCCGCCGCATCATCGGGCTCTCGTCTCCCGTCGACACGATTGTGACGGCGCGGTGACGGTCGGTGCCCAGCACGTCCTCGATGAACTCGCGCACCTCGCGGCCGCGCTCGCCGACCAGCGCCAGCACGACCGTGTCAAAACCCTGGCTGCGGGCGAGCATCGCCAGCAGCGTCGATTTGCCGACGCCGGAGCCGGCAAAGATGCCGACGCGTTGGCCAGCGCAAATCGGCGAGAACAGGTCGATGACGCGCACGCCGGTGCGCAGCGGCTTGTGCACGCGTGCGCGCTTCATGGCCGAAGGTGCCTCGGCTTCCGCCGAGACCGCACGCGATCCCGGCGTGAGGGGCCCCTGGCCGTCCAGCGGCGCACCGAGCGCATTGATGACGCGGCCCTTCCAACTCGGATCGGGCGCAAAGGACAGCGGCGGCATCCGGTATGCGACCGAGCCCAGCCCGCCGGCGAATTGGCGATCGAACGGCTTGGCGATGATGCCCTCGCTGTCGATCCGCACCACCTCGCCGATCTGGGGCCTGGCGGCCGCATTGACGCCGATGAGCTCGCCGAGCCTGACGAAGCGCGACAGGCCGGAGACACGGAAATGCGTCGGCGCGATCTCGGAGATCGCGCCGCTGACGCTTGCCAGGGGCGTGCTCTGCTGAAGCTCCAGCAGCGCCCACTCGAGTTGCCGAAGAGCGTTCAAGGAAACCGTCCAACCTCATTGCGCGCGAGGCGCAGCTTATTTGCCGGGTTCGCCCAGCGTCCGGATTGCATTCTGGAGCGAGCTCTCGGCGCCCTCGATCATCGAATTGGTGCCGTCGAAGGCGCGCGAGGCCGCGATCAGCTTGGTCAATTCCATCATCGGATTGGCGCCGGAGCCTTCGACGTAGCCTTGCTTGAAGCCGTCGCGGGAGAAATCGGCGATCGCGGTCGCGGGACGATCGGGCGTGACGCCGGAATTACCGTAGCGCTCGAGATTGGCGTCAGCGGGAATGTTGAACAGGCCAATGGTGCCGATCTCGTTGTTGTCCTGGGTGATGGCCCCGCTGCGCGCGATCGAGATCGGTCCGCCGTTGGGATCGAGCGTGATCTGCGCGCCGCCGGAATCGATCACGGGAAAGCCGGACACGGTCTGAAGGTCGCCGTTGGGGGCGATCTGGAGGCGGCCGTCACGGGTATAGACCGTGCCGTTCGGACCGGCGAAGGCGATCCAGCCCTGTCCGACCACGGCGACGTCGAGCGGATTGCCGCTCTCGGTGATGTTGCCCATCTCGCGGGAGATGATGTTGTCGCCGGGCGAGGAGAAGGCGACCGGGTTCGCGCCCGCCTTGGACAGCACGGTCTCGAACTTCACCACGTCGGTGCGGAACGCTGCGGTGTTGACGTTGGCGACGTTGTTGGCGATCGTCTGAAGGCGCTTTTCGAGGGCGACCTGCGCCGACAATCCCACATAGAGAGCCGATTGCATGACTTACTTTCCGAAGCGGATGGACTGAAGTTTCGAGAGCATGTCGGTATCCATGCTGGCCATCGAAGACGCGCCGCCGATCAGGACCAGCGCGGGGTTGGTCGAATTGTCGCTCTGGGCCTGGGCCGCATCCCACATCGCGGCAAAGCGCTGCACGAATTTGGTGACCTTGGCCGGGTCCTGGAAATCGGTGAGCTTGATCTTGTCCGTGATCATCTTGGCCTGGGCGTCGATGTCGGCCGAGCTGATCGTCGACGGCAGGCCGAGCGCGGTCTGAACCACCTGCGTCAGCGCCTTGTCGGCGAGGATCTGGTAGGCGGTGGTGACGGTGGAGGCCTTGCGGGTGAAATACAGCGCCAGCCGCAGGCCCTCGTTCTGGTCGCCGGCCTTCTGCTCCATCGTCTGCCTGGCATATTGGGTCGCCGTCCCGGTCGTGGCCTGGGTGGTCTGGGTGGCGTTGCTGCCGAGGGCGGCGAAGTTGAACGCCGTGGCGAATTCACGATAGCGGACGTCGGTGAGCTTGTTGGCGAAGGTGTTCTTGTTGGCGACACCTTCGGTCAGCACCTTGCGCATGAACGCCTTGGCATAGGTCATGTCGCTGAGGCCATAGGCCTTCATCGCATAGGAGTAGAGCCGGTAGTCCTTCAGGAAATCGTCGATGGTCTTCACGTTGCCGATATGGCTGAGGAAATAATCGGTCTCGCGGCTGACGTCCGGCTGTTTCGCGACCTGTGTCAGCGACTTGCCCATGTCCTTGGTCAGTCTGGTGTAATCCGCGATGGTGGATAGCATGACACGCGTCCCTCTGGCCGCTCTTGCGACACGTCTCAAGCTGCCGCGAATTGCTTGCGCGGGGCTGGCGGTCCCGAAGCCAGCTTCGCGCAAGCGTCGCCGACTAGATATTCCCGCTGGGATCGGCGATGGAGCGGCGCGTTGGGCAGTTTCGTGGGGATTTTCATCACGGTGGCGGCACTGCTCGGCGGATTTGCCGCCATGGGCGGGCACCTGGCCGTGCTCATGCAGCCGTGGGAGTTCGTGATCATCATGGGCACCGCCGTCGGCACCTTCATCGTGGCCAATCCGTGGAAGACGGTCGTGGACACCGGCGTTGCCTGCATGCAGGCCATCACCGGCGCCGTGCCCAGTGAGCGCTACTATCTCGATCTGCTCGGCGCGCTCCATGCCCTGATGCGCGAGCTGCGGGGCAAGGGCCGCAACGAGGTCGAGGCGCATATCGACGATCCCTCCTCATCGGAGATCTTCAAGGCGTTTCCGAACGTGCTCTCCGACCCCGCGCTGCTCCAGTTCATCTGCGACTATGTCCGCCTTATCATCATGGGGAATGCGCGCACGCACGAGATCGAGGCGCTGATGGACGAGGAGATCCACACCATCGTGAAGAGCAAGCTGACGCCGTACCATGCGCTTGTGGTGGTGTCCGAGGCGCTGCCGGCGCTCGGCATCGTCGCCGCGGTGCTCGGCGTCATCAAGGCCATGGGGGCCCTCGACCAGTCGCCGAAGCTGCTGGGCGGCTTCATCGGCGCGGCCCTCGTCGGCACCTTCGCCGGCATCTTCCTGTCCTACGGCATCATTTCGCCCTTCGCGCTGAAGATCAAGATGACGCGCGAGAAGAAGTGCCGGCCGTATATCATCGTCAAGCAGACGTTGCTGGCGTTCATGAACGGCGCCATGCCGCAGATCGCCGTCGAGCACGGCCGCAAGATGATCGCCAGCACCGAGCGGCCGTCGATCGACGTCGTCGAGAACGAGACGATTGCAGGTCCCAAGGCCGTCGTCACCGAGGTTGAACCGAAGGCTGCCCGCGCATGATGATGGAAGACGTCGACGTCGATCAGCGCAAGCAGCTGCCAAACTACCTGCTGGACGCCGCCGGCATATCGATCGAACGCATGCCGATGCTCAATGTGATCTTCGATCGCATGGCGGCATCGTGCACGGACAGCCTGCAGCCGATGGCCGGAACGCCGTGCTATTTCTCGGTCAACGGCATCACCAATGACCGCGTCGGCGACATCATCAAGGACTATGAGGCCAACGCGGTCGCGGCGGTGCTCTATGCCGAGCAGTGGGACTCCCGCGTCATCATCATGCTCGACCGCGATTTCGTGTTCACGATGGTCGAGGCGATGTTCGGCTCCGACGGCGCCGAACCGCCGCTCGACGTCGAGCGCGCGTTCTCGAACATCGAGATCCGCCTGGTCCAGGCGCTGTTCGAGCGGTTCGCCAAGGCGCTGCAATCCGCCTTTGCCGGCACCTCGAACGTCACCTTCCGCGTGGAACGGGTCGAGACCGCTATGGCCTCGCTGGCGATCGGACGCAGCGGCAACATGTCCATCTGCGCGAACATCATGTTGCAGGCGCTCTATCGCGGCGGCCAGATGTTCCTCATCATTCCGCACTCCGCGCTCAACCCGCTCAGGCAGAAGCTCGCGCATGTCGTCGTCAGCGACGGCCGCGCGGCCGATCCGCGCTGGCGCGAGCAGATGGAGAGCGAGGTTCACCGCACCGAGGTGACGCTGAGCGCGGTGCTCGACGAGAAGATGATATCGCTCGGCGACGTCGTGAAGTTCCAGGTCGGGCAGGTGCTCGAGCTCGAAGCCACGCCGCGCACGCTCGCCCGGCTCGAAAGCAACAACCAGGTGCTGTTCTGGTGTCAGATCGGCCAGCTTGATGGCTATTACGCCATGCAGGTGGCAGATCCCGTCGATCAGAAACGGGAGTTCGTCGATGATATCCTATCTCGTTGATGCCGTGCTGCTGATTGCGCTCGCTTTTACCAGCATGCGGGTGACCCGGATGCACCGCGAACTGGCGCGACTGCGCAGCTACCAGGGTGAATTCTCGACCATCGTCCACGAGACGGCGGGCGCCTTCGACACGGTCATCAACGCGGCGCACGATTCCACCGCAAATCTCGGACGGCTCGCCAACGTGCTGAGCACGAAGATCGATCAGGCCCACGAAGCGATCGCGGCGCTCGATGCAAGGACCGGGCTCGCGCCCGTCGCGACTGCAGGCGGCGCCGACGTGAACAAGCATTGAAGCCGGAGCCGGCGAAAACGATACGGTCGGAGCGCGGCGGCGCTCCGGGAGCGGAAATACCAAGAGGCGATACCAAATGGCGCAATCCTTCGACTATGAGTCTGCCACTCGCGCATCGGCATCCGACGAGGGGCACACCGATGCATCTCCACTGGAGCGGCTGGCGGAGATTGCCGCGCGCACGGCGGAGGAGACCGGCAAGTTCGCCAACGTCGATGCCATCCTGCGCATTCCCGTCACCATGCAGGTGGTGCTGGGATCGGCGACCATTCCGGTGGCGAACCTGATGAAGCTCGGGCGCGGCGCCGTGGTGCCGCTCGATCATCGGGTCGGCGAACCTGTCGATGTCGTCGTCAACGGCCGCATTGTCGCCCGCGGCGAGGTGGTCGTGGTCGAAGAAGACAATTCCCGCTTCGGCGTCTCGCTGACGGAGATCGTCGGTCCGCTGGGGCAGGGTGATACCTGACCATGGCGGCACAGGTCGGCATCGCTCCCGTCAAGCAGCGAGGCGTCGCCACGCTGGGCGGAACGGAAAAGGTCGCGGCCCTCCTCCTGGCCATGGGCCGGCAGGCGGCGGCGAGCGTGCTTCAGCAGTTCGAGCCGCAGGAGATCCGCATCGTCACCAAGGCCGCGGCGGAGCTGCGGCCGATCACGGCGCAGGAGCTCGAGGGAATCGTCGAGGAGTTCGCCCAGCAATTCTCGATGGGCGCCAACATCCTCGGCACGCTCGGCGGTCTGGAGGCCGTGCTCGGTGACGTGCTGCCGGCCGACCAGGTCTCGCAGATCATGTCGGACCTGCTCGGCAATTCGAGCCGCTCGGTCTGGGATCGCGTCTCCTCGGTGTCGGAGAACTCGCTCGCGAGCTATCTCTCCAAGGAGCACCCGCAGACCGCGGCGCTGATCCTGTCCAAGGTGAAGCCGGCCTGCGCCGCCAAGGTGATGAGCCAGCTGCCATCCAGCCTGCGCAACGAGCTGATGCGGCGCGTGCTGAGCCTCAAGCCGATCGTCGACGACGCCATGCGCATCATCGAGAAGACGCTGCACGAGGACCTGACGCTCAACTTCGCCCGCAACCTCGGCGCCGACACCTACGCCCGCGTCGCCGACATCATCAACAAGATGGAGCGCGGCCATATCGAGGACATGCTGAAGAGCCTGTCGGAGAAGCGACCGAAGTCGGCCGAAGTGCTGAAGGAGCTGCTTTTCACGTTCGACGACGTCATCAACCTGACGCCGAAGGCGCGCACCATGATTTTCGACCAGGTGCCGACCGATCGCATCGTCGTCGCGCTGAAGGGGACCGACAAGAGCTTCCGCGAGCTGATCCTGTCCTCGGTCGCCTCGCGCGTCCGCCGCGTCGTCGAACACGAGCTCGCCATCGGCGAGCCGTCGAACCAGCGCGATGTGCTCGAGGCGCGGCGCGTGATCACCGACCTCGCGCTCGAACTCGCGGAGAAGGGTGAAATCGAGCTCAATCCCGAGCAGGAGGATGAGCTGGTCTTCCGCTGACCGCTGAACGGGCATGGCAGAAACATCCGATCAGGAGAGCAAGACAGAGGAGCCGACCGAGAAGAAAGTCCGTGATGCGCTCGAACAGGGCAAAATCCCGGTCTCTCGGGAGGCTTCCATCTTCGCCTCGATGGCCGCGCTGATGGTGATCCAGGCCTTCCTGATCGGCCAGGGCGTGCAGCAATTGACGCCGACGCTGAAGAGCTTTCTCGACGATCCCGAAGGCTTCCCGCTCAGCACCGCGGCCGACGCACAGAACCTGCTCACCGTGGTGGGACTTCATTCACTGCGATTCCTGGTGCCGCTGGTCATCATCATGATGGTATTCGGCCTCGCCGCCTCGCTGCTGCAAAATGCGCCGCGCCTGGTGCTGGAGCGCATCAAGCCGGACGTGTCGCGCATCTCCCCGGTCAGCGGCTGGAACCGCCTGTTCGGCACGCAGGGACTCGTCGAGTTCGCCAAGTCGCTGTTCAAGCTCGCCTCGGTGACCGCCGTCGTCGCCTTCGTGCTGCGCTCGTCCGAGGCCAAGGCATTCGAGGCGATGTACACCGATCCGGTGGCGCTGCCCGAAATGATCCTCAACATCGCGATGCGGATCGTCTCGGCGATCTGCATCGCGACCATCGTCCTGGTCGCGATCGATCTCGCCTGGTCGCGCTTCCACTGGCGGCGCGAGCTGCGCATGACCAAGCAGGAGATCAAGGACGAGCACAAGCAGGCCGAGGGCGATCCGCTGATCAAGGCGCGCCTGCGCTCGCTGGCGCGCGACCGCTCGCGCCAGCGCATGATCGCCTCCGCCGCGCGCGCGACGCTGGTGATCGCGAACCCGACGCATTTCGCCATCGCGCTGCGCTACAAGCGCGAGGAGAATGCGGCGCCGCTGGTGGTCGCCAAGGGCATGGACGTGATCGCGCTGAAGATCCGCGAAGTTGCCGAGCAGAATCGGATTCCCGTGATCGAGAACAAGGCGCTGGCGCGCGCGCTCTACGAGGCGGTGCAGGTCGACCAGGTGATTCCGGCGGAATTCTTCCGCCCCGTCGCCGAGATCATCTACTTCCTCCAGTCCAAGCAGACCGCACGGCCCGAGAAGGTCCAGTAGATTTCCGAGGATGGTGCTTCGCGCAACAGCTTGACGAAAGCTTAACGCCCTAGGGTTCTCCCGAATGGACCAGAACGGGGCTATCGTGGGACCGCTTTATCTCTTCGAACTCGCATCGTCGCAGGCGCGCTACCTCGAACTCCGCCAGTCGACCATCGCCACCAACGTCGCCAACGCCAACACGCCGGGCTTCAAGGCGCGCGACGTCGAGCCTTTCAACAAGGTGCTCGACGGCATGCCGGTCAGGCTCGCGACGACGTCGCCCTCGCACATGCAGTTGTCCGCCGCCGAGACCGACACGCGCAAGATCGCCAAGAAGGACAGCTGGGAAGTGGTTCACTCCGGCAATTCGGTCAGTCTGGAGCAGGAGATGATCAAGGGCAACGACGTCAATCGCGACTATTCGATGAACTCGGCGATCGTGCGGTCGTTTCACCGCATGGTCCTGTCGAGCGCAAAGGCTTGAGGTGAATTGACATGCTGGACTCTCTGCAGTCGTCATTGACCGTCGCAAGCTCCGGGCTCGAGGCGCAATCGACGCGCATGCGCATCGTCTCGGAGAACCTCGCCAACGCGACGTCGACCGGGCGCACCGCCGGGGCTGATCCGTATCAGCGCAAGACCATCACCTTCGATGCCGCCATGGACCGTGCCTCGGGTGCACAGCTTGCGAAAGTCAAGGAGATCGGGGTCGACACCACGCCGTACCGCGTCGAGTACGACCCGGGGCATCCCGCCGCCGACAAGGCCGGCTACGTCAAGCTGCCGAACGTCAACATGATGATCGAGATGGCCGACATGCGTGAGGTCAACCGGTCCTATGAGGCCAATCTCCAGGTCGTGAAACAAGTGCGGTCGATGCTGGGAATGACCATCGACCTCTTGAGGAGCTGACAATGCTTGAGGCGATTTCATCCACCGCGATCTCTGCTGGGCAAGCCGCGAGCCGCGCGACCGAGACGCAGGCCATCTCGCCGGCGGCGACGACCGCGATCCAGGCCAGTGACGATGTCGGCTTCGAATCGGTGATGAAGCAGGTGACGACGGACGCGATCGGAACGCTGAAGGCGGGCGAGGCGGCGTCGATCTCGGCGATGCAGGGCAAGGAATCGACGCGGCGCGTCGTGGAGGCGCTGATGTCGGCCGAGCAGGCCTTGCAGACGGCGGTCGCGGTTCGCGACAAGGTCGTGCAGGCCTACCAAGAAGTCGTTCGGATGTCGATTTGATCTGAAGGAGTGACGATCGTGAAATCGCTCGCCATTGCGGCCACTGGCATGAACGCCCAGCAGACCAACATCGAGGTCATCGCCAACAACATCGCCAACATCAACTCGACGTCGTACAAGCGGGCGCGCGCGGAATTCACCGATCTGTTCTATCAGATGGACCGGATGCAGGGTGTCGCCAATGTCAACGGCTCCTCGCCGATTCCGGAGGGTGCCAATCTCGGCCTCGGCGTCAAGTCGGCGGCGATCCGCAAGCTGCACATCCAGGGCGCGCTGACGCAGACCGGCAATCCCTACGACCTCGCCATCAATGGCCGCGGCTGGTTTCAGGTGCTGGGCGCCAACAACGAGGTGCAATACACCCGCGCCGGCTCGTTCAATACGAATGCCAACGGCCAGCTCGTCACGATCGACGGCTATCTGCTGGACCCCGCGATCACGGTGCCGCAGGGAACGGTCGAGGTCACGGTCAACCAGACCGGACAGGTGTTCGCCAAGCTGGACACGGAAATAAATCCGCGGCAGATCGGCCAGCTCAATCTCGCCAATTTCGCCAACGAGGCGGGGCTCGAGCCGCTCGGCAGCAATCTCTACCGCGAGACGACCGCGTCCGGTACGCCGGTCGTCGGGCTGCCGGGCGATTCCGGCTACGGCAAGATCAACCAGAAATATCTCGAAGCCTCGAACGTCGATCCCGTCAAGGAAATCACCGAGTTGATCTCGGCGCAGCGTGCCTACGAAATGAACGCCAAGGTCATCCAGGCCTCGGATGAAATGGCCTCGACTGTCTCGAAGGGCATGCGCTAGTTCGGGTGGCTCGATGTTGAACAGGGTGGGCCTGATCATGCGCGGGTTGGCCGCCGTGCTGCTGGTTCTCGCCTCGGCGCGCCTGGCGGCGGCCGAGGAGAAGCGGCTTCCCGTGCCGGCCGTCTCGATCCGCGCGGGCGAGCTGATCCGGGACGACATGATCACCGAGCGCGCCTTCGCGCCGAGCCTGCTCGGCGTTGCCATGTTCATCGAAGGACGCCAGGTCCTGATTGGTCGCATGGCGCGGCGCACGCTGCTGCCGGGCCAGCCGATCCCGATCAATTCGGTGGAGGATCCCTGGACGGTTGCCCGCGGTGCCATGGTCAAGGTCGTGGTGGAGGACAGCGGCCTGTCCATCGTCACCTACGGCTCGGCGATGCAATCGGGCGCGGCCGGCGCGCTCATCCCGGTGCGAAACACCGACACCGGCGTGATCGTCAGGGGCATCGTCCAGCCGGACGGCACGGTCAAGGTCGTGGATGGGTCATGACCAGAGTCCTGCTTGCGCTCGTCCTCCTCCTCGCTACCGCCAGCGCTCAGGCCGCGGTCCGCATCAAGGACATCGCGGACATCAAGGGACTGCGCGAGAACCAGATCGTCGGCTATGGCCTCGTCATCGGCCTGAACGGCACCGGCGACACGCTCCGCAATGCGCCGTTCACGGAACAGTCCCTGCAATCGATGCTCGAGAACATGGGCATCAATGTCAGGAACGAGACCACGAGCACCAACAATCCCACGCGTCCGACGACGCTGCGCACGCGCAACGTCGCGGCCGTGATGGTGACCGCGGACCTGCCGCCCTCGATCGGAGCCGGCGAGCGGATGGACGTGACCGTGTCGTCGCTCGGCGATGCGACCTCGCTGCTCGGCGGCACGCTGGTGATGACGTCGCTGCGGGCGGCGGATGGTGCGGTCTATGCGGTCGCGCAAGGCGCGATCACGGTCGCCGGCTACAGCGTCGGCGGCCAGGCGCAGAACGTCAGCCAGGGCACGCCGACCGCGGGGCGCATCCCGAACGGCGCGCTGGTCGAGCGCGAAGTGCAGGGAAGCCTCCATGAAATGGAATTCCTGGTGCTGGAGCTCAAGAACCCGGACTTCGTTACCGCAACGCGCATTCTCGACGCCATCAACCGCTACGCCGGCGGCCGCTATCGTGCGCAGATCGCCTTCGAGCGCGACTATCGCACGATCGTGCTGTCGAAGCCGCGCAACATCGGCCCGGTCCGATTCCTGGCCGAAATCGGCGAGCTAACGGTCGAGCCGGACACGCCCGCACGGGTGGTGATCAACGAGCGCACCGGCACGGTGGTGATCGGACGCGACGTACGGATATCGACCGTTGCCGTGACGCACGGCAATCTGACGGTGCGCGTCACCGAGCTTCCCGTGGTCTCGCAGCCGGCGCCCTTCTCGCGAGGTCAGACGGTGGTCGTTCCGCAGACCGTGGTCGAGGCCAACGAGGCCGGCGCGCAGGTGGCGATCCTGAGCGGCGTCGATCTCCAGCGCCTGGTACGCGGGCTGAATCAGATCGGACTGAAACCATCAGGCATCATCGCCATCCTCCAGGCGATCAAGACGGCCGGCGCGCTCCAGGCCGATGTCATCGTGCAATGATGCACAAGCGTCGTGCAAGCTTGGTCGCTCAATGCTCTGGTCTCGACCGAGAATCGCACGCGGCCCGATGCTGAAGCTGGATCACAAAGCCAAATTCCTCCTCGTCGCGGTGTGGACGCTTGCGGGCGCTTCGCCCGTGCTGGCGCTGGACGAGGCGAAGCCATCGAGGCCGCTCAACCTGCTCTCCTTCGCGCGTGCCCGCGCGTCCGGACCGCAGAAGCCGGGCACGCCGTCCACCCCGAATCCGGGCGGAAGCGCGTCCGTCCATGCGACGGCGTGGGCGGCGGAAGATTCAGGTCCGGCTATCACCAGCGCCGTGCCGGCTTCCGAGACGCCGGCACCTGTACGTGCAGCCAAACCCGGCAGCGTCGCGGCGCCGCCGAAGCCCACACCGCCACAGGCCGCCGTGTCCGCCGACAATGACGTCGCGCTGTTCTGCAGCAACGTGGCCGACCCCGCCGTCGATGCAAGGCTGGCCTGGCAGCTCAAGGAGCTGGAGAAGGCCGAGAACCTGCTCCGCGAACGGATCGCCGAGGTCGAGGCCAAGCGCGCCGAATACGAGAAGTGGATGGCGCTGCGCGACGACTTCCTGAAGAAGGCCGAAGCCAGCGTCGTCGAGATCTATTCGCGCATGAAGCCGGAGGCTGCGGCGACCCAGATTGCCGGCATGGCCGACGAGACCGCCGCCGCCGTGCTCGCCAAGCTCAGCCCGAGGAGCTCGAGCGCAATCTTCAACGAGATGGATACGGCCCGTGCGGCGCACCTCGCCGACCTGCTCGGCGGGATGCGCCGTGTGGATGACGGAAAGACCAAATAGATGAAGAAGCCGATCCTCATCCTCCAACTCGTACTGGCGTCCGTCTTCCTGGCCGGATGCTTCCATGATCCGGCCGAGGTTCTGACCGGCCCGCAAATGTCCCCGGTCGGCAGCGGCTTGAGGACCCAGGCCGATCCGATCCCGGTGACGCCGCGCATGCGTACGCCCGTCAGCTATCGATCGACCTGGGACGACGGCACCGATCTCTACCGCGATCCCCGCGCGCGGCGTACCGGCGACGTCGTGACGGTGATCATCTCGATGCAGGACAAGGCCAAGCTCGACAACAAGACCGGCCGCTCGCGCGATTCGCAGGTCAAGTTCGGACTCGACTGGCTGATGGACGTCGCAGGATGGAGCGACAAGGGCCAGACCAACGCCAATCTCAGCACCAACACCCAGATCAAGGGTAACGGCCAGATCGACCGCACCGAGGATATCAAGCTCTCGATCGCCGCCATCGTCACCGACGTGCTGCCGAACGGCAATATGATGATCAGCGGCTCGCAGGAATTCCGCGTCAACACCGAGATGCGCGTGCTCAATGTCGGCGGCATCGTGCGTCCGCGCGACATCTCGCGGGCCAACACGATCTCCTACGACAAGATCGCCGAGGCGCGCGTGTCCTATGGTGGCCGTGGCAATCTGTCTGACGTGCAGCAGCCTGGATGGGGACACCGGATCTATGACGCCGTGGCACCATTCTGATATCCGCACCGGCCGAGCCGCGTCGCGAGGGCAGGGGACGTGATGCGCCTGATTGCGGCCATTGTCGTGCTGACCCTTGTCGCGATCGGTGCGGGCGCGCTTGCCGGCCTGCATCTGTTTGCGGCCGCCGAGCGCGTCGCCGATGCGAAGAAGAGCGCCACGCCGCCGCCGATTGCGTCTAGCTACGCCGGCAGCGCGCGGCTTCGAAAACTGTCCCCGATCGTGACCAATCTCGCTGCCCCTGCCAACAACTGGGCCCGCGTCGAGGCCTCCATGGTGACGGAGAGCATGAGCGACGAGGATGCCGGCATCCTGGCCGCCCACATCAGCGAGGACATCATCACCTATCTGCGGTCGGCGTCGGTTGGCCAGTTCGAGGGATCGCGCGGGCTCCAGCACCTGCGCGACGACCTGACCGAGCGCGCCAATATCCGCTCGTCGGGCAAGGTCCGCGAATTGATCATTGAGACGTTGGTGATCCAGTGAGAGTGAGAGTCCTGCTGCTCGCGTTGATCCTGGTCGTCCTGCCCGAAGTGGCGCTGGCCCAGATTCCGGACCTCAACTCGCTGCTGCCGCCCGGCAACGGCTCGACCAGCGGCCGCATTATCCAACTGATGGCGCTGATCACGGTGCTGTCGGTGGCGCCGGGGTTGCTCATCATGGTGACGAGCTTCACGCGATTTGCGGTGGCGCTGTCGTTCCTGCGCGCCGGTCTCGGCCTCCAGACCACGCCGGCCAACCTGGTGCTGATCAGCCTCGCGCTGTTCATGACCTTCTACGTGATGGCGCCGACATTCGACCGCGCCTGGGAGACCGGCGTCCAGCCGCTGATGAAGAACGAGATCTCGGAGGAAGAGGCCTATCTGAAGATCACCGATCCGTTCCGCGAGTTCATGCTGGCCCACGTTCGCGACAAGGATCTCCAGACCTTCGAGGCGCTTGCTGCGGAAAGCTTTCGCAAGAAGTTCGACGACAAGCGCATCGACATGCGCGTCATCATTCCGGCCTTCATGATCTCCGAGCTCAGGCGTTCGTTCGAGATCGGATTCCTCATCATCCTGCCGTTCCTCGTGATCGACATGATCGTGGCGACGCTGACCATGTCGATGGGCATGATGATGATGCCGCCGACGATCCTCGCGCTGCCGTTCAAGATGCTGTTCTTCGTGCTGATCGACGGCTGGAACCTGCTTGCCTCCGGATTGGTGCGGTCGTTCTCCTGAAAGAGCGCGGCTCGGACCGCGTCATCATGGTTAGCGGATGGTAACTGCGATACCGCCGCTACAGCGATGATATTCAAGGCGATTTTAATCCGGCGGCAAGATTCGGCGTGCTAGCAAGGCGTCACGGCGGGTTGGACCCCACCCACATCAGTCCAAAGGCATGATGCCGCCCCTCCGTACCGGTGAAAGCCCGGTATGTCCCAAAGTGAAAATGTAACGCGTACATAAAGGGACATTCGCAATGTCAAGCCTGCTCACGAACTCGTCCGCCATGACCGCGCTCCAGACCCTGCGGTCTGTCAGCTCGCAACTCTCCACCACGCAGACCCGGATCTCCACCGGCCAGCGCGTGGCCACCGCCTCCGACAACGCCGCCTACTGGTCGATCGCGACCTCGATGCGCGCCGACAACGCCGCGCTCTCCGCCGTCTCCGACTCGCTCGGTCTGTCGGCCGCGACCGTCGACACCGAATATACCGCTCTGAACAAGGTTCTCGGTGACAGCAACTCGGGCCTGACCAAGCTCCAGTCGCTGCTGGTCGAAGCCAAGACTGCTGGTATCGATCGCAGCAAGATCCAGTCGGAAATCACCCAGATCCAGCAGGACATGAAGAACGTGGCCAGCGCGGCGACGTTCAACGGCGTCAACTGGCTGAGCACCACCGCCACTACGCCGGCGACGGTCAATCTCGTGTCGTCGTTCTCGCGCGTCGGCGCCACGCCGACCACCGGCTCGATCACCGTCACCGTCGCGAACTACTCGCTCTACACCTCGACCACGAGCGGCATCTTGGACACGGTGAGCGGCAGTGCGTCGGTGGACACCATCAACATCGGTGCACTGACCGACTCGGCGGCTGACCAGACCACGCTCGATGGCTACATCGCGCAGGTCACCGCTGCGATCGGCACGGTCTCCTCGGGTGCCGCCAACCTCGGCGCCATCAAGAACCGCATCTCGAACAACTCGGAGTTCGTGAAGTCGCTGATGGATTCGGTTGATCGCGGTATCGGCCAGCTCGTCGACGCCGACATGAACCAGGAGTCCACCCGCCTGGCGGCCCTCCAGGTCCAGCAGCAGCTCGGCGTTCAGGCGCTCTCGATCGCCAACAACAACAGCCAGAGCATCCTGTCGCTGTTCCGCTAAGCGTCAAGACGGTCAGGGGAGGGCCGCGCTTCTCGCGAAGCGCGGCCCTTTCGTTTGCGTGGCGCTGTGCACGCCATGATTTCGGCCGCCCTGTTGCGGTCCGATCACAGGGCCACAAGCCTCGCACAAGCTTCGCTGGCTAGTCTCGCCGCTACGACGGGTTGGGTTCACGCGCATTTCCGCATCCCAAAGGCATGATGCCGCCCTGTCGTACCGGTGCAAGCCCGGTATGTCCCCAAAATCCAATCTGCTTTCAAAGGGACATCAAAGATGGCTTCCAGCCTGCTTACCAACTCCGCTGCAATGACTGCGCTCCAGACCCTCCGGAATGTCAGCGCCAGCCTGCAGACGACCGAAAACCGGATCTCGACCGGCCAGCGGGTCGCGACCGCTTCGGACAACTCGGCCTATTGGTCGATCGCGACGTCGATGCGCGCCGACAACGCTGCGCTCTCTGCCGTCTCCGACTCGCTCGGTCTGTCGGCTGCGACCGTCGACACCGAATACACCGCTCTGAACAAGGTCATCGGCGACAGCAACTCCGGCCTCACCAAGCTCCAGGCGCTGCTGGTCGAAGCCAAGACCGCCGGCATCGACCGCACCAAGATCCAGGCCGAAATCACCCAGATCCAGCAGGACATGAAGAACGTGGCCAACGCGGCGACGTTCAACGGCGTGAACTGGCTGAGCACCAACGCCACCACCCCGGCGACGGTGAACCTGGTCTCGTCGTTCTCGCGCGTCGGCGGCACGCCCACGATTAACACCATCACGGTGACGGTTGCCAACTACTCGCTCTACACCTCGACCACGGCCGGCATCCTGGACACGGTGAGCGGCACCGCATCGGTCGACACGATCAGCATCGCTGCGCTGACCGACTCGGCGACCGACCAGACCACGCTCGATGGCTACATCGCGCAGGTCACCGCCGCGATCAACACCGTCAGCCAGTCCGCCGCGAACCTCGGCGCCATCAAGAACCGCATCTCGAACAACACGGAGTTCGTGAAGTCGCTGATGGACTCGGTGGATCGCGGTATCGGCCAGCTCGTCGACGCCGACATGAATGCGGAATCGACCCGCCTTCAGGCGCTTCAGACCCAGCAGCAGCTCGGCGTTCAAGCGCTCTCGATCGCCAACCAGAACAGCCAGAGCATTCTGTCACTGTTCCGCAGCTAAGCGGCGCTTTCGAAAACGACCGTGCTCCCCGCGGAGCACGGTCCCCGCCGAGATCGGCGGAGTTGACGGCACAAGACGTGCCCGAGATCGACCTTCCGACGTCAGATTTTATGCGACATGTCGCAGCCGCCCGGGCGGCAATGCGTCCGGCCGTCCGTTGCCGATGTCGATTGCGCTACCGAATTTGTAAGATTGCAACGCCTCGCCAGCGAACCGACACATTCGCGCCCGCGCGCAACCTTCAGACAAGGTTGGCAGCGGAGTGTCTCATACGTTCGCATTGCTACGAGGTCATATGCTGCTCAGTCGTGCGCAGGTACAGCAACTGCTCAACAATCTGCTGGAGCTTGGGCCACGACGCCTGATGGCCTTGGGGCTGATCGGCTTTGCCGTTCTCGTTACCGTCGTCGGCGGTGCCTACTATCTGAGCCGGCCTGAATTCGAGACGCTCTATACCGGCCTCACCCGCGAAGACGTGACGCGCATGGGCGCCGCGCTGCGCGAGCAGAACATCGCCTTCGACGTCAATACGGCCGGAGACGCCGTCTCGGTGCGCCCGAGCCAGACCATGCAGGTGCGGATGCTGCTCGCCGAAAAGGGCCTGCCGACCAGTGCCAATTCCGGGTACGAGCTGTTCGACAAGATCGGCTCGCTCGGTCTGACCTCGTTCATGCAGGAGGTCACCAAGCTGCGAGCGCTGGAAGGCGAGATTGCGCGCACGGTGCAGCTGATGAAGGGCGTGAAGGCCGCGCGGGTGCATATCGTCATGCCCGTACGCGGCTCGTTCCGTGCAACGCAGCAGCCGCCCTCGGCATCGGTCGTGCTGCGCACCGACGGCGCGATCGAGGCGCGCACGGCGCAGTCGATCCGTCATCTCGTCGCGGCCGCCATTCCCGGCATGAGCCGCGACAAGGTGACGGTGCTGGACGCCGACGGCTCGATGCTGCTCGCCGAAGAGGATGAGGCCAGCGCCGCGCCGACCAAGATGGCAAGCCTCCAGAAGACGGTCGGCGGCATGGTGCAGGAGAACATCCGCAAGGCGCTGACGCCTTATCTGGGTCTCGACAATTTCGAGGTGAGCGTCGCACCGCAGCTCTCCACCGATAAGCGGCAGATCAATGAAACCGTCTACGATCCCGAGAGCCGCGCCGAGCGTTCGGTGCGGAACGTGCGCGAGAAGGAGTCTTCGCAGAACGCGGACCGGTCGACGCCGACAACTGTGCAGCAGAACCTCCCCGATCAGCAGGTGAACGCCGGCGGAAGCAAGAACTCCAGCGAGGACAAGACCCGCCGCGAGGACGTCACCAATTTCGAGGTGTCGTCCAAGACCACGACGACGGTGAGCGACGGCTATTCGGTCAAGAAGCTCTTCATCGCGGTCCTGGTCAACCGCGCGCGCCTCGTCGCCGATCTCGGCGACAAGAGCAACCAGGCCATCATCGACAGCAAGCTCGCCGAGATCAGCCAGCTCGCGGCCACCGCCGGCGGACTGGACAAGCAGCGCGGCGACCAGATCCAGGTGACGGCCGTCGACTTCATTGAGGGCTCGCGCGAGCTAGCGCCGGTGCCGCCGATCAGTTTTGTCGAGATGATCAACAAACAGCTCGGCAGTGTCATCAACGCGGTGACCATCCTCGCCGTTGCCTCGATGCTGGTCTGGTTCGGTCTTCGGCCGGCGGTCAACGGTATTCTCACTCATCGCGCCGAACAGGAGCAGACCGAGGCAGCAGAGGCTGCCGCCCTCGAGGCCGCGGCCCTTGCATTGCCTGACAGCGAGGAGGCCGAGCTCAACCTCGTCGAAGATCTCGAAGGCAAGATGCAGCGAACGCCGCAAAAGCGGCTCGAGCAGATCGTCCGGCTCGATCAGATGCAGGCGGCCGCGATCCTTAAAGACTGGATGCGACGCGAGGAGGCGGCATGAACGCAGCAATCGGAAAGCTCCTGACGCAGTTCGATGCGAACGGCCGGGCCAAGTCGCCGCCGCCTCCGCCGCCCAAGATCCAGGACGTGCTGACAAGGCCGAGGGAGGTTCGGCGCGAGCCGCAACCTCAGCCTCAGCCGCAGCCACAGACCCATTCGCAGCAGCAGCTTCAGCCGCCGTCCCCGGCAGCGGAAGCTCCGCCGGTCAACCTTCTCGACGATGCCTATCGTCGCGGACATGCGGCCGGCGTCGCGGAAGGCGAGGCCAGGCTTGCGGAGGAACGCGTCCGCAGCGCGATCCGGCTCGGCGAGGAGCGGGCCAAGTGGTCCGACCAGCAGGCGGCCACCATCGTCAACGGCTTCGAGACGGCTTGCCGCGAGGTTGAGACCAATATCGCGAGCTCCGTTGCGCGGATATTGCTGCCGTTTCTCACGGAGGCGGTCCGCGACAAGGTGATCGAGTCGCTGGTCGAGCAGATCGCGGCGTTGACCGGCAATTCGCCGGTGCCGGTGTTCAAGGTCACCGGCCCGAGCGAGTTGCTGGACCTGGTGAAGGCGCAGCTCGAGAAGGCCCGGCGGACAGGCATCGCCTATGAGGCGGCCGACACCTTCGAGGTCCGCGTCGTCGCCGACCAGACCGTGATCGAGACTCAGATCTCGGCCTGGAGCGAACGCCTCAAGGAGGCGCGCCGGTAGTCCGCCATGAATGAGGTCAAGCCAGAGCTCGTGATCATCCGCCGGCGCAGCGCCTTCGACGACGAGAAGCCGCACGGTGGCGTCTGGAAGATCGCCTATGCGGACTTCATGACCGCGATGATGGCGTTCTTCCTGGTCATGTGGCTCCTCAATGCACTCAACCAGGATCAGAAGCAGGTGGTCGCGAGCTATTTCAATCCGATCAAGCTCGCGGAAAATGCACCTGCTCCGAAGGGTCTGAAGGACCTCTCCAGGAAGGAGCCGTCGTCATTCGAAGGCCAGGACGGCAGGCGTAAGCCGGCGGGGCCGAACGAAGAACGTCGCGGCGACTCGCCGACGGCGGAGAAGCCGCCCTTCTACGAAGAGAAGGTCCTGTTCCGCGATCCCTATGCGACGCTTGCCGAGATCGCCAACAGTGCGAACCAGGCTTCGGGCCAGCGGCGCGCCGGCGCCCTGACATCGGCCGAAGAGGACGGCCTCAAGGGCGGCGACGCTTACCGCGATCCCTTCGATCCCGGTTATTGGAAGCTGGCGCCGCAGGTGTCGAAGGACGCGGATCGCATCATCGAGAGCGAGCCGAAGCCGAATGTCTCCGCGGGCGATGCGTCCGGCACGGGTCAGGGCGAACCGCAGGCGCGCCGCGCCAAGGTGGATGATGCCGGCGGAAGCGTGGCGCCGAACGCGGATAGCTCGTCCGCAAGCCTGTCGCCCCTGTTGCCGCCTGGGCCTGCGCCGTCGCAATCCTCGCGCGAGGGCAGCGCCCAAGCGACCGCTCAGGCCAATGCTGCCGCGCAGGCGCGGCCCAACGATACGAAGGACTCCGAGCCGCGCGATGCGGCGCAAACGCAGCAGCCGACCGTCAAGCAGCTTCAGTCTGCGATCGCGGACGCGCTGTCGGACGTCAAGGCCGGCGCTGGACCGGCGGCCGAGGTTCGTCAGGTCGATGAAGGCCTACTGATCAGCCTGACTGACGATGCGAGTTTCGGCATGTTCGCGGTCGGCTCGGCGGAGCCGCGGCCCGAACTCGTTCGCGTGATCGACAAGATCGGCCCGCTGCTGACGAAGCGGCCCGGCATGATCATCGTCCGCGGTCACACCGACAATCGGCCGTACAAGTCGGAGACTTACGACAATTGGCGACTGTCGACGGCCCGTGCGCAGATGGCCTATTACATGCTGGTCCGCTCCGGCGTCGATGCGCAGCGGATCGAGCACGTCGAAGGTTACGCCGACCGGCGGCCGAAACTGCCGAACGATCCGGCGGCCGCGCAGAATCGCCGGATCGAGATCCTGATCCGGGAGAAGCGCGCTTGATCTGGCCGCTCCTCCGCACCGTCTTGCTGCTGCTGCCGTTCACGATGGCGGGCGCATTGGCTGAGCCGGCGCCGGCCCCGGTATCGGGGGAGCCGTATGAACTCGTGCGCGCATTGCAAGCTGTGCAGGACGGCATCGCCAATGGTGACACCGCGGCGCATGGCAACCACATCGCGCTGATCCGGCAGGTCGGCGAGAAATTTCTCGCCGCCGACGCGGACGTGTGGAGCAATCCGCGGAACGGCCAGGCTGTCGTCATCTATCTGCTCAGCGGCGGCGCGCCGCAGGTTGTGCGCAAGCTGCCGCGCGACAAGCTGAATGTCGACGAGCGACTGTTCAATGGTGCGCTGGCCTATGTCGAGGGCCGCCAGGACGAAGCGCGCGAGCTGCTCAAGGACGTCAAGCCGCGCACGCTTCCGTCGGGTCTGGGCGGGCAGGTCGCGCTGGTTCAGGGCGCGCTGTTCGCACGTGCTGAGGCCTCGCTCGCGATCGAGCGCCTTGACGACGCGCGCCTGCTCCTGCCCGGTACGCTCGTAGAGGAGGCGGCGCTGCGGCGCGAGATCCTGCTGGTTGGCCAGGCCGAGGAATTCGACAAGTTCGAGTTCCTGACGCTGGCCTATATCCGCCATTACCGCAACTCGATCTATGCCGGCGATTTCTGGCAGCGCTTCTCCACGGGCCTGACGCAATCGAGCCTCGCGCTCGACGACCGCCGCTTTGCGCGGATCACGGCCCTGCTGGAGCAGATCGATCGCGCGAGCCGCCTCAAGCTCTATCTCGTGATCGCGCGCGCGGCGATGCTGCGCGGACAGCTGGCCGTGACCCGGCTCGCCGGCGAGCGCGCGCTGACGCTCAGCGCCGATGCGTCAGCGGACCGCGAGCGTGCGCATTTCTTCCGTGGCGCCTCGCGGACGCTCACCGACGAGTATGACGGCGGTCTCGCCGAGCTGAAGGCACTCGACCGCTCGAAGCTGCCCGAGCGCGACGTTCCCGTTCTAAATGCGACGGTGCAGCTCGCGCTCGACGTCCGCAAGCCGTTCGCCGGCGGATCCGCGGCCGCAGCCGACAAGCCCCCGGCAACGCCGGCGCGCCTCGACCTTGCGTCATCGACTGCGACCATCGCGCGCGCGCAGAAGCAGCTCGGCGAACTTGAACTCCTCACCAGGGATCGCCGTCCATGACCAAGCTCAGCGGAACCTCCGGACAGCCATTCTCGGGCCTCGCCGAAAGCCTCAACATGCGCAGCACGTCGCGCTCCGGCAAGAGCGCAGGGGCGAAATCGTCGGCAGACTCGTCGTTCAACGATCTGCTCCACACCGTCTCCAATCTCGCCAAGCGCGCGCTCGACGATCAGGGCAGCGACACGAGCGCAAAAGCCGGAATACTGCGCACGCATCTGACGCACCCGATCGGGAAAGACACGGCGAAGGACGAGGCGACGCCCGACCGCATCTCAGCGGCTGACGAGCCCAAGTCCAGTCACAAGACCGGCGACCGGAAGACGGGCGAATCGTCGGAGACGGCAGATCCGGTCGACCCGACCGCAGCGGCGGACGTTACGAATCGGCCGGGCATCCCCGCGATCGTCGGACAGGAGCTCGCCGCCGTGCCGGCCGCGAAGCCGCAGCCGGCGGCGGTTGACAAGCAAGACGCGTCCGCACGCGACGAGCGCATGTCCACGAAGCGTGAGGTTCAGGCCGCCGGCACGGCGAAGATCGTTACAACCGAGTCCGCGCCGTCCGCTCTCGCTTCGGCCGGCACGCGTTCTCAGGATGCGGCGCTCCCGGCCGCACAGCAAGGCAGCGAGACATCGCCGAAGGCAATGCCGGCGCCTGGTTTCGAGGCGGTCACGGCCAATGTGGAGCGCGCCGTCAAAGCCTCGGCGCGGGATGCATTGCCGGAGACGACCAAGGTCACCGTGGTGCAGCAGGAGACCCATCTGCCACCGGCGCAGTTCAACGCGCCGCAACAGGTCGCCAACGCCGTCGTCGCCGAGCTGAAGGAATCCGCGACGACCTCTGCCACTGCCGATCCCGCAGCGTCCCAGACCAACGCGCTGGATCAGCCGCTCAAGATCCTGACCATCAATCTGGAGCCGCCGGCGCTCGGCAACGTCACCGTGCGCCTGCGTCTCGTCGGCGCCGAAGTGTCCGTCCACCTCGCGGCCGAACGCAAGGATACCAGCCAGATGCTGGACCAGCAGCGCGACTCGATCCGCGATCTCATGCAGTCGGCGGGCTATGTCGCGGACGTCGCGCCGGTCCAGCACGGCTCGCTGGACGGATTTCAGAGCAGCTACGGCCAGTCGCAGTCACAGCTTTCGAGCCAGCAGCAGCCGCCATCGCAGTCGCAAGGCTCGTTTGGTGGCGCCAGCACGTCGTCGGGGCAGTCCGACGGCGACGCGAAGCAGGCCCGGCAGGAGCGCCAGCCCAATCAGGAGACGCGTCATGACCAGGACGTGGCGCCGCAGATTCGTCGCGGCCCTGTTTATCTGTAACGCC
This sequence comes from Bradyrhizobium sp. SPXBL-04, assembly GCF_051853035.1. Taxonomy (NCBI): domain Bacteria; kingdom Pseudomonadati; phylum Pseudomonadota; class Alphaproteobacteria; order Hyphomicrobiales; family Nitrobacteraceae; genus Bradyrhizobium; species Bradyrhizobium sp. SPXBL-04. The sequence goes on along the minus strand of NZ_CP182472.1, from coordinate 7,440,781 downwards.
GGCGCTGCCGAGGCGGCGGTCGACAACGCGCGCCCCTGCGAGCGCGAGATGGCGCGTGCGGCCCGGCAGCACGGGATTCCGCTCGGCATTCTCTATGCGGTCGGCCTTACCGAGACCGGGCGGCGCGGCGCGCTCCATCCCTACGCGCTCGGCGCCGACGGCCAGACCGTGTTCGCCAAGGACATGAACGATGCGATCGCGAATTTCGAAACCATGCGAAGCAAGGGCATCAAGCTGATCGACCTCGGCTGCATGCAGATCAATCACTATTATCACGGTGACAAGTTCGCCTCGGTGCGCGCGATGTTTGATCCGGCCAAGAACGTCGAATATGCCGCGCTCTTCCTGAAAGAGCTGAAGCAGCGCGAGGGCAGTTGGACCATGGCGGTCGCCCGCTACAATGCAGGGCCCAACAATCAGCCGGCGCAGAAGCGCTACGTCTGTCACATCGTCGCCCATCTCGTCTCCAGCGGCTTTGGCGCGTGGACCGACAAGGCGCGCTCGTTCTGTCAGCCGAAAACGACCTGACGACATCAAGTTGTGCACGGTTCCCCACCATCAGCCCCGCGCAAGCAAGAACCCTCATTGTAACTTCAACCTACCACAGGAGCCCAATCCATGAGCCTCTACGGCGTTATGCGCACCGGCGTTTCCGGGATGAGCGCGCAGTCCAACAAGCTGTCGACGGTCTCGGACAACATCGCGAACGTCAACACCACCGGTTACAAGCGGGCTTCGACCGAATTCTCCTCGCTGATCCTGAAGAGCGGCTCGGGCAATTACGACTCCGGCGCCGTCGAGACCACGGTCCGCTACGCCATCAGTGACGCGGGGCATACACAGTTCACCACGTCGACCACCGACCTCTCCATCCAAGGCAACGGCTTCTTCGTGGTGTCGAACGCCAACAACACGCAGCAGTTCATGACGCGCGCTGGATCGTTCGTGCCGGACTCCCAGGGCAATCTGGTGAATGCGGCCGGTTATTACCTCTTGGGCAAGCCGGGCAAGGTGGACATCTCGCAAAATACCCTCGGCGGGTTGCAGATCGTGAACATCGCGCAGGTGTCGCAGCAACCCGTAGCGTCAACGGCGGGGACGCTGACGACCGGCAATCTGGATCCAAAAGCGGCTGTCATTGCTGGTCCTCCCGGTCCGGCCTCATATTCATCGAAGAGCTCGATCGTCGCTTACGACAATATCGGCCGAGCCGTCACGATCGACCTCTATATGTCCCACACCGCAACGGCCGCCGGCTCGGACACCTGGCAGATGCAGGCCTATGATTCTGCGACCGGTACGGCGCTCGGCGCCGCCACCACCTATACCTTCGATACGACAACGGCCGGGAAAGGCGCGCTGGCCGCCGCAAGTCCGACAACTCTCGCGATACCGGTCCTCGGCGGCGCGACCGTGACCCTCGATGTGTCGAATTTGACGCAAGCCGGCACGGATTTCAGCTTCAAGACGACCGTCAACGGCAGCGTTCCGTCGGCCATCGACAAGGTCGACGTTGACGAGAATGGGTACGTGACAGCCATCCTCAAGAACGGCCAGCAGCTGTCACTGTTCACGATCGCAATTGCGGACGTGGCGAGCCCCGACAATCTCACGCCGGAACCGGGCAATGTTTACTCCACCAATATGAACTCCGGGAACGCGGAGGTCACGAATGCCGGCAGAGCTGGGCTCGGCACCGTCCAGTCCGGCTCGCTCGAAGACTCCAACGTCGATCTCGCGGACGAGCTCACCGGTATGATCGAGGCGCAGCGCGGCTTCACCGCGAACTCGAAATCGTTCCAGACCGGCGCCGACCTGCTCGACGTCGTCGTCAACCTGAAGCGCTGAATCCTCGAGCGCTCATCCCGGGCAAGAGCAAATCATGTCCCTTACCGCCGCTCTCGACTCCGCTCGTGCTTCGCTCATGGCGTCGGGCATCCAGTCGTCGACGATCTCGCGCAACATCGCCGGTGCCAGCACAGCCGGCTATTCGCGCAAGATCGCCGTGCTGGATAATCTTCCCAATGCCGGTGTTTATGTCGCGGCGATCCAGCGAGCCGCCAGCGGTGGCCTGTTCACCAACGTCCTGACCGCGACGTCGGCGTCCGCCAAGCAGAGCGCGATCTATGACGGTCTCCAGAAGATCGCGACCTCGACGGTGGACGATCCCGAGCTCGAGCAGTCGCCGACCGCCCAGCTCACCAAGCTGAAGCAGGCGCTCCAGCAATACGCGAACTCGACGGACAACGCGACGTTGGCGCAGGCCGCGGTGACCTCCGCCAAGGACATGGCGACCGCGCTCAACCAGGCCACCAAGACCGTGCAGTCGGTCCGCGAAGGCGCGGACGCCGACATGGCGACGTCGGTCGCCAATATCAATCAGCTCCTCACCCAGTTCGACAAGGTCAACACCGCGATCGTGAGGGGGACGATCTCCGGTGACGACGTCACCGACTATCTCGACCAGCGCGACAGCATCGTCTCGAAGCTGTCGCAGGAGGTCGGCGTCTCGATGTCGCTCCGCGCCAACGGTGATGCGGCGCTCTACACCGACAGCGGCGTCGTGCTGTTCGACAAGACGGCGCGAACGGTGAGCTTCACGGCGACCAACGTCTATACGCCGGGCACCACGGGCAATGCGGTCTATATCGATGGCGTCCCGGTCACCGGTGCCAATTCCGTGATGCCGCTCAAGACAGGCAAGCTCGCGGGGCTCGCCGAATTGCGCGACAACGCCACGGTCACCTATCAGAGCCAGCTCGACGAAATCGCGCGCGGTCTGATCGACGCCTTCAAGGAGGTCGACCAGTCCGGCGCCGCGCTGCCCGATGTGCCCGGCCTCTTCACCTATCCCGGTGCGCCCGCGATGCCCGCGAGCGCCACCATTTCGGTCGGCCTTGCCGGCACGATCAGTGTTGCCGCGTCGGTCGATCCGGCCTCGGGCGGCAACCCGAACCTGCTGCGCGACGGCGCGATCAGCGGCAACGCCGCCTATAATTACAACACGACCGGCAACGCCGGCTTCTCGGCGCGGCTCCAGCAGCTCATCAACGAGATGGACGCGCCGCAGCCGTTCGATACCACGGCGCAGGGCAAGCCGAGCGGCAGCGTGATCGAATTCGCGTCCTCCTCGGCGAGCTGGATCGAAAGCCAGCGCAAGGCCGCGAACGACAGCGTCAAGTACCAGAACACGTTGCTCGACCGCAGCACCGCGGCGCTGTCGAACGTCAACGGCGTCAACATGGACGACGAGATGTCGCTGATGCTGCAGGTCGAGCGCACCTATTCGGCATCGTCGAAGATCATTTCCACCGTCGATGAGATGTTGCAGAGCCTGCTGGCTGCCGTGGGGAATTAAGTCATGATGAGCGCGAACTACATCTCGACCTTGATGCTGTCTTCGTCCTTGAGGTCATCGATCACCAACAATCAGAGCGCGCTGAGCAAGGCTTCGAAGGAGGCGACCACGGGTCGCTTCGCGGACGTCGGCCTCGAGCTCGGCACGGGGACGGGTCGCGACGTGAGCTTGCGCGCCGAATTCAACTTCGCCGACCAGCTCGTCGATACCAACGAGCTCGTCGCGGGTCGGCTTGACGTGACGCAGAACCGGATCACCCAGCTCGGCTCGACCGCGTCGGACTTCCTCAAGAACCTGATCGCCGCCCGCGACGCCGACAGCGGCGCGCGGATCATCCTGCCGAGCGCGTCCGCCAATCTCCAGGATCTCATCGGCGCGCTCAACGTCTCCTATAATGGCTCGTACCTGTTCGGCGGCATCAATACGCAGACCCAGCCGGTCACGAATTACACCGCCGGCTCGGCCAGCAAGAACCAGGTCGACGCGGACTTCCTCGCGAGCTTCGGCTTTGCGCAGTCTTCGGCCAGCGTGAGCACCATCACTCCGGCGCAGATGCAGAACTTCCTCGACAACACCCTTGACACCGAGTTCGCGAGCCCGGCCTGGAACACCAACTGGTCGTCGGCGACAGACCAGACGCTGTCGAGCCGCATCTCCACGACCGAGGTCGTCGACAGTTCCGTCAGCGCCAACCAGCCCGGCTTCCGCAAGCTGGCCGAGGCCTACACCATGCTCACCGATCTCGGAAACACGAGCCTGAGCAAGGATACGTTCCAGGTTGTCGTCGACAAGGCCATCAGCCTCGTCAGCGGTGCCATCAACGATCTCGCCGTGCTCGGGGGCACGGTCGGCTCGATCCAGCAACGCGTCACCGGCGCGACCGAGAAGCTGAAGATCCAGAAGGACATCCTCAACGACCAGATCGTCAAGATGGAGGCGGTCGACCCGACCGAGGCCTCGGTCCGGGTCAACACCTTGCAGACCCAAATCCAGACGGCGCTCGCGCTCACCTCGCAGCTCCAGAAGATCAGCCTCATCAACTATCTCTGAGCCAAAGTTCGCTCGTAAGGCTCGCATCCTTGTCCTGTTATTCGGTCTCCCGTGCAGAGTGGTTCTTCTGATGACGTTTGAAGCCTATGAAGCGGTCGTCGACGAGAGTGGCCATGAGGCGCGGGGCCGCGAGCGGCAGGCACTCAGCCTCGGCATCGACCGGCTCGAACGGATTCAGCGAGGCGGATTCCGCCTCGAGGATCTGGTCGAGAGCCTGCTCTATGTCCGGCGGCTGTGGACGATCTTCATCGAGGATCTCTCGCATCCGGAGAATGGACTGCCAGACAAGCTGCGGGCCGACATCATCTCGATCGGCCTGTGGGTCGTCAAGGAAGCCGACCGCCTTCGCGAAGAGAAATCGAACGACGTGATGCAGCTCATCGAAATCAACCGCCTGATCCGAGACGCGCTTTGATGAAGATCTCCTTGCGGGCGGGCGAACGGATCTACATCAACGGCGCGGTGCTGCGCGTGGACCGCAAGGTCTGCGTCGAGCTCGTCAACGACGTGATGTTCCTGCTCGAAGGGCAGGTCATGCAGGCGTCCGACGCCACCACGGCGATGCGGCAGCTTTATTTCATCGTGCAGCTCATGCTGATGAACCCGACCGACGTCCGGGATGCGTCGGCGCTCTACGCGCAGCATCACGCGGCCCTGCTTGCGGTGTGCGAGAACGGCGAGATGCTCGACGGACTTGCCGCGGTCGACGAGCTGGTCGAGACGACCCGTTACTTCGAGGCGCTCAAGCGGATCCGGGCGCTGTTCCCGGTGGAGCAGGCGATCCTGGCCGGCGCCACCACCCATACCCCATTCGAGGCTGCCTGACAGCGGAGAACTAGATGAACGTCACGAGCGCGACCGACACGACCGGCAAGTCCTCCAGTTCGACCAGCTCCACCACGGCCACGTCGAGCAACAGCGTCGACTACAACACCTTCCTTCAGCTGCTCGTCGCCGAGATGAAGAATCAGGATCCGACCAATCCGATGGACACCTCGCAATACATGAGCCAGTTCGCGCAGCTCTCGACGGTCGAGCAGGCCATGCAGACCAATACGAAGCTGGATGCGCTGCTGTCCTCGCAGTCGTTGTCGCAGGCCAACGGGCTGATCGGAAAGACCGTCAGCTTCACCGACTCGACCGGCGCCAGCTTCAGCGGCAAGGTCGCTTCGGTCTCCATCAACAGCGACGGCTCCATCGCGACCCTCGAGAACGGCACGAAGGTCGCCGTCGGGCCCGGGCTCACCATCAGCCAATCATGAACGAGCGGGACGCCCTCGACATCGTCCAGGCCGCGATCTGGACTATCATCGTCGCCTCCGGGCCCGCGGTCGGTGCCGCAATGCTCGTCGGCACCGTCATTGCATTGATCCAGGCCCTGACCCAGATCCAGGAAGTGACGCTGACCTTCGTCCCGAAGATCATCGTCATTCTCCTGGTCGTCGCCGTCTCCGGCTCGTTCATCGGGGCGCATCTCTCCACCTTCACCGAGATGGTCTATTCGCGGATCGAGCACGGCTTCTGATCTCCGAGGCCACCACCCTCGCGTAAGCTTTGCACGGCAGATTACCGGGCGGATCCTCTGCCGGTGACCCATGGCCGATACGTTAGCTGCTAGCCTGCCAAGCCCGCGCCGCCTCGGGGCGGACGCCTTCTTCGCGGGCGGTATCGTGACCATGCTCACGATCCTGTTCCTGCCCATACCGCCGATCCTGATCGATCTCGGCCTCGCTTTCTCCATCGCGCTCTCGGCGCTGATCCTGATGGTCGCGCTGTGGATCCAGCGGCCGCTCGACTTCTCGGCCTTCCCGACCGTGCTGCTGATCGCGACGATCCTGCGCCTCGCACTGAACGTCGCGACGACGCGCCTGATCCTGTCGCGGGGCGGGGAGGGCGAACAGGCCGCGGGCTACGTCGTCGCCGGATTCTCGAAGTTCGTCATGGGTGGCGACTTCGTCATCGGCCTGATCATCTTCGCGATCCTGGTGACGGTGAACTTCGTCGTGATCACCAAGGGCGCGACGCGTATCGCCGAAGTCGGTGCCCGCTTCACCCTGGACGCCATCCCCGGCAAGCAGATGGCGATCGACGCGGATTTGTCGGCGGGCCTGATCGACGACAAGGAAGCCCAGCGCCGGCGCCGGGAGCTCGAAGAGGAGAGCGCGTTCTTCGGCGCCATGGACGGCGCCTCGAAATTCGTCCGTGGCGACGCCATCGCCGGCCTGATCATCACCGCGATCAACATCTTCGGCGGCATCATCATCGGCGTCACCCATCACGGGCTGACGCTGTCGCGTGCCGCCGACGTCTACACGAAACTGTCCGTCGGCGACGGCCTGGTGTCGCAGATGCCGGCACTGATCGTGTCGCTGTCGGCAGGCCTCCTGGTCTCCAAGGGCGGCACCAGGGGGTCGGCGGAGCAGGCCGTGCTGCGGCAGCTCGGCAGCTATCCGCGCGCGGTATCCGCCGCCGCGCTGATGATGTTTGTGCTCGCCTTGATGCCGGGGCTGCCGATGGCGCCGTTCGTGCTGCTCGGCGGCGTCATGGCCTTCGTCGGCTATTCGCTGCCGAAGCGGCAGGCGGCGCTGAAGCAGAAGGAAGATGCGCGCAAGGCCGACGAACGTGCCCAGGCCGATGCCAAGGAATCCGTCAAGGAGCAGCTCAAGACCGCGGAGATTGAGCTGGCGCTCGGCGGCCATCTTTCGGTCCATCTCCTGGGCTCGCGCACCGAGCTTGCGCACCGCGTCGCCAAGATCCGCAAGAAGTTCGCCAAGCAGTACGGCTTCGTCATTCCGGAGATCAAGCTCAGCGACAATCTGTCGATCGATCCCAAGGGGTATCAGATCCGGATCCACGACACGCGCGTCGCCCATGGCGAGCTCAGGCTCGGCGAGGTGCTGGTGCTGGTCGACAAGGACGGAAAGCCCGATGTCCCCGGCGAAGAGGTGATCGAGCCCGCCTTCGGCATGAAGGCGCTGTGGGTGACGGAGGCCTTCACCGACGAAGTCAAGCGGCAGGGCTGCAAGCCGGTCGACAATCTGTCGGTGCTGCTCACGCATCTCAGCGAGGTGATCCGGGCGAATCTCGCCCAGCTCTTATCCTACAAGGACATGCGCGCCCTGCTCGACCGGCTCGATCCGGAATACAAGCGCCTGGTCGAGGATCTCTGCCCGTCGCAGATCTCCTATTCGGGGCTGCTGGCCATCCTGAAGATTCTGCTGGCCGAGCGCGTGTCGATCCGCAACCTTCACCTCATCCTCGAGGCGATCGCCGAGATCGCGCCGCATGTTCGGCGCTCCGAGCAGGTCGCAGAGCATGTGCGGACACGTCTAGCCCAGCAGATCTGCGGCGACCTCTCCGACAACGGCGTGCTGAACGTGGTCCGCCTCGGCAATCGTTGGGACTTGGCGTTCCATCAGAGCCTGAAGCGCGACGGCAAGGGCGACGTCGTCGAGTTCGACGCCGATCCACGCCTGATCGAGCAGTTCGCGACCGAGGCCAGCGCGGCGATCCGCAAGTTCACCGAGAACGGCACCAGCGTGGTGCTGGCGGTGACCCCCGAAGCCCGTCCCTATGTCCGGATGATCCTGGAGCGGGTGTTCCCGACCTTGCCGATCCTGTCGCATGTCGAAGTCGCGCGCAGCGCCGAGATCAGGGCGCTCGGAGCCGTATCGTGATCAGCGGCCTCGCCGACAGCGTGCTGGTGACGTTCATCGTGTTCTGCCGCATCGGCGCCTGCCTGATGCTGGTGCCCGGCTATTCCAGCATCAACGTTCCGGCCCAGGTCCGCCTGTTCGTCGCGCTCGTAACGACGTTCGCGCTGGCGCCGATCCTGATCGCGGTCCTGAAGCCGCTCACGGACAACGCGGCGCCGCTGACGCTCGCGCTCCTGATCTGCTCCGAGCTCGTGGTCGGCAGCGTCATCGGTCTCGGCGGGCGTGTGTTCTTCCTCGCGCTCCAGACCATGGCGACCGTGATGGCGAGCGCGATCGGACTGAGCAACATCCCGGGCACGCCGGTCGGCGATACCGATCCGGCGCCGGCCCTGGTGCCGCTGATCATGGCGGCCGTCACCACGCTGTTCTTCATGACCGACCAGCATTGGCAGGTGCTGCGCGGGCTGATGAACTCCTACGACGTCTGGCATCCCGGGAACAGGCTCGGCGGCAGCATGGCGCTCGACCAGCTCGTCGGCCGCCTCTCGGAAGCGTTCGTGCTGACGCTGCGCATCACCAGCCCCTTCATCGTCTATTCGGTCATCGTCAACCTGGCGGTCGGCCTGATCAACAAGCTGACGCCGGCCATACCGGTCTACTTCATCTCGGTGCCCTTCGTGCTGTTCGGCGGCTTCCTGCTGCTCTACCTCACCAGCGACGAGCTGCTGACGCAGTTCATGCTCGGCGTCTCGTCATGGCTGGCGGAGTGATGGTCATGACGTCGCGCCCGGACAAGCTCGGTCGGATGGTCTCGCTGGTGAAGCTCCAGCTCCGGCTGTCCGAATGGCAGCTTGCGCAATTGCGCCAGCAGGAGCGCAGCCTGCAGGACGAGCAAGAATGGCTGGTCGGGGCCCTGAACGAGGGGAAGCCGCCGGCGGGATCATCAAGCGAATCGATCGCGCGGCGCCTCAACAGGACGAGCGTCGGCGCCCGCGCGGTTCAGGCGCAGGCATCGCAGCAGCTCGACCTGGTTCGCTCGGAGAGCCGCCGTGTGAAACAGCTCGAGCAGGTTGCGAAAGCGGCGCTCGCCGACAAACTTCGCGACGCGGAGAAGCGATCGCTCGAGGAAATGACGGGCACAAGCCCAGCCGTGCGCGAGTGGACGCCGTGGCCAGCCAGCCGGAACAAGACATGATCGTGACAGCGACACCCGACCTCGTTCTCGACGTCCTCGAAGCCGCCGACCCCGTGGCGCAGCGCGCGGCCACCGCGAAGCTCGATGCGCTGAAATCATCGGACGCCGATTTCGCCGCCACGATGGAGGCGGAGGTCGGCAAGGCCAAGGCTGCTGCTGCCGATCAATCCGCGACGAAGATTTCCGAAGCACAGTCGGGCGCAGTGAACGGCGCTCCGGTGCAGGTGATCAAGGCGCCGGCCTCCGGCGAGGTGTACCGGAAGTTCGAGGCCTTCATCCTCCAGACCTTCGTCGAGACGATGTTGCCGAAGGAGTCGGAGGAGGTCTTCGGCAAGGGCACGGCCGGCGGCGTTTGGAAGTCGATGCTGGCGGAGCAGCTCGGTAGCCAGCTGGCCAAGGGCAAGGGCATTGGCATCGCCAGGCAGCTCGCCGCCGCGCATCCGGCAGGACCGGACGTTACGGGGAAGGCCGGATGACGATCCGGGAATGGGTGACAAAAGTTGAAGGGTGATTTTCCTATGCAGGCACAACAAGGCGCGGCGGCCCTGGTGATGGAACAGCCGGTCGCGGACATCGAGGCGACGACGACGGACCCAGCAGATGCGCTGCTGCCCGTGCTCCTGCCGAATCCCGGCGGCGAAGCGGTGGTCGAGCGCACCGACGCGGCGAGTTCGGACGAGATGCGCGGCCTGCTGGCGGCGATCCGCCGGCTCGAAAGCATCGTCGAGGAGGAGACGGCTGCGCTCGCGGCCGGAAAGAAGATCGATTTCGACGATTTCAGCGCCCGCAAGAGCCGGAGCATGCTCGAATTCGTCCGCCTGATGCGGGCACGGATGCATCTCGGCGGCGAGATCGAGATCACCGAGGAGATCCAGCGGTTGCGCGAGAAGCTGGAGCGGAATCGCTCCGTCCTCGAAATGCATTACGACGCGGTGCGCGAGGTCGCGACCGTCATCATCAAGGCGATCAAGGATGCCGAGTCGGACGGCACCTATACCGGTCGCGCAACACAGGATGGAAAATGATCAGACTGGTGCTGGCCGGGCTCTGGGTATGCATCCTCACCGCAGGCACGAGCTATGCCGTGGCCTATTGGAAGGAAAACGGCAGCCTGCTGCCGGCGAAAGACGAATATCTCGATGGGCTGCAATATCAGAAGACGCGGGCGCTGAGCGTGCCCATGGTCGAGAACGGCAACGTGCAGGGCTACATCGTCGCGCGCTTCGTCTACACGGTTGAGGCGCGGACCATGCACCAGCTCAGCGTTCCGCCGGAGCCGTTCGTCGTCGACGAGGCCTTCCGCAGGATCTATGCCGACGATCGGCTCGATTTCAGGAAGCTCGCCCGCTACGACCTCTCCGTCCTCACGACGGCCATCAAGCAGCGCGTCAACGAGCGGATGCAGGCCGACGTGGTCCAGGACGTCCTGGTTGAGGACTTCAACTACGTGTCGAAGGAAGAATTCCAGCAGAAGCCGTAGCTCGCTCTTCGCTGCTGGGCTTCGGCGGCATTCCTGCCGCTTCCGTCAGCCTTCAGAACACTCCGGCCTCCGCGGGGATATCTCCGCGAAGGCCGCCTTCGTATCGCTGTCTTGCCGCGCTAGTTACCTGCCGAATACGCTGCCGGGGCGGCGTGCGCCCTGTTCAGGAGGATGCCGACCTCGTCGAGCTCCCGCATCGGTACGTCGATCGTCTCGCCGGCCGGGATGTTGAGGCGATACCCGACGTAGCGCCGGGCCACGATCGCGTCGAAGCCGAGGCGGTCGCGGAGCTTCTTGCGCAGCTTGCTGACGTGGCTCTCTATCACGCTCTCGTCGAAGGTCGACTCGAAGATGCCATAGACCGCGTTGAAGATCTGCGTCTTGGTGATCCACTTGCCGTGGTTGCTCACCATATATTCGAGAATGCGCAGTTCGCGGCGGGGCAGGGTGAGGGCGTGGCCTGCGATCTCGGGGTCACGCCCGTTGAAGAAGACCTGGATCCTGGTCTCGCAGGGCCTTGGCAGCTCGCCAACCCGGCGGCGCGCGATCGCCGCCGTTCGGGCGAGGATTTCGCGCAGGTGGATCGGCACGTGCACGACGTCGTCGACGCCGGACTCGAACAGCTCCAGCGTGTTCTTGAGCATCTTCTGGCCGCTCATGGCGATGATAGGAGCCGAGGAGCGCTTGCGCATCGCTCGCGGCAGGCTTCCGCGGGCATCGCAATCCCCGAGCAGGAAGGCGTCCACCGCCGCCAGATCCGATTCACTCGCAGATTGCAGCCAGTCCCAGAATTCTCCGGAGGAGAAGCCGATCGACGATACACCTTCGCGAACGAGCCCTCCGACGTAGCTGTTCGCGACGCTCTCGCGATCATCAACGATAATATACATCAGTCTTTCGCCCCTGTTTCGCACTTGTTGCGCGCCCGGTTGGTTATTGTGATGCCCCGGCTCGGCAACGATGCTGTTTGACGACATTCCATCCCGCGTATCGTTGTTATGGTTCCGATATTCGCGGGCAGCCCTACGCATTCAGTGCCTGCGTCTCGCAGGCCTGCTACTTCGACTCGATACTGAACGCTTACTGCGTGAGGCCCGGCGGGTGTCTTACGGATCACCTCGCGGAGCGGATTGAGAAACGACCTAGAACAGTTGCGCCAAGTTGCTCATCGCGTCCGAACACTACTGAACTGTGTCGATCTCCTCGCCAACTGACGAGAATCACTTGACTAGGACCGTAACGATTGCCCATTTCCGATCAAGCGTGCGCCACAAAGCGATTGCTACGTGTGCTTGATGCTGTTGGTTCGTTTCGAGTTGTTTCTTGATATATTCAAACGCATCAGTTGATTTGAATCTTGAACTAGTTTTGCACCGTGGCATTCCTAAAGTTCCGCATCCCCGTATAATTACAGCCGTTTTGGGTGATGCTGCTCGTCATGCAAATTGAGGGGTTTTCAACCCGGGATTGACCCCCATGACCCCGTTTCCACATGCGACAATTCGACTCATGTACAGCGGCGAGACTCCAGCTTGGCGAAATCTTGGCGAGGGTGTGTCTTTCGAGTCGCACTCTTGCCACGTGCATGACGTGTTCGACTCATCTGACGTCGCATCGCGCGCCATGAAAAGTTTTTCGGTGCGCACGGTTCAGGCAAGCTTCGACACATAACGTTGCCGTTCGACAGATCGAACCGAACGGAGCATTTCCAAAATGTTGTCCGATGGACAAGCTCGTCCCAACGCGACCACTGATGTTTCCGCGGCGGCGAAGCCGGCGCCAGAGGCGCGCGATACAAAGGACAATGCGGCACGAGCGACCAAGCCCGCAGCGAGCGCAAAGCGTGTTTCCGCTGCGGCGAGCGATGAAGCTCTGGCGAAAGAAGCGCTCGAGGGGCTGAAGCGCATTCGCGCCAAGGCGCGCCTCGACAAGATGGCGATACCGAAACCTGCGCCGGCCGTGATCAAGCCGGCTGTGATCGTGGCTAAGCCGCCGCCGCCGCGCCCGACATGGGTCGCGCCGCTCGCAACATTGGCCGTCGCCGCCATTCTGGTGGTCTGCGCCTGCACCGGCGTGATCGCCTATCTCACCACCACGCAGCCCGTCCAGAACAACGTTGCGGCCAATACGGAGATCAGGAATCTGCGCGAGACGGTCGCGCAACTGCGCAAGCAGGTGTCGGGCGTGTCCGAAAATCTCGACGGCCTGCGTACCGCTGTCGATCAATCGAGCAAGGCGACCAATGACCGCTTCGGCAGGTTTGCCGAGAACCTGGACCGCATCGAGCGGGTGAGCTCGTCCTCCACAGTGAAGCTCGACAAGCTCGCCCAAGGACAGGCTCAGGTACAGGCCCAGGCTCCGGCGCCGGCAACTGTGGCATCGCAGCCGCCGTCATCGCAGGCAATGCCGATGATGGCCTCGGTCGCTGCGCCCGAGGTCACAGGTTCGCTTGCTCCGTCGGCGCCGCGCAAGGTGATCAAGGGCTGGTCGGTCCGCCAGGCCTATGAGGGAATTGCGATCCTGCAAAGCCCGAACGGCGTCATCGAGGCCGTGCTGGGACAGCAGGTACCCGGGCTCGGCCGTATCGAGGACATCAGGAACGAGAACGGGCGTCTGGTGGTGGAGTCCAGCGGAGGCGTCGTCTATTCGTCGCGCAAGGCAACGCCCTGATCGATGGAGTCTTCTATTGGCGGTGATGCTCGAAGCTGGTGCATAGCAGATCGACTTCCGCCTCCGCGATCGGCGCGCGAAACAGGCGACAGCTGAACTCCACCGTCGTCTTGCTGTCCGTGGCGGTGCGATCTTCTCGGAGGAAGATGCATCGCCTGCAAATGTCGGTGTGGTGCCGCTGCTCGGCTGCGTCCGACTGATCCAGCACGTGCCGCAACGTGTCGCGAAAGCGGATCTTGACGTCGTCGTCGAGGACGGCAATCGCCTCGACGAGAACGGTGACGGGGTCGCGCACCAGGAACTTCTTGCCCTGCTGCGTCACGCTCAGCATCACCGAGCGCTTGTCCTTGGCCGAGCGCTTCCGCTCGAGATAGCCGAGCCGCTCAAGCTCGCCGATGATGAATGAGGCGGTGCCGCGCGTGGTGCCGACGTAACTCGCCAGCGCCGAAGGCGTCCGGGAGAACGGGTTGGCGCGAGAGAGGAAGCGCAGCGCCATCCACTCGCGGTCGCGCAATCCGTGCTTGGTGCCTTCGAACCACAGGATTCGCGCGACCTGCTCCAACAGTTCAATCGATTCGCGAGCCAAATTCATTTCAATTCCAGGTCGGATAAAGCTTTATTCAATTGAGCCCTGAGTGAGCGCAATCTGGGTGGACGAGATGATGCACTCGGGCGCTCCTTCGTCCTGGCCGGACGGCAGTTCGCGCCGGGGAAGACCTTCTCCGGTTTTCCGGAGATGGAACTTCCGGCCGTGGAACTAGGGCGTCACAAAGAAAGTTCGAGTAAATCGCTCGGTTCAACTCTTCTGAAAATTTCAATCAAATCACGGCGGCTCGCGCCCGGATTGACGGTGATGTGCGATGACTGAGCAATATGATGTGTCGCTCCGGCCCTGATGACGCCCATTTGTTGCAACGGCGCGCGTCGATTTGCGCGGGGGCGCGGATCGTTGGCGCTTCTCCCGGATGGACTGCGGCGGAAGAACCGCAGTTTTCGGTTAATGGATATCGCGCCGCAACGCGGCCAAGCAGTTAAATCCGGCACACGATCAGATCCGGAAAAGCCTGGCGAGCCGATACCGGGATTCCCGTCGCTCAGGAGCCCTATCGTCCTTCGCCTGCGCGCCACAGCGCATCGAGGCCGTGCCGATAGGTCGGGCAGGCGAGGGTGACGCCGAGCTCGCGCTTCAGTTTTGCGTTGGAGACCCGGGCGCTGCTGGCATAGAAGCTGCGGGCCATCGCCGACATCTCGGCGGTCGCGAACGCTTCTTCCGGCGGTGGTGCAACGCCCATCAGCTGCGCGGCGTAGGCGATCACGTCCTGTGGCGGCGCAGGCTCGTCGTCGCACACGTTCCAGGTGCCGCCGCCCTGGTGATGAATCGCGGCCGTGACCGCGCTCGCGATGTCGTCGACGTGGATGCGGTTGAAGACCTGTCCCGGCTTGATGATGCGCCGGGCCGTTCCTGCCCGTAGCGTCGCGAGCGCGTTGCGGCCGGGACCGTAGATGCCGGCAAGTCGCAGGATCGCGACATCGCCGCCTGACGCATCCGTCCAGGCTTGCTCCGCTGCGATCCGCATTTGCGTGCGCTCGAGCGCAGCCTGCGGCGGCGTGTTCTCGTCGACCCACCCGCCTGCGTGATCGCCATATACGCCAATTGTGGAGAGATAAACGACCTTGCGGCGGCCCGCTGCCAGCACATTGCCGAACGCCCCAAGCGCGGGATCGCCGGCGCTGCCGGGCGGGATCGAGATGAGAAGGACGTCGGCGTCGCTGATGCGTTCGACCGCCCTGCGATCCGGATCACTCCCGGAGAAGGGATGCGCCTCGATGCCGGCGAGATCACGTCGCTGGGCGGGATCGCGTACGGTGCCGGCGATGTGCGAGAAGGCGCCGCCGAACCTGCGGACGAAGTGCCTGGCGCTATAGCCGAAGCCAAGAATGAAGAGCCGCATGCGTCTGCCGTGCTGGTCGGAGTTCCCGTCGCGCCGCTGCGCGCGTCCCCGCTCATAAGAGATTTTTGGGGCCGGCAAAAGATATTGCGATTTGTCTCACCTGCGGCCTCGGGCGATGGTCACCCGGGCGTCAGGGGAGATCATCGATCATGCAGGCAGAAGCACCCGCCGCGTTAGCATGCGAGGCCGCCGACCTGATCCGGCAAGCCGCCGCGCTGATCTTCGATGTCGACGGCACGCTGGCCGAAACCGAGGAGCTGCATCGGCAGGCCTTCAATCATGCCTTCTCGTGCCACGGGCTTGGCTGGGAGTGGGACCGCGCCGTCTACAAAGACCTGCTGCGGGTGACTGGGGGCAAGGAACGCATGCGCGCCTACCATGCAAGGCGGCGGATCGCCCGGCCATTGGCGGACGCGGACATCGCGGAGCTTCACCGCATCAAGTCCGCCCACTATGCCGAGCTGGTCGAGACCGGCTGCTGCCCCTTACGGCCCGGCGTGGCGGAGCTGCTCGCCGTGGCGAGGGAGCGCGGCCAGCGGCTCGCGATCGCGACCACCACTTCTCACGGCAATATCGACGCCTTGCTCTCGCAGGCACTGGGGACGGGCTGGGCCGGCGATTTCGACGCGATCGTTGCCGGCGATGACGTGCGGCATAAGAAGCCGGGGCCGGACGTCTATTTAGAGGTCCTGGCGCGACTGAAGCTGAATGCGCACGACTGCGTCGCGATCGAAGATTCCGCCAACGGCCTGATCGCGGCCTCACGTGCCGGCATACCGGTTCTGATCACGCGCAGCATGTTCTTCCGGGACGATGATTTCAGCGATGCGCGGGTCGTGCTGGACGATTTGTCGGGGCTTGAATGAGGCGCCAAACAAAAAGTCGCAAAACAACCCCATGCACAGTAGATCACGCCGGCGTGATCGCCGTCTTCAGTGGACCCGGTGGCTCGGGCTATCCTCTTCTGCCTGCTCGACAATCTGCGCGATCGGGCTCGACTGGTGATGCACCAGGCGCCAGCCGTCGCCGACGCGGCGGAAATGGTTCGATGCGGCCAAGGCGGTGCCGTCGACGATCTCGATGCAGAGCACCCGCGCGCTGTCGCCGTCGATGATCGCCTGCGGCTCGGCGCAGACGATCTGCGGCCGCTCCGGGTTTTGCAGGATGTCGCGCCAGCTTCCGATCACGGTGGCCCGCCCGATAATGGCCGGCCAGCCGGGATGGATGCAGGAAATGGCGTCATCATCCGCCCACATCCGCTCCATTTCGTCGAAATTGCCGGTCGAAAAGGCGGCGTAGAAGGCCGCGTTCGCGGCGATGACCTTGCTGTCCTTTGCCATGCCTCTCGGGTGCGGCAATGACTGGCAAAAATCAAGCGCGACTTCCGTCAATTTTGACCGCAGTGCAGCATGGCCCGTTTCGCAGTCACGCCGAGACGTGCGTTGCCACTGCCCGCCGTGCGCCATCCTTGTAGAGACGGCCGAGCGCCGCGGTCACCGCCTCGCGCAGGCGCGGCTCGGCGCCAAGGGGTCCGAACACCTTTGCGACGGCGAGCAATGCGGGCGCGAGCCGCTCGGCGACAGGACCTGCCTCGCGCGCCAATGCGGCGAATTCGCCGGCGAGCGGATCGCGCACGTCGATGGCGCGGCCCTGCTCGTCGAGGCCGGTGACGTAGCGCATCCAGCCGGCCACCGCGAGCGCATGGGTTGCGATCGGCAAATCCTTGCGCAGGCGATCCTGCATCGCGCCGAGCAGGCGCTGCGGCAGCTTCTGCGAGCCGTCCATCGCGATCTGCCAGGTGCGGTGGTGTAGTGCAGGATTGGCGAAGCGCTCGAGCAGCGAGGCGCGATAGGCGGCAAGGTCGGTACCTGAAGGCATTGTCAGCGTCACCGCGGCTTCTTCCATCACCTGCGCGGCGAGGCGCGCGAAATGCGGGTCCTGCATGGTGCCGGCGATGGTCTCGTAGCCTGAGAGATAGCCGAGATAGGCCAGCGCCGAATGGCTGGCATTGAGCAGCCGCAGCTTCATCAGCTCGAACGGCTTCACGTCGCTGACGAGCTCGACGCCTGCGGCGGCGAGATCGGGCCGGCCCGCCGTGAAGCGGTCCTCGACCACCCATTGCGTGAACGGCTCGGTCATCACGGGCCATGCATCGCGCATGCCCAGCGCGGATGACACCGCTTCCCGGTCGGCATCCGTGGTTTCCGGCACGATGCGGTCGACCATGGTCGAGGGGAAGGCGACCGCATCCGTGATCCACTTGCCGAGCTCCTTCGAGCGCAGCGCGGCGAACTGCGTCACGATCCGCTGCACGGTGTGGCCGTTGGCGGCGAGGTTGTCGCAGCACAGCACGGTGAAGGGCGGAAGGCCCTGTGCGCGGCGGCGCGCCAGCGCAGCCACGATGAAGCCGGGCGCCGAGCGCGGCGCGTCGAAATTGTTGAGATCGTGCACGATATCGGGATGCCGCTCGTCGAGATCGCCGGTCTGCGGTGTGTGGCAATAGCCCTTCTCGGTGACGGTCAGGGAGACGATGCGAATGGCGGGATCGCCCATCCGCCCGACCAGCCGCGAAGGATTTTCGCGCGCGACGACACTGTCGAGCAGCGCGCCGATGACGCGGTGCCCGGTGCCTTCGGCCGACCGTATGGCAACGGTGTAGAGGTGGTCCTGTGGAGCGAGGGCATCGCGCGTATCCGGGCTGCGCAGGCTCGCGCCGACGATGCCCCAAGACGCGCTGCCTGCCGCAAGGCAATCGTCGATGACGACGGCCTGATGCGCGCGATGAAATGCGCCGAGACCAAGATGCACGATTCCGGGCGTGACGCGCGAGCGGTCATAGGCCGGGCGGCGGATGCGAGGTGGCAGCCGGTCGAGATTGGCGCGGCCAAGGCGCGTCGAATTAAGGCGCATGGACGTCTCCCCTTTGCTTTGCCGCTGCTTGACATGGCGCCCGTCCTCGGTCAATGCTCCGGTCAATTGGTAAGACCAATTTTCCAAAATTGGCCGGTCGCGGAGTGCTTGAGGTGCGTCGCGCGATCCTTTCGGGAGGACCAGCGTGCCGCTGGAAGCTGTGGAGGCGAGACGGCTCTATCGCCAGGTCGCCGATCAATTGCGAAGCCTGATCGACAGCGGCGAGTACGCGGTCGGCAGCCGCTTGCCGACCGAGCGCGAGCTCGCCGAGCAGCTCAAGGTGTCGCGGCCGACGGTGCGCGAAGCCCTGATCGCGCTCGAGGTCGAAGGCCGCCTCCGCATCCGCGTCGGTTCCGGCATCTACGTGATCGAGCCCGCCGCCATTGCGGCACCGGCACCCGCTTCCGTCATCGAAGGCCCGTTCGAGCTGCTGCGCGCCCGCGAATTCCTGGAAAGCGCCATCGCCGAACAGGCCGCGCGCGTGGCAACCAAGGACGATATCTCCCGCATCGATGCGTCCCTTGTCGCGATGGAGAATGTCGAGCATCCCGGCGAAGCTTCGATGGTCCACGACCGCGCGTTTCACGTCGCAATCGCCGGCAGCCTTGGCAACGCAGTCCTGGTGCGCGTGGTCGGCGAGCTGTTCGATCAGCGCCTCAATCCCTATTTCGCGCAGCTTGCGCATTATTTCGAGAGCCCGGGCACGTGGCGCACGGCGCTCGACGAGCATCGCGCGGTGCGCGACGCGATCGTGGCGCATGATCCGGACGCCGCGCGCGATGCCATGCGCGTTCATCTGGCGCGCTCCCAGGAACGCTTTGCGCAGAATTTTGGCGCCGAGAACGCGGCGGGATCGTCGTCCGGACGCGGCAGCACGGTGCGACCTGCGGCAAAACCGTCAAAACCAAAACATGCGCCGAAGAAGCGGGCTGCGAGCAGCCACGCGCGGCGGCGATGAGATTGGGCGGTCCGCATCCTTGTCGGGGCGGGCGAACAAGAAGCAGACTTGAACGATGGAGGAAAAGTCGATGTTGAAGAAGATGACGATTGCCGCGGCGATCTCCGCCGCTGCGCTGCTGGCTGCGACCAATGCGGGCATGGCGCAGACCAAGCTCAAATGGGCTCATGTCTACGAGACGTCGGAGCCGTTCCACACCGCCTCTGTCTGGGCCGCGCAGGAGATCGGCAAGCGCACCAACGGGCGCTATCAGATCGAGGTCTATCCGGCCTCCCAGCTCGGCAAGGAGGCCGACATCAACCAGGGCCTGTCGCTCGGCTCGGTCGACATCATCATCTCCGGCTCGAGCTTCGCGGCCAAGAGCTTCCCGCCGATCGGCGTGACCTATTATCCCTACACCTTCCGTGATGCCGACCATCTGCTCGCCTACACCAAGAGCGACATCTTCAAGGAGCTCGCCAAGGGCTATGAGGACAAGAGCGGCCACCACATCGTCGCGGTGACCTATTACGGCGTGCGCCAGACCTCGTCGAACAAGCCGATCAAGACCTGCGCCGACATGAAGGGCCTGAAGATTCGCGTGCCCGACGTGCCGGCCTATCTGGCAATGCCGCGCGCCTGCGGCGCCAACACCGCGCCGATCGCCTTCGCCGAAGTCTATCTCGCGCTCCAGAACGGCACCGTCGAGGCGCAGGAGAATCCGCTGACGACGATCGAGGCCAAGAAGTTCTACGAGGTGCAGAAGCACATCGTGCTGACTGGCCATATCGTCGATCACCTCAACACCGTGGTCGCCGGCGCGCTGTGGAAGAAGCTCTCCGACGAGGACAAGAAGATCTTCACCGACGTGGCGCAGGAAGCCGCCGCCAAGGCCACCGGAGAGATCAAGCAGAACGAGGCCAAGCTGGTCGCCTTCTTCAAGGAGAAGGGCTTGAGCGTGACCGAGGTCGACAAGAACGAGTTCCGCGACACCGTGCTGAAGAACGTTGCGTTCGAGACCTTTGGTTATCGCAAGGCCGACTGGGAGCGGATTCAGGCGGTCAAGTAACCGATGCCCGTCGTTCCGGAGCGACGCGTAAGCGTCGAATCCGGAAACCTCGAGATTCCGGGTTCGGCTCTTCGAGCCGCCCGGAATGACGATTGAGACGTTTGAGGAGCAACCCCATGTCGACCGCCGAAATACACCGGCAGATCACCGCGGACGAGATCGCCCACACCTTCGAGGAGGAGGCGACGCCGAAGGTCGACCTCGGCATCTACGCGTTCGAGGATTGGGTGGCGCTGGCGATCTTCTGGGTGATGGCGCTCGCCGTCTTCCTCCAGTTCTTCACCCGCTATGTGCTGAACGACAGCTACGCCTGGACCGAGGAGATCGCGACCTATTGCCTGATCGGCGTGGTCTTCATCGGCGCCGCGATGTGCGTGCGGCTGTCGCGGCACATCCAGGTCGATCTCGTCTATCGCTATCTGCCACGGCCCGTGGGCCGTGCGCTGTCGACGCTGATCGACCTGATCCGGATCGCCTTCTTCGGCTACGCCACCAAGCTGGTCTGGGTCTACATCCAGATCATCGGCGACGAGCAGATGACCACGATCAACTTCCCCAAGAACTACGTCTATTACGCCGTGCTGCTCGGTTTCGTGCTGATGTTCCTTCGCTCGGTGCAGGCGGCGCTGCAACACTGGCGGCAGGGTTATTCGGTCCTCGAACGTCCCGGTGCCTACGACGGATCGGAGATATAACATCATGCTGCTGTTGCTCGGAGGCTTTCTCATCCTGATGCTGCTCGGCGTTCCCGTGGCGATTGCCATGGCCGCGTCGTCGCTGCTCTACATCCTGGTCAGCGGCGTGACGCCCGACGTCACGCTGGCGCAGCGCATGATCGCCGGCGTCGAGAGCTTTCCGCTGCTTGCCGTGCCGTTCTTCATCCTGGCCGGCAACCTCATGAACATTGCCGGCGTCACCGGGCGCATTTACAAATTCGCCGTCGCGCTGGTCGGGTGGATGCGCGGCGGCCTCGGTCACGTCAACATCATCGGCTCGGTGATCTTCTCCGGCATGTCCGGCACCGCGATCGCGGACGCCGCCGGTCTCGGCACCATCGAGATCAAGGCGATGAAGGACCACGGCTACTCTACCGAGTTCTCGGTCGGCGTCACCGCAGCCTCGGCGACGCTCGGGCCGATCATCCCGCCGTCGCTGCCCTTCGTGATCTACGGCATGATGGCGAACGTCTCGATCGGCGCGCTGTTTCTCGGCGGCGTCATTCCCGGCATCGTCCTGACCCTGTTCATGATGGCCACCGTCACCTATTTCGCACACAAGAACAAATGGGGCAGCGATACGCCGTTCTCCTGGCCGCAGCTCGGCTCGGCCGGGCTCGAGATCGTCATCGTGCTCTCGTTTCCCCTCGCGATCTGGCTGATGGTGCTGGCCGGTCTTTCGGTCAACATGGCCGTGGTCATCGGTCTCGGCACGCTGCTCGTGGTCGACTGGTATTTCGACTTCTCGGCGGTGATGGCGCTGATGGCGCCGGTGATCCTGATCGGCGGCATGACGCTCGGCTGGTTCACGCCGACGGAAGCCGCGGTCGCCGCCGTGATCTGGTCGCTGTTCCTCGGCCTCGTCCGCTACCGCACCATGACGCTGCAAACGGTGGCGAAGGCGACCTTCGACACCATCGAGACCACGGCCTCGGTGCTGTTTATCGTCACGGCGGCCTCGATCTTCGCCTGGCTGCTGACGGTGTCACAGGCCGCGCAGACGTTGTCGGACTGGATGCTCAGCGTCACCCACAACAAATGGGTGTTCCTGGCACTCGCCAACGTCCTGATCCTGTTCGTCGGCTGCTTCATCGACACCACGGCGGCGATCACCATCCTAGTGCCGATCCTGCTGCCGATCGTGCTCAAGCTCGGCATCGATCCCATTCATTTCGGCCTGATCATGACGCTGAACCTGATGATCGGCCTGCTGCACCCGCCGCTCGGCATGGTGCTGTTCGTGCTTGCCCGCGTGGCAAAGCTCTCGGTCGAGCGCACGACGGTGGCGATCCTGCCCTGGCTGGTGCCGCTGATGCTCGCGCTGATCGCGATCACCTACATTCCCGACCTGACCCTCTGGCTGCCAAAATACATGGGACTCTCCAAATGACCTCCACTGCTCTCGCCGCAACTCTGTTCGGACCAGAAGACCTGCGCATGATCGAGCATCCGCTCGACAAGCTCGCAGACGGCATGGTGCGCATCCGCTTCGGCGCCGGCGGCATCTGCGGTTCGGACATGCATTATTTCCGCCACGCCCGCACCGGCGATTTCGTGGTGAAGTCACCGCTGGTGCTCGGCCACGAGATCTCCGGTGAGGTCGTGGAGATCTCTGGCGCCACGGCGAACCTGAAGGTCGGTGACCGCGTCGCGGTCAATCCGTCGCGCTGGTGCGGCCATTGCGTCGCCTGCCGCGAAGGCCGGCCGAACCTCTGCGAGAACATCTACTTCATGGGCTCGGCCTCGAAGACGCCGCACATGCAGGGCGGCTTCGCCAATTACTTCGATGCGATCCCGGCGCAGTGCGTGAAGATCCCGGATCACGTGTCCTATCAGGCTGCGGCGCTGGCCGAACCGCTCGCGGTCTGCCTGCACGCGGTCGCGCGCGCCGGCAACATCGAGGGCAAGCGCGGCATCATCTTCGGCGCCGGCCCGATCGGGCTTCTGACCATGCTCGCCGCACACCGCGCCGGCATGACTGATGTCACGGTGGCCGACATCGCGCCGGCGCCACTGGCTTTCGCAAGCCGGCTCGGCGCCTCGCATGTCGAAAACGTCTCGGGCGGGGAGGAGGGTCTGAAGGCGCAGGCCGCTTCGCGACCCTATGACGTCGCGTTCGAGGTCTCCGGCACGGCCGCGGGGCTTGCGAGCGCGATCGGCATCGTGCGGCGCGGCGGCGTCGTGGTGCAGATCGGCAATCTGCCGGGCGGGCAGATCCCGACGCCGTCGAACGCGGTGATGGCGAAGGAGATCGACCTGCGCGGCTCGTTCCGCTTTGGCTTCGAGTTCATGACGGCGGTGGAACTGATCGCCGCCGGTAGTGTCGATGTGCTGTCGCTGGTCACAGCCGAACGGCCGCTGTCGACCGCGCCCGATGCGCTCAGGCTGGCACTCGACCGCTCGCAGAGCGTCAAGGTCGTGCTGACCGCGAACTGATTGGAGAACTGGCATGATGCTGGAAGGATGGCGCTGGTACGGGCCGGACGATCCGGTCTCGCTCGACGATGTCAGGCAGGCCGGCGCGACGGACATTGTCTCCGCGCTGCATCAGGTGCCGATCGGGGAAGCCTGGACACGCAAGGCGGTCGAGGAGCGCAAGAATTTCATCGAGAACGGCCAGCCCGGCCGCTCGCAACTGACCTGGTCGGTGGTGGAATCGATTCCGATCCCCGACGACGTCAAGCGGCTCGGGGGCAAGGCGACCAAGTCGATCGAGGCGTGGATCGCAAGTCTGGAGGTTGTCGCTAGCGCCGGCATCAAGATCATCTGCTACAATTTCATGCCTGTCGTCGACTGGTGCCGCACCGATCTGGAATGGGAGCTGCCGAACGGCGCCCGCGCCATGCGCTTCGACCAGGACCGCTTTGCCGCCTTCGAGCTGCACATCCTCAAGCGACCTGCCGCCGTGCAGGAGTATTCGCCGGAGCAGCAGGCGCGCGCGAAACGGCTGTTCGACAAGATGAGCCAGGCCGATATCGACTATCTCGTGATGGTCATCGCCAGTGCGCTGCCGGGCTCGACCACCGAGCCGATGACCATCCCGCAATTCCGCGACCGGCTGGAAACCTATCGCGACATCACGCCAAAGATCCTGCGGCAGCATCTCGCCGAATTCCTGGGCCGTGTCGCGCCGGTCGCCGAGCAACTCGGCGTATCGCTGACGCTGCATCCGGATGATCCGCCGCGCCCGCTGTTCGGCTTGCCGCGCGTTGCCTCGACGGCCGAGGATTACCAGGCGCTGTTCGACGCCGTGCCGTCCAAGGCGAACGGCATCTGCCTGTGCACGGGCTCACTCGGCGTGCGGCCTGAGAACAATCTGCCGGAAATGGCAGAGCGCTTTGGCCCTCGCATCGCTTTTGCCCATCTGCGCGCGACCAAGCGCGAGGCGGACGGCCTGTCGTTCTACGAGTCCGATCATCTCGACGGCGACGTCGACATGGTCGCAGTGCTTAAGGCGCTGCTAAAGGAGAATGCGCGGCGTTCCCGAGACAAGAGAATCGTGTTCCGTCCCGATCACGGCCACCGCATGCTCGACGATCTCGCCGCCACCAAGCGCACCAATCCCGGCTACACCGCGATCGGCCGCCTGCGCGGCCTCGCCGAACTCCGCGGCGCGATCAGGGCGATCGAGCATCGGTGAACTCTTCGCCTCTCCCCGCTTGCGGGGAGAGGCCGGAATGCGCGCTGAAAGCACGGATTCCGGGTGAGGGGGACTCGCCGCGAGTCAGATAACCGCTATACGAAAGCCCCACCCACATCGTCATTGCGAGCGTAGCGAAGCAATCCAGAATCCCTCCGCGGAAAGACTCTGGATTGCTTCGCTGCGCTCGCAATGACGTGAGGGGAGAGGTGCCGCACCCCAACGCGTCCTCAATAACACGCCGCCATCGCGCCGAGTTTCGGATAGAGCCGGTCAATCGCCGCGATCTCGCTTTTCATCTGGGCGATGATCCAGTCGCGGATCTCGACGGCGATGGGGCGCATCGGTCGGTTGCGCGGCGGCAGGAATTCGCAGACGCGGCGCGTGGTGGTGAGGGTATCGGAGGCCGGCACCAGCGCGCCGGTGAGAAGCCAGTGCGAGGCCACCGTCAGCCAGCCGAGCGCGATACCCTGGCCGAGCAGCGCGGCCTGCACCACCACGGCATAGTCGGTGAAGCTCAGCGCCTTGGCCGCGCCGCGGCGCCCGGTGAGGAGCGATGCGTAATCGGCGGCCCAGTCGCCCGGCGTCTCGGCGAGGCGGATGATGGTGTTGCCTTCACTGGGATCGGCCTCGCCAAGATAGCCGGGGCTGCACATCGGCAGCATGACTTCCTTCATGATCAGCGTGCCGCCGGACGACGGCTCGTCGCGATCGCGAAAACGCATGCCGAGATCGACATTGTCCACCGGCCCGCGCAGCGCGCCGGAGATCAGCTGGAAGCGGAGATCGACTTGCGGAAACTGCTTCTGGAGCTTGTCGATGCGCGGCATCAGCCAATGCGTGGTGAAGGCGGAGGAGACCGACAGCGTCACCGTCTCGGTGCCCTTGCGCCGCCGTTCGATTTCCACGAGGCCGCTCTCGATGCTGCGAAAGCCTTCGAGCACGCGGCGATACAGCAGTTCGCCTTCTTCGGTGAGCACCGCGCGTCCGGCCGTGCGATCGAACAGGCGAACGCCGAGATGCTCCTCGAGCTGGCCGAGCATCCGGCTCACCGCCGGCTGCGTGACGTTCAATTCTGCGGCCGCCGCGGTGAAGCTGCCATTGCGCGCCGCCGCGTCGAAGACGAACAGGGCGTTGCTGGACGGCAGCATGCGGCGCAGCTCGGGCATAACCTCATGTTATGAGCCGCGTGAGAATTTGGCAATTGCCGAGTTTTGCCAAGTCTGATGTCATTGGCATGACAGCCCAAAAAGACAGGGCCTGCGGAGGAAGATTTGGTGCGGTGCACGCTTCGTCCGTGAGTGCTCGGAATCCTGTCTATAAAGCAGGCTTATGGCGCGCAGTGAGGCACGCCATCACACGGACTGGCGAGGGTCGATCGTTGGACAAGCGAGCGGAAAGCGTCGAGATCAAGTCCGCGAGCAAGACGTACGGCGCGGTTCGCGCCCTCGATGACGTGTCCCTCAATGTTGGCGCCGGCGAGTTCGTCTCGCTGCTCGGCCCGTCCGGTTCCGGCAAGACCACGCTGCTCGGCATTTTGGGCGGCTTCATCCTGCCATCGAGCGGAACAATTCTCTTCGGCGGCCGCGACGTCACCTGGATGCCGCCGCACAAGCGCGATCTCGGCGTCGTGTTCCAGAACTACGCGCTGTTCCCGCATATGAGCGTCGGCGAGAATGTCGCCTTTCCCTTGCGCGCGCGCCGGCTGCCGAAAGCGAGCTGGCCCGACAAGGTGCGCGCGGCGCTCGCGATGGTCGGCCTCGCCGGCTATGAGGCGCGCGGCATCGCGCAGCTCTCTGGTGGCCAGCGCCAGCGCGTGGCGCTGGCCCGCGCCATGATCTTCGAGCCGCGCCTGATCCTGATGGACGAGCCGCTCTCCGCGCTCGACAAGCAGCTGCGCGAATCCATGCAGATCGAGCTGCGCGCGCTGCACAAGCGCATCGGCGCCACCATCATCTACGTCACCCATGATCAGCGTGAGGCGCTGACCATGAGCGATCGGGTTGCCGTGATGAAGGACGGCAGGCTGATCCAGATCGACGTGCCCGAGCGGTTGCACGATCATCCCGCAAATTCCTTTGTCGCGAGTTTCATCGGGGAAGCGACGATGCTGCCCGTTCGCCGTGTCGATGCGGCCAGCGTCGCGCTCGGCAACGCGCTGCTGCGCAGCGCCCGTGCCATTCCGGATGGCGATGCGTTGATGCTCGCCGTGCATAGCGAAAAACTGTTGATCGACGACGGCGTGCAGGATGCCGCCTGTAACCGGCTGACGGGCACGGTCACCGACATCGTCTATCAGGGCGAGAGCCTGCGTGTCTTCCTGGCGCTGGAAGGCGGCATCGCGCTCAGCCTGCGCCAGCCGAGCTACCATCAGGCCTACAGCCGCATTCCGCCGCTCGGCGGCAGTCTCACCGTCACCCTTCACCCCGAGGACACCATCGTGGTGCCCAGGGTGGACTGAAGCCTTGTTGCAACCTGAGAGAAGAAACGAACATGTCGACCCAAGCCGCGTTCAGCAATTTCAAGGTTCTCACCTTCGACGTCGTCGGCACCTTGATCGACTTCGAGACCGGCGTGCTCGCCGCGGTGCGCAGGATCTCGGGCAAGACGCCAGCCGAGCTCAGCGACGACCAGATATTCGAATCCTACAAGCGCGGTCGTGACAAGCATTACGAGCGCTCGAGCGAGGTGATGTTCCACGTCTACCGCTATCTCGCCAAGGAGCTCGGGCTGCCGGCCGACGATGCGTCCTGCGACATGTTCCAGCTCGCCGTGCTGCGCTGGGGGCCGTTCCCGGACTCGGTCGAAGCGCTCAAGCGCCTGCGCACCAAATTCCGGCTGGTCGCGATGACCAATGCCGACCGCGTTGCGCTCTCCTGTTACGCGCATGCGCTCGGCAATCCCTTCGACGACACGGTCTGCGCCGACGAGACCGGCGTGGCTAAGCCGAACCCGGAATTCTTCGCCTACAACAAGGGTCGCCAGTCCGCCTTCGGCTACAAGCAGTCCGACATCCTGCACGTCGCGCAGAGCCAGTACCACGACATCGGGATCGCGCGGAAGCTCGGCTACAAGGTGTGCTGGATCGAGCGCCGCCAGGGCATCGCCGGCTTCGGCGGCACGCCGGCGGTGGAGACGCTGACCAAGCCGGACTTCCATTATCCGACGCTGAAGGCGCTCGCCGACGCCGCTATCGGCCCGGCGGCCTGAGTCCGTGAGCGCAGGCATGACACGGGACAGGAGCGCGCTGCCGTCAGCCAACTCGCTGTGGGCCGCCACGGCCGAGCCGGCGCGCGAGTTTCCGGTCCTGTCGGGCGAGCGACAGGCGGATGTGGTGATCATCGGCGCGGGCTACACCGGCCTCTCTGCTGCGCACCACATCGCCAGAAGCGGGCTTGCGCCGGTCGTGCTGGAGGCCAACCGCCCCGGCTGGGGCGCGAGCGGCCGCAATGGTGGGGTGATCACCGCGAAATTCCGCCTCTCGTTCCGCGAGATCGATGCCGTGCACGGCCGCGCCATGGCGCGGCGCATGTACGAGATCGCGCATGAATCGACCGACATGGTCGAAGAACTCGTCTCCGAGTTCGGCATCACCAGCGCAAACCTCACCCGCACCGGCCAGGTCAAGGCGGCGCATAACGAGACGACGCTGAAGGCCGCGATCGACGAAGCCAACTGGATGACGCGCGAGATGGGCGATGCGGAGGTCCGCATCCTCGACAAGCGCGGCGTGCGCGAGGAGACCGGCTCGGACGTCTTTGTCGGCGGTGTGCTCAATCCCGGCTCGGGCGGCATTCATCCGCTGAATTATCTGCGCGGCCTTGCCGACGGCGTCGCGCGCCGCGGCGTTGCCATCTTCCAGGAGTCGCCGGTGGTCAAACTCCGGCGGGAGAATGGCGGCATCGTCGCCGAGACGCCGAAAGGCGCGGTGCGGGCGAAGCAGGCGATCATCGCCACCAACAGC
This sequence comes from Bradyrhizobium sp. SPXBL-04, assembly GCF_051853035.1. Taxonomy (NCBI): domain Bacteria; kingdom Pseudomonadati; phylum Pseudomonadota; class Alphaproteobacteria; order Hyphomicrobiales; family Nitrobacteraceae; genus Bradyrhizobium; species Bradyrhizobium sp. SPXBL-04. The sequence continues at coordinate 7,412,184 of NZ_CP182472.1, read as the reverse complement.
TATTCGGATCTGACCGATGCCACCGCGCAGATGCAGCGCACGCTGATCCCGTTCCGCAGCGCCATCATTGCCACCGACAGGCTGCCGCGCAATCTCGCCGGCAAGCTGATGCCGACGGGGCGCACCTATACCGAGACCAAGCGCATGATGCGCTGGTTCCGGATGGTCGACAATCGCGTGATCTTCGGCGGCCGTGGCGCCTTCGGCAAGCAGGATTCCGAACCGGCGTTTGATGCGTTGCGCAAGGCGATGGTCGGCATCTTCCCCGATCTCGCCGATATCCCGCTCGCCTATAAATGGTCGGGCCTTGTCGCGATGACGCTGGACTCGGTGCCGCATATCGGCCGGCTCGACGACCGCACGCTGGTCTCGATGGGCTACAATGGCGCCGGTGTCGCAATGTCGAGCCTGATGGGCCGCTATCTCGCCGCCTTCGTGCGCGGCGAGACGCCCGAGGTCGGCCTGCTCGATATCAGGCGCATGAAAGCGATTCCGTTCTATCCGCTGCGCGAGCCCGCCGTGCGCTTGGTCGCCGGCTGGTACCAGTTTCTCGATGCGATCGGTCAGTGAGATCTATTTGGAGGAGGTGAGGATGACGACGAAGCAGAAGTTTGGATTTGGCTGCGCATTGCTTGGTGCAATCGGATTGACCACCACGGCTGCCAGTGCAGCCGAGCAGATCACCTTCGTCTCGCAGGGCGGCGCCTATCAGCAGGCGCAGACGGTGGCGATCCTCGATCCCTCCGCCAAGAAGCTCGGCATCACCATCAACCAGGACTCCATTCCCGACGCCTGGCCCGCGATCAAGACCCAGGTCGGCAGCGGCAGGCCGATCTGGGATGTTGTCGACACCCCGACCGGCTATTGCCTGCGCGGCGGCGAGCAGGGGCTGATCGAGAAGCTCGACTTCTCCAAGATCCCGAACGCAGCGGCGATGCCTGAGGCCTATCGCAGTCCCTATTCGGTGTCCTACGAATTCTATTCCAGCGTGCTGGCCTACAGCCAGAAGGCGTTCCCGAGGGATGCGCCGAACAGCTGGGCCGATTTCTGGGACGTCAAGAAATTCCCCGGCCGCCGGGCGCTGCGCAACCATCCGATCGCCACGCTCGAGGCGGCGCTGATGGCGGACGGCGTTTCGCCCGACAAGCTCTATCCGCTCGACGTCGACCGCGCCTTCAAGAAGCTGGAAGAGATCAAGCCGCACATCACGGTGTGGTGGACCTCCGGCGCGCAGTCGGCGCAGCTGCTCAATGACGGTGAGGTCGACATGGAGATGGCCTGGAACGGCCGCGTCAGCGCGGTCGCCAAGGAAGGCGCCAAGGTGGCCTTCACCTACAACCAGGGCATCCTGCAGAGCACTTCGCTCTGCATCCTCAAGGGCGCGCCGAATCACGAGACGGCGGTGAAGTTCCTCAACGAGGCCGTCGATCCCGTGCACCAGGCCAACCTGCCGCTCCACATCGACTACGGCCCCGGTAATCCGAAGGCGTTCGAGACCAATGTGATCAAGCCCGAGCGCGCCGCGCAATTGCCGAGCGAGCCGGCCAACGCGGCCAAGCAGGCGCTGATGTCCTATGCCTGGTGGTCCTCGCCCGCGGGCGAAGCGGCCGAGAAGCGCTGGGCGTCGTTCATGCAGAAGTGAGCGAGGCAGCCTTGACGACATCCGTGTCCGATCCATCGCAGAAGCATCGGCGCCGCGAGCACGGCCTGATGCTGGCGCTGGTGTCGCCGGCACTGCTGGTGATCTTGGCTCTGATCGTGCTGCCGGTCGGCTGGCTCGCCTGGCAGTCGGTCTACCACGACGGCTTTACGCTGGAGAATTATCGCCGCGTGTTCACCGAAGATGTCTATTGGCGCAGCTTTGCGCTGACCTTCGAGATCAGTCTCGCGGTCACATTGATTGCGCTGCTGCTCGGCTATCCCGTGGCCTATCTCGCCAACTCGTTGCCGAAAGCGTGGAGCATCCTCGTCCTGTCGCTGGTCGTGCTGCCGTTCTGGACCAGCGTGCTGGTCCGGGCCTATGCGTGGCTGGCGCTGCTGCAGCGCACCGGCGTGATCAACCAGTTCCTGCGCTATCTGGACGTGATCTCCGAGCCGCTCGCGCTGGTCCACAACACGTTCGGCACGGTGGTTGCGACCGTGCACATCCTGCTGCCGTTCATGGTGCTGCCGCTCTATGCCACCATGCAGAAGATCCCCGGCGATCTCATGCAGGCCGGTGCCAGCCTGGGTGCGAGCCCGTCGTTGACGTTCTTCCGCGTGTTCCTGCCGCTGTCGCTGCCAGGCGTGCTCGCTGGCTGCACCATGGTGTTCGTGCTCTGCCTCGGCTTTTACATCACGCCAGAGCTGCTCGGCGGCGGCCGCACCGTGATGGTGTCGATGCTGGTGAGCCGCAATGTCGAGCTCTACAACCAGTTCGGGGCGGCCAGCGCGGTCGCGGTGGTGCTGCTCCTGAGCGTGCTCCTGATCTTCTTCGTCGTCAGCCGCTTCATATCGCTCGACCGCGTGTTGGGGCAGAAATGATGCGCGCCTCGCCCGCACGGATTGCGCTCTACCTGATCAGCGCGCTGGTGCTGGTCTATCTGATCCTTCCCGTGCTGATCATCGCGCCGATCTCGTTCTCGAGCGCGCGCTTCCTGACCTTCCCGCCGCCGTCGTTCTCGCTGCGCTGGTACCAGCAATATTTCGCCAACTCCGCCTGGATGCAGGCGACGCGGGTGACGCTGACGGTCGCGCTGTTGACCGTCGTGATCGCGACCCCGCTCGGCGTGGCCGCCGCCTATGCTATCAGCCAGTCGAAGCTGCGCATCATGCGCATCATCCACATGGCGCTGCTGCTGCCGCTGGTGGTGCCGATCATCATCACTGCGGTCGGCATCTTCTTCGTCTATGCCAAGGTCGGCCTGGTCGCGACCATGCCCGGCCTCGTGCTCGCGAACGTGATGCTGGGATTGCCCTATGTCGTCATCTCGGTGCTCGCGGGCCTGCAGAGCTTCGACCCCGCGCAGGAGATGGTGGCGCGCAGCCTCGGCATGAACCGCCTGCGCAGCTTCTTCGCGGTGACGCTGCCACAGATCAAGTCGAGCGTGATCGCCGGCGGCATCTTCGCTTTCATCTCGGCGATGGACGAGACCATCGTCGCACTGTTCATCTCCGGCGGCCAGTTCCAGCCGCTGACCAAGCGCATGTTCACAGCGCTCCGCGACGAGATCGACCCGACCATCGCTGCGATCTCGACGCTGATGACGGCGGCCTCCTTCATGCTGGTGCTACTGACGAGCACGCGGCAGAAGAGGAGCGGGTGAGGAGAGTTATTGTCGTCCTGGCGAAGGCCAGGACCCATTACCCCCAGGGAGCGTTTTGGCGAAGATTGGTCGTTCGGGATTAGTACCATCCGCAACCGACAGACCTCGCGGTATGGGTCCTGGCCTTCGCCAGGACGACAGCCGAGTTTGCGGCGCGCCGCACCCTCACCCCTTCGCCCCCAGCCAGGCCAAAATCATCTCCACGATCTGGGTGCGGCTCTTCGCCAGCACCCCGGGTTCGCTGAGGTCGCGGTCGAACAGCGCACCAAACGTGTCGCGGTTGGCGACGCGGAAGAAGCAGTAGGAGGAGATGGCGAGGTGCAGGTCGATGGCGTCGACGTCGTCGCGGAAGACGCCTTCGTCGCGGCCACGCTTCAGGATACCGTCGAGCGTCGCGATCACGCTGGCGTTGAGCTGGCGCAGCTGCGGGTTCTGCTTCAGATGCTTGCCATGGTGGATATTCTCGATGCTGACGAGGCGGATGAAGTCCGGATTGCGTTCGTCATGGTCGAAGGTGGCCTCGATCAGGCGGCGCAATCCCTCGCGAGCGTCGCAGCTTTCGATGTCGAGCTGGTCCTCCAGCGCGCGGATTCTGCGATAGGCCTCTTCGAGCACCGCGAGGTAGAGCTGCTCTTTGCCGCCGAAATAATAGTAGATCATCCGCTTCGACGTGCGCGTCCGTGCGGCGATGGCGTCGACCCGCGCGCCGGAATAGCCCTCGCGGGCGAATTCGGTCATCGCCACTTCGAGGATGTCGCGCTTGGTGCGCTCGGGGTCGTTGGTGCGCTTTAATGGGGGCGGCATGCGTTCGAGCATCATCCCATGGCGAAATCGGCCGCCGTCTCGGCATGAATTGCCGTCGTGTCGAACGTCTCGACTGAGGTGTCGTTCGGGCCGACCAGCATCGTGATCTCGGTACAGCCGAGGATGATGCACTCCGCGCCGGCGGTGACGAGCGCTGCCATCACCTCCTGATAGCGCCGGCGCGAGGGAGCGGTGACAGTTCCAAGGCACAGCTCATCGTAGATGATGCGGTTCACGTCGGCGCGGGCGTCGGCGGGAGGAACCAGGACGTCGAGATCATGCGCGCGCAGCCGGTCGATGTAAAAGTCCTGCTCCATCGTGAATTTCGTGCCGAGCAGCCCGAGCCGCCGGTACCCTTTGGCCCGGATCCGCTGGGCCGTTGCGTCCCCGATGTGAATGAATGGAACGGTCAAGCTCGACATGATGTCGGGTGCCAGTTTGTGCATCGTGTTCGTGCACAACACGATCGCACGGGCCCCGGCGCTTTCGAGCCGCCGTGCGACTTCCGCCAGGCTGGCCGCCGCCTCGCTCCAGCGATCGGCGTACTGCATTTCCTTGATCTGTTGAAAATCGTAGGAATACATCAGCAGCGGCGCCGAATGCAGCTTGCCCTTGCGGTCGCGGACCCGCTCATTGATGAGCTTATAGTAGAGTGCGGTGCTCTCCCAGCTCATGCCTCCAATCAGGCCGATGGTTTGCATTCCCATGCTCCAGACGATTTGGTCCGGCCGGATCGTAGACGAAGACGACGAAGCTCGCCATCGTGACAGGGGAAATAGACGGGTTGACGTGTGGCCCATGGCGGAGGCCGGGATTGCGCGGACGTGGCCTCAAAGCCCGATCAGTGCAAACGGCAAGGGCGGGCATGACGCCTGCGCAGGCGGCGAGAAGCCTTTCGATCTTGCGCGTCCTGTCGGCCTGTCCTACGCCAATTCCGCACATAATGGCGAGGCGCTCGGGCGCATCGCCAAAGCCTTGAGGGAGCCGTCATGACCATTCGCAACACCCGCACCGGGGGCCAGATCCTGATCGACCAGCTGGTCGCGCAAGGGGTCGAGCGCGTTACCTGCGTGCCGGGCGAGAGCTATCTGGCGGCGCTCGATGCGCTGCATGACAGCCCGATCGACGTCGTGATCTGCCGCGCCGAAGGCGGCGCCGCGATGATGGCGGAGGCCTATGGCAAGCTCACTGGCCGCCCCGGAATCTGCTTCGTCACCCGCGGACCCGGCGCGACCAATGCCAGCCACGGCGTCCACATCGCGATGCAGGATTCGACGCCGATGATCCTGTTCGTCGGCCAGGTCGACACTGGCATGCGCGAGCGCGAGGCGTTCCAGGAGCTCGACTACAAGGCGGTGTTCGGCACCATGGCGAAATGGGCGGTCGAGATCGATCGCCCCGATCGCATTCCGGAGCTGGTGGCGCGCGCGTTCCGCGTCGCCATGCAGGGCCGCCCGGGTCCCGTGGTGATCTCGCTGCCCGAGAACATGCTGACCGAGACCGCGGCGGTTGCGGACGCCATGCGCATCGAGCCTGCGGTGAGCTGGCCGGCGCCGGCCGACATCGAAAAGCTCGGCGCCATGCTCGCCACCGCCAAGGCGCCGCTCGTCATCCTCGGCGGCTCGCGCTGGACCGACGAGGCAACCAGGAGCATCGCGCGATTCGCCGAGCGGTTCGACCTGCCGGTTGCGACCTCGTTCCGCCGGGCCTCGCTGATCGACGCCGACCATTCGCATTACGCCGGCGATCTCGGCATCGGGCCGAGCCCGGGGCTGAAGGCGCGCATCGAGGGCGCCGACGTCATTCTGCTCATCGGCGGCCGCATGTCGGAGATGCCGTCCTCGTCCTACACGCTGCTCGACATTCCGACCCCGCAGCAGAAGCTGATCCACGTGCATCCGGGCTCGGAAGAGCTCGGCCGCGTCTATCAGCCGGCCCTTGCGATCCAGGCGACGCCCGCCGCATTCGCCGCCGCGGTCGAAACGCTGAAGCCTTCGGGTGCGGTGGCCTGGAAGGGCGAAGCGGCGAAAGCACATGCCGATTATCTTGCCTGGACCGAGAAGGCGCGCGAGCTGCCGGGCAGGTTCCAGTACGGCCAGGTCATGACCTGGCTGCGCGACCGCCTGCCGAAGGACGCGATCGTCTGCAACGGCGCAGGCAATTATGCCGGCTGGATCCATCGTCATCACCGCTTCCACAGCTTTGCCGCGCAGCTTGCGCCGACCTCGGGCTCGATGGGCTATGGCGTGCCGGCGGGCGTGCTGGCAAAACGGCAATACCCGGATCGCGTCGTCGTCGCCTTTGCCGGTGACGGCTGCTTCCTGATGAACGGCCAGGAGTTCGCGACCGCCGTGCAGTACGATGCGCCGCTGATCGTCATCGTCGTCGACAATTCGCAATACGGCACCATCCGTATGCACCAGGAGCGCGACTATCCCGGCCGCGTCGTCGGCACCCAGCTCAAGAACCCCGATTTCGCGATGTACGCGAAGGCGTTCGGCGGCCATGGCGAGCGCGTCGAGCGCACCGAGGAATTCGCACCCGCGTTCGAGCGCGCGCTCGCCTCGGGCAAGCCGTCCATCCTCCACTGCATCATCGATCCGCGCGCGATCTCGGTCGGCAAGGATTTTGTGCCAGCGGTGAAGGCTTAGCGATGGCGACCGGCCGCCACGTCGCCATCATCGGCGCCGGCGCGGTCGGCGTGATCAGCGCCATTGAAGCGCTGCGCGAGGGCCATCGCGTCACGTTGATCGATCCGGGCGAGCCCGGTGGCGAGCAGGCGGCCAGCTACGGTAATGCCGGCTGGCTGTCGTCGCATTCGGTGATCCCGCCGGCCGAGCCGGGCGTCTGGAAGAAGGTGCCGGGTTATCTGATAGACCCGCTCGGCCCACTCGCGATCCGCTGGTCGTATTTGCCGAAGGCGCTGCCCTGGCTGATCAAATATCTGCTCTCGGGTTGGACGGAGGCGCGGGTCGAGAAGACGGCGTTCGCGCTGCGCGATCTGTTGAAGGACGCACCGCTTCTGCACAAGAAGCTCGCGGAGGAGGCGGGCGTGCCTGAATTGATCGAGCGTAACGGCGTGATGCATGTGTTCCCGTCGCGCGGCAATTTCGACAACGATCTCGGCTGGCATCTACGCAAGAAGGTCGGTGTCGAATGGCTCGAGCTCAACGCCGATGAGATGCGCCAGCGCGAGCCGGACCTGCATCCGCGCTACACGTTTGGTGTGGTGGTGGAGGAGGCCGGCCGCTGCCGCAATCCCGGCGCCTATGTCGCGGCCCTCGCGCAACATGCGATGGCAAGCGGTGCGAAGCACGTGCGGGCCAAGGCAACGGGTCTCAAGCTCTCCGGCAACACGCTCGTCGCCGTCGTCACCGAGACCGGCGAGATCCCTTGCGATGCCGCCGTGGTGGCGGCGGGCGCCCGCTCGAAGCAATTGACTGCGTCGGTCGGCGATCCGCTGCCGCTCGAGACCGAGCGTGGCTATCACGTCATGATCGAGAATCCTGAAACGGGTCCGCGCAGCTCGATGATGGCGTCAGATGCGAAGATGGTGGTGAACTGGACCGACAAGGGCCTGCGCGCCGCCGGCACGGTCGAGATCGCCGGCTTAGAGGCCGCGCCGAACTGGAAGCGTGCCGAGATTCTGCGCAATCACCTCTTCAGCATGTTCCCAAAACTGCCGAAGGACATTCCGGCCTCGCGCATCAAAACCTGGTTCGGTCATCGGCCGAGCATGCCGGATGGACGTCCCTGCATCGGCTATGCGCGGGCCTCGCGCGACATCGTCTATGCCTTCGGCCATGGCCATGTCGGCCTGGTCGGCTCGGCGCGTACCGGCCGGCTCGTCGCGCAGCTCCTCAGCGGCAAGCAGCCTGAGATTCCGCTCGCGCCGTTCGCACCCGATCGTTTCCTCTGAGAACGCACCATGACCCATCCAGCCAATTCATTCTCCCGAATCGCCCGTGGCGGCAAGGCCATCTATGGCGCGCCGCTCGGCATCTTGATGCTGGAAGCGCGCTTTCCCCGCATTCCCGGCGACATGGGCAATGGCACGACCTGGCCGTTCCCCGTGCTGTATCGCGTGGTGAGCGGCGCCTCGCCGGAGAAGGTGGTGCTGAAGGGCGCGGCCGGCCTGCTGCCTGATTTCATCGACGCGGCGAAGGACCTGGTGCGGCTCGGCGCCGAAGCGATCACCACCAATTGCGGCTTCCTGTCGCTGTTCCAGAAGGAGATCGCGGCCGCCGTCGGCGTGCCGGTTGCGACCTCCTCGCTGATGCAGGTGCCGTGGGTGCAGGCGACCTTGCCGCCGGGCAAGCGCGTCGGCCTCGTCACCGTGTCGGGCTCGACGCTCTCGCCCGCCCATCTCGAAGGTGCCGGCGTGCCGCTCGATACGCCGCTGGTCGGCACCGAGAACGGCAAGGAATTCTTCCGCGTCCTGATCAAGGCCGAGAAGGACGACATGGACGTTGCGCAGGCCGAGCGAGACGTGGTTGAGGCCGGCAAGCAGCTCGTCGCTGGGAACCCGGATGTCGGCGCCATCGTGCTTGAGTGCACCAACATGCCGCCTTACGCGGCCGCGCTTCAGGCCGAGGTCGGATTGCCGGTTTACGACATCTATTCCATGATCACCTGGTTTCATGCTGGACTGCGCCCGCGCGTCTTTGCGTGAACGCGTTCGTAAGATCGTCACAAGTCCTGGAGCGAACCCATGAAACTATCCGGCAAGGTCGCCGTCATCACCGGCGCGGCGCGCGGCATCGGCAAGGCCTGCGCGAAGAGATTCTTGGACGACGGCGTCAAGGTGGTCATCTCCGACGTCGACACGGATGCGCTCGAGAAGACGGTCAACGAGCTGGGCAAGCCCAAGGAGCTGTATGCCCTGCCGTGCCACGTCGCGCGGCGCGCGGACGTCGATCGCGCGGTCGCCACAGCAGTCCGGGAGTTCGGCCGGCTCGACATCATGGTCAACAACGCGGGCGTGGCCCGCAACCAGGACATTCTCGACATCTCCGAGCAGGATTTCGACGAGGTCATCGGCATCAATCTGAAAGGTGCGTTCTTCGGCGTGCAGGCCGCCGCGAAGCAGATGATCGCGCAGGGCGGAGGGGGCGTCATCATCAACATGTCCTCGGTGAACGCGCTGCTGGCGATTCCGACGCTTGCAACCTACGCCATCTCCAAGGGTGGCATGAAGCAACTGACGTCGGTGGCCGCTGTCGCGCTCGCTCCGCACAACATCCGCGTCGTCGCGGTCGGTCCGGGTACGATCCTGACCGATATGGTGGCCTCGGCGATCTACACGTCCGAGGATGCGCGCAAGACCGTGCTGTCGCGCACGCCCGCCGGCCGCGGCGGCGAGCCCAGCGAGGTGGCGTCGGTCGTGGCGTTCCTTGCGAGCGACGATGCGTCCTACATCACCGGGCAGACGATCTATCCAGATGGCGGGCGGCTGATCCTGAACTACACGGTGCCGGTGAGGGAGAAGTAGGGCTGGGAAGGTCGTCCCACACTCGCTGTCGTCGCCCGGCTTGACCGGGCGATCCAGTACTCCGTGACGCCTGCGATAGAACCGATGGGCCGCGGCGTACTGGATGCCCCGCTTTCGCGGAGCATGACAGCTATTGCTACGCGGGCAGTTTGGCCTTCACTCCGCCGCGACCGTCATGCCGTGGCCGAGCCGCTTCGAGATGGCGCCGGCGCAGTCGCGCAGCGCATGGGCGATCGGGCTGTCCCAGCGCGCATCGAAGGTGCCTTCCGGTCCCATTGCGGTGATGACCAGCGCGACATGGCCGGAATGATCGAACACCGGTGCTGAGAACGCATTGACGCCGGGCAGGGGATCGCCGAGCGCGCGGGCGAGGCCATGCTTGCGGACTTCAGCGAGCATCTCGGCGACCTTCGCGCCTTTCACCGCGCGCTTGGGATTGTACCCGACGCCATGGCGGTCGAGGCCGCTTTCGAGCGCGGCATTGATGGTCTTCTCCGGCAGGAAGGCCGCGAAGGCACGGCCCGTTGCGGTCTCCAGCAGCGCCATCACCGAGCCGGCCCGCATCACGATGTGGACGGGCTGGGCCGGCTCTTCCAGTTGCACCACGGTCGGACCGTGTGTGCCCCAGACCGCGAGCGAGACCGCGTGGCCGATCTGGCTTGCGAGCGCCGCGATCTTGGGACGTGCGATGCGCACGCCGGAGAGGCGGCGCAGGCTGATCAGGCCGAGCTCCAGCGCCAGCGCGCCGATCTCGTAGCGGCCGGTGGTCTCGTCCTGCTCGATCAGCCCGATACGGGAGAAGCTGGCGAGATAGGGATGCGCCTTGGCCGGCGTCATGCCGGCCTCGCGGGCGAGATCGCGCAGCATCATCGGCTCGCCGCTCCTTGCGAGCGCACGGAGCAGTTCTCCGCCGACCTCGATCGACTGGATGCCGCGGCTTTCCCTCTTCATGCGCCTCCTGGCGTGCGTCCGCTTAGGCCGCCTTGCGCTTGGCGGCGCTGTCGGCCAGGTGTCGTCCGGCAATGTAGCCGAAGGTCAGCGCCGGCCCAAGCGTGATGCCGGCGCCGGGATAATTGCCGCCCATGATGCTCGCCATGTCGTTGCCGGCGGCATAGAGCCCGGGAATCACCCGGCCTTCGGCGTCCAGTGCGCGCGCGTTCTCGTCGGTGACGATGCCGGCATAGGTGCCGAGATCGCCGATCACCATCTTGATGGCGTAGAACGGCCCGTTCTCGATCGGTGCGACGCAGGGGTTCGGGCCATGCAGGGCATCGCCCTGGTAGCGATTATAGGCCTTCGAGCCCTTGCCAAAGGCGGCATCATGGCCTTGCGGCGCGGTCGCATTGAACTGCTTGACGGTCTCGGTGAACGCCTTGGCATCGATGCCGGCCTTCGCCGCCAGTGCCTCCAGCGTGTCGCCACGCATGAGGTAGCCGGTCCGCAAATGATGGCCAAGCGGCATCGGGAATGGCGGCACGCAGCCGAGGCCATATTTGCGCAGCGTCTTGTGATCGCAGACGAGGAAGGCGGCAATCTCCTCGCCGGGCTTGGCGGCCTTCATCATGGCCTGGACGAAGTCGTGATAGGAATTGCCTTCATTGGCAAAGCGCCTGCCGTCGCGCATCACCGCGATCACGCCGGGCTTGGCGCGGTCGATGAAATGCGGCATCACGCCCTTTGAGCCGTCCTTGCGCGTGGTCAGCGACACCGGGACCCAGGCGGCCGCGTTCGGCAGGCGATCCTCGACATGCCCGCCGGCGCTTTCCGCAAGGCGGAGGCCGTCACCGGTGTTGCCAGCCGGTCCCGGCGAATAGTGCTCAGTGCCGGTCGGCGCATGTGGAAACATCTTTCTGCGCCGCTCGACATCGTGCGGGAAGCCGCCGCAGGCGAGCACGACGCCCTGGCGCGCACGGACGCGCACATCGCGTCCCTCACGCGAAACGATCGCGCCGGTGACGGCGCCATTCTCGACCGTCAGCTCGCGCACCGGCGAGGACAGCCACATCGGAATCCTCAGATCGAGCGCGGATTTTGCCAGCCGTCCGGCCAGCGCATTGCCGTTGGTCAAGGTCATGCCGCGGCCGTAGCGCAGCACGTCCATGAAATGCCGCGACAGGCGCTTGGCGACATAGACCGCGGAGGCCAGCGACTTCGTCACGCGCATGAAGTGGATGATCTCCTTGCCGGAGCCTAACATCATGCCGAACACGGTCAGCTCGGGCAGCGGCATGCCCAGCGTCTTGATGTGATCGCCGAGCTCGCGGCCGTCGAACGGGCGCGTCACCATGGAGCGGCCGCCCTGCGCGCCGCCGGGTGCTTCGGCGTGGTAGTCGGGAAACACCAGCGGCATGTCGAAGCGTAGCGCGGTCTTGGTGGTGAAGAAATCGACCGCCTCGGGTCCCGCGCTCAGGAATGCATCGACCCGTGCGGCGTCGTAATTGTTGCCGGCCTCGTGCCGCAGATAGATGCGGGACTGCTCCGGTGTTTCCTCGATGCCATAGGCCTTGGCAAGAGAGGTGCCGGGGATCCAGAGCCAGCCGCCGGAGCGGGCGGTGGTGCCGCCGAAGCGCGATTCCTTCTCGACAATGAGCACGTCGAGGCCGCGAGAACGCGCCGTGATTGCCGCCGACATGCCGGAGGCGCCTGATCCGGCCACGAGCACATCGCACTCGTAAGTCTCAATTGCGCTGCGCTCGTTACCGGTCATGCGGGCCTCACTTCTTCAAGAGTGGACATTTGGACTCGGAGACCGGGCGGAAGGCGTCCTCGCCCTTCACGGTCTTGATGATGTCCAGATAGTCCCACGGCTCCTTGGACTGCTCGGGCTTTTTCACCTTGGCGAGATACATGTCGCGGATGACGCGTCCGTCCTCGCGCAACTTGCCGCCATGGACGAATGTATCCTCGATCGGCAGCTCGCGCATCTTGGCCATCACCTTGGCGGACTCGTCGGTTCCGGCGGCCTTGATGGCCTTAAGATAATGCAGCACCGAGCCGTAGACGCCGGTCTGGATCATGGTCGGCATCACCTTGGTGCGTTCGTAGAACTTCTTCGACCAAGCGCGGGTCGCCTCGTCCATGGCCCAGTAGGAGGCCGTGGTCATGTAGGTGCCCTGCGCGGCCTTGAGGCCGATCGCGTGCACGTCGGTGTCGAACATCAACAGGCCGACCAGCTTCTGGCCGCCCTGGACGAGGCCGAATTCGCCGGATTGCTTGATGGCGTTGTCGGTGTCCTGGCCGGCATTGGCGAAGGCGACCACATCGGATTTCGAGCTCTGGGCCTGGAGCGCGAAGGAGGAGAAATCGGCGGTGTTGGTCGGATGCTTGACGCCGCCGAGCACCTTGCCGCCCATCTCGTTGATGAAGCGGGTTGCGTCCCGCTCGAGCTGCTGGCCGAAGGCGTAGTCGGCGGTGATGAAGTACCAGGACTTGCCGCCCTCCTTGATCACGGCGGAGGCCGTCACCTTCGACAGGGCATAGGTGTCGTAAGTGAAGTGCACGGTGTTGGGGCTGCACAGCTCGTCGGTCAGCGAGCTCGCGCCGGGGCCCGAGAGCAGGGCGACCTTGCCCCGCTCGCGCACCATGTTGTGGACGGCGATCGCGATGCCGGAATTGGGAATGTCGACGACGGCATCGACCTTGCCGTTGTCGAACCAGCCGCGCACGATCTGCACGCCGACATCGGTCTTCATCTGGTGGTCGGCGCTGATGATCTCGATCGACTTGCCGAGCACGCTCGGGCCGAATTCCTCCACCGCCATCTTCGCCGCTTCGACCGAGCCCGGTCCGCTATTGTCGCGGCCCCAGCTCGACAGATCCGTCAGCACGCCGATCCGCACCACGTCGTCGGAGACTTGCGCAGTGGCCGCTGTGGTCATGGCAGCTGAAGTCATGGCCGCGAGCATGGCGCAGGCCAGAAGCCCTTTCATTGTGGTTCCCTCTCTTATCGGCCGCTTAGCGCGGCGGGTTGTTCTGACGGCAAATTAGATATTGACGAATGTATTTGTCAATGGCGAATAAAGCGCAGGGCTGGGTTCCATGACGGCCGCGACGACTCAGCGGAGATGTGCCCGCAACTGTCACCACCCGTCATTGCGAGCGCAGCGAAGCAATCCAGAATCCCTCCGTGGACGCAGTCTGGATTGCTTCGTCGCAAGGGCTCCTCGCAATGACGGTTGTCGAAGCAGCGGTACCCGACACTCTCGTGTCCCGGACGCGATGCAACGCCCCTTAGCGTTGCAGCGCAGAGCCGGGACCCATACGACACGGATTGCGCGAGGCCGCATGGGCCCCGGCTCTGCAGCGCATCACTTCGTGCTGCGCAGCGTCCGGGGCACAAGAGCAATCGAATGCGCGGGCAGGTTGCAAGCGTCGGCGCGATTATTCATGATGCCGTCCGGAATCTTTGGGGGCAGGGCATGCCGGCAGCAACGGGGCTCTCCGCTTCGGCGGAGAAATCGACGACGGCGCATGTGGTGTGGGCGAGCGCGCTCGGCACCGCGATCGAATGGTACGACTTCCTGATCTACGGCACCGCCGCGGCGCTCGTCTTCAACAAGCTGTTCTTCCCGAGCTTCGATCCCTTCGTCGGCACGCTCGTGGCGTTCTCGACCTATGCGGTCGGCTTTGTGGCGCGGCCGATCGGCGGCGCAATCATCGGGCATTACGGCGACCGGCTCGGCCGCAAGACCATGCTGGTCGCGACCATGATCGCGATGGGGCTCGGCACCTTCCTGATCGGCTGCCTGCCGACCTACAGCCAGATCGGCGTCTGGGCGCCGATCCTGCTGGTCTGCCTGCGCTTCGTCCAGGGCATCGGCCTCGGGGGCGAATGGAGCGGCGCGGTGGTGATGGTGATCGAGCACGCCGGCAATCGCCGCGGCTTTTACGGCAGCCTGGTGCAGGTCGGCTTTCCCGTCGGCGTCGCCGCCTCGACCGGCATCTTCGGCCTGATGACGAAACTGCCCGAGGCCGACTTCCTGAGCTGGGGCTGGCGCGTGCCGTTCCTGATCAGCATTCTGCTCGTCGGCATCGGATTCATCGTGCGGCTCAAGCTGGCGGAAACGCCGCATTTCAAGGAGGTGGTCGAGCGCAAGGAGGTGCTGGCGCAGCCGGTCCTCGAGGTGCTGCGCCGCGACTGGCGCAGCTTTCTGCTGGCGATCGGCATCACCGTATCGGAGGTCGGGCTCGCTTATCTCCTCACCGTCTTCACCGTGGTCTACGCCACGACGAAGCTCGGACTGCCGCGGCAGGTGATCCTCGATGCGGTCGTCTGTGCCGCCATCGTCGAGTTCGCGACGCTGCCGCTCGCCGGCTGGCTCTCCGACCTCTTCGGCCGCAAGGCGCTGTATCTCGCCGGCGGCGTGTTCTCGGTGGCGCTGGCGTTCCCGCTGTTCTGGTTCCTCGACACCAGGGAGCCGGCGCTGATCACCCTGGCGCTCGTCGTCACCATGACGCTGACCCATGCGCTGCTGTTCGGGCCAAAGGCCGCGTTCATGCCGGAGCTGTTCCGCACCCAGGTGCGCTACAGCGGCGCCTCGCTCGGCGCCAACGTCGCGGCGGCATTGAGCGGCGGCTTCTCGCCGTTGATTGCGGCCGCGCTGCTGGCATGGGCCGGCTCGTACTGGGCGGTGTCGGTCTACATCGTCGCGCTGTCGATCGTCACGATCATCGCAACGCTGATGGCACCGGAGACGGCGCGCGAGTCACTGAGGTCCTGAGCGTCGCGACAAGCAGGCGGGATTTGCCGCGTTCGGAATCACCAGGAAGGTGATGGTCGCTGGCGCAAGCCGGATTGCTCCCGCCGGTGTTGCCTGCGCCTCGAGCCTGGGCAGCATGCCATCGGCAGTCAGCGTGAGCGTCTTGCCGTTCAACTGCACGGTCGGGCCCTGGAGCCGCACCGCGTGCAGTGTGTACCGCTCGGCAGAATCCGAGAGCGTCAGCGGGTGCGCTGTGCTGCGCGAGGCGTTGATGGCGAGCAGCGACACCGCGCCCGCCATGGCCGGGTGGCAATGCGCGTAGAGATGAAGATCAGACGAAGCGGCCTTGCCTGCGTCGAGCACGATCGTTCCCATCAGCCCGCGCCAGAGCAGCGCAGCCCAGTAACTCGGCCGCGGCCGGAACGTTGCTTCGTCGAGCAGACCGTAATCGCTGGCGGCCAGCGTATTGTGCATCACCACCTGGACGCCGGCCTTCGCCAGGCGTCCGAGCTGGTCGAGATAGCGGAAGGTGTCGAGAAAGGTCTGGTCCCATCGGCCGCCGCCGCAGGCCGCATCAGCCGTCTCGGTCAGCCAGATCGGCTTGCCCGGTTCGAAGGCGTCGCGCAGGGCTTGGTAGATCTTGAGTGTCGCATCCGTGCGCGCCAGCCATTCCTCTGAGAGCGCCTGCGCCGGATCATCGTGCCCGCCGCAGCGTGGCGAGATCGTGTTGTAGTGATGATAGGAGAAGCGATCGACGCCGGGTCCGGATGCGGCGAGCAGGTCGCGCGTTGTGATGGCCGCGCCGGATGGTGATGGTGCGTCGCCGGCCGAGCCTGGGCCGAGGATCAGCGTCTCCGGCGCGGCGCGTCGCATCCAGTCGCGGAAGACCTTGAAGTCGCGGCCATAGGCGGTCGCGTCATAGCCGGCCGGTGCACCGTTGGTCGCTGCGAGCGTCGGCTCGTTCATGAATTCTGCGGCGGCGATACGGCCGCCCAGCGCGCGCGTGGTGTCGATCAGCTGCTGCGCCTGGTCCGGCTTCCATATGCCGTCGGCATCGCGGTTGCCGGGACTGATCGCAAAGGAGGTGACGATCTCTGCATCGACCGCACGTGCGAACTCGACGACGCCGCGCCACTGCGTGCGGCTGAGCACGGAGTTGAACCCCGGTGGCGGCTTTCCTGGCGCCTCGGCAAAGAACGTTGCATTGGCCCAGGTTCCGCTGACGCGCAGATAGGCCGGCGACAAGGCGGCCGCGAGCAGGCGCAGGCGTGCATTGGCCAGATCGATCGGCGGTCTTGCGCTGTAACGATCCAGCTGGTCGAAGCCTCGTGCCGTTCGCGGATAGGGCTTCCAGAACCTTCCGCCGGTCACCTCCACCATCTCGATGTTGTAGGACTGAAAGCGCGTATCGATCGTTGCGACCGCCTTCAACTGCGCTGCCGCGACGGTGCTGTCGTCGGCGCGCGCCGCGCACAACGTTGCGGCCGCGAGCAGCGCAATCGTCATCGCCCCTGCTGCTGCGCAAGTGGTCCTGCGCGTTCGGGAGCCTTGTCGATCATGCATGATATTCATGCCCGCTGCGGGTCCACATGCATAAGGCCCCCCGGCCCTTGCCTAAATCGACATTTCTATCTTCCTTTGCCGTCGCCGCCGAGAGCTTCCGGGGCATCCGCGCCGGGGCGCCTGGAGAACCCGTTGCGAGGGCCTGTTGGGACGAGCCCGACAGCCGACGATCAACGCGGGTAGGGCGAAAAAATTTCTGGCAGCCCCCTTGAAATCGATATCCGTTTTTCTAAGTCGTCTTTCGCCGCGAGAGCGGTGTGCCGGATGCCAGAATCGGGTCCGGCACGGGCGCCGGGCTGGTCTTTTCGGACCCGTCTGAAACCCCCGCCTTGCGCTCCTTCGTATCCATCTTGCTCTTTGGAGGACTTGGTTATGAGGACCAATTTTGATTTCGCGCCTTTGTGGCGCTCCACCATCGGCTTCGACCACCTGGCCGACCTCGTCGACAGCACGCTGCGCCAGGCGACCGAGGACAACTATCCCCCCTACAACATCGAGCGTTCCGGTGAAGACCACTACCGGATCAGCCTTGCCGTGGCGGGGTTCGGCGTTAACGACATCGCGGTGACGGCCGAACAGAACGCGCTCACCATCGAGGGCAAGAAGCCCGAGACTGCTGCGCGCGAATACCTGTACCAGGGCATTGCCGCCCGCCCCTTCAGGCGCGTGTTCAATCTCGCCGACTATGTTCAGGTGAAGCAGGCCTCGTTCCAGGACGGGCTCCTGATCATCGACCTCGTCCGCGAGGTTCCGGAAGCCATGAAGCCGCGCCGGATCGAGATCGCGAGCTGCACATCTCCTACGTCGCAGATCGAGCAGCAGAAAGCAGCTTAGGCTCGTCCAAAGCGTTGTCTTGGAGCGTGGACGGCATGTGGCCTCCGCGCTCCTGAGACCGTTGAATGAAGGAGAACACCATGGCTATTCGCGATCTTATTCCCTGGTCGAGAAACCAGGAACTTGTGCAGTTGCGCGGCAACTACGATCCGTTCATGACGCTGCATCGCGAGATGAACCGTCTGTTCGACGATATGTTCCGGGGCTTTGGCGGACCCGGCCTGTCGCCGCTCATGGAGGGGCGCTTCGGCTGGCCCAAGATCGAGCTCAGCGACACCGACAAGACGCTGACGATCTCAGCGGAACTGCCCGGGATGACGGAGAAAGACGTCCAGATCGAAATCGCCAGGGGCGTCCTGACGATCCGCGGCGAGAAGAAGGATGAGCGCAAGCACGAAGGCAAATACTTCACTGAGCGCTACTACGGCGCCTTCGAGCGGCAGATTCCGCTTGAGGACGTCGATGAAGACAAGGCAGAGGCATCGTTTAAGGACGGGGTCCTGACCGTATCGCTGCCGAAGTCGGAGAAGGCACGCGAAGGCGTCAAGCGCATCGCAATCAATACGCATTAGCAACCACGGGCGGCGGCGGTGGGCGCCGCCGTCCATCATCAACAAACCCGTCCCTTGGAAAGGAGCATGAGGGGAGGCACGACCGATGACCAACGTGAATACCAATGCCGGCACTCTCAACCCGCTGTTTCATCCCGCTGCCCATTACGACTCACCTGCCGACGTCCTGAATGCTGAGGAGCTCTCCACACCGGAGAAACGGATCATCCTCTCGTCCTGGGCGTCCGACATATACGCGGTCGAATCCTGTCCCGCTCTGCGCGAGATGCCGGGCACGAGCCAGACCGTCCGACTCGCCGATATTCTGACGGCGTTGCGCCAGCTCGACGGCGACAATGACAATGACGACCCGCCGCGCGGCGGCGGCGTCCCGATGCGGCTGCGGCGGCCCTGGGCCGCCGCGGAGCGGCGAGCAGCATGATGCTCACGCACACCGTTCTGGCGCTCGTGCTGCTTGGCCAAGCCTCGGCGACCTTGGCCGTTCCGTTTCTGGCCATGACCGGTCTCATCGCTGCGCCGCGTGACTGAAGCCACAAAGCTCTTCCATGCAATCCCGGGCGAAGCGGCAGGTGACGAAGATGAATGCTGTGCGTTTGCTTTCTCTGGCGTTGCTGGTGCTGGCGCTCACGGCGTCGCAGCCGGCCACTGGCCAAATCCCAGATCTGAAGACGAGTGGGTCGGTGCCGACCCTGGCGCCGCTGGTGCGCCAGGTAACGCCGGCCGTCGTCAACATCTCCGTGCATGGACGCGTGCGCGAGGATAATCCGCTCTATTGCGACCCGCTCTTCCGCGAATTCTTCGACGTCCCCATGCAGATCGAGAAGGAGGTCAACGCGACCGCTCCGGGGTCATCGTCGATGCCAGCGCGGCTACGTACTGACCAACAATCACGTGGTCGAAGGTACCTCCGCCGTTCAGACCAAGGACGGCCGGCAGTTTTCCGCCAAAGTCATCGGGCCGTGATCCGCCGACGGATGTCGCGGTGCTCCAGATCCAGAACCCGGCCGGGCTCAAGGCGCTTTCCTTCGGCGACAGCGACGCGCTCGAAGTCGGGGATTTCGTGCTTGCGATCGGCAACCAGTCGCCGCGCCGATCAGTGTTGCTGGCATACCAGATATCGATTATCAGCCAGATCGGCGCGCATGACGCCGCCCAAGAAGGCGAAGGGAGCACCTGAGATGAAGAGGACCTCACCCACGCGACGCGATCTGCTCGCAACCGCCGCGGTCGTGACCGCGGCCACCATGGCGGACGTCGCACCGGCCGCCGCGCAAGCCGGGCCCAAGCCGATCTTCCCGGTGTCGATGGTGATGATCCCGATCGTCGGCGAGACCCAAGTGTTCCAGGTGCGCCGCATCTACTGCATCGGGCGCAATTACGCGGCGCATGCGATCGAGCGCGGCTCGGATCCAAACCGCGAGCCGCCGTTCTTCTTCCAGAAGCCGACCGATGCGATCCAGAACGTCGCGGTCGGCGAGGTCGCCGATCATCCCTATCCGTCGCTGACCAAGAACTATCATCATGAGGTCGAACTGGTCGCGGCGCTGAAATCCGGCGGCACCAACATTCCCGTCGAGAAGGCGCTCGACCATGTCTACGGCTATGCGCTCGGTCTCGACATGACCCGGCGCGATCTCCAGAACGGCATGGCCGCGGAGAAGAAGCCCTGGGAGATCGGCAAGAGCTTTGATCATGCTGCCGTGCTCGGTCCGATTCATCCGGCAAGCAAGACCGGCCATTTCGAGAAGGGTGCGATCTCGCTGGCGGTGAACGGCACCGTCCGGCAGAACTCCGATCTCAGCAAGATGATCTGGAGCGTCGCCGAGCAGATCGCAAAGCTGTCGGAAGCGTTCGAGCTGAAGGCCGGCGACATCATCTATTCCGGCACGCCGGAGAATGTCGGCCCGGTGGTGAAGGGCGACGTGCTCGTGTGCAAGCTCGAGGGCCTGCCGGACATGTCGATCAAGATCGTGTAGCAGTTGCGCTGACTGGCCGGCTTGCAACCCCGGTTGAGGGTGCAAGCTGGGAACGGCGAGTTCCATGGTCGATTGCCCCTTGTTGGCCGGCAAGCGACTTCGTACGGCCATATTTGAGCAGGAGTGATCTCCCGCGAGGGAGGCACTCCGATGAACAAGGCTCTGATCACCGCCATTGCAATGCTGGCTTGCGTGCCCGCGAGCGCAGTTGCGCAGGAGCGCGCGGGCGATGCAGCGCTCGGCGCCTTATCCGGTGCGGTCGTGCTAGGCCCGGTCGGAGCCGTCGCGGGAGCTTTGGTCGGCTACACCGCCGGACCTTCGATCGCCCGATCCTGGGGCATGAGAGGTTCGCAGTCGGCAAGGCACCGCCAGCCGCCGCGTCGCGCGGCCGCGACCCGCGTCCCACCGCCCGCGCGCGAGGCGATGGCTGCCAACGGCCAGATGAGAGCTGCCGGCAATCCGACGCCGCCGGTTCAAGCCGCGCCCGCCGTGCCGCCGCAAACCTCGACGCCGCCCGTTCAGGGATTCGACTGAGGCCGATCGATAGTCCGCGCAATCAGCGCGGCTTGGCGCACGATCATGGCGAGGCTTGCGTCCTGATCTAGGCTTGGCCGAGGATCTTCTTCGCGGCGCGAAGATGCGGCTTGTCGATCATCTGGCCGTCGAGCCGCAGCGTGCCGGAATTGGGATTGCTCGCGAACGCGGCGATCACCCTCGTAGCCCATGTGCGCTCGGCGTCGGTCGGCTCGAAGGCCGCGTTGACGATATCGACATGCTTGGGATGGATCAGGGCCTTGGCCGAAAAACCGTCGCGCCGTGCCGCGCGCGTTTCGGCTTCGAGGCCGGCGAGATTGTCGATGTCGGTATAGACGGTATCGATCGGTGCGACCTCGGCCGCCGCCGCCGCCATCAGGCAGAGATCGCGCGCGAGCCGATAGGGGCTGTGGAACACGCCGCCCGAGGCTTTCTCGGTGGCGCCGAGCGAGGCCGAGAGGTCTTCCGCGCCCCACATCAGGCCGGCGAGGCGCGGGGAGCATCCCTTGTAGCTGCCGAGGCCGAAGATCGAGCCCGCGGTCTCGGTCGCGACGCAGACGATACGCGTCGTGCCGACCCTGATGCCAGACGCCGCCTCGAACGCTTCGAGCCAAGTTGCCACCTGCCGCACATCGTCGCCGCCTTGCGATTTCGGCAGCACGATGCCGTCGGGCTTGCCGGGCATCACCGCCGCGAGGTCGGCGAGCGTCATGCCGGTGTCGAGCGCGTTGACGCGGACATAGAGCTGGTGCGGGCCGCGAGAGCCCTTCAGCATCGCCAGCGTCAACCCGCGCGCTTCGTCCTTCTTCTCGATGACGACGGAGTCCTCGAGATCGATGATCAGCGCGTCGGCCTTGCCTTCGCTCGCCTTCTCGAATTTGCGCGGGGAATCACCCGGCACGAACAGCATCGAACGCATCAGACTGGCCTCTTGTGCATCATCGCCATGCGCCGGCATTTGCCGACGACCTCGTCGTTCTGGTTAAGAGCGTGGTGCTCGAACTCGACGATGCCCGCCCTGGGGCGCGATTTCGATTCCCGCAACGAAAGCACCTTCGTCGTTGCCCGTAACGTATCGCCATGGAAGACAGGCTTTGGAAAAGTGACGTCGGTCATGCCGAGATTGGCAACGGTAGTCCCCAGGGTCGTATCATAGACTGTCATGCCGATCATGATGCCGAGGGTGTAAAGGCTGTTGAAAATGCGCTGGCCGAATTCGGTCTTTTCGGAGAAATGCGCGTCGATGTGCAGCGGCTGGGGGTTGAGTGTCAGCAGGCTGAACATGGTGTTGTCCATCTCCGTGACGGTCCGGGTCAGCGGATGCCTGAACTCCTGGCCCACGGAAAAATCCTCGTAATAAAGTCCGGCCATCGCGGTTTCCCTCCCTGCGAAATAACAGCGCGCTCGCACAGTCGCGCCGCATGACCCTATGCATGGTACACACAGTTGGCAGACAAATTCACGTATCTGTATTCAGTTTTTCCAGCTAAAGAACGCAACCGAGGGAACGTCCGGCGCAGCAATCGGCCATGGCCTTTTGGGTGGGGCACGCGAAGAGAAGAGAGATTGCGCGCGGTCGCGGCTGCCACGGTCATTTTCCAACTCGCCTCAAGATCGGGCCCGTGAGTCGCCGCTGCTCCCAATAAGGAGATCAAGAACATGGATTTCGCGCTCACCGATCAGCAGGAAGCCATTCGCGACGCCATCGCCAAGATCTGCGAAGGCTTTCCCGACGCCTATTGGCTGAAGAAGGACCATGACGGCGGCTTCCCGCACGACTTCCACAAGGCGCTGGCCGATGCCGGCTGGCTCGGCATCTGCGTGCCGGAGGAGTATGGCGGCTCCGGGCTCGGCATCACGGAAGCCGCGATCATGATGCGCACCATCGCGGAGTCCGGCGCCGGCATGTCCGGTGCGTCGGCCGTGCATATCAACGTATTCGGGCTCAATCCGGTGGTCGTATTCGGCACCGAGGAGCAGCGCAGGCGCATGCTGCCGCCGATGGTCGAGGGCCGCGAGAAAGCCTGCTTCGCTGTCACCGAGCCCAACACCGGCCTCAACACCACGCAGCTCAAGACCCGCGCGGTCGCCAAGAACGACCGCTACATCGTCAACGGTCAGAAGGTGTGGATCTCGACCGCGCAGGTCGCGCACAAGATCCTGCTGCTGGCGCGCACCACGCCGCTGGAAGAGGTGCGCTCGCCGACCCACGGCCTCAGCCTGTTCTACACCGATTTCGACCGCAACAGGATCAAGGTGCACGAGATCGAGAAGATGGGCCGCAAGATCGTCGATTCCAACGAGCTGTTCTTCGAGGACTTTGAAATTCCGATGGAGGATCGGATCGGCGAGGAAGGCAAAGGCTTCCAGTACATCCTCGAAGGCATGAACCCGGAGCGTATCCTGATCGCGGCGGAGGCCGTGGGGCTCGGCAAGCTCGCGCTGTCGCGCGCGACCGAGTACGCCAAGACGCGCGTGGTGTTCAACCGCCCGATCGGCAAGAACCAGGGCATCCAGCATCCGCTGGCGGTGAACTGGGTCGAGCTCGAGGCGGCCTGGCTGATGGTGATGTCGGCGGCCTGGCAATACGACAAGGGCATGCCCTGCGGCGCCGCAGCCAATGCGGCAAAGTATCTCGCCGGCGAAGCCGGTTTCTCGGCCTGCGAGCAGGCCGTGATGACCCATGGCGGCTTTGGCTACGCCAAGGAATTCCACGTCGAGCGGTACCTGCGCGAGATCCTGATCCCGCGCATCGCGCCGGTCAGCCCGCAGCTCGCTCTCAGCTTCATCGCGGAAAAGGTGCTGGGGCTCGCGAAGTCCTACTGAACGAGTCTTGTGGCGCAACCAAACAGGCTGGCCTATTCGGCGGCGATCCGTTCCATGGCCATGCCACGAAGCCTGGCGCGCTGGATCTTGACGCCATTGGCACTGTCGGTGACGGGAAAGGCGTCCACGACATAGATCCGCGCCGGCACCTTGTAGCCGGCGAGCCGCTCGCGCAGATGGGCAGTCAGCGCGTCCTGTCGCGGTGGCTCTCCAGCCGGGATCACGAAGGCGACGCAGCGTGCCTGACCCCTAAGATCGACCGCAACGACCTGAGCGTCGGCCACCCCAGCGCACGATTTGAGCTCGTCTTCGATTTCGCCGGGCGCGACCAGGTAGCCGCCGAGCCGCATCGCATCGCCTGCGCGCGTCTCGTAGACGAAGGAGCCATCGCCGCGCAGGTGGCCGATGTCGCCGGTGCGGAAGAACCCGTCGGCGGTGATCGCTTCGCGCGTCGCCTCGAGATTGTTGAAGTAGCCGAGGAAGCGCGACGGCGCGCTGATCTCGATCTCGCCGGAAACGCCGCTGTCCGCAAGCTCGCCGGTCTCGACATCGCGGACGCGGACTTTCGCGTCCGGCGACATCGGCCAGCCGCCGCCTTCGATGCGGTTGGCGAAGGCATCGCTGCCGCGGCCGATCGAGAACAGCGCCTGCACCTCGCTCGACCCGTAGAGGCCGAACAGCGACATGCCGCGCGCCTCGGCCTCCGCGGCCAGCTCGCGCCAGCCGGGCTGGAACGCGGCGAAGCCGCAGATTTCGAGATGCGGAAACGGACGTGGTGCATCGGTGAGCGCGAGGATGCGGCGGAACATCTCGTCCGAGCCGAAGGAGTGCGTGATCCTGCACGCGCTGAGGATCTTCGCCGCCGGCGCCGCTTCGAAGGCGTCGAGCACATGAATGGTCGCGCCCGCTGCGATGAAACCGAGCAGGCTCGTCATGCCAAACGTGCCGCAGAACGGCAGCATCGCTAGCAGCGAATGGCGCTGTGGATCAAGCTTGAGTGCCTTGCCAACGGAAGCGGCGTGCGTTGCCAGCGTCCGCTGCGAATGGGCGACGAGCTTCGGGCCCTTGGTCGTGCCCGATGTCGTGTAGAGCAGTACCGGCAGGTCGATGTCGTCCTGAGCCGGCGGGGCGGGCGGATAGGGCCGCTCGAAGGCATCGAACCGCACACAAGGCCAGTGCGCCGGGATGGCATCCGCGCCGACCACCGCGAGCTGTCGCAGTGCGGGCACCTCGTCCTTGGCGATATCGGCGAGAATGGCGGCAAAGTCGATCGAGCGGAACGCGGCTTCGAGCACCATCAGCTTGGCACCGGACACCCGAAGCAGATGCGCGACTTCCGCGCCGCGATAGCGCGTATTGACGGCGGCAACGACCGCGCCCAGGCGGGCGGCGGCGAACAACAGTGCGAGCCATTCGATCCGGTTGACCAGCCAGACCGCGACGACGTCGCCCCTGCCGATTCCGTGCGCGGCGAGCCAGGCGGCGGTCTGCTCGATCCTTTCTGAGAACTCTGCGGGCGTGACCGGCGTGCCGTCGAACACGAAGACGGGACTGGCGGCCTCGGTCCGGATCAGCGATTGCAGCGAAAATCTGTCGGTCAGCATGGCAATCGGAGTAACCCGATCGCGCGAAGCTGTCTACTTGGTGCCGAACATCCGGTCGCCGGCATCGCCCAGGCCCGGCACGATGTAGCCGTGGTCGTTGAGCCGCTCGTCGATCGCGGCGGTCCAGACCGGCACGTCGGGATGCTCGCTCTGGAACTTCGCGATGCCCTCGGGCGCGGCCAAGAGGCAGACGAAGCGGATGTCGCGGGCGCCGCGCGCCTTGAGCAGGGACGCGCCGGCGCAGGCCGAATTGCCGGTGGCCAGCATCGGATCCATCAGGATCACGGTGCGATCGGACAGATCCTGCGGCGCCTTGAAGTAATATTCCACGGCCTGCAACGTCTCGGGGTCGCGGTAGAGCCCGATATGGGCGATGCGCGCCGAGGGCATCAGCGCCAGCATGCCGTCGAGGAAGCCGACGCCCGCGCGCAGAATCGGCGCCAGCGTGAGCTTCTTGCCGGCGATCTTCGGCGCCTGCATCGGCGCGATCGGCGTCTCGATCTCGGCCAGCTCCAGCGGCAGGTCACGCGTCACCTCGTAGCAGAGCAGCATCCCGATCTCGTTCAGGATCTCGCGAAAGCTCTTGGTCGAGCGGTCCTTCTCCCGCATCAAGGAGAGCTTGTGCTGGACCAGGGGGTGGGCGACGACATTGACGCTGCTTGTGCTCATGAAACCGCTCTACACGGTTCCGTGAAATTGCGCCAGATCGGGCAGGCCCTTTCTGCGGGATAGCTGGCCTCAACCGGGCATTGCGGCTGCGCTGCGCGCGCGGTTGCTCGCTTCAAAGGCAGCCATGGTCAGCTCGCGTGCAGTTGCCGCGCGCGGCGGCGCGACCCTAAACGCCCAGGCCCCGTGCTGCCAGCGCGATCACGAGCGTCAGCACGGCGCCCCAGATCATGCTCAGCGTCATCGTCAAGACGATAACGGTGACCACCCGCTCCAGATTTCGCCTGCCGGTCTGCATGCGGGTTTAACCGACATTGTCGCAGCCGATCGGCTCGTAGAGCGGATCGCGGACCGGACGAACAGAGGGAACGCTCGGCCGGGCTGCCTCCGCGGTCCGCACCTGCACCTCGGCAAAGGCCGACATCAGAGAGAGCGCAAGGTCGGCATGGCGGGCCTCGACCGCCGAGTCCAGCCAGTCCGGCAGTTCGCGTTGGCGCGACAGGGCGCAATGCCACTCCCCATCGTCATAGGCGATACGGCGGACTTGCCAAAGCGGCAGCTCGAGCTCCATCAATGTGAGCGCGGCATCGGCCCAAGCCTCGACGTCGATCAGGCTCATGACGCGCGCGGTGCCTGCGCTTTGCCTGAGCGAGGGGAAGCGTCGGCACGCCGTATCGATGATCTCGATCATCAACGGCCGAGTCACTGCACTCGCGGCGCGAATGCGTTCACCCAGCAAGAGCAGATCACGGCGTTCGAGAGCGGCGGTCACTTAGACCTCGTGGACATCTGCGTCGGTCAGTCGGCCGGCGTGTCCAAGATGGCTGGAACGGCATTTGAAAACGAGGTGAGAAAGGGGCTGAAGATATAAGGATTTCATAAAGGCGCGGATGCGCTTGCCTGACCAAACACGGCAAGCCAGCTCGCAGGCCTTTATGAGATTCCTATAACTTCGCCGCGGCCTCCGTCTCGAAAACCTATGTCCGCAGTGGCACGTCAGCGTCGTGCTGCCGGCAGGCCGAGAATAATTGCCGGGCATAGGGACAGACGAGGATCATCTCCATGATGGACATTCTGATGCTGGCGCTGGGCTTTGCCTTCTTCGCGCTTGCGGTCGGCTACACCTACGCCTGCGAGCGGCTGTGACGGAGCGGGCCATGATCTTCGATTATGCGCTCGCGGGCGCCGTCTCGTTCGGCCTCCTGATGTATCTCACCTACGCGCTGTTGCGGCCCGAACGGTTCTGAGCGGGCGCCGCTCAAACGATTCCACAAAGGCTCTCTCCATGACCGTGATCGGTTGGCTCCAGATCATTCTCTATTGTGCCATCATCGTCGCGCTGACCAAGCCGCTGGGCTGGTACATGACGTGCGTCTTCAGCGGCGAGCGGACGTTCCTGTCGCCGGTGTTGCGCCGGATCGAGGCCGGCATCTACCGGATCTCCGGCGTCGACGAGAAGCGCGAGCAGCACTGGCTGACCTACACGGTCGCCATGTTGCTGTTCCATGTCGGCGGCTTCCTCATCATCTACGGCGTGATGCGGCTTCAGGCCGTGCTGCCCTTCAATCCGGCCGGGCAGAGCGCGGTCGCCGAGGATCTCTCCTTCAACACCGCGGTCTCCTTCATCACCAACACCAACTGGCAGAACTACGGCGGCGAGAGCACGCTGTCCTATCTCGTGCAGATGCTCGGCCTGACGCACCAGAACTTCCTGTCGGCCGCGACCGGCATCGCGCTGGCGATGGCCCTGATCCGCGGCTTCTCGCGCGCCTCGATGCGCACGGTCGGCAATTTCTGGGTCGACGTCGTCAGGTGTACGCTCTACGTGCTGCTGCCGATCTGCGTCGTCTATGCGCTGTTCCTGGTCTGGCAGGGCATGCCGCAGACGCTCGGGCCGTACATCGAGGCGACCACGCTCGAAGGCGCCAAGCAGACCATCGCGGTCGGGCCGGTCGCCTCGCAGGTTGCGATCAAGATGCTCGGCACCAATGGCGGCGGTTTCTTCAACGCCAACGCCGCGCACCCCTTCGAGAATCCGACCGCGCTGTCGAACTTCGTGCAGATGCTCTCGATCTTCGCGCTCGGCGCCGCGCTCACCAACGTATTCGGCCGCATGGTCGGTAACCAGCGGCAGGGTTGGGCGATCCTCTCCGTGATGGGCGTGCTGTTTCTGGCCGGCGTCGCCATCACCTATTGGGCGGAGGCGCACGGCACCTCGACGCTCCATGCGCTGGGTCTGACCGGCGGCAACATGGAGGGCAAGGAGGTCCGCTTCGGCATCGTGGCGTCCTCGTTGTTCGCCGTCGTCACCACCGCTGCCTCCTGCGGTGCGGTCAATGCGATGCATGACAGTTTTACCGCCCTCGGCGGCATGATCCCGCTGATCAACATCGAGCTCGGCGAAATCATTGTCGGTGGCGTCGGCGCCGGCATGTACGGCATGCTGCTGTTCGTCATTCTCGCGATCTTCGTCGCAGGACTGATGGTTGGCCGCACCCCGGAATATGTCGGCAAGAAGATCGAGGCGCGCGAGGTCAAGATGGCGATGCTGGCCATCCTGGTGCTGCCGCTGATGATCCTCGGCTGGACCGCCGTCGGCGTGGTCTATCCGGCGGCAGTCGCCTCCATGGCAAATGCCGGACCGCACGGCTTCACCGAAGTGCTCTACGCCTTCACATCGGCGGCCGGCAACAACGGCTCGGCTTTCGCCGGGCTCACCGGCAACACGTTGTTCTACAACCTGACGCTGGCAAGCGCGATGTTCGTCGGCCGCTTCTTCATGATCGTCCCGGCCATGGCGATCGCGGGATCGCTTGCGGAGAAGAAGTCGATTCCACCGTCCATGGGCACGTTCCCGACCACCGGCGCCCTGTTCGTCGGCCTCGTCGTCGGCGTCATCCTGATCATGGGCGGCCTGACCTTCTTCCCGGCGCACGCGCTCGGCCCGATCGTCGAACATCTGGCGATGAACGCCGGCAACCTGTTCTGATTGTTGGAGTGGCCTCCATGGATACGTTGAAACTGCAAAAACGTGCGCCGATGTCGGCAATGCTCGATCCCGGAATCGTGATGCCCGCGATCAGCGCCTCCTTCACCAAGCTCGATCCGCGGCTGATGGTGAGGAACCCTGTCATGTTCGTGGTCGAGGTCGTGGCTGCGCTCACCACGGTGATCTTCCTGCGTGACGTCGTCACCGGCGGTGCCAGCCTCGGCTTCACCTTCCAGATCATCGTCTGGCTCTGGTTCACGGTGCTGTTCGCCAATTTCGCCGAAGCGGTGGCCGAAGGCCGCGGCAAGGCGCAGGCCGAATCGCTGCGCAAGACCCGCACCGAAAGCCAGGCCAAGCTCCTGACCGGTGCCGAGCAGCCCTTCAAGCTCGTGCCTGGCACGAGCCTCAAGGTCGGCGACATCGTGCTGGTCGAGGCCGGTGACACCATTCCTTCCGACGGCGAGGTGATCGAGGGCGTCGCCTCCGTCAACGAGGCCGCCATCACCGGCGAATCCGCACCCGTGATCCGCGAATCCGGCGGCGACCGCTCTGCGGTCACCGGTGGCACGCAGGTGCTGTCGGACTGGATCCGCGTCCGCATCACCGCAGCCCAGGGCTCGACTTTCATCGATCGCATGATCAAGCTGGTCGAGGGCGCCGAGCGGCAGAAGACCCCGAACGAGATCGCGCTCAACATCCTGCTCGCCGGTCTCACCATCATCTTCGTGTTCGCCACCGTCACCATCCCGAGCTATGCGGCCTATGCCGGCGGCTCGATCTCAGTGATCGTGCTGGTCGCCCTGTTCGTGACGCTGATCCCGACCACGATCGGCGCGCTGTTGTCGGCGATCGGCATCGCCGGCATGGACCGCCTGGTGCGCTTCAACGTGCTGGCGATGTCCGGCCGCGCCGTCGAGGCTGCCGGTGACGTCGACACGCTGCTGCTGGACAAGACCGGCACCATCACGCTCGGCAACCGGCAGGCGACGGCCTTCCGTCCTGTGCGCGGTGTTACCGAGCAGGAACTGGCGGACGCGGCCCAACTCGCCTCGCTCGCCGATGAGACACCGGAGGGCCGCTCCATCGTCGTGCTGGCGAAGGAGAAATACGGCATCCGTGGCCGCGACATGGCCGAGCTTGGCGCCACTTTCATCCCGTTCACCGCGCAGACCCGCATGAGCGGCGTCGATGCCGGCAGTTCGTCGGTACGCAAGGGCGCGGTCGATGCCATGCTGAATTACGTCGGCGGCGGCGCGCCGCTGGCCGTTGCCTCCGGTAACGCGGCGCGGGCAATCCAGCCGGCCGCGCTGTCGGATCTCGGTCGCGAGATCCAGGCCATTGCCGATGATATCTCGAAGGCCGGCGGTACGCCGCTGGCCGTCGCCAGGGACGGCAAGCTGCTCGGCGTCATCCAGCTCAAGGACATCGTCAAGGGCGGCATCCGCGAGCGCTTTGCCGAGCTTCGGCGCATGGGCATCCGCACCATCATGATCACCGGCGACAATCCGATGACGGCGGCTGCGATCGCGGCGGAGGCCGGCGTCGACGATTTCCTGGCGCAGGCAACGCCGGAGGACAAGCTCAAGCTGATCCGCAACGAGCAGGCCAAGGGCAAGCTGGTCGCCATGTGCGGCGACGGCACCAACGATGCGCCGGCACTCGCGCAGGCCGACGTCGGTGTCGCCATGAACACCGGCACCCAGGCCGCCCGCGAGGCCGGCAACATGGTCGACCTCGATTCCAATCCGACCAAGCTGATCGAGGTGGTCGAGATCGGCAAGCAGCTCTTGATGACGCGCGGTGCGCTGACCACGTTCTCGATCGCCAACGACGTCGCCAAGTATTTTGCGATCATCCCGGCGATGTTCCTGGCGTTCTACCCCCAACTCAGCGTGCTCAACGTCATGAACCTGTCGAGTCCGCAGAGCGCCATCCTGTCGGCGATCATCTTCAACGCGCTCATCATCATCGCGCTGATCCCACTGGCGCTGAAAGGCGTTGCCTACCGCGCCGTCGGCGCCGGCGCGCTGCTCCAACGCAACCTCTTGATCTACGGCCTCGGCGGCATCGTCATTCCCTTTGTCGGCATCAAGGCGATCGACCTCGTCGTCACCGCCTTGCATTTGGCATAGCCGCGTCATTGCGAGGAGCCCTTGCGACGAAGCAATCCAGGCTGCCTCCATGGAAAGACTCTGGATTGCTTCGCCTCGCTCGCAATGACGGAAGACATAGGAGAACCAAGATGCTCAGAGAAATCCGCCCCGCCATCGTGCTGTTGCTGGCGCTCACCGCCATCACGGGCCTTGCCTATCCGCTGGCAATGACTGCCATCGCCGGCACGTTGTTTCCCGTGCAGGCGCAGGGCAGCCTGATCGAGAGGGACGGCGAGGTGGTCGGCTCCGCCCTGATCGGGCAGGAGTTCAAGGAGGACAAATACTTTCACGGCCGCCCTTCGGCGACGGTTGCGCCGGACCCTAATGATTCAACCAAAACGGTGCCGGCGCCCTACAACGCCGCCAATTCGGGCGGCTCCAATCTCGGCCCGACCAGCAAGGCGCTGGCCGACCGGCTCAAGGAAGATGTGGACAAGCTGAAGGCTGAGAACCCGAATGCGGCCGTGCCGGTCGATCTGGTCACGACGTCGGCCAGCGGCCTCGACCCTGATATCTCGCCGGAGGCGGCGCAATTCCAGGTGCCGCGCGTGGCGAAGGCGCGGGAGATGCCGGAGGATCAAGTCGAGCAACTCGTGGCTGCCAACACCGAAGGCCGTTTGCTCGGCCTGATCGGCGAGCCCCGCGTCAACGTGCTGGCGCTGAATCTCGCGCTCGACCGCGCCGCGAAGTAGTCTAGGCTCGGCACGCGGGGGTGATTATATTGGCCTGATGGTTCAACAGCGCCGTGATCCCGAACAACGTCCGTCGCCCGAGGCGCTGCTGGAAGCAGCGCGGCGGGAGGAGAGCGCGAGCGGCAGGCTGAAGATCTTCGTCGGCGCCGCCCCCGGCGTCGGCAAGACCTACGAGATGCTGCAAAGCGCTCACGCCAAGCGCAAGGCGGGTGTCGACGTCGTGGTCGGCTTCGTCGAGACCCACGGCCGCGCTGAGACCGAGGTGCTGGTGCGCGGGCTCGAGGTGGTCCCGCGCAAGCGGCTCGATTACCGCGGCCAGGTGGTCGAGGAGATGGACCTCGACGCCGTGATCGCGCGCCGGCCGCAGATTGCATTGGTCGACGAGCTCGCCCACACCAACGCGGCGGGCAGCCGCCACCCCAAGCGCTATCTCGACGTCGAGGAGCTGCTCTCCCACGGCATCGACGTCTATACCGCCGTCAACATCCAGCACATCGAGAGCCTGAACGACGTCGTCGCCCAGATCACCCATGTGCGGGTGCGCGAGACCGTGCCGGATTCGGTGTTCGACCGGGCCGATGCGATCGAGCTGATCGACCTCACGCCTGATGATCTGATCCAGCGGCTGAAGGAGGGCAAGGTCTATGTGCCCAAGCAGGCTGAGCGGGCGCTGGAGCATTATTTCTCGCCAGGCAACCTGACCGCGTTGCGCGAACTCGCGCTGCGGCGCACGGCCGAGCGGGTCGACGAGCAACTGCTCATCCATATGCAGGCGAACGCCATCGCCGGTCCGTGGGCTGCGGGCGAGCGCATCCTGGTCTGCGTCAGCGAGGATCCGCGCGCGGCTGGCCTCGTGCGCTATACCAAGCGGTTGGCCGATCGGCTGCACGCCCCGTTCACCGCGCTCTCGATCGAGACGCGGCGATCCCTGCAATTGTCCGACGATGAGCGCGACCGGCTGGCCGATACGCTGCGGCTGGCCGAATCGCTCGGCGGCGAGGCGCTGACGATTCCCGCCGTCGGCCGCCGCATCGCCGACGACGTCGTCAACTTCGCGCAAGGCAACAACGTCACCCAGATCGTGATCGGCAAGTCGACGCGTTCGCGCTGGTTCGAGATGACGCGCGGCTCAGTCGTGCATGACCTGGTGCGCCGCGCCGGCAACATCACGGTCCATGTCATCGCCGGTGACGAGCTGCCCGGCGAGGCCGTGCCCAAGACCGCGGTGCAGACCGCTGCTCGCTCGGAGCCGTTCAACCCTCGGCCCTATCTGAAGGCGCTCGGCATCGTGCTGATCGGCCTCGGCGCCGCCGAGCTGATCCAGCCCTATTTCGGCCTCGAGAACGTCGATCTCGTGCTGCTGACCTCGGTCGTCGCGGTTGCCGTCCGCTATGGCTTGTGGCCGTCCCTGATGGCAACAGTGGCGGCGTCGCTTTGCTACAACTTCTTCTTCATTCCGCCGATCTACACCTTCACGATCACCGACCCGACCAACGTTGCCGCCTTCGTGCTGTTCATGGTGGTGGCGATGATCGTCTCCAATGTCGCGGCGCGCGTGCGCATCCAGGCCGACACCGCGATCGGTCGGATCCGGATGACCGAGCAGCTCCATGCCTTCAGCCGCAAGCTCGCCGGCACCGCAACGCTCGACGACGTCTTGTGGGCAACCGCCTACCAGATCGCGCTGATGCTGAAGGTCCGCGTCGTGTTGCTGCTGCCGGAAGAGGGCCTGCTCACGGTGAAATCCGGCTATCCGCCGGAGGATGAGCTCGATCAGGCCGACCTCGCCGCCGCCAACTGGGCCTGGAGCAACGACCGCCCCGCAGGCCGCGGCTCGGACACGCTGCCGGGTGCGAAACGGCTGTTCCTGCCGATGCGCACCGGGCGCGGGCCGATCGGCGTCATCGGCATCGACAACGACCGCACCGGCCCGCTATTGACCCCGGACCAGCGCCGGTTGCTCGACGCGCTGGTCGACCAGGGCGCACTCGCGATCGAGCGCGTGCTGCTGGTCGAGGACATGGACCGCGTCAAGCGCACCGTCGAATCCGAGCGGCTGCGCTCGGCGCTCCTGACCTCGATCTCGCACGATTTGAAGACGCCGCTGGCCTCCGTGCTCGGGGCGGCCTCCACCATGCGCGACCTCGCCGGCGCGCTCTCGGACACCGAGAAGCGCGACCTGCTCGCGACCGTGATCGACGAATCCGAGCGGCTCAACCGCTTCATCGCCAATCTGCTCGACATGACCAAGCTCGAATCCGGCGCTATCGTGCCCAACACGGCGCTGCACGATCTCGGCGAGATCGTCGGTAGCGCGCTGCGGCGGGCGGCCAAGATCCTCGCTGCCCACAAGGTCGAGCTCGTGCTGGCGGCCGATCTGCCGATGCTCGAGCTCGATGCCGTGCTGTTCGAGCAAGTGCTGTTCAACCTGCTCGACAACGCCGCGAAATATTCGCCGCCCGACACCACGATTGCGATCCGCAGTCAGCGCGAGCGGGATCACGTCGTTCTCCAGATCGCCGATGAGGGCGGCGGCATCCCACCCGACGAGCTTGAGAGCGTGTTCGACAAGTTCTATCGCGTGCAGAAGGGGGACCATGTCCGTCCCGGCACCGGGCTCGGCCTTGCCATCTCCCGCGGCTTCGTCGAGGCGATGCGGGGCACGATCTCGGCCGCCAACCGCAGCGACCGGAGCGGCGCGATCCTCACCATCCGTCTGCCCGTCCCAGTGCAGACCCACGCATTGGATACCGCTGCATGAGTGCTGCCCTGATCAAGGTTCTGGTCATCGATGACGAGCCACCGATCCGAAAATTGCTGCGGATGGGGCTGACGACGCAGGGCTATGAAATCCTGGAGGCGTCGAACGGCAAGACCGCGCTGGACAAGCTTGCCGAAGAGCCGGCGCTGATCATCCTCGATCTCGGCCTGCCCGACATCCAGGGCCACGAGCTGCTGCGCACCATCCGGGCTCGCAACGAGGGCGTGCCGATCGTGGTGCTGTCGAGCCGCGGCGATGAGGCCGGCAAGGTGCAGGCGCTCGACCTTGGCGCGGACGATTACCTGACCAAGCCGTTCGGCATGGACGAGCTACTGGCCCGCTTGCGTGCCGCGCTGCGCCACCAACTTCAGGTCAAGGGCGAGCGCCCTGTGTTCCGCACTGGCGACCTCTCCGTCGATCTCGTGCGCCGCATCGTCAAGGTCGGCGAGCGCGACGTGAAGCTGTCGCCGAAGGAATACGATCTTCTTCGCGTGCTGGTGCAGCACGCCGGCAAGGTGCTCACCCACCGCTTCCTGCTCAAGGAGCTCTGGGACGAGCTGACGGATGCTCAATATCTGCGCGTCTATGTCCGTCAGCTCCGCCAGAAGATCGAAGCCGACCCGGAACGGCCGCAATATGTACTGACGGAGACGGGGATCGGATACAGGCTGAAGGCCGGGGATTAGGGTCAGCCGTCATTCCGGGGCGCGCGTCAGCGCGAGCCCCCGGAATCCATTTCTCCGCCAGTCGCGCTTGGCACGATGGATTCCGGGCTCGATGCTTCGCATCGCCCCGGAATGACAGTCAACCCGCCTTGCGATGCCGCGCTGGCGACCGGTGCGCCTTCCTGGCGGCTCGGTGCCGCCCCTGCGCACGCCGCGCATGGGACTTCGCCGCAGTCTTTTTCCCTCTTCCGCGTCCCTTCAGGCTCTGCTTCAGCGCATCCATGAGGCTGACGACGTTGCTCGGCCGTTCTTCGGGCTCCGGCAGCTCGATCTTCTTGCCGCTGGCCTTGCGCTTCACCAGCGCCTTCAGCGCGTTCTCGTACTCGTCCTTGAATTCGCTAGGATCGAAATGCGCGGCCTTGGAGTGCAGGATGTGGCCAGCGAGCTCGACCATGTCCTTGGTGATTTTCGGGCTCTTGATGTCCTCGAAGAACTGGTCCTCGTCCCGCAACTCGTAAGGATAGCGCAGCGTGGTGCCGAGCAGGCCCTTGCCGAGCGGCTCGATCGCCATCACGTGCTCGCGGTTGGTGAGCACGATTTTTGCGAGTGCCACGCGGTCCTGATCTTTCATGGCGTCGCGGATCACCGCGAAGGCGTCGACCGCGGCTTTGCCATCGGGGGCGATGTAATAGGGGTGGTTGAGGTAGCGCTGGTCGATTTCCTCGCTCGGCACGAAGCTCTCGATGTCGATGGTGTGGTTGCTCTCGATCTGGACCGCCTCGAGCTCCTCCGGTTCGACCTCGACATATTTGCCCTTGCTCAGCTCGTAGCCGCGCCCCTTCTGGTCGCTCTCGACGACGTCGCCGGTCTCGGAATCGATCATCTGCTGCTTGAGCCGGTTCCCGGTCTCGCGGTTGATGAGATGAAACCGAGTCTTCTCCGCGGCGGTCGCAGCCGGATAGAGCATGACCGGACAGCTGACCAGCGAGAGCTTCAACGTTCCCTTCCAATAGGCACGCGGGGCCATTCCATTCTCCAGCGTTTTCAAGGCGTTTTGGAACCCCAACCCGTCCGTGGGGTTTTGGTTCCGGGTGGGACTTTCGCCGTGATAGGCTTGGAATGCCGAAAGAGAAGCGGGACCGGTCGTGCTGCAAAAACTCTCCACTTACCGACAGAAGCGTGACTTCGAGAAGACGCCCGAGCCATCAGGCAAGACCCCTGTCGCGCCCTCGAAGCAGCGGCGCTTCGTGATCCAGAAGCATGATGCCAGTCGGCTGCATTACGACTTCCGGCTCGAGTTGGACGGCGTCTTCAAGTCCTGGGCGGTGACGAAGGGGCCCTCGCTCGATCCGCACGACAAGCGGCTGGCGGTCGAGGTCGAGGACCATCCGCTCGACTATGGTGATTTCGAAGGTACGATTCCAGAAGGGCAGTACGGCGGCGGCACCGTGATGCTGTGGGATCGAGGCACTTGGGAATCGGAAGATCCGGAAGCCGGCTTCAAGAAGGGCGATCTCAAATTCACCCTGCATGGCGACAAGCTGCACGGAAGCTGGGTGCTGGTGCGCATGCGCAACCGCGACGGCGAAAAGCGGACCAACTGGCTGCTGATCAAGCACCGCGACGAACATGTCCGCGAAGGCGCCGACAACGACATCCTCGACCAGGACAAGTCCGTCGCCTCCGGTCGCGCGATGGAGCAGATCGCCGAAGGGAAGGGCCGCGCGCCCAAACCTTTCATGCTGGCCAAGGGTCTTAGGGGTCCCAAGGGCAAGGCCAATGCGGTCTGGCAGTCCAACCGCGCCGAGGAGGCGAAAGGGCGAACGGTGAAGCCGGCGCCGCGCACGGCGTTGAAGGCCGGAACGACGGCAAGGAAGAAGGCGACGACAGCAGCAAACGCGAAGAAGGTTTCAGAGATACCGGATTTCGTGGCGCCGCAGCTCTGTACGCTGGTCGATCGGCCGCCGGCCGACCGGGGCTGGTGTCACGAGATCAAGTTCGACGGCTATCGCGTCCAGCTCCGGGTCGAGGACGGCGAAGCAACGCTCAAGACCCGCAAAGGCCTCGACTGGACCGGCAAGTTCGCCTCCATTGCCAAGGATGCGGGCGTGCTGCCGGACGTGATGATCGACGGCGAGATCGTCGCGCTCGATCACAACGGCGCGCCGAACTTCTCCTCGCTTCAGGCTGCGTTGTCCGATGGCAAGACCGACGAGCTGATCTTCTTTGCCTTCGACCTCCTGTTCGCCGAGAACCAGGATTACCGCCGACTGCCGCTCGGCGAACGCAAGGCCCGGCTGAAGGAGCTCCTGGAATCGCGCGAGCGGAAGTCGAGCCAGATCCGATATGTCGAGCATTTTGAGAGCGGGGGCGATGCCGTGCTGCAATCGGCGTGCAAGCTCGAGCTCGAGGGGGTGGTATCGAAGAAGCTGGATGCCCCGTATCGTTCCGGCCGCACCGAGAGCTGGGTCAAGTCGAAATGCCGCGCCGGCCACGAGGTGGTGATCGGCGGCTACAAGACCACGAACGGCAAGTTCCGCTCACTGATGGCCGGCGTTCAGCGCGGCGATCACCTCGCCTTCGTCGGCATGGTCGGCACCGGCTTTGGCGCGGACAAGGTCAAGCGCATCATGCCGTCGTTGAAGGCCATGGCGACCAAGGAAAGTCCCTTCGGCGGCAAGAATGCGCCGAAGAAGACCCGCGAGATGCACTGGCTGAAGCCGGAGCTCGTTGCCGAGATCGAGTTCGCCGGCTTCACCGCCGACGGCAATGTCCGCCAAGCAGCTTTCAAAGGCCTGCGGCAGGACAAGCCTGCCGAGGAGGTCGAGGCCGAAACGCCAGTCGACACCGAGCTCGCCAAACCCTCAGCCAAAGGAGTGAAGCGCGCAAAAGCGAAGCCAGGCGCGCGATCGGCCCCCAGCGGCAGCAACGCCGAGGTCATGGGTGTCGTCATCTCCAAGCCGGACAAGGAGCTCTGGCCCGACGACGGACATGGCGATCCCGTCACCAAGCTGGACCTTGCCCGCTATCTCGAAGCCGTCGGCGAATGGATGATCGTGCACCTGAAGGGCCGGCCTTGCTCGCTGATCCGCGCTCCTGACGGCATCAAGGGCGAATGCTTCTTTCAGCGCCATGCCATGCAGGGCACGTCGAACCTTCTGGAGCTCGCAAGGGTCTCCGGCGACCGTAAGCCGTACCTGCAGAT
Organism: Bradyrhizobium sp. SPXBL-04; assembly: GCF_051853035.1. NCBI lineage: Bacteria > Pseudomonadati > Pseudomonadota > Alphaproteobacteria > Hyphomicrobiales > Nitrobacteraceae > Bradyrhizobium > Bradyrhizobium sp. SPXBL-04. The sequence continues at coordinate 7,373,845 of NZ_CP182472.1, read as the reverse complement.
CGATCGGATCGAAGGGCTCGCTGCAGTGGCGCAGGTCGGCGGCGTCGAGCTGCATCCATGGAATTGCGCGCCTTATGCCTATGACACGCCGGGACGGCTGGTGTTCGATCTCGACCCTGCGCCCGACGTCGACTTCGCCGACGTCGTCGAGGCGGCCAAGGAGATGCGGCAGCGGCTCGCCGATATCGGCATGGACAGCTTCTGCAAGACCACTGGCGGCAAGGGCATCCATGTGGTGGTGCCGCTGCTCTACGGCGCGCGCGACAAGGTGAGCTGGAAGGAGGCCAAGGCGTTTGCGCAAGGCGTTTGCCAGTGGATGGCCAATGACGATCCCGAACGCTATCTGCTCAACATGTCCAAGAAATTGCGCAAGGGAAAGATCTTCCTGGACTATTTGCGCAACGACCGTATGTCGACGGCGATTGCCCCGCTGTCGCCGCGCGCGCGCGCCGGTGCCACGGTGTCGATGCCGCTGACTTGGGCGCAGGTGAAGAGCGATCTCGATCCGAAGCGCTATACGATGCGCACCGTGCCGGGCCTGCTGGCGCGATCGAAAGCGTGGGAAGGTTATGATGATGCCGCCGCCTCAATCAAGGCGGCCATGAAGAAGCTGGCGTCGAAAAAGTAGGGTGGGTTAGCCGAAGGCGTAACCCACCAACTTCGTTCTATATTCGCAGGAAGCGTGGTGGGTTACGCTTCGCTAACCCACCCTACAAGCGTGCCTATATCCGTCCCATCAGGAGCAGGATTAGCAGGATGACGATGATGAGTCCGAGGCCGCCGCCGCCGTAATAGCCGGTGCCGTAGAACGGCCCGCCGCCAATGCCGCTGAAGCCGCCGAGCAGGGCGATGACCAAGATGATCAGAATGATCGTGCCGATAGACATGCGAGTCTCCTCCAGCCCTTTCTTGAAAGGGTCGTTGCACCTGTCCCGTCGTGCGGGGGCAACTTGCCGCAGGTTTTAAAGTTCCGCGTTCGCAAATGGGTCCCAGCTCCGGCATGCATGGAACTTTTGCCGTTTCATGCGGCATGATCAGGTGAGGGGCAGTCAGCAGGGGCACGGCCATGTCAGAACCGCTCGTCGTCTCAATTCCACATCGTCTCGGCCGCGATGAGGCGGTGCGCCGGCTCAAGACGGGGCTTGGCCGCGCCGCAGCAAGCATTCCCGTGTTGCAAGTCGAAGAGGAGCGCTGGAGCGGCGACAGCATGAATTTCCGCATCCGCGCGCTCGGGCAGATCGCAACCGGCCAGGTCGACGTCACCGAAGATCACGTCCGGGTCGAGGTGGTGCTGCCCTGGCTGTTGCAGCGCTTTGCCGAGATGGCCCAGATCGCAATCAGGAAGCGCGGACAGTTGCTGCTGACCAAGGACGGGGGCAAGTAGCCTCAGGCGCGCACGCGCTGCCGTATCGGCTTTGCTGCACTGGCGGTGCGCGCCTCGATGATTGTCGCGGGAAGATCGCGCAGAGCCTGCGCAAGCGGCAGTTCGTTGCTCGCAAGATCCGTCGCGGCATAGCCGGTGATGTCGACGGTGGCATCGAAGCCCTCCAGCGCGGGCCATTCCCGGCCCGCTTGCGTGAACGGCGCGAAGTGACGCCCGACCACGACGATCGCGGCCGCGCGGCCATGGCGGCGGGCGAAGGCGATGACGTGGTCAGCATGCCCGCCGCTCACCTCGAGCGGCTGATAGTCGCCCCGCACGAAGATGTCGGGAAGCCGGTTGCGCAGCTCGAGAAGATGACGCGTCCAGGCCAGCTTGAGCTGGCCGTCCGGCCAGGCCTTGATCAGGCCACGCCAATCCGGCTGGTCCAGTGAGCTCAGCGCTGCACGGCAGGCGACAAAGTCCACGGGACGACGGTTGTCGGGGTCGACCAGCGACAGGTCCCAGAATTCGGTGCCTTGGTAGAAGTCCGGCACGCCCGGCAGTGTCGCCTTGAGCGTGAGCTGGCTCAGCGAGTTCAACATGCCGAGCAGTGCAACGCGGCGGGCCAGGGTCTGCAGCGCCTCCAGGAATTCTGCGGACTGAGCGGGGTCGAGGATCTTGCCGATGAAGCTCTTGACGCCGTTTTCATACGCTTCGTGCGGATTGAGCCAGCTCGTCTCCTCCTTGCCTTCACGCGCGGCCTTGAGGGCATAGGCCTGGATGCGCTCGATGAAGCCGGCATCCGGTCCCTGGAGCGGCCAGGCCCCCAGCAGGGTCTGGTAGAGCATGTACTCGAAGGTCGCCGACGGCGCGCGGAAACTGCCGTGGTGTGTGAGATGCGGCGCGTTCAACACCTTCCAGCGCGCCACCGCGCTGGTCCATTCGCCGGGAATCTCGCTGAGCGCAGCAATACGCGCGCGGGCATCCTCGCCGCGCTTGGTGTCGTGGGTGGCCGTCGCGGTCATGCCGTGCGGCCATTCCTTGGCGCGCGCGTGCATCGCCTGATGGAAAGCGGGAAGGGTGAGGCCGATGCTCGCGGGATCGCCGCCGACCTCGTTCAGCGCGAGCAGCCGGTGGAACTGGTAGAACGCGGTGTCCTCCAGCGACTTCGCCATCATCGGTCCGGTGAATTGCTGCACCTTCAGCGCGAAGCGGCGCACGCGCGGGGCGCTGTGCGGGGGACGGCCGGGCTTGAGCAGGTCCATGGTCAGGGCGTCGCGCAGGAAATCGAAAATGCCGTCATCCGCGGCGAACCATTCTGCGCGCGCCCGCGCGATGGTCTCCTCGATCAGCTTGCGATCGTGCGCGGTCGGCGCGCTCGTCGTGAGGTAGGTGCGGTAGACCGGGAAATGCAGCACATAGAGTTCGAGCGCCTGGCGCAGGCTGTCGGCGGAGAAATCGCGCGTCGAGTAATGCCCGTTGGCGATGCGCGCCAAAAGCCGCGTCAGCACGGTGAACTCGCTGGTCAGCAGCGTCTCCAGCACCCGCCGCTTGGCGTCCTTGACGTAAGGCGCAAGCCGGGGCGGCCGGTTGCTGATCTGCCGCCAGGTCTCGTCCAGCGCCGCCAGCCCCTTGGCGTCGACCAGGACCTGGGTGAGGACGTTCATCCATTCATAGCCGGTGGTGCCCTGGACGCCGGCGAAGTGCGGCAGGCGTTCGTGCTCGCACAGGATCTTCTCGATCAGGGTATAGAAGGGCTTCGTCGTACCCTGTGCATCGCGGACCAGCCGGCGCAGCCGCTGGCAATATTGCGCGGGATCGCGCAGGCCGTCGATGTGATCGAGGCGGATGCCTTGCAATCTGCCGTCGGCGATGAGTTGCTTGACCAGCCGATGCGTGGCGGCAAACGTGCCGGGATCCTCGACGCGCAAGCCCGCAAGCCCGTTGACGTCGAAGAAGCGGCGATAGTTGATGTCACTGGAGGCGAGCCGCCAGTGACCGAGCTTGTAGTGTTGACGCTCGAGCAGGTGATGCAGCGCCAGCGTCTGCGCGGGACGGTCTTTGGCGGCGCGATAGGCGGCAAGACCTCGCGCGATGATGTCGGCAGCACCCGCAATGCCCTTGAGTTCTGCCTTAAAGGCGGGAGCTTCCTTGCGGTTGGGACGGCGCAGTCCGGTGTAGCGCGCCGCGAGCGCGAGCAGGCGCTTGCCGGGCTCCGTTTCTGCCGCCTCCGCTTCCTTGACGATCATCCGCAGCACTTCGCCATAGCGCTCCGGCGCGACAGGTAAGCGATGCTCGAAATACCAGGCGGAAAGACTTCCCTCATCCGGATCGTAGCGAAGCTCGATCTCGCCGCGCTCAAGCGCCTCGCCATAGGATACGCCGAGAATCGGCAGCAGCACGCCGCCGCGGGCGCGGAAGGCCAGTTGATCCCAGTCGATGTCGAAGGAGACCGCATGCGGTGAAGCTTGACCCCACTCCAGCACGTCGAGCCACCAGGGATTGTCGGCGAAATGCACGCCGACATGATTGGGCACGAAGTCAATGATCAGGCCGAGATCGTGCTGCTGAAGCGCCTCGCTCAGCCGCGCGAAGCCGGCCTCGCCGCCGAGTTCGGGACTGAGCTGGCTATGATCGACGGTGTCGTAGCCGTGGGTCGAGCCCTTGCGCGCCTTCATCACCGGCGAGGCATAGAGGTGCGTGATCCCCAGCGCCTTGAGATAGGGCACGACCGCGGCGGCCTTGTCGAAATCGAAATCCGCGGTGAGCTGGAGCCGGTAGGTCGCGAGCGGAATGGCGGGAGGCATGCTAACCTCCGAGATGCCAAACCACCGACCAGGGCGGAAGCCGCTCGCCGGCCTCGCCGCCCCAGATCGGCGTGCCCGCATTGCTGTTGGAATACGCGACATCCTTGTCCGAGAGATTCGCGGTCAGGCGGAGCGTCGCGCCGTCCCCCATGCGCCAATGTGCCGTGAGCAAGCCGGTATCTGCTGCCTCGGCATGGCCGAACCTCGCTCCTTTTAGCCGCGGCATGATCTCCTTGCGCCGGAGCGCGAGCAGCTCGCGCACCAGCGCAAGCCGCGCGTCCTGCTCGGGCGTGCGGCCGTTCCAGTCGAGCACGGCCAATTGCAGCGTTGCCGGATCGAGCGGATCAGGCACCTCATCGCCGTATTTCTCATAGGCCCAGGCATATTCCTGCTTGCGCCCCTTGCGCACGGCATCGGCCAATCCGTCGTGGAAGTCGCAGAAGAATGGGAAGGGCACCGTGGAGCCCCATTCCTCGCCCTGAAACAGCATCGGCACCATGGGCGCGAGCAGGGTGACCGCGAGCGCGGCCTCGATCTGTTTTGGCGATGCCAGGCTCTCGAGCCGGTCGCCGAGCGGGCGGTTGCCGATCTGGTCGTGGTTCTGGAGAAAGTTGACGAAGGTCGCCGGCGGCAGCTCGCCGCTCGGCTCGCCGCGCGGCTTCTTGCCCCAGAATTCCGAGATCTCGCCCTGGTAGACGAAGCCGGAGGCGAGCGCGCGCGCAAGATCCATGCGCGGCGTCTGGTAATCGCCATAATAGCCGGCATGCTCGCCGGTCAGCATCACGTGCCAGACGTGATGATAATCGTCGTTCCACTGGCCGCGATATTTGCCGTTCGGCGGGTCCTGCGCAGCGTCGAGCAGGCTGGCGCGATTGTCGCCGTTCTCCAGCACGAGGTGGATGTGGCGTCCCGTGGCCTTGGCGAGCTCGCCGGCGGCAACGCTGAGGTCCTGCAGCATGGACTGCTCGCCCGGGACAGCCATGATGTGATTGGCGGCGTCGAGCCTGAGGCCATCGAAGCGGTAGTCGCTGAGCCAGCACAGTGCGTTCTCGACCGCGAACGCGCGCACCTGCGGCACGCGATAATCGATTGTGCTGCCCCATGGCGTGTGCGCGTCGGTAAAGAAGGTCGGCGCATAGCGGCCGAGGTAATTCCCCTCGGGGCCGAAATGATTGTAGACGACGTCGAGGAATACCATGAGTCCGCGCAAATGCGCCTCGTCGATCAGCGTCTTCAGGTCTTCAGGGCGGCCATAGGCGCTGTCGGGCGCATACCACAGTACGCCGTCATAGCCCCAGCCGCGGCGGCCGGCGAAATCGGCCAGCGGCATCAATTCCAGTGCGGTGATGCCGCTCGCTGTGAGATGATCGAGCTTGTCGATCATGGCGCGGTAGGTGCCCTCTGGCGTGAAGGTGCCGACATGGGTCTCGATCAGCACCGTCTCTTCCCAGGGACGGCCGCGCCAATCGCGCGCGCGCCACACAAAGGCGTCGTGATCGATCACCTCGCTCGGGCCGAACACATCCTCGGGCTGGAACGCCGAGGCGGGATCGGGCACGTCGATCTCGTCGTCGATCCGGAATTTGTAATTGCTACCGGCGCGCAGGCCGGCAATGTCGGCCACGTACCAGCCATCCTGCCGGCGCTGCATCGCGTGCCTTCTGTCGAGCAGGAGATCGACGCGGCGCGCGCCGGGCGCCCACAGCCGGAACGACGCGCCGTCCTTGGTCGGCCTCGCCCCGAAGGATGGCCTCATAGCGCCCCCGCGAAGGCGAGCACGGATCGCGGCGGCGCCTTGCTGTCGCTTCCGGGCAGGAAGTCGATCGAGTTCAGCCTGGCCTCGGTCGTGTTGAGGATCTGCTGCCAGCTCTTGTATTCGGTCATTTTGGGCAATTTGAATGCGATCTCTTCGGGAGCGGCGTTCAGAACGATAAAGATCGCGGCGCTGCCCGGTTCCATCGGCCCCATCACATAGGAGAGAAACCGCCCTTCCGGGAATTTCCAGTCGTTCTCCGTCATCTCGTCCCCGGCGGGCGTCAGCCACAGCGCGCCGTAGGAGATGCCGTCCTTGGTGCGGCCGTCGAGCCAGCGATGGCTGCGGAGTTGCGAGAACCGGCGGCGGATGTCGGCGAGATGGGCGACGAAATCGACCATGTCGTCGCCCTCCTTGCCGAGATTGTCCCAGCCGACCCAGCCGATCTCGTTGTCCTGGCAATAGGCGTTGTTGTTGCCGGATTGAGAATTGCCGACCTCGTCGCCGGCGAGGATCAGCGGAACGCCTTGCGCCAGCATCAGGCAGGCCAGCACGTTCTTGCGAAGCTGCCGACGCAGGCCGAGGATTTGGGGATCGTCGGTCGGGCCCTCGACGCCGCAATTGTTGCTGTGGTTGTCGTTGGAGCCGTCGCGATTGTCCTCGCCGTTGGCCTCGTTGTGCTTCTCGTTGTAGCTGAAGAGGTCGGCGAGCGTGAAGCCGTCATGCACGGTGATGTGGTTGATGCCGGCGCGCGGCCGCCTTCCGTCATGGTTGAACAGGTCTGATGACGCCGTCATGCGGCTGGAGATGTCGCCGATCAGGCTGCCTTCGCCGCTCCAGTAGCGGCGCATGGCGCTGCGATAGCGATCGTTCCACTCCGACCATTGCGAGGGGAAGGCGCCGACCTGATAGCCGCCGAGCCCGAGATCCCACGGTTCGGCGACGAGCTTGACGGTCGCCAGCACCGGATCCTGCCGGACCGCAGTCAGGAACGAGATGCCGCGATCAAAGCCGTTCGGGCCGCGCGCCAGCGTGGTCGCAAGGTCGAAACGGAAGCCGTCGACATGGCAGACCTCGACCCAGTAGCGAAGCGAATCCATCACCATCTGGAGCACGCGCGGATGGGTGAGGTTCACCGACGAGCCGCAGCCGGTGAAATCGTCGTAATAGCGCGGGTTCTCGCGGTTCAGCCAGTAATAGGAGGCGTTGTCGATGCCGCGATAGCACAGCGTCGGGCCGAGGTGATTGCCCTCGGCGGTGTGGTTGTAGACAACGTCCAGCATCACCTCGATGCCGGCATCGTGCAGCCGCGCGACCGTGGTGCGGAAGGAATCCAGCGCGTTGTCCTGGGCGTAGCGCGGCTCGGGCGCGAAGAAGGATAGCGTGTTGTAACCCCAGTAATTGGCGAGCTTCTTCTCCACCAGGATGCGGTCGTCGACGAAGCTGTGGATCGGGAGAAGCTCAATCGTGGTGACGCCGAGCCTCTTCAGATGCTCGATCATCGCCGGCGATGACAGGCCACCATAGGTGCCGCGCAGATTCGGCGGCACGTCGTCGCGCTTCTGCGTCAGGCCCTTGACGTGGGCCTCGTAGATGATGGTGTCTTCCCAGGGGATGTTGGGACGGATCTCGCGCCGGCCCCAGTTGAAGGTCTCGTCGACGACGACGGCCTTCGGCATGCCGCGCGCATTGTCGCGCCGGTCGAACGACAGGTCCTCGCGCGGCGAGCCGGTGCGGTAGGCGAAATGCGCATCGCTCCAGACCAGCCGTCCGGCCAGCCGCTTGGCATAGGGGTCGAGCAGCAGCTTGTTGGCGTTGAAGCGGTGGCCGTGCTCGGGCTCGTAGGGGCCGTGCACACGATAGCCGTAGAGCTGGCCGGGCGAGACGTCGTTGAGATAACCGTGCCAGACGTCCTCGGTCCTCTCGGGCAATTCGATGCGTTCGAGCTCGCGGCGGCCTTGCGTGTCGAACAGGCAGAGCTCGACCTTCTGCGCGTTGGCGGAGAACAGCGCGAAATTGGTGCCGCGTCCGTCCCAGCTTGCGCCGAGGCGTGCGGGCGATCCAGCAGTCAAGCGCATGTGTCAGCTTTCTGGAACGAGGAAGATCGCGGCAAGTGGCGGAATTGTGAGGCGGAGCTCGCCGCCCTCGGCATGGACTTCGCCGATGTTGCCGACGTTGCTGCCGCCATAGTGGGCGGAATCCGAGTTGAGCACTTCCTTCCACTTGCCGCCAAAGGGCACGCGAACGCGATAGTTCTGGTAGACGTTCGGCGAGAAGTTGATGATCACCAGGCACCGCGCTTGCTCGTCGAAGCCCTTGCGCAGCCAGGCGAACACGTTGCGATTGGCGTCGTCGGTGATCAGCCATTCGAAGCCGGCCTGGTCGCAATCCATCTGGTGCAGCGCCGGCACCGCGCGATAGAGCCGGTTGAGGTCGCGGATCAGCGCCTGGATGCCGGAATGGTACTTGTATTCGAGCAGGTGCCAGTCGAGCGACTGGTCATGGTTCCATTCGCGGCTCTGCGCGATCTCCGCGCCCATGAACAACAGCTTCTTGCCGGGATGGCCGAACATGAAGCTGTAATAGGCGCGCAAGTTCGCGAAGCGCTGCCACTCGTCGCCAGGCATGCGGCCGAGGATCGAGCGCTTGCCGTGCACGACCTCGTCATGCGACAGCGGCAGGATGAAGTTTTCCGAGAACGCGTAGTGCAGGCCGAACAGGATCTCGCCGTGGTGGTGCTTGCGGTAGATCGGATCCTTGCTGATGTAGCTCAGCGTGTCGTGCATCCAGCCCATGTTCCACTTGTAGCCAAAGCCGAGCCCGCCGAATTCGACCGGGCGTGAGACCTGAGGCCAGGCGGTGGACTCCTCGGCCGCCGTGGTCGCCTGCGGGAAACGGGCGAAGACTTCCGTGTTGAAACGGCGCAGGAAGTTGATCGCCTCGATGTTCTCCCGCCCGCCATACTGGTTCGGAATCCACGCGCCGGGCGGCCGGCTGTAATCGAGATAGAGCATCGATGCCACGGCATCGACGCGCAGGCCGTCGATCGCGTAGCGCTCCAGCCAGAACAGCGCGTTCGACACCAGGAAGTTCGTCACTTCGGTGCGGCCGTAATTGTAGATCAGCGTGCCCCAGTCGAGGTGGCGGCCCTGGAGCGGATTGGCGTGCTCGTAGAGCGAGGTACCGTCGAAATGGCCTAGCCCGTGCGGATCGTCCGGGAAATGGCCGGGCACCCAGTCGAGCAGCACGCCGACGCCTTCGCGGTGGCAGGCATCGACGAGAACGGCAAAATCCTCCGGCGTGCCGAAGCGGCTGGTCGGGGCATAGAGGCCGGTCGGCTGGTAACCCCAGGAGCCGTCGAACGGATGCTCGCTCACCGGGAGGAATTCGAGATGGGTGAAGCCCATGTCGCGGGCATAGGCCGGCAGCTGCTCGGCCAGTTCGCGATAGGTCAGCCATTCATTGCCGTTCTTGCGCCGCCACGAGCCGAGATGGACCTCGTAGATCGACATCGGCGCCGACAGCGCGTTGATGCCGTCGGGCGCCGGCCGCGGCCGCGGCAGGCGCGCCTCGTCGAACACGATCGACGCTGTCTTGGGTCGCACCTCGCTCGCAAAGGCCAGCGGATCGGATTTCAACGGAAGCATATGGCCGTGCGGGCCGATGACTTCGAACTTGTAGTGATCGCCAATCTTCGCATGCGGGATGAACAGCTCCCAATAGCCGCTGCCGCGTACCCGCATGGGATGGCGTCGCCCGTCCCAGAAATTGAAATCGCCGACCACGGACACCCGCCGCGCATTCGGCGCCAGCACCACGAAGCCGATACCGTCGACACCTTCGTGCCGCATCGGATGGGCGCCGAGCTTGTCGTAGAGGCGCTGGTGGGTGCCTTCGCCGAGCAGATAAAGGTCGAAATCGGTCAGGATCGGCGGAAAGCGGTAGGCGTCCTCGAACTCGACGACGTTGCCGCCGAATTTCGCGCGCAGCTGGTAATGCTTCGAGCCGTTGGGCAGGGCCCCGATGAACAGGCCGGAATCGTGCACACGGTCGAGCGGGGCGACTTCGCCATGCTCGCCGACCGCCTCGACATTGGAGGCTTCGGGGAGAAAGGCGCGCACCACGCTTCTACCGCCCTCGGGATGCAGCCCGAGATAGTGGAAGGGGTCGGAGTGGCGGCCTTCGATGATCGCGTAGGCCTCAGCAGGGAGTTTAGGCATGGGCTTCGCTCTCGGCACTGGACAGAATGCGAAGCAGTCCGGTCAGCGGCGCATTGAGCCCCTCAGGCCGGTGGGACAGCTCGTACTCTACTTCGTTGAACGCTTGATCAAGCAGGAAGAAACTTATCAGGCCGTCCGCGGACTGCGGATCTTGCGGCCATAGCCGCCGATCGGTCATGGTTTCGCGATAGGCGGACAAGAAGGTTGCGGTAGCGCGCTCGCGCCATTCGTCGAGCGCGGCCGCGAGCCGGCCCTGCTCGTCGGAAGCGCCCGTCAGCGCGCGACTGAGGGCCGCGTTGACCGAAACATCAATCGAGTGGATCAGGCCCGCGACGTCGCGCGCCGCCGGCGCCTTGCGCCGCTTGTCGGCCAGTGGCACACGCGGATCGCCGTCGAAGTCGATGATGAAGATATCGTCCTTCACGATCAGAGTTTGCCCGAGACGGAAGTCGCCATGATGACGGATGTTCAACCCGCCGATCCCGGAAGGCAATAGCGCATTCAGCCGGTCGGGCAGGGTCGCGCGCGCCTCCGTGAGCTGATCGATCAGCGGCCGGTCCGCCTCCCGCAGACCGTCGCGGCTGTCGGCCAGCCATTCGAAGACCCGCTCGGCGCGCGCCTTGAGGTCGGAGACGAGGCGCGTGATGTACGAGGAGCCGATCGGCTCCGGAGCGAGTTCGTCCGGCTTTGCCGCGGCCAGCGCGACATGCAGCTCGCCGAGCCGCCGGCCGATCTGCGCGATGAAGTGCAGATAAGGCGCCTGCTCCTGGGTTTCGCGGAGCGTTTCGCCCGCCGGCAATACGCGCTGCTCGTCGATATAGCGATCGAGATAGCCCGTTGTCACAGTCCAGCCGTCGCCCTGGTTCTCGACATAGGCATGCAGCACGCCGAGCGCGCTGCGCTGCTCGCCCTCGACCAGCTCGACGCTACCCAGCAGGGCCGGCGTGTTGGCAAAGCGGGCGACCTCTGTGAGATAGTGGCCGATCTCGATCTCGGGACTGATGCCGCTTTCGAGCCGACGATAGATCTTGGCGACGTATTGATTGTCGATCAGCGCGGTGCTGTTCGACTGCTCGATCGCGCGGATGCGTTCGGGCTCCTTGATGATGTAATCGGCAAACCGGCTGGTCGCCTTGAATTCCAGCCGCAGGTTGTTCTCTTCCACTGCCAGGTTCTGCGACAAATTGCGCAGGAACAGGCCGATGAAGATCTGCTCGGTCGCGACATCGAGCAGCGTGCCTTCGCGCGCGCCCTGACGCACTGCGGCGAGCGCCTTCGGGTTGAAGCGTTCGCGATCGAAGCGCACCCACTCGATCTGCAACGGCAGCACGTAGCGTGTCGTCTCGTTCCCCTGCTTGGTCTCGAAGAACGCGATCCAGGGCCGGTTGTCGCCGATGTCGCAGAACGGCGCCGCCGAGGTCAGCGTGGTCTTGATGTGCTTGGCATTGTGCTCGGGATACCATCGCGTCCGCGACAGGAATCCCGGCAGCACGTCGCGCTCGAACACGCCGCGCTCGCGGGCGAGCGACACCCAATTGGAGTTCACCGGCACCACCAGCGTCTCGAACTCAGGCACCGCGCGCGGCGTCACCGGCTCGGACTTGTCGCGCTCCTGAAGCTGGAACCAGTAGAAGCCGTAGGGCCCCAGCGTGATCATGTAGGGCAGCTCGCCGATCGCGGGGAAGCGCGTGCGGCCGAGCATTTCCTGCGGGATGCGGTCCTTCCAGGGTGACAGGTCAAGCTCGGTCGCCTGCGCGGCGCGCGACAAATTGGCGACGCAGAGGATCACCTCGTCGCGATATTGCCGGACGTAAGCCAGCACGGCGCGGTTGGCCGGGCGGATGAAGGTCATGGTGCCGCGGCCGAAGGCAAGCGTCGACTTGCGCACCGAGATCAGCCGCTTGGTGGCGCTGAGCAGCGAGGACAGGCTGCGCGATTGCGCCTCCACGTTCACCGACTCGTAGCCGTAGACCGGGTCCATGATCAGCGGCGCGTAGAGGCGGGCCGGGTCGCAGCGTGAGAAGCCGCCGTTGCGGTCCGGGCTCCACTGCATCGGCGTGCGCACGCCGTTGCGGTCGCCGAGATAGATGTTGTCGCCCATCCCGATCTCGTCGCCGTAGTAGACGATCGGCGTGCCGGGGAAGGACAGCAGCAGCGAGTTCATCAGCTCGATCTTGCGGCGGTCATTGTCCATCAGCGGCGCAAGGCGCCGGCGAATGCCGACATTGATGCGCGCGCGCGGGTCGTTGGCGTAGGTGGTCCAGAGATAGTCGCGCTCGACGTCGGTGACCATCTCCAGCGTCAATTCGTCATGGTTGCGCAGGAACAGCGCCCATTGGCAGGTCGCCGGAATGTCCGGGGTCTGGCGCAGGATGTCGGTGATCGGGAAACGGTCCTCCTGTGCGATCGCCATGTAGATCCGCGGCATCAGCGGGAAGTGGTAGGCCATGTGGCATTCGTCGCCACGGCCGAAATATTCCTGCACGTCCTCCGGCCATTGATTGGCCTCGGCCAGCAGCAGCTTGCCCTTGGAGTAGGCGTCGAGCTCCTGGCGCAAGCGCTTGATGATCGCATGCGTCTCGGGCAGGTTCTCGTTCGAGGTGCCCTCGCGCTCGCACAGATAGGGAATGGCATCCAACCGGAAGCCGTCGACACCGGCATCGAGCCAGCGCTTCATCACCTGGATGAGCGCGCTCACCACGCGCGGATTGTCGAAATTGAGGTCCGGCTGGTGCGAGAAGAAGCGGTGCCAGTAGAAGGCGCCGGCCTCGGGGTCCCAGGTCCAGTTCGACTTCTCCGTGTCGGTGAAGATGATGCGCGTGCCCTGGTATTTCTGATCGGTGTCGCTCCAGACATACCAGTTGCGGGCGCTCGAGCCCGGATGGCTGCGGCGCGCGCGCTTGAACCACTTGTGCTGGTCCGAGGTGTGATTGACGACCAGCTCGGTGATGACGCGCAGGCCCCGCTTCTGCGCCTCCTGGATGAAGCGCTTGAAATCCTTCATCGTCCCGAAATCGGGATTGACCGCGCCGTAATCGGCGATGTCGTAACCGTCGTCGCGGCCAGGCGAGGGATAGAACGGCAGCAGCCACAGCGCGGTGACGCCGAGTTCCTGGAGATAGGGCAGCTTCTCCGTCAGCCCGGCGAAGTCGCCGATGCCGTCATTGTTGCTGTCGGCAAACGCCTTGACGTGGAGCTGGTAGATGATGGCGTCCTTGTACCAGAGCTCGTCCACGATCTCGGCAGCCTCGGCTTTCTTGGTGTCGACGGAAGACAGAACATTCATGGCATGAACCCTTACGCCAGGCCGCGGAACAAGAGCGCCGGATCGCGCTCGGGATCGATACGCAGCCTGACCCCGCCCCATTCGATGCGGGACTGTTCGCCGGTGAGGAGGTTTTCGAGTGCCGTCACATGTTGTCGCTGCCCGCCGACGTCAACGGTGACGTCACCGAGCGGCAGCCAGAATTCGCGCACATGGCGCGACAGCGCGATCACGACGATGACGGTGTTGGCGGGCTTGGCTGCCTCCTTGGCGAAGGCAATGGATTCGCCATCCTCGACGCCGAGGAAGCGCAAATTGGCCGTCTGCTGAAGCGCCGCATTCTCGTTGCGGACACGATTGAGCGCGGTGATGTAGGGCTTGATGTTGCCGGGCCTGTCCCAGTCGCGCTGCTTGATCTGGTATTTTTCGGAATCCAGATATTCTTCGCGGCCGGGAATCGCCTCGTGCTCCAAGAGCTCGAATCCGCCAAAGATGCCGTAATTGCCCGACAGCGTCGCGGCCAGCGCGAGGCGCGACTTGAACGCCCAGGCTTCGCCGCTCTGGAGGTGATAGGGCAGCAGGTCCGCTGTGTTGACGAACAGGTTCGGTCGATAGAAGTCGCGTTCGGGATAACGCGTCAGCTCGCCGAGATATTGCTCCAGCTCCCACCGCGAGGTGCGCCAGGGGAAATGGGTGAAGGACTGCGCAAAGCCGAGCTTGGCGAGGCCCTTCATCAGCTTCGGCCGCGCAAAGGTCTTGGAGAACAGGATCACCTCGGGATGGCGGCGGCGGATGTCGCGGATCAGCCATTCCCAGAACGGAAGCGGCGCGGTGTCGTGATTGTCGATGGCGAAGATGGTCACGCCATGGTCGATCCAGAACAGCATGGCATCACGAAACGCGTTCCACAGTCCAGGCCTGTCTACGGAGTTGAAATCTGGGATGACGATGTCCGAATAGGGGCCATCCGCCGTCCGTACCGAGCGATCCGGCCGCCACTTGAACCATTCCGGATGCTGCGTCAGCCAGGGATGGTCCGGCGAGCATTGCACGGCGAAGTCGAGCGCGAGCTCGACGCCGTATTCCAGGCAGGTCGCAACCAATGCGCGGAAATCCTCGATCGTGCCGAGCTCGGGATGCAGCGCATCGTGGCCGCCTTCCGTCGTGCCGATCGCATAGGGCGAGCCGGGATCGCCTGCACTCGCCACCTGCGCATTGTTGCGGCCCTTGCGGCGGGTGTGGCCGATCGGGTGGATCGGCGTGAAGTAGAGCACGTCAAAACCCATCGCGGCGATCTCGGGCACGCGGGCGATGCAGTCGCGAAGCGTGCCGTGCTGGCCAGGGATCCGGCTCTGGCTGCGCGGCATCATCTGGTACCAGGCGCCAAAGCGCGCCTTGTCGCGGTCGATGATCAGCGGAAAGAGGGCCGAGCGAGTGAGGTCGGGCCGCGACTGGCTCTCGGCCATGGCTTCGCCGAGCTCGGTTGCGAGCAGCGGGCCGACCTCGCCGCTCTGCAGATAGTCCTCGCATTGCCTGATGATGACCACTGCTGCGTCTTGCCGTGCGCCATGCGCCTTGGTCAAGAGGCCGGCGCCCTCGATCGCGTCGAGAGTGACGTCCGCACCGGCGCGTTGTTTGCGCGCGACGCCGTGGGACCAGGTGGCGAACTCGTCGGTCCAGGCTTCGATGGCGTAGATGTATTGACCGGCCGTGGTCGGGACGAAGGCGCCCGACCAGCGGTCATTGCCATGATGGCTCATCGGCTCACGCTGCCATTCGCGGTCCTGCTCGCGGCGCCACAGCAGCGCGGCGCCGATCACGGCATCGCCGTCGCGATAGATGTCGGCCCAGACCTCGACCCGGTCGCCCGCGATCCGCTTCACGGCGAAGCGGCCGCCATCGATCAAGGGATAGACGTCTTCGATGAGGAAAGCGCTGCCGGCGGCGGCACTTTCGACAGTTTGAATTGTCTTGTTCACGGTGATGCCATTGACAAGAAAGCAGGGGCCCGTTTCCCTTGTCGGGAACCTACGCTTGATACCTATATAAAAAGCCGCTTGTGTGTCATTAGTTCCGGCGGGGAACGGCAGGCGCGGTTTGTGAGTTAAGCCCGACTAACGTCTTTCGCTGCCTCGTTAAATCGATGCCCCCGGCAAAAGGGTGGCCTGCAAGCTGCGTGCCGAATGGATCTCATAACTCAAGCCCGGATCAAGGGCGTCCAGTCCGAATTCATCGATGCCCTGGGCAAGCTGCGGGTCACCGACCCCGTGGCCCTCAAATCCATCCTCGACGCCCTGCCCGAGAAGCGGGTTTACCGCTTCGTTGGCGGGCCGGTCGTGGTGCGCGCCTTGGGGCATCCGCGGACGGAATTGGCGGCCATCGGTGCGCCACCGCTGCAATGGAAATTGGCCGCAAACGGCAAATCGATCGCGCAAGGCGAGACGCGCGAGCCCGTGATCGCCTGGCCGGCCGGCCTGCCGCTCGGCTATCACCGTTTGACGCTGACCGATGCCGAAGGTGTGACGGAAGAGGTGCCGATGATCGTGGCGCCCGAGCGCGCCTTCGGCGGCGATTTCGACCGCGGCTGGTTGCTTGCCGTGCAGCTCTACAGCGTCCGCTCCAACCGCAATTGGGGTATCGGTGACTTCACGGACCTGGCCGATCTCGTCCGGCTCGCCAAGCAATTGGGGGCCGACGGCGTTGGGCTCAATCCGTTGCATGTGCTGTTCGATGACCACCCCGCCGATTGCAGCCCCTATTCGCCGAACAGCCGGCTGTTTCTCAATCCGCTCTATATCGACGTCGCAGCGATCCCGGAATTTGCGCCCGACCTCGTGCCGGATGCCGCCGCGACCGCAGCACGGCTGCGCGAGGGCGATCGTGTGCCATACGCGGACATGGCGGCGTTGAAATGGCTGGGCCTGCGCGCTGCCTTCAACAGTTTCGTGACGAGCGCGAGCGAAGCACGCCGCCGGGAGTTTGACGCCTTCCGCGCCGCCCGCGGTCCGCTGTTGTCCCGCTTTGCCTGCTTCGAAGTGCTGCGCCATCGTTTCACCGCGCCATGGTGGGAATGGCCGGTGGAATGGCAAAAGCCCGACGATGCTGCATGCGCTGCGCTGCGCAATGGGTCCGACAAGCGCGATGTCGAGTTCGTCGAATTCGTGCAATGGACGGCTGACAGCCAGTTGCATGCGGCCAAGGAGCTGGCCAGCCAGCTCGGCATGCCGGTCGGGCTCTATCTCGACGTTGCCGTCGGCGTGCAATCCAACGGCTTCGATGCCTGGAACGAGCAGATGGCGATTTCGCGCCATCTCGCCGTCGGCGCGCCGCCCGATGTGCTCAATACCGTCGGCCAGGACTGGGGCCTCGCCGGCTTCAACGCCGGCGGCCTGGAGGCCCAATCCTTCGTGCCGTTCGCCGACATGCTCGCGGCCTCGATGCGCCATGCAGGTGCCATCAGGCTCGATCACGTGCTCGGCTTGAAACGGCTTTATCTGGTGCCGCGCGGTTTCAAGCCCGACAACGGTGCCTATGTGCAGATGCCGTTCGAGGCGCTGCTGGCGGCGGTGGCGTGCGAGAGTGCGGCTCATAAATGCATCGTGATCGGCGAGGACCTCGGCACCGTGCCGGAAGGCTTCCGCGAGACCATGCAGGATTTCGGCATCTGGTCCTACCTCGTCATGATGTTCGAGCGGGACGATGCCGGCCACTTCCGCAATGTCGACCACTACCGGCCCAACGCACTCGTCACGCTGAATACGCACGACCTGTCGACCTATGCCGGCTGGCGCTCCTTCAGCGACCTCAAGATGAAGCTTTCGCTCGGGATCGATCCCGGCGAAAGCGAGCAGGCGCGCTGGGACGCGCTCGGCAGGCTCGACGAGGTTTTGCGCCAGAACGGCATCAACGCCAACGATCTCTATTCCGTACTCGCCTTCCTGTCGCGCACGCCGTCGCGGCTGCTCGCGGTCTCGCTGGAGGATCTGCTCGGCGTGATCGATCAGCCCAACATCCCCGGCACGATCGACGAGCATCCGAACTGGCGCCAGCGGCTTCCTGTTACACTCGACAAGATCGCCTCCAAGGTCGATCTCGCGGCTTTGAAGGCCGCGACACGGGAACGTTCATTGACCGGCGGGAGTTGAACAGCCGGGGTTTCTCAGGCTCGAACGACATTGTCTCAGAGGATCGAGGACTATGCGCTGATAGGCGACTGCGAGACCGCGGCGCTGGTCGGGCGCAACGGCTCGATCGATTGGCTGTGCTGGCCGGCCTTCGATTCCGACGCCTGCTTTGCCGCGATCCTCGGCACGCACAAGAATGGCCGCTGGCTGATCGCACCCAGCGAGGATGTCACGGCTACGTCGCGCCGTTATCTTGGTCATTCACTCATCCTCGAAACCCGCATCGAGACGAAGAGCGGCACCGTCGCGCTGATCGACTTCATGCCGCCACGCGGCAAGGCATCCGACATCGTGAGGCTGGTCCGCGGTATCAGCGGCGCGGTGAAGATGCGGATGCAGCTCGTCATCCGGTTCGGCTTCGGCGCCGATATTCCCTGGGTGCGGCGGATCGACCATTCTCTGATGGCAATCGCCGGCCCGGACATGATTGTGCTGCGCACGCCTGTCGAGACCCGCGGCGAGGATCTGACCACGGTTTCCGACTTCGAGGTGACGGCCGGCCAGACCATACCCTTCGTGCTGACCTACGGGCCCTCGCATATCGAGCCGCCGGCGCCAATCGACCCGGAGATCGCGCTACAGGAGACCGAAAGATTCTGGCACGACTGGTGCAGCCATTGCACCCGCGACGGCGGCTATCACGATCTCATCGTACGCTCGCTGATCACGCTGAAAGCGCTGACCTTCGCCCCGACCGGCGGCATCGTGGCGGCACCCACCACCTCATTGCCGGAAAAGCTTGGGGGCAGCAGGAACTGGGATTATCGCTTCTGCTGGCTGCGCGATGCCACCTTCACGCTGCTTGCGCTGATGAACTCGGGCTATACCGACGAAGCCTTGGCCTGGCACAATTGGCTCTTGCGCGCCGCCGCCGGCTCGCCCTCGAACATGCAGATCATGTACGGCATCTGGGGCCATCGGCGACTCTTGGAATGGGAGGCGGGCTGGCTCGACGGCTATGAGGGCGCCCGGCCGGTGCGCGTCGGCAATGCCGCGCATGCGCAGCTTCAGCTCGACGTCTATGGCGAGCTGATTGACGTTTTCCACCAGTCGCGCATGGTCAAGCTCAAGCTCGACGAGCAGAGCTGGGCGCTGGAATGCGCAGTGCTCAATCATCTCGCCGAGGTCTGGGACCGGCCCGATCACGGCATCTGGGAGCGCCGCGGCCAGCCCAAACACTACGTCTTCTCCAAAGTCATGACCTGGGTCGCCTTCGATCGCGGCATCAAGAGTGCGGAGACATTTGGCTTCAAGGCGCCGGTGCTGCACTGGCAGGCCTTGCGCGAGGCCATTCATCGCGACGTCTGCAACAACGGTTTCGACGCCGACCAAAACACGTTCGTCGAGTCCTACGGCACGAAGCTGCTCGATGCCAGCGTGCTACTGCTGCCGGCGGTCGGCTTCCTGCCGGCGGCCGATCCGCGCATCTGCGGCACCATCGCTGCTGTCGAGAAATCCCTGATGCGCGATGGCTTCGTGCTGCGGCACGATCCGCGCGAGCTGCCTGCTGGTCAGCCGCCGCTCGAAGGCGCGTTCCTGGCATGCACGCTGTGGCTGGCCGATGCCCATGTGCTGTCGGGCAATCTCGAAAAGGCGCAAGTCTTGTTCGATCGCGTGGTGGGCATCGCGAACGATGTCGGGCTGCTGGCGGAGGAATACGATTCCGTGGCGCGGCGCCAGACCGGCAACTTCCCGCAGGCGCTGACCCACATCGCGCTGATCAACACCGCGCATAATCTGTCGGCGGCCAGGCGGGAGAGCGAGAAGCCGGCCGTGCAGCGGTCGCAGTAAGGTGAGCGCGTAACAGTGCCAAGTGCGATGAAATGCGGCTTGATCGCTGTCAGGGCGGAGGTGCGCCCCCTCTCCCGCTTGCGGGAGAGGGTTGGGGAGAGGGTGCCTCCACAATGGGACAATCCCCAAGAGGAGAAAGCCCTCACCCGCCGCTACGCGGCGACCTCTCCCGCAAGCGGGAGAGTTGAACGAGCGGCAGGCCCCCTTAACCAACCCCATTCAGCTTCAATATCATCTCCATCGCCTCGGCAAAACCATCCTGCTCGTTGGTCGCGGTGACGTGGGTGGCGTGGTCCTTGACGTTGTCGGTGGCATTGCCCATGGCAATCGAGACGCCGCTGACGCGGAACATCGCGAGGTCGTTCTGCATGTCGCCGATGGTCGCGACGGCCTCGGTCGTAATGCCCACGCGCTTGGCAATGGCCTGAACGAAGGTGCCCTTGTTGAATCCGGGCGGGGTGATATCGAGATAGTAGGTTTGCGAGCGCACCGCGGTGGCCTCGCTGCCGAGCGCCTCCTGCATCGCCTTCTCGCAACGCTCGAGGCCGACGGCATCGGCACTGGCGCCGACGATCTTGCAGGCGCTCGCAAGGTACGGCGAAAAATCCGTCACGATGGTCGGATCGGCGCGGATCGTGCGCTGCTCATGCGCGACATAGCTGCCCTCGGGATTGTCGATCAGCCATTTGTCGGTGGTGAAGAGCCACGCGTCTGCGCCGAATTCGCGCAGGATTCGCAACGACCGCTCGGCCACGCCGGCTGGGATGAGGTGCTGCTCGACCGGCCTCATCTCGGGATCGACGATCGAGGAGCCGTTGAACGGCCCGACTGGCAGCCAGAGCGCCAGCGGCTCGATCAGGAAGCGCATGCCGATCGCGGGCCGGCTGGAGGTGATGGTGAAGCCGATACCCGCCTGGTGCAGCCGCTGCACGGCAGACCTCGCACGCTCCGTCAGCGTCTTGTCCTTGGTCAGCAGCGTGCCGTCGACGTCGGAGACGATCAGTGAGATCTTCGTCATGGCATGACCTTAAGGTTCAGGTTTCTTGAAGGTTCAGCTTCCTGGCCTCAGCGCCTGGCCCCACTCAACCTCAATTGCCGCACCACGCCGTCCACGATCGCCTCGACGGATTCGTCGATCGAGACGGTGATGGCGTGCTCGCCGGCTTCCGGCGGCTCCAGCGTGTTGAACTGGCTGGTCAGCAGCTCGGGCGGCATGAAATGACCCTTGCGGTGCGCGAGCCGCTCGGCGATCAGCTCCTTGGTGCCCTTCAGGAAGACGAAGCGGACGTCGTCGCGACCACGCAGCAGCACGTCACGATAGGCGTGTTTCAGCGCCGAGCAGGCGATGATGACGTGCTCGCCTCGCCCGCAGACCCGTGCGATCTCGTCGGCGATGGCGTTGAGCCAGGGCCAGCGGTCTTCGTCGGTGAGCGGATGGCCCGCCTTCATCTTCTCGACATTGCTGGCGGGATGAAAGCTGTCGCCGTCCTCGAAGCGCCAGCCAAGGCGCTGGCCGAGCGCTTCCGCGATCGTGCTCTTGCCCGAGCCAGACACGCCCATCACGATCAATGCACAAGGTGCTTCAACGCCCGCCACGAATTCCCTCCGGAAGCGCGGCCTGGTCGACCAGCCAGACAGTCTCACCATTCGAGCGCGCGCGTAACGCCGGCAGAGTCTCGCCATTGAGGAGGCGCGTCAAGATCGCCTGCTTGTCGTGCCCGGCAATCTCGAACAGCATTTCGCGGCAGGATGCCAGAACGGGCAAGGTGAGCGAGACCCGCGGCACGAAAGGCGCGACATTGGCGTTGGGCACCCCGATGACCCAGCGTTCGGTCTCCTCGATTTCGGGATAGCCGGGAAACAGTGAGGCGGTGTGGCCGTCCGGCCCCGCGCCCATCAGGACCATGTCGAACAGCGGCCGCACCGAATTGAGCCGGTCAGCGCCGTAGAAGGCTTGCAGCTCGCGCGCATAGGCCTCGGCGGCGCGATCGGGATTTTCGGTCGTGGTCGGGATCGGGTGGATATGGCCTGAGGGGGCACTGCGATCAAGAAATGTCGCGCGGGCCACTGCCATGTTGTTGAGGGGATCGCTTTCCGGCACGAAACGCTCGTCGCCGATGAACCAGTGCACGCGCTCCCACGGAATTTTTTCACACCAGGCATCGCTGCCGAGCAATTGATAGAGCTTCTTCGGGCTGGAGCCGCCGGTGAGGCAGATTGCGATGCGCGAGGGGTTGGCGGCGATCCGCGCCATCACCCGTTCGGCCGCGGTCTGCGCCAGCGCCTCGGCGTCGGCCGCGACGATCAGCTTCGGCTGCTCGGCCGCCATCACGAGTACTTCCGCCAGCTTCGTCCGTCGCGCCGGAGCAGCTCGTCCGCGCAGGCCGGGCCGTCGCTGCCGGCTTGATAGGTCTCGATGCCGTTGGTGCCCGCACTTTTCCAGGCGTCCAGGAACGGCTGCACCGCCTGCCATCCGGCCTCGATACCGTCGGCGCGCTGGAACAGGATGTTGTCGCCGATCATGCAGTCGTAGAGCAGCGTCTCGTAGCCGGTCGAGGGATCGGCGCGGAAATAGTCACCATAGCGGAACTTCATTTCGACGCCGTCAATGGTGACGCTCGGTCCCGGGATCTTGGCGTTGAACTGGAGCTCGATGGTCTCGGTCGGCGCGATGCCGATGGTGAGGAAGTTCTGCGACAGGCGGTCGACTGTCGTGCCTGAGAACATCGACAGCGGCGCCTGCTTGAACTTGATCGCGACCTCCGTGCGCTTGTGGCCCAGCGCCTTGCCGGTGCGCAAATAGAAGGGCACGCCGGCCCAGCGCCAATTGTCGATCATCAGCTTCAGCGCGACAAAGGTTTCGGTGGTGCTGTCGGGCTTGACGTCCGCCGTGGTGCGATAGTCCGGAATCTCCTCGTCGCCGATGCGGCCCGCGAGATACTGCGCGCGCACCGAGCTCCTCAGCGCTTCTTCTTCGCTCGGCCGCTGGATCGCGGTGAGCACTTCGGCCTTCTCGGAGCGGACCGAATGCGCGTCGAAACGGCTCGGCGGCTCCATCGCGACCAGCGACATCAGCTGGAACAGATGGTTCGGCACCATGTCGCGAAGCGCACCAGTGGCATCGTAGAAGCCCCCGCGGTGGCCGACGCCGAGCTTCTCCTCCACCGTGATCTGGACGTGGTCGATATGGTTGCGATTCCAGATCGGCTCGAACA
This sequence comes from Bradyrhizobium sp. SPXBL-04, assembly GCF_051853035.1. NCBI lineage: Bacteria > Pseudomonadati > Pseudomonadota > Alphaproteobacteria > Hyphomicrobiales > Nitrobacteraceae > Bradyrhizobium > Bradyrhizobium sp. SPXBL-04. The sequence continues at coordinate 7,351,247 of NZ_CP182472.1, read as the reverse complement.
TGCCGTTGGCGAAGCGCAGAACCAGGATGTTCTGCACCGTTTCCTTGCCGAGATAATGATCGATCCGATAGATCTGGTGCTCGTCCATGATCTTCAGCAGCTCGGCATTCAGCGCGCGCGCCGAGGCGAGGTCCGTGCCGAACGGCTTCTCGATCACCAGCCGCCGCCAGGCGCCGTTCTGCTTCGTCAAGCCGGTGCGTCCTAGCTCGCGCGCGGTCGGCGCGAAAGCCGCGGGCGGGGTCGCGAGGTAGAACAGCCGGTTGCCGCCGGTGCCTCGCGCGCATTCCAGCGAATCCAGATGCTCGCCCAAGCGATCGAAGGAGGGCGGATCCTTCGCATCGGCCTCGACGAAGGTCACGCATTGCAGCAGCTGTTTTGCGACGTCGTCGTCGACCGGGCGGGTTGCAAACTCGCGCAGGCCCTTCATCAGGCTGTCGCGCAGCTCGCCATCCGACTGAGCCTTGCGGCCGACGCCGACGACGCAGAATTTCTCCGGCAAAAGGTCTTCGGCGGCGAGATTGTAGAGCGATGGCATCACCAGCCGATGGGTCAGGTCGCCGGTCACGCCAAAGATGACGAAGGCGCAATTTTCCGGCCTGCGCTTTGGCTGCTGGTCTTTTGTCACGAATTGTGGCCTTCGCTTGAGTAGGTTTTACTTCGGCTTCGGCGCGCCGGGCTGCTTCGGCTCCTTGTGGCCGCCGAACCCTGCGCGCATCGCGGAGAGAATTTTCTCGGCAAAGGTGTGTTCCTTGCGGGAACGGAAACGTGTGTAGAGTGCCGCGGTCAGGACCTCGGCGGGCACCGCCTCGTCGATCGCCGCATTCACGGTCCAGCGTCCTTCGCCGGAATCCTCGACGAAACCGGAATATTCCGACAATGCCGGGCTGTCGGCGAGCGCCGTCGAGGTGAGGTCGAGCAGCCAGGACGGGATCACGCTGCCGCGCCGCCACACCTCGGCAATGTCGGCGAGATCGAAATCGTAGCGATGGTCCGCCGGCAGCGCCTCGATATTGGCGTTTTTGAGGATGTCAAAACCTTCGGCATAGGCCTGCATCAGGCCGTATTCGATGCCGTTATGGATCATCTTGACGAAATGGCCGGCCCCGACGGGGCCTGCATGGATGTAGCCCAGCTCGATCCGGGGATCGCGGCCATCGCGCCCCGGCGTGCGCGGAATGTCGCCGGCACCGGGCGCGAGCGCGGCGAAGATCGGATCGAGCCGGTCGACCACCGGTTTCTCGCCGCCGATCATCATGCAATAGCCGCGGTCGAGCCCCCAGACGCCGCCTGACGTGCCGACGTCGACATAGTGGATGCCGCGCTCCTTCAGCGCCTTGCCGCGGCGGACGTCGTCCTGCCAGAAGGTGTTGCCGCCGTCGATGATGACGTCGCCAGCCTGCATCACGCCCGCGATCGTCTCGATCGTGGTCTCGGTGATCCGCCCCGCCGGCAGCATCACCCAGGCCGTACGCGGCCGCTCCAGTTTCGAGATGAATTCCTCGAGCGTCGCGGCGCCGACTGCGCCGTCTGCGGCCAGGCCGGCGACGGCCTTGGCGTCCTTGTCGTAGACCACGGTCGAATGGCCGTGACGCATCAGGCGGCGAACGATGTTGCCGCCCATCCGACCGAGGCCGATCATGCCGAGTTGCATGTGAGAGCTTCCTTTAGTTCAGTGCATCGTTAAGCGCCGCATTGAGCGCCACGAGACCTTTCTTGAGCCCGCCCTTGAGGTGGACGCGCAGCGCGCGCCGGCCGCGTTCGGTAAGCACGTCGAAATCGCCGCGCGCCTGGGCTGCCTTGATCACACCAAAACTCGCCTTCTGGCCCGGCACCGGTAGATCCTTGGCATCGTCTGCCGTGATCTGGAGGAACACGCCGCTGTCCGGTCCGCCCTTGTAGGCCTGACCGGTGGAGTGCAGGAAGCGCGGTCCGAACTCGGCGCAGGTCGCGACATGCCGCTTCTCGCGCACTTCGAGCCGCATGGCCTGGAGTGCGTCGATGGTCGCCTTGTCCCGCGCGATGTAGCCGAGCAGGGCGACATAATCGCCATGGCCCGAGCGCGACAGATGCGCCTTCAGCCAGGAGGAGAGATCGCCATTGGCGCCGGCGGCACGCAGCGCCGTGGCGTTAGCCTCATCGGTGTAGAGATCGGCTTCATCGGTGCTGACCACCGGCTCCTCGGCCGGCAGCGCGCCGGTCTTCTCGAACTCTGAAGTGAGCTCGCGGGTCTTGATCTTGGCCGCTTCCACGTCCGGCTGGTCGAACGGGTTGATGCCGAGAATACTGCCGGCCACGGCCGTCGCCATCTCGAAGCGGAAGAACTCCTGGCCGAGATGGTCGATCGACTTCATGACGATGCGCGCCACGGGATGGCCGGCCGCCTCGATCGCGGCAAGCTTGGAATCATGGGCCGCGTCCGCCTCGCCGTCGATGCGGATGTCGATGAAGAACCGGTCGTTGCCGTAAATCGCGGGTTCGCCCAGCGGCTCGCCTTCGATCGGGATCAGGCCCTTGCCCTCCTTGCCGGTCGATTCCGCGATGAGCTGCTCGGCCCAGGCGCCGAAATCGGCGATCTTCTTCGATGACAGGATCGTCACCTTGTCACGGCCTTCGAGGCCGGCGAGGCCCATGGCAAGGCCGAGCTGCACGCCCGGGTTCTCGGATGGCGGCACGTCCGGCCCGCAGGAGCGGGCCATCGCGAGCGTATGCTTGACGAAGGTCTTGACGTCGATGCCCGCGGTTGCCGCCGGCACCAGGCCGAACGGCGAGAGCACCGAATAGCGGCCGCCGATCGTGGGCTCGCCATGGAAGATGCGGGCGTAGTTCAGTTTCTTCGCCGCCTTCTCCAGCGACGAGCCGGGATCGGTGACCGCGATGAAGCGATGGCCGGTCTTCACCTTCGGCCCGACCGCCTTGGCAACCTGCTCATGGAAATAGTCCTTCATCGCGTTCGGCTCGGTGGTGCCGCCGGACTTGCTGGAGACGATGAAGACGGTGTTGGCGATGTCGATCTTCGCCTCCATCGCCCGCACTTCCGCCGGATCGGTGGAATCCAGCACATGCAGTTTCGGGAAGCCGGGCTTTTTCCCAAAGGTCTCGGCCAGCACCTCCGGCCCGAGGCTCGATCCGCCCATGCCGAGCACGACGGCGTCCGAGAATTTCTGGCCCTTCACGCGGCCCGCATAGTCCTCGTAGTCGGCGATATCGGCCTTGGCCACGCTGTCGAGCCAGCCGAGCCATTTGTCCTCATCGGTGCCGGTCCAGACCGACTTGTCGCGCTGCCATAGCCTGCGGATCTTGGCGGATGCGCGCCATTCCTCGGTGCTCTTGGCCACGGCCTTGCCGAGCCCATCACCGAGCGAGAGAAGCTGGCGGTCGAGCGCGGGCCCGAGTACCACGGCGCGCTTATGGGCGACGGCGCCATAGAGCTTGTCGGCGGCGTCGGCGAACAGCTTGACGCCGTCCTTGACGAGTTCCTCGGTGATCGCATCGAGCGAGATGCCGGAGCGTTCCAGCTCCTCCAGCACGCGCCTTGCGTCGTCGACATTCTCCTCCAGGGTGTCGCGCAGCTTGCCATGGTCGCGGAACGCCTCCAGCGTCGCCGGCGGCATCGTGTTGATGGTGTCGGGGCCGATCAGCTCCTCGACATAGAGGACGTCGCTGTAGTCCTTGTTCTTGGTGCCGGTGGACGCCCACAGCATGCGCTGCGGCTTGGCGCCCTTGGCGGCGAGCTTCTCCCAGCGCGGGCCGGAGAACAGGCGCTTGTAGTCCTGATAGGCGAGCTTGGCATTGGCGATCGCGACCTTGCCCTTCAGCGCTGCGAGGCGCTCCTTTTCGCTGGGGTCGTTGGCGCGGGCGATCTTCTCGTCGAGCTGCTTGTCGACCAAGGTGTCGATCCGGCTGACGAAGAAGCTCGCGACGCTCGTCACATGCGACGGATCGCCGCCGCCCGCGACGTATTTTTCCAGACCGGCGAGGTAGGCCTCGGCGACATCAAGATAGACCTCCTTGGAGAACAGCAGCGTGATGTTGATGCTGATCCCGTCGCCAATGAGCTGTTCGATCGCCGGCAGGCCCTCCGGCGTCGCAGGTACCTTCACCATCAGGTTCTTGCGATCGACGTCCTTCCAGAGCCGTCGCGCCTCGGCGACCGTGCCGGCCGTATCCATCGCCAGATAGGGCGAGACCTCCAGGCTGACATAGCCGTCGCCTCCCTCGAGCCGGTCGTAGACCGGGCGCAGCACGTCGGCGGCGTTCTGGATGTCCTCGACCGCGACGGCCTCGAACAGGTCGGCCACGGCCCGGTCGCCGCGCTTCAGCGCCTTGCCGATCGAGGCGTCATATTCGTCCGAGCTGCCGATCGCCTTCTCGAAAATCGAGGGATTGGAGGTGACGCCCTTGACGCCGTCGGTGTCGATCAGTCCCTTCAGGTCGCCCTTGGCGATGAAGCCACGGGCCAAGAAGTCCAGCCAGACGGCTTGTCCGTGCTTTTCCAGTTCTTTGACGGGATTCATGATGTTTATTTATCTCCAAGCCTGCGGGCGAGGGGGTTCCGCGCCGGTCCTGACGCGCTATCCTCTAGCCTACATGCTCCCGGGAGGGAACCAATCAAGAGGATAAGCGTCATACCCTCGGGTGTAACTCCGTCGCGATCATGGCGATCCAGGGGCCGTAGGTGTGTTGCGTAAAGGGCGTTGGCCGGGAAGACTCGGCCGGCGGTTTCGTTGCGTAACGTCAGCCGGCTACGTCTCGCCGGTCAGGGGTTGTGTGGCGTGCGATCGACAGATTCCGGGGCGTCGGTGGATTTGTCGCGAACGGCCATGCGGGGGGAAGCATGCACGCACATCATGGTGGGTGCTCGCTGTCACTGACAGTGCTCCGCATCGGCAATGAATTTCTGCCGTCGGATTTGATTGCAGAGATCTCTGCTGAAGAATGTCGCGACCACAAGATGATCGTGCTGACGCCGACGCCGGGCTTGCGGCCGATTTTGGTACACTGATGCGCTTGCCGCGACGGTGCACGCAGCCGACGGTCCACGCACTGCATTGCAGCAGGAAGATGAACGCGGCGCTCAAGGCTTCGCCCTACAAGCGTCATAAGATCGCCGCTGGCAGATCGCTATGCTGCAGCGCCGGATGGTCCAATCCCCGGTAATGCCCGGATGTTGCGACCAAGTGACATTTCCTGGAAATGAGCCAATATGGATGTAGATTCGCTCAAATTACAGGCATGTGCCTGTTCGTAACTCAACGAGTGCCTACGTTGTGCATTGCGTCGAGTCGTCACCCGGGTGTCCAATGATCGTCATGTGCTCACGCTGATTCGAAACGGCCTGAGGAACGGTCCGGTAACTGCTTTCGTTTCAGCTTGTAGCGGAACTCACGCGGAGAGGGATCATGTACAACGATTCTCTATTCAACGCTTTCGCTCGGTCGTTCGAGGCGAGAAGCCAGCACGACATGTCGATGGCGGAATATCTGGAATCGTGTCGAAGCGATCCCATGAAATACGCGAATGCGGCCGAACGACTACTAGCGGCGATCGGTGAGCCTCAGACGATTGACACGGCCAAGGACCCACGCCTTGGCCGCATTTTTTTGAACCGCACGATCCGCACCTATCCGGCCTTCGCCGGCTTCTACGGCATGGAAGAAACCATCGAGCGCATCGTCGGCTTCTTCCGTCACGCGGCGCAAGGCCTCGAAGAGCGCAAACAGATCCTCTATTTGCTCGGTCCGGTCGGTGGCGGCAAATCCTCGCTCGCCGAGCGGTTGAAGTCGCTGATGGAAGTGCAGCCGATCTACGTGCTGAAGGCCGGCGACGAGCTCTCGCCCGTGTTCGAGAGCCCGCTCAGCCTGTTCGATCCCGATCAGCTCGGGCCGATGCTGGAAGAGAAGTACGGCATTCCGCGCCGCCGCCTCACCGGCCTGATGAGCCCGTGGTGCTACAAGCGGCTGGAATCCTTCGGCGGCGACATCTCGCAATTCCGCGTTGCCAAGATCCAGCCGTCGAGGCTGCGCCAGATCGCGGTCGCCAAGACCGAGCCCGGTGATGAGAACAATCAGGACATCTCCTCGCTGGTCGGCAAGGTCGACATCCGCAAGCTCGAGACCTACGCGCAGAACGATCCCGACGCCTACAGCTATTCCGGCGGCCTCAACCGCGCCAACCAGGGCATCCTCGAATTCGTCGAGATGTTCAAGGCGCCGATCAAGATGCTGCATCCGTTGCTGACCGCGACGCAGGAAGGCAACTACATCGGCACCGAGAATATCGGCGCGATCCCCTTCACCGGCATCATCCTCGCGCACTCCAACGAAGCCGAGTGGTCGAGCTTCAAGGCCAACAAGAACAACGAGGCGTTCATCGACCGCATCTGCGTCATCAAGGTGCCGTACTGCCTCAGGGTCACCGAAGAGCAGAAGATCTACGAGAAGCTGATCCAGGGTTCCGAGCTCGCCTCGGCTCCTTGTGCGCCTTCGACGCTGGAGACGCTGGCACGGTTCTCGGTGATGTCGCGCCTGCGCAAGCACGAGAACTCCACCCTGTTCGGCAAGATGCGGGTCTATGACGGCGAGAGCCTGAAAGAGTCCGATCCGAAGGCGCGCAGCGTCCAGGAATATCGCGATGCCGCCGGCGTCGACGAGGGCATGGACGGTGCCTCCACCCGCTTCGCGTTCAAGGTTCTGGCCGCGACCTTCAACCACGATCCGCAGGAGGTCGCCGCCGACGCCGTGCACCTGATGTACGCGCTGGAGCAGGCGATCCGCCGCGAGCAGCTTCCGGAGGAAACCGAGAAACGTTATCTCGAATTCATCAAGGCGGAACTCGCGCCGCGCTATGCCGAGTTCATCGGCAACGAGATCCAGAAGGCCTATCTCGAATCCTACTCCGATTACGGCCAGAATCTGTTCGACCGCTACGTCGACTATGCCGACGCCTGGATCGAGGATCAGGACTTCAAGGATCCCGACACCGGCCAGCTGCTGGATCGCGAGTTGTTGAACCAGGAACTGACGAAAATCGAGAAACCGGCGGGCATTGCCAACCCGAAGGACTTCCGCAACGAGGTCGTCAAATTCTCGTTACGCTCGCGGGCCCAAAACGCTGGCAAGAATCCGACCTGGACCTCCTACGAGAAGATTCGCGACGTGATCGAAAAGCGGATATTCTCCCAGGTCGAGGACCTGCTTCCGGTCATCTCCTTCGGGTCGAAGAAGGACGGCGAGACGGAGAAGAAGCACGGCGAGTTCGTCGCACGCATGGTGGAGCGCGGCTACACCGAGCGTCAGGTTCGCCGGCTCGTCGAATGGTACATGCGCGTGAAGCAGGCCGGTTAAGGCGGATGGGACAGTGGCCATTCACATTATTGACAGGCGCCTGAATCCAGGCGGCAAGAGTCTTGAGAACCGGCAGCGGTTCTTGCGTCGGGCCAAATCCCTGGTGCAGGGCGCCGTCAAGAAGACCTCGCAGGAACGCGACATCAAGGATGTCCTGGAGGGTGGCGAGGTCACGATCCCGCTCGACGGCATGCACGAGCCGCGTTTCCGCCGCGAGGGCGGCACGCGCGACATGGTGCTGCCCGGAAACAAGAAGTTCATCGAGGGCGACTATCTCCAGCGCTCCGGCCAGGGCAGCGCCAAGGATTCCGGTCCCGGCGAGGGCGACAGCGAGGACGCGTTCCGCTTCGTGCTGAGCCGCGACGAGTTCGTCGACCTCTTCCTCGACGACCTCGAGCTGCCGGATCTTGCCAAGCGCAAGATCGCGCAGACCGAGAGCGAGGGAATCCAGCGCGCCGGCTACACCACCTCGGGCTCGCCCGCCAACATCTCGGTGAGCCGGACGGTGCAGCTCGCGCTCGCCCGCCGCATCGCGCTCCGCCGTCCCCGCAAGAGCGAGATCGACGAGCTGGAAGCCGAGATTGCCGCCTGCACCGACGAGGACGTGCGCGCCGAGCTGCTGGCCAAGCTCGAAAAGCTCAAGGCGAAATCCAAGCGCATCCCGTTCATCGACCCGCTCGACATCCGCTATCGCCGCTTCGAGACCGTGCCGCGGCCGGTGGCGCAGGCCGTGATGTTCTGCCTGATGGACGTCTCGGGCTCGATGTCCGAGCACATGAAGGATCTGGCCAAGCGCTTCTACATGCTGCTCTACGTGTTCCTGAAGCGCCGCTACAAGCATGTCGAGATCGTCTTCATCCGCCACACCGACCGCGCCGAGGAGGTCGACGAGCAGACCTTCTTCTACGGCCCGGCCTCGGGCGGCACGCTGGTGTCCAGCGCGCTCCAGGCGATGCACGAGATCGTGCGCGAACGCTTCAATCCGGCGGACTGGAACATCTACGCCGCGCAAGCCTCCGACGGCGACAATTCCTATTCCGACGGCGAGCTCACGGGCCTGCTGCTGACCGACAAGATCCTGCCGGTCTGCCAGTTCTTTGCCTATCTCGAGGTCGGCGAGTCCGGCGGCAGCGCCTTCGATCTTTCCGACTCCTCGCTCTGGACCCTCTATGAGCGCCTGCGCAGCAGCGGCGCACCGCTCTCGATGCGCAAGGTGTCGGAGCGCAGCGAGATCTTTCCGGTGTTCCACGACCTGTTCCAGCGCCGCGAAACCAGCCAGGAGAAGGCCGCTCCATGACGGAACGCTTGTTCGAAGGCGCGGATTGGGATTTTCGCACCTTGCAGCGCATCACCGATGCCTGCGAGGAGGTCGCGTTGAAGGATCTCGGTCTCGACGTCTATCCGAACCAGATCGAGGTCATCACCGCCGAGCAGATGCTGGACGCGTACTCGTCGGTCGGCATGCCCTTGTTCTACAAGCACTGGTCGTTCGGCAAGCATTTTGCGTTTCACGAGGCGTCCTATCGCAAGGGACTGATGGGCCTTGCCTATGAGATCGTGATCAACTCCTCGCCCTGCATCTCCTACCTGATGGAGGAGAACACGGCGACGATGCAGACGCTGGTGATCGCGCATGCCGCCTTCGGCCACAACCACTTCTTCAAGAACAACTATCTGTTCAAGCAGTGGACCGACGCCGACGGCATCCTGGATTATCTCGACTTCGCCAAGAATTATGTCGCGAGCTGCGAAGAGCGCTATGGCCGCATCGAGGTCGAGCGCACGCTCGACGCTGCACACGCGCTGATGTCGCACGGCATCGACCGCTATCCCGGCAAGAAGAAGCTCGATTTGCGCGCCGAAGAGAAGCGGGCAGGGCGCCGCCGCCAGCATGAGGAGGAGGTCTTCAACGACCTCTGGCGCACAGTCCCGAAGGGCGCCGCCAAGAGCCGGTCCGCGCTCAGCATCGAGCGCCGCCGCAAGCTGCTCGGCCTGCCGCAGGAGAATTTGCTCTATTTCCTGGAGAAGAGCGCACCGCGGCTGGCGCCCTGGCAGCGCGAGCTGCTGCGCATCGTGCGCCACATCGCGCAATATTTCTATCCGCAGAGCCAGACCAAGGTCATGAACGAGGGGACGGCGACCTACGTCCACTACCGCATCATGACCATGCTGCACGAACGAGGCCGCATCACCGACGGCAACTTCCTCGAATTCCTGGGATCGCACACCAACGTGGTGTTCCAGCCCGAGTTCGACGATCCACGCTTCTCCGGCTTCAATCCCTATGCGCTCGGTTTTGCCGTGATGCAGGACATCGAGCGCATCGTCACCAAACCGGAAGACGAGGACCGCGAATGGTTCCCGGACATTGCCGGCAGGGGCGACGTGATGGGCGTGCTGCGCGACGTCTGGGCCAATTACCGCGATGAAAGTTTTATCGGCCAGTTCCTAAGCCCCAGGCTGATGCGGCACTTCCGCATGTTCCACCTGCATGACGATCCCGAGGAGCGCGCGGGAATCCGGGTCGACGCCATCCACGACGAACGCGGCTTCCGCCGCGTCCGCCGCGAGCTGGCACGGCAGCATGACGTCGGCTTCATCGACGCCAATATCGAGGTGGTCGATGTCGATCTCTCCGGCGACCGCCGGCTGATCCTGCATCACCACGTCATCAAGGGCTCGCAGCTCAACGAGACCGACGCCAAGCGCGTGCTTCAGCACCTGGCCGATCTCTGGACCTACGACGTCTCACTGATCGAGGTCGACGCCAACGACAAGGTCCTGCGCGAATACGTCGTAAGCCCGCGCCCGATCCCGGCGGCAGTGGCGTAAAGAGGCCAGCCGCTAGCTCCTAGAGCACGATGAAACTGGCCCTTGTGATTACCGCGAGGCAGATGCGCTCCCTCCCCCGCTTGCGGGGGAGGGCTGGGAGAGGGTGTCTCCGCAGTGGGACTCTCCCAGAGGAGAGAGCCTTTACCCGCGCCTTCGGCGCGACCTCTCCCGCAAGCGGGAGAGGTTGAAGCCAGCCCGCGGCTCATCCTTCGAGACGCTCGCCTTTGGCGGGCCCTCAGGATGAGGACGGAATGCGCGGCAGCACTTTCAACGGGCACGGATGCCGATTAGCCTCATTCTGAGGAGACCGCGGCGCGGTCGTCTCGAAGGACGAGGCGGTTGCTTTGGCCGTCGCCAAGAATTTACATCAACCTAGGTCGATCGGTTCTTGGCCGGCTTCTTCTTGGCCTTGGACGCATTCAACTCCACCGCCGCGCGAATGAGCGCCTTCAACGCCTTCTCGTTGATCTTCTCGCCCTCGCGAATATCGATCGCGCGGCGCACGTTGCCGTCGAGGCTGGAGTTGAATAGCCCCGCGGGATCCTCCAGCGCCGCGCCCTTGGCAAAGGTCATCTTCACCACTTCCTTGTAGGTCTCGCCGGTGCAGATGATGCCGTCGTGCTCCCACACGGGAACGCCGCGCCATTTCCATTCCTCGACGACATCAGGGTCGGCTTCCTTGATCAGGCCACGGATCCGCCCCAGCATCTCACCGCGCCAGTCGGCGAGCTCCTTGATCCTGCCGTCGATCAGCTTGGAGGGGGAGGCCCCATTCGCTTCCTTCGCGCTAGCCTTCTTTGTCGTCACAGCCTTCTTCATCATCTCGCCTCGTTACGCGTTGCTGCGGCTGACATAGGGCCGCGCGAACAGATATAACCCGGTCGCGAGCAACGGAATGAGTGGGACGAGCGCCAGGAAGCCGATCCAGATGGCCTGGACCTGCGTTATCATCGCCACGATGTTCGCGATGACGGCGAGCGTGAAAGCCATCGACAGCCAGCGATGAATCTGCCGAATCCACATCTGCGTGCTCATTGGACCTCTCCTTTGAAAATGATCGGAATGGATGGCGGGGGGCTAGCCTGTCCGCGCCAGTAGCTCATCGAGCTTGGCAAAAAACTGCTTCCAGCCGGCATGCGCGCCACCATAAGCCTGCTTCTGCGTCGGGCTGAAGCCCGCTTGCTCGACGCGCAGATGCGTGCCGGCGCCGGTCGGCGTCAGCGTGAAGGTCACGACGCTTTTCAGGTCGAACGCCGCATCCTCATGCGAGAAATTCCAGGTGTAGGCGAGCCTCTTCTGCGGCTCGATGGTGAGCACCTCGCAGTCGAGCACGCCGCCCCATTCGCCGCGCAGATTGAAGCGATGGCCGACGACCGGCTTGAAGTCGTTCTTCATCAGCCATTCCTCGATCAGATGCGGCTGCGTCAGCGCGCGCCACAGCCGCTCCGCCGGAAAGGCAAATTCGCGTTCGACGACTACGGAGCGTGTTTCAGTCATTGGTCCATCCTCTTCAGGAGATCGTCGAGCGCATCGAGCCGGTTCTGCCAGAAGCCGGCCATCTGGCTGGTCCAGTCGATCAGTGGATTGAGCGCACCGGGCAGCGCGCTGTAATGAGTCTGGCGTCCTTCATGGCGGTCGCGCACGAGGCCGGCCTGCTTCAAGGCGCCGAGATGCTTTGAGACCGCCGGCTGGGACACGCCCGACCGCGCCGTCAGTGCCCCGACCGTCTGCTCGCCCTCCCGGCACAGCCGTTCGAAGATCGCTCGCCGGGTCGGATCGGCGAGTGTCCTGAACAGGAGGTCGTGAGTGGCGGACATGCAAGATACATAACTCATAGGTTATGGATCAACCTCATAACCGGGAAGTTATGGATGAGTCAAGCGCGATGCGAATGAATCGGGAAGGGCGGCCACAAACTCCCCTTACCTCTCCCGCTTGCGGGAGAGGTCGACGCGAAGCGTCGGGTGAGGGTTTCTCCTCTCGGGGAGTCCCACTGCGGCGACACCCTCTCCCCAGCCCTCCCCCGCAAGCGGGGGAGGGAGCGCACCTCCCTTTGCGGCGCCTTACGGCCGCAGGTACAAATACCCCTGCGCCTGCAGCTCAGCCAAACGGACCACGCCGCCGTTCTCCGCGCTGACGAAGCCCGGCAACAACTCCTTCAGTGAGACGTTCTGCGCCTTCATCGTGTTGCCGCAGGCGGCGAGCTCGACGCCGTCCTTGGAGAAGTCACCGACACGCTTGCTGACGTCGGGGTTGGCCTGCGCCGCGTGAAACGCCTTCAGCGCCGGTCCGTGGATCACCAGCGCGATCGTGACATGGTCGGGACCACCGACGCCGTCGATGTGGTTCTGGATGTTGCCGAGCACGAAATTGACCTTCTCGGCGTCGCTGAGGTGATAGGCCACCTTGAGCTTGTTGCCCGCGCTTGCCTCAGTGGCGGCTCGTGCACGCGAGACGCCAAAGGCCGCGCCCAAAGCGGAGACGGCGCTCCACAACATGTTCCGGCGATTCATGGCGATCTCCCTCGACCAAGACTTTGCCGGACACAAATCATTTGTGGCGCAGCGCGGCGAGTTCCTTGCGGTCGGTCACGAGCGAAGCGCACTCGCCGGTGTCGGTGCGGTCGAGGCGGAAGATCTTGTCGTCGGCGCCGGCGACCAGCGATTGCTCCGCCTCGTCATCCGGCTTGTTGTTCTGCCAGACCCTGACCTGTTCGAGCCGGATGATCGCGGACTTGTTGTCCTTGGCGAGCGCCACCTCGATCCCGCCGCCCTCGCAGTCGACGCCACAGCCCATGCGGACCTCGTCCCCCTGACTGAGAAGCACCGCATGACTGCCGCACGAGCCGCTGGAGTCGAAGTCGCCCGAGCGATGGCGATAGCGAAAACCGAGTCGGAAGGAATTGTGCAGCTGCTTGTCCTCCTTGTCGGTTTCCGCCGAAATCAGCAGCTTCATGGAAGCGACTTTCTGCTTGGGATGCCGCGCCAGATGCTCGGCATCGTAGCGGCGGACGAAGCAGGCATAGGCCTTGTCCGCAGGCGCTCCCGCATAGAGCCGCGCATTGAAGGCGTCGGCTTCGGCCTTTGTGGTCTCGCGGACCTTGTCCTCATCGGCGTGGGCGACGCTGGTTAGCGCAGCCAAAGTGAGGGCAGCAAAGATGGAAAGCTTCATGACAACCTCGGGCGCGTGACAACCTTGCCGCAGCAGGACAGAACTCCTGTCCGTTAGACGCAGGCGAGGTGCATCGCGTTCAAGCTTCAGAAGTCGCTTCGTGCGACCATCGCGGCGCCGATTTGGGCCAGTGGGTTCGCGCCGGGCCTTAGTCTTTGATGGGATCAAGAAGGTTCAAGCGGTGCAGCGCCTCGATGCTTCGGAACCCGATGCCGGCGATTGCCGCGACATTGTCTTGGTTCGTCAATGTGATAGCTTTCACAGACGACCGCCTTTGGCGGTCGTAAGCTGGGACTGCCTTGTAAGCTTGTGGAGTCCCCCGCATGGGCGAAATTCGCAACTTCAGATCCGGCAACCAGGATGAGCCGCCTCCACACGGGCCCATGCCTCGCCGTCTTGCGGCGATCATCGTCGGTGACATCGCTTCCTACAGCCGCATCATGCAGGCCGACGAGGAGGGGACGCATGTCCGCGTCAAGCGCATCGAGCGCGATATCATCCAGCCCACCATCATCGAGCACCATGGAAGTCTGGTGAAGACGACGGGCGATGGCTTCATCGCCATTTTCGATAGCCCTGTTGAGGCCGTTCGCTGCAGTATCGTCATCCAGCAGAACCTCATCGGCCGCAACGCCTCGCTTCCGAAACATTCGCGCCTTGAATACCGGATTGGCGTCAATCTCGGCGATGTGATCGTAGAGCCGGACGATGTCTACGGCGATGGCGTCAACATCGCCACCCGCATCGAGGGCATTGCCGAGCCCGGCCAGGTCTATATCTCGGGCGCGATCTACGAGCAGATCAAGCACAAGGTGGTGTGCGGCTATGAGTCGCTCGGGGATCGCAAGGTCAAGAATATCACCGATCCGGTGCGCATCTATCGCGTGCTGCCGGATGCCGATGCGGTCGGCAGGACGCGAAGCCGGCGCGAGAGCGTCCTGCTATTTCTTCTGATCACGGCATTGCTGGTGATTGCCGGCTACGTGCTTTGGTACGTGCTGACGCAGCCCGGCAGGATGGGCGAGCAGGCCGCTACGCCAACCGCTTCCCCGGCCGCGTCACCGATCCCGCAGCCGTCGCCGCGCGAGGCGGCGACGCAGACGCCGCAACCATCTCCGTCATTGGCTTCGGCCCCTCCGTCGCCGTCACCGGTGCCCAGCCCATCGGCGACGCCACCTCGCGAACCCGAGATGATCGGCATTCGCGGCGGCAGCTTCGCGATGGGAAGCAATGACGATCCGACCGAACGGCCTGTCCACCAGGTCTCGATCAAGCCGTTCTCGATCGCAAAATATCCGGTGACGGTGCAGGAATGGAACGAATGCGCCGCCGCCAAGGCGTGCGGATTCATCGCCACCGGCAAGGATGATTCCCCGGTCGGCAATGTGAGCTGGACCGACGCGCAGCAATATGCCGCCTGGCTCGCGCAGGCGACGAAGAAGGCCTACCGGCTTCCGAGCGAAGCCGAATGGGAATATGCCGCCCGCGGCGGAACGCAGACCAAATATTGGTGGGGCGACAAGCTTCAGCCGGGCATGGCCGGGTGCAAGGATTGCGGTGATCTTGCGGCCGAGCAGCCGGCCAAGGTCGGCAGCTTCAAACCCAATCCATTCGGGCTCTACGACATGGGCGGCGGCATCGATCAGTGGGTCGAGGACTGCTGGCACAGGACCTATCAGGGCGCGCCGAGCGACGGCTCGGCGTGGAGCAGCGCGGACTGCAGCTCTCATGTCCTGCGGTCGGGCTCCTGGAAGAACGATTCAAGATATGTCCGGCCGTCAAACCGCGATGGTTACGACACCAATGTCCGTTACCCCACGCATGGATTCCGTGTCGCGCTCAGTCCATAAGTGCTGGAGTAGATTTGATGAAGATCATTTCCTGCGCCGCCCTGGCGGCCGCGATCGCATTGCTCCCGGGCGCGGCCTACTCGCAGGGCAAGAGCGCGCACAAGGACGCCAAGCTCTATTTCATCACGCCGCATGACGGGCAGAAAGTTCGCGGTGGAGTCTGGGTCCGGTTCGGCTTACGCAACATGGGTGTGACGCATGCCGGTGATGACTACCAGAACGCCGGTCATCACCATCTGCTGGTCGACGTCAATGATCCCATCGATCCCAAGGAGCCGATCCCGCAGGACAAGTCGCACCTGCATTTCGGTGCAGGGCAGACTGAAACCATGCTGGACCTTCCGCCGGGCACCCACACGCTGCAGCTGGTGCTCGGTGACGCCAAGCACTATCCGTTCGTTCCGCCGGTCGTGTCGGAGAAGATCACGATCCGCGTCAGGCCGACTGCTTCAGCGCGGAGTAAATGATCACCGCAAGCTGGCGTTGATCTTGTCCAGCACCGCCGAGCCTGGGCAGAGCGCATCCGCTTCCAGCGTGTTAAGCGGCGTCTCGACCGTGTTGAGATGCTCGTGCAGGTCTTCGGCGTCGGGGTCGACATAGAGCAGCCCGGTGACGATCTGCCCCTTGGCGGCGTGCTTTTGCAGGAAGGTCATCGCGCCCAAACGGTCATGCGGATCGTAGTCGGCGTCGATCTTGCGCAGCGCGACCTTGCTGCCGTCGTGCTGTTCCACCACCTGCACCGTGCCCGGCGCATAGTCCACCGCGATAGGATCGCGGCCGACCAGCACGTCGAGCCGGTTCACTGCGTCATTGTGCTCGCGGACATAGTCGAAGCTCTTGGTCGAGCCGGCGTGATTGTTGAAGGCGATGCAGGGGCTGATGACGTCGATGAACGACGCGCCCTTGTGGCGGATCGCCGCCGCAATCAGCGGCACGAGCTGGGTCTTGTCGCCGGAGAAGCTGCGCGCGACGAAGGTGGCACCGAGTTGCAGCGCGATCGCGACGAGGTCGATGGCGTTGTCGGTGTTGGTGACGCCCTTCTTGCTCTTCGAGCCGCGGTCAGCGGTGGCCGAGAACTGACCCTTGGTCAGGCCGTAGACGCCATTGTTCTCGACGATATAGGTCATGTTGACGGCGCGCCGGATCGAATGGGCGAACTGGCCGAAGCCGATCGAGGCGGAATCGCCGTCGCCGGAGACGCCGAGATAGATCAAATCGCGGTTGGCGAGGTTGGCGCCTGTCAGCACGCTGGGCATGCGGCCATGCACCGAGTTGAAGCCGTGTGAGTTGCCGAGGAAATAGTCCGGCGTCTTCGACGAGCAGCCGATGCCGGAGATTTTTGCCACCCGATGCGGCTCGATCGAGAGCTCATAGCAGGCCTCGATGATCGAGGCCGTGATCGAATCGTGGCCGCAGCCGGCGCACAGCGTCGAGATCTTGCCTTCGTAATCGCGGCGGGTATAGCCGAGCTCGTTCTTCTTCAGGCCCGGATGGTGGAATTTCGGTTTTGCGATGTAGGTCATGCGAGCACCTGAAATTTCCGCGGCGTCATGGCCGGGCTTGTCCCGGCCATCCACGTCTTGGCCAGGAGAAAGAAAGGCGTGGATGCCCGGGTCAAGCCCGGGCATGACGGAGGAGAGCGCAAGGTGTTGTTCATGACACGGCCTTGCGGAGCGGGGTCACCTTGAGGTGATCCTGATGGTCGCCAATGGCTTTTGCGATGAAGCGGGCGGTGATCGGGGTGCCGTCGTAATGCACGATCGGCACGAGGCGGACGGGATCGATGCCATTCTCGTTGACGATGAGCTGGCGGAGTTGGCTGTCGCGGTTCTGCTCGACCACATAGACGAAGTCGTGCTCGGCGAGGAAGCTCGCCACGCTAGAGTGGAACGGGAAGGCGCGGATGCGCAGACGGTCGAGCTGGTGCCCGCGCGCTTCCAACAGGCCGACCGCTTCGTCCATCGCCGGTGAGGTCGAGCCGAAATAGATCACGCCATATTTGGTCGGCCGTTCCGCATTGGCCTGCAGCGGGCGCGGCACCAGATCCTGCGCGGTCTCGAACTTGCGCACCAGGCGCTGCATGTTGTCGGCATAGACCGTGCCTTCCTCGGAGTAGCGCGCATAGCGGTCGCGCGAGGTGCCGCGGGTGAAGTAGGAGCCCTTGGTCGGATGCGTGCCGGGATAGGTGCGGTAGGGGATGCCGTCACCGTCGACGTCGAGATAGCGGCCGAAGTCGCGGCCTTCCTCCAGCATCTCCGCCGTCATGATCTTGCCGCGGTCATATTGCCGCGCATCGTCCCACTTCAACGGACGGCAGAGCCGGTGGTTCATGCCGATGTCGAGGTCGAGCATCAGGAAGATGGTGGTTTGCAACCGCTCGGCGAGATCGAACGCGGCAGCGGCGAATTCGAACGCCTCGGCGGGATCTTCGGGGAACAGCAGCACATGCTTGGTGTCGCCGTGCGAAGCATAGGCGCAGGCGATGATGTCGCATTGCTGGGTGCGCGTCGGCATGCCCGTCGAGGGGCCGGCGCGCTGGATGTTCATGATCACGGCCGGGATCTCGGCGAAATAGGAGAGGCCGATGAACTCGGTCATCAAGGAGATGCCGGGGCCCGAGGTCGCGGTGAAGGCGCGGGCGCCGTTCCAGGAGGCACCGATGACGATGCCAATCGAAGCCAGCTCGTCCTCGCCCTGCACGATGGCGTATTTCGCCTTGCCGGTCTCAGGATCGTGGCGGTACTTCTTGCAGTGGGCGGTGAAGGCCTCTGCCACCGACGACGATGGCGTGATCGGATACCAGGCGCACACCGTGGCGCCGCCATAGACCGCGCCGAGCGCGGCGGCGCTGTTGCCCTCGATGAAGATGCGGTCGCCGACCTTGTCGGACTTCTTCACCCTGAGCCCGATCGGGCATTTCAGGTTTTGCAGCGCCCAGTCGCGGCCGAGATGCAGCGCGTGGACGTTGGAGGAGAGCAGCTTCTCTTTGCCCTTGTACTGCTCGCCGATCAGTTGCTCGATCAGCTTCGGATCCATGTCGAGCAGTGCACTGAGGCTACCTAGATAGATGATGTTCTTGAACAGCTGGCGCTGGCGCGGATCGGTATAGGTCGAGTTGGTGATCGCGGTGAGCGGCACGCCAATCACGGTGATGTCGTCGCGGAATTTGGTCGACGGCATCGGCTTGGTGGAATCGTAGAACAAATAGCCGCCGGGCTCGATGCCGGCGACGTCCTTGTCCCAGGTCTGCGGGTTCATCGCCACCATCATGTCGACGCCACCGCGGGCGCCGAGATGGCCCTCTTCGGTCACCCGCACCTCGTACCAGGTCGGCAGGCCCTGGATGTTGGAGGGGAAGATGTTGCGTGGGGACACCGGCACGCCATGGCGCAGGATCGCGCGCGCGAACATCTCGTTGGCGCTGGCCGAGCCCGAGCCGTTGACGTTGGCGAAGCGGACGACGAAGTCGTTTACGCTGCTGAGCGGCTTTTTGTCGGGCATGTCGAACCTGCGTGGGTCATCTCGATGAAATATTTCTGCATGTCCCAGGCGCCGGTGGGACAACGCTCGGCGCACAGCCCGCAATGCAGGCAGACGTCCTCGTCCTTCACCATCACGCGCCCGGTCTTGAGATCCGAGGAGACGTAGAGATCCTGGTCCGGATGCGGCGCGGGCGCCTTCAGGCGCTGGCGCAGGTCGTTCTCCTCGCCGTTGTCAGTGAAGGTGATGCAATCCATCGGGCAGATGTCGGCGCAAGCATCGCACTCGATGCAGAGCGAGGTCGAGAACACGGTCTGGACGTCGCAGTTCAGGCAGCGCTCGGCTTCACCCAGTGCGAGCTTGACGTCGTAGCCGAGCTCGACCTCGGCGCGGATGTCCTTCAGCGCGATGACCTTGTCGCGATGCGGCACCTTGAAGCGCTTGTCGTTGGAGATGTCGTTGTCATAGCTCCATTCGTGGATGCCCATCTTCTGCGAGGAGATTTGCACCTCCGGCAGCGGGCGCTCGGTGATGTCCTCGCCCGAGAGCATCTTGTGGATCGACAGCGCAGCGTCATGGCCGTGCGCGACCGCCCAGATGATGTTCTTCGGCCCGAATGCGGCATCGCCCCCGAAGAACACCTTTGGATTGGTCGACGCGAAGGTCTTGGGATCGACCTTGGGCATGTGCCATTTGTCGAACTCGATGCCGCAATCCTGCTCGATCCAGGGGAAGGCGTTTTCCTGGCCGACCGCGACCAGCACGTCGTCGCATTCGAAGGTCTGGTCGGGCTCGCCTGATGGAACGAGGTTGCGGCGGCCCTTGGCGTCGTATTCGGCCTTCACCTTCTGGAAGGTGATGCCGGTGAGCTTGCCATTGTCGTGGATGAAGGCGACGGGAACGAGGAAGTTGAGGATCGGGATGTCCTCGTGGATCGCGTCCTCCTTCTCCCAGGGCGAGGCCTTCATCTCCTCGAAGCCGGAGCGCACGACGACCTTGACGTCTTCGCCGCCGAGGCGGCGCGCGGTGCGGCAGCAATCCATCGCGGTGTTGCCGCCGCCCAGCACGATCACGCGCTTGCCTATTCCGTCGGTATGGCCGAACGACACCGAGGCCAGCCATTCGATGCCGATATGGATGTTGGCAGCGGCTTCCTTGCGGCCGGGAATGTCGAGCTCGCGGCCGCGCGGCGCGCCGGAGCCGACGAAGATCGCGTCGTACTTCTCCGCGAGCAGCGCCTTCATGCTCTCGATGCGATGGCCGCCCTTGAAGTCGACGCCGAGACCCAGGATGTAGCCGGTCTCCTCGTCGATGACCGAATTGGGCAGGCGGAATTTCGGGATCTGCGAGCGCATCATGCCGCCGGCTTCGGGATCGCCGTCGAACACGGTGCAGTGATAGCCGAGCGGCGCGAGGTCGCGCGCCACCGTCAGCGAGGCCGGACCGCCGCCGACCAGCGCAACGCGCTTGCCGTTCCTCGGCGAGGGGCGCGGCAGGCGCTGCTTGATGTCGTCCTTGAAGTCGGCGGCGACGCGCTTGAGGCGGCAGATTGCGACCGGATTGTCCTCGACACGTCCGCGGCGGCACGCCGGCTCGCAGGGGCGGTCACAGGTGCGTCCCAGGATTCCGGGAAACACGTTCGATTTCCAATTGATCATATAGGCGTCGCTGTAGCGGCCTTGGGCGATCAGTCGGATATATTCGGGAACCGGGGTGTGCGCAGGACAAGCCCACTGGCAATCGACCACTTTGTGAAAGTAGTCGGGGGCCGCAATATCGGTCGGTTTCATTCCTACCCTGTCCGCGCAGGCCCCAAAGACCCCGCGGCCTTTTCTTGAGCTTGGCGAGCGCTTAATGCGCTTCGATCTGGTTTCTGAATGACGTCATTGGGTTAGCTTATTAGAACGGCTCCGAAGTACAACGGCAAATTTGCGCGATCACCGCCTTTCATGGGAGCTACGCGCGCACAGCATTAACGCCGCGCACGATGTGCGTGCGGTGCAGCATATTGCGGTGCGTGTGTGCGCGCTAGCCGCGCGGGATGTCGCTCTTGGCCAAATCCCACATCAGGCAATAGGTGCCGACGGAGATGGGAAGCGGCAAGGGCGCGGCGGCGGGGCCGGTGAAGCGTTCGGCGATGACGGCCGAGACCGCGCCGACATGCGTGCCGTCGATCAGCACGAACCAGTCGTGCGCGCCTTCATTGCGCACCGCCGGAATGTCCGCCGTTGCACCCGACAATTCGGGCTCGCTCTCCAGAAGATGCATGGAGATGATGCCGTCGCGCTGGTCCGGCGCCAGCTTGTCTTGCAATGCATCGCGCCATCGCGCTGCTTGGTCGGGTGTCGGCCGCAGCCGTACCACGCCGAGCGCGGCGCCACGTCCGGTGCCATTGCTGATGGTGACGCGCGCGACGACGCGGAGCATATCCTTGAAACGTGCCATGCATTGCCGCGACCAGTCGGTCGGGCTCGCGAGCCGCGCGCGGTAGGCGGGGCTATCGAGCACGTCGAGCGTGGCGGTCGAATACAGGCAGAGATATTTGGGATTGGCGGCATGCGCGACATAGCGCCGCGCCTCCAGGAATCCGTCGATCGCGACGCGTTCTTCCAGATGCTCGCGATTGTACCAGCGGTTGAAATCGGCCTCATCGGCCGCGTCGATGTTCATCGACGTCAGCAGCATGCCTTTCCCGGCGAGCGGCATTCTTCTTATCCTGTTATCGCGCGGTTTTCGATGCGAGATCCGCGATCGACTTCATGACCGCGTCCCGCACGCCGGCATCATAGAGCGAATGTCCGGCTTCTTCCACGACGCGAAGCTCGGAATCCGGCCAAACCTTCGCGAGTGCCTGCGACGTCTCGGGCGGGCACAACAGATCGTAGCGGCCTTGGACGATGATGCCGGGGATGCCGGCGAGCCGCCCTGCATTGCGCAACAGCTGGTTCTCGGTCATGAAGCTGTCGTTGACGAAATAGTGCGCCTCCATGAACGGTGTCGCAGGCAGCGTGCGCCAGACGTTCAGCGAGGCCAGGTCCAGCCGCGTCTTGGCGGGCTTGTGCTCGGACAAGGTGCGCTCGGTGTCGTGCCAGGCCCGCGCGGCGGGGCCGTGCACGGCCGGGTCGCTATCGAGGATGCGGCGCCAATAGGCCTCCACCGGCCGCGTCCGCTCCTCTAGCGGCAGCACGCTGAGAAAATCCTCGTACAGCGCGGGATAGAATTGCGACAGGCGCGAGGTGAACGCCGTCTCGACCTCCGCCCGCGTGCCGAGAAACGTTGCGCGCAGCGCGATGCCGGAGACGCGCTCGGGATGCGCCTCTGCATAAGCCAGCGCCAGCGTCGCGCCCCAGGAGCCACCGACCACCATCCAGCGCTGGAAGCCAAACTTGTCGCGGATCTTCTCCATGTCCGCGATGAGGTGCGCCGTGGTGTTGTGCTCGCGCGATCCCTTCGGACGGCTGCGGCCGCAGCCGCGCTGGTCGAACAACACGGCACAGAAGCGATCAGGATCGAACAGGCGGCGATGGTCGGGCTGGCAGCCGCTGCCAGGCCCGCCATGCAGATAGATCGCGGGGATGCCGTCGGCGCGGCCGATGCTTTCGACATAGAGCTCAAAGCCGTCGCCGACATCGAGCATGTCGGAGGTCAGCGGCGCAAACGGATCGGCCCGCCTGATCGAGCTGGCCGCGTCGGCGTCAGGTCCCATTCTCGGATTCCAGAGTGCCGCCGGCGAAGTTGCGATAGAGGAAGCGGTTGGTCTCGCCCTCGGCCTCGCGCTCGGCCTGCTTGAAGATGGTCTCGTGCAGCGGCGACAGCGCGCAGGCTGGATCTGTGTTGGCGGCATCGCCCGTCAGCGCGAAGGCTTGGCAGCGGCAGCCGCCGAAATCGATCTCGCGGAATTCGCAAGACTTGCACGGCTCCTTCATCCAGCCGGTGCCGCGATAGCGGTTGAAGGCGTCGGAGTTCTGCCAGATCCAGGCAATCGAGTGATTGGAGCGCACGGATTCGAACTCGAGCCCGGTGATGCTCTCGGCGGCGTGGCAGGGCAGCACCTTGCCGGCGGGCGAGATGTTGAAGAACTGCCGGCCCCAGCCGCCCATGCACTTCTTCGGCCGCAGCGCGTAATAGTCGGGAACGACGTAGTCGATCGCGAGTGTCCCCTTCAGCCGTTCGCGCGCCTCCTCGACGAGGCGGGTGCATTCGTCGAGCTGCGCCACCGTCGGCATCAGCGCGGCGCGATTCTTCAGCGCCCAGCCGTAATATTGCACGTTGGCGACCTCGAGCCGGTCGGCATCGAGATCGACCGCCATCTGGATGATGTCGGGGAGCTGGTGCAGGTTCTGCCGATGCATCACCGCGTTCACGGTGAGCGGCAAATCGAGCTCGCGCGTCCATCTGGCGACTTCGAGCTTCTTGCGGTGACCGTTTTTGTAACCGGCGACGCGATCGGCAAGGCCCTCTTCAACGCCCTGGAAGCTGATCTGGACGTGGCAGAGCCCGGCATCCGCAAGATCGCTGAGCTTGTCGCGCGTCAGCAGCACGGCCGAGGTGATCAGGTTGGTATAGAGGCCGGCGTCGCTGGCGTGCTTGACCAACTCGACCAGGTCCTTCCGCGCCGTCGGCTCGCCGCCGGAGAAATGCACCTGGAGCACGCCGATCTCGGCGAGCTCGCTCAGCACCTTCTTCCATTCCTCTGTCGTGAGCTCCTTGCTCGAGCGGTCGAGCTCGACCGGGTTGGAGCAATAGGGGCATTGCAGCGGGCAGCGATGGGTGATTTCGAGCAGCACGGCGAGCGGAATGCCGAAGGTCTCGGCCGTCGAGCGCTGCTTCTCCAGCACCGCGAGGCTGTCGCTGACATCTGGCGGGATGGTGGGATTGCCGAGCACATCGCTCATGACGTCTTCTCCCGGGCCTCCGTGAGAAAGCCCTTGTCGGCGAGATCCTGCAGCATGACGATGACGTCGGCGAGGATCGCCTCGCGCGGCGCGGCGTATTTCGCCGCCAGCTGATCGGCGACGTCGCCGACATTGCGCTGGCCGTCGCAGAGCTGCAAGACCTCGACCGCGATCTCGTCCGGGGCCAGCACCCGTTCTGGCGCCAGGATCACCCAGACTTGTCGCGTCTCGTCGTATTTCAGCTTGGCATGCCGCGGCAGCACGGGGCGGCTTGCCTCGCTGACGCTGATGTTCCGCGGCCCGGCCATTGCTGTTCCTCGTTAGCTCGCCTTCTTAGTTTTCTTTGGGCACGAAGGCGCCCGGCGGAATGTGACCCTCGACATAGGCGTGTTGGAGTGCGTCCAGCTGCACCCACAGCACGTTGGTCTTGAAGATCAGCGCGTTGCACACCTGCGCGCGCTGCTCCGGCGTCGTGGCATGCGCCTTGACATAGTCGAGCGCAAAGCCGGCATCGCGCGGCGCCTGGGTCAGGCGTCGCTTGAAGTAGCTCATGATGTCGGGGTTGACGAAGTCGTAATGCGCCAGCATGCCCGAGATGCGCTCTTCGTGCAGGTTCGGCGCGAACAACTCGGTGAGCGAGGAGGCGATCGCCTCCAGCGGGCTCTTCTCGCGGCAGTAATGGACATAGGCTTCGACCGCAAAGCGCGTCGCCGGCAGGATGCCCTCGGTCGATTCCACGTAAGCCGTGTCGAGGCCCAGGCCTTCGGTCAGTTTCAGCCAGCGCTCGATGCCGCCCTCGCTTCCGACGTCGCCGTCATGGTCCTCGATGCGGTGGCGCCATTCCAGGCGCGTGGCGCGGTCGCGGAAGCGCGAGATGACGACCGCGTCCTTGATCGGGATCGTGCTCTGGTAATAGTAGCGGTTCAGCGCCCAGGCCTGCACCTGACCCTTGTTCAGCTTGCCGCCATGCAGCAGCTTATGGAACGGATGCAGGCTGTGATAGCGCGTCGCCCCGATATGGCGCAGCGTCGCCTCGAGCTCCTCGGCGCTAGTGAGCTTGATGTCCTTGCCGATCGAGAGCGCGGTTATTCCTGTCAGTGACGCGGCATTCACAGCACAATCTCCGTTCCATCCGCGGGTATCTGCCAGCCCGCCTCTTCAGTGGCTTTCCGCTCGGGTGAAGCGGGCAGCAGCGCCGGATTCGAGTTATTGATATGCAGAAAAATCTTCCTGTCGATAGTGAGGTCAGCCAGCCGCGCGATCGCGCCGTCGGCGCCGGACATCGCGACATGGCCCATGCTCTTGCCGGTCTTGTGGCCGAGCCCGGCCCTGATCATCTCGTCGTCGCGCCAGACCGTGCCGTCGAAGAACACCAGCGCCGCGCCGTCGATCTCGGCCTTGAGCGCATCGGTGACCTCGGCGCAGGCCGCGATGAAATAGAAGCACTTGCCGCTTGTCTTGTCGGTGATCTTCAGGCCCAGCGTATCGCCGTCGCCGGTCTCTCCGCCAGGATGGGCCTTGCCTTCCAGATACCAGGCCGACTTGCCCGGCACCGCAAACGGCAGCACCTCGATCCCTGAACGCGCGCCGTCCGGCAGTCGCGGCTCGAACGGCTCGCCGATGTCGGTCGGCTGGCGCCGTACGTTCTTCTCGTTCAGCACGTTGAAGATGCTGTTGCTCTTCAGGATCGCCAGCACCTTCTCATGCGCGTAAATCGTGAAGGGCGAGCCCTCGCGCATCGACAGCAGGCCTGCGACCGCGTCCACTTCGCCGTTGGTCAGGATCACGCCGGCAATCGGCGTATGGCGCAGCGCGCCCGCCTTCGGGTGCAGCTGCGGCGTGGCGTTCAATTGCTGGCGAAGGTCGGGGGAGGCGTTGATCAGGAACCAGTGCTCGCCGTCGCCGCTGAAGGCGACCGACGCCTGTGTTCGCAAGAGGTTATGGCCGCTGGCACGGGCCGCTCGGCAGCCCTCGCAGCCGCAATTCCATTGCGGCACTCCGCCGCCGGCTGCGGCGCCCAGGACGACGACGCGAAGCATGATCCGTCTCCTGGAGGGAACATACCCGGTGGATCTCAAGCCGACGCAAATGCCGACACAGATTCTTTCTTTCGGCAACGCGTCGTGACTGAAAGATCCACCGGCGCAGAACGCGAAATCGCCCGCCGCTTACTTGCGGGTGGCGCTCACATACATGTTGATTTCCATGCCGCAGGGCACTTCGACGATCTTCGGGGCTTTCCAGGCCATTTGGCTCTCCATTTTCGCGAAACCGGACGTATCCGCCCGCGCTCAAGTTAATGCGGGCGGAGAAGTTCGCCAGTGAAATTTTCCCGACCAAGGTAGTAGGCCGGCGGAATTGTTGCGCTGCAAAGAGAGCATATTGCCGCCGCAAGATCAGCTACTGACAGACGCAAAAAAACGCCGATAGGTCGTGATCCCTGTCGGGATAAAGCAGTTGTGAGTATAGAACGGCTTCCAATCGGCTACAGGCGACCCCATTGGATCAGGCATGCCCAGATATTTCTTCAACACCCGTATCGGCGACGAACTGATCGTGGATCCTGACGGCGAGGATCTGCGCAACCCCGATCGCGCGTGGGAGGTCGCCCGCCAGATGATCCTGGAGGTGGTGAAGTCGGAGGGCGCCCAGCCGGCCCTGCTCGAGGCCGTCATCGAGGTGACCGACGATGACGGGGAGATCGTGCTGGAGTTTCCCTTCACCGAGGCGCTCCTGGACATGCCGGACCAGTCCGCGACAAGGCATTGAGGCCCGCGGACGGGTAAGGGGCGCGCAGCTCCCTCCACGTCATTGCGAGCGTAGCGAAGCAATCCAGAATCCCTCGGCGGAGGCAGTCTGGATTGCTTCGTCGCAAGGGCTCCTCGCAATGACGGAGAATGAGGCACCACTCCGGCACCAAACCCGCCCTTCCTCCCTGCGAAATCCGCATGGCTTTGCCGCGGTCCCGGCGCTAAAAGACGCCGGTCATACGGAGCAAGCCATGCAAGATCTCTGGCGCCTGTCGGCCGCCGACCTCGCCACCCTCGTCAAGTCCAAAAAGGTGTCCGCCAGGGAGGCCGCCAAGGCCGGTCTCGCCCGCCTGGACGCCGTCAATCCCGCGCTCAACGCGGTGATCGACCACCGGCCGGACGACGTGTTCAAGCAGGCTGACGCCGTCGACGCCGCCATCGCGCGGGGCGAGGACCCCGGCGTGCTCGCGGGCGTGCCCGTCACCATCAAGGCGAATGTCGACCAGGAGGGCTTTGCCACCACCAACGGCCTGAAACTCCAGCGCGACTTGATCGCGCGCGAGGACAACCCGGTGGTCGCCAATTTCCGCAAAGCCGGCGCCATCCTGCTCGGCCGCACCAATTGTCCGGCCTTCTCCTACCGCTGGTTCACCACCAATCTGATCCATGGCGACACCAAGAACCCCCGCGATGCTTCGCTGACCCCCGGCGGCTCCTCCGGCGGCGCCGGCTCGGCGGTCGCGGCCGGCATCGGCCATATCGCGCATGGCACCGACATTGCCGGCTCGATCCGCTATCCCGCCTATGCCTGCGGCGTGCACGGCCTGCGCCCGACGCTCGGCCGCATTCCCGCTTTCAATCCCGCGCTGCCGGAGCGCCCGATCGGGCCGCAGATCATGGCGGTCTCTGGCCCGCTGGCGCGCACCGTCAACGACTTGCGCATCTCGCTCGCCGCGATGTCGGCCCGCGACATCCGCGATCCCTGGTTCGTGCCGGTGCCGCTGGAAGGCCCCGCACGGCCGAAGCGTGCCGCGCTCTGTCTCAATCCGGGCGGCCTTGCCACCACGCCGGAGGTGAAGGCGGCGGTGAGCGATGCCGGCAAGCGGCTGGAGCGCGCGGGCTGGACCGTCGACATCATCGAGGATACGCCGCCGACGCGCGAGGCGGTCGAGTGGCAGATCAAGCTGTGGCTCGGCGACGGCTACGAGGCGCAGCTGGAGGCGGCCGAGCGCGAGGGCGATCCCGGCGCGCTGGCGTGCCTACGCGGCAACCGCAGCAGGGTCACGCCGATGGACCAGGCGAATTACGCGAAGGCGCTGACCCGCCGCGCGACGCTAACCCGCGAATGGATGCTGTTCTTCGAAAAATATGCCGTGCTGCTGACGCCGGTCTCCGGCGAACTGCCGTTCCCCGATCATCTCGACCTCAAGGATGACGCGTCTTTCAAGCGCGTCTGGGAAGCGCAGCTGCCGCAGATTGCGATTCCCTTCATGGGCTTGCCGGGGCTCGTGGTCTCCACCGGTCTCGTCGGCAAGGCGCCGGTCGGCGTGCACATCGTCTCCGGCCGCTACCGGGAGGATCTGTGCTTGCTCGCAGGCGAAGCGATCGAGGCCGGCGGCGTGCCGCCGTCGCCGATCGATCCCGTGGGCTAGCGATGGCCGCCATCTACGACTTCAAGGCCAACTCGCTCGCCGGCGAGGAAGTGCCGATGCGCCGTTTCGAGGGACAGGTGCTGCTGATCGTCAACACCGCGAGCAAATGCGGCTTCACGCCGCAATATCGCGGCCTCGAGGATCTCTATCGCGATCTGTCGCCGCGCGGCTTCTCGGTGCTCGGCTTTCCCTGCAACCAGTTCGGCGCGCAGGAGCCGGGACAGGCGGACGAGATCCAGGCGTTCTGTTCGACCAATTACGACGTCACCTTTCCGCTGTTCGAGAAGATCGACGTCAACGGCGCCAACGCACACCCTCTGTATGAGTACCTGAAACGGCAGCAATCCGGGCTCTTGGGCGCCTCCATCAAATGGAATTTCACCAAATTCCTGGTGGACCGTGCCGGCAAGGTGGTCGCGCGCTACGCGCCGACCGCGCGGCCCGAAGGATTGCGCAATCAAATCGAAACACTGCTGTGAGCGAAACAATCATGAGCGACGAATTTCCGGACCGCCTGTCGGTCGATCCGAACAGCCCCTATTACAACGCGGACATCCTGGCGCGCGACGTCGGCATCCGCTTCAAGGGCATCGAGAAGACCAATGTCGAGGAATACTGCATCAGCGAAGGCTGGGTCCGCGTCACCGCCGGCAACGCCAAGGATCGCTACGGCAACCCGCTGACCATCAAGGTGCATGGTCCCGTCGAGCCGTATTTCAGGGATAAGAAATAGTTTGAGCTGAGCGCGCGCCGCTCTCTCCTCGTCATTGCGAGGAGCCCTTGCGACGAAGCAATCCAGAGTCCTTCCGCGGGTAGCAGCCTGGATTGCTTCGCTTCTCTCGCAATGACGAAAGTGAAAGGCCAACCCCATGTCCGTCCGCATCGTCGACGTCCGCGAAATCACCAAACCGATCTCCTCGCCGATCCGCAACGCCTATATCGACTTCACCAAGATGACGACGAGCCTGGTCGCCGTCGTCACCGACGTGGTGCGCGATGGCAAGCGCGTCGTCGGCTACGGCTTCAACTCCAACGGCCGCTACGGGCAGGGCGGCCTGATCCGCGAGCGCTTTGCCGCGCGCATTCTCGAAGCTGATCCGAACTCGCTGCTCGATGCCGCCGGCGACAATCTCGACCCCGACAAGGTCTGGGCCGCGATGATGACCAACGAGAAGCCGGGCGGCCATGGCGAGCGCTCGGTCGCGGTTGGCACCATCGATATGGCGGTGTGGGACGCGGTGGCGAAGATCGCGGGCAAGCCGCTGTTTCGCCTGCTTGCCGAGCGGCACGGCGTGACCGCCAATCCGCGCGTGTTCGTCTATGCCGCCGGCGGCTATTACTATCCCGGCAAAGACCTCTCGATGCTGCGCGGCGAGATGCGCGGCTATCTCGACCGCGGCTACAAGGTCGTGAAGATGAAGATCGGCGGTGCGCCGATCGAGGAGGACCGCACCCGCATCGAGGCGGTGCTGAAGGAGATCGGCAAGGATGCGCAGCTCGCCGTCGACGCCAACGGCCGCTTCAACCTCGAGACCGGCATCGCCTACGCAAAAATGCTGCGCGACTATCCCTTGTTCTGGTACGAGGAGGTCGGCGATCCCCTCGACTACGCACTACAAGCCGCGCTCGCCGAGTTCTATCCCGGCCCAATGGCAACCGGCGAAAACCTGTTCAGCCACCAGGACGCCCGCAACCTGATCCGCTACGGCGGCATGCGCCCCGATCGCGACTGGTTGCAATTCGACTGCGCGCTGTCCTACGGCCTGTGCGAATACCAGCGCACGCTGGAAGTCCTGAAGACCTACGGCTGGTCGCCCAGCCGCTGCATCCCGCATGGCGGCCACCAGATGTCGCTCAACATTGCAGCCGGCCTCGGCCTCGGCGGCAATGAGAGCTACCCTGACCTGTTCCAGCCCTATGGCGGCTTCCCGGACGGCGTCCGCGTCGAGAACGGCCACATCACCATGCCCGAGCTGGCAGGCATCGGCTTCGAGGGCAAATCCGATCTCTACAAGGAAATGAAGGCGCTGGCGGAGTAGCCCGCCTGGTCGCCACACACTCCGTCATTGCGAGCGCAGCGAAGCAATCCAGAGTTTTTCCGCGCAGGCAGTCTGGATTGCCTCGTCGCGAGAGCTCCTCGCAATGACGATGGAAAGAGCGAGCGCGACTGCGGACGCCTTGGTCCGCGGCGAACGGCAGGTTGAGATACACGAGCTGCTGCAACACACTCCGCCATTGCGAGCGCAGCGAAGCAATCCAGAGGCTTTCTGCGGAGGCAGTCTGGATTGCTTCGTCGCATCAGCGCAAAATTGCTGCGCAATTTTGTCGCGAGCTCCTCGCAATGACGGTGGCGCGAGCAAGCGCCCCTTACGACAACCGCATATCCAAGAGCCGCCGTCCTTCGCCCTTCAGCAGCTTCTTCACCGCGCTGGACGCCACGACCTCGCCGTCGTTGGCGTAGGCTTCGTGGTTCTTCTCGATGTCGTCGAGGCGGTAGAGGTAGTTGACCATGACACCGGCAGACTCGCGCATGCCCTTCGGTGAGAGGTCCCCTAGCCAGTTGATGCGCTCGAGCCGGGCGCCGTTGCCGAGATGGAAGCGGGCGACGGAGTCGATCAGCTTGCCCTTCGGCGTGCGTGCCTTCAGGAAATAGTACGCCGCGAGCGGCTCCAGCAAGCTGCGGAGCAGCGCTGTCGTCTCGGGATGCTCGAACCATTTGGGATCGTCGAGACGCTTCAGCGTCTCGCAGTCCTCGTCCGACAGCGGCAGGTCCTTGTCCTGCTTCACCCATTGCATGAAGCCCGGAACCGGCGAGAGCGTCACGAAGGTGTCGAGCTTCGGCAGCTCGCGGCGCAGCTCCTCGACCACCTGCTTGATCAGGAAGCTGCCGAACGAGATGCCGCCAAGGCCACGCTGGGTGTTGGAGATCGAATAGAACACGGCAGTGCGCGCGCGCTCGATCGGCAGATGTTGGCGGTCCACCGCGAGCAGCGGCGCAATCGCACCGGGGATGGTCTCGGTCAGCGCCACCTCGACGAAGATCAGGGGCTCGTCGACCATCGCAGGGTGGAAGAAGGCGTAGCAGCGGCGGTCGACCGGATCGATGCGGCGGCGCAGATCGTCCCAGTCGGAGATCTCATGCACGGCTTCGTAACGGATGATCTTTTCGAGGATGTTGGCCGGGGTTGACCAGTCGATCCTGCGCAGCACGAGAAACCCCCTGTTGAACCACGAAGAGAGAAGATGCGAGACGTCGCGATCGAGCGCAGCGAGATCGGTGTGCCCGTTCATCATGCCGAGCAAATCGGCCCGCATGCTGACGAGGTCGCCGGTGCCGCCCGGCGCGCGGTTGAGGCGGCGGATCAGCTCCTGCCGTCGCGGCTCGGAAGCGAAATGCAGCGAGCTCGCGTCCTCGTCGGTGGGCTGGGCGCGCCATTTCTCGATCGCCTTGGACAGCCGCTCCCGATCGGGGCCGAAATCGCGCACCAGCGCCTCGAAGAAAGCGCGGCGTCCGGCCGCATCCAGCTCCTGGTAGAGATCGAGCACCTCGCGCGCCATCGCCGTGCCCGAGGCTTCGCCCCGGCCCGAGAGCAGCGCGTCGCAAAGCGCCATCAGCCCGGCGGCGTCTGGTTTGGTATCCGAGCCGTCGCCGCGCCGAAGCAGCGTGCGGCCGCGCTCGGAGATGGTGGCGAGCAGGTCGGAGAAGAAGGCGTTGGCCATCTGGACTTTTCGATTCCGGTTTGTGCGATGCGGAAGCTTACATGGGATTTAGGCGGAAGCCGATGACAATCAAGCAGGGGAATGCGGCATCTTTAGTTGGGCTGTGCGTTTCGAGAATGCTGTCATGCCCCGCGAGGGTTGTGTGACGCCACGCAACGCGCTGTCATGCCCCGGCTTGACCGGGCATCCAGTACGCCGTGGCTTCTCGGTTCAAGCCGCGCCGTCTCTGGATACTGGATTGCCCGCCTTCGCGGGCAATGACGCCGAATTTGGAATAGCAGCCTACTTCCCCGCAAATTCCGTCGGCGTCCGCCCCGTCACCTGCCGGAACGCTGCCGAGAACGCCGGCACGCTGGCATAGCCCAGCTGCGTCGCAAGCTGCTTCACCGACACGTTCGCATCCGTCGATAGTCGCTGGATCGCCGCCGCAATCCTTGCGCGCTGGCACCAGCTCTTGAAGCTCAGCTGCGTTTCCGTGGAGAACAGCCGCGACAGCGTGCGCGCGGAGGTTCCGACCGCGCGCGCCAGCGTGTCGATGTCGTGCAGGCCGGTAGGATCGTCGAGCACGATCATCGCGGCGCGGCGGCAGCGCACTTCGCGCGGCAGCGGCACGAAGGTCGTGGAATCCTCGGCCTGGTGCAATTCCAGCATCACGAGACGAACCAGCAGCTCGGTCCGCGCCTCGGTATTGCCCGCATCGAACAGCGCCAGGATCGCCTGGTGCAGCAGCGGCGACACCCGGACCACGAACTCCTTGGTCAGTCCCTCATATTGCTGCTCGCGCTTCAGCCAGGGCAGATCGAAATACAGCGTGCGCATCTCGATGTCGGCGAGCAGGTCGATAGCGTGCTCGAGCCCGGCGGGCACCCAGACCGCGCGGTCCGGCGGCACCAGCCAGCGCCCTCCGGGTGTCGTCACCTGCATGGTGCCCTTGGCGGCATAGATCAGCTGCGCCTCGCGGTGCAAGTGCGGGTCGATCCGCAACCCCTTGGGATAGTCGCGCGCGACCAGGTGCACGCCCGCGGTCGAGCGGTGGTTGCCCCGGACCTCCCGGAGGATTGGCGTTTCGACGACAGTCATTGGCAGCATCCCGTCATGCCCAGGACATATAACTCATTTCGGAGCAGGAGAGGATTCGTATGAACAGCCCCAGCCGGGTCATCAGTTTCGTCAATGCCGGCCATTTCATCGACCATTATTCGATGCTGATCTTTGCCGCCGCCGTTATCATCATGGGGCCGGCGCTCGGCATGGCCTATTCGGAACTCTTGCCTTACGCGACGCCGGGCTTCGTCGCCTTCGGCGCGGGCTCGCTGCTCACCGGCTGGCTCGGGGACCGCTGGAGTCGCCGCCACATGATGCTGATCTTCTTCGTCGGCATCGGCGCCTCCATGATCGCGGTCGGCTTCGTGCAGACCCCGGCGCAGCTCGGCGCGGCGCTGCTCGCGATCGGCATGTTTGCCTCGATCTATCATCCCGTCGGCACCGCGATGATCGTGTCCTATGCTGACAAGCTCGGCCGCGAGATGGGGCTCAACGGCGTCTGGGGCAATCTCGGCGTCGCCTCCTCGGCGCTGGTCACCGGCGTGATCGGCCAATATCTCGGCTGGCGGTTTGCTTTCATCGTTCCCGGCATCGTCACCATCCTGATCGGCATCGCGTTTGCGCTGACGGTCGTCCACGAGGACCGCAAGGGCTCCAAGCAGGCAGCGGCGCAGGCGCGCGTCGCCAAGCAGGACATGTGGCGCGTGGTGTTGTCGCTGCTGATCGTCGTGGTCGCGATCTCGACGACCTTCAACGCCGTCACCGTGGCGCTGCCGAAACTGTTCGCCGAGCGGCTCGCGGACCTGACCAAGAGCCCGGCGCTGCTCGGTGTCATCGCGGCCGGTGTCTACGTGTTCGGCGCGATGACGCAGTACACGATCGGGCGGCTACTCGACCGTTACTCGCTGAAGACGGTGGCGCTGCCGCTATCCTTCATGCTGGCGCCGTTCCTGTATCTGGCCGCAAGCCTGTCCAATCTGCCGCTGATCGTGGTTTCGATCGGCATCGTCATGGGCGCGTTCGGGCAGGTCACGGTGAACGATGCCATGGTCGGCAAATACACCACGGAAGAGTGGCGCTCGCGCGCCTATGCCGTGCGCTATTTCGTCGGCTTTACCGCGGCCGGTGCCTCGGTCGGCCTGGTCGCCTGGCTCTACGAGCAGGGCGGCTTCGTCACCATGCTGCACGCCTTCGCCGCCCTCTGCCTGCTCGCGATCGCCGCCGCATTGATCCTGCCGCGCGAGATCCGGGCGCCTCAGGCGGCGTGAAGCGCCATCGTGAGGTGCACTGCTCACGCCACACCGTCATTGCGAGCGCAGCGAAGCAATCCAGAATCTTCCGTGGAGGGACTCTGGATTGCTTCGTCGCAAGAGCTCCTCGCAATGACAGAGAACAGTCGCAATGATGGGGGATGTGGGATGTGGCGGCACGGCCTGCCGATGATGCCATTCTGCCGGTGTTTTGCCCGACGTGTCAAACCGCCGGAAAACCTCAACGCCAACAACGCTGTTCTACTGTGCATGGGGTTGTTTTCGCATTTTTTGTTGAAGCACCCCCAAGGCCCGGCAGCGCAAAGCCGGAACTCCCTCCGCCTCCCGCGGGTTCTATTCCTGTTGCGCCGGCGCTTCGCCGGGCAGATGAAGGGGGAATGACACCCGCATGCAGTGGAGCCTGCTCCGACCGGTCGGCCTTGTCCCCGCGGCGCTTGTCCTCACCACCATTGCGGCGAGTGCTGAGGGCGGCAAATCGGCCGGCCCGTCCGAATTCCTCCTGGTGGCGCAGATCGTCTTGCTGATCGGGGTCGGCCGCGGTCTCGGCGAGATCATGCAGCGCATCGGCCAGCCCTCGGTGATGGGCGAACTGCTCGCCGGCATCATCCTGGGGCCGTCGCTGTTCGGCTGGATCTGGCCCGAGGCGCAGCACGCGATCTTCCCGAAGACGCCCGAGCAGAAGGCGATGATCGACGGCATCGCCCAGTTCGGCATTCTGCTGCTGCTGCTGCTGACCGGCATGGAGACCGACCTCAAGCTGGTCCGGAGGGTCGGCAGGGCGGCGATCGCGATCTCGATTGCCGGCATCCTCGTGCCCTTCGCCTTCGGCTTTGCGCTCGGCGAGTTCCTGCCGGATGCGCTGCTGCCCGATCCGCACGCGCGCCTCGTGGCCTCGCTGTTCATGGGCACGGCACTGTCGATCTCCTCGGTCAAGATCGTCGCCGTGGTCGTGCGCGAGATGAACTTCATGCGCCGCAATGTCGGGCAGATCATCGTCGCGACCGCCGTCATCGACGACACCATCGGCTGGATCATCATCGCCGTCATCTTCAGCCTGGCCTCGCACGGCACGCTCGATATCGCCTCCGTGGCCAAGGCCATGCTGGGAACGTTCGCCTTCCTGGCCGTCAGCTTCACCATCGGCCGCCGCCTGGTGTTCCAGCTGATCCGCTGGGCCAACGACAATCTCGTCAGCGCGGCGGCCGTCATCACGGTGATCCTGCTGCTAATGAGCGTCATGGCAATGATCACGCATCTGATCGGCGTCCACACCGTGCTAGGTGCCTTCGTCGCCGGCATCCTGGTCGGGGAGTCCCCGATCCTGACCCGGCAGATCGACGAGCGCCTGCGCGGCCTGATCTCGAGCTTCTTCATGCCGGTGTTCTTCGGCCTCGCCGGGCTCAGCGCCGACCTTTCGGTGCTGCGCGATCCCAATCTCCTGATGCTCACCGGCCTGCTGGTCGTGATCGCCAGCGTCGGCAAGTTCGGCGGCGCGTTCGTCGGCGGCACCCTGGGCGGGCTGAATGCGAGGGAATCGCTGGCGCTCGCCAGCGGCATGAACGCGCGCGGCTCGACCGAGGTCATCATCGCCACCATCGGCCTCTCCATCGGCGTGCTCAGCCAGAACCTGTTCACGATGATCGTGACCATGGCGATCCTGACCACGATGGCGATGCCGCCGATGCTGCGCGCGGCGCTGGCAAAGCTGCCGGTGAACGAGGAGGAGAAGGAACGGCTGGAGCGGGAAGAATTCGAGAAGCGTGGCTTCATCGCCAATCTCGAACGTCCCTTGCTCGCGGTGGACGAGAGCGTCAACGCCACCTTCGCCGCGCATGTCGCGGGCGTGATTGCCGGCATGCGCGGCCTGCCGATCACCGTGCTGCACATCGGCGAGCGCACCAGGGAGCAGGACAAGGGCGAGGGCGAGAGCCACGAAGCCGTGGTGAAGAAGGCGGCCGCAACCGTCTCCGCCAATGGTGACGGCGAAGCCGGCAGCGTCGATGTCGTCACCCGGACCAGGCGCGCGGAGCTCGGCGAGACCATTGCCGACGAAGCGCGCAAAGGCTTTGACCTTCTCGTCGTCGGCATCGACAAGGTCGCTGCCGCCAAGGATCGCTTCGACCGCAAGATCGAGGACATCGCCGCCGAGTTCGAGGGGCCGCTCGCGATCGTGGTGGCCAAGGGCAGGCACCTGAAGCAGCCGGTGCCCGACGCGCTCAACATCCTCGTTCCGGTCTCCGGCAGCGGCGTCTCCAAGCGCGGCGCCGAGGTCGCGGTGGCGCTGGCGCAGGCCGGCTCAGGCTCGCTACGGGTGATCTATGTGACGACGACGCGCGACAAGGGCGCGCAGCGCGGCACCTCTCGCGGACTGAGCCAGGAGACGGGCATCCTCAAGGACACCAGCGATCTCGCCGCCCGTTACGACGTCGACATCACCACGACGCTACGCGTGAACCGCGCGCCGGAGACGGCGATCCTGCGCGAGATCGATACCACCGACGTCGACCTCGTGGTCATGGGCGTCGACCGGATCCAGGCCGAGCATCTCTCCTTCGGCAGCGTCGCCGCCGCTGTGTTGAGGCAGTCGAAGGTGTCCGTGCTGCTGGTCTCGAGCGGCGAGGCGCGACAGGCACCGGCGGAAAAGGCGTAGAAGACGGTGCGCTCCCTCTCCCGCTTGCGGGAGAGGGTTGGGGAGAGGGTGTCTCCACATTGGGACACTTCCCCAGAGGAGAGAGCCCTCACCCGGCGCTACGTGCCGACCTCTCCCGCAAGCGGGAGAGGTTACACCGAGAACGCCGCGCCGCTGATCGTACCGACACTCTCAGGTCTTCACCTCCGCGACCACCTTCGCCTTCGGCGCTTTCTTCGACGCGCGCCAATTCTCGAAGCGCTGCACCACCACGAAGAAGGCCGGCACGAACAGCACTGCGAGGCAGGTCGAGGCCAGCATGCCCGAGAACACGGTGATGCCGATCGACTTTCGCGCGCTGGCGCCGGCGCCGGTGGCGAGCACCAGGGGCACCACGCCGAGGATGAAGGCGAACGAAGTCATGAGGATCGGACGGAAGCGGGCGCGCGCCGCCTCGATTGCGGAATCCAGGAGCGGCTTGCCGTCGCGGCCGTGCAGCTCCAGTCCGACCTCGACGATCAGGATCGCGTTCTTGGCCGACAGCGCAATGAGCAGGATCAAGCCGATCTGGCAGTAGAGGTTGTTGTCGATCTTGAGGCCGCTGAGGATCAGCATCGGCCCGAGCAGCGACAGCGGCACCGCGAGGATCACCGAGATCGGCGCGTACCAGCTCTCATACTGGCCGGCGAGCACGAGATAGACCAGCAGCATGGCGAGGCCGAACACCCAGTAGATCTGGTTGGAAACCGCCTTCTCCTGGTAGGACATCGCGGTCCATTCATAGCCGGTGCCCGGCGGCAGCGTCTTGTCTGCGATCTCTTCCATCAGCTTCAGCGACTGGCCGGAGGAATAACCCTGCGCCGGCAGGCCGATGACGGTCGACGATGGATAGAGGTTGTAGAGGCTGATCAGCGACGGGCCGGTGGCCGGCGTGATCTTGGCGACGGTGCCGATCGGGATCATGTCGCCGTTCGAGTTGCGGACCTGCATGTTGGCGATGTCGCGCTCGGTGACGCGGAAGGCCGGATCAGCCTGGGTGTAGACCTGGAACACGCGGCCGAACTTGTTGAACTGGTTGACGTAGGATGAGCCCAGATAGGTCGACAGGGCCGAGAACACCTGATCGGTGGTGACGTGCAGCGTCTGGGTCTTGACGCGATCGATCTCGACGTTGAATTGCGGCACTGACGAGCGGAACGAGGATTGCACGCGTTGCAGCGCGCTCTGGCTCTGGCCGTTACTGACCATCGCCCCGGTGATGGCCTGCAGCTTGGCGAAATCGCTGTTGCCGTCGCGCAGCTCGACCTGCATCGAAAATCCCGCGGCGTTGCCGATGCCCTGGATCGGCGGCGGCGGTAGCACGATGGTGCGCGCCTCCATGATGGTCGCGAGTTTGTCGTTGAGCCCGTACACCAGCGAGCGCAGATCCTCGCCGGGCCCTTTGCGGGCTTCCCAGTCCTTCAGGATGATGTAGGCGACGCCTGCATTGGCAAGGCTGGCGCTGTTGTCGAGCGCGGAGATGCCGGCGATGGTGATGACCTGCTGGACGCCTGGAGTGTCCTTGATCAACTCGCTCGCTCTGTCGAGCACCGTCTGGGTTCGCTCCAGCGCGGCGCCGTCGGGCAGCTGCACGGCAGCGATCAGATAGCCCTGGTCCTCGATCGGCAGGAAACCGGTCGGCACCCGCGATAGGCCGTAGCCGCCGATCCCGATCAGGACCAGCGCCACCGCGACCGAGACGGTGGCGTGCCGGACCAGGAAGCCGATCAGGCGGGTGTAACCGCGCTCGAGCCGGTTATAGACGGCGTTGAAGCCGCGGTAGAAGAAATTGCGCTGCTCCGGCGGCACCGCCGGCCGCAGCCAGAGCGCACACTGCGTCGGTTTCAAGGTCGCCGCGTTGATGGCGGAGAGAAGCGCGGTCGCGGCGATTACCAGCGCGAATTGCGAATAGATGCGCCCGGTCAGTCCTGCGAGGAACGAGGCCGGCAAGAACACCGAGATCAGCACCAGGGTGATGCCGACGATCGGCGCGAACAGCTGGTCCATCGCCCTGATCGCGGCGTCGTGCCCATTCATGCCCTGCTCGATATTGTGAGCGGCGCCCTCGACCACGACGATGGCGTCGTCGACCACGATGCCGATCGCCAGCACGATCGCGAACAGCGTCGACATGTTGATGGTGAAGCCAAGCGCCGCCATCGCGGCGAAGGCGCCGATGATGGTCACCGGCACGGTAGTCGCCGGCACCAGCATGGCGCGCCAGTCCTGCAGGAACACCAGGATCACGACCAGCACCAACAGGCCGGCCTCGATCAGCGTCATGTAGACCTCGTGCACCGAGGCCTCCACGAACTTGGTGGTGTCGAACGGCGTGTCGTATTTGATGCCTTCGGGGAAGTGCTTGGCGAGTTCCGCCATCTTCTTCTCGACCGCCTGCTCGACCTGGAGCGCATTGGCGCCGGGCGACTGGAATACGCCGATGCCGGTCGCGGGCTGCTTGTTGAGCGAGAATATCTGGCTATAGGTCTGCGCGCCGAGCTCGACCCAGCCGACGTCGCGCACGCGCGTGACGTCGCCGCTGGTGCCCGATTTGACGATGATGTTCTCGAACTGGCTGGTGTCGTCGAGCCGTCCGTTGACGTTGAGCGTGTACTGAAACGCCTGGCCCGGCGGCGTCGGTGGCGCACCGACCTGGCCGGCGGAGACCTGCTGGCTCTGCTGCTGGATCGCGTTGATGACGTCCTGCGGCACCAGGCCACGGACTTGCAGCTTGTTGGGATCGAGCCAGACCCGCATCGAATACTGGCCGGCGCCGAACACCGTGACGTTGCCGACGCCGGGCAGGCGCGAGAGCTCGTCGCGGATGTTGATGGTGGCGTAGTTGCTCAGATACAGGCTGTCGTACTTCGCGTCGGGCGAGGTCAGCGTCACGAACAAGAGGATCGAGGTCGACCGCTTCTGCACGGTGACGCCCTGGTTCTGCACCGCCTGCGGTAATTGCGCCAGCGCGCTGGAGACGCGGTTCTGCACCAGCACCTGCGCGAAATTGAGGTCGGTGCCGATCTTGAAGGTCACGGTCAGCGTATAGGTGCCGTCGGAGCCGCTGTAGGACTGCATGTAGAGCATGTCTTCGACGCCGTTGACCTGCTGCTCGATCGGCAGCGCCACGGTGTCGATCACGGTCTTGGCGCTGGCGCCGGGATAGCGCGTGGTGACCTGCACGGTCGGCGGCACCACATCGGGATATTGCGCGATCGCGAGATTGAACAGCGCGACGCCGCCGATCAGGATCATCAGGAGCGCGATGACGTTCGAGAGGACCGGCCGCTCGATGAAGAATTTTGAAATCATGGCCGGCGCTCCTACTTGGCAGAGGCCTGCGGCTGCTCGATCTTCGTCACTTGCGGGTCGATCTTCTGGCCCGGGATCACCCGCAGCAGTCCCGCAATCACCACGCGGTCGTCCGGCTTCAGACCGCTCTCGATCACGCGCAAGCCGTTGTCGACGGGGCCGATCTGCACCTTGCGCTGCTCGACGACGTTGTCGCCGTTGACCACCAGCAGGTAGCGGCCGCCCTGGTCGCTGCCGAGTGCGGTGTCGGGGACGAGCAGGGCGCTCTTCTCCTGGTCGAAGGGCACGCGGACGCGGACGAAGTAGCCGGGCAGCAGCACCCGCTTGTCGTTGGGCACGACGCCGCGCACCGCGAGCGTGCCCGTCGATGTATTGAGGGTCGGCGAGACGTAGTCGAGGTGGCCTTCATGCGGATAGCCGGTCTCGGTCTGGAGGCCCACCTGGACCGGCAACTGTTTGAGGTCGGCGACGGTCAGGCCGCGGCGGGCCGCTTCGGCGCGA
This sequence comes from Bradyrhizobium sp. SPXBL-04, assembly GCF_051853035.1. Classification (NCBI taxonomy): domain Bacteria; kingdom Pseudomonadati; phylum Pseudomonadota; class Alphaproteobacteria; order Hyphomicrobiales; family Nitrobacteraceae; genus Bradyrhizobium; species Bradyrhizobium sp. SPXBL-04. The sequence goes on along the minus strand of NZ_CP182472.1, from coordinate 7,310,758 downwards.
ATGCGAAGGACGTCCTGCTCGTTGACGGTGAAGTTCACCCAGATCGGGTCGAGGGCGACGATGGTCGCGAGCTGGGTCGGGGAGGAGACGCCGACGAGCTCGCCGACCGAGACCAGGTGCGCGCTGACGATGCCGTCGAACGGCGCCGTCACCTTGGTATAGCTGTAATTGACCTCGGCGAGCCTGGTGTTGACCTGGGCCTGCTGCAGACTGGCCTGCGCGTTGTCGCGGGTGGATGTCGACGTGTCGAGGGTGGATTGCGAGACCGCCTGGCGCTGCACGAGCTCGACCTGGCGCTTGTAATCGGCTTCGGCCTGCTTGACGGTGGCCTGCGCGCCGACCTCCGCGGCCTTCGCCTGCTCGACCTTGAGCTTGTAGGTCTCCGGCTCGATGGTGAAGAGCTGGGTGCCCTGCTTGACGAAGCTGCCGTCCTGATAGTCGATCGATTGCAGAAAACCTTGCACGCGCGCGACGAGATCGACGCTCTTGATCGGCGCGGTGTTGCCGGTGGCTTCGACATAGCGCGTCACGGCGCGCTGCACCGGCTTTGCCACGTCCACCTTGGGCGGCGGCGGCGCCACGAAGGTGTTCTTGTCCTCGCAGCCGGCAAGCGCGATCACGGCGATTGCCGTTACCAAGGCTCGCCCGACATGTCTCCACGCTTCCTTACATCGTGCCGGAGATGCGGGATTCGCGCGTGTCATTCGGTGGCCCCCGGGTTGCTGTCTGTCGGTGCGGCAGGCTACCAACAAATGCCCGTCCGTGGAACACCATAGCCATGGCAGTCAGCGGCCTTGCACTGCAAACGGCGGCGTGGCCTTTGACAGGTTTGTCATGACAAATGGCTTTTCACTGAGCGCACGATCGACCAGAATTGTGTCAAAGGCCATGTGACCGACGTTCTGCATTCAGAAGAAGAAAAGGTGAGGAGACCATGACATGCCCACGTCGCTCCAGTCGGCCCTTGCCAGCCTCGTTCTCGCAGCGGCGGTCGCCATGCCCGCGCTAGCTGATGGCCTGAAGGACGAGATCGCACCGACCGGCAAGCTGCGGGTTGCGATCGCGATCAGCCCGGCGGGCGGTGCGTTCTGGTCGACCAAGACCGAGGCCGGCTATGCCGGCGTTCCCGTCGATCTCGGCAAGGAGTTGGCGGCGCAACTCGGCGTGCCCGTCGAATATGTCGTGCATCAGAATTCCGGCCAGATCACCGACGCCGCCTCGAAAGGCACATGGGACGTCACCTGGCTTCCCAAGGATCCCGAGCGCGAGACCAAGATGATGTTCGGCCCGATCTACGAGGTCGCCGACGCCACCTATATCGTCAAACCCGGTTCGAACATCGCCAACTTTGCCACGCTCGACCAGGCGGGCGTCAAGGTCGCGGCCGTCAATGCCACCACCACCATGCGCGGCGCCATCGCGCATCTGAAGAACGCGAAGGTCACGGGCTATCAGACCTATGACGAGATCTTCGGCCTGCTGAAGAGCGGCGAGATCGATGCCTTCGCGCTGTCGCGCGACCAGCTCAACAAGATGGCGCAGAAGATTCCGGGGACAAAGGTGCTCAACGAGACCTTCAAGAAGACCGTGACCGCTGTCGCCGTCCCGCCCGGCCACAGCCAGGCATTGGCGTTGGTCACCAAATTCATGACGGAGGCCACCACGAACGGCACGCTGCGCAAGGCCTATGACAACAACGGCCTGAAGGATTCGCCGATCCGGACGGAATAGCATGACCCACGTTGCGGCGCGCCGATCTGTCAGCGCCCCCTGATCTCCGCGTACTTCGCCATCGCGCGCTCGAACTTCCGATTGAACAGCCACATCGCGGCAAGGATCTCGCGGAAGCTTGCGGAGGCTCGCGCCCGGTCGGCCTGTCCGAAAGCAAAGATGCTGTTGTTGCGCAGGTGCTTCATGATCGTGGGGCTCGACACCCTGTAGTTCAGGAGATCGCCCGACTTGAGCGCGGATCTGGTCGGGGTGGGCACGATCTGGATCAGCTCGAATAGCTTCATCTGGTCGATCGGGTCGGGCAGCGTCTTCACGATTCCCGGGATCTCCCGGAACAGATCGGCATGCGCGTTCATCAGGCCGTCGCGCACGTTGGTCCAGTGATTGAAGCGGTGATCGGAGCCGCGGGCGCGCGCCTCCTCCTTGTCGTCGCGCGCGCTCAGTTCGGGATCGAGCGCTGCGACCGCGCTCTTGATGGCTTCCCATTTCCTGCGGCCGTTGCGGTCCTCGGACGGGCCGGTCTGGAAGCTGCCCATATAGGTGTTCGAGCGTCCGTTGCGAACATTCTGCTTGCCGTTGGTTTCTGCAAAGAACAGCCCGAGGCTGATGCGCCCCGCAGCCTGCGCGTGGCCAGGTGCAAGTCCCTTGGCACGCGCGATCGCCGTGGCGAGATCGACGACGTCCTTGAACGGCGTCGGCGAGTTCTGCGCATTGGCGGGCGGCGCCTCCATGATGTCGAACAGTTTCGAATATTCGTCGATCAAAGGTTCGATGTCGGCGTCGAAATAGGCCGGAGGAATCTCGAACTTATTGGGCTTTCCGATTCTAGCGGGAATGGCGTCAGTGAGATCCTTGTAGGTGCTGATGACGGCGACGCGCGCCAGATACAGCGCCTGTCCCGGCAGGTTCGGCAGCGGCTGCTTCGCCTCGATCTGGCGCCGCCGCTCGGCCAGGACCGACTTGAAGTCGGCGAGCGCCCGCTCGTAGGCGGCGAGCGCCTCGGATTGTTTCGCCGTGAGCGTGCCCTGCTGTCCGACGGCCGGTGCCGTCAAGAGGGCGAGCGCCGTCAAGGCAGCGGCAACAAGATATCTCGGTCCCATGCGGTTCCCCGGCAGCTGTCGAATCGTCGCCACGGAACGTAAGCATCAGACGCGGAGGCTGGCGAGATACAATCTCTCCTCTCCTGAGCCGACGGCTGCCCTCTCCACCTATAGCGCGCGCTTCGAACTTTCCGGGGCGAGCAGGATGCCGATGAAGGCGCAGGCCGCGATCGCCTCGAAGTAGAGGATCACAGGGGTGAAGCTGCCGCTCGATCCCATCAGGGCGGTGCCGACCAGGGGCGCGATGCCGCCGCCCAGGATGATGCCGAGCTGCTTGCCGAGCGAGGAGCCGCTGACGCGAACCTCTGTCGGAAACTGCTCCGCCGTGAAGGCTGCTTCCGGCGCAAACATCATGGCGTGAATGATTCCGATCGAGACGACCAGGCCCATGACGAGCAGTGTCGGGTCCTTGGTCGCGACGAGCTGGAAGTAGATCGGGTACCACGCCGCCGCCAGCAGGATGCCGAGCGCGATGAACGGGCGGCGGCCCAAGCGATCCGAATAGGCCGCGATCAGCGGCACCATGCACATTTCCAGCACGTTGGCGACCATCGTCCCGAAGGTGACGCTGGACTGCGCCATGCCGAGCGACTTGACGGCATAGCCGAGCACGAAGACCGTGCTCATGTACTGGAACGTGCTGTGCGCCATATTGGCGAGGCAGCCGAACAGCACCGATTTCTTCCACGACCGCGCCACGTCGAGCAGCGGTGCCCTCTGCCGCGCGGCTGAGGCCTGGACCGCCTTGAAAAGGGTCGACTCGTCGACCTGGAGGCGGATGTAGGTGCCGAGCACCACCAGAACGAGGCTGAGCACGAAGGGCACGCGCCAGACCCATTGCGCAAAATCCTGCGGGGTCGAGACGAAACCGAGCAAGGCGATGAAGCCGGAGGCCAGGATCACGCCGATCGGACCGGACGCGTTGACAAAGGAGGCGAAGAATCCGCGTCTTGCTGACGGCGCATTCTCCAGCGTCAGCGACACCGCGTTCATGTATTCGCCGCCGAAGGCAAACCCCTGCACGAAGCGCAAGGCGACCAGCGCGATCGGCGCCAGGAGCCCGATCGAATCGTAGCTCGGCAGGCAGCCGATCAGGAAGCTCGCGACACCCATCAGCACGAAGGTGATCGTCAGCATCGCCTTGCGGCCGAGCTGATCGCCGTAATGGCCGAACACCATGCCGCCGAGCGGGCGGGCGACGAAGCCGACTGCAAACGTCGCGTAGACCGCCAGCATGCTCGCCGTCGAATCCATCTTCGGAAAGAAGAAGCGGTCGAACACGATGGGGGCGGTGAAGGCGTAGATGAAGAAATCGTAGTGTTCGATCACCGATCCGAGCGAGGATGCGATCACGAGCTTACGGAACGCCGGCGTGATTGGTGCCGCCTCGGCGCGACTGGTCGCCCCGGTTATGACCTCGGCAGTGTTGCTCATACGTTTCCCCTCTCTGCTTTTGCTTATGTCGTCTCTAGGCGCGCCGGCCTGGCGGCGGAACGAGGCAGGCCTCGCCGCCGCCCAGGATGCAAAGACTTGTCAAATGGCGCTCACCGCGCCTCGTCGACGACCGGATTGCGCAGGATTGCGAGCTTCTCGACCTCGACCTCGACGACGTCGCCGGGCTTCATCCAGAGCGGCGGGGTGCGCTTGGCGCCGACACCGCCGGGCGTGCCGCTGACGATGACGTCGCCGGGCTCGAGCCGGGTGAAGGTCGAGCAATATTCGATCTGGCGCGGGATATCGAAGATCATGTGCTTGATCTGCGCTTCCTGCACGACCTGCCCGTTGAGACGTGTGATGAGCTTGAGCTCGCCAAGCTCGCCGAGCTCGTCCGGCGTCATCATCCACGGGCCGAACGCGCCGGTATCGGGAAAATTCTTGCCCGGCGTGAACTGGTGGGTGTGGCGCTGGAAATCGCGGATGCTGCCGTCGTTGTAGCAGGAGTAGCCGGCAACGTGACCCATCGCTTCGCTGCGGGAGATGTATCGTCCGCCCTTGCCGATGATGACCGCGAGCTCGCCCTCGAAGTCGAGATGGGTCGAGACGCGCGGCCGGATGATGGGCTTCAGATGCCCGGTCTGACTGTTGGAATAGCGCGAGAAGATGGTGGGGTGCTCGACCTCGGGGCGGCCGGTTTCCTTCCGGTGCGTCTCGTAGTTCAGGCCGACGCACAGGATCTTGTCCGGGTTCGGAACGACCGGCAGCCAGCTGAGCCCCGCAAGCGGCGTGGCGTCCGCCTTGGGCTTCGCGTCCGCGACGCCTGCGAGCGCACCGGCGATGGCGGCCCTCAGATCGGCATAGCGGGTGGCGAGCACGGCGCCGACATCGAGGAAATTGTCGCCCTCGACGAGGCCCCAGGTCGTCCGTCCGTCGATCGCAGCGGTCGCGAGTTTCATGCTGTCTTCTCCATTTTGAAATCCGGATCGGGATGGCCGTGCAGGCGCGAAGTGACCTCGTGCAAGAGACTGCCGAGCTCGGCCGCGTTGCGCGCCGCCCCGAACACGTAATGATCGGGCCGTACGATCGCGGCCACGACGCCGTGGCGGTCGAACCAGCCGGCCAGTACGCCGTCGGTCTCTTCGAGCACGCCGGATGCATCGGCGCCGGCAGGCGCGATTGTCGTCGCGATCAACTGCCGATGCGCGGCGCAGAGCGCCATTAGGGAGGGGGCCTCGCTGCGGCGGCCGTCGATGAGCACGCGTAAGCGGGGTCCGGTGATCTTATCGAGCAGGCAAGGCGCGCCATCGTGCAGGACCTGAGGCTGCGGAAACAGGCTGCCGCGCGCGGCTCCATCCTGATCGGCCAGGAAGCCCGTGCGGAGCGGCGGGATGATCTCCTGCCGCGTGATTTCGAGCGGCTTGCCGCCGCCTGCAATCAGGATCTGCGCATCGCGGCGTCGCGCGGCGGCCGGATCACGCTCGCAGATCGACTGGCCGATCGCCTTGATCTTTCCGGTCAGCTCGATCACGTGCTGCTTGCGCTCGGCCGTGTAGCTGTCGAGCAGGATGTCGGGCGAGACGCCCCTCAGCACGGAATCGAGCTTCCAGACGAGATTGGTCGCATCGCGCAGGCCCTGGCACATGCCCTGGCCGATGAAGGGTGGCTGTTGATGCGCGGCATCGCCGGCGATGATGATGCGATCGTTGCGCCAATCAGCGGCAACGAGGGCGTGGAAACGATAGGATGCCGCGCGCCACAATTCGCCATCCTCCGGCGCGAGCCACGGTGCGAGCAGCTTCCATACATTTTCCGGCCGCGCCGTCTGCCTGGGGTCTTCGCCCGGCAGCAGCATGATCTCCCAGCGGCGATGGTTGTTAGGGCCGATCAGGAAGCTGACGGGGCGCGTCGGATTGCAGAACTGCGCGGAGTTCTGCGGCAGCTTTGCGAGCGCGGCCTGATTGACCCGGACGTCGACCACGAGCCAGGGCTCATCGAAGATCAGGTCTTCGAGCACGATGCCGGCGATCTGTCGCACCGTGCTCGAGGCACCATCGCAGCCGAGGACGTAACGCGCCGTCACCGTCCGCGATTGTCCTGCCGCATCCTTCAACGTCGCCCCGACGCGGTCTGTCCGTTGCACGAGATCGATCAGCTCGACGCCGAGCTCGGCACGGACACAAGAAAAGCTCAAGGCGTGACGGCGCAGCTCGGCCTCGACCGGCGGCTGGCTGAACACCATGCTGGGCGTGTAGCCGAGCGGGTAGGGCTTTTCGATCATGTGGACGCGCCGGATCAATTGACCGTCGACGCCAAAATGCTCGGAGGCGGTGAAGGGCTCGACATGGGGCGCGATCGCATCGGCCAATCCCATATTGTCGAAGTGACGAAAGATCTCGTGATCGAGCGCGATCGCACGTGGCTTGTCGTAGATGTCGGTGAGGCGATCGACGACCAGCGTGCGATGGCCGAGACGGCCGAGCAGCCCGGCCGCGACGGCGCCGGTCGGTCCGAAGCCGACGACGAGCACATCGTAATCCGCGGTGGCGGCGGACATCATCATGCGCGGCGATCCCTATCGAAGAGCACGGAGAGTTGCGCGGTCTTGCAGGCCTCGCTCTTGGGCGGCGCAATGCCCCATTGGTCGGTGCGTCCCGGCGGCCAGACCCATTCCTCGGGCCCCTTCGCGCGATAGCTGTCGTCGACCTGGAGGACTTCGGCGGTGTATTCGATGACGACCCCGTCCGGATCGATGAAATAGGCGAACACGTTGTCGCCGGGCCCGTGCCGGCCGACTCCCCAGCCGATCGGAAAGCCGTGATCAATCATGCGGCCGGAGCCGCGCATCACCGACTCCAGATCCGGCATCAAGAAGGCGACGTGGTTGAGACCGTTGCTTGGTGCTTCCGCGAGCACGACGGCGTGGTGATCGCTGTTGCAGCACAGGAATGCCATCAGCTTCGAGCGGTCGGTCAGGCGAAAGCCGAGCACCTGCTGGTAGAACGTCGAGAGCTTTTCGATGTCGGCGCTGTTGATGTTGACGTGGGCGAGCCGCTCGGGGCGATCAGCCACGATGCGCGCCGTCTTGGTGCGATCGCCGTGGACGAACTCCATGCAGCAGCCCTGCGGCTCGCGGATCACGAAGTGCGTGCCGCCCGATGGCGCGTGCGATGGCCCGGGCGGCGTGATGATCTCGCAATCCGCCTCGCGTGCGCGCGCGAACAGGCGGTCGAGATCGTCGCGCGAGCGGACGCGAAAAGTGACTTTGCAGAGCGCAGTCCGCTCGCCCTGCGAGAGCTCGAGAACGTGGAAATCCGCGCCCGTCGCGGCGAGATAGACCGTGCCCTCGGCTTCGGCTGCGACATCGAGGCCCCAGACCTTCGTATAGAAGTCGGCGGAGACGCCAAGGCGCGGCGTCGCAATCTCGACGCTGCGCAACGCGACCACCGGAAAATCGGACATCGGGCTTCCTCGTCAAGGCAGAGGGCCGCACCCGAATAGCCGCGGATCGCCCACCAAGCCGGTTGTTGTTGGCGAACGAGTAATCTATATAAATCTATCCATAAAGGCAAAATTTATAAATTATTTGGCGCTAGCCGCCTGATGTACAAAAAATCTCGATGAATCAGTGGGACGCCATGAGCTCAGACCTGTCGAGCCCGAAGACCGACGCGCCGGCGACGCTGGCGACGAGCATCTATGCCCGCCTCAAGGCCGACATCCTGACCACGCGCCTTGCGCCCGGACGCAAGCTCCAGTCGCGCTTTCTGATGGAGCACTACAATGTCGGGCAGACCCCGCTCCGGGAGGCGCTCAACCGTCTCACCACCGAGGAGTTCGTCGTCGGCATGGAGCAGCGCGGCTTCTACGTGAAGCCGGTCAGCAAGGACGAGCTCCGGGAATTGACCAAGACGCGCTGCTGGGTCGAAGGGCTGGCCTTGCGCGAATCCATGCAGAACGCGACGCAAGAATGGGAGGAGGCGCTTCTGGTGACGCATCACCGCCTCGACCGCACGCCGCGTTCGCTCGATCCGGAAAGGTTCGCGGACAATCCCGAGTGGGAAAAGGCGCACCGCGCGTTTCACGCGACGCTGATTGGCCTGTGCGGCTCGCGCCCGCTGCTCGGCTTCTGCGAGCAGCTTACCGACCGGCTCTACCGCTATCGCATGATGTCGATCGCGAAGGCCTACCCGGTCCGGAAGATCGGGACCGAGCATGCACAGATCCTCCAGGCCGTGCTCGACCGGAAGACCGACGATGCCGTCGCGCTGCTGCAGCAGCACTATCAGCGCACGGCGGATGTTATCGATTCGGATCTCGAGACGGTGCTGCCGAAGTCCGACACGCCTTACGCCGCGCGATAGTCCGGCGCCGTGGCCAAGAATTTGGCATAGGCATCCGCATCCGGCGGCGAGAAGCGCCCGGCGAGCCCGCCGCGCTTCTGGTTCTTCGCGCCGATATCGGCCATCAGCTCGTCGAAATGGCGGTAGTGATACGGCGCGACGCACAGGCCGCCATAGACGCCCGCGGCCGGCCGTTCGACGCGCTTGAAGTGCAGCATCATCTCGATGTTGTCGCGCATGGCTTGCGCCGTCGGTTGGTTGGCGAGCTGGCCATCGGCATAGCGCACCAGCCAGTTCGCGGCGAGATCGGCGCAGAGCACGGTGCAGAACGATGAATTGAAGCCGACGAAGCCGAGCTCGGGCAGATCAGGGTTGGCGATCAGGCGATAGAGCCGGTACTGCCCATCGGCATCGACCAGCTTCTGCTGGTAGGCCGCGGGCAGGAACGGCACGCCGAGCTTGTAGCCGATCGCGAGCACCGCGATGTCGGCACCGATGCGCTCGCCGCCGCTCATCACGATGCTGTCGCCGTCATAATGATCGAACGTGCCGAACACGGCCTTGATGCGGCCGTCGGCGACCATGGGATAGAAGCCCGGCGTTGCGATCGGCACCGAGCAGTTGACGCCGTCCTCGATCCGCTCCTTCGGGACCATGTTGCACCGGTTGAGCTTGAGCTGCGCCTTCAACAGGCTCTCCAGCCCGCGCCAGTTCGCCCAGACCAGCGGCGCGGCGAGGCGGTGCGCGAGCCGGGCCATCGTGCTGATGCCCCAGCCCGGAAACATCTCCTCCTGCGCGCGGATGTAGAGGATGCGCTTGAAGTTCACGAGCCCGCCGATGAAATAGGGGATGCGCCAGACCGGCTCGCGCATCACGATGGTGACCTCGCGCGCGCCTGCCTTGACTGCGTTCACGGCGATATCGGTCGCGGATTTCGAGCCGCCGAGCACGACGACGCGCCGCCCTTTTGCCAGGGCGGCATCATTGTATTTCGACGAATGCAGGATTTGGCCGCCGTTTGCCACAAAGCCGTCCTCGCCCGGGCAATGCAGCTCGCGCGGTTCGTTGAACTGACCGGTGCAGACCGCGACGAAATCGAAGTCTTCCTGCGACGTCGCACCGTCCTTGCCGCGCAGCCCCAGCGCCCAGCCCGGTTTGCCGTCGGCGCGCCGCGCCATCCCGGCGATCTCGGTGTTGAGGCGCAGCATGCGGTCGAGGCCAAAACTCTTCGCGTAGTCGGCGAGATAGGCGTGGACCTGCGGCCCGGTCGGCCATTCCGGATAGGCGTCCGGCATGGCGCGGTCGGTGTAGCGGTAGAGCTCCTTCGGGCTCTGGGTCTGCACTTCGGGATAGGAGCGCGCCGGCTCCCAGACGCCGCCGAGATCGCCGCTGCGCTCGATGATGGTGACGCGGTGACCGCGGATGGAGAACGCTTTTGCGGCGGCAAGGCCGGAGACGCCGGCGCCGATCACGCAGACATGCTTCGGAGTGATCATGGGTTTGCTCGCAATCAGTGTGTTTCGCGCGCAAGCGGCCACGTTCGGCTGCAAGGCGCGGCCGGCGGAGCTGCAAGCAGATGAAAGTGACGAGGAGGCGGGCTGCCTAGTCGTTCGCCTCTGGCGGCAGGAAGTCGACCTCGTGCAGCGCCGAGATGCGTACGACTTCGGCAGGGTCGGTCAGGTTGTGCAGCTGGTTGAACAGCGCCTCCAGCTTCTGCATCGGCGAGACCCAGAACAGCGCGCGGCACGGCTTGTCGGACTTGTTGAAATAGCCGTGCGGGATGCCGCGCGGCATGCGCACGAGGTCGCCGGCATGGGCCTTGACCCATTGGCCGTCGAGCTTGAGGTCGAGCGTGCCCTCCTGCACCAGGATGAACTCGTCCTGGGTCAGATGGATGTGCACCGGCACGAACTGGCCGGGATCGCTGTTGGTCTCGAACGCGAAGGTGGAGTCGGTCACGGCCTTGGGGAAATAGACCTGGCCCAGAATGTTCCAGCTCTTGCCGCCATAGCCCGTGCCGTTTGCAGTAATGCCCTTTTCGAGTGCAGTCATGCTCGCCTCCTCATGGATTCCGGCGGGGATGGAGCATCGGCCAGTCGTGGCCCGCCTGTCTATCCGCTAAACGAATCCGCAACGGCTGTTGCCATGCAGCACGACGATTTTGTGGATGCGGCCCTTTTCGCTGTCACGGAACTATTATAGGCTTAAAGTAATTCCGTGACGCGAAGCGTGGTCGACGATGTCCGCAGCCGTGCTGGAAATGAGCGCGAGACCAACCGCAGCCGAACGGCTTGCGGATTTCGCCCGCGTCACCACTGACGACGTCGACGAAGCAGCCGAGCAGATCGGACGCATCTTCTGTCCGCACGATCTCAAGCCGACGCGTGCGCGCGCCGCCGGCTTCTCCGCCCGGCACAATTGCGCGGCATTCGCAGGCTTTTCCATCAACTATGTCGCCTATGGCGGATCGGTCAGCATCGATCCCGGCTGCCTCGAACGCTTCTTCCTGGTCCAAGTCCCGCTCACGGGCACCGCCCGCATTCGTGCCGGCGCCTGCGAGCTCGATGCGGTGCCGGACCGGACGGCGTCACTGCTGTCGCCGACGATCCCGACGCGCATGACCTGGGCCGACTGCGCGCAAGCGATCCTGCTGCTCGATCGTCGCATGGTCGAGCAGCGCGTCGCGGCGCTGTCGGGCAGGGCGGCCGGCACGGTCGAGTTCGATCCTGTGATCGACCTGGACGCGCCGTCGGGGCGGGCGTTGCGGGCCAGCCTTGCCGAGCTGATGACGCTTGCCGAACGTCTCGGTCCCGCCGGCAGGCTGTCACCGGTCGCGATGGCCGATTGGCGCGAGGTTCTGCTGGATCACCTCCTGAATGGCCAGCGGCATGACCTGTCGGATGCGATCAGGACGTTTTCGGGCCGGGCCGAGCGTCTGCCGCGCGCGCTCCGCGCCGCGCGGGATCATCTTGCGGACAATGCCGGCGAACCGCTCGACCTCGCGCAGCTCGCCTGCGCCTCCGGCATCGGCATTCGCGCGCTCCAGCTCGGCTTCCGCCGTCACTTCGGCCTCTCGATCTCGCAGATGCTGCTCGATATGCGCCTCGCCGGTCTGAACGCCCGCCTCGCGCAGGCTTCGCCCGATGCCTCCATCACCGAGATCGCTTTCGATCTCGGCTTCACCCATCTCGGCCGCATGGCGGGGGCCTACCGCGAAAAATTCGGCGAGACGCCCTCGGCGACGTTGCGGCGAAGGATGAGCTGAAGCGAGACGCCTATCTCCGCGGCCGCGTCGTGCCTTTGTCTTCGGCCGCCTGCCTGCGCAGAAAAGCCTCGACGTCAGCCTGCACGGAGTAGGGCGTCGGGATCGCATCGCCGGCGGAATCGACTGCGGTGTCGAGACAGCGGCGCAGCATGCGTGCGAGTTCGGCCTTGCGATAGGGCTTTCTCAGCAGCGGCGCGCCCATCGTGGCGCGTCCCTGCGTGTGCAGCGAATCATAGGCATATCCGGATGTGAACAGCACCCGCAGGGACGGCCGCGCGGCCACCATTTGCTCGGCGAGCTCCCGTCCGTTCATGCCGCCGGCCATCACGATGTCGGTAAAGAGCAGGTCGAACGCGGTGCCTTCGGCCGAAACGGCCAGCGCTTCGGCCGCATTGGCGGCGGAGATGACCTTGTAGCCGAGGCTCTCGAGCTGGACGGTGACGTAGCGGCGGACGTCGCGGTCGTCCTCGACGCAAAGGACGGTTTCCTTACCCCCGACGATCTTGCGGTCGTCATAGCCGGTCGGGCGAAGCGCGCTCGTCTCCGCCTTCGGCAGGTAGATCGTGAAAACCGTGCCGCTTCCTTCTTCGGACGCGACCTTGATGCCGCCGCCGGACTGCTTGACGAAGCCGAACACCATGCTGAGCCCGAGTCCCGTACCCTTGCCGACCTCCTTGGTCGAGAAGAACGGATCGAAGATGCGTTCGAGGATGGCTTGCGGAATGCCGGTGCCGGTATCGGCAATCTCGATCTCGACATAGTCGCCGGCATAGCCGGCGCCGACCGCCACCGCTTCGCGGACGCCAAACACGACGTTGCGCGTCGTCAGCGTCAGCTTGCCGTCGTCCAGCATGGCATCGCGGGCGTTGATCGCGAGGTTGAGCAGCGCCGAGCTCAGTTGGCCGCGGTCGGCGTAGGCGAGCCAGACGTTGCCGCCAAGCCTGGTCACGATCTCGACCTTCTTGTCGAAGGTCGCCAGCAGCAGCTTTGCCAGCTCCTCGATCAGCTCGTTGACGTCGATCTCGGCCGGCTGAAGGGCTTGCTTGCGCGCAAAGGACAGCAGGCTCGACGTCAGCGCGGCGCCGCGGTCGGCGGCCTCGCTGATCAGCTTGGTGATGGTCGCAAGCGGAGGGTTGTCCTTGACGGCGTCGGCGAGGATCTCGATCGTGCCGGTGATCACGGTGAGCATGTTGTTGAATTCGTGCGCGATGCCGCCGGTGAGCTGGCCGACCGCCTCCATCTTCTGGGCCTGGATCAATTGCTCCTCGGCAGCGCGCTTCTGGGTGATGTCCCTGACGAAGGTGTTGATGATGGAGCGCTCTCCTACCCGTAACACCGTGCTGGACGCCTCGGTCAGGATGCGGTCGCCGTTCCTGTGGATCAGGCTGACCTCGAAGCGCATGCCGCTTGGTGCGGCCGACAATTCCGGAACGAGTCGCGCCATGCGCTGCCTGAAGGCGGCGCGGAGCGGCTCGGCGACGATGAGATCGACGACATCAGCGCCGAGAGCCTCCTCGCGCGCCCATCCGGTCAGGGCCTCGGCCTGAAGGCTCCACTCCAGCACGACACCGCTGTCGTCGATCTGAATGAAGGCATCGAGTGCGGTCCTGATGACGGCTTGCGTCATCTGCGCACTGTCGCTGCGTGCTTGCGACAGTGCGGCCGATTGCGCGGCGGCGCGTTTTGCCTCTGATGTCTCGATGGCCCGCGTGCAGAGCCGCGCGAGCAGCGCTGCAACGGCGGCGCTCACCAGCAGGGCAATGATTTGGGCCGTGCCGAACCCTGCGCTGCCAGTCACGGCATCGGAGGCGAGAAGGGCCGCAGCGGTCACGATGACCTGGGCGGCCATCGCAAGTGTCAGAAGCCCCCTGAGTTTCATGGTCTCACACCAAAGACGCCAACCGCGGACCGCCCGGCCGCTCCGTCCGGCTTGATGTGAGCTACAGACTCCGCGTGGCTCCGTCGAGGGGCAATTTACGGTGGTAGCGGGCGGCGGGGCCCCCTCAGGAGAGGGAGTACCGTATCATCCCGCCGGCGGATCGGTCTGGCGCAGCGTCGTCACCCAGATCACGCGCGCCACCTGCTGGGTCGGGTTGTCGAACATGTGCGGCACGATGCTCGGAAAGCGAAAGCTGTCGCCGGCCTCCAGCACATGAGCCTGGTTGTCGAGCCACAGCCGCAGGCTGCCCGAGAGGATGTAGCCGGCCTTCTCGCCAGTGTGTTGCAGGAAGTCGGTGCCGGACGAGGCGCCGGGATTGAGCGTGAGCTCGTAGAGCTCGAGCTGGCCCTTGCCGTCAGGCGTGAGCGCTTCCTTGACCACGCCGCTGGCGGTGAGCCGCAGCAGCCGCCGGTTATTCTTGCGCACGATGTAGCGCTGCACGTCGGCGGGATCGCTGCTCTCGAAGAAATAGGAGATGGGAACGTCGAGCGCGATGCTGAGCAGGCGCAGCGTACGGATCGACGGCATGGCACGCGCGCGTTCGAGCTGGCTGATCATGCCGGTGGAGAGGCCGGTCTTGTTGGCGACGTCTTGGATCGAGAGGCCGGCGCGCTGACGCAGCAGCCGCACGGTCTCGCCGAGGCGCTGGTCGACCGCATCGTCGGCCTCGATCGCCGGGGCGTCCTTCGGATCCTTCGTATCGCCGCGACCATCCATGTCGCTCTCCCATGCATCATCTCAGCCTCGGCCCACTAGGCCCTGGCTTTAGTCGGAGTGAAAAGGTCGCGCATTCTAGCAATGCGATTGACAGCTGTATTTAGTCGTGATGAAATTTTGGCTGAAAAATTTAGAAGCACTAAAGCCCACTCCTGTCCCTTCGCCGGGGTCTCGGGGCGCGGGGGACGGTGCCGCGTGCGACAACGGAGAGTGGCCATGGCAGACGGCACCGGCAAGTTCGGCGTTGGAGCAGTGCATCTCGGCATTCCGAATCGCCGCCAGTTCTTCCAGCTTGGGGCCGGCGCCGCGGCAGGATGGACCCTTGCAGGCAACGCCTTCGCGCAGGTCGAACGCCCGACCAATCCGCCGGACAAGCCGCGCGGGCAGGTGATCGCAGCGCTGTCGCAGGAGCCGACCGTCTTTCATCCCTTGATGCCCGGCATCGAGGTCGATCAGGGCGTCTGGTGGCAGGTGTTCTCTCTGCTCTGGTTCATCGATCCCGCCGGCAATTTCGTTCCCGACCTCGCACGCGAAGTCCCGACCATCGAGAATGGCGGTCTGTCGGCCGACGGTCTGACCTGGAAGATCAAGCTGCGCAGCGACGTGAAGTGGCATGACGGCACGCCGTTCACGGCCGATGACGTCAAGTTCTCGCTCGAGCTGATCAACAATCCCGATTTTCGCGCCCGCAGCCGCGTCGGCCATAGCCTGGTCAAGGACATCAAGGTCGTCGCGCCCGACGAGATCCACTGGCGAATGGAAGCGCCTTATTCGCCCTACATGTCGATCCTGGGATCGCTGACCTTCATCGTGCCCAAGCACATCCTGGAGAAGGTCTCCGATCCGAACGCCTCACCATTCCACAATGCGCCTGTCGGCACCGGGCCGTTCCGCTGGGGCGAGCGCGTGCCCGGCGACCACATCCTGCTCAATGCCCACACCGGCTATCACGGCAAGGGACCGTACGTCGAACGCGTGGTCTTCAAATACATTCCTGATCTCACCGTTCTCTACACCCAGTTCCGCACCGGCCAGGTCGACTACACCGGCCTGCAGGGTATCTTGCCGAATTTCGTGCAGGAGGCGAAGACGCTGAAGGGGCGCAAGATCGTCGTCTCCTCGACGTCCTCTGTGGAGCACATCGCGCCCAATCTGGAGTTCAGTCCCTTTGCCGACCGCGCGGTGCGCGAGGCGCTCTATCTCGCCATCAACAAGCAAGCGATCATCGATGCGCTCAATTACGGATTGCCCAAGCAGACCGAGAGCTTCGTGCCGCAGCAGGCCTGGTCGTTCCAACAGGGACTGCCGCAGCATAAATATGATCCGGCCAAGGCCAACGCGCTGCTCGATGCCGCCGGATGGGTTCGCGGCTCCGGAGGCATTCGCGAGAAGGGCGGCGTCAAGCTCGAATTCGCCAACTCCACGACGTCAGGCAACGCGGTGCGCGAGCAGACCCAGCAGCTTCTGATCCAGGACTGGCGTGCGATCGGCGCTGCGATGCGCGTCAACAACATGCCGGCGGCCGTGATCTGGGGCGACTTCTGGCAGCAGTCGAAGTTCAACTCGGTGATCGTGGGCGTGAATTTCATGTTGGGCAGCGACCCCGACGTGACGCCGCGCTTCGGCTCGGGCTCCATTCCCGCCAAAGGCGGCCGCGGCTACAACACCTATCAGTACCAGAGCGCGGAGGCCGATCGGCTGCTCGCCGAAGGCGCCAAGCAGTTCGATCTGTCACAGCGCAAGGCGACCTATGGCGAGCTGCAGAAGCTGATCCGTAACGATCTCGCCATCCTGCCGCTGTTTCAGGGGTTCATTGCCGAGGGCGTCAAGGAGGGGCTGCAAGGCTTCCGTCCCAACATCAACACCTCCATCAACTGCTGGAACATCCGCGAATGGTACTGGGCCTGATCTATCAGGTGTGCAGGGCAGCCTGAGATGGCCCGTTACGTCGTCAACCGCCTGGCCCAGGCGATCATGCTGCTGGTGATCGTCTCGGGAATCGGCTTTTCCATCCTGCACCTGGCGCCCGGCGGTCCGCTCTCGCAATTCGCGGCCTCCGCGCAGATGACGCAGGAGGATCTCGACCGCGTCACCAGGCAGCTCGGGCTCGATCGCCCGCTGCCGATCCAGTACCTCGACTGGTTCGGCCGCATGGTGCGCGGCGATTGGGGCCGCTCCTATCGCGACGGCGAGGCGGTGCTGTCGGTGATCTCTTCGCATCTCGGCGCAACCCTCGAATTGATGGCGACGGCGACGATCATCGCCGTGCTGCTCGGCTGCTGGATCGGCGTGCTGGGTGCGCTGCGCCGCTATTCGCTGTTCGACACGCTCGCAACCGTCGGCGCCATGATCGCACTGTCGATCCCGACCTTCTGGTTCGGGCTCGTCACCATCTATGTCTTCTCGGTGAAGCTCGGCTGGCTGCCGGCCGGCAACCGCGAGACCGTCGGCGATGGCTCATTCCTCGACCTGGTGCATCACCTGATCGCGCCGGCGATGGTGCTGGCGCTGGTGGAGACCGCCATGTGGGGCCGCTTCATGCGTTCCTCCATGCTGGAAGTCATCAACCAGGATTACATCCGCACCGCCCGCGCCAAGGGCATGCCGGAATGGCGGATCCTCACCGTGCACGCGCTGCGGAACGCGCTGCTGCCGATGATCACGGTGGCCGGTCTGCAGTTTCCGACGCTGCTCGGCGGCGCGCTGGTGGCCGAAACCGTCTTCACCTGGCCCGGCATGGGCCGGCTGTTCCTCGATTCCATCGGCTATCGTGACTATCCCGTGGTGATGGGCATCTTGATGTTCTCGGCGACCATGGTGCTGATCGGCTCGTTGCTCGCCGACATCTTCTATGCCGTCGTCGATCCGCGCATCCGGGTGGGCTAGGCGATGGCGACCGCGATCCTTTCCACAGTTCAGCCCGCCCCCGGCCAGGCCGCCTGGCGGCGCTTCCGCCGGCACCGGCTGGCACTCGCGGGCGCCGTGATCATTCTGGTGCTCGTGCTCGGCTCGGCGTTTGGTCCTTATCTGTTGCCGTTCGACGACACCTATATCGACATCATGAAGCGGTTCGCGCCGCCGCTGTCGGGTGCGCATATCCTCGGTACCGACGAACTCGGCCGCGACGTGCTCGCGCGCTTGATGATGGGCGGCCGCGTCTCGCTCTCGATCGGCATCGTCGCGATGGTGATCGCGATGGCGGTCGGCATCGTCGTCGGCGCCTTCGCCGGCTTCTACGGCGGCGTGGCCGGCGCGGTGCTGATGCGGCTCGTCGACGCCGTGCTGTGCTTCCCGACCATCTTCCTGCTGCTTGCGCTGGCGGCGCTCACCGAGCCTGGTCTCATCACCACCACCGTGCTGATTGCGGCAACTGCATGGATGGCTGTTGCCCGCGTCGTCGAGGCGCAGGTGCGATCGCTGCGGGAGCGCGAGTTTGCGGTCGCCGCGCTCGCCTTCGGCTCCTCGAACCTGCGGATCATGTTCCGCGAGCTCGTGCCCAACGCGATCGCGCCGATCGTGGTCGCGGCGACGCTGAACGTCGCCAAGGCGATCCTGCTCGAATCCTATGTCAGCTATCTCGGCTACGGCATCCAGCCGCCGGCTGCGAGCTGGGGCAACATGCTCAACAACGCCCAGATCTATCTCACCAGCGCGCCCTGGCTCGCGATCGCGCCGGGCGTCGCCATCACGCTGGCGGTCACCAGCTTCAACTTCCTCGGTGACGGCCTGCGCGATGCGCTCGATCCGCGAATGAACATCCCATGACGAGCCCAGGTCCGTTCGAACTGAAGTCCAGGAGTGCCCCATGTCCCCGCCGCTCAACCGTATAAACAGCGATGAACGCCTGCCGGCACAGGCGGATGTCGTCGTCATCGGCGGCGGCGTGATCGGCGTGTCTGCGGCCTATCATCTGGCGAAGAAGGGCCTTTCCGTCGCGCTGGTCGAGAAGGGGCATGTCGGCGGCGAACAGTCGAGCCGCAATTGGGGCTGGTGCCGCCAACAGGGCCGCGCGCGCGAGGAGATTCCGCTGGCACGTGAGGCGCTGCGGCTGTGGGAGGACATGCAGAACGACGCCGGCGTCGATGCCGGCTTCCGCCGCACCGGCGTGCTGTTCCTGACCAAGAGCAAGGACGAGCTTGCGAGCTGGGAACGTTGGGCCGCGGTCGCGCGCGAGCAGCAGGTCCACTCCACCATCCTGACGCCGGCCGAGATCGCCGAACGCATGCCTGGCAATGCCGACAAATGGGTCGGCGGCCTGCACACGCCGAGCGACGGCCGCGCCGAGCCGTCGATGGCCGTGCCCGCGCTCGCCACTGCCGCGCGAAAGCACGGCGTCACCATCCATCAGGGCTGCGCCGCGCGCGGACTGGAGACTCTGGGAGGACGGGTCAGCGCCGTCGTCACCGAGAGGGGCACCATTCGCACGCAATCCGTGCTGCTGTCGGGCGGTGCCTGGTCGTCGCTGTTCTGCCGCCGTCACGGCATCGAGCTGCCGATCGGTCTCGTTAACGCCACGGCATGCCGGACCACCCCTGGACCGGAGATCACCTCCGGCGCGCTCGGCACCGATTTCTACTGCATCCGCCGCCGTCTCGACGGCGGCTTTACGCTGGCGCTGCGCAACCGCGGCACGGTCGAGCTGTCACCCGACCTGTTCCGCTACGCCCGCACCTTCTGGCCGACCTATCAGCATCGCAAGAACGGGCTGAAATTGTCGTTCGGCAAGTCGTTCTTCGACCAGATCGTACGCGGCACCAGCTGGAGCTTTGATAAGCCGTCGCCGTTCGAAGCCGAACGCGTGCGCGATCCGGCCCCCGACATGTCGCTGGTCAATGCGGCGCTGGCGTCGCTGATCCGTTCGAATCCGGAATTGAAGGACATCGAGATCGCGGAAGCCTGGGGCGGCACCATCGACTGCACGCCTGATACCATCCCCGTGATCTCGCCGGTTGATGCCTTGCCCGGCTTCTTCCTCGCCACCGGCTTCTCCGGTCACGGCTTCGGCATTGGTCCCGCGGCCGGCAAGCTCGCCGCCGATATCGTGACCGGCTCGACACCACTGGTCGACCCGGTGGCTTACAGCCACAAGCGCATGATCGACGGCCGGCGGCTCGCGCCGGTCAGCCCGTTTTGAGGCGGCATGACGGTTCTCTACAAGGCCAATATGGTTCGCGGCGCCGAGTGGGCGCGCTTCTTTGCGGAGCGCGCGCCGCATCTGCCGTTCCGGCTCTGGCCCGACATCGGCAATCCCGCTGATATCAGGTATCTGGTGGCGTGGGTGCCGCCGGAGGATATCGCCACGACGTTCCCGAATCTCGAACTGGTTTTCTCGGTCGGCGCGGGTGTCGATCAATTCGACGCCACAAAGCTTCCCGCGCATATTCCTCTCGTCCGCATGCTGGAGCCCGGCATCGCCGAGACCATGGTGGAATACGTCACCATGGCCGTGCTCGGCCTTCATCGTGATCTCCTCCACTTCATCAATCAGCAGAAGGAGCAGGTCTGGCGCGAGATCCGGATCACGCCGGCGAAGCGGCGGCGCGTCGGCGTGATGGGGCTCGGCCAGCTTGGCCAGGCCGTGCTCGATCGGCTCAAGGTGTTCGGCTTCCCGCTGCTCGGCTGGAATCGCTCGCCGCGCGAGATCGAGGGCGTAACCTGCTTTGCGGGCGCGGGCTCGCTGCCGGACTTTCTGTCGCAGACTGACATCCTCGTCTGCCTTCTGCCGCTGACCGACGAGACCCGCTGTATCTTGAACGCGGACCTGTTCGCGCGCCTGCCGCGCGGTGCCTCTCTCGTCAATGTCGGCCGTGGCGCGCACCTCGTCGAAGCCGATTTCCTCGCCGCGCTCGACAGCGGCGCGCTCTCGGGCGCCGTTCTCGACGTCGCCGAGCCCGAGCCGCTGCCCGCGGGCCATCCTTTCTGGAGCCATCCGCGCATCCTGCTGACGCCGCACAATGCCAGCATGACCACGCCGGACACGGCCGTCGATTTCGTGCTCGACGTCATCGCACGCCACCGCCGCGGCGAAGATCTGCCGGGACTCGTTGACCGTAGCCGCGGCTATTGAGGTTGAGATGGTGATGGGAACATCAGCGCAGCCACGAGCTCAGTTCACCTCTCCCGCTTGCGGGAGAGGTCGGCGCGAAGCGCCGGGTGAGGGGTCTCTCCTCTTGGGGGTCTTTCATTGTGGAAGCACCCTCTCCCCAGCCCTCCCCCGCAAGCGGGGGAGGGAGCGCCCCTTCCTTGCGGCACGATCCAGTCTCATCTCGCAAAGCTCCTGGTGCTTCGCATGAGCACCGCAAACGCACCTGATCAACTCGTTGCCGAAGCGCAGGCGCCGGTGCTGTCGGTTGCCGGCCTCACCACGTCCTTCCTGCTCGAGCGGCAGTGGATCCCCGTCGTCCGCAACGTGTCGTTCGACATCGCCCCCAAGGAAACCGTCGCGATCGTCGGCGAGTCCGGTTCGGGCAAGAGCGTCACCGCGCTCTCGATCATGCGGCTCATTCCGCAGGAGATTGGTCGCGTCGAGGGCCGCATCATGCTCGCCGGCCGCGATCTCCTCGCGCTGCCCGAAGCGGGCATGAAGGACATTCGCGGCAACGACGTCGCGATGATCTTCCAGGAGCCGATGACGAGCCTCAATCCGGTGCTCACCATCGGCTTCCAGATCGCCGAGGCCTTGATCCAGCATCGCGGCCTGTCGCGCGCGGCGGCGGAGGCCGAGACCATCCGCCTGCTCGATCGCGTCCGCATTCCCGCGGCGACATCGCGCTTCCACGAGCATCCGCATCGCTTCTCCGGCGGCATGCGCCAGCGCGTGATGATCGCGATGGCGCTGGCCTGCAAGCCGAAGCTCCTGATCGCGGACGAGCCGACCACCGCGCTCGACGTCACCATCCAGGCCCAGATCCTGGAACTGCTGAAGGAGCTTCAGCAGGAGGAGGGGATGTCGATCCTCTTCATCACCCACGACATGGGCGTGGTCGCCGAGATCGCTGATCGTACCGTGGTGATGTATGGCGGGCAGGCGGTCGAAACCGACGCGACGTCGCGCATCTTCGCCGCTCCGTCGCATCCCTACACCCGCGCACTGCTCGCCGCCGTGCCGCGCCTCGGCTCGATGGACGGACGTGAGCGGCCGATGCGTTTTCCCATCGTCGACAAGGTCACGGGCACCTCGGATCAGCCGATGGAGACGCCCGACACGGTCTCGACCGCCGAGCGTCCGTTGCTCGAAGTCGCCAATCTCATCACGCGCTTTCCGATCCGCTCGGGCCTGTTCGGAAAGGTCTCGGGCCGTGTCCACGCGGTCGAGAACATCTCCTTCACCTTGCGCGCCGGCGAGACGCTGGCGCTGGTCGGCGAATCCGGTTGCGGCAAGTCGACGACAGGCCGCTCGATTCTCAGGCTGCTCGAGCCGGACAGTGGCACCGTCCTGATCGACGGCCAGGACGTGCTCGCCATGAACGGCCGAGCTTTACGCGATTTCCGCAAGCACATGCAGATCGTGTTCCAGGATCCGTTCGCGAGCCTCAATCCGCGCATGTCGGTGGGAACGGCGATCGCGGCTCCATTGCTCGCCAACGGGCTCGCGTCGGCGTCGCAGGCGCGCGACAAGGTCGCCGATCTGCTCGTGCGCGTCGGCCTGACTGCCGACATGGCCGCGCGCTTCCCGCATGAATTCTCCGGCGGCCAGCGCCAGCGCATCTGCATCGCGCGTGCGCTTGCGCTGGGGCCGAAGCTGATCGTCGCGGACGAGGCGGTCTCGGCGCTCGACGTCTCGGTCAAGGCGCAGGTCGTGAACCTGATGCTCGACCTTCAGGCCAGCATGGGCCTTGCCTATCTCTTCATTTCCCACGACATCGCGGTGGTCGAGCGCATGAGCCACCGCGTCGCGGTGATGTATCTCGGCGAGATCGTCGAGATCGGTCCGCGCGCGGCAGTGTTCGGCAATCCGCAGCATCCCTACACGAAGAAGCTGATGGCTGCCGTGCCGGTGCCCGATCCATCGCGCCGCGGCACCAGGCGCGAGGCTTCCAACGACGAGATCAGAAGCCCGGTGCGCGCGCCGGACTACCAGCCGCCTCGCCGGCAATATCGCGAATTGTCGCCTGGCCACGTCGTCCAGGTCTGGGGCGAGGAATGGTTGGCCTGATCGAGGGCACCTTTCAGCTCCTGCTCCTGCTGCCGAGTGCGCGACGATACAGGCTCCTGAAATCGTGACTGGATGGAGCGACAGGGAACTGCGGCATGTGAACCGTCTCATATTCCATCAGTTTCTTTTCGAGCTATTACTCCCGCAAGAAATTGCCACACCCGGAGCTAACTGACAGACACGGGTGAGATGCAATGCCTGCGAAGCCGGATGCTCGCAGCTTTGGATTGGCTCTCGTCTTGGTCACGAGCAAGCCAGTCCCAACACTCAGCACAGATCTTTTCAAAAATTGGAATCAGGGCATCGCGAAACGTGTTTACGCAGCTTCTGTTCGGGGTCGGCCGGTAGGCTGCTACTTACCAAGGAGCCCCCAATGAAGATCAGCAACGAAGTTTCCAGTGCATTTTCGCCGACAAGACACGCCGGCAATTATCGGATCGCCCGTTCGAGCCTTATCAAGGCGGCCCATCTTCTTGAAAGAATTGGGCTCGCAGCCGTTGGGGCCACTTGCGGCCTCTATGTGGGGGCGACCGTGTTACGTCAGAAAGGCGGACTGTTTGAAAGCGGCTGGATCGTGCTGCTCATGATGATCTACGGAGCTGTCAGCTTCTATATTGGAATTGATTTGTCTCGTACGTTCGCTCGGAAGTCGATTTCGAGCACCTCGGAGCAATACAATGGGTCCGAGGCGGTTGAGATCATGAGTGCGGCCGGGACGTTCAGCGCGGCGATTGCAGCAGCTCTGTCCGTCAGCATCCTTGTCCTTGATCAAAGCCTTCCCGATGGCCTGATTGTCTTTGTTGCGGCCTGTTGGATCGTCGGTTCTTCGCTTCAAGTTGCGGCAGGAGCGATGGCGCGCAGCTACGAAGTGACCATGGACAAGGAGTGAAGACGACTGTCCTCACGGAAAAAGCGCATGCCGGGCATCTTGGCGTGGGCAAAAGCCCGGGTGCCGGATTCGGCTTCAGATCTGAAGGAGTCATTGACGATCGCAACCTCTGTCGTTCGACGCTACGTGCAGACGATTTTTAGTAGCGCAGACGTTCGCATCGAACTTTCCTGCTTGGACGCGTATCGGTCCTGCGCAACCTAAGTTGTCGCGCAACAAACAAGACATGCCATCATGGTGGCGTTGGGATATTGTCCCTGCGTGCCGTGGTCCAAAATTCTGCTAACCGCCAAACCACACGATAGGTGGAGCCAATGCAGATTGCGGAGTGGCTCGAGAAGCTGGGGCTTGGGCAATACGCAGAGCGTTTTGTCCAAAATGGGATCGACATGGGTGTCCTTCCCGAACTGATGGATGACGATTTCGAGAAGCTCGGAGTGCTGCTCGGCCATCGCCGCAAAATGCTCCGTGCTATTGCCGACCTCGATCCAGCCGCGCTGATCGCATCGCCCGCTCCTCCTCAAGACGCCGAGCGGCGTCATCTCACCGTTATGTTTTGCGATCTGGTCGGTTCGACTGCGCTCTCGGCGCGGCTCGATCCCGAGGATATGTGGGAAGTGATCCGCGCCTACCGCGCCGCCTGCGCGAGCGTCATTGCTGCTTACGACGGCAGGATAGCCAGGTTCGTTGGTGACGGAATACTCGTCTATTTCGGCTATCCTCGCGCCCACGAGGATGATGCGGAGCGGGCAGTGCGAGCGGGCCTCGACATCATCTCTGCGGTCGGGCAACTCAAGACAGGCGCGGACGAACGGGTCGAACTGCGGATCGCAATCGCGACCGGACTTGTGGTGGTCGGCGACCTCGTCAGCGGAGATGCGTCAGAGGAGCACGGAACGATCGGCGATACACCGAACCTCGCTGCCCGGCTCCAGAGCCTGGCGGAGCCGGGAGCGGTCGTCGTTGCCTCGTCGACGCGCCGGCTGCTGGGCGATCTCTTCGCGCTTCGTAATCTCGGCCGCCGCGAGGTCAAGGGGATAGCCGAACCCATTGCGGTCTGGGCGGTCGAGGGAACGACCGCATCGGAGAGTCGCTTCGAGGCGGTTCGTGCTGCGCGCTCGATCGGCTTTGTCGGCCGCAAGCAGGAGATCGAATTCGCGCTCTCACGCCAGCAACTGGCATGGCAGGGCCGAGGCCAGATGGTCCTGATTTCGGGCGAAGCGGGCATCGGCAAGTCGCGCATGGTCGCAACGCTGTCGGAAAGCCCCGCGTTGGGGACGCACCGCCGGGTGCGATATCAGTGTTCGCCCTACCACACCAACAGTGCGCTTCATCCCTTTGTCGCGCAGCTCGAGCGCGCCGCCGGCATCCGCTCGGATGACACGCCCGGGCAAAAGCTCGACAAGCTCGAGGCTATGCTGGCGCTTGGAACGCAGCAGGTCGCCCGAGCGACACCGCTGATTGCGGCTCTCCTTTCGATTCCAACCGGCGACCATTGTCCGCCGCTTGGTTTGAGCCCGGCGCAGCAGCGGCGACAGACATTTGCCGCCCTGCTCGATCAGCTCGAGGGGCTGGCGCGCGAGCAACCGCTGTTGATCATCTGCGAGGATATGCACTGGGCCGATGCCACGACACTTGAACTGCTCGATCTTGCGGTTGATCGGATCAGGGGACTGCCGATACTCGTGCTCACGACATCCCGGCCAGAGTTCGAGCCCTCATGGTCGGGCCTTGCCAACGTCAGTCTGTTGCGGCTCGACCGACTAGACCCGCAGGACACGCGTGCGCTGGTCGAGCAGGTGACCGTCGGCCGCCAGCTGCCACGGGAGATGATGAAGCAGATCATCGACAAGACGGATGGCGTCCCGCTGTTTGTCGAGGAACTCACCAAGATGGTGCTGGAATCCGGATTGCTCGTCGAAGACGCCGGGCGTTATCGCCTCGATAGTCCGCTCCCGCCGCTCGCTATTCCCGCGACGCTGCAGGATTCGCTGATGGCGCGGCTCGACCGGCTGGCTCCAGTCAAGGAGGTGGCGCAAATCGGCGCCGCGATCGGCCGCGACTTTTCATATGCGCTGCTGAGATATGTGGCAGGACGCGATGATCTGACGCTGACCGCCGCGCTAGCGCAGCTCGAAGAGGCGGAACTGCTGGTGCGTCACGGGGCTCCGCCCGAAGCAAACTACAGCTTCAGGCACGCTCTCGTTCAGGAAGCAGCCTATGAGGGCCTGCTCAGGAGCAAACGGCAGCTGCTTCACAAGCGCATCGGTGATGTCCTGCGCGAGAAGTTTCCGATCGTGGCCGAGACTGAGCCGGAAGTTCTGGCGCATCACTTCACCGAGGCGGGGCTGAGCGAGGTCGCGCTCGAATGGTGGCGCAAGGCGGGCCAGCAGGCGCTAAAACGCTCGGCCTATTCCGAGGCGATCGCGCATCTCGGCAAGGCGGTTGCGACGGCCGATCAACTGCCCGATGAGCCCCGCCGGATGATGAGCAGGCTGCATCTTCAAATCGCATATGGCCGTGCATTGCGGGGCAGCCTCGGGCACAGCGCCCCCGAAACGGTCGCCGCATGGACGCGCGCCCGACAGTTCGCTGCCGACATCAATGATCCCGTTGAACTTGCGCCGGTCCATTCGGGCCTCTTCAATGCTTGCCTGACACACGGCGAGCTCGCTCCGATGCGGGAGCTGGCGGATGCCATCATGAGCGCCGCTGAACGACGGCCGAACTCACCGGTGGCCGCCATCGTTGCCCATTGGACGGGCGGGGTTACCTGCTGGTTCGGCGGTGATTACTTGAATGCGCGGGGGCATCTCGAGCAAGCACTGGATATCTATGGTGCCGAGCCGGATCCGGCGATGTTCAGGGCTTCGGCGCTGGATCTTCCGTTCGTGATCATGAGGTTTCTTGCCTTGGTACTCTGGCCGCTGGGCAGCATCGGCCGCGCACGCCAGCTCGCCGCCGAAGCGGTGCGCGCTTCCGGAGAACAACGGGCGCTTTCCCAGGCCAATGCGCTTGTTCATCGCGCTGTGTTCGACGGACTGTGCGGGGGCTTGTTGCAGCAAACAGAGACAATCCTGGCGCTCGGTCTCGCGCGCGACCACACGATGCCGCTCTACGTGGCCGCCGGCACCTACCTGAATGGGCTGGCCAAGTGGCGTGCTGGCGAGCGAATGGCCGGATTGGCAGAAATGCGCCGCGGCTGGACCTTGCTGCACGAGAATGACTGTTACCTCTGTGAACCGTTTTGGGGAATGCACGTCGCCATGGCGGACGCAGAGGTGGGCCAAGTCGAAACCGGGCTCGAAATCTTGAGTGAGCTGATTGCGTGGGCGGAACAATCCGGTCAGCGTTGGCTCGATGCCGAGCTGCACCGCGTCCACGGCGAGCTTTTGTTGCGCCGTGACCCTCCCGACGATTCCGGTGCCGAGAATGCCCTCAGGCGAGCGCTGGACATCGCACGAAGCCAGCAGGCGAAGACTTTCGAGCTGCGCAGCGCCCTTGGACTTGCGCGTCTGCACAAGAGGAATGGTCGAGCGGGCGCGGCATCCGAACTGCTCGTTCCTGTGCTCGCCGAATTCGATGTGGAGCGAAATCTTCCCGAAATCACAGAAGCGAAAGAGCTGCTCAAGCAAGAGCATTAGAGCACGTGCCGTTACCCCGGCTGGCGCCTTGGGGGCCAGGCAATGATGGTCATGAATTGACGTGCACGAAATCCCGCAGCAGCGGATAAATCTCGTTGTTCCAGCGCTTGCCCGAGAACACGCCGTAATGGCCGACGCCGGCCTGCATGTGATGGACGCGGCGATAGGCGCGCACGCCCGTGCAGAGGTCCTGTGCGGCGAGGGTCTGGCCGATCGAGCAGATGTCGTCCTTCTCGCCCTCGACCGTCATCAGCCCCATGCGGCTGACGGCCTTGGTGTTCACCGGGCGTCCCCGATGCATCAGCCGACCCTGCGGCAACAGGTGCTCCTGGAACACGTCGCGCACGGTCTCGATGTAGAACTCCGCGGGAAGGTCCATCACCGCGAAATATTCGTCGTAGAAGGTCTTGATGCTGGCGGCCTTGTCCTTCTCGCCCTTGGCGATGTGGTTGGCGAGGTCGAGATGCTGCTTGATGTGGCGCTCGAGATTCATCGAGACGAAGGCGGTGAGCTGCACGAAGCCGGGATAGACTTTGCGCAAGGCGCCGCGGCACTGCATCGGCACGTAATTGATTAGGTTGCGCTCGAACCATTCGATCGGTTTGCTCTTGGCGAAGTCGTTGACCTTGGTCGGCTGGATGCGGGTGTCGATCGGCCCGGCCATCAGCGTCAGCGTCGCCGGCCGCGAGGGGTGGTTGTCCTCGCACATGATCGCGGCGGCCGCGAGCGCGGAGACCGATGGCTGGCAGATCGCCACCACGTGCGGGCGCGGGCCGAGCTGTCCGAGGAAATCGATGAGATGCTCGGTGTAGTCGTCGAGCCCGAAGCGGCCCTCGCTGCGGGGAATGTCCCGCGGATTGTGCCAGTCGGTGATGTAGACGTCGTGATCCTGGAGCAGCGTCTTCACGGTGCCGCGCAACAGCGTGGCGAAATGGCCCGACATCGGCGCCACCAGCAGCATGCGCGGCTGCTCGCCCACGCCGTCCTTGCGAAAGTGCAGCAGCGAGCCAAACGGCGTCGCGTAGGCGATCTCCTCGGTGACGCCGATTTCGCGATTGCCCACCATCACGCTGTCGATGCCGTAGGCGGGACGATCATAGGTGAGGGTGGAGCGCGAGATCAGCTCAAGCGCTGCCGAGAGCCGGCCGACCACCTGATGCGAGACGCCCTGCGGTACCAGGTTGAGGAATTTGAGCGCGGACGAGGCCCCCGCCCGCCATGGCGCGGTCAGGTCCATATGGTTCTGGAAGGCCTGATAATACATCGACATCATACTGAAACGCCCACTTGTCCCCGGCGATTATGCAATATCGAAGCCAGACGGGAGCGGACCGCCCTCGAAACTGGCACATCGCTTGCTCCTCATCTTGCGGGAAGCACAGCTCATGGGCACGCCCGCGGGGCGAGCGGGTGTCGAGATCAGGCGCAGGGAAGGGCCAAATGGTGAAGGCGACACTGACCATCAGCAGCAAGAACTACTCGTCCTGGTCGCTGCGTGGCTGGCTGCTGACGAAATTTTCCGGGCTCGATTTCGAGGAGATCGTCACAGCGCCGGATGATCCCTCGGCGCGCGCCGAAATCCTCTTGCTGTCGTCCTCGATCCTGGTGCCGTGCCTGCGGCACGAGGGCGCCGTGGTCTGGGATACGCTGGCGATTGCCGAATATCTCAACGAGGTGATGCCGGACGCCGGACTGTTGCCTGATGACCGCATCCAGCGCGCGCATTGCCGCTCGATCTCGGGCGAAATCCATTCCGGCTTCACCACGCTGCGCGCCTCGCTGCCGGTCAACCTGAAGGGACACTTTCCCGGCTTCAAGATCTGGTCGCGCGCGCAGGCCGACATTGACCGTGTCTGGTTGATCTGGCGCGACTGCCTGGAGAAATCGGGCGGCCCGTTCCTGTTCGGCGAGCGGCGCACCATGGCGGATGCAATGTACGCCCCGGTGGTGACGCGCTTCGTCACCTATGACGTCAAACTCGCGCCGCCGCTGATGGCCTATGCCGACACCATCATGGCCATGCCCGAGATGCAGGAATGGATCGCGGCGGCGCGGGAAGAGCCGGCCGAGATCGAGGAGCTCGAGGTCGAATATTAGGCAGGTCTCGCGCTGTCCTGCCCGTTTCGACGGCTGGAGCCGTCGCCCGGCAGGCACATGGTGTGCCCCCGGCATGCCCTTGATGCGGTTAACTTTTGCCGCCAATACGCGGTCCAAATCCAATCCTGCGCTGCGCAGATATTGTGCGCGCGGGCGGCCGGCTGGCGACATCTAGCCGTGAACAGATGCGTACGAAGCCCTACGGCCGATTCGGACGTGATTTGTTCGGGCCGCGTTCCGAAGGTTAAAGCGGAAGCGCGGCTCCGTCGCATTTTGAAACACAGATCGCCGTCAGGCGGCGCCGCGCTGCTTCACGCGCGGCAGACGCCAGCCGATGACGGTCGCTTCGACCGCGATGCCGGCCTCGTGGTTGCGCCAGCGTCCCTCCACATAACGGCAGGCGAACGGCAGCTGATACGTTCCGCTGTGGTCCTCGCACAACACTTCGACCGCAAGGCCGGGTGGTGGTTCTCCGGTGCCATCGAATTCCGCCAGACGTCTATCCCGCGTTGCCATTCCAAAAATCTCCCCTAAACAAAGCCGCGGAAAGAACGCCCACTTCTTTCCGCGTGCCGATCATCGTTCCCCGTCCCAGGGAACAGGCGCAAGCTCACGCGAGAATGCGGTACGAGTGTGGTAGCCTCACGCGCTTGCGCGCAAAAAGCGCACATTGATGTGATCGATTGACGAGGAACCTTTCATGCTGATCCGAAGCGCCGGCGTCTGTTTCGCAATGTTGCTGCTCGCAGCGCTGGCGCCGCTGTCGCTCCGCGCGCAGGACGTGCCCGGCATTGAGATCTGCACCGTCGAGAAGACCATGGAGCGGCGCACGAGCTGCCTCCAGAGCAATGTCGACTTCCTGCAGAAGACTATCACCAAGCTCACGCTCGATCATCAGCAGAAGCTGGATGCGGCCAATCGCCAGATCGACGCGCTGAAGACGAGTCTCGCCAGCTTGCAAAAGACGCTCGCCGATCTCCAGGCCGCCCAAGTGAAGACGGCCGACGATGCGAAGAAGAAGCAGGACGCGCCGGCGGCGGCGAAGGACGCTGCGAAATAAGCGCGGCGATCACGCGACGCGATATCGCTCCATCACGCCGCGATCGGGCTCGTAGCCAAGTCCAGGGCCATTCGGTACCGCGACATGGCCGGTCGCATCGACATTGGCGCGGCCGCCCCAGAGGCAGGCCTCGCGTTTCAAATAGAACATCTCGACGAGCCCGTCCTCGTGCAGTGCCAACAGATGCAGCGTCGCCAGCAGGCCCGGACCGAAATAGGGAGAGTGCGGGACGATCTTGACGCTGAGCTGATCGGCCAGCGCCGCGACCTTCAGGAACTCCGTGATGCCGCCGACCTTGATCACT
Organism: Bradyrhizobium sp. SPXBL-04; assembly: GCF_051853035.1. NCBI lineage: Bacteria > Pseudomonadati > Pseudomonadota > Alphaproteobacteria > Hyphomicrobiales > Nitrobacteraceae > Bradyrhizobium > Bradyrhizobium sp. SPXBL-04. Next base: position 7,280,080 of record NZ_CP182472.1, on the reverse strand, counting down.
GAGGGCTGGGCATGGCTCACCGCGCCCGCATTCATCATCTGGCGGAATTGATACTCCGTGCAGGCATTCTCGCCGGCGGCAATGTCGAGCCCGCCCTTGCTGCGGACGTCGGCGAGCGCAGCAAAATCCTCCGGCGGCCAGACCGGCTCCTCCAGGAACATCGGTTTCGCGTCCGCACATGCCTTCGCAAACGCGATCGCCTGATCGGCGGTGAGAGGACAGTTCATGTCGACCATCAGCGGAATGGTTGGCCCGATCGCCTCGCGTGCAGCGAATACCGCAGGTGTCGTGGTCTCGTGCAGCTTGATGGCGCCATAGCCGAGCGCGAGCGCCTTCCTGCATTCGGCGGCGATGTTGTCGGGCGAGCCGATCCGCAGCAGGCTCGCGTAAGCGGGAATGGCTGTGCGCCTGGTCTCGCCGAGCAGGCGATGCACGGGCACGCCCTCCACCTTGGCGGCAAGGTCCCACAGCGCGATGTCGAGTCCAGAGATCGCGAACATGGTGATGCCGTAGCGGCCGAACAGATGCAGATTGCGCTGGATCTGCTCCATGACCCCTGGGATGCCGGCCGCATCAGGTACCTTCAGCCCACGCGCCTGCGGCGCGATCATTTCCTCGACGGCGCTGCGCGTGGTGCGGGGGCAGACATAGGCGAAGGCATCGCCCCAGCCGGTCAGCCCGGCATCGGTCGTGACCTCGACCAGCACCATGTCGAGCGCGGTAATTGCGGAAGCGCCCTGGCGAAAGCTGGCGACACCGGCGTCATAGGGGATGCGGATATGGTGCGCCCGCACATCTGTAATTTCCATGACGCGGTTCCTCCGTGCTTTCTGGTGAGCGGTTTCAGCGACCCCGGGAGTGTAGCCACGGATGCCCGGATGTTGCCAGTAGCCGTTGCCCGGCTATCCTCATGCCAGGACCGCAATGCCGATCAAGCGGGCCGGCGGCATTGCTGCGCATCATGACCGCGCTTCGAACGAGGACGACCACCGTGAACCCAGCCCAGCGCGCGCTCTGGTATATCGAGAGCCATCTGGCCGAGCCGATGACGCTCGACGAGATCGCAGCGATCTCAGGCGTGTCGCGGTTCCACATCGTGCGTGCGTTTGCCGCAGCCACCGGTCTTCCGGTGATGCGCTACGTGCGCGCGCGGCGGCTGACGGAAGCCGCGCGCAGTCTTGCGAACGGTGCGCCTGACATCCTGTCACTGGCGCTGGAGGCGGATTACGGCTCGCACGAAGCATTCACCCGCGCGTTCCGCGACCAGTTCGGCACCACGCCCGAAGCAGTGCGGGCCGCGACATGCGCCAGCCACCTCAAGCTTCAGGAGCCGATCCTCATGGACTCCACCATGCTCGACCATCTTGCCCCGCCGCGTTTCGAAACCGCAAAGGCCTTCCTGGTCGCCGGTCCCGCCGAGCGCATCTCCTGCGACAATGGCGCCATGATCCCCGGTCTATGGCACCGCTTTCACCAGGAGGTCGCCGACATTCCCGCGCGCGTCGGTAACGTCGCCTACGGCGTTTGCTGCAATGGCGATGATGCCGGCAATTTCGACTACATCGCCGGCGTCGAGGTCGCCGATTTCTCGGACCTGCCGCGTCGCTTCGGCCGCATCCGCATCCCCGAGCAGCGCTACGCCGTCTTTACCCACACCGATCACGTCGCCTCGATCCGCCGCACGGTCAACACGATCTGGAATCAGTGGCTGCCGGCCTCCGGCCTCAAAGCCGCGGACGCACCGAACTTCGAGCGCTATGACAAGAAGTTCGATCCAGCAACCGGAAATGGCGGCTTCGAGATCTGGATGCCGGTGAGGGAGTAGGGGGCTTCCGCAACGCTGGCATACCGTCCCGCTTGCTTGGCAAGCCCCGGCGACTTTGTCATAACCGCAGGCAAATCTTGCGTGTGGGCCCGTGCCGGACATCCCGTGCAAGTCATAACAAGCAGCCGGGAGGGTCCCAACATGTCCAACGTCCGCGTTCTCGCCACCGACCTCGAATTTCCAGAAGGGCCGGTCGTGATGCCGGACGGTTCGGTCGTGCTGGTGGAGATCCGCGGCCAGCGCCTGACCCGCGTTCATCCCGACGGCCGCAAGGAGATCGTCGCGAAGGTGCCGGGTGGCCCCAATGGGGCCGCGCTCGGGCCCGACGGCAAGATCCACATCTGCAACAATGGCGGCTTCTCCTGGCTTCCGGCCGGCAAGATGATCATGCCGGGCCCGCAACCGGACGATTACCGCGGCGGCTCGATCCAGCGCGTCGATCTGCAATCCGGCAAGGTCGAGACCGTCGTGACCAGATGCGGCGAGCACGATCTGCGCGGCCCCAATGATCTGGTGTTCGACAAGCAGGGCGGCCTCTGGTTCTCCGACCTCGGCAAACGCCGCGCGCGCGAAATGGACGTTGGCGGCATCTACTATCTCAAGCCCGGCATGACCGAGATCGTCGAAATCGTGCATGGTGTGCTGCCCGCGAACGGCATCGGGCTCTCGCCGGACGAGAACACGGTCTACATCGCGGAGACCCCGACGGGACGGCTCTGGGCCTACGAGCTCTCGGCTCCGGGCACGCTGAAGCCGCGCGAGGTGATCTATCGCGGCGAGCGGGGCAAGCCGATCTGCGGCCTCGGCGGCTACCAGATGTTCGACTCGCTCGCGGTGGAGGCCAACGGCAATGTCTGCGTCGCCACCCTCGTCTCCGGCTGCATCTCGGTGATCGCGCCCGACGGCACGCTGGTGGAACAGGTGCCGACCGGCGACCGCGTCACCACCAACATCGCCTTCGGCGGCCCCGAGCTGAAGACCGCCTACATCACCCTGTCAGGCAAGGGCGAGCTGATCGCCATGGACTGGCCGCGCAGCGGTTTGCCGTTGAATTTCTTGAACAAGTGAGACAAGCCGTCATTGCGAGGAGCCCGCGATAAAATTGCGAAGCAATTTTGCCCTGGCGACGAAGCAATCCAGGCTGCCTCCGCCGTAAGACTCTGGATTGCTTCGCTTCGCTCGCAATGACGCAAGGAGAGACTTTCAATGCCCTGGCCCGACCCCATCACCCTGCGCGGACAGCACGCCCGTCTCGAGCCGCTGTCGCATCAGCATCGGGAGGGGCTGGTCGAGGCCGTCAAGGACGGCGAGCTGTCAAAACTCTGGTACACGGCGATCCCACTGCCGGAGAACATGGGCAAGGAGATCGACCGCCGCCTCGGCCTTCAGGCCGCAGGCTCGATGCTGCCGTTCACCGTGTTCGATGCCGCCGGCAGGATCGTCGGCATGACCACCTACATGAACATCGATGCCGCCAACCGCCGCGTCGAGATCGGCTCGACCTGGTACGGCAAGAGCGCGCAGCGCGGCCCGCTCAACACGCAGTGCAAGCTCCTGCTGCTGCGGCACGCCTTCGAAACCCTGAACTGCATCGCGGTCGAGTTCCGCACGCATTTCTTCAACCACCAGAGCCGCCGCGCCATCGAGCGTCTCGGCGCCAAGCAGGACGGCATCCTGCGCAGCCACCAGGTCGGGCCGAACGGCACGCTGCGCGACACCGTGGTCTACAGCATCACCGCCGCCGAATGGCCGACGGTACAGGCGCATCTCGAATTTCAACTCAACGACAAGCCGCGCTAGCTATAATGTGCTCCAGATTTGCTGTTTGCTCGGTCACCTCTCCCATGGGGAGAGGTGAAGAGCGCCCGTTTCCGGCACCGATTCAATTGAGACTCATTGCGCGCCAAGGACGCTGCCACCATGGACAAATTTGATTATGTGATCGTCGGCGCGGGTTCTGCCGGTTGCGTGCTCGCCAGCCGGCTCAGCGAAGACCCCGCGACCAGCGTCTGCGTGCTGGAGGCAGGCCCTTCCGACTGGCACCCCTACATCCACCTGCCGGCGGGCTTCATCAAGACCTTCCACATGAAGAGCATCAACTGGGCCTACCAGCAGGAGCCGGGGCCCTGGACCGGCGGCCGCAGCATCTATGCGCCGCGCGGCAAGACGCTCGGCGGCTCGTCCTCGATCAACGGCCACATCTACAATCGCGGCCAGCGCATGGATTTCGATACCTGGGCGCAGATGGGCAATCGCGGCTGGGGCTATGCCGACGTGCTGCCCTATTTCCGTCGGCTGGAGAAGCGCGTCGGCGAGGGCGAGGCGCTCTATCGCGGCCGCGAGGGCAGCCTCACCGTCACCACGATGGAGTGGCGCGATCCGCTCTGCGAGGCCTTCATGGAAGGCGCGGTCTCGCTCGGCATCCCCCGCAACCCCGATTACAACGGCAAGACCCAGGAAGGCGTCTCCTACTGCCAGCGCACCATCAACAACGGCCTGCGCGTCTCCGGCGCCACCGCCTTCCTCAGGCCCGCGATGAAGCGCCCCAACGTCCATGTGCACACCCACGCGCATGCGACCGAGATCATCTTCGAAGGCAAGCGCGCCGTCGGCGTGCGCTACATGAAGGGCGGCCGCGGCGGTCATCCCGTCGAGGTGCGCGCCAACAAGGAAGTGATCCTGTCTGGCGGCACCTATAATTCGCCGCAGCTCTTGCAGCTCTCCGGCATCGGCTCGCCCGATCTGTTGCAGGCCCATGGCATCCAAGTGCGCCACGCGCTGCCGGTCGGCGAAGGCCTGCAGGACCATTACGCGCCGCGCACGGTGGCGCGGGTGAAGGACATCAAGACCATCAACGAGCTTCGCCGCGGCTTCTCTCTGTGGATCGAGGCACTGAAATGGGCGACCGCGCGCCGCGGCCTGCTCTCGCTGTCGCCGACCATGGTCTATTGCTTCTGGCACTCCGGCGAGAGCGCGGAGAGTTCCGATCTCCAGCTCACCTTCACGCCGGCGAGCTACAAGGAAGGCGTGCAGGGCCAGCTCGAGGACGAGCCCGGCATGACGGTGGCCTCCTGGCAGCAGCGCCCGGAGAGCCGCGGTTATGTCCGCATCCGCTCCAATGATCCGTTCGCGCCGCCGATCATCCAGACCAACTATCTCGACGCCGAACTCGACCGCCGCGTCATCGTCGGCGGCATGAAGCTGGCGCGACGCCTTTTGAAGTCCGCGCCGCTGTCCCCCTATTACGCCTACGAGGATTTCCCCGGCCCGAACGTCAACACCGACGACGAATTCCTGCACGCCGCCACCCAGCGCGGCACCACCACCTTCCACCCCGGTTGCACCTGCCGGATGGGCCCGGCGGACAGCACCTGGGCGGTGGTCGACGACCAGCTCCGCGTCCACGGGTTGGAGGGCCTCCGCGTCATCGACGCCTCCGTCATGCCCCGCATGATCTCGGCGAACCTGAATGCGTCCACCATGATGATCGCCGACCGCGCCTCGGACCTGATCCGCGGCAAGCAGCCGATGGAAGCGGCAAGGATTCCGGAGACTGCGGTGGGCACAGCAGCGTAGGGTGGGTTAGCGGGCGGCTGCGCAAAGCGCAGTCCGCTGGCGTAACCCACCAGTGTGGAAACGAAAGAGGTGGGTTACGCTGACGCTAACCCACCCTACGAATTTTGCTGTGTCGCTCGTTCGTCAACCCCTCCGCATAAGAATATTCCACTTTACCGAAATTCGGAATTGCGGCATAAGTCGAAACAGCCCGGCCCCGAGGAAGAGGGGCGGTTCGCGAGGTCGTTCGAAACGCGGGCCGGGTTGCGGTGGACGCGGCAGCGTCGTGCACGAGATGTGCGGGTAGGGCGGATTGCTCTCCGTGAGCCCGAGGCTTTCGTGCGGACGAGCGGCGCTGTCAGGTTCGTCTCGCCAGCAAGTTTCCGGCTCCGTCGACAGGGTTGGAAAAACTGCGGCGCATAGCGAACCGTGCGTACGGCAAAACCGTGTGGTCCTGGCCGTCGTTGCTACGGTCAAGCCTTGGCGGATGCGGCATTGGCGTCAACCGGCGCGATGCCGGCGACTTTCGCTGGGGTGAGGGAGGCCAGAACGAACTCGGCTCCCGGGAGAGCGCGGCATAAGCCGTCCAACCACTGCGCAGGGAAGGCCGTGTGTTGGGCTTCACCTGTATGCCGCTGTGCAGTTTTTCTGCGTGTGCCTTCGCACAGCGGACCGTGGGTGCCAGCCGGCACCCGGCCTTCCCTGCGCCCTCTTTCTTTGGGGGCGATGGAGAGAGCAAAGCTCGGGCGAAATGCGCCGCGAGGATGCGAAGCCGTGTCTGCAACGCAGATGTGAAGTGGAGAACGGCGCCGTTGCCCCTTGCTCGGTCATTGCGAGCGCAGCGAAGCAATCCAGACTGTCTCAGCGGAAAGATTCTGGATTGCTTCGCTGCGCTCGCAACGACGATGTGGAGGCAGCAAGCGCTTATCTCTCCCCGTCACCCTGAGGTGGCCGCTTCTTCAGCGGCCCTCGAAGGGCGACGGCCCGGCTGCATCTCGGCCGTTCATCCTTCGAGGCTCCCGGCGCGATGCTGTGCATCGCGCCACTCGCACCTCAGGATGACGGGAGCAGCAGTTAGTTCAGACTTCCCTTCTGCTCAAGAACGCCAGCCGCTCGAACAAATGCACGTCCTGCTCGTTCTTGAGCAGCGCGCCGTGCAGGGGCGGGATCAGTTTGCGCGGGTCGCGTTCGCGCAGCTGCTCGACGCTCATGTCCTCGTTGAGCAGCAGCTTGAGCCAGTCGAGCAGCTCGGAGGTCGACGGCTTCTTCTTCAGGCCGGGCACCTCGCGCACCTCGAAGAAAATGCGCAAGGCTTCTTCGACGAGGCGCTTCTTGATGCCGGGGAAGTGGACGTCGACGATGCGGCCCATGGTGTCGGCGTCGGGGAACTTGATGTAGTGGAAGAAGCAGCGGCGCAGGAAAGCGTCCGGCAGCTCCTTCTCGTTGTTCGAGGTGATCATCATGATCGGGCGCTGCTTGGCCTTGATCGTCTCGCCGGTCTCGTAGACATGGAATTCCATGCGGTCGAGCTCGAGCAGCAGGTCGTTCGGGAATTCGATGTCGGCCTTGTCGATCTCGTCGATCAGCAGCACCGGGCGCTGCTCGCTGGTGAAGGCTTCCCAGAGCTTGCCGCGCTTGATGTAGTTCCTGATGTCGGACACGCGGGCGTCGCCGAGCTGGCTGTCACGCAGGCGCGACACCGCGTCGTATTCGTAGAGGCCCTGCTGCGCCTTGGTGGTGGACTTGATGTGCCAAGTCAAAAGCGGCGCGTTCAGCGCCTTCGCCACTTCCTCGGCCAGCACGGTCTTGCCGGTGCCGGGCTCGCCCTTGATGAGGAGCGGGCGCTCCAGCACGATCGAGGCATTGACGGCGACCTTGAGGTCCTCGGTCGCAACATAGTCGTTGGTGCCCGTAAATTTCATTGCGTGTCCTTGGGTATCGTCGGCGTGAGGCGCAGGCCCCGGTCGCGACAAGGAACGGCCGCGCGTGGGCGGCCGTTCCCGGTTCGGTCAGGCTTTCAGACCCGTCTTACCAGCGAAAGGATGACCAGCACAATCACCGCGCCGATCGTGGCGTCCACGATGGCGCCGACCGTGCCGGTGGCGAGCGCGATATGCAGCTGCGGCAGCACCCAACTCGCCACCAGCGCGCCGATGATGCCGACGACCATGTTGCCAATCAGCCCAAATCCCGCCCCGTGGACAATCTTGCCCGCCAGCCAGCCGGCGATCGCGCCGATGATGAGCGCTGCGACAATTCCCATTGCAAACGTCCCCCAAAACAGCCCCTTGAAAGGGCCAATTCTAGAGCAAAAAGCCTCCCGGTCCAGCGCGGAGCAATGGCCTCCGCCCCTTGACGTTCGCCACCCGACGGGCAATCTGTCATCCATGTTCCTGCAATTCTTCACCTCTCTGCGCGACGCGCAGGTCCCTGTGACGCTGCGCGAATACCTCACGCTGATGGAGGCGCTCGACGCTGACCTCGCGGACTACACGGTCGAGAATTTCTACTATCTGTCGCGCGCCTCGCTGGTGAAGGACGAGCGCAACCTCGACAAGTTCGATCGCGTCTTCGGCACGGTGTTCAAGGGGCTGGAAAACCTGCTCGACGCCATGGAGAAGGCGGAGATCCCCGAGGAGTGGCTGAAGAAGCTCGCCGAGAAATACCTCACCGAGGAAGAGAAGAAGCAGATCGAGGCCATGGGCTGGGACAAGCTCATGGAGACGCTGAAGAAGCGCCTCGAGGAGCAGAAGGGCCGGCATCAGGGTGGCTCGAAGTGGATCGGCACCGCCGGCACTTCGCCGTTCGGCGCGCACGGCTACAACCCTGAAGGCGTGCGCATCGGCCAGGAGAAGAACCGCAACAACCGTGCCGTGAAGGTGTGGGACAAGCGCGAGTTCAAGGACTTGGACGGCAATGTCGAGCTCGGCATCCGCAACATCAAGGTGGCGCTGCGCCGCCTGCGCAAGTTCGCGCGCACCGGTGCGCCTGACGAACTCGATCTCGACACCACGATCCGCGAGACCGCCAATCACGGCTATCTCGACGTGCACATGCGCCCCGAGCGGCGTAACGCGGTGAAGCTCCTTGTGTTCTTCGATATCGGCGGCTCGATGGACGCACATATCGAGCAGGTCGAGGAGCTGTTCTCGGCGGCGAAGAGCGAGTTCAAGCACATGGAATACTTCTACTTCCACAACTGCCTCTATGAAGGCGTGTGGAAGCAGAACAAGCGCCGCTTCACTGACCGCACGCCGACCTGGGACGTGCTGCACAAATACCCGCACGACTACAAGGTCGTGTTCGTCGGCGACGCCTCGATGAGCCCTTACGAGATCATGGTGCCGGGCGGCTCGGTCGAGCACGTCAACGAGGAGCCCGGCTCGGTCTGGCTCGATCGCATCATCCGCACCTATCCACATGCGGTGTGGCTGAACCCGGTGCAGCAGAAGCATTGGGACTATTCGGAATCGACCACCATCATCAAACGCATTTTTGCGGGCCGCATGTATCCGATCACGATCGAAGGTCTGGAAGGTGCGATGAAGGAATTGACGCACTGATGCATAGTTAGTCCGGCTCGATCGGCGACGGGACTGCGCTCCCTCCCCCGCTTGCGGGGGAGGGCTGGGGAGAGGGTCTCTCCACGAGCGAGGCTTCCCCAAGAGGAGAGAGCCCTCACCCGCCGCGCTCGGGGACGATGCTTCGCATCGCCCGGGGCGCGTCGACCTCTCCCGCAAGCGGGAGAGGTGACCTCCACCTCCGGCAGATCGCTTGGGGTGACGACGTAACAAGAGGGAGAACCATATGCCCCAGACCATCACCCGCGGCATCAAGGCGCTGATCGACGAGGCCAATGCCGAGATCGAGACGCTCAGCGCCAAGGACGCCATCGAGATCTCCAAGAACGGCGACGTCGTCATCGTCGACATCCGCGACCCCCGCGAGATCGAGCGCGAGGGCCGCATCCCGGGCGCGTTCGCCTGCACCCGCGGCATGCTCGAATTCTGGATCGATCCGCAGAGCCCCTACGCGAAACCGATCTTCCAGGAGGACAAGAAGTTCGTCTTCCACTGCGCCGGCGGCCTGCGCTCCGCGCTCGCCGCCAAGACCGCGCAGGACATGGGCCTCAAGCCCGTCGCCCACATCGCCGGCGGCTACGCCGCCTGGCGCGATGCCGGCGGGCCGACCGAGCAGTGGGAGCCGAAGAAGAAGGGGTGAGGGCGCACATCACTCTCTCATCCGTCATTTCCGGGGCGCGACGAAGTCGCGAGCCCGGAATCCATTCATCCACCAACGCTGTCGCACGATGGATTCTCTGATGCGCAATTGCACATCAAAGCTCGTGCTGCGCACGCCCCGGAATGACAAGGAAGACATCGCATGACCACCCCCACCGACCCCCTCGTCTCTACCGAATGGCTCGCAGCGCATATTGGCGAGGCCAACGTCAAGGTGCTCGACGCCAGCTTCAAGCTCCCCGGCGTGCTGCCGCTGCCGAAGGACGACTATCTCGCCGCGCATCTGCCCGGCGCCGTGTTCTTCGACGTCGATGCGGTGTCGGATCATTCCAATCCGTTGCCGCACATGTTTCCGAGCGCCGAGCAGTTCGGCCGCGACATTGGCAATCTCGGCATTTCCAATGCCGACACGGTCGTGATCTACGATGCCGGCGGCTGGGTCGCGGCGCCGCGTGCATGGTGGATGTTCCTGTCCTATGGTCACGGCAACGTGCGCATCCTCAATGGCGGCCTGAAGAAGTGGCGCGCTGAGGGCCGCCCCGTCGAGAGCGGCGAGGTGAAGCCGAAGCCCGCGACGTTCAAGGCGAGCTACGATTCAAAACGCGTGCGCAGCATGCAGCAGCTGATCGCCAACGTCGCAAGCCACGCCGAGCAGGTAATCGACGCACGCGCCGCCGATCGTTTCGAGGGCCGCGCGCCGGAGCCGCGGCCGGGCATCCGCTCCGGCCACATCCCCGGCGCCCGCAACGTGCCCTACAATCTCCTGTTCGATGCCGCGACCGGCACGATGAAGCCGCTCGACGATCTCCGCGCCGCCTTCACCGGCGCCGGCGTCAAGTTAGACGTGCCGATCGTGACGAGTTGCGGCTCGGGCGTCTCGGCCGGCGTGCTGACGCTCGCGCTCTATCGCCTCGGCATCACCGACACCGCGCTCTATGACGGCTCGTGGTCGGAATGGGGCCAGGCCGGCGGCCCGCCGATCGCAACCGGGCCGGCGTAACCTCGTCGCCGCAGCGACGGTTCACTCCCTCGCCCCGCTTGCGGGGAGAGGCGAAGAAGGAGCGTCAGCGCGTGCGTGCGGTCGTTGTGGCGAAGGCCGGCTGCTGCTGTCCGAACGGATTGAGCTGTTGCTGCAATTGCTGAGGCGGCGGACGCTGCACCACGCGGTGCCGTTTCTTGGCCTTCGCCTTGCGCTTGGTCGCCTTGCTGTCCGCCTTGATGTCCGCCTTGGCTTTCGTCGGTGTGTCCTTCGTCGCCGCCGGATCGTTCAGCGCGGCCAGCTTCGCCGAAGCGGCATCGAGCGCCGAGGAGGCCAGGGCAACACTGGAATCAGGGGCAACACTGGAATCAGCCGGCGCCGGTTCGCTGGCGGTCGCGGCAGCAGTAGGCTGCGTCTCGGGAATCGATGCCGTGGTGTCGGCCGGGGTGAGCGTGTCGGTGGCCGTTGGCGCTGCGGCTTCCGTCGTCGGCTCGGGTGTGGCCGGTTCGGTGGTCGGAGCCTGGGCTTCAGGCACGGCTTCAGTGACCTGAGGCTGAACGTCGGTCTCGGTCGTCGGCGTGGCGGCTTGCTCGGGCCCGTTCGCCGGCAAGCCGATGGTCGGTATCTGGTCACGCAGCGACGGCGTGGGCTCGGCGGTCACTTCCGGCTCCGGCTGTAATACCGCGAGCACCGGCTGAGCCGGCTCGGGAGCCTGCGCAAACACCTGCTCCTGCGGGCCGTTCCGCCAGGCGGGGTTGCTGACATACTGCTCGTGGCTCGCCCGGAGCAGCGCGGCGGCGCCTAGGCCGAACACCAGGATGGAGGTTGACAGCAGGATCGCGGCAAACAGGAAGCGAAAGCCGGGAAGCATCGGTCGGGTTACGAATTTCCGCCCCGGGTTGGGGCCAGGGCCCATGAGCCATCTGAACGCGGTGACGGTACTGATTGCCGCGTTCGCCACGCCGGGATCGGAGCTCAAAGCGGTGACGAATCAGGCTGATTCGACCATATCGCAACGCCTCTCCGCCGTTCCCTAAAATTCGGGCCCGAGGACTCCGGCAATTGACGGCGCGATGCGATTTCTGCCCCGTGATGCAATGGGGCAACGGTAGTCTTGCGGATCACAAATCGGCAAATCCGGCGCAAATAGGCCTGATATGTCTTGAATGTGCCGCTATCTTCGGTCATCTGGCCGTTAACGGTCCGGTCGGGCTTGGGGACTATACAAGAGCGATGATGATCAAACATTTTCTGACGATATGCGCTGCCGCGACAGTCGCTGCGGCGGGAACCTCGCTCGCGCAGGCTCAGAGCTATCCGGTCCAGCAGGCGCCGAGCTATGGCGCCCCGGCTGAATATCGCCCAGGCGACCGCACGCCGAATTTCGATGCGCTGGACGAAGACGACGACGCGATGCCCCAGACCTCGCTGCCGGCGCCCGGCCCGGCGGATGATCCGCGCTACGGCCGCCCGGCCGGCGCGCCTCCGGTCTATTCGGCGGCCCCGCCGCAGGGGCCGGTGATGTCACCGGATGATCCGCGTTATGGCCGTCCGGCTGGCGCTCCGGCCTATTCGGCCGCGGCGCCGCAAGGCCCCGTGATGTCGCCCGACGATCCCCGCTACGGCCGGCCCGCCGGTCCGCCCCCGGTGATCTATGCCGATCGTCCGGCTCAGGGCCAGGCACCGGCCAATGACGGCCTGCGTCCGCCGGAGGCCGTCGGTGGTCCCGCCGCGACCGGTACGGTCCAGGCCGGGCAGCCGCCCGTCGGCGCAGACGGCCGGCCGATGACGGTCGCGTCGCTGCCGCCAGAGGAGCAGCCTGATGCTGCGCCGGCGCAGTTGCCGCCGAACCTGCGCCGCCAGGAAGTCGCGTTCCAGACCAAGGAGCCGGCCGGCACGCTCGTGGTCGATACGCCCAATACCTACCTCTATTACGTGCTCGGCAACGGCCGTGCGATCCGCTACGGCGTCCGCGTCGGCCGCGACGGCTTCACCTGGACCGGCGTACAGAAGATCACCCGCAAGGCCGAGTGGCCGGACTGGCATCCGCCGACCGAGATGATCGAGCGTCAGCCCTATCTGCCGCGCTTCATGGCCGGCGGCCCCGGCAATCCGCTCGGCGCTCGCGCGATGTATCTCGGCTCGACCGTCTACCGCATCCACGGCACCAACCAGCCCTCGACGATCGGCAAGTTCGTCTCCTCCGGCTGTATCGGCATGTTGAACGAGGACGTCTCCGACCTGTTCGACCGCGTCAAGGTCGGCACCCGCGTGGTAGTGCTGCCGGGCGGCCCGCAGCCGGGAACGGCGACCGCCTCCGCCGCGCCGACACCGGGAGCTGCTGCGCCCGGTGCTGCTGGTCCAGCCCCGATGGCCGCCCAGGCTGGCCCGGTCCCGGGCACGCAGCCGACGGTGGTGCCGCCGTTGCCCGCGCCGGTCACCGTGCGCTAAGCGCTTCGCGAGCATTCGAATTGCAATGGGCGTGCCTTGGCACGCCCATTGTCGTTTCAGGCCATTGTCGTTTCAGGCCAGTGTCGTTTCAGGCCAGCTTCCGCGGCAGCTCGCTGCCTTTGGTAAAGGCGTCAATTGCCTCGACCATCTGGCCGTAATGGATGCGCAAGCCGTCCGCGGTGGCGTAGCCGAGATGCGGCGTCAGCACGAGATTGTCGAGCTTGCGGAAAGGATGATCGACCGGCAGCGGCTCGATCGAGAACACATCCAGGCCTGCACCTGCGATCCTCCTCTGCTGCAACGTTTCGAGCAGCGCCTGCTCGTCCACGATCGGTCCGCGCGCGGTGTTGACGAGGAAGGCGGTCGGCTTCATCCGCGCGAGATCGGCGCGGCCGACCAGCCCGCGCGAGCGCTCGCTCAGCACCACATGGATGGTGACGATGTCGGCCTTGGCGAACAGCTCCTCCTTGCTGGCGTAGCCGACGCCGACCTCCTTGCACTTCTCCGGCGTGAGGTTCGGGCTCCAGGCGATCACGTTCATGCCGAATGCCTTGGCAATCCCCGCCATCTTGCTGCCGAGCTTGCCGAGCCCGATGATGCCGAGCGTCAGTCCCTCGATCTCGACGCCGGCAAAGGTCTGCCAGGGCTCGCCGGCATGCATGCGCGCATTCTCGCGGCCGATGCCGCGGGTCAGCTCCAGGATCAGGCCCATGGTGAGCGACGCGGTGGGATCGCGCGAATATTGCGTGCCGCCGATGGCGACGCCACGCGCCTTCGCAGCGTCCATGTCGATGGAGGCGTTGCGCATGCCAGACGTAAGCAGCAGCTTCAGCTTCGGCAGCTTGTCGAACAGGCCCTTGGGGAATGCCGTGCGCTCGCGCATCGCGCAGATGATCTCGAAATCGGCCAGCGCGCTCGCCGCGGCCTGCTCGGAAGCAAATGGGTGGCTGAACACGGTGACGTCGATGCGGTCGGAGAGCTTTGGCCAGTCGGCGACGTCGAGGGCGAGGTTGAAATAGTCGTCGAGAATTGCACAGCGCAGGCGCGTCATCAGCGTTCATCCATGGCGAGAGGTGATGGCGCGAGCGGGGGCGCCCTCGTCGGAACCGGGCCATGGTTGCGCGCAATCAGCCTCGCGCGCAAGCAGCCTGCGTCTTCAAAAATCCGATAGGGGCGGGCTCAGAGGTCGCGGGGCTTCAGGCGGAACGGTGCATCCATGCCGTGCTTGGCGCGCCAGGCCGGGCCGGGGCCGCGCATGTAGTGCAATTCGGGCCGGTACGGGTTGAAGGCGGTGGCGAAGAAGCGTTTCCAGAAGCTCTGGATCTCGGAGACGAATCCGGAGACGCGGCCGGCTTCTGCCGGAACATGAAAAGAGTTGGTCTCGATCAGAGCCATGATGTGGCCTCGCTGTGCTCCCGTTCGTTCTGAGCGGGTGGCGCTGTTTCCGCGCGAAACCGAGCTTTGGCCTGATTTATTAAAAGATGGTTTCAATTGTCGGGATCTGAGTCCGGATGGTGTCCGAACCGTATTCATCCGTGGTGAACGGACGGAAAACATTGCCCTTTGGGGGCGGGATCGCTACATCGGCGGCAAGCAAATTTCCTCAAATCGAAGGTTTCACGGGACCGATGGCGCGCCAGTTCATCTATTTCATGCAGGGCCTGACCAAGAGCTACCCGACCCGGAAGGTGCTCGATAACATCCATTTGAGCTTCTATCCGGACGCCAAGATCGGCGTGCTCGGCGTCAACGGCTCGGGCAAGTCGACCCTGCTCAAGATCATGGCCGGCCTCGACAAGGAATACACCGGAGAGGCCTGGGTCGCCGAAGGCGCCCGCGTCGGTTATCTCGAGCAGGAGCCGCATCTCGATCCCAAGCTTTCCGTGCGCGAGAACGTCATGCAGGGCGTCGCCAAGCAGAAGGCGATCCTCGACCGCTACAACGAGCTCGCCGTCAACTACTCGGACGAGACTGCCGACGAGATGACCAAGCTGCAGGACGAGATCGAGGCGCAGGGCCTCTGGGATCTCGACAGCAAGGTCGACCAGGCCATGGACGCACTGCGCTGCCCGCCCGACGATGCCGACGTGACGAAACTCTCGGGCGGTGAGCGCCGCCGCGTCGCGCTGTGCCGCCTGCTGCTTGACCAGCCCGAGCTCTTGCTGCTGGACGAGCCGACCAACCATCTCGACGCAGAATCGGTATCCTGGCTCGAAGGCCATTTGCGCAACTATCCCGGTGCGATCCTGATCGTCACCCACGACCGCTACTTCCTCGACAATGTCACGGGCTGGATCCTCGAGCTCGATCGCGGCCGCGGCATTCCCTACGAGGGCAACTATTCGTCCTGGCTGGTGCAGAAGCAGAAGCGCCTGGAGCAGGAAGGCCGCGAAGAAGCCGCGCACCAGAAAACGCTGGCCCGCGAGCAGGAATGGGTGGCGTCCTCGCCAAAGGCACGCCAGGCCAAATCAAAGGCGCGCTACCAGCGCTATGAGGAGCTGCTCAAGCAGGCGAACGAGAAGCAGACCCAGACCGCGCAGATCATCATCCCGGTCGCCGAGCGCCTCGGCGCCAACGTGGTCGATTTCGAAGGCCTCAGCAAAGGCTATGGCGATCGCCTCTTGATCGACGATCTCACCTTCAAGCTGCCGCCCGGCGGCATCGTCGGCGTGATCGGTGCCAACGGCGCCGGCAAGACCACGCTGTTCAAGATGATCACCGAGCAGGAAACGCCGGACAAGGGCACGATCACGGTCGGTGAGACCGTGCATCTCGGCTATGTCGACCAATCGCGCGACGCGCTCGACGGCAAGAAGACCGTCTGGGAGGAGATCTCCGGCGGCAACGAGCTGATCCTGCTCGGCAAGAAGGAAGTCAATTCGCGCGGCTATTGCTCCTCGTTCAACTTCAAGGGCGCCGACCAGCAGAAGAAGGTCGGTGCGCTCTCCGGTGGTGAACGCAACCGCGTCCATCTCGCCAAGATGCTGAAGTCCGGCGCCAATGTGCTGCTGCTCGACGAACCGACCAACGACCTCGACGTCGACACGCTGCGTGCTCTGGAAGAGGCGCTGGAGGATTTTGCCGGCTGCGCCGTCATCATCAGCCACGATCGCTGGTTCCTCGACCGCATCGCGACCCACATTCTGGCCTTCGAAGGCGACAGCCACGTCGAATGGTTCGAGGGCAACTTCCAGGATTACGAGAAGGACAAGATGCGCCGTCTCGGCCAGGACAGCATCATTCCGCACCGCGTGAAGTACAAGAAGCTGACGCGGTGATTTCGGCATGATGTGGCGGGCGCTCATCGCCGCGGTGATCGCGATCACCTGTGCCCTATCGCCCGCCCGCGCCGCTGACGCCGCGTTCACGCAGTTCATCGCCTCGCTCTGGCCGGAGGCGCAGGCCGAAGGCGTGTCGCGCGCGACGTTCGACGAACAGACGCGCGGGCTCGAGCCGGACTACAAGCTGCCCGATCTGATCCTGCCGGGGCGGCCCGCGACCGGCGCACCGTCGCAGGCCGAGTTCGTGCAGGTGCCCGCCGACTACGTCAAGGAAGGCTCGATCGCGCGGCTTGCAGGCGAGGGGCAGCGACTGCTGCAAAAATATCGCATCGCGCTGACCGAGATCGAGAGGCGCTCAGGTGTACCTGCGACCGTCATGCTCGCGATCTGGGGCCGCGAGACAGACTATGGCCGCTACACGCTGCCTTACGATCTCGTCCGCGTGTTGGCGACGCAGGCCTATGTCGGACGCCGCAAGGATCAGTACCGCAACGAGTTCATCCTCGCGCTCAAGATCCTCGGCGAGGGTGTGGTCACGCGCAAGGACATGCGCTCGTCCTGGGCCGGCGCGACTGGTCTCACGCAATTCCTGCCTTCCGAATATTACAAGCACGGCGTCGACTTCGACGGCGACGGTCGCATTGACATCTGGCATTCGGTGCCGGATGCGCTGGCGTCCGCTGCGCAGCAGCTCGTCAACAAGGGCTGGCAAAGCGGCGTGCGCTGGGCCTACGAGGTGCAGGCACCGGCCAGGGTCGATTGCACCGCCGGTGTGCCCGAGGTGACGAAGCCAATCGGCCAGTGGCTGCGCGAGGGTTTTGTGCCGGTGCGTGGGCAGAAGCTCAGCGCCGCCGAACAGGCGCAGCCCGCTTCGCTGCTGCAGCCGGAGGGCATCTACGGGCCGTCGTTCCTGACCACGAAGAACTACTTCGTCATCAAGGAGTACAATTTCTCCGATCTTTACGTGCTGTTCGTCGGCCATCTCAGCGACCGCATGATGAGTCCGCTGCCGTTCGCAACGCCCTGGTCGGCTTCGAAGCAGTTGCGCACGAAAGACGTCGAGACCATGCAGCGTGGGCTCACGCGCGTCGGACTTTACAAGGACAAGATCGACGGCAAGGCGGGCATGCAGACCCGCGCCGCGCTCGGTGCCTATCAGAAGTCGGCGGGCCTCAAGGTTGATTGCTGGCCGAGTGAAGAGGTGCTGCGCTCGATCCAGGCTGCGCGATAACTGTTCTCGACTTCGGCCAAAAGAAAAAGCCCGGCCGAGATGCTCGGCCGGGCTTCGATCGCGGCGCGCATGCGCGCGTAACGATCAGATCAGTAGCAGACGCGAACCGGCCGGCTGACCCAGCCGTAGCCGTCCCAATACCGCTCACGACGCCAGTAGCAGGGCGCCGGCGGCGGGGGCTCGGCCACGTAAACGGGGCCGCCATAGGCGGGGCGGCTCGACGCGATGGCGCCGCCGACGATCGCGCCGCCGATCAGGCCGGCTGCGATGCCGGCGCCGACGCCGTCACCGGCTTTGGCGGGCGGAGTGGCGGTCACCAGCGAACCGGCGACCGTCGCAACCGTGAGGGCGGCAACTAAAGTCTTTTTCATGCTCAGGGCTCTCCTGGGAGATGGGCTCCCCTTGTTAGAGGTGCCCGGGTTTCAAAGGTTCACGCACACTCTGATGGAATTGGCCGTTGGGCTAGCAAGCGCGCAAATGGTCAATCCACGGTAAACGCACACGGAGCTGTGACGAGAAAAAGCGGTCTTTTTCAGGCCCAGAGATGAACGGCGCATCCGTAGTGAACCGGTTTCAGGGGCGACTCAGCCGCAGACTCTGACGCGGCGGACGCGCCAGGCGTAGCCGTCCCAGAAGCGCTGCTTCTGCCAGACGCAGCCGCCGCCGTAATAGTCGTCGACAACATAGCCCGGGCCAGGGGCGTAATAGCGGGGCGGATAGTAGCCGGGTTCGTAATAGCCGGGGCCGGGTCCGTAATAATACGGAGAAGCCAGCGCGCCACCGACAATGGCGCCGCCGATGATCCCGGCCGCCACGCCTGCAGCGACGCCGCGCTGCGCATGGGCCGGTGTTCCGGCCGTCAGGGCCAGAGTGACGATGGCAGCAATTGCCAGGAGCGACTTCTTCATTGTTGACCTTTCACGCAATCACGCGGGAACTCTTTGGCAGCAGAGTTCCATACTTCGCTTGAATGATCAATGAACGGCACCCTTGCCGAGTACGACAGATTGGTACGGACCGCAGCTGCACTCGGGAGACGATGATGGGCAACGCGATGGTCAATGCATTGATTGCTGCCGGGATCGTTTTCGCGATTGGCTACGGCTGGATCACACACCTCCAGAACCGCGGTCGGCGCTCCCGCGCCGCGGCCGGCAACGACGGAGGGAGTAGCGGCGGCGACAGCTATTCGGGGACGAGCGATGGCTTCTCGCTGGGAAGCTGGTTTTCCAGTGACAGTTCGGGGAGTTCGACTGATGGCGGCAGCTGTTCCAGCAGCGATAGCGGCAGCAGCGGCGGGGATTGCGGTGGCGGCGGTGATGGCGGGGGAGGCGGTGGTGGCGACTAGGTCCGCCGCAATCTTGATCCAGCGCAACGCTCTATTTTAGAGTCGTTCTAGGTTGTTTGCGGGCCAGTTTGGAATAGCTTCAAATACCGGTTTTTCCTTTTGCATCCGGCCGGCCCCTTAAATATCGATGATGGTGCATCACCGAAGGGCCTGCCGCTTCCATGATCGTTTGTTCCTGTAACGTGCTGAGCGATGACGACATCCGCGCCGCCGTCGCCGAGTCCGACGACGCCGTGCGCCATGCCAAGCAGGTTTATGGATGTCTCGGTTGTAGCGCCGAATGCGGCCGCTGTGCCCGGACCATCAAGACCATCATCGACGAAGCGCTTGGCCCCTGCGCCCAATCCTGCTGTGCCGGCTGTCCGCACAGCCACGCCGTGGCCGCCAACGACGAGACGGCCGAACCGGCCCAGTTCGCGCTCGCGGCCTGCTGAAAACTTCCTCAACGCTGGCTGAGCTTTCCCCCGGCTGCGTCCCCCCAGCCGGTTGCCGTCGTCCGCAAATTCATTTAGAAGCATTCTAAATTCGGTTTGGGGCCGATTTTGATTGCAAGAGCTGGAGTGAACCATGCAGGCCGACCCAAAAGTCATCGACTATCTCAACAAGGCGCTGCGTCACGAGCTGACTGCGATCAACCAGTACTGGCTGCACTACCGTTTCCTCGATAACTGGGGCCTCCTGGACATGGCCAAGGTCTGGCGCAAGGAGTCCATTGAGGAGATGGAGCACGCCGACAAGCTCACCGCGCGCATCCTGTTCCTCGATGGCTTCCCGAACATGCAGGTGCTCGATCCCCTGCGCATCGGCCAGAACGTCAAAGAGATCATCGAATGCGACCTCGCCGCCGAGATGAGCGCGCGGGCGCTCTACCAGGAAGCGGCGACCTACTGCCATGGCGCCAAGGACTACGTCACGCGTGACCTGTTCGAGAAGCTGATGAGCGACGAGGAGCACCACATCGACTTCCTCGAAACCCAGCTTGACCTGATCGGCCGTATCGGCCTCGAGCTCTACACCCAGAAGCACGTCGGCGGTCTCGAAGGCGAGGGACACTGAGCCCTGGCACTGGCCGCATACTCCCTTGTCGTCCCGGCGAACGCCGGGACCCATAACCACAAGAAGTGGTCGTAGGCGCAACTGGTAACTCCGAGTCTTCGCCAAACCACTCCCTGTGGCTATGGATTCCGGATCTGCGCTGCGCTTGTCCGGGACGACACTGTGGTTGTCGCACCGCCTACAACTGCGTCTTGTAGAGTTCTTCCACGCTCTCCTGGCTCTGCGGTTCACCCAAGCCCGTCTGGTCGTGAATAACCTCGATGATGCTCGGCATCACCGAGCGCTGCACCTTCTCCGACGACCATAGCCTTGAGCGCATCAGCGCCTTGCCGCAATGGAAATAGACCTCGCTGACGGCGACATTCAGCATCGCGCGCGGCGGCTTGCTGAATTCCACCATCGCGGCGAGCAGATCCGGATCGGCCGACAGCGTGCCGCGTCCGCCGACGCGCAGTGTCTCGTCGATCCCTGGCACGAAGAACAGCAGATGCACGAAGCCCGAGCCTTCGACGACGTTGCGAAAACTGTCGATCCGGTTGTTGCCGGAGCGGTCAGGCATCAATAGCTGGTTGGGACCGGCCACGTGGACGAAGCCGATGCCGCCGCCGCGCGGCGATGCGTCGACGCTGCCGTCCACTCCCGATGTCGCGAGCACGCAGAACGGCGACATCTCGATGAATTTCTTCGCATGGGCATCGATCGCCGGGCGCGCTTTCGCAATGACGCGCGGCGACGGTTTGGCATAGATGGTGGCGAGGTCTTCGGCGCTAAGATCGGTCAACGGCGTGCCTCCGCTTTCGGCTTGGCCTCAAGCTAACCGATCGGGCGCCTGCAGCCAACGAAATCCAGCGCGCTACACCGCATCGGCCGGCACGAAGCAGCTGATGATGATGGCGCCGCGGTGGTGGACGTACCACACCACGGCCTGACCGACCGGATTGCCGCGGTCGCGGATGATGGCGCGCTCGGGCACCTCCATCCATTGTCCTTCGATCGGCACCCAATAGGCGCCGCCGCGTACGTCGTATTCGGTGCGATGGCCATCGGAAATGTCGCAGCAGGGCACGCCGTTCGGCGCGATCACGCTCTTGAACCAGGCGCGGATGTCGGGCGAGACGTGGTCATATTGCCCGTTATCGAACGCGAGCGCGGCGCTCGTCAGCGCGGCCAGCCAAACGCACAGTGCGAGCCTGTGCATGCGATCCTCCTCATCGCGTGTGTACCAATGGCGCGCGATTGTCCCGCGCATCGATTCGTTTCGTTGGCGCGATTAAGCCCGAGCCGTCAGCGCAATGCATGCTCAAATAATATGCGGCGTCGAGCGCTGCATATGATGCGTTGCGAGATGGCGCGCGTGGTGCTCCTACATGGTCCGCTGCGGCGCGGTCTTCAGCAATTGCCGAATCTGCTCGCTGTAGAATTTCGCATTGCCGGTGGTGCCGTGGCCGCGCGTCTCGGCGCTTGCGGGGATCAGGAAGAGGCGGCCGTTCTTGACCCGCTTCATTGCAGCGTCCGTGATGCCGGTCTCGGGCGGATTGCGCTCGTCATCGGCGGAATTGATCAGCAACAGCGACGCTTCGATCTGCTCCAGCTTCTCGCCGGCATTGTAGTCGTGCGAGGATTCCCACTGATAGACGAAGTCGTTGGCATCGGCCGTGATCGGCGTCGCGAGCCGATCGTCGACGATCTTGTCGGCCTTCGCTGCCGTCGGCGCCTGCGATTGATAGGCCAGCGTGCCGCCGATGCTGGCGATGCCATAGGCCGTGATGGCGTATTTCATCATGCGCGGCTGGCTGGTGTAATTGCCGCCATTGTAGTCGGGATCGTTGCGGATGGTGTCGAGCATGATCCGCCGCAGCATCCAGTTGCGCGAGGCCATCTCGGTTGGCTGCGAGGCCATCGGGATCAGCGCGTCCATTGCTTTCGGATATTTCTCGCCCCACAGCCAAGTGTGCATGCCGCCCATCGAATTGCCGATGACGAGCCGCAGATGCTTGACGCCGAGGCCTTCCGTCACCAGGCGATATTGCGCCTCGACCATGTCGTCGTAGTCGTATTTCGGGAAGCTCGTCTTCATGCCGTCGGACGGTTTTGACGATTTGCCATGGCCGATACTGTCGGGAATGATGATGTAATATTTGGAGGCGTCGAGTGGTTGCCCGGCGCCGAACAGCTCGCCGGCAAAAGCAGGCGACAGCATGCTCGCGCCCGAGCCGCCTGTTCCGTGCAGCACCAGCACAGCCTGGCCGCTCGGCTCGCCGACGGTGGTGTAGTGCAGCCGCAGTTCGGGCATGGTCTCGCCGGTGTGGAACTTGAAATCCTTAGCGATCCAGTCGCCCTGCTTTGGCGCCGGATAGTCGGCTGCCCATATCGACGTCGAGATGGATAGCAGAACGGCCGATAAGGCCGCGCAAGAAGTTCTCATGTTCCTCTCCCCGTGCGGCTCGTATTCGGCGGCCGCGTTGCCGCGGAACTTAACAGAAGTGCGGGGAAGGATGTAGGATTTCGTCGCCGCCGATCGTCCTTGGACATATCCGGAGAGACTGCATGTGCCGTAACATCAAGACGCTGTTCAACTTCGAACCACCGGCGACGGAGGACGAGATCCACGCCAGCGCGCTCCAGTTCGTGCGAAAGCTGTCCGGCTTCAACAAGCCGTCACAGGCCAATGAGGAGGTGTTCGAGCGCGCAGTGGCGGAGGTGTCGGAGGCCGCACGCCGGCTGTTGAGCTCGCTGCACACCCATGCGCCGGCGCGCGACCGCGAGGTTGAGGCGGAAAAGGCCAAGGAGCGCTCGCGGCTGCGGTTCGGTTAGCGATCCCAGAGAGCCCACTCCGTGATCTGGCTCACGGAAGAGGGCCCACTTACTGCGCGATGATGTCCGCCGGGGTTTTGATAACCCGGAGCATGATCATGAGCCGCCCCCTTCTTCCCTTGAAAGCAGGTGCCGTCACCCTCACGGTACTGTGGACCGCTTGGATGATGTGGTGGAGCGGCTCCTTCTCGAGCGTGAACACGATCATCCTCGCCCTGTGCGGCGCCGCGGTCGGCTATCTCTGGTATCGGGCCATGCGTTGGCAGTTCGAGCGCATGGGCATGCTCCCGCGACGCGAAAACGAGGAATAGGCTCGTCTGCTAGCTAGCCCTTGTTGCCGCGCTTCTTCTTTTTCTTCTTCTTCCTGAGATCGTCGCCTTCGTCGCTCCCATCATCGGCGATCGGTTGGTCAGTCTCCTGCACGGCGGCCTCCAGCGCCTCGCGCTCGGCGGCTTCACGCTCGCGCTGGCGGCGCCGTTCATCCCAGGCGTCGAACAGCTGCTCGAGCCATGGCAGCACCTGTTCGATCGACGGCAATTGACCGGGCGGCCCGGCCTCGCCACGCGGGCCTTGCGGCCCTGCGGGCCCCTGCGGTCCGACAGGCCCCTGCGCGCCGGCCGGTCCGCGCGGACCGGCTTCGCCTTGCTTACCTTGCGGACCGGGCTTGCCTGGCGGTCCGGCCTTTCCGATCGGTCCCGGCTTGCCTTGTGGACCCGGCTTGCCGCGCGCGCCATCGGGGCCGCGCCGGCCCGGATGACCCTGCGGTCCCGGCCGTCCCGGTTCGCCCTGCCGCCCGCGCGGTCCCTGAGGTCCCTGCCGTCGTCCCTGATCGTCCGCCACGCCACTGCTCCCCTTTCACGGAAGCAAGCTACTTAGCGGCGTTTGACGACAGCAGCAATTCCGCCCGCCCATCGCACGGGATCGCTCAACATCGATCGGCACCGCGCGCTAATCCTGATAGGCGGGCACTTCGATTCCGGAGGCGGCATAGAGCCGGATCTTGTTGCGCAGCGTGCGCACCGACAGGCCGAGCACGCGCGAGGCGCGCGTGCGGTTACCGTCGCAGCGCGCCAGCGTCTGAAGCACGAGCTCGCGCTCGACCTCGTCGACGGTGGCGCCGATCAGCAGCGGAACGATCTGGTTCGGTGCAAGGAATTGTGCGCCCGGCTCGGACGTAGCGACGTGAACAGTGGTCATCAATACACTCCCCGATCAACGCCCGCTTCCACCGTTGGAAGCGGATCGAGAACAAACGACCCCCAAGCCGTGAATCTACGGTGGTCCGGTTTGGTTAATGAAAAGTTAACCGCGGGCGATCGCACCAATTGACCTCAGGAATGCCGCGAAGCCGCCGCGATTGGCGCGCCCCTGGGATACTGGATCGTCCGCCTGCGCGGACGATGACACTGAGCCAGTGGTAAGAGCTTCCGCGCCCGCTCACACCGTCCGATATCCGCCGTCCACCATCACGATTGTTCCGGTGACATAGGCCGACAGATCCGAGGCCAGGAAGATCGCGGGGCCGACGATGTCCTCGGGCTTGCCGGTGCGCGCCAGCGGAGTGTGATCGACGAAGGCCTGCACCAGCGCCGGATTGGTCGCGCGCACATTGGCGTTGATGTTGGTCTCGATGAAGCCGGGCCCGATCGCATTGACGCGTACGCCTTCCTTGCCGAGCTCGACCGCGAGCGCCTTGGTGAAGCCGAGCACGCCGTGCTTCGAGGTCGTATAGGCCGCCGAGCTCGGCGTGCGCAGATGCACGAAGGACTGGATCGAGCCGATATTGACGATGCGCCCCTTGCTTGCGCGCAGGGGCGTGAGGAACGCCTGCGTCATGTTGAAGACGCCGTTGAGGTTGAGCGAGATGATGTCGTTCCAGTCCTTCGCCACCGTCTCGGTCTCGGCGGTGAAGGCGTTGCGGCGGGTGATGCCGGCATTGTTGACGAGGATCGAGACCTGCCCGACCTTGTCCGCGACTTGCTTTGCCAGTGCGAAGCAATCGTCACGCCTGGTCACGTCCAGCGCAAAGCTCTCGGCCTTGCCGCCAGCCTTGCGGATCTCCTGGGCGGCCTCCGCCACCGTGTCGGCATTGACGTCGAGCAGCACCACTCGCGCGCCTTCCCGCGCATAGCCGGCTGCGATCGCCCGGCCGATGCCGGAACCGGCGCCGGTGACGACGGCGATGTGGTTTGCGAGCAATGCCATGACAGTTTCCTCCCGTTTTCGTTTCGAAGTTTCACGAAAAGCTAACTCGAAATTAAGGGGTCGGAAACGGCGGCCTTGGCATACTGATCTTCATTGCTAAACGTTGCGCGCATGATGGAACGGCTTGAATCCTGGAAACTCGCACTCGAACGCCTGCGGTCGGCGCAATCTGCCGATTGGGCCGAGGCCGGCCGGCTCGTGGCCGAGATCGCGCGGATGAGCACTGACGTCACGCTGCGCCAGGCGGCGGAGCAGGCGCTACCGGTGCTGCGCCAGGCCGTCGACAATGACGATCACAGCGTCGCGCTGGCAGCCCAGCGCCGCATCAGCGTGGTGCTCGAGGTCATTCATGATCTGACCGCGCCGCGCTTCGGTCGCCGCAATGCCATGCCGAAGAAGCTGTCGAGCGAGGATCGCGCCCGCAAGGTGCTCGGCCTGCCGCTCGCTGTGCAGCTCACGTGCGAGGATATCAATCAGGCCTATCGCCGCGCCGCCAAGGGCATGCATCCCGACCATGGCGGCAGCGCGCAAGCCTTCATCGACCTCGCCGCCGCGCGCGACATCCTGATCCATCCCGGCGCGCACAAGGACGCGTGAGAGCGCCTGGCGATATCTCGTAGGGGTGGGCAAAAGGCGCAAAGCGCCGTGCCCACCATTTTCTTCACGGATGGAATCGGTGGGCACGCTTCCGCTTTGCCCGCCCTACGATCTCTGTTCACGCAGCTCGAAAAAAAGCGCGGGCAAGGACGCGAGGTCCTTGCCCGGCTCTTCGTCCGCCGATCGAATTGTTACCAGGTGCAGTGGCCGTTCATGAGCGCCTGATCCTTCAACATCAGCGCATCGCCGAAGGTCGGCACGGTCGCACTGACGCGGGAGTAGTCGGATGGCCACGGCGTGGTCGGGATGCTCTCGTCCCAGATCTGGCAGAAGCCGGTGTCCTGCCAGCGGATCAGGTGATAGCTGGCTTCGGCAGGGCTCGCAGCGACGAACGCGGTGACGGCAAGACCGACGGCAGCGCAGAGCACGGAAATACGACGCATGATCAGCTCCTCAAAATGAAAGGTGGGATGCGCCTCCCGACAATGATGGGAAGGCCGGCGCGGGACGCTTTTGGGCCTGCGCCCCGGACAAGATGTGAGTAGTTCCGCCGGCCGGTCAGGTTCAAAGCGGGCGCGCGGGAAAATGCGCGTGCAAAACGAAAAGGGCGGATCGCTCGCGCGACCCGCCCTTCAAATTCGATCCGTTGCGTCAGCTCAGAGCGTGCAGCGGCGCTCCGACCGCATCTTGATCTGGAGGTCCGACGCCTCCTGGAAAGTCGGGAGCGGCTTGCTGACGACCTTGTAGGTCGACACCCCCCACTGGAACGGCTTGTACTGCAGATCCTCGTTCCAGACCTGGCAGATGCCGGTGTTGTCCCAGCGGATCACGTAATAGCCGACCTTCGCCGAGGCGGGCACGGCGAACACGGACGAAGCGATGCCGGCAACGGCACAGAGCGCGAGCGCGCGACGCATGAAATATCTCCTTGTGGGGAAGTGGGATCCGAAAATTCGTGCGGGAAAAGCAGGGTCTTTGCAAGCCGGGGAGCGGCCGTTCACGGACATGTCAGTTGCTGCCGCGCATTTGGTTTGGCCGCGTGCCCGACAAGTCACACGTGCTTAAGCGTTGCTCACTTCGAAAGCGACGCCACCGCCTCGATCTCGATCAGCATCTTCGGATCGGGCAGCGCATGCACCACGCAAGTCGTGCGCGCGGGGTAGGGCGGCGGGCCGAAGGCGCCGGCATAGAGCGCGTTCATGGCGGCCACGTCCGAGGCGCGGGTCAGGAGCACGTTGACCTTGACGAGGTCGTGCATGCTTGCGCCCGCATCGACCAGCACCCGCTTGATGTTGACGACGACGTTGGCGAACTGCGCCTCGAACCCATCGGGCAGCGCGCCATTGGCGTCGAAGCCGGGAATGCCGGAGACGAACAGGAGATCGCCAACGCGGGTGGCAAAAGACAGCGGCGGCGCCTTGACATGCGGCGGGGGCGCGAAATGCTGGATCGGCATGGGATCACCTCGGGGACGGTCGATAGACGCATGAGCGTAGCGGCAGGCGAGGGGCGCTCAAAACAAAAAATGCGAAAACAACCCCATGCACAGTAGAAAAGGCCAAGCTTATCAGCGTTTTCGAAAAGTCCGAAATAAAAGTTGACTCGTCGGGCAAAACACTGGCAGAATTGCATCATGGCGCAGTGCCGGCTTGCTGCTCCAAACTCCGTCGTCATGCCCCGCGCAGGCGGGGCATCCAGTACGCCGCGGCCTCTCGGTTCAGCCACAACCGTCTCGGAATACTGGATCGCCCGCCTGCGCGGGCGATGACAGTTGAATGCGTTGCCGCATTTCACGCCTCACGCCTGGTGCCTTACGCCTCACGCGCCGCAATCATGTTGCCGCCGCGATCGATCGGATAGATTTGTCGCGTCTGATTCGATTCCTGCCTTGAAAAATAGCCCCCGGAGATCCCCATGAAGCTCGCATCCACCTTCCGCGCCGCGCTGGTCGCCATCGCCGCTCTGGCCGGCCTCTCGACGGCGGCACGGGCCGACAGCGGTTTCGTGACGCTGACGATCTACAAGGCGGGCTGGATCATCGGCGGCTCGGGCGGGAGCGGCGTGCTCAATTTCCGCGGCCGCACCTATGGGCTCTCCACGGGCGGGCTCGACTACGGCCTCGTGTTCGGCGGCTCGAAAACCGTGCTGCGCGGCCGCGTCTCCAACATCAATCGCCCCTCGGATGTCGCCGGCGTCTACGGCGCCGCCGGTGCCGGCCTTGCCGTCGGCGCCGGCGCCCGCGCCATCGTGCTGACCAACCAGAAGGGCGCCGTGCTGGAATTGACCGGCCGGCAGGTCGGGTTGATGGCGAATGCGGATCTCAGCGGGCTTGCGATCACGATGCGGTAGGGCACGCCGCTTCAACGCCGTCATTGCGAGCGAAGCGAAGCAATCCAGTCCGTCCCCGCGGCCAGATTCTGGATTGCTTCGCTGCGCTCGCAATGACGGAATAGACTACGTCCTGCTCACCGCCGCATGAATCCGCTCGCAATGCGCGACGAGGTTTGCGTGCGCATCGACGAAGGCCTTCAGCGGCGTCGGGATCGGAAAGTAGTGGATGTTGGCGATGAAGCCGTAGATGCCGGCATCGATGCTGGTGGGCGCCGCGCCATGCATGTAGCCGGCAGCCGGCACGATCTCGGCCAGCACCTTGAGATCGGCAAGCCCCCGCGCGTAAGCCTGCTCGGGCGTGTAGCGGCCGATGCCCTGGAAATGATAGCGCTGCGCGTTGTAGGCCTTGGCCTTCTCGAAGCCGGCCGCGTCGATCTGCGGATGCTGCGCGATGAAGGCATCGCGGAACGCCGGATAGAATCGCTCGTCTTTCCAGCGCGAATACGACATCACCCAGTAGAGATCGTCCAGCATGCGCGTGACGAGATGATTGGTGCGCCGCTGTTCCGGTGAGAGCAAGGCATCGATGGTGAGGAGATATTTCGCGATCGCATGCGCGATGATGGTCTCGCTGTCGCCGATGGTCTCGCCGTCGTCGACGATGTAAGGCAGCTGCCCGCGCGGCGCGGCGGAGGCATCGAAGACGTGCTCGTGCACGAACGGCACGCCCGCGAGCTTAAGGAAGGCATAGACCTTGAGGCCGTAGCCGTTGTTGTCGGCGACGCCGAACAGCTCTGGGTAGGAGTAGAGGGTCAGCATGGGCGGCGGCTCCTCTGTGTTGGCGGAGGCCAGCATGCAGGGGCGCCGTGGTGGACGCAATGGGTGGACGGGATTTGTCAAACCCGCGCTGTCGTCCTGGCGAAAGCCAGGACCCATACCGCGGAATCTATCGGTTGCGAACAGTCGCAGTACCGGACCACCAGTCTCCGCCAACTTTGCGCTGGGGTAATGGGTCGTGGCTTTCGCCAGGACGACGGCTGAACGCGGAGCGGCGCCCCCTACGAACGCGACGCCGCGTTGAACACTGCCAGCTGCGCATCGAACGCCCGCTTGAAAGCCGGCCGCGCCTCACCGCGGGCGACATAGGCGGCGATTTCAGGATATTCACCCAGCAGGCCCGACGTGTTCAACCTCCGCAGCACCGTCACCATCATGAGATCGCCGGCGCTGAACGCGCCATCGAGCCAGTCGGCCTCGCCGAGGTGGCGGGACAGTTCGCCGAGCCTGATACGGACGCGATCTTGAATCATGGGCAGGCGCTCCGCGTACCAGCTCTTGTCGCGCTCGAACAGCATCGCCATCGCGAGCTCGATGATCGGCGGCTCCAGCGTGCTGAGCGCGGCGAACATCCACGCGATCGCGCGGCTCCTCGCATTCGGCTCGACTGGCAGCAGTCCGGCATGATGTTCGGCGATATGGAGCACGATCGCGCCGGACTCGAACAAGGCGAGATCGCCGTCCTCAAAGGTCGGGATCTGCCCGAACGGATGCAGTGCGCGGTGCGCCGGCTGCTTCATCTGCTCGAACGAGAGGAGGCGGACGTCGTAGGGCTGGCCGACTTCCTCCAGCGCCCAGCGGACCCGCATGTCTCGGGCCTGCCCGCGGCCGCGGTCGGGCGAGTTTTCGAAGGCGGTGATGGTGGGCATCGGGGCGCTCCGGGCGTGATGTATCCAGAGGACGAACGGGTGGGGCGGATTCCGACAGGGTACTTCATAGAACCTGTAGCCCGCATGAGCGAAGCGACATGCGGGTCAACCGCCGACCCCGGATATCGCTTCGCTCATCCGGGCTACGAGTTGCCAGCCAATCCACCGGCGTCGTCGTCCTGGCGAAGGCCAGGACCCATACCGCGGAATCTATCGATTGCGCACGATCGCAGTACCGGACCACGAGTCTTCGCCAAACTTTTCCCTGGGGTAATGGGTCCTGGCTTTCGCCAGGAGGACGATTGGGCGTGCGGGGTGAGCTGCCCGCCTCGCAAACGGTCTCGTAGCAACCATTAAACGCCGAGGAGTTTTTCAGTCCACGGCGTTCCGCGTTGCACGACGGTGTTGGCATAGATGAGCAGCTTGCGCGCGCATGCGATGAGAGCGGCATTGTGAGCCTTTCCGGCCGCAGTCAGGCGGGCATAGAGGGCCATGACGGCCTTATTCCAGCGGAAGGCCGCAGGCAGGGCTGCCGCAAACAGAGAGCGACGCAGGCGAGCGCGGCCGCCGGCGATACGGCGTTGGCCCTTGTACTGCCCGCTATCGTTGTCGAAGGGAGCCAGCCCGGCAAGGGCTGCGACTTCCTCCCGGCTGACACGGCCGAGTTCAGGCATGCGGACCAGGAGGGCCAGTGCCGTGCGCTCACCGATCCCGGGAATGCTCATCACGAGGGCAAGGCGGACAGCGAGATCGTGGTGAGCGCGTAGTTGCTTGGCGATGTGACGGATTTGGGAGAGCCGCCTTGCCTTCAACCGGGCAATGTCATCCAGCACGATGCGGCGTAGCCCAGGCTTATCGAGATGCTCGAGCCGGGTCTTGAAGCGCTTGATGTCGTCCTCGATCTGCTCGAGGAAGGTGAGCTGCTCGGCGAGCTCCGCCAAGCGCGGATCCGGCGCACTCCTCACCTCTTCGAGCGATGCCGCGCAGGCCGCAATCAGCGCGGCATCCAGCGTATCGTTCTTGGCGCGACGCAATCGGGAGCGGCCGAACGCCTTGACCTGGATCGGCTGCAGCACCAGCACGATGACGCCGGCCGCACGCAAATGCTCCACTACCCCACGCTCGTAACCGCCGGTCGCTTCGATCCCGACTCGCTTGACGCCAGCTTTGGTCAGCAGTTGCACCAGCTTCCGCCAACCGGGAAGGTCGTTGGCGACCTCCCAACCCTCGTCTCGACCATGAACTACAATGTCGAGCTTCGCCTTGGACGTATCGATTCCCGCTGTCGTCGTGCTAGTCTGTGCCATCTTCGTCGACCCTGCCTTGTGAAGCGAACCTGATTGTTCCGGCAACCATCCGGGTCCGATGAAGGTGCTGGCGCGATCCTGCTACGGGGCAGCCACAAACTGCTCAGGGTGGGCGCGATCCGATCGCCAGCGGCCTGCCGCGGGTTGCAGCCGCGGCAGGCCATTCCTCACGGAACACGCCGACAATATCTGATTGCGCTATTACAAGGGTGGGCAAAGGCGCGTTCCTCGCGCGCCGTGCCCACCGCTCTACCGTAGGGCTATCGCATATGGCGTGAATAATGCTTCGGCATCGGCAGTGGGCTCCCTCTCCCGCTTGCGGGGGAGGGCTGGGGTGGGGGTGCCTCCGCGTCGGGATTGTCGAGAATTGCGGAGGCGATCCCAGTGCGGTGAGAGCCTTCACCCGCCGCGCTCGGGACGATGCTTCGCATCGCCCGGGACGCGTCGGCCTCTCCCGCAAGCGGGAGAGGCGGAGCAAACTCGCGGGTGGTCCCCGCGAAATGCATATGCGATAGCCCTACGTTCTACCGGATTGCGTGGAGAGATGGTGGGTACGGCGCAAGAGCGCCTTTGCTCACCCTACGACTTGATCCACGCCGCCAGCTCGCGCCACGGCTCCAGCGTCCAATGCCCGGACGCTGCTCCCGATGGTGACGGCAGCACGAACACCTCGGCCGGACATTCATCCCGCTTCTGCCGTCCCAGCGCAATCACGCGCGACGGCCGGCCATAAAACAAGCTCGCCGCCTTCTTGCTCGTGAACGCAATCGTCCGCGGCCGATATTTTTCGATCTTCGCCCTGAAGCCGGGCAGGTCGATCGTCTCCGTCGCGATCTGGTGATCCATGCCGGCGCCCGACTTGGAGAGATCGGTGAAGCCGATCCCGAGCGCGATCAGCGATGCAAACTCGCCCGGCTGATAGCATCGCGGCGTGATGCCGGCCTCGTGGATCGCGCGCCAGAAGCGGTTGCCGGGATGGGCGTAGTAGTATCCGAGCTCGGCCGAGCGCGTAGAGGCAGCGGTGCCGACGAAGACGAGGCGGAGGTTGGGGCGGAGCTGGTCGGGGAGGCGGTGGAGCTTGCTATCGGACAAATCATTTATCCGCGGAATTGTAGGCCGCATGAACGTCAGCGATATGCGGGGCGACAAAGACCCCGGATGTCGCTACGCTCATCCGGGCTACGCTTGTTTCATCTGGGGTGAAAATGCAAGATCAGTTCGAGTGGCCCGAGCCCGAGCACGACGCCGACAAGGTCATTTTGCGTAACGTCCGCAACCACGGCTGCCATATTGTCGGCATCCCCGGAGCCAATCCGCCGTTTGCATTTTCAATCGGCCTGTTTTTGAACTATGGCCACCCCGAGCTCGTCATCTTCGGCCAGAACTCCGAAAACGCGCAGGCCATCATCAACCTTATCCGCGACCGCGTGGCATCCGGCCATAAATTCGTCGACGGCGATATCTCCGACGATTTGTTGGCGAACGGCTACAAGCTCGGCTTCTGGCAGGTGCCGTTCGGGGCCTATCCCGAGTATCTTGGCACGGCAATCTGGTTCTACTGGAAATCGCGGCTTGCGTTCCCCTGTCTGCAGATCATCTGGCAGGACGTCAATCGGCGGTTCCCTTGGGAAGCGGAATGCTCGCCCGCCTTCAAAGAGGATCAGCCGTTGTTGAAGAAGATGATTTCTTAAAGCGATGTTTCGAAGAAAAGCCGGGCTGTCTGCCCGGCCTCTCTTTTCGGATGGATGCCCGGGTCAAGCCCGGGCATGACGAGGAGAACTCTCTCACAACACCCGATTGCTCTCCTTCACCTTCTCCGCATCCAGATAGACGCTGCTCCCCATCTCCTTGAACTTCGCGCTCATCTTCGCCATGCCGTCCTCGACGGTGCCCTGCATCGACATGCCCACGCTGTTCGGATCGTTCAGCGTCGCCGCATAGTCCCGCACGTCCTGGGTGATCTTCATCGAGCAGAATTTTGGGCCGCACATCGAGCAGAAATGGGCGACCTTGTGGGCTTCCTTCGGCAGGGTCTCGTCGTGGAAGTTCTTGGCGGTATCCGGATCGAGGCCGAGGTTGAACTGGTCGGTCCAGCGGAATTCGAACCGCGCACGGGAGAGGGCGTCGTCGCGCAGTTGCGCGGCGGGGTGGCCCTTGGCGAGGTCGGCGGCGTGGGCGGCGATCTTGTATGTGATGACGCCGGTCTTGACGTCGTTGCGATCGGGCAGGCCGAGATGCTCCTTCGGCGTGACGTAGCAGAGCATGGCGCAGCCGAACCAGCCGATCATGGCGGCGCCAATGCCCGAGGTGATGTGGTCGTAGCCCGGCGCGATGTCGGTGGTCAGCGGTCCAAGCGTGTAGAACGGCGCTTCGCCGCACTCCTTGAGCTGCTTGTCCATGTTGATCTTGATCTTGTGCATCGGCACGTGGCCGGGGCCTTCGATCATGACCTGGCAGCCCTTGTCCCAAGCAATCTTGGTCAATTCGCCGAGGGTCTCCAACTCGGCGAACTGCGCGCGGTCGTTGGCGTCGGCGATCGAGCCCGGACGCAGGCCGTCGCCGAGCGAGAACGAGACGTCATACTTGCGCATGAGGTCGCAGATCTCGTCGAAATGCGTATAGAGGAAGCTTTCCTTGTGATGCGCCAGGCACCACTTCGCCATGATCGAGCCGCCGCGGCTGACGATGCCGGTGACGCGGTTGGCGGTGAGGTGGATGTATTGCAGGCGCACGCCGGCGTGGATGGTGAAGTAGTCGACGCCCTGCTCGCACTGCTCGATCAAGGTGTCCTTGTAGAGCTCCCAGGTCAGCGCCACCGGATCGCCGTTGCACTTCTCCAGCGCCTGGTAGATCGGCACGGTGCCGATCGGCACCGGCGAGTTGCGCAAGATCCATTCGCGGGTGGTGTGGATGTTGCGCCCCGTGGAGAGGTCCATCACGGTGTCGGCGCCCCAGCGGATCGCCCACACCATCTTCTCGACCTCTTCCTCGACCGACGAGGTCACCGCCGAGTTGCCGATATTGGCGTTGATCTTGGTCAGGAAGTTGCGGCCGATGATCATCGGCTCGAGTTCGCTGTGGTTGATGTTGGAGGGGATGATGGCGCGGCCGCGCGCGATCTCGTCGCGCACGAATTCCGGCGTGATGAAGGCGGGCACGGAGGCGCCAAAGCTTTCGCCGTCGGCGAGGGCGGCTTCGGCACGCTCGAGCTGTGCCTTTCGACCGAGATTTTCGCGCGCGGCGACGTAGACCATCTCCTTGGTGATGATGCCGGCGCGGGCGAATTCGAGCTGCGTCACCTTGTGGCCGTCGAGGCCGCGTAAGGGCTTGTGATAGGCCGAGAAGGCGCGCGCGGCCTTGTCGGTGGAGACGCTGCCATTGTCCTCCGGCTTGATCTGCCGGCCCTCATATTCCTCGACGCCGCCGCGCTCCAGCACCCATTGCTTGCGATTGCGAGCAAGGCCAGCGTTGACGTCGATGGTGACGCTCGGGTCGGTGTAGGGGCCCGAGGTGTCATAGACCGGCAGGTTCGGCTCGCCCGCGCCCTCGGAGAGGATGATCTCGCGCAAGGGCACGCGCAGGTCGGGCGCGGCATCGGGCGATGCGAAGATCTTTCGCGAGGAGGGAAGCGGGCCGGTGGTGACGGCTGGGATGGTCTTTTCGGGGTTGGAGCGGATGTTCATGGGGGCCTCCGTTTAATTCTGTTGTGCGTGCGTCTGGGCGACGCTGGCGACGAAGTTCTCCGTCATTGCGAGCGCAGCGAAGCAATCCAGAAATGTTTCCGCGGAAGCAGTCTGGATTGCTTCGTCGCAAGGGCTCCTCGCAATGACGGGTGGAGAGAGCGGGACATGCATCACGCAGCCTCCACCGTTAGGCCGAGCCACTGCCGCACGCGGGCATCGGGGTCGGCGTTTTGGGTGACGTCGGACACGACGGCGATGGAATCCGCGCCCGCCGCAAAGATCTCCGCGCCGTGCTCGAACTTGATGCCGCCGATCGCGACCAGCGGAATGTTGCCGATGCGCTGCTTCCATTCCGTGATTTTTGGAATGCCCTGCGGCTCGAAGCGCATCGATTTCAGCGTGGTGAAGAAGATCGGGCCGAGCGCGACGTAATCGGGCTTGGCTTTGAGCGCCGTCGCAAGCTCGTCGTCGTCATGGGTGGAGATGCCGAGCGACAGCCCGGCCTCGCGGATCGCCTTGAGGTCGGCGGCGGCGAGATCCTCCTGGCCGAGATGCAGATATTTTGCGCCGGCGACGACCGCCGCACGCCAATAGTCGTTCACGACCAGCTTGGCCTGCGTGTCCTTGGTGATCGCCAGCGCATCCGTGACGATCTGCAGCGCGTCGGCGTCGTTCAGCTCTTTGGCGCGCAGCTGAATGGTGCCGACGCCGAGTTTCGTCAGGCGCTCGACCCATTTAAGGCTGTCGACGACGGGATAGAAACGATCAGGATACGCGTGGCGATCAGGATACGGCATGCCAGAACGGGGTCCCAACGACAGGGGTGGAAGGGGAGGCGAAGTCGCGGGCGTTCATCAGTCCGGCTTCGTAGGCGGTGCGGCCGGCCTCGACACCGAGGCGGAAGGCGTTGGCCATGGCGACGGGATCGGCGGCTTTGGCGATGGCGGTGTTGAGCAGCACGGCGTCGTAGCCGAGCTCGAGCGCGTGCGCGGCGTGGCTCGGCGCCCCTAAGCCGGCGTCGACCACCAGCGTGATGTCGGGCAGTCGCTCGCGCAGCAGCTTGAGCGCATCGCGATTGATGATCCCCTTGGCGCTGCCGATTGGCGCCGCCCACGGCATCACCACCTTGCAGCCGGCATCGATCAGGCGGTTGGCCACCGAGAGATCCTCGGTGCAATAGGGGAAGACCTCAAAGCCGTCCTTGATCAGGATGCTGGCGGCCTCGACCAAGCCGACGACGTCGGGCTGCAGCGTGTCGTTGTCGGCGATGACTTCCAGCTTGATCCAGCTCGTGCCGAACAATTCGCGCGCGAGTTTTGCGGTCGTCACCGCCTCGCGCACGCTGCGGCAGCCCGCGGTGTTCGGCAGCACGGTGACGTCGAGCTCGCGGATCAGCTTCCAGAACGCGTCCCCGGTCTTGCCGCCGGCGGATTCGCGCCGCAGCGACACCGTGACGATGTTGGAGCCGGAGGCGCGGATCGCCGCCTGCATGATCGCAGGCGAGGGATAGAGCGCACTGCCGATCAGGAGGCGCGAAGCGAAGGTCTTGCCGTAGAAGGTCACCATGAAGGCGTCTCCTCAAATGCAGTGCGCTCCCTCGCCCCGCTTGCGGGGAGAGGGTCGGGGTGAGGGGGAGCCTCCGCGGGGACGGTGAGAGCTGGACTCGCGGAGAGTCCCCCTCACCCGGAATTTGCTTTGCAAATTCCGGCCTCTCCCCGCAAGCGGTGAGAGGCGAAGGAAGGCGGCGACCGCATTCACCATCACCTCACCCTCCCTGCCGCGGCGTGATGATCTCGATCTCGTCGCCGGCTTTCAGCGCTGTCTCAGCCCAGCGGCTTTTCGGCACGACGTCGTAATTGAGCGCGATGGCGAAATGGGTGCCCTCGTAGTCGAGCTCGGTGAGCAGCGCGTCGACGCTGGCTGAGCTCACCTCGCGCTGCTCGCCATTGACGATCACCCGCACTGCATCACCTCGTTGTCGATCTGGCCGCGCTGGACGTAGGCAAGCGTCAGCTCGGCGAGCGCCGGCGCGAGCAGGAAGCCGTGACGGTAGAGCCCGTTGACGCCGATCTTGCCGTCGCGAATGCCGATGCGTGGCAAATTGTCGGGAAAAGCGGGACGCAGGCCGGAGCCGAATTCGACGATGCGGGCTTCGCCGAAGGCCGGATGCACCGCGTAGGCTGCCCCGAGCAGCTCCAGCGCCGAGCGCACGCTGACGCCGGTGTCCTCGGCCTCGATCGAGGTCGCGCCCAACATGAACAGATTGTCCTCGCGCGGGATCACGTAGAGCGGCCAGCGCGGATGGATCAGCCGCACCGGACGCGCAAGCTGCACCTCGTCGGTCTCGATCAGGATCATCTCGCCCTTGACGCCGCGCAAGTCAGTCTGCTCGTCGCGCGCGGAAAGGCCACGGCAGTCGATCACGATGCCGTCGAGGTCTTTGGCTGAAACGTCGCTGGAGAATTTGATGGTGCCGCCGGCGGCGCGGATGCGCTCATGCAGCTTGGGCAGCACGCGGCGCGGCTCGACATGACCCTCGCTCGGGAAGAACAGGGCCTCGCGGAAGCGGCCCTCCAGCGACGGCTCCAGCGCGGCGAGGCCGGCGGCATCGAGCCGCTCGTGGCCCTCGGTCATCCGGGCGAAGCGCTCGAAATCGTTGCGCTCGCGGGGATGGGCGACGACGAGCGAGCCGTTGAACGGCGTTTCCGGCAATTCGCGGCGCCAGATGTCGAGAGAGCGCAGGCCGAGGCGGCTGATGATGGGTTCGGCGACCTCCGCCTCGCAATAGGGCGCGAGCATGCCGCCGGCCCAATGGCTGGTGGCGTCGGTCATGGCGGCGTCACCACGCTCGTGTAACGTCACGGCATGGCCGGCCTGCGCGAACAGCAAGGCCTGCCAAGCCCCTGCGATGCCTGCGCCGATGATGGATACCGGTGAGTCCGGTCGCTTGGTGGTCTGGTACATCCCTGTCCCTTCGCCGGCATGACCCGGATCAGGTTCAAAGGGTCACCGCGGTCCTGGGCGGTATTGCCCATTTAGCGGTATCTCAGCTCCTCCTCGGAGCACCCCTCGGAACGGCTCTAATGTATGCCAGTGGGAGCTGGTGTCAACGCGTCAGGCGGGAACCGGGCCGTTCGTGGCGCTTCGAAGACGCGCGTGAACGCGCTCTTGGCACGCTGCAGCGCGTCCGGGACACGCGGAGTTACTTCAAGGCCTGCGCCCGGGCGTTGCGGACGCGCTGGGCGAGCTTCCTGTGCGGGGCGGTGCCAAACATCGGCTGCGGGTTGCCGTTCGGCTCGAGCCAGGTCGCGCCCATATTGGTCTCGCCCATAGTGGCGACCTGCACGGCCTCCTGGCGCTGCCGCTTTGCAACGTAGTAATAGCCGCCCGCGAAATAACGCACGGCTCGGGCGTGGTCGCCATTGGCGGCGCGATAGGCGCCGGCGAGATATTTGATCGCATAAGTGAGATTGGTGTTGGGATCGCGCAGGCCGGCGGCATCGCCGGTGTAGCCGACCCCGCGGGCGGTCGCGAGCTTGATCTGCATCAGTCCGATGGTGCCGCCGCGGCCGACGAGGCCGGGCTGATAGCGGCTCTCGCGCATGATCACGCGGTGCACCAGCGCCTCCGGCACGCCGTTGGCGCGGGCATGGGCCGCGACCATCTCGGCATATTCGGCTTCGCCGGCGAATGCGGCCTGCGGCAATGTCAATCCGGCCGCGAGCAGCGCGGCAACGCGTAAAATCTTCATCGAAATATTCCTTGGCAGAACGGACCTGCACCCGTGCGGGTTAGGCCGTGGGAACACGGCGATGATGTGGCGAAACGCCGCCTCCGGCGATTTTCGTCGGGCCGTCGCTTTTACGACTCAAACCTAGGTTAAGTTCGGAGTTGGCGGGGCGCCTTACGCGACAGCTGGTCTGTCCATTCGTGTCTCCGCCCAAAAATCGCTCGTCAAAACAGCATGCGGGAGGACGTCCATGACCCCGGCAGACATCGACGACATTCCCACACAGAACCCCTGTGCACAGTGCGGCACGCCAATTCCGTTCCCGGACTGGATCGAGCCGGGCGAAGGCCGCGTTTCCTATCTCTGGACCTGCCACGCCTGCGGCTACCGCTTCGAGGCGGTGGCGATCTTCGAGCGTGAGGCCGTGGTGCACCCGCCGCTCGCGGCTTGAGCTAAGCCGCCAGCCGCGGCTCCTGCCAGATCGGCAATTGCATCCGCACGATCAAGCCATGCGGCTCGCGGTCGTGCAGCGACAGCTCGCCACCATGGGCGAGCGCAATCGCGCGCGCGATCGACAGGCCGAGCCCGAAGCCGGTGGACTCGTCCATGGTGCGCGCATCGTTGCCGCGCACGAACGGCTCCAGCATCTCCTGCTTGCGCGCATCCGAGATGCCGGGGCCATCGTCCTCGACGTCGATGATCAGTGTCGTGCCCGAGACGCCGAGGCGGATCGTCACCTCGGCGCCGAAGCGCACCGCGTTCTCGACGAGGTTGGTGACGCCGCGATGCAGATCGTCGGGCCGCGCGGCGGCGGTCGCGGACGCCGGCCCGTCATAATGCACGACGTGGCCCATGTCACCGAACTGGTCGGCGACGAGCTGCAGCGTGCTGGCGATGTCGACCAGCGTCACCGCCTCGATCTTGCGGTCGTTGCGCAGCAGCGACAGCACGGATTCCAGCATCGAGCGCATCTGGTCGAGGTCGAGCAGCATGCGCTTGCGGTTGCCTTCGTCCTCGATGAACTCGGCGCGCAGCCTCAGGCGTGTGATCGGCGTGCGCAGATCGTGGCTGATCGCGGCCAGCATCCGCGTGCGATCCGACATCAGCCGCGCGATCCGCTCGTGCATGCGGTTGAGCGCGCGCGCGACCGAACGGATCTCCTCCGGGCCGCGCTCGGGCAGCGGCTCGGCGGTGCCGTCCAGGCTGAAATTCTCCGCGGCCTTGGCGAAGGACGACAGCGGCGCGGCCAGCGCACGCGCCGCCCACAGGCCGAGCACGGTGATACAGATGAAGGCGGTCATCAGCGTCACCAGCCATGGTGCGCCCCAGAACCACGGCCGCGGGCCGCCGTCGACGCGGCCGGCGATCACGGTGCCGTCGGGCAATTCGACGCCGACGCGGTGTGCGCGACCCTCGGCGGCGAGCTGCATCACCTTGTAGCCGCGCCTGAGATGACGGCGCATCCCGAACAGGTGGGCGCCGTCGCCTGACTCGATCACCGACCCGGAGGCGAGCATCTCGATGCCGAGCCTGGGGAAGGCGCGTGCAAGGTCGGCGACGAGGCGCGGTCGCTCGCTGGCATCGGCCGCGCCGAGCAGCAGCGCAGCATCGGTCAATTGATGGGCGCCGTCCGGCGGGGCGTCCGGGCGGTCCGGCCGGCTGATCAGGAAGGCGGTGGTGACGACGAGATGCAGCGCGACGGTCGAAGCCAGCACCAGCGCGGCGATCTGCCCGCCGATCCCCTTGAGGTGGAAGAATCCGAACGGCTTCATCGTCGGCGCGCCCTTCAGCTGCTCAGGGGCGCGGTCACCGCTTCCGTCCTCGGTGTGAACAGATAGCCGCCGGAGCGCACCGTCTTGATGATGGTGGGATCGGCCGGATTGGGCTCGATCTTGCGGCGGATGCGGCTGACCAGCACGTCGATGGAGCGTTCGAACGAGCCGGTGTTGCGGCCCTGCGTGAGGTCGAGCAAGCTGTCGCGCGACAGCACGCGGCCGGGCCGCTCGCAGAACGTCCTGAGCAGATCGAATTCGGCACTGGTCACCGCGACGCGCGCGCCTTCCGGATTGCGCAATTCGCGCAGGCGCAGGTCGATACGCCAGCCCTCGAATGCGAGCGTGGAGGCGCCCTCGATCGAGCTCGCCGCCTGCGCTGCGGCCTGGCGGCGCAGCACCGCGTT
The DNA here is from genome assembly GCF_051853035.1 of Bradyrhizobium sp. SPXBL-04. Lineage (NCBI taxonomy): Bacteria > Pseudomonadati > Pseudomonadota > Alphaproteobacteria > Hyphomicrobiales > Nitrobacteraceae > Bradyrhizobium > Bradyrhizobium sp. SPXBL-04. The sequence goes on along the minus strand of NZ_CP182472.1, from coordinate 7,239,561 downwards.
GATGCGAGCGAGCAGCTCGCGCGGGTTGAACGGTTTCGGCAGATAATCGTCCGCGCCCATCTCGAGGCCGACGATGCGGTCGACGTCCTCGCCGCGCGCGGTCAGCATGATGATCGGCGTCTGCGCCTCCGCGCGCACCTTGCGGCACAGGCTGAGGCCGTCCTCGCCCGGCAGCATGACGTCGAGAATGATCAGGTCGACGCGATGGTCGGCCATGGCGCGCGACATCTCGCGGCCGTCGCTCACGGCGGTGACGTTGCAGGCGTTGTTGCGCAGGTACTTCGCAATCAACGTCCGGGTTTCGCGGTCGTCCTCGACGACCAGGATGTTGGGATTGGGAATGGCCATGCGCTTTGTTTGTCCAAGATTCGGGCCAAATGGCGAAGATTTTTGTTTCGGAGTGTTTCCATCAGCCCCGTCGCAATGCCGGGACATGACCGGGCAGTGGAGCGGCAAGATCTCGTTAAGGCCGTTAACCATACCGTGGTGCCGTTCGCCACGAAACCCCGCAAGATCCACGGAGCCATCATGACCTCGATTTCGGCGGCCTCCGCCGGCAGCTATCAGTCGCCGCTGCAGCGGCTGCAGCAGGAATTGCAATCGCAAGTCTCTGCCGGCACGATCTCGTCGTCGGACCAGTCCGCGCTGTCGACGGCGCTCACCGACATCGACACCGCGCTCCAGCAGAGCCGGTCGAGCGACCAATCGAGCGGCACGCGTCCTTCCAAGGACGAGATGCAGTCGAAGATCGACGACCTCATCTCGAACGAGGTGTCGAGCGGGACGCTGACCTCGGATCAGGCCGAGGAGCTGAAGAGCGTGTTTCAGTCCGCCTTCGCCAATGGTCCGGGCGGGGCGGGTGGCCCCGGTGGGGCAGGCGGACCGCCGCCCGGCCCGCCGCCGTATGATGCTAATTCGGATTCGACGACGACCACGGATTCGACCAACGGCACGTCGGCTGACGCAACGACCGCGGAAATCCTCCAGCAATTCCTCCAGGCGCTGCAGCAATCGCAATCGTCGGCGTCGTCCTATGGTGCCAATGGCAGCGCGTCGAGCGGCTCGAGCTTCTCCGCGCTGCTGATCGACTACAAGAGCTGACCTGGCGACGCTGGGTCGGCGCGTTCCCCGCCGCGATCATGCTTCACCCAGGGCGCATGATCGTCGGCGGGGAACCGTGCGCCGCAACATGTTCCTGGGTGACGCAGGAACGTGCCTTGCCGTCATTTTCGGCTCGCGCATTGCGCGACGAAATTGCCGCCCGCACGGAACCGCGCGTGATCAGCGCTGTTTTCTCCGCACGAGGTTTCTGAAGGAGAGGACAACATGATGAAGACGATTGTTGCCGGCCTCGCCGGCACAGCACTGCTTGCGACCGTGGCGTTCGCGCAAGCGCCGACCGCCACCACCGACAAGGCGCCGACCGCGGCTACCGCCACGACGACGAGCGCGTCCGACCAGTGGCGCGTGTCGAAAATGTCGGGCGTCAAGGTCTATAACGAGGCCAACGAGAACATCGGCTCGATCAACGACCTCTTGATGGACAAGAACGGTAACATCAAGATCGCCGTGATCGGCGTCGGCGGCTTCCTCGGCATGGGCGAGCATCTGGTCGCGGTGCCCTACGAGAAGCTGAAGTTCACCAACGAGGCCATCGCCTACAGCGCCCCAGCCACCAGCCCGCCCGGCCGGCCGGCCTCGACCACGACGACTGGCGCAGCGACCGGAACCGACAAGACCGCGACGACCTCGTCCGCGTCGAAATGGTATCCGGATCATGCCGTGTTCAACGCCAGCAAGGACGAGCTGAAGAACATGCCCGAGTTCAAGTACTCGGAGTAATGCGGCTCGCGTAACTGCCTAGACGAAGCGCGCCCGGTTTTCACTGGGCGCGCTGTCGTGTCTTTCGTTCCGTCATTGCGAGGAGCTCGCGACAAAATTGCGTAGCTCGCAATGACGACGAGCGCAGTTCAATGCCCCGTCACCATCGGGCAGCCGCCCTTGTCGAGCGGACGGAACGCCTCGTCGCCGGGAACGGTGGCGATCAGCTTGTAGAGGTCCCACTCGCCCTTGGATTCCTCGGGTTTCTTGACCTCGAACAGATACATGTCGTGGACCATGCGGCCGTCGATGCGGATCTTGCCGTTCCTGGCGAAGAAGTCGTTGATCGGTGTCTTGCGCATCTCTTCCATCACCTTCGGCGCCTCGTCGGTCTTGATGGCGTCGATCGCCTTCAGATAGTGCATGGTCGCCGAATAAAGGCCGGCCTGGATCATGGTCGGCATATGCCCGACCTTCTCGTTGAAGCGCTTCGAAAAGGCCCGCGTCTCCTCGTTCATGTCCCAGTAGAAGGCGTCGGTGACGATCAGGCCTTGCGTCGCCTTGATGCCGAGCGAATGCGTGTCGGTGATCTCCTGCAGCAGCGCGATCATCTTCTGGCCGCCCTGGGTCAGGCCGAACTCGGAAGCCTGCTTCAACGCATTGGTGGTGTCGCCGCCGGCATTCGCCAGCGCGACCACCTTAGCCTTGGAGGCCTGGGCCTGGAGCAGGAAGGAGGAGAAGTCCGACGAGTTGAGCGGATGGCGAACCTCGCCGAGCACCTTGCCGCCGCTCTCCTTGACCACGTTGGCGGCGTCGCGCTGGAGCGCCATGCCGAAGGCGTAGTCGGCGGTGACGAAGAACCAGCTGTCCTCGCCGCGTTTGACCATCGCCATGCCGGCGACGTTCGACAGCGCATAGGTGTCGTAGGTCCAGTGCACCGTGTTGGGCGAGCAGGCGGTGCCGGTGATGTCGGACGAGCCTCCGCCGGAATTGATGTTGATTCTGTTCTTCTCGCGCGTCAGCGCCGAGACCGGCAGCGCCACCGAGGAGGTCGGAACGTCGAAGATCGCGTCGACCTTGTCGTTGTCGTACCAGTTGCGGGCGATGTTGACACCGACATCGGGCTTGTTCTGGTGATCGGCGGCGACGACCGCGACCGGCTTGCCCGCGACCTTGCCGCCGTAGTCGGCGACCGCCATCTCGACGGCGGCGAGCGAGCCCTTGCCGGTCGCATCCGCATAGAGGCTCGACATGTCCGTGAGCACGCCGATTTTGACGATGTCGTCGGAAATCTGCGCCTGCGCGGCGCCGGATGTTGCGGCCAGAGCTAGGCCAGCTGCGATCGCGACACTGAGTTTTTGCATGTTGTTTCTCCCTGTGTGTTGTTGTTTGGGTTTTGTTGCGGGAGGAGTTTTAACGGCTATCTGCAGGCGCAGCTAAGCGATCCGCGCCATAGCAGAATGCAAAAAAGAAAGGGCGGGTGGTGTTCCCGGGAGGAGGAATATCGCAACGTCACGATAGCGCATTGCTGTGCCCTCTCCCCTTGCGGGAGAGGGCAGCGACGCTCGCGGGAAAAGGAAGACGAACGTCGCCTAGGCGCTGCTGCCCTTGAGCCGTTCGTTCCGTCGGCGCAAGCCTTCCATGGTCGCAAGCAGGATGATCGATACCGTCGTCAGCATCACCGCCGCGGCCGTGATCGTCGGGCTGATGTTCTCGCGGATGCCGGCGAACATCTCGCGCGGCAGGGTGCGCTGCTCGGGACCTGCCATGAACAGCACGATCACCACCTCATCGAAGCTGGTCGCGAAGGCGAACAGCGCACCCGACGCGAGGCCGGGCAGGATCAGCGGCAGGATCACGCGGCGAAACGCGTAGAGCGGCGAGGCGCCGAGTGAGGCGGCGGCGCGCGCCAGATTGGTGTCGAAGCTTTGCAGCGTCGCGCCGACCGTGATCACCACAAAGGGCGTCGCCAGCGCGGTGTGGGCCAGGATCAAGCCGAGATAGCTGCCGGTCAGTCCGATCGGGGCGAAGAAGAAATACAGACCGACCGCGGTGATGACGCCGGGCACCACGACCGGCGACAGCACGAAGGCCAGCACGAGCGGTTTGAACCGGCTCTTCCACTGCGCCAGCCCCAGCGCGGCCAATGTGCCGAGCACCATGGACAGCAGGGTCGAGGCGACGCCTATGATCATGCTGTTCTTCAGCGAATTCATCCAGCGCGGCGAATTGATGAAATCATCGTACCAGCGCAAGGAGAGGCCGGGCAGCGGATAGGTCAAGTACGAGCCGGAGCTGAAGGACAGCGGCATGATCGCCAGGATTGGCGCGATCAGGAAGATGAACACCAGCGTGGAGATGACGATGGTTGCAGTCCACGCGGCACGCTGGCTGGGCGTGCGGAGGGAAGGATCATCGCTCAATTCTTCATTCCTCCCGTGACCTGCTGGCCCTGCACCAGTTTTCCGTAGAGGAGGGCGAGCAGTAGAGTGGCGAGCAGCAGCACCGCACCCAACGCCGAGGCGAGGCCCCAGTTGGCCGTCTCGGTCGTGTAGAGCGCGATGAAGTAGCTGATCATTTGATCGGCGGCGCCGCCGACGAGTGCCGGCGTGATGTAGTAGCCGAGCGCCAGGATGAAGACGAGCAGGCTTCCGGCACCGATACCGGGCAGCGTTTGCGGCAGGTAGATGCGCAGGAAGGCGGTGACCGGCGGCGCACCGAGCGAGGCTGCGGCACGCATGTAAGCTGGCGAGATCGCCTTCATGCTGCTGTAGAGCGGCAGGATCATGAACGGCAGGAGAACGTGGGTCATCGCCACGCAGACACCGAAGCGGTTGTAGATCAGGCGCAACGGCTCGTCGATGATGCCAAGCCAGTGCAGGCTGTCATTCACGACGCCCTTGCTCTGCAACAGTACGATCCAGGCGCAGGTGCGGACCAGAAGCGACGTCCAGAACGGCAGCAGGACGAAGATCATCAGCAGGTTCGACCGGCCGGGCGGCAGCGTCGCCAGCAGGTAGGCGACCGGGAAGCCGAGGATCAGGCAGAGTGCCGTGACGCTGAGACTGATCACGAAGGTACGGGTGAATACGTTGCGGTAAATGGCCTGATCCGGCGGGGCCGCGACGATCGCGCCGTCCATGTTCCGGGTGAGGTCGAGCGCCGCCAGCAGGTAGAAGCTGGTCAATGGGCCACTGGCGTCCTTGATCGTCGTCCAGGTGGCGCGTTCGCGCCAGGCCGGATTGATCTTGCCCAGCGTCTCCTTGGCCGTCCCTCGCTCCGGCACCGCCTTCAGATTGCGTGCCGTGCTGGTCAGGATGGTGCGGAAGCCGTTCAGTGCGTAGTTCAGCCGCTTGGCCGCAATGGCCATGGTGCCGGAGGCGCGCGCCGCCAGGATATCGCTTGCCAGCGCAGCAAAGGCCCTTTCGTCCGGCAGGTCCTTGCCATCCCAGTCGGCGAGAGCAGCTACGGTTTGGGGCAGGATCTGGCGTACCTCCCGATCGTCGACCGAGCGCCACAGCATGCCGGCGATCGGGCCTGCGAAGGTGAAGAGCAGAAACAGCAGAAGCGGCAGAACCAGTGCCAATGCCCTGACCTGGCGCGCCCGCTCTGCACGTCTCAATCGGCGCTTGAGCGGCACCTCGGTCTGGGCATCTGCGCCGATCGCGGGTGTTGCTGTCATGCTGCGAGCCTCTTTGACTGCACATCCTTCGCCACTTCAGGCCGGGCAATCGCATGTGGCCTTGTCGATCGGCCTGAGAAGCGCCTCGTCCTTCGAGACGACCGCTTCGCGGTCTCCTCAGGAGGATGAGGCTCATCGACATCGGCGCCTGCTGTGACACTGCTGCCGCACACTCCGTCCTCATCCTGAGGGCCCGCCGTAGGCGGGCGTCTCGAAGGATACCTCACGGGCGCGTTGTCCGCGACGCACCCTCTACCTGCGCCGCACGCCGGTTCGACGGCACGCTATTTTGCTGCCCATTTGTTGAAGCGCTCGGTCAAGCGGTCGATGTTCTCGAGCCAGAAGCCAACGTTGATCTCGACCGCGTTCTTGATGTTATCAGGTGCCGTCGGCAGGTCCTTCAGAACGGCGGGCTGCAGCCGGGCGGCTGCGTCCTTGTTCGAGGTGCCATAAGCGATGTTCTCCGATAGCTTGGACTGGTTCTCCGCCTTGCCGACGAAGTCCAGGAACTTGTAGGCCGCGTCCTTGTTCGGGCTCCCCTTCAGGATGACCCAACTGTCGAGGGTGAACAGCGCTCCATCCCACACCATGCCAAAGTTCTTCTTCTCGTTCTTGTTCGCGGTGTCGATGCGGCCGTTGTAGACCGAGGTCATCGCCACCTCGCCGGAAGCGAGCAATTGCGGCGGCTGGGCGCCGGCCTTCCACCAGACGATGTCGCCCTTGATGGTGTCCAGCTTCTTGAAGGCGCGATCGATGCCCTCGTCGGTCGCTAGCACTTTGTAGACGTCCTTCGGTGCGACGCCGTCAGCCATGAGAGCGATCTCCAGCGTGGTCTTCGGGCCCTGACGCAGGCCGCGCTTGCCCGGAATCTTCTTGGTGTCGAAGAAGTCGGCCCAGCCGCCCGGGGCCTGCTTCAGCTTGTCCTTGTCGTAGCCGAGAACGAAATCGTAGAGGATGGCGCCGACACCGCAGGGATTGACTGACGGCGGGATATAGGCGGCCTCGCCGCCGATTTTGGAATAGTCCATCTTCTCGAACAGGCCCTCCTCGCAGCCGACCGCGAGTTCGTCGCTCTCGACCTGGACGACGTCCCAGGTTGCGGCGCCACCCTGCACCTTGGCGCGCAGCACCCCGACGCCGCCGTCCCAGGACTCGTCGTTCATCGGAACTCCGGCCGCCTTCTTGAACGGCTCGAAATAGACCTTCTTCTGGGCATCCTGATACGCCCCGCCCCACGACACGACGGTGAGGTCACGCGCCTGCGCGACCGTGGCCAGCGCAGCGCTGGCGGTGAACGCCGCGGCGAAACCCAGAGCAATCTTGCCAATGTTGCGCTTCAGCATGGTCCTTGTTCCTTCTTCATGTGCGTTGCGTTGAGGTTGATCGATGCCGGTCTGCTTGCGCCAAAGACATGCTGCAGGATTGGATCACACGGGATCAAGCGCCAGGCAGTCCTCGGGGCGGAAGGTGATGAACACGCTGTCGCCATGTCTCAGGCTGTCATATGCCCCCGGCTGAAGCTTGACCATGAACTCCCCGTTGCCGGCGACGTCGAGCACGGCAAGCGCGTGGTCGCCGAGATAGATGGTGTTCTGCACCTTGGCCGGCAGGCGGTTCGGTCCCTCGCTGGAGGTACCATCCGGGACAATGGCGATCCGCTCCGGCCGCACCGACAGGGAGGTCGATGCGCCGCCGCCTGATACGTTGACCGCCCGCGCGGTCACGGCACCGCCACCAGCCAGCGCGACGCGGCAATAATCGTTGTCGACCGTTTCGACGGTGCCGGCCAGCACATTGTTCTCGCCGATGAAGTGGGCGACGAAGCTGTTCACCGGATGCTCATACAGCGCGTCGGGTTTGTCGATCTGCTGCACGATGCCGTCATTGAACACGGCGATGCGGTCCGACATGGTGAGCGCTTCACTCTGATCGTGGGTGACGTAGACGACGGTGATGCCCATCGTCTCGTGCAGTTGCTTGATCTCCAGTTGCATCTGCTCCCGCAGGCGCTTGTCCAGGGCGCCCAAGGGCTCGTCCATCAGCACGAGTTGCGGGTTGAAGACCAGCGCGCGGGCCAGCGCGACGCGCTGCTGCTGACCGCCGGACAGCTGCCCGGGCCGCCGGTGCGCCAGGGTTTCCATCTTGATCATGCGCAACGCCGCCCTCACGCGCTCCTGCGCTTCCGCCTTGTTGATTTTGCGAACGGATAGCGGGAAGGCGATATTCTCGGCGATCGTCAGATGCGGAAACAAGGCATAGTTCTGGAACACCATGCCAATGTCGCGCCTATGTGGCGGCACGTTCTTGATCGGCCGGCCACCGAGGTAGATCTCGCCATGGGTCGGAACCTCGAAGCCAGCCAGCATCATCAGCGTGGTCGTCTTGCCCGAGCCCGACGGGCCGAGCAGGGTGATGAACTCGCCCTTCCTGATTTCGAGGTCGAGGTTCTTCACCACGAGGTGCTCACCATCGTAGGTCTTCTGAATGCCGGAAAAGCGCACCAGTGCCGGCGCAGGTGTGACCATGCCGGCTTCCATGTCGTCCTCGCGTTGTCCCCTACAGTGGTGCGAGATTAGCATCCTCCGGCGAGAATGCCAGCGGCGCAAGCGACGAAGGCGCGCACGAAGCCGGTGAGTGAAAGCGCGCTACATCCCCGACAGCTTCGTCACATAGACGTTCAGCGAGCCGCCGGCTTCGGCGACCACGCGCAGGGTCTTGGAATCGAAGGCGATGTCGGCAAGCGTCAGGCTGTCGATCTTGGCTTCGACCTTGAGGCCGTCCTCGCTCTTCTGGTAGTCGGCGATCGCGGCGGCAATCTTCTCGCGGGCATTGGCGGCGATCGGCTTCAGGTCGAGCGTTGCCTTCTGCAGCAGGGCCTGCTGCATCTGCGGCACCACGGCGCGCGCCGCTGCGCCTAACAGGCCGAACGCGGCCTCGGATTCCACAGCAAGCTGGATGTCGGCGAGCCGCAGCGTCTGCTGCACCTGGTCGAGCATCGGCCGGCCCCAGATGTGCACGGTCGCCTCGGCGCCGAGGCCGAACCAGCTTTTCTTCTCCTTGGCGCGCACCAGCAGCGAGATCAGCAGGCGGTCACCCGAGGGTATCACGTTGACGGTCTTGACGGTGACGTCGACCGGACCGGAGCCGTCCTCGGGATAGGTATGGCCGACCATCTGCGCCGCGATCAGCTTGTTGATCTCGGTGAAGGGCACGTCAATCGGCACGCCGATGTTCACGCCGGTGCCGGTCGGCGGCACGATCGAGATCTTGTCGGGAAACGGACACTCCGGCTTGGTCGGGGCCGAGGTCACGCGTGTCTCGGCCTCGAGGCCGAGGAGCAGCGTCACCGCTTGCGCATCGACCCGCGGTTGCGCCGCGATCGCACGCACCGGCTTCATCTCGAGCCAGAGCGGCGGCAGTGTGGCCGATGAACTCGAGCCTTGCAGCGGGATCGAGCGGCAGGCCTTGGCCCATTGCACCCTGGCGTTCTCCCGCAGCGAGGGATCGTTGCGGATGCGCTCGGAGACGATGTTGATCTGCTCGCCGACATTCTTGTCGATCAGCGGCTTCACCTGCGCCGGCACGTTGACCTTGGCGCCGGAGACGTTGAGGTTGGTATCGCCAAGATTGACCTGAGCGCCGAGATTGGGCTCGAGATGCCAGTTCGCCGCGAGCTTCGGCCGCGAGGTGACGACGACGTTGCCCTTGATCTCGGCGCTGGCATTCAGGTTCTTGATGTTGACCGCGCCGATCCGTTTCGCTGCGTCACCGCCGAGCACGCTGCCGAGTGCGTCACCAAGGGCGCCTGTGGCCTTCGAGGACAGCGAGCCCGTCACGTTGAGCTTGCCGGTGAGCGGCGTCGACAGCGTCAGCACGTCCTTGTCGCCGTTCGCCGCCATCGGACCGCGGGCTGCGGACCAGCCGATGTCGGCGTTCTCCAGGATCTGCGAGATCGGGTTGTCGGCCTTCCCTGCGAAATTGCGCGGCGAGGCCCTTTCGGCCTGCTCGCGGATCGCCGACAGCGCGATCGCGACCGGCGCGATCACGATCGAGCTCTTCGAGGCCGGCGGCAGCGGCGGCAGTTGCGCGACCGGCGGCGCCGAATTGGTCGGCTGCGGCGACAGCAAGTCCATCGCCTTCAGGCTGATGAAGAACGACGCCGCGAGCACCACGACGGCGATCAGGATAGTCTTCAAGTTCAGCGTCAGTCCCATCAATCCCCCAGGCCGCCCCGGGCAGAAGTCTATAGGGCAGGCGAGGAGGGCGCTAGAGCGCACCGGTGAGGTGGAATTGGGGCGAACAGGTTAACGGCTGCGAAACCGTCGTTGCCGCGCATTCAAACCGTGATCGCGAGGCTAGCTGCGCCGAGGACGACGGACCGCTCTCACATTGCCGCGACCACCGCCGCCGCAGAAGAAGCGATCGCCGCCATCGGACTCCAAACCCGAAACCATCGTCCCGGCGGGCAGGTCGAGCTGCTCGAGCACCTTGCCCGTATCTGGGTCGATCCGCCGCACGTCGCTCTCTTCGTTCTCCCAGGTGCCATGCCAGAGCTCGCCATCGACCCAGGTCACGCCGGTGACGAAGCGCTTGCTCTCGATGGTGCGGAGGACCTTGCCTGTTTCGGGATCGACCTGATGGATCTTGCGCTCGCGATATTGCCCGACCCAGAGCGAGCCTTCGGCCCAGGCCAATCCGGAATCGCCGCCAGCGCCGGGTGAAGGGATCGTGCTGAGCACCTTGCCGGTGGCGGCGTCGATCTTCTGGATGCGATCCTCGGCGATCTGGAACAGGTGCCGGCCGTCGAACGCCGTGCCCGCATGCGCAGCGACATCGATGGAGCGCGCGATCTTGCCGTCGGCCGGATCGACCGCGTTCAGCTTGTCGCCGGATGCGAACCAGACATGGGTGCCGTCATAGGTGACGCCATGCACGGCTTCGACGCCCGCGAAAGGCCCATACTCCTTGATGATCTCGGCGGCTGAACGCTTCATGTGCTCGATCCCTGTGATGTGACCTCACCTTACGTCTTCAGGAGCGGCGTGGGGAGTAACAAGCCTGTCGGGAAACCCGGGACGGGCGGGGTCATCCAGCGCCGCGCCCTTCCGTGTCCGAAGGATTGCACCTTGTGCGATCGCGCGAGCTCTTCGAGCGCGCGCTGCACGGTGCGCGCGCTCGTTCCAAGCGCCAGCGCGAGCGCCGAGCTCGACCAGGGTTCGCCGTCGGAAAGGAAGGCGAGCACCGCGGCGTGCTTCTCCTCGACCGGCCGCGCCAGCACAAGAACCTGTCGCGTCTTGCGCGGTGTCAGCGCAAAGCCGTGCTTGGTCGCGCTCACATCGGCAAGAGGCTTGAGCTTCGCGCGGAGCCGGCCAATCTCGACCCGCAGCCGGGCGCGATGCGATTCATCGACGTGCTTCGCCTGAAATGCCGCGGTCATCAGTGCCTCTCGGGACACGTCCGCGGGCCACGCCTGTGCCAGGGGGCGGGCGAGCGCGAACAGCACCGGCCGGGTCCCGAGTGACACGACGATCCCTCCCTTGCGAATGGTGTGATGGAACGTGTCCACGACGAGCGCTTGGGATGCCGCCAGCGCTTCGATCTGTCCAAGCAACAGCGGATGCTCCTTGCCGCGCGCGATCAGGCGCGCCGCGGGCGTATCGAGGACGAGCTTCGCACTTTCGACTTCGGCCGTGAGCGCTGGAATCCCTGCTGACCGCGCCGCGTCGGCGGCGCGGTCGAGCGCCGCGCGCGCATCCTTGGTCTTGAGCCGCCTGATTGCGATGCCGGCGACCACGAGTTCGCGAATGACCAGAGATGCAGGCGGGAGTGGTGATGCGCCGAGCTCCGCCAGCGTGCGCTCGGCCTCGTCGAGGCGCCCGACCAGAAGAAGGCGACGGGCCTCGATGTGACCGGCATGGGCGGCATTGCCGAGATCGCCATGCTTTGCGAGTGTCGCCCGCGCGGCTGCGAGCGTTTTCACCGGCCAATTCAGCTCGCGCGAGACGAGCGCGATCTCGGCCTCGGCCACGATGCACCTTGCGCGCGCCACCGCCTCTCTCGGACCGAAGGCACGTGCGGCGCTCCGCAGCAGCATCTTGGCCTTGGCGAGATCGCCGAGCTGCGCCATCGCGATGCCGCGCAGCGCCAGCGACGGTGCATCGTTGCGCAAGGCGACGCGGTTCAGCGCACCGAGCGGATCGCCCGCTTCGAGCGCGCGCGCCGCGGCCGTGATCAGCGACTCCATGCAAATCCCGCCACACTTGTTACTCCCACCGCGCAACCGTCCGGTGCCAGAAACAGTTTACGACCGACGATGTGCGGTGAGGGGCGAACTGTTCCGCGTCTGTCATAACGCGACGCGGAATGACCGCCCAGGCAAGAGGTTTGGAGAGCCATGATGACATCAGTTGAAAACGCAGGGAATAACGGACATTCCGCCATGCAAACACCGCCGGTGGTGTCGCCGCAGGACTGGGAGGCAGCCCGTCTGCAACTGCTCGTGAAGGAAAAGGCGCATACCCGTGCCCGCGATGCCCTGGCCGCCGAGCGGCGGCGCATGCCGTGGATGGCAGTGGACAAAACCTATGCGTTCGAGGGCCCCGGCGGCAAGGTCAGTCTGGTCGACCTATTCCAGGGCCGGCGGCAATTGATCGTTTACCGGGCCTTCTTCGAGCCGGGGGTGTTCGGCTGGCCCGATCATGCGTGCCGGGGCTGCTCCATGGTCGCCGACCAGGTCGCCCATGTCGCGCACCTCAATGCCCGCGACACCACCCTCGTCTTCGCCTCGCGCGCGCCGCAGGCCGATATCGCGCGGCTCAAGAAGCGGATGGGCTGGACCATGCCCTGGGTCACCATCACCGACAGCTTCGATGCCGATTTCGGCGTCGACGAATGGCACGGGACCAACGTGTTCTACCGTGACGGCGACCGTGTCTTCCGCACCTATTTCGTCAAGAGCCGGGGCGACGAGCAGATGGGCGGTACCTGGAACTATCTCGACATCACGCCGCTCGGCCGGCAGGAGGTCTGGGAGGATTCGCCGAAGGGCTATCCGCAGACGCCGACCTACAAATGGTGGAATTGGCATGACAGCTACACGGAGGGCGCTGCGCCCGACAAGAAATGGGTCGAGATCTCGGACGCCGGCGAGAAAGCATTTCGCGAGGAGGCCGCGGGAGAAAGGAAATGACCTCTCCCGTCAGCGCGGCCGCCAGCGTCAACCGCGACAGCGTCGCGGCCGCGCGTCACCTCGCCAGATGGCTGGGGCTGGCGGCCACGCCGACCTTCGCGATCATGGCCCTGCTGACCGCCGTGCCCGGCGGCGGTCCGGCGGACATGCTCTGCTCCGCCGGACATGGATCCGTGCTCGCCGGCATGGTGCCGATGTATCTGTTGATGAGCGCGTTTCATTCCGCGGCGTGGCTGCGGTTGATTGCGGAGCGAAGGCGCGGGGGCGAGCCATCCTGAAGGAGCCAGCCAACGGCGAGCGTCTCGAAGGATGCGCCACACCAAAATGGCGCGGTGTGTCCGGCCTCTTATTGCGAGCCGCCCGCCGCCTGCAGATAGGCAACCACCTTGGCCGCTTCCTCCGCCGAGATGCCGCCATAGGGCTGCATCTTGTGGCCGGACACGACCTCGTCCGGCTTGACCATGAAGCGGGTGAGCTTGTCCTGGTCCCAGACGAAGCCGGCTTCCTTCATTGACGACGAGTAATTGTAGTTCGGCAGCGAGCCGGCCTTGCGTCCGACGATCTTGTTGAGGTTGGGACCGAGGCGATTGTCGCCTTCTTTCACGGAGTGGCAGGTGCGGCAGGAATTGTTGAAGGCCTGCTGGGCTTCGTCGCTCGCCGGCTGCTGCGCGAACGAGAGGAGTGGTGACAGGAGCAGCGCCAGCGCCACGGTGCTGATCGCGCGCAGCCAGGCGCTTGACGAACGTTGCAGGCGTGCTCGCATCTGCGCCTCCATCGTGGATCCCGCCGCAGCAAGCGCGCTTCGGGATGTCGAGGGCAAACGAAAACGGCCCCGGTGGGTTCCGGGGCCGTTTGCGTCACAATGTCCTGTCGCTCAGCGCGTCGCGGCTCCGAGTTCCGCTCGCCGCTCCGTCATTGGCAGCACGATCACCTTGGTGCCGACGTTGACGCGGGCGTAGAGGTCGGTGACGTCGTCGTTGGTCATCCGGATGCAGCCGGAGGAGACGTGCTTGCCGATGGTCTCGGGCGCGTTGGTGCCGTGGATGCGGTAGATGGTGCTGCCGAGATACATGGCGCGGGCCCCTAACGGGTTGCCGGGGCCGCCGGCCATGTGGCGCGGCAGATAGGGCTGGCGGGCGATCATTTCCGCCGGCGGAGTCCAGGCCGGCCATTCGGCCTTCCGGCTCACCGACTGGATGCCGGACCAGGTGAAGCCGTCGCGGCCGACGCCGATGCCGTAGCGCAGCGCCTGTCCGTTGCCGAGCACGTAATAGAGATAGGTGTTGGGCGTATCGATGATGATGGTGCCCGGCGCCTCGCGCGTTGCATAGGAAACGGTCTGGCGGCGGAAGCGGGCCGGCATCTCGACCGCGTCCTGATCCTCGGACGGCGCGGCCTGGTAAGGCGTCGTCTGGTAGGGCTGATAGGGCTGAAGCGGCTGCGGCGCGGTCATCGGCGGCAGCGGCTGGAAGAACGGGAAGTGCTGCACGGGCGCGGCGTTGGCTGCACCTGCGAATGCGATAGCGGAGATCGCCACTGCGCCAAAAGCAACGGCGCGCGAATAATTCTTGAACGTGTCCAGATTGAACATTGATCGCCCCTGTTTGCTCGGTGTTTTTTCTCACCGCGGCACCGTTTCGGTGCTCCGTTGGGTAGATCACTTAACGACAAAACGTTTCGGGACATTTGCGCGGAAAACCGAAAACGGTTTCACGGCGGCAAGGATTGTTTCATGACAGTTTCGTGGCCGCGCGGACCCGTTAACGAACAAAACAGTGGGCCGACACTTCTGTGACGTCATACGCCTGAAATATCCTTCGTTGATGGTCGGAAACCGAGAATCATCAAACTCTCGGGATTTCCCCATGCGGGTATTAATCGCGACCGACGCCTGGCATCCGCAGGTCAACGGTGTGGTACGGACGCTGACCTCGCTGGCGAACGCGGCCAAGGCTCTCGATGTCGAGATCGACTTCCTGACCCCGGACGGCTTTCCGTCATGGCCGCTGCCGACCTATCCAGGCCTGCGCATCGCGCTGCCTACGGGTAAGGAGATCGCGCGGCGGATCGAGAAGGCCGCTCCCGAGGCGCTGCACATTGCGACCGAAGGCCCGATCGGCTGGGCCGCACGGGCCTATTGCCGGCGCAACCGGCTCGCCTTCACCACCTCCTATACGACGCGCTTTCCCGAATATGTCTCGGTGCGGACCGGCATCCCCGCGAGCATCGGTTATGCCGTGCTGCGCCACTTCCACGATGCCGCCGCCATGACCATGGTGGCGACGCCCTCGCTGCGGCAGGAGCTGTCCGAACGCGGCTTCAAGCGGCTCGGCTTCTGGACGCGCGGCGTCAACACCGAGCTGTTCCATCCCGACATCCCGGCAGCTCTCGACCTGCCGCGCCCGATCTTCATGACGATGGGGCGCCTGGCGGTGGAGAAGAATCTCGAAGCCTTCCTTTCGCTCGATCTGCCCGGCACCAAGGTCGTCGTCGGCGACGGCCCGCAGAAGGCCGCGCTCGAAAAGAAATATCCCGGCGCCGTCTTCCTCGGCGAGAAGAAGGGGGCGGATCTCACCGCGCATCTCGCCGCTGCCGACGTCTTCGTGTTTCCGAGCCTGACTGACACTTTCGGCGTGGTGCAACTGGAGGCGCTCGCCTGCGGCACGCCGGTTGCGGCCTTTCCGGTGACGGGCCCGAAGGACGTCATCGCCGATCATCCGATCGGTGCGATCGACGACGATCTGCGCTCTGCGTGCCTGCGCGCGCTCACCATGTCGCGCGAGACCTGCCGCAACTTCGCGCTGGAGCGCTCCTGGGAGAACAGCGCTCGGCAGTTCGTCGGCAATCTCACCTCACTTCAGCCCAGTCGCGTCTTGCGCGCCTCGCCTCGCATGGCGCGGCGACCGGTGCGCGGTTGATCGTCCATTTGAACCACAGCGAGAACCTCACCGATGGCTAAGATCATGAACCTTGACGGCACCCAGCAACTCGACCTCACCCGCGGCACGGTCGAGCAGGCCTATGACCGTTGGGCGCCGGTCTACGACCTCGTGTTCGGCGGCGTGTTCGCCAAGGGGCGGCAGGCCGCGATTGCGGCCACCAACAAGATCGGCGGCCGGGTGCTCGAGGTCGGCGTCGGCACCGGCATCTCGCTGCCGCTCTACGCGCCCAACTTGCGCATCTTCGGCACCGACATCTCGGAAGCGATGCTCGACAAGGCGCGGCGCCGCGTGAAAGAGCAGAAGCTGAAGAACGTCGAGGGCCTCGCGGTGATGGACGCCGAGAAGCTCGAATTCCCCGACAATTCCTTCGACGTGGTGATGGCGCAATATGTCGTCACCGCCGTGCCGAATCCGGAGAAGGCGCTCGACGAATTCGCTCGCGTGCTGCGCCCGGGCGGCGAGCTGATCATCCTCACCCGCGTCAGCGCCGACACCGGCATGCGTCGCTTCATCGAGCAGAAGCTCCAGCCGGTGGTGCGTCCGCTCGGCTTCCGCACCGCCGAGTTCGCCTGGTCGCGCTATGCGAAGTGGCTGGCCGGCGCCCACGGCATCGAGCTCGCCGAACGCCGTCTGATCCCGCCGCTCGGGCACTTCTCGCTGGTGCGCTTCCGCAAGGTCGAGGTCGCCAAGGCGGCGTGAGCTTACGCGACCGCGTGCGTCATCGCGCCGCTGCACATCGTCACATGACAAAATGATGATGTCACACGGCGTACATCGAATCCCTTTAAATCCCGTACCCGAAAGCATTTTGGGGAAGAGCATGATCAAGAATTATCTCGAGCAACTGCGCATCCAGCGCTGGGACGACCATCGCTACTATCACCACAGCCGCATCAATCAGAGCCTGCACTTCGTCAGCGCGCTGAGCTTTCTCTTTGCCTATGTCTGGCTGTTCATCGATCCCGTGGTCTCCGGGCTGGTCGGCTGGCTGGTCTCGATGACCTCGCGCCAGGCTGGTCACTTCTTCTTCGAGCCGCATGATTACGACCACATCAACCAGGCGACGCACGAGTACAAGGAAGAGATCAAGGTCGGCTACAACCTTCAGCGCAAGGTGGTGCTGATGGCGATCTGGGCGCTCTCGCCGCTGGTGCTGGTCGCCGATCCCACGCTGTTCGGCCTGTTCACACCTTGGGCGAGCGCGACCGATTTCATGCGGCAGGTCGCCAAGATCTGGCTCGTGGTCGGCGGCGGCGGCCTCTTGTTCCGCACCGTGCACCTGTTCTTCATCCGCGACGTCGAGACCGGCCTCGTCTGGATGACCAAGATCCTGACCGACCCCTTCCACGATCTGATGCTCTATCACAAGGCCCCGCTGGCGCTGATGCGCGGCGAGCTGATGGACCCCGGCCTGCACCTCAACCCCGAGCACACGCTAGGCCTCATCGGCGAGCCCACGCTCGAAGAGCAGCACGCCTGAGCGCGCTGCGCATATCCAATACTGCGATGTCGATTGGTTGCGTCATGCCCGGGCTCGTCCCGGGCATCCATGTCTTGGGGGCTTCTACGCCTCTCCCCGCGCGCAGGGAGAGGCCGGAGCGCATCGTAGATGTGATCCGGGTGAGGGGGAGTCTCCGCGGGGACGCTGCCAGAGGTTTATCCGCCAACTTTCACCGCACTCGCGGAAAGCCCCCCTCACCCCAACCCTCTCCCCGCAAGCGGGGAGAGGGGGAGGAGAGAGCTCGCCCTGGAATGACGGAGAATGTGCTTGGAGTGTTGGCCTCAGCGCCCGAAGCGCTTCGCCAGCATCTCTTTCAGGATCTGCCGTTTGATGTTCTTGTTGGTGAGCACGCCGTCGTGCCACCAGAAGCCGTCGGCCTTCATTTTTTCGGCCGCGCGGACGAAGCGCTCGGCGACCTCGGTGAAGTCGGCGTCGGTGTAGTTCAGGCTGAAGATCAGCCGGCCGGTGCCGACCCAGCTCAGCGCCAGGCCCTCGGCACGCAGGTAGTATTGCAGCATCCAGTTGTAGCGGGACGGCGTGGTGTATTTCACCGTCCAGATCGACGAGAAGTTGGCGAACCGCACCGGCAGGTCGGCATCGGTCATCATCCGGTTGAGCTTCTGAACGCGGCCGTTCCAGGTTTCCTCCAGCCCGTCATAGATGGCGCGGAAGTTGGGGCTGGCGAGGCGGCTCAAGAACTCGTCCATCGCCGTCATCACGTAGGGATGCGAGTTGAAGGTGCCACGGGCAAAGCAGATATCGGCGGGACGATCGTCGCGGAAGCGGCGCATCAACTCGCGTTTGCCGCAGACGACGCCCACCGGCAGGCCGCCGGCGAGGCTCTTGCCATAGGTCACCATGTCAGCGCGCACGCCGAAATATTCCTGGGCGCCGCCGGCGGCGAGGCGGAAGCCGACGAATACCTCGTCGAAGATCAGCACGATGCCGCGCTCGCTGCAGACCTCGCGCAACTTCTTCAGCCACTCCGTATACGCTGCGCGGCTAAAGTTGCTGCCGCGGGAGGAATCGACCAGGGAGGAATCGCCGGGCGCATTCGCGTTCGGATGCAGGCCCTGGAGCGGATTGACCAGCACGCAGGCGATGTCCTTGCGGGTGCGCAGCACGTGCAAGGTCTTCTCCGACAACTCGGCGAGGGTGTAGGTCTCGTGCGCGGGAATCGGATTGCCGACGCCGGGCTGCACGTCGCCCCACCAGCCGTGATACGCGCCGGCGAAGCGAACGAGATGCGTGCGCTTGGTGTGGTAGCGCGCGAGCCGCACCGCCTGCATCACGGCTTCTGTGCCGGACATGTGGAACGAGACCTCGTCGAGGCCGGATATCTGGCAGAGCCGCTGCACGTTCTCGAGGATGACAGGGTGGTAGGGGCCGAGCACCGGTCCGAGCGCATGCGCCCGCTTCTCGGCGCCCTCGATGCACTCCTTGTAGAAGTCATTGCCAAAAATGTTGACGCCGTAGGACCCCGTGAGGTCGTAGGACGTGTTGCCGTCGACATCGGTGACAGTGACGCCCCGCGAGGATTCCATGAAGGTCGAGGTACCCAGGTGCTCGCGGACGAGGCGCGAGAACTGGAACGGCACGCGATAGCTCTCGGTGAAGTTCAAGTCGGAGATGGTCTCCGCCGCTTCCTTCGTCATCGCGCGGCCCTTGGGGTAGCGCTCGGCGTAAAGCCTGGCGAGGCGGAAGAAGGCGTCCTGGCGCTGGGCCACGATGTTCGCGGGCGCGCCGTCGCAGCCGAAGTACTTGTCGCCCTCGAACTCGTAGAACGGGAGCAGCCGCGCCACGCGGCGCGACATCTTGGAATGCCCCGCGAGCGAGCGGTGCTTGGCGCGGGAGAGTTCGACCCGCGCCTTGATCTTCGGGAGGACGGCGGCAGCAGAAGCTGCGGCGGCCACGGACATCGAGAGAATCGGGAGTGTCGTTTCCATGACAACAAGCGCTAATACTGCGAGCTGACAGATTCATGACAGTCAAAGCCCTCATCGCCTCTTTCACCCAGCAGGAAGACCTCAACTTCCTGTTGACCAACCGTATCCCCCGGGCAGCGCTGACCCGCTTCATGGGCTGGTTCTCCAAGGTCGAGAACCCGCTGGTGCGGGACGTCTCGATCGCGCTGTGGAAGCTGTTCTCCGATCTCGATCTGTCGGAGGCGCGCAAGACGCATTTCCAAAGCTTGCACGACTGCTTCACCCGGGAGCTCAAGCCGGGCCTGCGGCCGTTCGATCCGGACCCGGCGATCGTTGCCAGCCCCTCGGACGGCATTGTCGGCGCCCATGGACGGATCGCCGACACCGAACTGTTTCAGGTCAAGGGTGCACCATATTCGCTGCTCGACCTCGTCGGTGATTCCGCTCTGGTCGACCAGCACCGCAACGGAAGTTTCGTCACGCTGCGGCTGACCTCGACCATGTATCACCGCTTCCACGCGCCTTATGATGCGCATATCGAACGCGTCACGCTGATCCATGGCGATGTCTGGAACGTCAACCCGATCGCGCTGAAGCGGGTCGAGCGTCTGTTCTGCAAGAACGAGCGCGCGGTGATCCGCACGCATTTGTCGACCGGCGAAGCCGTGACGCTGGTGCCGGTCGCCGCCATCCTGGTCGCGAGCATCCGCCTGCACTTCCTCGACATGGTGCTGAACGCGCAGACACGCGGGCCAGTCAATTTCCCCTGCGATGTCAACGTGACCAAGGGCGAGGAGCTTGGTTGGTTCGAGCATGGCTCGACCATCATCATCCTGGCGCCAGGCGATTTCACGTTCTGCGACGGTATCACCGAGGGCACGCGCATTCGCGCAGGCCAGGCGCTGCTGAACAGAAAGTAGCCTTCAATCCGCCGCGCCCGCCGCCTATATCGTCCGCGGGGATAACGATACTGGATACGAGCGATGGCGCGGGCGCCGGTGATGGCGGCGGGTGGTATCGTGCTGCGGCGTGGTTCGACACCGCTGATTGCAGTCGTGCGCCAGCGCAAGCGCAATGAATGGGTCTTGCCCAAGGGCAAGCTCGATGACGGCGAGACGCCCAAGGAAGCCGCGCACCGCGAGGTGCTGGAGGAGACCGGCCACGATGTCGCCGTGCGCGAATTTCTGGGCACGCTCGTTTATCAGTCCGGCGGGCGCTCCAAGGTCGTGCATTTCTGGCGGATGGAGGCTGACGGCGGCCCGGTCCGCAAGCTGATGAACGACATCAAGGCGGTCGACTGGCTGACGCTGGACGATGCGATCGCCCGCCTCTCGCGCGAGTATGAGCGCGCGTTCCTGACACACGTTGGTCCGATCGCGCTCGCGACTGCGGGGCTGGCGAGCGCTCCCGAGCCGACGCCGCCTGTGCCCGACGGTATCGATGCGGCCCCGCAGAAGCTGACACCTGTCGAGGCCGCGTCGGTTGATGAATTGCGGCATGGTTTGTTGCAGAAGGTGAAGGCGTGGCTCCGCGGCGACGCATGAGCGCGCGCCGCGTGCTGGGCAAATGGCACCTGCAAGTTAGTGCGGTTGCGGTAACGCCAGCTCGTTCCAAGTCGTCATTGCGAGCGCAGCGAAGCAATCCAGAATCTCTCCGCGGAAAGATTCTGGATTGCTTCGTCGCAAGGGCTCCTCGCAATGACGGGGAGGCGGCGGAGCGGGCTTCTTTCGCACGATTTCCTCGGAACCGCCGCCGCGCTGACGATGCAGCTTCGCGCACACGAAGGGGAGAAGGAAGAGTCACCGTCGCTCCTTCTCCTTCGGCGCCGGTTTGCGCGGCGCTGCGGGGCGTTGTGCGCCAGGGAGGCGCTGCTGGAAGCCGCCTTGACGTTGGATGCCGCCTGGCTGTTGGGCCGCAGGTAGCTGTGCTGGCTGACCGGGCCGCAATCCCGTGCGCGGTGCTTGCGGCTGCGGCTGCTGTACGCCACCAGGCTGGGCGCCTTGCCCGGTGCGTGGCGCTCCTGGCGGCCGACCCGCGCCTTGCTGGCCTTGATGTTGCGGCCCCTGTTGCTGCGCGCCTTGTCGCTGCTGGCCCTGGCCTGCGCGCTGGCCGCCCGGCTGTACCGCGCCGCCCTGGCCCTGCCGCTGCGGTGGCTGCGCGCCTTGCCGGCCCGGCGTACCCGGCTGCTGTTGACCTGGACGGTTGTTCTGGCCGGGCTGGCCGTTCGGCCTCTGCGGCTGCTGGCTTGGCGGCGTGGTCGGGCGCAATTGCTGCTGTTGCGGCTGGAGCGGTCGCGGAATGCGGCTGAGCGCACCGGGATTGGCGCGGCGGAAGTCGCGCTGCTCGGTGACGATCTGCCGGCCCGCGGTCTGCGCGAGATGGACCTGGCTGACGAAGCCGCGGTCGCGCGCGATCTGCTGCGGTGGAATCGTGATCGGCACCGCTGCAAAGCGCATGACGCCGCCGGCGCCGCCTGCACCCGGCCGGATCGCAAAGCCGCTCGCTGCTTGCGTCAGCGCGCCGAGCCGCGCGCCGCTTGTGCGGTCGTCGACGTCGATGTGCCCGACCCGGCCGTCTGCGTCGGGATAGAGCTTGATGTTGACGTTGCTCGCCCTGTTCGCCGCCGCGCCTTCCGGCACGTCGACGACGCCAGTGGTGCCGCGGATGCCGAGCGTCGCGGTCGGCGTCGTGATCTTCATGTCGCCGGTCTTCGCCACCGCTGCGGCAACGAAAGCGACCGTGCCCTTGCCGACGTCGAAGATCGCGGCGTTCTGCTTGCCGCCGTCCTCATAGACGTAATTGTCGATGGTGATCCTGGCGCTGGCCGAGAGGTTGAACGTGGTGGCGTCGTTGAAGGTGATGCCGAGCGAGGAGTTCGACGAGGTCTGCACGACGTCGTTGAGATAGATGTCGTCGCGCACGCGCAGCGGATACGAGTTCTTGTCGCGGATCACGGTCGCGATGCCCGTCACCGTCGCGACGTTGCCGATCGGCTCGACGGCGGCGGGCTGCGCGTCTGTCGCGGGGCTAGGCGAGGCCGACGGTGTCGGGGAGGGTGTGGGTATCGGCTGTGCTTGCGGCTGCGCCTGCGCAAACTCCATCGCATCGGATGCGAATGCCGCGCCCGCGCCGGCCAGCGGCAAGGCCAGCAGGGCGAGCGCAAACACGAAGCGGCGCCAGGCTGCCAATGAAGTCACGAGGAGATCCCGGTGAGAACGCGAGGCGAGAGCTGCGGATTTCAGCCGGGGACAGCTGAATGGCGGATGAACATGTGTGGCAGGGGGGCGAATGCTCGAATGTCGTGTCCACAAGACCAGGTCGCGAGCAATGCCAGTGTTATGGGCTCCGGCATCTCCTCACCGTCATGGCCGGGCTTGTCCCGGCCATCCACGTGTTGGCGCGCGGTTCGAAGAACGTGGATGCCCGGGACAAGCCCGGGCATGACGATGACTTGTGCTTGCCTGTCGATGTGACGCCTTCAGTGTCAGCTCACGCGCTTCCAGGTCTGCCCGCCGCAGAACATGCCGCCGAAGGCGCAGCCCTGCACGCGCATTGCATTCGGGCCCTTCATCGCGATGGTCGAGTCGTAATTGCGGCCGGAGTCGGGATCGTGGATGCGGCCGCTCCACTTCGAGCCTTCGGGCTTCATGTTGATCAGGATGCGCGCGTTGGTCTTTTCGGCGTAACCACAGAGATTGGGACCGCACTGCTCGACACGGACATTGCCCTTGTTCTCTTCGGTCGCCCACACGCCGATCGGCGAGTTCGGTGCCGCCACAGGCGCTGCGGCAGCCGGAGCCGGGGCCGGCGCGGGGGCTGCAGCGACGGGAGCGGGCGCGGCAACGGGAGCCGGCGCGGGCTGCGTGTTGTCGACGCCGACGGACGGAGCGGCGGCAACCGTTGCTGCGGGAGCTGCGGGGGTGGCAGGAGCAGTAACGGCCGGCGCGGCGGGCGCAGCCGCCTGGACCGGCGCCTGCGGCACGGGCTGCTGCTGCACCGGAGCCGGCGTTGGCTGCGCAGTCGTGGTCGCCGGAGCCGGCGTGGTGTCGACCTCATCGTCGGTGGAGCCGCCAAGGCCCTTGAAGTTGATGTTGTTCAGCTTGATCGGCTTGTCCGACAGGCCCGGCGCGACGATGGTCACGCAATTGAGCGAGGCGCAGTTGCGCGGCGTCTCGATGCGGATGTGCTGGCCTTCGAACTGGAACGAGATCGAATTGCCGGCATGCGCGGCGGCGGTCGAAGCAAGGAAGAGCGCGGTGGCGGCGATGGCCAGCTTGTTCATGACAACCTCCGAAAATGGCCTGGTCCCGGTATGGACTGATGTCGCTGGTGACTGAGCGTGGTGCGACCCTACGACGGGACCGCCCTATCTTCCGTGATGAACGTCACGCCGGCTTGCGGCGGCTTGCGTGAGCCGGCGCACATTCGGCCATCGTTCTCCCGCGTAACGTCGCCGCGACACAGAGGGAGGCGTCGATGCAGCGGCTTGCGACTTCGCTTGGCACATTGATCGCCTTGATGGCGATTGCGCCCGCCGCCCAGGCCGGTTCCTATTCGTTCTCTATCGGTGGCCACCGGATTCATGTCGATGCACCGCGCAATTGCCGATCTGCTTCCTGTGTTTCGATGTCCAGTCGCAGCCTCCCGCCGACAGAAGACGTCAGCATGACCTCGGCCTCGCGGCCGGCGTCCGCGCCGATGGTCCACGCACCGCAACCGGTTTGTCCGGCGGCGCCGGTCCGGCCGCCACAAGCGACTGTGGTCGTGCCGCCACCGGCGCCTACCGTCCTTGCCGCGACGACGTCGCAGCCCGTTGTGCTGCCGCCGGCGCCAAAACTCGAGGCGTCGAGCACTCATACGCCGCGGGTCGATCTCCAGCGCGAAGATCTGCCGAAGATCGTTGCGCTCGATCCGCCGCGCATCGAGCCGCCGGTCATCGTTCCGAGGCCTGAGATCAAGCAGACCGCAACACTCGCACAGCGCAGCGACGACGAGGGCTATACGCCGCTCGGCGAATGGGAGAGCGCCGGCGCCAACGGCACCGTCCGCATCGAGCGCTGCGGACCGGCATTGTGCGGTTACGCGCTGACCGAGGCCTCAAACCGAGGCGAGAGCGTTCTCGTCAACATGAAGCCGAAATCGCACGACGTCTGGAGCGGCAGCATCTATAGCCGCTCCAGCGGCAACACCTATTACGCGACGATGATGCTGAAGAGCTCCGGCAAGCTGCACGTCGAAGCCTGTGCGCTCGGCCGCTTCTTCTGCTCCGGCAACGACTGGACGCGTGTTGAGCTGCGGCAGGAGCAACTGATCACGACGTCGCGGCAGTGGAGTGAGCGGTCGTAGCTCTTCGCGATATGCCGTTATCCCTCCCCTCTTGCGGGAGAGGGGGCTGCGAGTGCGGTTGATGAGTCTCTAAATCATGCCGAGCACGATGGCGCCGACGAAGGCTATGGCAAGGTACGCGGCGATAACGCTCAATCTGCCGGCGAACGTCATGAGATCGCTCCCGCTGTCGCGCCGCTTTGCGCGAGTGCTTTATGGTTAACAGAATGTCTCTTGCCGAAAAAGGCAGTCTTGCTGTCGCTCAGTCCTTGCAGCATTTCGGCGCGCGTGGGCCGGCATGGTTAAGAAAGGCTGAAATCGACACGTTGAAGAGTCTTTAAGTAAATTCGCCGAACGTGCGTTCATGACGCGCGGAGTTCGTTTGTATCTCGTCGGCTCCATCGTCCTTGTTTCGCTAGCGGGTTGCGGACGCGGCTTCTTTCAGGCCGAACGCGAACCGTGGCGGGCCGAGGCGGAAGCGGCGTGCCTGAAATCGGGAGCGGTCAAGGAGAGTGCGGACATCGTCCGCATCGATCCGATCTCCGGCCCCGGCCAGTGCGGCGCCGAATTTCCGCTCAAGGTCGGCGCTATCGGCGAAGCCTCCAGCAGCTACGGCTTTGCCGACGAGGAACTACGTCCGCCGGGGAATATCGGCAACCAGCCGCGCTGGCCGGTGACGCAGCCGCGATCGAACTATCCGCAGAGCCAGAATTATCCGGCACCCTCCTATCCGCAGCGATCGAATTACCCCGAGAGCGCGGTGCAACAGCCTTCCGGTTATGGCAGCTCAACCGGTCCGATGTCGCTGAACGCGCCCGGCGTGGCACCGCAGGAAGACGAGATCGACCTGCCGCCCGAGGGCACTGATGCCGCGGGTGCTGCGCGCTACATGAATGCGCCGAGCTATCCGGCGCGGCCCGCCGGTCCGGCACCTTACTCGCAAGCGCCCGCGCAGCAGCCGTTGCCGCGTCTTGGCCCGGCGCAGGGCAATCCCGTCACCGCCGTCGGTCCCGTTGCGATCAAGCCGACTGCGACGCTGGCCTGTCCGATCGTGTCCGAGCTCGACCGCTGGCTCGCCGACACCGTACAGCCCTCGGCCATGCGCTGGTTCGGCGTCCGCGTCGCCGAGATCAAGCAGATCTCCGCCTATTCCTGCCGCGGCATGAACGGCAACTCGCGCGCCCACATCTCCGAGCACGCCTTCGGCAATGCGCTCGACATATCCGCCTTCGTGCTCGCCGACGGCCGCCGCGTCACGGTGAAGGACGGCTGGCGCGGCATGCCGGAAGAGCAGGGGTTTTTGCGCGACGTGCAGTCCGGCGCCTGCGCGCATTTCACCACGGTGCTCGCACCGGGCTCCAACGTCTATCACTACGATCACATCCACGTCGACCTGATGCGCCGCGCCAGCCGTCGCCTGATCTGCCAGCCCGCCGCCGTCTCCGGCGAAGAGGTCGCCGCGCGTGCGCAGTCACGTAGTCCGTATGCGAACGCGCGCGATCCTTCCGTGACCGGTTCGCTCGGCCGCAAGAGCACCGCGCACAAGCGCGAAGAGGACGAGTACGCCGACGATTGAGGCTTGCAAAACCCTGTAGCCGGATGACGCGCAATCCGGGACAGGTATCCCCGCATTCCGCTTCGCTCCATGCGGGCTACGATGGGCGTAGCTCGACCTAATTAGCAGATCATTTCGAAGTCGGCTTCGACAGCACGGGGACCAGCCCCATGCACCGCTGCACCTCGCCGGGGACGTTGTAGGTCCGCATGATGTGGCGGCTGTCGCGCAAGCCGGACGCCTCCCGTTGCACCACGAACATCCAGAGCGCCTGGCCGGCTTCCGCGACCAGCTTCCGCCTCGCCGGTTGCAACGAGGCCGGTGTGTCCGAGAGCGCGTGGGCGGCGTCGAACTCGCGGAGGCGCGTCAGCGTCTGTTCGAGAGCGCGGCCCATCCGTCCGAGCGCCGAGGCCTGTTCCTGGACGATCTCATAATGGAGGATATCGACCGGCGGGCGAAGATCACGAGACATGGCCGCAATATAGGGCCGCGGCGCCGGCCTGCGCAACGCGCCGCCTGCTTGCCGTTACTTCCGGTACGCCGCCAGGAACATCCGCGTCGCGCTGTCGACCACCTCGGTCATCCGTTGTTCCGATGGTGCAGGTGCGGCCTGGAAGACAAAGGGCAGGAAGAGTGAGGCCTTGCAGAGTTCCATGAATTGCGAGGCAGCAAGATCGCAATCGTCGATCTCGAGATCACCGGAGGCGACATGGGCTCTGAGATACTCGGAGAGGCGGTTGATGGTCTTGTCCAACACCCGCCCATAGTAGCGGCGGCCGACATCGGGCATGCGCTCGGCGATCGCCATCACGGTGCGGATCGCCGATCCGCCGCCGGGGCGGCAGAGCAGATGGATGTAGGCCCGGCCGAACTCCTTCAGCGTGGTTTCGGCATCGCGCGCGGGATCGAAATTGAACACGACCTGGCCGTGCTGGAGCGCCTCCTCTTCGAGGATGGCTTCGAACAGCGCGCATTTGTCGGCGAAGTAGACATAGAGCGTGCCCTTTGAGACCTGCGCGGCGCGCGCGATCTCGCCCATGCTGGCCCCGTCGAAACCGAGCGCCATGAACACCTTGCGAGCACCGTCCAGGATCTGGCGGCGCTTGGAGCTATCCTCCTCATGGACGACGTGCAGATGTTCGCTGGCAGCTACAACCATTGGTTTAGGGTCTCGGAAGGTTTCTGGATCGGGTCTGACGCCATGAAGCGCAAATAAAGGATTCGAGCCCTTAGGTCCCGGGACAGGAATATAATATAGATTGACCGAACGGTTCGGTCAATGGTATTTGAGATGAGCGAGAGGGAACAGGCCGCAGGACGGCCTGCCCTTGGTCGCGCTTTTTTGGGGAGGCCTTTATGGCCGTATCGAGAGACCAGGCTGCGCGCGTCCTTCGCCAGGAAGCGGTGGACGAGCAGACCGGCGGTGACGCTGCGGCCGAGAAACCCGCCGTCCTGGCCGAGCAATTGCGCGCTCATGTGGCCGAGGAAACCAAGCGCCGCACCACCGAGGTGGCCGAGAAGCCCGCCACCGACAGGGCGGCCCCGGCTGTACCTGCCGATAGCGCTGCTGCCGGCGTGCCCAAATCCGGCAAGCGCAAATTCGTCCTGATGGGCGTCGGCTTGCTGTTGGCGCTCGCGGTCGCGAGCTATGCCGGCTACTACACGCTGGTCGGCCGCTTCTACATCTCCACCGACGACGCCTATGTCCGCGCCAACAACACCATGCTCGGCGCGCGCGTCGCCGGTCACATCTCCTCGATCCTCGCCGGCGACAACGCGCCGGTTCGCGCCGGCGACGTCGTCTTCCGCATCGACGACGGCGACTACAAGATTGCGGTCGATGCCGCCGCGACCAAGATCGCGACCCAGCAGGCCACGATCGATCGCATCGGCCGCCAGGTTGCCGCGCTCGACAGCCAGGTCGCGCAGGCCAAGGCGCAGCTCGTCTCGGCTGAGGCGGGCCTCAAGCGCGCCGATCTCGATTATGAGCGTCAGCAGGCGCTGAGCAACAAGGGCTTTGCCTCGCGCGCCACCTTCGAGAGCTCGGAAGCCGGACGCGATCAGGGCGCCGCCGCGGTCAAGGCTGCGCAGGCCGCCTACGACGTCGCGGTCAGCAATGTCGATGTCGCCAAGGCGCAGCAGGCCGAAGCGCAGGCGCAGCTCGCCGAGCTCAAGACCACGCTCGCCAAGGCCGAGCGCGACCTCAGCTTCACCGCGGTCCGCGCACCTGTCGACGGCACGTTCTCCAATCGCCTGGTCAGCGCCGGCGATTTCGTCGCGGTCGGCCAGCGCCTCGGCAACGTCGTGCCGCTCGATGCCGTCTATATCGACGCCAATTTCAAGGAAACGCAGCTCAAGCGCATCCGTCCCGGCCAGCCGGTGACGATCAAGGTCGATGCCTACGGCATGCGCAAGTTCTCGGGTGTGGTCGACAGCATCGCGGCGGGCGCAGGCTCGGTGTTCACGCTGCTGCCGCCTGACAATGCCACCGGCAATTTCACCAAGATCGTGCAGCGCGTGCCGGTGCGCATCCGCGTGCCGAAGTCAGTGGCGAAGCAGAACCTGCTCCGCGCCGGCATGTCGGTCTACGCCACCGTCGACACCAACAAGGGTGCGGCCGACGCCGACAGCGAGGTCGATCTCGACGATCCCACCGCGATCCACCCACAGTAGGATTGATCACTCATGAGCCGCGACACTCTAGCTCCGAGTGCAGCTGCGCTCCCTCTCCCGCTTGCGGGAGAGGGCAGGGGAGAGGGTGCCTCCGCAACGGGACAATCCCCTAGAGGAGAAAGCCCTCACCCGCGCCTTCGGCGCGACCTCTCCCGCAAGCGGGAGAGGTTCACCGACCTCGCACCCTGCTCGAGCCCGAACTGACACCATGGCCAACGCCACCACCGCTTCACCTGCCATGATGGCGGATCCCGCTTCGGAGCGCATCGCGCCGAAGCGGCTGTTTGCCTTCATCATCATGGTGTTCGGGATGTTCATGTCGATCCTGGACATCCAGATCGTCTCGGCCTCCCTGAGCGAGATCCAGGCCGGCCTGTCGGCGAGCTCCAGCGAGGTCTCCTGGGTCCAGACTGCCTATCTGATCGCCGAAGTGATCGCGATCCCGCTGTCGGGATTTCTATCGCGCGCTTTCGGTACGCGGCTGCTGTTCGCGATCTCGGCCGCCGGCTTCACCTTCTCGAGCCTGCTCTGCGGCTTCGCCTCCACGATCGAGGAGATGATCCTCTGGCGCGCGCTGCAAGGCTTCCTCGGCGCAGGCATGATTCCGACGGTGTTCGCCTCGGCCTATACCGTCTTCCCGCGCACGAAATTCCACATCGTCGGTCCCATCATCGGTCTCGTCGCGACGCTGGCCCCGACCATCGGGCCGACCGTCGGCGGCTACATCACCGACCTGATGTCGTGGAACTGGCTGTTCTTCATCAACGTCGTGCCCGGCATCAGCATCACCTTGGGCGTGCTGGCGCTGGTCGATTTCGACGAGCCGCATTTCGAGCTGCTCGACCGCTTCGACTGGTGGGGCCTGCTGTTCATGGCCGGCTTTCTCGGCACGCTCGAATATGTGCTGGAGGAAGGTCCGCAGTATGAGTGGCTGCAGGACACCTCGGTGGCGATCTGCGCCTGGATCTGCGCGATCTCGGCGATCGCCTTCTTCTGGCGCGTCTTCACGGCGGCCGAGCCGATCGTCAATTTGCGCACCTTCTCCAACCGCAACTTCGCGATCGGCTGCCTCCTGCAGTTCTGCATCGGTATCGGCCTCTATGGCCTGACCTATATCTATCCGCGCTATCTCGCCGAAGTGCGCGGCTACAGCGCGCTGATGATCGGCGAGACCATGTTCGTCTCCGGCATCACCATGTTCCTGGTCGCGCCGCTGGTCGGCCGTCTCATGGTGAAGTTCGACATGCGCTACATGATCGCGTTCGGCCTCGTCGTGTTCGCGATCGGCTCCTACCAGATGACCTGGATCACCCGCGACTATGATTTCTACGAGCTGCTGGTGCCGCAGATCCTGCGCGGCATCGGCATGATGTTCGCGATGGTGCCGACCAACAACATCGCGCTGGGCACGCTGGCGCCTGATCGGGTGAAGAACGCGAGCGGCCTGTTCAACCTGATGCGCAATCTCGGCGGCGCGGTCGGGCTCGCCATCATCAACACCGTGCTCAACGATCGCACCGATCTGCACATCACGCGCCTGCAGGAGCGCGTGACCTGGGGCAACGCGACCGCGACCGAAACCCTGACCATGTTCATGCAGAAATTCCAGGGGCTCGGCGATTCCACGCTGATGGCGATGAAACAGCTCTCCCAGCTCGTGCACCGCCAGGCCGTGGTGATGAGCTTCGGCGATGCCTTCTTCATGCTGACGCTGTTCTATCTCGGCCTCAGCCTGCTGGTCGCGCTGCTGAACAAGCCGGCCGCGATGACCGGCAGCGGCGACGCGCATTGACGCGGCACTCTCGATGTCATCGCCCGCGAAGGCGGGCGATCCAGTACGCCGCGGCTTATCGATTGAAACACTACCTCTGGAATACTGGATGCCCCGCCTCCGCGGGGCATGACGGCGTTGATGCGCACCAAAGCCGCACCAAATTGCAACACTCATCCGTGATCTCGCGCGAGCCCCGTTGCAAATCGCGAACGACACATCTATAAAGCGCACCTCATTCAATCGAACCGGGGAGAGATTTGCATGATTTCGTCGCATTCGCAGATCGCACGCCCGCGCTCGATGTTCTGGCTCGGTATGTGCTCGGCCTCGTAGGGGCCCTTTCCGCCAGCTTCGATTGGGCCAAGGTTTCGGCCAAGCGCCCCGATCGCTCCGCTTCCCAAGTCAAAGTCAGTTTTGAGTGACGCCGTTTCGGCCCTCGCGGCCGGCCTGCGTCCATCGATGGAGCCGGCCCGCGCGTGCGGCCGGATGATGTCATGACCGCTCTGTCCAAAAAGCCCGCCGCGATTCGCGTGGTGCTGCCCTTCGTGTTCCGGCACTGGCTGAAGCAGCCCGGGCGCGGCCTCATCGTGGCCGGCGGCCTCTTGGGTGCGACCATCGCCGACCTGTTCATGCCGGTATTCTCCGGGCATCTGGTCGATGCGCTGACGCGCGGCCCGTCCGATCCGGACGCGCGCCACGCGGCGCTCATGGCGTTCGGCGCCATTGTGGCGCTGGGCGCGGCCTCGATGGTGCTGCGGCTCGTCGGCCTCCAGGCGATCGTGCCGTTCACGTTGAAGATCATGTCCGATGTCGCGCAGGACGCGTTCACCCGCGTGCAGCGCTTCTCGACCGATTGGCACGCGAACTCCTTTGCCGGCTCCACGGTGCGCAAGATCACGCGCGGCATGTGGGCGCTCGACCTGCTCAACGACACCATCCTGCTGGCGCTGGCGCCGTCGCTGCTGGTGCTGATCGGCTCGATGGTCCTGATCGGCATGCACTGGGCCTCGCTCGGCCTGGTGATCGCGCTCGGGGCGATCTTCTACGTCACGATCACGGTCGTGTTCTCGACCCGCTACATCGCGCCGGCGGCCCGCGTCTCCAATGCCTGGGATACCAAGGTCGGAGGCACGCTGGCGGATGCGCTGACCTGCAACGCCGTGGTGAAGTCGTTCGGTGCCGAAGCGCGCGAGGAAGCGCGGCTCGCCCGCGTCGTTGGCCGTTGGCGCGTGCGCGTGCGGCGGACCTGGCTGCGCTACAATTACACGGCCATGTCGCAGCTTTCCTTGCTGCTGTGCCTGCGCGCGTCCGTGATCGGCGGATCGGTGCTGCTGTGGATGTCAGGTCACGCCTCGCCCGGCGACGTCACCTATGTGCTGACGAGCTACTACGTCATCCACGCCTACTTGCGCGACGTCGGCATGCACATCAACAACCTTCAGCGCTCGGTCAACGACATGGACGAGCTGGTGGCGATCCACGAGGAGCCGATCGGCATTGCGGATGCTTCCGACGCGCGGCCGATCGCGATCGAGGGCGGCGAGATCGTGTTCGACGACGTCACGTTCCTTTATGGCGGCCATCGCGCGCCGCTATATGACGGGCTGTCGCTGACGATCCGCGCCGGCGAGCGGGTCGGTCTCGTCGGCCGCTCCGGCTCCGGCAAGACGACCTTCGTCAAGCTGGTGCAGCGGCTTTACGACGTCTCCGGCGGCCGCGTGCTGATCGACGGCCAGGACATCGCGCTGGCCACGCAGCAATCGCTGCGCAGCCAGATCGCGATCGTGCAGCAGGAGCCGATCCTGTTCCACCGCTCGCTCGCCGAGAACATCGCCTATGGCCGTCCGGGTGCCAGCCTGCAGGCGATCGAGCAGGCGGCGCGGCTTGCGAATGCGCACGACTTCATCCTGCGCCTGCCCAAGGGCTACGGCACGCTGGTCGGCGAGCGCGGTGTGAAGCTGTCGGGCGGCGAGCGGCAGCGCGTCGCGCTGGCGCGCGCCTTCCTGGCGGATGCGCCGGTGCTGATCCTGGACGAGGCGACCTCGAGCCTCGATTCGGAATCTGAGGCGCTGATCCAGCAGGCGATGGAGCGGCTGATGAAGGGCCGCACCTCGATCGTGATCGCGCACCGCCTGTCAACGGTGAAGAGCCTCGATCGCATCCTGGTGTTCGACCGCGGCGAGATCGTCGAGCAGGGCACGCATGCGGTGCTCGCGGCCAAGCCCGGCGGCATCTATCGCGGCCTGTTCGAGCGCCAGGTGGTGGAGCTCGGACATATCGCAGCAGCGGAATGAGGCGCGCGGCAGGGGCGAACGTCCCGATGTTACGGCGCCAAGGATGGACGGACATGAAAGACCTGACAAACGGCTCCATCGTGAGCCACATCCTGCACATGGCGCCGCCGATCATGGTCGGCATGGTCACGATCATGGTCTGCCAGCTGGTCGATCTCTACTTCGTCTCGGGACTGGGCGATGCGGCGGTCGCGGGCGTCGCCGCGGCCGGCAACGCCGGATTTCTCGTCAACGCGCTGATGCAGGTGCTCGGCGTTGGCACCGTTGCGCTGATCGCACATGCGGTGGGACGCAAGGATCGGCAGGACGCCAATTTGATCTTCAACCAGGCGATCGCGCTGTCGGTGCTGTTCGGCTTGCTGACTCTGGCCATGGGAGCAGCATTGTCGCGCCTCTACATGCGTTCGATTGCCGCGGACCAGGCGACGATCGAGGCGGGGACCATCTATCTGTTGTGGTTCATGCCGGCGCTCGCGTTGCAATTCGCCACACAGGTGATGGCGTCTGCGCTGCGCGCGACCGGCATCGTGCGTCCCGCCATGCTGGTGCAGGCGCTCGCGGTCGTCATCAACATTGCGTTGGCGCCGGTGCTGATCGCGGGCTGGGGCACGGGCTACGCACTCGGCGTTGCCGGCGCGGGGCTGGCAAGCTCGATCGCGGTGGTGATCGGCGTCCTGATGCTGCTGGCGTACTTCCGCAAGGTCGAGCGCTACGTCGCGTTCGACGCGACGCAGTGGCGCCCGCAGCCGCGCCATTTGAAGCGCATCCTCAATGTCGGGCTGCCCGCCGGCGGCGAATTCGCGATGATGTTCATCCTCATGGCGGTGGTCTACTACGTGCTGCGCGATTTCGGCGCGGCGGCGCAGGCGGGATTCGGCATCGGACAGCGCGTGCTCGGCCTGATCCAGATGCCGGCGCTCGCGGTCGCGCTGGCGGCCGGGCCGATCGCCGGCCAGAACGTCGGCACTGCAAACGGCGCGCGCGTGCGCGAAACCTTCGTCAAGGCGGCGCTGATCACCACCGTCGTGATGATCGGCTTCATGATTCTTGCGCAGCTGAAGCCGGAACTGCTGCTCGCCGGATTCTCGAACGACAGGGAGACGATGGAGATCGCCTTCCTGTTCCTGCGGATCATCTCGCTCAACATGGTGGCGCAGGGCCTGATCTTCACCTGCTCGAGCATGTTCCAGGGCCTCGGTAACACCAAGCCGGTGCTGTTGAGCTCGGCGACGCGCGTGTTCACTTATTCGCTGCCGGCGATCTGGCTGTCGACGCGGCCGGGCTTCCGCATGGAGCACGTGTGGTACTTGTCGATCGCTGCGACGACGCTCCAGGCTGCGCTGAGCTTGTGGTTGTTGCGCCGCGAATTCATGAAGCGACTGGTATCGCCCCGTCCGGAGCAACCCATGGAGCAGGCGGGGACCGAGCCAGTCGCGCCTCCCGCACGCGTGCCCGCCTAAAGCGCGATGAGATTAGGATGAATCGTCATCGCGCTTTAGGTTGTTGTTTGAGCATGATCTTTTCGGAAAACCGCTACGCGCTTTTCCGGATCATGCTTTAGCAGGCTGTTGAAGAAGTAGCCAATCGGCGGGCGATAAAAGGAATGTCGTCGCCGCCTTCGAGGCATATCTTACCTTCGAGCGAGCCATCGGCGAGCTCTTCTGCCCAACCACGGCCTTTTGCGGGCTCCATCTCGTCGTTGCCATCCCATGTGAACTCGACGGCATCGCCTTCGCAACGGCCGTATATTGCCCCGGTGAGACAATCCAGGGCGAACTCGCCACCGTCGTTTGTGAACAGGATGTAAGAGCCCGACCCGGCCATGTCGTGATCGGGCGTTTCCACGACGCGCCATTTGCCCCGCACGCTCATAGCTGCACCGCCAGCAGCTTGGGCAGGCGGATCAGATTGTAGGCGGCAAGCGCCAACGTAAAGACGGCGTCCACACGCTCGCGCCCTCGCAGCTTTACCTTGGCCAGACCGGCGGAACTCTTGATCCATCCGAACACTTCCTCAATCCGCTTGCGGCAGCGTTGGCTGATCTCGTAGCCGGCATGGCGGGTGGAGCGGGCATCGACCGCCGTCTTGCGCGGGACGCCTGTCTTGCTGAGGTGTCCGTCGATTGCGATGTGCGGCGTCACCGATCGTTCTCTCAAGTCGTGCACGAACTGCGTAACGTCATAAGCCTTGTCCGCGCCGAGCGTGACCCGCCGGCCTCTGGGATGGCAATTATCAATCAACGCCAGCGCTGTCTCTCGTTCGGCCGTACCGGTGGCCTGGCTGACAATGCCGCCGACCGCCAAACCATGGCGATTTTCCATCAGAGCATGCCCCATGTAGCAGAGCTTGGCCGGCTGCCCATCGCCCTTCTTGTACAGCCGAGCCTCCGGATCGGTGGTGCTTTGGTGCGTCTTGTTTGAACGCTTCTCCTTGTGGAAGCTGCGCTCAGCGTTACGTCCCGGCCCCCCACTGTCGTTGTCGCCTCCATCCCTTCTGCGGAAGCTCTTGATCGAAGCCCACGCCTCAATCAGCGTGCCGTCCACCGAGAAGTGGTCGCTCGACAATAGCCGCTTCACTTTCGGCTGAGCCATTACCGCGGAGAGGAACTTAGCGGCGATCTCACCCTCTAGCAGCCGGTCGCGGTTCTTGGAAAAGGTCGAGTGGTCCCACACCGGATCGTCCACGCCAAGACCGACAAACCAGCGGAACAACAGGTCGAACTCCAGCCGCTCCATCAATTGTCGTTCCGAGCGGATGCCATAGAACGCCTGCAACAACATCGCCCGAAGCAGCCTCTCCGGTGCAATCGAGGGTCGGCCAAAGTCCGTGTAAAGCCCCGCAAATGCCTTCGATAGATCGTCCAGCGCAGCGTTCACAATCTCCCGGATCTTCCGTAAGGCGTGATCCGGGCGAACCCGCGCTTCAAGATCCACGTAACTGAAGAGCGATCCAGACCGCTCGTCCGATCCCCGCATCATGGCCTCCCGATTCAACTATCGAGAGAATCACGTCCACTGCCATCCTGCCAGAGACTTCTTCAACAGCCTGTTAGTGCGTGCCAACACTATTCCAGACGAGGCCGAGGCCCGACAGAAATAGGAGGCCGAGCACGACATCGCCAAAATGCTTGTCGCTCAGGGCGTGATAGACCCGCGCGCCTGCCCATGCGCCGATCAGTGTGCCCGGAAACGCGACCAGCGCGAGCCAGACCACTTTGAGTTCGACAAGGCCCGACGCGGTCTGCAACGCGAGCGCGGTCGCGAGCACCGTGAAATTGAAGAGCTGGAAGATGCCGCGTCGCTCGTGCTTGTTCCAGCCGCGGATGTTGGCCCACAGGATCGGCAGCGGGCCCGACAGTCCGGCGAGGCCGCCAAGAATGCCGCCGGCGAAGCCGATCGCGCCGTCGGCGATCCGGCCGCCGAACTTGATCGCGAGCGGCCTCTTGTTCAGATACAGCGCGCTCGAGAAGATCAGGAGCAGCACGCCGACGCTCAGCTTGAACACTTTTGGATCGGCCGAGGCGACCATCATCGTTCCCAGTGGCACGCCGATCAGTCCGCCGATCAGGAACGGCCAGACCAGCGAGAGGTCAAAACTCTTCCACATCGACGGTAGCGTTGAGGTTTGCGCGATCACCGAGCAGATCAGCACCAGCGGCACCGCAAGCGACGGCGGCAGCACATAGAGCCAGATGCCGAGCGCCATCAGTGCCGTGCCGAAGCCGGCCAGTCCCGAGACGAAGCCGCCGGCCAGCGCGCCGAACAGCAGCAGCGCGTAAGTGGACGTTTCCACCAATCATTTCCTGTCGTTAGCGGCGATGCCGAACGCGATCCCGCTTTTGATCGTCATCTGGCGCATAGCACAGATGCGGCCGCGAAGGTCAATTTCAAAACCGCACGCAAGCGTGATCCCCAGCGGCGGGCGTTCGCGGAAGACGTGCCTACATGACGCTCGTACTTTAATCCTGGGGCCTGCCGGGCGTCACGCCGCACCGTCCCTGATGAGATGATGGAGCATGATCATGACCCGCATGAACATTGCCGTTGCGGCCGCGCTGTTATCGGCCGCCGCCCTGACGCCGACATTGGCGCAGGCGCAGTTTTCCGAGCCTGCAGCCTATCAGGCCGCGCATCCCGACCGCGATGTGCTCAATGGCGGCCAGCTCACGCCCGCGGGGCGCGCAGCCCGCGGCGAGGCGGTGGCCCCGAGCGAGGCCTATGCGGCTTATCCTGCAGCCGTTGCGCCGGTGGTTCGCCCACGCCACCGTCGTCATCATCAATAAAGAGTCTAGCAGGCTGTTGAAGAAGTCTCTGGCAGGATGGCAGTGGACGTGATTCTCTCGATAGTTGAATCGGGAGGCCATGATGCGGGGATCGGACGAGCGGTCTGGATCGCTCTTCAGTTACGTGGATCTTGAAGCGCGGGTTCGCCCGGATCACGCCTTACGGAAGATCCGGGAGATTGTGAACGCTGCGCTGGACGATCTATCGAAGGCATTTGCGGGGCTTTACACGGACTTTGGCCGACCCTCGATTGCACCGGAGAGGCTGCTTCGGGCGATGTTGTTGCAGGCGTTCTATGGCATCCGCTCGGAACGACAATTGATGGAGCGGCTGGAGTTCGACCTGTTGTTCCGCTGGTTTGTCGGTCTTGGCGTGGACGATCCGGTGTGGGACCACTCGACCTTTTCCAAGAACCGCGACCGGCTGCTAGAGGGTGAGATCGCCGCTAAGTTCCTCTCCGCGGTAATGGCTCAGCCGAAAGTGAAGCGGCTATTGTCGAGCGACCACTTCTCGGTGGACGGCACGCTGATTGAGGCGTGGGCTTCGATCAAGAGCTTCCGCAGAAGGGATGGAGGCGACAACGACAGTGGGGGGCCGGGACGTAACGCTGAGCGCAGCTTCCACAAGGAGAAGCGTTCAAACAAGACGCACCAAAGCACCACCGATCCGGAGGCTCGGCTGTACAAGAAGGGCGATGGGCAGCCGGCCAAGCTCTGCTACATGGGGCATGCTCTGATGGAAAATCGCCATGGTTTGGCGGTCGGCGGCATTGTCAGCCAGGCCACCGGTACGGCCGAACGAGAGACAGCGCTGGCGTTGATTGATAATTGCCATCCCAGAGGCCGGCGGGTCACGCTCGGCGCGGACAAGGCTTATGACGTTACGCAGTTCGTGCACGACTTGAGAGAACGATCGGTGACGCCGCACATCGCAATCGACGGACACCTCAGCAAGACAGGCGTCCCGCGCAAGACGGCGGTCGATGCCCGCTCCACCCGCCATGCCGGCTACGAGATCAGCCAACGCTGCCGCAAGCGGATTGAGGAAGTGTTCGGATGGATCAAGAGTTCCGCCGGTCTGGCCAAGGTAAAGCTGCGAGGGCGCGAGCGTGTGGACGCCGTCTTTACGTTGGCGCTTGCCGCCTACAATCTGATCCGCCTGCCCAAGCTGCTGGCGGTGCAGCTATGAGCGTGCGGGGCAAATGGCGCGTCGTGGAAACGCCCGATCACGACATGGCCGGGTCGGGCTCTTACATCCTGTTCACAAACGACGGTGGCGAGTTCGCCCTGGATTGTCTCACCGGGGCAATATACGGCCGTTGCGAAGGCGATGCCGTCGAGTTCACATGGGATGGCAACGACGAGATGGAGCCCGCAAAAGGCCGTGGTTGGGCAGAAGAGCTCGCCGATGGCTCGCTCGAAGGTAAGATATGCCTCGAAGGCGGCGACGACATTCCTTTTATCGCCCGCCGATTGGCTACTTCTTCAACAGCCTGCTAGACGATCTGCCTGGTGTCGGTGCGCTTTTGCAGCGCGCTGACCAGGATGCGCAGCGCCTCGGTCAATTCCGCCCGGTTGCGCGCTGCGCCCAGCGAGAGGCGCGCCGCATGAGGCGGTGTTCCATCCACGGTGAAGGCTTCGCCGTCGACCACCGCGAGTCCATTCCGCAAGAGATGCCCCACGACATCGGACCGGGCCTCCGGCAGCCGTAGCCAGAGATGATGAGCGGCCGGCTTGGCCAGGAACTTAAACCCCTTCAGCGCCCGCTGCGCGAGCTGTTGGCGGCCGACTGCCTCGTTGCGGATGGCGGTGATGATGCGGTCGGCAATGCCGGTCTCGATCCAATGCGTGACCAGCGCGACCATCAGCGGCGCCGGCATCTGCACGGTGGCCTGCAGATGGCTGCGCATCGTCTGCTGCGCGTCGTTGTCGGGCGCCAACAGATAGGCGACGCGCAGCGCCGGCGCGATGCATTTTGACAGCGTGGTCGCGAGATAAGTCCGCTCCGGAATGAGGTTCGCGATCGGCGATGCCGAGCGATCGAGCAGCCCGTAGGCGTCGTCCTCGATCAGCGTCGTACCGGCATCGCTGATGATCTTTGCGATCGCATTCCGCCGCTCGGCGGACAATGTCGCCGTGGTCGGATTGTGCAGCGTCGGAATGAGATAGACGGCCTTCGGGCTGTGCGCGCGGCAGGCCTTCGCCAGCGCGTCGGGCAGGATGCCGCCGTCATCCATGGCGACACCGACGAGCTTGACGCCGAGCCGTGCGGCGGCGGCCTTGATGCCGGGAAAGGTGAGCGCTTCCGTCAGCACGATTTCGTGGGGCCGCGCGAGATGGGCGAGCACGTTGAACAGGATCGTTTGCGCGCCCGGAAAGATCACGAGCCTGTCGGCATGTGCATGCGGAACGCGTGCGCGCATCCAGCGCGCTGCGATCTCGCGCTCATGCGCGCTGCCGCCGGGCGGTTGATAGTTGAGATGCGCCGTCAGGCCCGATTGCGCGCGGATGGACTCCATTCCGGCGATGATGCGCTCGTCGAGCTGCGCCTCCAGCGGATGCGGCGGCACATTCATCGAGAGATCAATCGCGACGGGATGCGGCATGTCGACCGCACGGCGCGCGCTGGTCTCCGACACGAACGAGCCCTGTCCGACCCGGGCTTCCATGATGCCGCGGCGCCGGGCTTCGGTGTAGGCGCGCGTCACCGTGGTGAGATCGATGCCGAGTGCTTTCGCGAGTGCCCGCTGCGTCGGCAATTGCTGGCCGCGCACCAGCCTCCCTGCGGCAATGTCGGCCTCCATGGCTTCGACGATGCGCTGGTAGCGCGGGCCCGAGAGCTCCGAGATTGTAGGGGTCCAATCCATGCAATATAGGCTCACATCCTTTGAATGTATGGATGCAATATATTATTGTATGGATCGTTGAAAAGGAAGAGGTGTGGTCATGGCGACGGTCTCTCTGGCAAAGGCGATGTGGCGCGGCTTCGGCGGCAAATGCCCGAATTGCGGGGAAGGGCACCTGTTCGGCCGCTTCCTGAAAGTGGCTCACGCTTGCGACCACTGCGGCGAGGAGCTGTTCCACCAACGCGCCGATGATTTTCCGGCTTACCTCGTGATGGTCATCGTCGGCCATCTCGTGGTGCCGGCCATCCTCGCGGTCGAGACGGCCTACGCGCCGCCGGAGTGGCTGCAACTCGCGGTGTGGCTGCCGGTGACCCTGTTCGCGTCGCTCGCATTACTGCAACCGACCAAGGGCGCCATCGTCGGGCTGCAATGGCAGCTTGGCATGCACGGTTTCGAGGCGAGCAAGCTGCGGCGCGAGGCCGGCGAGCTTGCACCCGTCCTCGTGAAGGCGAATACGCGCGCGGCCTGACGCGGCGACAGAGTCTACATCGCGCGGCCGGCCGCTACATCGCATTCCGGGGCGTGCGCGGCACGAACCCGGAATCCATTCCTCCACCAACTGTGCCGTCCGATGGATTCCGGGCTCTCGCTTCGCGCCCCGGAATGACGCCATTTAAATGGCTGCGCTTGCCCCTAAAATGGTGAGGGGCCCGGCGCATTCACGCCGAACCTCTCGTTGCTTGCTCAGCAAGAGGCGTTTTCTTCACGCGAACCGGAAACCCACTTCGCTCGAAAACGCTTTAGAACATCAGCCGGCCTGTAAGCCGGGTTCTGTAGGGCACCGCCCGCTTGCGCGAACGGTACGTGACGGCCATTCCTCTGGGGTCATGTTTGCACATGGCCTCGAGCAACCTACCCGGACGGCGGGCCTGACATCGCCCCGCGGCGTTATCGCTTGCGCGAACAGCCCGCTACGCCGTCCCTATTCGGTTTTGCTCCCGGTGGGGTTTACCATGCCGGCTCCGTTGCCGCAGCCGCGGTGCGCTCTTACCGCACCTTTTCACCCTTACCCGCCTATGCAGCTTGCGCTGCTTCGGCGTGGCGAGCCTCGCGGGCTTGTCACGCCATAGCCCGAAGGGGCGAAGGCGGGCGGTTCGTTTTCTGTGGCACTTTCCCTGGGGTTACCCCCGCCGGACGTTATCCGGCACCGCATGTCAAGGGAGCCCGGACTTTCCTCCCCGGCGGCCTTTCGGCCCCTGCCGGAGCGGCCGTCCGGCCGACTGACGGTCTACGCATGGAGCATTTGTGACGGTTCCGTCAAGCCGATATCGCCGCGCACGCTTGGCCCGAAATAATTTATCCTGAAGATGTCGTTTGGAGCGTGCCCCGTTCGACTGGATGCCGGCGAGAGAGCCGAACAACAGGAGTGAAGCGATGCAGTATCTGCTGATGATCTACCAGAACGAGGCCGAGTACGCGAAGATTGACACGGGAACCACTCAGAAGATGTCGGCGGAGTATGAGGCCTTCACGCAATCCATCATCCGGAACGGCAATTTCAAGGCCGGCGATCGGCTCCGGCCGACCACGACCGCGACCACGGTGCGCGTGCGCGACGGCAAGACGCTGACGACCGATGGTCCGTTCGCGGAAACGCGCGAGCAACTCGGCGGCTACTATCTGATCGAGGCCAAGGATCTCGACGCCGCGATCGAGATTGCGGCGCGGATTCCCAGTGCGCGCATCGGGTCGATCGAGGTGCGGCCGATCTGGGTGTATGAGAAGTGACAACTCTCACCTTCGTCATTCCGGGCTCGTGGCCTTGCCGCGCCCGGGAATGACGGGAGGAGAGTGATCGTGTGACATGACCCCTTCCGAGATCGAAGCCATCTTCCGTGACGAGGCGGGGCGGGCGCTGGCCACGCTGATCCGCCTCGTCGGTGATTTCGATCTCGCCGAGGATTCGCTTCAGGATGCGTTTGCCGTCGCGCTGGAACGCTGGCCGGCATGTGAGGCCCCCGACAATCCGCGCGCCTGGCTGGTCAATGTCGCGCGCAACAAGGCGATCGACCGCATTCGCCGCCAGGCCATCTTTCGCGGCAAGCAGCAAGCGCTGGTGCACGAGCTCGAGCTGAACGCGCAAGCGCCTGACGAGCCGCCGGCCATGCTCGACGACGACATGCTCAGGTTGATCTTCACCTGCTGCCATCCCGCGTTCGCAGCCGAAGTCCAGGTCGCGCTGACGCTGCGCACCGTCTGCGGGCTGTCCACCGCGCAGGTCGCGCGCGCCTTTCTCGTCAGCGAGGAGGCGATGGCCCAACGCCTCGTTCGCGCCAAGCAGAAGATCCGTCTCGCCGGTATTCCTTACGAAGTGCCGGAGCGCGACGCGCTGGCGCTGCGGCTCGACGGCGTGCTCGCCGTGATCTATCTCGTCTTCACCGAAGGCTACGTGGCGACCTCGGGGACGGGCCTGATGCGGCCCGATTTCGTCGTCGAGGCGATCCGGCTCGGCCGCCTGCTCGACCGGTTGATGCCCGATCGTGCCGGCATCAAGGGCCTGCTGGCGTTGATGCTGCTGCACGATGCGCGCCGCGGCGGGCGCGAGACACCGGCCGGCGATATCGTGCTGCTAGAGGAACAGGATCGCTCGCTGTGGGATCGCGCGCAGATCGAGGAGGGCCTGCTCCTGGTGGAGGACGCGCTGCGCCTGCCGGGCCGGCCGCAACCCTATGCCGTGCAAGCCGCGATCGCGGCGCTGCATGCGCGCGAGATCAGCTTTGAGGAGACCGATTGGCGGCAGATTGCGGGGCTCTATGAGGTTTTGCTGCGCATCAGTCCCTCGCCGGTGATCGAGCTGAATCATGCCGCGGCGGTGTCGATGGTCGATGGACCTTCACGTGCGCTCGCTCTTGTCGACGCGATCACCGCGCGCGGCGGGCTTGATGGCTACGAGC
Organism: Bradyrhizobium sp. SPXBL-04; assembly: GCF_051853035.1. Classification (NCBI taxonomy): domain Bacteria; kingdom Pseudomonadati; phylum Pseudomonadota; class Alphaproteobacteria; order Hyphomicrobiales; family Nitrobacteraceae; genus Bradyrhizobium; species Bradyrhizobium sp. SPXBL-04. The sequence goes on along the minus strand of NZ_CP182472.1, from coordinate 7,196,798 downwards.
TGTTGCCCGCGGTGCGCGCGGATCTGTTGCGGCGGCTCGGCCGCAAGGACGAGGCGCGCGAGGCGTATCGGGCGGCGACGGAGGCGACGCAGCTGGAGCCGTTGCGGCGGCTGTATGCGCGACGGGTGAGGGAGATGGGATAGTCGCCACGAGCTCCGTCATTGTGAGCCAACGGGTCCGCGCGAAGCGCGGCCCGATGACAGGCTCCGCGAAGCAATCCAGCGTCTCTCCGCCGGAACAGTCTGGATTGCTTCGTCGCAATGACGAAGTATGTGGCCGTCGTCGTCACTTCGACGCGACAGGCGTCCCCTCTTGCGGAAGGCTCGCCAGCAACGCCTGCAATGTCGACAGCGTCGAATGATCGGCGACGCCATCCAGCCGCGCCGGGCGGAAGTGGCGCTGGAAGGCGGTGATGACTTCCATGGTCGCAGCATCGTATTTGCCGGTCAGCGGCACGCCGTAGCCGTATCTGGCGAGCGCCTGCTGCATGCTCAGCACGGCGTCGCTGATGGTGCCGAGCATCAAGGTCTCGCCGCGCACGACCGGGGCGGGCGTCACCCAGTGGCCGACGCCGGAATTGGCAAGCGAATGCCACGGAAATTTTTCGCCGGGATCCTTCTTGCGCGCGGGCGCGACGTCGGAATGGCCGAGCACCCGGTGCGGCGGCACCTTGCGGCGGAGCATGATGCCGCGGCACAGCGCGATCACGGCGGCGATCTGGCGCAGTGGATACTCCGGATAGCCCCAGTCATGCCCGCGATTGATGATCTCGATGCCGATCGAGCAGGAGTTGATGTCGTCCTCGCCGGCCCAGGACGAGACGCCGGCGTGCCAGGCGCGCCTGGCCTCGGGCACGCATTGCACGATGCGGCCGTCCTCCAGCACGACGTAATGTGCCGACACGTCAGTCCCCGCCGTGCACAGCCGCGCCAGCGCGCCCTCGACATCGGGCATGCCGGTGTAGTGCAGCACGATCATGTCCGGCTGCCGTCCCTTGGCGCGCTCGCCATGGTTCGGCGAAGGGATGATATCGGAGACGATCGAGGAATCCGGATCGAACGTCCGCATGCCTGCAGCGGCCTTGGGAACCGGCAGAACGCGTTGACGCTTCGAATCAGATCCAGACGGCGTGGACGAACCGGACGGCATGGACAGCTCGAGTTGGACGGAGAGTGTGGGCCAAGCCCTTCTCTTTACTATTCCTTTACCCTCGGCCGCGCGCAATCGCGCGCCGCGGTTAACGAATGCATTTTGGCGCATGTGTGTGGATGAAGCATCACCACGACGTCACCTTTTAGACTTGTCGCGAGGCGATCAACGCTTTCTTAACGCTAAGGGCCGTTACTGAGAGATGAAGTGCCGACCCGCGTCCGGAGGCGGCCAAAGCGTATTTTGGCTCGAAATCCCATGGCTGCCCGACAAAATTCGCTGGGAACACTGGGTTTGCCGCCCGGGACGACCGGACTCGGTAATCATGTAGGACGAGGGCCTTGTCGTGGAACCGCCGCGACGCAAAATCATTCGAGGCGTCATGGGCTGTTTCGTTCCCGATCTGGCATCGACGTCAGGCTGGGCGTTCGGCAGGCGTGGCGCATGAGCTCGGCTCCGCACATTCCGGTTCTCGGCCGCGAGGCCATCGACCATCTCGCCCCGCGCGAAGGTGGCATCTATGTCGATGCCACTTTCGGCGCCGGCGGCTACAGCCGCGCCATTCTCGACATGCCGGGAACCCGGCTCATTGCGATTGACCGCGATCGTACTGCGATCGCTGGCGGTGCCGAGCTCGTCGAACGCTCCGCCGGCCGGCTCACGCTGGTCGAAGACCGCTTCTCCAACCTCGCGGAAGTCTGCGCGGCGCGGGGCGTCGACACCGTCGATGGCATCGTGATGGATGTCGGCGTGTCCTCGATGCAGCTCGATCAGGCCGGCCGCGGCTTCTCCTTCCGTCTCGACGGTCCGCTCGACATGCGGATGGGGCAGGCGGGCCCGACCGCGGCGGACGTCGTCGCGCGTGCCTCCGAAGGCGATCTCGCCGACATCATCTATCTCTTCGGCGAGGAGCGGCATTCGCGGCGCATCGCCCGTGCCATCGTTGCAGATCGGCAGGAGAGGCCGTTCACGACCACGCGCGCGCTCGCCGATCTCGTCGGCAGGGTCGTGCGCTCGAAGCCCGGCGACATTCACCCGGCGACGCGGACGTTCCAGGCGCTGCGCATCTTCGTCAACGAAGAGCTCGAGGAACTCCAGACGGCGCTCGCTGCGGCCGAACGCGTGCTCAAGCCCGGCGGCCGCCTCGTCGTGGTCTCGTTCCATTCGCTGGAAGACCGCATCGTCAAGAATTTTCTCGCCTCACGTTCGAAGAGCGGCGGCGGCTCGCGGCATCTGCCGGAAGTCGCGCAGGCCGCGCCGAGCTTCCAGCTGCTGACGCGGCGGCCGGTCGTCGCCGGTGAGGACGAAGTGGCGCATAACCCGCGTGCGCGCTCCGCAAAGCTGCGCGCCGCCGAGCGCACCTCGGCGCCCGCGCATGACGATGGCGAGCCATCGTCCTGGCCAAGGCTCTCCGACGTCATGAGGGGTGGCTAGCGCATGCGCTTCATCCACCTCCTCGTCATCGGCGCGCTGATCTTCGCGGCGGCCCATGTCTACCGGATCAAGATGGACTCCACCGCGCGCACCGAGAAGGTGCTGCGGCTGCATGCGGAAATCCGGGAGCAGCGCGATGCGATCGCCTCGCTGCGCGCCGAATGGGCCAAGCTCGATGCGCCCTTGCGCCTGCAAGGATTGTCCGACCGGCATCTGTCGCTGAAGCCGGTCAACGGCACGCAATATGACTCGCTGAAGAACCTGCCGGAGCGCCCGCCGCGGATGTTCAGACCGGGCGAACCCGACCCGATCGGAGCGATGCTCAACACCATCGAAGCCGCCAGCGATCCCGAGACCGTGACGGGCTCCGTGCCTCAGCCGGAGGACAATCAATGAGCGCTCCGATCCCGGCAAAACCCATGGAAAAGCCGACCGAGCCCTGGCGGCAGCGGCTGATCCGCAGCCTGCTCTACGGGCGCAATGTCGATCGCGCCGCGAAGGCACGCGCGCGCGTTGGCCTCGCAATGCTCGCCTTCGCCTCGGTCTATGCCCTGATCGGCGGCCGCCTCGTGATGTTCGCGATCGGCGCCGACGCCCACGGTGCCCGCCGCGCCGCGGCGCAGGAAGTGGTCGCGACCGCGCGGCCTGACATCGTCGACCGCAACGGTGCGATCCTGGCAACCGACGTCAAGGCGGCGAGCCTGTTCGGCGAGCCACGCCGCATCATCGACAAGGACGAGGCGATCGAGCTTCTGACCGCCACCGTTCCCGACCTCGACGAGGCCGAGGTGCGCGAGCGTCTGAAGACGCGCAAGGGCTTTGTCTGGCTCAAACGCGAGGTCACGCCGAAGCAGCAGCAGGACATCCACAAGCTCGGCATTCCCGGCATCGGCTTCCTGCGTGAGAACAAGCGCGTCTATCCGACCGGCAACGAAGTCGCCCACCTCATCGGCCTCGTCAATATCGACAACCAGGGCATCGCCGGCCTGGAGAAGTGGCTCGATAATCAAGGGCTCGCCGATCTCCACCGCGCCGGCTTTGCCACCGACCGGTTGCAAAAGCCGATCGAGCTCTCGGTCGATCTGCGCGTCGAGCACGCGCTCCGCGACGAGCTGTTGAAGGCCAAGGACAAGTTCCACGCCAAGGCCGCCTCCGGCATCGTCTCCAACGTCAAGACCGGCGAGATCGTCGCGATGGTCTCGCTGCCGGACTTCGATCCCAACAATCCGAAGGAAGCGCACGACCCCGACCGCATCAACCGTCTGACCACGGGCGTCTATGAGATGGGCTCGACCTTCAAGGCGTTCACGCTGGCGATGGCGCTCGATTCCGGCAAGATCAACCTGAATTCGTCGTGGGATGCGCGCGGAAATCTGCACTACGGCAAGTTCACCATCCACGACAGCCACCCGCTCGGGCGTTTCATCAACACCAAGGAAGTGTTCACCTACTCGTCCAACATCGGCGCGGCGCGGATCGCGCTCAGCCAGGGGGTCGAGGCGCACAAGGCGTTCCTCGCCAAGATGGGCCAGTTGACGCGGCTGCGCACCGAGCTGCCGGAGAGCGCGGCGCCGCTGATCCCGCGCCGCTGGAGCGAGCTGAACACGGTCACCGCCGCGTTCGGCCAGGGCCTCTCGGTGGCGCCGCTCCAGGCGGTGATGGGCATCAACGCGCTGGTGAACGGCGGCTATCTCATTCCGCCGACATTCATGAAGCGCAGCGAAACCGAAGCGGCGGCGCTGGCCAAGCGCGTGATCAAGCAGGATACCAGCGACAAGATGCGGTATCTGATGCGGCTCAATGCCGAGATCGGTACCGCCAAGACCGCGGACATCAAGGGCTACTACGTGGGCGGCAAGACCGGCACGTCCGAGAAGGTCATCAACGGCCGCTATGCCAAGAAGCGGGTGCTCAACTCCTTCACCGCGGTCATGCCCTGCGACGATCCAAAATATCACATCCTGATCATGCTGGACGAGCCGCAGGCGATTCCTGAAACCAAGGGTTTCATCACGTCCGGCTGGAACGCGGTGCCGACGGGCGGCAAGGTGATCGAGCGAATCGCGCCGCTTCTGGGCGTCGAGCCGCGGTTCGACCTGCCGCCGTCCGACCGCCTTATTCTTGCAGCATCCAGGACAACCCAGTAATCAACCGGGTAGGCCGTTGCCGCTGCTGAGTCGGGACTTTTCCGAAGATTCGGCTTTCCGGCACGGCATGTCGACTGGAACACCATGAAGCTGCGCGAACTGCTAGGCAATGATGCCGCAATCGAGCCCGCTGCCGCGGCGCTCGATGTGACCGGCCTTGCGCTCGACAGCCGGCAGGTCGGGCCGGGCGATCTCTTCTTCGCACTTGCGGGCAGCAAGACCGACGGCGCGCGCTTCATCGACGCTGCGGTCGGCGCAGGCGCGGTGGCCGTCGTCGGCGACCATGCACCTGATGGCAGCAAGGTGCCGTTCGTCACGGTCGCCAATCCACGCCGCGCTCTGGCACTGGCCGCGGCAAGATTCTTCCCCGCACAGCCCGCGACGATTGCCGCGGTGACCGGCACCAGCGGCAAGACCTCGGTCGCGGCGTTCACGCGCCAGATCTGGGAGCGGCTGGGGCATGCGTCCGCCAGCATCGGCACCATCGGCCTCGTCTCGCCCAAGCGCACCGTCTACGGTTCGTTGACGACGCCGGATCCGATCGCACTGCACCGGCAGATCGACGAGATCGCGCGCGACGGCGTGACGCATCTCGCCTTCGAGGCGTCCTCGCACGGGCTCGACCAGTACCGCCTCGACGGCGTGCGCGTCTGCGCCGGCGGCTTCACCAATCTCTCGCGCGACCACATGGATTATCATCCGACCGTTGCGCATTACCTCGCGGCCAAGCTCCGCCTGTTCCGCGAGCTGGTCGCCCCTGATGGAGCAGCGGTGATCTCGGCCGATCATGATTGTTCAGTGGACGTCATCGACGCGGCGAAGGCGCGCGGCCTGCGCGTGATGGCGGTCGGCCGCAACGGCGACGGCGCAGGCGAGGGCATTCGTCTCGCCGATGCCGAGGTCGAGGGCTTTTCGCAAGCGCTCGCGCTCGAGCATCGCGGCAAGCGTTACGCGGTCCGTCTCCCGCTGGTCGGCGAGTTTCAGATCGAGAACGCGCTGGTATCGGCCGGCCTTGCCATCGGCACCGGCAGCGATGCGGCAAACGTGTTCGCGAGCCTCGAACATCTCGAAGGCGCCAAGGGCCGGCTCGAGCGCGTCGGCGAGCGCAACGGCGCGCCGATCTTCGTCGACTACGCGCATAAACCCGATGCGCTGGCGAAGGCTTTGCAGGCGCTCCGTCCCTACGCCACGCGCAGGCTGGTCGTCGTGTTCGGCGCCGGTGGCGATCGCGATGCCGGCAAGCGGCCGATCATGGGCGAGATCGCGGCCGAGAACGCCGACGGCGTCATCGTCACCGACGACAATCCGCGCAGCGAGAAGCCGGAGGCGATCCGTGCCGCGATCCTCGCCGCGGCCAAGGGTGCGCGCGAGATCGGCGACCGCGCTGAGGCCATTCGCGTCGCGATCGAGGACTTGCAGGAGGGCGATGCGCTCCTCATCGCCGGCAAGGGCCACGAGACCGGGCAGATCGTCGGCGGCGAGATCTTGCCCTTCAGTGATCACGAGGCGGTCGCCGCCGCACTAGCATCGAGGGTTGCATGAGCGCGCCGATATGGACGGTTGCCGAGGTGGCGCGCGCGCTGGGTGTCGGCGGATCATTCCCGGATACGCCGATCGATTTCGTCACCCAGGACAGCCGCCTGGTGAAACCGGGCAGACTGTTCGTCGCGCTGAGCGGCACGCCAAGCGGTGGCTTCGTCTCCGCCTTCGCCAGCGCGCGTGACGGCTGGGAGTTCGCGGACAAGGCGGAGGCCTCCGGAGCGGTCGCGATGATCGTGCCGCACGAGATCGCGGGCATCCGCATTCCCCAGATCGTCGTGAAGGACACACTGATCGACGGCCTGTGGGGCCTTGCGCGCGCCGCGCGCGCGCGCTTTGGCGGTCCAGTGATCGGGCTCACCGGCAGCGCCGGCAAGACCAGCACCAAGGAGTTTCTGGCCGCTTACCCCAACGCCTATGCCAGCCCGTCGAGCTTCAACAATTTCTGGGGCGTGCCGCTGACGCTGTGCAACGCCAGGCCGGACGCCAGCCTCTGGGTCGTCGAGATGGGCATGAACCAGCCCGGCGAAATCGCGCGGCTCAGCGAGTTGACGCGGCCGACCGTCGCGCTCGTCGTCAACGTCCAGCCGGTGCATCTGGAAAAGCTCGGCTCACTCGAAGCTATCAGGCGCGAGAAAGTATCGATCGCGCTCGGCCTGCCCGAGGACGGCGTGCTGGTGCTGCCCGCCGGGATCAAGGCGCCGGATTGGAAAGGCACGGTGGTGCGCTTCGGCGAGCATGCCGAGGTGCACGAGATCGCGCACGCCCCGCATGGCGAGAGCTGGCAGGTCGTGGCCAAGCTCGGCAAGAAGGAGATCGCCTTCAGCCTCACGCCGGGCGCGCCGCACCGCGTACAGAATGCGCTGGCCGCGCTCGCCGCGATCCGTGCGGCGAACCTCGATGCGGCAACGCTCGCGATCAAGCTCGACCGGGTCGGCATCATGACCGGCCGCGGCGTCGAGCAGGCGGTCGGCGGCATCACCGTGATCGACGACAGTTTCAACGGCAATCCGGCCAGCGTCGCTGCTGCGCTGCAAAGCCTTCAGGCGCGCAACATGTCTGGCGGGCGCCGCATTGCGGTGCTCGGCGACATGCTGGAGCTGGGTGCTGACGCACCAAGCTACCATACCGGCCTTGCCAAGCATCTCGAAGGTATCGACGGCGTCTATTGCGTCGGGCCCCTGATGCGCCACCTCTTCGACGTGCTGCCGTCAAGCAAGGGGCTCGGCTGGCACGACGATCCCGTCACGCTGAAGCCGGATGAGGTTGCGCGCCTGCTGAAGGCAGGCGACGTCGTGGTTGTCAAGGGCAGCAAGAAGATGTTCTGGGTCAACAAGTTTGTGCCGGGCCTGGTGGCCGCCTTGCAGGCAAAGGCGTAAACTGCTTGGAAGGCGCTGTTCCCGAATCCCCCTTTTGCGGCACGAAGCCGTCCGTTTCCCCAGAGGTCGCCTCCGACCCGATGATGAAGACCAGCGAATGCGCGTGAGGCACGTCGAGGCCAAGATAAAGGCCGAGAACAAGGCCAAGGCTGCGCGTGCAAAGGCGCCATAGGACCGTCTGAATGTTTTACTGGCTGATCGAGCTCTCCAACACATTTCCGGGCTTCGGTGCAATCCGCACGGTCCTGAACGTCTTCCGCTACATCACTTTCCGCACCGGCGGCGCCGTCGTCACCGGCGCGCTGTTCGTGTTCCTGTTCGGACCCTGGATCATCGATCATTTGCGCATCCGTCAGGGCAAGGGCCAGCCGATCCGCACCGACGGTCCGCAATCGCATCTCGCCAAGAAGGGCACGCCCACCATGGGCGGGCTCATGATCCTGTCGGGCCTCACCGTCGGTACGGTGCTGTGGGCCAACCCGCTCAACCCCTATGTCTGGATCGTGCTGGCGGTGACGCTCGGTTTCGGCTTCGTCGGCTTCTATGACGATTACCTCAAGGTCACCAAGCAGACCACGACCGGATTCGGCAGCAAGCTTCGCCTGCTGATCGAGGCGGCGATCGCGCTGGTCGCCTGCTACGCGCTGGTGCGGCTGAACCGTGATCCCGCGTCCACTGCGCTGACGATTCCGTTCCTGAAGGACACGGTGCTGCATTTCGGCTGGTTCTTCGTCATCTTCGGCGCCTTCGTCATCGTCGGCTCCGGCAACGCGGTGAACCTCACCGACGGTCTCGACGGCCTCGCCATCGTGCCGGTGATGATTGCGACCGCGAGCTTTGCGATGATCGCTTATCTCGCCGGCAACGCCGTGTTCGCCGAATATCTCCAGATCAAATATGTCGCGGGCACCGGCGAACTCGCCGTGCTCTGCGGCGCGCTATTGGGCGCCGGCCTCGGCTTCCTCTGGTTCAACGCGCCGCCGGCCTCGATCTTCATGGGCGACACCGGCTCGCTCGCGCTCGGCGGCATGCTGGGCGCGATCGCGGTCGCGGTGAAGCACGAGATCGTGCTCGCGGTGATCGGCGGCCTATTCGTGCTGGAGGCGGTCTCCGTCATCGTGCAGGTGGTGTCGTTCAAGCTCACCGGAAAGCGCATCTTCCGCATGGCGCCGATCCATCATCATTTCGAGCAGCTCGGCTGGACCGAGCCGCAGATCGTGATCCGCTTCTGGATCATCTCGGTGATGCTGGCGCTCGCCGGCCTGTCGACACTGAAGCTGCGGTGATCGATCGATGATCCCGGTCACGTCCTTTGCCGGCAAGACTGTCGCTGTGTTCGGCCTCGGCGGTTCGGGGCTCGCCTCCTGCCATGCGTTGAAAGCCGGTGGCGCCGAGGTGATCGCCGCCGACGACAATGCCGAGAACGTCGCCAAGGCGGCGCAGGTCGGTTTCGTCACCGCGGATTTGCGCAACATCTCCTGGGCGAATTTTGCCGCGCTCGTGCTGGCGCCCGGCGTGCCGCTGACCCATCCGGTGCCGCACTGGAGCGTGCTGAAGGCCCGCGAGGCTGGCGTCGAATTGATCGGCGACATCGAGCTGTTCTGCCGCGAGCGGCGGCGCCACGCACCGGATGCGCCATTCGTCGCCATCACCGGCACCAATGGCAAGTCGACCACGACGGCACTGATTGCGCATCTGACGAAAGTCGCCGGCTACGACACCCAGATGGGCGGCAATATCGGCACCGCGATCCTGTCGCTGGAGCCGCCGCGCATGGGTCGCGTCCACGTCATCGAGATGTCGTCCTACCAGATCGACCTCACGCCCTCGCTCGATCCCTCCGTCGGCATCCTGCTCAACGTCAGCGAGGACCACATCGACCGCCACGGCACGGTTGCGCATTACGCCGCGGTGAAGGAGCGTCTCGTTGCGGGCGTGCAGGACGGCGGCACCTCGATCGTTGGCGTCGACGACGGTTTTTGCCGTGACGTCGCCGATCGGCTCGACCGCGCCGGCAAGAACGTGGTGCGCATCTCCGTCAAGAATCCGCTGGCCACCGGGATTTACGTCGAGCACGGCAACATCGTGCGCACCTCGGGCGGTGCGCGCAGCGAGATCGCCGCTCTCGGCGGCATCGGCTCGCTGCGCGGCCAGCACAACGCGCAGAATGCCGCCTGCGCCGCCGCTGCCGCGCTCGCGATGGGCATCGGCCTCGACGTGCTGCAGAACGGCCTGCGCAGCTTTCCGGGCCTCGCGCACCGCATGGAGCAGGTCGGCCGCCGCGGCAACGTGCTGTTCGTCAACGATTCCAAGGGCACCAACGCGGATGCGACCGCGCATGCGTTGTCGTCCTTTGCGGATATCTTCTGGATTGCTGGCGGCAAGCCGAAGGCCGGCGGCATCACCAGCTTAACCTCCTTCTTCCCGCGCATTCGCAAGGCCTATCTGATCGGCGAGGCCGCACAGGAGTTTTCGGGAACGCTGGGCAGCGAGGTTGCGCACGAGATCAGCCAGACGCTGGACGTTGCCGTCGAACACGCCGCGCGCGACGCAGAAGCCTCAGGGCTCACCGACGCCGTCGTGCTGCTGTCGCCGGCCTGCGCCTCGTTCGACCAGTACCGCAATTTCGAGATCCGCGGCACCAAGTTCCGCGAGCTGGTGCAGGCGCTGCCGGGTGTGAAGCCGGTGGTGTAGGGAACACGCGTGCGTCACACTCCACTGTCGTCGCCCGGCTTGACCGGGCGATCCAGGGCGGATTCAACCGCTCGTCGCAACACTCCGTGTATCGCTCACCCGTAACAATTGGTCGAGAGTTTCGGCGGGTGTTTTCCAGCCGAGCGTCTTTCTGGGCCTGGTATTGAGTGCGAGAGCCACGGCCTCGAGGTCCTCGGCATTGTGCATGCTGAGATCGGTCCCTTTTGGAAAGTACTGACGCAGCAACCCATTCGTGTTCTCGTTGGTGCCGCGCTGCCATGGGCTATGAGGGTCGCAGAAGTAGACCTGTACGCCTGCATCGATCCTCAGACGTGCATGCTGTGCCAGCTCGGCTCCTTGATCCCAAGTCAGTGACCGACGCAGTTGCTCTGGCATGGTGACGATTGCGCGGGTGATGGCATCGCGCACGGCCTCAGCCGCCATGTCCGGCGAGTGCTTTCTTCACCCCAGCTTCCTGTTCCTGGCCCGTCATGCGCGGTAGATGCAGCAGAATGGTAAAACGGGTCGTGCGCTCCACCAGAGTGCCGATCGCGGAGCTTCCAAGGCCCATAATGAGGTCACCTTCCCAGTGGCCCGGCACAGCTCGATCGGCGGCCTCCGCCGGACGCTGACTGATCATGATCTCGGAAGGAATAAAGCTTCGGCCTTTACGCGCGCGCGCCCTTGGCATCCGCAACGCCCGCCCGGTGCGCAAGCAGGCCGTCAGTTCGCGACGCAAAGCCCCTCGTCCCTGCACATAAAGCGCCTGATAGATCGCCTCGTGACTGATGCGCATCGTCTCATCCTCGGGGAAGTCGAGCCGAAGTCGCCGCGAAATCTGTTCCGGGCTCCATGCCGTCGCCCAGCGCCGGTTTTGCCGATGTACAGCCCGGCGCCCCTTCCACACCACCTTCGGGCCAGGGAGGGGCTTCCCGTCCGGCTTGGCGATCATACCGGCAAGCCGGTCTTGCACATAATCCCGCAGGGCCGGATTGATTGCCAACTTCGCCAATTTGGGTCGTCGGGCGGATCGATCAGCGCGCCATTGTGCCGTGGTCGCGCGGTACTCTGCAGCGCCGTGGCGACGCGCCACATTGCGTCGGAGCTCACGAGAGATCGTGCATGGCGGCCGATCGAGCTGGCGAGCTATGGCTCGCACCCCATGCCCCTGCGCGCGCAAGATGGCGATCTCCTCACGCTCGGCGAACGAGAGGTAGCGCCCTGATGAGGGTTTTGACGACCGCGACAAATGTGTTGGCGGCATACCGCCCGCCCTCCGGAACCAGCGCACTCCGACCGCCGGCGACACCCCGGCCTCAATCGAAGCATCCTCGCTCGATCGCCCCGAGGCAATCGCGACCCAGAACGGTCTGTAATGCTCTCGCAGGGCCTTCTGAGCACGACCCACCCGCACACAGCTCTCCATCGCAACCTCCTTGCTGGAGTGTTGCGACGAGCGGTTGAATCCGCCCAGTATCCCAGAGACGGTGCTTTAGCCGAGGTGCCGCGGCGTACTGGATGCCCCGCCTTCGCGGGGCATGACAGTGTGTTTTGTGGCGGCAGCGAAGATCATCTGCAAACGCCCCCACTTCCTTAACCCCCCGGTAACCAACCTCGGCGACCAATGGACGGACCTCTGTCCGAAAGCGGCCGCCCATGCTCTCCCGTGAAGAACGCACCCCCTTTTCCGAGTGGTGGTGGACCGTCGACAAGCCGCTGATGGGCGCCATCCTGGCGCTGATGCTGACCGGGGTGATCCTGTCGCTGGCGGCGAGCCCGCCGGTTGCGACCCGTATCGGGCTCGATCCCTTCCATTTCTTCAGCCGCCACGTGATGTTCCTCCTCCCGTCCTGCCTAGTGCTGCTTGGCGTCTCGTTCCTCTCGCCGCGCGCGATCCGCCGCAGCGCGCTGATCATCTTCACGGTCAGCATCATCCTGATCGTGGTGACGCTCGCGATCGGCCCTGAGGTGAAGGGCTCGCGGCGCTGGATCACGCTGCTCGGCGTCAACATCCAGGCCTCCGAGATCGCAAAGCCGTCGTTCGTCGTCATCGCGGCCTGGCTGTTCGCGGAATCGACCAAGCGGCCGGAGATGCCGGCGACCTCGATGGCGCTGGTGCTGCTCTTGATGTTGGTCGCGCTGCTGGTGATGGAGCCGGACTTCGGCCAGACCATGCTGATCCTGATGGTGTGGGGCTCGCTGTTCTTCATCGCAGGGATGCGCATGATCTGGGTGTTCGGCCTTGCGGGTGCCGCCGCGGCCGGCCTGTTCAGTGCCTACCTTTTTGTTCCCCACGTAGCGGGCCGCATCAGGCGCTTCGTGAACCCGGCCTCCGGCGACACCTTCCAGGTCGATACCGCCATGGAAGCCTTCTACAATGGCGGCTGGTTCGGCCTCGGACCGGGCGAGGGCATCGCCAAGCGCAGCCTGCCGGACAGCCACACCGATTTCGTGTTCGCTGTTGCTGCCGAAGAGTTCGGAATCATCCTGTGCCTGGCGATGCTGGCGCTGTTCGCCTTCGTCGTCATCCGCACGCTGTCACGCGCCTATACCAATGAGGACATGTTCTCGCGCTTTGCGGCCTCGGGCCTTGCGATCCTGTTTGGCGTGCAGGCGGCGATCAACATGTCGGTGAACCTGCAGCTCATCCCCGCCAAGGGCATGACGCTGCCGTTCATCTCCTATGGCGGCTCCTCGATCGTGTCGCTGGCCTATGGCGTCGGCATGATGCTGGCGCTGACGCGGCTGCGTCCGCGCACCGAGGTCGAGGCGAGCGGCCGCGCCGAGGCAATGCGGAGTTACGCGTAATTCGTCGTCATTGCGAGGAGTTCTTGCGACGAAGCAATCCAGACTGTCTCCGCGGAGGTAGTCTGGATTGGTTCGCTTCGCTCGCAATGACGAGACAGATCTTGTAAAAGCCTCCGTCATGGACACGTCCCCCCTGATTCTTCTCGCCGCGGGCGGCACCGGCGGCCATCTGTTCCCGGCCGAGGCGCTCGGCGTCGAATTGATCCGGCGCGGCTTTCGCGTCCGCCTCGTCACCGACGAGCGCGCGCTGCGCTATAGCGGGCTGTTCAGCAAGGACATGATCGACGTCGTCTCGAGCGAGACTGCGCGCGGCCGCAATCCGTTCCAGCTTGCCTATGCCGGCCTCACGCTCGCCGTCGGCACGCTCTCTGCCTACGCTCTGATCAAGCGATTGAAGCCTGTCGCTGTCGTCGGTTTCGGCGGCTATCCGACGCTGCCGCCGCTGGTCGCGGCGAAATTCGCCGGCGTGCCCGGGATCATCCACGATGCCAACGCCGTGCTCGGCCGCGCCAACCGGTTCCTGTCGAGCCGTGTCCGCGCCATCGCGACGTCCTTGCCCGGCGTGCTCGACCGCGATCCGGCACTATCGGCTAAGACCACGACCGTCGGCACGCCGATGCGGCCGGCGATCCTCGCGGCCGCTGCGGTAAAATATATCACGCCTGAAGTGAACGGTCCGCTCCGCTTGCTCGTCGTCGGCGGCAGTCAGGGCGCGCGCATCATGGCCGATATCGTGCCGGGCGCGATCGAGCGGCTCGAGCCTGCACTGTGGAGCCGCCTCGTCCTGACCCAGCAGGTGCGCGAAGAGGATATGAGCCGCGTGCGCGCGGTCTACGACAAGCTCAAGATCAGGGTCGAGCTCGCACCCTTCTTCACGGATTTGCCGGCGCGGCTTGCTTCCAACCATCTGGTGGTGTCGCGTTCCGGCGCGGGCACGGTCGCCGAGCTTGCCGCGATCGGGCGGCCCTCGATCCTGGTGCCGCTGCCGGGCTCGATCGACCAGGATCAGTTCGCCAATGCCGGCGTGCTGGTCAAGGTCGATGGCGCCATCCGCATCCCGCAGACCGAGTTCAGCTCGGACCGCCTTGCCGCCGAAATCTCCACCTTCGCCGCCGAGCCGGCGCGTCTTGCCGCCATGGCCGAAGCCGCCCGCGGCGCCGGCCGGCTCGACGCGGCCGAGCGGCTGGCGGATCTCGTGGTCAAAGTCGCGGGAATCTGACGCGAAAAAGCCCTTGTCATCGCCTTCTAAAGCGGGGCATCCAGTAGGAAAGGCGCGCGGCTGATTTGGCCGTGACCTTCGCCAGATGCCGCCTTCGGGGGCGGCGAGGTCAGGGAACAGAGTATGAGACTGCCGCGCGAGATCGGACCCATCCACTTCGTTGGAATCGGCGGAATCGGCATGAGCGGCATCGCTGAGGTGCTGGTCAATCTCGGCTATGCCGTGCAGGGCTCCGACGCCGCCGACAATTACAATCTCGACCGGCTGCGCAAGAAGGGCGCGAAGGTCTCGGTCGGCCACAAGGCGGAGAACGTCGACGGCGCCGAGGTCGTTGTGGTCTCTACCGCGATCAAGCGCGACAATCCGGAATTGATGGCGGCGCGCGAACGGCGCATTCCCGTGGTGCGTCGCGCCGAGATGCTGGCCGAGCTGATGCGGCTGAAGAGCTGCGTCGCGATTGCCGGCACCCACGGCAAGACCACGACGACCACGATGGTCGCAACGTTGCTCGATGCCGGCGGGCTCGATCCGACGGTGATCAACGGCGGCATCATCAACGCCTACGGCTCCAACGCGCGGCTCGGCGCCGGCGACTGGATGGTGGTGGAAGCCGACGAGAGTGACGGTACGTTCCTGAAGCTGCCGACCGATGTCGCGATCGTCACCAATGTCGACCCCGAGCATCTCGATCATTTCAAGACCTTCGATGCCGTGCAGGATGCGTTCCGCCATTTCGTCGAGAATCTGCCGTTCTACGGCTTCGCCGTGATGTGCATCGATCATCCCGTGGTGCAGAGCCTCGTCGGCAAGATCGAGGATCGTCGCATCATCACTTACGGCGAGAATCCGCAGGCGGACGCGCGGCTGGTCGACCTCACGGCGGGCGGCGGTGGCTCGAAGTTCAAGGTCGTCATCCGCGATCGCAAGAGTGGGGCTGTGCACGAGATCGCCGACCTCGCGCTGCCGATGCCGGGCCGGCACAACGCCTCGAATGCGACGGCAGCGATCGCAGTTGCGCACACGCTCGGTGTTTCCGACGACAAGATCCGCGGCGCCATCGCAGGCTTCGGCGGCGTCAAGCGGCGCTTCACCAAGACCGGCGAGTGGAACGGCGTGACCATCATCGACGATTACGGCCACCACCCCGTCGAGATCGCGGCCGTGCTGAAAGCGGCGCGCGATTCCTACACCGGCAAGGTGATCGCCGTGGTGCAGCCGCATCGCTACACGCGCCTGCAATCGCTGTTCGAGGAATTCTGCACCTGCTTCAACGATGCGGACGCGGTGATCGTCGCCGAAGTCTATGCCGCCGGCGAAGTGCCGATCGCGGGCGTCGATCGCGATCATTTCGTCGCGGGCCTGCGCGCCCACGGCCATCGCGAGGTGATCCCGCTGCCGGCGGCTTCGGCGCTCGCGGGCATCGTCAAGGGATTGGCGAAGCCAGGTGATCTCGTCGTGTGCCTGGGGGCCGGCAACATCACGCAATGGGCGTACGCGTTGCCGGACGAATTGAAGGCGCTGGGGTAGGGCGGTGAGCTTCCCCGACATCATCCCTTCGCTCAAAGCCGCGATGCCTGATCTTCGCGGTCGGCTGCTCGCCAACCAGTCGCTCGCCGAGCTCACCTGGTTTCGCGTCGGCGGTCCGGCACAGGTGCTGTTCACCCCGGCTGACGAAGACGATCTCGCCTACTTCCTCGCGCTTCTCGCTCCCGACATCCCGGTCTATGTCGTCGGCGTCGGCTCCAACCTCATCGTGCGCGACGGCGGCATTGCGGGCGTGGTGATTCGTCTCGCACCGCGCGCCTTCGGCGAGACGAGCGCGAGCGGCGATGTCGTCACCGCGGGCGCGGCGGCGCTCGACAAGCGCGTGGCAGAAGTTGCGGTGTCCGCCAATATCGGCGGGCTCGAATTCTATTTCGGCATTCCCGGCACGATCGGCGGCGCGCTGCGCATGAATGCGGGCGCCAATGGCGGGGAGACCAAGGACGTCCTGATCGAGGCGAGGGGCGTCGGGCGCGACGGCGGCAAGCACGTGTTCTCCAACGCCGACATGAAGTTCGTCTACCGCAACAGCGGCGTCGATCCCTCCATCATCTTCACCTCCGCGCGCTTTCGCGGCGAGATCAGGGATAGTGATGCGATCCGCGCGCGCATGGCAGAGGTGCAGACCCATCGCGAGACCGCGCAGCCGATCCGCGAGAAGACCGGCGGCTCGACCTTCAAGAACCCGCCCGGCCATTCCGCCTGGAAGCTGATTGATGCTGCCGGCTGCCGCGGCCTGCGCGTCGGCGGCGCGCAGGTCTCGGAGATGCACTGCAATTTCCTGATCAACACCGGCGACGCCAGCGCGCACGATATCGAGACGCTGGGCGAGACCGTGCGCGAACGGGTGAAGGCCAATTCTGGAGTTGAGCTACACTGGGAAATCAAGCGGATCGGGGTTTCATGAACACCGTCATTCCGGGGCTCGCGAAGCGAGAGCTCCGATGCGCAATTGCGCATCGGAGAATCCATCGGGCGGCGGTGTTCGTGGATGAATTGATTCCGGGCTCGCGACTTCGTCGCGCCCCGGAATGACGAACTGGAGAGATTGCGAACTATGAACATGCGCATCACCATCCTCTTCGGCGGCTCCAACCGCGAACGTCTGGTTTCGGTCGCCTCAGCCCAGGCGCTGCATCAGGCGCTGCCCGAGGCCGATCTGTGGTGGTGGGACGTCGAGGACAAGGTGCATGTCGTGCAGTCGAAACAACTGCTCGAACATGCCCGTCCGTTCGAGGACGAGTTCAAGCCCGGCACGCGTGGCATTCCGCTGGCGCAGGCGCTCGACCAGGCCAAGGCGGAAGGCCGGGTGCTGGTGCTCGGCCTGCATGGCGGGCGCGCCGAGAACGGCGAATTGCAGGTGATGTGCGAGGCGCGCGGCGTGGCCTTCACCGGATCGGGCTCGGCCTCCTCGCATCTCGCCTTTGACAAGATCGCGGCCAAGCACTTCGCTGCGCTCGGCGGCGTGACGCCGCCGGCAAACGTCGCGCTCGACAACATTGACGAGGCTTTCGCCGAATATGGTCGGCTGATCGCAAAGCCGGCGCGGGACGGATCAAGCTACGGCCTTATCTTCGTCAACGCCAAGCAGGATCTCGTCGCCGTCCGCAACGCGGCGAAGCACGAGGAGTACGTCATCGAGCCCTACGTCGCCGGCGTCGAGGCGACCTGCGGCGTGCTGGAGCGCACCGATGGCTCGATCATCGCGCTGCCGCCGATCGAGATCATTCCGGGCGAGGGCAATTTCGACTACGCCGCAAAATATCTTTTGAAGTCGACCCAGGAGATCTGCCCCGGCCGTTTCGCACCCGAGATCACCGCCGCGCTGAAGGAGCAGGCGATGGCGGCGCATCGGGCGATGTCCTGTGTCGGCTATTCCCGCTCGGACTTCATCGTCTCGGACAGGGGCCTCGTTTATCTCGAAACCAACACGCTCCCCGGGCTGACGAACTCTTCGCTCTACCCCAAGGCGCTGAAGGCCGAGGGCATCGCGTTCGTCGACTTCCTGCGTGGCCTGATCGAGCTCGCCGAGCAGCGGGCCCGGAAATAATTAGGACTGGTTAACGGCCGAAAGGCCGAAACGGTCCGATTTGGGGTCCAAAACCGGTAAAATGCCGGATATCGCGGCATAAATGCCAGATATCGCGGGGCAAAAAGCATCCCGCGTTAACGAATTTTACCTTTTGTTTACCAGGACGTCCGAAGGTTAACGCTGGCGGCGCATATGGCGCTTTGGCTGCCGGCGCGTGAGCTGTTTGCGGTGATGTCACCTGCAGCGAACGCTTTGAAGGGGAGAGGTTTTCTTCTGCTGAAGACCAGCACCCGGCCCGGCAAGTCCGAGACGTCATGTTCGCCAGGACCCGCGCGATGTCGCGGCCAAACTTGTTGACGAGCTCGTGCAATGGATGGTGCAGGAAGCCTCACCCGGTCGTTTCTGAGATCGCTGAGGCCCCAAGCTGACCTGAAGGCGGCCGCTATCGGAGCGGTCGTGCTTCTGCGCGAGTGGGTGCAGGACAAGCGCGCCGAGGCGCGCGCCGCCGCCAAGGACAAGGCCAAGACCAAGGCCAGGGCCGTCGTCGAGCGCGAACCACCGCCGCGCATGGTCGCGCTGGTCGAGCGCTATCTGCCGCGCCGGGTCGGGATCAGCATGACCGTGCTGCTCCTGATCGGAAGCTGCGGCTTCGGCATCGTCAAGGGCGGCCATCTCCAGGATTTCATCACCGCGGTCAACGACGCCCGCAATGCGCTGGCCAATTCCGCCGGCTTCCGCATCACCTCCGTCGTGATCAACGGCCGCAAGCAGCTCACCCAGGACGAGATCCTCGCGATCGGCGGCGTCAGCGGCCGCTCCTCGCTGCTGTTCCTCGACGCCGACGCGGTGCGCGACAAGCTCAAGGCCAATCCCTGGATTGCGGACGCGACCGTGCTGAAACTCTATCCGGGCCAGCTTATGATCGAGCTCACCGAGCGCAAGGCATTCGCGCTGTGGCAGGAGGCCGGCCGGCTCTCCGTCATCGCCGATGACGGTGCCGTGCTCGAACCCTATGTCTCCCGCCGCTTCCTGTCGTTGCCGCTCGTGGTCGGCAAGGGCGCCGACACCCAGGCCCGCGATTTCCTCGCCCTGCTGGCGCGTTACCCGCAGGTCAATTCGGTGACGAAGGCCGCGATCTTCGTCGGCGTGCGGCGCTGGAACCTGAGGCTCAAGGACGGCCTCGACATCCGCCTGCCCGAGCAGGATGTCGGCAACGCCCTTGCGATGCTGTCCAAGCTCGACAAGGACGATAGGCTGTTCTCCCGCGACATCGTCGCCGTCGACATGCGCCTGCCCGATCGTCTGGTGGTGCAGCTGTCCGACGACGCCGCCAAGGCGCGCGAGGAGCAGTTCAAGGACAAGAAGAAAAAGAAGGCCGGGGATTCCGCATGACCGGTCTCGATCGCACCCAGACGCCGAAGACACGCCCGATGCCGCACAAGCGCGGCGGCATCGTCGCCTGCCTCGATATCGGCACCAGCAAGATCGCCTGCATGATCGCGCGGCTGAAGCCGTCGCCGCCGAGCGATGCGTTGCGCGGCCGCACCCACGCGGTGGAATTGATCGGCTACAGCCAGATCCAGTCGCGCGGCATGAAGGCCGGCGCGGTGATCGATCTTACCGAATGCGAGCAGGCGGTGCGCCAGGCCGTCGGGCTCGCGGAGAAGATGGCCAAGGTGCGGGTCGAGTCCGTGCTGCTGTCCGTGTCCGGTGGCCGGCTCTCCGGCCAGCTGGTCGAGGCCGCCGCCGACATCCGCGGCGGCGCCGTGACTCAGGCGGACGTCAGCCGCGTCACCTCCACCGGCATGCGCCATGCTACCGGCGAAGGCCGCACCGTGCTGCACGCCCTGCCGGTCGGCTACACGCTCGATGGTGTCAAAGGCATCCGCGATCCCCGCGGCATGGTTGCGCACCAGTTCGGCGTCGACATGAACGTCGTCACCTGCGACGCCACCGTGGCACGGAACCTGATGCTGGCGGTGGAACGCTGCCACATCAATGTCGAAGCGATGGCAGCGAGCCCCTATGTGGCCGGCCTGTCGGTGCTGACCGACGACGAGGCCGATCTCGGCGCCGCCGTCGTCGAGATGGGTGCCGGCACCACCACGATCGCGGTCTATTCCGGCGGCCGTTTCGTGCATGCGGCCGGTTTTGCGGTCGGCGGGCAACACATCACGATGGATCTCGCGCGCGGACTCTCCGCGACCATTGCCGATGCCGAGCGAATCAAGACTTTATATGGGACCGTCATCACCGGCGGATCGGACTCGCGTGAGCTGATGTCTGTGCCGACAGCCGGTGACGAGCAGGATCTGCCGCAGATCGTCTCCCGCGCCACTATCGCGAACATCGTCAAGCACCGTGCCGAGGAAGTCTTCGAAATGGTTCGGGACAAACTGAAGGATTCGCCCTTCGCCTCAGAGCCCAACGGCCGCGTCGTGCTCTCGGGCGGCGCCTCGCAGCTGACCGGCCTCGTCGAGCTCGGCACCCAGATTCTCGGCCGGCCCGTGCGGGTCGGACGTCCGCTCGGTTTCGGCCGGCTGCCCAACGAGGCGAAGAACGCCGCGTTCGCGGTGCCGGCCGGACTTCTCGTCTACCCGCAATATGTTCACCTCGAACATGTCGAACCGCGGCATGCGCGGCAGCAGGTCAAGACAGGGACCGGCGGATATTTTGGAAGGGTCGGACGATGGCTACGCGAGGGCTTCTGATGACCGCTTTCCGCAATTGTCGATTTTCACCAACTCCCGCGGCCACCGGCCGGGGCGAACCCACGCGCGCGTGATCGAGAGGCAGCAACCATGACCATCAGCATCAATGTTCCTGATATTCACGAACTGAAGCCCCGGATCACCGTGTTCGGCGTCGGCGGCGCCGGCGGCAACGCCGTCAACAACATGATCACCGCGGGCCTCCAGGGCGTCGACTTCGTGGTCGCCAACACCGACGCGCAGGCGCTGACGATGTCGAAGGCGCAGCGCATCGTGCAGATGGGCACAGCGGTCACCCAAGGCCTCGGCGCCGGCTCGCAGCCGAATGTCGGCGCCGCGGCGGCGGAAGAGGTGATCGACGAGCTGCGCGACCATCTCTCCGGCGCCAACATGGTGTTCGTCACCGCCGGCATGGGCGGCGGCACCGGCACCGGCGCTGCACCCGTCATCGCCAAGACGGCGCGCGACATGGGCATCCTCACCGTCGGCGTCGTCACCAAGCCGTTCCACTTCGAGGGCGGCCGGCGCATGCGCACCGCTGAAGCCGGCATCAACGAGCTTCACAAGGTGGTCGACACCCTCCTGATCATCCCGAACCAGAACCTGTTCCGGGTCGCCAACGAGAAGACCACCTTCGCCGACGCCTTCGCGATGGCCGACCAGGTGCTCTATTCGGGCGTTGCCTGCATCACCGACCTGATGGTCAAGGAAGGCCTGATCAATCTCGACTTCGCCGACGTCCGCGCCGTCATGCGTGAGATGGGCAAGGCGATGATGGGCACCGGCGAAGCCTCCGGCGACAAGCGCGCGCTGACCGCCGCGGAAGCTGCGATCGCCAATCCGCTGATCGACGATAGCTCGATGAAGGGCGCCAAGGGCCTCCTCATTTCCATCACCGGCGGCAAGGACCTCACTTTGTTCGAGGTCGACGAAGCCGCGACCCGCATCCGCGAGGAAGTCGACCAGGACGCCAACATCATCGTCGGCGCGACCTTCGACGAAGCCCTCGACGGCCTGATCCGCGTCTCGGTCGTTGCCACCGGCATCGAGCAGGCCGCGATCGCCCGCAACAGCCAGGCGACCTCCGCTCCCGTCGCGAACCCGGCACCGCAGGCGCAGCAGGCTGCCGCTCCGGCCGCTGCTGCCGAGAGCCGTCTCGCCGACCTGACCGCGCGGCTCCGTGCCGACAATCAGCGTCTGGCCGAACGCGCCCAGAAGCTGGAGGGGCAGGTCCCGGCGGCCGCGCCGGCTCCGGCCGCTGCCGCGCCCCGTCCGAATGTCGAGCGTGCTGCGCTCGCCGCCATCGCCGCCGCCGTCGCGGACGTCCCGCAGGCGCCCGCGCCGATGCAGACCTACGGCGACGTCACCGTGCGCCCGATCGCGCAGAAGCCGACCCTGTTCCCGGAGCCCGAGCAGGCCCCGCTCGCCATGCAGGAGCCGATGACGCCGGAAACCTTCATCCCGCCGCAGGCCGAGCGTGCACCGGTCCGTGCGCCGCGGATGCCACGCATCGAGGAACTGCCGATGCCGGCCCAGGCCGAGCTTCGTCAGGCCCGCGGCGAGGTCGAGGAAGAGACCCCGCAGAAGACCCGCCTGTCGCTGCTCCAGCGTCTCGCCAATGTCGGCCTCGGCCGTCGCGACGAGGAGAGCGAAGCGCCGATCGCCGCCCGCACCGCCGGTCCCGCGATGCCGCCGCTGCCCGATCGCCGGCCGCAGAAGACCGTGGCGCAGCAGATCGCGGCCAGCGAGCCGGTATCGGAGTATGCCCGCCGGCCCGCGCCGCAGGGCCTGGACATGCATGGCCGCCCCGCGCCTGTTGCGCCGGCGCCACAGGGAGACGACCATCTTGATATCCCGGCCTTCCTACGGCGGCAGGCGACCTGAGGATTGTTACAATAAGGCAGGCGAAAAAAGGTCCCGGCAATAAGCTTGCCGGGACCTTTCCTTTGGTCCCGTGCATATCCGGATTGCACAGCCAAGCAACTGATTTTAAATGATTAATTACGCATTCGGTGGTTCAGTAAAACTGCCGGTGACGACCCCAAACCTCGGCGCAATTTGGTTAAGCCTTGGCGCGAATACGGCAGGTTTGGGGTAACAATCGGTAAAAAAGCGTGAGTTGGCGCTGTTTGGGGCAGTCACTATGGTTTGCGGTGACTTGGGGATACGGATTCGCGGGACGACGGCACTGACCGGCCAGGCGGGTCTCGTATAAGTCGCAGTGGTCGTAGTGGGGCGGTTCCTGATGAAATTTAGCCGGCAAACAACGCTTCGTGCGCAAGCCTCCGTGGCAGGCGTAGGCGTTCATTCCGGTCTTCCCGTCACTCTCACGCTTGGGCCTGCGCCTGTCGACGCAGGTTTTATTTTTGTCCGCACCGGGCTCGAGGGAAGTGACCGCGAAGTTCAGGCTACCGCCGAGCAGGTGATTGCGACCGACTTCGCCACCGTCCTCGGCGATCGCGACGGCCCGCTGGTCTCCACCGCCGAGCACGTGCTCGCTGCACTGCGGGGCATGGGTGTCGACAACGCCACGATCGAGATCGACGGGCCCGAAGTGCCGATCATGGACGGCAGCGCCGCCGCCTTCATTGCGGCGATCGACCAGGCCGGCATCGTCACCCAATCGGCCCAACGCCGCTTCATTCAGGTTTTGAAGCCGATCTCGGTCAAGATCGGCGATTCCTTCGGCGAGATCAGGCCCTATGCCAATGGGTTCCGCGCTGAGGTCGAAATCGACTTCACCAACCCCGTCATCGGCCAGCAGAGCTATGCCTTCGACCTCAGCGCCGAGCGTTTCCGCCGCGAAGTCGGCCGCGCCCGGACTTTCGGCCTGATGGGCGATGTCGCGCGGCTCTGGAGCGCGGGTTATGCCCTCGGTGCCTCCTTCGACAACACCGTCGTGTTCGACGATGAGCGGCTGCTCAACACTGAGGGCCTGCGCTACGCCGACGAATGTGCCCGCCACAAGGTGCTGGACGTGATCGGCGACCTCGCGCTGGCCGGCCTGCCGCTGCTTGGCGCTTACCGCTCGGTGCGTGGCGGCCACAAGCTCAACCACGCCGTCCTGACCGCGCTGCTGGCCGACCGTACCGCTTGGCGGGTGGTCGAGGGCGAAGCGGCCCGCCGCACCACGCGTCCCCAGGGCGACGTTGGTCGCGGCATCGTCGGTGGCCGGATCGCTGCGGCCTACGGGCCGGACGTGTCCTGACGGACCTGTTGTCGCAGGTACGGGTTGCAACTGACCCCGGGAAATTCCTGGTAACCATGATCGACTAGCATTGCGGCAGTTTCGCCTTAATCCGGGCGAAATGCCTGCCTATCCGGTTCGTTAAAGATCGTTTTTCGGATAGATCGGCGTGGTCGCATGGCAGGCACCACGGTCACATTTCGCGCCCATGACGGGGTTCATGGGCTGGCGGGCACCGCATCACAGGGCGTCAAGGCAAAACTCATGTCGGCACAGCGTATGACGCGCGGATATCTCCCGAACTCGTCTCGAGCCCGCGGTCTGCTTCACGCCGTCACCTTCATCCTGCTCGCGCTGCCGCTAGCCGGCTGTGGCACCGGCTCGCTCTGGGACAAGTTCACCGCCAAGGACGACACCTTCGTCGAGGAGCCCGCCGACAAGATCTACAATGAGGGCCTGTACCTCATGAACGAGAAGAAGGACATGAAGGCGGCGAACAAGAAGTTCGAAGAGGTCGACCGCCAGCATCCTTATTCCGACTGGGCCCGCAAATCGCTGCTGATGTCTGCCTATGCGTCCTACCAGGGCGGCGACTATGACGGCTGCATCGGCGCCGCCACTCGCTATGTCACGCTGCATCCCGGCAGCCCGGATGCGGCCTATGCGCAATACCTGATCGCTGCCTCGCATTACGACCAGATCCCGGACACCAGCCGCGACCAGGCCCGCACCGAGAAGGCGATCGCCGCGCTAGAAGAGGTGGTGCGCAAATATCCGAACTCGGAATATGCCACCTCGGCCAAGGCCAAGATCGAGGGCGCGCGCGACCAGCTCGCCGGCAAGGAAATGAATGTCGGCCGCTACTACGCGCAGAAGCGCGACTACACGGCGGCGATCAACCGCTACAAGACCGTCGTCACGCAGTACCAGACCACCCGCCATGTCGAGGAAGCGCTGTTCCGGCTCACCGAGGCCTATATGGCGATCGGTATCGTCGGCGAAGCGCAGACCGCGGCGGCCGTGCTCGGGCACAATTTTCCTGACAGCCGCTGGTACAAGGACGCCTATAATCTTGTAAAATCGGGCGGTCTCGAACCGAGCGAGAATCAGGGGTCTTGGATCAGCCGGACCTTCAAGAAGATGGGTCTCGGCTAGGAAATTTGGTTCCATGCTGGCGCGTCTGTCGATCCGTGACATCGTCCTGATCGAACGGCTCGATATCGAATTCGCCACCGGTCTTGCGGTTTTGACCGGCGAGACCGGTGCGGGCAAATCCATCCTGCTCGATGCCTTTGCGCTGGCGCTCGGCGGCCGCGGCGATGCCGGCCTCGTGCGCCACGGCGCGGAGCAGGGGCAGGTCACCGCCATGTTCGATGTCCCCAAAAATCACCCCGCGACGAAGATCCTGGCCGAGAACGGCCTGGACGACACGGGTGAGATGATTCTCCGCCGCGTGCAACTCGCCGACGGCCGCACCCGCGCCTTCATCAACGACCAATCGATCAGCGTGCAGACGCTGAAGGCGGTCGGCGCCGCCCTGGTCGAGATCCATGGCCAGCACGATGAGCGCGCGCTGGTCGATGCCGCCACCCACCGCCGCCTGCTCGACGCCTTTGCCGGCCTCGAAAAGGACGTCGCCGCCGTGGAAGCGCTCTGGGACGCCCGCCGCACCGCCAATACCGAGCTTGAGGAGCATCGCGCCGGCATGGAGCGCGCCGCGCGCGAGGCCGATTATCTGCGTCATGCCTCCGACGAGCTGAAGCAGCTCGCGCCCAAGGACGGCGAAGAGACCTCGCTGGCTTCGCGCCGCACCACCATGATGCAGGGCGAGAAGATCGCTTCCGATTTGCGCGAGGCGCAGGAGGCGGTTGGCGGCAATCATTCGCCGGTCGCGGCGCTGTCGGCCGCAGTGCGCCGGCTGGAACGGCGCGGCGTCAACTCGCCGGCGCTGGTCGAGCCGGCGGTGAAGGCGATCGACGCCGCGATCAACGCGCTGGAGGAAGCCGACCAGCATCTCCAGGCGGCCCTGGCCGCAACCGATTTCGATCCCGCCGAGCTCGAACGCATCGAGGAGCGGCTTTTTGCTTTGCGTGCGGCGTCTCGCAAATATTCGACGCCGGTGGATGGCCTCGCCGCGCTGGCCGCCAAATATGCCGCCGACGTCGTGCTGATCGATGCCGGCGCCTCGCGGCTGAAGAAGCTGGAGCAGGCCGCGATCGAGGCAGATAGCCGCTATGCGGCCGCCGCCAAGAAATTGTCGCTGGCGCGGCAGAAATCGGCGGAGAAGCTCAACAAGGCCGTCAACGCCGAGCTCGCCCCGCTCAAGCTCGAACGCGCAAAATTCATGACCCAGGTCGAGACAGACGAGGCCGCGCCGGGGCCGCAGGGTTTCGATCGCGTCGAGTTCTGGGTGCAGACCAACCCGGGTACCAAGCCGGGGCCCATGATGAAGGTCGCCTCCGGCGGCGAGCTCTCACGCTTCCTGCTGGCCCTCAAGGTCGTGCTGTCCGACCGCGGCTCGGCGCCGACCCTGGTGTTCGACGAGATCGACACCGGCGTCGGCGGTGCGGTCGCCGATGCCATCGGCGGGCGCCTGGCGCGGCTCGCCGGCAAGGTGCAGGTGATGGCCGTGACCCACGCCCCGCAGGTCGCCGCCCGCGCCGACCAGCACCTCTTGATCTCCAAGGACGCCCTTGACAAGGGCAAGCGTGTCGCCACCCGCGTCAATGCACTGGCCGCCGACCACCGCCGCGAGGAGATCGCGCGGATGCTGGCGGGTGCCGAGATCACGGCGGAAGCGAGAGCGGCCGCAGAACGGCTGCTCAAGGCGGCGACGGCTTGACGCTCTCTTGTCCCGGCCGAAGAGCCGGGACCCAACAGAATGCCGCGCATGGGCCCCGGCTCTGTAGCGCACCGCCGAAGAAGCGCTGCGCTGCGTCCGGGGCACGCAATCGTAACCACCTTTACCCTCCCGCCCGCTCCGTCGTATCCAAGCACCATGGCCAGAGCAGCAAAATCCAAAGCAACACCGCCTCGCGACGTCGCCGATCTCACTCAGGCGCAGGCTAAGGTCGAGCACAAGCGGCTGGCGCTCGAGATCGAGGGGCACAACGAGCGCTACTATCAAGAGGACGCGCCCACCATCACCGACGCCGAATATGATGCGTTGCGGCAGCGCCTCAACGCCATCGAAAAGCGCTTTCCGGAGTTCGTCAGCGCGGAGTCGCCGTCGCAGAAGGTCGGCGCGGCGCCGTCGGGCCGCTTCAGGAAGGTCCGGCACGCCCTCCCGATGCTGTCGCTCGACAACGCCTTTGCCGAAGAGGACGTGCGCGACTTCGTGGGCCGCATCGCGCGCTTCCTCAAGCTCGGCGACGATCAGGTCAATTTCTCCGCCGAACCCAAGATCGACGGTCTGTCGATGTCGCTGCGCTATGAGGGCGGTGAACTCATCACGGCCGCGACGCGCGGCGACGGCGCGGTAGGCGAGGATGTCACCGCCAACATCCGCACGCTCGAAGACGTGCCGCAGAAGCTGAAGGGCCGCAACGTCCCCGATATCTGCGAGGTGCGCGGCGAGGTCTACATGACCAAGAGGGCGTTTCTGGCGCTGAACGAGCGACAGAAAGCCGAAGGCGGCACCATCTTCGCCAATCCGCGCAACTCGGCCGCAGGTTCTTTGCGGCAGAAGGATCCGACCATCACCGCCTCGCGCCCCCTCGGTTTCTTTGCCTATGCCTGGGGCGAGATGAGCGCGATGCCCGAGGGCACGCAGAGCGGCATGATCGGCTGGTTCGAGCGTTGCGGCTTCAAGACCAATCCGCTGACCAAGCTGTGTCACTCGATCGAGGAGCTGCTCGCGTTCCATCACTCGATCGAAGAGCAGCGCGCAAGACTCGACTACGACATCGACGGCGTCGTCTACAAGGTCGACCGGATCGACTGGCAGGAGCGGCTCGGCTTCGTCTCGCGCACGCCGCGCTGGGGCATCGCGCACAAATTCCCGGCCGAGCGCGCCATGACGGTGCTGCGCGACATCGAAATCCAGGTCGGCCGCACCGGCTCGTTCACGCCGGTCGGCAAGCTCGAACCGGTCGGCGTCGGGGGCGTGATCGTGCAGAACGTCACGCTGCACAATGAGGACTACATCAAGGGCATCGGCAACAAGGGCGAGGTGCTGCGCGAGGGCCGCGACATCCGCATCGGCGACACGGTGGTGATTCAGCGCGCCGGCGACGTCATCCCGCAGGTGGTCGACGTCGTCCTCGACAAGCGGCCGAAGACCGCCAAGGAATTTCACTTTCCGAAGAAGTGCCCGTGTCCGCTGCACACCGACGTCACGCGTGAGGAGACGGCGACCGGCGAGGAGGGCTCGCGCGCCCGCTGCACCGGCGAGTTCGCCTGCCCCTATCAGAAGATCGAGCATCTCAAGCTGTTCGTCTCGCGCCGCGCCTTCGACATCGACGGATTGGGGGAGAAGCAGCTCCAGTATTTCTTCGATGAGGGATGGGTGAAGGAGCCTGCCGACATCTTCACGCTGGAGAAGCGCAACTCAAAACTCAAGCTCGAACAGATCGAGGGCTACGGCGCAACGTCAGTGCGAAATCTCTTCGGCGCCATCGAGAGCCGGCGGAAAATCGCGCTGGAGCGCTTCGTCTATGCGCTCGGCATGCGCCATGTCGGCGAGACCACGGCGCTGGCCCTCGCACGCGGCTACGGCTCGTGGGATGCCTTTCACGATGCCTGCCTCAAGGTTGCCAAGGGCGACGAGGAGGCGATGGCGGACATGGACGCGCTCGACCAGATTGGCGACACCGTCATCAAGAGCATCGCCGACTATTTCGGCGAGAGCCACAATCGCGGCATCGTCGAGCGGTTGACCAAGGAAGTCGAGATCGTCGACGCCGAGAAGCCGAAGAGAAATTCGGCCGTCGCCGGCAAGACCGTGGTGTTCACCGGCTCGCTGGAGAAGATGACGCGGGACGAGGCCAAGGCAACCGCGGAGCGGCTCGGCGCCAAGGTGTCGGGCTCGGTGTCGAAGAAGACCGATCTCGTCGTGGCCGGCCCCGGCGCCGGCTCGAAACTCGCCGAAGCCAACAAGCACGGCGTGAAGGTACTGACCGAGGACGAGTGGCTGAAGCTGATCGGGGAGTGAGATTTTTCGTCATTGCGAGCGAAGCGAAGCAATCCAGAGTCCCTCCGCGGTGGCGGTCTGGATTGCTTCGCTTCGCTCGCAATGACGGGGATGCAGCGCGCCGCCCCCTCACATCATCCCCGTCTCTTCCGCCTCCGCCTGCTCGATCAGCTTCTCGCTGACCACGACCTCGCGGCGCGGGACGACGAACATCATCGTGCAGGCGCAGAGCAGCGAGATCGCGAGGACCGCGGAGGTCAGCGGCAGCGTGGTCGTGGAGTGGCCGCCGAGATAGGCGCCGAATTGCGACATCAGTGCGCCGATGCCCTGTTGCAGGAAGCCCATTGCGCCCGACGCGGTGCCGGCGGCTTCGGGACGGATGCTGATGGCGCCGGCGGCTGAATTCGCCATCACGAAGGCATTGCCAGCCATCACGATCATCTGCGTGCCGAACAGCCAGCCGGGCGCCTCGTTCCAGCCGGCGAAGCTCCATATCAGGTTCAGTAGGCTGCCGCAGAGCTGGAGGGCAAGCCCGAACCAGATCAGCTTCTCCAGCGAGTGCCGCGGCGCAAAGCGCACGCAGAGCAGATTGCCGACGAGGAACGCAAATCCCGAGGTCGCGAACCATGCGCCATATTCGGCGCTGCTGCGTCCCATCTGCGTCACCACGATGTAGGGGCCGCCGCCGGCGAAGGTGAAGATGATCTGCGAGGCCAGCACCTGGCACATCACGTAACCGACGAAGGCGCGGTTGCGGATCAGGATGCCGACGTCGCCGCGAAAGCCGCTGCCGGCGGCGCGGCTGCGGCGTGTCTCCGGCAGCGCCACAGCGATGCCGACGGCGACGATGATCGCGGCGATCGTGATGGCGTAGAAGATCGCGCGCCAGCCGAACGCGGTCTCGATCAGGCCGCCGGTGAGCGGGGAGACCATCTGTCCGATCATCAGGGCGGCGACCACGAGGCTGATCATCGAGGCGACGCGATCGCGCTCATAGATGTCGCGGATGATGGCGCGGCTCACCACCATGCCGGCGGCTCCGCCCAGCGCCTGGAAGAAACGCGCGGCGATCAGCTGCGGCAGGTCTTGCGCGAAGATGCAGGCGACGCTGGCTGCGATCATCAGCGCCAGCCCTCCAAGCAGCACCGGGCGCCGGCCGAACCGGTCCGATAACGGCCCCATGATGAGCTGCGACAGCGCGATGCCGACCATGTAGAGCGACACCGTCATCTGCGCGATAGAGATGTCGCTGCCGAAATTGGTCGCCAGCACCGGCAGCGCCGGAACCAGCATGTAAAGCGAGATCGGCGCGATCCCGGTCATGACCACCAAGAGCAGGAGCACCAAGCGCGACGTCGCGAGATTTGTCGCCGCTCCCGGCGGCTTGCTGATCATGCCGTGCATGCGTATCCGTCTTTCGAATTCGAATCGACTGTAGCGCGCTCGTGCAAGACGGATATCGGCGTTTCGGAATGCGGCTATACGGATTCCGGGATGGTTACGATGATGGCGCGATGACCGCCCCGGCCTCCGCTGTCATTCCCCGCGAAGGCGGGGAATCCAGTATTCCAGAGGCAGATGTCGTATGCGGAGAAGCTACGGCGTACTGGATGCCCGCCTTCGCGGGTGGACGGCTGTAGTGGAGCAGGCAGCGTTGCGCAAATCGCCTAGCGCCATGCGCACCGAACTTACGGCTTCAGCTCCGCCGTTGCCTGATCGAGCCAGGCCTTCGTCGCTTCATCAAGCGCCGGCCCCACCTCGGCCCTGACCCGCGCATGATACGCATTGAGCCAGTCGAGCTCATCGCGGCTCAGCATCGCCACATCGATCAGCCGGCGGTCGATCGGTGCCAGCGTCAGCGTCTCGAACGCATTCATCGGCTTCTCGGCACCGTTGATGTCGAGGGCGACCACCAGCTCGAGGTTCTCGATGCGGATGCCGAAGCCATCGGTCTTGTAGTAGCCGGGCTCGTTGGACAGGATCATGCCGCGCTTGAGCGGCGTGGTGCCGAGCTTCGAGATCCGCGCCGGCCCCTCATGCACCGAGAGATAGCTGCCGACGCCGTGGCCGGTGCCGTGCTCGAAATCGACGCCGGCGGCCCAGAGATATTGCCGCGCCAGCGTGTCGAGCTGCGCGCCGGTGGTGCCGTCGGGGAAGACCGCGCGCGCAATCGCGATATGGCCGCGCAGTACACGGGTGAAGCGGTCGCGCATCTCCTCCGTCGGCTCGCCCACGGCCATCGTACGGGTGACGTCGGTGGTGCCGTCTTCATATTGCGCGCCGGAATCGATCAGGAGCAGGTCGCCGGGTGCGATCCGCCGGTTGCTCTTGCGGGTGACGCGGTAGTGCACGATGGCGCCGTTCGGACCGGTGCCCGAGATGGTCGGGAACGAAACGTCCTTCAGCGCGCCGGTGTCGCGGCGGAACGTCTCCAGTGCCTCGACGGCGTCGATCTCGGTGAGCTTGCCGCTTCCCGCCTCGCGATCGATCCATGCGAGGAAGCGCGCCAGCGCCACGGCGTCGCGCACATGTGCGGTCTTCGTGCCCTTGATCTCGGTCGCGTTCTTCACCGCCTTGAGCAGCGCAATCGGGTCGCTGCCGCGCACCGGCTTGCCGCCAGCGCCTGCAATCAGCCGGCTGAGCGCGTCGGCCGCCGTGGCATTGTCGAGCGCGATTGCGGCGCCGCTCTTGGCCAGTGCCATCAGCGTCGGCGCCATCGCATCTGGCTCGCGCACATCGGCGGACTGTTCGAGATGGTCGCGCGTGAGGTTGGAGAGCTTGCGGTGGTCGATGAAGATCGTCGGCCGTCCGTCCTTCGGTACCAGCGCATAGGACAGCGGCAACGGCGTATGCGCGACGTCGGCGCCACGGATGTTGAAGGTCCAGGCCACGGCATGGCTGTCCGACACCATCAGCGCATCGACGCCGAGCTTGGCGATTTCGCCTCTGATCTGTGTCAGCTTGTCGGCTTCAGTGAGGCCGGCATGTTGCATTCCGTGCACGGTCACCGGCGCGAGGGGAGGCTGCGGTCGATCGTGCCAAATCGCGTCGACCGGATTGCTGTCGACCGCAACGAGTTCAGCGCCGGCCTTGGCGCAGGCGGCGGACAAGCGCTCGGCTGCTGAAGAAGTGTGCAGCCACGGATCAAATCCGAGGCGGTCGCCGGGCTTCAAGTGCGCCGACACCCAGCTCTCCGGCGGCGGATCGATCAGCGATTCCACTGCCCAGGCCTTCACATCGACCTGCTTGGCAGCCTGCAGCGTGTAGCGGCCGTCGACGAAGATCGCGGCCTCCTGGGTCAGGACCACCGCCAATCCAGCCGATCCAGTGAAGCCGGTCAGCCAGGCGAGCCGCTCTTCCGACGGCGGCACATACTCATTCTGCTGCTGGTCGGCGCGGGGGATCACGAATCCGGTCAGCTTGCGGCGGGCGAGTTCTTCGCGGAGTGCAGCAAGGCGCGCCGCCAATGCGACGCCGGCCTCGGGCTCCTCGAATGTCTGGAAGTGCGCTTCGAACATGGTGGATCACTTTAGGATCATGGGGATCAGTCCGCAATCTAGACGCATTTGCGTCGCATCTGGCATGGACTGTGCTTGAAATAGTTCCATTCGAATGGAGTGGAGTAAAGGGTGCGGCAGTTGCGCTTCGTCCGGACAACAGGGAAATTCGAGCAAGTGGTTCATCTCAACGGCGAGGGGACACACGATGGCATCGTTCACATTTGAGAAGATTTCGCCGCCGGTGCGTCGCGCCCCGACTGGGGCGACACCGAAGAAGCCGCGCGGCCTCATCAGCCAGATGATCGATCGTTTCGCCGAGCGCCGCGCGAGGCGGACGTTGCGGGATGAGCGCACGATGCGCAAGGACGAGAAGCCGGCGGAGTAGCGCGGCGAACGCTCGACTTCACCTCTCCCCGCAAGCGGGGCGAGGGAGCGCAGCGCCATCGCGGGTGCACTCACCCCATCTTCCGCAGCAACAAACTGCTCCATCCCTCGATCCGCAAATGCCGCAGCGGCACGAGGCCGCGCGCGCGGTAGGCGGCGATCACGGCGGGGGCCTGATGCGTCAACAGGCCGGAGAGGATGAGGCGCCCGCCGGGCGCGAGATGCCGCGCCATCGGGCTCGCCAATTGCCGCAATGGATTGGCAAGGATGTTGGCCAACACCAGGTCGAACGGACCGCATTTGCCAAAATCCGGTGCGGCGAAGCCGGTGGCACGGATCACCCGCACATGGTTACCAACTTCATTCAGCGCTGCATTCTCGGCCGCCACCTGCACCGATGGCGGGTCGATGTCGGAAGCGAGCACTGCGCGATGCAGCGCCTTGGCCGCCGCGATCGCCAGCACGCCGGTCCCGGTGCCGAGGTCGAGCAACCGCCTCGGCCGTGCGCTTTTCAGGACATGGTCAAGCAGCAGTAAACAGCCGCGGGTGGTGCCGTGGTGGCCAGTGCCGAAGGCAAGCGCCGCCTCGATCTCGATCTTGAGCTTGTTCGCCGCCACCCGGTCGCGGTCATGGCTGCCGTGCACGACGAAACGGCCGGCCTGGACCGGCACAAGGTCTTCCAGGCTCGCTTTGACCCAGTCCTTGGCCTCGACGATATCGAAGGCGAGCGTCTCCGCGATCTCGTTTCCTGCTGAAGTTACAACGAGTTCGCGCAGCCATGCCTGGTCCGGCGCGGCGGCAAAATGCAGCGTGACGTCCCATTGACCGTCCGGCCGCTCGAAGGCGGCGACCGCCGCATCCCCCTCGAAAAACACCTCGGTGAGCACGTCGACGACACGCCTGGCGGCGGCCTCGCTGCCGATCGAGAGGCTGGCGCGATGGGTAGGGGAGGGCTGCATCCTAGTGTTCCGTCGGGTTCAATTTTTGGAACTTTTGTTCCCAATTTTTCAGCATAAGTCGCGGCTCGCAGATTCTGGTCGGACGAGTCCGGTGCAACTGCGATCGAATACGGTCTGATCGCAGCCGGTATCACGCTCGCGATCATCACCTTGGTGAACAGCCTGGGCAGCACGATGAACGAGAAGTTCGGTTCGATTAGCACCTCTTTGAAGTAATTTCCGCCTCCCATTTCCCACCGCGGGCTACTTTTCTTCATGAGCTTTGACCCATCGCCCGCGAGGGGGCGAGGTCATTTTGGGTATGTGTGGCTCTCAAGCGGTCTCCACAGGTTGTCCGCAGCTTGTACGGCGGCTATCCGCGGACTCTTCCCGCAATTGCCCCCTTTGTTCTCCACTGCCTTTCCCCAGGCCTGTCCCGCTCGCCCGTCCGTGGGCATCCTCGTCCTGACCACATATCTCTCGCTAGCCTGTCCACAGCTCATCCACAGACCTACCCACGGCTTCCGAACAGCGATCGGTGATCCCTCAGAATCACCTGTGCGGCGTTGTGGCCCGGAGCACCGGTGACGCCGCCGCCGGGATGGGCGCCGGAGCCGCAATGGTAGAGACCCTTCAGCGGGCCGCGATAGTCGGCATGGCCCAGCATCGGCCGCGCGGAGAACAGCTGGTTCAGCGTCAGCGCGCCGTGGAAGATATCTCCACCCAAAAGGCCGAACTGCCGTTCGAGATCGAGCGGTGAGAGGATCTGGCGGCCGAGCACGCTCGCCGCAAAGCCCGGGGCATATTTGTCCACCGTCGCGATCATGAGATCGGCGACCTCCTCGCGATGGTCGTCCCACGACTTTCCATCGGGAAGCTCCGGCGCGACGTGCTGGCAGAACAAGCTCGCGACGTGTTTGCCTTCGGGCGCCAGCGTGTCGTCGAGCGTCGAGGGGATCAGCATTTCGACGACGGGCTCTCGGCTCCAGCCCTGCGCGCGCGCATCGAGATACGCGCGGTCCATGTAGCCGAGGCTCGGTGCCAGGATGATGCCCGAGGTGAGATGATCGCCGTCACCGGGCAGCGCCGTGAAGGAGGGCAGGCGGTCCAGCGCCACGTTCATGCGGAAGGTGCCGGAGCCGTTCTTCCAGTGCCGGATGCGCGCGAGGAACTCGTGGGGCAGGGCGTCGGCCGCGATCAGCCGCGTATAGAGCAGCTTCGGATTGACGTTGGCTGCGACATATTTGGCGCGGATGGCCGTGCCGTTCTCCAGTACGACGCCGACCGCGCGGTCGCGCTCGACGATGATCTCGCGCACGCCCGCGTCGGTGTCGATCACGACGCCGCGGTGCTGCGCTGTGCGCGCCATGGCCTGCGTGATCGCACCCATGCCGCCGATGGCGTGGCCCCAGACGCCCTTCTTGCCGTTCACCTCGCCGAAGGCGTGATGCAGCATCACATAGGCCGAACCCGCCGCGTAGGGGCTGGCATAATTGCCGACGATGGCATCGAAGCCGAACAGCGCTTTTACGAGATCGTGCTCGAAACGCTCGTCCAGCATCTCGCCGGCGGAGCGGGTGAAGAGGTCGAGCAGGCTGCGGCTCTGCTCCAGCGTGAGACCGCGCAGGATGTTGGCTGTCTTTAACGCATTCATGGCCTCACGGATCGCGCGGGTGCCAAAGCCGTCAACCAGGTTCGGCGGCGCGCGCAGCACGAATTGCCTGAGCACGTCGGCGATCTCTTCCAGCTCGCGCGTGAAACCGTCGAGCGCATCGGCGTCATGCGCGCTCAGCCGCGCGACGGAATCTTTCGTCCGCCCCTCGCCGGTGAGGAGATAGCTGCCGTCGGGCGCGGGCAGAAAATTCTGCGCGCGCCGTTCGACGATGCGCAGGCCTTGTTCCGCAAGATTCAAGTCGCGGATCACCTGCGGATTGAGCAGGCTCACGGTGTAGGCTGCGACCGAATTCCGGAATCCGGGGTGAAACTCCTCTGTGACCGCCGCACCGCCGACCACCTTGCGGCGCTCGACCACGCGCACGCGCAGGCCCGCCATCGCGAGATAGGCAGCGCAGGTGAGGCCGTTATGGCCAGCGCCGATGATGACGACGTCGGTTTCGCTCATGAAGGGTTCAAATGTTCCACGGTCGTTTTGGGAAGGCCCGAAGGACCGGTCCCAGAAATGACATCTGTATATTAAGCATTCCTCGCTGCAACATCACGCGCCTCTTTATTGCCCGTTCAGGCGCCTTGTGCTCCATTGCGCCCGTCCGTCGTCCGCCGGGGGCAATGTCCGACGCGTTTTCTCGCGCGAACCGGTGCCCACTTCGCTGGAAAACGCTTTTGCCGGAGCTCCCATGGATTCGATCGTGCAACCCGCCGCCACGGAGCAATCGTCTGCCTCGCGCAACCGGCTGCTGCTGACGGTCTACACCGCCGCGATCTTCGTCAGCGCGCTCTTGCTGTTCTCGGTGCAGCCGCTGTTTACCAAGATGGTGCTGCCGCGGCTCGGCGGCTCGCCGGCGGTGTGGTCGGTGGCGATGGTCTTCTTCCAGTCGCTGCTGCTGGCGGGTTACGCCTATGCGCATCTGTTGATGCAGGTCAAAAACCGCATCGTTCCGGTCGCAGTGCATCTGGTGCTGCTGATCGCGGCCTTCGCGACGCTGCCGCTCGGAATCGCCTCCGCCTACGGCGAGCCGCCCGCTTCGGGCTATGCGGTCTGGCTGCTCGGGCTGTTCGTGGTCTCGATCGGATTGCCGTTCTTCGCGCTCGCCGCCAATAATCCGCTGCTGCAGGCCTGGTTCGTCCGCACCGGCCATCCCGCCGGGCACGATCCGTATTTCCTTTATGCCTCCTCCAACATCGGCAGCTTCCTCGCGCTGCTGTCCTATCCGTTCCTGCTGGAGCCGATGTTCACGCTGCACGCGCAGAACCGGTTCTGGACCGCCGGCTATGGCCTCTTGATCCTGCTGATCGCGGCCTGCGGCACGCTGCTGTTGCGCTCGCCGCAGCTGACGGTGGCGGATGCGCGAACGGAGGAGGTGAATGCGCCGGCGCCTAGTCTGGTGACGCGGCTGCGCTGGATCTTCCTGGCCGCGGTGCCGTCGGGCCTGCTCATCGCGGTGACCGCGCACATCTCCACCGACGTCGCGGCGGCGCCGCTTTTGTGGGTGCTGCCGCTGTCGCTGTATCTGCTCACCTGGGTCGTCGTGTTCCAGTCGCGTCCGCTGCTGCCGCACAAATGGATGCTGATGCTCCAGCCGGTTGCGATCGCAGGCGTGGTTGTCCTGCTGGCTTTCGGCGGGGAGCAGAATCTGCTGCTCACACTCGGCGGTCATCAATTGTGTTTCTTCGTCATCGCCATGGCCTGCCACGGCGAACTGGCGCGGACGCGGCCGGCGGCCAAATATCTCACCGGCTTTTATGTCGCGCTGTCGTTCGGCGGCATGGTTGGCGGCCTGTTCGCAGGGCTCGTCGCGCCGTTCACCTTTTCGTGGATCGCCGAATATCCGATCCTGATTGCGCTCGCCGCGCTGTGCCGACCGCCTGCTAACGAGCGCCTCGCCGGCCTCGTTCGATGGTATTGGCTGGCGCTCGCCGCGCTCGCGGCGGCGCTCGTTGTGCCGTCCTATGCGACAGGCGGGCTCTCGATCTGGTTCGAGGACCACCGCGTCTGGGTGGCCGGCGCCGTCGGCGTGCTCGCCGCGCTGCTGGCGTTGACGTTCAATGCCGACCGCTGGAAGATATTTGCGACCGTTGTACTCGCGCTGGCGTTGATCCGGGTTTATCCCGCGGACGAGGGGCGCGTCACCACGGTGCGCAGCTTCTTCGGGGTGCACAAGATCGTGGAGACGCCCGGCGGCTATTTCCACGTACTGATGCACGGCACCACGATCCACGGCGCGGAGCGCTTCCGCAACAATGACGGCACGCCGGTCACCAGCCGGCCCGAGCCGATCACTTACTATCACAAGGACGGCGGCATCGGTCAGGCGGTCAGCGCGATCCGCGAGCGTAAGGGCGCGCCGCTGAAGGTCGCCGCGATCGGTGTCGGCTCGGGCACGCTTGCCTGTGCTGCCGAGCGAGGGGAGAGTTGGAAATT
Organism: Bradyrhizobium sp. SPXBL-04; assembly: GCF_051853035.1. Taxonomy (NCBI): domain Bacteria; kingdom Pseudomonadati; phylum Pseudomonadota; class Alphaproteobacteria; order Hyphomicrobiales; family Nitrobacteraceae; genus Bradyrhizobium; species Bradyrhizobium sp. SPXBL-04. Next base: position 7,158,905 of record NZ_CP182472.1, on the reverse strand, counting down.
CTTCGAGATCGACCAGTCCATGGTCGACGCGGCGCGTGACCCCAAAAATTTCCGCTACATCTCGAGCTGCCTGCCGGATCTGAAGCCGGTGATCGGTGATGCGCGGCTCACCTTTGCCAAGGAGCCCGACGGCGCCTACGACCTCATCATCGTCGATGCCTATTCGTCCGATGCGATCCCGATTCATCTTGCGACCAAGGAGGCGATGAAGATCTACAAGGACAAGCTCGCCCCGCACGGCGCCGTGGTGATGCACGTCTCCAATCGGCATCTCGATCTGGAGACCGTCGTGGTCGGCATTGCGGATGCCAACGATCTCACGAGCTGGGTCTTCAACGAGGATTCCGGGCGCGATTCCGATTACATCTTCTCGACCGACGTCGTCATCTCCGCGCGGGAGGAGGCCGACATCGGCAAGCTCGCCTCCTCGAAGTCATGGGAGCAGACCGAAGCTGACGACAGGGTGCGGGTCTGGAGCGACGACTATTCCAATATTCTGGGCGCGCTGTATCGGCGCTTAAGGGATGGGGAATAGGGACCTTTTCGTAGCCCGGATTGCGCTTCGCTCCATCCGGGCTACAAGGCGGGTCGGTTCTAAGGCTCCACTGGCGTGCCCGCCGGCAACGCAATTCCTTTCTCGCCGGCGATCTGCCGCAACAGGTCCGGCCTATCGGAGATGATGCCGTCGACGCCAAGCTCGATCATGCGCGCCATGTCGTCGGGCTTGTTGACCGTCCACACCACGACACCCAATCCAAGTCCGCGGGCCTCCGAGATGAGCGCCGCGGTCACATCGCCAAAATAAGGCGACCAGACCGCGCCGCCCGCGGCCTTGATCGTCCGCGGCAGCGAGCCGCTGTGATCGGCCGGATTGAAGCCCGCGGTCCAGTTGGTGGCTTTGTCGAGCGCCACGGTCTGGCCTGAGCCGCGCTGGAGCGTGAGGTATACCGTCGGTATCTTCGGTGCTTGCTGTTGCACGAGCTGCAACGTTCTCCAATCGAACGACTGGATCATGACACGGTCGGAAAATTTTTCGGCCTCGATCAGGCGGAGGAGCCTGGTGACGAAAGCTTGCGGGTCGAGAGATTGGTCCGGATGGTTCGGATCGATCTTGGTCTCGATGTTGAAGCCAACGCGGGTGTTGCCGGACTTGCGTACCAGTGCGAACAGTTCGCTCAAGGTGGGAATGCGTGTTCCCGGCACAGCGCGCTGATCGGGAAATTGTCTCGCGTAGGCGCTGTCCGGTCGGATCTGGCCGACGTCATAGGTCCTGACCTCGTCGAGCCGCAGTTTCACGAACGGGGTGCCGGGCGCAGTGATGTAGGCCCCGTCGGGGCCGCGCGCGAGATCCGGATTGAGCCCGCGTTCATGCGAGACGACGACTTCGCCGTCCGCGGTCACACCGACGTCGAGCTCCAGCGTGTCCACGCCCATCGACAGCGCATTGGCGAAGGCCGGCAGGGTGTTTTCCGGCAGCAGCGCCCGCCCGCCGCGATGTGCCTCGAGGTCGAATCCCATGGCCTCTCCCGCCATCAAAACCCAGAGCGCAGCTAGTGCGGTCGTGGCACGTGTTGGCATGGCGCCTCGAATAGCAATCTATTGTTCGTGCCGACCGCCGAAGGCGGTGACGAAGACGGCTGCCTCAGTTCTGGTAGTAATAGCCGCGCGGCTGATAAACCTGCCGGGGCTGTGGCTGATAGTAGGAGCCCTGCTGGCCATAGCCCTGGTCGTAATAGGGGCGCTGCTGCTGCTGATAGACCTGAGCGTCATACAGCGGGCGGCCGGCTGAGCGCGGCGCCGGATAGCGCGCGCCGGTGTCGCTGCCGTCAGCCGGATAGATGTAATTGTCGTCCTGCGGCATGTAGCGGCGGGCGGGCTGCGCCGGCGGCGCCAGGTTCACGGGATCGCCGGCAGTGCTGTACTGTTCCTCGGCCGGCTGCGGCGCGCGGGCAACCGCATTGGCGTTGCGGCCGCGGGGATTGCGCGCCAGCGCCACCTGCGCCGAGCCGGTCAGCGTCACCGTGGTGTTGAGCACGCCCTGCTGCTGCACCAGTGCATAGAGCGTCGAGGCATTCTGGCGCGACAGCCGCACGCAGCCATGCGAGGCCGGCGAGCCGAGCCGGCCGACGAAGTCGGTGCCGTGGATGGCATGCCCGATCTTGGTGAAGAAGATCGCGTGCGGCATCGGCGCGTCGTCGAATTCCTTGGAGTAGTGATCCTCTTCCATGCGGAAGGCGCGAAACGCGCCGTTCGGCGTCTCGCGGGAGGGGATGCCGGTCGACACCGGCCAGTGATAGCGCGTGACGCCATCGACCGCGACGGTCATCTGCTGATTGTCCTTGTCGATGGTGATGTCGACCTTGGCCTGCGCGGCGCCCGCGCTCAAAAACATCAGGGAGGTGAAAGCAATCAAAAACGAACGCATCGGACTTCTGGCCTCCGGCCTGTTCATGCTAGGCGCCGCGGCTCTCCGTCCCCCGTCGTGCACTATGCCTGCAATCCGGCTTTCGTTCCAGCGGCCTAGCCGTCCATCGTTAACGCGATGCAGGGCGTAAGCAAGGCCGCTTTGTGCCGCGTGGCTCGCGGCGGCGCTGACATTTTCGCGAGCCGGATTTGCGTTCACAACGCCGACAATTCGTCACAAAGGCGCAACCATTTGGCCGCTCGGTGCGTTGGTGATGGCCACCCTTCACAGGGCAGCACTCGCTGCCATTCATCCTTTGGGACCGAAGATGAACAAAGCCCGTATCGCCGCCGCGCAATTGCCGGCCGCTCGACCCGTCCGCCTGCTGTTCGCAGCCGCCGCCATCCTGCTCGCGCTGTTGTCGCTACCGCAAGCCGGCCACGCCCAAGGCATCGTGCGCGGCGCGCAGGAAGGCTCTTATGAAGGTAACCGGATTGCCGGCCCCGTAGGCGGTGCGGTCGGCGGTGTCGTTGGTGCCGGTGTTGGCGGCGCCGTTGGCGCGGTCGAGGGCGTGCTCGGCATTCCCCACCGTCACTACCGCCACCGGTGCCACGGCTACTATGACGGCTATCACCACTTCCATTGCTATCGGTGATGTCGTCGTAGCCCGGATGGAGCGCAGCGCAATCCGGGGCTGCTGTCGCATGAGGCTACGACGGTCCCGGATTATGCCGACGCTCCATCCGGGCTACGTATCTCCGTCAATTCTTCAGCCGATACCCCGTGCGGAAAATCCACCAGATCACGACCAGGCAGGCCACCAGGAACGCCAGCGTCATGCCGATGCTGACGGACACACTGACATCCGCGATCTCATAGAAGCTCCAGCGGAAGCCCGAGATCAGATAGACGACCGGGTTGAGCAGCGCCACCGTGCGCCAGCCGGCCGGCAGCATGTCGATGGAATAGAAGCTGCCGCCGAGGAAGGTCAGCGGCGTCACCACCAGCATCGGGATCATCTGCAGCTTCTCGAAGCCGTCGGCCCAGATACCGATGATGAAGCCGAACAGGCTGAAGGTCACCGCCGTCAGCACCAGGAAGGCCAGCATCCAGACCGGATGATGGATGTGCAGCGGCACGAACAGCCCGGCGGTGGCGAGGATGATCAGGCCGAGAATGATCGACTTGGTCGCGGCCGCGCCGACATAGCCGAGCACGATCTCGAAATAGGAGATCGGCGCCGACAGGATCTCGTAGATCGTGCCGGTGAATTTCGGGAAGTAGATGCCGAACGAGGCATTCGCGATGCTCTGCGTCAGCACCGAGAGCATGATCAGGCCTGGCACGATGAAGGTGCCATAGCTGACGCCCTCGACCTGGCTGATGCGCGAGCCGATCGCGGCGCCGAACACCACGAAATAGAGCGAGGTCGAGACCACAGGCGAGACGATGCTTTGCAGCAGCGTGCGCCAGGTGCGTGCCATTTCGAACAGATAGATGGCGCGGATGGCGCGGTGATTCATGACGTCCTCACGAGGTCGACGAAGATGTCCTCGAGCGACGATTGCGTCGTGTCGAGATCGTTGAAGCGGATGCCGGCGGTGCGGAGATCGCCGAGCAGGCTGGTGATGCCGGTGCGCTCGCCCTTGGTATCGTAGTCGTAGACCAGCGTCGCGCCGCTGTCGCAGAGGTCGAGCTTGTGGTGCTTCAGGCTGTCCGGCAGCGCATCGAGCTTGCCCTGCAGATGCAGCGTCAGCCGCTTCTTGCCGAGCTTCTGCATCAAGGTCGTCTTGTCCTCGACCAGCACGATCTCGCCCTTGTTGATGACGCCGATGCGATCGGCCATCTCCTCGGCTTCCTCGATGTAGTGCGTGGTCAGGATGATGGTGACGCCGGACTGCCGGAGGGTGCGCACCACCTCCCACATGCCCTTGCGCAGCTCGACATCGACGCCGGCGGTGGGCTCGTCCAGGAACAGGATCTGCGGCTCGTGCGACAGTGCTTTTGCGATCATCACGCGGCGCTTCATGCCGCCGGACAGCGTGATGATCTTGTTGTCCTTCTTGTCCCAGAGCGAGAGGTCCTTCAGGACCTTCTCGATATGATCAGGATTCTTCGGCTTGCCGAACAGGCCGCGGGAGAAGCTCACCGTCGCCCACACGCTCTCGAAGGCGTCGGTATGCAATTCCTGTGGCACGAGGCCGATCAGCGAGCGCGCCTTGCGGTAGGAGGTCTGGATGTCTTCGCCGCCGACGAGGACGCGGCCCTCGCTCGGATTGGCGATGCCGCAGATGATGGAGATCAGTGTGGTCTTGCCCGCGCCGTTCGGCCCGAGCAGCGCAAAAATCTCGCCGCGCTTGATGTCGAGATTGACGTTCTTGAGCGCCTTGAAGCCGGACCCATAGGTCTTCGACAGATTGGCGACGGAAATGATGAAGGACATGATGGCCGCAAGGCTAAGAGCAAAGGCTGGGGGAGGGAGGCTGGAACCTGCCGGGAAGGGCGGGTCAGCGGAGCCCTGAGATAGGAACGCCCTTACCGGGCCGCAATTCCCCGGAGAAAAATGATCTCAAAACCGGCCATTCGGTGGCTGGTTTCAGGCAAGTGTTGCGCGATGGTCACGGCGTGCGGCTAAGATTGTCGCTCACGCGGCTCTTTGTTGCGTCTGCGAGCAGGCCGTGGCTACGATTCCGGCCAATCGCGAAGCGTATTGTCCCCAGGGAAAACACCGATGAGACCGAACGGCCGTCACACCGCTGGCGCGAGCCAGTTGTCCGCCCTCCGTGTGTGGGCGATGGCCCTGCTCCTGCTGTCAGTTGTTGCCATCAGCCCGACCGGCGCCAAGGCCGCGCCGAGCCAGGCCGCGACAGCAACCACGCATGTCTACCTGCTCCGGGGCGTGCTCAACATCTTCTCGCTCGGGCTCGACACGATCGGCGCCCGGCTCCAGGCGCAGGGCATCCCGGTGACCGTCGCCAATTTCGTCTCCTGGTCCTCGCTCGCCGATGAAGCCGCGACCGCCTACAAGGCCGGTCGCCTCAAGACCATCATCCTGGTCGGCCATTCCTCGGGCGCGACCGCGCTACCGGACATGATCGCCAAGCTCAATCAGCTCGGCGTTCCCGTAAAGCTCGCGATCGGCCTCGACTCCGTGTTCAAGACCAAGCTGTCGACCGGCGCCGAGCGTTACATCAACATCTATATCGGCGACGGTCCCGGCGAGCCGGTGCGGGCTGCCGCTGGCCTGCGCGGCAAGCTCGACAATGTCGACGTGCGCGGTACCGGCGTCGGCCATATCTCGATCGACAAGAACGAGGCGATCCAGCGTCGCGTCATCGCCGAGATCGACGCCGCGATCATGCGCTCGCGCGCCCCGGCAGCTCCAGTCGCCCAACCCGGCACAGCCAGGCCGGCGCGCTCGGCGGCCGCAGCGGCTCCGGCGCGGAATTAGCGACTTCTGCCGCGGTGCTGGTTCACCGAGAGTCGACCGGGCGGCCGTCCTCGGCACCCGGCGCCTCCGGCCTCAGATAGACGATCAGGCAGCAGCAACACATCGCAAGCCCGGCGACGGGGAAGCGCAGGGCGACCGCGGCCGCGAGCGCGAAGACGCCGAGGGTCACGATCGAGCGGACGCGCATAATCTTGCGCTCCCGCGGCGCGACCTCGCTGTCCGGCGCTCGTCCGACAAGATCCCAGATCAGCGCGACATAGGTCGCGTTCACCAGGAAGAACACCGCGGCGTAGAACGCGACCGGCTGCGGTGCGAGCTCGCTCACCGCCATCCAGGCGGTGGAGAGCGGCAGCAGCGACACCGAGAACAGATGCGCGAAGTTGAACCACATCAGTCGCGGCGTCGCTTCGCTCGCATAGCGCATCAGATGGTGATGGTTGGCCCAGACGATCGCGATGAACACGTAGCTCACGGCATAAGAGAGCCACGTCGGCCATAACGCCAGCAATGCCGCAAAGGTCGGGATTTCCGGCGGACGAAGCTCCAGCACGAGCACCGTAATCAGGACCGCGAACACGCCGTCCGAAAATGCGCTGAGCCGTTCCGGAGATCGTCTCGCATGGGCCATGGCGACAGCTTCCGTTATTTCAAGAACGCGCGAATGCTTTCGGCGATCTCCTTCGCATGGGTTTCCAGCGCAAAGTGACCGGTGTCGAAGAATTGCACCACCGCATTGGGATTGTCGCGCATGAATGCCTCGGCGCCGGGCGGGATGAAGAAGGGATCGTTCTTGCCCCAGGCCGCGAGGAACGGCGGCTTGTGGGTACGGAAATAGCTTTGGAGTGACGGATAGAGCGCGACGTTGCTCTTGTAGTCGCCGAATAGATCGAGCTGCACGTCGTCGGCGCCGGGGCGCGCGAGATAGAAATTGTCGAGGTTCTGGCCGTCCGGCGACACCACGGCCGGATCGGGAACGCCATGTGTGTACTGCCAGCGCGTGGCCTCCGGCGTGAGCAAGGTGCGCAGCGCCTCGCGATTAGCCGGTGAAGGGTCTTGCCAATAGGCCTTGATCGGAGTCCAGCCTTCGCTGAGGCCCTCCTCATAGGCATTGCCGTTCTGCGAAATGATGGCCGTGATCCGCTCGGGATGGCTGAGTGCCAGCCGAAAGCCCGTCGGCGCGCCATAGTCGAACACATAGATTGCGAAGCGATCGAAGCCGATCACTTCGGTGAAGCGCTCGATCACGCGCGCGACGTTGTCGAAGGTGTAGCGGAAGGTGTCGCGTGCGGGCATGTCGGACTGGCCGAAACCGGGAAGGTCCGGCGCCACGATGTGAAACCGGTCTGCAAGCTGCGGGATGAGGTCGCGGAACATGTGTCCCGCGCTCGGGAAGCCGTGCAGCAGGAGGAGCTTCGGCGCGCCGGGCGTGCCGGCCTCGCGATAGAACACCTTGAAGCCGTCGACGTCTGCGGTGCGGTAGGTGGTCGGGGGCATGGCCGATCTCCATTGCTGTTCGTAACCAGTCAAAGCGATTTTTAGAGGTTATTAATCTGCGACGTAACTTGTCAATAGCCTTTTTAGAGGTTACGTAAATCACAGCTTTCGGACCGGACAGGGACCGCTCATGGACAGACCGCCCGCCATGTTCATCGCCGACTCGCTCGGCCTTGATTTCCTCAACTCGGTGGCGACACCGGTCGATACGCCGGTCGATTGGCTCGACGATGGCGAAGGTCTGGTCGACTGGCTGGCACAGGCGAAGCTGGTGCCGGCGGATGAGCTGGGTGCGCTGAAGGCGCGCGCGATGCCGGGCGAGCTAGACAAGGTCGCCGGTCAGGCCCGTGCCTTGCGCGAGTGGTTTCGCGGTTTCGTTCAGGCACATGCCGGCCGGCCGCTCACTGCGAAGGCGTTGCATGAGCTTGGCCCGCTGAACGGCGTCCTGGAGCGCGATGAGGCGTTCAGGCAGATCGTGCCGCGCAACGGTGAGCAGGGTGACGGTCTTGCGCTGCTGAGGATGCGGCGCTGGCGATCACCCGAATCCCTGCTGCTGCCGGTCGGGGAAGCCTTGGCGAAATTCGTCTGCGAGGAGGATTTTTCCGACGTGAAGGCATGCGAGGGTCATAACTGCACGATGCTGTTCGCCGACCATACCCGGAGGCGCACGCGGCGATGGTGCACAATGGCGATCTGCGGCAATCGCGCCAAGCAGGCCGCACACCGCAGCCGGCTCAAGAGCCGGCAGTGATCGACCGCGGCGCTACATGCGACGCAGTCAGGCCGCCGCGACGCGAACCGGCATACTCGCAAGGCCGCGCAGGGAATTGTTGAGCCTGCGCTTCGGCTCCGCCGTGAGCTCGATGGTCTTCACTCGCCTTGCGAACTCGCTGAAGATCAATTCGCCTTCCAGACGCGCAATCATCTGGCCGACGCAGGCGTGAATGCCGGCGCCGAAGCCGACGTGGCCGGTCGCGACCCGTTCGACGTCGAACCTATCGGGTCTGTCCCAGCGCGCGGGATCGCGGTTGGCGGAGGCCATGAACAGCAGCACCTTGCGCTGCGCCGGGATCACGCTGCCGCCGATCTCGACGTCGCGCGAGGTGGTGCGAAAGAACGTCTGCACCGGTGAATCGTAACGCAGGCCTTCCTCGAAAGCGTTGCGCGCCAGCTCCGGCCTGTGGTGGAGCTTGCGGTATTCATCCGGATGCGTGGCGAGCGCGAGCAGGGTGTTGCCGATGCCGTTAACGGTGGTGTCGATCCCCGCGGTGAGGAACGGCCGCACCAGATGCGTCGCCTCATGCTCGGTGATCTCACCCTCGTCGGCCGCCTGGTAGATCATCATGCCGAGCCCGTCGTGCCGTAGCGCATCTCGCGCACAACATTCCATGATCCAGCTCTGGGCCGCGAGACCTGCCTTGCGCGATGCGGCCAGCATCTCGTTCTCAGGGCCAAAGCTGTCGAACACGAACGTGCTCCAGGCCAGCAGCTTCTCACGGCCGTCCGGCCGGATGCCGATCGCATCCGGAAAGACCTTCATGGGATATGCTTCGGCGAGATCGGTAACGGCATCGAATGAGCCTCTGTTGATCAGCTCCGACACCTTCTTCTCCGCTTCCCGCTGAAACGTCTCGCGCAGCTTCCTTGCGACGCCCGGAGACAGGGTGCGGCCGAGAACCCGCCGGCCTTTGTCGTGGTCGGGCGGATCGATCTGGAGCGTCAGCGGCCTTGGCAGTGCCGGGTTCATGCCGTGGAGCCCGACGCCCTCGCCACTGATGAACGTCTTCCAGTCCTTCAGGGCCGGCTCGACCTCGGCATAGCCTGCCATGGCCCATACGCCGTAACGTTCCAGCGCGAACGCAGGCCCGAGCGCGCGCAGCGCCTCATAGGCAGGATAGGGGTCGATCAGGAAGTCAGGCGCAAACGGGTCAACCGGACTCGATGCAATGCCGCTCATGGTCAGCTCCCAACGGCTATTGTTTCGTCAGCGGGCACTGGCCTTCGCTCTCGGAGCGGAACGCGTCCTCACCCTTCACCGTGGCGACCACCTTCAACAGATCCCAGGCGGAGGTCGACTCGTCGGGAGCCTTGACCTGCAAGAGGTAGAGCGGATGGATCTTGCGTCCGTCCTTGCGGATGTAGCCCTTGCCGAACAGCGGATCGTCGGTCGGCATCTGCTTCATCGCCGCTACCACCGCCTTGCCGTCCTTGGCGCCGCCGGCCTTGTCGACCGCCTTGAGATAGTGAATGACCGAGGCATAGACGCCGGCCTGCATGTCATTCGGATAGGCCTTCGAGGGAATGCGTTCGGCGAAACGTTTCGCGAAAGCACGCGTGCCGTCGTTCAGATCCCAGTAGAACGGGTTCATGATCTGCGCGCCCTGCGCAAATTTCAGTCCGAGCGCGGGCAGGCCGTTCATGCCGAGGATCAGTCCGGCCAGCTTGTGGTCCTTGGTCAGCCCGAATTCGGCAGCTTGCTTCATCGACGTGATGGTGTCGTCCCCGGCATTGGCAAAGCCGATGACGTTCGCGCCCGACGCCTGGGCCTGGAGCAGGAAGGAGGCGTAGTCGGCCGTTCCGAGCGGATGCCGCACGCTGCCGAGCACCTCGCCACCGGATGCTTTCACGGCCTCCGCAGCCTGCTTCTCCAGATCATGGCCGAAGGCATAGTCGGCGGTGATGAAGAACCACTTCTTGCCGCCCTGCTGCACGATCGCCTTGCCGAGGCCGCGCCCATAGGCATAGGTGTCGTAGGTCCAGTGCACGGTGTTCGGTGTGCATTTCTCGCCGGTCAGGAGCACCGTTCCGGCCCCCGATCCGACGAAGACCTTGTTCTTTTCGGCGCTCATGCCGGCGACAGCGAGAGCGATCGACGAGTTCGGAATGTCGAAGATCGCATCGACGCCTTCGTTCTCGTACCAGCGCCTGGCGATGCCGATGCCGATGTCGGTCTTGTTCTGATGGTCGGCCGCGACGACCTCGATAGGCTTGCCGCCGGCCTTTCCGCCATAGTCCTCGACCGCCATCTTGGCGGCGATGACCGAGCCGATGCCCTGATAGCTCGCGAACGGACCCGATTGGTCGTTCAGGATGCCGATCTTCACGACGTCCTGGGCGAATGCCGGTGCGGCCGTCAGCATCGCGGCCAACATGCATAATTTATGCAGGAATTTGCTGTTCATTGTCTCCCTCCCATGTGCGGTCTTGGTGCCGCTGAATAATAGTTATATTTTATAGCTATTTTTGAGAGTGTCAATTCGGCTGGCTTATGGCCGGCCGCGGCGGATTGAGGATCATGAGCTCGAAAGCGTTACGACTAGGAGCGAAGTCCGCTCAGCAATCGGAGACATCGCTGGATCTGCGCGCGCTTCAGCTGACGCCGGGCTTCATGCTGCGCCTTGCCCAGCTGAAGTTCTTCGAAGGCTTCTACGAGGAGTTTGCCGCATTGGGCTTGACGCCCGCGACCTATGCGATTTTCGTCGTCATTCGCGACAATCCGGGGGTTCCCCCCAGCAGCCTTGCCAGCGTGCTCCGCCTGCGCCTGCCGAACCTGATCAAGATTCTGAACGAGGTCGAATCGTCCGGCTTCATCAAGCGCAACCGCTCGAAGTCCGATCGCCGTGCCGTCGAACTGATGCTCACGCCAAAGGGCGCAAAGCTCATTGCCGAGGGGGCAAGGCTGACGCAGCCCTACAATGAAAGGATGCTGGCGCCGCTCAGCGAGGCCGAGCAGCGTACGCTGCTCGACCTCTTGAATCGGATTCTGCCGCTCTAGCCCCTCGCTGGGACAACCTGAGGCCGATCGCCGCAAAGCTGTCATCTCCCGCCAAGGCGCGGCAGCTCGACGGGTTTCGGAGGGCTGCAGCCGGTTCCGTGCCCCAAAATCCACCCAATCGGTGGTCACTAAGCCCGCGGGGGAGGCCACTGCCTCCCCGTGGCGGGACTGCTGGACGGATGATTCATGTGAGGCGACTAGTCGTGCTGGCAGCGGTTGCGCTGCTCGCCTTGAGCAGCGGCATAGCCGCGGCCTCACCGGCCAAGTCCAAGACCACTGCGGCCGTCCCCGCCGCGCCGCCGCCTCCGCCGTTCGAGCCATTGCCGCCGCCGAAGGTTTATCTGTTCCGCGGCGCCATGGGGCCGATCTTCTCGACCGGCATGGATCGGCTCGGCGAGAAGCTGACGCAGGCCGGCTTCTCCGCCGACGTCTACGAATTCACCCTGTGCCGGCTGATCGGCAACCGCGTCATCGCCAGCTACAAGGAGAAGGCGGCACCGATCGTGCTGATCGGGCACTCCATGGGCGGGCTGTGCTCGATCGTCATCTCCGAGATGGCAGCCAAGGAGAACATCCCGATCAGCCTCGTCATCGCCATCGATCCCGCGCATGCGACCGGCGACGTGCCGCTCAATGTCGAGCGCTTCATCAACATCTTCCTGTCCGACAGCGTGCTCGGCGGCGGCGACGTCGTGGCCGTGCCCGGTTTTCGCGGCCATTATGCCAGCTATGATCTGAAGGAAAATGCGCGCGTCTCGCACATCAACATCGAGAAGTCCGACGACATCCATCGCCAGATCGTCGAGATGGTCACGAAGTTGCCGCGCATCCCATCGCAGACCCAGGCCGATGCCGTGCCGCTGCGCTATCTCGTGCCCGCCGATACGCTGGTCGAATTATGGGACAGCGGCGTTCGGCTGCCGGTACGTCGCGGCGACACCATGGAGAGCATCGCCGCCGCCAACCGTGTGCCGCTGTGGTCGCTCGCGCAGAGCAATTCGCTTGCAGAGGACGCTCAGCTCACCCCCGGCCAGACCATCATCGTCCCGCGCCATCTGACACCGCCGGAGCCGGCCGCAGCGATGGCGATGCCGCCGCCGGCCGGGCGGAGGTAGGGATTCTAATCGTAGTCGGTGCGCTCCCTCCGCCGCTTGCGGGGGAGGGTTGGGGAGAGGGTGTCTCCGCAAGCGAGAACCCCCGAGAGGAGAGAGCCCTCACCCGCGCCTTCGGCGCGACCTCTCCCGCAAGCGGGAGAGGTGCAGGGAGCCAGCGGCAAGACTAGTCTCAATAGCGGCAACGACCTCACACATTCGACCCGTGAATCGCGTCGATCACGGCGTCGGTCACGTCCTTCGTCGTCGCCTTGCCGCCGACATCGGGCGTCAGAACGCCGGCCGCGCAGACGCGCTCGACGGCGGCCATCAGCCGCGAGGCAGCGTCCTTCTCGCCGAGATGCTCGAGCATCTGCGCGCCGGTCCAGAACGTCGCGACCGGGTTGGCGATGCCTTTGCCGGTGATGTCGAAAGCCGAGCCGTGGATCGGCTCGAACATCGAGGGGAAGCGGCGCTGCGGATCGATGTTGCCGGTCGGCGCGACGCCGAGGCTCCCGGCGAGCGCGCCGGCGAGATCGGAGAGGATGTCGGCGTGCAGATTGGTCGCCACGATGGTGTCGAGGCTCTTCGGATGCAGCGTCATGCGCACCGTCATGGCGTCGACCAGCATCTTGTCCCAGCTGACGTCGGGAAAATCAGCAGCGATCTCGGCGGCGATCTCGTCCCACATCACCATGCCGTGGCGCTGCGCGTTCGACTTGGTCACGACCGTGAGCAGCTTGCGCGGACGCGACTGCGCGAGCTGGAACGCATAGCGCATGATGCGGCTGACGCCGACGCGGGTGAAGACCGCGACTTCCGTGCCGACTTCTTCCGGCAGGCCCCTGTGGGCGCGGCCGCCCATGCCGGCATATTCGCCTTCCGAATTCTCGCGCACGATCACCCAGTCGAGATCGCCGACGCCGACATTGCGCAGCGGCGAGGCGACGCCCGGCAGGATTTTTGTCGGCCGCACGTTGGCGTATTGGTCGAAGCCCTGGCAGATCGGCAGGCGCAGTCCCCACAGCGTGATGTGGTCGGGCACGTCGGGCGCGCCGACCGCGCCGAAATAGATCGCGTCGAATTTCTTCAGCTCGGTGAGCCCATCGGCCGGCATCATCACGCCGTGCTTCTTGTAATAGTCCGAGCCCCAGTCGAACGTTTTGACGTTGAAGGCGATATCGCCGCTGCGTTTTGCCAGCGCCTCCAGCACGCGGATTCCGGCCGAGATGACCTCGGGACCGATCCCGTCGGCGGGAATGGCTGCGATCGAATGGGTGCGCATGAGAATGCTCCGTTGAGAGATCAGTGGGATTGCGGGACGGGTTCGACGGGCGCGGGTTGCGCGCGCGACAATAGCAGGGTGAGGACCGCAGAGAGAACGAGCAGGCCGGCGACGAAGTAAAGCCCACCGACAAAACTGCCGGTCTGATCCTTGATCCAGCCGATCATGGCGGGACCGACGAAGCCGCCGAGATTGCCGATCGAGTTGATGGTGGCGATGCCGGCCGCGGCCGCGGGTCCGGACAGGAACAGCGTCGGCATGCTCCAGAGCGGCGGTTTTGCCGAGGAGATGCCGATATTGACCAGCGTCAGCGCGACCAGCACGGCGACGACGCCGGTCGCAAGGCCGGCATAGGCAAGTCCCACAGCGGCGATCAGGCAGGCCCACACGACGTGCCAGGTGCGCTCGCCGGTGCGGTCCGAATGCCGCGCCCACAGGATCATGGCGATGACGGCGGCCGTTGCCGGCAGCGCATTGAGAAAGCCGACCTGAAGCGAGGATAGGCCAAACTGCTTGATGATCTGCGGCGCCCAGACGCCGAGCGTATAGAGGCCGGCCGAAGTGCCGAAATAGATCAGCGACAACGCCAGCACACGGGGATCGGCGAGCCCGCGCCAGATGCTGTGGCTCGCAGTCGCGACCTTGCTGGTGGTCTCGACGTTCATGGTCTCGACCAGCCAGCGCCGCTCGTCCTCGGCAAGCCATTTCGCCTTCTCGGGGCGGTCGGTCAGAAAGCCCAGCACGACGAAGCCGAGCAGCACGGCCGGCAGCGCCTCCAGCACGAACAGCCATTGCCAGCCCTTGAAGCCGAGCATTCCGTCCATCTCCAGCAGTGCACCTGAGATCGGCGAGCCCAGCACGGTCGAGAGCGGCGCGGCCGCCATGAACAGAGCCGTCACCGCGGCGCGCTGGCGCGCGGGGAACCAGTAGGACAGATAAAGGATGATGCCGGGAAAGAAGCCGGCTTCGGCAACGCCAAGCAGGAAGCGCAGCACGTAGAAACTGGTCGGTCCTTGCACGAACGCCATCGCGGCCGAGACCAGGCCCCAGGTGATCATCACCCGCGCGATCCAGATCCGCGCGCCGATCTTGTGCAGGATGATGTTGGAGGGCACCTCGAACAGGAAATAGCCCCAGAAGAAGATGCCGGCACCGAAGCCATAGACCGCCGGCGACAAGCCGATGTCCTTGTTCATCGTCAGCGACGCGAAGCCGATATTGACGCGGTCGATGAAGGCCACGAAGTACAGCAACATGATGAAGGGAACGATGCGCAAGGTGATCTTGCGCAGCACGCGCGTCTGAATCTCGCTCGCCACCCTGGCCTCCTGCAATCCCGGTTTATCGTTGTGTCGGCGGGCCGGAGTGCCCATGCCGGCGACGAGCCTAGGCGGGGGCAAGCAGCAGACTCAATTGGCGCTGGTTTATACAAAAAAATGATATAATCCTCGGGAGGATCAGAGGACCGGCGAATGGAATTGCATCAGCTTCGCTGCTTCGTGGCGGCGGCCGAACAGCTGCATTTCGGCCGCGCGGCGCAGCAGCTCC
The DNA here is from genome assembly GCF_051853035.1 of Bradyrhizobium sp. SPXBL-04. Taxonomy (NCBI): domain Bacteria; kingdom Pseudomonadati; phylum Pseudomonadota; class Alphaproteobacteria; order Hyphomicrobiales; family Nitrobacteraceae; genus Bradyrhizobium; species Bradyrhizobium sp. SPXBL-04. Next base: position 7,143,857 of record NZ_CP182472.1, on the reverse strand, counting down.
AGATGCTGCCCTCCGCGCTCGGCCGCCAGATCAGGCTGCTCGAGGAGGATCTGGGCACGCGGCTGTTCGCGCGGACGACGCGCGCGGTGTCGCTCACCGAGGATGGCGCGACGCTGCTGCGCGATGCTCGCGCCATCCTGGCCCGCGTCGAGGCGGTTGAGAGCAATTTGCGCAACCGCTCACGCGCAGGCGCGCGGCGGCTCCGCGTCGGCGCCATCGACAGCGCGGCCGCTGGATTGCTGCCGCCGCTGTTGCGCGATTTCCGCGACAAGCATCCTGACATCGCGGTGCAGCTCCTTGAAGACAAGACGATCCGGCTGCTGCCGAAGATCCTGACCGGCGCGCTCGATCTCGCCTTCGTGCGTCCGCCCGACCGGGCCGACAAACGGCTCGAATTCCGCGATCTGCTCCAGGAGACGGCGATCGTGGCGTTCCCGCAGCGGCATCTGCTGGCCAAAAGGACGTCGATCAGGCTGGCTGACATCGCCGACGAGGCGATGCTGGTGCCGGACCGCCGCTCGCGGCCGCACAGCCACGACCTCACGATGAAGCTGTTCGAGCAGGCCGGCCTGACACCACGCATCGTGCAGGTCGCCGATGAGAAGCAGACCATCATCAACTTGGTCGCAACTCGGCTCGGCGTTGCGATCGTGCCGCGCTGGACCGCGCGGATGGCGGTGACGGGCGTACGCTTCGTGCCGCTCCGGCCGAAGCAGGTCGGCCCGGTCGGTCGGCTGCCGCTCGCCGCCGCATGGCTGCGCGGCTCGCGCGATCCGGCCCGCGACGCCATGCTGGCGGTGCTGGAAGCGCGCCTGCGCAGCTATGCGCGGGAGGCCTGAGACGCTATGACGGAAGCTCGGATCAAAGGTGAGTGCGATGTCTGAACAGAGAGTGTCGAGCGAGTTGCGGGTTGCCATTGCGGGGCTGGGCTCGATCGGCACCAAGATCGCAGCTGCGTTGGATCAAGGCATCGAAGGCCTGACGCTGTCTGCGGTGGCCGTGCGCGATCCGGCCAAGCATCAGGCGTTTCTCGGCGGCCTGCGCCGCCCGCCGCGGGTCTTGCCGATCGACCAACTCGGCGAAGTCGCTGACATCGTGGTGGAATGCGCGCCAAGCCGGCATCTGCGCGAGATCGTCGAGCCCGCGGTCAGGCGTGGCAAGACCGCGGTCGTGGTCAGCGTCGGCGGGCTGCTCGACAATTTCGATCTCGTCGATCTCGCCCGCGCCAATGGCGGCCGCATCATCGTGCCGACCGGCGCGCTGATCGGGCTCGACGCCGTCAACGCTGCCGCAATCGGCACCATTCATTCGGTGAAGATGGTGACGCGCAAGCCGATCGACGGCTTGAAGGGCGCGCCGTTCATCGTCGAGAATAATATCGACATCGACAAGCTGCGCGAACCGCTCAAGCTATTCGAAGGCACCGCGCGCGAGGCCGCAAAGGGGTTTCCGGCCAATCTCAACGTCGCGGTGGCGCTGTCGCTTGCGGGCGTCGGGCCCGACCGCACCCAGGTCCAGATCTGGGCCGACCCGACCGTGACGCGCAACGTTCATCGCATCGAGGTCGAGGCGGATTCCGCCCGCTTCTCGATGTCCATCGAGAACATCCCGTCCGAAAATCCCAAGACCGGATTGATTACAGCATTGTCCGTGATCGCGCTGCTGCGCAAGCAGCGCGCCACACTCTGCGTCGGAACCTAACGCTTAGGCCCCCGTCACGCGCCAGATCACGTTGCCTACGTCGTCGGCCATCAGCAGCGACTTCTTGTCGGGGCCAATCACGACGCCAACCGGACGGCCGTAGGATTCCTTCTCGTCGGGGGACAGGAAGCCCGACAGGATGTCGCGACCGGGGCCGGACGGCTTGCCGTTCTCGAACGGAATGAACACCAGCTTGTAGCCCGACAGCTTGCTGCGATTCCACGAGCCGTGCTGGCCGATCACCATGCCGTCGGGGAAGCCGGGCAGCGTGCCGGCGGGCATCCAGCACAGGCCGAGCGAGGCGGTGTGGCCGCCCAGCGCGTAGTCCGGTTGAAGCGCCTTGGCGACCATCGCCGGATCCTGCGGCACGCGGTCGTCCACCGTCTTGCCCCAGTAGCAATAGGGCCAGCCATAGAAGCCGCCATCGCGCACCGAGGTGAGATAGTCCGGCGGCGTCTCGTCGCCGAGGCCGTCGCGCTCGTTGACGACGGTCCAGAGCACGCCCGTGTTCGGCTCCCAGGCAAGGCCCACGGGATTGCGCAGGCCGGCGCCGAAAATGCGATGCGTGCCGGCGACGAGGTCGAGCTCGTAGACCGCGGCGCGGCCCTCCTCGACCTCCATGCCCATCTCGGCGATGTTGCTGAGGGAGCCGACGCCGGCATAGAGCTTCTTGCCGTCGGGGCTCGCGAGCAGGCTGCGGGTCCAGTGGCCGCCCGGCTTGAACGTCGTGAGCCGCTTGCCCGGCGCGGTGATGCGGTCGGCATTGGCGACGTAAGGAAACGCCATCACGCCGTCGGTGTTGCCGACATAGAAGGTGTCGCCGACCAGCGCCATGCCGAATGGCTGGCTGAGGTTTTCCATGAAGGCACCGCGAACCTCCGCAACGCCGTCACCGTCCTTGTCGCGCAACAGCGTGATGCGGTTGGCGGAAACGCCGAGCGCGGCGGCGCGCCGCATCGTCGCCTGCATCGCGTAGTGGAACACGGTGCGCGGGGGGCCTGCGATCTGCGTCGCTTCCGCGATCAGCACGTCGCCATTGGGCAGCACCTCGATCCAGCGCGGATGATCGAGCCCGGTCGCGAACGCATTGACCTTGAGCCCGGGCGCGACGGTCGGCTTTTGGCCCTCGCTCCAGCCACGCGCGGTTGGCATCTTCAGCGTCGGGATCGCGCCTTGCGGCTTCGCCTCGGGGATCGCAGGCGTCTCTCCCCAGGCGGGTGCGGGCTCGGTGCCCGACAGCTTCCGCCATTGCAGCGCGATGCCGCCGAGGAGCGCAACGAACTGCGCGAAGATGCTTGAAAACGTCATGAGAAGCCCCTGTGTGCGCGCGCATCCAACTGGTTGACGGGGCAGACGTCAACCTGTCCGGCATGCCGCCGGGGTCTATTCCCTTGGAATGGCGGCCGATCGAATTTGCATGGGGCGAGCACCGACGGGCTATGCGCTGAGATCAGCGGCCGATTTGCCGCTCGAGCCGCCGTGCCGCGCGAACATCATCGAGGTGACGGATGTTCGGTCTGAGCGCGGCCTCCTTGGACAGGAGGTGATAGACCCGCGCCACCGTGCGCTGCTTCCGCTTCGGCCACCCGGGCGGCAACACCCGCGCCTTGCGGACGGCGGCAGTCGCGTGCTCGCGAAAATAATCGTAGGCGTCCGCCATGGCTCGATGCTCTGCGGGTGGTTGCATGCGTCGAGAGCTAACGGGGGGCAGGGAGCGGCGGTTCCCGGCGAGGCGTACTGCCTCCACAGCGTCGTCCTGGCGAAAGCCAGGACCCATACCGCGGAATCTATCGGTTGTGGCGCGGTGGGAGTACCGGACGGCGACTCTCCGCCAAACTCCTCCCTGGGGTAATGGGTCATGGCTTTCGCCAGGACGACGTCGGAGAGTGTGGCGGCCTCTTCGTCACCGCGGCGACAGGAACGGAATGATCATCGGGACGCGACGGCAATAGGCGCCGTAGGCGTCCTCGCCGAGCTCCTTCGAGAGGAACACCTCTTCCATCCGGCCCTTCTGCCACATGCCGAGCGAGATCAGGATGGCACCGAGGATCGCGGTCACCGTGCCGACCGCGATGCCGGTCGCCAGCATGCCCGCGATCAGGCCGGTGTAGATCGGGTGTCGCACGATGCCGTACGGGCCGGTGTCGATGACGCGATGGTCTTCCTTGTGGGTGATGGTGTTGGACCAGAACTTGCCGAGATGCAGCCGTCCCCACCAGGTGAAGGAGATGCCGGCGAGCACGATCAGGGCCGTGATGTAGACGCCGGTATTGCTGAACACCCAGAGCGGCTTCTCGTTCAGCACTTCGGCCGTCCACGGCGTGAACAGGATGCCGCCGACCAGGATCGGGATCCGATAGCGGCCGGACTCCAGCGTCATCACCTGCTTCTGGGTGCGGCCCTGCCAGAACGAGGCGCCGACCCAGCTGGCGAGCCAGGCGAGCCAGATCAGGGCGAGCAGTTGCGTCGGCCAGGTCGTGGTCCAACCACCCCAGGCGACAGAGAGAAGCTTGCTGAAATCGAAGGACATGAAGGTTCTTTGCGTTGGGCGGAGCGCTCAGCTCGCGCGCGAGGAGAGCGCGTGATGCTCGATGGCGCCGGAGGCGGGCAGGCCGCCGCGGGCGAGAAGGTGGGTGATGGTTTCGCGCAGGACGGGCTCGATCGGACGCGGCGAATAGCCGAGCTCGGTGCGGGCCTTGCCGATCGAGAGATCGCTCGCGGCGAGTGCAATGCGCACGCCCTCGGCGGTGCCGTTCGGCGGCCGGCGCGTGATGTGATCAGCGATGGATTCGAGCATGATCGCGGAGAGCTCGGCGATCCTGCCGGGCACGACGACCGGAAACTGCCGCCGGCCGCTCATCGCCGACATCATGCGCAGGATGTTGCCGAGCGGGACGCAGTCGCCGCCGAGAATGTAGCGGTGGCCGAGGCGGCCACGCTCCATGGTCAGCACGAGGCCCATGGCGACGTCGCGGACATCGACGAGGTTGACGAGGAAGTTGAGATGCGGCTGCACCTTCTTCTGGAGGAAGTACCACAGCATCGCGGTCGGCGGCGTCAGATTGTGATCGGCGGCGCCGATCGGCATGGTCGGCGTGCCGATCACGAGCGGAAACCCAGCGGCGGCAGCCTTCGCGGCGCAATGCTCGGCGAGCGCCTTCGAGCGCGTATAGGCACCGGGCATCGCATTGGCCGGCTGCAGCGCCTCTTCGGCGGGAACGCCGTTGAGGTCGGAATAGGGGAACAGGATCGATTCGGTCGAGCAGTGCAGGAAGCGCGACACGCCGCGCTTCATCGCGGCCGCGAGCACGATCTCGGTGCCGCGGCAATTGACCTCGTGAAAGTCCTGCTTGTTGGCGGCCCACATGCCGGGCAGGCCGGCGAGGTGATAGACCTGATCGACGCCGGCCAGCGCGGCATCGACCGCATCGCGGTCCAGCACCGAGCCATGGGCATATTCGACATCCGCGTTCGCCGCGGCCGGGGCGCGGACATCGAGAACACGCACCCGCTGCCCACGGGCGCGGAGCGCTTCTACGAGATGATGTCCGATGAAGCCGCTGCCACCGGTAACCAGTACGAGAGCCATGAAGACGGTTTGCTGTTTCGCTTCTGGAAGTTATCGAGTCGAAAGGGAATTGGTCGGAAGAGGCCCCAGAATCGCGGCAAGGTCGCGACGGAAGCCCAGTGCAATGAATAATTTTGCCATCACGAACATCGGTCCAAGCAAAAGATGCGAGGGAAAAGTGAACAACGAGGCCTCGCGCCCCTCAAAAACCTTGTGGCCGATGGTCTGCGCGGCGAGGCCGAGCACGACCAGCGTGGCGAAAATCGCCCACATCGCCACCGTGCCGACTTGCGCCGCGATGGCGGTCGCAATCGAAAACAGCACAATGGAGACGGCCAGAATGCCGAGCCCGAGCCCCAGATCGAGCAGCAGCCAGTAAATCAGAACCGGCAGCGCCAGGATCACCGCGAGGCTGACATCGAATCCGAACAGCGGCAGCCTGACCAGTGTCAACGGCATGACGGCGCCGGTGAACAGCAGTAGGATGCCGACCACATGCATCGCCGTGTTCCGGGGATCGCGATGGTACTCGACGTAGACGGCAAGTTGGCGCTGAAAAAAGCCACCCATTTCGGTCTCATGCAGCACGGGGTCGGGGGAAGGGGCGAACAGAGGCTATAGCACCTGATAGGGCGGTGCACAAACCGGCGCTATTGTCGCGCGAGACCGTGCTGTTGCGCTGTGAGACAGATCACAAAATGGCCAGAACTTCAAAGGGTTCCGTCAGCGCGAAGCCGCGTTCGCTCAGTGTTTCTTGGCGGGCTTTTTCGCCGCAGGCGCAGGTGCCGCAGCCGGACGCGCAGGCTCCTCCGGCAGCTTGGCATAGGTCAGGATCTGCAACTGGCCGTTGACGGCCGAGGTCGGCTTGGCCCGGTCGAGAAACTGCTCCTCGCCGAGGCCGATCGGATGCAGCCGCTTGGTCGAGATCTTGAACGTGTTCACCAGCACGTCGCGGATCGCATCAGCCCGGCGCTGACTCAGGATCGCATTGGCCTCGCGCGTCTTCGAGTTGGACTCGACATGGCCGACGATCAGGAAGGTGTAGGGCAGCAGCGAGGAATGCACCAGCGCATCCGCAATGCGACCCACGGTCTGGTAGGATGCCGGCTGGATGATCGGCGTGTCGGCGTCGAACTGGATCTGTGCGTTGAAGGCGGGCAGCTTGGCGAGGTCAGGCGCGATCAGCGGCCGATTCACCGGACCGGGATCGTTCTTGATCCTGGCCTTGGCGCGCTCCATCACCTGCTGCTTCAGCGCGGGAAGGTCGACCTCGGCGGCTTCCTCGAAATGGTTGAGCTTGCCGACGATGTCGTCGCGGGTCGGCGCCGCCGTCTGCGCGCGGGCGGCGCCCGCGAGCAGGGCGAAGCCCAGCGCGATGCCTAGTCCGGCGGTGGAGAGCCCCTTCGCGCGCATCAGCGATACCCCGCGTCGTCGACGGCCTTCAGGCAGTTGTTGCTGATGCCCTTGGGCGTCGAGACCAGGCAGGGGATCGATTTGCTGGTCTCCTTGGTCGAGCCGCCGCAGACCTTGACGATTTCGCGCTGGCAGGCGTTCGCCACCGTGACGCGCGCGGCGACGCGCTTCTGGATGGCGTCGAAGACGCCGAGATAGTCGCTCTGGCATTGCGGGGACAGCACGTCGCGGTTGCGCGACAAGCACTCCTTCAGCCGGGTCGAATCCGGATTGACGCCGCGGCAATTGGCGACGATTTCCGCACCGCAGCTTGCCGCCAGCTTTCCGATCGAATCGCCAAAGCTCATCGTCTCCGCCGCCGCAAGCGACGGCATCCCCAATACAAGCACGATCAGTGTGATGGAGCCCCGGACCATGGGTTGCATCTGATACGGGGAAGTTCGCGATGGTCAAGAGCTGTTCGGACCAGAACTGTCGAGAGTCCGGCCAGTGCGGCGAACAGTCCTCACTCGGTGGCGTCGGCGCGGGGTGGCCATTCGATCTGGGCGACCATGTGGTTCCTGAGATCGTCGGCAAATTCCGGATCGGCTTCGAGCTCGGCCAGCGTCCGCGGCGGAGGAAGCTGCCGGCCGTCCGCGATCAGGTCCTGCGCATAGAGCGCGAGCGCCTCGGGCGCATTCTCAAGGGCCTCGTCGACGTCGTCGCCGCCGGAGATGCAGCCGGGCAGGTCCGGAAACCAGACGCCGACGGCATCGTCCGGGCCGGCATCCTCGATGATGGCGATGTAGTGAGGCATGGCCTCACGCCCGCTGCACAAAGCTGTCCACGACCTTCTTCTCGCCGGCCTTGTCGAAGGCGATGGTGAGCTTGTTGCCGTCGATCTTGGTGACGCGGCCGTAGCCGAATTTCTGGTGGAAGACGCGGTCTTCCAGCGAGAATTCCGAGGACGTGCCGGTCGATTTGGCGACCAGCTCGCCCTCGATGGTGAGGGGACCGCGGCGGCGCGACGAGAAGCTGCCGAAATCGGGTGAGGACGATGCGGAGGAGAACGAGGTGGCCTCTTCCTCGAAACCGCCGCGGCCGCCTTGGCCGCCGCGGTTGCGGTTGGCCTGGGCGCGCTGCCAGCCCGGCGTCGAATAGCTGGAGCCGAACGCCTCCATGTCGTCGAAGCGGGAGGCGCCGTAGCCGCCGGTGCCGCCCCAGGCCGAGCCGCCCTTGGATTCCGTGATCTCGACATTGGCCGCCGGCAATTCGTCGAGAAAGCGCGACGGGATCGTGGTCGACCAGGTGCCATGGATCCGGCGGTTGGTCGCAAAATAGATTTTCGCGCGGCGTCGGGCGCGCGTGAGACCGACATGGCCGAGCCGGCGCTCTTCTTCCAGCCCGGCGCGGCCTTGCTCATCCAGCGTGCGCTGGCTCGGGAACAGGCCTTCCTCCCAGCCCGGCAAGAACACGTTGTCGAATTCGAGTCCCTTGGCCGAATGCAGCGTCATCAGCGACACCGCGTCGTCCTCAGCGCCGCCGTCGCGGTCCATCACCAGCGAGATGTGCTCGAGGAATCCCTGCAGGTTCTCGAACTCCTCCATCGAGCGCACGAGTTCTTTCAGGTTCTCCAGCCGGCCCGCGGCGTCGGCCGAACGGTCCTTCTGCCACATCTCGGTGTAGCCGCTCTCGTCGAGCACGATCTGGGCGAGGTCGGTATGCGCGGTGACCTCGCGCTGGGCACGCCAGCGGTCGAACTGCGTGATGAGATCGCGAAGCGAGCCGCGCGCCTTCGGCTTCAGCTCGTCGGTCTCGACCACCGCGCGTGCCGCTTCGAACAGCGGGATGCGGCGCTTGCGCGCGTGGTCGTGCAGCATCTGCACGGTGGCGTCGCCAAGCCCGCGCTTGGGCGTATTGACGATGCGCTCGAAGGCGAGATCGTCGGCCGGCGAGTTGATGACGCGCAGATAGGCGAGCGCGTCGCGGATCTCGGCGCGCTCATAGAAGCGCGGGCCGCCGATGACGCGATAGGGCAGGCCAAGCGTGACGAAGCGGTCTTCGAACTCGCGCATCTGGTAGGAGGCGCGCACCAGGATCGCGATCTCATCGAGCTTCTCGCCCTGGCGCTGGAGTTGCTCGATCTCCTCGCCAATGCCGCGCGCTTCCTCTTCGGAATCCCACGAGCCCGTCACCGTGACCTTCTCGCCGTCCTGGTCCTCGGTGCGCAGCGTCTTGCCGAGCCGACCTTCGTTATGTGCGATCAAATGCGAGGCGGCGGCGAGGATGTGGCCGGTCGAGCGGTAATTGCGCTCGAGGCGGATCACCTTGGCGCCCGGAAAATCGTGCTCGAAGCGCAGGATGTTGTCGACCTCGGCGCCGCGCCAGCCATAGATCGACTGGTCGTCGTCGCCGACGCAGCAGATGTTTTTGGTCTTCTCCCTCTCCCCGTCCTTCACGGGGAGAGGGCTGGGGTGAGGGGCTGTCTCCAAGAGCGCGGTGCTCGGAGAATCCCCCTCACCCGCATCGCTTCGCGATGCGACCTCTCCCCGCACGCGGGGAGAGGTGGAAGACGGCGCCTGCGACAGCAGCCGCAGCCACAGATATTGCGCGACGTTGGTGTCTTGGTACTCGTCGACCAGGATGAATTTGAAGCGCTGCTGGTATTGCCTGAGGATGTCCGGATGCTCGCGGAAGATGCGAATGTTCTCCAGCAGCAGATCGCCGAAATCGGCGGCGTTCAATATCTTCAGCCGCTCCTGGTAGCTCGCATAGAGCTTGCCGCCTTTGCCGTTGGCGAACATCGCGGCCTCGCCCGACGGCACCTGCGACGGCATCAGGCCGCGGTTCTTCCAGCCGTCGATCAGCCCGGCCAGCATGCGTGCCGGCCAGCGCTTGTCGTCGATGTTCTCGGCCTGCAGCAGCTGCTTGAGCAGCCGGACCTGGTCGTCGACGTCGAGCACGGTGAAGTTCGACTTGAGCTGCGCCAGCTCGGCATGGACGCGCAGGATGCGGCCACCGATGGAGTGGAAGGTGCCGAGCCACGGCATGCCCTCGACGGCATGGCCGAGCATCTGGCCGAGCCGGTGCTTCATCTCGCGCGCAGCCTTGTTGGTGAAGGTCACCGACAGGATCTCGGCGGGGCGGGCGCGGCCTTGGCTCAGGATGTGGGCGATGCGCGTGGTCAGGACACGGGTCTTGCCGGTGCCGGCGCCGGCCAGCACCAGGACCGGACCGTCCAGCGTCTCCACCGCCTCGCGCTGCTCCGGATTGAGCCCGGAGAGATATTTCGGGCCCACTGAGGCGCGCGCACGCGCGGCGATGCCGCCGGCTGCGGGCTGGTGGTCGGGAACGCCTGTGATCTTGCTCGGCTCGGTCATGCGAATCATTGGCCCCACGATGGCACCGCGGGGTGACGGAAGGGAGCCTTCTTAACAGGGATTGGGCCCTATATGGGGCGCCGGGACAGGGTTTTCCACGTGCGCGGCCGCCCGATTTGTTCCTGCGAAGGCTGCGAATTTCGCTCCTGCGTGGGCCGGAACCATCATTCTCGCGTCGAGATTGTCTGGGCAGGTGGCGCGGCAGCCGCGCTGGACGCAGACAGACATCAAGACGAGGGTTTGACCATGCTTGGCTGGGTTGTGACGTTTCTGGTTATCGCACTGATCGCCGGTATCCTGGGCTTCGGCGGCATCGCCGGCGCCTCGATCGAGATCGCCAAGATCATCTTCTTCATCGCGGTCGTCCTGTTCCTGGTCTCGGCCGTGGTCGGCTTGGCGCGCGGCCGCAACAGGGTATAGCGCGGCTACCGCTTCGAGGGCATCGCCACGTTCCGGCCGATGCCCTCGGGTCGGGCTACCGCGCCGTGGGCCTTTGTGACCTCAGCGATGCGCTCGCGGATATCAGGCGGAAACGGCGCAACGCGCCGCGCATTCATGTCCATGTGCAGCGACATGTTCTCGGACGTGGCCGACAGCCAGCCCTCGGTCGCGTGACGCATCTCCTCGAAGGTGTGCAGCCGCTTGTCGTCGGCCTCCAGCAGCCAGACGAAGATCTGCACGGGATCGCCGAGATGGATCTCGCGCAAATAGCGCACATGGCATTCGGCGGTGAAGCTCGAGCCGCCTCGCTCCTTCATGTAGGCCGGCCCCATCCCGAGCTCGAGCCAGAGCTGGTCGATCGCCCGGTCGAACATCACGTTGTAATAGGCCATGTTGAGATGGCCGTTGTAGTCGATCCATTGCGGCTCGATCTGCATGATCGAGGCGCGGAATGGCTGCGCTTGGGGCGCTGAGGCGGTAGTCTCCGGCATATGTCCTTCCCTAGCCATGCGTCCGGTCCCTTGACTTGACCGGTTTTATGTCCTTTGCCACGGTTCTTCTCTCGGGAGGAATGTCCGTGGGCACGACCATCACCAATAATCCGCCGCGGCCGGAGCCGAAAGCCCTCGCAAGTGCGCTGGAACAGCTTGCCGCACGCTTCGGCAACCGCCTCATCACCTCGCAGGCCGTTCGCGAACAGCACGGCCATACCACGACATGGATCGTCAACCAGCCGCCCGACGGCGTGGTGATGGCGCAGGAGACCGCCGACATCCAGGACGTGGTGCGGATCTGCGCCAACAATCGCGTGCCCGTCATTCCCTTCGGCACCGGCACCTCGCTCGAGGGCCAGGTCAACGCGCCCGCGGGCGGCATCTCGGTCGACCTGCGCGACATGAACAAGGTGCTCGCGGTGCATGCCGAGGACCTCGACTGCGTGATCGAGCCCGGCGTCACCCGCAAGGCGCTCAACGAGCATCTGCGCGACCAGGGCCTGTTCTTCCCGATCGATCCCGGCGCGGACGCTTCGCTCGGCGGCATGGCCTCGACCCGCGCCTCCGGCACCAATGCGGTGCGCTACGGCACCATGCGCGAGAGCGTGCTGGCGCTGAAGGTGGTACGCGGCGACGGCGAGATCATCACCACAGGCACGCGCGCCAAGAAATCATCCGCCGGCTACGACCTCACCCATCTGTTCGTCGGCGCCGAAGGCACGCTCGGCATCATCTCGGAATTGACCATTCGCCTGCGCGGCATCCCCGAGACCATCGCGGCCGGCGCGGTGTCATTCGAAACCGTGCACGGCGCCTGTCAGGCGGTGATCCTGGCGATCCAGACCGGCATTCCTGTGGCGCGCATCGAGCTACTCAATGCTGCGCAGGTCAAGGCCTGCAACGCCTATTCCAAGCTGACGCTGCCGGAGACGCCGCTGCTGCTGATGGAATTCCACGGCAGCGAGATCGAGGTTGGCGAGCAGTCCAAGGCTTTCGGCGAGATCGCGAGAGAATGCGGCGGCGGCGAGTTCTCCTGGACCACCAAGCCGGAGGATCGCACCAAACTGTGGCAGGCCCGGCACGACGCCTATTGGTCGGTGAAGGCGCTACGCCCCGGCGACAGCATCGGAGTGGTCGCAACCGACGTCTGCGTGCCGATCTCGCGTCTCGCCGACTGCGTCAGCGAGACCGAGGAGGATCTCAAGCGTCTCAACCTGCTGTCGCCGATCGTCGGCCATGTCGGCGACGGCAATTTCCACTGCTCGCTGGTCTGCGACGTCAATGATCCCGGCGAGATGGCGCGCGGCGAGGAGTTCATGCATCGCCTGGTCGAGCGTGCACAGGCAATGGACGGTACCTGCACCGGCGAGCACGGCATCGGCCAGGGCAAGCAGAAATATCTCAAGGCCGAGCTCGGCCCCGAAGCGCTGGATGCGATGCGGGCGCTGAAAAAGGCGCTCGATCCGCTCAATATCTTCAACCCCGGCAAGATCGTGCCGGAGGCCTAGGGCCTGCGTGGCCAGCGACCGGGAACTTTCGGCAGCGTTGCCGGTTCCAATTCCCGCCAAGTTCCGATGCCTCAATGGCAGGGCTTTGCGCGGGAGGGTGTAATGATGCGACCGGTCGTCGGAATTGCCGCGGTGGCGTTTGCCTGCATGCTGGCAGGCGCGGCGCTGGCCAAGGGTGGACATGGCGGCGGACACGGCGGCGGCCATGGAGGCGGGCACGGCGGTGGTCATCACGGCGGCGGCCATTTCCGCGGCCACGGCGGTGCGCACGCGCACGGCGGCGGGCATCATCGCGGGATGCGGTTTGTAACCGGCGCCCGGCATGGCGGCCCGAATTTCGGTCAGATTCGCAATGCGGCGATACGGCCGGCGAACTTCCGCAATGCCCTGAACTCCAGCGCATTCCGGAGCGGCCGGGTGATCAGCAATCCGGCGGCGCGTGCGCAGCTCGCCGCCGCAGCCGCACTCGCGGGCTGGAGCGGCGCAAGCAGCGGATGGTGGCAACATGCGGGTGGCGGCTATGGCTGGGTCGGACCGCTGTTCTGGCCGTTCGCCTACAATGATCTCTACGACTACACGATCTGGGGCGACGGCCTCGGCTTCTGGGGCTACGGCTATCCGGACATCTATGCCGGCATTTTTGGTCCCTACGGTTATGATCGGTTGTCCGCCTATCTGCCGCAGCAACCGCAAGGGCGACGGCGAGCGCGCGGCGCGCCGCTCGATCAGCTCTGCGGCAGCGACCGCCGTGCAATCGTCGGTCTGCCGATCGATCAGATTGCAGCCGCGGTGCAGCCGAGCGATGCGCAAGGCGCCGAACTTGATGCGCTCGGCAATGCCTCGATTGACGCTGCGGCGCTGATCCGCACGTCCTGTCCGACGCAAGCCGCAGCGACGGCGCCCGGCCGGCTCGCGGCGATGCAGCAGCGTGTCGAGGCCATGCAGAAGGCCGTCGATCTGGTCCAGCCTGCGCTCGACAAGTTCTATGGTTCGCTGACCGACGAGCAGAAGGCACGCTTCAATGCGCTGGCTGACGACCAGCGGCGCGCGACCGCATCGAACAATGCGAGCGGATCGTCGCTGCAGAGTTGCAGCGCGTCCGCCGCGTTCGATTGGCCCGGCGCCACGATCGAGGAGAGGATTCATCCGAACGATACCCAGCGTGCGGCGCTCCAGGTGCTCCAGGATACCAGCGCCAAAGTCAGTGCATCGCTCAAGGCAGCCTGCGAGCCCAATGACGTGATGACACCGCCGACACGCATGGCCGCAATCCGCAAGCGCCTCGACGTGATGCTGGATGGCATCAAGTCGGTGCGCGCGGCGCTCGATGATTTCTACGCGACGCTGAATGACGAGCAGAAGGCGCAGTTCGAGGCGATCGGCCCGCGCCGCATGTCGTGAACGGGCCGCAAGCAATCGAAGACCAGGGGTGGGGCAATGAAGTGGTTCGCAAGGCCGGCACCGGCCGACATCTGGGACGAGCCGATCCAGGGACCGATCGGCGACATCGAAGCAGCCGACCGCATTCGCAATATCTGCCAGGCTGCGCGGGCGATCGCTGAAGCCGCCGGAACTTCAGCGCAGACCGGCACGCGCGGGCGCTATGAACGCGCGGCCCGCGTCGCGATGGAAATCGCGATGAAGATCTCCGACGATCTGATGCGCGACGACGCCGTCCGCCGCATTGTCGATCTCTGCATGAAAGCCGACGACATCAAGACTGCGCAGATACTCTCGCGCGCGATCCAGGCTGGCTGGATCCGGGAGGCCGTACAGCAGGATTATCCGGTGCTGTCGCAGTAGATCCGGCTCGCGCCATTGGCGAGCCGGATTTCTGTTTGTACCGGACCGGCTTAATATCTGCGGTCGTCGCCGCGATAGTGATCTCCGCCGCGGCCGCCCAGTCCCATGCCGATCCCGATTCCGATGCCGATGCCCTGCATCACGGCGCCGGGCGGCGGCCCCGGGGGCGGCGCGCGCTCGTAGACCACTTCCTCGGGCGGAGGGGCGGGCCGGCGCTTCGGCGGCGTCTCGACCACCTTGCGCTTCGGCGGCGTGTCGTCGACGCGCTTCTTGATGATGGGCGCGACGCTCGGATTGACCGGCGTTGCCGGTGCCGAGGGCGTCGAGCACGGGCAGGTCGGCGCCATCGCGACGGCGACCGGGGCTGGCGTCGCTGCGGCGGCAACGGGCAGGCCATAGTTGCGGTTCTGGACGCGGAGCAGCAGCCTGCGCGCGGTCGCGGCGAGATCGCTGTTGTCCCAGTTCACAAGATAAGCTTCGAACGAGGCGCGGGTGTTGATCGAGACCGCGCGCTCCCAGGCCAGCATCTGCCGTCGCCGCTCCAGCACGGTGCGCAGGCGCGGCGTGCGGGCGTCCTGTGCGTAGAGCTCGATATAGGCCTGATAGGCCGGCACCGTGTCCTCGGTGATCACGAGCTCATAGGCGACCTTGGCAGGCTTGCCCTGCAATTCCTTGCGCCAATCCTCGACGCTGCGCGTGGCACTGGCGAGCGCCATCGAATCTGCGCCTGGAAGGGGAGACGGCTGGCCGCTGCTCTCGCCGAAGAACTTGAAGTCGGTGGTGAGCGACGAGCTTTCCCAGGGGATCTGCCGCCCGTCGGTCGATTGCGCCACCGCGACGCGGATGCGCTTGAACACCTCCTCGATCGGCAGATTGGGCTGCTTGGCGATGGTCAGCGCGGCCGTGGTGTAGGGGCTGTCGATGCCATTGCCGTCCTCGGCTTCGGCACCGGGCGAGGTCGAATAGGAGATGAAGGAGCCGGGCGCGCCGGCCTTGGTATCGACGATCGCAAGCCCATGGCCGGCGCCGCTGAGCGCGGGGAATGGATTGTTGCGGCAGGCATCGAGCATGAAGATGCGCGCCCGCGTCGGCAGCGCGCCGAGCGTGTTGAGCAGATCGTTCAGCCGCACGCCCTGGAGCGGAATGTCGGCCTCGCGCTTGGGATCGAGATCGACGGGCACGAGATAGTTCTCGCCGTCGATCTGCAGGCCGTGGCCGGCATAGAACACCAAAGCGACGGTATCGGCACCGCTGGCGCCGACCTTGCCGGCGAAATCCGAGATCGCCGCGCGCATCTCGTTCTGCGCCAGATTGGCCGCCGTGGTGACGGTGAAGCCGGCATTGCCGAGCAGCTCCGTCATGCCCTTGGCGTCGTTGGCGGCGTTGGGCAGTTCCGGCACTGTGCGATAGGCGGATTGGCCGATCACGAGCGCGAGCCGCGCTTCGGCGGCGGCGTCGCTCGGCGTCATCACCTGTGCGAGCGCAAGAAAACCGGATGCAAGCAGCAAATTGGAAAAGGCTGGACGGCGCATGGTGTCACCTCCATCGGCAATGCGCACGATGATGGCACCTTTTCTAAGTCCCTGCCATGACACTGTATGTGCGCTGGCTCACGTTGGGCGTGCGACAAATCGGGCAGTGGGTCTGCCGGAGCTGGCGCGTCCGGCCGTGCGCCGTCATGGCAGTCCGCGATCCCAGGGTGTCACAGGCGCAAAGCGCGCGGCGAGAAAGTCGATGAAGGCGCGCACCTTGGCCGGCGGGCGGCGGTCGGGCAGGTAGACCGCATGCACTGCGGAAGTCTGGATCTCCGGCTGGTCGAGCGCGAGTGCGACGAGCGCGCCGCTGCGAAGATCGTCGGCGATGATGAAGGTGGGTTGTCGCGCGAGGCCAAGGCCGGCCAGCGTCGCCGCGCGCAGCGCATCGCCATTGTTGGCACGCAAGGTGCCGCTGACCTGGACGCGGATCTCGCCCTCGACGCCGAACAGCCATTCCGCCGCGCTCGCCTGCTGCGAGAGCGTGTAGCCGAGGCAATTATGTCCGGCGAGGTCGGCGACGGTGCGCGGCGTGCCGTGCTTGGCAAGATAGGAAGGTGCGGCACAGACCACGAGGCGGTTCGGCGCGAGCTTTCGGGCCACCATGCTGGAGTCGCGCAAGCTGCCGATGCGGATCGCGAGGTCCCAACCTTCCTCGGCGAGGTCGACGAGGCGGTCGTTGAGACCGAGCTCGACGGTGACCTCGGTATGGGCTGCCGAAAACTCCGCGATCAGCGGCGCAATCTGCCTTGTGCCGAACACGACGGGGACGTTGACGCGCAGCAGCCCGCGCGGCTCGACGCGTTCGCGTGCGATCGCGGCGTCGGCGGCCTCCATGTCGGCGAGAATGCGCTCGGCAGATTCAAGATAGCTCCGTCCGGCCTCGGTGATGGAGAGCCGCCGCGTGGTGCGGTGGAACAGTTTTGTGCCGAGCCGCGCCTCCAGCGAGGCGACATGCTTGGTCACCATGGTCTGCGACAGGCCCATGGCCCGGGCCGCGCCGGAGAGGCTGCCGACTGCGGCGACCTTGGCGAAGACTTCCAGGCTGGCCAGGCGGTCGAGCAAAACCTATCTCACTCTGTCGGTGTGAAGTATATTCCGAAAATAGCAGATTATCATCGACATGAGAATAGATCATGTTGCCCCGCAAAGGAGACCTAACATGATCGATTCCCGTACCGCCCCTTACGCCGCGCTGGTGCTGCGCGTGACCCTGGGCGCCCTGTTCCTCGCCCACGCCAGCCTGAAGCTCTTTGTCTTCACCCCGGCTGGCACCGCAAAGTTCTTCGGCAGCCTCGGCTTCCCGCCCGAGCTCGCCTATCTCATCATGACCGTGGAAGTCCTCAGCGGCGTCGCGTTGATCCTCGGCGTCCGGACCCGCTATGCGGCGCTGGCCGGAATCCCGATCCTGCTCGGCGCGATCTTCTCGGTGCACGGCGCGGCCGGCTTCTTCTTCACCAATCCGAAGGGCGGCTGGGAATTCCCCGCCTTCTGGGCGATCGCGCTCGCGGCGCAGGCCCTGCTCGGCGACGGCGCCTACGCGCTGCGTCCCTCGCGTGACGTCGAAGCGGCCGGCGGCCAACTCAGCGGCGCGCATTCGCGCTGATATCGGCCATCGTTGAAACGCGGGAGCTGCGGGATCACGATCCCGCGGCTCTTTTTGTTGCGCGGGTTATCTGGGCCGGTTGATGCTATGTCTGCTCGTCATTGCCTTCGTGCCGTGGCTCTCGACCGTGCTGCCGCGCGCGTTCGGCTATTGAAGGAGTCTTGCCCTTGAAAGTCCTGCTGGCCCACACGCCGGAGATGCGGCGGAACTATTATGGCGATCGCAGCCTGAACGGCCTGCGCGCCGCCGCCGAGGTGATCCTGCACGAGGGCGACGAGCCGCTGGACGCAGCCGGCCTCGTGCGTGCGGCCAAGGATGCCGACATCATCGTCGCCGACCGCATGACCGAGGGGCGCGGCGAGATCTTTGCGCAGCTGCCGCGCCTGCGTGCCTTCGTCCGCTGCGCCGTCGACATTCGTAACGTCAATGTCGAAGCGGCCTCAGAGGCCGGCGTGCTGGTGACTCGTGCCGGCCCCGGCTTCGTGCAGGCGGTGGCCGAGCTCGCGCTCGGCTTCATGGTCGATCTCTCCCGCGGCGTGTCGCGCACCACAGCCGACTATCAGGCCGGCCGCAAGCCGGAGGCGCGGATGGGCCGCCAGCTCGCCGGCAGCCGCATTGGCATCATCGGCTATGGCAGCATCGGGCGCTATCTCGCCGAGGTGGCAAAGGTGCTGCGCATGGAGGTGCTGGTCGCCGATCCCTTCGCGACCGCCAGCGACGGCGCGATCCGGCAGGTCTCTCTCGACGAGCTCCTCGCCGCATCGGACTACGTCGTCTGCCTCGCCATCGCCAACGAGCAGACCGAGAACCTGATTGGGGAAGCGGCACTGGCGCGGATGCAGAAGCACGCCGTCTTCATCAATCTCTCGCGCGGCAATCTCGTTGACGAGGCGGCACTCGCGCGGGCATTGCTCGAGCATCGTATCGCCGGCGCGGCCATGGATGTCGGTCGCGCGCCCGACCAGATGCCGACACCGGAGCTCGCAAAGCTGCCGAACGTGATAGCCACGCCGCATGTCGGCGGCTTGACCCCGCAGGCGATCGAATATCAGTCGCTGGAAACGGTGCGTCAGGTCGAGGCGGTCGTCAAAGGCGAGATCCCGCAAGGCGCCGTCAACGCCGACCGCTGGACGCGGCGGCCTTGATCCGCGCTAAAGCCGATCCACGGCCTTGAACGACCCGTCCTTCTGAATCACCGTCAAATATACCTTCGGCGGCGCGTCGATCATGCGCGTGCCGACGGTGACGATGCTGCCGCTGATGTCGAAGCGGCCGACGTCGTTGATGGCGCGCAAGAGGCTCGCGCGCGTCGGGTTCGGTCCGGCCGCTTCCAGCGCGGCGGCCGCGAGGCGGCCGGAGAGATAGCCTTCGAGCGACACGAAATCGGGCGTCAGCGCGGGGTCGAATGCTGTCTGGGCCGCCTGGTAGTCGCCGACGAGCCGCAAGGAGCGATCCCAGGGAGACGGCACGACCTGCGAGACGATGACGCCTTCGCCCTCGGGGCCGAGCTCCTTCGCGAGCGCATTGGCGCCGACGAAGGAGATGTTGACGAAGGTCGGACGAGCGCCGCTGCGGTGCGCGAGCTTGATGAACTCGGCACAGGGACCATAGGTCCCGACCATGACGATGGCTTCGGGGTCGGCACGCTTGATCATGCGCCAGGCCTGAGCAACCGCGCGGGTGTTGCGCTCGAAGGTGCCTTCGGCGGCGAGCTCGAGGCCGCGCCTGGCGAGCGCGCGCTTCACGCCGGTCAGACCGTCACGGCCGAAGGAATCATCCTGATAGAAGATGCCAATGCGGGTGAACTTGCGATCCTCGGTGAGGTGCTTGATCCAGGCTTCGGCTTCCGCGCCGTAGCTCGCGCGGATGTTGACGACGTTTGCAAGTTCGAAATCGCGCAGGAATTCGGCGCCGGTGAACGGGCCGATGAAGGGTACGTTCCTGACGCTGGTGATGGGAATCGTCGCCATTGCAGTCGGCGTGCCCACCGCGCCGATCAGCGCGAACACCTTGTCGTCCTCGATCAGCCGCAGCGTCTGCGCCACAGAGCGGTCGGGGTCGTAGCCGTCGTCGCGGCTGATCAATTGCAGCTTGCGGCCGTGCACGCCGCCTTTGGCGTTGATCTCGGTGAACGCCGCGACGATGCCTTGCCGCATGCGCTGTCCGAGCGCGGAAGAGGGACCCTCGAGCGCGGCGGCCTGGCCGAACAGGATCGCATCCGCGCTGACGCCGGCCTCGTCGGCTTTGGCCGCGAGCATGGTTGCGGCCAAAAGCGCGATGGTCAGGACGACGCATGGCGCCGATCGAAATCGATACATCGGGGAGGTCTTGCCGGATGAACGGAGAAGCTCGGCGAAGCATATCCCGGCAGCCTGAATAGCTCGCTAATTGGGCGATGTACCGGCGGACCGTACTACTCCGGGTAAAACCGGCAAGTTACTTCCACAATGCCGCGCCATTGGCGCACTTCATTAACTAAGCCACGCAATGCACAACGGCCCGGTTCCGAAATTGTGCAGTTCTTAACCGCGTCCTTGTTCCGATAGTGGTTCCGGCACCTCAACCAGAGGTTCGGTGCGTCGCGAAGAGGGGACGGGGGCGGTTTCAGGATGGGCGACCGCGATCAGAACGATCAGGATCGAAAACGCATGACCGGACGGTGGCGTGCCGCGGCGCTGCTCGGGCTGTATCGTCCTGCGCTCGTCGCGGTCGGCGTCGGTGTCTTGTTCTCGCTGGTCGGCGCGGCCGCCGTGGCGCGATGGGAGGACCGCGTCAACAAGATCGAGTTCGAGAACGCGGCCGAAACCGAAGTGATCGTCATGCAGAACGGCATGAACGAGTATATCTCCAGGCTCGTCGCGCTGCGCACGCTGTTCGAGTCCACCAACGAGGAAATCACCCGCAGCGAGTTCGAGACCTTCAGCGCCCGGCTGTTCGAGCGCCATCCCGGCATCCTGCGCATCGCCTGGCTGCCGCGCGTCAACCGCAAGGAGCGCGCCGACTACGAGGCCGCTGCGATCACCGACGGCGTGTCCGGCTATCGCATCAAGTCGCTCCAGGGCAAAGGCTTTGCGACCGCACCGCAGAGCGACGAGTATTTTCCGGTGTTCTACTCGACCCAGCCGAAGACGTCCTCGGTCTACGGCATGGATTATTCGACGGTGCCGGAGCGCCGCGCAGTCCTGGAACGCGCGCGCGACAACGATCGGTTGGCTGCCATTCGCACCCGCCTCTACGAGCCGAAGGAGGGCGGCCAGCTGCCCGACGTCCTCGTCGCCATTCCCGTCTACGCCAAGGGAACCTCGCGCGAGACGGTCGCGGACCGCCGCCGCAATCTCGCCGGCTTCGTCGTCGGCATCTTCGATCTGCCGCTGCTGATCCAGACCATTCGCGTGACGACCGGAGCAAGCCCCGCCATCAGCGTGAATGTCTATCCGCCCTTCACGGGGCAGATCGTCAGCCTGGAGCAAACGCAGCCAGATTATTCGTCGGCTGCAAAGGCGCCGCAGTCGATGCGCGATGTCGCACGCACCCTGCACTGGTCGGGCACTCTCAAGATCGGGGATACCGATTGGCAGGTGCGCGCCATGCCGTCAGCGGGCGGTTCACTGGAGACGTCCTACGATCGCGCCGCCGCAGTCCTCATCGTCGGCATGCTGCTGACGTTGTCGCTGTCGACCTATCTCATGCTCGCCAGCCGCAATTCACGCCGGCTGTCGGTTGCGAACCGGCGGGTGCTCGAGCTCGCCCAGACCGACATTCTGACCGGCCTGCCGAACCGCGCCTTCTTCCTCGCCCGGCTCGACGAGCTCAATGGCCGATTGAAGGACGATGGCCCGACCTTCTCCATTCTGATGCTCGACCTCGACCGCTTCAAGAACGTCAACGATTCCCTCGGTCACGGTGCCGGCGATGCACTGCTGCGCCAGGTGGCGCAGCGGCTGAAATCCGCGGTGCGGGCGAGCGACGTGCTGGCGCGGCTCGGCGGCGACGAATTCGCCATCATCCAGGAGCGGTGTCAGGATCAGCGCGCCTGCTCGACCGAATTGGCGGGACGGATCGCCAAGCTGGTGGCCGAACCCTTCCTGCTGCCCGGGCATCGCGTCGAGATCGGCACCAGCATCGGCATCGCGATCGCGCCCGATCACGGTAGCGATCAGGAACAGCTGTTGAAGAAAGCGGACCTCGCGCTCTATCGCTCGAAATCGGCGGGCCGCAACTGCTTTACCATCTATGACGAGGCGATGTCGGCCGAGCTCGAGGCGCGCAACACGCTGGAAGGCGACTTGCGCGACGCCATCGCGCAGTGTCAGCTCGAGGTGCACTACCAGCCGTTCGTCGATGCTCTCAGCGGCGCGCGGCGCGGCTTCGAGGCGCTGGTGCGCTGGCGGCATCCGACGCGCGGACTGATCCCGCCGGACCAGTTCATTTCGCTCGCCGAGGAGACCGGACTGATCGTGCCGCTCGGCGAATTCGTGCTGCGCCGCGCCTGCGCTGACGCCGCCAACTGGCCGCCCGATCTGATGGTTGCCGTGAACCTGTCGCCGATCCAGTTCAAGGAGGCGGAGCTGTTCGAGATGATCTCGGCGGCGCTCGCAGATTCCGGTCTGCCGCCGCAGCGGCTGGAGATCGAGATCACGGAATCCGTGCTGCTGGAGCGCGGCACCGAGAACCACGCCTTCATGGAGCGGCTGAAGCATCTCGGCATCGAGCTCGCGCTCGACGATTTCGGCACCGGCTATTCCTCGCTCAGCTATCTGACTGCGTTCCCGTTCGACAAGATCAAGATCGACAAGTCGTTCATTCGCAACCTCACGCATCAGCCGCGCAGCTCCGCCATCATCTCCTCGATCGTCACGCTGGCGCGCGGGCTGGACATGTCGGTCACCGCGGAAGGCGTCGAGACCCGCGAGGAGTTCGAGCGGCTGAAGGCGCTCGGCATCAATTTTGCGCAAGGCTATCTGTTCGGCCGTCCGCAGCCGATCGAGCGGATCCTGTTCGACGCGCCCGCCAAGCGCTCACGGCGCGACGCCGCCTGAGCGCGCGCCTCGAAGGATGGACGCAGGGCCGCTCTCAAATGCGACCGCGCTGTCGCTCAGCGGGCATGCATGAAAAGCGCTTGACCCGGATTTCCCGAGATGGTCCCAAGGACCGTCCAGGGATGAAATAAAAATAACATGCGGCTTCCATTCTTCTACGGCTGGGTCGTGGTCGCCGTGACCTTCGTCACCATGGCCATTGGCGTCAACGCACGCACCGCCTTTTCATTGTTCTTTCCGCCCATCATCTCCGAATTCGGCTGGGAGCGCGGCATCACCGCGGGCGCCTTCTCGTTCGGCTTCGTGGCGTCGGGCGTGGTCAGCCCGCTGATCGGCCGCCTGATGGACCGCGCCGGCCCGCGCGCGGTGATGGAGCTCGGTGTGGTGCTGATGGGTGGAGGCCTGCTGCTCGCACCGCTCACGAGCTCGCCCTGGCATCTCTATGTCACCATCGGCGTCATGGTCGGCGCCGGCTCGGTGTGTCTCGGCTATTCCGGCCAGTCGCTGTTTTTGCCGAACTGGTTCATCCGCAAACGCGGCTTCGCCATCGGCATCGCGTTTGCCGGCGTCGGCATCGGCTCGGTGACGTTGCTGCCATGGGTGCAGCACATGATCGAGCAGACCGGCTGGCGCACCGCCTGCACCGCGATGGGACTGCTCGTCGTGATCGTGCTGGCGCCGATCAATCTGCTGCTGCGCAAGCGCCCCGAGGACGTCGGCCTTCAGCCGGACGGCGATGCTGCTCCGGCCGCGGGAGCGGCAAAGCCCGTCTCCAACGTCGTCGATCCCGTCTGGGCCCATACCGAGTGGACGCTGAAGCGCGCCGTCGCAACTGCACGATTCTGGTGGATCGCGCTCGGCTATTTCTGCGGCCTGTACATCTGGTACGCGGTGCAGGTGCACCAGACCAAATTCCTGCTCGACATCGGTTTCAGCCCTGGCGTCGCCGTGTGGGCGCTCGGCATCGTCAGCCTGCTCGGCATTCCCGGCCAGATTCTGCTCGGCCATGTCTCCGACCGGATCGGGCGGGAATGGGTGTGGGCGATCAGCTGTGCGGGTTTTGCAATCTGCTTCGCGGCGCTGATGGCGCTGAAGTTCCAGCCGTCATTGTGGCTGGTCTACATCATGGTGTTCACGCAAGGCGCGCTCGGCTACGGCCTCACCTCGATCATGGGCGCCGTGGTGTTCGAGATTTTTCAGGGAAGGCACCAGGGCAGCATTTTTGGCACGATCATGCTGGCCGCGCTGGCGGGCGGTGCCGCCGGTCCGTGGGTGACCGGCTTTCTCTACGATCGCGCCGGCGACTACACGCTCGCCTTCGGAATCGCCATGATCGTGAGCGGATTGTCGGCGCTTTCGATCTGGCAGGCCGCGCCGCGCAAGGTGCGGGCCGTGGCCGGCCGGCTGCACGAGCTTCAGAGCGAAACAGGTGCGTGACAGGTTCCTCATGCACCGCATTGCCGTCGTCTCCTTGGCGGAACGTTAAGCACGTCGCGTCTTGGTGGGACGCGACCGGATGCAAAAAAGATATTGCACACCACCGGAGCGTTAGCGTCGGTTGATTGCCGCTCCTTCCGATACCCTCCGGTTCCAACGATGTCTGCCTCCGATTGCCTAGTGACCAAAATGCCGGACGTACTATTGGCTGCGCTCGAACGCGCCGACGATGCCATCATCATCGTCGACAGCGCGCGTCGCATCACGCATTTCAACGCCGGTGCGGAGCGGATCTGGAAGCTTGCGCGCGCTGAGGTGCTCGGCCGCGACGCCGAACTCCTCACTCTCAAATGCCTGCACGCCGACCCGATCGCGGAGTTCCGCGACGAGATCAGCCTCACGCGGCATGACGGCAGCCGGATCAGGACCGCCATCTCGCTTTCGTCCGTTGCAAACGGCGGCGTGACTCATCACGTCGTGTTCGCGCGCGACGTCACCACTGAAGCGGAACGCCGCGCGCGCATCGCGCTGCTCGACACCGTCTCGGACCAGACCAACCGCGCCGTGCTCATTACCGACACCGAGCTCGACATCCGCTACACCAATGCGGCGTTCACGTCGTTGTTCGGCTATTCAGCCGCGGAAGCTGAGGGGCGGCGCGCAACCGACCTGCTGGCCGGCCGTCACACCAACCGCAAGGCGCTGACGAGGATCGGACGGCGCCTCATCAGGGGCGGTCCGGGCGGTGAAGCCGAGGTCCTGATCTACACCAAGGACGGCGAGGAGATCTGGGTCGCCGCCCGGATTGACGCCTTTCGCGACAGGAAGGGCCGGGTCAAGCACATCTTCGCGCTGCTTGAGGACATCACCGAGACCAAGCAGCTGCGCTCGCTCCAGCAACTCATCATGGGCGCGCTCGCCGACGAGGTGCCGATCGGCGAGATCGCCGACCGGCTCTGCCGCCGCGTCGAGCAGATTGCGCCCGACGTCGTCTGTTCGCTGCTTCACGTCGATGCCGCCGGCCTGATCCATCCGCTCGGCGGCCCAAGCCTGCCCGACGATTATTCCCGCGCGCTAGACGGCGTGGCCATCGGCCCCGACGTCGGCTCCTGCGGAAGCGCCGCCTTTCACGGCGAGCCGGTGCTGGCGACCGACCTCGACACCGATCCGCGCTGGCAGCGCTACAAGGCGATGCCGCTCGCGATCGGGCTGCGTGCCTGCTGGTCGACGCCGGTCAAGGCCAAGGACGGCCGCGTCATTGCGACCTTGGCCTTCTACTATCGGGAGCCGCGCGCGCCGAGCAACTGGCACCGGCGCATCGTCGAGGCCTGCGTCAATCTCGGCGCCTTCGCGATCGAGCGCAAGGAGGCGCGCGCCGAGATCGCGCGGCTCGCCTATCACGACATCCTCACCGGGCTGCCGAACCGCGCGCAGCTGCGGCACCTGATCACCACCGCGATCGACGCCTGCCCGACCGGCAGCCATGTCGCGCTCGCCTTCCTCGACGTCGATCATTTCAAGGATGTCAACGACACGCTGGGTCATGCCGCCGGCGACGAGCTTCTGGTCCAGCTCGCGCAGCGGCTGCGCGAGCAGATCGGGCCCGAAGATATGTTGGGGCGGCTCGGCGGCGACGAATTTGTCATCCTGCTGCCGCAACGCAATGCCGAGAGCGCCGAGCGCGTCGCGGCCGGCATCACCGAAGCGCTCGCCGCGCCCTTAAAGCTTGGATCGAAGCTGATGCCGATGTCGGCCAGCATCGGCATCAGCCTCTATCCCGATCTTGCCACCGACATCGATACTTTGATGCAGCAGGCTGATGCCGCCATGTACATGGCCAAGCAGGCCGGGCGCTCGACCCATCGCCTGTTCAGCGCCGAGATGAACCTACTTGCCGAGCAGCGGCTGGCGCTGATCGCAGCGTTGCGCCGCGCCATCGCCGAGGGCGCGCTGAGCCTCAGCTACCAGCCGCAGATCCGCAGCTCTGACGGCGCCATCCACGGCGTCGAGGCGCTGGCGCGCTGGCACGATGCCGTGCTCGGCGACATCTCGCCGGCGAAGTTCATTCCGCTTGCCGAGGAGTGCGGCCTGATCGAGCGGATCGGCCTGTGGTCGGTGGGCGAGGCCTGCCGGCAGCTGGCGAGCTGGCGCCGCGCCGGACTCAGCGTTCCCAGTGTGTCGGTGAACCTGTCGCCGATCAATTTCCGCAACGTCACGCTGGCTGCGCGGCTCAAGGACATCCTCGCCGAATACGAGTTGCCGCCGAATGCCTTGATGCTCGAGATCACCGAAGGCGCGTTCATGCAGGACGGCGCTGCCGCGCTGGAGACCATGAACGCAATCCGCGAGCTCGGCGTCGGGCTCGCGGTCGATGATTTCGGCACCGGCCATTCCAGCCTCAGCCGGCTCGTGCATCTGCCGATCCGCGAATTGAAGATCGACCGCAGTTTCATGCGCGACATCGAGAACGACGCTGGCGCGCTCGCCATCGCCACCGCGGTGGTGCGCGTAGGCCAAGGCCTCGGCATGACCGTTGTCGCCGAGGGCGTCGAGACCGAGGGCCAGCGCAGGACGCTGGCCGAACTCGGCTGCGACGTCGTGCAAGGCTTCCTCTATGCCCCCGCGCTTCCCCCCGCCGCCTTCGAGCGCTGGGTTGTCGAGCACAGCGCCGAGCAGGCGAGGGCGATGCTCGGTCGATTCGACATCGCGTCAGTGGACCGCGGCGCGGCGAAGCGGTCGGCATAGAGCGTTGCTTTGGGCCGGTAATGTCCGGGCTCAGGCATTCGGTTGCAGGAACGTGCCGTATTGCCTGTTCGCGGCAACCGAGGCCGCGGCCTGTCCAATGATGCGCATCGCCGCCATCATGGGCCACGGCCCGAGGCTCACCCGCCGAACGCCGACTCGAGCAAGATCCCGGATTTCGGGAACACCTTGCGTCACCATGATGTTGACCGGCAAGGGCGTGAGTTGGACGAGCTTCTCGATGTAGGCGAGGTCGTTGAGGCCGGGTACAAAAATCCCGTCAGCGCCGGCCTCGGCATAGACCTTCGCGCGCCTGGCCGCTTCATTCAGGCATTCATCCGGCGATCCAATTTTCAGCAGGAACGGGTCGGTTCTCGCGTTGATGAAGAGATGAACTCCCAATTCTTGCGCAGTATCCCGCACCGCCTTGATCTTCGCTGCATGCTGTTCGGGACCGACGAGTTGCCGCTTTCCGCCCGATAGCCCGTCTTCGATGTTGATGCCGACGGCGCCGGCTTTCAACACCTCGCTCGCCGACTTCGCAGCGGCCTCCGGGGTGTCGCCATATCCTGCCTCCAGATCGATCGAGACCGGAACCGACACGGACGCGGTGATCCGCGACACCAGACCTGTGACCATGTCGAGCGGGACATTTTCTCCGTCCGCATACCCGAGCGCAGACGCGACCGCCCCGCTGCTGGTCGCTATCGCCGGAGAGGTCTTTGCAATCGTTTTGGCGGTGGCGGCGTCCCAGGCGTTGAACAGAACGAGCGGATCCCCCTTCCTGTGAAGCCCGCGAAACGTCTCGGCGTATTGCTGCTGTGTCTTGGCGTCCATCGTGCTCACTCCAATGAAAATGTGCATTCAGTCGGGTGCGTGCGTCCTGAACCAGTCCATGATCAGACCGGTGACTTCGGCCTCACGCTCGAGGTGCGGGAAGTGGCCGACATCGGGCAGGACAATCCGCTGGTGCGGCCCCTTGAAGAGCGGCTCCTCCTTCAAGGAGTACCTCGCTGTCGGATCGTTGCTGCCATAGATCGTCAGCGTCGGCGTATGCATCTCGTTGATGGGCAGCCGGCCGGCATGTCCTGCATCGGTCAGGCCCCCGTAGTATTTGAGCGCCGCCGCCATGGTGCCGGGAGAGCTGAGCGTCTGCTTGATCGAACGGAGATGCTCGACATCGTCGAATGTCGGTGACCACAGCTTCCAGAGGTAGTCGACGAAGGGGAGTCCTTCGATGTTCACCGCCGACTCGGCGCCGGGCATCTGGAAAAAATAGACATGGAAGATGGATCGGACGAGGTCCGGATCCCTCCTGATGCTTGAAAATGTGATCGGGTGTGCGGTGTTCATGACCACGGCGGCTTTGATCGCCGACGGCGCCGTGGCCAGTGCCTGAAAGGTCGAAGTGCCGCCCCAATCCATGCCGACGACCCGTGCTTGTCCGTCGTCGCTCAGCGCCGCGATGAGCGCTTCGAGATCCTGGCCGAGTGCGATGGGATCGAACACTCCGTCGGCAGGGATCTCGGTCGGCGCATAGCCCCGCAAGAACGGCGAGACGGCCCGATAGCCCGCATCCGCGAAGACCTGCAATTGCTTCCGATAGGACCAGGCGTTGTCGGGAAAGCCATGCATGAACATGACGAGCGGTCCGCTCCCCTGTTCGAGATAGGCGAACCGCAAGCCATTGGCGTGCACGTGTTTCAGGACGGGTTCACTGCCGGTGTTCGGCTTTGCAGCTGCGGTGGCTCGGGCATTCATCGCCATTCTCCATGTCATCGTCTGCGCTTGACCAAATATGTGCGTAGCGCACATGTTTGGTCAAGTTGTTTTTTGTGCGCAGCGCACATATTGTTCGACTCATGGAAACCGGAATCGCGAATTTACTGGGAGCGCTTTCGCTCGCCGTCATGGATCGTATCGAGCAGGGCGCGCGCGAGGTCATAGGCCGCGGCGGTGAGACGCCCGCGGCACTCGTCGTGATCGGCTACGGCCAGGGCATGACCAACGACAAGCTCCGGCGGATCCTTGGCCTGTCGCATTCCGGAACCGTCCGTCTGGTCGACCGTCTGGTTTCGGATCGGCTGGTCGAACGCAGGCCGGGAAAGGACGGCCGCGAGATCGCCTTGTACCTGACGGCCACGGGCGCGGCGGCACGGAATGATCTGATGGCGTCCCGGATTTCGGCCGTTGCGTCACTCCTGGATGTGTTGTCGCCGGCTGAAACCAAACGGCTGGGAACGCTGATCCATGACCTGCTGGCAAGGCAGGACACCTCCGAGATGGACCGCTTCACGATCTGCCGCAGGTGCGACGACAGGGTGTGCACCAATTGCCCGTTGCCAACGAACAAGAGCAAGCGCGACCGCTAGCGCAAGGCGGCGCACGCGGCGGCCGCGAGCTGAAGCCTACTTCGCGGGCACCTCGCTGGTGGCGAAGATCGTAAATAGTATGATGTATGCAAGATGCTATTTCGCGGCGAGGAATGCCGTCAGCTCTCCGCAATTATCCGCGCTTGATCTCGCCTGATGGCTCTGTTTGGATGAGTTTGTCGGGGCAATCGTATTTCGGATAATCATGGTGGATGAAATCAACGGATACCGTCGGTCAATGGATGCTCGTTCGCGGGAAAGCATCGCGACCGTCCACCGCACTGGCATCGGCAATCGGCTGCTGGCGGCGTTGCCGCCTGCGGATCTCGCTCTGCTGACGCCCTACTTCCAGAAGGTCTCATTCGAAGCCGATGCCGTCCTGGTGCGGTCGGGCGATGAACTCGACCCGGTTTATTTTCCCCATAGCGGCGCAATCGCCTTCATGCTCGACATGCCGGACGGGCAATCGGTCGCAACC
Source organism: Bradyrhizobium sp. SPXBL-04 (assembly GCF_051853035.1). Classification (NCBI taxonomy): domain Bacteria; kingdom Pseudomonadati; phylum Pseudomonadota; class Alphaproteobacteria; order Hyphomicrobiales; family Nitrobacteraceae; genus Bradyrhizobium; species Bradyrhizobium sp. SPXBL-04. The sequence continues at coordinate 7,114,364 of NZ_CP182472.1, read as the reverse complement.
ACCTTGATGGGACGGGAAGGGGCTTTGGCATCGTTTTCCGTGCTCGGCCCGTCGCTTTCATCCGTGACCGCGATTGCTCGCATGGCCGGCACGGCGTCGCTGATCTCCGCCGCCAAATTCAGGGCTGCCTATGCACAAAGCGCGGCCATCAGGAATGTCGTGCAGGTCCACGCCCGCGCGCTGTTATTGCAGCTCCAGCACGTCGCCGCTTGCAACGCGCTGCACCGGGTGGATGGCCGCCTGGCACGGTGGCTGCTGCAGCTTCACGACCGCGTTCCCGACGACCCTCTTCCGGTGACGCAGGAGGCGCTCGCGCAATTGCTCGGGGTGCGGCGCACGACCGTGACTCTGACGATGAACAAGCTACGCGAGGCCGGCGCCGTCCCATACGACCGGCGCGGGCTCATCAAGATCGATCGCGCTCGGCTCGAGAAGGTCGCATGCGATTGTTATGCGCTCATGCAGCACAACATCGATCGAATGTATTGCCAGGAATTGTCGGTGCCGCAGCCTGCCCATCCGCCGTTCCGGCAAAGCGCCTTCGTCGCCTCCGACGGAGCGAGTGGTGAATCCAGAGCCGTTTCGCGGGCGGGAAAATAGAGAGCAGAGCCTGGAATCGCGCTTGGCAGTGCTCGACTGCACGCCAGCGACGAAAATGGCACTACAACTCTCCAGCCGCTTTCAGCCCGACGCCAACCCCGTCCTCCGCCGCAAATCCGTGATCGCGCGCAGAAAGCTGTCGGCCGGCGTGGTCTCGGGATCGATCAGCCGGTGCAGGCGAAAACCGTCTTCGAGCGCGAGCACGACGGAGGCCATCCAGGGCGGGTTCAGACTGTCATTGCGGCCGTTGCTCTTCAACGTCGCCTCGACGATGTCGGCGATCAGCTTGCGCCGCGCGCGCAGGCGCTTGGCAAGCTCCGGGCGGCGCTTCTCGGCGCGCGCGACGAACAGGATCATCTCCATGTGCAGCAGCGGCGAGCGGCCGAGCGGATCCTGCTTGCTGCGATCCATCGTCTTCAGTGCCGCGATGAAATCGTCGAGATTGTCGTGCTGCGCGAGGATGTCCAGGTTGCGGCGGATCGACTGCTCGACATGGTCCTCGAGCATGGCGATGATCAATTCGTCCTTGCTCTTGAAGTTGGAATAGAACGCCCCGCGGGTGAAGCCCGCCGCGGCCGCGATCGCCTCGATGCTGGCGCCGCCGATGCCGTCTTCCTCGAACACGCGCGCGGCCGCCTCGAACAGCCTGTCGCGCGTATCGTCCCTGGTCGGCCTGGTTCTCACCCTTGACATCCCGGCAGCTTAGGGCAGAATGCAACTCGATACAACAATGTATCGAGTTGATAATTCCAAGGGATGGTTACGCCGGGCTGTCGGGCAGCCTTGCGTATTCGTGTCATGCGGCAACCGATTGAGGTCACCATGAACGAGCAAGTGCAAGGCGCGAACGGCGATCCGTTGTTCAATCCTCTGTCGCCGGACTTCATCCGCGATCCCTATCCGCACTACGACCGGCTGCGCACGATGGATCCGATCCATGTGACGCCGTTCGGCCAGTTCGTCACCAGCCGCCACGCCGATGTCAGCCTCGTGCTGCGCGACAGGCGTTTCGGCAAGGATTTCGTCGAGCGCTCCAAGCGCCGCTATAGCGAAAAGATCATGGACGAGCCGGTGTTCCGCAGCATGAGCCACTGGATGCTGCAGGCCGATCCGCCCGATCACACCCGCCTGCGCGGCCTGGTCGTGAAGGCCTTCACCGCCCGCCGCGTCGAGGACATGCGCCCGCGCATCCAGGAAATCGTCGACCAGACCATCGACGCCGTGATCGATCGCGGCCGCATGGACCTGATCGAGGATTTCGCCTTCCGCCTGCCCGTCACCATCATCTGCGACATGCTCGGCATCCCCGAGGAGCACCGCGAAACCTTCTACAAGAGCTCGCGCGACGGCGGGCGGCTGCTCGACCCGGTGCCGCTCTCGCCGGAGGAGATCAGCCAAGGCAATGCCGGCAACCTGATGGCGCAGATGTATTTCCAGCAGCTGTTCGAGCTGCGCCGCCGCAATCCCGGTGACGATCTCATCACCCAGCTCGTGCAGGCCGAGGAGGACGGCAACAAGCTCACCAACGAGGAGCTGACCGCCAACATCATCCTCTTGTTCGGTGCCGGCCACGAGACCACCGTCAATTTGATTGGCAACGGCCTCTTGGCACTCCATCGCAATCCCGACCAGCTCGCGCTGCTGAAGGCGCGGCCCGAGCTGATGGTGGGTGCGATCGAGGAATTTTTGCGCTACGATTCCTCGGTGCAGATGACCGGGCGCGTCGCGCTGGAGGACATCGACGATCTCGGCGGCGTGAAGATCCCCAAGGGCGAGACCGTGCTCTGCCTGCTCGGCTCGGCCAACCGCGATCCGGCGGTCTATCCTGACCGGCCCGACCGGCTGGACGTCACCCGCCAGAATGTGAAGCCACTGTCGTTCGGCGGCGGCATCCATTTCTGCCTGGGGGCCCAATTGGCGCGCATCGAGGCCGAGATCGCCATCGCGACGCTGCTCCGCCGGCTGCCGGATTTGCGCATCGACGACGTCGTAAACCCGCAGTGGCGGCCGACCTTCGTGCTGCGCGGCCTGACGCGGCTGCCGGCGAGCTGGTGAGGGCGCTCAGCGTTAACCTCCGCGCGCAACAGTCGCTGTGACTTCGCCACACTTGCCCCTATATAAGGGGCTGTTCCGGCCCGCCTGAAGCCTTCCCAGGGCAAGGTCTGGTCCGGGCGCCGTTTTGGCCGAGGGGAGACCCGTGCAGACGACGCTGCTCGGATTGGCGATTGCCTTCATCATTGCGCTTTTGGCCGCGCTGATCGGGCCTTACTTCATCGACTGGAACCAGTTCAGGCCCCAGTTCGAGGCGGAGGCCAGCCGGATCATCGGGGTGCCGGTGCGGGTGGCGGGCGCGCTCGATGCACGGCTGTTGCCGGCGCCGACGTTGCGGCTGCGTTCGGTCACCTTCGGCGGCCACAACGATCTCGGCCGGCTGCGCGCCGACAAGCTCGACGTCGAGTTCAGCCTGGGCCCGCTCATGCGCGGTGAATGGCGTGCCACCGAGCTTTCGGTCGGCGGCATGGCGGTCGATCTCGGCCTGGACGCGCGCGGGCGGGTCGATCTGCCGTCCACTGCGAGCGGCGCCTTCAATCTCGGCTCACTCGCCATCGAGCGGCTCAATCTCACCGGCCGCATCGCCCTGCACGATGCCGCCAGCCGCTCGACGCTGGAGCTGAGCGATATCGCCTTTTCCGGCGACGTGCGCTCGCTCGCGGGCTCGGTGCGCGGCGACGGCCGCTTCACCGCCAATGGGGTGCGCTACCCGTTCCGCATCTCCTCCGGCCCGACCGCCGACGGCAACGCCACCCGTCTCCACCTCAACATCGATCCGGGCGAGCGTGCCATCCTCGCCGATCTCGAAGGCGTGCTCGCCTTCGACAACCGCTTGCCGAAATTCGACGGCGCGCTGACGCTCGCCGTGCCCGCGACAAAGAAAGCAGGCGAGGCGGGGCCGACGCCCTGGAAGCTCGCGACCAAGCTCAAGGCCGATCCGGCCGGCGCCAAATTCGACCAGATCGAGGCCAGCTACGGCGTTGAGGACGCCGCGCTGAAGCTCGGCGGCGTCGGCGACCTCAAATTCGGTGCCTCGCCGCTGCTGCGCGCGGTGCTCTCGGCGCGGCAGGTCGATGCCGACAAGCTGACGGCCAAGGATGCTGCCAAGGATGCTGCCAAGGACGATGCCGATCCGCAGCGCGTCCTGCCGGCGCTGCGCGCAGGGCTGGCCGCGATCCCGCAGGCGCCGATCCCGGCGCAGATCGAATTCAACTCCGACCAGATCATGCTCGGTGGCCGTCCGCTCCAGAACATCAGCGCCGAGCTTCAGACTGACGGACGGTCCTGGACCTTCCAGCGGCTTGAGCTGCGTGCGCCGGGCATGACGCAGCTCTCGCTCAACGGCGCAGCTCCCGGCGCCAACCGCTTTAGCGGCCGCCTCAACGTCGAGTCGTCCGATCCTGACACGCTGGTGGCCTGGCTTCAGGGCCGCAGCGAGGTCAACCGCCGCAGCACGCGGCCGCTGCGCCTTGCGGGCGACGTGACGATTGCCGCCAACCATCTCGCCATCGACAGGCTGAAGGCCGAGATCGAGGGCGGCGCGGTCGAAGGCCGTATCGCCTTCGTCCAGACCGGCGCCAGCAAGGGCTCGCGGATCGATGCCGAACTCAAGGCCGACCGTCTCGACCTCGACGCCGCCGCAAGTTTTGTGCGCGCGCTCGCCGGGCCGCAGGGCGAATGGCCGGAGGAGGCAAAGCTCTCGCTCAATATCGGCCGCGCCATCTCCGCAGGACAGGAGCTGCGGCCCTTCATGGCAAAGCTCGGCTACGGCCCGGCGTCGCTGTCGCTGGAACAGTTGCGGTTCGGCCAGGCCAGCGGCGTGACCACGGAGGCGAACGGCAGTTTTGATCGCAAGAATGCCACCGGCAAGCTCGCCTTGAAGTCGTCAGCGAATTCGCTGGGCGAGCTGACCGCGCTGATCGAGCCGTTTGCGCCCGCGGTGCATGCGCGCTTCGATGCCATGCCGGCATTGCCAGGTGCGACGCGCCTGAAGCTCGACCTCAGCCTCGACAAGAACGCCGAGCATGCCGATCGCAGCAACGCCCGCGTTGTGTTCGATCTCGACGCGCCGCAGCTCAAGGCGACCGCGACGCTGGCCGCGCAGACGCCGGTGGCCGCCGTCAGCGGCATCGACATCGACCGCCTGCGCAACAGCGACTTCACGCTCGATTCGAAAGTATCGACGCCGCAGGCCGGCGCACTGGTGGCGCTGCTCGGTCTGGATCGCATCGTGGCCGCAGGTGAGGGCGCTTCGCAGTTCGAAGGCAAGCTGACCGGCACCTGGCAGAAGCCGCTGCAATTGAGCGGAAAGCTCAGCGGCGGCGGGCTGGACGCGGATGCGCAAGGCAATTTTGACTGGTCGGCATCCAAGGGCAGTGCGAACCTGCGCGTCCGCAACGCCAATCTGGCGCCGCTGTTCGGAACCAGCTCCGCCGGCAAACCAGCGCAGAGCGTCAACCTGTCCGCGCGCGTTGGCCTGTCCGGCAATCGGCTGATCTTCGACGATCTCGACAGCACCGTTTCAGGCTCGCATCTGCGCGGTCATCTTGCGGTGACGCTGGATCAGGAACGGAGTGTCGATGGCGAGGTGGGCCTCGATTCGCTCGATGTTGCGCCGACGCTCGCGATGGCGATCGGCGCGGCCGGACATGATGCCGGCGAGCCGCTGAATGCGGGGCTCATCGGTGGCTGGCGCGGCCGCATCGCCTTCCAGGCGCTGCGCGGAACGCTGCCCGGCGGCATCGAGCTGCGCCCCTTCGCGGGCACGATCCGCGGCGACGGCCAGTCGCTCGCGCTCGATGCGCTCAAGGGCGGCATCGGCGGCGGCGAGATGTCGGCCAGTCTCGATGCGCGCAATGGTGCCAATGGCCTGGCGTTGAATGCGCGCATCGATCTCAGCAATGTCGATGCAGCGACGCTGCGCTACCGCGACCTCGCGCTGCCCAAGGGACGCGCCTCGGTGCAGATGGCGCTGACCAGCCAGGGCCGCAGCGTCGCGGCGCTGACCGGTGCGCTCGCCGGCAACGGCACGGTGACGCTCGACTCCGCCGAGATTGCCGGCCTCAATCCCCGCGCGTTCGAGATCGCCATCCGCGCCAGCGACGGCGGCCAGGTCAGCGATGACAACAGGCTGCGGCAGCTGGTCGAGCCCGCGCTGTCGGCAGGCCCGATCGCGGTGGCCTCGGCGCAGATCCCGTTCACGATCCGCGATGGGCGCCTGCGCGTCGGCGCGACGCCGCTGGAAGCGAAGAACGCCCGCGCCATCGTCTCCGGCGGCTACGACATTCCCGCCGACCAGGCCGACATCCGCGCCAGCCTGACGCCGATCATGACCGGGCTCTCCGGAGCCCCGCCGGAGATCCAGCTGTTCGCGGCAGGCCCGCCCGACAAGCTGAGCCGCACCGTCGATCTCGCGCCGCTGTCCTCGTGGCTCGCGGTGCGCACGATCGATCGCGAGACCCGCCGGCTCGATGCGATTGAGCGCGGCGAGCCGCCGCCCGCCACCGCCGCGCTGCCGACGCTGGTCTCTCCCGATGCCGCGCCCGAGCAGGCGCCGGCCAATGTGCCGCTGCCGGGGCCGGATCCGCGCCGCGCGCCGGCAAAGTCAAAGGGACCACCGATGCCGAAAGCCCCGCACGCCGCCCCCGCCACGCCGAGCCCACCGCTCGCAAGCCAGCAGCTTGCGCCGCTGCCGCCGCCGATCGACGTGAAGCCCGCTCCGGGTCCGCCGCCCGCCAAGCCCAAGCCAAAACCGCCGCTGGTGCTAACGCCGCAGAATCCGTAGCCAGATTAGTTTGCGCGGATTGGGCCGCGAGCTCGCCCACCTCTCCCGCTTGCGGGAGAGGTCGACGCGCTCAAAGAGCGCGGCGGGTGAGGGCTCTTTCCTACGGGGAATATCCCGGTGCGGAAGCACCCTCTCCCAGCCCTCTCCCGCAAGCGGGAGAGGGAGCGCACCTGCCTTGTTGCCTGCCGGTAAACCCATTCCCTCGCATTTGAATGAATTTTGGTCGGCAAAACTGATTTGCCGATTTTACTGAATTCTCGCGTTTGATCTCTAGCGTCGGTTCCTGAGGAATTCGGTGTCCTGCCACGAGCGGCGGGACAGCTCCCGAAGCGCTACCAAGAACTGGGGTTATCGAGATGAACGGGGCGAAGACGCTTCTACAGGATCTGGACGACGCGATCGCGCGCGGCACCGACGAAAGCCGGGCGAAGGCGTTGTGGCATGCGACCGACATCCTGATCACCGGCCGCTACAGCGATGACGAGATCAGCACGTTCGGCGAGGTCATCGGGCGGCTCGCCGACGAAATCGAGGTTGCTGCGCGGGTGCAGCTCTCGGAAGTGATGTCGGCGTGCGACCACGCCCCGTTCAACGTCATCGCAAAGCTCGCGCTCGACGACGAGATCGAGGTCGCCGGCCCCATTCTGCGCGACTCCACGCGTATCGACGAGAAGATGCTGGTCGAGAGTGCCATGACCAAGGGCCAGGCGCATCTGCTCGCGATCGCCCAGCGCCAGTCGATCGGCGAGGCCGTGACCGACGTGCTGGTCAAGCGCGGCAACCAGGAGGTCGTGACGTCGGTTGCGAAAAACGAGGGCGCGCGCTTCTCCGGCTCGGGCCTGTTGCACATGGTGCGCCGCGCCGAGGGCGACTCGATCCTCGCCGAGCAGCTCGGCCTGCGCAAGGACGTGCCGCGCCACATCTTCCAGCAGCTGATCGCAAAGGCGTCGGAAGACGTCCGCCGCCGCCTCGAGACCGAGCGGCCCGAGATGATGGCGCAGATCCAGAGCTCGGTGACCGAGGTCACCGGCGACCTTCAGTCCAAGTTCGGTCCGTCCTCACGCAGCTATTTCGTCGCCAAGCGCGTGGTGACGACGCAGTACCGTCAGGGCAACCTCAACCAGGATTCGATCTCGAACTATGCGCGCCAGCACCGCTTCGACGAGGTGCAGATCGGCCTGTCGCTGCTGTCGGCGCTGCCGGTGGACGTGATCGAGCGCGCGCTGATGGACCGCAACCGCGAGATGATCCTGGTGCTGTGCAAGGCGCTCGATTTCTCCTGGGACACGACCATGTCGCTGCTGTTCCTCGGCGCCAAGGATCATCTGATCACGGCGCGCGAGCTCCAGGACAATGAGCGTGAGTACGGCCGCCTCAAGATCGAGACCTCGCGCAGCATCTTGAAGTTCTACCAGTCGCGCAAGAACAGCGCGGCTGCCGATGCGGGCCGTCAGCCCGAGCTCCAAGTTCACTGACAGGTACACTGAGGATAAGGGAGTATCTGCAATGTTGCCTCAATTCGGCACCGCGGTTCGCAAGAAGATCAACAAGGCGCCGGCCGCCGATCTCGGCGGCGGTGCGCCGGACAAGGCGTCGGTCGACGTCGCCTGGCTCGTGCTGGAAGCCGCCAACGACCTCGGCGACCACGCCGCGATCGAAGCCTGCCGCCGCGTCATCGACGCTGAGCTGAACGGCACGGTGGCACGCAGCGCGGATGTCGATCTCGTGCTGGGCTATTTCAGGTAAGGCTCGACCGTCGCGTCCGTAGCGGCTGCTTCCGCGCCGTCATTGCGAGCGCAGCGAAGCAATCCAGACTGCTGCTGCGGAAAGATCCTGGATTGCTTCGCTGCGCTCGCAATGACGGTGGTTGTCCCTGCTCGCCGCCGGATGCGGTAGATCACGACGTCCTCGCCGTGACGGTTCGTGTTCCGCTCCAGCAGATAGTGCGACTTCTCCAACACGCGGCGCGATGCGCCATTCCCGACATCGACGACGCCGATGAGGGATGACAGTGCGAGCTGTGACAGCCCGATGTCCGTCAACGCGCTCGCGATCTCGCTCGCAAATCCCTGGCCCCAGAATTCCCGCTTGAACGCGTAGGCAATCTCGATCTCGTCGACGTCGTCGACGAGGATATGCCGGATTCCCGCCCGCCCGGCGAATGCCCCGTCTTTCGATCGCAGCGTCCACAGCCCGAACCCGTGCTCGTCCCAATGCGCCATGTTGGTGGCGAGATAGGTCTTCGTGACCTCGGGCGCCCGCACCCCGCCGAGATAGCGGGACACCTCGGCATCGAGATGCAGCGCGACGAGGTCGGCGAGGTGATCTTCGTTCAACCTCTCGGCGGTCAGTCTGTCGGTGCTGAAGTGATCCATTGAAGACAGATAGCTGCATTTTGCACCGGATGTCACCACGCCAGCGGGGCACGAAAACTCCCGGAGCGTGTGAAGTGCTTCACACACACGTAGGCGCGCCGGATTTACTGTGTGCTCCAATTCCGCTCGCCAGGGGGCGACGATGGCGTCCTACACTCCGTTGCCAGGCTGTTTCCGCGGAGATGGTCTTCATTGCTTCGTTGCAAGGACTCCTCGCAATGATGGGTGGAAGCGGCAGTATCCTAGACCGGGCCGTGCGAGCCGGGTGGGACCATGTAGAGCGTCATCGCGAAGATCGCGTAGATGCAGAGCAGGAGCGCTCCGACGAACCAGGCCGATTGTCCGCCGTTGGTGATGAAGCTCGTCACCACGGCGGCGATCATGACCATGGTCACGGCTCCCGGCCAGAATTGAAGGTCCATGGGCTGCGGGCCGACGAAATAGCTCAGCAACACGAGAACGGGTGCGACGAACAAGGCGATCTGGGATGCGCTTCCGAGCGCGATGCTCACGCTCATGTCGAGCCGGTTCCGGCGTGCCGCGGAAAACGCCACGGCCATTTCGGCCGCAGCGCCGACCAGGGCAACCACGATGAATCCGACGAATGCGGGGGTCATGCCGAGCGTTTCCGCAGCCTTCTGCACCGACTCGACGAAAATCTCGCTCACGAGCGCAACCAGCACCGTGACAATTCCCAGTGTCGGAACGGCGACCGCAACCGGTAGCGCCGGTCCGCCGCTCTCGCCATGGTCGCTGCTCGCAAACAGCTCCTTGTGCGTCTTCAGCGAGAACACCAGGCTGAGACCGTAGGCCGCAATCAGCAGGACCGCCAAGGCGACGCTCAAGCGCTGCACCGTCGCCTCGTGTCCGGGAAAGTTGAGGTCGGCCACGGCCGAAGGGGATAGCAGGGCGATCGTGGCCATCAGCAGCAGCGCGGAATGGAGCCTGCCGCCCGCCCGGTTGTACTCCTGCACGCGATGCCTCAGTCCGCCCAGAAACAGCGATGCGCCCAGCATGAAGAGCGAGTTGGTCACGATCGCACCCGCGATCGAGGCTTTGACCAGCATGTATTGCCCGGCCTGCAACGCCGTGACGGCGATGATGAGCTCCGTGAGATTGCCAAGCGTGGCATTCAACAATCCGCCGACTGCATCACCGGTCTTCTCGGCCACGGCCTCCGTTGCGTGGCTGAGCAGGCTCGCGAGCGGCACGATGGCGATCACGGCCAGCACGAACAGCAGCGTATGCGCGTCCGGCATGATGTGCTCGAGCGCGATCACCACCGGCACGACGACCAGCATCCACAGAAGCGGGCTGTGCCGGATTTCCTTGAGCAGCGAATGCATGGTCCGTCCTTCGCGGTCAGGCCTCGACGCTGCCGCCGCAGATGGGTCCGGTATTGATCTGGCTCAACGACCTGCGGGCCCTCGAACCGGCGCGAGGTTCGTCGATCCGACGAGCCTCGCACGCGTCTCAATAGCAGGGCGGATAGGGGTAATATCCACAAGCCCGGCGATAGCCATAGGCACCATAGGCTGCAGCTCCGGCCGCTGCTGCACCATAGTAGGCGCGCCGATGGACCCTGCGATTGACGCCAGCAACGCTTCCGGGCGTGAGCGGGCGTCCGACGCGGGCCTCGGCGGTGTCAACGGACACGGCGAGCGCATCCACCGGCGAGGTGCGGAACGACAGAGGCGCTGCCGTGAACAGCGCGGCGGTGACGAACAGTCCGATCAGCTTGGCATGTCCAGTCATGTGCTCTCTCCCTTTGCAGGACGAGGAGAAAGCGTGACAGGCCGGTGAGGTGGACCATTGACCGAAATCAATGCGGTCGTAGTTCGAGGGGATCGCAAGCATCGCGCCGAGGGCGCATCTTGCCTTTCTTTCCACGATGCTATCATGCCGGTGTTTTGCCCGACGGGTCAACTGATTTTCCGAATTTCGGCCCAGTTGCCCCATCGACGGTGGGATGACGTTCGCACACGCGTAAGCCATTGATTTCACGACCCCCGTCTACTGTGCATGGGGTTGTTTTCGCAGTTTTTGTTTTGGAACGGGCTTTAGCCCGCGCCTAGCGCGACCGCGGCATTGTAGGTGACGAGGCTCGCCGCATAGGCCAGCACCAGCATGTAGGTGAAGGTCACGGCCATCCAGGCCCAGCTTCCGGTCTCGCGCCGGATCACGGCGAGGGTGGAGGCGCATTGCGGGGCGAAGATGTACCAGGCCAGCATCGACAAGGCGGTCGCGAGCGACCATTTCGTCGCCAGCACCTGGCCGATCTGCTCGGCCGCCTCCTTGCCGCCCTCGATCGCATAGACGGTGCCGAGCGCTGCGACCGCGACCTCGCGCGCCGCCATGCCGGGGATCAGGGCGACCGCGATCTGCCAGTTGAAGCCGACGGGCGCGAGCAGTGGCGCGAGCGCCTTGCCGATCATCGCAGCCAGGCTGAAGTCGATCGCCGGCTCGGTGGCGCCCACCGGCGGCTGCGGAAACGAGGCCAGGAACCAGATCAGCACCATCATCGAGAAGATCGTGGTGCCCGCACGCTGCAAGAACATCTTGGCGCGGGTGTAGATGCCGATCGCGATCGATTTCAGCCGCGGCATCTTGTAGTCCGGCAGCTCCAGCATGAACGGCGCCGGCGCATAGTCGCGCAGCATGAAGAATTTGATCAGGAACGAGACCACAAGCGCGCTGGTGATGCCGGCCGCATAGAGGCCGAACATCACGAGGCCTTGCAGGTTGATGAAGCCCCAGACGTCCCTGGCCGGGATGAAGGCGGAAATGATCAGCGTGTAGACCGGAATACGCGCCGAGCAGGTCATCAGCGGCGCGATCAGGATCGTGGTCAGTCGGTCGCGCTTGTTGTCGATGACGCGCGTCGCCATGATGCCGGGAATGGCGCAGGCAAAGCTCGACAAGAGCGGAATGAAGGCACGGCCGTGCAGGCCGGCGCCGCCCATGATGCGGTCCATCAGGAACGCGGCGCGCGCCATGTAGCCGAAATCTTCCAGGAGCAGGATGAACAGGAAGATGATGATGATCTGCGGCAGGAACACGATGACGCTGCCGACGCCCGCGATCACGCCGTTCTGAAGGAAGCTCTGCAACAGACCGTCGGGGAGGGTGGCGTGGACGAACCCGCCGAGTACATCGAAGCCGGACTGCAGCAGCTCCATCAGCGGCTTCGCCCAGGCGAACACCGCCTGGAACATCACGAACAGGATCAGCGCGAGCATGATGAGGCCGGCGACCGGATGCAGCACGACGGCGTCGATCCGCGCGGTCCAGGTGTCGGGGCTAGCAGGCAGGCTAACGCAGTCGGCGATGATGCGGTCGGCCTCGCGCTGGGTCGCGCGCAATTCGCTGACGCTGAGCGCGCGCCAGCTGTTCTCCTGGGGCTCGGCGGCAAGCTTGGCCGAGATCTCGTCGGTCAGAGCCAGCAGATCGGCCGTGCCGCCCTTGCGCACCGCGATCGAGGTGACCACGGGCACGCCGAGCTCCTTGGCGAGCCGCTCCACGTCCACATCGATGCCGCGACGCGTCGCGATGTCGAACATGTTGAGCACGAGGATCATCGGCCGTCCCGTGCGCTTGAGCTCGAGCAGCAGGCGGATGGTCAGGCGCAGATTGGTCGAGTCGGCCACGCACAGCACGAGATCGGGCACTGTCTCGCCGGAGGCCTTGCCGAGCACGAAGTCGCGGGTGATCTCCTCGTCCGGGCTGCGGCCGCGCAGCGAATAGGTGCCGGGCAGGTCGACCACGGAGACCTGGCGGCCGAGCGGGGAGACGAAGAAGCCTTCCTTGCGCTCGACCGTGACGCCCGGATAGTTCGCGACCTTCTGCCGGCTGCCGGTCAGGGCATTGAACAGCGAGGTCTTGCCGCTGTTTGGCGTGCCCACCAAGGCGAGATGCAGCAGGGGTAATTCCATGGGAGAAAATATCCGGCCGCTACCTAAGCGACGATGATGGCCATGGCTTCGCGACGACGGACCGCGATGGTGATGTTGTCGACCCGCACGGCGATCGGGTCGCGTCCGACCAGCCCCTCATGCAGGACCTCGACCTGGGCGCCCTCGACGAAGCCGAGCTCGATCAGCCGGCTCTCGAGCTCGATGTCCGAGAGCGCCGAGCCCGCCTCGCGGGCGGACAGATGCTGGATGACGCCGGTATAGCCACGCTGGGCCAGACCCAGCGGCATGTGCGGGCGCATGTCATTGGTGTCGGTCATGCCCTGTATTTTCAATGCAGGGCATTGAGGTCAAGCGCGCTCGCCCGCCGAAGCTGCACCTTAGAGTGATTTTAAAGTGCAGATCGCGGGGCGCTCCGGGAAAGCGCTCCGGCGGCTACTGGGCCGGGACCTTTTCCGGCTGGACGGCCATGGCGCGGCTCTTGAAGTAGTCCAGGACGAACAGGCGGATCGCCGAGGACAAATTGCCCTGCTGGCGGGCGCCGTCGATCTCGCCGACGAGCTCGGACAGCGTCATGTTGCGCAGGCCCGAGATCTCCTTCATGCCGTTCCAGAACGCCTCTTCCAGGCTGACGCTGGTCTTGTGGCCGGCGACGACGATCGATCGTTTCACGACGGGCGACTTCATGGCTGCTCCTCGCGATCGATCCGGTGCTGGTCCAGATGCTCCTTCGCCTGGTCCGCCCGCTTCTCCGCCGCCGACCGCTCCGCCTTCGTGCGACCGAACTTCGCCCGGTTGGCGTCCGCCTGCTTCGCCGAGGCTTCCCGCTCGGCGCGCTTCCTGAAACGATTCAGGTTGATGACGTTCCCCATGCCGTGTCTCCATCACCCGATCCTCTCTGCGCCGGATGAAACATTCAGAAACAGGGCGCCGCATTGCGCCCCAAAAGACTTGATCGCCATTAGCTCGTCCTCGTCAATCGGCCCCTCGGGCCATCAAACGATGAATTAGCCCCGTCAAGGGCAGAGGGGCTGCGTAACACGCCGCCCCGCCGCAACATTGACGGTAATCAAATCCCGCGCTCAAAGCCCTATATTTCTGCGGGTCCGGCGTCCGTATCACTACGGATGGCTATCGGAATTCGGAATTTTATCCCGGGCTGGTCATCTTCTCGGGGCGTACCAGGCGGTCGAATTCATCCGCCGAGACGAAGCCGAGTCGCAGCGCCTCTTCCTTCAGCGTGGTTCCGTTGGCATGCGCCGTCTTGGCCACCTTGGCCGCATTGTCGTAGCCGATTTTGGGCGCGAGCGCCGTCACCAGCATCAGCGAGCGCTGCATCAGCTCCTTGATGCGCTTCTCGTCGGCGCGGATGCCGCTGACGCAATGTTCGGTGAAAGAGCGCGCAGCGTCCGCCATCAGGCGGACCGAGTGCAGCATGTTGTAGGCCAGCACGGGCTTGAAGACGTTGAGCTCGAAATGGCCCTGGCTGCCGGCGACGGTGATCGCGGTGTGATTGCCGAACACCTGGCAGCAGACCATGGTCATCGCCTCGCACTGGGTCGGATTGACCTTGCCCGGCATGATCGAGGAGCCCGGCTCGTTCTCCGGCAGGATCAGTTCGCCTAGCCCTGAGCGCGGGCCGGATCCGAGCAGGCGGATGTCGTTGGCGATCTTGAACAGGCCCGTCGCGACCGAATTGATGGCGCCGTGCGCCAGCACATAGGCATCGTTCGAGGCCAGCGCCTCGAATTTGTTGGCGGCGCTGGTGAAGGGGAGCTTCGTGATCCCGGCAACGTGCTTAGCGAACAGTTTCGCAAAGCGCGGCTTCGAGTTGAGGCCGGTGCCAACGGCGGTGCCGCCCTGCGCCAGCGGATAAAGCTCCTTCACCGCGCCCTTGAGGCGGGTGATGCCGCTCTCGACCTGCGCGGCATAGCCGGAAAACTCCTGGCCGAGCGTCAGCGGCGTCGCGTCCTGGGTGTGGGTCCGGCCGATCTTCACGATTCTGGCGAACTCCTTCTCTTTCTTGCGCAGCGCGCGGAGCAACTCACCGAGCGCAGGAACGAGATCCGCAGTGATGCGGCTTGCCGCCGCGATATGCATCGCGGTGGGAAAAGAGTCGTTCGACGACTGGCTCATGTTGACGTGGTCGTTGGGATGCACCGGCTTCTTGGCGCCGAGCTCGCCGCCGAGCAGCTCGTTGGCACGGTTGGCGATGACCTCGTTGAGGTTCATGTTGGTCTGGGTGCCCGAGCCGGTCTGCCACACCACCAGCGGGAAATGATCGTCGAGGCTGCCGTCGATCACCTCGCGCGCGGCACGGATGATGGCATTGGCGCGGCGCTGGTCGAGCAGGCCGAGCTCGCGGTTGGACTGTGCCGCGGCGAGCTTGACGATGCCGAGGGCATGCACGAGCGAGATCGGCATGCGATCCGTCCCGATGCGGAAATTCTGCCGCGAGCGCTCGGTCTGCGCCCCCCAATAGCGGTCGGCGGCGACCTCGATCGGACCAAAACTGTCGGTCTCGGTGCGGGTGGCGGGGCGAGCAGTCTTTGAGCGGGCAGTTTTGGCCATGAGCACATCCATTCCGCCGCGCGAAATGCCGCGCGGGCCTCTTGATATGCTCTTCTATATAGGGAGTCTGGCCGTGTGCGACGGGGGCGGGCCCAACCTAGATCATTTCTTGCGGAAACGATCGAGCCGCACGACTTCGGCGCCGCCCTGGTTTGGGGCCGCCGGCTCCTCCGCGCTTTCCGCCGGCTCAGCGGCAGACGCGGGGGCCGCGACGGCCGACGGTGCGGGTGCTGCCGGCAAACTCTCGGGCGCCACCTCAGCGACGTCGGACGTGTCGAATTGGAGACCGAATTTCACGGACGGATCGAGGAAGCTCTTGATAGCGCTGAACGGCACCACCAGTCGCTCCGGAATGCCGCCGAAGGACAGGCCGACCTCGAAACGGTCCTCGAGCACGGTCAGATCCCAGAATTGGTGCTGTAGGATGATCGTCATCTCTTCCGGATATTGCGCGAGCAACCGCGACGACAGCTTCACGCCCTCGGCCTTCGACACGAAGGTGATGAAGAAATGGTGCTCACCCGGCAGGCCATGGGCCGCGGCATCGGTCAGCACCTTGCGCAGCACACCGCGCAGCGCGTCGCGGGCCAGCACATCGTATCGGATATGATCGGTCGCCATGGTGGTCCTGTTGCATCCCCGAAGCCGGACCCTGCCGGTCCGACTCGCCAAGCCGCAATAGTATCGCGCCTGACGGGTCAGCAGGAGTCCCCGCCGTGGAAGAAATCAAAAAGCAAAGTGGAGGCTTCTGTTGCCAGGTGCCTCCGAACCCCGCCTAGCGGAGCTTAACCCGCTAGGACTTTAGAGTGGTCTTTCAAACTGCGTTACGCAGCCTGAGCAACCGGAGCAAAGTTGTCGTTGGCAACTATTGCAGTAGCCCGATAACGGCGGAACAATACCGGGAAAAAGTACGCCCTTTACGCCCTCGTCGATCCTATTTCGCCCCCGCCAAAACCCGCTTCTAGGCCTGCCCCGTGGGTGGGCTTTGGTGGAGGCGCCGGGTACCGCCCCCGGGTCCGAATGGTTTATTGCGACGACCGTTTATTTCCATAGCCGGCGAACCGGCATCCCCAATATAGGGCGCAAAGCTTTCGAAAAACAGGGGTTTCGAGCGAATTGGCTGCGGTTCCTTTGGATAGGTTCCGGCCCGTCTTGGCCGTGGCGCGACCCTCGTTCCTAAGCGTCTGACATGTCCCCGGATTCAGCACCGGCCGTCCAAGACCGCGACGGTGGTGCCCGAGATGCACCGTATCGCGGTCGAGGTGCATCACTGGATGAGCGACAAGCAGTTCACTGACGCCTATGCGATCGTGCACCTCTCGCCCGGTCCGAACGTCTTATCGTGACGTTAATAGGCTACGGCGGCGAGTGCCCTGCGACCGATCGCGCAATTGCTGCACTGCTCCTAACCGCGATGGTTGCGGTGATCGCATCGGTTTCGCGCATCAATCCACTCTGGTTCCTGCATGCTGGGGGTTGTTGGGTTTTGCTGGCATTGTGTGATGAAAATCGCTAGGCAGTGATCCGGGCGGGGGATCCAGTTCCAGCCGATTTAGAACAACAGTGCTCGTGACTTACGGGTCGCGGAGGAGACAGGCATGGCCGACACGATGGGCCACTCAGCGACAGCCACTCGAAACACAAAGCTGGCGCTCGGTTTTTGTCTGCTGGCGATTGCGCCGCAGATTTTCGAATTGATCTGGTCGATCGGGACGATCTTCGGCTGGGGCACCGGCCGCGGCCCGGCAACGGTCGTCACCAGCCACGCGACGGCGCTGCTCGCCGGAGCGCCCAGCGCGATCTTCGGGTCGCTCGGTGGCGGTGCCAAGAAGGTGTCGTCCGAGGTGCTGCTGGCACTGATCTATTCCTATCCGCTATTTGTGGTGGCGATCCTCACGCTGTTCATGACGATCCGGTCGGCGCAGGACTATGTCGGCGGCATCGTCCTGATGGCGGTCGCCCTGTTCGCGCTATGGGCGTCGAGTGATTTGCAGGGCATGCGCGGCTTCTCCTTCGGCGCGGGGACCGCGCCGCGCATGTTCGGCGGCCTGCTGGTCGCCTTGTCCGCCGGCATCGCCTTGACGGGCCTCCTGACGGAGGGAGCCCCGCTTTCCCATTACTCCTGGCGGGGACCGCTGTTTGTGGTGGCGGCGATCCTCTTCTTTGCGCTGGCGATCCGGCCCCTCGGCCTCGTGGTCACGGCCTTCCTAAGCTTCATGATCGCGGCGACCGGATCGAATGAGACGCGCTGGCTTGAAGCGGCGATCGTCGGCGCCTGCCTGACGGTTGGTTGCGCGATCCTGTTTCCATACGTGCTCGGGCTGCCGATGCCGATGTTTCCGCGTTTCCTGATCCAGTGAGGGCGTGATGGATATCTTTGCCAACCTCGCTCACGGCTTCGCCGTCGCGTTCTCCCCGATCAACCTTCTGATGTGCCTGATCGGCGCCCTGGTCGGGACGCTGGTCGGCGTGCTCCCGGGCATCGGCACCATCGCAACGGTCGCGATGCTGCTGCCGATCACCTTTGGATTGCCGCCAGTCGGCGCGCTGATCATGCTCGCCGGCATCTATTACGGCGCCCAGTACGGCGGCTCGACCACGTCGATCCTGGTCAACATACCCGGTGAGGCGACATCGGTCGTCACCGCCATCGACGGCCACCAGATGGCGAGGCAAGGCCGCGCCGGCCCGGCGCTGGCGATCGCCGCGATCGGCTCGTTCTTCGCCGGCTGCGTCGCGACCGTCTTGATTGCCGTCCTCGGCGCGCCGCTCACGAAACTCGCGCTGGCGTTCGGCCCGGCCGAATATTTCTCGCTGATGGTACTCGGCCTGATCTTCGCGGTGGTGCTGGCCAAGGGCTCGGTGCTGAAGGCGATCGCCATGATCGTATTCGGTCTGTTGCTCTCGATGGTCGGCTCGGACATCGAGACCGGCGCCTCGCGCATGGCCTTCAACATTCCGGAACTCGCCGACGGCCTCGGCTTTGCGACGGTGGCGATGGGCGTATTCGGTTTTGCCGAGATCATCCGCAATCTCGACGCTGGCGCCGAGATGAGCCGCGATCTCGTGCAGCAGAAGATTACAGGTCTGATGCCGACCAGAAGGGATCTGGTCGACTCGACGCCCGCCATCCTGCGCGGCACCGTGCTCGGCTCGATCCTCGGCATCTTGCCCGGCGGCGGTGCGACCATCGCATCATTCGGGGCCTATACGCTCGAGAAGAAGCTCGCCAAGAACCCGTCGCGGTTCGGCCGCGGCGCGATTGAAGGCGTGGCCGGGCCGGAGAGTGCCAACAACGCCGCGGCGCAGACCTCCTTCATCCCGTTGCTTACCCTCGGCATCCCGCCGAACGCGGTGATGGCGCTGATGGTGGGCGCGATGACCATTCACGGCATCGTGCCGGGTCCGCAGGTGATGCAGAAGCAGCCGGATCTCGTCTGGGGCATGATCGCCTCGATGTGGATCGGCAATCTGATGCTGATCATCATCAACCTGCCGCTGGTCGGAATCTGGGTGCGGCTGCTGCGCGTGCCGTACCGGCTGATGTTCCCCTCGATCGTGATCTTCTGCGCGATCGGCATCTATTCCGTGAACAACGCGCCGGTCGACGTCATCCTCGCAGGTGTATTCGGCCTCGTCGGTTACTGGCTGATCAAGCACGATTTCGAGCCGGCGCCGCTGCTGCTCGGCATGGTGCTGGGACCGCTGATGGAAGAGAACCTGCGCCGTGCGCTGCTGATCTCGCGCGGCGACTGGAGCGTGTTCCTGACGCGTCCGTTGTCGGCAGTGCTGCTCGCGGTCGCGGCGACCCTTCTTGTCCTTACGGTGCTGCCGGTCTTGCGCGCCAAGCGCGACGAGGTGTTCACCGAGTCCGAGAACTGAGGCGCCGCCCTGCGTCGGCGCCGCGCCCTGCGTCGGCGCGCCGCATTCGGAAGTCGAATCGACTTGCGTGACGGCTTCGTGAAATGAAAATGCCGGCCTTGTGGCCGGCATTTTTGTTTGTTTCCCGGAGATCGAGATGACTGTCATTCGCGCGCTTGCGGGCGCATGTGCCGCGGCGTTCGCATCGTTGTGCGCCCTTGCCGCACCGGCTGAGGCGCAGACCTATCCGACGCGCAGCATCACCATGATCGTGCCGTTCGCGGCCGGCGGACCGACCGACGTCGTCGCGCGAATCGTCACCGCACACATGGCGCAGACGCTGGGGCAGAGCATCATCATCGAGAACGTGGTCGGCGCCGGCGGCACCACCGCCACAACGCGCGCCGCGCGTGCGGCCAATGACGGCTATACGCTCATCACCGGACATATGGGCACGCATGCCGCCTCCGTGCCGCTCTATCCGAAACTCGCCTATCATCCCGAGAAGGACTTCGAGCCGGTCGCGCTGCTCGCGGGCACGCCGATCCTGATCCTGGCGCGCAAGGATTTTCCGCCGAAGGACCTCAAGGAGTTCGTCACCTATGTGAAGGCGAATGCCGAGAAGGTGAATGCCGCGCATGCCGGCGTCGGCTCGGTCTCGCACGCCTCATGCGAGCTTCTGCACTCCATCGTCGACATCAAACCGGTCGGTGTGCCCTTCAATGGCACGGGTCCCGCGATGAACGCGCTGGTGGCGGGACAGGTCGACTACATGTGCGACCAGATCGTCAACGCCGTCCCGCAGATCAATGCCGGCACCATCAAGGCCTATGCGATCGCAACGGCGGAGCGCAATCCGTCGCTGCCGAGCGTGCCGACGACGGCGGAAGCCGGCCTGCCGGCATTCCAGGCCCAGGCCTGGAATGCGATGTTCGCACCGAAGGGAACCTCGCCGGCGATCGTGGCGAGCCTGAACGCCGCCGCCATCAAGGCGCTCGACGACGAGACCGTGCGCAAGCGCCTGCTCGAGCTCGGCAGCGTCATTCCGGGGCCTAAGGACCGTACGCCGGAGGCGCTGGCGACCCTCGTCAAGAACGAGATCGCGAAGTGGAGCCCGGTTCTCAAGCCGGCAACTTAGCCAGCAGGATCAAGCTGATAGGGGAGGGGCGGAATGCCGAGTTCCGCCCCTTGTCGTTTGCGCCGGGAACACTCACTTTTCCGGGTATAATCGGTGCGGGCAGCGAATCGCCGCTGTCGCAGCGCAGAGGCGGCCGTTAAGTTTCCCGCCTCCCAAAGGCTCACGACACATGCACCAGTATCAGGACCTGCTCGAGCGGATTCTTTCAGACGGCGCCGAGAAGACGGACCGGACCGGCACCGGCACGCTGTCGGTGTTCGGCCACCAGATGCGCTTCAATCTGTCCGCCGGCTTCCCGATGCTGACCACCAAGCGGCTGCCGCTGAAGGCGATCGTGCATGAGCTGCTCTGGTTCCTAAAGGGCGACACCAACATCAAATATCTGCGCGACAACGGCGTCACCATCTGGGACGAATGGGCCGATGCCAATGGCGATCTTGGCCCGGTCTACGGCCATCAGTGGCGCTCCTGGCCCGCGCCTGATGGCCGCAGCATCGACCAGATCGCGAACGTTATCGACATGATCAAGCGCAATCCGGACTCGCGCCGCCTGATCGTCTCGGCCTGGAATCCGGCCGAGGTCGACAAGATGGCGCTGCCGCCGTGCCACTGCCTGTTCCAGTTCTACGTCGCCAATGGCAGGCTGTCGTGCCAGCTTTATCAGCGCTCGGCCGACGTGTTCCTCGGCGTGCCCTTCAACATCGCCTCCTATTCACTGCTGACGATGATGGTCGCGCAGGTCACCGGCCTCAAGCCGGGCGACTTCGTGCATTCGTTCGGCGATACGCATCTCTATTCCAACCATCTGGAGCAGGCGAAGCTCCAGCTCACCCGCGCGCCGCGCGTGTTGCCGGTGATGCGGATCAACCCCGAGGTGAAGGACATCTTCTCCTTCCGCTTCGAGGATTTCGAGCTCGTCGGCTACGATCCGCATCCGCACATCAAGGCGGAAGTCGCGGTCTAGCGTCCTATGTCGCTCAACATCCGTCGTGCACAGCCCGGAGAAGCCGGGCTCGTTCTTTCCTTCATCCGTGAACTCGCCGAATACGAGAAGCTTTCACACGAGGTCGAGGCGACCGAGGCTGACATCGCGGACGCGCTGTTCGGCGACAGGCCGCAACTCTATTGCGCGATCGCCGAATGGAACGGCGAGGCGGTCGGTTTTGCGGTGTGGTTTGCGAATTTCTCCACCTTCAGCGGCCGGCACGGCATCTATCTCGAAGATCTCTATGTGCGGCCGTCGCATCGGGGCAGGGGCCTCGGCAAGGCGCTGCTGGTCTATCTCGCGAAGGAATGCGTCGATAACGGCTGGTCGCGCCTGCAATGGGCGGTGCTCGACTGGAACGCGCCGTCGATCGCGTTCTACAAATCGCTCGGTGCCGTCATGATGGACGACTGGACGCTGTGTCGCGTCACCGGGCCGGCGCTGACACGGCTTGCCGGGAGCGCGACCTGATGGAGATCGTTTTCGTCGTCGCGATCGCCGAGAACGGAGTCATCGGCGCAGGCAACGCGATCCCGTGGCGCTTGAAATCCGACATGGCGCGCTTCAAGGCGCTCACGATTGGCAAGCCCGTGATCATGGGTCGCAAGACCTTCGAATCCCTGCGCCGTCCGCTGCCGGGCCGCACCAACATCGTGATCACGCGCGATGCGGGGTATCGCGCCATCGGGGCCATCGTCACAACATCGGCGGGGGATGCAAACGACGTTGCGCGGGGCGACGCCCTGCGGCGTTCGGTCGCCGAGATCGCGGTGATCGGCGGCGCCGAGATCTATCGGCAGTTGCTCGATCGCGCCGATCGCCTCGAAATCACTGAAGTGCATGCGCGGCCCGAAGGCGACACGCATTTCGACATCGACAAGGCGGAGTGGGATGAGGTGGCACGCATCCGGCATCCTGCCGGCCCCGACGACAGCGCCGACTTCTCCTATGTGACATATCGTCGGCGGGCAGCCCATTAACCGCATTCGCCAATGTTTACATTGACTTTTTCGTGCCCGAGCATAGCTCGGAAGACAGTCAGGGCTGCGTTGTAAGGGACCTGCCCGTCCCCTATAAAGCCGGACCGGACAAGCGGGCGGGGGGCATTTCCACCCTGCCGAGGAGAGCGTCGTATGCCGTGGAAGAATCAGGGCGGTGGCCCGTGGGGCTCGGGTCCAAAGGGACCATGGGGCTCAGGCCCGCAACCGGTCGGGCCGAGGCCGCCGGATCTGGAAGACCTTCTGCGACGCGGCCAGGACCGCCTCCAGCAGATCATGCCCGGCGGCTATTTCTCCGGCGTCGGCATCACGCTGATCATCCTGCTCATCGTCGCGTTCTGGCTGCTGTCGGGCTTCTTCCGCGTGCAGTCCGAAGAGCTCGGCGTCGTGCTGCGCTTCGGCAAGCATGTCCGTACGGTGCAGCCGGGCCTGAATTACCATCTGCCCTATCCGATCGAGACAGTACTGCTGCCCAAGGCGCTACGCGTCAACACCATCTCCATCGGCATGACGCTGATCGACGATCCGGCGCGGCGCGGCCGCTCCATACGTGACGTCCCGGAAGAGAGCCTGATGCTGACCGGCGACGAAAACATCGTCGACGTCGACTTCACCGTGCTCTGGCGCATCAAGCCGGATGGCGTCGGCGACTTCCTCTTCAACATCCAGAATCCCGAAGGCACCGTGAAGGCAGTCGCCGAGAGCGCGATGCGCGAGGTGATTGGCCGCTCGCAGATCCAGCCGATCCTGACCGGCGCGCGCAATGTCACCGAACAGGGCGTGCAGGAGCTGATCCAGAAGACCCTCGACAGCTATGGCGCGGGCATTCTCATCACCCAGGTGCAGATGCAGAAGGTCGATCCGCCGGCGCAGGTGATCGACGCCTTCCGCGACGTGCAGGCTGCGCGCGCCAATCTCGAGCAGCTGCAAAACGAGGCGCAGACCTACGCCAACCAGGTGGTCCCGCAGGCGCGCGGACGGGCGGCCAAGATCCTCCAGGACGCCGAAGGCTACAAGGAGCAGGCGGTCGCCGAGGCCAAGGGCCAGAGCGCGCGCTTCCTGAAAGTGTACGACGAATACAAGAAGGCGCCCGACGTGACGCGAGAACGGATTTATCTGGAGACGATGGAGCGCGTGCTCGGCGGCGCCGATAAGCTCGTCTATGACGGTGGCCCCTCGGGCCAAGGCGTCGTGCCCTATCTGCCGCTTCCCGAACTGGCGCCCAAGCGGGCACCTATGACCGGTCCGCAGTCGAGCGGAGGCAGCCGATGAGGTCTCCGGTTACAGGTTTCGTCTCGCTGCTCGGGCTGCTCCTGATCCTGATCGTGGCCTACATGTCGCTGTTCACGGTGCAGCAGACTGAGCAAACCATCGTGCTCCAGTTCGGCAAGCCTGTCGACGTCGTCACCGTGCCCGGCCTGCATTTCAAGGCGCCGTGGAATTCGGTGATCAACATCGACAAGCGGATCCTCGACCTGGAGAACCCGTCGCAGGAAGCGATCGCCTCCGACCAGAAGCGGCTGGTGGTCGACGCCTTCGCGCGCTACCGCATCAAGGACGCGCTGCGCTTCTATCAGAGTGTCGGCTCGATCCAGGCTGCCAACATTCAGCTGACCACGCTCTTGAACGCGGCGCTGCGCCGCGTGCTCGGCGAAGTCACCTTCATCAACGTGGTGCGCGACGACCGCGAAAAGCTGATGCTGCGCATCCGCGACCAGCTCGACCGCGAGGCCGATGGCTACGGCATTCAGGTCGTCGACGTCCGGATCCGCCGCGCCGACCTGCCGGAGCAGAACAGCCAGGCGGTCTACCAGCGCATGAAGACCGAGCGTGAGCGCGAGGCCGCCGAGTTCCGTGCACAGGGTGGCCAGAAGGCTCAGGAGATCAAGTCCAAGGCCGACCGCGAGGCGACCGTCATCGTCGCAGAAGCCAATTCGCAGGCTGAGCAGACCCGCGGTGCGGGCGATGCCGAGCGCAACCGCCTGTTTGCGGAAGCCTACAGCAAGGACGCCGACTTCTTCGCCTTCTACCGGTCGATGACGGCCTATGAGAACGGGTTGCGTTCGAACGACACTCGCTTCCTGTTGCGGCCGGACTCGGATTTCTTCCGGTACTTCGGTAGCCCGTCCGGCAAGACGGCGACCGAGACGCGGGCGAAGCCGTAAGCTAGACAAGGGCGGCCGGTCTGGCCGCCCTTTGTCCAGACAAGAACAGCATAACGGGAGGTTCCATTCCGATGAGGTCCATTGCGTTCGCCGACTTCCTCATCGGCCTAGGCATCCTGTTCGTGCTCGAAGGCTTGATGTTCGCGGCAAGTCCCAACTGGATGCGCAAGGCCATGAAGAGCGCCATCGCCACGCCGGACAACATCCTGCGGGCGGTCGGGATCGGTTCGGCCGTGGCCGGCCTGATCCTGATCTGGGTGATGCGGCGTCCGGTTTAGGCGTCATGCCAACGCCAAAGTGAAGGCGAACGACTGGTTTTCGCCGTATTATCGGGGTGTTGAGACCCGTTAAGCTCTGCGCTTGCGCCGTCCCCCCGTTCGAGCGCAGTCTGGCGCCGAACCCCCTATTCTCTGGAGATTACAATGACCGCTGCCACCATTGCCCCGTCCCGCTTGCGCCATTGGGTGCGAACTGGGCTGGCCGCGCTCGCCATCGGTGCTTTCGGCGCGTTCGGCACGCCGGCTCATGCGCGTGGACCGGACGGCATCGCCGACGTCGCCGAGAAGGTGATCGACGCGGTCGTCAACATCTCCACGTCGCAGACCGTCGATGCCAAGGGCGGCGGCAGCAACACCATGCCGCAACTGCCGCCCGGCTCGCCCTTCGAGGAGTTCTTCGACGACTTCTTCAAGAACCGCAGGGGTCCCGGCGGTGGCAGCAAAGGCGGTGACAACAACCCGCCGCGCAAGACCAATTCGCTCGGCTCCGGTTTCATCATCGACACATCAGGCGTGGTCGTCACCAACAACCACGTCATTGCTGATGCCGACGAGATCCACGTCATTCTCAACGATGGAACCAAGATCAAGGCCGAACTGGTCGGCGTCGACAAGAAGACCGACCTCGCCGTGCTCAAGATCAAGCCGCCGAAGCCGTTGGTCGCGGTGAAGTTCGGCGACTCCGACAAGCTGCGCCTCGGCGACTGGGTGGTCGCGATCGGCAACCCCTTCAGTCTCGGTGGCACGGTCACGGCCGGTATCGTCTCGGCCAAGAACCGCGACATCTCCTCAGGGCCATATGACAGCTACATCCAGACCGACGCCTCCATCAACCGCGGCAATTCCGGCGGCCCGCTGTTCAACCTCGACGGTGACGTCATCGGCGTCAACACGCTGATCATCTCGCCCTCCGGCGGCTCCATCGGCATCGGCTTCGCTGTGCCGTCGAAGACCGTCGTGGGCGTCGTCGACCAGCTCCGGCAGTTCGGCGAGCTGCGCCGCGGCTGGTTAGGGGTGCGCATCCAGAGCGTCACCGACGAGATCGCCGAGAGCCTCAGCATCAAGCCCGCGCGTGGCGCGCTGATCGCCGGCGTCGACGACAAGGGCCCGGCCAAGCCCGCCGGCATCGAGCCCGGCGACGTCGTCGTTAAGTTCGACGGCAAGGACGTCAAGGACCCGAAGGACCTGTCCCGCGTCGTCGCCGACACGGCGGTCGGCAAGGAAGTCGACGTGATCATCATCCGCAAGGGCCAGGAGCAGACCAAGAAGGTCACGCTCGGCCGCCTCCAGGATCCCGAGAAGGTTCAGGCCGCGGTGAAGACCGACGAACCCGCGCCCGAGAAGCCGGTGACGCAGAAGGCGCTTGGTCTCGATCTGGCAACGCTGAGCAAGGATCTGCGCACGCGCTACAAGATCAAGGACACCGTCAAGGGCGTGGTCGTCACCAGCGTCGACGCCAATTCCGACGCTGCCGAGAAGCGGCTGTCCGCCGGCGACGTCATCGTCGAGGTGGCGCAGGAGGCGGTGTCTAGCGGCGCCGAGATCCAGAAGCGGGTCGACCAGCTCAAGAAGGACGGCAAGAAGTCGGTGCTGCTGCTCGTCTCCAACGCCGATGGCGAGCTGCGCTTCGTGGCGCTGAGCGTGCAGTAGGAGACGCTTAGCACTCACTGTCATGCCCCGCGAAGGCGGGGCATCCAGTACGCCACGGCCTCTCCGTATCCTCCTCGCATGGTCTCTGGAATACTGGATCACCCGCTTTCGCGTGTGATGACAGCGGAGAGGAGGCTCTAAGCCTCCACGAACTCCTCGCGCCGATATCCCTGCGCATAGAGCAGCGCGGTGAGATCGCCGTGATCGATCCGCGCCGCCGCCGCCGCAGCCACCGCCGGCTTGGCATGATACGCCACGCCCAGCCCGGCCGCCTGGATCATCCCAAGGTCATTGGCGCCGTCGCCGACCACGACCGACTCGAGGTCGTCGAGATCGAACGATTCCATCAGATCCACCAACGTCGCGAGTTTCGCGGCGCGGCCCAAGATCGGTTGCTTCACCTCGCCGGTGAACTTGCCGTCGCGCACCACGAGCTCGTTGGCGCGGTTTTCCTGAAAGCCGAGCTTGGCGGCGACCGCGGTCGTGAACAGCGTGAAACCGCCCGAGACGAGGCAAGTGTAGGCGCCGTGCGCGCGCATGGTCGCGACCAGCTCACGGCCGCCGGGGGTCATCGTGATGCGCTTGGCCAGCACCTCGTCGACCGCGCTGGCGGGCAGATCCTTGAGCAGCGCAACGCGCTCGCGCAGCGCCGGCTCGAACTCGATCTCGCCGCGCATCGCGCGTTCGGTGATGGCGGCCACATGCGCCTTCACCCCGACGAAGTCGGCGAGCTCGTCGATGCATTCCTGGCCGATCATCGTGGAATCCATGTCGGCGAGAAAAAGCTTCTTGCGCCGGAAGCCGACTGGCTGCACGACGATGTCGATGGGCAGGTCGCCGCGAAGCTCGCGGAGCCGCTGCTCGATGGCGTGGCGGTCGCCTTCGAG
This sequence comes from Bradyrhizobium sp. SPXBL-04, assembly GCF_051853035.1. Lineage (NCBI taxonomy): Bacteria > Pseudomonadati > Pseudomonadota > Alphaproteobacteria > Hyphomicrobiales > Nitrobacteraceae > Bradyrhizobium > Bradyrhizobium sp. SPXBL-04. Next base: position 7,087,109 of record NZ_CP182472.1, on the reverse strand, counting down.
GTTACTGTCGGCGCCGAAGGGAATGTCGACCGCAACCCCGTCGAACAGCCAATGCGCGGGAGCTGCCTTTGGCAGCACGGCGCGGGCGCCGTCGACGATGGTAGAGTCGAGCGCAGGATTGTCAGGATTGCAGATCAGCGTGGCGACGAGGGACATTTGAGGTTTTCGTGAGCGAGGGGCAAGTCAGCAGAGGGCATGTTGGCAAGGCCGTGCTTATCGCAGGCCCGACCGCCAGCGGCAAGTCGGCGCTGGCGCTCGAGCTTGCGCTCGCCACCGGCGGTGTCGTCATCAACGCCGATTCCATGCAGGTCTACCGCGACCTGCGCATCATCACGGCACGGCCGACAGGGGCGGATGAGGCGCTCGTGCCGCATCGTCTCTATGGCCACGTCGATGCGGCCGTGAATTTCTCGGCCGGTGCCTGGGTGCGCGACGCGGCGAGGGTGCTGGAAGCGGCGACGGCCGAAGGCCGCCTGCCGATCTTCATCGGCGGCACCGGGCTCTATTTCAAGGCACTGACGGCGGGCCTTTCCGTGGTGCCGCCAATTCCCCCCGAGGTGCGCGGGGACGTGCGCGCGCGGCTGGAACGGAACGGCGTCGAGGCGCTCCACGCGGAACTCGCACACCGCGATCCGCGCGCGGCCGAACGATTGAATCTGCGCGACCGCACCCGGATCGCGCGCGCGCTCGAAGTGGTCGAGGCGACCGGCCGTTCGCTGCTCGACTGGCACGGCGAGGGCCAGCCGCCGTTGCTGTCGAAGGGTAGTTTTCGCGCGGTGTTTCTCGCCCCCGAGCGCGACGAGCTCTATGCCCGCATCGATGCCCGCTTCGATGCCATGCTAGGCGCTGGCGCGCTGGGGGAGGTCGAGCGGCTCGCCGCCCGACATCTCGATCCACTGCTGCCGGCCATGAAGGCCCATGGCGTGCCGGCGCTGATCCGGCATCTGCGCGGTGAGCTCAGCCTGGACGAAGCAGCCACAATCGGCCGTGCCGACACCCGCCATTACGCCAAGCGCCAGTTCACCTGGTTCCGGCACCAATTGCCGGAGTTCGAATGGGTCAAGCCGGAGGAGGCGAGGGGATGGCTCGCGGCGGCGACTGCGGACTCGGACTGACGTGCTTTTGTGCCCGGTTCCCGAATTTACCTCTCGCCGAACCCCGGGAACACCGCTACACTGCCAAAATCGCGCGGGAACGGCCGCATTGCCTTGACATCCGGGCTTTGGCCGCTATGTTTCGCGCAACCTTTGGGAAGCCGAGCGCCTGCCATGCGTAACATTATTACCAACCTCCTTATCGCCGTCGTACCCAGGCACACCGCCGGGGGTGGCTAGCTGCCATCCACAAGACAGGCGGTGTGCGTGGGCCCTCTTCGGGGCCTTTTTTATTTCCCGAACCCGACACGAACGAAGCCGCTGACAACAGCGCATCCGGAGCAAGCCTATGAGCGACAAGAGCCACGATCCGAACCAGATGACCGGCGCCGCGATGATCGTCCGCGCGCTCATCGATCACGGCGTGACCGACATTTTCGGCTATCCCGGCGGCGCGGTGCTTCCGATCTATGACGAGATCTTCCAGCAGAGCGAGGTCCAGCACATCCTGGTCCGCCATGAGCAGGGCGCGGGCCACGCCGCCGAGGGTTATGCGCGCTCGACCGGCAAGCCGGGCGTCGCTCTGGTGACTTCCGGCCCCGGCGCCACCAACATGGTGACGCCGCTGACCGACGCATTGATGGACTCGATCCCGCTGGTCTGCATCTCCGGCCAGGTGCCGACGCATCTGATCGGCAACGACGCCTTCCAGGAATGCGACACCGTCGGCATCACGCGCCCCTGCACCAAGCACAACTGGCTGGTCCGTGACGTCAACGATCTCGCCAAGGTGCTGCACGAGGCGTTCTACGTCGCGACCTCCGGCCGGCCGGGCCCGGTGCTGGTCGACGTTCCCAAGGACGTGCAATTCGCGACTGGCACCTATCATCCGCCGCGCAAGTCCGACGTGCACCGCTCCTATGCGCCGCGCGTGAAGGGCGATGCGACGCAGATCCGCAAGGCCGTCGCGCTGCTCGCGAACGCCAAGCGCCCGGTGATCTACAGCGGCGGCGGTGTCATCAATTCCGGCCCCGAGGCGACCAAGCTGTTGCGCGAGCTGGTCGAGGTCACCGGCTTCCCGATCACCTCCACGCTGATGGGCCTCGGAGCCTATCCGGCGTCGGGCAAGAACTGGCTCGGCATGCTCGGCATGCACGGCACTTACGAAGCCAACATGACCATGCATGATTGCGACGTCATGCTGTGCGTCGGCGCGCGCTTCGACGACCGCATCACCGGCCGCGTCGATGCGTTCTCCCCTAGCTCGAAGAAGATCCACATCGATATCGACCCGTCCTCGATCAACAAGAACATCCGCGTCGACGTGCCGATCATCGGCGATTGCGGCAACATCCTCGGCGACATCCTCCAGGTGTTCAAGGCAGAGGCGAAGAAGCCCGACATCAAGTCGTGGTGGCAGCAGATCGCGCAGTGGCGTGCCCGCAACTCGCTCTACTACAAGAAGAGCAACGACGTCATCCTGCCGCAGCACGCGATCCAGAGCCTGTTCGAGCTGACGCGTGGCAAGGATACCTACATCACGACCGAGGTCGGCCAGCATCAGATGTGGGCGGCGCAGTTCTACGGCTTCGAGGAGCCGCATCGCTGGATGACGTCGGGCGGTCTCGGCACCATGGGCTACGGCCTGCCGGCGGCCATCGGTGTGCAGGTGGCCCACCCGGACAGCCTCGTCATCGACATCGCGGGTGATGCCTCGGTGCAGATGACGATGCAGGAGATGTCGACGGCAGTGCAGTACGAGCTGCCGATCAAGATCTTCATCCTGAACAACCAGTACATGGGCATGGTGCGGCAGTGGCAGCAGCTGCTGCACGGTAACCGCCTGTCGCATTCCTATTCGGAGGCGCTGCCGGATTTCGTCAAGCTCGCCGAAGCCTATGGCGGCGTCGGCCTCCAGGTGCACAAGCCCGCCGATCTCGAGGGCGCCATCAAGGAGATGATCGCGGTCAAGCGCCCGGTGCTGTTCGACTGCCGCGTCGCGGCGCTGGAAAACTGCTTCCCGATGATCCCCTCCGGCAAGGCGCATAACGAGATGCTGTTGCCTGAGCAGGCCAACGACGAGGCCACCGCGAAGGCATTCGCTGCCGGTAAGGCGCTGGTGTGAGCGCGATATACACAAACTCGCTGTCATCGCCCGGCTTGATCGGGCGATCCAGTACGCCGCGGCCTGTGTGAAGATCTCGCAGGTCATGACGAGAGACATTTGAGGGGACGACAATGAACCAGCCGGCATCTGCCTACTTCATCGAGGACCGCCACGATCCCAACGAGACGCACACGCTCGCGGTGCTCGTGCAGAACGAGCCGGGCGTGCTCGCACGCGTCATCGGCTTGTTCTCGGGCCGCGGCTACAACATCGAGAGTCTCACGGTCTCGGAGACCGAGGCCCAGAAGCATCTGTCGCGCATCACCATCGTCACCACCGGCACGCCGATGGTGATCGAGCAGATCAAGCATCAGCTCGATCGCATGATCCCGGTCTACCGCGTCGTCGACATGACCCAGACCAAGCGCTCGATCGAGCGCGAGCTCGCCATGGTGAAGGTGCGCGGGCAGGGCGAGCACCGGGTCGAGGCGCTCAGGCTGGCGGACGCGTTCCGCGCCCGCGTGATCGACGCCACCACCGAGAGCTTTGTGTTCGAGATCACAGGCAATACGGACAAAATCAACCAGTTTATCGACCTGATGCGTCCGCTCGGCCTCGTCGAGGTGTCGCGCACCGGCGTTGCCGCGATTGGTCGCGGGCCTGAAGGGATGTGAACCATGCTGGCGCGCGACTGGTACTATAACGAGCGGAACCGGATGGGGATCGAGCCTGCGGTGGCCTCGATCTACGACAGCCATGACGATGCCGATCTGCGAGCGCGCGCCGCGCTGAAAATGCTCGGAGTCCAGCGCGGCTGGCGCATCGCCGACATCGGCTGCGGCAACGGTGTGCTCGCGACCGAAGCTGCGCTGATGGGCGCCGAGGTCGATGCCATCGACATCTCGCCCGCGATGCTGGCGCTCGCCGAAATCTATGCGCGTGACCGCAAGGCGCCTGTCCGCATCCAATCGGCGGGCCTGCTGAGCTTCTCCTACCGGCCGGAATCCTACGATTTGATCGTCAGCGAGTTCACGCTGCATCATCTGCCCGACTTCTGGAAGGCAGTGGCGATATCGCGGATCTATCGCGCGCTGAAGCCGGGCGCGAGCTTCTACCTGCGCGACATCGTCTACGCCTCGATGCCGGATGCGATCGAGCGCGATGTCGAGCAATGGGCGGACTTCCAGATCAAGAACCACGACTTTTCGCGCGAAGGCGTCGTCACGCACATGCGCGACGAATATTCCACCTTCGGCTGGGTGATGGAGCGGATGCTAACCGACGTCGGCTTCACGCTGATCTCGGCCGATTATCACGCCCCCATGCACGGCACTTATCTGCTGCGGAAACCGAAAGCCGGCGAGCAAGGCTAGACAGAAAAAGTAACAGGGCTGCACGATAGTGCAGAACCGGGAACAACAATGAAGCCGGCTGACATCCTCATCGCCATCCTGGTGGCGATCATCTGGGGGCTTGCCTTCGTGGCGAGCCGGATCGCGCTCGACGAACTGTCGCCGGAGTTGATGACGGCGCTACGCTTCACCATCGCTGCGGTCCCATGCCTGTTCATTCGCAAGCCGAAGATTGCCTGGTCGCTCCTGATCGCGATCAGCTTCACGCTGTTCCTCGGCCAGTTCCTGTCCCAGGCCTATGGCATCGCCCAAGGCGTGCCGGTGGGGCTGACCAGTGTCGTCGTGCAGAGCCAGGCGCTGTTCACCATCGGCTTTGCCGCGGTCGCATTCGGCGAGCGGCCGACGCCGATGCAGGCACTCGGCACCGGCATTGCTGCGATCGGTCTTCTGATGATCTGCGGCACTGTCGGCTATGATTTCAGCGCTGCTGCGTTTGCGGTGCTGATGATCTCGCCAGTCAGCTTTGCCGTCGGCAATCTCTTGCTGCGTGGTGCCCGCGGCGTGCCCATGTTCGACCTGTTCGCGTGGTTGTGTCTCGCCTCGGCGATACCGCTGTTCGCGCTGGCGCTTATCGCCAACGGCCCGGCGTCGACCTGGACATCGCTGACCCACATCTCGCTGACGTCGGCTCTCTGCATGCTGGCGCTTGGCGGCGTCTCGACAAGCATCGCCTATTGGCTGTGGGGTCGGCTGCTGCGCGACTATCCAGCCGCCCAGGTGGTGCCGTTCGCGCTGCTGGTGCCATTCGTGGGATCGGCGGCCTCCAGCGTCGTGTTCGGCGAGCGGTTCGGACCCCTAAGGCTCGCCGGCATGCTGACCGTGATCGGCGGTATCGCGGTGATGGTGCTCGCGAAGCGACCCAAGGCGCTGCCTGAAGAGCCGCTGCCCAAAGTCGCGTGAGGTGAGCATGTCCCAATCGCTGTTCTATGCCTTTCTCATCTTCATGGTCGTGATGTACTTCACGCCTGGGCCGAACAACATCATGCTGCTGTCCTCGGGCCTGACCTACGGCTTCCGGCGCACCATTCCCCACATCATCGGGATCGTCATCGGCTTTGCCTTCATGGTGGCCGCGGTCGGCCTCGGGCTCGGCACCGTGTTCCTGGCCTATCCGATCCTCCAGACCATCTTGAAATATGCCGGTGCGGCCTACCTGATCTATCTCGCCGCCGCGATCGCCATGTCCGGCCCGACCAAGCCGGGCGAGGGGGGCGGCCGCGGTCCGATGACCTTCTGGGGCGCGGCGATGTTCCAATGGATCAACGCCAAAGGCTGGGTGATCGTGATCGGCACCATCACCGCCTACGCGGCGATCGCCCGATTCCCGCTCAACATCGCAATTCAGACCCTGATCAGCCTGCTCGTCGGCACGGTTTCGACCGTGGCCTGGGCTCTGTTCGGCTCCGCATTGCGGCCGGTCCTGACCTCAGAGCGGCTGGTCCGCGCCTTCAATGTCCTGATGGCGGTGCTGCTGCTCGCTTCCCTCTACCCCGTCTTCATGGATGCATGATGCCGCAGATTTCCATGCAGAAACGGGTTTCCCAGGGGCCCTAAAATGCTCTAGACAGCCCCCGAAATCCGTCAATTCACCTTCGAAAGACCTGACCATCGGCCGATTCCGGCCCCGAACGAGGAAACGAACTATGCGTGTTTATTACGATCGCGACGCCGACCTGAACCTGATCAAGGGCAAGAAGGTCGCCATCGTCGGCTATGGCAGCCAGGGCCACGCCCATGCGCTCAACCTGAAGGACTCCGGCGTCAAGGAAGTCGCCATTGCGCTGCGCAAGGGATCGGCCTCGGCCAAGAAGGCGGAAGCTGCCGGCTTCAAGGTCATGGAAGTCGCCGAAGCCGCCAAATGGGCCGACCTCGTCATGATGCTGACCCCGGACGAGCTCCAGGGCGACATCTACCGCGAGCACCTGCACGACAACATGAAGAAGGGCGCCGCCCTCGTGTTCGCGCATGGCCTCAACGTCCACTTCAACCTGCTCGACCCGCGCGCCGACCTCGACGTGCTGATGATCGCGCCGAAGGGCCCCGGCCACACCGTGCGCTCGGAGTATCAGCGCGGCGGCGGCGTGCCCTGCCTGATCGCGATCGCCAAGGACGTCTCGGGCAATGCCCACGACCTCGGCCTGTCCTATGCGTCCGCCATCGGCGGCGGCCGTGCCGGCATCATCGAGACCACCTTCAAGGAAGAGTGCGAGACCGACCTGTTCGGCGAGCAGGTGGTGCTCTGCGGCGGCCTGGTCGAGTTGATCAAGGGCGGCTACGAGACCCTGGTCGAAGCCGGCTACGCCCCGGAGATGGCCTATTTCGAGTGCCTGCACGAAGTGAAGCTGATCGTCGACCTGATCTATGAAGGCGGCATCGCCAACATGAACTACTCCATCTCCAACACCGCCGAGTACGGCGAGTATGTCACCGGTCCGCGCATCATCACCGACGAGACCAAGAAGGAGATGCGGAAGGTTCTCGCCGACATCCAGGGCGGCAAGTTCGCCCGCGACTGGATGCTCGAGAACAAGGTCAACCAGACCTCGTTCAAGGCGACCCGCGCCAAGCTCGCGGCACACCCGATCGAGGAAGTCGGCGCGAAGCTGCGCGACATGATGCCCTGGATCAAGAAGGGCGCGCTGGTCGATAAGAGCAAGAACTAAGCCGTTCTGCCCCGGACGCAGCGCAGCACTCTGGTGATGCGCTGCTGATCCGGGGTCCAATGCGGCCTCTGGGTCCCGGCTCTGGGCTCCGCTTCGCTGCGCTTGTCCGGGATACGAGCGAACACGAGCTTCGCTCGTCACACCAAATCTTAAACCTTCGCGAATAGGCTCGAGCAAGATCGCAGACAGCGGTCTCGCTCGTTCCTTCTCGCGCGAAGCATAGTTGCTTCATTCAAATTCTTCGCGAGTTGACGGGCTGCTTGAGCGCCAAGAACTGACGCTTAAACCACATTCTTGGTCTCGCGTCGTTTTTCAAGGGCTTCTTAGAACTTCCTGATCGTCAAAAGTGCTGCGTCGTGAAAGCCAAGGATTCGGCTCTTCATCCGCCTTTTTAACGCGCCTTTCGACGTCATGTCGCAACGCTCGCGCGCCGCTTCATCTCAAGAACCGACATCTGCTGCGCGGACTTGCGGGCTGGGCGGCATTGCGCACGGGCACCTTCCTCCTACATGATCGCGGGAACTCGAGGGGAGGGGGACCATGCGATCTGTCGTCGTTACCGGTGCGTCCACCGGCATCGGCTGGGCCGTTGCGAAATATCTGATCGGGCGTGGCTATCGCGTGTTCGGCAGTGTCCGCAAGCAGGCCGACGCCGACCGGCTCAAGAGTGAGTTCGGCACCAATTTCACGCCATTGCTGTTCGACGTCACCGACGAGGCAGCAGTCCTCGCTGCTGCGCGAAAAGTTCGCGATGCGCTGGGCGGCGAGACGCTGGCGGGGCTCGTCAACAATGCAGGCATCGCGGTCGCCGGCCCCGTGCTCGAATTGTCGGTCGAGGATTTCCGCCGCCAGATGGACGTCAACGTCATCGGTCCCGTCATCGCGACGCAGGCGTTCGGGCCGCTGCTGGGCGCAGACCCCGCGCTGAAGGGGCCGAAGGGCCGGATCGTGATGATCAGCTCGGTCGCCGGCAAGAACGGCAATCCGCTGTCGGCACCTTACAGCACCTCCAAGCACGCCATCGAGGGCCTGTCGGAGAGCCTGCGCCGCGAGCTGATGCTGTTCGGCATCGACGTCATCATCGTCGCCCCCGGCGCGGTGAAGACCCCGATCTGGAGCAAGGCCGAAGAGATCGACCTCTCCGTCTACCAGAACTCGCCCTATCTGCCGGCACTAAACAAGGCGATGGCGTTCATGATGGACATCGGCGCCAAGGGCCTGCCTGCCGAGCGTATCGCCGAAGTGGTGTTCGAGGCGCTGACGGCGGCAAGCCCAAAGGTGCGCTACCAGATCACGCCGGATCCGCTCCGCCATCTGATCGGCGCCGTGCTGCCGAAACGGACGCTGGACCGCATCATCGCCAAGCGCCTCGGGCTGCTGCCGCAGGGGTAACCGACGTTCAGCTCGCCTCGACCGTCCGTCCGATCGCCAAGCCCTGACGTTGCGAGTAGCGGCCTGCCGGGCCTGCGGCCCAGGTCTCCCGCTAACAATAAGCGAAAGTCGGATCGCCGGACGCGTTGCCTGACCGTGACTGTTCCGTTACAGTTTTATGACACGGTGCAGACTTCCGGCTGCGCCGGACGCCGCTAGCTGCCTCGAGGCCGGCCAGACGGCTTGGCATCACCGCGCCGGACCAGAAGTTGCGTGTCGTCGATGGCGTCCGCGCCCAATCCAGGTCCTTCTGCCACCACCGCCGTCCTGGCGAGCGTCGCCGCGCTCGGCATCTGGCGGCTGCTCGCGGTCACAGCGCCACATTTCGCAGCGATCGCGCTGATGTACGAGACCGAGACCGATTTCGGCTCGCGCCTCTCCTTCGCGCTGGCCTGGGGCATCCTCAACTTCTTCTGGATCACGCTGCTGCGGCGGCCGGCGCTGTCGGGTGCGCTGTCGCTGACCATGGTCGTCGTGCTGGTGCTGCTGTCCCGGCTCAAGCACGACGTCGTGCAGATGACGGTCAACTTCATCGACCTGATGATGATCGACCGCGACACCGTCGCGTTCCTGTTCACGATCTTTCCGAATCTGCGCTGGTCGGTGATCCTGGCCGGCCTCGTCACGCTGCCGCTGATGTATGCGCTCTGGTGGCTCGATCCGTTCCGCATCCGCCGTCTGCCGGCGTTCGCCTGCAAGCTCACCTGCCTTGCCGCGCTGGTGGGCTATTCGCTCTATCATCCTGATGAAGCCTGGCGCGGCTATTACGACGACGGCTATCTCTCGAAATTCTTCCGCTCCGGCGTCACCGCGGTCGCCGATTTCGTGCAGTACGGTTTCATGGAATCCGCCGCCGCGACCAACGAGCGGCTCAACGTGCCGCTGGTCGACGAGTGCCACCCTGCGGGTCGCCGGCCCAACATCATCATGATCCACGATGAATCGAGCTTCGACATCCGCGCCGCGCAGGGCATCAAGGTGCCGCCGCGCTATGGCGACCACTTCAAGTCCTGGGACGGCAAGCAGCGCGCGTTCCTGGCCGAGAGCAATGGCGGGCCGAGCTGGTTCACCGAATACAACGTGCTTGCGGGGCTCTCCTCGCGTTCGTTCGGCCGCTTCGCCTATTTCGTGACGCGCATCGCCTCGAACCGCGTCGAACGCGGCCTGCCGTTGGCGCTGCGTCGTTGCGGCTACGACACGATGTCGCTGTATCCCGCCCATGGCGGCTTCATGGGCGCGCGCAGCTTCCAGATGACGACCGGCATCGAACGCTTCCTCGACTCGAAGGATCTCGGCGCCAAGGACGTCGAACCGGACTCCTTCTTCTACGACAAGGCGCTTCAGCTGATGGGGCAACAGCCGCCGAACAAGCCGCTGTTCACCTTCATCTATCTCGGTGCCAATCATTTCCCCTGGGAGACGCGCTTCCGTCCCGACCTGCTGCCGAACTGGCGCGCGCCCGGCAACGTGTCGTCGATCGACGAATATCTGCGCCGCCAGGCGATGAGCGCCGAGCAGTACAGGACTTTCGTCGCTGGCCTGAAGAAGAATTTTCCCGGCGAGCCTTTCTTGATCGTGCGCTACGGCGATCACCAGCCGGAATTTGCGCCGAACCTGCTCGAGCCCGGGCTCGACGAGGGCGCTCTCGGCAAGAAGCTCGACGCTTACGATCCGCGTCTCTACGCAACCTATTATGCGATCGACGCCGTCAATTTCGAACCGGTAAAGAGCGACGCCGTGATGGACACGATCGACGGCCCGTATCTGCCGCTGGTGATCCAGGAGGCCGCCGGCATCCCGCTCGATCCGTCCTTCGCCGAGCAGAAGGCGATCATGCTCCGCTGCAAGGGCATCTTCTACGGCTGCAAGGACGGCGCCGAGGCGCGGCGGCTGAATCGGCTGCTGATCGAAGCGGGGATGATCCGGGGGCTGTAGCTGTCTTGCTGTACCCCCAAGCGCTACTCATTGACCGTCACCTTGAGGTGCGCTGCGGCGCAAAGGCGCCGCTGGGTGAGCCTCGAAGGGCGACGGCCCGGTTGCATCGGGGCCGCTTATCCTTCGAGGCTCCCCGCGCGCTGCTTTGCAGCGCACGGCTCGCGCCTCAGGATGACGGGTCGTCTGCGTGCCTACGGATTAATTTTTCCCCACAGCCACTTCGCCACCGCATCGGGTGATGAATTCGCATCGTTGCCGCTGGCGCGCAAATTGGCTTCGCGCATGGTCGCGATGTCGATCTTGCCGAGCAGCGGCTTGAGTGCCGCCTGTAGCCGCTCGTCACCGGCTCGCTTCGGTGCGAGCAACAGGATCGCGTCGTAGGGCGGGATCGCATGCCTGGGATCGTTGAGCGCAACGAGATCGTATTTCGCGATCAGGCCGTCGCTGGTGTAGCCGGCGATCACGTCGACCTCGCCGCTGGCGACCGCGGCATACATGAAGTCCGGCTGCATCTGGCGTTGGGCGCGGAAGGAAAGGCCGTAGGCCTTTTGCAGCGCGGCCCATTCGGGGCGCGAGAAGAACTCGTAGTCGCCGGCGATCGACATCGTCGATGTGTGCGCGGCGAGATCGGCGATGCTGCGGATGCCTAGCGCCTCGGCGCGCCTTCTCGGCATCACCAACGCATAGGCATTCTCGAATCCGAGCTCGCCGAGCAAGGTGATGTTCTCTTTCGCAAGGGCTGTCTTCAGCTCTGCGAGCAGTTCCGCGCGCAGCTTGATGTCGGTGCGATGCAACTGGTTGGCCCAGAGCGTACCTGAATAGTCGACATAGAGATCGATGTCCCCGGCCTTCAGTGCCTCGAAGATCACGCTGGAGCCGAGGCCGGATCGCGCGGTGGCGGAAAGCCCGGCCGCCTGGAGGCGGTCCCTGAGCAGCGCCGACAGCACATATTGCTCGGCGAAGGTTTTGGCGCCGACTACATAGCTCTGCGACGAGCGTCCCAGCGTCGGCACCAGCGTGGCAGCGACAAGTGCGGCGATCCCGATCGCGCCGAGTCCGGCGCGCAGGCGCCTGCGTTGGCGCAGGCCTGTCTCAATCAGGCCGAGCAACTCATCGACCGCAAGCGCGAGCAGGGCCGAGGCCAGGCAGCCGAACAGCACGAACACCCAGTTCTGGGTCTGAAGCCCGGCGAAAATGTAATTGCCGAGGCTGGTCTGCCCGATCGGCGTCGACAGCGTCGCGGTGCCGATCACCCACACTGCGGCGGTGCGGATGCCCGCCATCATCACCGGCAGCGCCAGCGGCAGTTCGACCATGAGAAGCGACTGTCGTGCGGTCATTCCGACACCCTTGGCGGCTTCGAGCAGCGCCGGATCGATGCCGTTGAGACCGGTGATGCCATTGCGCAGCACCGGCAACATCGAATAGAGCGCGAGCGCCAGCATCGCCGGGAGGAAGCCGAAAGCGGAGAAGGAGACGCCGAACCAGGCGAGCGTGACGGAAGCCGCCAGCAGCAGCAACGGATAGAACAGCGCAAGCAGCGCCAGCCCAGGCACGGTCTGCACGATGCTGGCGAACGCGAGCAGCATGCCGCGCGGCGCCGGGCGATTGCGCGTCAGGATGGCCAGCGGCAGACTGACGGCGAGACCGAGCGCGAGCGCGGCAAGGCTCACCCGCACATGGTTGCCGAGATAGTCGGGCAAATGCGACAGCGCCTCGCCCCAGCGCGGGTCGGTGAAGAAGCTCATGCCCCACCGCCCTGCGGCAACAGCGCGTTCAATCGCTCGACTTGGCGCCGGGGCGTGCGCAACAGCCCCAGCACATAGGCGTCGCCGCTCTTCGACAGCTCTGCCGGCGTGCCCTGGGCCAGCAGCGTTCCAGCGCGCATCACGGCGATGCGGTCGGCCAGCAAAATCGCCTCCGTCATGTCATGCGTGATCATCACGGTGGTCAGGCCGAGCTTGCGGTGCAGGTCGCGAAAATCCTCGCCGAGCGCATCGCGGGTGAGGGGATCGAGCGCGCCGAACGGCTCGTCCATCAGCATGATGCGGGGCTTTGCCGCGAGCGCCCGCGCCACGCCGACGCGCTGGCGTTGGCCGCCCGAGAGCGTTTCCGGCAGCCGGTCGCGATGCGCGGCACGATCGAGCTGCACGAGCTCCAGCAGTTCGTCGACACGTGCGGCGATATCCGTAGCCGACACGCCCTGCAGTCTTGGCGTGATCCCGATATTGTCGGCAACGCTCAAATGCGGAAACAGCCCGCCGGCCTGGAACACGTAGCCGATCCGCCGCCGCAGCGCGACCGGATCGACGTTTTGCACGTCCTCGCCCTCGACCGTGATCGTGCCGCCATCCGCCTCGATCAGCCGGTTGGCGAGCCGCAGCAGGGTGGTCTTGCCGGAGCCCGAGCCGCCGACGACGGCCACAAATTCGCCTTCGGCGATGTCGAGCGAGACGTCGTCCACGGCCTTGAGCGGGCCGAAGCTCTTGGTGACATGCGCATAGCTGATCGCTGGCTTGGGAGACATCCGACGCGGCTCATTCTTCCTTACCCTCCCCTGGAGGGGGAGGGTCGCTCGCGCGAAGCGCGGGCGGGGTGGGGTGATCTCTCAACACAGGTAGTGTTGGACGTGGAAAGACCGTCACCCCACCCCGCTGTGCATTTCGCTTCGCTACATGCCCAGCGACCCTCCCCCTCCAGGGGAGGGTAAGAGCGCCCTGGCAACCCATGCGTAGCACGCTTGGCGCCTTGATTGAACTTGGCTGCGCGAGCGGCTAAGGCATCGGTCCAGGTTTGGAGGAAGCACATGACGACGCCCACGGCGGTGGCGCTGGAAGATGCCAAGGTCGCGTTCCGCCTCGGGGACGGCCGGGTCTATACGGCGGTTGAGAAAGCCCATCTCGCGGTGGCGCAGGGCGAGTTCGTCGCCATTGTCGGCCCGACCGGCTGCGGGAAATCCACGCTGCTCAACGTTGCCGCCGGGCTGCTCAAGCCCGCGGCCGGCAGCGTCAGGATATTCGACCAGCCGCTCGCGGGGCTGAACCGGGATGCCGGCTACCTGTTCCAGGCCGACGCGCTGTTCCCGTGGAAGACCGCGCTCGACAACGTCGCCATCGGGCTCGAGATCAAGGGCACGCCGCGTTCCGAAGCGCTGCCGCGGGCACAGCAATGGCTGACCTCCGTCGGCCTCGGCGCCTTCGCGAACCGCTATCCGCACATGCTCTCCGGCGGCCAGCGCAAGCGCGTGGCGCTGGCGCAGGTGCTGATCCGCGATCCAAAAATCCTGCTGATGGACGAGCCGTTCGGGCCGCTCGATGCGCAGACGCGGCAGGTCATGGGCAACCTGCTGCTCGACCTCTGGAACGCCGACCGCAAGGCGGTGCTGTTCGTCACCCACGACCTCGAAGAGGCAATCGCGCTCGCCGATCGCGTCGTGATCATGTCGGCGGGACCGTCCTCGCGCATCATCGGCGACTGGCGCGTCAGCTTGCCGCGCCCGCGCGACATCTTCGAGGTGCGGCTCGATAAGGAGTTTCACTCACTGCATCGCGAGATCTGGAGCGTGCTGAAGGACGAGGTGATGAAGGGTTACGAGCAGTCCACTCACGCGAAGGAGACGGTCTGATGTCGCGCCCGACGCTGCTTGCGCTGCAAGTCCTGGTCGCGGTCGTCTGCATCGTGCTGTGGCAAGTGCTCTCGACCGTCCCCGTGTTCGGCAAGATCCTGCTGCCGCCGTTCTTCTTCTCCAACCCATTCGACGTGTTCAGCCAGATCGTGAAGTGGTTCGCATCCGGCGTGATCTGGAAGCATCTCGCCATCACGCTCGCGGAATCGATCCTGGCGTTCGTGATCGGATCGCTCGGCGGCGTGCTGGTCGGCTTCTGGTTTGCGCGCCAGCCCCTGGTCGCAGCCGTGTTCGACCCTTACGTCAAGATGGTCAACGCGCTGCCGCGCGTCGTGCTGGCGCCGATCTTCGCGCTGTGGCTCGGCCTCGGCATCTGGTCCAAGGTTGCGCTCGGCGTGACGCTGGTGTTCTTCATCGTGTTCTTCAACGTCTATCAGGGCGTGAAGGAAGTCAGCCGCACCGTGCTCGACAACGGCCGCATGCTCGGCATGAGTGAGCGGCAGCTGATGCAGCACGTCTATTGGCCCTCGGCGCTGTCCTGGATGTTCTCCTCGCTGCACACCTCGGTCGGCTTCGCCGTGGTCGGTGCGGTCGTCGGCGAATATCTGGGATCGGCGGCTGGGCTCGGTTATCTCATTCAGCAGGCCGAAGGCATCTTCGACGTTGCCGGCGTGTTCGCCGGCATGTTCGTGCTGTCGGCCTTCGTCATCCTGATCGACTTCGGCGTGACGCTGGTGGAGCGCCGGCTGTTGGTGTGGCGGCCAACTGCGTCGGATGGGCGGGGCTAGGGCGCAAATTCATTTGGATTGGTGCGCGCCGCTGCAGGAGTTCACCTCTCCCGCTTGCGGGAGAGGTCGGCGCGTAGCGTTGGGTGAGGGCTCTTCCTCTCGGGGGTTCTCGCGTGTGGAGACACCCTCTCCCCAGCCCTCTCCCGCAAGCGGGAGATGGAGCCCACCGTCATCAATCCAGCAGCTTGGTGTCGTCGGGCGCCTGCGGCGGCGTCTTGATCGCGATCGCCTTGACCTGGCCACTGATCGGCTTGGTGCCGCCATGCGGCGTCCCCTTCGGGATGATCACGAGGTCACCGGGCTTCACCGTCACCTCCTTGTCGCCGAGCCAGATCGTCCCCGTGCCGTCCAGGATGTACTGGATCTCATTGGTGTTGGGATGCAGATGCTTGGGGACGTTGCCGACCTGGATCGAGATGGTGGCACCGTCCGCGCTCGCGAACATCTTGGAACGGTAGCCGACGGCGTTGGCGGACCCGAGCGCGTCGCCTTCCATCTCGCCGGTATGGATGATCTGCGCGGTGATGTTTTCAGCGGCGAGCGCCGGCCGGAGCAGATGGGTGGCGCCGCATCCGGCGGCAAAGGCGGCGGCGATCGACAGCCCGGCAGCAAGGCGATTCATGGATGATCCTCCCCATCAGGAATTGTTCTTGTTTAGGCATGCTATTGCGCCGAAAGGCCGATGGCCAGCCCACATAGGCGGTGCTTCTCAAGCCAGCCCCGCTGCTCTATGGTGCCGCCGGCCGAACGGAGGAAACCAATGAAGAACACGATTGCCAGGCTCGCCGGCGCACTGCTCGCGCTGACGCTCACCACCTCGCTTGCCGCGGCGCAAAGCAAGGTCACCATCGCGGTCGGCGGCGGCTCTTGCCTGTGCTATCTCCCCACCGTGCTGGCCAAGCAGCTCGGCGAGTACGAGAAGGCCGGCGTCAATGTCGAGCTGGTCGACCTCAAGGGCGGCTCTGACGCGCTGAAGGCCGTGCTCGGCGGCAGTGCCGACGTCGTTTCCGGCTATTTCGATCATTGCGTCAATCTCGCTGCCAAGAAGCAGGAGCTTCAGGCCTTCGTGGTCTATGACCGCTATCCCGGCCTCGTGCTGGTGGTCGCGCCTTCTCGGACCAACGACATCAAGTCGGTGAAGGACCTTGCCGGCAAGAAGGTCGGCGTGAGTGCCCCCGGCTCCTCCACCGACTTCTTCCTCAAATATATGCTCAAGAAGAACGGGCTCGATCCCACCAGTGCCGCCGTGATCGGCGTCGGCCTCGGCGCCACCGCGGTCGCCGCCATGGAGCAGGGCCAGATCGACGCGGCCGTGATGCTCGATCCTTCTGTCACCGTGCTGCAGGGCAGCCACAAGGATCTGCGCATCCTTTCGGACACCCGCACCCAGAAGGACACGCTCGAGACGTTCGGCGGCGAATATCCGGGCGGCGCGCTGTACTCGACGGCGGCCTGGGTCAACGGTCACGCGAAGGAAACGCAGGCGCTCACCAATGCGATCCTGGCGACGCTGACCTGGATCCACTCGCACTCGCCCGAGGAGATCATGGCGAAGATGCCGGAGGAGGCGGTCGGCAAGAATAGGGACCTCTATCTCGCTGCGCTGAAGAACACGATCCCGATGTTCTCCGAAACCGGCAAGATGGACCCGAAGGGCGCCGACGCCGTGCTTGCGGTGTTCAGCGTCGGTTCGCCCGAAGTGGCGAACGCCAAGATCGACGTCAGCAAGACCTTCACCAACAAATTCGTCGATCAGGCCAAGAAGACGACGGGGAATGCCAAATAGCTGACGCGAAGGCGAAGTAGTCAGGCGTCATGACGTCACCGGTCATTCATCGCGTTGCGACGCTTGATCTTGCGGTGCGGCCGATCGTGTGGCCGTTCGCGGAGGAGCGCCGCGCCGAGATTGCGGCGCATTTCGCCGAGATGCAGCGCGAGCGGCCGAAGATCTGGAACGGTCGCGTCCTGCTCGGGCGCGATGCCGTGTTCACGGACGGCCATCTCGCCGCGACCTATTTCGAGACCGATTTCGCCAGCTTTCTCGCCTGGCGCGACTGGGGCTTTCCTGATCCGGCCGTGTTCAACGGCTTTGGCATGGGCGCGCTGCGTACCTCCGACGGCGCCTTCGTGATGGGCGAAATGGCGCAGCACACCGCCAATGCCGGCCGGGTCTATTTCCCGTCGGGAACGCCCGACCTCGACGACATCAGGGCTGGTGCCCTCGACATCCCCGGCAGCGTCGTCCGCGAGATCGCGGAGGAGACCGGCCTCACCGTGGCCGACTATGCCGCGGAGGCAGATTGGCACTGCGTGGTCTCGGGCCGTGCGATTGCGATGATTCAGGTCCTCAACCTGGATATGCCGGGCGAGGTGGCCCGCTCCCGGATCGAAGCCAATCTGGCGCGCGAGGTCGAGCCCGAACTGTCGGCCATTCATCTCGTGCGCGGGATGGATGATCTCACGCCGACCATGCCGCGATTTGTCACGGCCTTTATTGCGCAGCAGTTCGCCTCTCGCTGACGCGCGAGGCTTGACATCGCTTCGCTCACCCCATGTGATGGGCGAAAAAGCAAGATCAACAAGAATGCGATGCACAATCGTCCAGGGAGGTTTTGATGCGCCTGCGCATGGCTGCCCGTTTGGTACGTGGGCTATTGGTCGCGATATCAGCGACGGGCTTGGTGGTGTCCGCCCAGGCCCAAGATCAAGCCAAAGAGAAAAAGATCAAGATCGGCGTCGTCTTTGATCTGAGCGGACCTCTCGCGGGCGGCGGGTCCGAGCTGAACTATGTCGGCGCAAAGATCATCCTCGATCATTTCGCCAAGACCGGTGTCGAGGGTTACAAGATCGAGGCCGTCTACGCCGACGCGCAAAGCAAGCCTGACATCGCCATCAACGAATCCGTCCGCCTGCTCGAGCAGGAGAAGGTCGACATGGTGCTCGGCTTCTTCTCCTCGGCGCAATGCGTGCCGGTCGCGGCCCGTGTCGAGCAGCTCAAGAAATTCATGTGGATCACGACCTGCATCTCGTCGGCCGTGTTCAACGAGAAGGGTTACAAATACGTGTTCCGCCCGCAAGCGAGCGGCGACCAGTTCGGCATGATGACGATGGATTTCATCGCGCAGAACGCCAAGGAGAAGTTCGGCAAGGAGCCGAAGGACCTGCGCGTCGCCATCATCCACGAGGACGGCGCCTATGGCGTCGACGTCTCCAAGGGCAATGAGGCCGGTGCGAAGAAGGCCGGCTTCAATGTCGTGCTGAAGGAAGGTTATTCGGCGACCGCGCCTGATCTCTCCGCGCTGGTGACCAAGCTGAAGCGCGCCAAGCCCGACGTCATCTTCCACACCGGCTACAACCCCGACATCACGCTGTTGCTGCGCCAGGCCCGCGAGCAGGGATTGAAGTTCGGTGCGCTGATGGGACATGGCGCCGGCTACGGCGTCTACGAGAAGCTGAAGGAAGGCATGGGCGCAGACGCCGCCTACATCTTCAACGCCGACCCGATCTCGATCTGGCTCGCCAACCAGAAGACCATGGATCCGAAGCTGCCGCCCGTGATCAAGATGGTCGGCGAGGAGTTCGACAGGATCAAGCCCGGAGTCGCGATCCGCTCGGCCCATGTCGGCATCGGCGCGTCCAACACGTATGTATTCATGAGCGACGTGCTGCCGCGCGCGATCAAGAAGTATGGCGGCGTCGACCCCGACGCGCTGCGCAAGGCGGCGCTCGACACCGACATTCCCGAGGGCGGCACCATGCTCGGCTTCGGCGTGAAGTTCTA
This sequence comes from Bradyrhizobium sp. SPXBL-04, assembly GCF_051853035.1. Taxonomy (NCBI): domain Bacteria; kingdom Pseudomonadati; phylum Pseudomonadota; class Alphaproteobacteria; order Hyphomicrobiales; family Nitrobacteraceae; genus Bradyrhizobium; species Bradyrhizobium sp. SPXBL-04. The sequence continues at coordinate 7,068,273 of NZ_CP182472.1, read as the reverse complement.
CGGTGAGGGCACGCCGATGGCCGGGCAGAACGAACGCTCCTTTCCCGTCGTGATCCAGTACATCGACGACAAGTCCTCTGTGGTGTGGCCCAAGAGCCAGGCGCAGCGCGAGGCGGTGCTGCCGCTGCCGAAAGGCACCACCTACAGCAACCAGTAGCGGCGGAGTGCTTCGGTGTTGGAAGTCAGCGGGCTGGTGAAGCGGTTTGGCGGCTTCACGGCCGTCAACAACGTCTCGTTCAGGGTCGACCAGGGCGAGATCCTCGGCCTGATCGGACCCAACGGTTCCGGCAAGAGCACGATCTTCAACATGCTCTCCGGCACGCTGGTGCCGAGCTCCGGATCGATCCTGTTCGCCGGGCATGAGATCGCAGGCCTTGCACCGCACCGGATCATCAACCGCGGCATCGGTCGCACCTTCCAGATTCCGCGGCCCTTCCGCCGCCTGACCATCTTCGAGAATGTCGCGCTGGCCGGCTTCTACGGCCAGGGACGCCACAGTCGCGTCAAGGCCGAGGAAGCGGCCGAGCGGTCGCTGGCGATGGTCGGCCTGCCGACCGATCGCCATGCCAGTGTCGATGGCCTCGGCGCTGCCGGCTTGAAGAAGCTCGAGCTTGCGAAGGCGCTCGCCACCGCGCCGAAGCTGTTGCTCGCCGACGAAAGCCTCGGCGGCCTCGACGAGGCCGAGATGGATCAGGCCGCCGACATGCTGCGCAACATCCGCGACGAGCTCGGTATCACCATCATCTGGGTCGAGCACATCATGGGCGTGCTGATGCGCGTCGTCGACCGCGTGATGGTGCTCGATCACGGCGAGAAGATATCGGAGGGACTGCCCAGCGCGGTTGCCGGAGACCCGCGGGTGATCGAGGTCTATCTCGGCACCGATGCCGAGACCACGCAGGCCGCGGCCGCAGAGGCGCGCCGCCGCGCGGGAGGTTAGCCGATGCTGGAACTCCGCGGCGTCAATGCCGGCTATGGCACGTTCCAGGCGCTGTTCGATGTCAATCTCGACGTCAAGGCCGGCGAGGCCGTCGGCGTCATCGGGCCCAACGGCGCCGGCAAGACCACCTTGATGCGCATCATCTCCGGGCTGATCCGGCCGTCGCGCGGCTCGATCAAAATGGAGGGCATCGACGTCGTGGCGACGCCGGCGCACAAGATCGTCAGCCTCGGCATTGCGCATGTGCCGGAGAACCGGCGACTGTTTCCGCGGCTTTCGGTCGACGATAATCTCAAGATGGGCGCCTTCATGAAGGAGGCGCGCGCCCACTATGCCGAGCGGCTCGACGTCGTGTTCGATCTGTTTCCGCGCCTGAAGGAGCGACGCCACCAGATGGCCGGCACCATGTCGGGCGGCGAGCAGCAGATGTGCGCGATCGGCCGCGCGATGATGTCCAATCCGAAACTCCTGCTGCTCGACGAGCCGTCGGCCGGCCTCGCGCCGGTCGTGGTGCAGCAGGTGTTCGAGCTGGTGAAGCGGATCCGCGCCAGCGGCCTGACCGTGCTGATCGTCGAGCAGAACGTGCAGCAGGTGCTGAAAGTGGTCGATCGCGCCTATCTGATCGAGGCGGGCACGATCCGCGCATCCGGCACCTCGGCCGAGATGCTGGCGAGCGACACGGTCAAGGAAGCGTATCTCGGGGTGTGAGGGGGCATGCAGGCATTTCTGGACGTCTTCGACATTTATCTGCTGGAGGCCGTGATCAACGGCATCCTGCTCGGCGGTGTGCTGGCGCTGCTCGCGCTCGGTCTCAACCTGATCTTCGGCGTCATTGACGTGACCTGGATCTGCTATGCCGAGCTCGTGATGATCGGCATGTACGCCATGTACTTCATGGTGCAGTATTACGGGGTCAGCTATTTCATCGCCGCTCCCTTTACCGTCCTGCTGGTCGCGCTCCTCGGGGCGGCGCTGCACTACCTCGTGATCGCGCCGCTGCTCACGGCACCGCCGATCAATCAGTTGCTCGCGACCGGCGGCGTGCTGTTCGTGCTGCAGAGCTTTGCCACCGTCGCCTTCGGCATCGACTTCCGCAACCTCGGCATCCGCCTGCCGGTGCTTGCCTTCGGCGACATGAATTTCAGCTACGCACGGCTGCTGTCCTTCGTGGCGGCACTGGTCGGCATGGTCGCGGTCTATCTGTTCATGACGCGAACCTTCACCGGCACCGCGATCCGCGCCATCTCGCAGGACCGGCAGATCATGGCGCTGATGGGCGTCGACGCCAAGCGGATCTATCTCATCACCTCGGCGCTCGGTGGTGCGCTGGCCGGGCTCGCGGCCTGCCTCCTGGTGCTGCAATATGACGTGCATCCCTTCGTCGGCCTCTCCTTCGGACCGATCACCTTCCTGATCTGCGTGCTCGGGGGCTTAGGCAATTTCATCGGCGGCTTCATTGCCTCCTTCTTGTTCGCCGAGATCATCTCGCTCGGCGGCCTGTTCTCTGATCTCGAATGGGGCTATGTGCTCGCCTTCGCCTTCTTCATCGTCATGATGTTCATCCGGCCCGCAGGGCTCCTGGCGAGGCGCCGATGATGGGGCAGGGGCGGATTGCAGCCTGGGGGGTAGGGCTGGCGGCGCTGGTCGCGCTGCCTTTCGTCTATCGCGATCCTTATCATCTGCACATCCTGGTGCTGATCCTGATCTGGTCGTTCGCCTACACATCCTGGTCGATGATGGGGCGGTTCGGCCTGGTCTCGCTCGGACACGGCGGCTTCATGGGGATCGGCGCCTATGTCACCGCGCTCTTGTGGAATCACCTCGGCCTCTCGCCATGGATCGGCATTCCCGTCAGCATGATCGCGGCCGGGGCGCTGGCGCTGATCGTCGGCTATCCGTGCTTTCGTTTCCGCATCACCGGGCACTATTTCGTGCTGGTGACGCTGGCGCTATCAGGCATCGTGCTCCAGGTCATCACCGCGACGCGCGACTATACCGGCGGCTCGCTCGGCTACACGCCGAACCGTGCGTCCGGCAACAAGCTGCTGGCGCTGCAATTCGACGACAAGACCACCTGGTATCTGATCGCACTTGCGATTTGGCTGTTCGGCATCGTGGTCTGGCACTGGGTCGACCGCAGCATGGCTCGCCATGCGCTCGAGGCGATCTCGGAGGACGAGGACGCCGCGGCTGCGGCCGGTGTCGACGTCACCGCGGAGAAGCTGAAGATCACGCTGCTCAGCGCGCTGATGACGGCGCTCGCCGGCGCGATCTACTGCCAGTACCAGATGTTCATCACGCCCGACACCGTCAGCGGCATCGCGGTGTCGCTGCAGATGGTGTTCGCGGCCATCGTCGGCGGCCTGTTCGTCTCGCTCGGCCCGACCGTCGGCGCCATCATCACCATCCTGCTTGCGGAGAGCTTGCGCATCGGCTTCGGCACCAAGGCGGTCGGCTGGGACAATCTCGTCTATGGCGTGCTGCTCGTGCTTTTCATCATATTTCTTCCCAAGGGCATTCTTGGTAGCGTGCTCGACCGACTGAAGCCGCAACGCAAGGTGTCCCCGAACTCATGAGCAAGAAGCCGTCCAAATCGATCGCCGACCAGCTCGACCGTTACATCACGCCGTTTCGTTACGACGGATCCGGCAAGTTTCACCTCAAGGACCACAAGACCGACGAGAAGGGCGATCTCGACAAGGAGAAGGCGCAGGAGATCCTCGATGCCAACAAGAAGCGGCTGATCGCGTTTCAGGAGAAGCTCTACGCCCAGGACCGCTGGTCGCTCCTGATCGTATTCCAGGCTATGGACGCCGGCGGCAAGGACAGTGCGATCAAGGCGATCTTCGAGGGCATCAATCCGCAGGGCTGCGAGGTCCGTGCCTTCAAGGCGCCGAACAGCAAGGAGCTCGACCACGACTTCCTCTGGCGCCACGTGGTCGCGTTGCCGGAGCGCGGCCATATCGGCATCTTCAACCGCTCCCATTACGAGGAATGCCTGGTGACGCGGGTGCATCCGGAGATCCTCGCCAAGGAGAAGCTGCCGGCAAAGCTCGTCACCAAGAGCATCTGGAAAGAGCGGTTTGAGGACATCTCCGCCTTCGAGCGCTATCTCGGCCGCAACGGCACCGTGGTGCTGAAGTTCTTCCTCAACGTCTCCAGGGAGGAGCAGCGCCTGCGCTTCCTCGACCGGCTGGAAGAGCCGGCCAAGCAGTGGAAGTTCTCGATGGATGACATCAAGGAGCGCGCGCTGTGGCCGCGCTACCAGGCGGTCTATCAGGACATCGTCCGCCACACGTCGACACCTCATGCGCCGTGGTACGTCGTGCCCGCCGACCACAAATGGTTCGCGCGCGTCGTGATCGGCTCCGTGATCAATGCAGCGCTCGAAAAGCTGGACCTGCGCTTTCCGCGTGCCGACAGGGCCTCGCTGCAGGAGTTCGAGCAAGTGCGCATGGCGCTGGAGAAAGAGGGGACGGGAGGCAAGAAGCGGGCAAAGTGACAGCCAACGGGACCGCGAACCGCAAGAACGTCAACTTCGCGCTGCAGGGCGGCGGCGCGCACGGCGCCTTCGTCTGGGGCGTGCTCGACCAGGTGCTCGAGGATGGCCGGCTCGCGATCGAGGCGATCAGCGCCACCAGTGCCGGCGCGATGAATGCGGTGGCGATGGCCTCCGGCATGGCGAACGGAGGTGCGGAGGCGGCGCGGCAGAGCCTGCACGCATTCTGGTACGAGGTGTCGCGCATGGACTTGGCGTACGATTTGCTCTCGCCGCTGAACCAGTGGATCCAGGCCCTGAAGCTGCCGCCGGAATATCACCCGGTCCACGCCTTCATCCACACGCTGACGCACACGCTGCCGCCGAACCTGCTCAATCCCTTCAACTTCAATCCGCTCCGCGCGCTGCTGCAGCGCGTGATCGATTTCGACCGGCTCAACTCCTCGCCCGAGGCGCCAGAGCTGTTTCTCAACGCCACCAACGTCCGCACCGGCAAGATCAAGGTGTTCCAGAGCCCGTTTCTCAGCGCGGAAACCGTGCTCGCCTCGGCCTGCCTGCCGCCCTATTTTCAGGCTGTCGAGATCGACGGCGAGCATTATTGGGATGGCGGCTATCTCGGCAATCCCGCGATCTTTCCGCTGATCTACCGCAAGGGCAGTCACGACGTCATCATCGTGCAGGTCACGGCGATCCGGCGCGATGAGCTGCCGACCAGCGCGGCCGATGTCCTCCACCGCATCAACGAGATCAGCTTCAATTCGTCCTTGATGCGCGAGATGCGCGCGATCGCCTTCGCCACGCGGCTGATCGACGACGGCGAGCTCGACAGCGACAGGCACAGCCGCATGTACATGCACTGGATCGGCAACGATCAGCTGATGTCGCAGCTCGGTACGGCCACGCAATTCCATCCCGAATGGAGCCTGTTGTGTCGCCTGCGCGACGAGGGCCGCGAGGCGGCGCGAAGCTGGCTGGCGCGAAACTTCGACCGGGTCGGAAAGTCCTCGACGGTCGACCTGACAGACATGTTTCTCTAGGCGGCGCGAGCCGGCCATGGACAATAATTGCGAAAACAACCCCATGCACAGTAGCCGGGGATAGCGGAATCAATGGCTTGCCGGCCACGTCCTGCTTATGCGGATTTTACGAAATTGGTTTGACGCGTCGGGCAAAACAGGCGCATAATGTCACCATGCCCCGTCCAGGGAACTCGCGCGTTCAAATGTGATCCTTCAGGTCATCGATCCTGCTTGACAGTTTTGTGTCTCGGGAGGAGCATCGCAAAGGTCGCAAACAAGCGACGCGCAACGTCCACCTCATGAGCAAGGGGAGGTCTATGACACCACCTCCGCAAATCCAGCCGCTAAGTGCGATGGAGCTCGTTCGGACTATCGCATAGCGGCGAAAACCGCGAACGGCACGCCGGGTCAAGGTTTAGCGGGCTACATCAGTGAGGCAAAGCCCCTACCTTCCCGGCGCTGTAATTTGCATCACGTCGATCATTGGCTGGCGATGCCGAGGCCGTCACGACGAACGCATTAAAGTTCTGCTTTGTCCCTCCTCCCTCCTTGCCGTCATTCCGGGCCGACGCCCGGAATGACGCTGGGCTATCGCTCGTGGCACTTGAGGCGGCCTGCGCGCGCGCCTCGTCCTTCGAGACGCTTGCTCCGCAAGCTCCTCAGGATGAGGCTAAGCGGCAGCGGTGCTCGTTGAAACTGTCGCCGCGCATTCAGTCCTCATCCTGAGGTGGCCGCATAAAGCAGGCGTCTCGAAGGATGGCCACAGCAAAACCGCCCTCAAAAGCAACTGCTCTGCGGAACGGCGGGAGCGCGCTCAGCGTTCTTAAGCCGTCTCGCTGTGCTGAGCCTATGCCGTCTCCAATCCTGCATGGCCAAATGCCAAGAGAATGTCGCCTCAAAGGCCAACTTCCGACACAGGCCCGAGGCGAATAACGGTCATCCGACATGACGCATGTGCTTCGGTGGTGACGGTCCCGGCACCGCCAGCGCATTCATTTTTTTCAGGGAATCCGCGTGTCGCATAAGCTTGCCCCGGCGCTCCTCGCCGCTCTCTTCCTCGCGATCTCATCTCTCTGCGGCGCCCGCGCCGAGACGCCGGCCGCGAGCAGCGCGGCCGCGCTGTCGCCTGACGAGGCCAAGCGTGCGCTGGAGACGCTGCAGGACGACAAGAAGCGTGCGCAGATGATCGATACGCTGCGCGTGATCGCGAATGCGTCCGGTCAGCAGCAGCCTGCACCCGCTGCGCCGGAGCAGAAATCGCCGATCCCGCTCTCGGCCGACGGCCTCGGTGCGCAGCTCCTGCTCACGGTGTCGGAGGAGATCGGTGCGATCTCGAGCGAGATCGCCAGCATGGCGCGGACGCTCACGCATTTTCCGACGTTCTATTACTGGATCATGCGGACCGCGAACGATCCCGCCGCCTACAATCTTCTGATCGAGATCGCCTGGAAGCTGGCGCTGGTGCTCGGTTGCGCCCTTTCGGCCGAATGGGTCATGTTCCGCCTGATCCGGCGGCCGGTCGCCTTCTTGGAAGGGCGCGTGCCGCAGACTGCGCGCCTGCCGGCACAGGCCCTGCCGATCGCCGATCCGCCGTCATCGGTAGCCGATGTCACCTCCGCGCCCGAACTGAACAAGCGCCACCACAGTCTGGTAAGGGTCTGGCAGGTCCTGCTACGGCTGCCCTTCGTGCTGGGACGCCTCGTGCTCGAGCTGCTGCCGGTGGTCGTCTTGGTGGGCATCGCCACGGCGCTGCTCGGGACCGAGATCGGCGAGCCCACGACCGTTCGCCTCGTGATCCTCGCTGTCATCAACGCCTATGCGTTCTCCCGCGGACTCATCTGCGTGATCCGGGCGCTGGCGGGACCGTTCGGCCTGTTTCCGGTTCGGGCCGAGACCGCAGCCTATATCGAGATCTGGGCGCGCCGCATCGTCGGCGTCGGTGTATCCGGCATCGCCTTCGCCAATGTGGCGCTGCTGCTCGGCCTGCATCGCGCCGGTTACGCTGCGCTGCTGCGCATGGTGATGCTGATCGTGCACCTCTTCATCGTCGTCATCATCTTGCAATGCCGCCGCCAGGTCGCCGAAGCCATCCGCGCGCCGGCCGATCGGCAGGGCATCGCGGCTCGTCTGCGCAACCGCATCGCCGGCGGCTGGCACTATCTTGCCATCGCGCTCGATCTCGCGCTGTGGGCCGTGTGGGCGCTCAACATCCGCAACGGCTATTCGCTGCTCTTGCAGTATTTCGTCGGGACGGTCGTGGTGGTGCTGATCACGCGCGTCGCCATCATGCTGACGCTGAGCCTGATCGACCGTGGCTTCCGTATCAAGCCGGAGATCCTCCAGCGCTTTCCCGGTCTCGAGATCCGCGCCAACCGCTATCTGCCGCTGCTGCGCAAGATCGTATCTGGCGTGATCGCCTTCATCGGCTTCGTGGCGGTGCTAGAAGTCTGGGGCGTGGACGCGATCGTCTGGTTCTATGGCGGCCAGATTGGCAGCCGGCTGATCTCGGCCTTGGTGACGATCGGGCTCGCCGTGTTCATCGCGGCCGCGATCTGGGAAGCCAGCAACGCGCTGCTGGACCGCCAGATCAATGCGCTGTCCCGGGACGGCCATTATGCCCGCGCCGCTCGCTTACGCACCTTCCAACCGATGCTGCGGACGGCGCTGCTCTGCCTGATCGCCACCGTCGTCGGCCTTACCGCGCTGAGCGAGATCGGCGTCAATGTCGCCCCGCTGCTCGCGGGCGCCGGCATCGTCGGCATTGCCATCGGCTTCGGTTCGCAGAAGCTGGTGCAGGACCTCATCACGGGTCTGTTCCTGCTCCTGGAGAACACGGTGCAGGTCGGCGACAATGTCAGCGTCTCAGGGTTGTCAGGCGTGGTGGAGAACGTCTCGATCCGCACCATCCGCCTGCGCGCCGGCGATGGCGCCGTGCACATCGTGCCGTTCAGCGCGGTCACGACCATCACCAATGCCAGCCGCGGCGCCGGCAACGCCTCCGTCAGCGTCAACGTCGCCTACAAGGAAGACACCGACCGCGCCGGGCAGATCCTCAAGGACATCGTGGAGGAGATGCGCCGCGAACCGGAATTCCGTGCATTGATCCGCGGTGACCTCGAGCTCTGGGGTATCGACAAGGTCGATGGCGCAATGGTGTCGATCGTCGGCCAGATCCGCTGCACCGAGGCCGGCCGCTGGCCGGTCCAGCGCGAATTCAACCGTCGCATGAAACTGCGCTTCCAGGAGAGCGGCATCGAGGTCGCCTCCGCCACCCAGACCATCTTGATGCAGATCGCGCCACCGGCCGACGGCGCCGCCAATCTGACGCCAAGGCGGGCGGCCGGATAGCGGCTCGATATCGCGCTGGGGCAGGAGATTCCGCCAGGGGATCAGCAAACGCCGGCAGCGCTCATGGCCTTCCAGAAGGCCGAGACCGAGAAATGGTGACCGATCGTGAAGGCCGCCAACATCAAGCCTAAATAGTGCTGCCGCCTCATAACACTTCCTAATCCCAACAGCGTGTGAGGTTTTCTCGTCATTCCGGGGGGCGACGAGGTCGCGAGCTATGGTGCGAAATTGCGCACCTGAGAATCCATCGGGCCGCAGAGACGGCCGCGCCATGGATTCCGGGCTCGCGCTGACGCGCGCCCCGGAATGACGAGAGGAGAGAGCAGGCTCTCAATCCTCATCATGAGGAGCAAGAGCTTTGCGGCGTTAACCTTTGCGTCGCGCGCGACCTGCGATCTCGGGCGACAATCTCGCTGCGGTGCGAGATCACAATCGATGCCTCAGTCCCAACGTCCTTGATCTCCGGGGAGCGCTGGCCGACAATGACCGCGGTTCAATAAGAAACTCCTTGGGGGAATTCGTGAATAGACCTGCCCGTGTCGCTGCCCAAGCGACATCATCCGATCAATCGCAAGGCATGACGCTGCTGCGCGATCCTCTGCTCAATAAGGGCACCGCCTTCACGGAATCCGAGCGCGAGGCGCTGGGCCTGCGCGGCCTGCTGCCGCCCTGCGTGCTGACGATGGAGACGCAAGCCCAGCGCGTGCTCACCAATCTGCGCACGCTGCCGACGGATCTGGAAAAATACGTCGCGCTGAACGCGCTGCATGACCGCAACGAAGCGCTGTTCTTCCGCGTCGTCGTCGACAATATCGATGAGATCCAGCCGATCATCTACACCCCGACCGTCGGGCTCGCCTGCCAGAAATACGGCCTGATCTTCCAGCGGCCGCGCGGCATGTTCATCTCCTCGCGCGATCGCGGCCAGATCGCCGAGATCCTGAAGAACTGGCCTTATCCGGCCAAGCTGATCGTCGTGACCGACGGCGAGCGCATCCTCGGCCTTGGCGATCTCGGCGCCAACGGCATGGGGATTCCGGTCGGCAAGCTCTCGCTCTATTCGGCCTGCGCCGGCGTCCATCCCGAGCTGTGCCTGCCGATCGTGCTCGACGTCGGCACCAACAACGAAGAGCTCTTGAACGATCCCTATTATCTCGGCCTGCGCGAGCGACGGTTGACCGGTGAGGCCTATGACAGCTTCGTCGACGAATTCATGCAGGCCGCGCGCAAGACGTTTCCGGGCGTGCTGATCCAGTTCGAGGATTTCGCCAACCATTCGGCGTTCAAGCTGCTGCACAAATACCGGGATGAGGCCTGCGTCTTCAACGACGACATCCAGGGCACCGCGGCGGTGGCGCTCGCCGGCCTGTTCTCGGCTCTGCGCGTCTCCGGCGGCAAGCTCAGGGATCAGCGCATCCTGTTCCTCGGCGCGGGCGAGGCGGCGACCGGCATCGCCGATCTCGTGGTCTCCGCCATGATGGCGGAGGGGCTAGCGGAGGCCGAAGCGCTCCGGCGCAACTGGCTGGTGGATTCCCGTGGTCTCGTCGTCGGCGGCCGCGATGGCCTGTCCGGCCACAAGCTGCGCTATGCCCATGCCGGCCAGGCGCCGATCGCTGATTTCCTCACTGCGATCAACGCGCTTAAGCCGACGGCGATCATCGGCGTTGCCGCGGTCGGCGGCGCCTTCACACCCGAGGTGCTCAAGGCGATGGCCGAGCTCAACGAGCAGCCGATCGTATTCGCGCTCTCCAATCCGACCTCGAAGGCCGAGTGCTCGGCGGAGGATGCCTATCGCTACACCGAGGGCCGCGCGCTGTTCGCCTGCGGCAGTCCATATGATCCGGTGACGCTCAGCGGCCGCACCTTCGTGCCGCGCCAGGGCAACAATTCCTACATCTTCCCCGGCGTCGGCCTCGGCGTCATCGCGAGCCGCTCGCGCCTCGTCACGGACGAAATGTTCATGGCGGCTGCCCACACGCTCGCCGATTGCGTCGGCAAGGAGGACCTCGCGCAGGGTAGCCTCTATCCGGCGCTGCCGCGCATCCGCGAGGTCTCGGTCCGCATCGCCGCCGCCGTCGCAGACGTCGCCTTTCAGCGCGGCCTCGCCGACGGACCCGCGCCCAACGACGTGAAGACCCTGGTCCAGTCGCAGATGTACGAGCCGCATTATTGAGGCCGCTGCGCGCCTAGAGCGGCGCGGTTATTGCGCTGACGTCTCAACATCGTCATGGCCGGGCTTGTCCCGGCCATCCACGTGTTGCCCCGCAGAACGAAGAACGTGGATGCCCGGGACAAGCCCGGGCATGACGGTCTCGCGATACCATTTCAGGTGGAATCGCCGTTGCGCGGCGCGGCCGCATATGCGACGATCTGTAGCGTTACAAGAAAACTCTATCCGCAAGGTAAGTGCCATGGACGATCGTTTGCCCGAACTGGGGGACCTCGAGCGCGAGGTCATGCAATTGGTTTGGGCCCATGGTCCGCTCACGGCCGAAACCGTGCGTGAGCGTCTGCCGCGGCGTCTGAAGGAATCCACGGTCCGCACGGTGCTGCGCCGGCTGGAAGAAAAGGGCTATGCCAACCACACCGTGGACGGCCGCACTTACGTCTACCACGCCGCCGAACCACGTGCGCGTGTGGCGGCCAAGGCGGTGCAGCGCATCGTCGACTGGTTCTGCAACGGTTCAATTGAAGAAGTTCTCGTCGGCATGGTGGACAACAAGATGCTCGACCAGCAGCAGCTGCGCACGCTGGCCGACCAAGTGGCCAAGGCGAAGAAGGCGAGGGGAGTGAAGAAAGATGATCGCAACTCTGGCTGAGGCGGCGCTGCGCTCCTTCGTGCTGGGAGGCATCGTCTGGTTCGGTCTCACCCTGTTTCGCGTGCGCAATCCGCACGTCCAGATGACGGCGTGGGTCGTCGTGCTGCTGGCGTCGCTGGCGATGCCCTTCGTGATGCATTGGCCGACGCTCACGATCACCCGGCCGCCTGTGCCGATGCCGGCGCCGGACGATTTTCTGCCGGCTGACCTTTCGATGCTGGAGCTGCCGCAGCCGTCGCTGCCGGTCGCATCAGGCGGGGCGATCGTTCCGCCGGCCGGAAGCGGGCTCTCGATCAATTGGTGGCTGGTGGCCACCATCATCTATGCCGGCGTCACCGCTTGCCTGCTGTTGCGGCTGATGATCGGCCTCTGCCTGACCTGGCGCATGGCACGGGCGGCGGCGCCGATGAAGGGTACGCAGCTGATCGCTGCCGATGTCCGCATCAGCCGTGACGTCGGCGGTCCCGTCACCTTCGGCTCGATCATTCTGGTGCCGCCGCAATTCGCCGGCTGGGATGCGAAGAAGCGCCTCGCCGTGCTCGCGCATGAAGGCGCGCATGTCGCCAATCGCGATTTCTACGTCCTGCTGCTGGCCTCGCTCAATCGCGCGGTGTTCTGGTTCAGCCCGTTCTCGTGGTGGCAGCTTGCGCGCCTCGCCGAGCTCGCCGAGATCATCAGCGATGCCCGGGCGATCGAGGTGATCGAAGACCGGCTGTCCTATGCGGAGATCCTGCTCGATTTTGCCAGCACCGTAAGACCGCGCTCGGTCGAGCTCGCGATGGCGCGGGCCTCGACGGTGCGCGCTCGCGTCGAACGCATCATCGCGGCCGCCGCGATGCCGGTGGCGGTCGGCTGGCGCAAGCGATTGTGGATCGCGGCCGCGATCGTCCCCGCCGTGGTCGTGTCCGCTGGCATGATCGCCTATCGCACGCCGGACGTCGCGCCCGTCACCGCCGATCTCGGCGATGTCCCGGCCCAGCATTACCGCCCCTTCGTCAATTTCTATGCCATGGGCCCGGCCTCGGTCTTCGCCATCTTCCGCGCGGGCGACGAACTCTACGGCCAGCTCACCGGGCAGCGCAGATTGCGTCTGACGATCGGCGGTGATGGCACGGCGTCGTACCCGGCTTCATCCGGCGAGATCAGCTTCTCGATCGACGCGGAGCGTCGTTCCTCCGAGCTAATGCTGCGCATGAACGGTCGCGACGTGCGCGCGCTTCGCGTCGCCGAGATGCCGGCATCGGCAACTGGACCCGCGCCGCTCGATCAATATGTCGGCTGGTATAGGGTTGCACCGAACCGCGTTCTCACCGTGCGCCGCGACGGCGATCGGCTTCAGGTGCAGGAAACCGTGCAGGGCCGGGCGGCACTTCTCGCGGAAGGCGCCGATGTCTTCTCGATCCATGGCGACAACCTCCTGATCTTCCTGCGCGACGAACAAGCCAGGGTCTCGCGCGTGCTGGTCCAGAATGCGGTGTTTGGTGCCCGTCTCGCGCCGCGGATCGATGCGGCCGTGGCGCAGGCGATCGAGGCGGACTTCGCACGCCGTGTTGCGGAGGTGCCGGACCGTTTCCGCGAGCAGGTCCCCGTTGCGGGCGGCAAGGAGATGATCCTGCGCGGGATCGAAGATCTGCGCCGGGGCACGCCGAACTATGATCGCATGAGCGCGCCGCTGGCTGCGAAGATCCACCGTCAGCTCAACGAGACGCAGGCGACTTTCGTGGCGCTCGGCGCCCTCGAGTCGATCTTCTTCCGCGGCGTCGGCCCCGGCGGCTACGACATCTATGGCGCGAAATTCGAGAACGGCTCGGCGGAATTCCGCCTGCTGCTCGAGCCCGACGGCAAGGTCGGCGACGTGCTGTTCCGGGCCGACGGCAATGACGAGCTCGGCGGTATCGTCTCCTGCGCGGACGAGGCGAGCGTGCGCGGTCGCGCCGGCACCTCGCCGATCAGGATCATGGTCTATAACGAGATGGGCGATGACATCCAGATCTCCAATCTCGACGCCGACGGCAATCGCAAGACGCAGAGCGTGGTCAGGCCCAATATGTCCTGGGCTTCCACGACCTCCGTGAACAATCCCTGGGTGATTGCCGACAAGTCCGGACGATGCCTGGAGATCTTGGTGCCGGGCCGGCAGACGCGCTTCCACAATGTCGAAGCGATGAGCCTCGGTGCGCGTCCGGGGCGCGCCGCGCGCCGCGCCGTTCCGATTGCCAATGGCGAGGAGATGCTGCGCCGCTACATCGAGGGCGTCGGCAAGGGACAGCCAGACTACGACCGCATGACGTCGGAGGTCGCCGACATCACGCGTCAGCAGCTTCCATTCGATCAGGCGATCCTGGCGCGGCTCGGCGCGCTGCGTGCGGTCTCCTTCCGCGGCGTCACAGCGCTCGACAGCGACATCTATGTCGCCCAGTTCGCCAATGGGTCGGCGGAATGGCGCATCGGCGTCAGGAACGGCACGATCACCAAGATCGCGTTGGGGCCGAATTTCTAGGGACGGCTCCCGATTTCTTGAGTGCGGGGTCTCATTCTCCGCTTGCCCGCTCATATCTCGGAATGCTACGGTTTGTAGCATTACAATTCGTAGCTTCGAGCCGGCCTGCCTCGGCAGGCGCGAAAGAATTGGGCGTGCGCCATGAGCAATTCTGCAAAGGCCGTTTCTGTGCTGGCGCTTCAGCGCTTCGGGATGGGGCCGCGACCGGGATCGATCGCCGCCGTCGGCACCGACCCGCGCGGCGCGTTGATTGCCGAGCTCGAGCGACCGCTGGTGCTGAGCGCCGCGGCTAGCCTTCTCACAAGCGCAAAGGCCTATCGCACCGTCGCCGATGCCAATGCGCGGCGAACCGCGCGCGCCAAGCAGGCGCAGCAGCAGGCCAAGAAGCAGCAGATGGCTGCGACTCCTGTCACGTCCGAAGATCAAGCACAGGGACAGCGGCAGGAGAAGGACGCCGCCGAGATGGCGGCGAAGCAGGCGGCCGACGCCATTCCCGATCCGGGCCGTCCGATCTATTTGCAGGAAGCCAAGCTGCGCACGGAGGCTGCACTTGCCGCCGACATCGGCTTTGCCGAGCGGCTGGTGTGGTTCTGGTCCAACCATTTCTGCGTCTCTGCCAACCGGATCCAGAGCATGTCCGGTGCCTATGAGCGCGAAGCTGTTCGCGCCCATGCGCTCGGCCGTTTCGCCGACCTGCTCCAAGCCGTCGAAGGCCATCCGGCAATGTTGTTCTATCTCGACAATCTGGAATCGATGGGCGCCAACTCGACGGCCGGCATCAACCGCAGCCGCGGCCTCAACGAGAATTTTGCGCGCGAGATCATGGAGCTGCATACGCTCGGCGTGCGCACCGGTTATACCCAGGAGGACGTCATCAGCTTCGCCAACGTGCTGACCGGCTGGACGCTGGTGCCGCCGGGCGCCGACCCCCAGCATGGCGGCGAGTTCACCTTCAATCCGCGGCTGCACGAGCCCGGCGGGCAGACCGTGCTCGGCAAGCGATACGAGCAGGAGGATGTCGAGCAGGGCCGCGCCGTCCTGCGCGATCTCGCCGCGCATCCGGCCACCGCGACCCATGTCGCGACCAAGCTCGCGCGCCACTTCGTCGCCGACGAGCCGCCGCCGGCCCTCGTCGAGCAGATGGCAAAGAGCTTTCACGACACCGAGGGCGATCTCAAGCAGGTCGCTATCACGATGGTGTCGTCGGACGAGGCCTGGGGCGGGCCGTCGAAGCTCAAGCGTCCCGGCGAATGGGTCGTCGGTATGGTGCGTGCAACCGGCATCACGCAGGTCGATCCCGTCCTCTACACCGGTGGCCAGCAGTTGCTCGGCGAGGCGCTGTGGCGTCCGCCGGCGCCAAAAGGCTATCCGGACGACGAGGCGAGTTGGATCGACGGCGTCGGCCGGCGGCTCGACGTCGCCAACAATTTCGCCGAGCGCATCACCGCCATGGCCGATCCGCAAGCCATCATCGAGGACGTCTTCGCATCGCAGATCGCGCCCGAGGTGAAACAGGCGGTCGGGCGCGCCGAGAGCCGGCAGCAGGCGCTGGCGCTCCTGTTCATGTCGGCGGATTTTCAGAGGAGGTGAACATGGGCTTCGTCAATCACCTGCCCACGCGGCGCAAGCTTCTGGTCGGCTGCGGTGCGCTGTTCGCATGGAGCCAGATGCCGCGGATCGCGCGCGCCGAAGGACGCGATCCGCGTCTGCTCGTCATCGTCCTGCGCGGCGCGCTCGATGGCCTCGGTGCCGTCGCGCCGGTCGGCGATCCCGATTGGACCTCCTTGCGCGGCGATCGCGCGCTGGTGCTGGACGGCAAGCCGTCGGCGCTGCCGCTCGATTCCTTCTTCGCGCTCAATCCGGCGATGCCGAACCTGCACCGGCTCTACAGAAGCGGCAAGGCCGCGATCGTCCATGCCGCTGCGACGTCCTATCGCGAGCGTTCGCATTTCGACGGCCAGGACGTGCTGGAGAGCGGATTCACCAGGCCCGGTGCGACCGCTTCGGGATGGCTCAACCGCGCGCTGCTCGCGATGGAGTCCGGTGGCCGCGTCGATCCGCGCGGCAGCCGCGCGCTCGGCATCGGCTCGGTGACGCCGCTGGTGGTGCGCGGCTCAGCGCCTGTCATGACATGGGTGCCGCAGAAACTGCTGCCGGCGAGCGAGGATACGCAGAACCGCCTGCTCGATCTCTATCAGCACACCGATCCGAAGCTCGCGACGGTGCTCCAGGCGCGCATGAAGCTTGCTTCACTCGGCGGCGCGCCTGGCACGGGCGATGCGATGTCGGACGATCCGACGCTGGCGCCTCCAGGCATCGCGCGCGTGCGCGCCTACTTCGCCGAGGCCGCCGGCACCGCCGCGCGCTATCTCGCCAAGCCCGACGGCCCACGTGTCGGCGCCATGGGCTTCGTCGGCTGGGACACACACATTGCCGAAGGCGCGGCCTCGGGTCAGCTCTACAATCTGCTCGGCGCGCTCGACGGCGCCTTCGCGGCGATCGAGAGCAACATGGGCGAGGCGTGGCGGGAGACGGTCGTCGCCGTCGTCACCGAGTTCGGGCGCACAGCCCGGATCAACGGCACGCAGGGGACGGACCACGGCACGGGCACGGTCGCTTTCCTGATCGGTGGCGGACTTGCCGGCGGCCGCGTGATCGCGGACTGGCCGGGGCTGAAGCCGGCGCAGCTGCTCGAGGATCGCGACCTCAAGCCCACCACGGATCTGCGCGCAGTGCTGAAGGGCCTGCTGAGGGATCACCTGCGCGTCGAAGAGAAGGTTCTCGCCGAGACGGTCTTCCCCGGCAGCGCCGACGTCAAGCCGATGGGAGGCCTCGTGGCCTGAAGCGCGATGTGCACGCTGACACAACGAGAGCTCGATTTTCTTGCCAGCCTTAAAACCGGATGGCGGCGGCTCTATCGGCGTGAGCTGATGCGGCTCCTGAAGCGCGACGCCGAACATGGCGAGGTTCAACCGGAGACACGCCCGATCATCTGGCGCGCCCGGTCCGGCTGATCCTCTTGCGAGCCTGTCCCGATTCAGGACAGGCACTGTGGTGGAATCGTCACAGCTGGCGTGAAACGGCCGCGGCCCCAGGCCCGCTTTTGTTCCGACAAGGTTCTGCCCTCATTCCCCACCGAAAATCCGGCCGTTCGGAGGGGCGTACCATGTCTCGCATTGCACGTGCCGAAACTTCCCGGATTTCCCTCGCAACCTCGCGCCGGCTGCTGCTCACCATTGCCGGCGCCGCCTCACTCGCCGCCTGCGCGCAATCGCCGGTCGGCCGCCAGACGGCCGATCTCGCCGCGACCGGTCGGCAGGCCGCGGTGGAGCGCCCGCACAGGGTGGCGGCGCTGCATCCACGGCCGATCAGCCGGTCGCGCGCCTCTGGCGGTGACGCAAAACAGGAAGCTTCGCGTGGCGTTGCCAGCTTCTACTCGGACACGGAGACCGCGAGCGGCGAGAAGTTCGACAAGAACGAATTGACTGCGGCCCATCCCACCCTGCCGTTCGGCACCAAACTGCGCGTCACCGATACCTCCTCGGGCCGTTTCGTCACCGTCAGAGTCAACGATCGCGGGCCCTATGTTCGCGGGCGCGTGGTCGATATCTCCCCTTCCGCGGCCGAGGCGCTCGGCATGGTCGACAAGGGCATCACCAATGTCCGGCTCGACGTCGTGCAATGAGCCTCAAGCCCATCGCAGCGCTTAACCGGCTGTTAGCTGCTCTGTCGCACCATGGCTGTCCAACAATTCGGGGCTTTGGGGGAGGCGGCGCTTGAACACGATCCAGTATCTCGAAGATCAGGCCGCGCGCGCCGAGCGGCTGGCCAAACGGATCACGGATACGCTGACGATCGAAAAGCTTCTGACCTTCGCCGGCGAGCGCCGCCGCGAGATCGAGGTCATCGCCGGCAAGCACCGGCGCGCCTAACTCTGCGAACCACGCGCTAAGCGCATCCGCTCTTGCTTCCCTATCTGCGCAATTGAGACAACGCCCGCTCAGCGGTGGGTCTCGACGAAGTCGCTGAGATAATCGGGCAGCTCGATGCCGTAAATCTCGCAGCGCGCACGAATCTCGCCGGCGACGTCGGTCGAGATGTCCTTCATCCAATGCTCAAGCGTATTGAACGAAATCACCTTGATCGGGTCGTTGAAGCATCCGGCGACAAGCTCGCCGATGGTGGCTTCGAGATCGCTGCGCTCAATGCGGATTTCGGTCGCCTCGTCGCGGCGATCGATCACCACGAAGAGGGTCTCGTCTGCGCCGTAGGGTACGATCGGTGATGATACGTCGGCGTCAAACATCTGAGGCGCTCACGTCTTTGCTTCCGATCCCTGACAACGGGAAAAGCCGGAAGAAGGTTCCTGCTCGCGTGCTTGTGAAGGCCGTCAGAGAAATTCTCTTAAGCGTGATAGCTCGATGACGTGCTCGGGCGAGAGGATTTCGGTGACGAGCGGTGGCTGCGCCACGGTGCGGATCTCGTAGAGGTGCCGGGTTGCCGCCGGCTTCTGCATGAAGGCCGAGATACACTCGTCGAGCGTGCCTTCACTCACTTGATAGGAGTCTCTGTCCGGCCTTCGCTGGTTTGCCAGCGACGGCCATTTATGCAGCACCGCAAGCGCGCCGAAATCGACTTTTGAATCTCCGGCCACGTCCCCCATCATCCTGCCTCACACAAAAAACGACCCCAGCACACGCGTTCGCGTGCCGGGGCCTACACACCTGTCGCTGCATCTCAATGCCACGAACACTCAACGCGGCAGCCGGGAAAAGGTTCCCGGCGGCGTTGTGCCGCTTCAGCTCGCGGCGGCCGCGATTCGGTGCTCCGGGCTGTCATGGCCCTTGCTGCCCTCGTCGCCGCGGCTGACCTCCGGCAGCCCCGCGAAGCGCCGCAAGGCCCCGGCCATCTGCGCCCGGCCTGGCACGCCGGTGATCACCACGTCCACCATCGCAAAGGACGAGTGGAAATGGCCGCGCGCACGGAGCTGCTCGACCGGGACGCCGGCGGCGGCCATCGCCTCGGCGTACGCGACGCCCTCGTCGCGCAACGGATCGAACTCGCAGGTGACGACGAAGGCTGGCGGCAGGCCGGCAACCTTGCCGCGGAGTGGCGAGACGCGCGGGTCGGTGCGGTCCGCCGGCGAGCAGTACAGGTCCCAGAACCAGTACATCAGCGAGCGCGTCAGGAAGTAACCGATCGCATTGTCGTTGTAGGACGGACGATCGAAGGTGCAGTCGGTGACGGGGCAGACCAGGAGCTGGCCGGCGATGTCAGGCCCGCCGCGGTCGCGCGCGAGCTGGCAGGTGACGGCGGCGATGTTGCCGCCGGCGCTCCAGCCTGCGACCAGTACCGGGCCCGGCGTGCCGCCGAGCTCGGCGGCGTGCTCGGCGATCCAGCGCGTCGCCGCATAGCCGTCCTCGGCCGCGGTTGGGAAGCGGTGCTCCGGCGCATGGCGATAGCCGACGCTGACGAAGATCATGCCGGTCCGCCGCACCATGTCGCGGCAGAACGGCTCGTCCGACTGCTCGTCACCGAGCACCCAGCCGCCGCCGTGGAAATAGACCACGATCGGATGCGGTCCTGCTGTTGCGGGCTTGTAGACGCGGTAAGGCAACGCGCCGTCGGTAACTGGCAGGGTGCCGTCGACGATGCCGCCGATCGGCCGCCCCGCAGGCCGGCCCTTGTTGAACTCGTTGACGAAGGCACGTGCGCCGAGCGCGCCCATCGACTCGATCGGCGGCAGGTTCAGCGACACGAGCAGGTTCAGCACCAGCCGCACGTCCGGCTGCAGGCGCACCACTTCGCCGTCATTGCATTGCGCGGCGCTGTTGGGGCCGGTGAGCCTGAAGCCGAGCATGCCGCGGCTGACCACCTCGTCGCAGATGCTGCGATAGGGGCCGACGCCGCCGGTATAGGGCATCAAGCCCTGGACCTTGCCGGGCACGTTGGCGCCCGTGTACCAGGTGTTGGCGAGCCGGTGCAGCGTCAGCATCGAGCAATCGGCCATGTGCCGGCCCCAGGCGGCCTGCGCCGTCTCGGTCGGCTCGATCGTGTTGAAACCGGCATCGCGCAGCGCGGCAAGGCGATCGACGACCCAGTCGACATGCTGCTCGATCGACACCGCCATGTTCGAGAGCACCGACGGGCTGCCGGGGCCGGTGATCATGAAGAAGTTCGGGAAGCCTTCGACCGTGAGGCCGAGATAGGTCTGAGGTCCCTGCGCCCAGACGTCGGAGAGCGACCTGCCGCCCCGCCCGGTGATCGGATGCACGGCACGGATCGCGCCGGTCATGGCGTCGAAGCCGGTCGCGAACACGATGACGTCGAGATCGAAGCTGCGGCCGTTCGTGGAGATGCCGCTCGCGGTGATCGCCTTGATCGGCTCCTGGCGCAGATTGACCAGCGTGACGTTCGGCCGGTTGTAGGTGGCGTAGTAGTTGGTATCGAGGCAGGGACGCTTAGCGCCGAAGGGATGATCGTGCGGCGTCAGCGCCGCAGCGGTTTCGGGGTCGTTGACGGCGGCGCGGATCTTCTCGCGGATCAGGTCCTGAACGATCTTGTTGCCGTCGACATCGACGGCCTGGTCGGCCCAGAGCTGCGTCAGGATGTGGACGAGGTCGCCGGCTGCCCAGGCGCGTTCGAACCGCTCGCGACGCTCGGCATCGCTCAATTGCCAGCTCACGACGGTCTGCTGCGGGTAGGGGACGCCGGCCATCGACTGGCGCGCCTGCTCGCGATAGGCCGCGCGATCGCCTTGCAGCAGGCTCATGCGGTCTGCTGGCGCCGGGCCATTGTGTGCAGGCAGCGCGAAATTCGGCGTGCGCTGGAACACGGTCAGATGCGCGGCCTGCTCGGCGATCAGCGGGATCGACTGGATGGCCGACGAGCCCGTGCCGATCACAGCGACGCGTTTTCCCGCGAGATTGACGCCGTCATGCGGCCAGCGTCCGGTGAAATAGATATCCCCCTTGAAGTCCTTGACGCCGTCGATCTCCGGCGGCTTTGGCGCGGAGAGGCAGCCGGTGGCCATGATGTAGTGGCGGCAGGAGACCGGCGCGCCGTTATCGGTCATGAGCTGCCAGCGCTCCGTCGCCTCGTCCCATTTGGCTTCGGTCACCTTGGTCTTGAAGCGGATGTCGCGCCTGAGGTCATAGCGATCGGCGACGAAGCCGAGATAGCGAAGGATTTCGGGCTGCGTCGCGTATTTCTCCGACCAGGTCCAGGCGGTCTCGAGGTCCGGATCGAAAGTGTAGCTGTAATCGATGGTCTGGATGTCGCAGCGCGCGCCGGGATAGCGGTTCCAGTACCAGGTGCCGCCGACGTCGCCGGCCTCATCGAGGGCGATCGCCTTGAAGCCGGCCTTGCGCAGGCGATGCAGGAGATAGAGCCCGGCAAATCCGGCGCCCACCACGGCGACGTCGACCTGCTGGGCTGTTCCGCCCGCCGCTTGGGACTCACGTGCGGCGACCATTGCGTCAGGCATGGCATTCCTCCCGTGGATTTGTTTTGCCGGCAGGCTATCGCTGCAGGTTCGGCTTGTCATCAGGACAAGTGCAATCTTCGGTAGTCGTTTGCGGCGGCATCGTGGCCGCGGGAAGGTTATGGCGATACACGCACCGCGATGCACAATCGCCGGGATTGTCCGGGCTAATCAGACCACATCCTTCTGTGTATGCTTGCGCTTACAAGCCACGCGTACCGACCGGGCGTCATGACAGAGTTGAGCGAGCGAACCAAAGCGAACATGGACGTCGTCCTGGAGGAGACGTGCCGCCAATTGCCACATGGCGGCGATCACGACAGCCGCAGATTCATCGCCGAACGCCTGATCGAGGCGGCACAGTCAGGGCACTCCACGCTCGGTGAGCTCGGCATCATCGCGCGCCGCGCGCTGGCGGAGCTCCTCGCCAAGAGTGGTTAGGTCGCAGGCGCGATTGAGCCAAGCGTCTGGCCGCATCGAAGGTGCGCTCCCTCGCCCCGCGCTTACGGGGCCGCGACGAGCTTCGCTCGCGCTGGGAGGTAAGACCTAGCTTGCCTCGCTGGCGGCCGCGGACGTAACCTGCTGGAACCGTTCCGCGCATCGAGATGCTCCGAAGATGCGATCCGTGCTCGCGCTTGTTGCGGCTTCCATTGTCCTGTGTGGCGTCGGCTCGGCCGTGGCACAGCCGGTCGGACAGTTTCCATTTGCGCTGACGCGTGAAGGACAGATGCTTGGCGCCGTCGAAGGCGAGGTGGCCTCCTTCAAGGGGCTGGCTTACGCGGCGCCGCCGGTCGGTGCGCTGCGCTGGCGCCCGCCGCAGCCGACGGCCGAGAGTTCGGAGATGCACACCGCCTACGACTACGGCGCGCCGTGCCTTCAACCGTCGCTGCCGGCCGCGCGCGAGGATTGCCTCACGCTGAACGTGTTTCGTCCCTTCGGGGTCGATGGTCCGTTGCCGGTGATGATGTTCATCCATGGCGGCGCCTTCGTCACGGGCACCGCGAACGATGCGGTGTTCGACGGCGCCAGGCTGGCACAGGCCGGCCTCATCGTCGTCACCGTGAATTATCGCCTCGGTGTGCTCGGCTGGCTCACTCACCCGGCGCTGTCGGAGGGCGGCTCCGGCAATTACGGCCTGATGGACCAGATTGCGGCGCTGCATTGGGTGCAGGACAATATCGCGGCATTCGGCGGCGATCCAAACAACGTCACTCTGTTCGGCAACGGCGCAGGCGCGACATCGATCGCACTGCTGATGCTGTGCCGGCAGGCGCGCGGTTTATTCCAGAAAGCCATTTTGCAATCGGTGCCCGGCCGCGCAGCTCTGCACTCGCCGCAGGAGGCGGAGGTCGTGAGCGCGTATTTCGCCGCTGGCCTCGCTTCCGAGCCGGATTTGCGGGCGGTCCCGCCGGCACGATTGCTGGCTGCCGAAGATCGCCTGCTGGCGAAGTTCGCGCGCGCCTTTGTGCCGGTCATGGATGGGAGCCTGGTGACGGAGAACATCGCTGCGGGATTCACAGCAGGGCACGAGAGCCGCATTCCCCTCATCATCGGCTCGAATGACGACGAGACGGGTTTCGGCGATGAACTCGACGACCAAGACGATCTTGCATCATCGGGCCGCACGATCGATGGGCTGCGCGAGCTCTATCCCAACCTTTTGAAACCTTCGGAGCTGAAAGCTCGGTTCTATACCGACAAGGTCTTCTCCGAGCCGGTCAGACTGCTGGCCCGTCTTCACGCGGCCACGGGCGCGCCGACCTTTCGCTATCGCTTTGGCTATGTCCCCGAGGCGCGGCGCGCAAATCCCGATCGTGGGCACGGACGCGAGTTGCAGTTCATCTTCGGTGCGGAAGGCGTGCCCGGTGCAGGAATCTTCTCGCGCGGCGATCGCGAGGTCGCGAGCCGCATGCGCGGCTACTGGATCAACTTTGCAAGAAGCGGCGATCCCAATGGTCCCGGTTTGCCCCATTGGGACGCGGCCGCAGACCGTGATCGCCTGCTGCTGATCACCGACGACCGCATCGCGAGCGGAGACGACCCCTTCGCGGAGCGTCTCGATCGGATGGCAGGTGAGGGCAGGAAATGAGTTGGATTATGCCGCGAGCTCGACGCGCGGCGCCGGGCTCAGCCGGTCTTCTTCCAGATAGTCGATCGCGCCGTCCTTTTCGACGGCGTAGAACTGCTGGCCTTCCCGCGACTTGAAGGCGGCGCGAACGACGCCGCGGCGGCCCTTGTCACTGTTGACGACGTCCCCCAGCGCAAACTTCCTCATCTTCCGTCCTCGTCTTCTGGCCGACTGCTTCGGCCACGCCGGGGATTTTGGAAGCCAAATCGTTAACGGCTTGCTAACCATGCCAGTTTGCCTATGCTCGCCGCCGATCGCGCGGGCAGCTCGCACGCGCCTGTTGCCAACGAGACACGAGCCTATGACGCGACTTCCGACCTTGTTCCTGTCGCATGGTGGCGGCCCCTGGCCGTTCATGGAGGACAGGCGGGTGCAATATGCGAAGACCGCCGCGGAGTTCGGCCGGTTGCCGCAGCTGCTCCCCGAAAGGCCGAAGGCCGTGCTCGTCATCACCGGACATTGGGAGGCCGACGCCTTCACCGTGTCGACCTCGGCGCATCCGCCGATGGTGTACGACTATTACGGTTTCCCCGAGCATACCTATCACCTCAAATATCCGGCGCCGGGCCAGCCCGCGCTTGCCGCAGAGGTGAAGGCGCTGCTCGCGCGCGCCGGCCTCGATTGCCGGGAGGATCCCAATCAGGGTTTTGACCACGGCACTTTCGTGCCGCTCGGCCTGATGTATCCGAACGCGGACATGCCGATCTTGCTGCTGTCGCTGAAGTCGAGCTATGACGCGGCCGAGCACATCAAAGTGGGGGAGGCGATCGCGCCGCTGCGCGACGAAGGCGTTCTGATCGTCGGCAGCGGGCTGACCTATCACAACATGCGCGGCTTCAATCGACCGGAGTCCAAGCCGGTTTCGTATGACTTCGAGGCCTATCTGAACGAGGCCATCAGCAATCCGGATGCGGCGTGCCGCAATGCCATGCTGGTCGACTGGGAGAACGCACCCAGCGCGCGTCTTGCGCATCCGCGCGAGGACCATCTGCTGCCGCTGATGGTCGCAGCCGGCGCCGCCGGCAGCGATTTCGGCCGCCGCGTCTTCGTCGACGAGGTCGCGGGCGTGGCGATGGCGTCGTATGTGTTTGGTGCGTGACTTTTCTCCCTCACCCCGCTTGCGGGGAGAGGGTCGGCGTGAGGGGGAGTCTCCGCGAGCGAGGTGAGAGTTGGATTCGTGGAGAGTCCCCCTCACCCGGAATCCGCGCTGCGCGAATTCCGACCTCTCCCCGCAAGCTGGGAGAGGTGAAGGGCAGCTCATCCGTATTTCAGCTTCATGAACAGAATGCCGCCGGCGAGCAGCATGGTGATGGCGTTGGCGGCGACCAGCGGGGCGTCGCCAGAGAGCAGGCCGTAGAGGAGCCAGAGCGCCAAGCCCAGCACCATGACCAGGAACATGCCGAGCGAGATGTCGCGCGCCGAGCGCGTTTTCCAGACTTTGATGAATTGCGGCGCGTAGGCGACGGTGGTGCAGGTGGCGGCGGCAAAGCCGAGCAGCTTGATCACGAAGGGGTCCATGCCGGGCTCTATAGCATGGATTCGACAATGGCCATGCCTAGAGTCCCGTTCCGATGAAATCGGAACGGGATTCTAGATTCTAGTTTTGACGCGTTTTCTTCACGCGAACCGGCATCCACTTCGCTCGAAAACGCTTTACGTGCGGCGCGCCGCCATGAGGTTGCGGTAGAGCACGGCATAGTCGCCGGCGCGGTTGCGCCAGGAGACGTCGGTCGCAAGGCCGCTTCGTTGCAGCCGCCGCCAGGTCAGCTTGTCGTGGAAGGTGGTGTTGGCCTTGCGCAGCGTGCCGGCGAGGGCGTCCGCTGTCACGGGGCCGAACTTGAAGCCGGTGGCATCGTGGCCGGACGCGTCGGCCTCGCCGATGTCGACGATGGTATCCTCGAGGCCGCCGACACGTGACACGATTGGGACGGCGCCATAGCGCAGCGCGCAGAGCTGGGTCAGGCCGCATGGCTCGAAGCGCGACGGCACGATCAGCGCGTCCGAGCCGGCCTGGATCAGATGCGCCAAGATCTCGTCATAGCCGATCACGACTCCGATCCGGCCGCGATTGGCGCGTGCGGCGGCCTGGTAACCGTCCTGGAGATCGCGATCGCCGCTGCCGAGCAGCGCGAGCTGCATGCCTTGGTCCAAAATGGTCGGAATGGCTTCGAGCAGGAGATCGAGCCCCTTCTGCCAGGACAGGCGGCTGATGACGCCGAGCAATGGCGCCTCGTCCGAGGAATCGAGATTGAACTGCTGTTGAAGCGCCGCCTTGTTCGCGGCCCGAAAGGTGAGGTCTTCCGCGCCGAAGCGGTAGGCGATGTGCGGATCGGTTTGCGGATTCCACACGGAAATGTCGATGCCGTTGAGGATGCCGCTGAGCACGCCCGCGCGTGCACGTAGCAAGCCGCCGAGCCCCATGCCGCCTTCGTCGCTCTGGATCTCCCGCGCGTAGGTCGGCGACACCGTGGTAATGCGATCGGCGAATTGCAGGCCCGCCTTTAAAAAGCTGATGCCGCCGAAATATTCGATTTCGTTGACGTTGAGGGAGTGCCAGGGCAGGCCGATCGCACCGATCAGCTCAGGGGCAAACTTGCCCTGATAGGCCATGTTGTGAATGGTCATCACGGTGCCGGGCCGCGGCCGGTTGTCATAGTGCAGATAGGCCGGCGCGAGCCCCGCCTGCCAATCGTGGGCGTGCACGATGTCGGGCACGAAGGCAGGCACGAGGCCGTGACCGATATCGGCGGCGACGCGCGAAAGCGCGGCGAAGCGCACGCCATTGTCCGGCCAGTCGACACCCTCGCTGGTGACGTAGGGGTTACCGGGCCGCGCATAGAGATGCGGCACGTCGAGCACGAACAGATCGAGGCCGTCGTGCGAGCCGGCGAGCAGCCGGCCCGGCCCGCCGAAATAGTTTGGCCAGCGCCGGATTTCCTCCGCGCCGGCGAGCATCCGCGTCACGTCGGGATAACCGGGCATCAGGGTGCGCATCTCGACGCCATGCGCCTTCAGTGCAACCGGGAGCGCGCCGGCGACATCCGCGAGGCCGCCGGTCTTGACGATGGGATAGACTTCAGAAGCGACCGCGAGGACGCGAACAGGTGTCATGTATTCAGCTTGTCGATCATCGGCTGGGTGATCAGCGAGATGCCCTGCTCGGTGGTGCGGAAGCGCTTGGCGTCGAACTCGGGATCTTCGCCGACGACGAGGCCCTCGGGGATGTCGACGCCGCGGTCGATCACGACGTTCTTCAGGCGAGCGCCGCGGCCGACATTGACATAGGGCATGATCACGGCGTTCTCGACATTGGCGTAGGAGTTGACCCGCACGCCGGTGAACAGCAGCGCGCGGCGCAGTGCGGCGCCGGAGATGATGCAGCCGCCCGAGACCAGCGAGCTCACGGCCTGGCCGCGCCGGCTCTCCTCGTCGTGGACGAATTTGGCCGGCGGCGTGATCTCCGCATAGGACCAGATCGGCCAGGCGCGGTCAAACAGATCGAGTTCCGGCACGACATCGGTGAGATCGATATTGGCGGACCAATAGGCGTCGACGGTGCCGACATCGCGCCAATAGGCGCCGTTGTGGCTGCTGGAGCGGACGCACGAGGTCGAGAACTGGTGCGCGAACGCGCGGCCGTTCTTGACGAGGTATGGAATGATGTCTCTGCCGAAATCGTGGTTCGAGTTCGGGTCCTCGGCGTCGCGCTTGAGCTGGTCGAACAGGAATTTCGCGTTGAAGACGTAGATGCCCATGCTGGCGAGCGAGACGTCCGGCTTGCCGGGCATCGGCGGCGGATCTTTCGGCTTCTCCAGGAACGAATGGATCCAGCCTTTCTCGTCGATATGCATGATGCCAAAGCCCGAAGATTCCGCGCGCGGCATCTCGAGGCAACCCACCGTGACGTCGGCGCCGCTCTCGACATGCTCGCGCAGCATCACCTCGTAGTCCATCTTATAGATGTGGTCGCCGGCCAGCACCACGATGAAGCGGCAGGCGTGGGATTCGATGATGTCGATGTTCTGGTACACAGCGTCCGCCGTGCCGACATACCACATGTTCTCGGAGACGCGCTGGCTGGCCGGGAGAATGTCAAAACTCTCGTTTCGCTCCGGGCGGAAGAAGTTCCAGCCCATCTGAAGGTGCCGGATCAGGCTGTGCGCTTTGTATTGGGTCGCGACCGCGATACGGCGGATGCCCGAGTTCACCGCGTTCGACAGCGCGAAGTCGATGATGCGGGACTTGCCGCCAAAATAGACCGCCGGCTTGGCGCGCCGGTCGGTCAGCTCCAAAAGCCGGCTGCCGCGTCCACCGGCGAGGACGAACGCCAACGCTTGGCGGGCAAGCGGTTCATTACCGACGGCACTCATGTCATCCTCCCACACTCTGGCATGCCGGGCTTTTTGTCGCGAGAAGCCCCGCGGTCCCGCGCCCATTGGAACCGATAGTAACGGTACGAATAGTAAATCGGGAAGTGGGTTGTTGGTTGCGCGCAACGGGAAGCTTAATGCTTTGCCTTGATGTCTTTGCCGTGGCCGAAGTGCTACAGCGTCGCGCCGCTGTCACATCGGGCGGAGCAGGTCGTTGGGCCTCACGTGCCGGCGACCACTTTGCAGCGGGGTATGAACGGGACTTGTGCGCCGCACGCAAGGTCCGGGCTTTGACTTGGCGCTTTGACTTGGCGCAAGGATGTTCGATCATGGTGTTGCGATCCTTTTCCAAGCGAAACGTCAGACAGGGAGTAAGACGATGAGGATCTGGACAACGGCAATTGCCTGTTCGCTGGCCGGCGTGGTCATGGCCGGCCAAATCGAGCAGGCCGCGGCGGGACCGATGCCGACCAACGTCGCGACCATGAAGGCCGCGGCCGGTGATGATGTCACGCAGGTGCATTGGCGCGGCGGCGGCTGGGGATGGGGCCTCGGTGGCCTCGCGGCCGGCGCGATCATCGGCGGCGCCATCGCCAGCGGCGCGCCCTACGGCTATGGCTATTATGGCGGCCCATATTACGGCGGCTATGGATATCCGGGATACGGCTATGGTTATGCGCCGGCCTATTACGGCTACGGGCCGGCCTACGCCTATCCGCGGTACTATGGCTATCGCCGGTACTATCGGCCTTATTACGGCTATCGGCCGTATCCGCGTCCGTACTACCGTGCCTATTGGTGATTTCACGCGGCTAAAGCGGAAGCCACACGATCAGGCTCATGCAGGCCAAATGCGCGAGCACGATCGCGGCGAGATGCAGCGGGCCTGGCTTGAGGCGAAAGCCGCGCATCTCGCCGCCCTTTGCCTTGCGGGATTTGCCTATTTCCGCGAACACAGTGCGCTCCCTCTCCCGCTTGCGGGGGAGGGTCGGGGTGGGGGTGTCTCCACGGACGAGAACCCCCAGAGGAGAAAGCCCTCACCCGGCGCGCTGCGCCGACCTCTCCCGCAAGCGGGAGAAATTGAGCGAGCCCGCGGCGCAGTCCGAAGGTCATCTCAACCGCCGTGCCACAGAACTGGCTCTCGCGCGCAAAGATCCGCATCGCGCCGATCGACGACGGCGTGGTCGCGGACGAGCAGAGCACGATCGACCTCTATTTCCGCTGGGGCCTGATCAAGCAGAAGCTGGATGCCGCGGAGATCGTGGATCGTTCGTTCGCCGATGCAATTGCGAAGGTGGGGTTGTAGTAGCGGCTCTCGTGTCCCGGACGCGGCGCAGCGTGAAACGCTGCTCCGCAGAGCCGGGACCCATGCCGCACAGAATGCTCTCACGGTTGGATGGGCCCCGGCTCAGCAGCGCATCGCTGAAGAAGCGCTGCGCTGCGTCCGGGGCACGAAACCTCACGAAGTTCTCAAGCATCCGTGAGACGAGACAGTGTTTCCATGGCACTCGCATTCCTCGATGCTTTCCTTCTTCGTTCTTCACGCCTGACAACACCCCCATTGCTATTTGCATCGCCTCCCTTGCACCCCGCGGCTCCGCGGCAAAAATCAATCCGACGACCATATCGGGAGACCGGCCATGGGCCTGCAAGAAACAAAAATCGAATCGCTTCCCTTCGTTACTGCCGAACTCAACTATCTCGCACCGACATCAGCCAAACCGCGTACCTACGCGTTCGATCCGCCCCCGGGCGAGCCGAAGAGCACGGCGCTTGCGGAGCCGCATCAGGTCCCGATCTTTGACGCGCGGCTGATTGCGCAGAATTTCTCGCTCGATCGCGAAGGCTTTGCGCTGGTGCGCCATCCGACGCAGGTGAAGGATTTTTACAACGACGAGGAAATTCGCGCCGTCTACTATCCCGCCGTCGAGGCGTTCCTGCAGGCGACGCTGAAGGCCGATCGTGTCGTCATCTTCGATCATACCGTGCGCAAGCGCGTCGAGGGCGCCGCCGACATTCGTGGTGGCGGCCCGCGCCAGCCGGCGACGCGCGTGCATGTCGATCAGACCGCTGTCTCCGGCGCCAATCGCGTGCGCGAGCACTTGCCTGACGAAGCCGAAGAGTTGCTGAAGGGGCGCGTGCAGGTGATCAATCTCTGGCGGCCGATCCGCGGCCCCTTGCGCGATTCACCGTTGGCGATGGCCGACGGCACGACGGTTGCGCCCGACGATCTCGTCGCCTCCGATTTGATCTATCCCAACCGTCGCGGCGAGACCTATTCGGTGAAGTACAATCCGAACCACCGCTGGTTCTATTTCCCCGAGATGACGCCGGGCGAGGCGCTGCTGCTCAAGTGTTATGACTCCGCAATCGACGGCCGCACGCGGTTCGGGCCGCACACGGCCTTCGTCGATCCGACCACACCGCGAGATGCCGCCCCGCGCGAGAGCATCGAGGTGCGCACGTTGGTGTTTCACAATCGGTAACAAAGTGTGATGGCACTGCCGGGCACCGCCCGGCAGTCTGTTGGGAACCTTGGGGAACAAAGCGACGTTGGCAGCGCCGGGCAGGTAACCGGGAGGGTGCCGTGCAAGCGCAGACGACGCTATTGATATCTCTTGCCAGCTTTTTGCTTTTTGCCTTTTCCGTTGCCCACGCCGAAAGCGGGCTTGCTTCGTACTACGGATATGGAAAGGCCGGTAAAGGTGGCGAGCTGACATGCGCGCACCGGACGCGTCCTTTCGGCACCGTGCTGAGGGTATCCTTCAGCGGACGAACGATTCAGTGCCGCGTCAACGATCGTGGCCCGTTCATCCGCGGCCGCATCGTCGATCTCTCCGTGCCCGCCGCCCGCGCACTGGGCATGATGAGCGCCGGCGTGGTGCGGGTCTCGGTGGATTAGGCCGGCAAGCGGGCTATAGTGCCACCCAAAGCAAGGGGTGAGGGCGCTATGGCAAGAATCAGAGTGGGACTCGTCGGCTGCGGCTTCGTGTCGGAGCTGCACATGTATGCGTTCCGGCGCGTCTATGGCGTGGACGTCGAGGTTGCGGCAGTGGCTGCGCGCGGCGATCATGTGGTCGAGTTCGCGACCCGCCACAACATCCCGCGCGTCCATCGCAGCTTCGCGGAAGTGATCGCGGACCGCGAGCTCGATGTCATCGACATCTGCACCCCGCCCAACCTTCATGCCGAGATGATCGTCGCCGGCATACAGGCGGGCAAGCACGTCATCTGCGAAAAGCCGTTTGCGGGCTATTTCGGCCGCGAGGGCGATGCGCGGCCGATCGGCAAGCATGTGCCGAAGGCGCTGATGTATGAGCGCGTGCTGGAGGAGATGGACGCGACGCGAGCCGCGATCGAGCGTAGCGGAAAATTGTTCATGTATGCCGAGGATTGGATCTACGCGCCCGCGGTGACCAAGACCGCCGAGATCATCAAGGCGACGAAAGACAAGATCCTGTTCATGAAGGGCGAGGAGAGCCATTCCGGCTCGCACGCCGCGCATGCCGCGCAATGGGCGATGACGGGCGGCGGCTCGCTGATCCGCATGGGCTGTCACCCGCTCTCGGCCGTGCTTTATCTGAAGCAGGTCGAGGCCAAGGCGCGTGGCGAGACCATCGGCGTCGCCAGCGTCACTTGCGATGTCGGCAACGTTACCGCTGGCCTCAAGAGCGAAGAACGCACCTACATCAAGGCCAATCCGGTCGATGTCGAGGATTGGGGCACGCTGACGGCGACCTTCTCCGACGGCACCAAGGCGACGGTGTTCTCCGGCGACATGATCATGGGCGGCGTGCGCAACCTGATCGAGACTTACACGAGCGGCGGCTCGCTGTTCGCCAACATCACCCCGAACACGCATCTGATGAGCTATCAGACCAGCGAGGAGAAGCTCGCCAGCGTCTACATCACCGAAAAGGTCGACCGCAAAACCGGCTGGCAATATGTCTGCCTCGAGGAGGAATGGACGCGCGGATATTTGCAGGAGATCCAGGACTTCATGGAATGCGCCGCGACGGGACGGAAGCCGCTCTCGGACCTCGCGCTGGCCTATGAGACGATCAAGGTGAACTATGCCGGGTATTGGGCGGCGGAGCAGGGAAGAAGGGTGGTGTTGTAGGGAGTGCTGCTCTTTACCCTCCCTGGAGGGGGAGGGTCGATCGCGCGAAGCGCGAGCGGGGTGGGGTGATCTCTCCAATCGGGCAGTGCCCGTGTGGAGAGATCACCCCACCCCGCCACGCATTCCGCTTCGCTGCATGCGTAGCGACCCTCCCCCTCCAGGGGAGGGTGGACCGCTCGCGCCGCGCCTCACGCCCCGTAGGTCGAGCCCTTCGGCAGCGGGAAGACCGGCTCCCGCGTCCGGATATTCGTCGGCCACACCACCGAGATGTGCTCGCCGGCATTCTGCATCACGACCGGGGTCGAACGCTCGTTCTGGCCGGAGAGCGGCGTGCCCGGCGGGAAGAATTTCACGCCATAGCCTTGGATGGTGCCACCGGCGGGGATGTCGACGTCGAGCGCTGCTTTGCGAACGGCCTCGGGCTCGAAGCTGCCGTACTTCTCCTTGGCGACCGGCAGCACATTGTTGAGCAGCACCCAGGTCTGGTTAAAACCCATCGAGCAGTGCGGCGGCACGTCGGTCGCGCCGGTCTTGGCCTGGTAGCGGGAGACCATGGTCTTGATCAGATCGCCCATGCCCGGCGCGAGCTTGGCGGGATCGAGCAGCTGCGCCGGTACCGGATCGATGTTGCAGAAATTGTCGATGTCGGAGCCGAAAGTCGCACGCAGCTTGTCGAGCTGGCTGTAGCCGGCACCGGCCCCGAACAGCATCTTGAAACGCAGGCCGCTCTCGCGGGCCTGGCGCAGGAACAGGGTGATGTCGGGGTTGTAGCCTGCGTGCGAGATCACGTCGGCCTTGGCGCGCTTGATCTTGGTGACCAGCACCGAGAGATCGGGCGCCGAGGCCGAATATCCCTCGCGCAGCACCACCTGGATGCCGGCCTGCTTGGCGTAGGCCTCGTCGGCGGAGGCAACGCCGACGCCATAGGGGCCGTCCTCGTGGATCAATGCGACCTTGACCTCCTTGGGGTCGATGCCGAGCTTGGCTTTCGCATGCTCGTTGATGAAGCTTGCAAAGGCCTGCCCGTACTGGTCGGAATGAATCTGCGCGCGGAAGACGTATTGCAGATTCTTGTCCTTGAACACGGCGGTCGAGACCGCGGTCGTGATCCAGAGGATCTTCTTCTGCTGCTCGACCCTGGCGGCGAGCGGCACGGCGTGCGAGCTCGCATAGACGCCGTTGAGGATATCGACCTTCTCCTGGTTGATCAGGCGTTCGGCCTCGTTGATCGCGACGTCCGGCTTGCTCTGGGAGTCGGCGGCAACAGGCACGATCTTGGTCTTGCCTCCGATCCCGCCCTTCTCGTTGACGAGATCGATGGCGATCTGCGCACCGATCGAAGAGGCGACCGAACCGCCTGCGGCGAACGGGCCGGTCAGATCGTAGATGACGCCAATTCGCAAATTCTCGGCTTGGGCCTGGGCCCGTGTCCAATCGAGGCTGAGTGCGGCGGCGGCAGCCGCCGAGGTCTTCAGCAGCTGCCTGCGTGAAGTCGGCATCCTATCCTCCCTCAATTAATTTGGATATTTGGCTGTTATTTTTGCGAAGTATTGGGAGCGGGATGGCGAAAGTCAACATCGCCCAAGGTCGATAGGGCAGGCGGCGGCGTAGAACGCATCTGCGAAAGGCAGCAAAAAGCCCATCACTCCGCGCGGAGCGATGGGCCTCCTGTCGATGCGACTGGTTACTGCGACAGCTTGACGAAGGTCGGAAACTTCATCTTGCCCTCCGCGATCTTCTCGGGCCAGACCACGACCTGCTTGGAGTCCTGCCACTGGAAGACGAGGCCGGTGACAGCACCGGGGCCCGACTTGATGCCATGGGTGAACTCGTCGTTCTTGCCGTAGAACTGGATGCGGCCGATCGTGCCCTCGTAATCGGTCTTCTCGAGCTCGGCGACCATCTTGTCGGGATCGGTCGAGCCGGCGCGCTTGATTGCTTCCGTGATGAAGTAGACCTCGTCATAGGAGGTGTAGCCGGTATAGGCCGGCGGCGTGCCGAACTTGGCCTTGAAGGCGGCCGCGAACGGCTTCGTCTTGGGAGTGACGGCGACGTCGGGCGTCGCCACCGCCAGCGACGGTATGCCGTCGGCCGCGCCATTGGTGTCCTTCCAGAAGGTCGGGCTCAGCGCCTGCGCGCTGATGCCGAACATCGGGATCGGCACCTGCTGGTTCTTCCACTGCACCGTCGGCTGCACGCCGACATGCGAGATGCCGGTGACGATCACGTCGGGCTTCTTGCCTTCGATGTTGTTGAAGATCGGCGTGAAGTCGGTGGTATCAGGTGAGAAGCGGACGTGCTCGACGACCTTGAGGCCGGCCTTCGGCAGGCATGCCTCGTAGCCGACATCGAGCGGCTTGGTCCAGGCGGCGTCCTCGCTCATGATCGCGACGGTCTTGAACTTGAGCTTGTCGACGAGCAGGTCCTTGGCCGCGTCGCAGACGAGCTGCGCTTGGGCTGCCGAGGTCAGGTAGCCGTGGAAGGTGTACTTGTTCTTCTCGTAGTCGTTGTGGATGGCCTTGGTGATCTCGTTCGAGGCGGCGCCTGGCGTGATCAACGGCATCTTCAGCCGCGCCGCCCAGGGCTCCAGCGCCAGAACGACCTCGCTGATATAGCTTGCGATCACCGCGGAGACCTTGTCCTCGCTGACCGCACGCTGGAAGGCGCGCACGGAATCCGCCGACGAGCTCTTGTTATCGTAGGTGACGATCTCGATCTTGCGGCCGAGCACGCCGCCGTTGGCGTTGATCTCGTCGGCAGCGATCTGCGCGCCGCCCGGCGTCGCCGCACCGGCGATCGACTGCACCTCGGCGATGACGCCGATCTTGATCGGATCGGTCGACTGCGCGTAGGCGGGTGCCGCGAGGCACAGCGCCAGCGCGTAGGCGAGCAGGCTGCTGTTGAGAACTAATGGTCGCATGGTCGTTTCCTTTTCCATGTTTTTTGTTGATGTTGACGGACTCAAAGAAAATCGGCGCCGGCCTCGCTCGCGAAGCGGCCGGGATCGCCCTCCCAGACGATCCTTGCATGCTCCAGTACATAGACCCGGTCGGCATGCGGCAGCGCGAAGGTCACGTTCTGCTCGCCGAGCAACACCGTGATCGACGTGGTCTGCCGCAACTTGGTCAGCGCCTTGGACAGTTGCTCGAGGATGACGGGGGCAAGGCCCAGCGTCGGCTCGTCCAGGATCAGGATCTGCGGCTGCATCATCAATGCGCGGCCGATGGCGAGCATCTGCTGCTCGCCGCCGGAGAGCGTCTGTGCCAATTGCCCCTGGCGCTCCTTCAGGATCGGGAACAGCTCGAACAGCCAGGCGAGCTGTGCCGCGCGCTTGTCATCGGAAAGGTGCTGGCCGCCGAGATCGAGGTTTTCCCGCACGCTCATCTCGCCGAACAGCTCGCGCGATTCCGGGCATTGCACAAGGCCGCTGCGTGCGATCCTGGCTGGGCTGATGCCGCGCAGCTTCTCGCCGCCACGGACGATCTCGCCACTATAGGGCAGGAAGCCGGAGATGGTGTTGAATAGCGTGGTCTTTCCGGCGCCGTTGAGGCCAACGACCGAGACGAACTCGCCCTCATGGACGTGGATCGAGACGTTCTCCAGCGCCTGGGCCTTGCCGTAGAACACGCTGACATTCTCGACCTGGAGCAGCGGCACCTTGTCCTTGAAGCTGGTCTCGGGCCGCGCATGGGTCTCGATGGCGCCGCCGAGATAGACACGACGCACGGTCTCGTTCTTCATCACGTCGTCGGCCCTGCCGGTGACGATCTCCTCGCCGAGATACATCGCGAGCACGCGGTCGACGAGGGCGGCGACGCTCTTGACGTTGTGGTCGACCAGCATCACCGCGCGGCCCTCGTCGCGAAAGCTGCGGATCAGGTCGGAGAAGATGTCGACCTCGGCCCGCGTCAGGCCGGCGAAGGGCTCGTCGACCAATACGACCTTGGGGTCACGCGCGATCGCCTTGGCAAGCTCGAGCCGGCGCAGATCGGCAAACGGCAGCGTCGGCGGGCGGCGGTTCATGACTGCGCCGAGGCCGACGCGCTCGGCGATCCATTTGGCGCGCTCGACCAGCGCCTTGTCCGGAAACAGCATGAACAGGCTGTCCGGCAGCAGCGCCACCATGATGTTTTCCAGCACCGTCTGCCGGTTCAGCGGCCGCGAGTGCTGGAACACCATGCCAAAGCCTTTGCGCGCGATCTTGTGCGCGGGCAGGCCGGCGACGTCCTCGCCCTCGAAGACGACTTCGCCTGATGTCGGGCGCTCGATGCCCATCACGCTCTTCATCGCGGTCGACTTGCCGGAGCCGTTCGGCCCGATCAGGCCAAAGATCTCGCCGGCGTTGACCTCGAAGCCGAGGTTCTTCACCGCGGTTAAGCCACCGAAGCGTTTGGTCAGGCCGCGAACTTCGAGCACGGCCCGGTTTGAAAGCCTCATATCCATCACGAGCGCGCCTCGCGCGAGAGGGCCGCTCCGAGGAAGCCGCCGGGGAAGAACAGCACGACGAGGAGCGCGACCGCCGAGACGATGAAGGTTGCGAGCTCACCGGTCGGCCGCAAGAACTCGCCGGCGACGATCAGGAAGATCGCGCCCAACGCCGCGCCAAGCACGGTGCGGCGGCCGCCGAGCACGGCCGAGACGATCACGTTGACGCCGACCGCGACGTCGACGACGGTGCCGACCGAGGCGGTGCCGAAGTAGAACACCAGCAGCGCGCCCGACAGCCCCGAGAAGAACGCGCTGACGATGAAGGCGGCGAGCTTGTGCTTGACGATGTTGAAGCCGAGCGCGCCGGCCTGCACCGGATCCTGGCCGCTGGCCTGCAGCACGAGTCCAACAGGCGATTGCGACAGGCCGTAGAGGATTGCGGCCGAGATCGTCATGAAGCCGAGCGCGATCCAGTAGTTCGTGCCGGCATTGATGGAGATGACGTCGGGGATGGTGAGCCCGATCTCGCCGCCGGTGAGGTCGGCGAACACCACGATGAAATTCTGCAGCATCAGCACCGCAACCAGCGTGGTCAGGCCGAAATAGGGCCCGCGCACGCGCAAGGCCGGCAGCGCCAGCACGAGGCCGGCGATGACGGCGGCGAGGGCGCCGAGGACGATGCAGAGATAAACCGACCAGCCAAACTGGGCATTGAGGATGCCGGCGGCGTAGGCACCGACGCCGATCAGGAAGGTCGGCCCGAAATTGACTTCGCCGGCAAAGCCGAACAAGAGGTCCCAGGCCATCGCGAACACGCCGAAATAGAACGCGACGGTGAGCAGGCCGAGCACGTAGCCGGAGACGTAGAGCGGCAGCGTTGCCGCGATGATGACGAGCGCGAGCGAGATGAAGAACAGGCGCGAGGTGAAGAAGGTAGACATCTCAGCGCCTCCCAAGAAGGCCCTGGGGCCGGATGTACATCACGAACACGAGCAGCAGCAGCGCCGGGATGGTGCGGTAGGCCGGCGAGAGCAGGTAGGCCGTCAGGGTCTCGAGATAGCCGACCACGAAGGCCGCGATCAGCGAGCCGGACACGCTGCCGAGCCCGCCAAGCACGACGATCGAGAACGCGCTCGCGGTCAGCGGACCGACGCTGTAGGAGCTGACCCCTAAGAACATGCCGAGCAGCACACCGGCGATGCCGGCCAGGATGCCGTAGATCGCCCACACCACGATGTAGATGTTGGTGAGCTCAAGCCCGAGCAGGGTGACACCGCGCGGGTTCATCGAGGCCGCCAGCACGGCCTTGCCGGTGCGGGTGCGGTTCACCAGGAGCCACAGCAGCGCGATGACCAGGCAGCAGACGATCGCCGTGAAAATCTCGTTGCGCGGCGTGCGGACGCCGAGGATCTCGACCACGCCGTCGACGATCGGCAGCACGGTCTTGGCGTTGTTGGTGAAGAAATAGGCGATCAGCTCCTGGATCATGATGCCCCACAGCAGGGTGCCGGTGAGGACGAAGATCTCCTTCTCCTCGTTCGGAATGCGCCGCGAATCCTGGATCGGCTTCACCACCGCGAAATAGGTGGCGAAGGCGGTGAGAAGCGCGACGCCGACGCCGATCAGCGCGCCGGCATAGGTGCCGACATTGAGGATGCTGGCGGCGGCCCAGGCCGCCACCGCTGCGGCCACCATGATGGCACCGTGAGAGAGGTTGAGCACGCCGGAGACGCCGAAGATCAGCGTGAAGCCGGTTGCACCGAGAGCGTAGAGAGCGCTGATGGCAAAGCCGTCGATCAAAATCTGGAATGCTCGCATTGAGAATTGGCCGGGCAGTCTGGCTGCCGCTTGGAGGAAAAGCTGCTGCGTGCACCGCATGCGGAATGCTTTCCGGGCAAGGCCCGGATGCCGTTCCGTTCAATTTGCGGTGGGCTTGATGGAGCTCTGGAGACTGACGTCAGTCCTGACGACGTCCTCCGGCGCGCCGGTCACGGCGGCGTCGAGCGAATTCGCAATGCAACAGAGAGTCTTTTCTTCATGTTGTTTTTCTCCCTTGAGCAAGCCTCTTGTGAGCTATTGGGGCGCGACTATACCGGCGAGGGCATTCTCGGCAAGTGAAACTGCATTGAGGATTGTGAGAGGCGGACTAAAGTCTAGCGCCGCGCAAATAGAGAGCAGCGGGGGCTCAGGGCCATTAGGCATGCAGATTTCGTCGGCGCCCATGCAAGTACGCGCGAACATGACTTCGCTCGGTTCAGCGCGTTTGCAGCAGCGACGGATCGAGTGGACTAAGCCGCGCGGGATCGAATGGTGAGAGGTCGATCTGCGTTGTCCCCTCGGCGATCAGTTGCGCCAACGCCTCACCGGTGGCGGGTGCGTTGAGAATGCCCCAGACATTGTGTCCGGTCGCAACGTAGAGACCCTCGCTCTGCGGCACCTTGCCGATCAACGGCAAGCCGTCCTGCGTCACCGGGCGGAAGCAGGCCTGCCGCGCGATGATCTTCTCGGGCCGGAACAGCGGCGACAGCCGCTCGCTCATCGCCTCCAGGCGCGCGATCGCGTCCTGGTCGGGCGTCACGGCTGCGGGATCGAGCGGCAGCGGCGCGACGTCGGAGAGTGCCGTGATATGCGTGCTACCATCGGCGCGCGGGAAAACCTCGATCGACACGGCGCTGCCGCCGTCCTCGTGCTCGAGGAACAGCGCATCGGCCGGCACGTCCGCGCCGGTGTCGTACACGATGCTCGGGCTGCGCTGGCCGTAGACCGCGGGCAGGCTCATCCATTGCGAGGCCAGCAGCGACCATGGTCCCATGGCGATGACGACGGCGTCCGCCTCGATGATGTCTCCGTCGATCTCGACGCCCTTTGCGGCTATTTCATCTGCGTCGCGCACGATGCCGGTGACGCGGCCGAGGCGAAGCTCCGCACCTAGCGCGAGTGCCCCGTTCATCGTGGCCGACGTGAATTTTCCGGGATGGACGATCGCAGTGGTTTTTGGCGTGCCGATGCGCTGTGCGATGATGACGCCGTCACTCAGCCAGCCGAGCGCGGATGGTGAGTCCCGGCGAGGATCACTATCGGCTGCAACGAATCCGCTATATGCGGACATCGCGCGATAGCCCCAATCGCCCGCGATCTGCTCCGGCAGTTGTGCGTGAAGCGCAAAGCTACGCCGCGCCAGCGCATCGAGCGGCGTGCCGGCGCACCAGTCGCCCGCCAGGAAGCCACCAGCCTTGCCGGACGCGGCGGCCGCGATCTCGGTTCGCTCCACGACAGTCACGTCGATGCCGCGGCGCCGCAGAAACCAAGCAGTGCATGCGCCGATCACGCCGCCGCCGCAGATCACGACACGCATGGTTTTCTCCTCGAAGTGCACTCGCGCGCCGAAGGATTATCAAAACAATTCGGCGCCGGCGAGGAGCGCCGGCGCCGCTTCGCAATGGAGCTTGCATCGCTCAGCCCGGGCCGGCGCCTTGCGTCGCCGTGTAGACCGCGTAGAGCGACTGGCTCGCGGCCATGAACAGGCGGTTGCGCTTGGGGCCACCGAAGCAGACGTTGCCGCATACTTCCGGCAGGCGGATGCGGCCGAGCAGCTTGCCGTCCGGTGACCACACCGTCACGCCGTTGTAGCCGACGGCGCGCCCGGCATTGCTGGAGGCCCAGACATTGCCGTTGACGTCACAGCGCAGGCCATCCGGCCCGCACTTCACGCCGTCGATCACGCAATCGCTGAACTTCTTAGGGTTGGAGAGCTTGTTGTCGCTGCCGACGTCGAACACGAAGATCTCGCCCTTGCCGCCCGCTCCGGTGTCGCCCGGTCCCTTGCCGGTCGAGGCGATGTAGAGCTTCTTGTAATCGGGTGAGAAGCAGAGGCCGTTCGGATCTGGCACCTGGTCTTCGGTGACGACGAGGTCGATGCGGCCCGAAGGGTCGATGCGATAGCAGTTGGTCGGCAACTCGCGCTTGCCTGCCACGAAGCCGGCGGGTTGTCCGATCCGCGGATTGAGCTTGCCGCCTGCATTGCTCGGGCCGCCTGCGACATCGGGCTCGCCTTCGTAGAGCTGGCCGCCATAGGGCGGATCGGTAAACCAGTAGCTGCCGTCGGGATGCGCGGCGATGTCGTTCGGCGAGTTCAGCTTCTTGCCCTGATAGGAGTCCGCGAGCACGGTGGCGGTGCCGTCATGCTCATAGCGGGTCACCCGACGCGTCAGGTGTTCGCAGGAAAGCTGGCGGCCCTGGAAGTCGAATGAGTTGCCGTTGGAATTGTTGGACGGCGCACGAAACACGCTGACGCGACCGTCGTCCTCGCTCCAGCGCATCTGACGGTTGTTGGGAATGTCGCTCCACAGCAGATAACGTCCTTGCGCGCTCCAGGCCGGGCCCTCGGCCCAGAGCACACCGGTGTAGAGCCGCTTGATCGCGGTGTTAGGCTGCGCGAGATCGTTGAAGGACGGATCGACGGCGATGATGTCGGGGTCCCAGAAATAGGTGGTCGGCGCGCCACTGGGGCCGAAGTCGCGCGGCGGGGTGGTGATCGTCGTTGGCGGTGCGGCGGGGCCGGCCTGCGCCAGCGCGGAGCCGGCTCCGGCCATTGTGGCGGCGGCGCCGAGCGCAAGCCCTTGTACAACTCCTTGGACGAGTGTTCGTCGTGACAGCGCACCATCGTGGTCACGCTGCTCTCCGTCACGAGCCTCTTGGCGTGTCATCGCGTCCTCCCGATCATGTTCGCTGGCCGGTTGATCCGGCCGAGCGGGCGGAGGTTAATGCGGTCCGCAGCCGGTTGCGAGGGGTGGAATCGAAACCGCTGCGCGAGGCGGGTCGCAATTTCGTCACCTTCGAATGCGTTTGGGTTGGAGGCTGACGGGGATAAAGCCGGAGCTCATTGTGCAAATTGTCGTCCTGGTCATTCTGCTCGCGATCCCATTTGCGGCCGGCTACTTCACGCGGGACTACGTCTCCCGCAAAAGGCGGGCGGAGGCACGCCGCTGGCGTGAATACACTGAGCCGGATTGGCTCTCCGCCCACGCGCCGGCAAACACCAACGAGATCACGAACGCCGGCGCCTCCGTGGTTACCACCGGCGAGCTTGGCCAGATGCTGAACCGCTGGGAGAGCAGGGCCCGCGCCCGTCGCACCGGCACCGGATAGCCGGCAGTCGCGCGCTAGCCGACAAATTCCCCTCTACTAGGTCAGCTCTCCTGACCATCTTTTGGCGTTGCAGTTGCGGCCGTTTCTCGTCTAGAAACGGGCGCATCGAGCCTCCCGGCAACCAACCGTCAACGGTTTTGACCGAGGATTGTGGGCTCAAAAAGGGTCTGGCAATGCTGATTCGCGGCCAAATCGATGGGATTTCGGGTGAGGTGGCTGCGGCCGCCGCCACGATCCCGGCCGCGCTGCCCACCCTCCTCCTTGGCGGGCTTCTTCTTAGCTGCCCCTGAGGGCCGGCTGGGCGCCACGCGCCTGGGCGCTCAGGGGTTGGTCGAGATCACCGGACACCTCAAGCGCCCAGCAGACTGAACGGCGCAAAAGCTCAAAAGGAAATTTGGAATGGCCACCGTGAACAAGTCCGACAAGGACCGCGTCATCATTTTCGACACCACGTTGCGCGACGGCGAGCAGTGCCCCGGCGCCACCATGACCTTCGAGGAGAAGCTCGAGGTCGCCGAACTCCTGGACGACATGGGCGTCGACGTCATCGAGGCCGGCTTCCCGATCACCTCCGAAGGCGACTTTCAGGCGGTCAGCGAGATCGCACGCCGCTCCAAGAATTCGGTGATCGCCGGCCTGTCGCGCGCGCACCCGGCCGACATCGACCGCTGCGCCGAGGCGGTGAAGTTCGCCAAGCGCGGTCGCGTCCACACCGTGATTGCGACCTCGCCGCTGCACATGCGGGTGAAGCTGAACAAGACCCCGGAGCAGGTGATCGAGACCTCGATCGCCATGGTCGCCCGCGCCCGCAACCAGATCGACGACGTCGAATGGTCGGCCGAGGACGGCACCCGCAGCGAGATGGACTTTCTGTGCCGCATCGTAGAGGCCGTGATCAAAGCCGGCGCCACCACGGTGAACATCCCCGACACCGTCGGCTATACGGTGCCGGAGGAATACACCCACTTCATGAAGACGCTGATCGAGCGCGTGCCGAACTCGGACAAGGCGGTGTTCTCCGTGCACTGCCATAACGACCTCGGCATGGCGGTGGCGAACTCGCTGGCCGGCGTGGTCGGCGGCGCGCGCCAGGTCGAGTGCACCATCAACGGCATCGGCGAGCGCGCCGGTAACGCGGCGCTCGAAGAGATCGTGATGGCGATCAACGTGCGCAACGACAAATTCCCGTACTGGAACAAGATCGACACCACGCAGCTGACCCGCGCCTCGAAGATGGTATCGGCGGCGACCTCGTTCCCGGTGCAGTACAACAAAGCCATCGTCGGCCGGAACGCGTTCGCGCATGAGAGCGGCATCCACCAGGACGGCGTGCTGAAGGACGCCTCCACCTACGAGATCATGCGCCCCGAGATGGTCGGCCTGAAGCAGTCCTCGCTGGTGCTGGGCAAGCATTCCGGCCGTCATGCCTTCGTGCACAAGCTCGAGGAGATGGGCTACAAGCTCGGTCCGAACCAGCTGGAAGATGCGTTCACGCGGATGAAGGCGCTGGCCGACCGCAAGAAGGACATCTACGACGAGGACATCGAGGCGCTGGTCGATGAGGAGATCGCGGCCTCGCACGACCGCATCAAGCTGACCTCGCTGACCGTGATCGCCGGCACCCATGGCCCGCAGCGTGCGACCATGAAGCTCGACGTCGACGGTCAGATCAAGATCGAGGAGGCCGAGGGCAACGGTCCGGTCGACGCGGTCTTCAACTGCATCAAGCGCCTGGTGCCGCACGAGGCCAAACTCGAGCTGTACCAGGTTCACGCGGTAACCGAAGGCACCGACGCACAGGCCGAGGTCTCGGTGCGGCTGTCGCAGGACGGCCGTTCGATGACGGCGCGTGCGGCCGACCCGGATACGCTGGTGGCCTCCGCAAAGGCCTATCTCGGCGCGCTCAACAAGA
This sequence comes from Bradyrhizobium sp. SPXBL-04, assembly GCF_051853035.1. Lineage (NCBI taxonomy): Bacteria > Pseudomonadati > Pseudomonadota > Alphaproteobacteria > Hyphomicrobiales > Nitrobacteraceae > Bradyrhizobium > Bradyrhizobium sp. SPXBL-04. Next base: position 7,024,559 of record NZ_CP182472.1, on the reverse strand, counting down.
TCGTCATGAAGCGCCAGCGCGATACGGTGACGGCGGCAGCGGCGAGCTGACGCAGCTGACTCCGCCTCTCCCGCTGGCGGGAGAGGCCGACGCGCTCGGCAGCGCACTTGCGCGCCGGAGCGAGGCGGGTGAAGGCTCCGTTCTCACAGGGAATGTCCCCGCGCTCTCCCCAACCCTCTCCCGCAAGCGGGAGAGGGCGCAGCGATGCTCGCGGCATTCACCATGAATACCTGCCCTGCTAACGGCCAATAGCCGTGCAGGCTGCCGGCCTGTATTGATGCTGTCGGCATGAGGATAGGCCGCTCGGCATGCTGGGCGGCCCAATAACACCAGGGAGAGATTATGCGCACCTTTGCGATCGCGGCCTCCGTCGCGGCTTTGGCCTTGGGCCTTGTCGGCCCCGCCAGCGCTGACCCGATCATCATCAAATTCAGCCACGTCGTCGCCACCGACACGCCGAAGGGCAAAGGGGCGGAGAAATTCAAGGAGCTCGCCGAGAAGTACACCGGCGGCAAGGTCAAGGTCGAAGTCTATCCGAACTCGACGCTCTACAAGGACAAGGAAGAGCTCGAGGCGCTCCAGCTCGGCAGCGTGCAGATGCTGGCGCCGTCCAACTCGAAATTCGGTCCGCTCGGCATCCGCGAGTTCGAGGTGTTCGATCTGCCCTACATCCTTCCCGACCTGAAGACGCTGCGGAAGGTGACGGAAGGCCCGCTCGGCGCAAAGCTGCTCAAGCTCCTGGACGCCAAGGGCATCACGGGACTTGCCTATTGGGACAATGGCTTCAAGCAGATGAGCGCCAACAAGAAGCTGATCGCGCCTGCCGACTATCAGGGCGTGAAATTCCGCATCCAGTCCTCGCGCGTGCTCCAGGCCCAGTTCAAGGCGCTCGGCTCGCTGCCGCAGGTGATGGCGTTCTCGGAAGTCTACCAGGCACTCCAGACCGGCGTCGTCGACGGACAGGAGAACACCTGGTCGAACATCTATACCCAGAAGATGCACGAGGTGCAGAAGTACATCACCGAGACCAATCACGGTTACATCGGCTACGTCGTGATCGTGAACAAGAAGTTCTGGGACGATTTGCCGGCCGACATCCGCGACCAGCTTTCGAAGGCGATGAAGGAAGCAACCGCCTTCAGCAACGCGCAGTCGCAGAAGGAGAACGACGACGCGCTCGCCGAGATCAAGAAGAGCGGCAAGAGCGAGATCATCAAGCTCACGGGCGAGCAGGACGAGGCGATGCGCAAGGCGATGGAGCCGGTCTACAAGGACGCCGCAAGCCGCGTCGGCCAGCCGCTGATCGACGAATTCCTGAGGGAAGCCAAGAGCACGACCAACTGATCTGGAAAGACGATGAAGGGGGCTTCCGTGCGAGCTGCACGGAAGCCTTTTGTTGCGAATGATTTCCAATTGTGGCTGGCGGTAAAATCAGGCGTCACGTCGTCGTAAGAGCGCCGCTTCCTGTCCAAGTTGTAAGTTGCGCGCCAGCCGCACCGCGCTCATCCTCAGGGCATCCTTCCAGAGGAGGTCCGTATGAGGAAGTTCACCATCGCTGCCATTGCCGTGCTCAGCATCGCCGGCTCGGGCGTGGTCTATGCTCAATATCATCGCCCGTGGATGGAGCGCTTCCATCACATCCGCATGAACCCCGAGGACCGCGCCGCCTTCGTCGACGCGCGGATCGCCGCCGTCCATGCCGGCCTGAAGCTCAATGCCGATCAGGAGAAGCTGTGGCCGCCGGTCGAGGCCGCCGTGCGCGATTTCGCCAAGCTGCGCATCGACCGCGCCAATGCGCGGATGAATGCCGGCCCGGGCGATACCGACAAGCCGGAGGATCCGATTGCGCGCCTGCGCCAGCGCGCCGAGGACATGGGCGCCAGTTCCGCGGCCCTGAAGAAGATCGCCGATGCCGCCGATCCGCTCTACAAGACGCTGGACGAGGGCCAGAAGCGGCGCCTCGCGGTGCTGACCCGCCACCGCGGCCCATTCGGCGGCGGCGAGGACAGCCCGCCCCGCAACTTCATGGAACGCGGCATGGACCGCATGATGGAGCGCGGCATGGAGCACTTCCACCGTGACCGTTTCGACCGCGACGGCGGTCCGGACCGGGACGGCGAAGGCCGGCTCTAAGGGGGGGCCGGATTGTCCCCGGATTAACCCTGGCGAAGCCGCTGGAATCCGGCGGCTTTTCGCTTTTTTGGACGTGTGGACGAAGCCTTGGAAAACTTGCGTCCCATCGCTTGCCATACCCGGATCGCTTTGCTAAACGACCGGCCTCGCAAGGCTTTAACCGCCTTTCGGGCGCATAGCTCAGTTGGTAGAGCAGCTGACTCTTAATCAGCGGGTCCCAGGTTCGAGCCCTGGTGCGCCCACCAAGCTTTTCAAAGACTTGGCCAGACCTCGCGCAGAACGGACCTTTCAGTTGGGAGGTCAGTTGGGAGTTTTTGTTCGGTTTCCGTGCTCGTCGACACTGCCGTCTGCTCAGCAATTGACTGGCGGGATGGCTGCGCGTTACCGCAGCGGCTATCTCATTCCCGGCGGCGTGGAGCGCTCTCTCACGCAGAAGCCTTGGCGACCGGTGAACGCCTTCACCTGGAACCGTCCACATCCCAAATTCTCGCTGCTTCTCTATCCGTAGACCGCGCTCAGCTTCTTGATCGCTGATTCCGCGAGTTCGACGCGACCCCCGAGGTAGTGTGCGTCCAGTATCTGCTGCACCGTAGCCATGGAGTGTCCAGTAATCGCGGCGATCTCGGGCACTGAGCAGTTCGACAGCGCAAGCCGGGTGACCGCCGTTCCGCGCAAATCATGAAAGTGCAAGTCTTTCAGCGACGTCTTTTTGAATGCCTTGTCCCAACTTGTCCGGAAACCGTCTTCCGTCCAGGGGCGGCCGAACGAGTTGACCAAAATGGTGACAGCTGAACGCTTCTCCTTAAGCGCAGCATCGAGGGCCTCCTTCAGCGGTGGTCCGACTGGTATCGTTACGCGCTGCCGCCCCTTATTGCCGCGGCCCTTTGACTGGCGCATCCGGATACACGTGCCATCGTAGTGGCTCCAGGTCAGCCGTAGCAGATCTCCCTGGCGCTGGCCTGTCCATAGCGCAAGCAGGAGAGCGGCCTGCAGCTCGATAGACGCCACACTGCAAAAGGCACGGATGTCGTCGGCGGTCCAGATTATCTCCGAGCGATCGGATTCATAAAGCCGCCCGCCACGTTCGCAGACGTTCACACCGATCTTGCCGTGGTCCTTTGCGACCGAGAGCACTCGCGCGATCGTCGTCCAGACGTAATCCGCCTTACGCGGTGTGGACGCGAACGTATTCCGAAATGCCTTGAAGTCCCCCCGTGCACGCCTGTCCTCGATCGCGCCAAGCGGCATCCCGCCAAACTTGCCCTCGATCAGAGCGAGATACTGGTCGTAGGCGCGCTTGCTCTTGTCGCCAAGACCCGTGTACTCGCTCTGATCTTTGAAGTAGTCGATGAGCGAGCTAAACGTTTCTGCATCCTTCTTCGGTCTGGCCGCAATCGCCTCACTGTACAGCCGTACGAAATCCGGTGTGCCAGGCTCTGCATCGATACGTGGACCGCCCTTCCATGCGTACCAGTACGTCTTGACCGTCCCGTCAGCGAGCCGTTTTGTTAAGCTGTTGATGCCTCTGAGCCGCATCCGCATTTTGCGAAGCCTTCCATTCGTCGTAGGGTGACAGCTGCGGTCGAATTTTAGAGTCGAGACCAGACATCCGGTCAAGGGCTGCATCGATTGCTTTTCTATCCCATTTGCGTGTTCCAGGAATTGACTTCGGCATAATTCCGCGTCGAACCCAGTCGTGGAACGCCGAAATCGACTCGCAACCTGCGTAAGCGGCAGCCTGTTCTTTCGACATGCCACGGGACTCGATCACTCGGCGCGCTCCATTGCCAATTTAAATGGTGTCGAATTTCGATCAAACCCGAAAATGCGGCCGAGCAAAGAGTGTTGGATCGGCTGTCGTATGTTCGGCCAGCCCGGCGTGGAAATGGGTCAGTGTGCGCGCATGATCACGGATTTGGCTCGTGGAACATGATGCGGCACGCGGCAAGAGTGAAGGCGCTCGAAATCTGGACAAGCTTCCAAAAGATTATAAAGCACTGCTTTGCGGAGTTTCGTGCCTGCGTCTGATCAGCGCCGCGCGCGGGCGTTCTTGGTGTGGAGCTGCTTTGGTCTCGATCGCTTGTCCTGTAGTGCTGGTGCACAACGGTCTTTAAGTGTTACTAGCTTGGCGATCGCTCGAGCCAAAGCGTCAGGGGTATCGAAGCGAGCGATTCCACGACGAACGCGAGCCCTCTCAGAAAAGTTTATGGTTCGTTTTACTTTCCCGTCGGCCGACAGCAGTACGTAATCGAGCACTGACTCGTTATGCTCAGACAGCCTGATGGCGGCGATCCAGCCCTGAGGCAGGCGTGCCCTGCGCTTGATCGACCAATACGGCGCTCGATTTTGCCTTCCGCAGCAGAGGGCTGATCGAATTGAGATGTTGACCGATCCACGCACGCGCAAGTAATCGGTCCGGTTGCTAGAGGTGATGCGACCACCAGCTTTCCTGATGGCCATGGCGATGTGAGAGCCCAGCTTGGCCTCTTGCTCCGCCCAGCGCGGACGCGACTCAAGAAATGCATAGTTTCGCTTGGGAGCGTAGCCGATTAACCGATACACGTTCATCATGCTGCCGAAGTGAGTTTGATAGGTCGAAGCGCAGGGAAGGCCGACCGTGCTGGCTATGATAGCAGAGCTCAGGCGCCCTTCCTTGAGCAGCGTTTTGCGTAGACGGGCAAGCATCTCCTCTTCAGTGAGATCGACACGCCGTTCCTCAATGATCTTGTTTACTTTCAGGAAGACTTCGCGTTCGATGATCGGCTCGATACATCTCTCGCTGGTGATCCAAAGCTCGGGAGGATTGCAGGTGCAGTTCCGCCGCAGCTTGCGTGATCGGCGGTTGAAGGTCAGGTTTCCAATGTAGTTCTCGTTTCTAAGCACCGTGTTAACCGCTGCGCGCGTCCACCGAACTCCCGTGCTTGTGAGTATGGCCCTCCGGTTTAGCTCCCGGGCGATAGTCGCTTCCGACTTTACCTGCAGAAAGCGCTCGAAGATCCACTTCACCACGGCTACTTCCTCGGGAATGCCGGGTCGCACTCGGACGTGATCAGTCATGAGGTACTTTTGGTCACCGTTCTTCAGCACACCTCGCGACCGCTGACTCTGATCGACAAGTTCTCGCAAGAGAGCATAACCAGGGCGACCTCCGACCTTGAAGCCAAGTCGGGCGAACCGGCACTGCGCAGCGTGGACCTTCGCCGAAAGCTCACGACTGTACTCGGCTGCCATTACGCGCTTGATGTTTTTGATGATGCTGGAGAGCACGCTGCCGTCATTGTCAAACTGCTCAGCACAATACACGATGTTGATGCCTGCCTGTTTGCATACGAATTCGTAATACGCGCTCTCATCGACGTCCTGAAAGCGGCCCCACCGGCTTACGTCATAGACCAGAATATGACCGAAATCGGCTTCTCCTGTTTGGACATCCTTGATGAGCTGTATAAGGCCGGCCCTGTTCTTGATGAGCAGGCCGCTCTCTCCCTCGTCGCGATAGGTTCGTACAATGGTCAGGCTATGGGCGTGCGCGTATGCTGCAATCACAGCAGCCTGATTCTGAATCGAGTATTGCTGCCGTTGTGTCGACATGCGGACATATTGTGCCGCTCTCATGCCGAGCTGCGATCGTACCGGATGAGCCTTATAGATATCGAGCGCGTTGGCCATCATTCTCGCTCCCGAAAGTTACACCGGAGCAAATCAAACATCTATACGACGCTTGCAGCAAGAATTACATCAATTCAAGAAAATAGTCCGCCATCGCCGCCGGTGTCGACGCAGTTGGGCGACCACCTCTCTTCGCAGCTCGCGTGCCGAGGAGCTCGTTCAAGAAGCATCTACAACGCCCAGCGGCGGAGGGCGCGATGCGGGCAAAGTATGTCTTCGGTGCCGCGTATATTTAGCGCATTAAGGCGGTCTTATGCTATGGCTGTATCAATCCTTCTCTGTAACGCTCAAGCATGATCGTGGCGATGCGCGACGTTCTGCAGGAGCTTCTCTCCTCCGCCGATGCGGTCGAACGCGAGGTCTACCGGCTCCTCTACGAGCCTTTCCTGCATCCGCTGCGGAACTGCGCCAACGTGATCTTCCCGGAAATGGATCCCGAATGACTGACGAAGAGACGCTGTTCGTCCGATCGTATGGGGATCAGAGCATCCTCGAGAGCGCGATTGTCTGGCGGGGACTCGGATTTCTGCGCAACGGCGCGGTGGATACCGGTAAGTTCGAAGCTCTCTCGAAGACGCTGACCGCGGTCGCGTCGGCCGGAATCACATCGCTCGGAGAGAAGCAGCCCGAGAGGCGCGAAAACTTCCTGTCCTTCGTGCGACGCGTGGTGGACGAGGTTGCGGCCGAAGATGCCAACGCGCTGGTGCTGGTGGATTACACCTCCGCCCGGTCGCTGTGGTCCTGGCTTTCCGACGAGAACATCTCTTCGGACATCTATCTCGAGGACGTCGCCGCCGCGCCTCCCTCGTCGTGGAAGAAACTGCGCTTCGTTCGCGTCAGAGAAGGGTCCGCCGGACGGCTTTCCGTTCTGACCGAGAGGAAATGGACGCCCGTCACGCGCGAGGGTCTGCCGGTCGCCGCCGACCCCGTCGAGGAAGTCTACGCCAACGCCGCGGAGCGCCTCATCGAAAGTTTGCCCGAAGGAAACGCGCGGGCACGCCACTATCTGACTGCGCATGGCTTCGACGTCCGCAATCGCGGAGCTCGCCGGCAGTCCGTCTGACTCGATAAACGAGGTTCAGGCGTCGCAGGAAACCGGAGGCAATGAGGACTCTTATCGTGGTGCTGCACTTTGCCCGAGCTGCCCGTCTTGCGCTCGAAGCTGACCCGGGCCCCCTCACAAAGAGCGGTGTAGCCCGCCTTCTCGACTGTCTTAAACTGAACAAATACGTCAGCTTCGCCACCTATCTCATGGCCAATGCACCCGCATGAATGGGCTTCGCAGATGGTATCCGCGGTCGTTGTGACATCCCTGTACCTGGTTACCATATCGTCCCGCGCCGTTGATGCCTGACGCATCGCCTTAGTCGGGGCTCGCGTATGGCGCAGCGCCTGAATTTTCGTCAGATCGAGGCTTTTCGCGCGTTCATACTCACCGCACGAGATCGCGGCCGCAAACAAGCTCAACACCGCGCACCCGTCGATTAGCCGCTCGATTGCGCAAATTCAGTCGGCAGCAAACTCAAGCTGTCCGAACTCGATCGCGGCCGGCTGCCTCCGACGACGGAGGCGCTCATGCGGTTGGAGACGGCGTGGCGGAGTTTCCGTCCTTGAAGTCATCGAGGGGATGGTGGTGCTGCTACGGCTCTCAGGGATAGGACAACTGCGCACGTCCCTGTACGCCGCGCCGGGCATGAGCGTCATGCGCGCCTTCATAGCGCGACGCCGCCCTCTCAAAAGGAGCCTCAACGGTGAGGGCGTGCGAGGGGGCGCGTAACCTTCGTACCTGACCATAAGCTTAGCGGTCTGCGCTAAAGTATCTCGCAACCGGTCAGGAGCGGGCATTGTCGATGGGTGCCTGCGAGGGTTAGCTCCGGGTGGAGCAATTTTTGTCAAAGCCCATTGTGCCCCTGCTGTGCCCCAGCTTTTTCGGGGCACACATCAAGGGAATAAGATCCCTAACTAGCTGTCCTAAAATGCTAAATGGTGGGCGCACAAGGGATCGAACCTTGGACCTCTCCCGTGTGAAGGGAACGCTCTCCCGCTGAGCTATGCGCCCGGGACCATCATGCAGGCGGCCGGACTTTCGGCCGGCCGGCACATCGGAGCCCGCGATTTAGAAGTGCGGGCCCAAGGTGTCAAGTTTCCAGGCGCCGTGGGGCCGGAAAACCTGCTGCAAGCCAGGCAATTCGGTAGGAAGCCGGGTTTTGGCCCAATTACGCGCCCTGTTGGCGGGCACGCGAGGCGTGGGCCTGGAGCGCACGGATGCGCTCGGCGAGCGTTCCGCCGCCTTCGGGCAGGGTGCTACCGGCCGCGCCGTTGCTCGCGGCATCGTTGGCCGGGCGCGGCGCCGGCTTCGGCGGCTCGCCCGCCTCGGCCGCGAGCAGCGCCTCGATCGGCGAGTTCGGGCCTTCGAGCTGCATCGCGAGCTTGGCGACCTCGGCGGCGATGTCGTTGATGCGCTCGCGCAACAGCGCGTTCTCCATGCGCTCGGTCGCCCAGGAGCTCTCCGCCTGCTGCTGGATCGCGTTGATGTCGCGCTGAAGCTTTGCGCGCTCGTCGCGCGCGGTACGGAGTTGCTCTTCCAGCGCGGTCTTCTCCGCGCGCAGCGCTTCGAACGCGGCCGACGACTTGCCGCCGCTCAAGGCGGCGATCTCGACGCGGAGCTCCTTGACGGTGCGTTCGGCACTTTCATTGGCCTGGCGCAGCTGGTTGTTCTCATAGTCGCGCTCGGCGAGCAGCTTGCCCTGCGTGGCGAGGCGTCCCTCGAGGTCGGCGACGCGGCCCGACAGCATCTCGGCCTCCTTCACTTGCACGATGAGCTGGCGATCCAGCTCGGTGACGCGCTGGCTCAAATTCTCGACGCGGCCGCGCGCCTCGCCGAGTTCGCGCGAGGCGGTCTCGGATTCGGTCCGCTCGTGCGCAAGGCGCGCTTGCGTCGCGGCAAACTCCTTCTCGGCATCGCCGACGCGGTTCTTCAATTCCTCGATCTGCGCGCGGACGACGACGAGCTCGACTTGGCGGCTCTCCGCCATGATCGAACGGTCGGACAGTTCGGAGTTGATCTTGGCGAGCTCGGCCTGCTTGTCGCTCAGCGCCAGCTCGGCGGCGTGCAGCGCCTCGGTCTTGGCGTTGAACTCCTCCTCGGTGGCGCGGAGCTGCTCCTTCACCGCTTTCTCGCGCGCCTCGAGCGCGAAGATCGTGGCGTTCTTTTCGCCCAGTTCGATCTTCATGCGGTTGATGGCGTCGCTCTTCTTGCCGAGCTCGGCGAGCTGGCTCGTGGTCTTGTTCTTGAGCTGCTCGACGCTCATCTCCAGCCGCCGCGCCGACATGGCGAATTCGGCGCGAAGCTGGTCCTTGTCGGCCTGGATCTCGGCCATCGACAGCGGGGTGGCCGCCTCGAGCCGGCGTGTGGTCAGGCGCACCGCGCGGTTATGCACCAGCGGCACGAGGGCAAGCCCGCACAGCATCGAGAGCAGGAAACCGATCGCCAGGTACATGATCGGTTCGACCATGGGCCAAAACTCCCAGAGCTAAGGAAAAATTTACCAACGACAATGCCATGGCGGGCCGGCAAAAAGCCAGACCCGCCCTGTCGTTAACCTTGATCCGTACCCAGCTGGGAGAAGAGCCCTAAAACGGGTTCCAGGTCGCACGCGGCGTGTATTTGAGATAGCCGATATTGGCTCCCAGCCGCAGGCCGAGGCCGGAGCGAATCGGCACCAGCACGATGTTGTTGGCGGTGAGCGCCGTCATGCCGAAGCCGCCGATGATATAGGCCGAGCCGTCGAGGCCGGCGAAGCGCTGGTAGATCGCGTTGGTCGCGGGCAGGTTATACACCAGCGTCATGGTGCGGGCGCCGTCGCCGCCCCAGTCGAAGCCGAGCGAGGGGCCCTGCCAATAGACGCGCAGGTCGCCGGCGTTCTTGGTGTAGAGCGTGCCCTCGCCGTAGCGCAGGCCGGCGACGAAGGCGCCGGAACCTTCCTCACCCAGGATATAGCCGTTCGGCAGACCCCATTGGCTGACCGCCTTCTCGATGATCGAGGCGAGCCCGCGCGAGACGTTGCCGAAGAAGCGATGACCGGCGGTCACGAGCTCGTCCGGCCCATAGGTGCTGGGCGTCGGGGTGCGCTGCGGCGGCGGCAGGTTGGGCGGCGGCGCCTGCTGGGCGGAGGCCGGCACGATCCAGCCGACCATCGCGGCGAGCGCGAGCGCAGCAAGGCGTGATGCGAAAGTCATAAAAGAACCCCTGGTATCGAAACCGATCGCTTCCTTAACCTGATGCCAACAGGCACGGTTCTAGGTTGCACCGGATGTCCCCTCGACTCGGATGTTATCCGCAGCAACTATGACGGCACAACGGCAGGAAGATAGCCCTTTGCGCCCCGGAATTGCCTTGATCGGCCGCCGCGTTTGCCTCGTCTGCCTGCTGACGGGCATTTGGATCATCTGCGCAGGGTTGCCGGCAAGGGCTGCCACCACCGAGCGGATCGTCGTCAACCGGTTCAGTGGCGTCGCCATCGAGGGCTTCGATCCCGTCGCCTATTTCGTCGATGGCGCGGCCGTGCGAGGGAAGGCGCAGTTCGAGGCGAACCTCTGGGGCGCGGTCTGGCGCTTCCGCAACGAGGGCAACCGGGCCTCCTTCCTGTCCCATCCCGATATCTACGGGCCGCAATTCGGCGGCTATGATCCCGCCGATATCGCCCGCGGCGTCGTCATCGCCGGCAATCCCCGCTTCTTCGCGCTCGTGGCGCAGCGGCTCTATCTGTTCAGCCGCGAAGCCAATCGCGACGCCTTCGCTGCCGACCCGGAGCGTTTCCTCTATGAGGTCGGCAAGCGCTGGCCGGCCCTCCAGGACCAGCTCGGTCAGTAGCGGTCGACCGCCTGCGGGTCGCCCCAGGCGACGAACTCCGGGATGATGAAACCATTGCCGCTGCGCTGGCCGAAGCGGAGCTCGCCGCCCTGGCCGTCGGTCACCCTGCCGCCGGCCGCGGTCACGACCGCAGAGCCGGCCCCGACGTCCCATTCCGAGGTCGGTCCGAAGCGGGGATAGATGTCGGCGCTGCCTTCCGCGATCCGGCCGAATTTCACGGCCGAGCCGACCGTCCGCCTGACCGCATTGGGCCTGCCATCGATGAACGCCTCGCTCTTGGGATCGCCGTGAGAGCGGCTCACCGCCGCGATCCAGGGCTCGCCCGGCGCCGGAAGCTTGCGGGTATGGATCGGCTCGGCCGCGCCGATGGTTGCGCCGTCAAAGCTCACGCGCTCGGCGCCGCGGCCGACAATGCCGCGCCAGAGCAGCCCGAGCGCGGGCGCAGAGACGATGCCGAGCAGCGGCACGCCTTCAGTCACCAGGGCGAGGTTGACGGTGAACTCGTCGCGGCCGGCAACGAATTCCTTGGTGCCGTCGAGCGGATCGATCAGGAAGAAGCTTTCGCGAAACGGCGGCGAGGCGAGCTGGCTCCGCTCTTCCGACAGCGTCGGCACGTCGGCCGCAAGCTGCGCGAGACCCTCCGCGATGATGCGGTCGGCGGCAAGATCCGCCTCGGTCACCGGCGAGCCGTCCTGCTTGCCGTCCACCCGCATCGCCGCGCGGTTGACGGCAAGGATCGCTTCGCCTGCCTTGACCACCAGCGCGGTGAGCGGCTCCATCAGGCCGGATGCGGCCGCGCCGTCGATGATCCGCTTCACTTGGATGCCTCATTCATCGGCAATTTCGTTCCTCCTCGACTGATTCGCCAGGATTGATCCGATTGGGGGCTTATGGCCGCCTCGACGTGATCGCAAGCTAGCTGCCGCGGGCTTGCGAATGTTAGAACCCGCAGCATCCGTCAAGCATGCGTGATTCGCGGCGTCCAGCGCCGTGCAATTCCAGGAACTCTCCAGGACCCCATTATATGTCTGACGCCTCGTCGCCCGCGACCGTTACTGCTCCCGATATGCTCGAACTCGCCGCGCTCTTGTGCTCGCGGGTCTGCCACGATCTCATCAGCCCCGTCGGCGCCATCGTCAATGGGCTCGAAGTGCTCGACGACGATCCCAAGCCCGAGGACCGCGAGTTCGCGCTCGACCTCATTCGCAAGAGCGCCAAGACGGCCTCGGCCCGGCTCCAGTTCTGCCGCCTTGCTTTCGGCGCCGCTGGGTCCTCGGGCGCCCAGATCGATCTCGGCGATGCCCAGACCATGGCGCGCGGCCACATCGAGGACGGCAAGTGCTCGATCACCTGGAATCTGCCGCGGCTCCTGCTGCCGAAGAATCGCGTCAAGCTGCTGCTCAACATGCTGGTGGTTGCCCAGCACACGATCCCGCGCGGCGGCATGCTGACGATCGATCCGATCGGCGAGGGCGAGACGATGAGCTTCCGCATCACCGCGACCGGACACAATGCGCGCCTGCCGCAGAACATCTCCGAGCTCCTGAGCGGCGAGCGCGGGCCTGCCGCAGATGCGCATGCAATCCAGCCTTATTATACCAGGCTGTTGGCGCAAGCCTGCGGGCTCACCGTGAGGCTCGCACCGGAAGGCGAAGCCATCACCGTTACCGCTTCGTAAACGCGCCCTTCGCTCTCGAAGTCTTAATCCAATCTTTACGAGGCGCTTCGGTTTGTCCGGAGCGCCTTATCTCTTTGTTGGTTCCGTTCTTTTGCACTTACTCAACCAATATTAAACGCTTTGCGGTGAAGCTGGCCCCATTCTGAAATGGCGCATCACGCCTCGTGCGCGCCCTTCCTGTATGAAGGCCTGTTTTCATGGATGATCTGTTGCGGGAGTTTTTGACGGAGACCAGCGAGAGCCTGGACACCGTCGACAATCAGCTGGTGAAGTTCGAGCAGGAGCCGAACAACGCCAAGATCCTGGATAACATCTTCCGCCTGGTCCACACCATCAAGGGCACCTGCGGCTTCCTCGGCCTGCCGCGGCTGGAAGCGCTGGCGCATGCCGGCGAGACGCTGATGGGCAAATTCCGCGACGGCATGCCGGTGACCGGGCAGGCGGTGACGGTGATCCTGTCCTCGATCGACCGCATCAAGGAGATTTTGGCTGGCCTCGAGGCGACCGAAGCCGAGCCGGAGGGCAATGACCGCGACCTCATCGACAAGCTGGAGGCGATGGTCGAGCAGGGCATGGCGGCCATGGCGGCTGGCGCAGCTCCCGTTGCCGACGCGCCGCCGCTGGCGCCGGAAGCCCCCGCCGCTGCGCCCGCCAAGGAGATGACCACGGGCACGCTGATCGAACAGACGCTGGAGCGCCCGTTGCGTCCCGGCGAAGTCTCGCTCGACGAGCTCGAGCGCGCGTTCCGCGAGACCGCGATCGAAGCGCCGGTGCCTGCGGCGCCCGTTGCCAAGGCTGAAGCCAAGGCCGAGCCCGCGCCGGTGGTTGAAGCCCCGGCAGCGAAGGAAGCCGCCAAGCAAAAGCCCGCGCCGAAGAAGTCGATGGCCGACGAGAGTGCCGGCGAAGGCGACCGCATCGCCAACCAGTCGATCCGCGTCAACGTGGATACGCTGGAGCATCTGATGACCATGGTCTCCGAGCTGGTGCTGACCCGCAACCAGCTGTTGGAGATCTCCCGCCGCAACGAGGACACCGAGTTCAAGGTGCCGCTGCAGCGGCTGTCCAACGTCACCGCCGAGCTGCAGGAGGGCGTCATGAAGACGCGCATGCAGCCGATCGGCAACGCCTGGCAGAAGCTGCCCCGCATCGTCCGCGATCTCTCGAGCGAGCTCGGCAAGCAGATCGAGCTGGAGATGCACGGCGCCGACACCGAGCTCGACCGCCAGGTGCTCGACCTGATCAAGGACCCGCTCACCCACATGGTGCGCAACTCCGCCGATCATGGCCTGGAGACCCCCGCCGAGCGCTTAGCGGCCGGCAAGGGCGAGCAGGGCACCATTCGGCTGTCCGCCTATCACGAGGGCGGCCACATCATCATCTGCATCGCCGACAACGGCCGCGGCCTCAACACCGAGAAGATCAAGGCCAAGGCGATCTCCTCAGGGTTGGTCACCGAGGCTGAGCTGGAGAAGATGAGCGAGGCGCAAGTGCACAAGTTCATCTTCGCGCCCGGCTTCTCCACCGCGGCCGCCATCACCTCGGTCTCGGGCCGCGGCGTCGGCATGGACGTGGTCCGCACCAATATCGACCAGATCGGCGGCACCATCGACATCAAGAGCGTGGCCGGCGAGGGAAGCTCGGTCACCATCAAGATCCCGCTGACCTTGGCGATCGTCTCGGCCCTGATCGTCGAAGCCGCCGGCGACCGCTTCGCCATCCCGCAGCTCTCGGTGGTCGAGCTGGTGCGCGCCCGCGCCAACAGCGAGCACCGCATCGAGCGCATCAAGGACACCGCGGTCTTGCGCCTGCGCAACAAGCTGCTGCCGCTGATCCATCTGAAGAAGCTCTTGAAGATCGACGACGGCGCCGCGTCCGATCCCGAGAACGGCTTCATCGTGGTGACCCAGGTCGGCAGCCAGACCTTCGGCATCGTCGTCGACGGCGTGTTCCACACCGAAGAGATCGTGGTCAAGCCGATGTCGACCAAGCTGCGTCACATCGACATGTTCTCCGGCAACACCATCTTGGGCGATGGCGCCGTGATCATGATCATCGATCCCAACGGCATTGCCAAGGCGCTCGGCGCCGCCGGCTCCTCGGCCCATGACATGGCCGACGAGAACGCAGGCCATCACATCGGCAGCGGCGAGCAGACCACCTCGCTGCTGGTGTTCCGCGCCGGCTCGTCCCAGCCCAAGGCGGTCCCGCTCGGCCTCGTCACCCGCCTGGAGGAGCTGCCGGCCGACAAGATCGAGTTTAGTAACGGCCGCTACATGGTGCAGTACCGCGAGCAGCTGATGCCGCTGGTCGCGATGGAGGGCGTCACCATCGCCAGCCAGGGCGCCCAGCCGATCCTGGTGTTCGCCGATGACGGCCGCGCCATGGGCCTCGTCGTCGACGAGATCATCGACATCGTCGAGGAGCGGCTCAACATCGAGGTCGGCGGCTCCGGTTCGGGCATTCTGGGCTCGGCCGTGATCAAGGGCCAGGCCACCGAGGTGATCGACGTCGGCCACTTCCTGCCGATGGCGTTCGCCGACTGGTTCACCCGCAAGGAGATGAAGCCGTCGCTGCACGCGCAGTCGGTGCTCCTGGTCGACGACAGCGCCTTCTTCCGCAACATGCTGGCGCCGGTGCTGAAAGCGGCGGGCTACCGCGTCCGCACCGCGCCGACCGCGCAGGAGGGCCTCGCCGCGCTGCGCGCGCAGAGCTTTGACGTGGTCCTGACCGACATCGAGATGCCCGACATGAACGGGTTCGAGTTCGCCGAACTGATCCGCTCCGACAACAATCTGGGGTCGATGCCGATCATCGGCCTCTCCGCGCTGGTGTCGCCGGCGGCGATCGAGCGCGGCCGTCAGGCCGGCTTCCACGACT
Organism: Bradyrhizobium sp. SPXBL-04; assembly: GCF_051853035.1. NCBI lineage: Bacteria > Pseudomonadati > Pseudomonadota > Alphaproteobacteria > Hyphomicrobiales > Nitrobacteraceae > Bradyrhizobium > Bradyrhizobium sp. SPXBL-04. The sequence continues at coordinate 7,009,329 of NZ_CP182472.1, read as the reverse complement.
ATGTCGCCAAGTTCGACCGTCCCGGTCTGATCGCGGCGCTGAAGGAGCAGACCGCGGGCGCCGCCGGCGCCTCCGAGCTGAGCCGGGCGGCGGCGTAAGGGCGACAAGGAGATAGATCGATGAGCCGCAAGACCCAGTCCACCGAGGGCGCCATGGTCGAATACGTCACCGCGATGATCGGCGGCCAGCTGTTCGGCCTGCCGATCTCCCGCGTCCAGGACGTGTTCATGCCCGAGCGCGTCACCCGCGTGCCGCTGTCCTCGCGCGAGATCGCCGGCGTCCTGAACCTGCGTGGCCGCATCGTCACCGTGGTCGACATGCGCGCCCGGCTCGGCCTGCCCAAGGCCGAAGACGGCAAGGTGCCGATGGCGGTCGGCGTCGACCTGCGCGGTGAATCCTATGGCCTCCTGATCGACCAGATCGGCGAGGTGCTGCGCCTGCCCGAGGACGGCAAGGAGGAAAACCCCGTCAACCTCGATCCGCGCATGGCCAAGCTCGCCGGCGGCGTCCACCGCCTCGACGGCCAGCTCATGGTCGTCCTCGACGTCGATCGCGTCCTCGAGCTCGCGCCCGAGATGATGGCGGCCTGATACGGCGGCATCGCCATCATCGGGCCCGCAACCGGAAGTGCCCCGGCAAAGGGGAGGAAGCAGAGGTTCACATGCGAACTTGTCTCGTCGTTGATGATTCCAGCGTCATCCGCAAGGTTGCGCGCCGGATCCTGGAGGGCCTCGACTTCCAGATCCTCGAAGCCGAAGACGGTGAGAAGGCGCTGGAGGCTTGCAAGCGCGGCTTGCCCGACGCGGTGCTGCTCGACTGGAACATGCCCGTGATGGATGGCTACGAGTTCCTCGGCCATCTCAGGCGCATGCCCGGCGGCGACCAGCCCAAGGTGGTGTTCTGCACCACCGAGAACGACGTCGCGCACATCGCGCGCGCGCTGCACGCCGGCGCCAACGAGTACATCATGAAGCCCTTCGACAAGGACATCGTGACGGCGAAATTCCAGGAAGTCGGCCTTATCTGACCGATCGCCCGGAGGCTGAACGGATCCTTCGGCGCTTGTTTTCAACTGAACCGTTTCAGTCTGAGTTGGTGAGTAATGAGTACTGCGTTCGCAGGTAGTTCGACCACGGGTTCGTCGCGCGAAGCGGGGCCGCTGCGGGTGATGATCGTCGACGACTCCGTCGTCATCCGCGGTCTGATCTCGCGCTGGATCGGCGCCGAGCACGACATGGAGGTCGCGGCCTCGCTGCGCACCGGGCTCGAGGCGGTCAACCAGATCGAACGCATCAATCCCGATGTCGCCGTGCTCGACATCGAAATGCCCGAGCTCGACGGCCTCTCGGCGCTGCCGCAACTGCTGGCGAAGAAGCGCGATCTCGTCATCATCATGGCCTCGACGCTGACCCGCCGTAACGCGGAGATCAGCTTCAAGGCGCTGTCGCTTGGTGCGGCCGACTACATTCCGAAGCCGGAGTCGACGCGCGAGGCTTCCGCGGCGGACACCTTCCACCACGATTTGATCCAGAAGATCCGTCACCTCGGCGCACGTCTGCGCAGGAAGCCCGCGATTGCGAGCCCGCCGCTGGCGCCCGCGAGCCCCGCTCCGGCCGTACGTGCACCAGCCGTCGCGCGGTCCGCCGCGCCTGCGCCGGTCCCGGCCGCGCCGTCGTTGGGAGCGCTGGCGATGCGCCCGTTCTCGACGCAGACGCCGAAGGTGCTGCTGATCGGCTCCTCGACCGGCGGTCCCCAGGCGCTGATGGCACTCGTCACCGAGCTCGGCCCGGTCATCGACCGCGTCCCGGTGCTGATCACTCAGCACATGCCGCCGACCTTCACCACCATTCTTGCCGAGCATCTGGCGCGCTCGAGCCGCAAGCCGGCAGCCGAGGCGATCGATGGCGAGCCGGTGAAGCCGGGACGGATTTATCTGGCGCCCGGTGGCAAGCACATGCGCGTCGTGCGCAGCGGCGCCGACACCGTGATCGCGCTCGACGACGGCCCCGCCGTCAATTTCTGCAAGCCCGCAGTCGATCCGCTCTTCACCTCCGCCATCGACATCTGGCACGGCGGCATCCTCTCCGTGATCCTGACGGGCATGGGCTCCGACGGCATGCGCGGCGGCAAGGACATCGTCGCCGCCGGTGGCAGTGTCATCGCGCAGGACGAAGCTTCCAGCGTGGTCTGGGGCATGCCGGGCGCGGCCGCCAATGCCGGCATCTGCGCGGCGATCCTGCCGCTCAACCAGATCGGCGCCAAGGTCAATCGCCTGTTCGCGGGAGACCGCTCGTGACGCCGGTCGACTACGACTATTTGCGCAAGTTCCTGAAAGAGCGCTCCGGTCTCGACCTGTCCGCCGACAAGCAATATCTGGTCGAGAGCCGGCTGCTGCCGCTCGCTCGCAAGGCGAGCCTATCTGGCATTCCCGATCTCGTGCTGAAGATCAGGAACGGCGACGGCCGGCTCGCGACCGACGTGGTCGAAGCGATGACCACCAACGAGACCTTCTTCTACCGCGACAAGATCCCGTTCGATCATCTGCGCGACACCATCCTGCCCGGCCTGATCCAGGCACGCGCGGCGCGCAAATCGCTGCGCATCTGGTCGGCCGCGTCGTCGACGGGCCAGGAGCCCTATTCGATCGCGATGTGCGTGAAGGAGATGGGAGCGGCCTTCGCCGGCTGGCGCATCGAGATTGTCGCCACCGACCTGTCGCAGGAGGTGCTGGAGAAATCCAAGGCCGGCGTCTACAGCCAGTTCGAGGTGCAGCGCGGCTTGCCGATCCAGCACTTGATGAAGTACTTCACGCAAGTCGGCGAAGTCTGGCAGCTCAATGCCGACATTCGCGCGATGGTGCAGTTCCGCCAGCTCAATCTGTTGCAGGACTTCTCCCATCTCGGCACGTTCGACGTGATCTTCTGCCGCAACGTGCTCATCTATTTCGACCAGGACACCAAGGCGGTGATCTTCGAGCGGATGGCGAAAGGACTGGAAGCCGACGGCACGCTGCTGCTTGGCGCCGCCGAATCCGTCGTCGGCATCACCGACGCGTTCCGCCCCATCACTGAGCGCCGCGGTCTCTACCAGCTCAACCCCGCGCGCTCCGGCCGCCCGATGGGCGGGCTGATGCCGCCGTCGCTGAAGATCGCCGCGGCGCGGTGAGGTGCCTCTTCACCCTCTCCCCTTGCGGGAGAGGGTGGCTTCGCGGCAGCGAAGCCAGGTGAGGGATCTCTATCCTCACGAACGATCTTGCGAGTGGAGAGAACCCCTCATCCGGCGCTTCGCGCACCTTCTCCCACAAGGGGAGAGGGGAAGAGATGCATCTCTCACAAAATCGCGTGCGGCAGAAACCGCGAGCGGTTGCCCGTGATCGGGCTCTCGTCCTCGCGGATCGACAGGCCGCAGGGTTCATGGTTCACCAGCCAGCTTCCGAGCACCGGATAGAAGCCTGAAAAATTCGGCAGCGGTGCTAGAGCCTGTCGCACGAAACCTTCGGCACCGTACGGACCCGCCTGCTCGTCGAGCGGCATGCCACCCGACACGATCGTGACGTTGGCGCCTTCGCGCGACAGCAGCGGCTTGCGCACATAGGACGTGCCGAGCTCGGCTGCGCGCGGGTCGTCCTCGAAGAAGGCCGGCAGCAGATTGGGATGGTTTGGAAACATCTCCCACAGCAACGGCAGGATGCCCTTGTTGGAGAGCACGGCTTTCCACGGTGGCTCGATCCAGCGTGTCGGTGCGTCCTTGAGCTTTGCGCCGAACGTGTCGTGGAACATCCACTCCCAGGGATAGAGCTTGAAGGCGAGCGCGATGTCACAATCGTCGAGATCGACGAGCCCGCCACCATCATCGCGCCAGCCGACCTGTTCGATGTCGAGCAGCCTGGTCGAAAGCCCCGCTGGCGGGCGGTGTCTTCGAGATAAGCAAGCGTGCCGGCGTCTTCCTCGTTGCCGGTGATGCCGGTGAGATGGACGTGGCGACCTGCTGCAATCTGCTTCCACGCTGCGATTAGCCGCTCATGGATCGAGTTGAACTGATCGGCACGCGCCGGGATCATGCGGCGTTCGATCGCCTGTTCGAGCCAGGTCCATTGAAACACCGCAGCCTCGAAGATCGAGGTCGGCGTGTCCGCATTGTATTCGAGCAGTTTTGCCGGGCCATTGCCGTCGAATTTCAGGTCGAGCCGGCCATAGAGGCTGCGGTCGTTGCGCTTCCAGCTCTCGGCGATCAAGCTCCAGAATGCTTCCGGAATCTTCAAACGGCGCAAGTAGCGCTCATCGCCGATGACGCGGCCGGCGAGCTCCAGGCACATGGCGTCGATCTCACCGGTCGGCGTCTCGATGCCGCGCTCGATCTCGTCGAGGGTGAAGCCGTAATAGGCGCGCTCGTCCCAATAGCGTTCGCCGTCGATGGTGTGGAAGACGAAGCCGCATTGCGCTGCGGTCTCTCGCCAGTCGTCGCGCTCGAGACAAACGATGCGTTGCATGTTATTTCCTGCGCATGATCTTGCCGGAAAACCGGTGGCCACTTTTCCGGATCATGCGCTAGCCGCCGCCCGAGAAGCCATGGCCGAACGAGCCGAAGCCGCCGCGGGTCACGCTGTGGGAGCCCGAGTCGGACGACGTTCCCGACGAAGAATGGCTTGAGGAATCGCCGCTGAAGAAGCTCGATCGCGACGACCAGCGCGAGCTGCTGCCACTGGAGGAGCTGCTTCTGCTGCTGCACGCGGTGCTCACCTGTGCCGGCGTCTCCGTTCCGGAAACTGTCGCCCCGGCAGGAGGCGGCTCGCAGGTCTGCCGCGGCATCATCGTGTAGGCGGTGCTGCCGACCGCGAGCGTGCCCATCACCAGCAGCGCAACATGGCCGGAGCGCTTCATCGGTGGCCGCGGAGGCGGTGGCTCGGTCACCGGCCGGCGCTTGCCGAACTCCTTTTTGGAGGATTTGTCGGCCATGTCAGTAGATCATGCAGGCGGCGTTCAGCAGGCCCGCGGCGAGCGAGGACAGGCCGAGCCAGATCGACGGGGCAAGCTCGCCGGCAGAGATCCGCGCCGACAGGTTCGGCACCGGGACCTTCACGAGGAAGAACACGATCACCTGCACGATCAGTGCGATCGTCGCCCAGATCAGGCAGTCGAGCACGTTGGCCGAATGCGCGATGGCGCTGACCAGCGGTGCGACGAAGCCGAGCAGGCTGAGGCCGAGCGCGATCGCCGCGGCCGGCTCATTGTCGCGGATCAGCTGAAATTCGTTATGCGCCGTGATGCGGGTGTAGACGAACAGATAGGCCACGATCGCGATCAGCCCGGCGCAGAAATAGACCAGGAAAGCGGGCAGGCCGGCGAGTGATTGCAGGATCATCGTTCCCCCATCGTGCAGCGACCATTCGTCGGCTGGCGGAGGGTAGCGGTTCAAACGTTAAGCTTCGTACGAAGCGTCCCCAAAAACAAAACCCCGCCATTTGCGGCGGGGTCCAGGCTGGGAGGAGCGAGCCCCGAGGGGCTCGCGACGTAAACCCAGGATCAGGCGGGGATGCGCTCGTCGGCCTCATGCGGCTCGCGCAGCACGTAGCCGCGGCCCCACACGGTCTCGATGAAGTTGCGTCCCTCGGAAGCGTTGGCGAGCTTCTTGCGGAGCTTGCAGATGAAGACGTCGATGATCTTCAGCTCCGGCTCGTCCATGCCGCCATAGAGATGGTTGAGGAACATTTCCTTGGTGAGGGTCGTGCCTTTGCGCAAGCTGAGGAGCTCCAGCATCTGATATTCCTTGCCGGTCAGATGCACGCGCTGGCCGCCGACTTCCACCGTCTTGGTGTCGAGGTTGACGACGAGGTCGCCGGTCTGGATGACCGACTGGGCATGGCCCTTGGAGCGGCGCACGATCGCGTGGATGCGGGCCACCAGCTCGTCCTTGTGGAAGGGCTTGGTCATGTAGTCGTCGGCGCCGACGCCGAGACCCTTGACCTTGTCCTCGATGCCGGCGAGGCCGGAGAGGATCAGGATAGGTGTCTTGATCTTGGAGACCCGGAGCTGCTTGAGCACGTCGTAGCCGGACATGTCGGGCAGGTTGAGGTCGAGGAGAATAATGTCGTAATCGTATAGTTTACCGAGATCGACGCCTTCTTCCCCCAAATCGGTCGTGTAGACGTTGAAGCTTTCCGACTTCAACATCAGCTCGATCGACTGCGCGACGGCGCTGTCATCTTCAATCAGCAAAACGCGCATGCCAGTTCCCCATAGTCGCCGCTCCTGGGCGTCAGGTCGGCCGCATTCGCGGCACTCAACAAAACGCCTTTGAACAACTGATTCGGATCCTGACAACAGATGGTTAACAAACTCTGATTCTGGAACGCAAGTCCCCCCGGTGCAATTTTTGTCGAATCGCCCTAAGGTCTTGCGTACGAAGCAGCTTTCGTCACCCGATTCCGTTCAAGCTCCACTTTAAGAGACGGGCCTAACCGACTCCCGCGACTCAGCCTTCTTCTGAAGGGAAGTCACGCTCAGTCTCAAAGACAGTGACGCAATGATTAATGATGCGGGTAAACACGAAGTTAAGCGCCGTTCAGAAATATGGCGAAACTTAAGAGTTTCACCGTGAAGTCCCGGATGACGAAGGTGCGCACCTTATGAAGGCCCACCGATGAAGGCTTTGGCCGAACAGATCGGCGACATCGACGGCATTAATATTTACGGCCGCGTGGTCGGCGTGCGCGGCCTGATGGTCGAGGTGGCCGGTCCCATTCACGCCATGTCGGTCGGCGCGCGGCTGGTGATCGAGACCGGCGCCAACCGCTCCATCCCCTGCGAGGTGATCGGCTTCTCCGGCAACAATGCCGTCGTGATGCCGTTCGCCGGTCTCGATGGCGTGCGCCGCGGCTGCAAGGCGGTCATCGCCAATGCTGCCAATCAAGTGCGACCGTCAGCGGCCTGGCTCGGCCGTGTCGTCAATGCGCTGGGCGAGCCGATCGACGGCAAGGGGCCGTTGCCGCAAGGTGCCTCGCCGATGCCGTTCCGCAATACGCCGCCGCCCGCGCATTCGCGCAAGCGCGTCGGCGCGCCGCTCGATCTCGGCGTGCGCGCGATGAACACCTTTCTCACCTGCTGCCGCGGCCAGCGCATGGGTATCTTCGCAGGCTCCGGCGTCGGCAAATCGGTGCTGCTGTCGATGCTGGCGCGCAACGTCGATGCGGCGGTCAGCGTCATCGGGCTGATCGGCGAACGCGGCCGCGAGGTGCAGGAATTCTTGCAGGACGACCTCGGCGAGGAAGGCCTGGCGCGGTCCGTCGTGGTGGTCGCGACCTCGGACGAGCCGGCGCTGATGCGCCGTCAGGCCGCGTATCTGACGCTCGCGGTCGCCGAGTATTTTCGCGACGAGGACAAGGACGTGCTGTGCCTGATGGACTCGGTGACGCGCTTTGCCATGGCCCAGCGCGAGATCGGCCTGTCCGCCGGCGAGCCGCCGACCGCCAAGGGCTATACGCCGACCGTGTTCACCGAACTGCCGAAGCTTTTGGAGCGCGCCGGACCGGGCCTGGGGGAGGGCGCCATCACCGCGATCTTCACCGTGCTGGTCGACGGCGATGACCATAACGAGCCGATTGCGGATGCCGTCCGTGGCATCCTCGACGGTCATATCGTGATGCAGCGCTCGATCGCCGAGCGCGGCCGCTACCCCGCCATCAACATCCTCAAATCCGTCTCCCGCACCATGCCGAAATCGGCCGATCCGCAATTCTGGCCAACCATCCAGCGGGCGCGGCAGGTGATGGCCACCTATGCCGACATGGAGGAATTGATCCGGCTCGGCGCCTACCGGGCCGGCTCCAGCCCCGAGGTCGACGAGGCGATCCGCCTGCATGAGCCGCTGGAGGCCTTCCTGCGCCAGCGCAAGGACGAAAATGCATCACTCGCGGACGGCTATCGCCAGTTGGCGCAAATCCTCGGTGATTTGGAAACGGAACGCTAACTTTGTCGGTTCATCATCCGATCCCACAGAGTAGCAGAGCCGGTCTTGGCCGCAATCGGGCCTGTGGGCAGACCGGTGCCGTCCCACGTGCAGCGAGGGGACTTCTGGGGAGTACGAGTCGATGAAGTCACGTGATACCCTCATCCGCCTGAAGAAGTTTCAGGTCGACGAGAAGCGCCGCCGGGTCACCCAGATCGAGACCATGATCGCCGACTTCCAGCGGATGTCGGTCGATCTCGAGCGCGAGATCCAGACCGAGCAGGAGCGCGCCGGGATCAACGATCCCTCGCACTTCGCCTACCCGACCTACGCCAAAGCCGCGATCCAGCGCCGCGAGAACCTGACCCGCTCGGCCGACGAGCTCAAGGGCCAGCTCGACGAAGCCAAGGCTGCGCTAGCCGAGGCCTTCGAGGAGCTGAAGAAGGTCGAGCTGCTGGACGAGCGCGACCAGGCCCGCGAACGCGCCGAAGAGAACGCCCGCGAGCAAGCCGACCTCGACAGCATCGGCCTGATGCGCGCCCGCATCGGCGCCGTCGCCTAACGGCGCCAGCCGCCAGATCGCCGAGAAATCTGCAAAACCCGGACCCGCAAGGTCCGGGTTTTCGTATGTGCTGTCCACAGTGTGGCGCTGCGCCCCTTGGTGGTCGGCTTTGTCGCGCGCTATGGTGAGGATGATTTTAGGTTTAGGGCCGGTCCGCTGGCTCGGTTCACCTCGCCCCGCTTGCGGGGAGAGGTCGGATCGGCATCGCCAGATGCGATCCGGGTGAGGGGGACTCTCCGCGAGTCCGTCTGTTACCTCCTTCGTGGAGACTCCCCCTCACCCCGGCCCTCTCCCCGCAGGCGGGGAGAGGGAGAGGAGCAACGGGGCCGCGTGTCGGGGGGCTGAATGCTGACGCCAGCAGAGCTGGTTGGGCTGATTGAGGCGGTGGCGAAGGGCGATCAGGCCGCGTTCGAGCGGCTCTACGTCGCCACGCGCGCGAAACTTTATGGCGTCGTGCTCCGTATCTTGCGCCGGCAGGATCTCGCAGAGGAGGTCATTCAAGAGACCTACGTCAAGATCTGGAACAACGCCGGCCAGTTCAATCCGGCCATGTCCTCGCCGATCACGTGGATGGCGTCGATCGCGCGCAACCGCGCGATCGACATCGTGCGCAAGAAGTCCGAAGTCTCAATCGAGGAAGAGCCTCAAGCGATGGAGGTGGCGGCCGACAGTCCTGATCCGCTGGCGCGGAGGGAGATGACCGAGGAGTTGAAGCGGCTCTTGGAATGTATCGGCCGGCTCGAGCCGGACCGCCAGCGGCTCGTGCTTCTCGCCTATTACAATGGCTGGAGCCGCGAGCAATTGGCGGAGAAATTCGCTGCGCCCGTCAACACCGTGAAGACGTGGCTTCGGCGCAGCATGTTGGATATCCGCGAGTGCCTCGGACTTTAGAACATGATGAGAGTGGCAGGAACAAGCGCGGCAACGACGACATTCCACCTCTCCCCGTTGGGGAGAGGTGAAGGACAGTGATGGCCTACACGGAGGACCATATCGCGCTCGCCGCGGAATATGCGCTCGGTACGCTCGACGCCGACGAGCGCGCGCAGGTCGAGACCATGATGGCGGTGGACGAGGCGTTCGCCGAAATCGTGCAGGCCTGGGCCCATCGGCTCGGCGTCCTCAACCAGATGGTCGGCTCGGTCGAACCGCGTCCGATCGTGTGGGAGGCCATCAGGTCCGAGATCGCGCGCACGGCCCTTGCGCAGGAGCCACCTGCGCTTGCTGAGGCTTCGCCGCTGCCACCTCCGCCCATACCGGAATTGCCCTCGCCGGAGACTGCGCCACCGGAATCCGCGACGGAGGGCGTGCAGTCCCCTGAGCCGCTGCAACCCGAAGCGGAGCAGCCGCAGCCGTCGCGTCCCGAGCCCGACGCTCTTCCGGACATCGCGCCGCAGTTCATCCCGCAGGTCCATGCCTCCGATCTCAATGTCGTCCGTCCGCAGGCGCCGGTCGTCGACGATGGCAACGTGATCCGTCTCGAAGGGCGCGTGAAGCGCTGGCGCAACATCGCATCCGCCGTCGGCGCGCTTGCGGCCGCGCTGCTCGTGACGCTGTCGCTTCAGATATTCCTGCCTGATGCACTGCCGGGCGCCTTGCGTCCTGCGCCACGCATCCAGACGGTGGAAGTGAAGACACCGGCCGCCCCGCTCACCGCCTCCGCGCAATATGTTGCCCTGCTGCAGGGCCAGGGTGGCGGCCCCGCCTTCATCCTTACGGTCGACGGTGCGACGCGGAATTTCACGGTCCGCAAGGTCGGCGCGACCCCGGAGCCCGGCAAGAGCTTCGAGCTCTGGCTGATCTCCGACAAGCTGCCGCGGCCGCGTTCGCTCGGCGTAATCGGTGCGAGCGATTTCACCGCGCGTCCGCTGCTCGCTTCCTATGATTCCGACGTCGTCAACGGCGCGACCTACGCCGTCACCGTCGAGCAGGCCGGCGGTTCGCCCAATGGCCAGCCGACTTCGGCGCCGGTGTTTTCCGGCAAGCTGATCGAGACCGTGCCGCCCGCGCAGCCGCCGGCGCCGGCGAGGAAGTAGGTGTCGTAGCCCGGATGGAGCGCAGCGCAATCCGGGTCCACCGTCCCGCATTCCGCTCTGCTCCATGCGGGCTACGAGCAAAAATTGTCGTCACGGTCCACCCCGCCGTCGCATTCCGACAAGTCCCGCCGATTCCGACCGCGATTTGAACCTGCCTGCACTTGGCGGCGTCAAATCCCCGGAATTTGCAGTCGGCGCCGCCGATCATGGTGCCGGAGAGGGGCTAGAAATCAGATGGATGCAGCGAGAACGCCAGGCATCTTCGTTCACCAATATGGAGGCCTGCCGCAGGGTGCTGCGTTCGAGCATTGGCGCGAGCGGGCCTTCGGGTCCTGCGGCCTCGATATCGGCCCGAGCCAGGGCGAGAGCATCGACTGCCGGATCCAGGTCAGCGTCGTCGACAACATTGCGCTCGCCATTCCCGAAGGCGCTTCCGCACAATATTCACGCACGCAGAGCCACCTTGCCGACGGCAGCGACGATCTTGTGCTGATTGCAGCACATGCGGGCCTCGTCCGCGTCGGGCAGAACGGCCACACCGTCGAGCTCGCGCCGGCGCAGATGGTGCTCGTCGACATGAGCATCACCGGCACCGTCGGCCACACCGACGAGGAGCGCTTCACCACCATCCGCATGCCGCGCCGCGCGCTGCTCGACATCAATCCGCGCGCGGAGGACAAGCTGTCACAGGTGCTCTCCGACGGCGCGGTCGCCGAGACCATCTTCCGCTACCATGCGCTCGCCGCCAATCAGGCGCCGCATCTCGATGCCGTCGGCCAGCGCCTGACCGCGCAGCACATGGTCGATCTCGTCGGCCTCCTGCTCGGGACCGACGCCGAGCATGCCGGACTTGCGCGCGGACGCGGGCATGCCGCGGCTCGTCTCGATCTCATGCGCGCCGACGTGATGGCCGCGCTCGGCCGTAACGATCTCTGCCTGTCCGAGATCGCGACGCGCTCGGGCCTCAGCCCGCGGCAGGCGCAGCGCCTGTTCGAGCAGGCCGGCACGACCTTCACCGAATTCGTGTTGGAGCAGCGCCTGCTACAGGCCCGCAAGCTGCTCGGCGATCCCCGCGCCAGGGCGCGCAAGATCAGCGACATCGCGCACGCCTCGGGCTTCGCCGATCTGTCCTATTTCAATCGCGCCTTCCGCAAGCGTTTTGGCGCGACGCCGTCGGAGCTGCGCGAGGCGTAAGTCGCGATTTTGTGCAGCGGTGCGGCGCTGCCGTAGTTGGTGGATGCGGGCTGTTGAGCTATATCTACCTGCGCGGGCAGACCGCGGGATTGCTTTGGAAAGTAGTGTAGGCGGACATGGCGCGTATCGTCGTGCTCGGCGCCGGGTTTGCAGGCCTGTGGGCGGCCATCGGTGCTGCGCGCAAGCGCGACGAGATCGGCGCGAGCGGGCGGGACATCGAGATCCGCCTCATTGACCGCAATCCCTATCACAACATCCGCGTGCGCAATTACGAGGTCGACCTCGGCGAGGTTGCGCTACCGCTGCCCCAACTGCTCGATCCGATCGCCGTCAGCCATGGTCTCGGCGAGGTTGAGGCCATCGATCCGGCACATCGCGAAATCTCGCTGGTCACCAGCGGCGGCGAGGAGACGTTGCACTATGACCGCCTCGTGCTGGCGCTCGGCAGCGAGGTGATGCGTCCGGACATTCCAGGCCTTGCCGAGCACGCCTTCGACGTCGACACCTATGCTGCGGCGCTTCGCCTCGAGGATCATCTCGTCTCGCTCGGACGCAGCGCCCCGTCGCCGGGGCGTGCGACGGTCGTGGTGGTCGGCGCCGGCTTCACCGGCATCGAGGTCGCAGCCGAGATGCCGGCCAGGCTGACGCGTGCGGGCATCAGCGGCAGCCGCCGCATCATTCTCGTCGATCCCAATCCAGCGGTCGGCGCCACCATCGGCGCGCAGGCGCGTCCCGTGATCGAGACGGCCTTGGCCTCGCTCGATGTCGAGATGCGGCTCGGTGTGCGCGTCGTCTCGGTCGAGGCCGGCGGCATGCACCTGAGTTCGGGCGAGTTCATTGCGGCGCAGACGGTGATCTGGTGCGCCGGAATGCGTGCAAGCCCCTTGACGGCGAGCCTTCCGGACGCGCGCGATCGCCTCGGACGCATTCTGGTCGATCCCTTCATGCGGGTTGCGGATGTCGGCGGCGTGTTCGCGGCCGGCGACGTTGCCTCGAGCGTGATCGACGGGCTGCATCCGACCGTGATGTCCTGTCAGTTCGCGCGGCCCATGGGTCGCTTCGCCGGCCACAACGTGGTGGCCGATCTCGCCGGCCTGCCGATGTTGCCGCTGCGGATCGACTGGTACGTGACCGTACTCGATCTCGGTGCCTGGGGCGCGCTCTATACCGAAGGCTGGGATCGCGAGGTGCGCGCCACCGGCGCGGCTGCGAAGGTAACCAAGGAGACGATCAACCGCAGGCGAATCTATCCACCGCTCACAGGCAGCAAGGACGAACTCTTCGCTGCCGCCGCGCCGACGGTGCAGGCGCCGCCGCCGACTTATGGGGGGCCGCGTCGTTGAGCTGCTCGTGCGCCCTTCAGCCAGTCGAAACGAAACGTAGGCGACGGACTCGCACGGTCGAAATCGCCACGACCACGGAAGAGACCCGCTTTGCAACAGCCTCGCGTAGATGAGCGCAAGCGTTCAAACCAGAGCATCATCGGACATGTTGGAGCTTGTAGTCGGCAGCGCCTGGGGCGAACAGCTCCAGCGCGGCGGCTGCCGGCCTTCGTCCGCTCCGGGGCCCTAAGCCGACCTTGCCGCTAGCTGCCGAGAGGTCGGCAATTGGACCCGAAGCCGACCTTAGGCCGCCGCGCCGCGTCCGGAGCGGTTCTGCCTGCGTACGGGTGGCTTAGGTTGAATATGCTAGGCTCCATTTGATGGTCCGGTAGTCGACGCGATGAAGTGGGATCGCTTCATTGGTGTCAACAACTTAGCTGAGGTCGCGCCATGCCGTTCCGTTTCAGCATAGTTGTCACAGTCCTGCTTTTCGTGGGAGCTTCCGTATCGGGTGGCGAGTTGCAGGTAAATGGATTTCCCACCGATGCCAACTTCTTCCCGATTGGCGTTTGGTTGCAATCGCCGACTCGCGCTGCCTCTTACAAGGCAATCGGGATCAATACCTTTGTGGGATTGTACGAAGGACCCACTGAAGAGCAACTCGCCGCATTGGCGCGGCAGCACATGTTCGCCGTTGCCGGCCAAAACGACGTTGCGCTGAAATCGGTCAACCGGCACGTTATAAAAGCGTGGATGCAAGAAGACGAACCGGACAATGCCCAACCAATCGGGCCAGGACTGTACGGAACATGCATTCCAGCAATTGAAGTCGCTCGGCGTACGCAAGAGATGAAAGCCCGGGATCCAACGCGACCGATGATGATCAATTTCGGGCAGGGTGTGGCCAACGAATTCTGGCGCGGTCGTGGCCCCTGCAACGGTGATCAGGGATACTACGATATTGCGATCCAAGGTGCAGATATCTTGTCGTTCGACATCTATCCAGTGGGATCCACTACGCCTCAAGTTAAAGGAAGGCTGGAATATGTTGCGGGTGGCGTCACCAATCTCGCGAAGAGGGCTACCGATGGGCAAAGCGTATGGATGGCGCTCGAGACGACGGCACTAGATCCTACTCGTCGACCGACTGCGGCGGAAGTTCGGGCGGAGATCTGGATGGCATTGATTCATGGCGCGACAGGAATTTTTTATTTCGTGCATGAGTTTAAACCAACCTTCCGGGAAGACGCCATCTTCCGTTACCCCGATATCGTGGAGGAGGTCACGAGAACGAACCGATTGATCTTGTCTCTCTCGCCAGCGTTGAAGAGCCCAAGCGTATCCGGGGCTATATCCGTAAGCTCGCAGGTCCCGATCGCAACCATGGTGAAGGTGTACAAAGACAACACGTATATCTTTACCGTCGCGATGCAGAACTCTCCGTCCACAGCGCGGATCACGGTCAATAACGTTCATCAGACCAGTGCTCGGGTCATCGGCGAGGAGCGTAGCGTATCCCTCGCGCAAGGTTCTTTCGAAGACCAATTTGAAGGCTACGGGGTACATCTTTATCAAATTCCCTAGCAGGCCATTCTGGAGCGAACGGGATTTCGCCGCCCAAGCTGCGACTTCCGAATCTGGCCCGTAGCTGACCTTGCGGTGCGGTTCGCCGACGTCAGCTTTGATTCCAATTCCAGAAATTTGACACAGAGGCTACTGATCGAGACCAACCCGAGTGGGCCCAGTTACAAGCCATTGCGTTGCCTGACGGGCAAAACACCCCAGGCCATGGGCAATCAGCACCACCAAAAATATTTCACTTTATCGAAATTCGGAAACGGCGTATGTGTCGCCGCAACCCGGGCCCAAGGAAGAGGGGCGTATCGCGATCGTCACGAAGGCGGGCCGGGCGGCGGTGGACGTGGGTCACATCGGCGCGAAGGGTTTTGCAGGGCGGGTAACCGTGAGCAAAGGCCTCGCGCATACGACCGGTGTGATCGGGGTACGGCCAAATCGTGTCGTCCTGGCGCCCGGGGTCTGTGCGCCAAGTCTTGTGGTGATGTGGCGGCCCAACCGGGCACGTGCATCAGCCATCTGCAAGGCGACGGGGGCAATAGTGCATCGCTCCAGAGAGCACGACATACGCCGTTCCAACCACTGCGCAGGGAAGGCCGGGATGTCCTGGCTACACCTGTATGCCGCTGTGCAGATTTTCTCACTGCAATTTCGCACAGTGGACCGCGGGTGCCAGCGGGCTCCCGGTCTTCCCTGCGCCCTCTTTCATTTGAGGGTGAAGAGATAAAGCAAAGCTCGGGCGAAATGCGCCGCGAGGCTGCGAAGGTGTGTCTGCAATGAAGATGCGCTTGATGAAGCGGCCATGTCGTCCCACACTCCGTCATTGCGAGGAGCTCTTGCGACGAAGCAATCCAGACTATCTCCGTGGAGGGAGTCTGGATTGCTTCGCTGCGCTCGCAATGACGGGTACCCCAGACATGAGAAAGCGCCCGTGGGGGGCGGGCGCTTTCTGTAGTCGACTTGGGGTTGGGGTCGTCTACATATCCACGTGGCGACTTTGGGGGGCTGGTAAAGAGCCGCGTGAATTCACAAAACTCGTCAGATCTCCTTAGCGAACGAGGGACGCGTTCGAACTGGTGATAACGACCGGCTTGTCGGCCTTGATGACGCGGGCGGTCTGGGTCAGGCCTTCATCCGAACCCGTGCGTGCCGTGATGCCGAGGCCCGCCACCGCGATCCCTGCGACGAGGGCGACGACCACAATCTTCAAATGGGTCGCGCGATCAGCGCTGTAGATCGAGTGGTTCATGGAAGCCTCCTGCCGCCATCTACCCGAAGTAGTCGCCAGCCTTTCCCGGCCGGTTCATGCTTCCGGTGCCCAACAACCTAGTATTGGGAGGATTCGTTCCCAAGAGGCCATCACAAGGGCGTGAAAGGACGTGAAACGTCGCGATCAAAAACGCCGCTGGATCGTTCGATTATATAATTATTTCAAAGATGTAATGCGCCCGCTGGTTGCCTTTTCGATGCTTGGTCCACAAGGCGCCAGGAACTGAAAAACCATTTGCCTGTGGCCGAAAAACACACGGCTTCTTAAGGCAAATCAGATGCTTCCGACCGTTTTCAACCTCGCCCTAGGGTGGATTTCGGCCTGCGACAGCACGGTGGTCTGGGCTCGGAACCGTTCCACCAGGGAACGCACGAACGGACGAATTGCGGCAGAGGTGACCAGCACCGGCGCCTCGCCTTCGCGGGCGGCACGCTCGAAGGCTTCGCGCACGGCGGTCATGAACTCCGACAGTTTCGAGGGCTGCATCGCGAGGCTGCGCTCCTCGCCCTGGCCGATGATGGATTCGGCAAAGGCCTGTTCCCAGCGCGCCGACAGCGCGATCAGCGGCAGATAGCCGTTGTAGGAGGTGTTCTGCGCGCAGATCTGGCGCGCCAGGCGGGCGCGGACATGCTCGACCATGGTCGCGGGATTGCGCGAGAAGGCGAGCGAATCGGCGATGCCTTCGAGGATGGTCGAGAGGTCGCGGATCGAGATGCGCTCGGCGAGCAGGAGCTGCAGCACGCGCTGGATGCCGGAGACCGTGACCTGTCCCGGCACGATGTCCTTGACCAGCTCGCTCTGCTCCTTCGGCAGCTCCTTGAGCAGCTTCTGCACCTCGCCATAGGAGAGCAGGTCCGACATGTTGGCCTTGAGCAGCTCGGTGAGGTGGGTCGAGAGCACGGTCGCGGCGTCAACCACGGTGTAGCCCTTGAGCGAGGCCTCTTCCTTGAGGCTGGCGTCGACCCAGGTCGCGGGCAGGCCGAAGGTCGGCTCGGTGGTGTGGATGCCGGGCACCTGCACCTGGCTGCCGCCGGGGTCCATGACCATGAACTGGTTCGGCCAGATCTTGCCGGAGCCGGCGTCGACCTCCTTGATCTTGATGACGTAGGTGTTGGCCTCGAGCTGGACGTTGTCGAGGATCCGCACCGCCGGCATCACGAATCCCATCTCGATTGCGAGCGAACGGCGCAGCGCCTTGATCTGCTCTGTGAGGCGGTCGGTGCCATCGGGTCCGTTGACCAGCGGCAGCAGGGCATAGCCGAGCTCGATCTTGAGGTCGTCGATCTTGAGCGCCGCCGAGATCGGCTCTTCGGCCGCAGCCGCGCCCGGCGCACCCGGCATCCCCGGAGCAGGCGCGGCCTTGGCGGCTTCCTCGGCCTTGACGGCGGTCTTCTTGTGGTTGCGGGCGTGCCAGGCCAGCGCGCCAGCGCCGGCGCCGAGCGCGAGGAAGGGGATGGTCGGAATGCCGGGCAGGGCCGCCAGCACCAGCATAACCGCCGAGGACATGGCCAGGGCCTGCGGATAGCCGGAGAACTGCTTCATCAGCGCCTTGTCGGCGGCGCCGGAGACGCCGGCCTTGGAGACGAGCAGGCCGGCCGCGGTCGAGACGATCAGCGCCGGCACCTGGGTGACGAGGCCGTCACCGACGGTCAGCAGCGTGTAGCTGCGGCCGGCGTCGGCAAAGGACATGCCCTGCTGCGCCACGCCGATGATCATGCCGCCGACGACGTTGATGAAGACGATCAGCAGGCCGGCGATGGCATCGCCGCGGACGAACTTGGAGGCACCGTCCATGGCGCCGAAGAAGCCGCTCTCGTCCTCGAGCTCCTTGCGCCGCTCCTTGGCGACCTTCTCGTCGATCAGACCGGCAGAGAGATCGGCGTCGATCGCCATCTGCTTGCCGGGCATGGCGTCGAGGTGGAAGCGGGCGGCAACTTCAGCGATACGGCCCGAACCCTTGGTGATGACGACGAAGTTGACGATGATCAGGATGGCGAAGACGATGATACCGATGACGAAATTGCCGCCCATCACGAAGCTGCCGAAGGCTTCGATAACGTGACCGGCGGCAGCCGTGCCCTCGTGCCCGTGCGACAGGATCAGCCGGGTCGAGGCCATGTTGAGCGACAGGCGCAGCATGGTCGAGATCAGGAGGATGGTCGGGAAGGCGGAGAATTCCAGCGGCGCCTGAATGAACAGCGACGTCATCAGGATCAGGATCGAGAGTGTGATCGAGATCGCCAGGAACAGATCCAGCACGATCGCGGGCAGGGGGAGGATCAGCACCACCAGGATGGTGAGGATGCCGAGCGCCAGCGCGATGTCGCCGCGCTTGAGGATCGTGACGATCTCGTTGAGGGAGGGAATCGAGGGCCTTGCTGCGCCTACGCCCTGTCCTGCGGTGACGTCGACCATGGTAGCTGCCTCCCCGCGCGACTGCCGTCCGCGCGCCCCAAACGTCTGCGCGGCGGCCGAAGGGCCGCCGCTCCGAAAGTGAGGCACCGCACTGGCGTCCACGGGGGATCTCCCGTTCTACCCGGCTGACGACACTCGACTTCACCCGGCAATTTTTGCCCGGTGTATGGTTAGCAAAGGGTTAACGGAGGGCGCGGCAGGGGCGCGGGGCGGGTGTTTCGGGCCACCAAGGGTTGTCATTCCGAGGCGCCCGAAGGGTGAACCCGGAATCCATCGTGCTGCAGGTGTTGTGGGGAATTTTCTGATGCGCAATTGCGCATCATAGCTCGCGCCAAGAGGCGCGCGCCCCGGAATGACGGCTGAAGAGCGGTCGCCTACTTCGCCTTCTCCATCTTCGTCACCGTGTACCCCGATGCCGCCTCCTCGGCCTCGAAGGTCACCTTGTCGCCGACCTTCACCTGCTTGAGCATCGCTGTGTCCTTGACGCGGTAGACCATGGTCATGGGTTCTTCCATGCCGAGGCTCTTGGCCGGCCCGTGCTTGAGCGTGATCTTGCCGGCGCCCTCGTCGATCTTCTTGACCTCGCCACTGATCGAGGCAGCCCCGGCTGCCAGGGCTCCAGTGGCAACGCCTAACGTCAGCGCCAGCGCTGCAGTGATACGGATGATGCGGTTCATGGGGGTCTCCATTGCTTACTTCACGGTGACGTGGCCGACCATGCCGTAGTCGCGGTGGTCGGGAATCAGGCACGAAAATTCGAACGTGCCGGCCTTGCTGAACTTCCAGACGATCTCGGCCGTCTTGTTCGGGGCAAGTCGCACTCCGTTCGGATCGTCATGCTCCATGTGCGGATGCTTCTTCATCACCTCGGCATGCGCGAGATTCTCCTTCGGTGTGGCGAGCAGAAACTCGTGATCCTCCTTGCCGACATTGCGCAGCACGAAGCGGATCTGCTCGCCGCGCTTCACGTTGATGTTCGACGGATCGTACGACATCTCGCTCAGCGCGATCTCGATGGTGCGCGCCGGCTTTTTGGGATCGCCGGGCTCGCCCGCTGAAAAGGACGTATGGCCGTGATTTTCGTGCGCACCGGCGGACGAGATCGAGAGCGCTGCCAGCGCGAGGACGAATGTGACGGTCTTCTTCATTGTAGTCTCCAGTTGGTGGTTCATCGAAACGCTCACATCTTCATGTGCTTCATCGGGGGGCTGCCTGGTTTTTGCCGTGCCGGCTCTGTGGTTGGCGCCGTGACCTCGTAGGCGACGGTGCCTTTCGGGAATTGGTAGGGCCCGGGATCGCGGTAGTCGTCGCGGGCGAGGTCCTCGCGGATCTTCATCACCGTGAACATGCCGCCCATCTCGATCGGCCCAAACTGGCCGGTGCCGGTCATCATTGGCAGCGTGTTGTCGGGCGCGGGCATCTCCATGTTGCCCATCGCCATGCCGGTCGAGCCCATCGCCATGCTGTCAGGCGCGAGCTTACCGACGGCCTTCGCGAGATCCTTGCGCGACACGCCGATCAGATTGCGCACCTCGTGTCCCATCGCATTCATGGTGTGGTGCGACTTGTGGCAGTGGAAGGCCCAGTCGCCGGGATTGTCGGCGAGCACGTCGAACACCCGCACCGCGCCGACCGGCACGTCGGTCGTCGTCTCCGGATATTGCGCGCTCTCCGGAATCCAGCCACCGTCGGTGCAGGTCACCGCAAAGCTGTGGCCGTGCAGGTGGATGGGATGGTTGGTCATGCTGAGATTGCCGATGCGCACGCGCACCTTGTCGCCGAGCCTGACCGGCAGCGGATCGATGCCAGGAAACACCCGCGCGTTCCAGGTCCACATATTGAAATCGGTCATCTCATTGACCAGCGGCAGATAGGTGCCGGGATCGACGCGATAAGTGCTCATCACGAAGACGAAGTCGCGGTCGACGGGCCGGAAGTTTTGATTGCGCGGATGCACGACGACCATGCCCATCATGCCCATCGCCATCTGCACCATCTCGTCGGAATGCGGGTGGTACATGAAGGTCCCGCTCTTCTTCATCTCGAATTCGTAGACGAAGGTTTTTCCCGGCTGGATGTGCGGCTGGGTCAGCCCGCCGACACCGTCCATGCCGCTCGGAATGATCATGCCGTGCCAGTGCACGGTGGTGTATTCGGGCAGTCTGTTCGTGACGAAGATGCGGACCTTGTCGCCCTCCACCGCCTCGATGGTCGGGCCCGGCGACTGGCCGTTGTAGCCCCACAAATTCACCTTCATGCCTTCCGCGAACTCGCGCACCACAGGCTCGGCGACGAGATGGAATTCCTTCCAGTCGCCGTTCATGCGGAACGGCAGCGACCAGCCGTTCAGCGTGACCACGGGCCGGTAGGCCGGACCGCTGATCGGATGCAGCGGCGGCTGCATCACCACCTTGTCCATGTGCGGGGCCTCCGGAATCGACGCGGCCTGGACGCGGCCGCTGATGGCTGAGGCGCTGGCAAGCGCGGCTGTGCCCAAAAATCCTCGGCGGGAAAACATGTCGGCCTCCATGTCAGTGGCCGCCATCGGCAGGCGCTGCCGCGGCGATGGTGGTTGGATTGTCGCTGCCGGCCGCAGGCGAGCCGCCGCCGTTGACGACGGTCTGTAGGTCGGATTGGGCGAGGAAGAACCTTTGCTTTGCATCGATGGCGCCGCGCAGCGACGCCAGGCGCTGCCGTGCCTCGGTGAGCAGCGCAAAAATGTCGACCTGCATGCTGGAGAAACGCAGCTGCATCTCCTCTGTGATGATCTTTCGCAAGGGGATGATCTCGCGCTGGTAGTGGCTGGCGATGTCGTAGCTGGAGCGATAGCTGCGATAAGCGTCGCGTGCTTCCGAACGGACGTTGACGGCGCGCTCGGTCAGGCGGTTGAAGGCGAGATTGTAGGTTTCCGCCGTCTGGCGCACGCGGACCTCGCCGCCGTCGAAGATCGGGATCTGGAACTGGACGTCGAAGCCGCGCTCGCGGAACGGCGCACCTTCCGGATCCTGGGTGCGGCGGGAGATGCCGGCTAGATCGAGCAGGGTGACGAAGCGCGTCGCCTCGGTGAGATTCAGCGATTTCGCCAGCGCCGTCAGCTCCAGCCGCGCGATCTGCAGGTCAATGCGATGGGCCACCGCGTCGGTTTCGATCGAAGGCAATGTGTGCGGTCGGCGCGGCAGCGGCGGCAACGCGTTCGGCAGGCGGAAGTCGAGGCCGCCGTCCCACAGTCCCATCAGGCGTGCGAGCCTTTCGCGTGCGCTCGCTGCCGTCTGCCGTGCGGTGGCGAGGTCGGCGGTGGTCTCGGCGTAAAACACCTGCTCGCGCGCCTGGTCGAGCTTGTTGAGCGAGCCGGTTTCGCCGAGCTTGACCGCGAGCTGTGCGGTCGATTCCGCCGTCGCCTTCGCGTCCGTCAGCAGCACCACCATCTCGTTGCCGGCAACGGCGCGCCAATAAGCGCGGCGGACGTCGGCGGCGAGCCGCAATGTTGCCAGTGCCGCGCGCAATTGGGCCTGGCGAAAACGGTCGCGGGCGATGTCGGAGCGGAACGGCAGGGTGGCGAGCGCGAGGATGTCACCCACCACCTGGCGCTCGATCTCGCTGGCGCCATTGCCTGAGATCCGCGAGATCGAGAACACAGGATTGGGCGGCAGGCTCTGCTCGACCAGATCGGTCTCGGCCAGCGCCAGCTCGTTGTAGGCCGCTTGCAGCCCCTTGTTGTTGAGCAGCGCGATCTGCACGGCAGTGTCTGCGGTCAATGTCCGCGACAGCAGCTGGCGCATGCGCCCGTCAACTGCGCCCTCTCCCTCGCTTGTTCGCACGAAGGCGACGTCCTTGCTGATGCTCTGGCTCGTCAGCTCCGAGACTGTCGTCATGCCGCTGTCGGGCGACAACGCGGCGCAACCGGACAGACTGAGCGCAGCGAGAACGAGCAGGCTTCGCGCGAAATGATGTGCCATGGCGCGCTCCTACCGGTCTTGCTTCGGCTGCGGCGCGACATTCTCGTTGCGCTCGCGCCATGGTGCCGGCGTCGCCGGCCGCAGGCTGCTGTAGGGCGCGATCGTGGAACGATAGATGGTCGGCGCCACCTTGGCCGCGGGATCGGCAGGATCCGCGGCGGCGATGTGTGTCGTTGCGGGCATGCAGCCGGCCAACGCCAGCACAATCACGGTCAGCAGCGACCAACTAAATAGAAAATGTCGTCCACGCGCCGCGGATGCGGCGGCGGACTTCGCCCCGGAAAGCGTCAACATGATTCATCCCTGATCTGTCCGTAAAGACCACAGGTTCGCGCGCAGACGCGCGCTCGGCCTGAGGTCGTCGCGTCAGATCAGGCGATGGGAGGGCGGTAGTGCAGGGGCGGCGTCGCGCTGTGCAGGCTGGCCACGATCTCGGGCGCGCAGGCGGAGATGGGCTGAAGCGGCTTGGCGACGCTGGGCAGATCGGTCGGCAGCGCACTCACGCACATCATCCCGCAGCACGGTCCGGTGGTGCCCTTGCCGCCATGATGATGCGGAGCGGGCGCGTCCTGCGCAGCGGTCTGGTGATGCGCATGCGCTCCCGCGTGGTCATGCGAGGGAGCGCCATGCTGATGGCTTGCCTGCATCTGGTGGTGCGCCGGCGCGAGATCGGCGAGCGGGGCCTCGTCCGCAAGGCACGGTGCCGGACCGCTGCCCCAGGCGAGCGCTGCTGCGGGCGCGAGCACGCAGAACAGATAGGCGAGGGCAACGAGGCGCCCCACCCTGATCCGCATCGATCGTGTCAATCGCAACAGCATTCCGCCGACATGTTCCCCGCGCGGCAATGTTGCACACGCTGATTGCAAACTAGTGGCAAAACCCGCGTTCGCCAAGCTCCTTCTTACCGCAGTGCACCGCGCATGCCCAATATCGCGCCACGATGCTTGACCATGTGGCAATCAACGAACATGGTCCGTTCCGTGCACGCGCCAAATCATCCAGGACAAACCCCGGCTTCATTCACCCCTGATTCGCGTCAGGCTTGGATACGGCTGGTCATTGCGCTCCTGATCGGCTCGATCGGCGCCGTCGGCATGTGGGCGGTCGTGGTCGTGATTCCCGTGGTGCAGACCGAATTCGGTGCCACACGCGGCGCGGTGTCGCTGGCTTTCACGCTGATGATGTTCGGTTTTGGGCTGGGCGGCGTGATCGCCGGCAAGATCACCGACCGGTTCGGCATCGTGCCGGCGATGGCGATCAGCATCGCCTTTCTCGGCATCGCCAACGTGCTCGCGGGGCTGTCGACGCAGCTCTGGCAGTTCGTGGCGGCGTATTTCCTGATCGGGCTCGGCACCTCCGCGACTTTCGCGCCGCTGATGGCGGAAGCCTCGCATTGGTTCGAGCGCTATCGCGGACTTGCGGTGACCATCGTCGCCAGCGGCAATTATGTCGCCGGCACGATGTGGCCGCCGATCGTGAGCTGGGGCACGCAGACCGCCGGCTGGCGCTACACCCATATCGGCATCGGCCTCGTCTGCGCGAGCACGATTGCACTTCTGGTCCTCGTCCTGCGCGCGCAGATGGGCGACGACCATATCCGCGATCATGCCAATGCGCCGCCGCCGCGGGTCGATCTCAAGCTGTCGACCAACACGCTGACGGTGCTGCTCTCGATCGCCAGCATCTCCTGCTGCGTCGCCATGGCGATGCCGCAGGTGCATATCGTCGCCTATTGCGGCGATCTCGGTTATGGCGTGGCGCGTGGTGCCGAGATGCTGTCCTTGATGATGGGCTGCGGCATCGTCAGCCGGATCGGGTCGGGCTATCTCGCCGACAAGATCGGCGGCATCCGCACGCTGCTGGTGGGATCGCTGGCGCAGGGCTTTGCGCTGGTGTTCTATTTGTTCTTCGATAGCCTCACTTCGCTTTATCTGATCTCGGCGATGTTCGGCCTGTTCCAGGGCGGCATCGTGCCGAGCTATGCCATCATCGTGCGCGAGGCGATGCCGGCGAGCGAAGCCGCAACGCGCGTCGGCATCGTGATCTTTGCGTCCGTGTTCGGCATGTCCTTCGGTGGCTGGGTGTCGGGCGTCATCTTCGATGCCACCGGCTCGTATGCCGCGGCATTCGCGAACGGCGTGGCGTGGAATGCGCTGAACATCGGCATCGTCGTGCTGCTCTTGATCCGCTCGCGGATGGGCTCGGTCAAGACCGGCCCGGGTTTTGCCACCTAAACGGACTGTCCCGCCTTCAGCAGCGAGCAGCCGGTGATCTTGTAGCTGCCATCCGGCTGTTGCTCGAGCGTGTAGAGCGCCTCCCAGGCCTCGCCATTGGCATCGATGATATGGACGCGCTGGGCGATCCAGTCGCCGTCGGTCTTGCTCTCGCCAAATTCGAAACTCTTGTGACGATAGACCGGCGCGTAGCCGTTCTGCACCATGGACATGAAGATGTCGGGTGCGGGAAAGATCTCCTTGATCGCCGGTGCCGCATAGGAATAGGCCGCCGTCGCATCGTCGCGAACGAAGGCTTGCTCCTGGGCGCGGATGACGCTTTGCGCCGCCGTGACATCGCCGGCGCGTGCGGCGAGGAGACTAAGGGCAATCGTGAGGGCGACGACCAAGGCTGCGATGCGCATGACAGGCTCCGCGTCGATATCCCGACGGTGGCGATGCTAGCACATCTCCGCGCCTACCGCTTCCGCCTCGGCGCCGATTTCGCTGGCCTGGCTGCGCGCGCCTTGGCCTTCTCTGGCTGCACCCGCAGCCCGTCGATGAACACGTCGAGGAGCCGCAGCGCGGTTGACTGCCAGCCGGGCTGGTCGTGGATGTAGCACATGCCGAAGAACGCGCGCAGCAAGTCCTCGGCACTGATGTCGGCGCGCATCTCGCCGGCCGCGATTGCGCGGTCGAGCAGCGAGCCGGTCGCCTTCGTCAGCCGATCGAACGAGAAGGCGTGCAACTCGGACCCGCTCTGCACCGCGAGCGCCAGGGCTGCCATCATCCCCTTCTTGGTGGCGACGAATTCGACACCTGAGCGCAGCCAGCGCCTGAGCGCATCGACGGGGTCCTTGGCGTTCTTCAGCTGTTCGGCGAGTTCGCTGAGCTGCTCGACCTCGCGCCGGTACACCGCCTCGAACAGATCCTCGCGCGTGGGAAAATGGCGGTAGAGCGTGCCGATGCCGACGCCCGCGCGTTTGGCGACCGCTTCCAGGCTCGCTTCGGGGCCGCCCGCGCTGAACACCAGCTTCGCCGCTTCGAGCACGCGCTCGCGATTGCGCACGGCGTCGGCGCGGGGCTTTCGGGTCTGGTCGGTGTGGTCGTCCATATCAGGCAATGTAGATCACGAATTGGTTAGATTGAACACTTCTTGAACCCTTGGCGAGCCGCATCGCGTTGTACGCGCATGGGCTTTTGACGAATTCCAAATATTTCCGAGCGGCTCTTGTTAAACGGAGGGTGCCTCCGTATCTTCGCTTGAGCGTCGGCCGCATCATGTCCGGGCGACGCCACGTTGACGGCGGCCACGGCGGTGGCGCGCTGCACGACTAGTCATGTCCATATCTGATCGGAGCCTTGTATGAACCACTCCATCAGCCTCACCGTGAACGGTGCGCGGCGCGAATTCGTCCTCGACGATCCGCGCGTCACGCTGCTCGATCTCCTGCGTGAGCGCCTTCATCTGACCGGAACCAAGAAAGGATGCGACCGCGGCCAGTGCGGTGCCTGCACCATTCTCGTCGACGGCAAGCGCATCAACTCCTGCCTCGCACTCGCCATCAGCCATGACGGCGCCGACATCCTCACCATCGAAGGCGTTGCGCGCGGCGACCAGCTTCATCCGGTGCAGGCCGCCTTTATCGCCCATGACGGCTTTCAGTGCGGCTTCTGCACCCCCGGCCAGATCATGAGCGCCATCGGCATGATGAGCGAGGCGCAGGCCGGCAACGATCCCGAGCGCATCCGCGAATGCATGAGCGGCAATCTGTGCCGCTGCGGCGCCTATGCCGGCATCGTCGATGCCGTGCTCGACGCGCAAGGACGCATGGACGAATCCAATCAGAGGCGCTCCGCATGAAACCGTTCGATTATGTCAGGCCCGCCACGGTCGCCGAGGCCGTTGCCGCCGCGGCCCAGCAGGGCGCCGTCTATCTCGCCGCAGGCACCAATCTGCTCGATCTGATGAAGGGGGGCGTCAGCCGTCCGGATCGTCTCGTCGACGTCACGCATCTCGATGGGCTCGACGGGATCGAGCGCCTCGCCGACGGGTCGTCGCGGATCGGCGCGCTCGTGAGCAACGCCGATCTCGCTCATGACACCGAGTTCGCGAGATCGTATCCCGCGGTCGCCGAAGCGCTGCTCTCCGGTGCATCCGCGCAACTGCGCAACGCCGCGACGGTCGGCGGCAATCTCCTGCAACGGACGCGCTGCGCATATTTCTACGACACCGCGAGCCGCTGCAACAAGCGCGAGGCCGGCAGCGGTTGCGATGCGCGTGAGGGCGAGAACCGCAGCCATGCCGTGCTCGGCTGGAGCGAGAACTGCATCGCCACGCATCCGTCCGATTTCTGTGTGCCGCTGGTCGCACTCGACGCCGTCGTCGAGATCGAGGGCAGGAACGGCCGGCGCGAGATCGCGCTCGACGGACTGCACCGCCTGCCCGGCAATACCCCGGAGCGCGAGTCGGCGCTCGAGCCCGGCGACCTCATCACTGCGGTGCGCCTGCCGCCTGCGGCGCGCGGCTTTGCCGCGCATGCGCGCTACCTCAAGGTTCGCGAACGTACGTCCTATGCCTTTGCCGTGGTATCGGCTGCGGCCGCATTGCGGATCGAGAGCGGCAAGATCGTGGAGGCGCGGCTCGCGCTTGGCGGCGTCGCGGCAAAGCCCTGGCGTGCGCGCGCCGCGGAGGATGTTCTGAGGAGCGTCGCGCCCACGGCCGACGCCTTCCGGGAAGCCGCCAGCCGCGCGCTCACCGATGCAAAGCCGTCCGGCGACAATGCTTACAAGATCGAGCTCGCGCACCGCATTCTCGTGCGCGCGTTGACGCTGGCCGCAGCCGGTACGCCCGCGCGCCTGCCGGCGCTGCCGGCCTCTCCCTTTGCCTCGACCTCCGGAGCCATCCATGCCTGAGCTCAACCTGACCAGTGCGCCCGCCCATCTGCGCCACGGCTCGAATATCGGCCAGCCGCTGACCCGCCGCGACGGCATCCTCAAGGTCAAGGGGCAGGCGATCTATGCCGCCGACAATCATCCGCCCGGCATGCTGTTTGCGGTGATGGCCGTCGCCAGCATTTCGCGCGGCCGTGTGACCTCGCTCGATGTCGCCGCTGCCAAGCGCCATCCCGGCATCGTCGACGTCATGACGCCGGACCACAAGCCGCAGCTCGCGGTCGACCCGGAGATCAAGACCAATCCATTCGTGTTCCGGATGGAAGTGCTGCAGAGCAATGAGGTCCGCTACGCCAATCAGCCGATCGCCGTCGTGATCGCCGAGACGCTGGAGGCCGCAACGGAAGGCGCGGCGCTGCTGGCGCCGCGTTACGAGACGCTGCCCGCGCTGATCGGTCTCGATGCCGGCGAAAGTTTCGTGCCGCCGGTCGTCGGCGTCGGCAATCCCGCGGAGCATCACCACGGCGATGTCGAGGCGGGCCTTGCCTCGGCCGAGAAGCAGATCGACGCGGTTTACGAGACGCCGCCGCAATATCACAACGCGATGGAGCCGCATGCGATCGTCGCCAGCTGGAACGGCGACAAACTGTCGGTCGACATGCCGACCCAGGGTTTGACAATGTCGCTGGCGCGTATCGCCGAATTGTTCGGCATCGCGCACGACAAGATCCACATCCGCAGCCCGTTCCTCGGCGGCGGCTTCGGCTCCAAGGGGCTGATGGCCGGCCCGCCGACGCTCGGTATCATGGCGGCCAAGCTGGTCGGCAGGCCGGTCAAGCTCGTGCTGCGCCGTGAGCAGATGTACGGCCCGGTCGGCCATCGCGCGCCGACGCGCCAGCGGTTGCGCATCGGCGCCGACGGTAAGGGGCATCTGACCGCGCTCGATCATCATGCCCGCACTGTGTCGAGCACGTTCGACGATTTCTACGAGCCCGCGGCCGGCGCCTCGCACTCGCTCTATGCAGCCCCTGCAATCCGCACCTCGCATGACGCCGTGCGTGTCAACACCGGCACGCCGTTGTTCATGCGCGCGCCCGGCGAGGCGACAGGATCGATCGCGCTCGAAAGTGCGATCGACGAGATGGCCTGGGCCTGCGGCATGGATCCGCTGGCCTTTCGCCTCAAGAACTACGCCGAGGTGGAGCCGATCACCGGCAAGCCCTTCTCCTCGAAAGCGTTGCGCGCCTGCTACGAGCAGGGCGCGGCGCGCTTCGGCTGGGCGAAGCGCTCGCTCCAGCCACGGCAGATGCGCGACGATGCCGGCCTGCTGGTCGGCTGGGGCATGGGCACCGCGACCTTCCCGGCGCTGATGTTCCAGGCCGAGGCCCGCGCGGTGATCCGCCGTGACGGCTCCGGCGCCATGGAGATCGGCGCGCATGACATGGGGCAGGGCGCCTGGACGGCATTGGCGCAAATCGCCGCCGATGCGGTCGGTCTCGACATGGACCGCCTCACGTTCAAGGCCGGCACGTCCGACCTGCCCGATGCTGGCATCGCCGGCGGCTCGGCGCACACCGCGACCGCTGGTGCGGCGATCCACAGCGCCGGCGCGGCCGTGATTGCAAAGCTCGCCGATCTCGCCACGAACGATGAGCGCTCGCCACTGTTCGGTGCCGGCAATGCCGGCGTGGTCGCGCGCGACGGAAAGCTGTTTCGGCGCGACGACCTGGGCCGCGGCGAGAGCTATGCCGAGATCCTGGCACGCGCTGGCGTCTCCGAGGTCGAGGCGCGCGGCACCGGCGCGCCGAACCCTGCGGCGATGGAGGAATACGCGATGCACGCCCACGGCGCGGTGTTCGCGGAGGTGAAGGTCGATCCCGAGCTCGGCCAGGTCCGGGTCACCCGCATGGTTGGCGCCTTCGCGGCGGGACGCATCGTCAATCCGCGGATGGTGCAGAGCCAGCTGTTCGGCGGCATGATCTGGGGTCTGTCCTTCGCGCTGCACGAGGAGGCCATCACCGACCGCCGCAGCGGCCGGATCATGAACGCCAATCTCGGCGAGTACCACATCCCCGTAAATGCCGACGTGCCGCCGCTCGACGTGATCACGGTCGAGGAGCATGACCCCCACGTCAATGCGCTGGGCATCAAGGGTGTCGGCGAGATCGGAATCACCGGCAGCGCCGGCGCGGTCGCCAACGCGGTCTGGCATGCGACCGGCGTGCGTGTCCGCCGCTTTCCGATCAGGATCGAGGAGTTGTTGGCGCAGTTCTAGTTGCCGTTCCGGAACAAAGCGGCCCCGGAGTGCCTAGGAGTCCGGGGCCATAACCTCAGCACCTTTTGCGCGAGGCTGCTCGGCTACGTGATGACCGTTAGCCCAGGTTCGGCCAGCGGACATTGAGGTGGCTCAAGCGCGCTGAGAATTCGAGCGTGACCAAATTCCTTGAGTTAGCGCAAGAAGGCTGGCGGGCCGACGCGGGCTCGCTTCAGAACGTCGGCGGCGTGCAGGCCGAGATCACTTCGCACGGCTTGCCGCCGACGCAGCGGAAGCGATGCGGGCGGCGGCTCTCGAAATAATAGGCATCGCCCGGATTGAGGATGCGGCGCTCATCCTCGACGGTCACTTCGAGCTTTCCGGAGATCACGATGCCGCCTTCCTCGCCATCATGGACGAGGTGGACGCGCCCGGTATCGCTGCCGGGCTCGTAACGCTCCTTCAGGATCTGCAGGCTGCGGCCGAACAGATTGTCGCCGACTTGTTGGTAGGAGATCGGCTTCTTGCCGACCTCGGTCAGCTCCTCGGCGCGGTAGAAGATCTTGCGCCTCGACTCCGGCTCCAGCGCGAAGAACTCGGCGAGCCCCATCGGGATGCCGTCGAGGATGCGCTTGAGCGCGCCGACCGACGGGTTCATCTGGTTGGATTCGATCAGCGAGATCGTCGAATTGGTGACGCCTGCTCGCTTTGCCAGCTCACGCTGCGACAGCTTGTGGCGCGCCCGGATGAATCGCAGCCGTCCACCGATGTCGACGCTCATGCCTTGGTCTCGTGTTGCAGGTGTTGCGGATCGCGCAAATATGGACCGACAGCCCTAGTGAAATCAATGGTTTGCAGCTGATCAGAAAAGGACTTGTTGCGCCTTATGAGCCGTGGCTCTGGTAGCAGGTCAGCAAAGGAGCGCGGCCGTGACCCTTCATCAGATTCCGAACACTATCAAGACCGACTCGTTCTGGATGCCGTTCACGGCCAACCGGCAGTTCAAGAAGGCGCCGCGCCTGTTCTCCTCCGCCGAGGGGATGCACTACACCACCGTCGACGGCCGCAAGGTGATCGACGGCTCCGCGGGCCTGTGGTGCGTCAATGCCGGTCACGGCCGCAAGCAGATTGCTGCTGCGGTCGAGCGGCAGCTCATGACGCTGGACTTCGCACCGTCGTTCCAGATGGGCCATCCGCTGGCGTTCGACTTCGCCGAGCGGCTCGCCGAGATCGCGCCGAAGGGCCTCGATCGCGTCTTCTTCACCAACTCCGGATCCGAATCGGTCGATACCGCGCTGAAGATCGCGCTCGCCTATCACCGCGCCAACGGCCAGGCCAGCCGCACCCGCCTGATCGGCCGTGAGCGCGGCTATCACGGCGTCGGCTTCGGCGGCACCTCGGTCGGCGGCATGGTCGCCAATCGCCGCGCCTTCGCCACCCTGCTGCCGGGCGTCGACCACATCCGCCACACCCACGATCTCACCCGCAACGCCTTCGCCAAGGACCAGCCTGAGCACGGCGCCGAGCTTGCCGACGATCTCGAGCGTCTGGTGGCCCTGCACGGTGCCGAGACCATCGCCGCCGTCATCGTCGAGCCGGTGCCGGGCTCGACCGCGGTGCTGCCGCCGCCGAAGGGCTATCTGCAGCGCCTGCGCGAGATCTGCGACAAGCACGGCATCCTCCTCATCTTCGACGAGGTCATCACCGGTTTCGGCCGCCTCGGCATGCCGTTCGCCGCCAACTTCTTCGGCGTCACGCCGGACCTGATGACGACGGCCAAGGGCATCACCAACGGCACCATTCCCTGCGGCGCGGTGTTTGCGAGCCGCAAGGTGCATGACGGCCTGATGGTCGGCCCCGAGAACCAGATGGAGCTGTTCCACGGCTACACCTATTCGGCGCATCCAACCGCCTGCGCGGCCGGCATCGCGACGCTCGACATCTACAAGGATGAAGGCCTGCTCACGCGCGGTGCGTCGATCGCCGAATATTGGCGCGATGCGCTGCATTCGCTGAAGGGCCTGCCGAATGTCGTCGACATCCGCAATTGCGGCCTGATGGGTGCGGTGGAGCTGGCGCCGCGCGGCGGTGCGGTCGGTGCCCGCGGCTACGACGTCATGGTCGATTGCTTCAACACCGGCCTCTACCTGCGCATGAGCGGCGACAGCTTCGCGATGTCGCCTCCGCTCATCGTCGAGAAGAGCCACATCGACCAGATGGTCTCGATCCTCGGCGACGCCATCAAGAAGGTGGCCTGATAATTGCTCCCGCGGTTCACGGAGTTTCTTCTTGCAGCGGCGCGTGATGCCGCGGGAGTTTGACGAAGCGTGAAAGTCTTGATCCTCGGCAGCGGTGTCATCGGTGTCACCTCTGCCTACTACCTCGCGCGTGCCGGCCATGAGGTGACGGTCATCGACCGCCAGCCCGAGCCTGCGCTGGAAACCTCGTTTGCCAACGCCGGCGAAGTGTCGCCGGGCTATTCCTCGCCCTGGGCCGGCCCCGGCGTGCCGGTAAAGGCGATCAAATGGCTGTTGATGAAGCACGGCCCGCTGGTGATCCGGCCGAAGCTCGATCCGGTGATGTGGGTCTGGCTGCTCAAGATGCTGCGCAACTGCACCAGCGCGCGCTACGCGGTCAACAAGAGCCGGATGATCCCGATCGCGGAATACAGCCGCGATTCCTTGCGCGATCTGCGCCGCGACATCGGCATTCAATATGACGAGCGCTCGAAAGGAACGCTCCAGCTGTTCCGCTACCAGGCGCAGCTCGACGGTACGGCCGAGGATATCGCCGTGCTCAAGCAGTACGGCGTGCCTTTCGAGGTGCTGAGCCGCGAGGGCTGCATTGCGGTCGAGCCGGCGCTCGGCGGCGTGAAGGAGAAGTTCGTCGGCGGGCTTCGCTTGCCGCAGGATGAGACCGGCGACTGCCACATGTTCACGCAGGCGCTGGCCAAGCATGCCCAGGCGCTCGGCGTGCGCTTCATATTCAACACAGGCATCGACCGCATTGTCACCGATGGCGCGCGTGTCAGCGGCGTCGCGACCAGTGTCGGCCTGTTACAGGCAGACACTTACGTCCTCGCGCTCGGAAGCTGGTCGTCACGGCTCGTTGCGCCGCTTGGCATCTCGCTGCCGGTCTATCCGGTGAAGGGCTATTCGATCACGGTGCCGATCAAGGACGCCTCCGGCGCGCCGGAATCGACCGTGATGGACGAGAGCTACAAGGTCGCGATCACCCGCCTCGGCAATCGCATCCGCGTCGGCGGCACGGCGGAAATCTCCGGCTACTCGGACAAGCTCTATGATGCGCGCCGTGCGACGCTGGACCATTCGCTGACCGACCTGTTCCCGCGCGGCGGCGATCTCGCCAAGGCGACGTTCTGGAGCGGCCTGCGTCCGATGACGCCGGACGGCCCGCCCGTGATCGGCCCGACGCAATACACCAATCTCCACCTCAACACCGGCCACGGCACGCTCGGCTGGACCATGTCCTGCGGTTCAGCGCGCGTGCTCGCGGACATGCTGTCGGGCAAGAAGCCCGACATCGACGTGAGCGCGCTGGCGGTGGACCGGTACAAGCATCGGTATGGGTGACGCTCTCTCCGCGCGTCATTGCGAGCGCTGCGAAGCAATCCAGTATCCGTCCGCGGAAACAGTCTGGATTGCTTCGTCGCAAGGGCTCCTCGCAATGACGGCGTGGAGGCAGCGCGCCCTTAATCTATCACCGTCACCCTGCGGCGTGAACGCGGCGGCGCAACAGCGCCGCTGAGCGAGCCTCGAAGGATGCACGGAGCTGAGAATGTGCGCGTGGAAGGAAGCTTACGCCCCCGTCACGCAATTCACCCACAGCACCATTGCCTTCGCATCCTGTGCCGGATTGGAAAACCGGTGCGGCCGCCGGCTCGCAAACCTAAAACTGTCGCCGCTCTTCAGCGACCATGTCTCGCTGTCCACCGTCAGCATCATCTCGCCTTCAAGCACGAGGCCGGCCTCTTCGCCGTCATGGGTGTAGAGCTCGTCGCCGGTGGAGCCGCCGGGCTCCAGATGCACCAGGAATAGATTGAGTTTGTTGTCGGCGCTCGCCGGGCTCAGCAATTGCTTGGATACGCCGGTGCGCCAGAGCTTCAGCTCGGGGCGCTCAAGCCCACGGGTCACGACCTGGTCGGATCCGCCGTCAGCGCTCGGGCTCGCGCCGAACAGCGCGGCGATGCCGACGCCGAACACGTCGGCCAGCGTCGCCAGCACACGCAGCGAGGGAGATGACAGGCCGCGCTCGATCTGGCTGAGGAAGCCGATCGACAGCTCCGTGCGCGCCGCGACCGTTTCCAGCGAAAACTGCCTGACGCGCCGGAGATCCCTGATGCGGCGGCCGACCGCGACGTCCATTGCGGGCTCTGCGGGTTTGGTGACAGCCTTGGTCCTGGCTTTGGCCTTCAGCTTCTTCGCCGGCCTCGCGGCCGGTTTGCGCATTCTTTTGCCACCGCTCACGTCAGATCGCTTCCTTCATGTGCATGAAAACCGCTTGCGCGATCTGCGAAAGTATGACCAAATTTTCATATTGGTGAAAATAGGCCGAAACGGTCTGGCCCGCAACGTCTGATCCCATGACACGCGCCAGTGCCGCCATCGGCCAGACCCAAAGGGGGATGCGATGAAGCGTTTTGGTCTGGCCGCGATCGCGGCACTCGCAATTGCAGCCGTGGTGCCGGCTTCGGCGCAACAGGTGCTGAAAGTCGGCTCGACACCGACGGGCATTCCCTTCACCTTCCTCGACACCAAGACCAACACCATCCAGGGCATCATGGTCGATCTCGTCACCGAGATCGGCAAGGACGCCGGCTTCAACGTGCAGATCGAGCCGATGCAGTTCTCGGCGCTGATCCCGTCGCTGACCTCGAGCAAGATCGACATCATCGCCGCCGCGATGTTCATCACGCCGCCGCGGAAGGAAGTCGTCGACTTCTCCGACCCGATCTACACTTACGGCGAAGGCCTCGTCGTGCCGAAGAGCGACACCAAGGCCTATACCACGCAGGACGACCTGAAGGGCGAGACGGTCGGTGCCCAGGTCGGCACCGCCTTCGTCGATGCGCTGAAGAAGTCCGGTCTGTTCGCCGAGGTCAAGGCCTACGACACCATCCCCGACATATTGCGCGACGTGAACACCGGCCGCCTCAAGGCCGGCTACGCCGACTATCCGATCCTCGCCTACAATCTGAAGCAGGGCGGCTTCCCCGAGGTGCGCCTCGTCGACGGCTACAACCCCGTCACTGTCGGCTCGGTCGGCATCGGCGTTCGCAAGGGCGAGACCGCGCTGCTCGGCAAGATCAATGCCTCGCTGGCGAAGCTCAAGGCCAATGGCACCATCGCCAAGATCCTCGATAAATGGGGCCTGAAGGCGCAAGGTTGATCGTCAAAGTCTGATCAATAGAGACCGGTCGAAGGCTGCCCGATGAAAGGCTTCTGGCGCGACGCCGTCGAGTTCTTCCCGATCCTGTTGAACGGCGTCGCGCTGACGATCATCGTCACGGTCGGCTCGCTGCTGCTCTCGACGGTGCTCGGCCTCGTCTGGGCGATGATGCGGGTCTCCGGCATCAAGGTGCTGTCGATGCTCAGCGCCAGCCTGATCAACGTGATCCGGGGCATCCCGATCATCGTGCTGTTGTTCTACCTCTATTTCGTGATGCCCGATCTCGGCGTCACGCTGTCGGCGTTGCAGGCCGCGATCCTCGGTCTCGGCATCGCCTATTCGGCCTATCAGGCGGAAAATTTCCGTGCCGGCATCGAGGCGATCGACAAGGGCCAGATCGAGGCGGCGCAGACAATCGGCATGGGCTGGTGGCTCACCATGCGCCGCGTGGTCCTGCCGCAGGCCGTCCGCATCGTGCTGCCTCCTTACGGCAACGTCATGATCATGATGCTGAAGGATTCGTCGCAGGCCTCCACCATCACGGTCGCCGAGCTCGCGCTGCAAGGCAAATTGATCGCGTCCTCGACCTTCAAGAACACCAGCGTGTTCACCCTTGTTGCGCTGATGTACCTCACCATGAGCATCCCGCTGATCTTGCTGGTCCGTCACTTCGAGAAGCGGGCTGGCAAGCGATGATCGAGCTGAACGACGTCCACAAGAGCTTTGGCAAGGTCGAGGTGCTCAAGGGCATCAATGCGTCGGTGCAAAAAGGCGAGGTGGTTTGCATCATCGGCCCGTCCGGCTCGGGCAAGTCTACAATCCTGCGTTGCATCAACGGGCTAGAAAGCTACGACCGCGGCGAGATCAGCGTCGAAGGTCTGAAGGTCGATCACGATGCACCGTCGATCGTGGCGATCCGCACCCAGGTCTCGATGGTGTTCCAGCGCTTCAACCTGTTCCCGCATCGTACGGCGCTCGAGAACGTGGTCGAGGGACCGCTCTATGTGAAGAAGGAGCCGCGTGCGCAGGCGCTGGAGCGCGGCCGCGCGCTGCTCGCCCAGGTCGGGCTCGCCGAGAAAGCCGACGCGCATCCGCCGCAACTCTCGGGCGGCCAGCAGCAGCGCGTTGCTATCGCGCGTGCGCTCGCGATGCAGCCCAAGGCCATCCTGTTCGACGAGCCGACCTCGGCGCTCGATCCCGAGCTCGTCGGCGACGTCCTCGGCGTCATGCGCAAGCTTGCCGATGACGGCATGACCATGGTCGTCGTCACCCACGAGATGGGCTTTGCCCGCGACGTCGCCGATCGCGTGCTGTTCATCGACGGCGGCGTCATCGTCGAGCAGGGGCCGGCCAAGGCGCTGCTCAACCAACCCCAGCATCCGCGCACGCAGGACTTTCTGCGCCGTGTGCTGCATCCGCTCTGATCGGTCTTTGCCATGACCACGCGCCTGCCTCTGCCGCCCTCGCTCTACGCCGACACCGCCGTCGCGCCGGTCGCCACGCCGCCGCTCGACATCGACAAGACCGTCTCCGTCGCGATCGTCGGCGGCGGCTACACCGGCCTGTCCACGGCGTTGCACCTGGCCGAGCAGGGTGTCGAGGCGCTGGTGCTGGAGGCGCAGGAGCCCGGCTGGGGCGCGTCCGGCAACAATGGCGGCCACACCAATCCCGGACTGAAGCACGACCCCGATCAGATCGAGGCCGATTTCGGCGCAGATCTCGGCCGCCGCATGATCGACTTCTCCTACGGCACCACCAACTTCACCCACGAACTGATCCGCCGTTACCAGATTCCCTGCGAGGCGCGGCAGAGCGGCACGCTGCGCGCGGCCTACAACGAGGCCAGCGCCGCCGCGATCGAAAACACCGCGCAGCAATGCATCCGGCGCGGCATGCCGGTGTCATTCCTGAACCGCGAGCAGTTGCGCGAGATGACCGGCACCGACCGCTATATCGGCGCCATGCTGGACACGCGCGGCGGCGATCTGCATCCCCTCAGCTACGCTCGTGGCCTCGCGCGCGCCGCGATCTCCGCCGGTGCGAAGGTTTTTGGCGAGACGCCGGCGCTGTCGCTGCGCCGCGAGGGCACGCGCTGGCGCATCGAGACGCCGCGCGCGATCGTGCATGCCGAAAAAATCCTGCTCGCCACCAACGGCTTCACAGACGATCTCTGGCCGGCACTTCGCCGCACCATCGTGCCGGTGTTTTCCTCGATCGCCGCCACCGCGCCGCTCTCGGACGCTATCGCGCACGCGATCATGCCGACGCGTCCCGTGCTCTACGAGAGCGGCCACATCACGGTCTATTACCGCATCGATCAGCACAACCGCCTGTTGATAGGCGGCCGCGGCCCGATGCGCTGGATCAAGTCGCCGAACGACGTCGCCTATCTCATGCGCTACGCCGAGCGGCTATGGCCGCAGCTCAAGGGCGTCACCTGGACGCATGGCTGGAACAGCCGGCTCGCGATCACGGGTGATCATTATCCGCACGTGCATGAGCCCGCGGAGAACATGCTGATCTCGCTCGGCTGCAACGGCCGCGGCGTTGCGCTCTCCACCGCGATGGGGGCGCAGCTGGCGCGCCGGCTGCTCGGCGGGCCGAAGGTGGAGATCGATATGCCGATCACGGGCATCAAGCCGATGCCGATGCACGCGTTCTGGCCGATCGGGGTGACTACAGCGGTGATCGCGGGGCGGGTGAGAGATCGGTTAGGGATATAGAAAGGGCGCTGCCGAGGCAGCGCCTTGCTCGATCCGATGTTCAGCAGCGGCCCTGTTTCCACAGGCCGGGCGGGCAGCCCATGCCGCGCCAGCCGACCTTGCGCCCGTGGTACCATCCCGGCGGCGTGCCATGGTAATGATAGCCCATCGCGTGGCCACGACCGTAGCCGTGCCCATGTCCATGCCCGCCCTTGGCCAGTGCAGGGCTGGTCAATGTGAGACCGGCCGCAACCATCAGCGACGCGGCGAGCGCAAGTTTCTTCATCATGTCCTCCACTGGGGCGAGCGCACTTGTCCGTTCACTGAACGAACGGCGGGTGGGTAAGTTCCCTGCGAATGTGGAGGAGTCATGACGCTCGCGGAGATTCGCAATCGCGCGACGGCTCAACGAGCGCTGGCACAAGCTCGCATCGATCCGTGCGCTCAGCCTTCCACCACCGCTTCGGCCCACGGTTGGAAAATCTCGACCGCGCCCGAATTCGTGTCGCCCTGGCGCATCACCACGCTCGGGCAGGCGAACTTCATCGGCAGTGCCTGCACCTGCGTCTCCTCATAGTCGAACCGCGCCGCCAGCGTCTTGCGCGCGTCCGCGGGCAGGCGGGCATCGCCGATCACGACCGCGCCTTCGCTGGCGTCGATGCGCGGCTGGTGGATGGCGGCATCGAGGTCCATGCCGAAATCCATCGCAAAGGAGACGAGCTGTATCACCGCCGGCAGGATACGGCGGCCGCCGGAGGCGCCGACCGCGAGGCGCCTGCCGTCCTTCGTCTCGGCGATGACGGGCGTGTAGTTGGTGAGACAACGCTTGCCAGGGGCGAGCGAGTTGGTGGTAGCAGGCGTCGGATCGAACCACATGATGCCGTTGTTCATGGGGATGCCGGTGTGCGGCGTCACGTATTTCGAGCCGAAGGTGGATAGCAGCGTCTGGGTCACCGCGGCCATGTTGCCGTGACGGTCGACCACAGAGAAATGCGTGGTGCAGGCCGGCGCCAGATATTCCGCCCCGAGCGAGCGCTTGCCGTCGGCATCGCCCATGTCGCCCAGCCGCTGGCGGTAGGCCGATTGCAAAGCGAGCGCGTATTCAGCGTAGGCGGCCGCATCCGGCGCGGTGCCCGGCTTCAGGTTCTGCTGCAACAGGCGTAGCGCATGCGCCATCGTCGGCCCGGCCGTGAGCTCCGGCGTCGCAAACACCTTGCCGCCGCGATAGGGGATCGCCAGCGGCTCGCGCAGGTGGCTGCGGAACGCGGCGAGATCCTCCACCGACAGCGAACCGCCATCGGCCTTGATGTCGGAAGCGATGCTCTTGGCGAGATCGCCCTCATAGAAATCGCGCGGGCCGGCCGCGGCGAGATGGGCCAGCGTCGCCTTCAGCTTGTCCTGAGGCAGCCGCGTCTCGGCCTTGATGCCCCAGGGCGCATTCGGCGGCAGACCGTCCTTCAGGAATGTCTCCGCGCTGGCGGGATAGCGCCGGAGGTCGGCGGCCGTGCTCGCGATCATCAGCGTCGTCCACCAATCGACCAGCAGGCCTTCGCCGGCGATTGTCGCGGCGGGCACGACCAGATCTTTCCAAGGCATCCTGGCGTGGCGGCGATGCGCTTCCTCCATGCCGGCGACGACGCCGGGCACCGCGATCGAGCCAGGCCCGTGAATGTTGCGATCGTCCTTCACCCGCGGCCAGGGGAACAGGTCGGAGGCCGCGCCTTCGCCCGTGATCGGATAATCGGTTACGCGCAGGCTCTGCGGCGCGCACATGCCGTAGTCGATCACCTCGTAGCGATTGTCCTTGGCGCGGTAGAGCACCATCGCGCCGCCGCCGCCCATGCCGCTCATCCAGGGCTCCAGCACGTTCAGCGCAAACGTCGTCGCGACGATGGCGTCGACGCAGTCACCGCCCGCCGCCAGCACCTCTGCGCCAACCTCGGCGGCCCGGCGCGATTGCGCGGCGACGATGCCGCCCTTGGTTCTGACTGCGGGTTTGCGGATCTGTTGGGCGCGGCTGAACTGGTGAGGCATGTTGTCGTCTTGATGTTTGTCGTGGCTTTGCTGCGTTAACGTCGAGGCTCCGCAATTGGCGAAGCCCGCGGACAATGGCACATTGCCGCCAACGAGAACATCGAAAGCGGGCGCGACATGGCTGGTGTGAAACAGGCGCGGGATGGGAGGATACTGGTTCGTCGCGACCAGGCTAGTCCCGGGCATCCATATCTTCCGCGGGTGCTCCAAAAACGTGGATGGCCGGGACAGGCCCGGCCATGACGACGGAGATCAATGGGAAAGCGACGAGCCGGAGCGCTCAGAGTGGGCGGGTCAGCCGGCTCGCCTGATATTTGGCGCGCCATTTCGGGCCAGGGCCGCGCATGTAATGAAGCTCGGGGCGGTAAGGATCGCCTGCGACCCTCATCAAGGTCTGCCATTTGGTGGCGACGAAGCTCAGGGGGTGGCGGAGCAGGGTCAAGGGAGCGAGCAGCATGGCATCACCTCAATGCGGCTTGCCGAGCATGGCCGTGAAGGGGAGATCGAAAATCTCCTCGCCATCGTCGTCGCTGACATGGATCACCCAGTCGCGCCAATCCTCGTTGCTCGGCGTCAAGATCATCGACCGCATGATCTGGGCTGCGCGGTCGCGGGCCTCGGTGAGATTGGAGACGGCGGCGCCGTAGCGATCGATCAGTGTGCCCTCGGTATTGGAGCAGTGAAAATAGACCTGGACCATATACGCCTCCTGTAGGGAGCGATTGGGATGGCAAACTGATACCACCCGAGGCATTCGCGAAACATTCGGGTCGAACCCGGTAAGGGAATTTACGGAGATTGGTCGCCTCCGAGGTCGTTACAGGTTTAATCACAGGCGGGTGATGATCAGCTGGACCGCGCTTCGGCGGCATGGAACAACCTCCGACGAAAGTCGGGGGAGGCGGCAGTGAAACATCTGACAATCTGCGTGGAGCGCCGGAGCCTGCGCGTGTGTGCAGCCGCCTTCGTCGCGCTCCTGCTTGGTCTTGCCCCCGGGGCATCGTCCGAGTTCGCCAGGCGAGGCGGCTATGCGATCGGCACGGACAACTGCGGCAGCGGCGATCTCGCTTTTCCCAGGATCCAGATCGACATGAAGGCAGGCTTTTGCGCCGGCCTCGTCGCCAGCGAGGACGACCGCCTGAAATTCCCGCGCGCGATCATCCAAGTGCCGGGCCGTGACCTGTTCGTGGTGGCCGACATGGGCGGCTGGGGCCATACCGACGGACGGCTGCTGCTGCTCGACCCGCGCGCGCCCCAAGGCCAGCGGTTGAGGGAATTGCTGACCGGCGTCGAGTATCCGTTCGGTCTGGTGATCGGCCCCGACAGGAAGCTCTATGCCTCGACCGCAGAGACGATCTTCCGGTTCGATCCGCTTGCGGACAATCCGCGCGACACGGTCGAGACCATCATCCGTCGCATGCCCGGTCGGCGGATCAGTCTGCCCGACGGCACTAGGCTCGACGAAAGCGCGCATCCGCTCAAGCAGTTTGTCTTTGACAGGAGCGGGCGGCTGTTCGTCAATATCGGCTCACATAGCGACGACTGCATCACGCCGGCACCGATCACGAAGCCTTGCGCGGCCGCCGAGGGCGCGTCCGCGATGGCATCGATCTGGCTGTACACGCCGCCTGCGGGTGGCGTCTTCCCGGCGCTGCAGCCGAGCGATCCGGATCCGCCGCACACCGTCTATGCGCGGGGCTTGCGCAATTCGATGGCGCTGGCGCTGCATCCGAACTTTCCCGATTCCGGCTACGCCTTCCTGCAAGGCGAGAATGGCCGTGACCTGCCAGACATCTTCAAGCCGAACGAGGAGATCAACGCGATCGAGCAAGGCAGGCATTATGGCTGGCCCTATTGTTACGATGTGTCGACGCCGAGCCCGGAATTCAGGGGCGTGTTGCAGTCCGGGGTCTACAAATCGCTCTGCACCGCGAATGCGCTTTACAAGCCGCCGCTCTCGCTGATGCCGCCGCACGGTGCGCCGCTCGCGATGCTCTATTATCACGGCACAAAATTCCCGGAGCTGGAGGGCAAGCTGCTGGTCGGTCTGCACGGCTATCGCCCGACCGGCAGCCGCGTCCTCATCTATGACGTCGACGACCACGGCTTCCCAAAGCCTGTCCCGGCGCCGGTGCACTATCACGTCAGTTGCGCCGCGGACCCGACCCTCAGCTTCCTGACCGATGCCGGCGAAGTCGCCGCCGCGCCGTTCGAGGAGCTGATTTCAGGCTGGCACCGCGTCAACGGCGCGCGGCCGCACGGCGCCCCGGTCGGCATGACGGTGGCGGAAGACGGCGCGATCTGGCTGGTCGAGGACAAGAACAAGACCGTGATCCGCATCGATCGCGCCACAGGCGACGCGCCGGCGCCGCTACCCTGCGACATCCGCAGCCAGGCGATGATCGACCAGCTCGCGGCATTCGTGGTGAGAGACGCACAGAACAGCGTCCGGCTCACGACGCTGCGCAAGGGCCTCGTCGAGAAGCATTGCGTCGGATGCCACTCGGATTTCGGCCTGAAGCCGGGACAATCGGATGCGGATAAGGACGGAGCCGTGCTCCGCTTCATGCTGTCGCAGGACGGCTGGATCTATCCGGGCGATCCCGACGCCGGCAAGCTGCGCACGCGGCTGCGCGGTCTCGGTGCGGAGAAGCTGATGCCGCCGGGCGGCGAGGGCCTGCCGAAGAGCGAGCCGGGTTACACGCGGCTGCTCGACATCGCGGACCTGCTCGTTGCGAAAATGGTTCCGGGCACGCGGATGCGGATCAAGCCCGGTCCGCCGCAGCGCAAGTTCTTTGATAAGACCAACAAGGAATGCGGCGAAATACCGGCCGCCAAGGTCGTGGTCGTGACACAAAGGAGCGCTGTAGACAAACCCGGCTTCAGCCGATTCTTCCGGCCGGCCGATCCCTATCTGAACGGCGAGTGCACCGACGGCGATGGCTATTACATCCGGCAGGAATTTCTGGTGCCTGTGCAGTAGCATTTTGCTCGTCGCGACGCTGCCGGCCGCTGCCGAGACCAAGCTGTTCGAAAGCGCACAGGTGACGCCGACGGGCGAATACACCTTCGGCATCGAAGGGCCTGCCGCCGACCTCGACGGCAACCTCTTCGTGGTCAATCTCGGCAAGCAAGGCACCATCGGCAGGCTGCCAGCCGGCGGGGCGGCGTCGGAGCCGTTCACGATGCTGCCCGAAGGCAGCGTCGGCAATGCCATCCGTTTCGATCGGAACGGCACCATGTTCATTGCCGACTACAAGAAGCACAACGTCTTCACGATTCCGAAGGGAGCGACAGAGCCGTCCCTCTGGTTTCACTCCGACGAGATGAACCAGCCCAACGACATCACGATCGCCCGCGACGGCACGATCTATGCGAGCGACCCGAACTGGAAGGGCCGCGAGGGGCACATCTGGCGCATCGCGAAGGCAGCGGACGGATCGGTGCAGGGCCAGGTCATGGCGGCGCCGCGCGCGATGGGCACCACCAACGGCATCGATCTCAGTCCTGACGGCAAGACGCTCTATGTCGGCGAATCCAGCAGCGGCCAGATCTGGTCCTATGGCATCCGGGGCAACGACCTCGTCGACGCAAGGCTCGTCAAGTCGTTCCAGCCCGACACCATCGACGGCCTGCGCACCGATGTCACCGGTCGGCTGTATGTGGCGCGCATTCTCAAGGGCACGATCGCGTTGATGAAGCCCAACGGCGCGGTCGAGCGCGAGATCGCGCTGAGGGCCAAGGAGCCGACCAACCTCGCCTTCGGCGGTGGCGACGGCAAGACCGTCTTCGTCACGCAGCGCCAGGGCGGCTTCATCGAGGCCTTCCGGACCGACCAGCAGGGCCGCGAGCACTGTCTTCAGCGCGGGCGTTGCTGAGCATCACGGGCGATCTGCCTTCAGCGCAGGACAACGCGACAGGGGCGGCATTCTTCTTGCTTGCATCTGGCCGCCGCGGAGATCAAGACTCTGCGCAAATTGAAGAGCATGCGACCCACGGAGTGTTTGAGTGAAAGCCGTTCATACCGAACTTCATCGCAGCCATGATCCGCAATTCTTCCTGGTTCGCGGTGTCGTCAAGCGCACCACCGAACAGCCCGAGCGCGCCGACCGTCTGCTCAAGGGATTGAAGGATGGCAAGCATCAACTGGTCGAGCCGACGAAATTCGGGCAGGGCCCCCGCGCGCGCATCCATAGTCCGGAATATCTGTCGTTCCTGAGCGAAGCCTGGGATGCCTGGACTGCGCTCGGCGATTCCGGCCCGGAGATGATCGGCAACATCCATCCGGTGCGCCACGCCGCGACCTATCCCACCCACATCGTCGGCAAGCTCGGCTGGCACACCGCCGACACCGCCGCGCCGATCGGGCCAGGCACGTGGGCGGCCGCCTGTGCCGCGACCGACGTCGCAGTCACCGCGGCGCAGATGGTGATGGACGGCGAGGATGCGACCTATGCGCTCTGCCGTCCGCCGGGCCATCACGCCTATCGCGACATGGCCGGCGGCTTCTGCTTCCTCAACAACAGCGCGATCGCGGCGGCTCATCTGCGGCAGAAGCACGAGCGCGTCGTGATCCTCGACGTCGACGTCCATCACGGCAACGGCACGCAGGGCATCTTCTACGCGCGACCGGACGTCTACACGATCTCGATCCATGCTGATCCGATTGCGT
This sequence comes from Bradyrhizobium sp. SPXBL-04, assembly GCF_051853035.1. Lineage (NCBI taxonomy): Bacteria > Pseudomonadati > Pseudomonadota > Alphaproteobacteria > Hyphomicrobiales > Nitrobacteraceae > Bradyrhizobium > Bradyrhizobium sp. SPXBL-04. Next base: position 6,964,876 of record NZ_CP182472.1, on the reverse strand, counting down.
ATTATCCGTTCGTGTGGGGCTATGCTCATGAGCGTGGCGAGGGCCCCGGCCTCGGCACCAATCTCAACATTCCCTTGGCCATCGGCACCGGCGATGACGGCTACATCCAGGCGCTGGACGTCGCGCGCAAGGCGATCGAGTCCTTTGCGCCTGGCGCCCTCGTCATCGCGCTCGGTCTCGATGCCTCCGAGTACGACCCGCTGAAGGGACTGGCCGTCACCACGCCGGGCTTCCGCCGCATCGGCCAGGCCATCGCGAAAATGGGCCTGCCAACCGTATTCGTGCAGGAGGGCGGCTACCTCTCGGATATTTTGGGCGCGAACCTGACCTCGGTGCTGGCAGGGTTCGAAGAGGCGCGGTGATCTCCGCCTCTTGCCGCCCTTGCCAGAAGCCTTGGCGAAGGCGGATGCGGGCAGAGGCCGGAAAACGCATCATTGCATCGACAGACGCGCAGCCGCGAGGTCGTCATTCAGCCGCTTCCTGGAGCGGCCAGGCATTGCGGCTGATGGGAAGGCCGCCGTCCGCACGGGAGCCGTCGGCGATCGCGAGGCGATGTGAGGGCGATGGCGAGCACAGCGAGAAGCGCCATCCATGCGGATCGTCGGCGATATCGGGCTTGAAGCTGATCTCGATGCCCGTGCGTGACACCTGCATTGCGAATGCATCGAGCGGCAGATTGAGCCCAAAACCCCTGGCCTTCAGGTAGGCTTCCTTGAGCGTCCAATAGTCGAAGAAGCGCTCGATCGCGTCGGGCTCGGGCAGTCCGCGCAAGACTTCGACTTCCTCCGGGGCAAAGAAGCGAAGCGCGGTGGATAACGGCGCGACGCGCCGGGATACGGTTTCGACGTCGACGCCGACGGCCTCATGCCGCGACACGACGCAGGCGACGCAGCCGTCGGCATGCGACAGGCTGAAATGCAGCGCGGTCGAGGTCTTGGGCGCTGCGACAAACGGCCGCCCATAGCGGCCGGCCGCAAAGGACCAGTCGGAGGGCGCAACGTTGGAGGCGACCTGCGACAGCGCCATGCGCAGCATGGCGTGCGCGAAAATATATTGCCGGCGATGCCGCTCGAACATGAAACGGTCGGCGCGTATCCGCTCGTCGGCCGAAAGCAGGCGCCAGCACGCATCGACGACGCCTGGCGTGTCGATTGTCTCGATCAGTCCGACAAACAGTTCAATTCCGTCGTCTGCCATCAATGAGGCCTTTGGCGTCAGGCGGGAGGGAATCCCCCGGCGCGGGACGCAAGAATCAATTGAGCAGACCGCTTCTAGCGGTCCACTCGGGCGAATCCTTGTCGATTGCTGGCCGGTTTACAGACGCAAGCTTGTGCGAGACCCCAACTCGACAGGCGAGCGGTCGATTCTTAAACAATCGCGCGGCGTCCCCGGCCGACGCTTACTTTTTCTTCTTCCTGGATTTCTTCTTGGCCCCGCGCAGAGCCTTAAGGCTGTCGTCGACATCCTTCAGCGCGACCTTGAGCTTGTCTTTCTCGAAGTTGAGCAGCTCTCGCAGTGCCTTGCGGTCCTCCTCGCTGAGCGAGGTCTTCTTCGTAAATTTGATGAAACCCATAACATTTCCCCGGTTGAAAATAATCGTGCAAATCAAAGCCCGCGAACAATCTTGCGCGGTGGCGCCAAATAATCAAGATGCAACTGGATCATTCACAGCTTCGACGAGCCGGCGTTTTCCTCCGGCTTGAAATCAGGCTGCTCTGCGGTCGAGCAATTTGCCGAGAGGCACGCTGGGCTCCGCGATCGCCGCCGCCAGCAACGCGACGAGATCCTCCATCCAGGCGCCGACCATGCGGCCGTCTAACAGCTCCCGCTTGTAATTGCATGAACCAGTGATTCCGGTCGGGCGTTCCTTGAGCATCAGTGACAGCCAGGTCTGGTCGATCGGCAGCACCGGCTGGCCCTCGCGAGCGATGTTGCCGATCGATTCTGTCGCGAGATCAGGCAGATCGAGCGGCTGGCGCAGTGGATTTTGCAAGGTGAAGTAGACCTGGAGCAGCGAGGCCGGATCTACCCCTTCCTGCTCGAGATGGTCGGCCAGGATGTTGAACGGCAGCTCCTGCCGGGCATGCGCGTCCAGCACGCTCTGGCGCACCCGCGCCAAGGCTTGCACGAACGACAGCTCCGGCGTGATTTTGGTGCGGACGATCACCGTGTTCTCGAACGGGCCGACGATTCGGTCAGTGTCCGGCTGGGCGCGATTGGCCATGGCGGTGGCGACCGAGATGTCGGTGCGGCCCGTCCGCGACAGCAGCAGCGCCTTCAGGCCGGTGAGAAGGCACATGAACAGCGTAGCGTTATGCCGGCCGGCGAACGCCGTGAGCCGGCCGATCAGCTCACGCTCGAGGCTCACCGGATGATGCCCGGTGGATGCACCCGGTCTTGATTCGCCATCGAAGAGCGGGGCCGCGCCGCGCAAATTTTCGGTCCAGTCGGCGAGCTGGCGGCGGGCCGCGTCGGTGCCGCACCACCAGCGCTGCCAGCGCGCGACGTCCGAAAAGGCTGGCACTCGTTTCGGCAGCGGCACCGACGGATATCCGGCCAGCGCCGAATAGCGGTTCGACAATTCCTCGAACAGCACGCCGATCGACCAGCCGTCGACGATGGCGTGATGCAGCGTCAGCAGCAGCACGTGATCGTTGTCGTGGAGTCGCAACAACCGGGCGCGCAACAGCGGCGCGCGCGTGGTGTCGATCGGAGTATAGGTTTCCTGCTCGATCAGGAGATCGATCTTCCTGAGCTCCAGGGCCCTGCGTCGCTTGTTGTTGTGGGGAAGACCATCGCCGATGACCTCATTGGTCAGGACTCGGCCGAGGGTGCCGGGTGCGCCGATGTGGCTGATGGGCGCCTCGCCGTTCCAGTCGAACCAGGTTCGCAGCGATTCGTGTCGGCGAACGATATCATCGATCGCCTGTGCCAGGGCGGCCCAATCGAGTGGGCCCTTGAGGCGGAAGGCGAAGGGCAGGTTGAACAGCGGCAGCCCCGGCAGGTTCTGCTCGATCCGCAGCATCTGATCCTGCGCGATCGAGAGCGTCGGAGGACTGCGGTCGGCCAGCCTCGTTTCAGTTTGCCTTATCCCGCTTGCGGCAGGCTTGCGCGGCTTCGCCGCTACGGCCGCGTCGACCTGCCGGGCCAGCTCTTCGATCGTCGGGGCCTCGAAGATGGTCTTGATCGGCAGCGACACGCCGAGCGCACGTGCGACGCGCGCCATCATCTGTCCCGCGAGCAGCGAATGGCCGCCGAGATCGAAGAAATTGTCGGTCACACTGATGCTCTCGACCTTCAATAGGTCGATCCAGATGTCGGAGAGCGCCTTTTCGGTGAAGCGCCGCGCCGGTACGGCCGCATCCGGTCCGGACACGTCCTGCTGCGCCGGCGCCAGCAGCGCAGACCGGTCGAGCTTGCCGTGGGCATTGAGCGGCACCTGATCGAGGAACAGGAATGCGGACGGGATGGCATGGCCCGGCAGCCGGCTCTTCAGGAATTCGCGCAGCTCGCTGGCGCTGCTGGTGCTGCCGGGCCTTGCGACGATATGAGCGATCAGCCTGATATCGCCGCTCGCCTCGCGGCGCGGCTCGACGATGCCGGCGTGCACACTCGGATGCTCGGCAAGTACATTCTCGATCTCCTTGAGCTCGATCCGGTAGCCACGGATCTTGACCTGATGGTCCGCACGGCCGAGGCATTCGATCGTGCCATCAGCGCGGCGGCGGGCGAGGTCGCCGGTCCGGTAAAGCCGCGCGCCCGCCCGGCGCGAGAACGGATCGGGCATGAAACGCAGCCGGCTCTGGGCGGGATCGTTGATATAGCCGCGGCCGACGCCGGCGCCGCCGATGCAGAGCTCGCCGGTCACGCCGACCGGCTGCGGCTGGAGGCTTGCGTCGAGTACGTAGAGCTGGGTGTTCGGCAGCGGCGCGCCGACCGGAACGTTGCCGGTCGCGATTGCCGGCGCCTTGGTCAGGCGATGCAGGGAGACGTCGTCAGAACATTCCGACGCGCCATAGGCGTTGATCAGCGGCACTTTCGGGCAGCGGGCGAACCAGGCCCGGCAGAGATCGACGGGCAGCGGCTCTCCGGTCGAGATCAGCAGCCGCAACTTGGAGAAGGCGCGTTGGACCTGCGCCTCGTTCATCCGTTCGACGACGACCCGCAACAGCGAGGGAACGATCTCGAGCACCGTGACGCCTTCGCGCTCGATCTCCTGCGCCAGCAGGATCGGGTCCCGCACGGTCGCGTTGCCGCAGATATGCACGCGGGCGCCGACCATGGGACCGGCGAGGAACTGCCAGACTGAAATGACGAAACTCTGTGGCGCGGTCTGCGCGATCACGTCCCTGGCCGTGAGCCCGAGCTCGGAGATGAGCGAGGCCAGATGGTTCGACAGGCCGCGCTGCTCGATCATGACGCCCTTCGGCGTGCCGGAGGACCCGGAGGTATAGACGAGATAAGCGAGGCTCGCGGCGGCGCGCGGTGCGGCGCGGGCCGGCTTGGTCGTCTCTAGCGCGATCACGTCTTCGACCTCGGCCACATGGATGCGCTCGACCAGCGGATCGAGCAGCGTCTCGACCATGGCGGATTGGGCCCGCCCGGTCAGCAGCACGCGGGCGCAGCTCGATCCGAGGATGGTCGCGAGCCGTGCCGTCGGCTGGTCGGGATCGAGATTGAGGAAGGCTGCGCCCACGCTCTGCACCGCGATCATCGCGGCGAGCAGGTCGGGCCCGCGCTCCGCCAGCAAGGCGACCACGCTCTCGGCACCAACGCCTTCGCGGGCCAGCCAGCGCGCGACCGCCTGACTGCGGCGCCCAAGCTCGCGATAGCTCAGGGACGTGCGGCCGTCCGACACCGCAATCGCGTTCGGTGTCGTCTTGGCCTGGCGGTCGAAGCGTTCGCTCAAATTGCCGCGCATGGTGAAATTGGCCGGCACGCCCCGGCCTTTCGCCAGCAATTGGCGGCGTTCGGCTTCGGTCAGCAGCGGCAGGCGCGAGATGCGCTGCTCCGGATTGGCGATGGCCGCCTTGAGCAGGGTCTTGAACTGGGCGGCAATGCCGTCGATCGTCGCCGCGTCGAACAGATCGGTGGCGTATTCGAAGAAGCCAGTGAAACGGCCGTCGGCCTCGACCAGTTCGAGCGTGATGTCGAAGCGCGCCACCTTGGGATCGACTTCCAGCCGCCGCGTCGAGAGGCCCGGGAAGCGCACCGCCTCGATCGAGGCGTTCTGGAGGATGAACATGACCCGGAAGAGCGGATTGCCGTCGCTGCAACGCGCGACCTGGAGCGCGCGCAACACTTCCTCGATTGGAAGATCCTGGTTGCGGTAGGCGTCCAACGTGACCTGCCGCACCCGCCGCAACATCTCGCCGAAGCTCGGATCGCCGCTGAAATCGTTGCGCAGGATCAGAGTGTTGGCGAACAGCCCGATCAGGCGCTCGTTTTCGATCTGGTTGCGATTGGCGATCAGCGATCCCGTCGCGACATCCTCATGCGAGGTGTGGCGGAACAGCAGGCATTGGAACACGGCGAGCAGCGTCATGAACGGCGTGACGCCCTGGTTCTGGCTCAGCGTGCGCAGGTCGGCCGACAGAGTCTTTGAGAATTCGAGGTAGTGACGGGCGCCGTGGCCGCTCCAGATCTCCGGTCTCGGCCGGTCGGCTCGCAGTGGCAGCATGGTGACGCCGTCGAGCTGGGTTCGCCAATAGTCGAGCTGTTCCTTTGCCGCCGGCGTCTGCGCCCAGCTCTGCTGCCACAGCGCAAAGTCGCGATATTGGAAGGCGGGTGGCGTCAGCGCGGCGGCGCTCCTCTTGTGCGCGGCCGCATAATGGGCGGCAAGCTCTTCCCAGAACAGCCGTTGCGACCAGCCGTCGGTGACGAGGTGATGGACGTTGACCACCAGCGCGTGGCTCGTCTTGTCGAATGACAGCAGCGTCACCTTGAGCGGCGGTTCGTGCGAAAGATCGAACGGATGTTGCGCGAGCTTGAGCGCCTCGCGCCGGATCACTGCGATCCGCTTGTCCGCAGGGCACGGCTTGAGCTTGATCCGCTCGAACTGCGGTGGCGATTGCAGCACAAGCTGCGCCGGCTCGCCCTGCCGTTCGGTGAAAACCGAGCGCAGCGCCTCGTGGCGCACGCAGATCGCCGCGAGGCCCGCAGAAAGCACCGCGACGTCGACCGGGCCCTTGAGAAGCGCGACTTCGGCGACATTGTAATTGTAGTTGGTCGGATCGAGCCGCGAGAGCAAATACATCCGCTGCTGCTGGAACGACAGCGGCGCGTTCGCGTCTATGGCCTTGCGCCATGCCGGCGGCGCCGCCTCGCGGTGGCTTGCGGCGGTCTCGAGCCGGGCCGCAAGAGCTGTGACCGTGGCGCAGTCGAAAATGTCCTCGAAGGAGAAATCGACGTTGAAGCGTTCGCGCAGGCGCGAGCGCATCTGCGTCACCGCGAGCGAATCTGCGCCGAGCGCGAAGACGTCCTGATCGGCGCCGACCTGCGGCAGCTCCAGTAGACCGGCCCAGATCGCGGCGAGCTGGGTCTCTAGCGCGTTGCGCGGCAGCCGGGCCTCGTCGCCGCCCTCTACTGTTGCGATCAGATCGGCCAGCGCATTGCGCTTGACCTTGCCGCTGGCGCCTTTCGGCAGCGCGGTGACGCTGCGGATCAGGCTCGGCACCTTGTAGGCCGCGAGCCGCTTTCGCGCGAACTGGCGCAACTGCTCCGAGCTCGCCTCGGAATTCGGTCGCAGCACCACGACGGCCGCAACGTTCTCACCGAGCTTCTCGTGCGGGACGGCGAACACGCCCGCCTCCAGCACCGCCGGATGGCTGAGCAGGACCTCTTCCACCTCCAGCGGCGAGATCTTCTGCCCGCCGCGGTTGATGACGTCCTTGATGCGGCCAACGATGAAGAGGTAGCCGTCGGCGTCGAGATAGCCGAGATCTCCGGTCCGGAACCAGCCGTTGCGGAACGCGGCCTCTGTCGCCGCCGCGTCATTATAGTAGCCGCGGCTCATGTTGGGGCCGCGCAGCATGATCTCGCCATGCGTGCCACTCGCGACTGCGCGGCCCGTCTCGTCCATAATCGCGATCTCCGGGCCCGCCGCGCGGCCGACCGATCCGACCTTGCGTAGCTCGAACGGGTTGGCCGCGATCTGCGAGGCCGCCTCGGTCATGCCGTAGGTCTCGAGCACGGGAACGCCGAACATCGCCTCCAGCCCTTCGAGGATCGCCGGCGCCAGCGAGGCGGAGGCCGAACGGATCACGCGCAAGGACGACGACCGGGCGCGGTCCGGATCAGCTTCCGCCGCCGTCAGCAGCGCGCGATGAATGGTCGGCACCGCCGTGTACCAGGTTGGCTGCAGCTCCCGCATCCAACTGAAGAAGGACGAGGCGTCGAAACCGTCGGTGCAGATCACGCTGGAGCCTACGGTCAGCGCTGTCAGCAGGCCAGAGATCAGACCATGGGCGTGAAACAGCGGCAGGACGTTGAGCAGACGATCGTGCGACGTGAGCGACAGCACGCGGCCGGCATTGTGGGCGGATAGGCACACATTGCGATGCGTCAGCGGCACCATTTTCGGCCGCGCCGCCGTGCCCGACGTCAGCAAGATGAATGCATCGTCGTCGCCGCGCGAGGTGCCGCTGGCATTTGCCGGCCCGATCGTCGGCCCGATGAACGTACAGCCGGCGAGATCGTTCACCGGCCCTGGCACGAAATCGATCACCGCGATGTCGAGCGCCCTGGCGACGTCGCGGCTCGCCGAGTTCATGTCGGCCCGGGTCACGAGAGCCGTCAGCTTCAGTTCGCTGAAATAGCGCTGCAGCTCGTCCGCGGTCAGATCGGGATTGATGGGGACGCAGGCACCGCTCGAGGCGACCGCGATCAATGCCAGCGCGCTGTCGGCGCCGCGCGGCAGCGCGACGGCGATGCGGTCTGCGGGACCGATGCCGAGCCCACGTAAGGTACGGACAAGTTGCTGGATCAATTCGCCCAGTGCGCCGTAGCTGAGGGCCGGCCGGCCCGGGGCGAGGAGGGCGGGTGCCGCCGGCATCTTCCGCGCATGGAAGTCGAGGACGCCGCCGATATGGGCAAAGGACCTGGTTTCGGCGCCTATGCCTTCCGATTCCCGTTTCGCTCCGGATGCAATGTCCGACAACGCCATTCCCTTTTGATCTGATTGAGCTATTCTTTCCAGGAGTTAGGGAACGCGTCCAGTCTGAGGTGAAGTTCGGGCCCCAAAATCTGTGGTTGAGGGGTCCAAAGCCCTAGGACGGAGTGATGGTCGGTCAGAAATCACCATGCTGGAGAACGAGCCGGGTACGGGAACGGAGGGCGGGCTGAAGCGCTGGCTCGAGGGTATCGGTCTCGGCCACTACACTGATCTGTTCGCGCAGCACCGTCTCGATCTCGACGTCGTGGCGGACCTGACCGAGTCGGATCTAGTCGAGCTCGGATTGCCGCTCGGTGATCGCAAGCGGCTTCAGCGAGCCATGTCGGCGCTATTCCAGGCTGAAACGGCGGAGCCGTCGGCGGCAGTGGCGCCTGCGCAAGCGCGGGCGGAGGTTGGCGCGGAACGGCGTCAGCTCACCACCATGTTCTGCGACATGGTGGATTCCACCTCGCTCTCGGTTCAATTCGATCCGGAAGACGTGCGCGACATAATCGCAGGCTTCCGCGAAACCTGTGTCCGCGTGGTCAAGCATTACGAGGGCTTTGCCGCCCGTTTCGTCGGCGACGGTATCCTGGTCTATTTCGGTTATCCGACCGCTCATGAGGACGACGCCGAGCGCGCGGTGCGCGCCGGGCTCGAGATCGTGCGAGTGCTGTCGAGCGCGCGCGCGACCGAGCCGCGCGGTGCGCTCAGCCACTCGCCCGCCGTCCGCATCGGGATCGCGACCGGTCTCGTCGTGGTCGGCGATCTGGTTGGGCAGGGCACCGAGGAGCGCGATTCCGCGGTCGGAGAAACCGTCAATCTCGCCGCGCGCCTGCAAGGCCTGGCGCCGCCCAACGGCGTCGTGATCTCCGCCTCGACCCAAGCGCTGCTGAAGGGGAAGTTCGACTACCGCAATCTCGGCGTCCATGACCTGAAGGGCATCTCCGAGAAGACGCAAGCCTGGCACGTGATGCGCGCCTCGCGGGTGGAGACCCGGTTTGCCGCCGCCATGGGCACGCGGCTGACACCGCTCGTCAACCGCGAGGAGGAGATCGCGCTATTGATGGGGCGCTGGCAGCAGGTCAAGGACGGCGACGGCCAGGTCGTCGTCAAGTTCGGCGAGCCCGGCATCGGCAAGTCGCGCATCATCCAGGAAATCTTCGAACGGATATCCGGCGATCGCCATGGACAAGTCTCGCTTCAGTGCTCGCCTTACTACACCTCCACGGCGTTCCATCCCTTCGTCGAGCAGCTCAAATTCTCTCTCGGTCTCGACCGCGAGGATGCGTCCGCGCAGTCGCTGGCGAGTCTGGAAACCGCGATCTCCGCTGCGCATGGCGACGTCGAGCAGGTCGCGCCGCTGTTTGCTGCACTGCTGTCGATACCGACCGGCGACCGCTATCCGCGGCTCGACCTTTCGCCGCAGCAGCAGAAGGATGCGACCGTCGCGGCGCTGGTCAATCACTTCCTGGGCCTTGCGCGCGAGATGCCGCTGGTGATTGTGTTCGAGGATCTGCATTGGATCGACCCGACCTCGCGCGAGGTGATCGACCTCCTGGTCGACCGGGTGCAGAACCGGCCGATGCTGGTCATCATCACCGCGCGATCCGAATTCCAGCCGAGCTGGAACGCGCATTCGCATGTCACGACCCTGGTGCTGAACCGTCTGAGCCGGCAGCTGCGCACGACGCTGGTCGAGCGCGTCGCCGGACGAGAGCTGCCTAAGGAAGTCGTCGAGGAGATCATCGTCAAGACCGACGGCGTGCCGCTGTTCCTGGAAGAGTTGACCAAGACGGTTCTGGAATCCAACCTCCTGACCGAGCGGCATGGGCGCTACGTGCTGTCGGGCCCGTGGCGGCAGCTCGCGATCCCGGCGACCCTGACGGACTCGCTGATGGCGCGGCTGGACCGGATGGGACCGTTCAAGCGGATCGCACAGATCGGCGCCACAATCGGCCGCGAGTTTTCCTACGAGACGCTGCACACAGTCGCCAACACGCCCGCCGAGCAGATCGAAGCCGCGCTCAATCATCTGGAGCAGGCGGGCCTGATCATGCGCCGCGGCCATCCGCCGGACGCGCTCTACTCCTTCAAGCACGTGATGATCCAGAACGCCGCGCATGCGAGCCTGCTGCACAGCGAGCGCCGCAAGCTGCATTCCCGGATCGCCCAGGTGCTCGCCGAGATGTATCCGGAGAAGACCGAGCGCGAACCGGAGCTGCTCGCTCATCACCTGACCGAATCCGGCCAGAGCGAGGGCGCCGCGAGCTTCTGGCTCAAGGCCGGCAAGCAGGCGGCCAAGAGCGGCGCCAATCTGGAAGCGATCGGTCATTTGCGGCGCGGCCTCAGCGTCGTGCAGGCCAATGCGCGCATGCAGGGCGCCGACGAGATGGAGCTCGAGCTGCGGATCGCACTTGGCAACGCGCTGATCGCCGCCAAGGGCTATGCCGTGCAGGAGGTCGAGGAGAACTACATCCGCGCGCTCGAGCTCGGCCAGCAGCTCGACGACGACGAAAAGACCTTCGCCGCCACGCGCGGGCTCTGGGTGTGCCATTTCATCCGCGCCGATCTCACGCGCGCGCACGATCTCAGCGTCGAATTGTTGAGATTCGCCAAGCGCGAGCGGCTGAACCAGCGGGCGCAGCCGTCGCAGCAAACCGGTTATCTGATCGAGGCGCACCGCGCGATCGCGATGACCATGCTCTATCGCGGCCGCTTTGCTGCCGCCCAGCATCACCTGCACCGCTGCATCAACCTCTACAGCCCCGATCTGCACTCCGATCTGATGGAGCGTCACGGCATTGATCCCGGCGTCGTCTCGCTCTCCTATCTCGGTTATCTCCTCTGGTTCCTCGGCCGTCCCGACGCGGCGCGCCAGCACAGCGAGCAGGCGATCGCGAACGCCGAGAAGATTCGCCATCCCTTCACCCTCGCCTTCGCGCTCATGTTCGGCGCCTATCTTTGCCAGCATCTGCGTGACGTCGAGGGCACGCGTGATCACGCCAACCGCGCTATGATCATCGCCACCGAGCACAATTTCCTGCACTGGAAGCAGCAGGCGGCGATCCTGCGCGGTTGGGCGGTGGCTCAGCTCGGCGAAGCCGACGAAGGCCTCAGCCAGATGCGCTTCGGCCTCGACGAGTATGAGGCGATGGATTCCTGGCTCGCCGGCTGCTGGTTCCGCTGCCTGCTCGCGGAGGCCTATGCCAAGGTCGGGATGCGAGATGCCGCCTTGCGCGCGTTGGATGGTGCGCTCGCGACCGCAAGACGAACCGGCGATCACTCCTACCTCGCCGAAGTCTATCGCCTGCAAGGCGAGATCACGCTGTCGGACGGCGACCCGGCATCAGTGCGGGAGGCCGAGGATATGTTCGCCCTGTCGCTGGAGACCGCGCGCAAGCAGGGCGCATTGTCCTGGGAGCTTCGTACCGCCGTCAGCCTCGCGCGGCTGTCGCACCAGGCCGGCAGGCGCGAGCACGCAAAGCTCCTGCTCGTGCCCATCGTCGGCAAGTTCAGCGAAGGTTTCTACACGCCGGACCTGAAGCAGGCGATGCAGCTGGTCGACGAGCTCGGTGCGGACGCGCTCGTCCGCGAGCAGGCCGCCCCTTGACATGAGCGATCTTGCCGCAGCGCGTGCGCGTTACGCCGAGACAATCGCAAAGCGCGAGCGGATTGCCTCAAAGCGCCTGCTCGAAGCGCTCGCCACCGTCCCGCGCGAGGATTTTCTGCCACGCGGACCCTGGCGCATCAAGAGCGCGACGTCGCGCAGCTATCGGCTGACGCCGGACGCCGATCCCGTACATCTCTACGACAATGTGCTGGTCGCGATCGACGCGCGCCGCAGGCTTGATACCGGGCTGCCGAGCCTGTGGGCGCACTTCATCGACGTGCTCGAGGTCGGGGAGAAGGACCGGGTGGTCCAGATCGGCTGTGGGCTCGGCTATTTTTCCGCGGTGCTGTCGAAGATCGTCGGCCCAAAGGGCAGGGTGCTTGCAATCGAATGCGACGAGCGGTTTGCGAAACGCGCTGCGGGTCACCTCCGCGCTTATCGCAATGTCGAAGTGGTCCATGGCGATGGATGTGAGAAGATCAGCGAACCCGCCGACGTCATCATCGTGCACGCTGGTTTCACGCACCCGCACCCACTCTGGCTCGAGCAGCTCCGTCCGCGCGGGCGGCTCCTGGTGCCGCTGACGCAGCGGGACCGCGAAGGTGCCGCCCTCAAGATCACGCGCAAGGGCAGGGGTTTTGAGGCCGAGGCGGTGCAGCAGATCCGGATCTTTCCCGGTCAGGGCCGCGGCGTGTCCGCCCTCGACGACCGCGTCGCCGACTGGTGGCAGCGCGCTTCCGCACTGGAGCCACTGCGCTTTCGCAGGCTCGAACAGGGGCTGCCGGCGGATGGCTAATACTTCGTTTCATTTTACCTTGATTGCGAATGGACGTATCCAACGCGTCCTGACGCGGCTATGACTGCGGCTTGACTGCCATTCGAGCGCGCCCATGCATTCCGTTGCCCTGCTGACCGCCAGCTACGCCAAGGATATCGAGCGCTTTTCGCTGCTCAGCGAGAGCATCGACACCTGGCTCTCGGGGTACACGCGGCATTATGTTCTCGTTAACGATGAGGATGTGCCGCTGTTCGAGCGGTTCGGTTCCGACAAGCGCGTCATCGTCCCGGCCTCGCGTTACCTTCCGAAATGGCTCTTCGCGCTGCCGCCCGCCCTCCAGTTCATCAGCAGCCGGCGCGTCTGGCTCTCGCTGCTCTCGTCACCGGTGCACGGCTGGCACATCCAGCAGATCCTGAAGATCGCCGGCGTTCTCAACGCGCCGGAGCAGCGCGTCTGCATCCTGGACTCGGACAATCTGTTCTTCCGCGAATTCGACGTCGGCCAATACGCCGGCGGTGAGAAGACGCCGCTCTTCGTCACGCCGAAGGCCATCGCTGCCGATGCGCCGCTGCACAGCCTGTGGCTGCGCACGATCGATCAGCTCCTCGGGGTGAAGGACCGGTCCTTCCCCGCGGACGACTATGTCGGCAACGCGCTGGTGTGGGACAGAGACACCGCGCGCGCGATGACCGGCGCCATCAAGGCGGCGACGGGGCTGAACTGGGCCCTGGCACTGTGCCGCAAGAAGAAGTTTTCCGAGTACCTGCTCTATGGCCATTTCGTCGCGAGCTCGCCCGAGCAGCTGGCCACTCACCAGGTCACGGAAGACAGCATCGCGGTCTCGCACTGGGACGACACGCGCCTCGACTGTCCGGCCATCGAAGCGATGATGCGCGCTGCCTCGCCCGAACAGGTCGCGCTCTGCATCCAGTCCTATTCATCGACCTCGATCGACGACATCCGCGATGTGTTCCGGTTGAATTCGCGCGACCGGCGCGCGCCGAGCCTGTCTCCCGACCATATGGGAGAGGTGGCCATATTCGAGGTGCCGAAGACACGCTAGACGCCGACGCGCTCAAGCATCCTTCGTGAACTTGCTGATCACGTCCATGAACGGCTTCGGCTTGAACTCGCCGTCGAGCGGCAGAGGACGGTTCGGCTGCTTGTCCTTGCGGGCGAAGGTGCCGTTGATCCAGCTGTAGCGATCCGAGATGCCCCAGGTCAGGATCGAGCGCACCGGTCCGCTGGTTGAAATGGCCGTCAGCAGATCGTCGACGCGCTTGGCGACGATGACGTCGCGCTCGGCCGGGCTTCCCGTCAGCTTCTGGTCGTCGACGTCGAGCTCGGTGACGAGCACCTCGAGCCCCCAGGAACGCAGCTCGGTGACGAATTCGGCAAGCCCGTGCGTGTCGATCTCGAGCTCGGCATGCAGATGCGATTGCAAGCCCACGGCATGAAGCGGAACGCCCTGGTCGAGCAAATCCATGATCAGGTTACGGTACGCTGCGCGCTTGGCGGTGAAGGAGTCCTTGGCCGATTCGATGTCGTATTCGTTGATCGCGAGCTTGACGAAGGGGTCGGCCGCGGCGGCGGTACGGAAGGCCAGCGGAATCCAGCGCTCGCCGAGATGCTGTGTCCAGAACGTATCGCGCCGGTCAGTGATCTTCTTCGGATTGTCCGGGATCGGCTCATTGACGACGTCCCAAGACGTCAGCTTGTCCTTGTAATAGGAGACGACGGTGCCGATGTGATCGACGAAGGCGCGCTCGACGCCCTTGCCGTCCTTGATCTGCTTGGTCCAGTCTGGAATGTCGTGATACCAGGCGAGCGCGTGGCCGCGCATCGTCAGATCGTTGTCTCGCGCGAAATCCAGGATCGCGTCGGCGCGCTCGAAGGCGAAGGTGTGCGCGTCCGGCCGCAGCATCGGCCATTTCAGCTCGAGCACCGGCACGACCTGCGTGCAATAGGTGCTGATGGCGTCCCCGAGCCGCGGATCGGCTTGCAGGTCCCACAGCGTCGCCGCCGCGCCATAGCCCGGGCGGCGCTGGGCACGTTTCGAGGCCGGCACTGCTGACGCGGATGCGCCCGCTGCGAGCGTTGCAGCGCTACCGAGCAGGAATTCGCGTCTGTCGAGCCTCGTCACGCGTGGTTCTGCATTGCCGCTTCGGCGATCTCGTAATACTGAAGCGCGCCCTTCTCGAGCGTCAGATTGTCCAGCACATAGTCGCGCGGCGCGAAGTCGCCGGCGCTAGCCTGCGACCAGAAGCCGTTCCAGCCGGATCTGAAGCCGTCCGCATCGGTGAAGGTCATGCCACAGCGTGCGTCGAAATAGGGCACCGAGGATACGCCGCCCTGGTACCTCACTTTGTTCGGGAAATATTTCGGATCCTGCCACGGCCCGCCGCGATCCCAGGCAAAGACAGGGACACCGCTCGACAGCGCCTGCTGGCAGGCGATGCCCTGGCTCTCGTGCTCGCAGAGGAAGACCATGCTGCGGCAACGCGCTAGCGCCGCTTTGTAGTCGTCTTCCTTGTAGTGGCCGTAGCGGATCACCTCGACTGAGCGGCCGCTCGCTTCGAGATACCTGCGGACCGGCTCGATCAGCTCCGCCTCGTACCGCTCGTAATCCCAGCGGACCTTGTCATAGAGCAGCACGTCGACGCTCTTCTGCTCGGTTGGCGCTGGTGTCCACAAATCGGTCTCGATGCCGACGGGCCAGGCGCCGACATGGGGCCAGTGCGGACGGAACATGTCGGCGTACCAGGTGCATGGCACCAGCACGCGCTTTACGTCGAGGTCCTTCAGACTCTCCGGCGCATCGATCGGGTGGTCGTACATGGCGACGCCGAGCAGCAGCGGGTTCTTCCACTTGAACCAGTCGAGCACGAACGGCCGGCCGATGATGCAGGCCAGTTCTTCGGGATGCTTCTGGATGTAGCGATAGTCGTTGATGCGATAGCGGATGCCGAGCCGATCGAGGCCCGCGCACAGATTGAGGAGCACGCGCCGCTGGCCGCTGACGTAGGACTTGCCCAGCAGCAAGCGCCGCAGCAGCGGCCGGAGGTGGCGGTCACCGGGAAACCAGCGATCGTCCCGTTCCTCGAAGAAGAGGTTGAGGACCATCCTGTCGCCGCCAGTCATGCCTGGGGTCGCCGGAACCAGCGGCGCGTCAGCGCCGCGATGCGGCCGAGAGGTCGGCTTCGCCCGTGTTCGTTCGGCAACGTCCATGTCAGTCACATCAGCGCATCGGAGGAGTCGGGCGACGTTTCGCTATCATTGCTTCTTTTCTTTGATCCCGCCGGCCCCTTCAAGGACAGGGCAAATTTAACGCTAACGCGCGATAACCGCGCGAACGCTTCATTCGCGGTCCGATTTTGCAGGCTTATGCGGCTATCTTGCCGATGCCCAGCGGTGCAGTTCGATTGTTCCAGCAAAGTCCAAGTGTTTTAACGCTTCGTTAATCCTCACGGCCGCAACCGGTCCCAGTGCGCATGCTGAATCGCCATTTCTCCATTTATCTCGTCGCCTACATCCTGCCGGCGGCGGTGGGGTTCTTCGCGGTCACGGCCTACACGCGGCTGCTGACGCCGGCGGAGTACGGCGTCTATGTCGTCGGCATCAGCCTTGCCGGAATCTTGGGCGCGATCTTCTTCGCCTGGATCAAGCTGTCGGTATCGCGCTATCAGGCGATGTCGGCGGAGGTGGATTTTCGCGGTACGGCCATGGTCGCCTTTGCGCTGACCGCCGCGGTTCTCTGCGCCACCACTCCGCTGGTCTTCCTGTTCCGCAGCGACGTCAGCGTCGAGCTGCTGCTCGCCAGCATGTTCGTCGCGATCATGGCCAATGCGGTCGATGTCGGCCAGGAATTCGAGCGTGCCAAGCTGCGCCCCTACCGCTTCGCGGCGATCTCGATCGTGCGCAGCGTGTCGAGCGTCGGCTTTGGCCTCGCCGGCATCTGGCTCGGCTGGGGTGGATTGGGGCTGCTCGCGGCATTCGGCCTGGGCTCGCTCACCGGCATCATCCTGAATCTGGTCGGTGACCGCACCAAGATCGCGCGCTTCCAGCGCAGCCAGTTCATGCAGCTCGCACGCTATGGCCTGCCATTGACGCTGGCCGGGCTTTCCGTTGCGGTCTATTCAGCCTGTGACCGTCTTATCGTCGCTTATTTGCTAGGCACGGACGCCGCCGGCATTTTTGGCGTCGCCGCGGACCTGCCGCGCCAGTTCATGGTCATGATCGCCTCCAGCGTCGCTGCGGCCACAGTGCCGCTGGTGTTCCGCTCGTTGTCCGAGAAGAACGATGTGGTGACGCGGGAGCGACTATCCGAGAGCCTCGAGCTGCTGCTCGTCGTCGTCGCGCCGGTCGCGGTCTGGCTCGCGCTGGCGGCAGACCAGGTCGCCGGCACGCTGGTCGGCGTCGACTTCCGCGCCGGTGTGTCCGCGCTGCTGCCGACCCTGGTGCTCGCGCGCTTGTTCGGCATTGCCAATCAGTTCTATGTCCAGATCAGCTTCCAGCTCGCCGAGCGGCCCTTCATGCTGGCGGCACAGTCCTTCCTCACGCTGGTCGTCAGCGTCATCCTGATGTTCGCGCTGGTCGCTGGCTACGGGCTCTACGGTGCGGCACTGGCGACCTTCGCGACCGAGGCGATCGGTTTCCTCGTTGCCGTCGTCCTGATGCATCGCGCCCACCCGGTCCCGTTCGACCTCAACCGCCTCGCCGCTGTTGCCGCTTCCGCTGCGGCGATGGCGGTCGCGATCCTGATCGCGCGATCGCAAATGGGCGGCACCGGTATCGGGTCGCTCATCGTCGTGAGCCTCGCCGGTGGCCTCGCTTACGCTGCCGCGGCGTGGCTGATGAACGTTGCGAACGTGCGAACGTTGTCACTGCGCCTCCTGCGAACGTTCAACCGGAAGGCGCTGGGCGTCTAGTTGTGCAGTGGGCGTGGTCGCCGCCAGACGTCGGCCCCCGGGGCAGCCAATCCGGACATTCTGCCGCAGCGATCGAGGCCAGCTTCGGGCCAGCTTCGGCCGGAGGCCGCCTTCCGCCTGTGCGAACCGTCATATATGAGAGATTGTCGCCGGAACGTGCCGAATCTCGCCACAGAGGGAACGTAAGGCGGCTGCGAATTCTTAAGTCAAAGAGCGCAATTTGACATTTGAGCGACACCGGCAGACTGGCAGTTCGACCGAGGATGGCATGAAAAACCGATCGACGACGGCGCAATCCACCAGGGCGATGCGGCGTCGGGGGCCTGCCGGGATCATTGCGCTTGCGGCAGTGGCCACGTTTGCAGCGGTGGCCCCGGCGACCGCGGCCAAGCAGCCCCGCCAGGCGGCCGAGGCGGTGGCGCCGCGCGTGGCCGGCGAGCCAATCATGGCGATCGTGTCGATCAAGAGCCAGCAGGTCACCTTCTACGACGCCGACGGCTGGATCCTGCGCGCGCCGGTGTCGACCGGCACCACGGGACGCGAGACGCCGGCCGGCGTTTTCGCCGTCATCGAGAAGGACAAGGACCATCATTCGACCATGTATGACGATGCCTGGATGCCGAACATGCAGCGCATCACCTGGAATGGCATCGCGCTGCATGGCGGGCCGCTGCCCGGCTATGCCGCCTCGCATGGCTGCGTGCGGATGCCGTTCGGCTTTGCCGAGAATTTGTTCGAAAAGACGTATATCGGGATGCGCGTGATCATCTCGCCGGACGATGCGGTCCCGACTGAGTTCTCTCACCCCTCGCTATTCATGCCGAAGCGGGAGGCCATGGCGGCGGCGCCGAGCCGTGCCGACAAGCTCTCCGTCGAGGCCGAGGAGGCCACGAGGGCCGCCGACGAGGCCAAGAAGGCCGCATCGGCCGCGGCGAAAGAAGCCGCCTCGCTCCCGGCGGCGCTGCGCAAGCTGGACCAGCAGAAGGCCCGCGCTGACGCCGAGCTCGCCTTCGCCGACAAGTCGCTCGCGAACGCAAAGACCGATCAGGCCCGCGCCAAGGCCGAGGAGCTGAAGCAGAAGGCCGCCACCAAGGCGGCGGATGCCGCGACGCAGCTCGATGCTGCCAAGACCGCCGCGCAGCCGAAGCGCGACGCCGCCGCCGCCACCAAGGAGGCCGCCAAGGCGGCGGCGACCAGGAAGGCCGACGTCGTGAAGGCGGCGACCGACGCAAAGCTCGCGCTCGAGCCGGTCTCGGTCTACATCAGCCGCGCGACGCAGAAGCTGTATGTGCGGCGAAACACCCACAAGCCGGCGCCCGACGGCGGCGGCGAGGTGTTCGACACCAGCATCGAGGTCCCCGTCACGATCCGCAATCCCGACCTGCCGCTCGGCACGCACATCTTCACGGCGATGGCGAAGACCGATACGGGTCTGCGCTGGAGCGTGGTCACGATTGAAAACGGCGACGGGGCGAGGAACGCGCTCGACCGGATCACCATCCCGCAGGAGGTGCTCGACCGCATCGCGCCGACCGCGTTGCCGCGCTCGTCAATCATCATCTCGGACGAACCGTTGAGCAGCGAGACCAATTACCGCACCGAATTCGTCGCGGTGCTAAGCAACCAGCCGCAGGGCGGCTTCATCACGCGCAAGCCGACCGCGCCGGCCATGATCGCGAGCGATGACGGCTGGGACAATGGCGGCAACGGCTTCTTCTTCTTCCAGCAGCGCGACCCGTATGTGCAACCGGTCAATCCGCGCCGGCAGCGTGGCCAGTACCAGTACTATCAGTCGACGCAGCCGATGCAGCGGAATTGGTGGTAAGCGGGCGCGCCATCGCGCCGGGGCCGTACATGACGGACGCCGAAGTCATCAGATGCGGCGCGCCGTGATCACTAGCGCCTGGATCTTGGCTTCGACCGGCCCTGACCCGTGGCGGATTCGGATCGCCTCGGCAACGGCGTCGGTCGCAGCCTGAAGCCTGCTCGCATCCCGGGCTTCGATCTCGCCACGTAGTGGCGTTCCCTGGCAGTATGCGATCGCCACGTGGTCCGCCGTTGGCGCGCGGCTGATTGCGGCTCGCGTTTCGATCGAGACGTTGCCAAAACCTGCGCGTTCGAGATCGGCTCGGATGATCGTCTGGTCGAAATAGCCGTGCGGTGTCCGCGCCATGAAACGAGGCGGATCATCGGGAAACAATTTGCCGAGGGCCATCGTTGCATCGTGGGCGAACACGTTCTCCTCGATGCGGTCCCAGACATTGAAGAGGAACGTGCCGCTCGGCTTCAAGACGCGCCTTGCTTCTGAATAGCCCTTGACGCGGTCCGGAAAGAACATGGCACCGAACTGACAGCAGACCACGTCGAACTCGGCGTCGCCGAAGGGAAGAGCGGTTGCATCCGCCTGGCGCCATGAAACGCGGGGATCCTCACCCTGGCGCTGCGCTGCGATCGCCAGCATCGGCTCGTTGAGATCGGTTGCAACGTAGCGGATGCCGGGCGGCAGCGCTGCCGTCACCGCGCGCGTGACGGCGCCGGTGCCTGCGGCGGTCTCGAGTAGGACCGAGGGCGAAAGTGCGGCGACGCGTCTTGCGATGTCGTCGGCATACTCGGCGAAGATCATCGGGACGAGATATTCGTCGTAGAGTTTTGGGACCGAGCCGGCGAAAACCTTGTCAGTGTCGGACATGCTTGCCTCGCTGAAGGTCTGGACACGGGATTCAAGCTAGCACGGATCGCCACGTCGCCGCGCCAGCAAAGACGTGACCCGGGCCGGCTGCTGCATCGCCTATGCGGTGCTGTTCTTCCTGTCGGACGAAAGCGTCTACGTCACCGCGCAGACGCTCGCGGTCGACAGCGGCCTGAGCGGGATGTGAGGCCGCCAGCGTCTTATCGCGCGTGCGATCGCGCGCGACAGATGAGATGGTCGAGCGAGATATGCCCGGGTCCGTAAGCCATGAGTGCGAGTGCCATGGCCGCCCAGGTGAGGTGAAGCGGCCAGCCGTCGGGCACGGTGAGCTCGACGATGACGGTCATGAACAATAATCCGAGCGCGGCGAACCGTGTGCCGAGACCCAGCACCAGCAGGATCGGAAACATGATCTCGCCACATCCCGACAGAAAGGCCAGCACCGCCGGCGCAGGAAAGTGATAGGGCCCGCCGGGCAGATGCAGCATGAACTCGTCGCTGAACAGCGCCACCGCGGTGTCGTTGAGTCTGAGGAAGCCGTCCCACTTGAGGATGCCCGAGCGCCAGAACGGAACGGCAAGCGCCGCGCGCAGCACGAGCTGAACGAGCGAGGGCGCGGCAATCGTCCGTATCAGATCGTTGGCCTTGTCGAGCAGCAGCCCGAGTGACGGCAGGCCGCTTCCTGCGGTCATGCGTTGGTCGGTGATCATCGTGCGTCTCCGAGAACAAGCGAAGTGAACGCGCCAGCCTCGATCAGGCCGGTGATGTTGAAAGCGAGATCGAAATCGGGGCATGCATCCAGCGCCGACGCAGCGGCCCCGCCGAGTGGTTCGCCCGACGCCAGACGTTCGGCAAACACTGCGCCGCCGGGCGGAAGGCGCCGCACCATGACGTCGAGTTCGGGCCGGCTGATCAGTGCGTCTTCCGGCGTAGATGCGTCGATGCGCTCAAGCGGTGCGTCGTCGCGGTTGGCGGCAAACACCGTCACCGCCGAGAATGACGAGCGCACGATCCGCAGCGCCGGATGCGGGACGAAGACGAGATCGGCCAGTCGCTCCGTGGCGACGGCTGCGAGCCCGGCGGGCGACAGCGGTGCGGCGTCTCGCGCATGGTAGGCATCGAGCCACGCCCGCTCGATGCGGGCGACATCGGCAAGCCAGGGCATTGTCTGCGCGTACTCATATCGTGCGATGAAGTCGGCAAACTCGCGGCCATATTCGAACAGCAGCGGGGAAGTTGGCGGGCTGCTGCGGATGTGGAAGCGCGCCATGGCACGGAAGAAATCAGGACCGGTGATGCGCTGCACCGCTGGATAAATCGCAGCGAGCGCGCTGATCAGGCTCATCGTGACATTGTTGCGGTAGACGGCGTAGCGCTTGCCGGCGGCCTTGCCGTTGGGACCCGCCACGATCGCAGGCGCCGACCGCGCGGGGTCCAGCAGGCCCCGCGCAAAGGCGGCGGCAAAGGATAGATCCTGCTCAGGCGGCATGACGGTCTCCCACCAGCGCGGCCGGGCCGTAACGATCCAGAATCGCTTGTGCTGCGGTGGCTTCCGCCTGCAGGACCGGCCAGTCCGGAATCATGCTGTCCCATTCGATCAGCGTCGGCACGCTGCCGCGGCGCCGGATGACGATCTCGTAGAGCTTCCATACGGCATCCGCGACCGGG
The DNA here is from genome assembly GCF_051853035.1 of Bradyrhizobium sp. SPXBL-04. NCBI lineage: Bacteria > Pseudomonadati > Pseudomonadota > Alphaproteobacteria > Hyphomicrobiales > Nitrobacteraceae > Bradyrhizobium > Bradyrhizobium sp. SPXBL-04. The sequence continues at coordinate 6,943,048 of NZ_CP182472.1, read as the reverse complement.
CCGTCATGGCTGTCGATCAGCAGCAGGTCGCCTTCGTCGTCCGCCTGCTCAGCATGGCCGGCGAGGTGGATCTCTCCGACGCGCGACAGCGGAAACTCCGCGAGATACTCAAGCGCGGAAAATCCGTGATTGGTCGCGGATACGAAGACGTTGTTGATGTCGAGCAGCAGCCCGCAGCCGGTGCGTTCGGCAATGGCGCGGATGAAATCGGTCTCGCTCATCGACGATTCGCGAAAGGCGACATAGGTCGACGGGTTTTCCAATAGCAGCGGACGGCGGATCGCGTTCTGCACCTGGTCGATGTGGTCGCAGACGCAAGCCAGCGTCGCTTCGGTGTAAGGCAGTGGCAGAAGATCGTTGAAGAAGCTGGTGTCATGCGTCGACCAGGCAAGATGCTCGGAGACCAGCGCCGGCTGGTAGCGAGCTACCAAGCCTCGGAAGCGGGCCAGATGCGCCTTGTCGAGCGGCTGGGGTGAACCGATCGACATGCACACGCCGTGCAGCGACAGCGGATGGTCGCGGCGGATCGCCTCCAGCGCGCGATGGGGCGCGCCGCCCGCGCCCATGTAGTTTTCGGCGTGCACCTCGAAGAATCCGCGTTGCCGGTCCGCGCTCAGGATGGCCTGGAGGTGCTCGGGCTTGAAGCTCGTCCCGGCAACGCCGCCGATGGGAGCGGAGTAGCGGAGTGGCACCGCCGACACGTCGGGCACGATTGCCGTCGTCATGGTCTCCTCCGCTTTTCCATATTGTCGTGGGCGCGACGCCGCGCGTTAGACCGGCTTGAGCGAACCCTTCTTGCCGTTCGGCAGCTCGATGCCGGAGCAGGTGCCGCCCTGCACGAACTTCCAGGCGTTGCCCTGGAAGTCGACGGTCGAGGTGCCCTGGCAAGTCGTGCCCGGCCCCGCCGCGCAATCGTTCTGGCCCTTCAGCGCGACGCCGAAGCATTTTTCCTTCTTGGCGGCGATGGCCGCATCGCCCTCCGCCTTGGTCAGCGGGCCGGCGGCGGCAAGGGTGGCGAGGGCGGTTGATACCGCGCCGGCGAGAACGATCGACGTGACGACATGCTTGGCAGACATCGGAGTTTCTCCTGTTCGAGATAGCATCGCCCGGGCAGGCGAAGGCGCATGGTCTGCTTCGCTCCGCGCGCAGCCCGCGTTACCGCGAAGCTGCTCACGAATCCGTGAGACCGTTTGGATCTGGCGCACCACAGGTGCGCTTGGGTCAGGATTAGCGGGCATGCGGCCGTTCAAATCCAATGCCTTGGCGCTATCGAGACATTAGCGGGAGAGCATTGGCTGCGACCGATTGAGCCTGCCAGAGGTAACGAACGGCGGAAGCCTGCGTAGAGCGATGACAGGAGCCGTGCGCGGCCGAAGGCTGAAACAACCCATGAACGTCGATCCCGGACGGCAGCTTCGCGCGATCGCCAGGCTGACGGTCAGCATTCGCCTGGCCGTCTCGGCCCTGGTCCTGGCCGCGATCCTGCTGACCGCGGCGCTGTCGAGCCTGTTGTGGTGGCGAACGGCGGAGGCGACCAGCCGGCAGCTTGCTTCGACTATCAACGAGCAGATCGTCGCGGCGGTCCGCAAGGAGGTCTCGGCCATCGTCGACGAGGCGCGCGCCGCGCACACCGCAATCCGCACCCTGTTCCTCCAGAACGTGCTCGACACCCGCGAGGCGGACAAGCGCGAATTCGTGTTCCTCTCGCAGTTGCAGTCGCAGGCGACGATCTCCTGGGTCGCCTTCGGCTGGCCGGACGGCTCCTTCTTCGCCGCGCACAAGCTCGGCGATCGCCGCCTGGAGATGATGGAGATATCGCTGACCGACCATGCGGGCCAGCGGCGCGTCGACGAGTATGACGTCGTGCCCGGCGATATCGAGTTCGCCAATCGCCGTTTCGAGCCGACCGAGTTTCGCGTCGCCGACCGCACCTGGTTCAAGGCTGGGCTCGCGGCCGAGGAGCCGCAATGGTTCAGGGTGATGGACCATCCCACCGGCGAGCGGCCGTCGATTGCCTTCGCAGGACCGATCGACGTCTATCAGGAGCGGCAGGGCGTGCTCGCGATCATGATCGAATATACGCGGCTCGCGCGCTTCCTGTCGCAGCTCGAGGTCGGGCGGACGGGAACGGCCTTCATCATCGATGATAGCGGTGAGCTGGTCGCCGCACCGGATAAGGACGCCGACGAGCTGCATCCCGCCAAGGGCGATACCAAGCTGCTCCCATTGGCGCGGTTGGCGCTGGCGGCGGCAGGCGACGAGGGCCGCAAGCGGGCCTCGCGCAGCCGGCTGACGTCCGCTGGCGCCGCCTATGAAGTCGCGCTCGCGCCGCTGCCTTTTCACGGCTGGTCGCTCGCCACGGTGATCCCGGAGGCCGAGTTTCTCGGGCCGGTCGAGGCGACGCTGCGGCGGCTGATCCTCGGCCTCGCAATCGGCGCCGTGCTCGCGGCGCTGGCATCGGCAATGTTGGCGCGCTCCGTCATTGCTGCGCCGCTGTCGCGTGTCGTGGGCGAGCTCCGCCACGTCGAGGCTTTCGCGCTTGAGCAGGTCCGCCGCCATCCGTCGCGTCTCAAGGAGATCGCGAGCCTGTCGGGCGCGATCGCCGAAATGGCAGCCGGCCTCTCCGCGTTCCGCAAGTTCATCCCGGCCGATCTCGTCCGTTCGCTGCTGCGTCAGGGCGTCGAGGCCAAACCCGGCGGCGGCATTCAGGTGCTCAGCGTGATGTTCATCGACATCGCCGGTTTCACCGGATTGTCGGAGCGGCTCGGCGACCGCGTGGTGCCGCTATTGTCGCGCTACCTCGACCTCGCCTCCGAGGTCATCGTCGCCAATGGCGGCACCATCGACAAGTTCATCGGCGATGCCGTGATGGCATTCTGGGGCGCGCCGCAGCCGCAGTCCGACCACGCGCTGCGATGCTGCCGCGCGGCACTCGGCTGCCGGAGAGCAATCGACGCCTCTGGCCTTGCCGACGATCTCGGCCAGCCGCTCCAGATCCGGATCGGCATCAATTCCGGCCGGATGCTGGTCGGCAATATCGGTTCGGAGCTGCGCCTGAACTACACCGTGATTGGCGACGCGGTGAACGTTGCCAGCCGTCTCGAGGGCGCCAACAAATCCTATGGCACGCAAATCCTGATCGGCGAGGCAACCGAACGTCTGGCCCGCGGCGCCATCATCACGCGCGAGATCGACAGCATTGCCGTGTACGGACGCGAGGAGGGATTTTCGGTCTATGAGCTGATCGGGCTCGTCGGCGAGGATGGCGTCGGCAACGAGCCTCCCGGCTGGGTCGGTCACTACGCGCAGGGACTGGCCCATTACCGCGCACGCCGATTTACTGCCGCGCTCGCCGATTTCGAAGCCGTGCTGTCTGAGCGCGGCCGCGATGGTCCAGCCGAGCTGATGCGCGAGCGCTGTCGGAAATCGTCCGCCGCTGCACCCGATGACTCCTGGCGTCCGGTCGCAGCGTTGACGACGAAGTAGCAAGCGCGTTGCTCAACGAGCCGACCGGCGGACTCCGACGCGAAGGTCTGATGGCGCTCGGAATCGGCGCGCGTCATTTGCCAAACCAGTTGGCAAAGTCTGCCCATCACGGGCATGATGCGGACATGAAAACCACGCTGCTCAAACCCGAACACTACACCCGCTCGCCCTGGAAGAACGGCGGCGGCATTTTCACCGATATCGCGGATGCCCATCGCGCTGGCGCGCCCGTGAAGGATTGGGACAGCCTGCTATGGCGCTTCGCCTCGACGCCGATTGTGGCGCCGGGTCCGTTCTCCCATATGCCCGGCATCGACCGGCTCCAGATGATCGTAGGCGGGCGCGGGCTGGTGCTGAAGTCGCCCACGCAGGAATTCGACGAGCGCGAGCCGTTCACCACGGTGCGTTTTGCCGGCGAGCTCGCGATCGTCACCGAGCTCGAGGCGGGTCCCGTCGAGGTCGTGAACCTGATGGCGCGGCGGGGTGCGGCGGAGATCGAGCTCGAAGCGCTCAGGGAGCCCGGCGATCGAGCGTTGTTTGCCGGCACGCATCTGGTTTACGCGGTTCGGGACGATTGCAGCATCCGTCTTGGCGACGCGCATTTTGCCATTCCTGGCGGCGGCACGCTGAAGATCGAGCTCACCGAGCCATCGCGCCTTGCGCTCGCATCGGGTCTGGCGGTGCTGGGATCGATCCGGATCGTCGGCTAGACGGCGACTGTCCCGCCAAGCCGCTGCGCACAAACCGGGCAATTGGCCAGGTTGACGCCGCCGCATCGGAGCACGATATCTGCTCGATGTAGACCGCCGCTAAAAAGGGCAGGATATGAACGCGCCGCCAGACAACCACGCCCCCACGCAAGCCGACAGCGTCGTCGACTGGCTGACCAACGGCACGCGCGACGAGCGCTTCGTCGACAATATCTTCGCACAGATGTGCATCCGCCTCCAGCAGGCGGGCATCCCGCTCAAGCGGTCGACGCTTCACATCCTGATCCATCACCCGCAATGGCTGGGGGCCCGCATGATGTGGTCCGACGGGATGCGGGAGGCGGAGATTGCATTGGTCGACTATGACGTGCGCGAGCGGTCCGAATATATCGGCAGCGCCGCCAACGAAATCCATGACGGCGCCGCCGAGGTGCGCGAGCGGCTCGAGCAGGATTCCTCGCTCGGCCGCAAGCACGCCCTCTATGACGAGATGCGGGCGCGAGGCCTGACCGACTATGTGGCCTGGCCGCTTTACCACACGCTCGGCAAGCGCCATATCGTCACCTTCGCGACCGACCGGCCCGGCGGATTCGACGATGCGCACATCGCCGGCCTGAAGAAGCTGCTGCCGGTGCTGGCGCTGGTCAGCGAGATCCGCGTCAAGAACCGGCTGGCGCGCACTCTGCTCGAAACCTATGTCGGCTCCCATGCCGGCGAGCTGATCCTGGCCGGCGCCACCAGGCGTGGCACCGGCACGACGGTCCGCGCCGCGATCATGATCTGCGATCTCAGGGATTTCACGAAAATCTCCGACAACTGGCCGCGCGACGACGTCATCGATCTGCTCAACGACTATTTCGATGCGATGTCCGAACCGATCGCGCGACATGGCGGCGAGATCCTCAAATTCATCGGCGACGGCCTGCTCGCCATCTTCCCGCTCAGCCAGCCCGATGCCTGCGCCAACCTGCTGCATGCCGTGACCGAAGCCCGCAAGGCCATGGCCGCGCTGAACGAGCGCAACAACGGGACCGGCCGCGCGCCGCTGAATTACGGCATCGGCGTCCATGTCGGCGACGTCATGTATGGCAATATCGGCTCGACCAGCCGGCTCGACTTCACCGTCATCGGCCCCGCCGTCAACATGGCCTCCCGCCTCGAGGCCTTGACCAAGCAGCTGGGACGAACGGTGCTGCTGTCGCGCGCCTTCGCCGAGCTGGTGGAGCGGGAGTTCGAGCTGGAGCATGTCGGCCAACACGAGGTGCGCGGCTTCAGCGACCCCATCGAACTGTTTGCGTATCAGGGGTAACGGCGCGCGGAAGACCGGCGACGTCGTCGTCATAGATGTCCATGTCCTTTCGGGTGCGGGCTGGCTTGAATGGCGCCCCCGCAACGGCCATGGCCGCGATCGCGCCTGCCTGGTCGTTGCGTTTCCGAGATCGAACGAAAATTCGGCCCCCGCGATCTGCGGCGGCAGCGGAGCCTAGGATGCGGGCCTAGGAGGGAGGAGGGGCGGGTTGGAAGTGCTGTTGCCAACCCCGGATTGTACGACTACGTTTTGCCGAAGGTCCGCCCAAACGGTCTTTGGCCCATCCGTTCATGCCGAAATTCCTTCGCATCGGAGTCCATCAGTCCAACGTTTCCGGATACACGTCGAAGGCGTGGTGTGTCAGGCGCGTCGGCTCGGCGGTCTTCCTGAAGTGGGGCGCCGTCGAGGTGCAGGGCGCCGGCGACGGGCGCAAAGTCTACTGGTCGCGATCGCCGCAGCAGAAGACCGTTCGTTGTGGCACGGCGCAACGTGCCATTGATTACGCAACGGCGGCGATCGCGCGGCGGCGCAACCATCGCTACGAGCCGCTGACCGGACCGATCGCGCTCCGGCGCAGATCCACGATGCGCAGCACCGAGCTCAAGCAGGCGCTCGCCACCATCCTGATCGTCGATATTGTCGGCTCCACCGCAAAGGCTGCCAAGCTCGGCGATGCGCGCTGGACCAAGGTGATGGGCCATTACTACGCAGCCGTCCGCAAGGAGCTGAAGAGCTCGCGCGGCAAGGAAGTCGTGACCACCGGCGACGGCGTGCTGGCGACCTTCAAGAAGCCCGCCGCCGGCATCAATTGCGCGACCGCGATCCAGAAGGCCGTGCGCACGCTCGGGCTCGAGATCAGGGTAGGCCTGCACGCCGGCGAATACACGATCAGCGGCGGCGAAATGGTCGGTCTCGCCTTCCACATCGGCACCCGCGTTGCCGCGAAGGCGCGGGCGGGGGAGGTTTTGGTGTCGAGTGCGGTCAAGGAGCTGGTTTCGCAGCCCGAGATCCGTTTCAGGGATCACGGCGTGCATCAGCTGAAGGGCGTGCCGGAGCGGTGGAGGCTGTGGCGGGTGGAGGGGTGAGTTCTCAAACGCGTTCGGCAAGCCCCGTCGGCTAAGAGGGTCGCGGAGGCGAGGTCATCGCTTCCAGTTGCGCTGTTCGCGTTGCTAACCCAGCGAGCAAGCTCTTGTGCAGCCGATCCTCGGGGTCGAAATTTCGCGCGAGCCTTCGGACGGTCTCGACAAATCGCAAGCGATAAGTCGCCGCCCTGTCGACGTCTCCGTGCTTCGCGAAGATCTCGGCGGCAGTGCCGTACACCCGCCACGAAGCAATCGGGAAATCGGCGTCGTCAACGATCTCCAGCGCGCGGGAGAGGTGCGGTAGAGCGTCCCCCGAATCGCCCAGGCCAAATGCGATGCGCGCAAGCAGCTCGTGGGCCTTGGCCAGGTGATTGAGATCGGGCGCCGATGCGACATAGTCGTGCAGCTGGCGTGCCCATCTGCGAGCCTGGGTGAAGTCGCCGATCAGCAGGCAATATTCGCCGAGACAATGATACACCTGCGTTGCGGCAGTAAATTCGATGTCGATGCCTTCTTCACGCCTGCGGCGCTCAATATCATCGAATTGCTTGCGAGCTCCCAACGGATCATTCAGGCCGACAAACGCCTTCGCAAGGACGGCCCGCTTGTGGAAATATGTGGACTGATCGCCCACCAGCAGACTGTCGTCGACGCTTTCGCAGAGCTCCCGGGCTCCCTCGAAATCCATCGCTTCGACATGCAACCACGCAAGCGTCAGCCGGCACAATGCGCTGCTGGGATCGTTCGCGTTCCTGACCGCCAGTTCGAGGCCGGCCGTGATTTCGCGCTGTAATTCGCGCCACTCGCCGAGATGAATGAGCGCGATCGACTCGAGGACATTGAACAGGACGAACGTGTAAACGTCGCCAACCATGCGCGCCAGCCGCTTTCCCTCCGTGCCGGCGCGGCGGCATTGCTGGTACCGCGATCTCCAGCAGTCAACGATCCCCGATATTCCATGACGCCGGATGAGGATGCCATAGTTGGTCGCGCTGGCGCTCAACTCGATCGCCCTGTCGCAGAGCGTGGCGTCCTGATCCCTCCAGCCGTTGAGGAACAGGTTGATGCTGGCGCTGCTGCCCTGGGCCAGGGCCTTGAATGTGTCGTCCGCAAGCGCCTGGCTTCGCGCCAATACATCGTCGGCTGCCTCGAGGCAGGCGTGGCGATCGACCCGCAGCCATAAAGAGCTCACGGCCATGAGACTGTTGAGCTGCTGCTTGATTTCACCGACCTGTTCGGCGCACGCAATCACATCCTGGAGATCGCGGATCGAGCCGACGAGGTCGCCTCCCGAACGGAGAGCCAAGCTTCGTTGCCGCAGAAGTGCGATGCGGGTTGAGAGTTTGTCGGCAGCATCGAAGCGGTCGAGTATGCCAAGCGCGCGGGTGAGATAGCTCGCGGCCTCGGCATGGCCGAGGCGCTTCATCGAGCTCTGTGCCGCTTCTCCGAGGTAGCGCAACGCGCTCGGGAAATCGCGACCCTGCTCGAAATGAAGGGCAAGCTCTGGCGCTATTTCGCCGGTGCGGCCCGCATAGGCCTCCTGCAGCCTTTTGCCCAAGCGCTTGTGTGTCTGCGCGCGATGTCCAGGCGGTAGATTCTGATAAATGACGTTCTGATAGAGAATGTGACGGAAGGCGTAAGCACCCGAATAAGTTCCATCGGGCCATTCGGAAACACCTGAACGAACAAGGATATGATCCTTCCGGATCAACGCTTCGATGTCGCGTTCAACGTCGATGGCGTCATCGGATAGGCCGGCTGCAACGAGAGCTGCAGAAAATTCTTCGCCGGCAACGCTGGCGACATCGAGCAGGCGCCGTTCGTTATCGGTAAGGCGTTCGAGTTCATGGCCGATCATCTTCAAGAGGCTGTCCGGAATGCCGTCTCGAGCAAACGCGCCTTGCGAAGACAGGCGCCATCTGCCGTCCACCTCGACGATCCATTCCTGGTCGATCAGATGCTTGAGCAGTGACGCAACGAACAGCGGGTGCCCCAAAGTTCGCTCGAATACCGGCTTTGACAGGGTCGAGGCCAATTCGGCGTCATTGAAACGCAATGCGAGATAGTGCCCGACCTCCTGGGGCGACAATCGATCGAGGTGCAATTCGCTGCAGCACCCATGAATCTCGAGATCCTGGTGCAGGCGGCGGATCGGATGCCCACCGATGGCGCTGTCGGCGGGCCGATAAGAGCAGAGGACCAGCACGCGTGCCTCACCCTTCCCGCGCGCGAAACGAGACAGCACGTCGAGTGTCGCGAAGTCGCTCCAATGCAGGTCTTCGAGAACAATCACCCAGGGGCGGCCGGCGCTCAGCGCTTCGAGGAGATCGCAAAACTCGCGCAGCATCCGCTCACGCGTCGCGCCGAACACTTCATTCTGGAAAGCCGCGCGTTCCGATGCGTCGATGGCGCCTGGCAATTGCAGCAGCCACGTGGGCGCGTGGGTGCGAACCGCCGAAATCAGCTCGGGACCGTTCGTTCGATACCTGTTCACCAGGGCATCGATGAGCGGCAGAAACACCTCGTCTGTTCCGAACCGTTCGGTACAGCGCCCATAAAGCAGATCGAAGCCCTGTTCCGTCAACCGCTCGATGGCTTTGGCGATGAACGCCGTCTTGCCAATTCCGGCTTCGCCCGTGACAAAAGCCATCTGCCGTTTGCCGGACGATACGTGCCGGGTCATCTGATCGATCATCCCGAGGGGGGCTGTCCGGCCGACCACCAGGGTGGAGGTTTCGATCTTCAGAGGTGCGACTGCGCTCTCGACCTCCCTCGGTGCTTCCCGCACCGTGCCGATAAAGCGGACGCCTTTGCGCGGTAAAGTCTTGATCAGCCGTTGCGCCTCGCCGGAATCGCCTATTCCCGTACGAGCGGCGTTGATGCGGGTGGTGAGCGCTGACTCCGAGATGATGCGCCCGCCCCAAATTGCACTGATCAGATCGTCCTTGGTCACCACCCGGGCGCGGTGGCGGATCAGATATTCGAGGAGGTCGAAAACCTGAGGCTGCAACGGAATCGCACGTCCGTCGCGGCGCAATTCCCGCTGGTCGGTGTCGAGAACAAATTCGTCAAATAGATACAGCAAAACAATGCCTTCGGAGGTGCGCGCCAGGCGGATATTGAACCGGTACACCGGGCCGAAATCAAGCACACCCTGCAAAATCAAGGAAACGATAAGAACAAATTAAGCCCGCCTTAAAGCGCGGCGCGGCGTCCCGTTCGATACTTCCAGCCGTATCCAGCCACTCACACAAGGTGTTCGTGTCATGCGCTTGGAAGAAAGAGCGCCGCGTCTCACTCGCGTGTTCTATGAGGCGTTGCTTCACAAGGTGTTTCAGTCGATCGCGGCACCCTCCGTAGCACTATTTAACAGCAGAGCTTCAACCAGAAGCGATGCGCCATTTTCGGCGAATTCGTTTGTCGCCTCCACGAGTTCTTCCCGAAAAGAAGACCGGTTTGGGCGCCTCCTTCAAACGCTCCACCACTCGCGACGGCTGCAGGCAGGGTCAACCCTTCGACAGCATCGTCGTCTGATCGACAATACGTGGCACCAGTTTGCCTCTCGGTCAGATATTGGCGGAGGTGACAATGTCGGCCAGTGAAGAGTCGTTCGAACGCAAGCTTCTGATTTCGGCATTGAGCGAGAATGCGCTGCTTGCAACGATCGCCATCTGCTTTGTCATTTTGCACATCCTTGCAGCCACGATGTTGACGTCGACCGGCCAGAGCGATGCTGGAGCTGCGCCCGAACTGCCCGGGCTGTCGTCGGAGGACTAATCGCAAGGTCGCCATTCCAGGATGAAAGGTTAGCTCATGGGCGACATTGCGTCGTTTTGCCTGCTCAGTATCGCAGTGTTTTGCGGCGCGTTCGTCTCGGGCCTCGCGGGCTTTGCCTTTTCGGCGGTGGCTGGCGCTATTCTCCTTCACGTTCTCCCGCCACTGGAGGCGGTCCCGCTGATGATGGCCTGCAGCATCACCGTGCAGGCCACAGGTCTTTGGGCCTTGAGAAAAAGCATTCGCTGGAAACAGAGCTCAGTTCTCGTCGTTGGCGGTTTGCTTGGCGTCCCGATCGCTGTGTGGTTGCTGCAAGCTGCAGACGCGCGGATATTCAGGGAGAGCTTTGGTCTCGCGGTCGCCTGCTATGCGGCCTACACGTTATTCCGGCCGGTGCTTTCTCATCGCTCGCAGATGAATGCGGGACGCAATGCATTAATCGGTTTCGGCGGAGGCTTTGTCGGCGGGTTGACGGCAATGCCGGGTGCAATACCGACCATATGGTGTGACATCCACGGGGTGCCAAAAACCGAGCAGCGCGGAATGGTTCAACCCTTCATCGGCGCCATGCAGATATTCGCCCTTGTTCTTATGCTGATCCGAAGAGATCTCTCGACAAAGGTCCTGGTTGACTTCGCCATCACCATCCCGGCGCTCCTCGCAGGAACGGCGCTCGGTATTTATGTTTTTCGCTGCGTCAATGACGCGCTGTTCCGGCGGATTATTCTCAGCATCCTGCTGGTTTCGGGACTGTTGCTGGTATTTTAGTTCCGAACGTCGCGCCTCCGGTTGCAACGGCAGCCATTTGGAGCACGCGCACGCGCTGATCCTGAAAGCAAGCCGGCGCCGTCGATTTCTTCAACGCGATCTATGGAACCATGGATTCGACCATGGCTTGGCCGAGGAAAATATTCCCGGCATGTGCTCGCGTCTCGTACCCTGTGTCAAACCGGTCGGGGCGTTTCGCCGTGAAGTGGGCTGCGAAAACGCTTGACAGCTGACGAAATACTTAACATGTTAAGTATATCCACCAGTACCCGGGATGATTGAGGCCATCGGAAGAGCGATGCCATTCGTCCCTGGATTCGCGGAAAAAAGGTGGAGGCTCGCTGCCCGCGTGCGGCGCTGCAAAAAGGGAGTGAACCGTCATGTCCAAGCTGCAGGAAAATATCGTCAAGGCCGAGCGCCACCTTGCCCGCTTCAGAGAGACGGGCGTGCTCAACCGTATCGGCGGTGAAGATGTCCCGGCTGCGGACAATGCGACTTTTGAAACGATCTCTCCGGTCGACCTGAAGCCGCTCGCCAAGGTATCGCATGGCAAGGCCGCGGACATCGATCGCGCCGCGAGGGCGGCGCAGGCGGCCTTTCCGCAATGGGCCGAAACATCCGGCGATGCGCGAAAGGAGCTGTTGCACAAGGTGGCCGACGCTATCGTCGCCCGCGCTGAAGAGATTGCGTTCGTCGAATGCATGGATACGGGACAGTCGTTGAAGTTCATGGCCAAGGCCGCGCTGCGGGGAGCGGAGAATTTCCGCTTCTTCGCCGACCGCGCGCCCGAGGCGCGCGACGGCAAGTCGCTTCGCACCGCCGGTCAGGTGAACATGACCACCCGCGTGCCGATCGGTCCGGTGGGCATCATCACGCCCTGGAATACGCCCTTCATGCTGTCGACGTGGAAGATCGCGCCGGCGCTCGCGGCCGGCTGCACCGTCGTCCACAAGCCCGCCGAATTCTCGCCGTTGACTGCACGTCTGCTGATCGAGATTGCGGAGGGGGCCGGGCTGCCCAAGGGCGTCTGGAATCTCGTCAACGGCTTTGGCGAGGGCGCCGGCAAGGCGCTGACCGAGCACCCGCTCATCAAGGCGATCGGCTTCGTTGGCGAAAGCCGCACCGGATCGATGATCATGAAACAGGGCGCCGATACGCTGAAGCGTGTTCATTTCGAACTGGGCGGCAAGAATCCGGTGATCGTATTCGCGGATGCCGACCTCGAACGCGCCGCGGACGCGGCGGTGTTCATGATCTACTCTCTCAACGGCGAACGCTGTACCTCGTCCTCGCGTCTTCTCGTCGAGGCGAGCATCTATGATAAATTCACGGCGATGGTTGCGGAGAAGGCCAGCCGGATCAAAGTGGGGCATCCACTCGATCCCGAGACCGTCATCGGTCCGTTGATCCATCCGGTTCACGAGAAGAAGGTGCTCGAATACGTCGAGATTGGTACAACGGAGGGCGCCAAGATTGCGACCGGCGGCCGCAAGATCGACGGTCCCGGCGGCGGTTGCTACGTTGCGCCGACCCTCTTTACCGGCGCCAACAACCAAATGCGCATCGCGCAGGAGGAGATCTTCGGGCCGGTGCTGACGGCGATCCTGTTCAAGGATGAGGCCGAGGCCCTCGCGCTCGCCAACGACGTTCAGTATGGCCTCACCGGATATCTCTGGACTGCCGACGTCACCCGTGCCTTCCGTTTCACCGACCGGCTGCAAGCCGGCATGATCTGGGTCAATTCGGAGAATGTTCGTCACCTGCCGACGCCCTTTGGCGGTGTGAAGAACTCGGGCATCGGACGCGACGGCGGAGATTGGTCGTTCGATTTCTATATGGAGACAAAGAACGTCGCGTTCGCCACCACCGCGCACAACATCCAAAAATTGGGCGGCTAAGCGGTCCGCAGCAGACCAACGGAGGAAATCATGGCATTGCCCAAGCCCAATCTTTATCCACCATTCAACATCGTGCGTCTCAGTCATGTCGAACTCGGCGTGAGCGATCTTGCGAGGTCACGGGCCTTCTATGTCGACACGCTTGGTTTGCAGGTGACGGACGAGAGCTCGGAGGCGATCTATCTTCGGGCGATGGAAGAGCGCGGCCATCATTGCATCGTGCTGAGGAAGTCCGAGAAGATCGAAGCCCGTGACCTCGGCTTCAAGGTGTTCAGCGAGGAGGATCTCGACAAGGCGGCCAGCTTCTTCAGCAGCAGCGATCTGCCGGTTGAATGGGTCGAGCGTCCCTATCAGTCCCGCACGTTCCGCACCCGCGATCCCCATGGCATTCCCCTCGAGTTCTATTCCAAGATGGACCGGCTGCCGCCGATTCATCAGAAATACGCGCTCTACAAGGGCGTGAAGCCGCTCCGCATCGATCACTTCAATTGCTTCTCGCCGAACGTCGATGAATCCGTCGCCTTCTACAACGAGATCGGCTTTCGCGTGACGGAGTACACGGCGGATGAGGAGACCGGGCGGCTGTGGGCTGCCTGGACTCACCGCAAGGGCGGCGTTCACGATCTGGCCTTCACCAATGGCCGCGGCCCGCGCCTGCACCACACCGCATTCTGGGTGCCGACCCCGCTCAACATCATCGATCTTCTCGACCTCATGGCCACCACCGGATGGGTGTCCAACATCGAACGCGGTCCCGGCCGCCATGGCATCTCGAATGCCTTCTTCCTCTATATCCTTGATCCGGATGGTCATCGGATCGAGATCTATTGCTCGGATTACCAGACGGTCGATCCCGATCTCGAGCCGATCAAGTGGGACCTGAAGGATCCGCAACGTCAGACGCTTTGGGGAGCGCCCGCGCCGAAATCCTGGTTCGAGCATGGCAGCCTCTTTGCCGGAGCTGAACCGCGCGACGCCGATCTGGCCGCCCAGCCGATCATCGCCCCGTGACCGGCATTCGCATATCGCCTGAAACAAGGGAAAGACGTCACATGTCTCGTCCGAGGTTCGTCAGCTTCACCCGCAACGGCACACCCGGCTACGGTCTCCTGGGCGATCAGGGCGTCGTCGACCTGTCCGGCCGCCATGGCAAGCGTTGGCGTACGTTGCGTGAGGTGATCGAAGCCGGCGCGCTGGTGTCGCTGGCCGACGAGAGCGCAGCGTTGCCGGCGGATTTTCCGGTCACTGATATCCGCTACGAGATTCCGATTCCGGAACCGGAAAAAATCATCTGCGTCGGCGTGAACTTTCCGGACCGAAATGAGGAATACAAGGACGGGCAGGCAGCCCCCTCAAATCCCTCGCTCTTCATCCGTTTTCCGCGCTCGTTCACGGGCCATGAACAGGCTCTGCTGCGTCCCCCGGAGAGCCCGCAGCTCGACTATGAAGGCGAAATCGTCATCGTGATCGGCAAGGGCGGTCGCCGGATTCCACAGAGCGAAGCGCTCGACCATATCGCCGCAATATCGCTGTGCAACGAAGGCACGATCCGCGATTGGGTGCGGCACGCCAAATTCAATGTGACGCAGGGGAAAAACTTCGATCGCACCGGTTCGATTGGGCCTTGGCTCATCCCCTATACCGATGAGAGCCAGCTTGGCGACGTGAAGCTGGAAACCCGGGTCAACGGCGAGGTCCGCCAGCAGGACCGCACGAGCCGGATGATCTTCTCCTTCCGCAAGATCATCAACTATATCTCGACCTTCACGACGCTGGTTCCTGGCGATGTCATCGTGACCGGTACGCCGACGGGTGCCGGCGCGCGTTTCGAGCCGCCCATCTGGCTGAAGCCCGGCGACGTCGTCGAGGTGGAAGCAGAGGGCATCGGTATCCTGCGCAACACGATCGCAGATGAGGCATGATCCTTGTCGACTGCCAAGGTCGGGCAGAGGACTTTGGATTGCTCAAGCCGCTGATGCGGCATGCACGCGAATCCGACCGTCGTCATCCACGACGATCGGAATGGCATCGAGGGCGCAATTCAGGCCCAGTCCCTCGACGCCGGTGCCATCTTGAACGCGAAATCCGGCACTGTGGTTGGTGCACCGAAGAACCGTGCCGTCCGCGCTCAGCACGTTCTCGCCGCGATGATCGAGGGGCAGGTACTGATGCGGACATGCATTGACATAGGCTGCGAGAGTGTCCGCCGACCTGACGATCAGGATCGGAAAATCTGCGGGACCGAACTTGATGGACTTGAGGCTCCCTTCGCCAACGTCATGGGCGTCGCACAGGATGGTTCCTTCGGCCGGCGCGCCGCGATAGCTCTTCCATGCGTCAGGTATGGCTGCCTCCATCAGGATGCCTTGAGGACGCCGCGCTCAATCTGATCGGCCTCGATACTCTCGAACAGGGCCTTGAAATTGCCCTCGCCGAAGCCGTCATCTCCCTTCCTCTGGATGAACTCGAAGAAGATCGGGCCGATCACGGTCTTTGAGAAGATCTGAAGCAAAATGCGGGTCAGTCCGCCATTGACGACACCTTCGCCGTCGATCAGGATTCCGTGCTTGCGCATGCGATCGAGCGGCTCGGTGTGGCCCTTCACGCGGTCAAACGACTTGTCGTAGTAGATCGAGGGCGGCCCCGGCATGAATTCGAGCCCGCGACCGGCGATAGCGTCGGTCGCCGCATAGATGTCGTCGGTGCCGACTGCGATGTGCTGGATGCCCTCGCCCTTGTACTGGCGCAGATATTCCTCGATCTGGCTCTTGTCGTCGGCGCTTTCGTTAATCGGGATCCGGATCTTGCCGCAGGGTGACGTCAGAGCGCGCGAGGTCAGGCCAGTCAGTTTGCCGGAAATGTCGAAGTAGCGGATCTCGCGGAAATTGAACGTCTGGCTGTAGAACTTGTACCAGGTGTCCATGTTGCCGCGCATGACGTTGTGCGTCAGGTGATCGAGATAATAGAACCCGACGCCTTTCGGTGTTGGATCGACTTCGCCGGTCCAGTCATACTCGGCTGCATAGGGCGAACCCTTGGCGCCATAGGTCTCGACCAGATACAGCAGGGATCCGCCGATGCCGACGACGGCGGGCACGTCGAGTGACTTGTCGTTGCCGGTGTATTCCGTTCCGCCGAGTTCGAGGACGCGCTTTAGGGCGTGTTTGGCATCGACGACGCGCCAGGCCATCGCCGGCGCGCAAGGTCCGTGTTGTGCGACAAAGCGGGCGGCATGGGAGTTCGGCTCGCGGTTCAGGACGTAATTGATCTTTCCCTGGCGCCAAACAGAGATGTCCTTGGTCTTGTGCCGGGCGACCTCGGTGTAGCCCATTTGCTCGAAGAGCTTGGCGAGCTTCTGCGGCTCCGGATGGGCGAACTCGACGAACTCGAAGCCGTCGGTGCCGGCCGGATTGACTGCCGAAATCGTGGCGGGTGGGGCATCGTGAGGGAAGGGGCCCATATCGCGCTCCTGGAATAGTATTTGATTTAGATCAAAATACCGCGGCTCCGTTGCACGATCTTCGCATAATCTGCTCGACAAAATCAGATTATGCGTGAAACATGCGCACATAGCCATTATCGTGCAAGGATCACGCATGGACCAATTTGACGTGAAATTGCTGCAAGCGCTCCAGTCCGATGGACGCTTGTCGAATTTTGAACTGGCCGATGTTGTCGGCTTGTCGGCATCTCAATGTTCGCGCCGTCGCGCGGCGCTCGAAAATGCCGGCACGATCGCAAGCTACCATGCTCATCTCGATCGCGAATCGCTCGGGCTGGGCATCGTCGTCTTCGTACAGGTGACGCTCGCAACGCACTCGCCGGACAATTCGAGACGCTTCCTCAAGCTCATCGAGAGCCTGGAGGAAGTGCAGGAGGCGTATGCGCTCACGGGCGAAGCCGACTACCTTATCAAGGCCACGATCACCGACCTGAGGGCACTGTCACGCCTGCTGAATGACGTATTCCTGCCGCACGACAGCGTTGCGCACGTGCGCTCGTCCATCGTTCTCAATCGGTTGAAGCAAACCTCCCAATTGCCGCTCGGGCATCTGATGCCTGCTGATAAGAGCAAGGCTCATCCTGCGGGCCGTTCGGGATCCCGAGGCAACGCTCATCCACAATCCAAGCAATCCAGAAAGGCTTGAGTTGGTAAACCGGTCCACGCCCAGGTACAGGTTTCGCCGCGAGCGCTGAGCAGCGATGCCGTCAACCCTCAGCGCTGCCCATCGTGCACCGAGATATCCGATGCGGCGAGCCCGCCGATCCGCGCATGCGGCCTGCCACCGGTCGCCATCACCAGGCCGAAGGCGATCTCGTCACGTCTCGGTGCATCCCAGAGCGTCATCTCAGCCGTCCCGAAATGACTGCGCACATAACACGCGTGGATGTGTCCAAGTGGGACCATCAGGCGCGTGCCGGGACCGCCGATTGTCTTCGCCGCCGGAACGATCGCCTTGGGTTGCCCAAGCACTTCGCGCATGCCCTGGCCGCCAGCCTCATGCCAGACGGCGCCGTGCTCGAGCTCGCCGTCCTCGCCGACGATGATGCCCTTGCCATAGGCTTCGATATGCGACGCGCCGCCGAGTTGCGCGATTAGCGTGCTCGCGAGCGCGCGCCCGAGCTCACGCAACGACGCTTGAAACGGCATCATGTTCGGCTCGTAGCGGCCCGCGAAAGGATTGGCGACGACCGCAACGGCCGTCCCGACCAGGAGCGGCTTTTCCAGCCGGGGGCCGCGCTCGTGCCAGACCGTCTCGACACTGAGCGCGGTCTTGCGAATGTCATAGGACGACATGCGAACCTATGCCTCGTCCACGACCGGATTACTGAGCACGCCGATGTTCTCGATCTCGACCTCGACCACGTCGCCGGGCTTGAGGAAGATCGGCGGCTTGCGGGTGAAGCCGACACCGGCCGGCGTGCCGGTGGCGATGACATCGCCAGGGACGAGGTCGAAAATGGTCGAGCAATATTCGATCAGCCGCGGGATCGAGAAGATCAGCATTGAGGTGTCGGAGGACTGCACCGTCGTGCCGTTGACGCGCGTCTCGAGCTTCAGCTTGGCGGGATCACCGATCTCGTCCGGCGTGACGAGCCACGGTCCGAACGGGCCCGTGCCGACGAAGTTCTTGCCGGAGGCGATCTGCTGCGCATGACGCTGCCAGTCGCGCACGCTGACGTCGTTGTAGATCGAATAGCCGGCGACGTGATTCCAGGCGTCGGCCTGGCTGATGTGACGGCCGCCCTTGCCGATGACGACGGCGAGCTCGCCCTCCCAGTCGAAATTGTCCGAGACCTTCGGCCGGACCACGGGTGCGTTGTGGCCGACCTGGGAGCGCCAGACCCGCAGGAAGATCGGCGGGAATTCGGTGATCTCGCGCTTCATGCCGAAGGCGACCGCTTCGTTGTGGTGGTCGAGATAATTGCGCACCGCGCAGACGATCTTCTCCGGGCGCGGAATGACGGGCAGATATTTGGTGGCGCTCAGCGCCATCGTCGGCTTGTGCTGGGCGACGATGGCATCGCGCCGCGCATAGTCGTCGCTGCCGACGAAGTCCGCGAGCGTCGGATACCGGGGCAGGGCACGGCCCAGATCCACGACCCCGTTTTCGACAACGGCTCCCCAGCTTTCCCGATTTCCATCCAAGAACGACAGCAGCTTCATGATTACGACCCGCGCGTTAGCATTTTTCGATGATATGTATTATTTTCGAAAATAATGCGAGACGCAAGCCCGCGGGACCCAAAAAAGGCCGCAGCGCCTATTCGGCGTCGAGCAGGTGTCCGGCGTATTTCGCGACGTTGTCCGCGGTGGTGCGGATATGGGTCTCGATCAGTTGCACGGCGAGATCGGCATTGCGCGATATGGCCGCCTGCATGATCGCCTGGTGCTCGCCGGCCTTGTCGCGAGGGCGCGGCCGGAAATTGGCCGACAGATGCCGGTAACGCTCAGCACGATCGAACAGCTCGGCCCGGATCGCGAGCAGGGTCGCAGAGCCGCAGGCGGAGACCAGCGCCTGGTGGAATTGCCGGTGGGCGATCTTCCATTCGGGATCGCGCAGCGGATGCTCGGGATCGCGCTGCTCGATGCGCTTCAGCCTGTGCAGCGTCGAGATGACGGCGATTTCCCAGTCGTCGTCGCCCCGCTCAATCGAGCGGCGGATCAACTCCACTTCGATCAGAACCCGGGCATCGGTGACTTCGACAAGATCCTGGCGGCTGACCGGTGCCACGCGAAATCCGCGCTGCTCCTGGGCGTCGACCAGGCCCTCGGCGGCAAGGGCGGTCAGCGCCTCGCGCAAAGTGGTGAAGCTCGCGCCGAAGCGCTCGCGCAACACGTCGAA
The DNA here is from genome assembly GCF_051853035.1 of Bradyrhizobium sp. SPXBL-04. Classification (NCBI taxonomy): domain Bacteria; kingdom Pseudomonadati; phylum Pseudomonadota; class Alphaproteobacteria; order Hyphomicrobiales; family Nitrobacteraceae; genus Bradyrhizobium; species Bradyrhizobium sp. SPXBL-04. The sequence continues at coordinate 6,923,674 of NZ_CP182472.1, read as the reverse complement.
GCGCAGCGGCTCGCCGGGGGCCAGAGCGCAGGTCACGATCTCCTCGCGCAGCCGGTGGGTGATGTCGGCGGCGATCGTCTTGCCGAATTCCTTGCGGGGGCGAATGGCGCTGTCAGGCATGGTCCTGCCGATGAATCGATGGCCCAAGATGCCGCGCCAACGACCATCTTGCAATAATTTTCGTAACCGCTAGTATTTTCGAAAATACGGGTTCAAGGAGGGGAGATGAGCTCATGAGAGCGGTTCTGGTACGTCAACCGGGCGGGCCGGATGCCCTCGAGCTGGTCGAGGCGCCGGTGCCAGCGCCCGCCGCCGGACAAGTTCAGATCCGTGCTGAGGCGTTCGGGGTGGGGCAGCCCGACGTGCTGATCCGCCGCGGCGTCTACAAATGGATGCCGCCGCTGCCGGCCAATCCCGGCAATGATGTTGCCGGCCGTATTGCCGCGCTCGGGTCGGGCGTTGAAGGCTTGCAGGTGGGCCAGAAGGTCCTGCTGAGCGCGCGTGATCTGTCGCAGCGCGGCGGCTGTTACGCCGAATACGTCGTCGCACCGGCAGACGCCGTTCATGCACTTCCCGACAATGTCGATCTGCAAGCAGCGGTGTGCCTGTCGAACTACCAGGTCGCCTACGCACTGCTGCACGAGTGCCGCCATCCGCGCGCGCCGAAAAGCGTGCTGGTGATTGGCGCAGCCGGTGGTGTCGGCACCGCGCTGGTGCAACTGGCCAAGCTGGCGCAGATGACCGTCATCGGCACGGTCTCGACCGAGGAGAAGGCCGCGTTCGCGCGAAGCAACGGCGCCGATCACACCATCCTCTATCGAAGCGAGGATGTGGTGGCGCGGACCCGCGAAGCGACAAACGGCGAGGGCGTCGGTCTCGTGCTCGATCACGTCTGCGGACCCGAGTTCACCTCCTATCTTGGCGCGCTCGGCAAATGGGGCACGCTGCTGTCGTACAACGCCTTCGCCGGGTTGCCGGAAGAGAATCTGATGACGGCGATGCGCAATCATCTCGACATCTGCCCGGCCGTGCGTTGCTTCTCCTTCCACATCTATGACCACGACCGCGAAGGACGTCGCGCGCTGATGCGCAACGTGATCGAGGCCCTGAGCCGAAATGCGATCAAGCCGGTGATCTCGGCGACACTGAAGCTCGACCAGGTCAGGCAAGCTCACACACTGCTCGAGCAGGGCTCCGCGCTCGGCAAGATCATCATGACGCCATGAGAGAGTGAACCAACACAATGACGACCCAAGCGCCCATTGCCCGATTCACACGGCTGAGACACGCCACTTTCGCCTCGCCGGATTGCGAGCGACTGCTCGACTATTACCGCGGAGTGATTGGCCTCGGCCTGGTCGGTCGCGATGGACATCGCATTTTTCTCGCCAGCGATTCCGAGCAGCTTTCGCTGGTGATCGAGCCCGGCGAGGCGGCGTTGAAGAGCATCGCTTTCGAGATTTCTCCGAATGTGGAGATCGAGGCGCTGAGCGCCGCCCTGAAACGCGCGGATTTGCGTCCCGAACTGCGGAGTGATCCTCTGCCCGGCGTCTCCAGGCTGCTGTCGTTCATCGATCCCGAAGGAACGCAGTTCGAATTGATCCAGGGTTGGACGCCTACGCCGGCGCAGGAGCGGATCGGCGCGCTCGCTGTCACCAAGCTCGGCCATGTCGCGCTTCGTACGCCCGATCCGCTTGCGGCCTCGGAGTTCTATGCGAACGTCATGGGTTTGCGGGTTTCCGACTGGGTCGAGGACCGCTTCGTTTTCATGCGCAGCGGCTACGAACATCACACGCTGAACTTCGCCCGTGCTCCCGTGCGCAGCCTGCATCATCTCGCATTCGAATTGCGCGGCCCGTCCCACATGCAGCAGGCCTGCGATCATCTCGCCCGCCACAAGCTCCCCATCCTTTGGGGGCCGGTCCGTCACGGTCCCGGCCACAACACAGCGGTCTATCACCGCAATCCCGATGGTCATCTGGTCGAGCTGTTCCACGATCTCGACCGCATGATCGATGAGGAGCTCGGCTATTTCGATCCGCGTCCCTGGCATCGCGATCGTCCGCAGCGCCCGAAGGTCTGGGTCGGACTGCCGCGCGACGTCTGGGGTCTGCCGCCATCACCGGAATGCGTCGAGTTCGCCCGCTAGAGCATAAACAACAGTCAAGGGGAGGATGCATCCATGCGGTGGATGAAGCGACTTGCTGCGACCGGATTTCTGCTTGGCAGCTTTGTGGCGGCCGGCCCGGCCCAGTCGGCGGACAACTATCCGTCGCGCCCGATACGCTTGATTCACGGCTTTGCCGCCGGCGGTGCGGCCGATACGCTGTCGCGCATCATCGCCGACGGGCTGTCCAAGAAGCTCGGGCAACCGATCGTCGTCGAGGCCAAGCCCGGCGCCGGCGGCAACATTGCGGCGGACGCGATCGCCAAGGCCGAGCCTGACGGCTACACGATCGGACTCGTCACGGGCGCCCACGCCATATCGGCCGCGACGTACAAGAGTCTGAGCTATCAGCCGGCCGAGAGTTTCGACATGATCTCGACGCTGGTCTACTACGCGCTGGTCATTGCGGTGCGTAACGACTACCCGGCCAAATCGCTCGGCGAATTGATCGCGGCGGCAAAGCAGAAGCCCGGCGCGCTCAGCTTCGGCTCAGTCGGTTTCGGCAGCACGCATCATCTTGCGGGAGAGCTGCTCGACGCGATGGCCGGCATCGACATGGTGCATGTGCCTTATCGCGGGGACTCTCAATCGGTCACCGCGCTTCTCGGCGGAGAAGTGCCCGTGATCGTCGGCACGCCCGTCCTGCTTGCACCGCAAATCCAGAGTGGGGCCATTCGGGGCTTGGCAGTCACTTCGCCGACGCGGACCGCGCTATTGCCGGATGTTTCAACGGTCGAGGAAGCCGGCGTCAAGGGATATGACGTGCGGACCTGGGCGGGCCTTCTCGCTCCCAAGGGCACCCCGCCTGCCGTCGTCGCCTCACTCAACTCAGCGACACTCGACATCCTCAAGAATCCCGAGATCAGGCAGCGGCTGGAAACGGCCGTCGGAGGCGAAGTCCGTGGCAGCTCTCCCGACGAGATGCAGAAGCTGATCCAGTCCGAAATCGCGAAGTGGTCGGGCGTGGTTGAGCGGGCGAAGATCCCCAAGATCTGATCCGCGCGGCCGCCTCGACTCCGCGACGATCATGCTGGCCTTTTCGCCGAGCCCGTCGTGGAGGCCACAGACATTGTGCTCGAGTGATAGAAGTCGGGTCAGACGGATACGGAAGAGGACTGACTTGGTGGGCATGACGAGGCCGCGATGGCATCCGCCTTGAGCCGCGCCAATTCGCCTGCGAGGCGAGGACCCTGGTGGGATTGCCGCTCCGCGAACCGGCAATCGATGAGGCGCTTCTGGCCGCCGGCCCATCCGACCTCGCGCAGTCCTCGGCGAAACGCCTCCAGGGTGCGCCAGCCAACGGTGCCCCAGGCGTCCTGCGGGGCGCGCACACCCATCGGCCGTGCAATGATCGGCTGCGGCCTGCGTTTGATCTTGATCAAGTTCAGCAGCGTCGCCGCCACGATCATTGTTAGGACGCCACCAACGCTGAGCGTGATCTGCATCGCAAGCCCCTCAGATATGTCGAGCAGCGCCAGGAGGCTGACGAGCGTAAGCAGAACGCCGAGGCAGAAGATTGGCAACGAGTGCCTGCCACAGAGGATGGCGCCGCGCATCACCGCAGTCGTCAATGCTTGGCGGTTGGGCGGCACGAACCATACCGCTACAACTGCAAGAGCCAGGAAATGCAATAGACGCAGCGGATCGAGATTCGATTTGTCCATCGGGTAAACCAACTTCGTCAGCCCCTGCGGGATCAACGCCTCCAGCGGCTTGATTCTCCAGCTCAATGCGATGACGAGACTGAAGACCAGATAGAGAACGGCAGGCGTAAGCGCCATGCGTGACGTTAACCAGGGGCGCACTCTTTCGCCCTCGATTATCATCCACGCGCCAAGCACCACTAGCAGCTGCCAAGCCAGCGGATTGAACGCCCAGTGGCCGTTCGGCCACGCCGGCAAGGACCAGCCGAACATATGCACCAGCGTATAAAGCGCCAGCGAGGCGCCAAGCGTCACGTTCGGCAGTCGGAGCAGCAACCACAGCAACGGCGCGAACAAGAGGTGGAGAAGCACGAAGATCGGCAACACGTCGGTATTGACCGGGCGGTACTGCAGAATCGCCGCATGCGCGAGCGTCGCGCCCGGCTGGTCCAGCAGAATGCGCGTATTGCTCTCGTCAGCAAGGCGTTCCACGCCAGCGATGTGGACCAGGAGGGCGCAGGCGAGCGTGAGCAGCAGAAATGCGACATAAATGTCCCGGCTTCGCCGCAGCGTCCGGCGGATCACGCTGGTCCATCCCTCGCACCTCCATACCTTTCCGTAGGCCAGTGCGCAGGTGACGCCCGAGACGAACATGAACACTTCCGCGGCATCGCTGAAGCCGTAGTTTCGCAGCGTCAGCCAACTTCCAATGTTATTGGGGACGTGATCAAGAAAGATGCACCAGAGCGCGATGCCGCGGCAGGCGTCAATGCGCAGGTCGCGGCCGTTGGCTTTCAGCTCCGGCAGCGCGTCCGCTGATGGCTTCGGGGTGGCGGTTCGGTCATGCATTGGCTTGCCTCGTCCAGCGTGCGCGCACGCTTAAAGAGGAACGATCGAGACGGATCGAATTTGAAAAAAAGCGCGGCCCTGCGGGTCGTGACAGCGCCGCAGTTCAGGGTTGCTTCACATCGACCTGGCCACGACAGCAATTGCGACAATGATCATATGGCCGTGTCGAGTAAAACGCTGGTGGAGAGGCGGACTGTCGACATCATCGTTCAAGTGGCGCAGTGTGTAAATCGGCCGCAGGTCGGTACAGAGAGGTGCCTAGGTCCTATGACCAAGGTATCGTCCGGGCCGCGGCATCTATTTGATACCCTTTAGACACGTGATGAGTAATTCATCGCTCGCGTGGACGGAGAGGCCAGCGAGTACCGCGCTTCACGTCGTCCGCGCTCACTACGATTGTGTGCCGATTGCAACCATTGCACACAGCAGCGCTCGACTCCTACTTTGAGTGCCTGACGGCGGAACCACTGGACCAGAGATAGAAGGTGGACGGTTTCGAAGGTGGGTGTATGATTTCATTGATCTCCGGGCGCTCAGAGAACGGAGAGCATTTTTATGAAGGTTCTTGTTGTTGACGATCACACATTGATCCGCGAGGCGTTGCACGGCGTCCTGAAGCAATTGAAGCGAGAGGCCGTGATATTCGAAGCTTCGAGCAGTCGAGAGGCCATGCACATCGTCGAGCAGCATCCCGATATCAGCCTCATTTTGCTCGATATCAATTTGCCTGACCGCGACGGCTTCTCTGTCCTTTGCGAACTGCGCCATCGCTATGCGACGATTGCTATCATCATTCTCTCGTCCTCCGATGATCAGGACACGGTCAGGCGCGCTTTCAAACTTGGCGCGCTGGGTTTCATCCCGAAAACCACGGAACGTGACGTGATGCTCAACGCTATTGAGTTGGTGTTCTCCGGCGGAGTTTACATTCCCTCGGAGATTCTGGAGGAAACGGCGGGTCCGCGGCTTGCAGATAAACCATTGGCTCGCGACTCGCTCAAGGGGCGCGGATTGACCGATCGTCAGATCGACGTACTTGCGCTGCTGATGAAGGGAAAAAGCAACAAGGTCATTGCCAGGACGCTCAATATGGCAGTGCCCACGGTGAAGAATCACATCACGGTCGTTCTCAAGGCGCTCGGCGTAGCGACGCGCACTGAGGCCGTCATAAAGGTCGGAAAAATGGGCTGGGAATGGCCGCCGAAATCTGAATCATGAAACTGCCCCGGTGCCTCTTCCACCATCATGATCCCTAAGGAGCTCATGCATGACAGCGCGGAGCCGCATCGGGTCGACGGGCTTGTGCAGCAAAATGTAACCTCTGTCCCTCGCGTCCCGCAGAGGTTCAGCTCCGGTATCGCCGCTGATGAGAATGGCGGGAATTGACGAGCCAAACGCCGCATTGATTTGTTCAATTGCCCGGATTCCGGTCTTCCCGCTTGCGAGATGATAGTCCGAGATGATGAGATCTGGGCGCTGTTCGCGCTCGGCAAGTCGGACGAGTGCAGCTTCGTCGGATCCGGTGGCAAGAACCGAGTATCCCCATTTGCTGAGCAATCCGCCCGTTCCCTCCCGCACGATCGGAGTATCGGCAATAACGAGAATTGCCTTGCCGTCGACCGCGAAGGCGCCTGGGTATGGTAAATCGGCGGGCGCCGCGGACCTGACGCATTGATCGACTTTCGGAACTAGGATCGCAAATCGCGAACCTCGGCCCACAGTCGAGGCCAGGTCGATTTGATGGTTGAGAAGCAGGCGAAGCTTGTCGACGATGGCGAGGCCGAGGCCCAGTCCGCCCGACCGGTTCTGTTCTGAGGTGGGAACTTGAAAAAACTCGCCAAAGATATTGTGCTTTTGATCGTCGGGAATGCCAGGACCGGTATCGCATACTTCGATGCGCAACATTTCACCGCGACGACGACATCCGACCAGGATACCGCCCTGCAACGTATAGCGCACCGCATTTGATACAAGATTCAGCATGATGCGTTCGAGCAGCATCGCGTCGCTTCGCACCCAGACATCACTTGGCCTGACGCGTAGCCGCAGACCCTTTTTTTGCGTCGCCTGGTCAAACGCCGTCTCGATTTTCTGCAACAGGCGCCCGATCGGGAACTCGGTCATTTTGGGCGTGAGTATCCCGGCATCCAGCCTGGACATGTCCAGGAGCGAATTGAACATTTCATCCATTTCCTTGCGGGTGGCGTCGATCCGTTCGATCGTCTTTGTCCTTTCATCCGGGTTGAGCGGCGTGCGCAGCTGGGCGACGAACAACCCCAACGCATGTAACGGTTGCCGCAAATCATGGCTTGCCATGGCGAGAAAGCGCGATTTCGCTGCGTTGGCGAGCTGCAGCTCCTGCGTGCGCTCTGCGACCTTCTGCTCGAGCTCGAGGTGCGCGCGGCGCAGGCTTCCTTCGGCAATCTTGCGGACCTCGACATCCGCGCTCAACAGCAAGCTTGGAACGGTAATGCTGATCAAGAACATCAACACGAGAAGGAATGACGCATTGGGATCTGGCGTCGCGAAGGGGCCGCCGCCCGTGTGCGTTCCCCAAATCGTGATGCCCGCAAGCACGAGGGCAACCGTTGCGGTATCGCGTGGACCGCGACGCAGCGCCGCCCATAACATGGGCAGGATCACCAGAAAGCCGAGTGGATCTCGGCCGGGCGTCTGCTCGATCAGGGGGCTGAAAGCAATGAGGCCAACAGCCGCCGCTGTTGCGAGGACCGCTGCCGTCTCCACAAAATCGTGCCGGTTGAAGGCATGATGGTGGTTTGATGCCCACAGCACGATCACGGGGGCAATGCCTAGTGCGCCGGTCACGTCGCCCAGCCACCAGGTGATCCACGCGTCCGCGAAATTCTCCGGCTCGATGTACCCGAAGAGTGCCAGGCTGGTCAGTCCGATGCTGGCGCTGATCGGCGTCGCGATCACGACGCAGATCAGGGTAAACTTTGCGACGGAATTTGGGGTTGAGAACGTTTCACAGCCGCCTGACCACTGATTAATGAGATACGCGCCGGCAATCGCTTCAAGAGAGTTCCCGGTTGCAATCGCAGTTGCAGTGGCAACGGAGCCTGCCGTCGTCGCATTGGCGATCAGCGCCGCCGCAAAAATTGCGGGCCAAGTTCGATATCCCCGCAACAGCACCGCCGCCAGCGCAACGCCTGTCGGCGGCCAAATTGGCGTTGCGCTGGGATGAATGGAGGCGAGGGCAAGGCCACCCTTTGCCGAGGCGAAATAGATCACTCCAATCACGACCAGACCGCCGACGTAGCTGACGCTGCGGTATGAATCCATGTTGGAAACTAATGATCGTCGATCGGACATCGTCCTGGACTAGGCAATTGGGTCGTTCACTATGACTGACTTTTAATTTAAAGAGGCGACGCGTGCGCTGGAGGAACATCTGGCCGACTTGCGGTCCATCCCTCGCCTCAGCACCAGTGGGAGACGAACGGGCCGCCGTTGCGCCCGGAGGAATTCGCGCCGTCTCGCGTTCACCCGATTTTTCGGGGGAAGCCATGGTACGACGAAGATAGGCTCTCCGAAAGGCTGGATTTGAACTCGGACAAAGTCGCTGTGTGCGATAAAGGCCCTATCTCTCGTTGGAGCCTCGGGACCAAACCACTTGCACGATAAATGCTGTGGCGGACGAGGAAGCGCAAGTTTGACTCAAGAATAGAAGCATCCCCATGACCGATGAGATGCAGGGTCCATTTGCGTCGGCGGAGGCGTTTGCGATGAGCGGCGCAATTCTCCTTCGATAGAATGAGCGCCAACTCGAACTCGTCTTGAAGTGATCGTGTTCGCAACTTTGTGTTCCTGGCGACCAGGACGACGCCATACGGCGGAGGCCGTGCCACCACCGAGTACCCAATCGGGCACCGGCCGGCCCTGTTGCTCCAGGTCCAAAAGCCCGTCGAGCGTTCGACCAAGTAAGCTACGCCAGCCGCTCAAATGCGCGCTCCAATGTGAGGTTGGTCTCGCCAGTGACCGACTTCATCGATCGATAAGCGGCAGCCAAATCTTTGATGGGAATGGCGTGAAGCCGAGCGAACTGCAAAACCAGTTCAGGTCGCACCTCAGTGAAGAATGTGACGACATGCGCGATCCAGTTCTGCCAATCTCTCGACGTGAGGCGAGCCACGAGATCCGTCGAATTGATTGTCCGGCGGTATGGAGCGTTCGTAGTGCCAAGAACGAGTTGCTCAACATCCTTGGGCGTGGACCGGCGGTTGGAAAAGCGTCGGATGCTCTTCTCAAATTTCTTCGCGGAGTGGGTCCGCTCGTATTCCTCCGCATCGGCCGCAAGGACTTCCAGCGCTTTCCGCTGGGCGTCCATCTTCGTCTTCAGCGTCAATGCGTCCTTTAGCTTCGTGCGGCGGTGCTTGCCGACGAGATCGGCCCATCGCGACATTTGCTGCGGTTGCACAAATGCGGTCGGCATCGGAGCGAAGCGGACATCGCCGACGGCGTCCTAGCTCTTCGTCGGGTGACAGATGATCTGTTGGATGCTGTTGAACGGCGCCACGAGAGGCCTAGCTTTTGCGTGATCCGTATGATCGCTCCCAGCGATGAAATCCCTCCCCACGATGTAGGGCGGGTACATGGTGCATGCATTCTGCACGCCGAACACAATCGTCAAGGACTCGCAGTCCTCTACTAGCTTCGAGAGATGGCCCTCCAGCGTATGCGGGTCGATCTCCGACATCAGGCTGCCCCCTTAGTTGGACTTCAATCTCAATCTGCAGCTTAATGAGGACTTCGACAAATGCAGAAAAAATCCGAGGGACCGACGCCGGAACTTCCCCCGGCCCCTCGCGCGACGGTCCTCCTCTTCGAGCCGACATCTCATATCGAGGCAGGACTGTCCTACGCTCGTCCCACGCCCCCACGGCGCCGGGCGGGCTGCCCGTGCGCGGCGGTGGCGGCATTGCCCCAGCGGATCATTGCCAGCTCGCGGCCGGCCTCGGTGTTGCGGACCACTGGGGCAGGGCAGTCGGAGAATGCGCTGGGCATCGGCGGCAGGTTGCTGACGTAGCGTCACGCGGAACAGGACGATGATGGCCGCTTGGTTCGTCGTGATGCTGTAGAGATTGCACATGTCGTTCGACTACTTCGTCTCGGCTTTGGAATTGAAGAAAGCTAAAAACCTTTGCCATCTCGTAGGCTTCGATTGAAAACCTCGGAGCCAATTTTTGTAGTCGTCTTCCTTGGGCATCAATCCCACTCGGATGCGGAGCCAAGTCAAATAGTTGGGCTGCGGCAACGTCCTGCGCGCCGTAGCACTTCGTGGTGGCTCTGCCGACGCATCATGCGTTGATCATAGCATGCACGGTCCGCCACGACTGTGCGCAGGGACCGTCGTTGTCCACGTCCTTCCGGAATGCTAGCAATAGCCCCATGGCCGAAGGCGACCCATCCGCATCATCCCTCACCGTGGCGTAGACGACGATTGCGAGAGCCTTGAGGTGGGGTTTGCGAACGGACGGAAGTCGATCCGGTTCTATTGGGATAACCTTGTCGCACGCCGATTGAGCAGCAGCACCCTCACGAAAGAGCAGGCCACCGAGAAAGCCACGGCGCTGGCAAGGGCCGATAAGTTGGACAACCCCGAGTGAGCCGACACGGGCGACGCCTGTACCGGCTACGGCTTAATCGAGACATGCGAACGTTTCCAAAACGCGCCAGCGAACACCGCGCGAACCGTTGTCACACCCTAGTGGGCCGGGTGTGACAGCGGAACGAAAAGTGGAATACTTTCAAGGGCGATGATGCTGCCGAATGGTGGGGCCCGGCAGGACTCGAACCTGCAACCAGACCGTTATGAGCGGCGGGATAATGGTCAGGTTCGTTGATCTTGCTGCGTTTTCGTTTGATTTTGATCGCGCTCGTTGCGTTTTGATCAGGTTGTTTCTGGTGCGAATCTGGTGCGTAGCTACAGCACCCGAACCGCGGTGCTTCCTTCCGTCTGGCGGGCAGTGAGGGGGTGCAGGACAACGCAAGGAAGAGTATGGCTGGGTGGTCGAGACCAAGTGCGCAGGAACTGGCCGCTAGTAGGTACAACGAAGCGAGCTTTGAGCAGCGACGTGACCTCTTCGCAGTACGATCAACGCAGTCGGGCAGCAGTGCTGAAAGTCAGTTACCTGCTGGTCGTAACTGCGGCCACATTTGTGCTCCCGGCCCTGTCTGCAACCCATTCCCTCCGCTGGTTTTTTGTCTCGGTCTTGCTCGCCGTTCAGGTGCTAGCGCTGCTCATCTGCCGCGTTCCGACTAGTCAGGTCCTGCGTCCGGGGTGGCGGCTCAAATGGTTGTTCCTGTTCCTGATCGGCTCTTACACGCTGCTTCCGCCGGAGCATTCCGCAGCGGATCTCCTGCTGCACTGGCGAGTTCCCGGCCTCGGATGGGTGTTTCCTTTTAATCTAACCGGCCTGGATCGCGCCGCGGTGATGTGCCTGCAGATTCTGACCGTGCTGCTCACCTCAGCCGTGGTTCGACTGACGGGGAGCCAGGACGACTTGGTCCATGGGCTGCTGCGGCTACGGTTGCCCGACTTGTTCGTTCACTCGTTCGACCGCACGCTCTCGCTGCTCAGCGGTTCCGACGAGCGAAGCCGGCGCCAGGCCCGTGAAGTCGGTGAGGGGGCGCAACACGGGGCCTTGACGGCGCTCAAGCACTTGCTGCGCGGCAATATTGGGGGCTTCGTGCTGTCGATAAAGGCGAATGTGGAGCTTGCGGGCAGCCAATCCGAAGGAGGCGATAAGCCCAAGCTCGAAGCCAGACTCGCTCACGATGTCGCCATCGTGAGCGGCATCGCGCTCTGCATGGCATCCTTCAAGATGCTGAAATTCCTTCCCGGTTTGCCCTTTGCCTCGGGGCATAAGGCTGTTCTCCTGTTCCCGCTGTATGTGCTTGCCGCCCGCCTCACCCATTCGCGCTGGGGTGGCACAACCGCGGGCGCGATCATGGGCGTGATCGGCTTTCTGCAGGGAGACGGGAGATTTGGCGTGCTCGAGATCCTAAAGCATATCGCGCCGGGCCTCGTGATCGACCTTGCAGATCCGCTTGTACGCCGGTTGCCTGTGTGGGCGCTCGGCTACTGCCTGCTCGGACTCCTCGCCGCTGTCGCCAGGACGAGTACGGAGCTGGCTCTGGTTTTTCTTCTGGGCGCGCGGGCGGAAATATATCTTTTTCCCGCGGCTAAACTGGTGCCGAACCTGTTGGCGGGATTTTTGAGCGGTTTCGTGACAGTGTTCGTGTTGCGCGTCTTCTCGCGCGAGCCAACAGTCCAGGATCATCCGCGACACTGATTGCGCGCGTGTCCAGAGCCGACTTATCTGTCAGAAAGTACGCATTATTTCGATTTCGCGCTTTACCACGGAACTCGCCCAGTTTTTGACTTATCTCGCTGCCTTCCGCGTGAGAGAGATCCCCCACGCACCAAAATCTCCTCGCGGGCCATGCGGATGCGCCCAAAATGAACTGAAGGTGCAAACGAGAGTTAATAAGCGCGGCTGCGCCCGGGAACCCGGCGAAGCCCGTCTGACGTGTCGCGAAGGAGTTGTCCCGTGCGGCGCCGGCTCCTGTTCTTCGCCACTATGTCCGCGATACTCGCCGGGCTGTGGTATCCGGATGCGGCGTTAGCCGCCGAGCCGAGCGACGTGCGCGTGGCTGCGGCCGCTGACTTGAAATTTGCCTTGGACGAGGCCGCGGACCTCTTCCGCGCTCGGCATCCGAACATCAAGCTCCAGATCACCTATGGCTCCTCGGGAAATTTCTACGCCCAACTGTCCAACCATGCTCCCTTCGATGTCTTCCTCTCTGCTGATGTTGACTACCCACACCGCCTTGTTCGGGACGGTCTTGCGTCGGAGGGCGACGAGTTCGTCTACGGTGTGGGACGGATCGTAATTTGGGTCCCGCGGTCCTCGTCTATCGACGTCGAAAAGCTCGGCATGCAGTCTCTGCTGAGCCCCGACGTCCGCAAGATTGCGATCGCCAATCCGCGCCACGCCCCTTATGGCCGGGCGGCGGAAGCCGCGATGCAGAGCATGGGGGTCTACAAACAAGTGAAAGACCGGCTGGTGCTCGGTGACACCGTGCTGCAGGCGGGCCAATTCGTCGAGAGCGGCAGCGCCGACATTGGCATCATCAGTCGCTCTCATGCGCTTGCCCCCTCGCTGCGGGACAAAGGAAGGTTTTGGGAAGTGCCGTTGGACGCCTATCCTCGCCGTGTGCAGGGAGGCGTGATCCTGTCGTGGGCGCAAAGCCGTTCCGCGGCCGCGGCCTTGCGCGATTTCATAATGGGCGAGGAAGGCCGAACGATCTTGAGACGCTTCGGGTTCGAGAGTCCGGAGGAGTAAATGGATATCGAGGCGATATGGGTCAGCGTCGAACTCGCGGCGTTCACCACCCTGATCCTGTTCCTCCTGGGGCTGCCTTTCGCCTATTGGCTGTCCGTGACGCGCTGGCGCCTGAAGTTCCTGCTTGAGTCGCTGGTCGTTCTGCCGATGATTCTACCTCCGACCGTCCTTGGATTTTATGTTCTGGTTGCCATTGGGCCGATGAGCCCGTTGGGCCGGGCCTACGAACACATGACGGGACATGCCCTTGCGTTCTCGTTCCAAGGCCTGTTGCTCGCGTCGATCCTCTATAGCATGCCCTTTGCGGTCCGGCCGTTCGCCGCCGCTTTCGCCAGCGTTGACCGGCGACTGATCGAGGCGTCGTGGTGTCTCGGCGTCTCGCGAATTCGTACTTTCCTGCAAGTCGCCTGTCCGCTCTCGTGGGCGGGCATTGTTACAGGCCTCGTCCTTAGCTTCGCGCACACGCTCGGTGAATTCGGCGTCGTGCTCATGGTGGGAGGCAACATTCCTGGTGTCACGCGCACGATATCGATCGCGATCTACGACGAGGTTCAAGCGGTCAACTATAGAGGAGCTGCGATGGCCTCCCTCGTTTTGTTGGCATCGTCTTTCATTGCGCTCTCGGTGACGCATCTCCTCAATCGGAAGGGAGGACATGGAGCCTGAGCTCGTAGCGGAGTTCGAGAAGAAGTTCCCAGACGGTCCTCCGATAAAGGTCCGGCTGCATCGCCCGCTCGGCCATTTTTCGCTCACCGTCTTGTTCGGTCCGTCGGGCTCCGGAAAAACAACTGCTCTGCGATGCCTGGCCGGGCTCGATCGACCGCAGCACGGCTACATTCGCTTCGGCGATGAGACTTGGTTTGATGCAAGTCGCGGCATCCTGGTTCAGCCGCAGCGCCGCCAAATCGGTTATCTGTCTCAAGAATATGCTTTGTTTCCGCACCTCACTGTCGCGCGCAACATCGCTTACGGAATTCGTCGCATCGGTGATGCAGAGCGGCGTAAGCGGATCGCTGAACTGAGCGATCTGCTTGATCTCGCAGGCTTGGAGGGCCGCTACCCTGACCAGCTGTCGGGCGGACAGCAGCAACGCGTCGCGCTCGCCCGCGCATTGGTGTGCCGGCCGCGCCTGTTATTGCTGGATGAGCCGCTCTGCGCGCTGGATCAGCCAACCCGCGAGCAACTTCGACGTGACCTGCGCCGTTGGCTGACGAAGTTGGCAGTACCAGCCGTAATGGTGACTCACGACCGTGTCGAGGCCTTGGGATTGGGCGACCATGTCATCGTGATGGACCACGGCTGCGTTCGCCAATGCGGCCCGCCGCAGGATGTCTTTTCCGCGCCGATCGATCCGGCCGTGGCCCGGATCGTCGGTGTCGACAATATCGAAGGTGGCAAAGTCATTCGGAAGGTGAATGGATTGGCGACCATACAAATCGGCTCAAGCGAGTTGCTCGCGCTGTCGGCAGCCTGCGTCGGCAGCCAGGTATGCGTTTGCATTCGTGCGGAGGACGTCATGCTGGAAAGGGGCGCAGTCGCCCGGCAGGGCAGCGCACGCAACCACCTCGTCGGTCGCATCCGGTCGCTGGACCGTGAAGGTCCGATGGTGCGCGTGGGCATCGATTGCGGCTTTCTTCTCAAGGCGCTGGTCACGTACCAGGCTTACGAGGACATGGGACTGTGCGATGGGATGGAAGTAACTGCTTTGGTCAAAGCGCCCGCCATTCGCCTGATTGCGCGGGATTGAGCCAGGAAACAATGACCGCTCGTGAATGGCGGAGCTTGCATCGAAGCTTGAACGAGGAGGAGCCATGTCGCGAGTTGGTTCTTTTGGAGTGCGATCTGTGCCGGCGCAGCGATACGTGATGGTTGCCGTCGCGATACTCCTGCTCGCGCTCGTGACAGCATCGCCGGGGCAAGCGCAGGTGCGTGCTACGCTGGGAGGGCACACCCTCGCGCTCGCCTCCGTGGCCTACTCGCCCGAGGGAAAACACATAGCCACGGGCAGCTATGATCGCACTGCGAAGGTGTGGGATGCGACAAGCGGCAAAGAGCTGGTCACCCTCATTGGACACGAAGCCGCGGTCGAAGCTGTGGCCTTCTCGTCGGACGGCAGAATCCTGGCGACAGGCAGCTATGACTCGACTGTCAAACTTTGGGATTGGGCTGCCGGAAAGGAGCTCGCTACATTTCGCGGCCATACAAACATGATCCGCTCGCTGGCGTTCTCACCTGATGGCAAGACCGTCGCTTCAGGCAGCCACGACAACACGATCAAGCTGTGGGACGTTGCGACCGGCACGGAGCTGGCGCAGCTCAATCACAAAGGCGCAGTTCGATCGCTGGCGTTCAGTCACGACAGCAAGCATTTGGCATCGGGCAGTAACGACTACACCGTCAAGATCTGGGATGTCGCGACTGGCGCCGAGGAAGCTACCCTGACGGGGCACGGGCATGGCGTGCGGGGCATCGCGTTTTCGCCCGACGACAGGACGCTGGTCACCGGCAGTATGGACACGACAGTGCGGCTCTGGGATGTCGCCACGCGCGCCGAGCGCATGATCCTCGAGGGATCAGAGAACGAGGTGCTCTCCGTGGCGTACTCGCCAGACGGCAAACTTGTTGCCGCGGGCGGCCAGGACGATACCCTCAAGATTTGGGACGCAGCGAGTGGACAGGAATTGGCGAGCATCCCGGATGCGGGTGACCGTGTGCGCGGAGTCGAGTTCTCTCCCGACGGCAAGACGCTGGCGACCGCCACAATGGATACGCTGGCCAGGCTGTGGGACGTCGAAGAGGTCCTCAAGCGCCGAATTCAGGCGCCCGCGGGAATGGTGAAGGATGAGGGGCAGGAATCCTTTGCGGGACATACCGGCTACGTGACCGCTGTGGCATTCACGCCGGACGACAAGATCCTCATATCCGGCAGCCACGACCACACGGCTCGGCTGTGGGATGTCAGGACCGGCAAGGAACTCGCCATCCTCAAAGGTCACACCGGCGCGATCGTCACGCTTGTGCTCTCACCTGATGGGAAGATTCTGGCCACTGGCTCCTATGACCGGACGGTCAAACTCTGGGATATGGCGAGCGGCAAAGAACTTGCGACCTTGCGCGGCCACACCAACATCATTCGCGCTGTGGCCTACGCACCGGACGGCAAGACGATCGCATCCGGAGGATATGATCAAAAGATCAAGATTTGGGACGTCACGGCCGCAAAGGAGCTCACCACAGTCGTCGGCCATACTGGTGGTATTAAGGCGCTGGCTTACTCTCCCGATAGTCGCCTTCTCGCATCGGGCAGCATCGATGGCAGCGTCAAGCTCTGGGATCTTGCTACCTGGAGCGAGATCGCAACGATCGACGTGCATACCGGGCCGGTGCACTCGGTGGCATTCTCTCCCGACGGCAAGCTTCTGGCGTCGGCAGGCGCCAGCAACGATGTGCAGCTCTGGAACGTCGCGACCCACGAAGAGCTCGAGCCTTTCAAGGGCCATACGCGCTGGGTCCGCTCTTGTGCTTTCTCGCCTGACGGCAAAATGCTGGTCTCTGTCGGGCTAGACAACGTCGTGAGGTTCTGGGACGTCGCCACGCGTAGTCAGGTTGCCGCGCTCACCGGACACGAACGGCGGATTCATTTTGTAACATTCTCGCATGCCGGTACGTGGGTCGCGACCGCAGGTATGGATCGTAGCGCGAAGCTTTGGAGCGTGCCTAAGGAGCCGACCGCGCGTGTCTCTGAGCAAATATCCAAATACGATGAAGTGACGCAGAACGAAGCTGGTAGCCGCGGAGCTATGCGTTCCGCCTGCAAGGGGGAAATCGATAGATTGTGCCTCGGTGAAGAGCATGTCGGGCAGTGTCTGCGTAAACACAAGGAGCAGCTGTCCGCTGGGTGCCAAACCTCAATGGGACGAGGACATTGAATGAAGCGATCGTCTCGGCGGCGCGACTGGGCGCTCCGGTTGAATGGAGGACGAGATGGACAAGGAAATCTTGGACCGAATGACGATGGCGCTGATGGGCGCGAGTCCCACCGACGACGAAATGATGGCGAGTCTCGACAATCAGCCGGTCGTGCAAATCCTCCCCGATGCCAACGTCGTCAAGGTCGGCGGTCAGAGCTTCATTGACCGCGGGCGGGCCGCGGTGTTTCCGCTCATTGAGGAGATCGTCGAGAATCTTCCCCGCCATAAGATGATCATTGGTACCGGCGCCGGTACACGGGCGCGCCACGCTTACAGCGTCGGCCTGGACCTCGGTATGCCAACGGGCGTGTTGAGCGTGCTCGGCTTCTTCGTGAGCATTCAAAACGCCAAGATGATTCATTACCTTCTGGCCAAACACGGCATTCCGTCAATCGAGCCGGCGCAATTCGCGCAATTGCCGCTATACCTGGCAGAGCGCCAAGCCTGCGTTTCCGTCGGCATGCCTCCTTATGCGTATTGGCAGCCCAATCCGGCGATCGGGCGCATCCCGCCTCATCGCACCGACACCGGCTGCTATCTGATCAGCGAAGTGCTCGGCGCGCGCTCCATGATATTCGTAAAGGACGAGGATGGCCTTTACACCGCCGATCCCAAGAAGGATCGCAACGCGCGCTTTATCCCGAAGATCACTGTTGAGGAGCTCGAACAGCTCGATCTCGCCGATGTCGTGCTGGAGCGATCCGTTTTCGAATTGATGAAGACCGCAAAACACCGCCGGTCGGTGCAGATCATCAACGGACTAAAAAAGGGCAATCTTACCCGCGCGCTCAATGGCGAGCCCGTTGGGACCATTATCAGCGCGTGATCGGGGATCTTGCCATGTCATCATCAGACACGTCGTTTACCGAAATTCCGGCCGATGGCCGTCATCACGTCAAGTCAATGCTGATGCGCGAGAGTCTCCTCGACAAGAAGGTGATGTCGTCGACCGAAACGCCGGTCGTTCGCATGCTGCCATTCGCTCATGTTATCAAGGTCGGCGGACGATCCATCATCGATAACGGCCGCAAGGCGACTTATCCGCTGGTGGATGCGCTCGCTGCCGCGCTTGATAAATTCAAGCTGGTGATCGGACTTGGCGGCGGTATTCGCAGCCGGCACGTCACATCGATCGGAATGGATCTTGGCTTGCCGACCGGAGTGCTCGCGCAGTTGCGGATCATCGACGCGCTAGGCAATGCCCACTTGCTTGGGACGCTGCTCGCTCCCTATGGCGTCGTGGCAATTCCGCCGGAAATCCTCGGACACATGCTGCCGTTTTTTATCAAGTCAGCTCCGGGCGTCATCTGCAACGGCGATCCGCCGTTCTCGATCTGGGAGCATCCGCCGCGGTTGGGCCGTATCCCGCCGCATCGCACGGATGCGGGCACATTCCTGCTGGCGGAATGTTACGGATGTGCCACGCACACGCTGATCAAGGATGTCGACGGGCTTTACGATGCTGATCCGAATGCCAACCCGAACGCAAATTTCATCAAGGAGATCACCGTCAGCGAGCTGAAGGAGCGCAATATCTCCACACTGCCCTTCGACCGGGTGCTGATCGATCTGCTCGCCTGCGCTCGCCAGGTGAAATGCTTTCAGATCATCAATGGATTGAAACCGCATTTGCTTGAACCGGCGCTGCGAGGTGAACACGTCGGAACGATCGTACGCCAGGACGCGTCCTGAGACGTCACCACCGTCTAAAGGCGCTAACTCTTCAAGCAGGCCTTCGAGCGCGCGGCGACCAAGTGAATAAGGTGAAAGCTCTCGGGAACTTAGAGCCGATATCGAAGTTGCCGTAAGTTTCCCAACTGGAGGAGTGCCATGCGTAGAACGATTCTGGCATTGACAGTGATTTTTTTGGCGCCGACGGCAGTGATGGCGTTGACGGCCGGCCGTGAGCAGGCCGGAGATCCTCAATCGGGAGCTGCTGCGACTGCCATCCAAAAGCGCCAAATCGCTCCCGGCGACGTCGCCGGAAGCGGCCAAGGAGGCTCCTTGGAAGGCAAGGTGATCCTCGCCAAGGGCGACAAGTCTGGAAGCGGTCCTGGTCGTGGCGGCCATAAGGGCGCCCACAAGGGGGAGCGCAAGGGCGGCCAGAAGCATGGTAAATCCTGAGCGTTCGTTACCTTGAGCCGTCATAAGCTTCGTGCGGTCCGCAAGACTTGGACGGCACACGCCACCCCGACACGGCGCCCTGGTCCGCGGTATACACAATTGCGGACCACCGGCGCTGGATAACCCCCCATTGAATGACTGGTGGGCCCGGCAGGACTCGAACCTGCAACCAGACCGTTATGAGCGGCCGGCTCTAACCATTGAGCTACAGGCCCCGCCGCGAGGCGGCCGCTTTGCGCGGCCGGCAACGGTGCGCGGTTCGTTTACAGGCCCTGAGGCGGGGGTGCAATGCCGGCTCTGGTCAACGGAAATCCGGGGCTGCGCGGCAAGCACTGCTGGTCGGATGATTGCTGGATTCGGAATAATCGCATTTTGCCAGTGTTTTGCCCGACGAGTCAAATGGCCATGCGGTCATCCGGCCGGTTCCTGCTCTTGCGTTTCTCTAACCCGCTGTGATTGCTCACGTCTTCTACTGTGCATGGGGTTGTTTTCGCACTTTTTGGTTTGAAGGGGCCTGTCGGCCCCTCCAACCCTCTTGCCCGCAAGCGACGCACCCCGGCGCAGGGCCGCTTCCTAGTCCACCGAAACCCCGGCGAACTCCACCACCTTGCGCCATTTCTCGGTTTCGTCGGCGACCAGCTTGCCGAACTCGGCCGGGGTCATCGGCTTGGGGATGCCGCCGGTCTCCGCGAGGCGCGCGACCAGCTTCGGGTCCTTCAGGGCTTCGCCGACGGCCTTGTTGAGGATCTCGATCACCTCGGGCGGCGTGCCCTTCGGCGCGGAGATGCCGTAGAAGCCGACGGACTCGAAGCCCGGCACGGTCTCGGCGATCGCGGGCACGTCGGGCACGCTCGGCCAGCGCTGCGGCGAGGTCACCCCAATCGCGCGGACATTGCCGCCCTTCGCCTGCTCCATCGCGGAGGGCAGGTTGTCGAAGATCAGCTGCACCTTGTTGGAGATGATGTCGGGGAAGGCGATGGCGGAGCCGCGATAGGGCACGTGCACCATGTCGCATTTGGTCATCACCTTGAACAGCTCGGCCGACATGTGCACCGAGGTGCCGTTGCCGGACGAGGCAAAGGAGACTTTTCCGGGATTGGCCTTGCAGTAGTCGATGAACTCCTGAACCGTCTTCGCCGGGAACGCGTTGGAGACGACCAGCATGTTGGTGAGCTGCATGATGCTGGCGACCGGCACGGTGTCGCGCAGGAAGTCGAACGGCAGCTTCTTGTAGAGCGAGGTCGAGATCGCGTTGTTGGGCGCGACGAACAGCAGTGTGTAGCCGTCCGGCGGCGAGTTGATCGCGGCGGCGGCCGCGATGTTGCCGCCGGAGCCGGTGCGGTTCTCGACGATGAATTGCTGGCCGAGACGATCCGACAGCCACTGCGCCATGATCCGCGCCACGATGTCGACCGGGCCGCCGGCGGAAAAGCCGATCAGCCAGTGCACGGGGCGGTCGGGATAGGCGGCGGAGGCCGGAGGTGTGGCGCTGAAAAGACCTAAAAGAACTGCGAGCCCGAAAACACCATTACGCAAAATTCGCAACATGACGCCTCCCATTGTTCTATTGTCGTTGGGGGCATGCTTTCACAAAATCGGGCTGCTGCCTACATCGTCGCAAGTCGGTGTTGACGCAGGCTCGGCGGTAATGACCATGAGATTCGCGACTATCGTTCTCGCAGCGGCGCTGCTCTTTGGCCCCGCCGCGGCTCAAACCGGAGGCAACGCCATTCCGACCACGACACTCAGCCTCGGCACTGCGACGCCCGGCGGGGGCTTTCCGCTCTATGGCAATGCCTTCGCGGAGGTGATGAACGCGGCCGATCCGCAAATCAGCATCGTCCCGCGCAACACCAAAGGCAGCAACGAGAACATCCCGCTGCTGGAGAAAGGCGAGCTCGATCTCGCGTTGGTCGCAGGCGAGCCGGCCTATGAAGCCTTTGCCGGCATCGGCCGTGCGAAGGTTGCGCTGAAGATCCTCACCGCGATCTATTCCAACCCCGGCATGTTCGTGGTGCGGGCGGACAGTCCCTACAAGACCATTCGCGATTTGGTCGGTCAGCCCGTCGCGTTCGGCGCCAAGGGCTCGGGCCTGCCGATCCTGGCGCGCTACGTGCTCGATGGCCTCGGCCTCAAGCAGGACGAGGATTTCAAGGCGGTCTATCTCGATCGCGCCGGCGACGGCCCCGCGATGGTCGAAGACGGGCGCGTCGCCGCGCTGTGGGGCGCCGGCATCGGCTGGCCCGGCTTTGCCGCGGTCGCATCGAGCGCGTCAGGCGCACGCTTCATTGCGCCCAGCGCCGAAGAGATGACGCGCATCCGCGCCAGGCATGCGTTCCTGAAGCCGCTCACCGTGCCGGCCAATAGCTATCCGAAGCAGACGGAGCCGATTGCCTCGCTGGGATCGTGGAGTTTTGTCCTGACGCGCGAGGATTTGCCGGATGACGTCGCCTATCGGCTGGCAAAGACGCTGCACGGCGCAGAAGTGACGTTCTGCAAGAAGCTCGCGCAGGCTTGCGAGACGACGGCCGCGAACACGGTCGCGGCCGCGCCGAAGGTGGAGCTGATCCATCCGGGCGTGATGAAGTATTTTCGCGAGATCGGAGTTGTGAAGTGACGGTCGCAACCACACCCCACGCTCGTCATGCCCGGGCTTGTCCCGGGCATCCACGTTCTTCTGTCCACGTGGCGAGACGTGGATGGCCGGAACAAGCCCGGCCATGACGTTTGCGGCTAGCTTGCGTTGCCCGTCACTTCTTCACCAGCGCACATGCCGGGTCCGGCGGCCCGAACGCCTTGTCGCCGGAGATCGTCGTGAGGATCTTGTAATAGTCCCACGGATATTTGCTCTCCTCCGGCGTCTTCACCTGAACCAGCCAGAGATCGTGCACCATCAGATTGTCCTCGCGCAGTCTGCCGTTGCGGGCGAAGAAATCCTCGATCGGCTTCTCGCGCATCTTGGCGGCCACTTTAAGCGGATCGTCGGTGCCGGTCTCCTTGATGGCGTTGAGATAGTGCATCACGCTGGAATAGACGCCGGCCTGCCACATCGACGGCATCTTGTTCATCTTGGCGAAATAGCGCTTCGACCATTCGCGGGTCTTGTCGTCCATGTCCCAATAGAACGACGTGGTCAGGAGCAGGCCTTGGGCCGCCTGCAGGCCGAGACCGTGGATGTCGGTGATCAGCGCCAGCAGCGCCGCCATCTGCTGGCCGCCCTTGAACACGCCGAACTCCGAGCCGGTCTTGATCTCGTTCATGTTGTTGGGCGGACCGGCGGCAATGCCGATGATCTTGGCCTTGGAGGCCTGCGCCTGCAGCACGAAGGAGGAGAGGTCGGGCGTTGCCAGCGGCGGCCGCACCGAGCCCAGCACCTTGCCGCCATTGGCGGTGACGACGGCGGAGGCGTCGCGCTCCAGTGAATGGCCGAAGGCGTAGTCGTCGGTGATGAAGAACCAGCTGTCGCCGCCGCGCTTGACCACCGCATCCGCCGTGCCGACCGCGAGCGCGCGGGTGTCGAACACCCATTGGATCGCGTAGGGCGAGCAGAATTTGCCGTGGAAATCCGCGGTGCCGGTGGAGTGGGTGATGAACAGCCGCTTCTTCTCGTTGGCGATGTTCTGCACCGCGAGCCCGACCGCGGAGACCGGCACGTCCACGATCAGATCGACCTGGTCGACGTCGTACCACCGCCGCGCGATCGCGCCGCCGACATCGGCCTTGAGCTGGTGGTCGCCGATCACGACGCTGATCGGCTTGCCGAGCACGGTGCCGCCGAAATCGTCGATCGCCATCTGCGCCGCCGTCACCGAGCCCTGGCCGGTCGGTGCCGAGGCCGGGCCGTTCATGTCGGTGAGCACGCCGATCTTGACGACGTTGTCCGACACCTGCGCCGACGCCACACCCGGCAGCAGCGCCGCCAAGGCGGCCGCGACCGGCAGTCCAAATCTGTTTGGATTCATGCTTCTCCTCCCCTGATCCGGCTCGTTGGCCGGTGTTGCCCGGGTATGCCCGGCTGAATTGGTTTCTTTTGCAACTATTCGGGGGCGGGCGTCAATGTCAGGCCGCAAAGCGGATCTGTCCCGCGGGCGAGGGGTCGTAGCCGGTCAGCTCCTCGGCGCGCTGTCGCAGCCGCCTTTCGCCGAGCAGCCGGAGCAGGGCCTGCATGGCGGGGCGGAAATAGCTGCGCTGCCGCATCGCGAGGTCAAAATTCTCCCAGACCAGCGGCACGAAATCCAGCCCGGCCGAGCGCGCCGCCGCGCGCGTCGCGATCCCGCAATCGGCCTGGCCGGCGCGGAGGATATCGACGAGGTCCGGGCCGGTCAGAGCCGGCGTCTCGATGCGGCGCAAATCCCGCGTCGAGGCGCCCGCGCGCTTGAGCAGCCCGTCGAGCAGCATCTGCGCGCCCGTGCCCTGTGGTCGCATAGCCATCCTGGCGCCGCGTGCGAGCACGTCGGACAGGTCGTGCAGCTGCTTGGGATTGCCGTGCGGCAGCACGAGACCCTGCTCGCGGCGCACGAACGCGACCAGCACCGCATCGTGCAGGTCCGGAGCTGCCCGCAGCGCTTCGACACTGGCATCGCTGGCGAGATTGTCGGCGGCGTCCAAGGCATGGAAGTGCACCGCCGCGGCCATCACCTCGTTGCGCTGCAAGCGCTCGAGCCCGCGCGCGCTGCCCTCGCTCATCGATCCGAGCCCAGAGCCGGATTCGCGCAGGCTCCAAGCCAAGAGCTCGTCCTGGCTGCCGCCCACGACCGGCGGCGGCTCCGCGATCAGCATGCCGGCCGGGCGCGCCAGTCCCGACAGCACCCAGAGATCGAGCTCGTGCCGCGGGAAGAGCCACTTCCCGGTCACCTTGGTGCAGGGGATCGCACCGGTGGTGACGAGTTCGTAAAGCTTGCGTTCGCCGAGCCGAAGATAGTCGGCGGCTTCGCTGGTCGTCAGGAATTCCATCCTGCATTCCTATGCAAATTCTTGCTTCTTTTTGACGTTCGACGCAGGTGGAATTCTGCATTTCAATTCGTGTCCGCGGGAACCATGCCCGATCATCTCGCTGCTTTGCAACACATCCGCGCGCGCGATTTCTGCTTTGGTGAACGATCCCAAAGCATTCGCGCTTTGCCGAAATTTCCCGAGTGGGGGGCGCGAGGAGCAGATGACGTCACGAGTGCGGCGCAATCGATCATCATCATGATTCCGTCACAGCCAAGGGGAACCCGCATCATGGCCGTCCGCCGCCTCGCCGTTGCATTCGCGCTTCTCTGCGGCCTTGCTGCGGGCGTTGCGGCGTCAGCCGCGGAGGAGCGTGGCATCGTCCTCGCCACGACGACGGCGACCCAGGAGTCCGGCCTGCTCGATTATCTGCTGCCGATCTTCCGCGCGAAGACCGGCATCGACGTGACGGTGATCGCGCGGCGCGCCGATGAAGTGCTCGACGGGGCGCGAAGGGGCGAGGTCGACGTCGTGCTGATGCATGCGCGACCGCAGGAGGAGAAATTCGTCGCCGATGGTTTCGGCGTGAAGCGCCTCGACGTGATGTACAACGACTATGTGCTGATCGGGCCGAAGAGCGATCCTGCGGGCGTGAAGGGCAAGGACATCGCGACCGCGCTGAAGGCGATCGAGGCCAAGGGGGCGCCATTCGTGACGCGCGGTGACCGCTCGGGCACCCATGCCGCGGAGCTCGCGCTCTGGATCGTCGCCGGCATCGACATCGCAAGCGCCAAGGGCGCCTGGTATCGCGAGGCCGGGGCGGGCATGACGAGAGCCCTCGACGCCGCGCGCGCCGCGAACGCCTATGTGCTGTCGGACCGCGGCAGCTGGATCTCGTTCAGGGATCGCGGCGATCTCGACATCGTCGTCGAAGGCGACAGGCGCCTGCTCAATCAGTACGGCGTGATGCTGGTGAACCCCGAGAAGTTTCCGAACGTGAAGAAGGATCTCGCGCAGACCTTCATCGACTGGCTGACCTCGCCGGAGGGGCAGACGGTGATCGCCGGCTACAAGGTCGACGGGCAGCAGCTGTTCTTTCCCAATTCGGACAGGTCGGGCGGCTGACGTCCGCGGCGCTGGCGGTTGCCAAACCGGGCGATGCATGGTCCATCATGGCGCATGACCCAACGCCTGCCGTCCTCGCTCACGCCGCTCGACACTGCGCTCGCCGCGTTGCTGCGAGGCGTCGATGCTGTTGCGCCGGTGGAGTTGCCCCTGGCGGAAGCGATCGGTTGCGTCGCGGTGGGCACTCCGCTGCTTCCCGCCTATCCTCCGCGCGACATGGCCGCCGCAGACGGCTGGGCGCTCTCAGCCAATGATCTCGTCGGTGCGTCGGCATACGCGCCGCTGCCGCTGGCGATGGCTCCTGCGTGGGTCGATGCCGGTGACGCGATGCCGGAGGGATGTGACTGCGTGCTCGATGCCGGCGCGGTCGAGGTGTCAGGTCCGCTGGCCCAGGTGCTGGCAGAGGCCGTGCCAGGGCAGGGCGTCAGGCGCGCCGGAAGCGACGTCGCCGCGTGCACGCCCGCCGGCGCCGAGGGATATCCCATCGCTGCGGCCGATCTGCTGATCGCGCGCGTTGCGGGCTTGGAAAAGCTTTTCGTGCGGCGGCCGCGGCTGCGCATCGTCAATGTGCTGGGCGCAACAACGACAGCGCAGACGATCGCCGGGATCGCGCGCGCAGCGGGACTGGATGTGAAGACGTTTGAGGCCGGCGCGCGCGATGAAGCATCGATTGCCGAGGCGCTCGATGCTTCCTCCTGCGATCTGCTGCTGACGGTGGGCGGCAGTGGCGTCGGTCGCCGGGATGCAGCTGTCGCGGCGCTGGCCCGGCGCGGCGAGGTGCTTGCCCATGGCCTTGCGCTCCAGCCTGGACGCACCACCGCGGTCGGCCGGCTCGGGCAGATTCCTGTTGTCGCCTTGCCCGGCTCGCCCGATCATGCGCTCGCGGCCTGGCTCGCGTTCGTGCTGCCGCTCATTGACCACCTGTCGGCGCGCCGGCCACGCCGACAGGTGAGCTTGCCGCTCGCGCGCAAGATCGCATCCGGCGTCGGCATCGCCGAAATCGTCCTCTTGGCCGAGGAACATCATGCGTGGATGCCGCTTGCCGTGAGCGAATGGTCGCTCCAGGCCATCGCCCGTGCCGATGCATGGCTGCTCGTCCCCGCCAGCCACGAGGGATTTGCGGCGGGCACGCCGGTCGGTGCTTATCTGATGCGGGAATGATATGGGTTCCGGCATGACGATGATTCCGCGGTCGCAAGAGCGCAGCGCGCTGGAACAGGAGCAGTTCCTGAAGGTCCTGTCGCGGGAGGAAGCGCTGGCCCGCTTCGAGGCGGCGCTGTTCCCGCGGTCGATTCCGAGTGCAGTGTGCAAACTCGCTGATGCACTCGGTGCGGCGCTCGCCGAAGACGTCACGGCACCGATCGACGTTCCGCCGTTCGACCGCTCCAATGTCGACGGGTTTGCGGTCCGCTCAGCCGATGTCGTTGCGGCGGGGGAAGGTGCACCCATTCGTCTCGCGCTGAACGCTGAAACTATCCACTGCGGCACAGCCCCGACGCTGCAAGTGGCGGCTGGATCCGCAACAGCGATCGCCACCGGCGGTCCGCTGCCACGCGGCGCCGACGCTGTCGTCATGGTCGAGCACACACAGCCGGCCGGGTCGGATGCGATCGAGGTTCGTCGCGCCACGTCTCCCGGGCAATTCGTCTCCTATGCCGGATCCGACATGGCGCGCGGCGAAGCGCTGCTGCGTGCGGGGACGATCATCGGCTCGCGCGAGATCGGCATGCTGGCCGCTTGCGGCATCGCCGAGGTGAATATCGCGCGCAAGCCGCTTGTGGCCGTCGTCTCCACCGGCGACGAACTGGTGCAGCCCGGAGAGCTGCTCGCGCCCGCCGAGATCTACGACACCAACGGTGCGATCGTCGCTGCTGCGATCGACGAGAATGGCGGCAAGGCGGTCTTCCTTGGCGCCATTCCCGACGATGAAGCCAAGCTCGAAGCCGCCATGCGCCGCGCGCTGGCGGATGCCGACGTGCTGGTGCTGTCGGGCGGCACGTCGAAAGGCGCGGGCGACCTGTCCCACCGCATCATCGACCGGCTCGGCCAGCCCGGCATCATCGCGCATGGCGTTGCGCTCAAGCCCGGCAAGCCGCTGTGCCTTGCGGTCTGCGACGGCAAGCCGGTGGTGATCCTGCCGGGCTTTCCGACCTCGGCGATGTTCACCTTCCACGACATGATCGTGCCGGTGCTGCGCAGGATGGCCGGGCTGCCGCCGCGCTCCGAGGCCAAGGTCAGCGCGACCGTGCCTGTGCGCATCGCTTCCGAACTCGGCCGCACCGAATTCGTCATGGTCTCGCTGGTCGAGGGCCGGGACGGCCTGATCGCCTATCCCTCCGGCAAAGGATCCGGTGCGATCACGTCATTCGCGCAGGCCGATGGCTTTCTGCGCATCGACGCGCTCGCCGATCAGATGCCGGCCGGCACGCAGGCCGAGGTGACGCTGTTCACGCCGCATGTGCGCGTGCCCGATCTCGTCATCGTCGGCAGCCATTGCACCGGTCTCGATCTCGTTACCGCACAGCTCGCGCATGCCGGCCTGACCGTACGCTCGATCGCGGTCGGCAGCCTCGGCGGGCTCGCCGCGGCGAAGCGCGGCGAGTGCGATCTCGCGCCGATCCATCTGTTCGACGACAAGAGCGAGACCTACAACACGCCCTATCTCGTCGAGGGGCTCGAGCTCGTTCCGGGCTGGCGGCGGATGCAGGGCATCGTCTTCCGCAAGGGCGACAAGCGTTTCGAAGACCTCGGTGCGAAGGACGCCGTTGCAGCGGCGCTCGCCGACCCCGCCTGCATCATGGTCAACCGCAACCAGGGCGCCGGCACGCGCATCCTGATCGACCGGCTGCTCGGCGGGGCGCGTCCGGAAGGTTATTGGAACCAGCCGCGCTCGCACAATGCGGTGGCGGCGGCCGTGGCGCAGCACCGCGCCGACTGGGGCATGACCATTGCGCCGGTCGCCCATGCGGTCGGCCTCGGTTTCATTCCGCTCGCGGAGGAGCATTATGACTTCGCGCTGGTGACGGCGCGCAAAGACCGGCCGGCAGTGCAGGCCTTTCTCGATGCACTCGGCTCGAATGAAGCGCGCGCCGCGCTGGAGCGGGCGGGGTTCCGGCCCGCCTAGATTGACGAAGCGGCGCTTCTCAATGATCCAACCTAACCGGAGCACACCGCCTTACGAGGCGTCATCCAGCGCCGCCAGCCGCTCGGCTTCCGCGATGTCCTCGACGGTATTGGCATTGAAGAACGGGTCGAGCGGCTCGGTCGGCCACATCACCGTCGCCAGCGGATAGCGCGCGGTCCAGCGGTCGATCTTGCGGAGGTCCTCGACGACGAGTGCGTGGCGGAGCTCCTCACGCAGGTCCACGCGCCACAGGCCGATCACCGGATGCGACTGATCGCCCGATGCGGCGACCGCGAGTTGCGCGTTCTCGCGCGCTCGCGCCTCATGCAGGCGGGCGACCAGATCGCGCGGCAGGAACGGGCAGTCGCCGGCGGCGCTGAGCACCCACTCGATGTTCGGTCGGTTTGCCGCAGTCCAGTCGAGCGCGGCGAGGATGCCGGCGAGCGGGCCGGGAAAGCCGGGCACGTCGTCGGCGACCACCTGCAAGCCGAACGCGGCGAAGCGCGCGGGATCGCCGTTGGCATTGAGGATCAGTCCGATACATTGGGGTGAAAGGCGCGCGATCACACGTTCTAGGATGGTGCGGCCACCGATGCTGCGCATCGGCTTGTCGCCCCCGCCCATGCGGCGGGCGAGACCGCCGGCGAGCAGAACGCCAAGAGTCGGCGGAACACTCGTCGCGGGAATCTCAGTCGTCACCACCTTCACCCTTGCGCTTGTGCTTCGCCGATTCCTCCTCGACGTAAGCGAGGTTCTGGTCGTAGACGATGCGGTCCTCGCCCGAGAGTGCGATGAAGCGCTTGCCGCGTGTGCGGCCGATCAGCGTCAGCCCGACCTGCCTTGCGAGATCGACGCCCCAGGCGGTGAAGCCGGAGCGCGACACCAGGATCGGAATGCCCATGCGCACAGTCTTGATCACCATCTCCGAGGTGAGGCGTCCCGTGGTGTAGAGGATCTTGTCGCCAGGCTCGACGCCGTGGCGGTACATCCAGCCCGCGATCTTGTCGACGGCGTTGTGGCGGCCGACGTCCTCGGTGTAGCAGAGCGGGGCGCCCTCCTTGCACAGCACGCAGCCATGGATCGCGCCGGCCTCCAGATAAAGCGAAGGCATGGTGTTAATGGTCTGTGTCATCTGGTACAGCCAGGAGGTGCGCAGCTCCGCCTTCGGCAGTGCGACACTCTCGACCGCTTCCAGCAGGTCGCCGAAGGCGGTGCCCTGCGCGCAGCCCGAGGTCTGCGTGCGCTTCTTCAGCTTGGCCTCGAAATTGGTGTGGTGTGAGGTGCGCACTACGACCACCTGGAGGTCATCGTCGTATTCGACCTCGGTGACCACGTCATTATATTTCAGCATGTTCTGATTCAGCAGGTAGCCGAGCGCCAGATATTCCGGATAGTCGCCGATCGTCATCATGGTGACGATCTCCTGCGAATTCAGGTAGAGCGTCAGTGGCCGCTCCATCGGCACCTTGATCTCGACCCTGGCGCCGGTCTGGTCGGTCCCGGTCACGCTCTGGGTCAGGCGCGGGTCGTCCGTGTCAGGGACGATCAGGGGCACCGGGGTCTTGTCGATCTTCATCATGGTTGCGACGTTAGCATGACATTCGGGTCAAGCCGATATAAGCATGGCGGGGAGAGGCCGGAAGTTCCATCGGCTGGCGAGCCGTTGGCGGAGATCGGAAGGTTATGAAAGTCATCGGCCTTGCAGGCTGGAGTGGGGCGGGCAAGACCACGCTGTTGACGCGGCTGATCCCGCATTTCAACGCGCAGGGCCTGCGCGTTTCCGTGATCAAGCACGCGCATCACCAGTTCGACGTCGACGTGCCCGGCAAGGATTCCTGGCGCCATCGCGAGGCCGGCGCGGCCGAGGTGTTGGTTGCTTCGTCCAACCGCTGGGCCTTGATGCACGAATTGCGCGGCGCGGCGGAGCCGCGGCTGCCGGAACTGCTCGAGAAGCTCTCCGCGGTCGATCTCGTCGTGGTCGAGGGCTTCAAGCGCGAGCCGCATCGCAAGATCGAGGTGCATCGTGCCGCGAACGGCAAACCGCTGCTGTTTCCCGACGATCCCGGAATTGCCGGGATTGCGAGCGACACCGCGGTTGAAACCCGGCTGCCGACCGTCCATCTCGATGATATCCCTGCTGTAGCCGCGTTGTTGCTGCTCGCGGCGATGCCGGTCGAGGAAGTGGTGGCAAGAAGCACCGCGATACGCTGACGAGGCACCATGGCTCAATTATCGGACGATTGCTTTGCCTTCGGCGGCCCGATGATGTCGGTCGACGAGGCCGTCGACCTCATCACGACACGCGTCAACGCGATCACCGATCTCGAGACTGTTGCGCTGGTCGATGCCGACGGGCGCGTGCTTGCGCGCGATATCGTGGCGCCCCTGCCGCTGCCGCCGTTCACCAACTCCGCGGTCGACGGCTATGCCGTGCGCAACGCCGACCTTCCGCAAGCTGCGGAGCAGGCGTTCCCGCTCGACGGCCGCATCCAGGCCGGCGGCCTTGCACAGACGCCGATCAAGCCCGGCCACACCGCGCGCATCTTCACGGGTGCGCCGATGCCGCCGGATGCCGAGACGGTCTTCATGCAGGAAGATGTCCGCATCGATGATTCTGGCAAGATCGTGCTGCCGCCGGGACTGAAGCCGGGTGCCAATGTTCGCCCTGCGGGCGAGGACATTCCCGAAGGGTACGTCGCGCTGCGCGCCGGCCAGCGCTTGCGGCCGCAGCACGTTGCCCTCGCTGCCGCTTTCGGCCTGACCAGCCTCGACGTCGTCAGGCGCATCCGCGTCGCGGTGTTCTCGACCGGTGACGAGCTGGCCTCGCCCGGCGAGCCGCGCGCGGCCTCGCAACTGTTCGATTCCAACCGCTTCATGCTGATGGCGATGCTGCGCCGGCTCGGCTGCGAGGTCAGCGATCTCGGCATCTTGCGCGACGAACGGACGTCGCTTGCGAACGGCCTGAAGCAGGTCGCAGGCGAACACGACCTTATCCTTACCACCGGTGGCGTCTCGACCGGGGAGGAGGATCACGTCAAGGCGGCGGTCGAGAGCATCGGCTCGCTGGTGCTGTGGCGGATGGCGATCAAGCCGGGACGGCCGGTCGCAATGGGCATCATCGACGGCACGCCGCTGATCGGATTGCCCGGCAATCCCGTTGCGAGCTTCGTCACCTTCGTCCATGTGGTGCGGCCGACGGTGCTGGCGCTCGCCGGCAGCCTGCCGGAGCCGCTGACGCCGATCCCTGTGCGCGCCGCGTTCACCTACAAGAAGAAGGCGGGCCGGCGCGAATATGTTCGCGTCTCCTTGCGGCGCGGAGAGGACGGCGCGCTGGAGGTCATCAAGTTCCCGCGGGAAGGCGCTGGGCTGTTGTCGTCGCTGATCGAGACCGACGGCTTGGTCGAACTCGGCGAGGACATCACGAATGTCGAGCCGGGGCACAGCGTAGGTTTCCTACCCTACGCCGATCTGCTCTGATGCGGCTGCGTTGACGCCATCGCCTCATCCCGCCATGTTGCGCCCATGACCCGAACGACGCTCGATCTAACCGGGCTGAAATGCCCGTTACCTGCTCTGAAGACGCGCAAGGCGCTGAAGCCGTTGCAGCCTGGCGATCAACTCGAAGTGCACTGCACCGATCCCTTGTCGGTGATTGACATTCCGAATCTGATTCGCGAGACCGGCGACAAGGTCGAGATCACCGAGCGCAACGAGGCGCGCATCGTATTCCTGGTCGAAAAGAGCGACGCCCCGTAGAAAGGCGAATGTTCACGGCGGTGACGTTTGACTATGCTGCGCCCGCGGGGGAAGCGGCCGAAGCTTCGCTGCAGTGCGAAAGCGCCGAATATTGCGGTGGATGGATCTCAAACCTAAGACATCGGGCATGACTTTCTCAACTTCGAGGGCAAGCGCAGCCGCGAGTCCCGCGGTGGGCCGCGAGCCTGCCGTCAAGCTCGGCAAGACGGCTGCAGGGCCGGAGTTCGGCGCGCTGGCGCAGGCCTCCATCCTGATCGTCGACGACGAGCCGGGCATGCGCAATTTCCTGGTGCGCACGCTTGCGCCGCGCTGCAAGCTGGTGGACGAGGCGGCCGATACCGACCAGGCTTCGCGCAAGCTCGATTCCAACCGCTACGACGTCGTCATTCTCGATAACATCATGCCAGGCAAGAATGGCGTCGATTGGCTCGCCGAGCAGCGCGCCGTCGGCTTTTTCGCCGACGCCATCCTGATCACCGCCTACGCCGACCTCGACACTGCGATCCAGGCCCTGCGCGCCGGTGCGGCCGATTTCGTGCTCAAGCCGTTCCGCTCCAACCAGATCCTCAACGCGGTGGCACGATGCCTCGACCGTGTCCGCCTCCAGCGCGAGAACTATGTCCTGCGCTATGCTCTGCGTGCCTCGTCCGACCGCACCTTTCTGCGCGACAATCTGATCGGACAGTCGGCAGCGACGCTGCGCGTACGGGAGACCATCGCGCGCGTCGCGCGCCTGCCGACCTCGGTTCTCCTCACCGGCGAATCCGGCACCGGCAAGGAAGTGGCAGCGCGCTCGATCCACTCGCTGTCCGACCGCGCCGACAAACCCTTCGTGCCCGTGAATTGCGCGGCGATCCCGCCCGAGATGATCGAGGCCGAGCTGTTCGGACACATCAAGGGCGCGTTCACCGGCGCCGATTCGGGGCGCGAGGGCTTATTCCTGTATGCGCATGGCGGCACGCTGTTCCTCGACGAGATCGGGGAGCTGCCGCTGCCGATGCAGAGCAAGCTGCTCCGCGTGCTCGAAGACCGCCGCGTCCGTCCGGTTGGCTCCGAGCGTGAAGTTCCGGTCGACCTTCGCTTCATCTTCGCAACCAATGCCGAGCTTCAGAAGGAGGTCGAGAAGGGCCGTTTCCGAGCTGATCTGTTCTACCGGCTCAACGTGATGCAGATCCGCCTGCCGCTGCTGAAGGATCGCGGCGATGACGTGCAGGAGCTTGCCGCCATCTTCATGAGCAAGCTGTCGGCTCAGCTCGGCATGCCGCCGGTGCCGATCGACGCCGCGGTGCGGGCGGCGCTCGCAAGCTATGACTGGCCAGGCAATGTGCGCGAGCTGCGCAATTTGATCGAGCGCACGCTGATCCTCGGCGCCTTCCCCGACGATTTCGCCGGTCCCCGCAACAACGGTCAGTCGGCGCCTGCCGACAGTCTCGCGGAGCTCGAGCGCCGTCACATTCTCGGCGTGCTGAAGGAGGTCAATGGCAATCGCGAGGAGGCGGCGCGTCGCCTCGGTATCTCGCGCAAGACCATCGACCGCAAATGCGCGTTGTGGGATGTCTGATGCTGCCGGCCGCAGCGGCGAGCCCGTGCGGGGACGCTCCGTCCGCTTCCGGCTGCTCGCCATCGCGCTGCTGCCGATGCTGGTCATCCTGCCGCTCCTGCTCGGCGTTGCGATCTATCGCTGGAACGCGAAGTTCGATGCGACCCTGATCTCCAAGGTCAACGGCGATCTCACCATCGCCCACCAATATCTCGCCCGCATCCTGGAAAAGACCGGCGTCCAGCTCCGGGCGCTCAGCCTGTCGGCCCGCTTCCATGAGGTGCTTGCGCCGGATGCGCGCGGCTCCCTGCAGGATCTGCTCGACGAGACCCGCAAGGAAATTGGTCTCGATTTCCTGTATCTGACCAACGATCGCGGCGACGTCCTGGCCTCATCGCCGCCGCTGCAGCATCGACCGAGAAGTGACTGGCCAATCATCAGGTCGGCGCTGTCGGGACAGGTCCCTGCGACGGGCGTCGACATTTTCGGCAATGACGAGCTCGCCGCAATTTCGCCGGCCCTGGCTGAGCGCGCGCGATTAGACCTCGTGCCGACCCCGAACGCGGTGCCGACCGACCGCAGCACCGAGACGCGCGGCATGGTCGTGCATGCGGCGAGCCGGGCGATGCTACCTGACGGTGGCGCCGCTGCGCTGGTCGGCGGCACGCTGCTCAACCAGAATCTCGAATTCATCGACACGATCAACGATCTCGTCTATCGCGCGGCGAGCCTGCCGGAGGGCAGCCAGGGCACTGCGACGCTGTTCCTGGACGACGTGCGGATATCGACCAACGTCCGTCTGTTCGAGGGACGGCGCGCGCTCGGCACGCGCGTGTCGGCGGCGGTGCGCTCGGCCGTGCTGGGCGAGGGGCGCACCTGGCTCGACAGCGCTTTCGTGGTCAATGACTGGTACATCTCCGCCTACGAGCCGCTGGTCGACAGTTATGGCAAGCGGGTCGGCATGCTCTATGTCGGCTTTCTGGAGAAGCCGTTCAGTGAAGCCAAATACCAGACATTGATGATCATCATCGCAGCGTTCATCGCGATCACCGCAGCGACCGTACCAATCTTCCTGCGCTGGGCGAGCTCCATCTTCATGCCGCTGGAGCGCGTCACGGCGACGATCACCGAGGTGGAGCGCGGGAACCTCTCCGCCCGCACCAAGATGCCGGTGTTGGGTGACGAGATCGGCCGCGTCGCGGTTCATCTCGACAGCCTGCTCGACCAGATCCAGGAACGCGACCGACAGCTCCGGGAATGGAATGAGGAGCTGAACGTCCGCGTGCGGGAGCGCACGCGCGACCTCGAGCACGCCAATCTCAAGCTCGAGGCGACCACCAAGCAGCTCATCATGTCGGAGAAGCTGGCTGCGATCGGCGAGATCACCGCCGGCGTTGCGCACGAGATCAACAATCCGATCGCGGTGATGCAGGGCAATCTCGACGTCATCCGCAGCGTGTTCGGGGCCGATGCCGACAAGGCGAAGGTCGAGTTTCGCCTGCTCGACGAGCAGATTCACCGCATTAGCCAGATCGTGACCAAGCTGTTGCAGTTTGCAAGGCCGGAGGAGTATGCCGGCTATGTCGAGCGCCATGCGCTGGCGAGCGTCATCTCCGACTGTCTGCCGCTGGTGCAGCATCTTCTGAACAAGACCGAGATCGCCGTGGTCAGGGACGACCGCGCCAACCGGCTCGTGCTGATGAACCGCAACGAGCTGCAGCAGGTGCTGGTCAATCTCATCGTCAACGCGATCCACGCCATGCCGGAAGGCGGGACCCTGACGCTCCGCTCCTTCGATGCGGAGCGCGACGGCCATCAAGGCGTCGCCATCGAGGTCGCCGACACTGGCATCGGCATGAGCACTGAGGTGATCGAAAAGATATTCGACCCCTTCTACACCACCAAACGGCGGCAAGGCACTGGGCTCGGCCTCTCCATCAGCCAGACGCTGATTAAGCGCCAGGGTGGACAGATCACGGCCGAAAGCCGCGTCGGTTCCGGAAGTAAATTCACGGTGTGGCTGCCGGAAGCGACCTGATTGGACATTTTGTCCGAGGATCTCAGGACATTCTGTCCGGCGCAGCACATTGCGCTGCGGGAAGTCATTGAATCATCACGATGCGATTTCTGGCACGTACGTTGCTCGTCTCGAGACAGGGTGTTGAGGGGGATGAGGGCGCGATAGCCGTCACAGCAACGCTGCTTGCGAGGCGAAGGGACATCACCCGCGATCAGCTGCTTGCTCGGCGCATATGACGCGATGCGCACCAGACGATTCCGCTTCGGCATGAAGTCCGACCTGTCATGCGCGGCTGCCAAGCTCGCACGGCCGGTCTCAAACCGATGTGCCGGCAAGGCTGCGCTTGGGAGGTAATGCTTATGACGACTGCCGATACCGTTCTTGCACCAATTGGTGCTTCCGGCTTCCTCGATCGTGAACGCACGATCGCGACCGCCGGATTCAACCGCTGGCTGGTTCCGCCGGCAGCGCTGTGCATCCATTTGTGCATCGGCATGGCCTATGGCTTCTCGGTGTTCTGGCTGCCGCTGTCGCGCGCAATCGGCGTCACGGCGCCGAAGGCCTGTCCGGACATGTCGCTGTGGCAGGAGCTCTTCACCACAAGCTGCGACTGGAAGGTCGCGAGCCTCGGCTGGATGTACACGCTGTTCTTTGTCCTGCTCGGCGTCTCCGCCGCGATCTGGGGCGGCTGGCTCGAGCGTGCCGGTCCGCGCAAGGCGGGTGTCGTCGCCGCCTGCTGTTGGGGCGGCGGTCTTCTGATCGGTGCCTTCGGCGTCTACGTCCACCAGCTCTGGATCATGTGGCTTGGTTGCGGCGTGATCGGCGGCGTCGGTCTCGGCCTCGGCTACATTTCCCCGGTGTCGACCCTGATCAAATGGTTTCCGGACCGCCGCGGCATGGCGACCGGCATGGCCATCATGGGATTTGGCGGCGGCGCCATGATCGGAGCGCCTCTGGCCAATCTCTTGATCAACTACTTCAAGACGCCGACCTCCGTCGGTGTCTGGGAGACCTTCGTCACGATGGGGGTGGTCTATTTCGTCTTCATGATGATCGGCGCCTTCGCCTATCGCGTGACGCCGGCCGGCTGGCAGCCCGAGGGCTGGACGCCGCCGAGCGAAAAGAAGTCGATGATCACCGAGCATCATGTGCACCTTAACAACGCGCACAAGACGCCGCAATTCTGGCTGATCTGGTGGGTGCTCTGCTTGAACGTCTCTGCGGGTATCGGCGTGATCGGCATGGCTTCGCCCATGCTGCAGGAGATCTTCGCAGGCAAGCTGATCGGGCATCCGGAGCTGACCTTCAGCCAGCTCTCGGTTGAACAGAAAGCTGCGATCGCAGCGATCGCTGCGGGCTTCGCTGGTCTGTTGTCACTGTTCAACATCGGCGGCCGCTTCTTCTGGGCCTCGATGTCGGATCTCATGGGCCGCAAGAACACCTACTACACGTTCTTCGTCCTCGGCATCGCGCTCTACGCGCTGGCGCCGACCTTCGCGGCGATGGGCTCGAAGCTGCTGTTCGTGGTCGGCTTCGGCATCATCCTCTCGATGTACGGCGGCGGCTTTGCGACCGTGCCGGCCTATCTCGCCGACATGTTTGGCACCCAGTTCGTCGGCGCCATCCACGGCCGGCTGCTGACGGCATGGTCGACGGCAGGCATCATCGGCCCCGTCGTGGTCAATTACATCCGCGAGTTCCAGCTTGCGGCCGGCGTGCCGCGTGACCAGCTCTACAACACCACTATGTACATCCTGTGTGCGATGCTGATCGCGGGCCTGATCTGCAACTACCTGATCAAGCCGGTCGATTCGAAGTGGCACATGAAGGACGCCGATGTCGCCAAGTTGCAGGCGGCGAGCGCCAGCGCCGCAGCCGCGGGGCCGCACGGCTCGTACGGCATCGGCTTTGGCGGACTGGACGCCAAGGCGGCACTGTTCTGGGCCTTCGTCGGCGTTCCCTTGGCCTGGGGTGTGTGGAAGACGCTGGAGAGCGCGGTCAAGATTTTCTGATCGCACATTCATCGCGGGCGGGAGCGCAGCTTGCGCGCTCCCGCCGTAGCCTCGGAGCGGGAGCGCGATACGATTTCGCTATCGCAGCATGGGAAGCCTTTATTGATCTCCAGGCCAATTCAGGCTTCGTTCTATCAGTTGGCGCGTTAGACGAACGCAAGGCCGTGTCCGGGCAGCGATCCAGGGGTTGCCCTTTGAGCCGCGCTTAACTGCTTCCGCGAGCATGATAATTTGCTTGGCATCTGGCATGCCAGCGGCTAGAACTGGAGCCGTTCTAAAGAACGAGATCGAGACGAATCGATGAGCCACGACGTGCACAGGGTCCGCCCGTTCGAGCATCCCGGCGAGGGACGCCGACGCGCCAAGGCCACCCCCAAAGGGCGCCAGGTTGATCCGACCGCTGCGCACGAGATCGAGCTGTTGCTCGGCGACAGGCCGCGGCGGCGCGATCTCTTGATCGAATATCTGCACCTGATCCAGGACAAGTACCACCAAATCTCGGCTGCGCATCTGGCCGCGCTCGCCGACGAGATGAAGCTCGCCTTCGCCGAGGTGTTCGAGACGGCGACCTTCTATGCGCATTTCGACGTGGTGAAGGAAGGTGAACCCAACATTCCACCGCTGACGATCCGCGTCTGTGATTCGCTGACCTGCGCGATGCTCGGCGGCGAGAAGCTCCTGCAGGATTTGCAGAGCGCCTCGGGTCCCGGCATCCGCGTCGTGCGCGCGCCCTGCGTCGGCCGTTGCGATACCGCACCTGCTGCTGAGGTCGGCCACAACTTCGTCGACCACGCGACCGTCGCCAATGTCATGGCGGCCGCGAAGGCCGGCGACACCCACGCGCATCTGCCCAACTATGTCGGCTACGAGGCCTACCTCGCCGGCGGTGGCTACAAGCTGCTCAATCGCCTCCGCTCCGGCGAGCTGCCGAAGGACGATCTCTTGAAGGCGCTCGACGACGCTTCGCTCCGCGGTCTCGGCGGCGCAGGCTTCCCGACGGGACGCAAATGGCGCGCGGTGCTCGGCGAGCCTGGGCCGCGGCTGATGGCGATCAACGGCGACGAAGGCGAGCCCGGCACGTTCAAGGATCGCTTCTATCTCGAAAGCGATCCGCATCGCTTCATCGAGGGCATGCTGATCGGCGCGCATGTGGTGCAGGCATCCGACGTCTACATCTATCTGCGCGACGAATATCCGGCCTCACGCGAGATCCTCGAACGCGAGATCGCCAAGCTCCCGCCGGGCGGTCCGACGCTGCATATGCGCCGCGGCGCCGGTGCCTATATCTGCGGCGAGGAATCTTCACTGCTGGAGAGCATCGAGGGCAAGCGCGGCCTGCCCAGGCACAAGCCGCCTTACCCGTTCCAGGTCGGCCTGTTCGGCCTGCCGACGCTGATCAACAACATCGAGACGCTGTGGTGGGTGCGCGACATCGTCGAGAAGGGCGCCGACTGGTGGAAGGGCAATGGCCGCCATGAGCGTCATGGCCTGCGCAGCTTCTCGGTCTCGGGCCGCGTCAAGAATCCCGGCATGAAGCTGGCGCCTGCGGGCATCACCGTGCGCGAGCTGATCGACGAATATTGCGGTGGCATGGCCGACGGCCATCAGTTTTATGCCTACCTGCCGGGCGGCGCGTCCGGCGGCATCTTGCCGGCATCGATGGATAACATCCCCCTCGATTTCGGCACGCTGGAGAAATACGGCTGTTTCATCGGCTCCGCCGCGATCGTGATCCTGTCGCAGAAGGACAGCGTGCGCGCGGCGGCGTTGAACCTGATGAAGTTCTTCGAGGACGAGAGCTGCGGTCAGTGCACACCATGCCGCGTCGGAACCCAGAAAGCGGCGCTACTGATGCAGAAGCCGGTCTGGAACCGGGCCTTGCTGGAAGAATTGAGCCAGGCGATGCGCGATGCCTCGATCTGCGGGCTCGGACAGGCGGCATCGAATCCGCTGACCACCGTGATCAAATATTTCCCTGACGAGTTCAAGGACGCGGCCGAATGACCAAGATTACGTTCGAGCTTGACGGCAAGCAGGTCGAGGCCAAACCCGGCGAGACGATCTGGCAGGTGGCCCAGCGCCAGGGCCGCGAGATCCCGCACCTTTGCTATTCGCCCGCACCCGATTATCGGCCCGACGGCAATTGCCGCGCCTGCATGGTCGAGATCGAGGGCGAGCGCGTGCTGGCGGCGTCCTGCAAGCGCACGCCATCGGTCGGCATGAAGGTGAAGACCGAGAGTGCGCGCGCCGTCGCCGCGCAGAAAATGGTGATGGAGCTGCTCGTCGCCGACCAGCCGGCGCGCGAGACCTCGCACGATCCGGATTCGAAGTTCTGGCACTGGGCCGAGACCACCGGTGTCACCGAGAGCCGCTTCCCCGCCGCCGAACGCTGGGCGACCGACGCCAGCCATCCGGCGATGCGCGTCAATCTCGACGCGTGCATCCAGTGCGGCCTGTGCGTGCGTGCCTGCCGCGAGGTCCAGGTCAACGACGTCATCGGCATGGCCTATCGCAATGCCGGCGCCAAGATCGTGTTCGACTTCGACGATCCCATGGGCGAATCGACCTGCGTCGCCTGCGGCGAATGCGTGCAGGCCTGTCCGACCGGCGCCCTGATGCCGGCCGTGATGCTCGACGACAAGCAGACCCGCGTCACCTATGCCGACAAGAAGGTCGATTCTCTGTGCCCGTTCTGCGGCGTCGGCTGCCAGGTGACCTACGAGGTCAAGGACGAGAAGGTGATCTATGCGGAGGGCCGCGACGGCCCCGCCAATCACAACCGTCTCTGCGTCAAGGGCCGCTTCGGCTTCGACTACATCCACCATCCGCATCGTCTGACCAAGCCGCTGGTGCGGCTGCCGAATGCGAAGAAGGACGCCAACGACCAGGTTGACCCGGCCAATCCCTTCACCCATTTCCGCGAGGCGAGCTGGGAGGAAGCGCTCGACATCGCGGCCAAGGGCCTGGTCAAGATCCGCGACGAGAAGGGCGTGAAGGCGC
The DNA here is from genome assembly GCF_051853035.1 of Bradyrhizobium sp. SPXBL-04. Lineage (NCBI taxonomy): Bacteria > Pseudomonadati > Pseudomonadota > Alphaproteobacteria > Hyphomicrobiales > Nitrobacteraceae > Bradyrhizobium > Bradyrhizobium sp. SPXBL-04. Next base: position 6,883,042 of record NZ_CP182472.1, on the reverse strand, counting down.
TGGCGGGCTTCGGCTCGGCCAAGGGCTCGAACGAAGAGGCCTATCTGTTCCAGAAGCTGGTGCGCACCGGCTTCGGCTCCAATAACGTCGATCACTGCACGCGGCTCTGCCACGCTTCGTCAGTCGCCGCACTTTTCGAAGGCCTGAGCTCGGGCGCGGTGTCGGCGCCGTTTGCTGCAGCGATGGATGCCGAGGTCATCTGGGTGATCGGCGCCAATCCGACCGTGAACCACCCGGTCGCGGCGACCTACATCAAGAACGCAGCGAAGAACGGCGCCAAGCTGTTCGTGATGGATCCGCGCCGGCAGTCGCTGTCGCGTCACGCGACCAAGCATCTGCAGTTCAAGCCGGGCTCCGACGTTGCGATGTTGAACGCGATGATCAACACGATCATCACCGAAGGCCTGACCGACGACCAGTACATCGCGGGCTACACCGAAGGCTTCGAGGAGCTCAAGGAGAAGATCAAGGAATTCACGCCGGAGAGGATGGAGCCGATCTGCGGCATCCCGGCGCAGACGCTGCGCGAGGTCGCACGAACCTATGCGCGCGCGAAATCGTCGATCATCTTCTGGGGCATGGGCATCAGCCAGCACGTCCACGGCACCGACAATGCGCGCTGCCTGATTGCGCTGGCGCTGATCACCGGCCAGGTCGGCCGTCCCGGCACCGGCCTGCATCCGCTGCGCGGCCAGAACAACGTGCAGGGCGCCTCCGATGCCGGCCTGATCCCGATGTTCCTGCCGGACTATCAGCCGGTCGGCCGCGACGACATGCGCGGCGCTTTCGAGAAGCTGTGGGGCCAGGATCTCGATCCGGTGCGCGGCCTGACCGTGGTCGAGATCATGAACGCGATCCATGCCGGCGAGATCAAGGGCATGTACATCGAGGGCGAGAACCCCGCGATGTCCGACCCCGATCTCCAGCATGCCCGCGAAGCGCTCGCCATGCTCGATCATCTCGTGGTGCAGGATCTCTTCGTCACCGAGACCGCGTTCCACGCCGACGTGATCCTGCCAGCCTCGGCCTTTGCCGAGAAGGAGGGCTCCTTCACCAACACCGATCGCCGCGTGCAGCTCGCACGTCAGGTGATCAAGCCGCCCGGTGATGCGCGGCAGGATCTCTGGATCATCCAGGAGATCGGCAAGCGCATGGGGCTGCCGTGGAATTATTCCGGCCCCGGCGACGTCTACACCGAGATGGCGGAGCTGATGCCGTCGCTGAAAAACATCAGCTGGGAACGGCTGGTGCGCGAAGGCGCGGTCACCTATCCGGCCGACGCTCCCGATAAGCCCGGCAACGAGATCATCTTCACCACGGGCTTCCCGACCGCGAGCGGCCGCGGCAAGATCGTGCCGGCCAAGGTGATTCCGCCGGACGAGCTGCCCGACGCCGAATATCCGATGGTGCTGTCGACCGGCCGCGTGCTCGAGCACTGGCACACCGGCTCGATGACGCGCCGCGCGCAAGTGCTCGACCAGATCGAGCCCGAGGCCGTCGCGTTCATGTCACCGAAGGACATGCGCAAGAAGAGGCTCGCGCCAGGCGACTTCATTCGCCTGGAGACCCGCCGCGGCGCCGTCGAGGTCAAGGTGCGCTCCGACCGCGACGTGCCAGAGAACATGGTGTTCATGCCGTTCTGCTACGCAGAGGCGGCGGCGAACCTGTTGACCAATCCGGCGCTCGATCCCTTCGGCAAGATCCCGGAGTTCAAGTTCTGCGCGGCCAGGGCGGAGCGCGTGGAGATGCGCGACGCGGCGGAGTAGGGGCGACCTCCTCCCTGTGGAGTTTGGCGGCGTAGCGCCGCCAAACTCCGCTGTCGTCATCGCGCACGAGGCTTGCCACAGAAACCGCTGTCATGCCCCGGCTTGACCGGGGCATCCAGTACGCCGCGGCGATGTGGTAAGAGCGAGTTTCCAATGCCGGCGTCAGGGATACTGGATCGCCCGGTCAAGCCGGGCGATGACACAGAGGGTGTGGCGCGCAAGAGTGCCCACATCGTCATTGCGAGCGCAGCGAAGCAATCCAGACTGTCTCTCCGGCGGGATTCCGTCGCTTCGCTCCTCGCAATGACGGTGGTAAACGTGACTCATGTCCAAAGTCACCCCCGCCACGCGCGCGCTTGAAGCCGCCGGAGTTGCCTTCACCGTCTACACTTATGACTACGATCCCGATGCCGCGAGCATCGGGCTCCAGGCCGCCTCCGCGCTGGGTGAAGACCCGGCGCGGGTGTTGAAGACGCTGATGGCCTTGGTGGACGGTAAGCCGGTCTGCGTGGTTGTGCCGTCCGACCAGGAAGTCTCCATGAAGAAGCTCGCCGCAATCGTGAGCGGCAAGTCGGCGCAGATGATGAAGCCGCTCGAGGCTGAGCGCCTCACCGGCTACAAGGTCGGCGGCATCAGCCCGTTCGGGCAGCGCAAGCAGGTGCGCACCGTGATCGACCGGCGGGCCGTGACGCAGGAACAGGTGTATCTCAACGGGGGCCAGCGCGGCTTACAGGTGCGGCTCAAGCCGGACGATGCGCGCAAGGTCCTCAAGGCAGTCGTGGCCGACGTGATTGCCTGACCACGCCGGCGCGTTGCACGCGCCATCAGTTGCGGTGCACAAACGCAGCGTCTTGCAGGTTGAATTTATTGCATGCTCGCGTGCATTGATCCTGCACAGCGTCATTAGACTATGGTAGGGTACGACATCCGCTGAAAAAAAGTGCGTCGAAAACAGGGAGGACGACATGCGGGGGATTGCGTCGAAGGTCCTTGGCTCGCTGGCCGCAGGACTTTTTTTTATGTCCGGTGCCGTGATGGCCGCGGAGCCGCCGAAGGAGATGAAGCTCTACGTCTTCTCGTCGGGGGCGCTCAATCTCGACAAGTCGATCATTCAGAATGGCAGTAGTGGCAAGGTCCAGATCCCGGTCGGCTTCTTTCTGATCCGGCATCCGAAGGGCGACGTGCTGTTCGACTGCGGCAACAACGACCGCATCATCAAGGATCCCGACTACTGGGGCCCGTTCGTGAAGGCGCTTGACCCCGGCCGTTCGCCCGACATCGCCATCGACGCACAGCTTGCCAAGATCAACGTCAAGCCGTCCGATATCAAATATGTCGTGCTCGGCCATTTCCACGTCGATCACGCTGGCAACATTGGAAAATTCCTGGACTCGACCTTCGTGTTCCAGCGTGACGAGATCAGGAACGCGTTCTGGCCGGCGCCGGGCTATGCAACCTTCTTCATCTCGGACGACTTCGCCATGCTGCGCAACAGCGTCGGCGGCGGCATGCCGGCAAAGTACAAGACCATCGAGCTCGACGGCGATCTCGACCTGTTCGGGGACAACAGCGTCTTCATCCATCGCACCGTGTCGCACACGCCCGGAAGCCAGATCCTGGTGGTGCGGTTGCCGAAGACCGGAACAGTGGTGCTGACCAGCGACGCCATCTATCTCCAGGAGAATCTGGATAAGAACATCCTGCCGAGCATCGGCAGCGTCTATGATCCGGTCGGGATGCTCGATGCCTATGCCTGGGTAAAGCGGGTCCGCGACACGGAGGGCGCCGACATCATCTACGCCCACGATCCCGACGTGTTCAAGGCGCACAAGCACTCGCCCGAATTCTACGAGTGATCGGTCGCGACATCGGGTCATCTCGCGCAAGTCGTTATCCCGGGTCCCTGTGCCCGGGATTCCGTTCGGTGCTCCGAGGGAGTACCTGCCAGAGGGGTGTCTAAAGTCTTCATGCTTCCGGCTGTCTCTCCGGTCGTTGTCGCCGAGCGCGTGACAAAATGGTACGGGCCGCGGCGCGCTGTCGCCGACGTCTCGTTTTCCATCGCGCCGGGCGAGATCGTCGGACTGCTCGGGCCGAACGGATCCGGCAAGAGCACGATCTTCCGCATGCTTACGGGCTATCTGGTTCCGACGAGCGGGCGCATTGCGGTCGCCGGCCACGACGTGGTTGAGGATTCCATCGGCGTGCGCCGCGCCATCAGCTACGTGCCGGAAGATGCGCCGCTCTACGATCACATGCGGGTCGGCGAATTCCTGCATTTTATGGCGGGGCTCAAGGGCCTGCACGGGGCGAAGGCAAGAGCCGCGGTCGACGAGGCGGCCGAGCGGCTCGACCTTGCGCGCGTCATGAAGCTGACCGCCGGCAAATTATCGCGCGGCTTCCGCCAGCGTGTCTCGATCGCGCAGGCACTCTTGGGCAATCCAGACGTTCTGGTGCTGGACGAGCCGACCAGCGGGCTCGATCCTCATCAGGTGATCGCCGTACGCGACCTGATCCAGTCGCTGGCCGGACGGCACACCGTGCTCATGGCCTCGCACATCCTGCCCGAGATCGAGAAGATTGCTTCGCGGGTGATGATCCTGCTCGATGGCGTGCTGCTTACATCCGATGCATTGAAGGATGCCGCGCCCGATCTCCGGCTTCGCTTGTCGGCGGATGCGTCGCTCGAATCCATTCGCGCTGCGGCTGATGCGGTCGCCGGCGTGCGCGACATCGTCGCCGCTGCCGATGGAGGTGGGCGCTTTCTCGTTGCGGCGGATCGGCGTCCCGCACTTGCCGCCGACCTCTTGTCCGCGCTGGTCGGTGCGCAAATTGCGGTGCGTGAGCTGACCGAGCTGCGGCCCGACCTCGAGCGGGTGTTTCTCGACCTCACCCGCCAGCCGGAGGCGGCCGCATGAGAAGCTTTGCCGTGCTGCTGGGCAAGGAAGCGACAGCGCTGTTCTCTTCGCCGATCGCCTACGTGCTGATGACCGTGTTCCTGCTGATCATGGGCTATAGCTTCACGCTGACGCTGTTCCTCAGCCATCAGCCGAGCATGGTGCACGTCTTTTTCCAGATGTTCGTGCTGTTCATGCTGACCGCGCCGCTGATCACCATGCGCCTGTTCGCGGAGGAGCGGAAGCTCAAGACGCTGGAGGTGCTGCTGACCGCGCCTGTCTCCGAGGTCTCCATCGTGCTTGCGAAATTTCTCGCCGCGATGAGCCTGATCGTGGTCATGCTTGTGCTGTCGGGGGCCTATGCGGCTGCGCTCGCCTGGTTCGGCGATCCGGATTTCGGCCCGATCTACAGCGGCTATTTCGGCCTCTTGCTGTTCGGCTCGGCACTGGTCGGCGCGGGGCTGTTGGCCTCGGCGTTGACGGCCAACCAGGTGATCGCGGCGCTGATCTCGCTCAGCGTGTTCCTCCTGCTCTGGATCATCGACAATTTCGGCTGGCTGCTGCCGAGCCCGTTCGACACGCTGGTGGTGAACCTGTCGCTCTCGGTCCATTTCCGTCCCTTTGCCGTCGGCTCGGTCTACCTGTCCGACGTGGGCTTCTTCCTCAGCGTCACGTTGCTGATGTTGCTGTTGACGGTCCGCGCGTTGGCGCGGCGGTGAGAGGCAACCGAATGACCGGCCCAGCCAGATCGAACGTCGCGCTGCTCGTCCTGGCGGCCGGAGCGATCATCTGCGGCGCACTCGGCTTTGCCGGACTTGGCGAGTCGGCCTCGAAAACCTTGCTGTTCATGGCCTGCGGTCTCACCTTGTTCGCACTCTTCATCGTCGCGATCAGGCTGCCGTTGCGCAGCGGCGGTTCGGCCTGGCTCGCGAACACGTCGATCGTCCTTGCCGCCATCGCCGTCGTGATCGGCGCCAACGTTGCGCTCTATCGCCATGATTTGCACTTCGACGTCAGTCGCGAAGGGCGCAACACGCCGCCGCAGCAACTCACCGACGTGATCGCGCAATTGCGCGTGCCGCTGTCCCTGACCTATTTCTACAATGCCGGCGATGCAAATGCAGTCAACGTCAAGGAACTGGTTCAGACCGCGGCGCGCAATCATGCGCTGTTCGCGTTCCGCGCCATCGATCTCGACAAGGAGCCAGGCCTTGCCCGCGATCTCGGCGTTCGCGCCTACAACACGGCGGTGCTCCAGGCCGAGGATCGCAAGGTCCTGGTCGAGAACGTCATTGATCCCGCTCGCATCGGCTATGCCGCGCTGCGGGTGCTGCGCAAGCGGGTGGAGACTGTGTGCTTCGTCACCGGTCACGGCGAGACGTTTCGGCCGCTGCCTTCGCATTTCCATTTCAGCCATGTCGAGACGCTGAAGGGGCACGAGACGCCCGGCGCCGGCGACGTGCTGGAGGCGGCGCCGGAAGCGCTCGACCGTCTCCAGCTCGCGTTGAACCAGATCGGTTTCGAAATGCGCGAGCTCGTCACGGCGACTGCCTCCAGCATCCCGTCGGACTGCTCGGTCGTGGCCGATGTCGGCCCACGCACCGCCTTTTCCGCTGACGAGGCGGCGCTGCTTGGCGACTATGTCAGAGGAGGGGGCCGGCTTCTGCTGCTGATTGATCCGCTATCGGAGGTCAACGGCGATTTCGAGCGCCTGCTGCTGAGGCCTGTCGGCTTGTCGACCGAGGCGGCGATCGTGATCGATCCCCTCAACCATTTCCGCACCGACGCCGACAAGGTCGCGGTCCCCTATTATCCGCCGCATCCGATCACCCGGCGCCTGGCGTTGACCGTGTTTCCGCAAGTCCGGCCGCTCGCGGTGACGCAGCCGCCAAGCGACGTAAGCACGATCGTGCTCGCGGCCAGCAGCCAGGACAGCTACCTGCGTTCGCCCAGGAATGTCGCCGCTGCGAGCGATGGGGCGGCAACAGGGCCCCGCAATGCCCAGCCGCTCGCGGTTGCTCTCGAGGGGACCTGGCCGGGCGGCGCGCCAGACAAGCGCTTCCGCATGGTCATAGCCGGGACCAGCAAGTTCGCGAGCAACGAATATTTCCCCTATGTCTCCAACGGCGAGCTGTCGCTCGCCACGCTACGCTGGCTCGCCGAGGATGATAATTCGCCAAGTGTCGCGCCGCAGACCTTCAAGCTGCCGGAGATCGTGTTGACCAGCGGCCAGATGCGCGACACCTTCATTGTGCTGGAAGTGCTGTTGCCGCTGAGCACGGCCTTGTTCGGTGTTGCGATGTGGTGGAGGCGGCGGTGAGGGCCGGGGCGGCCGGAGGCGGGACGCCCCGATGGCTGATGCCGCTCCTGGCTGTGGTGCTGGTGGCGCTCCTCGGGCTGCTGGTCCTCAGTGGAGAGTGGCCGGCGCTGCGCAGCAAGGTCGCATTCGCACCCAAGGGCCTCCTGGCTCTCCCGCCGGCTGACGTTCGGAGAGTGGAGATCCGTTCGGATGGTGACAGCGTCGTCCTGCTTCGCAGGGAGGGCGCATGGGCGATCGAGGGGCTGGATGGCACCATGCCGGCTGAGCTCAGGACGCATCTCGAGACGGCGCTGCGGCTCGCCACGGTGAGCGAGCCGGCGCGCGAAATCCAAGCCGGCGAGCTCAGCCCGGCAAGCTTCGCGGGCTTCGGTCTGGACCCACCCGCAACCGTCGCGGTCATCGAGGCCGTCGACGGTACGGCGACGTCGGTGAATGTGGGCGCGCTCAATCCGGCGAACACGTCGCACTATGTCCGGGTCAGCGGTCGCCCCGCCGTATACCTGATGCCGCGCCATGTCGGCGAGGAGTGGCGCGTCACCTTCGACATGACACGCCGCCTGCGCGGTCCGGCCGGCGCCGATGCGGCGAGCCGCGGCAAGAGCCTGTTGCTGCCGGTATCGATGGCACAGGTCTGGGCGCTCGAGATCGTCTTCGCTGGCAAGCTCACCCGTTTCGAGCGCGATGCCGGCGGCAACTGGTTCCGCCATCTCGGTCAGCACAACCATGCCGCCGGTCATGTCATCCACGTTGCCGATCCCGAGCAGGCCCGCATCATCGATGCAGCGTTGCGTGCGTTCGATGCCGCTGCGGTCGAGACGCGGATTGGCGCTGTCGATCCGTCGCAATTGGCGCGCTACGGCCTCAATCTGCCGAGCCTGATCGTTCTGGTCTTCGCGCGCGACGCGTCGGCGCCGCTCGCAAGGCTCGAATTCGGCGCCTCCGCCGACAGCCTCGATCGTTACGCGCGGCTCGCGCCCGAGGGCGCCGTGGTCACGGTGGCCGAGTTCGAGATGCGCCGCTTGACGGAGCTGCTGCGCGCGGTCGGAGCGGGATCATGATGCGAGCGCGCCTGGCGCTGCTCGGCATGATTCTGCTCGGCATCGGCATGCCGGCATGGGCACACCAGGTCAATCTGTCGACCGCACGTGTGGCACTGACCGCCGCTCGCGCCGTGACCATCGAGGCGGCACTCAAGGGTAGCGACGTCGACCGGCTTGTCGGCACGAAGGTCTATGACGCGAAGCAAGATGCGGTTGATCCGGCCGCGGTCGAAATGGCCGCGGCCTCGATCCTGACCTATGTACGATCACATCTCGCGGTAACCGGCGCCGACGGCACGGCGTGCTCGGCCGGGACTGCCGCGATCCTGGCGGACGGCGACGGCATCATCTATCGCAACAGTTTCGATTGTGCCGCCGTGGCCGGTGACATCGTCTATCGCTCCACCGTGCTGACCGAGAGGGATCCCACCGCGCGTCAGGTGGTGCTGGTCGCGCAGAATGGGACCGAGGCGCAGGCGCTGCTCGATTCTGGCAACACGACGATCACGCTGTCCGCCCCCGCACCGCCGCTGTGGTCGACGATGCAACGCTATCTCCTCACCGGCATCGAGCACATTTTCCTCGGCTACGATCATGTCGCCTTCCTGATCGCCGTCGTGCTGTGGGCGCGCCGGCTCATTCCCATCATCAAGATCGTCACCGCCTTCACCATTGCCCATTCGCTCACGCTGTCCCTGGCCGCGCTGGACGTCCTCGCCATTCCGAACCGGATCGTGGAGCCGGCGATCGCCGCCTCGATCGTATTCGTTGCCGTGGAGAATTTCTTTTCGCGCGACATCGACAAGCGCTGGCGCGTGACCTTTCTGTTCGGGCTGATCCACGGCTTTGGTTTCGCCGGTGCGCTTCAGGAGATCGGCCTGCCGCCGAACGCGGTGGTGCCGGCGCTCGCCGCCTTCAACCTTGGCGTCGAGATCGGGCAGGTCGCGATCGTTTCGATCGTGCTGCCGCTGCTTGGCCTGGTCGATCGGCTGTTTGCAGCCGACCGGACGAAGCCAGTGCGGGCTGCGAGGCTGGTCTATGCGGTCTCCGCGGCAATCAGCCTGCTCGGCGGCTACTGGCTGCTGACGCGCGTCTTCGAGGCGTGATCCGCGCTACTGCTTCTGCAGCAGTTTCAGCCGGCAGCGCAGCGCTTCACGGATGTGTGCACGCGCAAGCTGCTCGGCCCTGTCGCCGTCGCGCGCGGCGATGGCGTCGATGATAGCCCGATGTTCGCCGTGGCTGGTTGAAGGACGGCCGGTCACCGTAAAGGTGGTCGGGCCGAGCAGAGCGATCCAGTCCTGCAATTCCCGCGAAGCGTTGTCGAGATAGCGGTTGCGCGCGGCGCGGCAGATGGCTTCGTGGAAGGCGCGATTGAGCCTCGCCATCTCGGCCGCGTCGCTCTCCGATACCTCGACAAGGGCTTGCTCGATATCGCGGAGTGCGTCGATCTCCGTGGCGGAGGCGTGTGCGGCGGCGAGGCGCGCGGCGGCGCCTTCCATGATCTCGCGCATGGCGTAGAGCTCGAGCACCTCGGAGATGTCGAGGCTGCGCACGATCAGCCCGCGGCCGCCGGCCGGCTCGACGAAGCCGCGTGCCGCGAGCCGACCGAGGGCTTCGCGAACCGGGGTGCGGCTGACCTTCAGCCGCTGCGCGACCTCTTCCTCGCGCAGGCGGTCGCCGGCGCGGTAGCTGCCGGCCTGGAGTGCCTCGCAGAGCGAACGGAACACCGCTTCGCCCAGCGCGACACCGCCGCCGCGCGAGATCGTTCCGCCTGTCTTTGCTGGACGTCTGGCCATTGTTCCTCGATGCGCATCCGCCTATGCGGAAATGCAGCTTGCGCCGTCTATGTATATATTTGTATACAAAGGTACGCAACGGCGCCCTGGTTGGGCATGGTCGCTGACGGACAGAATGTCTCTAATCTCGCGTGCCAGCGGGCAGACGGTATGGGCAGCAAGTACGATGTGCTGGTGATCGGCGGTGGCAATGCCGCGCTGTGCGCGGCGATCGCGGCGCGGCGCGCTGGAGCGTCGGTGCTGGTGCTCGAGGGCGCGCCAAAATGCTATCGCGGCGGCAACACCCGCCACACCCGCAACATGCGCTGCGCCCATGACGCCGCCACGGAAATCCTGACCGGCCCCTACACCGAGGAGGAGTTCTGGGAGGACCTGCTGCGCGTCACCGGCGGGCAGACTGACGAGGTGCTCGCCCGTCACATGATCCGGGAGTCCAAGGACATTTTGAACTGGATCGTGGAGCAGGGCGTGCGCTGGCAGCCCTCGCTCGGCGGCACGCTGAGCCTCGGCCGCACCAACTCGTTCTTTCTCGGCGGCGGCCGCGCGATGCTGAATGCGCTTTATCTCACGGCCGAGCAGCTGGGCGTCGAGGTCGAATACGATGCCGAAGTCATCGACCTCGTGATCGAGGACGGCATGTTCCTCGCCGCGCGCCTCAAGCGGCCGATTAACGGCGAGACCGAGATCCGCGCGACCTCGCTGGTTGCGGCGGCCGGCGGCTTCGAGGCCAACATCGAATGGCTCAAGCAATATTGGGGCGAGGCCGCCGACAATTTCCTGATCCGCGGTACGCCCTATAATCGCGGCTCGATCCTGAAGATGCTGCTCGACAAAGGCGTGCAGGAGGTCGGCGATCCCACCCAGTGCCATGCGGTTGCGATCGACGCCCGCGCGCCGAAATTCGACGGCGGCATCATCACCCGCCACGACTCCGTCGTGTTCGGCATCGTCGTCAACAAGCATGCGCAGCGCTTCTATGACGAAGGCGAGGACATCTGGCCGAAGCGCTACGCGATCTGGGGCCGGCTGGTCGCGGCGCAGCCCGACCAGATCGCCTATATCATCTTCGACTCGACCGTGGTCACGAGTTTCATGCCGACGCTGTTTCCGCCGATCACCGGGCAGACGGTGGCGGAGCTTGCCGGCAAGCTGGAGCTGGATCCGGCGGCGCTAGAAAAGACCATCACCGAGTTCAACGCCGCGGTGCGGCCCGGCACCTTCGATCACACGATCCTGGACGACTGTCGCACCGAGGGCATCACGCCGCCGAAGACCCATTGGGCGCGGCGGATCGAGACGCCGCCTTATCTCGCCTATCCGGTGCGGCCCGGCATCACCTTCACCTATCTCGGCACGCGCGTGAACAAGGAGGCGCGCATGCTGATGGCTGACGGCAGGCCGTCGGCCAACATGTTCGCAGCCGGCGAGATCATGGCCGGCAACGTGCTCGGCAAGGGCTATGCCGCCGGGATGGGCATGACCATCGGCAGCGTGTTCGGGCGGATCGCGGGGCGCGAAGCGGCACGCCATGCGAAGAACTAGAATGAAGAAAAGACTTAAGGAGACACCATGTCGCGCCTTGCCATTGCGTTGATCACGGCTTTGCTGATCGTCGGCCACGCTCGCGCCGCCGAGCCGATCACCCTGCGCGACATGGGTTCGTTCCATGTCGGTGGGCGTCTCGTCGAAATCTCCGGCAAGCCGGTGAAGGAGGTCGTGTTCACGCCCGGCGGCGTGCCGGCCAAGGTCGATCCCAACGGCACCTATCAGGTCGAGCAGATGTATGTGCAATACTTCCTGCCGGCAAACGAGAAGGGGGCCTATCCGCTGCTGATGTGGCATGGCGGCGGGCTGACCGGCGTCACCTACGAGACCACGCCTGACGGACGCGAAGGCTGGCTGAATTATTTTCTGCGCAAGGGGTGGGCGGTCTATAATTCCGACGCGGTGGAGCGCGGGCGCGCAGGCTGGGCGCAATACCCCGATATCTTCAAGGGCGAGCCAGTCTTCCTCACCACCGCCAATCCGTTCGAGCGTTTCCGCATCGGCGATGGGCCAAACTCCTACGATCCCGATCCCGCCAAGCGAAAGCTGTTGCCGGGCAACCAGTTTCCGGTCGAGGGCTACGACAATTTCGTCAAGCAGAACGTCCCGCGCTGGACCACGACTGATGATGCGGCCATCGCCGCCTATATCGCCGAGATCGATCGCGTCGGTCCCTCGGTGATCCTATTCCACAGCCAGGCCGGCAGCTTCGGCTTCAAGGTCGCGCAAGCCCGGCCTGACAAGGTCAAGGCGCTGATTGCGATCGAGCCGGCCGGCATCGGCGATCCCGCCAAGGCGGATGTGCTGAAGAACATTCCGACCCTCATCATCTATGGCGACTATATCGAGCGCGATTCGCGCTGGCCCAAGATCCGTGCCAACGGCATCGCCTTTGCGGACGCCATCAAGGCGGCCGGCGGCAGCGTCGACGTCGTCGACCTCCCGCAGGCGGGCATCAAGGGCAATTCGCATATGGTGATGATGGACAAGAACAACCTCGAGGTCGCAGGCCTGATCCAGAAGTGGCTCGAAGCAAAGGGCCTGACGAAGTAAAGCCAATGCACGGAACCAGAATTTTGGACGAAGCTGACCGTCTGATGACGGTCTGCAATTCCTGCCGCTACTGCGAGGGATTGTGCGCGGTGTTTCCGGCCATGGAAATGCGTCGCGCCTTCTCCGACGGCGACCTCAACTATCTCGCCAATCTCTGCCATGCCTGTGGCGCCTGCTATGTCGACTGCCAGTTCTCGCCGCCGCATGAATTCAACGTCAACGTTCCGAAGACGCTGGCAATTGCGCGCGCCGAGTCCTACGCGGCCTATGCCTGGCCGCGGGCGCTATCCGGCACATTTGCGCGGAACGGCCTCGTCATCAGCATCACCGCCGCGCTCAGCATGGCCGCCTTCATACTCGGCTTCGCCGCCTTGAACGACCGCAGCGTACTGTTCGGCGTGCACACCGGCCCCGGCGCGTTCTACAGGCTGATGCCGCATAACGCGATGGCCGCGCTGTTCAGTGCCGCCTTGCTTTATGCGATCCTGGCTCTCGTCCTGAGCGTGCGCGCCTTCTGGCGCGACATCGGTCCGCCGATTGGCGGCCGCGCCGATGGCGGTTCGATCTTTCAGGCGATCCGCGATGCCGGCGAACTGCGCTATCTCCATGGCGGCGGCGTCGGCTGCTATAACGAAGACGACAAGCCGACCGATCGGCGCAAGCTCTATCACCACCTGACCTTCTACGGCTTCCTGCTGTGCTTTGCCGCGACCTCGGTCGCCACGCTGTATCATTATCTGCTCGGCCGCGAGGCGCCGTATCCGTGGTGGGACCTTCCGGTCGTGCTGGGCACGCTCGGCGGCATCGGCCTGATCGTCGGGCCGATCGGCCTGTTCCAGGCCAGGATGCGGCGCGATCCGGCGTTGCTCGACGAGAGCCGCTACGGCTTGGATGTCGGCTTCATCGCCATGCTGTTCCTGACCGGCATCACAGGCATGGCACTTCTGCTCCTGCGCGAGACCGCTGCGATGGGGCCGTTGCTGGCGCTGCATCTCGGCGCGGTGTTCGCGCTGTTCATCACCATGCCCTACGGCAAGTTCGTGCACGGCATCTATCGCTTCGCGGCGCTGGTGCGCTACGCGCAGGAGCGGCGGACGGCGACGTGACCGTTACCCCGGCTGAAAGCGGCCCTCGCGCAGGAAGGCGATCGTCTGTTCGATTGCAATAGTGTGGCGGGGCAATCCGGTATGGGACGCCTTCACGACGATGTGGTCCGCCATGCCGGCGAGCATTGCGCTTTGTACCGACACCCGCCCGTCATTCGGCTTCGGCAGGACGAAGAGGCCGGCGACGGGATCAATGAAGCGGTTTCCCGCGATGACGCCGACGGGATAGTCCACGGGCGGCAGCACGCCCGGCTGGGTCGCCGGCGTGGTGAGCTCCAGACCGGCGGGCCCATAGAATGCGCGGTAGAGCCGAGATCCGCTCAAGAGATCGGCGACCTCGCTGCCGCCATTCGGCGTGCCCAGCATCACGATGCCGCCAAGGCGGGGCGGCCGGTATCTTGCGATGTAGGCTCGCGCGACGAGACCGCCCATTGAATGCGCGACGAAGTGCAGCGGCGCGCTTCGTTCGGCGAAGCGCGCGATTGCCGGGTGGATATCGTCCGCAAGCGCTGCGATTGGCTTCTTGCGGCTGGCATAGTCGATGTTGAGCGTCGCGAACCTGCTTGCCTGGAGCGCCCGTTCCAGCTTGCTCAGGGAAGCAGAGGTCCGCGCGATGCCATGAAGCAGAACCACTCCCGGGCATCGCGCCTCGCCTGTTTGGGGCGCCCCGTGCATCTCTCGTTACGCCACCTCGCGCTCCGGTGCCGACGCTTGCTCGCGGGCCATCGTCGTTGCCGTGACATAGTCGGTCTTGCCGGTGCCGAGCAGCGGCACCTTGTCGACCACCATGATCGTCGCCGGAACGGTCAGCTCGGACGCGCCGATCGTCTTGGCCCGGGCCTGCATCGCGCTGCGCTCGGCGTTCTTCTCCGTCGTCAGCAGCACGATGCGCTCGCCCTTGCGCTGGTCGGGGATCGACACGGCGACCGATGCGGCCTGCGGCCACAGCGTCGTCGCGATGCTCTCGACCGCCGACAGCGAGACCATTTCGCCCGCGATCTTGGCAAAGCGCTTGGCGCGGCCCTTGATGGTGATGAAGCCGGCCGCGTCGATCGACACGATGTCGCCGGTGTCGTGCCAGCCCTCGGCGAGCGGCTCGAGCACGCCGGGATTTTCGGCCCGCAAATATCCGAGCATCACGTTCGGTCCGCGCACCGAGAGGCGACCGCCGTCCTCGATGCCGGGGACCGGATCGAGCCGGCTTTCCATCAGCGGCGACAGGCGGCCGACGGTGCCGGGGCGGTTCGCCATCGGCGTGTTCATCGCCAGCACCGGCGCCGTCTCGGTGACGCCATAGCCTTCGAGGATGCGGATGCCGTAGCGCTCCATGAACACTTGACGCGTCCGATCCTTGACCGCTTCGGCACCGGCGATCACAAGGCGCAGCGTGCGGAAGTCGTAGGCGTGTGCCGAGCGTGCATAGCCGGTGAGGAACGTGTCGGTGCCGAACAGGATCGTGGCGCCGGTCTGATAGATCAGCTCGGGCACGATCCGGTAATGCAGCGGCGAGGGGTACATGTAGATCGGAATGCCCGCCAGCAGCGGCATCATCATTCCGCCGGTCAGCCCGAAGGAGTGGAACACCGGCAGCACGTTGAACACCTTGTCATTGGCATTGGCGTCGACCCGCGCCAGCGCCTGCGCCGCGTTGGCGAGGATGTTGCGATGAGACAGCACCACGCCTTTGGGCGTGCCTTCCGAGCCCGACGTGAACAGCACGACGGCTGGATCGTTCGCCTGGCGCGTGACGCGCGGCGCGGTGCCGGCGAGCAGACCCTTGATCTTGTCGGCGGCACTGATCGAGGCGCGCACATCCTCGAGATACACGACGCGAGCCTCCGCGGAGATCGCCGCCATCAGCTTGTCCAGCTTGCCCTTCTCGATGAAGGCCTTCGAGGTCAGAATGGTCTTGACCTGCGCGGCCTTCATGGCGGCGGTCACGTTGACCGGGCCCGCCGAGAAGTTGAGCATCGCCGGCACCCGACCGATGTTTTGTAGCGCCATGAAGACGACGGCGACGCCCGCCGAGTTCGGCAGCAGCACGCCGACATTCTCGCCGGCCGAGGTGCCGTTCTCGAGCTTGCGGCTAAGCACCTGCGCGCCGAGGATCAGCTTGCGATAGGTCAGCTTGGTGCCGAGCGCGTCCTCGATGATGACCTTGCCGGTGTCGCGATCGCGGTAGGCGTGCCCGAGCGCTTCGAACAGGGTGTGATCGAGCATGGCATTCTTGACGAGGGCGTCGATCATCACGTCCTGGAGTGCGTTGCCGGCGGCGTTGCGGCGCGCCTTGCCCTTCAGCGACGGGTCAACCGGCAGCTTGACCGGCGGCAGGATGGTAACGGTCACGCGCGGGAACCAGGAGCGCTTGATCTGGCTGCTGTTGAGATAGCTGAGATGGGAGCGCTGCGCGCCTTCGATGCGGACCGGCACGACCACGGCGTCGGCCTTGTCCGCGATCATCGCGGTGCCGTCATAGACCTTCATCAGCGAGCCGGAGACGGTGATGCGTCCTTCCGGAAAAATGACCACCGGCTCGCCGGCGGCGACGAGCTTGATCAGGTCGCGCGCGGCCAGCGGCTTGGTCGGATCCATGGTGTAGTGCTTGACCACGCGCAGGAACGGCTTGGCCCACCAAGCCTTGGAGATGCCGGTATCGACCGCGAAGCTGGCGTCGATCGGCAGCACGGCGTGCAGCAGAGGGCCGTCGATCAGGCTGACATGGTTGGGCGCGATCAGCATGCGCGTGCCGGCGGGTGGCAGGTTCTCGAGCCCGCGAACCTCAGTGCGGAACAGTGCACGGAACAGCAGTCCGCCGAAGTCGCGCACACCTTCCTTGCCCCACTTGGTCAGGACAAACCACACCGCGCCGAAGCTCGCGACGCCGAGGCCGAAGAAGATCCAGCCGACATGCAAGCCGCCCGCCTGCAACAGCGCGACGAACAGCGAGCCGACCACCATGAACGCGGCCTGCAGCACATTGCCGGCGGCGATGATGCGGGCGCGCTCGGACGGCGCTGACCAGGCCTGGACGGCAGCAAAGGAGGGAACGACAAATAAGCCTCCGCCGAATGCAAAGGCGACGAAGTCGATCATCATGCGCAGGCCCGCGAACGAGGTCGCGAAACCGGCCGCGGTGATGTCCTGACCCTTGGTGGTCACGGCGATGGCCCAGGCGAGATCGAGGCCAGAACATCCCATGATGATGGCGCCGATCGGCACCAGAGCGAGGTTCGGGCGAACGTGGCTCAGGCTGGCGGCGAACAGCGAGCCGATGGCGATGCCGATCGCGAAGATCGCAAGACACAGCGTCACCACGCCCTCGGTGCCACCCACGACGTCCTTCACCAGCGCCGGCAGCAGCGACAGCACGATGGCGCCGACCAGCCAGAACCAGGAGACGATCACGGTGCCGTCCCACAGCCGGTGGTCGGCGTGCAACGTCCTGAGCAGGCTGAGCGTCGAGGTCCAGGGATTGGCGGTGACGGGCAGTTCGGGCGCAGACGGCGTGGTCGCGGGAATGCGGGAGGCGAAGGCCCAGGACAACAGGGCCAGCACGACCACGGCCGATGCGACCCAGCCCATATGCGCGGAGCCGGCCACGAACTGGCCGCCGGCGACGGTGCCGAGCAGGATAGCCATGAAGGTCGCGCCTTCGACCAGCGCGTTGCCGGTCGCGAGCTCGCCGAGCTCGAGCTGGTCCGGCAGCATGGAATATTTCACCGGGCCGAACAGGGCAGCGATGATGCCGAACAGCGCGAGCGCTGCGAACAGCAGCGGCACCGAATGCAGGAAGAAGCCGGCGGCGGCAAAACAAGCGGCGAAGATCTCGGCGAATTTGAGCCGCCTTGCGACGACGGACTTGACGTATTTGTCGGCGAGCTGGCCGCCGAGCCCGGACAGGATGAAATAGGGAAAGATGAAGACGGCGCCTGCGATCGTCACCAGCGCATCGCCATGGCCGGTCGCGGCACTGTAAAGCAGGATGATGACGAGTGCGTTCTTGAGCACGTTGTCATTGAGCGCCGAGAAGAATTGCGCCCAGAACAGCGGCGCGAAGCGGCGTGACGACATCAATTCCCTGATCATGACTAGTCCTGTTTTGAAAAAGGCAGCCTGAGATTCGTTACGTTGTCTGTGAAGCGTCACGACCGGAAGGGTGTGGACGAACGATTGCAGGGTGACGATGTTGCCGGCCTGCTTTGTCCCCTCGATCCCTCCGATCCTGTTGGTCTCCAGCTGGTCTTGTTAGGTTCGCAAATATCTGGTCGCGGCCAGGTTCGGCCGGAAACGCCTTGTCGGGATATCGGCCCAGCAGTGAGGAAAAGCTGAACCGCATTGTCTAGCGCCGCGGTGTCGGTTGCGAATGTCGGGACATGGTGAGTCCTTTGTTGCAACCGGATATTGCATTCGAACCGATCGGAACGTGCCGGCTGCGCCGTCTCAGGTGAGATGGGCGAGGTGGCGAAAGGGCGAGAGGCGGCCGAGCAGGCTGAACCGGCGGCCCTCGTGACGCGCACGGGCACGGCTCTTCCGCCACATCCGGAAGGTCGCGCGCCGCTCGGTGAGCACGCCGGCGATGTCGCAGGCATTTGCAATGCGATCGATCGGGGCCATGGCGAACCGCAGCAGGGCCCGGCCAAAGCCGGTCACGAGAGCTGCGGCGTCATCGAGGAAGGTGGCGGCGATATCAACAGCGAGGGTTTGCATTTTGCAGATCTCCGGGTTAATTTGAACAATGTTCAAATGAGTAGCTTGAAAATGAACAATGTTCAAGAAGAATCGTTGCGCGGGCAGAAAAAAAATCGGCGACGGCTTCAGATCGTGGAGATCGCCCGCGGCATCATTTCCGCTAAGGGGCTGAGATCATTGAAGGTTCGGGATGTCGCGGAGGCTGCCGGCTGCTCGGTCGGCAGCGTCTATAACGAGTTCGGCGACTTCGATGGGGTGATCCTGACCGTGAACCGGGAGACGGTTCAGGCGCTCACGGCGCGGCTGCGCGGAGTTCCTGCCGATGATCCCGTTCGCCAGCTCTATGGACTTGCCGCGACCTATCTCGACTTCTTTGCCGAGCACGCCAACCTGTTGCGCTCGCTGTTCGAGCATCGGATGGAGGACGATCGTCCCTATCCCGACGACATCCTTCAGATGGTCATGGATGCCTTCGCGTTGATGCATCCACCCCTGGTGCGGCTATTGCCGGATGCGGATGACGTGAAGATCGCGCTGTTGTCGCGCACGCTGTTTTCCGCGGTGCATGGAATCATCTCGCTCGGCCTCGAGGAGCGCATGGTGGCCGTGCCGCCGCAGATGCTGCGCCAGCAGATCGAACAATTTGTTGACGCCCATCTCGCCGGCCTCGGCATTTTGCCTCGGCGGTGACGGGGCGGGCAGCGTCAAGCGCGCGCAGCTTCGCGTGGCCGGGCTGTCACGACGACGACGTCCGGTCTCCCGCCGTCGACCTGGACCCGGTTACGTCCCTTTTCCTTGGCGCGATAGCAGGCTGCATCCGCACGCCGCATCGCGTCCTCGAGCGTGGTGTTGCGGTCGGCGATGCAGGCAACGCCGATGCTGGCGGTCACCGCAAAGCAACGGTCGTCCCAGGCGAAATTGAACAGTTCGAACGATCGGCGCAGCCGTTCGGCGATATCGACAGCTTTCGCGGGCGGGCACCAGGGCAGGATCAGGCCGAATTCGTCGCCGCCGAGCCGGGCCACCTGATCATGCGCATGCCGATCCTGTTGCAGAAGGCGCGCCACCTGGCACAGCAGGCGGTCGCCGGCGAGATGACCGCAGCTGTCGTTGACGCTCTTGAACTGGTCGAGATCGAGCAGGATCAGGCCCAGCGAACCCGCCGCGGCATTGTCCAGCTCGCTTTGCAGACGCGCCTCGAAGGCGCGGCGGTTGGACAGGCCGGTCAGCCAGTCGTGCGACGCCTGCCAGGCCAGGCGCTCCTTCTCGGCGTGCAAGGCATCCTCGAATGCCTGTCGCTGCAGCACCAACCGCCGCGTATGCCAGATCAGGAGCAGGATCAGCGTCGCGGCGGTGACGATGTTGATGCAAGTCAGCGTCAGCTTGATGGCACGGGAGCCTTCACCGAGGACAGTGGAGAACCGCTTGGCATGCACCGTGAATTGGGTGTTGAGATCCGAGAGGCGCGACGACAGGAATTGCAGGCGGTCGTCGTCTTGAATGGGGCCGTTCTCCAGCTCGGAGCGGATCACCTCGCCGAACACGCTCAGCTCCAGCAGCATGGGATCGGTGGCAGCCCATTCGCGAATCGCTTCCTGGAGGAAGCTGACGCGATTGAAGTAGCGAAACAGCCAGATCAGTCCCGGCACGTCATCGGGATGGTTGCCGCCTTGCAGGAAGCCGATGCGGGCGACCTCGACGTCGACCGGATCGCGCTCGAGCGCCCAGCGCGCGAACTCGTCGCCAATGGGAACGGCGAGGGCGGCGCGGTATTGTGCGAACTGGCTGGCGTCGCCCGAATGCAGGTAGCGATGGAGGAAATAGACGGCGTTCTTCTGCGAGCGCGACCACAACGCTTCCCCTGCAACATAGGCGCGGACCGAGGACATCACCTCGAGGCTGAATCCCGCGATCGCCGCCTGGAGCAGGACGACCATCACGAAAGGCGAGACGAGCTTGATGACGTGAAGGAAACTGTGTCCCTTCGTCGACGTCGCTGTTCTGCGAAACACCCTGCGTTCCCCCAAATCGATCAACGATCCCAGCGGAACGTTGGCCTACAACGCGAAGTAGAGCAGAATGTTGCTTAACTCGACCTGAAAACGCGAGCGACTGCACCGCACGGTGAAGGCGCTGTGAAGTGGATGCGCGCAGATAGCGTCAAATACCGGTCAATCGGAACTGGCGCGGCATCGGCGAACCAATGCTTCGCATTCATCGTGCGCCGTTTACCCGATCGAGAGGAGTCCAGTCCGCTGCTAGAGCATGATGAGATAAGGCTCGATAGCCGCAAAGGCGAAGGTGGGCTCCCTCTCCCGCTAGCGGGAGAGGGTTGGGAGAGGGTGCTTCCGCAATGGGACAATCCACTAATGGAGAGAGCCCTCACCCGGCGCTTCGCCATAGCCGAGGCTTTGCCTCGGCGTCTCTTGAGATGACGGCCGCCGAAGGCGGCCTACGCCTCTCCCGCAAGCGGGAGAGGTGAGCGAGCCCGCGGCAATGGATTCGACCTAATGCGATTCCACTTTACACCAGCACCGGCTTGCGCACGCGGCCGGCATCGCCGAACACGCGCAGGTAACGCTCGATCTCCGAGGGCAGGCCGGTCGCTTTCTCCGGATTGTCGGAGAGCTTGACGGCCGGCTGGCCGTCGACCGACGACACCTTGCAGACCAGCGAGATGGGATCGAGATTGAACGAGCCGTCCGGCGCGCAGCCGACGAAGTCGTTGGTGAGGTTGGTGCCCCAGCCGAACGAGAGCCGCACACGGCCGGCGAAGTGGTGATAGGTCTCCTCGATCGAGCCGACGTCCATCGCGTCGGAGAAGACGAGCAGCTTGTCCTTGGGATTGCGGCCCTTCTTCTTCCACCAGGCGACGATCTCCTCGCCGGCCTGGATCGGCGGCGCGCTGTCGGGGCGGAAGCCGGTCCAGTCGGCGACCCATTCCGGCGCATCGCGCAGAAAGGCTTTCGTGCCGAAGGCGTCCGGCAGTGCGATCAGGAGATTGCCGCCATAGGTCTGGCGCCACTGGTCGAGGATGCGATACGGCGCCCAGCGCAATTCCTCGTCGTCCCTGGCGAGCGCGGCCGCGACCATCGGCAGCTCATGCGCATTGGTGCCGATGGCTTCGAGATCGTTGTCCATCGCGAGCAGCACGTTGGAGGTGCCGATGAAGGATGAGCCGAGGCCTTCCTTCACCGCCTCCACGCACCAGCGCTGCCAGAGGAAGCCGTGGCGGCGGCGGGTGCCGAAGTCGGACAGCCGCAAATTCTCCAGCTTGCGCAGCCGCTCCACCTTGGTCCACAGCTTGGCCTTGGCGCGGGCGTAGAGCACGTCGAGCTCGAAGCGGCCGCGGTCTTTCATTGCTGCGCGCGAGCGCAGCTCGTTGAGGATGGCAAGTGCCGGAATCTCCCACATGGTGGTGTGGGTCCAGGGGCCGTGGAAATGCAGCTCGTACTGGCCTTCGACCTTGCGCAGCTCGTATTCGGGCAAGCGGAATTCGGCCAGCCAGCGGATGAAGTCCGCCGAGAACATGTGGGTCTTGCCGTAGAAGGTGTTACCGGCAAGCCAGATCAGCTCCTTCTTGGAGAAACGGATGGTGCGGGCATGGTCGAGCTGGGCGCGCAGCTCGCCCTCGTCGATGATCTCGGCGAGGCGCACATGGCGCGAGCGGTTGATGACCGAGAAGGTCACCTGCTGATCCGGGTAATCCTCCCGAATCATCTGTAACATCAACAGCTTGTAGAAATCGGTATCAAGCAGGCTGCGGATGATGGGATCCAGCCGCCAGCTGTGATTGTAGGTTCGGCTCGCAATGTCGGTCACGGTCATAAAGGGATTTTAGCGTGGCTCCTCCTGCGCAACCAGTGGCTTTGGCGGGAATCAGGTTTTCGCAGGCCGCGGCCCGTCGCTCAGGCGGTGGCCGTCGCCGCGACAGTCTCGAGTTGATTCCTGATCCAGCGATGGGCCGGATCCTTCTGGTAGCGCTGGTGCCACACCATGAACATCGGCAGCTCGGCCAGTGTCTGTGTGCGCAAGGCCAGCGGAATTCGCACGTGGGCGAAGCCCAGCATGACGCCAGGCGCCAGCAGGCTCGGCATGCTCGCAAGCATTTGCGAGCCGCGCAGGAACGATGGCACGCCCGAAAAGCTCGGCACGGAGATGGCGATATCGCGGTGGAAGCCATTGGCTGCCAGGCGACGGTCGAAGTCGAGCCGCTCGTTGTCGGTGTAGACGACCGTGATGTGGCGCGCGGCAAGATAGGCGCTACGGCCGCTTGGCGCCGCACGCGCTTTGGCGTCGTAATAGCAGACGTAATGGTCTCTCAGCAGCCGCTTCTGCACGATGTCAACGCCGGCAGGCGGCAACGGCGTGATCAGCAGATCGCAGCGGTTTTCGCGCAGCATCGCAGGCGAAGGCGACTGCGAGGGGATCACGCGCAGGTTCAAGCTCTTCACTTGCGCGGCGACATGATCGAAGAACCGTGGCAGCAGCAGGTCGCGTTGGAAGTCATTGGCGGCGACCGTCAGCGAGAGCTGGGCCTGCGCCGGCGCGAAAGCGACGCCGCCGGCGAAGCTGCGCATCTCGTCGATCAGCGCGCGCGCCTTCGCCGCGAGGGCCTGGGCGTGCGCCGTGGCGACGATGCCGCGGCCGGACTTGGCGAACAGCGGATCGCCCGCGATCCGCCGCAGCTTGTTCAGGGCGTGGCTGACGGCGGATTGCGTCAGGCCGAGCCGCGTGGCGGCCGCCGTCACCGAGCCTTCCTCCAGCACGGCCAGGAACAGCTCGAGCGCGTGGCCGTCGAGAGCCAAATGATCGATTTCTTTCATGAAATATATTATAATCGATCTATTTATCTGTGGAATAGACCGGCTCATGATCTCCCGATAAGCCGCGCCCCCGGACCCCGGGGCGCCAAGGGAGAGACAACGCCGATGAATGCCCAGGCTCCATTCGCAGCCTTGCAGGATCCCCGCCTCAACCGGCCCGAGCCGTTCACGCCCCGCGACGGCGGCTTCTTCCAGCGCGACCGTTCGATCCATCCGCCGGCGCATGCGCCCGGCTACAAGTCCTCGGTGCTGCGTTCGCCGCGCCAGGCGTTGCTGTCGCTGGAGAACTCAGTCTCGGAGATCACCGGGCCGGTGTTCGGCCATAACGATCTCGGGCCGCTCGACAATGATTTGATCCGCAACTACGCCAAGGACGGCGATCCCATCGGCGAACGCATCATCGTCCACGGCCGTGTGCTGGACGAGACCGGCCGCGGCGTGCCGAACACGCTGGTCGAGTTCTGGCAGGCCAATGCCGGAGGCCGCTACCGGCACAAGAAGGACACCTATCTGGCGCCGATCGATCCCAATTTCGGCGGCTGCGGCCGCGCGCTGACCGACGACACCGGCTACTACTACTTCCGCACCGTGAAGCCCGGGCCCTATCCCTGGCGCAACTACGTCAATAGCTGGCGCCCCGCCCACATCCACTTCTCGGTGTTCGGCTCGGGCTTTGCGCAGCGGCTGATCACGCAGATGTATTTCGAGGGTGATCCCTTGATCCCGGTCTGCCCGATCCTGACGACGATCCTGGACAAGGACGCGCTCGACCGCCTCGTCGCGCCGCTCGATCTCAACGCCTCCACGCCCTTCGACTCGCTCGCCTACCGCTTCGACATCGTGCTGCGCGGCCAGCGCTCCACCTATTTCGAAAATCGCTCCGAAGGAAACTGAGCAATGCCGCAGCCGCTCAACTACCTCAAGGAAACCGCCTCGCAAACCGCCGGTCCCTACGTTCATATCGGTCTGATCCCGGCAATGGCCGGCTTCGACATCTTCGAGAAGAACTTTTCGAATGTCCTGGTGACGCCGAACACCAAGGGCGAACGCATCACGCTGGAAGGCAGGGTCCTCGACGGTACCAGTACGCCGCTGCGCGACGTGCTGCTGGAGATCTGGCAGGCCAATGCGGCCGGTCGCTACAACCATCCGGCCGACCGCTCGGCGGGTGCGCTGGAGCAGGAGTTTCGTGGTTGGGGCCGCGCCGGCTCCGACTTCGACAGCGGCCTCGTCACCTTCGAGACCATCAAGCCCGGTGCCATCATCGACAAGACCGGCCGCAAATGCGCGCCGCATGTCAATGTCTGGATCGTCGCGCGCGGCATCAACATCGGCTTGAACACGCGGCTCTATTTCTCGGATGAAGAGGCCGCCAATGCCGCCGACCCCGTGCTCAACCTGGTCGAGCCGCCGGTGCGCCGCAAGACGCTGGTTGCCACGCGCAGCGAACGCGCCGGCAAGGTCGTGTATGCCTTCACGATCAATTTGCAGGGGCCGGAGGAGACGGTGTTCTTCGACGTGTGACGGGCGGCGGCCGTCCCGGGATCATTCCACCCGGTCGCCCCGATTGATCGATCCGCGCGTGAGGAATTGCGGTGGCTGCCGCAGCTCGCGTGGCCGGTCGGCGGGATCGCGCCCCACTTTTGGCTTCAGCTCTGCCAAATCAATGAATACGTCCGTCTGTCGGCGCAGGTCGTCCGCGATCATGGGCGGCTGAGTGGAGAGCGTGGAGACGACCGTCACGCGGACACCGCGGCGCTGCAGGGCTTCCACCAGCGAACGAAAATCCCCGTCGCCCGAGAACAACACGATCTGATCGACGTGCTCGGCGAGCTCCATCGCTCTTACGGCGAGGTCGACATCCATGCTGCCCTTCACCTTGCGGCGGCCGGTGGTGGCGTCGACGTACTCCTTGGTGAGCTTGGTGACGACGGTGTATCCGTTATAGTCGAGCCAATCGATCAACGGGCGGATTGACGAAAACTCCTGATCCTCGATGACGGTCGTGTAGTAAAAAGCGCGCAACAGTGAGCCTCGGCTTTGAAATTCGCCGAGCAACCGCCTGAAATCGATGTCGAAGCCGAGCGCCTTGGAGGTGGCATAGAGATTGGAGCCATCGATAAAGAGTGCGATCTTCTCAAGAGAAGACATTGTGCACAAATCTCCAGTTCCGCAAAAAAGCCGGCCCAGCCGACAGGGCACGCTTTGCCAGCCGGAAAACACTGAAGGCGCCGATGGCTTGCTGAAAAAGGCGGCGCAGACGACCAGACAGGGGTAGCCGTCTTGCGCCAAGGTCAGGGAGGTTCCATGCCACCAGCGCCAGGGCGCCGAATATAGCCACGCTAAAGCGCGCGCATGCCCTACTCAATTGTACTGAGGTAAAGGGCCTATATACGAAGGTAAGTGGCTGCGAAGACGCCGGATTGAGCAGGTGGGCTCAAATCACGGCCTGCGACCAAAGTCTATTATGCGAAGCGCGTTGATCGGGAACCAAAGCGCCGGCGAATGCTTCCTCCAACATATCCTCGTTGAGAGGTGTGTCATGAGCAGGTTGCAAGAGCGCGAAACTGTCCCTGACGTCTACAATCTGTTTCTCGCCGCTGTACTCTTCATATCCCCGTGGCTGTTCAAGCTGACGATCAGCCAGGGCAAGATCGACCTCTGGGTAACGAGCGCGATCATCGGCATCCTGTCGCTGGCTGCCATCATCGCCTATCGGGATTGGGAGGAGTGGCTCAACGTTCTGATGGGCATTTGGCTCATCGTGTCGCCCTGGTTGCTTGGCTTCCCGCACACACGCGCGATGCACCTCAGCATCGGCTTCGGTATCGTCATTGTGCTTCTGGCGCTGCTCGATCTCTTCCTCCATTACGACAAGAGGCATCCCGAGGAAGAGCCGATCCATGGCAGGCGGGAAAGCGCGCGCGAGTAGAATGCGACGCTTGGAAGTTTGGCATCCGGAGCCTCAGCTTTCATGGAGCTGCGCGCGGAAGGCGCGCGGCGACAGCCCGGTGGCAGCGGCATAAACCCGGCTGAAATAGGCGGGGTCCTCGAAGCCGAGCGCGTACGCAATCGTCGAGACCGGCAGGTTGGTGTAAACGAGGTTGCGCCGCGCCTCGCGGATCAGCCGGTTGAGGATCAGATGCGAGGCTGTGTCGCCGGTCGCCGCCCGCGTGATCCGGTTGAGATGCGTCGGCGTCACCGACAGCGCATTGGCATAGTCGGCGACGCTCCAGCGCTCCAGATGATGCTGCTCCAGCAGCGCCTCGAAGCGGCGGAACAATCCGCTTTCCGCTGAACCGTTGCCGCCGCTCTCGCTCGTGAGCGCGCGCGCCACGAGCCCGATCATGGCCGACGACAATGCGCGCAGCACATGCGCGCGGCCGAAATCGCGGGCGGCGTGTTCGGCGAAGATCTGCTTCATGGTGGCGCGAATCTGCGGCGTGCCGCGCACCACGCCCGATTGCGACAGGGCTCCGCGCAGACCTTCGGCCGCAAGCAGCGCCTCGTCCAGGATCTCCGCGGCGATGGTTAGCACCCAGCCCTGGGTATCGGGCACGAAGCGGAAGCCGTGGACGTGTCCGACCGGAACGTTGACGATCTGCATCGGTCTCAAGGATACCACGCGCCCGTCCAGCGTTGCCTCGCCGCCACCGCGCTCGATCAGGAGCACCTGGTGCAACCGGGCGTGGCGGTGCACGGCCAGTGTCCAGTCGTGCAGCACCGAGCGGGACGCGATGGTCTCGCAATGCACGACGTCGGGCAGGTCACCGGACTCGCCAAAGAGATTGTAGACCCGGATCGCCGGGGCAGGAGCTGTGCTTCTCATGTTCGAATAGTACAAGACAAAGACGAAACACTCCATCGGTTTGCGGCTTTGAATCTGCAAAATAGCGCCGACGGGAGGACGCAAAAATGAAAGTTCAGGTCTGTATCATCGGCGGCGGGCCGTCCGGGCTGCTGTTGTCCCAGCTGCTGCATCTGAAGGGCATCGATACCGTCGTGCTGGAGAAATACAGCCGCGACCACGTGCTGGCCCGCATCCGCGCCGGCGTGCTCGAGCACGGTTTTGCAAAACTGATGCGCGAGGCGCAATGCGGCGAGCGGATGGACCGCGAGGGCGAGATCCATCGGGGGTTCGAGATCGCCCATGACGGCATGCTCTCCCAGATCGACCTGCACAAGCATTCCGGCGGCAATTCTGTGCTGGTCTACGGCCAGACCGAGCTGACGCGCGACCTCTACGAAGCGCGCGACCGGCTCGGCGGCAAGGTCGTGCACAATGCCGAGGACGTGACGCCGCGCGATCTGACGTCGGACCGTCCCTACGTGACCTATCGTTCGAACGGCGAGACCGTTCGCATCGATTGCGACTACATCGTCGGCGCCGACGGCTTTCACGGCGTCAGCCGCAAGTCGATCCCGAAAGACGTGCTGCGCGAATATGAGAAGGTCTATCCGTTCGGCTGGTTAGGAGTGCTGTCGCGCACAAAACCGGTGTCGCCCGAGCTGATCTATGTGAAACACGAGCGCGGCTTCGCGCTCTGTTCGCTGCGCTCGCAGGTGCTGAGCCGCTACTACATCCAGGTGCCCTTGACCGACAAGGTGGAGGACTGGAGCGACGATGCGTTCTGGGCCGAGTTGAAGCGCCGCCTGCCGGTCGAGGTCGCCGGCCGCCTGATCACCGGTCCGTCGATCGAGAAGAGCATCGCGCCCTTGCGCAGCTTCGTCGCCGAGCCGATGAGCTATGGACGCCTGTTCCTCGCCGGAGACGCCGCCCACATCGTGCCGCCGACCGGCGCGCGCGGGCTGAACAGCGCCGCCTCCGATATCTACTACCTCTACCACGCCATGCTCGCGCACTATCAGCACGGCGACGATTCCGGCCTCAAGGGCTATTCCGCCAAGGCGCTGGCGCGGATCTGGAAGGCGCAACGCTTCTCCTGGTGGATGACGATGCTGCTGCACCGCTTCCCCGACCGGCTCGAATACGAGGACCGGCTTCAGCAGACGGAGCTCGACTATCTGCTCTCGTCGGAGACCGCGCAGCGCCTGCTCGCGGAAAATTATGTGGGGCTGCCGTTTTAGGCAGGGGCGCGTCTAGCGCGGACGTCTTCCCTTCTCCCCTTGTGGGAGAAGGTGGCGCGAAGCGCCGGATGAGGGGTCTCCCTCCACGGACTCATTGAGAGAAGTGCGCGCGGAGAGAGACCCCTCACCCGTCTCGCCGCTGCGCGCGAGCCAACCTCTCCCACAAGGGGAGAGGGGAAGTACGCCCGCGGTTGACGTCGCTACTTCCCTTCCAACGTGTTTACCGGCGTCCACTCCGGCGGTGGCGGATTAGCAGTTAATGCTTTTGCGCGCTCCGCGAACATTGATGACGGTAGATCGATCTTCGCTACGCCATCGAACGCATCAGCCGCCTTGGCGAAATCCTTTGCCCGCCAGCAGGCCAGCCCTTCGGCATACGCCGCGGCTACCTTTGTTTGCTCGGCGCTCTCTGCGCCCCTCTCCGCCAACGGCTCGAACACCCTGATCGCTTCGCCGCGTCCCATCACCCTGATCGCATCGAGCTCGCGCCAGGCGAAGGTGTCGCCGGTCTGCGCCATCGTGGTTTCGGAGGCCATGATCGCAGTGCCGTAATATTTGTTGGCACCCTCGAGCCGCGAGGCCACGTTCACCGTGTCGCTCATCACGGTGTAATTGAATCGGCGGCGCGAGCCGATATTGCCGACCACGGCTTCACCGCTGTTGAGGCCGATACGGTGCGACAGGCCGTGGCCGGCGAAAGCGGGATTGTCGGCGTTGAGCTCCGCCAGCTTCCGGTGGCACTCCAGCGCGGCATGGACGGCATTGCGCGCATGTGCGCGATCGTCGGCCGGAGCACCGAACATGGCGACGATGGAATCGCCGATATATTTGTCGACGTAGCCGCCATGGCCCTCGATGATATCGGTCATGGCGGACAGATACTCGTTCATCAGGGTCACAAGCTCGCCAGGCGTCATCGTCTCCGCGATCGAGGAGAAGCCGCTGAGATCGGAGAAGAACATGGTGACATTGCGCATCTCGCCGCCGAGCGCCGGCATTTTGCCGGACGCAACCATGGTGTTAATCACTTCAGGGGCGAGATAGAGGGCAAAGCTCTTGCGCAGGAAGCGCTCGTCGCGATCGGCCAGCACGAAGCGGTAGCCGATCATCATCGCGAGCGCCGCAAGACTTGCGAGCGCCGGCTCGGTCAGCGGCAGCGCCAATGCGTGAACGAACGCACCGACGGCCATTGCGGCGTAAACGGCGGTGAGGCCGAGCCAGGCAATCAGCGCGCCGCTCGGCGCAAGCATGCCGGCGGCGCAAGCGATGACGAGGGCGAACGCGATCGTGAGAATGCTCCGTGCGGGAAAGCCGAGCTCGGTCACGGCATCGCGTTCGATCAGGTTGCGAACGACGGTGGCGTGCACGAAGACGCCGGCGACATCGCTGCGCGGGCGTTGCGCGCCACGCTCCGGCGCGGGCAGGGCGCATCGCGCGGCCGGCGTGCCGTCATATCCGCCAGACAGGCGCATCGAGGTGAGCTTACGGTCCTCGAAATTCAGGACCGTGCCAAGCAGCACGACCTTGCCGTCGAAGGCGCGGCGAAAGAAATCGCGATCGCCCTTCTCGACGCAGGCGCGCAGGTCGGCGAAGGAGAAGGTCGGGACGTCGCGACCCAGCCCGCGAAAGTTGAGCGTCATTGTATTCGACATCGCGCTCGGGATCGCATAGCCGGACAATTCGGTCGCGCCGGACGACGCAATTTCGGGCTTTGCGCCAAGCGCACGCGCAGCGAGCTCGACCGCCATCGCGGGGACCGACCTGCCCTCGATGGCAAAGCTCAACGGCATTCGGCGGATCACGTCGTCGTGGTCGGTGTAGACATTGAGCGCGCGGATGGTGTTGCGCACGGCCACTTGCTGTGCGCGATAGGGCACTTCCGGATGATCGATGCTCAGGATTTCGCCGAGCACGAGTTTGCCGCTGTCGGAGATTTGCCGCAGGGCGATCAGGTAATCCCGGTCAAATCCCTTCATGCGGCTGCCGACCGACATGTCGCCGAAAGGAATCTCCGACTGCTCGATCGAGCTCGGAAAGATCACGTCGAAGCCGATAACCTTGGCGCCGCCCTCGGTGATGCTGCCGAGCACCCGGCCGATTTCGCGCGTCCAGGTCTGGGTCGGCGATCCCTTGAAGGGTGGTGTGTCGTAGGTCTCTCCATCGATCGCCACCACGACGACTGGCGACGCCGCAGGTTCGCGGTGCTCGCCGACCAGCTTGCCGCGCATCGCCGTGAGGATGTCGAGCGAGAGACCTTGCAGCATCTGGAGCGGCGGAGACGTGACGATCGCGCCCGCGAGGAGCGCAATCAGGATCGCCGCAACGATGTCCCGCCTGCCGATCCGCCGCATCGTGTTGTCGAGGCCGTCTATTCGAGCCGCAGCAAGCGGCCGATCACCGGGGTGGGCGACGCGGTGGCGCTGGCATCGACCTGGAAGGCGTAACGCTTGGCGCCGAGAATGGCGAGATAGCTGCCGCCCGGGGTCAGGGACTTGCCGGCCTTGGCAAAGTCATAGAACTTGCCGCGGATCATGACGTCGTTCTTGAGCGGCACGCTGATCGTGGGCTCCTTGCCGTCGGTGCGCTCGATCACGAGCGTGCTGCCGCTCTTGGCCTGGACCAGCGGCGCAACGCCATAGATCGTCGGCAGCTTGGACGGAGCGCCCTTGGCATCGGACCGCATGGTCCGGAACGTGGTCGCGGCACTCTGGTTCGCCTCGCGTTCGGAGAGCTGCGCCGCCTTGGTATCGCAGGGCACCTTGGCGCGCTGCACGTCGCCGAGCTGCACGGTGCTCTGTTCAGTGCCGACCAGGACGACGCCTTCGCTGATCGTCTCGCGCAAGCAGGATTTGAGATAGCTGAGGGTAATGCTGGTCTTGGGCCCGAGCTTGATGATTTTGCCCGGCGCCACATAGTCCATGAACTCGACGCCGTCGATCTTGCCTTGCACATCTTCGACGATTGCGGCCGGGGTCTCCGCCAGGGCGGGGCCCGCAACACAGAACGCGCCGACAAGGGCGCCGATCAGGCTTCTCATGCGTATTCTCATTCGGTTCGACCGATACTTTGCCGTCCCCGGCCCGGTCCGATGCTTAGCAGCGGCGCGCCCAGGCAAGTGTGACCAGAATCACTCTTTGATATTGGTGCACCTTATCAGGAACAGGTTCAAATCGGCGATCGGGTATCAAGCCGACCGGCGGCGATCTCGACCACCTCGTCCCAGCGCGACAGGAAGGCCTCGACGCAGGCCGGATCGAACTGTCGACCTTTGTTCTCGACCAGGTAATTGCGCGCCACCTCGAGCGGCATCGGCTCCTTATAGGGCCGACGGGTCGTCAGGGCGTCGAAGACATCGGCGACCGCGACCACGCGCGCGGCGACCGGAATCGCGTCCGCCCTGAGGCCGTTCGGATAGCCCGCGCCGTCCCAGCGCTCGTGATGGCCTGCGGCAATTTGTGCTCCGAGCCGGATCAGCTCGCAGCTGGAATCCGCCAGGATCCGCTCGCCGATCGTTGCATGCGTCCTGATCACTGCCATCTCCTCCTCGGTGAGCTTGCCGGGCTTGAGCAGGATATTGTCGGGAATGGCGACTTTGCCGACGTCGTGCAGGGGCGCGGCCAGATAAATGTCGCGGCAGAGCCGGGCCGGCAGGTCGAGCTGTTCGGCGATGATGCGGCTATAGCGGGCGACTCTCAGGGTGTGCTCGCCGGTGTCGTTGTCGCGGTATTCGACCGCGAGCGCGAGCCGCAGGATGATCTCCTCCTCGCGCTCGCCGAGCTTTCGTGTTGCTGCCGCGACGTCGCTGGCCAGATGCGCGGCACGATCGCTGAGCTTGCGCACGGCTGCACCAAGCTGAATCAAGTTGCGCAGACGTACCGTCATCTCGACGCTTTGCGGCTGCTTGGGCAGGAAGTCGGTCGCACCGGCCTGCAGCGCTTCCATCTTGAGGTCATCGGTCTGTCGCGAGGTGATCATCCCGATCGGGATGTCGGCGTAGCCGGGCAGGGTGCGGAAGACACGGATGAAGCTGATGCCGTCCATATGCGGCATCTCGTAGTCGACCAGCACGAGGTCGAAGACGCGCTCGCGCGCGCAGGCCAGCGCTTCGACGGGATCGAGGAAGGTGGTGGCTTCGACCAGACCTTCGGCCTCGATATGACGTTTGAGGAAGTTGAGGACGGAACGGCTGTCATCAACCAGAAGCGCTTGGGTCAGCATCGGCGGCCGGGGCTCTCTTCGCTGGCAAAGGCACGAACCCCAGGCATAACCCGAGCGAATTTAACGCGAAGCAAATGCCCGTACGGAGGCCATGGCGCTCAAGGAAATGCTCGCCCGCGCACGAGATGTCAGCAGGCTGTGCACGCTTGCATGCATTTGCGCGAATTACGCGGGAGTGTGACCCGTAGTTGTACGGAGTCCCGCGTTAGGGGTTTGCTCATCCGATTCGCGTTAAACGTGTATCGGAATCTTGCAAAGGCGGGGCAGCGATGGCGCTCAATCCCACGGAGCCGAAGTGGTCGTTGCGGTTGCCCGCCGATTGCAGCATTGCGGCCATTCGCAGCGTCTATGACCTCATTCGCGAGGCGTTCGGCCGCCAGGAGCGGCTCGAAATCGACTGCTCCAGCGTCGACAAGGCCGACGTGACCTCGATCCAGCTTCTGCTGTCGACCGCCAAGACGGGCGAGGCGCAAGGCCGCCCGGTGGTCCTGACCTCCTTCTCTCAGTCTCTGCGCAATACCCTTCGCCGCGCCGGCTTTGCCAGCGAAGCGATGATGGATCAGCACTTCCCGCAAAAGAAAGATGGCACCTGATGGCCACGATTCTGACCGTCGACGATTCCCCCAGCATTCGGCAAATGATCAAGGTCGTGCTCGAGCCGGCCGGTCACAACGTGATCGAGGCCGGCGATGGCGCGCAGGGGCTTGCCAAGGCCCAGGCCGGCAAGCTCGACCTCGTCATCACCGACCTCAACATGCCCGTCATGAACGGGCTGGAGCTGATCCGGGCGCTGCGCAAGCTGCCGAGCGCGGTCGGCATGCCCATCGTGTTCCTGACCACCGAATCCAACGACACGGTGAAGCAGGAAGCCAAGAGCGCCGGCGCCACCGGCTGGATCACCAAGCCGTTCAAGCCTGAGCAGTTGCTCGCCGTCGTCGGCAAGCTGGTGCGTGCATGAGCGCAATGGACCCGACCGAGGTCTTTCGTCAGGAAGCCAGCGAGCTCTTCGAAGTTCTGGAAGGGGCTCTGCTCGATCTCGGCCAGCGTCCCGACGACCGCGAGCTGGTCGATTCCGCATTTCGCGCCCTGCATACGATCAAGGGCTCGGGCGCCATGTTCGGCTTCGACAAGGTCGCCTCGTTCACTCACGAATTCGAAACCGCCTTCGACCGCGTCCGCAAGGGCGAGATCAAGCCGACGCAGGAGCTGATCTCGGTCGCGCTCGCCGCCAAGGACTACATCCGCGCGCTGATCGAGGATCCTCAGTCCACCGACGACATCATCGGCGAAGCCATCCTCGACGACCTCAGGCGCTTCGTCTCGTCCGACCAGCCTGCTGCTCCCGTCGCCGAGATCGAGGAGGCGCCGCCGCTGGTCCCCGGCGCGCGCAAGCAGGCCGGCTGGCACCTCAATCTCGAATTCGAATCGCACGTCCTGCGCAACGGCTCGAACCCGCTCGACCTGCTGGAGGACCTCTGCAAGCTCGGCCCCTGCTTCGTCGTCCCGATCACGGACGGCATCCCGTTCCTCGACGAGATGGAGCCCGAAGATTGCTATCTGAAGTGGGACGTCAAGCTGCATGCGGCCTGCGACAAGGACGCGATCGACGACGTCTTCATGTTCGTCCAGGACGAGATGAAGCTGACGCTTTCGCCGCTGGAGCATGTTGAGGCACCCGCCCCGGTACCGCTGTTCCAGCTGCTCGACGAGGAGCCGGCGGCCCCGACGGCCGAGATGCCTGCGCCGGCGGTTGAGCTTGCTGCCGCTCCGGTCGAGCAGCCTGTTGCAAAGGCGGAGCCGAAATCTGAATCAAAGCCGGAACCGAAGGCCGAGGCCAAGCGCGACGATCGCGGCATCGCCACCGTCCGCGTCCAGGCCGAGCGCCTCGACGAGCTCATGGATCGGGTCGGCGAGCTCGTCATCGCCCAAGCGCGGCTGACCCAGCTCGCCGCCGCCGGCTCCGACCTCTCGATCAAGATGATCGCCGAGGAGATCGAGCGCCTTGCGTCCTCCTTGCGCGACACCACGATGGGCGCGCGCCTGGTGCCGATCGGCTCGCTGTTCGGCCGCTTCCGCCGCCTGGTGCACGATCTGTCGCGCGACCTGTCGAAGCCG
Organism: Bradyrhizobium sp. SPXBL-04; assembly: GCF_051853035.1. Taxonomy (NCBI): domain Bacteria; kingdom Pseudomonadati; phylum Pseudomonadota; class Alphaproteobacteria; order Hyphomicrobiales; family Nitrobacteraceae; genus Bradyrhizobium; species Bradyrhizobium sp. SPXBL-04. The sequence continues at coordinate 6,848,586 of NZ_CP182472.1, read as the reverse complement.
GTCGAATTCGTCACCTCGGGCGAGGACACCGAGCTCGACAAGACCATGATCGAGTGCCTCGCCGATCCGCTGGTGCACCTGATCCGCAACGCCATCGATCACGGCATCGAGGACACCGCGACGCGCGCTGCCAGCGGCAAGACCGAGCAGGGCCGCATCGAGCTCGCCGCCGTCCATTCCGGCGCGCAGGTGCTGGTCACCGTGAAGGACAATGGCGGCGGCCTCAACACCGCGCGCATCCGCGCCAAGGCGGAAGAGCAGGGGCTGATCGCGGCGGGGGCCGCGCTCACCGATCACGAGATCCACCAATTTCTGTTCCACCCGGGCTTCTCGACCGCGCAGACCATCTCGGCGCTATCCGGCCGCGGCGTCGGCATGGACGTGGTCAAGCGCACCATCGAGAACATGCGCGGCTCGATCGACCTGTCGACCAGGTCGGGCCAGGGCACCACCGTGACGCTGCGCCTGCCGCTGACGCTCGCAATCATCGAGGGTCTCCTGATCCGCGTCGGCGAGGGCCGCTACATCATTCCGCTGTCGGCGGTGGAAGAATGCGTCGAGCTCACGGCCGAGGACGAACGTTCGCGCGGCCGCAATTTCCTCAACGTGCGCGGCAATCTGGTCCCGTTCCTGCGCTTGCGCGAGATCATGAGCGCATCGGGCGTGCCCGACCGCCACCAGAAGACGATCATCATCTCGACCGGCGAGACCCGCGTCGGCCTCGTTGCCGATCAGATCATCGGCAACCACCAGACCGTAATCAAGTCGCTCTCCAAGCTGCATTCCGATGTCACGATGTTCTCCGGCGCGACCATCCTCGGTGACGGCACGGCGGCGTTGATCCTCGACGTCGCGCAGCTCGTCGCGCTGGCTCAGTCGAAGGTCGAAAAGCACATCAGCGAGGCAGCGTGATGAATGAGGGTTTGGCTGGCGAGCGCCAGGCTGACGCGATGCAGGTCGTGATGATCGGCCTCGGCGAGGAGAAATTCGCGCTCGACGCCGGCCTCGTGCGCGAGATCATCGATCCCGTGCCGGTGACCAAGGTGGCGGGCGCGCGGGCCTTCGTTCCCAGCGTGATCAATGTGCGCGGCAACGTCATCCCGCTCGCTGACCTCCGCATCCGCTTCGGCATGCCGCAACTCGACAATTCGGCCGATACGCGCATCGTCGTCATCGAGCTCGAGCTTGACGGCGAGCCTGTGCTGGTCGGCGTCACCGCCGACAAGGTCTACGAGGTCACGGAGATTTCGCACACGGACGTGCAGCAGACGCCGCGCGTCGGCATGCACTGGAAGCCGGAATTCATTCGCTTCATCGCCAAATGGCGGGAAGAGTTCGTCATCGTTCCCAACATGGAACGCATCCTGAATTGAAACGGGGTCTCGGGCGAGACTGGGGTAGAGGCTGGAAATGAGATTTACCGTCAAGGCAAAGCTTGCCACTGCATTCGGCTTGATCATCATCCTGTCCGCGCTTGCGGGCGGTGTGGCTTACATGAAGCTCAGCGACATGATGGCGACCGCAGACAGCATGGTCCTGCGCGCAAGCCGGATGGAGAAGGCGACGCAGATCGAAAAGGATATCCTGCTTCAACTGCGCGCGGAAAAGAACTCCGTTCTCGGAACGGAAGCCCAGGCCGAACAATTTGCAGCGGAAGCAGCCAGGCTTCGTGAGGAGGCGACGAAGACCAGGGATGAGGTCTACGCGTTGGCGAGCGAGGCGGGCAGGAAGCTGCTCGACAGCTTTGCAGCCGCATACGCGAAGATGAATACGTACCAGGAAGAGACGATCCGGCTGGCGAAGACGGACAAGACGAAGGCCATGGAGCGCTCGATGGGCGACGGCCGCAAGGTCGTCGCAGACGCGATGGAGGCGATGGGCGCCTATGTCGTCAACACCAAGAAGCAGATGGCCGAGCAGGCCGTCCAATCCAAGGCAGAGGGGCACCAGGCGCAATTCTTGCTGATGACGCTGATCGGCATCTCGTTGGCAGTTGCGATCGGGGCTGCGCTTTGGATCTCTATCTCGATCAGTCGTTCGCTCGGAAGGGCTGTTGGCCTCGCCGGCGCGGTCGCCGAGGGTGACCTCAGCCAGACCATACCTTCGGCGAGCAACGACGAGATCGGAGATCTCGTCAAGTCGCTGAACGGCATGGTCGAGAAGCTCCGGCAGATCGTCGCTGAGGCGATCACGGCGGCGCAGAACGTTTCCGCCGGCAGCCAGGAGCTGTCGGCCAGCGCCGAGCAGCTCTCGCAAGGCGCGACCGAGCAGGCCTCGTCCGCGGAGGAAGCCTCCTCCTCGATGGAGGAGATGGCCTCGAACGTGAAACAGAACGCCGACAACGCCAACCAGACCGAGAAGATTGCTGCGCAATCGGCCAGGGATGCCGAAGCCAGCGGGGTCGCCGTGGGCCGTGCCGTCGAGGCGATGCGGACCATCGCCGAAAAGATCACCATCGTGCAGGAAATCGCCCGCCAGACCGACCTGCTCGCGCTCAACGCGGCGGTCGAAGCCGCACGCGCCGGCGAGCACGGCAAGGGTTTTGCCGTGGTCGCGTCCGAGGTCCGCAAGCTCGCCGAACGCAGCCAGGCGGCTGCGGCAGATATCGGCACGCTGTCGACCGAGAGCGTGAAGGTTGCGCAGGAGGCGGGCCAGATGCTGTCCAAGCTCGTGCCCGACATCAAGAAGACCGCCGAACTGGTTCAGGAGATCACCGCGGCCTGCCGCGAGCAGGATGTCGGCTCCGCCCAGATCAACCAGGCGATCCAGCAGCTCGACAAGGTCGGCCAGCAGAACGCCAGCGCGTCCGAGCAGGTCTCCTCGACCTCGGAGGAGCTCGCCTCGCAGGCCGAGCAGCTCCAGTCGACCATCTCGTTCTTCCGCATCGAGCATGCCGGACGTGGCGAGAATGCCGCGCCCGCGCCAATCGACCGTGCCGTGACCCAGCTCCGCGCCAAGGCCGCGCACATGGCGGCGGCGGATCGGGGCGCGAAGAAGCCCGCGCCCGTCCGCAAGCCGGCGCGTGCGATGAAGGTCGCAAGCGGCGGCGGCTTCGCCTTCGACATGCATGACGGCGAGGACGATCGCGACGCCGAGTTTCAACGCTGACTGACTGGTCCGGCCTCGAGCCGGACCATGCTCATTTCCAAACCTTCGGACCCTCCTTCGGACCCTTGGACTGCATCATGGCCGCAACCTCGCAATATCTGACGCTCGGGCTCGCCGGCGAGACGTTCGGCATCAGCATCCGCAATGTCCGCGAAATTCTCGACATGCGGCCGATCTCGCGGCTTCCGCATGCGCCGGATTTCCTGCTCGGCATGATCGACGTGCGCGGTAGCGGCTATCCGATCGTCGATCTCAGGACCAAGCTCGGCCTGCCGAGCGTCGCTGCCACTGAAGCAACCCGGATCATCATCCTCGATGTACCGATGAAAGATCGCCTGGTCGGCGTCGGCTTCGTTGCCGACTGCGTCTTTGAGGTCACCGATATCGACGAGCAGGCGATCGAGCCCATCCCCGAAGTCGGCGGGAAATGGCAATCCGACTATGCCGCGGGAATCGGCCGTAAGGGCGAAAAGTTCGTCGTCATCTTCGATCTCGCCAAGCTGATGGCGCATGACGAGATCCCGGAGGGGCGTGATGCCGATGCATCTCGCGCCGCATGAATTGCGAAGCGTAAAGCGTTGCCGAGTAGCAATCCCAATTTGAACCAATGAGATCGAACATGAGATTCACCGTCAAAGCTAAGCTTGCCAGCGCCTTCGGCGTCGTCATCCTTCTGCTCATTGTGGCAGGCGCTGTGAGCTACACGAAATTGGCCGACATGGCCGCGACTGCAGATTCCATGGTGCTTCGCGCCAAGCGGATGGAGAAAGCATCCGAAGTCGAAAGGATCATTTGGCAGCAGGTCAGGGCGGAAAAGAACGCAATTCTGGGAACACCAAGCGAAGTCGATGAATTCGCCGCGAACGCGGCCAAGCTCCGCGAGGAGGCGACGAAGATCAAGGACGAGGTCTATGCGCTCGCCAGTGAAGGTGGCAGGAAGCTGCTCGACAATTTTGCGAGTGTCTACGCCAGGATGAATGTCTACCAGGAAGAGACGATCAGGCTGGCAAAGACGGACAAGACCAAGGCAACGGAGCGCTCGATGGGTGACGGGCGCAAGGTGGTCGCGGACGCGACGGAGGCGATGGGAGCCTATGTCGCGAACACGAAGAGGCAGATGGCCGAGCAGGCCGTGCAGTCCAATGAAGACAGCCGTCGCGCCCAGTTGATCCTCATCGTTCTCATCGTCGTCTCGCTCATCGCTGCCGCGATCAGCGCAGTCTGGATTTCGATCAATATCAGCCGGTCCCTCGCCAAGGCCGTCGGACTGGCGGATGCTGTGGCGATCGGCGATCTCAGCCAGAAGATCGATGCGTCCAGCAACGACGAGATCGGCGATCTCGTGAAGTCCCTGAACGCGATGACGGTCAACCTCAACAAGACCGCGGCCGTCGCCAATGAGATCTCGCAAGGCAATCTGATGGTCGAAGCCAAGCCGCTGTCGGACAAGGACACGCTCGGCCTTGCGCTCCAACGCATGGTGGAGAAGCTTCGGCAGATCGTATCGGAGGCGCTCACCGCGGCGCAGAACGTCTCGGCCGGCAGCCAGGAGCTCTCCGCCAGCGCCGAACAGCTCTCGCAGGGCGCGACCGAGCAGGCCTCGTCCGCCGAGGAGGCCTCCTCCTCGATGGAGGAGATGGCCTCCAACGTGAAGCAGAACGCCGACAACGCCAACCAGACCGAGAAGATCGCGGCGCAGTCCGCCAAGGACGCGGAGGCCAGCGGCGCCGCGGTCGGCCGCGCCGTCGACGCGATGCAGACCATCGCCGAGAAGATCACGATCGTGCAGGAGATCGCGCGCCAGACCGACCTGCTCGCGCTCAACGCGGCGGTCGAGGCCGCCCGCGCCGGCGAGCACGGCAAGGGCTTTGCGGTGGTGGCGTCCGAAGTGCGCAAGCTCGCCGAGCGCAGCCAGGCCGCCGCCGCCGAGATCGGCACGCTCTCGGCCGACACCGTCAAGGTGGCGCAGGAGGCCGGCGCCATGCTTTCCAAGCTCGTTCCGGACATCAAGAGGACAGCCGAGCTCGTCGAGGAGATCACCGCGGCCTGCCGTGAGCAGGACGTTGGCTCGGCGCAGATCAATCAGGCGATCCAGCAGCTCGACAAGGTCGGCCAGCAGAACGCCAGCGCTTCCGAACAGGTGTCCTCGACGTCCGAGGAACTCGCCTCGCAGGCCGAACAGCTGCAGTCGACGATCGCCTATTTCCGCATCGAGCAGGGCGGAAAGAGCCCGGCGGCGGCGCCGATCGACCGGGCGGTTAATCAGTTGCGGGCCAAGGCGGCGACAATGGCGGCCACTGAGCGTCCGGCCAAGAAGCCGCAAGGCAAGCCGGTGCGCGCCCTGAAGGCTGCCAATGGCGGCGGCTTCGCATTCGACATGAACGACGGCGGGGACGACCGGGACGCCGATTTCCAGCGCTAGGGCCCGCGAGGGCTCCTGCGGGCCGGCCCGCTCGATGACGGTGGACCGGTCCGTTTTCAGCGGTTACGTGAACGCGTGGGATTCAAGATGGCCAGGACGGCCCGACATTCACTGCAGGCGGCCATCCCGGACCGGGGCAGGCGGCCATGATGCCCGCCGTGCAGGATACGGCCGTGCATCTGTCGGACCGCCACTTCCGGACCATCGCCCAATTGATCGAGGGTCAGGTCGGCATCAAGCTGCCGCCGGGCAAGCGGCTGATGCTGGAGGGGCGGCTGCACAAGCGCGTGCGCGCGCTGAACTATTCGGATCTGAACGAGTACGTCGAAAACCTGTTCGAGGCCGATCATTTCGATACCGAGCTCACTCATCTCATCGATGTGGTGACGACCAACAAGACCGATTTCTTCCGGGAGCCGCAGCACTTCACCTTCTTGCGGGATGTCGCGATCCCCGCCCTGCTCAAATCGCATGGACGCAAGAATGCGAACCTGAAGATCTGGAGCTCGGCAAGCTCTACCGGCATGGAAGCCTATACGACCGCGATGGTGCTGGACGACATGACGCGGAACGGCTCGCGCTTCCAGTATCGTATCCTCGGGACCGACATCTCGACTGCAGTGCTGCGCCTTGCCAAGACCGCCATCTACACGCGCGACGTGCTTGCGCCGGTGCCGGAAAACTTCGTGAAGCGATATTTCCTGTTGTCGCGGGACAAGTCGCGCGGCGAGGTGCGGGTGGTGCCGGAATTGCGGCGCATGACGCATTTCATGCGAATGAATCTCATGGATACGTCCTATCCCGTCGATCGCGACGTCGACATCATCTTCTGCCGCAACGTCCTGATCTATTTCGAGCGCGAGACCCAGCGCAAGGTGATCGAGCAACTGTGCAGCCATTTGCGGCCCGGCGGTTATCTGCTGGTCGGGCATTCGGAATCGATGATTCACAGCGCCGTGCCTGGTCTGAAGCAGGTCCAGCCCACCATCTTCCAGGTTTGATCGGAGCGCCGCCAAAAATGCCGAAGGAGAAAGTTCGCGTACTGATCGTGGACGATTCGGCGTCGGTGCGCCAAATCCTGCAGACGATCCTCAACGACGATCCCGACATCGAGGTGATGGCAACGGCTTCGGATCCGTTCGCGGCGGCGCGCCGCCTCCAGAACGAAATTCCCGACGTCATCATCCTCGACATCGAGATGCCGCGCATGGACGGCATGACGTTCCTGCGCAAGATCATGGCGCAACGTCCGATCCCGGTGATCATCTGCTCCTCGCTGACCGAGGAGGGCTCGAACGTGATGTTCGAGGCGTTCGAGGCGGGTGCGGTCGACATCGTGCCGAAGCCGAAGATCGACACGCGGCAGGCGCTGCTCGAATGCTCCACGCGGCTGCGCGAGGCCGTGAAATCGGCCGCCCGCGCCCGGGTGCGCCCGCGTGCGCAGCGTCGGGTGGTCGAGAAGAAGCTGACGGCCGATGCGATCATCCCGCCGCCGGTGCAGGGCAAGGTCCGCCCGACCACCGAGCGCATCGTGTGCATCGGCGCCTCGACGGGCGGCACCGAGGCGCTCAACGACGTCCTCGAGATGCTGCCCTCGCATTGTCCGCCTATCGTCATCGTCCAGCACATGCCGGCGGGCTTCACCGCGGCCTTTGCCAAACGTCTCGACGGCGTCTGCCAGATCCGGGTCAAGGAGGCCGAGGACGGCGAGCCGGTGCTGCCGGACTGCGCCTACATCGCGCCGGGTGCCCGTCACATGCTGCTCCAGCGCATCGGCCTGCGCTACCAGATCGCGATCAAGGATGGCCCGCCGGTGTCGCGCCATCGTCCGTCCGTCGACGTGCTGTTCCGCTCGGCGGCCCAGCATGCCGGCGCCAACGCGCTCGGGGTGATCATGACCGGCATGGGCGACGACGGCGCGCGCGGAATGCTGGAGATGCGCAAGCTCGGCGCCTCGACGCGGGCGCAGGACGAAGAGAGCTGCGTGGTGTTCGGCATGCCCAAGGAAGCCATCGCCCATGGCGGCGTCGAGAAGGTCGTATCGCTGCATCATATCCCGCGCGAGATCATGCACTGGTACCAGGCCGGCCACGCCGCGGCGGCAGGTTGATCGCAATGTCCGTCATTCCGGCCAACACGCTCAATGAGGCGATCACCGCGATCGAGGACGTTTCCTCGCGCATCGAAGACGTGTTCGCGCGCGTCGGTCACGAGCTCGGGCGCGGCCACCTCATTTTCAAGGAGCTGAACCAAGGTCTCGCGACGCTGTCCTCGGAACTCTCCGGCGCAGAGATCGAGGGCGCCGCGACCGCGTTGCAGGAGATCGCCGCACAGCTCAGCGAGCTGGCGCAGGCGCTTCCGGCCGAGACTGCCCTGCTGGAGACGATCGGCAAGAGCACGGCGGAGGGATCCTCGCTGCTCAAGCCGGTGTTCAAGCACATCCAGATGATCACCATCATTGCCCGCAGCGCGCGGATCGAGGCAGCCTCGCTCGATGGCGACCGCGAGGGTTTTCTCGCCTTCACACAGGAGGCCTACGATCTCGGCAGGGCCGTGCAGGGCTCGATCGAGGGCTGCGCGCGGGATCAGCAGCGCCTGTCCGAGGCGGTCGCCACCGCACTCGGCCGGCAGAAGGAGTTCGAGAGCCGCTACCGGAATCAACTGGCGGCCGAGAGCGTCGAGCTTGGTGCAGCCTATTCCGGATTGCACGATCAGCGCCGCAACAGCAGCCGTCTCGCCGACCTCGCGAGTTCCAGCACCAGGAAGATCGCCGAGGCGGTGGGGAGCGCGATCATCTCCTTGCAGGCCGGCGACAGCACGCGCCAGCGCCTCGAGCATGTCGCGCACGGCCTCGGCCTCGCCTCGGAATCCGCCCCGAGCCTCGTTCCCGAACCGGTCGCGAGCAATGACGGCGCGCGCGCGATTTGCCAGTTGCAGGCGGTCCAGCTCAGGGATGCCCAGCGCGAGTTCGGCGGCGACATCGGCCAGATCGTTCGCGCGCTGACCGCCATCCTGCACGATGCGAGCAGTGTCGTCGGCCAAGGCCGCACGCTGTTCGGCGACGAGGACGGCGGGTCGTCATCGTTCCTGGCGCGCATCAAAGAGACGCTGGCACACGCCTCGACCCTGATTGCCACCTGCGAGGGCGCTGGCCGCTCGGTGGACGAAGCGCTTGCGATCGTCGAGGACACGCTGACGAAGTTTCGTCAGGCGATCGCCGGGCTTGCCGAGGCGACCGTCGACATCACGCTGATCGGGATGAATGCCGGTCTCAAGGCAAGCCATCTCGGCAGCCGCGGCAGCGCCTTCGTCGTCATCGCCAACGAGCTCAAGACGACCGCCGATCAGGTCTCGGCGGGGGCAGGACGCTTGCGGCCGGTGCTCGATGGCATCGAGCGCTCGGCCAGGGAGTTGAAGGAGCTGCGCGTGCAGGGCGATCCCACGCAGCTCGCCAAGCTCGAGCCGCAGATCCTTCAGGCGCTGCGCGAGGTCGAGGCCGGCAATGAACGGCTCGGCAAGCTGATGAGCCGGCTCGTGGTTGAAGGCGCGGAGTTCGAGGGGCTGATGAATTCGGCGCAAGGCCTGATGAGCACGCTCGGCGAAGGCTCCGCGGCTTTGCCCGCGGTCGCCGCGCGCCTCGAGACGGCCGGTGCCGGCGCGCAGAAGCCACTTCCGCAGGACGAGGCCGTGCTCGATGAACTCTTCGCGCGCTACACGATGGAGCGCGAGCGGGACGTCCACAGGCAATTCCTGCAAACGCGCGGGCTGGCGTCGATCGCCACTACGCGCCGGGTCGAGGCGGTCGAGACTGCCGATGACGGCATAGAACTGTTCTGACGTCGCCGCCGGCTTCAGCAATTTGACAGGTTGACTTTGCGAGGCATTAACCGTGGCGGAATGCACGCCGCTTGGGTCATTGTCGCGCCCCACGGTTCGTTGCAAATACGCATGGAATTCACGACGGATGTTTCCATGCTGAAAGAGGGCAAATACGCGGCGTGGTTTAGAACCGCGCAGGCGCAAGGCACCGGCATTGTGCATCTGTCCCAGGGCCGGATTTCGGGCAGCGACAGCTTCTTCACCTATGGCGGCTCCTATCAATTCGATGACGACCAGCGTTTCACGGCCGTTCTGACCACGCGCCGTCATGCGGAGGGCCCGCCAACCGTGTTCGGACGTGACGAGGTCGAAGTCTATCTCTCCGGCGTCTTCAGCGGTGCGATGGCGACCTGCTCGGGGACGGCGAAGCAAGCGCCTGACGTGAAGTTCGAGGCGACGCTGATCTACAGCCAGGAAGACGCGCCGCCTGCCGACGTCAGGAGCGCAGTCGTGAGGCTGAACGCAGATAAGCTGCCCAAGGGGCCCGACAGCCGTTACCGGCCGCGGCATCCGTTCACGGCAGGCCCGTCCAAATGAAATCGCGCAGCTCCGCGCCTGCCGCCGTGATTAGCGTTGCATTGACGCTGTTGTCTCGAAATCACGCCGCGGCCGCGCTGCAGCAACTCTGCCTTTAGAAGCGGGGAGCTAGTCTCGCGGCCGATCAAGCGTGGTGGAAGAACATGCCTCAAATCTGGATGACATACGATGAACTCGGCGCGCTTTGCGGCTGCGGCGCAATGGAGGCCAGGGACCGCGCCATCCATCTGTCGCTCGATCGTCGCAAAAGTCGCGACGGGACGACGCGGGTCAAACTCGATCTGGCACTGACGGCCAAGTTCTTTGCATCCGTTCGTGAGGCGGATTTCGATCTCGATTGCGCCATTGAGGCGCTGCACAACACCCACCGGCAAATGGCCGAACTGCTGGCTCCCACCCAGCTCCACAACAGGCATGGGGCGGCCTGAACCTCCGCATGTTCCGGCCTACGCCGAAGGCTAATTCCCGCGCTCGTTGTCCCGAATCAGCATAAGCTCTGCAGCGGAATTTCCGGCTGTCGTCGGTGTTCAAATCGCGATGGGGAGCGAAGCCTGCAGGAGGAGTGCATGAGCAAAGCCGTGTGTCGGCCGTCGGTGGCACTGTTGGGGACGATCGCGCTGGTTGGAAGCGTCATTGCAGCGAGCGGAATAGCAAACGCGGAAGCCGTGAAGCTGCAAGCCGAGCTCAAGGGAGGCAATGAAGTGCCCCCGAACAGCTCGTCCGGATCGGGCAAGGCAGAAGCCAGCTACGACACTGTAACGAAGGTTCTGACTTACACCGTCACCTATGCCGGGCTGACGGGACCGGCAATGGGGGCGCATTTCCATGGCCCCGGCGAAGCTGGCACGAACGCCGGCATCGTCCTCCCGTTCAAGACGGTGCAAAGCCCGATCCAGGGCAGTGCCACACTCACCGACGCGCAAGCGGCAGATCTGCTCACCGGAAAATGGTACGCGAACATCCATACGGCCGCGAACCCGGGCGGTGAGTTGCGCGGCCAGATGATGAAGTAAGGACCCGGTTGTGCGCGCCACCGGTCATCTCGCTCAAGCGATGCCGGTCGCTTCAGGACGGCGGTCTCGGCAAGAACGCCAGGATCATCTGGGCGAGCATGACGCCGACGGTGCCTCCTGCCGCCTTCTGGAGTACGTCGAGAAAGCCCGCATCCCGGTCAGGTATGAACGCCTGCATCAGCTCCAGCCCCATAGCGACCGCCACGACGAGCGAGCAAGCCAAACCGAGCCGTCCCGGCAGCAGGAAGGAAAGAAGGAAGCCGAGCAGACCATAGGCGCTGAAGCGCTCGATCACGACGATCCAATAGGCCTCGTGATGTCCCATGAGCGCGGGTCTTCCCGCCAGCTTCGCCAGGGTGGCATAGACGATCAGCGCTAGACAGATGCTCGCGGCTGCGATGAGGTGGCTCCTGCGCATGGCGCCAACATACAAGGTTGGGCGCCCGTCCGGTTCGAAAGACGAAAATATCGTTAAAGGCGCTGGCCGCCGCCAAAGGCTCCGCTGGCACAAGCACGGTGATACCGTTTGGCGGGTCACCCCCCGTTAGGGAAATGGAAGTTCTTCCTCGACGGTCAGGCCACCAAGGCCGCATCGTTCGAGACCGCCGCGCCTGACTGCGCCGCCCGGCGCGACTCGACGAGCTCACTAAACCTCGCGAAGGGCAGGGGCGGCGCAACGAGATAACCTTGGCCCTCCGCTACGCCGGATGCGAGCAGTGCGCGGAGCTGCTCCTCGGTCTCGATGCCTTCCGCGACCACGCCCATATGGAGGTCTCTCGCGAGCGCCACCAGCATCTCCACGATCGTCGTCGTCGACGCGTCCACCGTGATCGTGTCCACGAAGAACTTGTCGATCTTGATCATGTCGGCGCCGAGGCCCTTCAGTCGAGACAGTCCACTATGGCCGACGCCGACGTCGTCGATGGCGACGCGGAAGCCATGGTCCCGCAGCTCGGCGACAACCGCCGCAGCGCGCGCGAGATCGTCGAGCTCGTCGCGCTCGGTTATCTCGACCACGATCTGGCGCGCGGAGACCCTTGCGGTCAGAACCTTGCGACGCAGCGTTTCAACGAAGCCTGCACTCAGGAGATGCCCGGGCACGACATTCAAGGACATCTTGAAATTCTTGTTTGCCCTCAGCAATGGCTTCAGCTCGGCGAGCGCCGATCCCAGGATCTGCCAGGTCATCGCCTGGATGCGTCCGCTGGATTCGGCGAGCGGAATGAAGTTCATCGGCGGGACGACCGAGCCATCTCGGCGCAGCCAGCGAACCAGAATCTCGCAGCCCTTGATCTGACCTGTCCTGAGATCGAAGATCGGTTGGTAGTACGGCTTGAATTCGCCGGCCGTCAGCGCCCGGTCGAGATCGGCGACGGGCCCCTCCATTCGGCGGCTGCGTGCCAGCAGGATGCCAAAGATTGCGCCAAGTCCAAGGGCTACTGCGAGCGCGGGCCAATAAGCCTCGTGATTCCAGCTCGAAAGCACCGCATGCTCGAGCCCGATCGTGGCATGAAGCGGGAAGCGCGTGGAAGTCCTGTCGAAGCTGATCGGCTCCAGCAGGGACTTGCCGGCGTCGGTCTGGAATTCGCCAAGCTTCTCGCCACTGCTCAAGGCGAGGATCACCTCGCTGTGCGCCCGCAGTTCGGCAGGCATGATGTCGAACAGGCTGGCGTTGATGCCGACAATGGCGACGAGGGCGGAGCTGCCATTGATGTCCCTGAGCACGCCCAAGGCGTCGCCGCCGAACTGCTCCACGCGGAACAGCGAAAGCGCCTTGTCGCGCGAAGGCAGCATATCGCGGCGATTCACCCATCCCTTGTCGAATTCGAGCGTCTCGGAATAGGCCGAGCAGATCACCGAGCCGTCCGGGTTGACGAGGCGGACGTCCTTGATCGCCGAGCGCTGATAGACGTGGAGGCGGATGGCTTGCAATGCCGCGGGCTCGCAGCTGGCGAGATTGCGCTTTGCGAGCTCGTCCAGGCTGGCCGCGGCAAAATCGACCGCAAATTCGGAGCGGCGCAGAACGACCTCGGTCAACTCGCTCAGCTGATGCGCCTGCTGGTGGCGAAGGACGGCCTCCGCCGCGAAATGGCCCGCCAGGGCGAACGCCATCGTGCTCGCAAGCACGAGCGCCGCAAACGGGAGGTCGGGTCGCTGTAATCTCATCCGGTCCGGGCGAAATTCAGGGCAGGCTTGGAAAATTGATCCTAGCCTGCGGGGACTAAGATAGCGTTTAACGGGCCGAAGGAACGGGGATGCCCCAGCTACGGAACCACCTTTAGAGGGGCCCAGAAGAAGACGTACAACTGGCCGGTGAACGGGCCGGACGGACCGCCGCAGGCAGGCGGCTCAATTGGCGCTCACCGCCCGCCGCGATGGCGGACGGAAATGACCTCTGGAGAAGGTCGGCTCGGCCTATCGCTGTGGAGCGTGGCGGGATGGCGGGTGGCTCGCAGCCGAAGCACCACGAAAGCGACGTTGATCGCCAGCCAAACCAATATCGCGGAAATGGCAAAGTGGAGCACTGCCAGACCTCGCCGTGAAGTCTGGAATCAAACACCCAATGGTTGCTTTGGTCCCGTCCTGCCAAGGCGAAAAGCTGCGGCTGGGTCGAAGAGGAGCGTTACCGCGATGATCCTCGACTCTCTGTTTCCGAGGCTAGCCTTTTTTGTTCGTCTTCGGCTTCAACGAAAGACCAAGCCGCAACGCCATGCGCTTGATCGCATCAGTCGAGCGCCCGAGAACTTTCGCCGCCTCTTCCAGCGAAGCCGAAGACTTGGCCAACTCCATGAGCCGGCGGTCTTCCTTGAACGACCAGGGCTTGCGCGCCATAACCGAAATGATCCTCTCGTCGACACAAGGGACAAAGCCGCCAAGCGACCCATGTTCGCTCGACGGCTTTGCTTGGGTGGGGCCGGACTTGGGGGAGCCCGGTGCGAAGATGGATAAGCGAAACGCGAGACTTCGCAACAAACACTGCGGATTAAGCTAACCGCTCAACCTTACCGCGATGAAGTTGGTGTATGACGCTCCGTATAACCACGGAGGTTTCGTCGGTGTTATCTGCAATCGCCAGCAGCCGCGTGCGAAAGATGTGTCGGAAGCGACTTCATCAGGCAGAGTACGGACACGCTCGACCACCAGCGCGCTTGCAGCTTGCGGCTGCTTGCCGAGGTGAACAGCGGTTAACATCGTCGGCTGGATATCGCTCTCGAACAATGAGAGATTTCGTCATCCTCTCCTGCCCCTAGGTTTTCGCGCGACCAAACTTCAAGCACCATGTTGCACAAACTTCATGATCGTCTGACAAAAGTTTCAGCGCCGATGACCTTGAAGTCGTCGCAACATCACGTTGAAATGTACCGGGAGGAGCGTTCCGAAAATTGGGAACATTCCAAATGCTTGCGATTCTGGTTTTGATTTCGATTTTCGCAGCTGGCTTTGGCTGTGGCTATGGTGTGCGAGCGTGGCGCTCGCGCAAGCGATCAGAACGATATCGTCTCTATGCGCCCTACACGCCGGCATCGATGGGAGTGAGACAAAGCGAGCATCCATCGTAATGGCAGAACCATGGGCGCGATGTTTCGGTCGGAAGTTGATCTTGCCTTGCGGCAAGGTCGGATAACCATGTGCGGTTAGGTTAACGTGGTGCGGTCCTTGAGAGCTTCGGAAAGGCAACCTAAAACGTATCGGTTCATTGCAAGAGTTTAGCCGCCTCGATTTTCTCGGGGCCCGCATGAGTGGGCGTAGATGGGTTATTTGATTGCGTTGCTGGGCGCGACTTGCGTCCTCATTTTGATCGCTTTTGTTTGTACCTTTGATCGGCGACTGAAAGATCTTCCGGGGCCTTGGATCATGAATGAGGGCCATTCGAATGATTGATCAAAGGCACAACGCACCCCGCAGGTATTTCGTCGACGCCCAAGGGCATCGCGTCCTGATCGGCCTTTCGCTGGAAGAGACGGCGGAGTTCGAAGCGCTGGATCCTTCACAGAACGAGACGGCGCAATTCGCGTCCGAGATTTGTGTGAACGACGGAGCCGTTGCGGCGGACGAAGTTCGCTGGCTTGAGCTCTATTCCAAGCACGAAGGGGCTTGGCGGGCGTGGATCGCACAAAGCCAGGCGGAGCGGGCGCAGGATTTAAGCTTTGTTAACTATGTCTGTCCGATGGTAGCCGCCTAAATCTCGAATGTGGGATGGCCCAAATGTTTCAGCTGTTCCTGAGAGCGCGCGCACACAATCTTCTCGGCTCCCGCCGTGAGGACAAAGGTTTTAAAGCCCGCTCCGTCGAGCGTGACGCAGAGACCGACCGCGCGCGGATCGGTGCCGTGCTGGCGGCGATCGAAACAGCATTGCAGGAGGCGGAGAGGGAGCAGGCCGGCCTCAACCGGCGTGTTGACGATGCTCTCGCACGTGCATCCGTCACCTTCGGAAACGGCACCGATGAGTATCTCGAGCGGGAGCCGCTCGACAATTATCATCAGGATCTCTTTGCGGCCGACATCTCGAATGGCCAGCGACGGCTCAAGGAATTGGCAAGCACCATCGCGCACTTGAAGTTCGTCAAGACCGCAATGCTCACCCGCTTTCCGGATTTCAAGCCGCCGCAGCTCGACAGCTAGTATCGCGGATCTTGCTGCGCGCTCTGCGGCCATCCTTCGAGACGCCCGCTCTAGGCGGGCTCCTCAGGATGAGGACGGAATGCGCGGCAGCAGTTTCAACGGGGCTGACGCCGATTAGCGTCATCCTGAGGAGGCGCGTAAGCGCCGTCTCGAAGGACGAGGCGTGTGCGCGCAGGCCGCCGCCAAGAGTCATTTCCGATAGCCCTGCGGCAGGCAGGTCGACCGCGTGACAATTCGGCGCTGCTTTGCCGTTGGGCGCTTCGACCCTTTTTGATATGGTTCGGCGGCCATTCATGGATTGAAGGAGCGAAGAGGTGCCAGTCAAGAATTTGAGGACGTTGGTTGGATTGGCATGCGCTTTGACGCTGGCCGCGCCGGCGACGGCTTCGGCCATCACGGCGGAAGTGGCCCGCGCATGCGATGCGGCGATGGCCAAGGCCTTTCCGCCCAGACAGATCGGCAACCCCGCGGCCGGGAGCACCAAAGGAACGGCCAAGGATAAGCGCGAATACTTCCAAAAATGCGTTGCCAACAATGGCAAGGTCGATGACATGCCGGCGGACGCGCCAAAGGACAACAAGCCGGCGAAATAAGAACAGGGTGGCTACGGCCGGAGCGTTTTCGAGCGAAGTGGATACCGATTCGCGGGAAGAAAACGCGTCAAAACAAGAATCTAGAGCTTGGTTCTGATTCAATCAGAACCGATCATGCTTTAAAGCATGATCCGGAAAAGTGCGCCGCGGTTTTCCGAAAAGATCATGCTCAAACAACAACCTGAAGCGCGGTGACGATACATCCTGATCTCATCGCGCTTTAGCGTCGAGGCGGCGGACAGGGCGAGTAGAACGCGCCGTTCGCCGCATTGATGCGTTCGACGCATTGATTGGGATCAGTGACCGTTCCGGCGACCGTGAAGTCGTAGCCCATGCCCTTGACCACCACGACGTAGCGGCCGGGGGCGAGCGTAAAGCCGTCTTGCTCTGGTTGGAGCAACAGCATTCTCGACTGGTCTTCGACCGGACCTACCTTGTAGGGGTACGACATGCTGCGGATGACCCAGGAATCGCCGGCGCTGACCATGGCGGCTTTCCCGGTGGCATCGACGCCCATCGCCCGGGAGACTTTCGCGACCACCCGAACTTCGGTTCCGCTCGCATCGACACCCCCGTCGGGCCTGAACACGATGAATCTGACGTCGCCGCCCATCAATGTGGTTGCGCTCGGCGTGTTGATGGCTGCCGAGATCGCGACGCGCCGGTCCGGAATCTTTCCGGGCACCGGCTTGAGCTCATGGAGCTGGCCCTCGCTCAAGGCGTAGACGCCGAACGTCGTCGGCAAAGGCATCGACGGCTGTGCAGCTTGCGTCGGCTCCTTATTCGGGGTCCGTTCAACGGTTTCGCCCACCGAGGGAGTCGGAGTGACAGCCGGCTGAGATTCCGGGCCTTTGGGTGCGCGCTCGAGCGGCAGCGCCACCTGCGACAATGTGGTCGGTTGTGTCCTCAATCGCGACCAATAGGCAGCCGCGGCCCCGGCGCACGCAATGACCAGGAGGATGCCGGTCAATCGAACGAGAGATTTGAAGGCGCCGCTCCGTTTGAGTTGGTCCAGCGATCTTGACGGTGCCGCGGGTCCGCGTGGCGTTTCCGCGGCCTTCGAAGGGGCTGGCGAAGCCATAGCCGGCGGCGTCGGAATGGGCGGCGGAGCAGGGGCGTTGTCCGGCGCAGAATTCGCCACGACAGTGGCGGCTGCCCTTGCCGGTGAGGACGGCTCGCTTCGTTCAAAGGACCGTTCGACCTCCCGGATGGCGCGTTCGAGCACTTGCTGGAGCGCTCGCGCCTCCCGCGCATCGGCGTGGTTGAATTGTTCCAGCAGCCTGATGCGGGCCAATTCGTAAACGACGTCCCGCATCTGCCCGGGGTCGTCGGAGATTTCGCGGATCCGCCCTGATAACAGGCGGACAAGTCCAGCCTTGATCTCGTCCGCGTTGGCTGCAGTGTCGCCGGGCTCGGTCATCAAGGCCGATCAACTACCCCGGATACAGCTGTTTCGCTAGGCTTTTTCATCCCCGGATCCCTCGATCCTGCGCGCACATGTCTCGAAGAGCTTGCTTTTGGGCAAAAACCTGTGACATTTCGCCCAGCTCCTCTTTCCGGTGTTTGACGATGCGCGGCATTTTGACAGCAATCACATTTTTGGCGTTCCTGGTTCAGCCCGCTTCGGCGCAAGGGGTCAAGGATCAGGCCAACACCACCAGCTCCAGCATCATCACAACGCCCACGAAAAAGGCGCAGACCATCCAGGCCGCGTCGCGGCCGACCGCCGTCCGAAATGTGACGGGGAGCCTTCCTGCCGGAAGGGCGGTCCAAGGCGTCTGGCGGGATGGCAAGCTGATTGCCGTGCCTCGGTGAGGTCACGCAAGGAACCGTGAAGCAGCCGTGAAGGAACGGTGTTCGCCTCCCTGACGTTCTTGCTCGGGAGATCTCGCATGAAACGCTTAGTCTTGATCACACTCGCGCTTGTCGTGCCTGCCGGTGCCTGGGCCCAGGGCGTCAACGATCCGTCGACGCCCAATCGCAACGTGATCATCGTCAACCCGTCGCAGCCCTCGCCCTCCACAGCGACGCCAAATATTCCGAGTCGAATCGAGCCTCCCGTGACGAGGGGCGGACACGCTCACCCCTATCACGGGAACAGAACCCGGGGCAGCGGGTCGAGCCGTCGTTAGCCCTGCCTGCACCTTTCGGTGGCGTCGTGAGACAGCTATTGCGGGTTTACCTCGACCTCCAGGATCGATGTCCCGCGATGATGACGGCTCTTGCCCGAGATCACCAGCGTGAACTTGTCGGCGCCGGGCGTTTCGTTTCCTGCCGAATAGCGGAAGCCGGACCCGACCACCGCCAATTGTCCCCATGATGGCCCGCTCACGACCGACACGTTGAAAATCTGCATATACGACCAACGCAGTCCCTGGATGCAATCTGCCCCAGGCGCGATCGACATGGTCCATCTCACTGAATCTTCCGAAAAGGCAAACGGCGTCCGCTCCTTGATGCACACGGGACTGGCGTGCGCCGTCAGGCCAGACATGAAGGAAGCCGCGACGGCAATACTTAACAGCAATAACGGTCTTGCACGCATTCTCGGCAACTCCACCAGCGCGTGCCGAAGTTAACAGCAATGACCTAACGAGGTCTTAGAACAGAGCGTTTGCCCTCAAGCCGATCAAATGACGCGGATCTCAGATACATCAATCAATCCGTCGGCCTCTTTCCGGATCATGCCATCCTGCCCCTGTTTTGCCCGACGAGTCAATCCGAATTTCGGAAAAGGCGTAACCCATTGATCCGACTGGTGCCGGCTACTGTGCATGGGGTTGTTTTTCAATTTTTTGATAGGACGGCCCCGAAGGCCCCCAGGTGCTGAAATCCCCGCGAGCTAAGTGGAAAGGTTGCCCCGCGAATTGGCTTTCTTGCAATCGGCAAAGGTATAGACTGAAAAGCTGAAGATGAGGAAATTGGTCAATGGCAGTCCTTGTCGCTCTGCCTGGAGTCATCAGCGTGCGAACGGCTCGACGTCGCCACTGTGAAAGGCGGTTTGGGAAGCTGCCTCAGGCGGTCATCATCGTTGCCGGTGTGCTCGGCCTTAGTCTTGCCTGTCCGTCCTTGTGTCTCGCTCAGACCGAACCGGAGCCCTCGATCAACGACTATCTTCCGCCAAGCGAGCCGGAGATCACGCGCGACGAATGGCGGCAGCGGATCGAGGACGCGCGGCGCCGAGCCAAGGAGGTCTCACGCAAGCGGCGCGAGCATCCAGAGCTCTACAAGCCGATTCCGGAAGATCCGGACCTTGTCGCGAGCGAACGTCTCCTCAACGACGAGAGCTTGCAACGAGGCGACATCGTCGCGACCAAGAAAGGCATGTTCGTCTACCAGGGGCGATCCGAGCAACCGCGCCGCGACCACGACTTTGTGCCGGTCAACCCGAAATCGGTGCGCTGAGGAATTCGCTGCAGCCCAAGGAACGATGGCAACGAAGCTCGCACGGGTTCAGTATCGCCGCATAATCTCGTTGAATTTGGGGTCGGTCACTTTCGTGGTCTCGAGCAGCAGCGACTTGCCTTGCGGCGTCGCCTGCACATAAGCCGCGATCAGCAGGGGCTCGTAACGAGAGCGATTGGCCAGCGCCGACCGGATGTCGGACTGCGCCAGGAGCTTGATCTCTTCATCGGTCGCGGCCGCGCTCGACGTCACAGTCTGAACGCGAGAGAAGGCAACGTCGATCGGCACCGATCCGGTCAAGTAAGACATCTTCACCGCAGGCGTTACCGCCTCGCTGGCCTGAGCCTGTAGCGTGCCGAGCGTGAGCCATAGCGCGGGCCTGATCGGTGATAGTTTCAAGGCTGCCACGACGGCACCTTGAGCTGCCTTGTTCTCGCTGGCCCTGCCGCCCGCGTCCATGGAGGGGCGGTGAAGGAAGTTAGCGGCCATCGCTGCCGCGTAATTCGCAAGCAGCTCGCCATCCCATGAAAAGGATGCAAGGCCACCGGCTGCCGCCAGCTTGGCCTTGTCGGGCGGAATCTCGCCCGAGAACAAGTCGCTCGCACGAAAGTTCGGCCGTATGAGATCGCCGTAGAACGCCATGCCGGCGTGAAGCGCCAGCACGATTGCGGTCAAGATGCCGATGACACGAAGCAGGATCATGCGATTCATGGTGGAATTGACGAGGCCTGTGAGCGCGAGCCGACGACGGGACCGAGGTTCAGCTCTTAAATTGCGAGCAGACTATCGCCTTGGATCGTCAACAGCGTCAAGTTTCCGGTCGCGTAGGCGCCGGTGTCGATGTTGATGCGGTTTGGTCGAATATCGGGCGCGCTGACCGGCGTGTGACCGTGAACGATATATTTGCCGAAGCGCTCCTCGGAGGCCAGGAATTCCTCGCGGATCCAGAGCAGATCCTCATCCTTTTGGCGATCGAGCGCGATGCCCGGCTTGACGCCGGCGTGAACGAAAAAGAAATCGCCGCAGGTGAAGGAGGAAGGCAGTTGCTGGAGGAAGGCGAGATGCTCGGGCGGGAGCGCGCGCTTCAATTCCTCGATCAGCTCGACCTGCTGCTCCGCGGACGGATTCATGGTCGGCCTGATGCCATAGGAGACCAGCGTCAGGAGGCCCCCATAGTGGCGCCACTCCTGCAGGCGGGCGGGGTCCTTGAGGACCTCGAGCAGGAAGACTTCGTGGTTGCCCTTGAGGCAGACCGTCTCGTGTGATTTCGAGCGCGCGATCAAGAGATCAAGAACGGCACGCGAGTCCGGGCCGCGGTCGACATAGTCGCCGAGAAAGACCTGAATGGCTCGTTGGGGGGCCGAGCGGGCAAGATCGGCGTCGATCACGGTTAACAGCGATTGAAGCAAATCGGCGCGGCCATGCACGTCGCCGATCGCATAGACGCGAACGCCGTCGGGAAGCCGAGGCTTGGTCTTCTTTCGAAAGCGTGAGGAAAGGCCCATCAGGTCGGTCGAATCGCATCCAGCGTCACGAGCGTCGTGACCGCTCTTAGCAGAACCAGTCACACATCGATATTCTTAATTGTTTGCAACCAACGCGCCCGCATTTTGATTAAAGGATCGCGTGGCCTTTGAGCCGTATTTCAAGAGGTCTCGCGTAGCGTCCTTTCCTACAAGAAGGGGAGCGCGACATGCGCAAAGTTGTAAAGTTCCTGGCGGCCGTGGCCGCAATCGTCGTTGCTGCGGGGTTGCAGCAGAGAGCGGAAGCCGCCTTCGTCGGCGCGCCCTTGGGGTTGCGCGGTGCCATCCAGTACATCAAGTTCGATCAGCCGACTCTGGCACCGATGGCGTTCACCATCTTTTGCCTGAAGTACAAGGACGAGTGCAGGCCGCGGCCGCAGCAGATCGTGTTCAGGGGCGGTCGTCTGAAGCTTACGGCCGAACGGCTGGCGCAGATGCAAGAGGTTAACCAAAGGATCAACACCGCGATCCGTCCCGAGGCCAACCTGGAGGGGCTGCGCGGCGAGAAATGGCTGCTGCATCCGGCGAGCGGCGACTGCAACGACTACGCTGTGACAAAACGCCACGATTTGATCGCCAAGGGTTTTCCGGCGCGTTCGGTGCTGCTCAGCGAGGTCGTGACGACCTGGGGCGAGCACCATCTCGTGGTCGTGGTGCGCACCTTCTCCGGCGATCTCGTGCTGGACAATCTCTCCGGCCATATCCTGCCGTGGTCGAAGAAGCCCTATCGCTGGGTCCGCATCCAGTCACCCAAGAACCCGAACTACTGGGCGTCACTCGGCGATCGCGCCGTCTGATGATCGGCGTTCTATCGTGATGAGGATTGGCTGACGCTCTGCGACAGCCCCAGTCCCACGATCACCGAAAGACACAGGATCGCTGCCGGGCGCAGCAGTCCCGGACCGGCGAAGCTCTGGACGAGTGCAAAGAGAACGCAGGCCGCGGTCGCCGCTGGGAAGAACGAGTCGCGTCCGCGCTGGAGCGCGCCGAAGAACAGGCGCACCAGAGCGATCAGGCTTACTGCCATCATGGCGGTCAAACCGATCCATCCCGTATCCGCAAAGACGGCGATGGCCGCCGAGGGCGCAGCCAAAGTCGTGCCAGCCTCGCTCTGATAGATCTTCGCGACGGCCGAAAAGCTTCCTGCCCCCGCGCCGAACCAGCGTGTGTCGGCCAACATCCGCTCGAGGGCGGCCTTCGTCTCGCCTCCCGCGTCCGGGATGAGCTGCATGAGGATCGGCCCAGAGCTCTTCTCGAAGAGGAAGGTCAGGATGATGGTCGCGCCGATCAGAGCTGCCGCCGACAATGCGCCCGCGGCCAACGGCGAGAGGTCGAGCCTCCGGATGACGAGGATCAGCAGGATCAGCATAACGCCAAAGGCCGCTGCGATCGCGCTGTTCGTTCCGGAAAACCCAAAGATCGCGGCTGCGCAGAACAGGGTCCCGACAAGGCCGCAAAGGCCGATCGCGATCGAGCGCAGGACCGAGTGATGCGTTTCGGCCCGTTCAGCAGCGAGCTGCATGACCGCTAAATTGAGCATGAGCCCGAAGCCGGCCAAAGTCGTGGTGAAGTCAGAGGGCGCGGCTGCCGCAACGGCCGGCGACAGCCGATGCAAGTCCAAGGTCAAGGCGGAGACCGCGGTCACTCCGCTGAGCACGAAGAGAACCAGCTCGGCACGGCCGCGGTTGCGGACCACCAGGATGGTGACGCCGAGCAACGAGATCGCCGCGAGTGCCAGCAGCAGCGCGTTCACCGTCAAGCCGGTATCGGCCGTGATCGGCCCGAGCGACAGGCCACCGAGGACGTCGTGAGCGCTGGCCCAGATCGGATGCGCCCAGCTCAGCGGAAGAGGGACGAGTTGGGCCGCGATGCACAGCGGAATGGCGAGCAGGATCCACCGGCCCCAGGCGGCCGCGCGCACATAATGGTCGTAGTCGGCCTTCCGCGCGGCCGAAGCGGCCGCCAGCAAGCTCAGCGCTGCGGCCATCGTCCCGAGCTGCGCACCGACCCTGGCGCCGGCAATTTCGAGAGCAGAAGCTGAGACGATTGAAACGATGAGGGCAAAATAAGCGAAGGACAAACGGCGCGCTCGAAGGGAATCCTGAAACGGTCAGGTCACCATACAAGCGGTCGGTGGGTTTTCAAACAGAGCTCCGTCAGGACAACAGCTCGGTCTTCACCTTTCGCGCGCTCGCGAAAGATTCATCGCAGCGTCAGTCCGACGCCATCAGCGGACGGTTTTGACCGGGCGGGCGAATACGCGGGTGGTACGCGCGGCAGCAAGGCCAAAGCGCGCTCCTGAACCAAAGAGGTAGCCGCCCTGGAGGGCGATGGCGGCGAACACCACGTCTTTCAGGCTCTCAACCACGGTGAGATCGACCATCAAGCCGACCGGAATGGCAGCGAGCACCATGACGAAGGTCAACGGCAGGAGCACCAGGACGCGAAAGCGTTGGCCCAGCACGGCACCTACGAGAAAGCTGAAAATCAAAAACGCGGTCATCCGAAACACTCTCCGTGCTCCGGACCCTAGGTTCCCCCGCTAAAAAGACCCTTAAGTTGTATGGCTAAATTTGGCCTATTGGCTGCAATTTGCCAGCAGCGAATGATAGGCCTCCCGCAGTCCGCTTAGGGCCACCGTACCTTTGATCTCGCTGTCGCTTTCCTTGACGACAACGGACAGTGAGGGGGTCGTCTGCCACTTTCCGGCGGCAAAGGCCGAGACCTCATCGGGCAAGAGCACGGCGGCCCCCGCGGCCGCCATGCTGGCATCAAAGGTCAAGGTGCCGCCGCCGGCCGCAGCGATCGTGACCCTAGGATGGCTCCGCGGTGGGAAAGGCCGGATCAAGGCCACCAACACGTCGATCTTGCCCTTCGGCGCGCAACGGACGATCAGGCCGGCGAAGTCCGGATCGGATTGGCTGGTGTCCGCCGTCTTCATGATCGCGGCGAAGCTCTCGCCGTCCTTCGTCCCTTGGGTCCGGGTGAACTTCCAGACGGAGGAGGTGGCGGCGACCTCAAAAACAGCCGGGCCGTGGCAGGTGGATCGGGCGCTGTCAGCGCAAGGTATTGTACCGTCCAATGGGCGATCAGCGGCGCCAAGGAGGGAACCTGCCAGCAGCGGGATCAGAAGGAGACCAGACACGGGGGGTCCTACTCTTAACAGGCCCAGCCTTAGCAGACGGCGGCAAGGTCAAGACGCGTCGCGCTCGCCACACCGCGCCTTGACTTGGGCGGTTTGCTCGCCGACCGGGCACACGAAATACAACAAATAGTCACAAAGGGTTAAACTAAGCCCCAAAGAGTGGCTCGCACGCAACAGTAGCCGACTGATCGCACCGTTAACCACTAGGGAACCCTTGTCGCACCGCCCGCGCCGCCGTACCAATCGACGGTAATTGGGGTCTCTTGGGGCGCGATTCATGCATTCCTTTGCCAAAACTTATGTATTCAAGCCGGCATTTCTGGCGGCCGCTCTAGCGCTCGGGGCGTGTTCAACCAATCCAGGTTCGGGCCCGCTGACGGATGACGTCAACAATAAGATCCAGACCGAAAATGCGCCGGCCTATGAGCTGGTGCCGATCAATCCGGCTACGGTGAAGATTCTGCACACCCATGAGCCCAAGGGGCTCGCGGGGGCCTTCACGGACAAGCGGCCGCCGGCCAGCATCGTGTTCGGCATCGGCGACGTCGTCAGCGTTACCATCTTCGAAGCTGCCGCCGGTGGTCTGTTCATCCCGGCGGAAGCCGGCGTCCGTCCGGGTAATTTCGTGACGATCCCGGATCAATCGGTCGACAATGACGGCTTTATCACCGTGCCCTATGCCGGTCAGGTCAAGGCGGCGGGCCTCACAGCAGTTCAGATTCAGCGAGCCATCGTTGAAAAGATATCCAACCGCGCCATCGAGCCGCAGGTTGTGGTTGCGATGTCCTCGCAGCGGACCCAGCTCATCAGCGTGCTCGGCGAGGTCAATACGCCGGCGCGTTATCCGGCGAGCGCGGCGGGTGCGAAGGATCGCGTGCTCGATGCGATCACCCGCGCCGGCGGTATCAAGGGTCAGGGCTTCGAGACCTGGGTCATGCTGGAGCGTGCCGGACGGCGGGCTACCGTGCCGTTCGAAAATCTCGTGATGACGCCTGAGAACAACATCTATGTTCGCCCCGACGACAGCATCTATGTCTATCGCGAGCAGCAGAAGTTCCTGGCGTTCGGCGCCAGCGGCCAGAGCGGCGAGTTCAATTTCGATGCATGGCGCATCAACCTCGGCGAAGCCGTCGGCAAGGCCGGAGGTCTCTTGGATGGCCAGGCCGATCCGGCTGCCGTGTATCTCTACCGTCGCGAGCCGCGCGAGGTTGCCGCTCAGCTCGGCATCGACGTGAGCAAGTACACGTCGGAGACGATCCCGGTCATCTTCGCGGTCAATTTCCGCGATCCGGGTGGCTTCTTCCTCGCCACCAAGGTCATGATGAAGAACCAGGACATCATCTACGTCTCGAACTCGCGCAACGTCGAAGTTGCCAAGTTCCTGAACTACCTGCGCGTGATCATGGCGACCGGCAGCGATGCCGTGAACCTCTCCAACGATGTCCTGATCTTCCGCAACAACATCAAGACGGCGCCGTAAGACGCCGACTTGATCGACCAAAACGATGGCACCGGGGCTTTGTCCCGGTGCCATTTTCGTTTAGCAATCGAAGCGGTTCTGCTGCGGCTAGGAGTTCGGGATTTGGATCAAGGCGCCACTGAGCACGTCGCGCCGGTCATCGGTCATCCCGCAGTGTTGCAAGGGGCTTCATGCGCTTTCGAGGATTCTGGCGTCTTCTGGCTCTCGTCCCTTCTGCCGTCGGATTTGCACCGTTCGGGCAGGCCCTTGCTGCTGCAGGGGAGCTCGGCGTTCGCCATCGCATCGACGTGATAGTCTCCGCCGAACCTGATGCGCCGATCTTGTCGCGCCTTCGCGGAGAAAAAGGCGAGCTCTCGTTCACGGTCCGGCTGTCGGCGAACTCCAAGGAGAGCCGGTTCTTCGGGATGCTGCACCCGTCTTTCCCGGAGATCGTCGTCCCCGATGGCTCGGGCAAGCCGCTGGTCCAACAGACCAAGCTGTGGGAGGAGGATGTCTGCCATCAGCGTCGCGGGCTGCCGAAGGTCACCGTCACCCGGCTCGAGGGTCGGTTCGGCGAGGGGGAGGGGCGGATCGAGATTTCCGCCATCAACCGGCACATCGGCCTTCTGGTCCCACCGGATGAATTAACCCCTGGAATAAAACTCGAGCCGGGGAGTGACAGCTTTGGGTTATTCTACGCCTTCCGGGCGCAGACCCGGAACAGCCGCCTCAACGTTGATCTGAAGATCTATCCGATTGATTGCTTCCTCTAGAAGCTAAAGCAAAGCTCGCTCCAGAACGACGATGCGCCTTTGGCCTCCCAACATAAGCTGGTCCAGGATTCGCTGGTCGTGGAGCCTGCCCGCGACCTTCATCCTGTTCTTCGTGGCCGCCGGCGCGCCGTTTCCGTTCGGCTCGACCAATGATCTGTCGATCGCATTCTGGTGCCTGTGCTTGGGAATCGCGGTGATCTTCGCGCCGACGCGCGAGCTG
This sequence comes from Bradyrhizobium sp. SPXBL-04, assembly GCF_051853035.1. Taxonomy (NCBI): domain Bacteria; kingdom Pseudomonadati; phylum Pseudomonadota; class Alphaproteobacteria; order Hyphomicrobiales; family Nitrobacteraceae; genus Bradyrhizobium; species Bradyrhizobium sp. SPXBL-04. Next base: position 6,821,886 of record NZ_CP182472.1, on the reverse strand, counting down.
CGCAGGCCGCATCTAGGGCTGCTCGCCGGCATCGCGGTCATCGTCGCCGCTTATGCGTTCGTGCTGCATGAGCAGCTCTCCGATCATCCTTGGGCCGCGCCATTTCAGCCGATCTGGAAGCAGGCGTCGGATCTGCTCGGCGTGCCGATCGCCCCGTCGGCTTCGATCGTCAAGAACGAGGCGTTCTTCGCGCTCGGCGCCCCGCTCGCCAACATCCTCGCCATCGTCCTCGGCATCACCGTCGGCGCCGATCGCGAGCGCGCGCGCCGGTTGCTGTGGGTGATCGCGATCTCGGGCGCGGCTTACGCGCTCTACGGCGTGCTCTCGTTCCTGATCGAGCCCACCATGATCCTGTGGCGGGACAAGACGGCCTATCTCGGCAGCGTCACCGGCACCTTCATCAACCGCAACACGGCGGCGGCCTATTTCGGCTCCTGCGCGGTGATCTGGATGCTGCTGATCCTGGAAGACGTCCGCCGCCGCCTGCCGGAGCGGCATATCGAATGGCGACGCCTGTCGCTCGATCTGCGCACGATCCCGCCAAAGGAAATCCTGCCGCAGCTTGGCTGCCTGCTGATCTACCTGATGGCGATGTTCATGACGGGATCGCGCGCCGGCGTCGGCCTGTCGCTGCTCGCGATGATCGTCTCGGTCACGCTCTTCCTCCGCAAAGACCTGCCGCGACGCACCGGCATCTGGATCTCGCTCGGCTCGGGCCTTGCCGTCGCGCTCGGCCTGCTGCAGCTCCTGGGCGGCCGCGTCTCGAGCCGGTTCGACAGCCAGGGCCTGGTCGACGAGGGCCGCGTCGAGGCCTGGAAATCCACGCTTCGAATCATCGCCGACAATCCTTGGGTAGGCACCGGCATGGGCACCTTCCAATGGGCCTTTCCGCCCTATCGCAGTCCCAACATCTCGATTCGCGGCATCTGGGATGCCGCGCATTCGACGCCGCTGGAGCTTGCCTCCGAGGTGGGCATTCCGATGGCGCTCTTGGTTGCGCTCGGCTGGGCGATCATGCTGCTGGTTCTGGCCAAGGGCGTGTTCGGACGGCGGCGCGATGCCATCATCCCGCTGGCGGCCGCGGCCACCGCGACGCTGTCGCTGCTGCATTCGTGCCTCGACTTCACGCTCCAGGTGCCCGGCTACAGCATTCCATTCTTTGCGCTTTTCGGCGCGGGCCTGGCCCAATCCTTCTCGACCCGGGAGGGCCGCTCCGCAAGCGATGCCGTCGCTACCGGCGGGCGAGGCGAGGGCCGCACCTCAACCGCTGACGCAACCTCGCGGCGAATGCCTCAGCTTCATAAAAGTGTCTAGATTTGAAGCAGTTGCGCTGTTTACGAAGTCTTTAGAATAAGTGGACAGCCCATTTCTCTTCGGATAGGTTCCGCAACTGCAAGCCATTGCCCGGGCCGAGGAAGCAAATCGGGGCAGCTGATTTTTTGGAGGTCTATTTATGAGCGTTATCAGGATTGCGCTTCGCATGGCTGCCGCCGCGGCCCTCGCCGCGACGATCACCTCAGCCGCAAGCGCCGCCGTTTATCCGCCGCAGCGCCAGCTGCCGGCCCAGATCATTTCCGAGTTCAAGGCCTCGCCCAACAGCCTCTTGCAGCAATATCCGACCGGCGGCCCGCAGCTGATCTCGCGGGTGCGCGACCTCGGCGCCTCCGATCCGACCACGCTTCCGGGCCTGATCGCGCTTCTGAAGGATCCCGCGACCACCAAGGACCAGATGCGCGCGATCGTCGGCGGCCTCGCCCAGGTCGCCCGCATGGCCGCGCAAAGCGATGCGGCTTTCGCCAATGAGATCCAGACTGCGATCGCCGGCATCGGCAACCCCGACGTGATCGCCGCCTACCAGGCCGCGACCGGCGACGTCGCGATCGCCGCGACCGGCGGTGGCGGTGGCGGCGGCTCATCCGGCGCGGGCGGCCCGGTCGGCAATCCCGGCAACTCCGGTGGTTCTAGCAACGGTGCGCCGAGCTTCGGCGGATTCCACTATGCGAACACCGTCTCACCGAACTCCGGCGCAGGTACCGCCGGGATCACCAACGCCTCCAACAACGTCAGCCCGCGCTGAGAATCGGGCTTCACGATAGCCCCTTGCGACATTTCGAAAGCGGCGCCAGCGGGCGCCGCTTTGCTTTTGCGCCGTTAAGCTTCCTGCAAAATGTCGTGCAAGCGGCGCTTTACGCAGCATCGAGCACGTTCAATTGCAGGCAGGATTATGCTAGGGGTTCGCGTAGCGCGGGCTTTGGCATCAGGTTTGCTCCGGACACAGCTGGGCTTTTGGCGAACATTAATCCCAAGAAGACACATCGATCCATTTTCAGGAATTGCTAGATGTTGCAGGTGAACAAGCCGACCTCGGAGATCAACCGTGATTTCCCCGAGGCCGACGGCTCCCCGTCGCAGGCGCTGACCTCCTATCTCGACATTATCAAGCGCCAGTTCCCGACCATGGTCGCCATCGTATCGGCCTGCGTGATCCTGGCGCTGCTCTATCTCTTCACTGCCGCGCCGCTGTTCACCTCCACCGCCTCGATGGTGATCGACACCCGCAAGGTGCAGCTGTTCCAGCAGCAATCCGTGCTCGGCGACATCGCGATCGATTCCGCGACGGTGGAAACCCAGGTCGAGATCCTGAAATCCGAGAACATCAGCCTCGCCGTAATCCGCGACCTGCACCTCACGGAGGACCCTGAGTTCACCGGAAGCGGCGGCGGCCTGCTCGGTGCCATCATGGGCTCGGTCACCGGCCTGTTCTCCTCCGGCCGCGCGCAGTCCGAATTCGAGCTGACGCGCAAGGCACTTGGCGTCTTCGCGAGCAACCGCACCATCAAGCGCCTTGGGCTCACCTATGTCATGGAGATTGGCTTCACCTCGCGCGATCCACAGAAGGCGGCGCGGATCGCCAATGCCATCGCCGACGCTTACATCGTCGACCAGCTCGAGGCGAAGTATCAGGCGACCCGCCGTGCCAGCGTCTGGTTGCAGGACCGCATCAAGGAACTGCGTACCCAGGCCTCTGCTGCGCAAAAGTCCGTGGTCGATTTCAAGTCTGCCAACAATATCATCGACACCGGCAAAGGGCTCATGAACCAGCAGCAGCTTGCCGAGGTAAACAGTCAGCTCATTATGGCGCATGCGTCGACCGCCGAGGCGAAGGCGCGGCTCGACCGCATGAACGACATCGTCAAGCAGGAGATCCCTGATGCGAACGTCGGTGATGCGCTGAAGAATGACACAATCGTCAAGTTGCGCGCGCAATATGTTGATCTAGCCTCGAAAGAATCGATCTGGTCGACCAAATACGGCCGCGACCATCTCGCCGCGGTGAACCTGCGCACCCAGATGGCTGAGATCAAGAAGAACATCACGGACGAGCTGAAGCGCATTCAGGAATCCTACAAGAGCGACTACGACATCGCGGTAACCCGCGAGGATGCGATCAAGGCGAGCCTCGCCAACATCGTCTCGGAATCACAGCTCACCAACCAGGCGCAGATCCAGCTCCGCGAGCTCGAGAGCAATGCGCAGAGCTACCAGGCGATGTACGACAATTTCCTGCAGCGCTACATGGAAAGCGTGCAGCAGCAGTCGTTCCCGATCACCGAGGCGCGCGTGATCAGCGCGGCGACCACGCCGCAAGTCAAGAGCGCGCCGAAGTCGCTGGTCATTCTAGGCGCGGCGCTGCTCGGCGGCGTGCTGCTCAGCTTCGGCGCCGCGATGGCGCGCGAGCTCTCCGACAAGGTGTTCCGCACCACCGGCCAGGTCGAGGAGCAGCTCGGGGCGAACTGCATCGCGATTCTGCCGGCGCTCGGCGCGCCGGCGTCCGCAACGGTGCTCGCCGGCAAGTTTGGCCGCAAGAACAACAACAACCCGGAGCCGGATCTACTTCGCTATGTCGTCGACAATCCGCTGTCGCGCTTCTCCGAAGCGGTGCGCTCGCTGAAGGTGGCGGTTGATCTCAACTCCATCGTGCGCGAGAACCGCGTGTTGGCGGTGACCTCGACGCTGCCCAACGAGGGCAAGAGCACGCTCTCGACCAACCTCGCGCAGCTCATAGCCCATGGCGGTGCGCGGGTGATCCTGGTTGATGCCGATCTGCGCAACCCGTCCCTGTCGCGTGCGCTGCGGCCGGATGCGCAAGGAGGTCTTGTCGACGTCGTTGCACACAAGGCGCAGCTCGAAGATGTGGTCAGCATCGATCCCCAAACCAAACTCGCGATCCTCCCCGCCGGGACCACCTCGAAGCTGCTCCACACCAATGAGGTGCTGGCGTCCAAGCCGATGCGCGACCTCGTGGCGCTGTTGCGTTCGAAATATGATTATGTCGTGCTCGATATGCCTCCGATGGCGCCTGTGGTGGACGTGCGCGTTACGTCACCCTTCGTTGATTCGTTCGTGTTTGTTGTGGAGTGGGGCAAGACAAGGATCGATGTCGTCCGTCACAATCTGCGCGGCGCGCCGGAGATCCAGGACAAGCTTCTTGGCGTGGTTTTGAACAAGGCGGACACCAAATTACTAGCTCGCTACGAATCCTACCACGGACGATACTACTATCAAAAGTATTACGCTCGCTACGGGTATGTCGAGTAACACCAAATCCCTTAGACCTTTTGACTTTGTTCGGCTGTGGCTTGTTCGCTGCCTGTTGTTTTTTGCGGGTTGCGCGAGCGTACTTTGGTCGCACACGGTGCTCCCATCCTTCTGGTCGACGGTAGCTGCGCGTGCCGTGTCGGAGCGCATCTTGGTGGACGATCGTTTTAAGTCGGGCGTGGTGGCTGAGGCTCTGGCACGGACCAGATTATCCCCTGAGCCAGCTTTCCTACAGCCGGAGTTTTTGCGCGCGCGCGCCCTGATGAGCCTGCGTGCTGGTGAAGAAGCTATGGAGAGACGAACGGCGGCTGAAATCGATAGAGAGTTGCAATCTGGGGAGGACGCTCTGAAGGGAGCCATTGTTGTGAACCCCCGGGACTCCTATCTTTGGCTATTGCTTTATTCAGCGGAAATATCGCGAAATGGCTTCAGCGCTGAGACGACGATTAGATATCTGGCCGAAGCTTATGTGACCGCACCCTTGGAAGGTTGGATTGCGATTCGCCGAAATAGCATGTCCCTCCTAGCTTTTCACGCGCTCGATGCGAGAACTCAAAAGTTTGCCCTAAATGAGTTCGCAGCCTTGGTTGATTCAGGTTTTCTAAGTGAGGCCGAACATAACCTAATCGGGGTCGGTTGGTCTCTTAGACAGAGGCTCGTCGAGTCTTTGGACGACGTGGACATTGCACCCAAGCAAAGCCTCTCACGGATGTTGTCCCGGGATGGTGTTGATCTTACGATCCCTCATGTGCAGATCAAAGAGAGGCCCTGGAAATGACCTCAGAGTTGCTCCTCCAGCGAAAGGTCCTTTCGCCGAACTGCAGGTGAACCGACATAAAGGCCGTTCGGTTCAGTATTTTCGACCACAACGGAGCCCGCGCCAATGACGCATCCTTCTGCGATGGTGACTCCCGGAAGCACGATCACACCTGATCCAAGCCAGCAGCCTCGTTCGACTGTGGTTACCTTCGCCTGATTTGGCTCGTTTCGATCTCGACGGTAAACAGAAGGCCTGATCGTATGGGTGCCTGTGAGGAGGATGGATCCCCAGCCGATATGCACCCGGTCGCCGATAAGTAGCGTCCCGGTACCATCTAAGATAGTTGCGGAATTCACAGCACAGAACTCTCCCAGGCGGATACTGCCGAGACGGAAGCGCACACCCGGGTTGATGTAACAGCCTTTTCCGATGTCAACGCCAGCAATCCTCAGAGCGGATGTTCTGATCCTGGCAGGGATGAGCGACGAAGCCAGAATACTTTCTAGAACACCACGCAAGAAGACCCCAGTTGCCCTTCTGATCCTGGTCCAGTTGGCAGTCATGCCTAACCCTTATAAACATCAGCCTCAAGAAGCACTCAGTGCAAATCAGTATCTGGTCGATTTGGCGTTGAATAGCCTAGCTTAAGGTCTCCCGCGAAATAGTTGAAGTTACCGACCGATCCGTCATTTGTGATCGGAAATTCAAGTTGTTTCCTTGCAACTTCCGTCCCATTTCTGAACGCGGAGAGGTGTATCTCGCCAAGCGCCATAGGAATCCTCGCCGTCGAAACGCCGGCAGGAAGTGAGACAGTGTGAGCGGTGAGGCCGACGTTGAGCTTAAGCTCGACCTGCTGGCCTAGGAAGGATGTTATGTATATCTGGTCGTCTAAGTCATCTGAGCCCGAAGGACGGCCTAAAGCGGTCTCATCTTGGCCCGTGTAGCCGAGAGCCGACTTCGGGTGCACCCGATAGAAGTAATAGATCCGATCCTCGGAGATTGGAGGGGGTCTCCCCTCCTTGAACCATCGCATGTAGTAGGAGCTTGCTTCCAAAAACCGATCATGCGCCAGCAGCTTTCCCCAATGAGTGCCCCACACCTCTTGATCTTTAGGTTCTCCGAATGGGGCCACATACGTAGCCTCGCCCCAATCATTCCAAGTTACTATCTCGACCCAATCAGCCTGTGAACCAATCGCGGATAGCCACTGGGCTTGCATGCTTTCAAAGCCGTGAGACTCGAAGACACGAGAATTTCTTGGTCCAAATCCTTTGTAAAAGGGGCTTATTCCGAGCATTGACAGCAAGCCATTTGTCTTAACGATTTTTCCAATCGTCAAGAGCTCCCGAGCAAGCCTTGGATCACTGTTCGCTGCTCCAAAATAGAAGTATCCGTCCAAGCTAGGGCTTTCGGCCAAAGCGCGTTTCACGATATAGGCATTTCTTCCAGAGGCGTCTAAATGAGAGAGAACGTCGCTGTGAGCGTAGTAAAGAAATGGAACGAAAAATACCTCAATGCCTTTGTCGCGGAGAGCTGCTTTAAGCTTGCTACCCCAATCGCTGGTGCCGCCAAACGTAGAAACAACAGGCTTTCCGTCGTGGGCGAGATAATTCGGATGCTGATAGAACATCGTGACAATGTCTGTCGCCTCCTCGACTGCTAAATTATCCATTGAGAAAAACAGCTTGAACTCAGGACCGTACCGCTTTGCTGCTTCGAAGAGTTGCAAAGACAATCTTGGGTATTTCTCTTCTTTTTTCCACGCGCCTACGTTCAACGCGAACCCGTCGATTCCGAGTCGCGAAGCTTGAACAATTTCCTTCTGAAATGCCGAGGAATCTGAAGTTAATCCATCGCGAGGGCAGCAAACCATATAGTGAGCGAATACGTAGTGCTGGGACGGCCCAGGAGCCTCCGCATGCGCGTCGTTGAGGCTCAGCAACAGCATGAGGATGGCTGCAAAGCAGATGAACATATTCATCGTCCTCGTGGAATCTTCAGATTTGCCGTGGCGTTCGACATCCGCAGAGCCATTTGGCGAAAAACGAGGTACCAGATCAGAATCGGCAGAACGAAGAAGAAGGGGAATTTGATAGCGGTCAGTAGCACCCCGTCTCGAAACCACTGCACAGTAAGAGGCAGCAGGACGAGAAAGAGAGCAGTGCGGAATACGTTCTGATCTGAGGTCACATACCACTCATATAATCTTCCCAACAGCGCTCCCGCGAGAAGACACCAAATGAGAACTCCAGCAATGCCCAGGTCTTGCCAACCTTCTCCTACGAGGGTCCAAGTTATCCCGATGGGAAAACCGTATTGGAAAATGTTGTAGAGCTGGATGGGCGGGCCTATTGGCTTTTCAGGCCACATTGCTCGCGGGATCGGCTCGGTGAAAACTTGGAGATTGCGGAGGAAGTAATCATACGTCCCAGTCTGGTCTGGAACAATTGTCAGGATGTATTCCAGATACTCAAGGTTCGCAAAATCCATGTTGTCTAGCGGATTTCTGCTTGCCGTTTCCGCACGTTGCGTGGACGGCTGGCCGGAAATTAGGTCTTGGAGAAAGGAACGAGACTGACCGATAAAGAAAAATACGACCAACAATGCGGCCGCCGTCGCCGCTACTTTGATTGTGGGCCACTTCCGGCGATGTTCATAGAAATAGAGTAACGCGAGAGACGCGGCGGTCATTACAAACGCCCAGCGCCCCCATCCAATATACATTCGGAATACAACGAACGCTGCGAAAGGAATTAATGCAATTGGGCGAAAGCGGAATGCCCACGCAATCAAGATCGATATGGGTCCCATCATTGCATTAGCGTCGACTAAGTAGCCAGTCGTATCCCTGTTTATCGATGTCATCGTCGCGAAGTCGCGGATCATTCCGGATCGCTCAAAATCCGTTCCGCGCTGAATCGAGTAGTAGCCCGAAGCGAGCATAAGCGGAGAAGAAATCAGCGTGGTAACAATCAGAGATGATCTGGTTCGGACATCGCTCAACATAGATGCGGTCCTGCCTGCAAATCGAAACTTTGATCGGCCGAACAAAGTCACTGTGGCCATAAATGAGACCAAGCCTACGTTGGCAAGAGTTAGAGCGAGATTTTGGATATCTTCCGTTGGGCGAAACTTATAGAGCCCGTAAATCAGCTGAAAATCGTAGATATATTTAACAATAGGGCGTCCGACGAAAACAAGTCCGTGGAAAAATAGATAGTACGTCCCAGGATGAAATACGGACGCTCGGCCTGAGAGCAGGAATGAAGCAAGTACGACCAGGAAAAGACCCGTCGTGAAGGCGAGATTCATCTCGTACAAGGGGCGCTCCTTAGTCGTTCGGTGCAGCCAAGTTTGCCGCGAGATCTGCAACGGCGCTCTGATATCTCGAAAAGGAAAATTGTTCAGCCCTTGCGGGCGCTCCGGCTGCCCAGTGGTCTAAGAGCTGGCGATCTTCTATCACTTTCATCATGGCCGTATAGACCGATTCTGCGCTTAAGCTTTCCAGCACGATCCCCGTGTTTTCGTCAGCGGCTGTCCCGGCGTTCTTGGATTGTATGATGGCAGTTCCTGAAGCCAGAGCCTCGTACAACGTAAGCGCCGAACCTTCGAAATAGCTAGGAAAGACTAGGCAGTCAGCGTTGAGTAGAAACTCTCTGACTCTGGACCGCGGGACGGTACGAATTAACTGAACTCTGTCGGAAAACCGCGCGAACGTTTCGTCAGGCACTTGGAGGTCTCCGACGATTGTTAGAGAAGCCGCGCTTTCTGGGATCCTTGAGATCGCATTTAGGAGTAAGTGAATGCCTTTCCGAGGACCGGCCTGACCAAGGAAGAGGAATTTAACTGGCTGATTGCGCGAAGCAGGAAGGCGCGGCCGGCTGGTCGGAGAGAAGAAAACGTCGTCATAGCAATAATGGAGCACGCGGACCTTCTTCTCAAGGTCGGGTCGGGCTCGCTTATCCAAGATAGTATTTTTGCAGAACTCTGAGCCTGCGAGAATGATATCCGCCAGATCGTATTCTTCATCCAGCCGGTCGATTCGCTTTTGGTCGATTAGAAACGCTTTGGCTAGGAAGAACTCTGCGTATTCTTGGTGCACTCCTTTCATGATTTCGTTGTAAATGCGTGGATCTCCAATTGTTACGTCGAGTATGTTGGTGATTCCTAATTGCTTTGCCGTCTCAAAGCCTTCCTTGGCAGAGGAGTCGTAGCCCCAGACTACATTGGGATTGGTCTTCCGAATAAGATGGCCGACATCGTGACCAAACTTCCGGTTGCCGATCAAATTGATCCAGGCTGACGCGCGCCTCCACTTCGCTCTCGCGAAGAGACGTTCAATCCACTCATGCATGCCTTGAGTATGGACCAAAGACAGATCGATGTCTGGGTGATGAAACCGGCTAAACTCCTTCTCCAACAGAGCCCGTGCTCGGCCAGGCATGATCTTCGCTGCACTGTATGGCCAGCGGTCGGGCTGGTAGAAAATAGAAGTTGCGTACCATTTTAGAGCACCCGAATGTTGAAGGGCACGTGTAGTCTGCCACGAATGCTGAGTGCCTGGATGGAAAACTCCAAACTGAAGCTTCTTAGTCATGTTGTTTGAGATCTCTGGCTTTCGGTCTGAAGAGTAGGGCAACAGCCTTTTGGTCTATTTTTGCAGGCTTAATTTCTTGAACAAGCTTTAGAAGCCAAGATCGGAGTTCTGAGGGCGGAGCGATGTGTATGAAGACGAGCCGGACAATAAGGCTAGCCATGATGACATCGAGCAACAACAACGATGCGGCTGCCCCATCTAGGCCGTAGGTCGGCACCAGTAGATAGGTTAGCGCGACACTTGCTACTGCGAGGATCGCGTAAGGATAGGAGTAGAGATGATGCTTGTTAACAGCGAGCAGAAAATTTGAGAAAGGATGCCAGCAGCCGTTTACCAACATGGTGGCGGTCATGACTGCAACAAAAGAGCTTGGTGGTACGACCACATTGTGAGTCCAGATGGAGACGATGGTTGTTCCAAAGAAGACAAGAATTATCGCGGTGACGGATAGTGCAAGCAAGTTCCAGGCTGTGGAGAGCAACACCAGCTTCATTAAAGCAGTTCGATCGCCTCGTGACGAAGCAGCTGAAAACTCGGGAAGTATCGCATGGTTGAGGAGGGAGACGAGTTGCACGCCTGATCTAGTTAGTGTCCTTGTGGACGAGAAGATAGCCGCATTCGCAGTGTTGGAGGCTGCGCCAAGTGCGAGTGTGGTCCCTTGAAGGAAGCTGGCCTGAGCTATCGGGAGAGTCATTGCTGCTATGGCCGGCTTAATCAGTAGCCTTATTTCCCGCCACGAGGCATCCGTGATGGAAATCTTTAGCCACGGCACGTTTCGGGCGAGAACGAAACCTTGAACCGAAGTGCTTACAAGTCGGCAAATTGCTAGGGCGAGTGCAACGTCTTTCGGCGTCCCGCCCGCCGTGCAGACAAGGATAGCCGCGGCGCCTTCCACAAGCATGACAAATGCTTGTGTCATTGTTCCAAGGGCATAGAGGCCGCTGCAGCGATATCCAGCAAGAAATATCCCTCCATGAAGTGCGGAGATAGATTGAACCATGAGGAAGAATAGCGTCGCACCGACCTCGCTCCCGCCCATGTATTGGGACTGGGTCATCGAGACGGGCAATAGCCAGAAAGCCGAGATCGATGCGACAAGGATACAAATTGAAGCGGCAATCACAACGATCCATGCACTTTGGAACGTCTTAATCGCGCCGTCCAGGTCACCACGAGCGACCTTCATGGTCATGTCCGTTCCCGCTGCTGTGGCAAATCCTAAGTCAGCAAGGGAAATGTAAGACGGGAGAGCGGAAGCGATTACCCACCATCCATAGAGTTGTAGCCCCCAATGAGAGGCCAAGACCGGCACTGCTGATAATTGCACAACAAGGATTACGGCTTGGACGAAAGCATTCGCGCCAACCCCACGTGCGACGGTCTTCCAGTTCATGGCTGTCCTTCAGTCCCGACGAGTACAGAACCGGATGCGGTTATGATTCTCTCGCAACCGTCCAGAATACTCCTGGCCGCAGCCTCCGGGGTAAAGGGAGCAATCTGCAACAGACAACTCCTAGCTGTGACCGCTATATCTTCAAATGCGATTGGTGCGTCAACTAGCCTCTGAGTCAGCTCTTGAATGTCGGACCAGCTATAGGGAAACCCTGTCCGCTCAGGGATTACTAGTTCGGGCACACACCCGCACCGGTCGCTCACCACTACAGGGCATCCATAGCTTAAGCTTTCGTTGACCACGAGCCCCCAAGGCTCGCTGCGGCTCGGAAGGACTAGGCATGTAGCCTTGAGGTACTCGTCGAACAGCGCTTGGTCCACTTTGGAGCCCGTGAATTCTACGCGGGCAGTAATGCCAAGCGCGTCGCAGATTCTTTCAAGTTTTTCCTGCTCAGGCCCTTGACCGACCAGCACAAGCTTGGCTTCTGGATAATGCGTCAGAGCACGAGAGAATGCCTGGATCAGGTTCTCCAAGCTCTTTTCAGGAGATAGCCTACCAACATAGAGATATCTTGGACTATCGCGGCGCGCGGCGCTGTTTTGGCGCCTTACAATCACTTCTTCGGGCGAATAATCCCTAGGGAGTGCTGCCGCTTGGCAATTGGGAAAAGCGCGATTTGGTGAGACACCATAGTGGATGACGTATTCAGCAGATCGTTTCCCATAGCAGAAGATGCCGCTGCTGAGCCCAAAAAGGATTCGTTTTCCAATTCCTGTCAGAAGCGCTTGTGGCTTATCATGAATAGTCGAGTCGCAGAACCATGCGAACTTTTTCCTACGCAGGATAAGAATCAGCACCTGCAGCCAAACCTCAGGCTTTTCGTAGCCATTCAAAATCGTTAGATCAGAGTGATCCAGCCACGTGTGTTTAAGTAGTGTCGCAAAGAGTTGTGATTTCGGTATTTTAGAATATGCCCCTTTGAACAGCAACGAAAAAGGATATTGATGCCAGCTGAGGTCAACTGGAGCTAGTGCCGCCCTTCTTACTTCAGTCTCGGCGATCTGGTAAAATGTAACATTGACAGCGCGGCGTTGAGCTTCTCTGTACAGGGCGGAAAACACTACGGCCTTGTATCGTGCCCAGACAAGATTGTGCCATATTGTAATCTTCACAGCGCATCCCTATTTCGGGCATTATTGTTCGAAAATTGCGAATCCAAAAAGGTTTGAGCGTACATCAAGCTAAGAAGATGCTTTTGTTCATATGATCGCGCTCTACGATCATGATCGCGCCTCAATTCGGAGATGCGCCTTGCGCTTTCATTGAGGTATTCTAAGCACGGATCAATGAAGTCTCTTCCGATCTCAACGATCAGTCCGTTGTCCCGAACCTGTTCGGGTATGCAACCTCTGCCGAATGCGACGATTGCATTCCCTGCAGACAACGCCTCAAAAATGACTGTCGGTTGTGCTTCGTGGGCGTACTCTGTGGGAAATATAAAGACGTCGAGATCGTGGTAAAATCGCTTCTTTTCATCGCCGTAGATGGGACCCCAATAGTCGAGCGTGCCCTTTAGCTCTGCGATTGCTCTTTCGACGAGAATACGATCTTCCTCGTTCCCGATGGGACCAGCCAAAATACCCTTGATATCGATTCCCTTCGACTTAATCCGGCGCATCAGATCAATGAAGGTATACAGACCTTTTTCCCTCGTTAGATTGCTGAGCAGCCCGACCGTCAGAGTGGAAGCCTGTTTTTGCCCGCGGATTGTCGGAGGTACGAAAGCAGCGTTCGACAGGATGCGGCTCTCGCTGGGCCTGTTGTAGGCTGACGAAAATTGATCGCGCATTTGTTGGCAGAGGAATAAGTGCGTTGCTCGTGGACCGCCCACCCGCACGAGCGCTCGCATCAGTTTTTTAGGTTTGCTGATATAGTCAAAGCTGTGGTGATGCAGGTAGATTCGATACCGGCAAACGCGTGCAAGCGCTGAGAGCAAGATCGTGTACAGTAGACCCCAGTCGCCTTCGCAAACCAAGTAGCACACGCGCTCCTTCTTTCGAATGTACCACAGTATAGCTCCAAGCCCCCGGAGAACGCGAGAAGCCCTCCCAGCGTGTTTCGGAAAGCCTCGGAGACCTGGAGCTGGCGAAATGTTCACCGTAGCTACTTCATGGATCTCTCGCAGGAGACGAATCATCTCAGAGGTGATGTACGCAAGGCCGGTCACGGGGGGAGGGATTTGACCGATCGCAACAATAAAACAGCGCTCGATCGTCACGATTTGCCTGCCTGCCTGAAGAGAAAATCAGCCTGTAGTGGCCCGCGATGTTTGTCGACGTGTTGGTTGAAAATACCGCGGAGAATGAACCCGTGGCGGTGCAAAAACTCGATCACCTCTCCAGCGAGAGCTTGCCCTTCATAGAGTTCAACGTATGAGGCTTCCACGTAAACAGTATGGAATCGTTGAAGAAGATCTTCGCAACCTTTCAGCACATCCAATTCGAATCCTTGGACATCGATCTTGAGGAGTGCAGGCGATGCGACTTGATCCGCGTGCATCGTGCTGCCGAGCCGCCTCAGCGTGACCTTCTTGCGTATGTTTACAATCGTCCCAAACACGTCGGCCTGTGTAGTCGAGGGCTGCAAAATTGACGACGAATCGTTCTCGTTCGCAACGTTGATCGCAACTTCCCCCTCAAAAGAGCCAACGCCGAACTTGAATAGTTGAACACGATTGTCAGTGCCAAAGATGGTATTGAAAGTTTGCCAGCAATCATCGAGCGGTTCGAAACTCAAGATGTTGGCGTGGGGCCAACGCTCGCGCGCGAACAGGGCGAATTGTCCGACATTCGCTCCAACATCAACGATAGTTTTGTAATCCATTGAGCCTATTGCAGAGGTGTGCTCAATGCTCGCAGCGACATTGCGCATAAGCGCGCGGCGTCCCCGGGGAGAACGCAACGCATGAAAGAGCTTCTGAAGCCGGATGGCGAAAAGGTTCATTTGCAAGATAAGCGACCGAGAATTTGAAAACTGACGATCAGTATGCCGTCGGCTTGGCAAAGGTTACTATTGCCGTCCGAAACAGAATTTTCACATCCAACGCCAAGCTCCAATTATTGATGTACCACAGGTCATGCTCCACGCGCTTCTGCATCAGCTCGAGCGTGCGGGTTTCTCCGCGATAACCATTAACCTGGGCCCAGCCGGTGATGCCGGGCTTGACGTGGTGGCGGAAGGCGTAGTTGCCGATGATCTGCTCATATTCGGTGTTGTGGGCGGCCGCGTGCGGGCGGGGGCCGACCAGCGACATGTCGCCCTTGAGCACGTTGAGGAGCTGCGGCAGCTCGTCGATCGAGGTCTTGCGCAGCCATTTGCCGATCGGCGTGACGCGCGGGTCGTTCTTCTGCGCCTGTCGAATCGTCGGGCCGTCCTCGAGCACGCGCATGGTGCGGAACTTGAAGATCCTGAACGCGCGCCCGCCGAAGCCGTGGCGGGTCTGGCGAAAGAACACCGGGCCCTTCGAGGTCAGCTTGATCACGAGCGCGGTCACCAGCATCACCGGCGCGAACACCAGCAGCGCAAGGCTCGCGCCGACGAGGTCCAGCGCGCGCTTGAGCGCGCGTTCGCGATAAGAGAGCGGGGCGCGGCGCAGCTCGGCGGTGAAGGTGTTGCCGGTGCCTTCAAGCGGATAGCGCAGGAAGCGCGCCGTGTTGGCGTCCGGCACCAGATGCACCGGAAGCGGGAGGATCTTCAGCACGTCCAGAATGCTGTCGATCGCATGCTGGCGGCTCCAGTTGATCAGCAGGAAGACGTGCTCGATCCGGTTCTCGCGCGCGTAACTGATCAGCTCCTCGAAGCGCGGCGCCAGCGCAGACAGCAGCAGCGGCGAATCGAGCTCCTTGGGCCGCACCTCCATCACCCGCATCAGGCGGTAGCCGTGCTGGCCGAGGTCGTCGACCGCGTTGGACGAAGTGGCAAGGCCGAACTCGGCGATCATGATCGCACGGCCGTTGGCGAAGGCGCCGGTGCGCAAGGCGTGCGCGGTCCAGCGCGCCGCAGCCGTTTTCCAGGCGATGAGGACGGCGAGGCCGACCAGATAGAACGAGATCGTGGTGCCGCGGGAGAATTCGTCGCTGACCTTCATCGTGAAGGCGATCGCCAGCAGCGCGCCGAACAGAAAGGTCCACGTCGTCAGCGTCATCCGGAAGGTGCGCGGCAGATCGGTGACGGCCTTCAGCCGGTAGCCCTGCTGCACGATGGTCAGGAGCACGAAATTGATCGCGACGAGCAGGCTCGCCGCCGCATAGACGTCGGCCTTGCCGAGCGTGCCGGCGGTCGCGACGTGATAGCCGACCGCGCAGCCGATCCCGCTGACCACGATCAGCGCCGCATCGATCACCGCCATCGATCGCTCCACAACCACAGGGCGCAGCCAGCTAGGCGCAAAGCCAGTAGCTGTGGATGCGATTGGCTCGACCACGCCAATTTCCCCCGCCGAATCAGCGACGGGCACCGGTCGCGTGGAAAGAATAGTCATCCTGCCAAACCCATTGACGCAATATTCATTGCCCGAACGCGCCGTGCTATCGGTCAAAATCGCTGTTAGAACAAGGCGAAGGAAAAATTAACCTTACCCCACAAGCTTGCATTGTAGCGCATCTCGCCTCGACTGATATGTTAAATTTCACAACCCGTTAGGAAGTTCTCGTTGCCTCGAATCCAGTCCCGGCGGCGACCTCGGCCGAGAGGGAAGCGCTACCTCGCCATTGGCCTTGCAGTCGTCGCGTTGGTAGGAACCGTGCTCCTCGTTCTTCGTCCCGATAGGGCGCCCATGCGAGCTCCGACAGCTTCCAGGGCCGCCGCAGTCAAGCTCCTCCTGGACGGGCCATATGGCGCGCGGTTTGCCGGCGAACTCGCGGCATCCAGACAGGGATACTTCTCCACCCGCATCGAGGTGTCGGCCCAGCCTGAAGACCCTGACTTCGTCCAAACCATTGCACGCCAACATGCCATCGGCGTGACGAGCGGCCAGAAGTTCTTGCTGGCGAGCTGGCGTGGCGTGCCCGTGACCGCCTTTGCTGCGAGCTTTCTCGACACCTCTGTCGCGATTTTCACGCTCGAAGCCTCGGGATTGCGGCGGCCGGCTGATCTGGTCGGAAAGCGGGTCGGATACCGCAGGGCGAGTGAGGGAGACGTCGTTTTCGATGCGATGATGGCGCAGCTCGGGCTTCCCCGGAGTCAGATCACCAAGGTCCCAGGCCGCGATAGCTTTGAGGCTCTGCGGGCCGGGGAGGTGGATGCGATCATCACCGCAATCGACGAGCAACCCGATCCCTCCAGTTCGGCTTTCGTGAAGTTGAATGTCATCAAGCCGCAAGACTACGGCATCCATGTCCCTGGCTTGGTCTACTTCGCGAGCAATGGTCTCGTCCATGAACAGCCATCCATGATTGCCGACATCCTTCAGGGCCTCATTCGAGGATGGCAATTTACCTACGCGGACTATGCACGGAGCGTGCCCGTTCTCGCCGGCGCCGGCCCGACCAGGCTGAGCTCTGAGCGGCTGAAATTCGAGCTGCAGCAGCAGCGGCCGTTGGTGTTGCCGACGGGCGGTCGTATTGGCGACTACGACGAAAGCCGCTGGCGGACGCTCCGGGATATTCTCATTTTCGCCAAGCTCGGCGAGGAAGACGTGCCGCTGGCTCAGACGGTCAACTACCAGTTCCTTCGGGATGTGTACCGCCGTTCACCCGACCTCGCTGCCCCGGGCGCCTGGAGCGAGGAAAAGTAGGACCAAGAAGCCACACCTATGCGCCATATCGACCCAAAAGGCCGTTGGCCGCCGTGGCATCGGTTGCATTTCTACCGATGGCCTTGGTAAGTTCGGTTCACTATTTGGGCTAGTCGCGGAGTGGTTTACGACCCGTGAAGTCGGTTGGCGGGGGTCTGACGGGCGCGGGGCGGGGGATCAAATCCGTAGGGGCGAGGAGCTTTTTGGGATGTTTAAGACGTTGATGCGAGCAGGTCTTTTGGCCGCAACTGTTACCTTCGGCGCGGCGAGCGCAGCAAGCGCCGCAATGCAGATGCCCGCACCGGCAGACCTGCTCACGGGCGAGAGCCAGGTGACGCCTGTTACGTTCTGGGCGCAGCCGTATCCATACCGCTATGTGCCGGTGCGCCGTTGCCCCTTGGTGCGAGTCGAGACGCCCTATGGCTGGTACATGGATCGCGTTTGCGCGCCTGTCGGTCCTGTCCTACGTCGGGCATATTGAGCTTGGGCTGAACGAGCGGCGGCCGCCGTTTCTTGCAAAGATTTAGAGGCAGCCGCATAGCTCATGCGGCTGCCTTGCTCATTTTTGTTTCGCAGAGTGCTGCTCTTTTGTGCGCGCAGCGCGGGTTCACCATGAATATCTTTGCCGGGCCGGGATCGGCTTTCGCATGGTGAAGATTGTGTTACCAGATCGGCGGAGCTGCATCGGCAGCGTGATTGCTTAAGGCGGCGGTGGCTGGATCTCCTGGGAGTGGTGATCCGGCCAATCGGTCGCTGGTAGAGGATACGATGACAGGGGTTTCAACCTACGATCTCACGGGCAAACGTGTCTTTGTCGCGGGTCACCGCGGCATGGTCGGATCAGCTGTCGTCCGAAGGCTTGCATCAGAGAATTGCACTGTGCTGACGGCCGACCGGCGTGAACTGGACCTCACAAAGGAAGAGCCCACGCTGAAATGGCTGCAGGCCAATCGTCCCGACGTGGTGGTGCACGCCGCTGCAAAGGTCGGTGGTATCGCAGCCAACAACAGTTTCCCGGTCGACTTTCTCTGCGACAATCTTGCGGTGGAATTGAACGTCATCCGCGCAAGTCACACGGTTGGCGTGCAGCGCCTGTTGTTCCTCGGCTCATCCTGTATCTATCCCAAGCACGCGAAGCAGCCGATCGCCGAAAGCGAATTGCTGACGGGGCCGCTCGAGCCGACCAACGAGTGGTATGCAATCGCCAAGATTGCCGGCCTCAAGATGTGCCAGGCGTATCGTCGGCAGTATGGCGATGATTTCATCTCGGTGATGCCGACCAATCTCTACGGCCGCGGCGACAATTATCATCCGGACCATAGTCACGTCCCTGCAGCGCTGATCCGGCGCTTCCACGAAGCCAAGATCGCCAATGCGCCGAGCGTCTCCGTATGGGGCTCCGGCACGCCGCTCCGCGAATTTCTCAACGTCGATGATTTAGCCGATGCCTGCTTTTTCCTTCTGAAGAATTATTCGAGCGACCTGCCGATAAACGTCGGTAGTGGTGATGAGTTATCGATCGCAGACTTTGCGGCGGCCGTAGCGGAAGTCGTGGGCTATGGAGGCAAGCTCGCGTTCGATACCTCCAAGCCTGACGGAACGCCACGCAAGCTGCTCGATAGTTCGAGAATTCGAGGGCTTGGTTGGCGGCCGAACGTCGCTTTGCAGGCCGGTCTCGCGGCCGCATACGCAGATTTCTTGGAAGGCTACGGACGTCATCTGGAAGTCAGCGCAACGCGCTGAGTAGACTACTTGGACTACAAGAAAGCTTTTTTATTCTGAACTTTGATTTGGGCGGGGCTTTATGCGTGTTCTCTTGGTGGGCATCAACTATGCCCCAGATCTGATCGGCGTTGCGAAATACAACGCCGAGCTCTGCGAAAGTCTGGCAGCCGACGGTCATGAAGTTCGGGTCATTACGGCGCCCCCCTATTATCCGGCCTGGAAGATCCCCCCCGCGTTCAAATCGTCGTACTTCAGACCGAGAGATGTTGACGGCGTTCGAGTAACACGTGTGCCGATTTATGTGCCCGGACATCCCTCGGGCGCTAAACGGCTGGTCCATCATGCTTCGTTCGCGCTCACGAGCGCGGCGCCGGTCCTCTTCGAGGCGCTATCCTGGCGACCCGACGTTATGATCGCCGTCGCGCCATCGCTGATGTCGGCTGCCTTCGTCTCGTTCGTCGCTCGTCGCGTCGGCGCAAAATCATGGCTTCATGTGCAGGATTTCGAGGTGGACGCGGCATTCGATCTTGGTCTGCTGCGCAACCATTCACTGCGCAAGTGGATGTTGAGAACGGAAGCTGCAATCCTCAAATCATTCGATCGCGTCTCAACTATTTCTGAGGCGATGTTGCTGCGCCTGGTAATCAAAGGGCTAGCGCCCAACAAAGCGCTTGAGGTCAGAAACTGGATTGATACCAGCGCAGTCTGCCCCGGATCACGAATGACAAAATACCGCCGGCAGTTAAACCTCGGCGAGGGCGATATTGTTGCGCTCTACTCTGGAACGATGTCGAACAAGCAGGGGCTCGATCTCGTAATCGAGGCTGCGGTCAGATTGGAGCAAAGCCATCCAAATGTTCACTTTATTCTTACCGGCGAGGGACCGCACAAAACGAGGCTCGAGCAGATGGGCGCCGGACATTCCAACGTCCATTTTTTTGGACTTCAGCCCAACGAGAGCTTCAACGAATTGATGGCGACGGCCGATTTTCATCTCATTCCGCAGAAGGCCGAGGCAGCCGATCTGGTGTTGCCCTCAAAACTCGGTGCGATCTTCGCGTCCGCTCGGCCGGTCATAGCGATGGCCGAAGAAGGTACGGGGCTGTCGGTGGAAGTGACCGGCGCCGGTCTCGTGATTCCGCCGGGAGATTTGTCAGCTCTGGAAGTTGCGATCTGCCAGCTCAGTGAGTCGCCCGCACTCTGCCGGCGTTACGGCGATGAAGGACGAAAGCGCGCCCTCGAGCGATGGGATCGGTGGACCATAGTTCGGCGGTGGGCGGAAGTCATGGCAGGCGAGTCCAACTCAACTGGGAAAGAGGAAAGCGGCTCGGCAGGCGCTAACGACAACGTTGCATTGCCGGTGGAGGATGCGGTTCGTGTGCCCTGAGGCGCCTAGCCTCAACCAGTTGCGCTGCGATAGTTTTGTCGACCGAGATTAGCCGGAAATAAGCGCCGCGATGAGCGCTCATACCCGAGTCTCGCTCGCTGCGATGCTTGGCCGACACGATCTTCCTCAGAGGGCGGCTATTAGTTCTGCGGCGAGACGATCCATAAGCACTAGTGTGAAATCGACCGTGAGATGGTTTGCGTCTCTATAGACAACGACACCGTCGCGAATGGCCGGACATACCAAGCCTGTGCAAATCGACGATGTTAGGTCGATCATGCGCGCGTTGTTGATGGACGACACGGCACGTTGCTCTGCTTCGAGCACTTCGTTGCTTGTAGTGAGCGAAAGACTGCGACTGCAGGTGCTAAATGGTAAGCGCCGCCATTCCGCCCGAGCAAGACAATTGCCGACGGGGTGGTAAGGAGTGGGATTGTCGCGGATCACAATGAGCTTGGCGTTGACCGGTTCGAGTTCCTTGAGCGCTCCAAATAATCCACGCTCCCATGTCTCAATGCTCACTGCGTGAGGTCCCAGATTGGTGAATGGTCCCTTGACGTTTCCGCTCGAAAACTGCGCCAACAGTATCGCGTCCGGGCTATCTTGAGTTTTTATCATGGCGATTGCCTGCTCGCGCCAGCTTGCGCACTGCGGCGAGAGCCGGCGAAGTCGCAAACTGTAGACCTTGGAAACCGGGATATCGGCGATAGGACACGAGGCCTTCAGGTAGGTAATAAGCCGCCATCCTCTCTGTTCGGCAATAGCCGCGAGCGCGGTCGTCCATTGATCGGCGTGAGAATCTCCCAACAGCACAATTGTCTTTGTATAGCTGGATGGGCCGAACACGCAGCGGATGGGACTTTGTGTGGTGAACCCGGCCAGACAACCACTCTCGCTCGAAAGTGAATATTTCGAAGTCGAGGCAACTATCTTCGCTTGCGCGGCATTCGTGACGTGCTGCGCAATGGCGAACGAAAGGATGCCGGCAACCGTGGCGGTTAACGTAACGGCGCCACCCATGACTATTGATCGTACAGATCGCTGTGCCAGCCAGTGGCTAGCTCTGA
Organism: Bradyrhizobium sp. SPXBL-04; assembly: GCF_051853035.1. Taxonomy (NCBI): domain Bacteria; kingdom Pseudomonadati; phylum Pseudomonadota; class Alphaproteobacteria; order Hyphomicrobiales; family Nitrobacteraceae; genus Bradyrhizobium; species Bradyrhizobium sp. SPXBL-04. The sequence goes on along the minus strand of NZ_CP182472.1, from coordinate 6,800,564 downwards.
TGGGGTATTCGAGCCAGGCGAGGCTGAGCGACGAGAGAACGATTGTCATAACAAAGAAAAGGCAATTGGCGAGTGCCGTGCTGCCAACAAGCACCGTACCAAGAACTGCAATCGGCCAATGCCAGAGGTAAATGGCGTAGGACCGGGCACCGAAGAACTGAAACGGATGCGTCCTGAGCAAAGCCGACGGTCCAGCAGGATTGTTCCCCGTGAGCAGCAGCAGTGCCGTAGCTGCCACCGGAACAACGGCAACTACTCCCGGGAACGCCATGAAGCCGTCGATAGCAAAGAATGACAGGATGAGAATTGCGAAGGACAACCATCCAACGATCGAACTCGAGCCAGGCTGCTTTGCCCAGCGCTCGAAGGGTCTTGTTGCGATCAGAGCTCCTGCTCCAAACTCCCATGCCCGAGGGGGCGCGAGATAGAACGCCCAAGCTTGCTTGCCGTAGGTCAGGTAGATGCAGCCAGCGAACGATCCGAACACTACGATCAGCAAAGCGAGCAGGATGATCTTTTGGCTGAAACGACCGACAATGAGGAGAAATGCGGGCCAGACCAAGTAAAATTGTTCCTCGACTGAAAGTGACCACGTATGAAGGAAGGGATTGAGTGAACTTTCGGGGGCGAAATAGTTCATGGATTGGCGGAGGAGCCAAACATTGGCGGCATACAGCGCTGAAGCTGCGGCCGACTTGGCCATCTCCTTCTGTTCAAAGGGCGCCAGCACGAAGTATCCGATGATCAGGGTCGTTAGCGTGACCGCGAAGGCGGCAGGCAAGAGCCTCTTAGCCCTGCGACCATAGAAGCCAAGTAAATCGAGTTTCCCGGTCGCGGCTATCTCCCGAAGCAAAAGTTGCGTGATCAGGAAGCCGGATATGACGAAGAACACGTCTACACCGACAAATCCGCCGGTTAAGCCCGGAACTCCATAATGAAAGGCGACCACCGATAGAACTGCGATCGCCCTTAGCCCCTCGACATCAGCTCTGAAATGGGTCGCCGCTCGCGATACAGGCTGCATATCTGTTGCTGTGCACATTGCATCTAGAAAACGCGCGAACAATCAGTACCACGCATTTCGTTCGGGGAGTTTGTCCGTTTTCGGCTGTTCGTGGGGCGGCGGCGAGGCAAGGGCTAGTGTCGGCGGATACGCGAAGGAGAAGTCGGACCTGACCCGCCAGGCGCGGAGAAGTAATCTGCAGATAATATCCGCTCGATCAAAGCCGGCAGGTTGGCGTTATTCGGTGACCTCAGCCTTAGACGCGTTCGAACAAGATGTCGAAATAGGCGCCACCAGATGCACGCTTCGCAAACCGGTCCTCGCGTCTCACCTGAAAGCCAAAAGCTTTCAGATAGGAGCGTATTTGATCAGCGGTCGCACAATTCCGGTATGACTCGAAGTCCGCCGCTTCGGCCTTGATGAATTTGAATTGCCGCAAGATGTCTTGCGCACCCCGCAGAACCAGCAACTCCGAGCCCTGGGTGTCCAACACAAGGGCATCGTATTGCCCGGGATCGACCTGCCACATTTCAAGAGCCGTTTTCAACGTCGAAGAACGAATCGTTATGTCGCGGACGTAGCGCACATCCGGCCAAATGTCCTTGTGGTCATGCAAATCCAGAATGGACGATGACAGGCCATCATTGTTCGAGACATGGAAAGTATAGGGCTTGCCATCAGTATCGGCGATCAGCGCGTTGATTGCCCGCTGGTCAGGCAGCGAGCGGATGTTTTGTCGAAGCATTTCAAATTGCTCCGGCACAGGTTCTATCCACGCCACCTTGAGTTTGTGTCGGGCATAGAGGTCTCGTTCCTGGCCAGCATTTGCGCCGACATGAATCACGCCGGAACATAGTTCAAGATAGGAGTCGGGATCGCCGTAAAGGCGGCGGGAAATGTAGCGGCGCAATCGGCCGGCAAAGCGTAGCGGCGCTGTGAGCATAATGAGTTCGCCTGTGCTTGTCGCCTGAACAGCCCGCCCGGCAATTTGACCTCCACATGAAGGGAGGTCAACCCGCTCGATGCTAAGCACGCCAGTGTTCCGTTGGAAACAATGGCGGCAAAGCGGCGACGCATTCACGAAGTACGCGATGTTGCCCAGGTGCTTCAAAGTCGGTGAAAGATCAATTGAAGAGGGAGGAAGGCCTTTTCCGAAAGCACCCGAACGTTTTGCCGCGATAGAGCCGGCGTTATCGCAGCGCCCGAAGTTGAGAGTGCGATCCGCGAGCCGAGCTCGCGTACCACAAATGTGGCAGTGCGGAACTCGATCGCACAGGTCACATTTTTGCTGCGAACTCCAATGAGTGACGGGCTTGACGTTATGCGCTGGCATGGCGCAGCCTTGGTTGTCCGGCGGGTTGGGTGTCCGGAGGTGTCGATATGGAGAAGTCTATCGCTGAGCATTACGGTGCGCAGTTCTTCAAGGAGCAGTCAGGCGGGTCGTTCGAATCTGCGTCGGTGATCGTCCCGCTGGTGCTTCGACTTTTCAAAGTCAATTCGGTCGTTGACGTCGGCTGCGGTGTCGGCGCCTGGCTGCACGAATTCGCTACGAACGGTGTGAGCGATTATCTCGGAATTGACGGCGACTATGTGCCTCGTGATCAGCTCAGAATTCCGTCGGAAAGGTTCAGATCCATGGACCTTCGATCCATCACCGATATCGGCCGCAAATTCGATTTGGCGTGTTCGTTAGAGGTGGCCGAGCATTTGCCCGAGAGTAGCGCGAATGAGTTCGTTTCCGCGCTCGTGGCCGCTGCACCAATCGTGCTGTTCTCTGCTGCAGTCAAAGGGCAGGGCGGTAGAAACCACCTGAACGAGCAGTGGCCATCCTACTGGGCAGAACGTTTCAGCGGCCATGGTTACAGCGCCTTCGATTGCGTCCGACCGCAGATATATGACGACAGCCGAATTCGGCCCTGGTATCGACAGAACCTTCTCGTTTTTTGTCGCGGCGATCGTTGTCCCGAAGGTTATTCGTCGCTAACCAGCCCCTTCGACCTGGATCGCGTCCTGCCCGACTACTTTGAGTATAAGCTCCAGGAAGTCACCGAAGGCAAGAGTGCGGCGATAGCGGCAAGACATCTCCTCGGAAACCTTGGGGTCTTGGCAAGAGCAGCGAGACGTCGGTCCGGTCTCTAACGCCTCATTCCCCACTGCCGGTGGAAGATGCGGTTCGCTTGCTTAAAGAGGACACCGCGATGACGTCGCTTGGGCAAGAGCAGCCAACAGTAAGCGCCGCGAGAGCGCTTACTTGCTTCTCATCAATCGCGATGTCGACCCACCGACAGGCTATTCGTGTCGCGCGAAGTAGCGGAAGCCGTGCTGCTTGATCAGTTCGTCCCGCTTCGCGGATTCGAGATCCTCCTTCATCATCTCCCGAACTAGGCTCTCGAACGACGTTTTCGGCTCCCACCCGAGCTTCTGTTTCGCCTTGGCAGGATTACCGAGAAGCGTCTCGACTTCGGTCGGTCGGAAGTACCTGGGATCGACCGATACAACGCACTTTCCAGTTTTGGCATCGTATCCCTTTTCATCGATCCCCGCGCCTTCCCAGCGAATTCGCATTCCAATCTCGCTGGCCGCGACGTTGACGAAGTCCCTCACCGAGTGTTGTTTGCCGGTGGCGATGACGAAATCCTCTGCCTTCTCCTGCTGCAACATCAACCATTGCATCTCAACATAATCGCGGGCATGTCCCCAGTCGCGCAGCGCGTCGAGATTACCGAGATACAAACGTTCCTGCAGGCCCAAATGGATCCGCGCCAGGGCGCGCGTGATTTTTCGGGTGACAAAGGTCTCGCCGCGGACGGGAGACTCGTGATTGAACAGGATGCCATTGCAGGCATACATGCCGTACGCTTCACGATAGTTCACGGTGATCCAATACGCGTAGAGCTTGGCGACCGCGTAAGGGGAACGCGGGTAGAAGGGCGTCGTCTCCTTTTGCGGGATCTCCTGCACGAGGCCATAGAGTTCGGACGTCGAGGCTTGGTAGAAACGCGTCTTCTTCTCCAGGCCAACGATCCGGATTGCCTCTAAAATCCGAAGCGCGCCCAGCGCGTCTGAATTTGCGGTGTATTCCGGTTCCTCAAACGAAACGGCAACATGGCTTTGGGCAGCGAGATTATAGATCTCATTAGGCTGCACCTGCCCGACGATCCGGATCAGGCTCGACGAGTCCGTGAGGTCGCCGTAGTGCAACCGGAACGGCGGGTCCGGCTCATGCGGGTCAAGGTAAAGGTGATCGATTCGATCGGTATTGAAGAGGGAGGTCCGGCGCTTGATGCCGTGGACCTCGTATCCCTTCTGTAGAAGAAGTTCGGCCAAATAAGCGCCGTCCTGGCCGGTGACGCCGGTAATAAGTGCTCGTTTCTTTGTCATATCAGTCCCAAAATGGAAATTTGTGCTTACACGAAATGGACTCGGTTAGGGAGAGTGAAACCAAACGAAAATCAAGCTTAGATTAACGGCAGCTTGGCTGCAGCGGGTGCGCCAAAAGTCCTCCCAGAGAAAGGGTGGATCGGATTGATGACGGCTTTCAGGCTCGGCCCCGGTAGTCGGCCAGGAGCCCAGCTAGAAGGCGGTGACGTCCCGCGTCCACCGTTGTGGATCACCAGACTCCGCGCGCACGATAACGTACCGATCCAGCGCATCGACTAGCGGCGTCACGACCGGGCTCAGATTATCGAGGACAAGGACCGCTCTTCCCTCACGCACAAGCAGTACGAGGTGGTGCTCTCCGGTTGCTCGGATGATGACCTCGGCGAGGAGGACTGATGAGCTGGGCCAGCCGGATCGCAGCAGCAGATGGCGCTTGGTGACGGCATAGTCGCCGCAATTGCCTTCGTAAGGGAATATCTGCCATTCCGCGTCATTTCGACTTGCGGGCGGATCCTTTGGAGCTATGCCGAAATTCACCGTCGAGTTGACCTGGGCGAGTTCTCGCCAACGTTGAATGGAGGAGCGGAAATCTCGAATCCTGCGGTCATCGTGGCGCTGGCAGTCCTCGGGATATTGAATGCAGAATTGAGAGAATGAAAACGGAGGTGCCACCGCTTGAGATTCGTAGTGTGAATAGGCCGGCTGGCTGCAAACGCAATACATTATGGCCAGCATGCGCATAGCATGTCTGATCATCGAAAGTTCGCCTGACATTCCTGATTGCTAGTCGAATTATATTGCGATGCAATGGAAGCGCTATGACAATTGTGAGGCAGTCGATGCACAATCGCGAAGCAGTGCGTGCATTTGAGCTTGACCGACTAACGACAGCCGTAGCTCATCGGGACGCCCTCGATTTCCGAGGAGCAAAGAATTGCGCCGTTAGATCTGGAAGAGAAAGTCCTGATTGGTCAAAGTATTCGCCGTGACGCTGGTCAAAACAATTTCCATATCCGCCGACCCTTGGTTCTGTGCAGCGCCCGAGCTGTTGACGTAGACAATCGTATTCGCGCCGCTCTGAATCCACGCGATACTATGCGCCGCAACTTGGGCGCTCCCGCTTAGCAGGCCCTGGACGCTCGTCACTCCCGCGATCGCCGAGGTGTCGATGAGGTCCGCACCATGAACGAAATCACTGATCGTATCATGGCTTGCTACCGTGGAGTCGGAAACCGCGGCGAAGACGAATTGGTCGCTTCCCGCTCCTCCTATCAACGTGTCGGCGCCTTCGCGCCCCTGGATCACGTCATTTCCTGCTTGCCCATCCAATGTGTTGTTGCCGGCATCGCCGAAAATGAAGTCAGCGAAGGCTGAACCACGGACGGCATTCACGCCGGTGAGCGCATCTGTCCCGACACCTGCGGCATCACCAGAGACCGTCCCGTGGGAGCTGCCTGCGGCGAGATCGACGGTCACCCCATCCAGGGCATTGTAGAATGCAATGCGGGTATTGCCGTTGCCGGTGATGGTGTCATTGCCGGCCATCCCCTCAAACTCGTTGAAAGTACCGAAATCGCCGACATTCGGCCCGGAGACGCCGAAATTGGTCGCGACATAAGTGTCGGCCAAGGCGGTCCCGCGGATCGCTTCGACCGATCGAAGGGTGTCCGTTCCGATAGTAGCGTCGCCGCTCACCACGCCCGAAGCCAGATCGACTTGAATACCTGAAGCCGAGCCATCGTTGTTGTAGAACGCTCGGTCAAAGCCAGCTTTACCGTCGATGAAGTCATTGCCGGCGCGACCCGCAAAATCTTCCGCGGTGCCATTAGGATTGTTAGAGCCGGTGATGGTATCGGCAAATGACGACCCCGACACCGAGCCAACGCCTGAGAACGTGTCGGTGCCTACGGACCCATCGCCGGTCACGGTCCCCGACGCGCCGCTGGTGGTGCTGGTCCAGCTATTAAGGCCGAAAGTGATCGTCACCGGACCGGTCGCATTGGTGTAGACCAGACGCGTGTTGCCGTTGCCGGTGATCGAATCGTCACCACCAAGTCCCTCGAACTGGTTGAAGGTGCCGTTGTTGCCGACGTTAAGAGCGCCTGCGAGGCCGTATCCCGTTGCCACGTAGGTATCGGCAAGGATGGTTCCCTGGATAGCTTCGATCGAGCGCAGCGTGTCCACGCCGATCGAGGAATCGCCCGTAGCCGTGCCGGTCGCCATGTCAATGGTGACACTGCCGGTCGAAAGGTAGATGTTGTGATAGCTGGCGGTATCAAAGCCGCCGCGACCGTCAATCGTGTCGTTGCCGCCAAGTCCGGTAAATGTCTCGTTGGTGCTGCTTCCCGACAGGGAATCGATGAACATCGTGCCCATGATGGCATTGACGCCGGTAAACGTATCGCTTCCGACCGAAGAGTCCCCGGTAGCCGTGCCGGCTGCTATGTCCACCACAACGCCCGCGGTCGCATTATTGAATCCGATGCGCGTGTTGCCGTTGCCGATGATGATGTCGTTGCCGCCCTCGCCGGTGAACTCGTTGAAGGTCCCCAATGATCCGGAGTTCGTGCTGGTGTTGCCAAACCCGGAGGCGTTGTAGGTATCGGCAAAATTGGTGCCGCGGACAGCTTCGATCGACACCAGTGTATCATTACCAACCGTGGCATCTCCCGTCAGGGTGCCGGCCGCGAGATTGACAGTGATGCCTGACGTGGTGGTCGGATCGTTATTGTAGTCGACACGGTCGAAGCCGCCGCGGCCGTCGATCACATCGTTGCCAGCAAAGCCTGCAAAGACCTCGATCGTGCCGAATCCATTGTTGCTTCCGAAAAGGGTATCGGCGAACGCAGAGCCCCAGACTGCAATAATGCCGGAGCCGACAAACGTGTCGTGACCAACGGATCCATCTCCATCCGCCGTACCACCTGCGATATCGACAGTCACACCCGCGGTGGCGCTCACATAAGAAACCCGCGTCAGAGCCGCGCCCAAAGGGTTCACGGCACTTAGAATGGTGTCATTGCCGCCCCGACCCTCGAACTCGTTAAACCCGACCGGTGTGCCGGGAATACCGGTGGCTCCCGCGAAGCCGGTCGCATTGAATGTGTCCGCGAAATCGCTGCCAACTGCGCCTTCAATCGCGACGAGCGTGTCGCTGCCCACCGCTGGACCGGATGCCGTGCCCGCTGCAAGGTTGACCAAGATCCCGCCCGTGGCATCGGTGTAGACAGCGCGGTCGAAATCGGCCCCGCCATCGAGCAGATCGTTGCCACCGAATCCCTGAAGCCGATCATTTCCTGCAAGCCCGTAAATTGCATCCGCTTGGCTCGTTCCGAGCAGCACATCCGAGCCCGAAGTGCCGTTGGTGGCGTTCGGAAAGATGAAGTCGCTTTGCTGGAGGCTCGTGACACCAATCAGTGTCAGAGTATTTCCGCTCCCGAAATTGATGATGGTATTGCCAGCACTCAACGTCGATTTCGATTGAACGTCTGCGAACGTGAAGATGCCGGACAAACCTGTCAGATCAATGGTGTCGCCCTGGCTGCGGTCAAAGTCCGTGATGGTGTCTGCTCCGCCGCCATCGGCATAGACAAAAGTGTCAGAGCCGTTCCCGCCAGTCAGGGTATCGGCACCGCCACGGCCATCGATCCGGTCGTTGCCATCCCGGCCGTCGAGGGTATTGGCATTGTCATCTCCGAGGATGACGTCGGCAAACGACGAACCACGGACGGCATTCACGCCGGTGAACGTGTCTGTCCCGGTGCCTGCGACGTCACCAGAGGCCGTCCCGTGGGAGCTGCCTGCGGCGAGATCGACGGTCACCCCGTCCAGGGCATTATAGAATGCAATGCGGGTATTGCCGTTGCCCGTGATGGTGTCATTGCCGGCCATCCCCTCAAATTCGTTGAAAGTACCGAAATCGCCGAGATTCGGCCCGGAGGCGCCGAAATTGGTTGCGACATAAGTGTCGGCGAAGGCGGTCCCACGGATCGCTTCGACCGATCGAAGGGTGTCCGTTCCGATAGCAGCGTCGCCGGTCACCACGCCCGAAGCCAGATCGACTTGAATACCTGAAGCCGTGCCGTCGTTGTTGTAGAAAGCTCTGTCGAATCCACCCTTGCCGTCGATGAAGTCATTGCCGGCGCGCCCCGAAAAGTCTTCGGAGGTGTTGTTCGGATTGTTCGAGCCGGTGATGGTGTCGGCAAATGACGATCCCGATACCGAGCCGACACCGGAGAAGGTGTCGGTGCCTACGGACCCATCGCCGGTTACGGTCCCCGACGCGCCGCTGGTGGTGCTGGTCCAGCCATTGAGACTGAAAGTGATTGTCACGGGACCGGTCGCATTGGCGTAGATCAGACGCGTATTGCCGTTACCGGTGATGATGTCGTTACCGCCCATTCCCTCAAATTGATTGAAGGTGCCATTGTTGCCGACGTTGGCATAGGGGAGGCCGGTAGCGGGATCGATAGCTGCCGTGACGCCGAAATTGATCGCGTCATAGGTGTCGATAAAGTTAGTGCCCTGAATGGCTTCGATTGAACGCAAGGTGTCGGTGCCGCTCGAGGCATCGCCTGTCACCGTTCCAGCTGCAAGGTGAACGCTGATCCCACCCGTCGTGAAGGTGAGGTTGGCATATTGCGCCGTGTCGAAGCCGCCTTTTCCGTCGATAAAATCATCGCCGGCAAGGCCCATGAAGTTCTCGTTGGCGCCGCTGCCCGAAAAGGTGTCGGCAAACATCGAGCCCATGACGGCGTTGACGCCGGTGAATGTATCGGTCCCCACCGAGGCATCGCCGATCGCGGTGCCCGCAAGGAAATCGACCGTCACGCCGGCGCTTGATTGTGTATATTGGATACGGGTGTTGCCATTGCCGATGATGGTATCGTTGCCGCTCATGCCTTCAAAATTATTGAAGGTGCCGCTTGATCCAGCATTGGTGCTGGTGCCGCTAAAACCGGTGGCATCGTAAGTATCAGCGAAGTTGGTGCCGCGGACGGCTTCCACTGACCGCAGCGTGTCGGTTCCGATCGTAGCATCGCCAGTGACGGTTCCGCTTGCAAGATTGACCGTTATGCCCGTGGCTGTAGCGACGTCGTTGTTGTAGATGGCGAAATCGTAGCCGCCGCGACCATCGATCAGATCGTTGCCGGCACGACCGTCATATTGCTCGAAAGTGCCATTCGGATTGTCACTGCCTCGCAGCGTGTCTCCAAATGCCGACCCAATGACCGAGTTGACGTTGGTGAAGGTGTCGTTGCCGACTGATGCATCGCCGTTCGCCGTTCCCGCGGCTAGATCAACGACGACTGCCGCTGTCGCACTGACATAGGAAATGCGAGTCAGACTCTCGCCGGAGGGATTGACCGTGCCGGCGATGATGTCATCTCCCCCCATGCCTTCGAAACTGTTGAAGCCAATTGGCGTACCAGGGACCCCGGAATTGCCGCTGAAGCCGACCGCCGAGTAATGGTCGGCAAAGTTGCTGCCCTGGATGGCTTCGATACCGATCAACGTATCGGTGCCGACACCTGGACCCGTCACGGTTCCTGCCGTCAGATCGGCCGTGATGCCCCCGGTCGCGTCGACATAGACCGCTCGATCAACACCCGACAAGCCGTTGAATATGTCATTACCGCCAAAGCCCTGGAATACATCGTTCCCGGCAGTCCCGGTCAGGGTGTTGTCGCCAGCGTCGCCGAGAATGGCGCCGGGCACGCCGACAAAATAGACCACCGCACCGCTGGTCGCGGTGTTGCCGGCCGCATCGCTCACCCGTGCCGTCAGCGAGTTCGGGCCGTTGTTGAGCGTGACCGTGCTGCTCCAGCTGCCGTTGCCCTGCACGATGGCGGTGCCGATTGTGGTGGTGCCGTCCAGGATGGTGACGGTGGCGCCGGCATCGGCGACGTCCACCGTGCCGGTGATGGTCTGGCTGGCTTGGTTGACCGGCCCGCCCGCGCTGGTGATCGTGACGGTGGGCGCCGTGGTGTCGAGGGTGAAGCTCAGCGCAGCAGTCGTCGAATTGTTGCCGGCGGCATCGCTGAACTGCGCCGTGACCTGCTTGGCGCCATCGGCGCCGAGATCGCCGGCAGTCACCGTCAGGCTGACGCTGCCGGCGGTGACGTCGGCAGCCGTGATCACATGCGTGACCGGGCGTGCCAGCGGCGAGCCGCCCAGCAACAGCTGCACTGTATCGCCGATGGCCGCCGTCGGGCTCAGCGCCACCGTGAAGCTCGGCGAGGTCGCCGAAGTGATGTTGTCCGTGCCCGAGCTGCCGCTGTCCGAGCCCGCCGTCAGATCTGGCGTGCCGCCGCCCGGGGCCGTCGTGTCCAGCGTGAAGCCCAGCGAGGCCGACCCGGTGTTGCCGAAGGAGTCGGTCTGGCTCGCCACGATGGTGTGTGGTCCATCGGCCAGCCCGCTCGGCGTAAACGACCATGCGCCTTGCCCATCGGCGGTGACCGTGGTGGTGCTGAGAACGCCATCGATCGTCAGATGCACCACCGTGTTGGCGAGGCCGGTGCCGTTCAGCGCCGGGTTGGCGGTGACGTGGTCGGTGGCCGAAGTGCCGGTGTCGGCGACCAGGGCCTCGGTCACGGTCGGGCCGGTGGTGCTGAGCGTATAGACCACCGCGCTGCTGGTCGCGGTGTTGCCGGCCGCATCACTCACCCGCGCCGTCAGCGAGTTTTGGCCGTTGTTGAGCGTGACCGTGCTGCTCCAGCTGCCGTTGGCCTGCACGATGGCGGTGCCGATTGCGGTGGTGCCGTCCAGGATGGTGACGGTGGCGCCGGCATCGGCGACGTCCACCGTGCCGGTGATGGTCTGGCTGGCCTGGTTCACCGGTCCGCCCGCACTGGTGATCGCGACGGCGGGGGCCGTGGTGTCGAGCGAGAAGCTCAGCGAGGCACTGCCGGTGTTGCCGAAGCTGTCGGTCTGGCTCGCCACGATGGTGTGCGGTCCGTCGGCCAGCCCGCTCGGTGTAAACGACCAGGCACCTTGCGCATCGGCGGTCACCGTCGCCGCGATCGGGCTGCCGTCGATGGTGAAGTGCACCGCCGTGTTGGCGAGGCCGGTGCCGTTCAGCGCCGGGTTGGCGGTGACGTGGTCGGTGGCCGAAGTGCCGGTGTCGGCGACCAGGGCCTCAGTCACCGTCGGGCCGGTGGTGCTGAGCGTGTAGACCACCGCGCTGCTGGTCGCGGTGTTGCCGGCCGCATCGCTCACCCGTGCCGTCAGCGAGTTTTGGCCGTTGTTGAGCGTGACCGTGCTGCTCCAGCTGCCGTTGCCCAGCACGGTGGCGGTGCCGATCGCGGTGGTGCCGTCCAGGATGGTGACGGTGGCGCCGGCATCGGCGACGTCCACCGTGCCGGTGATGGTCTGGCTGGACTGGTTCACCGGTCCGCCCGCACTGGTGATCGCGACGGCGGGGGCCGTGGTGTCCTGGGTGAAGCTCAGCGACGCAGTCGTCGAACTGTTGCCGGCGGCATCGCTGAACTGTGCCGTCACCTGCTTGGCGCCATCGGCGCCGAGATCGCCGGCAGTCACCGTCAAGCTGACGCTGCCGGCGGTCACGTCGGCGGCCGTGATCACATGCGTGACCGGGTGTGCCAGCGGCGAGCCGCCCAGCAACAGCTGCACCGTATCGCCGATGGCCGCCGTCGGGTTCAGCGCCACCGTGAAGCTCGGCGAGGTCGCCGAGGTGATGTTGTCCGTGCCCGAGCTGCCGCTGTCCGAGCCCGCCGTCAGGTCTGGCGTGCCGCCGCCCGGGGCCGTCGTGTCCAGCGTGAAGCCCAGCGAGGCCGACCCGGTGTTGCCGAAGCTGTCGGTCTGGCTCGCCACGATGGTGTGTGGTCCATCGGCCAGCCCGCTCGGCGTAAACGACCAGGCGCCTTGCGCATCGGCGGTCACCGTTGCGGCGATCGGGCTGCCGTCGATGGTGAAGTGCACCACGGTGTTGGCGAGACCGGTGCCGCTCACGGCCGGGTTTGCGGTGACATGATCAGTCGCCGAGGTGCCGGTGTCGGCGACCAGGGCTTCGGTCACCGTCGGGCCGGTGGTGCTGAGCGTATAGACCACCGCGCTGCTGGTCGCGGTGTTGCCGGCCGCATCACTCACCCGTGCCGTCAGCGAGTTCGGCCCGTTGTTGAGCGTGACCGTGCTGCTCCAGCTGCCGTTGCCCAGCACGGTGGCGGTGCCGATTGTGGTGGTGCCGTCCAGGATGGTGACGGTCGCGCCGGCATCGGCCACGCCCACCGTGCCGGTGATGGTCTGGCTGGCCTGGTTGACCGGCCCGCCCGCGCTGGTGATCGCGACGGTGGGCGCCGTGGTGTCGAGCGTGAAGCTCAGCGATGCACTGCCGGTGTTGCCGAAGCTGTCGGTCTGGCTCGCCACGATGGTGTGTAATCCGTCAGCCAGCCCGCTCGGCGTAAACGACCATGCGCCTTGCGCATCGGCGGTCGCCGTGGCGGTGCTGAGAACGCCATCGATCGTCAGATGCACCACCGTGTTGGCGAGACCGGTGCCGCTCAGCGCCGGGTTGGCGGTGACATGATCAGTCGCCGAAGTGCCGGTGTCGGCGACCAGGGCCTCGGTCACGGTCGGGCCGGTGGTGCTGAGCGTGTAGACCACCGCGCTGCTGGTCGCGGTGTTGCCGGCCGCATCACTCACCCGCGCCGTCAGCGAGTTTTGGCCGTTGTTGAGCGTGACCGTGCTGCTCCAGCTGCCGTTGCCCTGCACGATGGCGGTGCCGATCGCGGTGGTGCCGTCCAAGATGGTGACAGTGGCGCCGGCATCGGCGACGTCCACCGTGCCGGTGATGGTCTGGCTGGCCTGGTTCACCGGTCCGCCCGAACTGGTGATCGCGACGGCGGGGGCCGTGGTGTCGAGCGTGAAGCTCAGCGATGCACTGCCGGTGTTGCCGAAGCTGTCGGTCTGGCTCGCCACGATGGTGTGCGGTCCGTCGCCCAGCCCGCTCGGTGTAAACGACCAGGCACCTTGCGCATCGGCGGTCACCGTCGCCGCGATCGGGCTGCCGTCGATGGTGAAGTGCACCGCCGTGTTGGCGAGGCCGGTGCCGCTCAGCGCTGGGTTGGCGGTGACATGATCAGTCGCCGAGGTGCCGGTGTCGGCGACCAGGGCCTCGGTCACCGTCGGGCCGGTGGTGCTGAGCGTGTAGACCACCGCGCTGCTGGTCGCGGTGTTGCCGGCCGCATCGCTCACCCGTGCCGTCAGCGAGTTCAGGCCGTTGTTGAGCGTGACCGTGGTGCTCCAGCTGCCGTTGCCCTGCACGGTGGCGGTGCCAATCGCGGTGGTGCCGTCCAGGATGGTGACGGTGGCGCCGGCATCGGCGATGCCGACCGTGCCGGTGATGGTTTGGCTGGCCTGGTTGACCGGCCCGCCCGCACTGGTGATCGCGACGGCGGGGGCCGTGGTGTCGAGCGAGAAGCTCAGCGAGGCCGACCCGGTGTTGCCGAAGCTGTCGGACTGGCTCGCCACGATGGTGTGTGGTCCATCGGCCAGCCCGCTTGGTGTAAACGACCAGGCACCTTGCGCATCGGCGGTCACCGTGGCGGTGCTGAGAACGCCATCGATCGTCAGATGCACCACCGTGTTGGCGAGGCCGGTGCCGCTCAGTGCCGGGTTGGCGGTGACGTGATCAGTGACTGAAGTGCCGGTGTCGGCGACCAGGGCCTCGGTCACCGTTGGGCCGGTGGTGCTGAGCGTGTAGACCACCGCGCTGCTGGTCGCGGTGTTGCCGGCCGCATCGCTCACCCGCGCGGTCAGCGAGTTCGGGCCGTTGTTGAGCGTGACCGTGCTGCTCCAGCTGCCGTTGCCCTGCACGGTGGCGGTGCCGATTGCGGTGGTGCCGTCCAGGACGGTGACGGTGGCGCCGGCATCGGCCACGCCCACCGTGCCGGTGATGGTCTGGCTCGCCTGGTTCACCGGTCCGCCCGCGCTGGTGATGGCGACGGTGGGCGCCGTCGTGTCGAGGGTGAAAACAACGGGCACGCTTGTGCTAACGTTGGCGCTAGCGTCCAAAGCGACGATGCTGTGGTCGCCATCTCCTGCCAGAGTGACTGCCGTGCTCCAAACACCGCCGGAGCCAACGGTCACCTTTCCAATTTGTGTGGTGACACCATTGTACGTATCGTACAGCGTCACTGTCGTTCCAACGAGGGACGCGTCGACAGTTCCGCTGATCGTTTGGCCTCCTTGATTGGTTGGGCCACCTGCATTGGCGATAGTTACAGGCGCCAACGAAACCAAGGCGATAACTTGCGTTGTATCCAAAGTGGGGACGAGCGGTTTCGATGCGGACGCAGAACCTCCCGTGATGGAGGCGAGGGGCGCAAAAGTTGGAGTGATCGAGCCGCCACCAGCTTGGCCCTTGACGTCGTCCGCAACAACGGTAGTCGGAGCCTCGGTGGGTGATGGTGGCGGGCTCCCAGCGAACTTCTGCAGTGATTTTGTATCGACGTCTCCTCGCTTGCCGTCGCTAGGTGCCGGAGTGTCTGGAGCGATCTGTTTCCCGATATCGTAGGTCGTTAACACCTGCTGAAAGGCGTTGAATTCCTGCGCAACCTGGCCTGGGCTCTTACTGACGGCTTGGGTGATCACCTCGAAATTCGCGGTTGGCGTGATGGTCATCGATGGGCCGTCGCTGGTAACTATCCCGATTGGATCCCCCGCGGTACAAACACCTTGAAGCAAGTTCGTTGGGACGCATTTGAAGACCTGTACGGAATGAACCTGACCGTCTTGCTGATCAGCAACGGAAACCGAGACCTGTCCATCCACTGCATCGACGTTAAGAAGGACGGCTGTACCGCGAATTCCGATCACGGCGGTAGGCGTTGCGACCTGCATGTCACCCGTTTTGGCAACCTGGCCGGCGACGAAACTGGCGGCGCCCTGGACGAGAGTGAACAGCGAATGGTTCGCGCCACTCGTCAGACTGACTAAGGTACCGCTCGCACTACTCTGCCCCTCATACCCCAATTCGTTCAACATGAAGCGAGCGTTGGCACTCAGGTTGAACGTTGAGCCGTCGATCAGAACGAGGCCGAGGGTAGAGCTGCTTCCAGTCTGCACGATATCGTTCTGATAGACGACGTCCCCGTTATTCGCCTCGATAGTAACGCCGTTGCGAACGATGCTCGCGCTGCCCGTTATGGTGGCGACATGGCCAATCACCTTTCCAGCGGCAGCATTTCCTCCGGCTTGAGCAAAGGTTTGGTAGCCGGTGAGAGCTTCAACGACTCTTGCATCGAGCAGTGCGCCGTCCGCAGAGCTGAGCGGCGAACGCTTCTCACCGAGAAAGTAATTGGGGATCGTGATCCGATGGTTGGGATCGGAAATGATGAGATCATGGCCCGAACGTGCATATTCACCCGAGAACAAGAGATGCGCGTCAGGAATGATGAGCGCGTTGGCTGGGTGAGGTTCAGGGAAGCTGAAGGACTCCGAAACGACCTCAGATCCGGCAACATCGAGCTTTTGGTTTAATGGGGTATTCAAATAGTGCCCCACTCAGAAATTGAAATTAATTAATTTTGTGTTAATAACACATCGTAAATTAACTGCAAACAGATTGTGCGGTCGGCGTCGGAATCTGTTTGAAGCCCATGATCGTTCGACCCCGGAATCAAACGAGAGCGTTGGCACCCGTGCGGAAGGTCCAACTCACATGGTACGATCAAGAGCGTTTCGTCGCCTTGACCTGATCGAGGTGCGGCGTCAGTTGGTGCGCGCGCGCAACCGACATTCCAGTAACCGCGTTATCGTAAGGCGCATCAACGGCCTGCTATGCCGGATTTACCACTTGGATGGCATCGCCCCCAGCCAAAGTGAGCGAATTCGCAAGGCTGTTCAAATTGCGCTCCGAGGCACATCCGAAGGTTAGTTGACCTAAGTCCCGATCAGAGAGGTAACCGCTGCCAAGCTTGTCCTTCAGCTTAGTGCAAGCAGCAGCAGGCCCAGAGCATCGGCGCGCGCATCACCGATGCAATGACCAAAAAATACCGGCTTTGGCACCGGACCCGATTCCGGCCATGCTGACGTAGAGTTGCGGACCGCAGCCGCTTGCGCAGATTCGTGCATTCGTCGCTGCCCGGATCTCTGTGCATCCTCACTTGCGGGGCAGTTGCACAGCGGATCTCGGTTGACCGATGTTAGCTCTATTCTGCGGCGTTGAAGCTGGGCTGGCGATTGCATGCCTGATTGGCAACGTTAGCCTCGATGGCCATCTGAAGCGACGAGGCAGACAGCAGTGCCATAGCCGATCGTTCTTCGGTCAGGCGCCTCTCAATGTACTGCCGTTCAACTTCGGTCAGCGTCGTTTCGAGCAGGCGCACATACCGATCTATGTTCTTCTGATATGTGCGCAAACGGACAATCTTCTCGTCCATCATCTTCCATCCGGGCGGGAATGAGTACGATATTTGAAAATAGCTCTTGAAGAAGTTTTTTTAAATATTTTATATCAATGCGTCGTATTTAAAATGGCAGATAAATCTGTGCGGGTCAAGAAGGGGGTATCTTCGATGAAATCGATCATGCTCACAGTCATAATTCTGTTCGCTATTTCGACCGTCGCGCCGCTCTATCCGTCTCCAGCACTGGCCCAGCAAAACACACCCGACAAAGCCAAGGGCGCTAAGAAGGGATGCAGGCCGGGGGCAAAATACGCTTGCTACTAAGCGAGGTCACTATTGCCGTTGGTTCGCGAGTCCGCAAAAGTCGTCGACGAGGAAATCCTTGTTGGACCGCGCCTGTTGATGAAATGGCAAGCCAGCGTCTTCGGCGCTTCGACCAAGAAGCCGTAGCCTGGATTCGAGTAAACCCGGAATTTGGTGCGGGCATCAGCGATGCAAGATTCTCTCTCAATCAAAGAGCAATTTACTGTTGGCGCTCGCATCGAGGTAAGACCATCTGCCGGGCCACGGTTGTCTGGCAGAACTGGGACTTTGATTGGTGCTGGATATCATCCCAAAAGCCTCCGTATCATATTGGACGGTTCAAAAACACCGATCACTCTTCACTTTGCATACGTTGCAATCGCAAGTGAATGATTCTGGACAATGCTACGGCAGCTTAGAGTGACGCGTTCATCAACAGGCGGCCTATACAGGCCCCGACTTGTTGATCGTTCGGGCCAAGGATTGACGCAGAGAGAGCCACGCCGACCACACAACTTTAAATAAGATTGAGGGTATCATCCGTGGGGAGAGAAGGCCTATTGATCGCCGCACCGATAGCGTCAAAGATCAAAAGTGGGCTAGAGGCAGAGCCGAGGGAACGGCTGATGCCAAGAACTCTTCGAGAGCAACTTGATCAAGTTGAGTGCGATATCAAACTGTACATGGAATTTGATAAGGCAGAAAAAGACCGATTCAATCGCGAGTCTTACTTGTGGACCGCGGAGGATCGCATCGAATGGCAGGAGATGCAATCCGACAATGCTCAGCGACTCCGAGAACTCTTTGAAGAGCGTGACGCATTGCGCAGCCAGTTGGACCTGTAGCGACCTGTGAGGACGCCGAAGAGTCTTGCAGCGTTGATAGTAACGTCCCGCTCATGCCAGTTGAGAAACGAGAGTGACCAGCTCCGACTGGCGGTGCGCTCCCGTCTTCGAGAAGATCGCTTTCAGGTGATTGCGAGCCGTTTCGCGCGAAATGCCGAGGTGTTCGGAGGCGCTGTCGATCGATGCGCCAGTTGCAAGCAGCGCGGCCAATCGAGCTTCGGCTCGTGTGAGGTCGAAGGCTTGGCCGATGAGCGCCGGGTCTGGCGCAGCGCGCGGGACGAGGTTGGATAGGATCAGCACGGCGCGCGCTCCGAGGAAGACGGAACGCGCGGCGCCGTCCACTGGCAGTATGCGTAAGACAACCGGTGGCTTTGTCGTCCGACGAATGAGGATCGGAGAGGCGGGGATAGCGATGGCGTCAGGCGTAGACCGGATCAAGCTGATCAGCTGATCGAGTTTCGTCATCGCCTGCTTGTCGCGCAGAACGAGACGCCGCTCCCTGATGCGGATCTCATCGTCAAAGCCACAGTCGGCCACCTCGTTCGTGCGCAGGACCATTCCCTCTCGGTTGAGGACCAATGCAGGTTGACGAACACGGCTGAGGACGTCGGTCATCGACGTCAGCGCGACCCTGCCGACGGCGGTCGCGAGCGTGGCCGTCTCGGTGAGGCGCGGCGCCAATTGCGCGAGCAATTGCTTGTCGCGGGTCTCGAACATGCCCTCGCGGCCCGTTCGCTGGATCGTCAATGCCCATGCTGCGGTGTCGGCCCAGAAGCCTATGCCGGCGAACCAACGGTATCCGAACGGAAATAGCACCTCGTTGTACATGGGATCGGAGCGAATCTGCTCCAGGGTCATCACGTCGAGGTCGGTCACGACCTCGCCCGCCATCATGCGCGGAAACCCCCTGGCGCGGGGATCCTTCAGATGCCAGTTGTTCCTGAAGTAGAATTGGGTCCCTTCGTCGATCGATTCGGTGCGTGGGACGTCCGGGGTCCTGATGTCGCTCTGAAGCAGGAGTGCCGCTGACGCCCCGACCGCCTTGCAAATGTCATCCATGATGTCGCGCCACGCATCTGGATTCACGGCGGCTTCGCCGAGCCGATCGATCACCTTCGACAATTCCTGATTGTCTATCTTATTGGTCCTCAAGAGCGGCCCCCTCCGCTGTGCCCAAGGCATTCGTTGCAGCCGGCAAGCTTCGTTGCATGCCGTGCAGAAGGTCCACAACCGACCCTGGGCCCCCTCCGAACGCGCTTCCCTGGTCCAGGATGCTTCGTGAGGCGGCAGCTCGAAGCAAGCCCTGTTGCCTGCTTTTCCTGAAGAATCGCGGTCGACGAAAGTCTAATGAGATCGCCGCCGTGAGGCGGCGCCAGCAAGCTCTCAATGACCCATTCGGGTCATGCGTCGAGACGTGCCAGCGCTATTCCATTGGGGAGGAATAGCCTTTGATCCAGGAATTAAGGCCTTGAGCCAGTTTGTTGCAGGTTTTCGGTTTCCGCTCATGCTCTGTTTCTGTGGGGACGCCTCGGCGCGTCAGAGTGTCGCAGTGCGGTCTGCAGCACGCGACGCGGCCCGGGGGCCGGCGCTATCAACGGTAGCAATTCGTTTTATCAGCAGCTTGGGCGATCTGGTCCGATCGCGACAGGTGGAGAGCGCGCACATTTCATTTCGGTGCGGATTGCGCCGTGGCCCCGCGATGCGTCGATCCTCTGGCTCGGTGAGATGGCCGGCCGTCGCAAATCGGAAGCGCATAATTTCGCAGCTGCACCGTTCGGTTCGCGTCCTGCTTAAGGTTAGCAGCTGTGCTGTCTTGACGCTGTCGCGCAACAATGGAAACAATTTGCAATTGTCAAAAACCTTTTGACGGTCCGCGGTACGACTTCGACGTTCGACGCTGCATCACGATGCCTCGTCGAGCGGTACTTCAGTAGAACAATAACAAGACCAGTTCATTTCCAACTCGCGCTGTTGGGCTGACGGCGAACTTGAAAAATCAAAGAGGTTACGAAAGGGGCTCACCATGAGGGACCGCACGACGTTACGCGTCGCGTCCATATCGCGTTCCACCATCGACGATTGAAGATTTCTCCATCCGCATAACGCAAGCCGCTTCCGCGCGCTCGCGAGCAATGCCTGTTGCCCTATCGAGGAAGATGAACCGCCATGATCATCAACGGCACCGACGCAAACAATCAGATCGCCGGCACTAACACGGCTGACGTCATCAATGCAAAAAACGGTGACGATATCGTCAACGCCGGGGCAGGCAATGATCTCATTCAGACCGGCAACGGCAATGACGGCATAAATGCCGGTGCGGGCAACGACCTGATCGACGCCGGAAATGGCAATGACACGGTGGATGGCGGCGCCGGAAATGACGTCATTCTCGGCGGCAACGGCAACGATACGCTGCTCGGTGGGACGGGCAATGATCTGATCGGCGGCGGAAACGGCGACGACATCATCGACGGCGGTGCGGGTCGTGACATCGTCAGCGGCGAGAATGGCAACGATATCCTGATCTACCGCGTTTCGGAGAATGTGGGTTCTTGCGATATCTATGATGGCGGCAAAGGCCAGGACACGCTCCGCCTCGTCGTCACGCAGGAACTGGCGAACTCGGCTTCGTTCAGGTCCGATCTTGCGGCAATCCAGGCGCTTATCGCGCGCTATGGCAGCGCGGACTACGCGTTCAGGAGCTTCAACCTGGCCATCGTCTCGATCGAGAAGGTCGAGGTCGTCATCGAAGGCGCGACCAATCATGCGCCGGTCGCAGTCGCAGATATCGTCTCCGTCACGGAGGATGCGACGACGGTTGCGAGCGGCAATTTGCTCGCAAACGACACGGATGCCGATGTCGGCGACACCCACATCGTATCGGCGGTAGCGGGAGGCACGGACAACGGCACCACGATCACGGTCGTCAGCGCCTATGGAACGCTGGTCGTCACCAAGGCGACCGGCGCCTACACCTATACGCTCAACAATTCCAGCGCATCCGTGCAAGCGCTCGCCGAAGGCCAGCAGGTAACGGATCAGTTCACCTACACGAATGCTGACAACCACGGAGGCACGGGCTCGTCGACGCTCACGGTGACCGTCACCGGCAGTAACGACGCGGCCACGATCACCGTTTCTGGGAGCCAGGATATTTCGGTGATCGAGGCCGGCGGCGTTGCCGACGCAGTGGCCGGCGATCCCAACGCGTCGGGCCAACTCGCGGTGCACGACCTCGACAGCGGCCAAGACCATTTCGCCACCCCGGCTTCCCTGGCCGGCACGTACGGCAACTTCACCTTCAATCCAGCGACCGGTGCCTGGACCTATACGCTCGATCCTGCGAAATCGGATTCGCTCGTCGCAGGGCAGCACGTCACCGACACCCTGACGGTCGCCTCGGCCGACGGCAGCGCCACCTCCGATATCGTGGTGAACATCACGGGCGCCAACGACGTAGCCGCGATAGGTGATCCTGCACAGCACGACGTCACCGAGGACAGCCAGCTGACGGCATCGGGGCAGCTGTCCATCAGCGATCCCGACCAGAACCAGGCCGCGTTCCAGGCCGGCGTGATCACGGCACCGGGCAATCTCGGCGCAGTGACACTGTCTGCCGACGGTCACTACACCTATTCGGTCGACAACGCGGCGATCCAATATCTCAGTGCCACCGACACCAAGACGGAGACCTTCACCGTCACGTCGATCGACGGCACGACCAAGGAGATCAGCTTCGATATCCACGGCGCGCAGGACGCGCCGAGCTTGAGCGTTCAGGACGCATCTGGCGCCGCCGACGGAGAGATCACGCTCAACGTCGCGGCCAGCAAAGTCGACCAAGGCAGCACCTTGTCGGTCAAGATCGAAGGTGTGCCGACGACGTTTGACGTCGAGCGCGGCGTGGCAATCGGAGACGGCACCTGGCTCGTGACCGGCGATTCAATCTCCGAGATCGTCTTGATCCCGCACAATGCCGTCGGCAGCACGGCCCCATTCACACTGAAGGTCACGGCCACCTCCGACGACGGCGTGCATCAGGCGTCGAGCTCGGCCAAGCTCACGCTGACCGTGACGCCTGGCGCCAACGAGATCAATGCGTTGGATATCGACGGCTACATCGGCGGAGCCACGGTCTTTGCCGACGCCAACAACAACGGAATTCTCGATGCGGGCGAGGCGTTCACGACGACCCGGGCCGACGGTAGCTTCACGCTGTCCGGCGGATCCGGTCCGCTCGTGAGCATCGGTGGTGTCGACATCTCGACGGGACTGCAGGTCGATGGCGTGCTGAGGGCGCCGGAGGGATCCACCGTCATCACGCCGCTGACGACGTTGATCGCTGCCTTGATCGACAGCACGTCGCTGACGGCGGACCAGGCCATGAACGCCGTGGCCGCCGCCTTCGACCTTGACCTGACCGGTATCGACTTGAGGTCGTACGATCCGGTGCCTGATGCGGTGAATAGCGATCCAACGGCGACCGCGGTGCTTGCGGCGGCCATCCAGGTCCAGAGCACGGTGGCGCAGGTCTCGGCCGTCGGCGTTGCGCCGGATACGGTCATAGCCGCAATTGCGGATGCGGTTGCTGCCGCTCAGGCCGATCCAGACAATCCGCTGCCCTTCGATCTCAGCTCGCAGGAAACGGTACACAGCGTAGTTGTGTCCTCCGGCGTCGACGCGGCGGCCGCCGCGACGGTTGTCGAGGTCGTTGCTGCCGCGAACGAGAGTATTCAATCAGCTACGAACGTGACCGAGCTAGCGCAGGCCGGCCAGGTCGCTCAAGGCGCGGCCGCCGACCAATTGGCCGCGACGAACTTTTCCGACCCGGATTCGGTGACTGAGCTCACCACCCTCTACGTCGACAACCTTGACCAGCAGGTCGGGAATGCCGTGCTGACGCCGGTCGGCAGCGCCCAGTTCGGCTCGCTCGGCGATGACGTGATCTCGGGCGGGGGTGGCAGCGATCTGATCGACGGTCAGGACGGCAACGACCGCATCAGCGGCGGCGCCGGGAACGACATTCTCTTTGGTGGCGCCGGCAAGGATTATCTCACGGGCGGTGCCGGTGACGATGTTCTCGACGGCGGGCCAGGATTCGACCGCGCCGTCTATACCGACGCGACCGGCGGAGTCACGATCAATCTCGCGGCGGGAACCGCGTCCGGCGCCGGAGTGGATACGGACACGCTCGTCAACATCGAAGCCGCCATCGGCAGCGAATTCGCCGACATATTCAACGGCGCCGGATTCACCGGCGACGCGCGTGTTCCGGGCAGCCCCGTCGGTTACAATGAGTTCGAGGGCAAGGGCGGCGACGACACCATCATCAGCAATACCAACAGCCAGGGGGCGGAGCTCACGCGCGTCTCCTATGTGAGCGCGACCGGGGCGGTGACGGTGGATCTCGCGGCCGGCTATGCGCAGGGTGATGCGTCGGTGGGCCACGATACGCTGGTCGGTTCCGGCTTCAACGGCGTCTGGGGCTCAGCCCATGACGACACGATTCTCGGCAGCAACAATCCGATGTTCACCGCGGAAGTGTACTCGGGCTTGGCAGGTAACGACTATATCGACGGCCGCGGCGGCTATGACCGCGTCGACTATAACGTCGATCCGACCACGGCGACGGGAATCACGGTCAATCTGGCAGCCGGCATCGTGACCGGCGACGCCACCATCGGAACGGACACGCTGCGCGCGATCGAGGCAATCCGCGGCACCAACTTCGCGGATACCTACAATGCGATCGGTTTCGGCTCCAGCAGCCTCAATGCCGGCTCGAATGGGACGTTCAACGAGTTCACCGGCAATGGCGGCGACGACACCATCACCGGCAACGGCTTTACGCGGCTCGGTTTCAACAATGCGACGGCGGGCGTCCAGGTCGACTTCGTGACCGGCATCGCCACCGGTGATTCATCCGTCGGCACCGACCATTTCACGGGCGTCAACGCCGTCCAAGCATCGATGTTCGATGACTCCCTGTATGGCGGCGCGACCAACGATACCTTCACCGGCCTTGCCGGCAACGATCATATCGACGGCCGCGGTGGCTTCGACGTATCGTCTTACAACAACATCTTTTTCACCACGGGGGGCATCACCGTCAATATGGCGGCCGGCATCGTCACCGGCGATGTCTCGAACGGCACGGATACGCTTCGTTCGATCGAAGGCATTCAGGGCACAAACTTCAACGATACCTACGATGCGACCGGTTACGGCGTGACCGGGGACAACATCGGCAACAACGGGACCTTCAACCAGTTCGAAGGGCTGCGCGGTGACGACGTCATCACCGGCAACGGCAACACACGCCTCATTTTCGCCAATGCCACCGGCGGCGTGACCATCAATCTCGTGGGCGGCACCGCCAACGGTGACGGTTCGACCGGTCACGACAGCTTCACCGGTGTCAACAGCGCCCTCGGCAGCAACTTTGCCGACATTTTCGACGCGACCGGATTCTCTGGCCCGAGCGGGACCTCGTTCCAGGGGCAGGGGGGCGACGACCAGATCATCGGCAACGGCACGACGCAGATCCAGTACAACAACGCCACCGGCGGTGTGACCATCAATCTCGCGGCCGGTTCTGCCAGCGGCGACACGTCGGTCGGCCACGACAGTTTCAGCGGCGTGAACAGCGCCATCGGCAGCAATTTCAACGACGTCTATGACGCAACGGGCTTCACCGGCGTCAACGCAAATTTCAATTCATTCCAGGGCAACGCCGGAAACGACAGCATTACCGGCAACGGCAACACCCTGATTCAGTATGGCAGCGCGACCAGCGGCGTGACCATCAATCTCACCGCGGGTACGGCTGACGGTGACGGCTCGGTCGGCCATGACACTATCACCGGGGGCGTCTTCAACGTCTTCGGATCGAATTTCAACGATACGATCGTCGGTAGCGCCAGCAATGACGGCCTCTCCGGCAGCGGCGGCAATGACACGCTGGATGGCCGAGCCGGCAACGATTTCCTTAGCGGCGGAGCCGGTGCAGACACCTTTGTCTATGCGAGCGGCGGTGGTTTCGACTTCATCCAGGATTTCGTCCATGGCCAGGACAAGATCGATCTGACCGGAGTCTACGGCATCTATAGCCTCTCCGATCTGCAATCGCACGCGGAGCAGAGCGGCCCGAACACGGTCATCACGTTCGGTTCCGGTGACGGACTCACGCTTCAGAACGTCACTCTGAGCAGCCTGACGGCGAGCGATTTCCTGTTCGGCACGCCGGCCGCGCCGATCGTCGGCGACGACGACGCCAACAGCCTCGCCGGAACGGCAAATGCCGAATCCATCAGCGGCCTCGGCGGCAACGATCGCCTTCAGGGCCTGGGTGGCAGCGACCTCCTGGATGGCGGAGCGGGCTTCGACCGCGCCGTCTATACCGACGCGACCGGCGGCATCACGGTCAATCTGGCAGCAGGCGTCGCTTCAGGGCCGGGCGTCGGAACCGATACACTCGTTGGCATCGAGGGGGTGGTCGGCAGCAATTTTGCGGACACGTTCAACGCGGCTGGATTTACTGGCTCGACCGGCCTGCCCGGCGTGGCGGCCGGCCAAAGTGAGTTCGAGGGACGGGGCGGCGACGACAGCGTCATCGGCGATCTCAACGCCCTGGGGCAGGCGGTGACGCGGTTGTCCTATCTGAGCGCGACCGGTGCCGTCACGGTCGATATCGGCGCAGGCACCGCCGACGGCGACGCCTCCGTCGGTCACGACACCTTCTCCAATGTCTCGACCATCTGGGGCTCGGCTTACAACGACACGATCTACGGCAGCGACAATGCGGCCTTCACCTATGAGACCTATGAGGGGCGCGGCGGCGACGACTATATCGATGGCCGCGGCGGCTACGACCAGGTCACCTACAATTCGGATACGACGACCACGTCAGGCATCTACGTTCACCTGGCCGCGGGCGTTGTGAACGGTGATGCGACCGTCGGCACCGATACGTTGCGCAACGTTGAGGCCGCCCGCGGCACCAATTTTGACGACACCTTCGATGCGGCCGGCTTCGGTCAGGCCGGGGCGACCAATGTCGGCTCCTCGGGGGCCTTCAACGACTTCGCCGGCGCCGGCGGCAACGACACCATCATCGGCAACGGCTTCACCCGCCTGAACTACCAGATCGCCGCCTCGAGCGTCAGCGTCGACCTCGAGACCAGCGCCGTCGGGACGACGAATGCAGTCACGGTCGCCGGCAGTGCCACGGGTGCGACCGAGGGGACCGACACCTTCACCGGCGTCAATGCGGTGCAGGGCTCGACCTTCGCCGATACCCTGCTCGGCAGCAGCTTCAACAACAACTTTACCGGACTTGGCGGTGACGATTACATCGACGGTCGCGGCGGGTTCGACGTTGCCATCTACAACAGCCTCAGCACGGTCACGGGCGGTGTGACCGTCGACATGGCGGCAGGCACGGCGACCGGCGATGCGTCGATGGGCAGCGATACGCTGCGCTCGATCGAGGGCATTCAGGGCACGGGCTACGCCGACAGCTACAACGCAACGGGCTATGGCCAGAATGGTGCTTCCAACGTCGGCAACAACGGCACCTACAACCAGTTCGAAGGCCTGGGCGGCGACGACGTCATCACCGGCAACGGCAACACCCGCATCATCTACGCCAATGCGACCGGCGGGGTGACTGTCGATCTCGGCAGCGGCACCGTCAGCGGCGATGCCTCGGTCGGGCACGACATCATTACCGGTGGCGTGAACAGCGTTGCCGGATCGGGCTTCAGCGATACGCTGAAGGGAAGCGGCGGTGCCGACAGTCTGCTCGGCAACGGCGGAGCCGACACATTCATCTATGCCAGCGGCGGCGGAGCCGATTTCATCGGCGACTTCTCGCAAGCGCAGGCCGACAAGATCGACCTCTCGGGCGTCACCGGCATCTATACGCTGGCCGACGTCCAGGCGCTCGCCTCACAGCAGGGGCCGAACACGTTCATCAACTTCGGCAATGGTGACAGCCTGACGCTGCAGAACGTCACCCTGTCGAACCTCACCGCGGCGGACTTCATCTTCTCGCCGGGCGTTCACCTGATTGGCGACGCCAATCCGAACACGCTGGTCGGCACCGGCTATGCCGATATCCTGAGCGGCCTCGGCGGCAACGACGTCCTGCAAGGGCTCGGCGGCAATGACCAACTCGACGGCGGCCAGGGTTTTGACCGCGCCGATTACGGCGATGCGACGGGTGGCATCACCGCCAACCTGGCGGCCGGCTCGGTGACGGGTCCCGGCGTCGGCAGCGACGTGCTGGCGAATGTCGAGGGCATCCTCGGCAGCAATTTTGCGGACACGTTCAACGCGGCTGGGTTTACCGGCTCGACCGGCCTGCCCGGCGTGGCGGCCGGCCAAAGTGAGTTCGAGGGGCGGGGCGGCGACGACAGCGTGATCGGCGATCTCAACGCCCTGGGGCAGGCGGTGACGCGGTTGTCCTATCTGAGCGCGACCGGCGCCGTCACGGTCGACATCGGAGCAGGCACCGCCGACGGCGACGCCTCCGTCGGTCACGACACCTTCTCCAATGTCTCGACCATCTGGGGCTCGGCCTACAACGACACGATCTACGGCAGCGACAATGCGGCCTTCACCTATGAGACCTATGAAGGGCGCGGCGGCGACGACTATATCGATGGCCGCGGCGGCTACGATCAGGTCACCTACAACTCGGATACGACGACCACGTCAGGCATCTATGTTCACCTTGCCGCAGGCGTTGTGAACGGCGATGCGACCGTCGGCACCGACACGTTGCGCAACGTCGAGGCCGCCCGCGGCACCAATTTTGACGACACCTTCGATGCGACCGGCTTCGGTCAGGCCGGGGCGACCAATGTCGGCTCCTCGGGGGCCTTCAACGACTTCGCCGGCGCCGGCGGCAACGACACCATCATCGGCAACGGCTTCACCCGCCTGAACTACCAGATCGCCGCCTCGAGCGTCAGCGTCGACCTCGAGACCAGCGCCGTCGGGACGACGAATGCAGTCACGGTCGCCGGCAGTGCCACGGGTGCGACCGAGGGGACCGACACCTTCACCGGCGTCAATGCGGTGCAGGGCTCGACCTTCGCCGATACCCTGCTCGGCAGCAGCTTCAACAACAACTTTACCGGACTTGGCGGTGACGATTACATCGACGGTCGCGGCGGGTTCGACGTTGCCATCTACAACAGCCTCAGCACGGTCACGGGCGGTGTGACCGTCGACATGGCGGCAGGCACGGCGACCGGCGATGCGTCGATGGGCAGCGATACGCTGCGCTCGATCGAGGGCATTCAGGGCACGGGCTACGCCGACAGCTACAACGCAACGGGCTACGGCCAGAATGGCGCTTCCAACGTCGGCAACAACGGCACCTATAACCAGTTCGAGGGCCTGGGCGGCGATGACGTCATCACCGGCAACGGCAACACCCGCATCATCTACGCCAATGCGACCGGCGGGGTGACTGTCGATCTCGGCAGTGGCACCGTCAGCGGCGATGCCTCGGTCGGGCATGACAGCTTTACGGGTGTCAACAGCGCAACCGGCAGCAATCTTGCCGACAGCTTCGACGCGACGGGATTCGTCGGGTTCAACGCGTTACAGGGCCAGGGCGGCGACGATACCATCATCGGCAATGGCAACACGCAGATCCTGTTCGGGAATGCGACGTCCGGCGTGACCATCAACCTCGCGGCAGGCACGGCCAATGGCGATGCCTCGACCGGCCATGACACCTTCACTGGGGTGAACAGTGCGGTCGGCGGCAGCGGCAACGACACGTTCGACGCGGCCGGCTTCGTCGGGGCCAACTTCTTCCAGGGCGGCTCCGGCAACGATGCCATCACCGGCAACGGCTCCACCCAGATCCAGTACGGCAGCGCCACGTCGGGTGTGACCGTCAATCTCGCTGGCGGCACCGCGGACGGCGACGGCTCTGTGGGTCACGACACCATCACAGGAGGGGTGACCAACGTCGCGGGCTCGAACTTCAACGACACGATCACCGGCTCGGCCAGTGGCGACCAGTTGTTCGGTAACAACGGCAACGACCTGCTCAACGGCGGTGCCGGCAACGACTTCCTGGGTGGCGGTCTCGGCGCCGATACCTTCGTCTACGCCACCGGCGGTGGCGCGGACACCATCGGCGACTTCTTGCAGGCGCAGACCGACAAGATCGACCTCACGGGCGTCGCGGGTGTCTCCAGCTTTGCGCAGGTTCAGGCGCTTGCCACTCAGGTTGGGCTGAACACGGTCATCGACTTCGGCAATGGCGACAGCCTGACGCTCTCGAACGTGACGCTCTCGAACCTCACGGCGGCCGATTTCATCCTGGGGCAAGGCGTCAACCTCACTGGCGACGGCAATGCGAACACGCTGACCGGCACAGCCTATGCCGACAGCCTGAGTGGCCTCGGCGGCAACGATCGCCTGAAGGGCCTCGATGGCAATGATTTGCTCGACGGCGGCCTCGGCTTCGACCGCGCCGACTATACCGATGCGACGGGCGGCATTACCGCAAGTCTCGCCGCAGGCTCGGTGACAGGTCCGGGTGTCGGAACTGACACGCTCGTGAACATCGAGGGCATCGTCGGCAGCAGCTTTGCCGACACGTTCAACGCGACCGGCTTTGCGGGCAACACCGGCATTGCCGGCACGAATCTCGGCTTCAACGAATTCGAGGGCCGCGGCGGCGACGACAACATCACGGGAGCCACCAACAGCCTGGGTGCGCTGCTGACGCGCATCTCTTACGCCAACGCGACGGGTAGCGTGACAGTGGATCTGGCCGCGCATTCGGCGACGGGAGATAGCTCGGTCGGGACCGATACCCTGGTTGGCTCGGGCTTTGCCGGCATCGTCGGCTCTGGATTTGCCGACCAGTTGCTGGGCAGCGCCAATGGACCGGGGACCGTGGAGACCTTCGAAGGTCGCGCCGGCAACGACTCCATCGATGGCCGGGCCGGTTTCGACCGGGCGGACTACGCGCTCGATCCGGCAGCCGTGGGCGGCATCAACGTTCAGCTCGCTGCGGGAACCGTGACGGGCGATGCTGCGACGGTCGGCACCGACACGCTTCGATCGATCGAGTCCGTGCGCGGTTCGAACGACGCGGACGTCTTCAACGCCACCGGCTTCGGTGCAGGCAGCACGAATGCCGGCTCCAACGGGACCTTCAACGAATTCATCGGCATGGGAGGCAACGACAGCATCACCGGTAACGGCAACACGCGTATCGCGTTCACCAATGCGACCGGTCTCGTGACCGTCGACCTGCTGGCGGGCACGGCGAATGGTGACGCATCCACCGGCAGCGACACCTTCAGCGGCGTCAATGCCGTGATGGCCTCGATGTTCAACGATGTCATTTACGGAAGCAACAACACCGCAGCTACCGAGACGTTCACTGGCCTTGCCGGTAACGACTCCATCGATGGTCGCGGCGGCTTCGACATTATCAGTTACAACAATATCTACTTCTCCACCGGCCCGGTAACTATCGACTTCACGGCCGGCACTGCGAGCGGCGACAGCTCGATCGGCAATGACACGTTCCGCGGGATCGAGGGCGCCCAGGGCACCACTTTCAACGACGTCTTCACGGCGACGAATTTTGGTGCGATTGGCTTCCAGAATGCCGCCGTCAACAACGTCGGCAACAACGGCAATTTCAATCAGTTCGAAGGCTTGGCCGGCAATGACACCATCACCGGAAACGGTAACACCCGCATCATCTACGCCAGCGCGACCGATGCCGTAACGATCAACCTGCAGGCAGGGACTGCAACCGGCGGCAGCTCGATCGGCGCCGACACCTATACCGGTGTCAACAGCGCGACCGGTAGCAACCAGGCCGACACTTACAATGCGGCGACATTCGTCGGATTGTTCGGTACCTTCAATTTGTTCGAGGGCCTCCTCGGCAACGATACCATCACCGGCAACGGCAATACGCGCGTCTCATATTCCCAGGCAAGCGGAGGCGTTTCCGTCGATCTCTCGACGGGAGCGGTGAGCGGGGCCGCAGGCGCCGACGTCATCACGGGTGGCGTCAACAGCGTCCAGGGTTCCAATCTGGCCGACACATTGGTCGGCAGTTCAAATGACGAGTACTTCTTCGGCGGTGGCGGCGCCGACACGATCAGCGCCGGCGGCGGCAATGACGGCATCACCGGCCAGGGCGGCAACGACACGATCGATGGCGGCGCCGGCACCGACATGGTGATCTTCAGCGGGACGCAATCGCAGTACACCGTCACGACGCCTGGACCGATTGTGGTTCAAGACAATACGGCGGGCCGTGACGGCACCGACAGCCTGACCAATGCCGAAGTGCTACAGTTCAGCGACGGCATCGTGTTGCTGTCGTCGGGTTCTTCGGGCAGTCCGATTGACCTCTCGACGCAACAGCAGATCTCCGGCAATGCGCCCGTCATCGGAACGGCCGGTGACGATTATCTCCGTATCGGGAGCAACATCTTCGGCCATCAGATCAATCTGGGGGGCGGGGGCGCGGACACGGTCTTGCTCAACGGCAGCGTCTTCGGCAACGGTTACACGCTCAATCTTGCCGGCGTCGAGAACCTGGTCGGCGGCAATAGCGACGAATTCGTCAACCTGACGAACCACGCTGACGGATTGGTCGTAAACCTCGGTGGCGGCAATGACCATCTCAGCCTCGTGGGCGGTACCAATACGCTGAGCCTCGTGGACGTCGAGGGGATCGCCGGATCCGATTTCGGTGCGACGCCTGGCGTCAATGACGTGCTCAACTTGTCGACGACGGTCACTGGCCTGGAGATCAGCCTCGGCAACGGCGACAACACGATGAATCTCGCCGCCGGCGCGAACTCGTTCGTGAATATCTTCGACGTCAATCACGTCAATGGAACCGGGGGTGATGACACTCTGAGTGTGACCGGCGTAATCTCTGCTGCGAACGGGGTCGCAATCGACCTCGGCAATGGCGAGGACACCATCGTCCTCAACGGAAACTTCGCTGCATTTGCCGCGGTCGGTGTCGAGCACATCAACGGCAATGCAGGTGATAATTCCTTGAGCTTGACGAACAATGTCGACGGCATCGCAATCGACATGGGCGGTGGCAGCGATCTGGTTTCTCTCGCCAATGGCGTGAATTCGCTCAGCATCATTGGGGTCGAAAACCTCAACGGCAGTGATTTCACCGGCAATCTCAACCCATCGGACGACACGGTCACACTCCTGAACACCGTATCCGGCGTCACGGTCAATCTCGGCGAGGGTACAGCCAACGTGCTGAACCTCGCCGCAGGCAGCAATTCGTTTGACAATCTCTGGAACGTGAATCTGCTCAACGGGAGCTCGTCGAACGATACCCTGACGTTGAACGGCAGTTCGGCGAACGTGATCGATCTCGGCGACGGGAATGACAGCTTGACCTTCAACGCGAACGTCTACGACATCACGGTAAGCAACGTCGAAAACATCAATGCTGGCGCGAATTTCGACAGGATCACCATCGGCAATACGTCCGGCAACACGACGATCACTGCCGGCGCGGGCGCGGATGAGATCTTCGCCAGTGCGGGCCACGACAACTTCCGTTTTGCCAGCATCGCAGATTCCGCCGCCGGTGCTGCCGATACCATTCACAATTTCGACGCAGCCAACGATAGCTTTACCTTCTCAGGCATCAGCATCGCCGGCGGTCACATCGAGTATGTGGATAGTGCGGCGCTCCTCGGCGCCAACCAGGCTTCGGCCCATTTGCAGAGTTTTGGGCCTGGCAACGACTACCTCCAGATCGATATCGATGGCGATGGAGTCAGTGATATGGACGTTAGCCTGCAAAACGCCACTGGCACGCTGCACAATGGCAACTTCCTCATCGCCTAGGCTTGGGAGAAGGCGTCGGCTTCGGGGCCCTATGGCCCCCGCGGCCGCCGGACATATGCGGCGCGCCTCAAAACAAAGACCGCCGCCATCCGGTTACCCGTTGTGGCGGCAGTCGTTAATCCAGCCTGGCTCGGCCTCAGCCAAGCGCTCTCCAATTTACCAGGCGTACCAGTATCCCCACCAGCGCTGGGACACGGGCCGTGCCTGCGCCTTCATGGCCGCGACTTCCTCGACCGGGCGAAGCTGAGGACCATAGATCGCTGGCGGGTAGACATCATCCCACAGCACAAGTCCGCCTTGGACGGAAGCCGCCCGATGATGCGCCGGACCAAGCGCGAGCTCGGCGGCTGGCGCCACGGATGCGGTCAAGGTGAGGCCAAGAGCAGACAGAGCAATGCATGGAATAAGCACGCGGAAGTTCATTGGATTGAATCCCTTCTAAAATGCGATGCGAAATAATGCGACGGCTCCCGGACGGTTGCAAGGGCATCGGCCGAACGATCGGCGCGAAATTCCCCGTTGCGGGAGACAAGGTCTGCTCGAAGCGCTCCTGCTCGACGATAAAGGCTCGGGCCCGCCAGCTCGCAAAGGCTTCTCTATATAGAGAGTGATCGTTCCGGACCGAAATGAGAGGTGGGGAGGACGAGCGGACGCGGCATCGCATTGCATGCACACAAGAAGTCGAGGCGTGAACAATCTTTCGGCGCCGGGAGGCACCGAGAATCATGATGTCGACACACTGCTCGGTCTTGATGTGTCCCCGGACTATCCGGGACGACTCTCCATGGCTTCTGCATTTGTCTCCGCTTCCATTTTTGGCGCTGGCCTCATCTTGGGATATGCGCTGCGTGCTTGGCGCGTCCAGCGAAGGGCTGCAAGTTCCGGTGAGACCTCGACTCCCACCTCAACATTCGGCCATGCCCGACGAGCCTTTTAGGCACTGTCCGGCTCGCCGGGGGGCACTCGGGGTTCTCACTGAAACGAATGGGGGCATGGCGAGATGAGTGAACCCAAGAAGGACGCTCCGCGGCGATACATCGTGGATGGCGCGGGACAGCGTGTTCTCGTCGGCCTGACGATTTCGGAGACGGTCGAGTTCGAAACGCTGGACAATCCGGATGCGCGATTGCCCGCTGGTTTGCCGGACCGGGAGCGTCGTCTGCACCAGAACGAGCACGGCGCGCGCTGGCTGGAGCTCTACGTCAAGCATGAGCGAGCCTGGAACGATTGGATGGCCGAGACGCGTGCTCGGCCGCAGAAGCCCTGCTTGCTCAATTAGGCGAGGCGCGTCACCTCTGGGCGCCGAGGCCCATTCGACCCTCGTCGCGGAAGGGGCTTTGGCAGATGGCAAGCGGTTGCCAACATGTCACACCGCGAGCATGCGGCTTCCCTGGATGCTCATCAGGGTGAGATTGCCGGTCGCATAGGCGCCGGTATCGATGTTGGCGCGATTGTTTCGCACATCGGCGCGCCGCACTGGCGTGTGACCGTGCACGATATATTTGCCGAAATGCTTTTTGCTCTCCAGGAACTCCTCGCGAATCCACAAGAGATCGTTCTCCTGCTGTTCGGATAGCGCCACGCCAGGTCGAACGCCGGCGTGAACGAAGAAGAAGTCTCCGCACGTAAAGCTCAGCCGCAGATTGTCCAGGAATTCCAGATGCTCAGTCGGCATTGCGCGAATCAAATCGCGCAAAATCGATGTTGGCTCGTCGCGCTTGAGATCTGGCGGAGCGAGCCCGTAGGACATCAACGTCTGGGTTCCGCCGACGGCAATCCAATCCTCGAACAGTGAAGGGTCCTCGAACACCCTCACCAGAAATGCCTCGTGATTACCTTTGAGGAAGACCGCATTTCCCCGGCGACTCCGCTCGACGAGGATGTCGAGGGTGGCGCGCGTATCCGGACCACGATCGATGTAATCGCCCATGAAAACCTCGATCGCATAGTGCGGGCGGCTGCGAGCCACGTCGGCGTCGATCACCCGCAACATCGGCTGCAGCAGATGCGCACAGCCGTGAATATCCGAGATCGCATAGATGCGAATCCCGTCGGGCAAGTGCGGCTTGTGGATTGGCCGACGTGGTCGGGCGAAAGATATCATGGAGCAAAATCGATCAGGTGGTCGAGAAATTTCCCCAAGTCGCCGGCACCTGAGAACTCCCCATCTGATACGAACAATGTGCGGTGGATGGAGTAGGTCCTCGTTCTCCGGCTTGATCACGCCAAAAGAAGGGCGGAACTTCTTGCCTACCCTTGCGACGGGTTCCACCAGTCCGCGGAAATTGCAGCGCTGAACTGCATAGCGCGGCAAAGATGCATGCCTCATTACAAATTTCGTGATGCATCCGCAGATTGAAGTTCATCGATGTTCCCGCAAGTGACTCCTCGCGCTCTCGCGACAGGATGGCGCCTCAAAGATGAGCGAAGACGCGCTCGCGTGACCGTTAAAGCACGCGGAGGATATGGAACTTGATTCAAAATGCGGCAGCGCGTCGCTGATATGTCAGCACTGTGACGAGATTTTCAGCGCGCGTCGAATTGTCGATGCGCATTTCGACGCGACACATCATTCGTGCATCGCAAAAGTTTTGCATGCAGCGCCACAATGTCGCTGCGATCACTTAACACCCTTCGTTTGGAAGCGGTAAATCTTCAGCATCACAATGACCGCCAGGCACTCTCCACACGTAGAGGATCGAATGGTTGTTGCCACTTATGGCTCTGATAGCACCTATGCCACGTCCTCCGCACGGGGCACGGCTCTTCAGAAGCCTTTTCAGCTCCTCGTCATCGCGGCCGACCTTTTGCTGATCTTGCTCTGCTACGCGCTGGCGTCGGAACTTTATAGCGTCGCCACGCCGTCATCTGGAGACGGAGCGCCCATCGGCGCCGGACTGATCGTCAGCGCAGTGTTCGTTGCAATCGCCTATTTTCAGGGTGTGTATGCAACGCACCGTTTGCTTAGTCTGGTCTGGCAATTGCGCAAAGCGGTGATCATCTGGCTGGTGTCACTGACGATCCTTGCGGTCGCGGCGTTTCTATTGAAATCGTCGGACAATCTGTCCCGCGGCACGTTCCTCGTCTTCACCGGAATTGGCGGCCTTGGGTTGCTCAGCCTGCGCTTTGCGTGGCAGTGGGTGCTCGGCACGAACTTTGCCAAGGGCCGATTGGTCGATCGCAAGGTTGCCTTGCTCAGCCTGAAGCCGCTTGATTTCACCTCGAGCCGTTTCAAGGACCTGCGCAAGAACGGATTCGACGTGGTTCGCCATTTCGTGCTTCCCGCTAACAACCATGGGACCAGCTGGGAGAGGCAAATTCGCGATGTCATTCTCCAATCCCGTGCAGCGGATGTCGAGGAGTATCTGTTGGCGGTTGATTGGAACGAGCTGCCGTTGTTGCAGCAACTCGAACTGCACCTGCGCGCTGTACCACAGCCGATCCGTCTCTTGCCGGATAATTCGATCGCTGATCTGGTATCGCGCCCGTTTTTGCCGGTCAGCGGCACGGTGGCAATCGAGATTCAGCGACCACCGCTCAGCGTGTTTGAACGTCTCCAGAAGCGCTGCCTCGACATCGGTCTGGCGTTGTTTTCGCTAGTGGCCCTGGCGCCGGTGTTGATCACCGTCTCCATTCTGATCAAGCTGGATTCGCCTGGGAGCGTGATCTTTCGACAGTCGCGCCGCGGCTTCAACGGCAAGCCGTTTGACATCTGGAAATTTCGCAGCATGTACGTGTGCGAGAATGGTAACTCGATTACTCAGGCAACCAAGAGGGACGCGCGCGTCACGAGGATTGGGCGCTTCCTCCGCATGACCAGCATTGACGAGTTGCCCCAGCTCTGGAACGTGCTGCGCGGCGACATGTCGTTGGTCGGACCACGCCCACATGCGCTTGCCCACGACAATTATTATGACGAGATCATCAGCAATTACGTATACCGCCACCACATGAAGCCGGGCCTCACGGGCTGGGCTCAGGTTAACGGCTTCCGGGGCGAAACGCCGACCATCGACCTGATGGAAAAGCGGGTAGAATATGACGTTTGGTATGTAAGGAATTGGAGCATTTGGCTCGATCTGAAAATCATGGCGCGCACGGCGGCTACCGTCATTTCCCAGGAGGCGTACTAGGTCAGCGCGGGCGGCCTTGGCGGGGCGCGGCGCGGACTCATTCATATGCGCTGAGCTAGATGCGGATTGAGGCGAGAGCTCCTTTTGGAGCCTTTGAATCAGGTCGTCGCGCTCATCACCAAGTTTTAGGCCTTATGCCTACGCGTCCTGTTCCATAGCCGCACGATGACCTCCCGTATTGCGATCAGCCGGGGCATCAGGACGAAAAAGACTCCCGTCGCGAGTGATCCGAGAGCGTGGCGAAGGGAGAATTTTTCGTTGTTATCGAGCTGGTCCTGATTCTTTTCGATCGGGACCGGCGCAAGGATTGTTCCCGACCTGTTGAGCCGCGATCGCGACCCGCGGGGAGGAACCACGATGAGCACGAATAAGACGTTGAGCAGCAGCCAGATGCTTAATATGGCAAGTATCGTCATCCAGTCCCACCGAAATGCAGCAGTATGGGATCAAGTTAACCGTCGGAACCGCGGAAGGAAAGGGTGCACAGCGCTGTTGCAGCGTCAGCAGGCTCCTTTCAGCCGACGAGTTCCCGAGATTGTCTCGATCACCCCACGCCCGCCTTCGTCAATCCCCGCAAACATCGGCTACGACAATGACCGTCGTTTGTGGACTCCGTACCACTACGGTTGGCGCTGGACTTATGGACCGCGCGAGCGCTAGGTGAGTTCGCCGGCGGCGGGAACCGCCGCGTATAGCGCAAGAGCATTGATCGTGAAAAGAAAACGCGCGGCAGCGCGCCAATCATAACCTTTTCCTGAACGATCGAAGATCTGTAACCTATGAACGAAGCGGTCAACTCCGGCATCACCCGGTGCCGATGGCTCCCCGCACTTCATCAGGAGTGTCCTGTCCGAATTCAACCGCGCAGTGTCGCCAGGAAGGACGGGTCGATCGATTCAACGGCATCCTCCAGGAAAGCTTTGCCCAATTTTGATGCCCTCCGATAAGCGGACACGAGTGCCGATCTCAACCCAGATCGGCGTATCAGAATGAGCCGAATGTCATTGCGTACGAGGTCCTTGACATCGGGAAGGGCGAGTGCGTCGAAGTGGGCCACCATGTCGATCCGCACCGGCATCAATCGCGCGTCGTTTGGTGCGACGAAATATGCCATCTTCAGGGCCTCGACCACGACCGGATCGTGCGGGTCGCGCTGGACCTGAAGCAGCGCCAGCGCCAGCCATAGTTCAGGATTGTAAGGAGAGGTCGACAGCGTCCGCCGGACCCGGCTGAGAGCGTCGGTATGCGCTATTGATCGTAGGATCGTGGGCCCTTGCTGACCGGACTCAATTGTCTGCAGCGCGCCGATCAAGGAATGATTGCTCTCCAGCTCCGATCCAAACGGCGAGCGCGTTCCCAACACTGAGGTCGCATCTCCAGTCCACCGCGCCCCAATCTCGGCCGCATCTGCGGGAAATGTTGTCCGCCCTAGCGCCGTCACGGCCGACACAATGGCATAGCATCCGACCGTCACGGCCAACGCCATCAAAAGAATGCGAAAGGAGCCCGATGAACTCATTGTCGATGCATTAGTTCAATATAAAGCTAGTGTTACGGTGCGCGGATGCCGCCGAGTGGTTGGCGCCACTGGTCCGTCCCACTGATTGTGCAAGTCCAACTCCAACCATCATCGCCACAATCGCTTGAATCGTGGGGTTTGAGAGGCTTGAGTCAAGAAAGCTCTCGCAGAGTACAACGACGACGCCGGCGGCCGCGGTGGCCGCGAAAAAGGAATCACGTCCTCGCCGGACGGCGCCGCGAAAGCTAACGAGGAAGAACTGGGCGGCGAACGCTGCCAGGATGGCGCTCGGCAATCTTCCCGCCTCGACAGCCATCAAGACTGCGGTAGAGGGAGGGTCTGCCAGCGCAGCTCCGAACTCCTGATAGGCTCTCGAAGTCAACCTAAAGGTTCCGAGACCATTCCCCCACGTCGGTGCATCAGAGAGCAGGTGCCTTGCCGGCGCAACTGCTTCCGGGGGGAGGCTGACGAATCCAACGAGACCCAAGCTTCCGGATAGCGAGTGCGGCACAACCATCGCGCTGCCGATCGCTGCAAGGACCAAGAACAATAGAGCCGAGGGCCAAAACCGAAATCCCAAGCGCCGGACAGCGGCTATGAACACGAGGACCATCAATCCGCAGCCAGTAACCGCCACCAATGTGTGTTGTTCGAGGGCCGCAAGTGCGGCGAAGGCTACGGCAATTCCTAACAGGCCGCAGAAAACGCCGACCCACAGTTGGGGCGAGGCCAGATTGTGGATGTTTTGCTGGTGCAGGTGGCGTTCGAGTGCCCGAGCGACCAGCGCGCCATTTGTCAATATCGCAAGAGCCGCAGCTGCCGGAAACAGATTCTTAGCTGCGCCGGACTGGGGAATGATTCCGGCGAATAAATCGAGCCGGCCGAGTAGGAACTCGACTGACATGAGGGTCGTCACTGCGCTCAATACGAACAGGATCGTTTCGGCCATACGGCGATCCCTGGCGATGATGACGGTCGACACCAGGAGCGACACATTAACCAGATAGAGGAACAGGCTTTGCAGCGTTGCGCCCGTATCAACGCTAATGCGGCCCTGCAGCGATGGCTGATTCAATGCGATCGAAGTCGCCGACCAGATCGGGTTCGCAAGCGAAGACATCGGAAAGATTTGCAACGTCATCCAGACGACCGGAAGCAAGAATATAAGGAGAAATTGCTTCAGCAACTGCGCGGCAGACGCGATTTGCGCCTCCGGACCTCTTGTTGCCATTGCCATCATCAAGGCAGTAGCAAGTGAAATCACATGCTGTGCGAAGGAGCCGCTTGTGATGGCCAAGATCGGAGTCGCGGCCAGCAATGTGATCAAAAGCCAGGAAGCGATAAGCAATCGGAGAACCGTGAGACGTGGAAGCGGGAATGGAGCGCAGCATTGCGCGAGTGGGACATTGATACGCGTCGCATAGCCGAGCACGCGACGCCACCGTCGTCTCGGTGATGGATGGCCGGATAGTTGCCACTATGACGCATCATCACAACGCGGCCTGTCAACTCGTCACATGCAGTCGATTTACGGGATTCGCCCGGCATGACAGTTTCCGTGACCAGCTAAACTATCGAGCATAGCAGTACTGCGACAAGTAACGGAGAGCCGTCGCCAGTCCAGCCATCGGCACCGCGCCGCGGATCGCGCTCGGTGTAGTCCCGATTTCGACCGCAAGCTCGTTTGCGGTTTGCCAGTCGCTGGCAGCAAGCTTCGAGGCGTCGGCGGGTAGTAGGAGCGCCACGCCGCCCTGGATCACAGATGCCTGGAACTCTGCGCGCTTCTCTCCTGCCATGAGGGCTACGTTCGGTCGCGCCGAGCGGGACAGTGGCTCGAGTACAATGAGTACAATTTCGATGCCGCCCTTCCCGCATTGCAGGCTCAGACCAGCAAGGCGCGTATCCGACTTGGCACTATCGACGACATGCATCACTGAAATGGCATCGTCGCCGCCGTCTGGATTCTTGCTCTTCACTAGGCGCCATCCGCCCTCAAGCTGTGTCGATTGGCTGCCGGACTCGATCTGCTTGAATGCCTCTTCGTCGCAACGTCGACGCTGCTCGGCGCTGATGCCAGACCCGCAGTTTAGAATGCCCGGACGCACCGGCTCGGCTCGACCGGGAGTCGTCGTCATCAACAGACCGGCACCGAGCAGAACTGAGCGCGCCATGAGAAGCGCCGACCTGACATGCGCTAGCGCCAAATCATTCATGTTGTATCCAAGGGCCCTGTCAAAAATCGGGGAAGCGCTGCCCACCGGTCCGGATCAAGCATCTGACGTCAATCGACGTAACCATACCTCTTGTAGTATCGATTGCGATAGTAGGCTGCGCCGTACGTATCGTAGCGGCTCATCACCGACACGTTCACCTTGTTAAGAACCGCACCGAGCATGCGCTCGCGCACAACCGGCGTTTCGCCTAGCACGCGCTCGACGATATCGATTTTCGACTTCGCCCATTCGATGACAAGGATATAGGAATCAGCCAACCCCCTGGTCGCCCGAACGTCGACGACCGGCGCCAGCGGGCTAAGATCGAGAACGATGCGATCAAAGTGCTGCCGTAGTTGCTGGAACAGGTCTTCCATCTGTTGCGAGGCCAGAAGGTCGCTCGAATTCGAGAAGCGGGATGTGATGGCACAAGGAAGAAAGTGTAGATTCGTCTGCGGGTCTATCCAGACCACGTTCCTCCAGTCGGCTTGGCCGATGACGACATGGATCAAGCCGTCCTGAGCAGCCGGCGTAAGCCTTGCGGTGAGGCTTGGGTTGCGGATGTCGCCATCGATCAGCAGCGTACGGCACCCGCTTTGCGCCAGGGTCTGCGCCAGCGCTTCGCTGACGGTTGACTTTCCCTCGTTCGGAAGTGCGGAGGTAATCCCCAGGACCTTGTTGGACCCTGCACCGAAATTTGCAAAATCGCTGGCTAGCTTGATTGACCGAAATCCCTCTGCGAAGCGTGAAAACGGGGCATTGATCACGTGCCGCCCGACGCTCTCCTCGGTTGAAAGCAGACGGTCGCGATGCGACTGCTGGTGGCTGAACCCGGGCGCGGACCCATGTAGTGGCAACGTCGTGCCAGATGCTCCGTACCTCGGCGGTGCCTGCTGCGGTTTGGGCTTGTCGCGCTTACCGAATCGCCAGGCGGCCTTGCCGGATTCAGCGGAAATCGCTTTGACGGCACCCTGCTCTATGACCGGAATCGAAGCGAGACAGCGGGTATCCACGAACTGCTCGACCTGCGAAACGGTGCGGAAGACGCGATCCATCATATCAAGTAGAATTGCGACGAGAGCCGCGAGAATCGACCCACCCACGATCGCCGCAAGCAGAATGAGTGTCGTTCTTGGCGACGTCTTGTTGGGAAGAGTCGACGCGGCCTGACTGATCACCCTCGCTTCAGTAACGGGAAACGATTGCTGCTGAACCGAGACCATGTACAGTTGCAGAAAATTGTCCGACAATGCGCGAGCGCTCTGAGCGTTGCTTTCCAGATCTCGCAGGATGATCTGCGCCTGGCTGGTATTATTCGAGACCGCGATCGTATCGTTCAAGCTCTTCTGGCTG
Organism: Bradyrhizobium sp. SPXBL-04; assembly: GCF_051853035.1. Classification (NCBI taxonomy): domain Bacteria; kingdom Pseudomonadati; phylum Pseudomonadota; class Alphaproteobacteria; order Hyphomicrobiales; family Nitrobacteraceae; genus Bradyrhizobium; species Bradyrhizobium sp. SPXBL-04. The sequence goes on along the minus strand of NZ_CP182472.1, from coordinate 6,758,551 downwards.
GACTCCTCGCGCGCCTTGGCAATTTCAAGGTCACTCTTGTAGACCTCGGCCGTGCGTCGCAGTTCGTCAATGATCGAGCGTCGGATTTCTCGCATCTGGTTGCGTAAATTGACAACCGCCAGATGTGTCGATCCATACCGGTTCGACCAATCGGCCTGCTTGGCCGCGTACTCGAGATAGGTCTGGCGCAACTTGGTGATGACCGGGTTGGCCATCGTCTCGCTCACAGTCGCCAGTTCATTCAGAATGACCTTGGAATCTTCGGTGTCCGCATTCAATATCGCGGTGATGCGTTCGAGCTTAGCTTGTGCCTCCGCACGTTGGCTACGCGCAGTCGTCAACGAAGTATTGATTTCAGCGAGTTGCTGCTCGGTGAGCAGTCGCCCGCCGGCGTCGACGATGTTGTTCTTGGCCTTGAAATCCGCAACGGTGCGTTCGGCGGAAGACGCCTGCGACCGCAATTCCTTCAATCGGTCCTGCAGCCAGACCGCCGCCCGTCTCGAGGCCTGATATTTCGATTCCAACGAGTCCACGATATAGCCGTCGGCGACCGCGTTGGCGATCCGCGCTGCCAGGTCCTGCGATAATGCCTGAAAGGAGATCTCGATAACATAGCTCACGCCGACGCGCTTGATGCTGAGGCCGCTCGCAAAGCGAGCGAGTGCTGCGCGCAGTATTTGCTCTTCCGTGGGCGGGGTCGACTCGGAGAATATTCTGGTAATCGCGTTACTGATGCTGCTGAGCAATCCGCCACCGTCGCTCATGAAGTCTGCCGACTCCGCAAGTTTCAGGTCCTTGATGACTTTGGAGGCGATCGCTTCGGACTTGAGAAGTTCGACCTGACTGTCGACCATCGCCGAGTCGATCGGGTTGTCTGCGCCGGTCGCGGGCGCTTGCGTCTGCAGGCCCTGCATCTTGCGGCTGTCGATCATCAGGATGGCCGTTCCGGTATATCGCTTCGGTGCCGTGAACACGTAAACGCCGGCAAGGCAGATGCACAGGAGCAGCGTGAAAATCATTACTGGATACTGGCGGCTCACCAGCGCAAGCGCAGAGGAGATGGTCTGCTCCAGCGATGGAGCCTCCGGCGCGGTGGTTTCAATCTCGCGAGATGTGATCTTTTGAAGCATCCGGCCCGCCTACCTAAATCTCTGTGAATGCGGCATCAGGCTGGCCTTGCCGCCGCGCTGAATTCGTGAATTGCAAAGTGCCGCGTAGAAGTTGCACGTTGGTAGAATTCGACACGCCGGATGCGGTGATCGAGATCGCGGCGCTCGAGAGTTGAGCAATGGCATCGAGGCCTCGGCGAGAACACCTAGCCGGATCGTTCGGCACGTTGTTGGTCAGAGAAGTGTCGGCAACGCTGCCGGGCCATTGTCGGTGCCGCTCGCCGCAAAATCGTCATAATGCCATCTCCGTCAACTCCGCCAAAAAAGCGACTTTCAAGATCGAGGCAATTTACGCCGCCTGAGAAGATCATTGTTCGCCCATGAATTGGGCAGGTTGCCCGAATCCCGCGTGCCGACCCGGTGGAACAGCGCCCGACCGGCCACGAATTCTGCGATGCAATATCGGCCTGAGTGTGACGGACAAGGATGGGGATCGAGCCGCTGCCGCAGGCAAGGCGAATCCGGTCTCAGGGTTATGACCGAATGAGACGCCGGAATGCGAACGAGTCTGGTTTCGTCCGCTATGGTGGCGAGGGTCGGCTTTGAAGTTCCACCGGTGAATCTCCGATCTCCGGGCACTTGAATGATCAAGCCAACGAGACCTCAATCAAAATCTTTGATGGAGGATTCCCGATTCCAATCCACAAGCGAACTTGCCAGATCGTAGTCGAATTTGAACCCGCTTGCGATCAGGTGCTTCGGCAGAATGTTCGTAGAAAACCACAACTTCTTGATCCGGTCACGATTGATGCCGGTCTTGATGCCGACGGCTTGCAGCACCTCGAATGGAAGCACGGCGAGATTCATGAGCCATACCGGAATCGTTATCGTCGGCTTTGCGTATTCGGCAGCTTCAGAGAAGGCGGAGCAAATCTCGCTGATGGTGTAACGGTGCTCATAGCAGAAATTGTAGATCGACAAACTGTCGTTGCGAGACGCCATGAAGAGCATCGACGAGACCAGGTCCTTCACGTAGCCGCACGACTTGATGGTGTCGGTTCGGCCGGGATAGATGAAGGCCCGCCTTTCGAGAAGCCTCGACAATCGCGTGAAATTGCCTCGCTCGTAGCGCCCATAGATAACTGCGGGGCGCACGATGGTCAGCCGCCTGTCCGGGTCCTCCGACTGCCATAGGCGATGGATTGCTTCGGCCGAGAGTTTGGAACGCCCATAAGCACTGACGGGGACTGGCGTCGCATCTTCGGTAAGTGGGGTTTCCGTCGGACCGTAGACCGATATCGAGCTGGTAAAGATGACATTCCGGCTGCCAGTGTCTCTCGCAAATCGGCAGACGTGCACCGCACCCAGCACGTTTGTATAATAATAGTCGCCGTCCGGATGACCCGGGGTGACATGGATCGCGGCGAGGTTGAAGATATCGGCAGGCACCCCGCCACCGAGCTTCGGGTCGATTGGCTCACGGACATCATGATGGACATATTCGACGCCTTCGACGTGCGCCCTGGGCTTCGCGATATCCACTGAGACGATTCGGTCGTAGCGGCCGGAAGCGAGCATTCGCGTCATCAGATGTGTACCGATGAAGCCTGCGCCTCCAAATACAATAGCCTGGGTGGGATGGGACATGTGCGCGAGGGTCAACGTGAGTGAATGTGCTGAATCAACTGCGACGAAGTTCGGTCAAGGCTTGCTGACGATCGAGCACGCGCATTGAAGAACTGCACGCCCCGCCGTAGCAAGAGTTGTGCCTGCACAGACCAGGATCGCTTGACACGCAGTACGCCCGCTCGCGAGCGCGAGCGCTTTCGCTGCTGGATATCAATGAAGCTAGCAAATCGGGGCAGCAATTGGTTAGTCGTGCGCTTTTGATGCGGCGATAACAAGATCGTTACAGGCAGCGCGTGTGAGCGCGGAAACGTCAGTTCCATCTTGGCGATCCCGAATGCGGTGGCGTTGGTTCAAGCGGCAACGCGCACATTTCTTGAGCGTGCAACCAGGGGTTTTCGTCTGAATCGACGACTCAATAGAGCTCGCGATACTCAAATTGAAAGTTCGTTGATCCGGCCGCAATCCCCAATAGCCTTTGCAGCTTCTGGTAGCCTGCGAGCGGAACGACAATGCAATCGGAACTTCCCGCGTAGCAAACCCGAACCCGGATCGATTGACCGCAAATGTTTTGAACCAGCACGATCTGCTCGATGATCTTGGGGTTGTTGGCTTGTGGATGCGTCAACGGATTGACTGATATGCAAAGCTTTCCGTCCGCTGTCGTGTGATTTGGAGCGAAAGTACCTTCCATCGGTCGAATCGAACTCGAAGGCCGAGTGGAAATGCCGGAGCCGCCATACATCGGAGGAGATGTGCGACCGAAGCCGGAAATTTGAGCATCGGCCGTCGTTGCGAGGAGCGATGAAGCGATCGCTACACATATCGCCACATAACCGTCTGAGCGCCTAGATCGGTTATCATGCATCTTCACTGCTCTGCACATCCATGATGGTTGGGGCCAGCTCTCGAAAGAAGCCGCGGTTGTCGGCGGCAGGATAGAGTTGCAGTTGCGGCAACAGAATGACAGGTAAAATGGTTCCCGGGATTGCAGGAGGAATCTTGCCTCTTCCTTGCGCTTGAAAACACGTGCTAGAGGCTGCACCTTCCTGGATTGGGTGTCTGACGTCCGTCTACTGTGATGTTCTGTCGGCGGTCATGCGACGTACTTACAACGCGAGTATTCTGAGCGGCGAATGTTGAAGGAGATACCAGGGCACGCAGCGTTGCCGGAAGTCGAACTGGCGACCCTGCCGCGCCTCTCGGTCGTCATTCCGAACCACAATTACGCAGCTTACGTGGGATCCGCGATCCGCAGCGCGCTGGACATACGATGGCCAAACGTCGAAGTGATCGTCGTCGATGACGGGTCGACGGACCATTCACTCGACGTAATCAACGAATTTGCAGACGAAGTCACAATCATCAGCCAGGCGAACGCCGGGCAGATGATGTCCTGTGTGAACGGCTTTCGCAGGTCGTCCGGCGATATCATCATATTTCTCGACTCGGACGATGCCCTGCATCCTGATGTCATGACGGAGATCGTATCCGTCTGGTCCAAAGCCGCGAGCAAATATCAGTTTCAGATGCGCGTGATCGATGCCGAGGGGAAGCCGACCGGAAATGTCCTGCCGCAATACTTCTCCTGTCCGTCCTCGGAGGATGTCCGCAAGTGGATGGCAACCACCGGCGCCTATCCGACGCCCCCCGGGTCAGGAAATGCCTACCCGAAATGGTTTGTCGAACGTGTCTTCGGCTTTGAGTCCGACTTCATTGATCGAGCTCCGGACAGTTATCTTTTGGCGGCCGCTCCTGCATGTGGCGAGATCGTGACTATCACCAAACCGTTGGCAGACTATCGCGTGCACGGCCTCAATCACGGGGCTTTCCTTCAACTCGACGATACCCGCTTTGCGAGAGAGATCGACCTCACGCGGAGGCGGTACAAGTTCTTTTCCGAGATCGCGCGCACGGAAAAGCTGCCGGTTGCGCCCGATGCGCTCAAGAGCAATTTGATATTTCTTTGTTTGCGGATAGCGTCGTTCAAGCTGCGGCCGGACCTTCATCCAATCGCGGCGGATAGTTCATTGAGCATCGCTGTCGATGCGCTTGGAGCGGCTGCGTCGCCGCAAGGTTTCTCTAGATCGCAGCGCATATCGCTGCTGGCTTGGATCTTCTGCATCCTGATCAGTCCGCAGTACTTCCGTCGTGCCCTGGTGAGTTTGCGCTACGTGCCCGCCCAGCGGCCGAAATGGCTGCGCGCGTTGCTCGGCCGATTCCGGATCATTCGATGATCAGGGCAGGGCTGGGACACTTCGGTCAGACGGCAGCTTTGGGACGGATCGACCTGAGGCCGGCGCCTGGCGGCTGCGACCATACGCACAGCATTGCCATCATGATCAGGAATGGAGCCATCGCGAGGTTGCCGCCGCCGAGCTGATAGCAGGCCAGCATTGTCAATGCGAGCATCGAGTTGTCTTTCCTGAATATCGAGAGGATGAGATAGAACAGGAAAATCAGTAGCCCGATAATTCCGTAATCCGCGACGAGCTTGAGAACGGGATTTCCGCTGCCGCCAAAGTAGGCGGGCGACCGTTCCAACCCGCCGGGCCCGGAGCCGATAAGCACTCTGTCGGTCTGAAAGAGATAGTCCCAGGTCTGTAGTTGTGCGACGTAGCGAGCATAGCCGCTCGACTTGGTTGAACTGAATTCATCAAGCCTACTAACGATGGGATCAAAAGGTTCCGGTGCAACGAGATACGTTGTGCCGATCACCAAAGCAACGGCCGCCCCGATGGCGATAACCCGCAGTGATTTGAGCGGAGCAATCAGGGGATAGGCGCCGAGGGACACGACGAGCACCAGGAGGCCAGATCCGGACCGAGTGAGCACGTACGAGATGGCGTACAACGGAAGATAGGCAAGTCGCCGCAAAACGAACACATCGACGATAACACCTATAGCGAGCAATTGAGACAGCGCTCCCGGCTCCATCGGGAAAAATCCGTTCGCGCGCCGATTCAAAGACCCATAAAATTCCACCGCATTTTGATTGTAGGCGGACTCGACGAGGACCGGATCGAGCGCCGGGATTGCATCCTTGAACGAGAAGATGCGTATTCCGCCGAATTGAAGAACGATCTGGACGATTGCCAGAACGGCGCACAGGCGAACATAGAACAGGAAGACGGGAAGGACCGCCTCGTTCGAGAATCTCGTCGAGGGTCCGAACAGGAAGATCGAATTCGTGACAAGAACCATCGCAAGTGATGCCGCACTGGTCTCGACACCGCGATCGGGAGATTCGGCTGCGGCGACCGCGCTGAAGAGAAACCAGACGACGACGAGTCCGAATGCGAGAGTCTGCGGCCCGCGAATGCTCACCAGACCAACCCACCATCCCCACGCGACGAGCGCGAAGAATCCGAACAGCGAAAAGAAGATCTGTCCGGTTCCGATGAGGAGTCCGAAGCGCTGCATGCAAATGCACAGAATGAAGGCGATATGCGCGAAAATGACGCTGTTGGTCTCGTCGCTTGACGCTGCTGCAGCGCGCTTGTTAGACGAGGTTCTGGCTGGGAATGTGTCGAGGCTCACCATGTTAGGACTCGTCGATTACTGCTTCTTGGCGCCTCGGTTGGTGGGTACGTCTGAGCGCAGGGCAACGATCGCGGTCGATCTTGGTCTCGCTCGTGAGGCTGTTCACCCTCTATACTTGAGCCTGTAGTGACTTCCCACATGGAACACGACACGAGCGCAAGATTTAACCCTTACGTTCATGGTGCCAGAGGTTTGTTTTGCCTCATGGTATTCGTCTATCACGTCGTTCATTCCGGCCTCCCGACGTTCGATCTGTTTGCCAGGGGGCTGTTGGGAGAAGCGCTGCAGACCGGAAAATTCGGTGTCGAGTTCTTCTTCGGCATCAGTGGAATCGTGATTCTGCCAAGCCTGTATCGGGCATCCTCGGTCGTGACCTTTATTCTTGATCGCTATGCGAGGATTCTTCCTGTGCTCTGGGCGACCGTGTTCGCGATCGCTATTTTTGGCTGGCTTTCAGGAAAGGCTCCAAGTCCGCTGCTGGTTGGTGCAAATCTATTGGCGCCGCCTCCATTTATTGACATCATCCAGATCAATCCCGCCGCGTGGTCGCTCGGATACGAATTCCTGTTCTATGCAGTATGTGCTGTCGTTTTCCTGACCAGCGGCGTCAGTCGGCCGCTGGCCTTGGCATTAGCCGTCAGTTCGCTGATCTTGCTCGTGTACTATCCCCGCGCGCTCCTGATGATTGGTGGCGTGCTCATTGCGGAGAAGTACCTATCGTCGACCTTGTTGCAATCCCTGGCGAAGTACCCGGCGATCTTCTTCGTGCTGTTCCTGACTGTCTGGAGAGGCCTCGAGCTTGCCAGCGCAACAGACTACGTTGGCTTTGTCACGCCAGCATATTTGTCATTCCATGACTGGATCTCTGCTTTTCCATTTGTTGTTCTTGGTGGCGTCTTCGGGACTATTTTCCTGCTAGGCATGTCCCGAGGAAACGGTCTGTTCGGAAGAATGCTGCGTTGGCAGGTGATGCAGTGGCTGGGAACGATCAGCTTCAGTTTTTATCTCTGGCCGCCGATCGTCATGGCCGGGGTCAAGCTGATCATGTATCGAACGGGCATGGTCGATGCATTGGGGAGCGGATCGCAACTGTTTTTCCTCCTGGTCTCGCTTCCGCCGTCGCTTATCGTTGCAACGATCAGCCATCGCTTCCTTGAAGTGAAGGTGACGGGACAGATTCGAAAACGGCTCGATAGGGCCTCGGAAGCGAAACCTGCCGTCCGGCCGGTCATTCAAGCACTCGACGGCACTCAGGGAGGGAACCTGATCGAGGAACAGTCAAATGTTCTTGATTGTTCGACCAGTCAGCGCCCCAAAACGATCGCAAGTTGACTGTCTATTCGGGAAAAAGCCGCAGAGCCGTGCGCTTGATTGTCCCGGCTTGCGACGTGGCAGCGTCACCGTTGCCATCGTCTTTGCGCATTGGACCGGCACAGCGTTTCCCGGCCGGGCTAACAGCCGAACCGAAAGGACCTCGTTGATGATCGCAGCCGTGCGCAGGCAAGTCCTTTGTGTCGCCTCCATACTCGTTGCACTCGGATCCGCAACGCCGGCCTGGTGCGCTGGCTGGGAGCTGGTTTTTTCGGATGAGTTCAACGGCGACAAGCTTGATCGAACCAAATGGGCCACCCGATACATCTACAACAACGAAACGATGGATCGTTTCAACGATGAAAAGCAGCGCTACCGCGACAACCACGTGGTGTCCGAAGGTGCGCTGAATCTGACTGCAAAAAAGAATGAGGGGACGGACACGTTCGATTCCGCGATGATCCGGAGCCATCAGACATTCTACTACGGCTACTATGAAGCGCGGGTCTTTCTTCCGAATGCGCGGGGATCGTGGCCGGCATTCTGGCTCGAAGCCGATTACGACATCGATGGAAAGTTCTGGCATCCGCCGGAGATCGACATTTTCGAGTACGTCATCAATGGCGTGGAAGACAAGCCGAACATGCTGCACTCGAATGCCATGAGTAAAGATAAGTGGACGCCGCAGTCCTACACGTATCTGGACAACTCGTTCGTGCTCAGGTTTCAGGACATGGTCAGCAAGGAGGATCTGAACAAGGACTGGCATATTGCTGGCTTCGTTTGGGCTCCTGACCGCATTTCGTTCTTCTGGGACGGCCGTCTCGTCTACACGCGCATGTATCAGTGGCTCAGGAAGGACGGCCAGTTGGGGCCGCCGGCGCACATCGATCTCAATTTCGCCATCGGCGGAGCAGCCTGGGCCGGCCGGCACGGGATCGATGACGCGGCTTTTCCGCAGACGTTCAAGATCGACTACGTTCGCGTCTGCCAGTTCACGTCCTCTGAGCGGGGAAGCCGAAAATGCGGCCCGAGCGACGTGACACCGGATCCGAATGAATTTGGATATAGGGCGGCGCTCAACGACATGCCCAAGCCGACATTCCTTAATGTTACGAATGTGGTAGCGGATAAGAAGCCGGATGCGGGGGTATTGTCACTGAGCACAACCGATCCGCTCAAGATCGAAATTCCGATCAAGATTCCGGACGACTATCCGACAAATCGAACGCTTCATGCCTACGTCTTCGATGCAACAACCGGCGTCATGGTCGCATCGGCAAAGAAGCCGCTGCAACAGGTCTCTCGCAAGGAAGGGGAAGATGGCGTCAGCGTGATCGAATTTGCGCTGCCGGCGGTGCCGCGTGAAGGGAACTATCTGCTGGGCAGCAAACTGACGGCTGAAGTCGCGGGCGAGGTCGGCCCCAAAGAAGTCCCAGTTGCTTGCGACACCACGGTGATCCAACCAAAAAAAGCCAGATCTTGCCGTCTATTGTCGCTGCATGTGCGCCGCTGATCGGAGGGGTGCATCCAAAGGTTGCATCAAGCTCCGTCTGATCTGGATCAAGCCGAGTACCGCTGATTGCGATCGGCACGCTGTCCGATGGTCGGTCTGAATTTTGCTTTGGCCGTGGCAGGTGAGCCGTCATGCGGGCTTGCCTGTCACGGTCAGTGTCTCTTGCAATGGTAGTCGTCCATGAACTCAAAGGTTCGCGCCGTCAGGCAAATCCTCCGTGGTGCATTGCGCGGCAGCCCGAGCCGGCTTTGTGATCATCGCACGTGGCGAAGTGAACATCCGCATACTTGGCTGACTGCCGTCGAGGAAGAGGTACTGGCGCGGAAGCCGCCGGTTCGATTCGGCAGCCGCGACGCAGGTTTCGGTGAAAGCGTTGACAACAGAATGCCCGAGCTAGGCATTCTCCGCCTGGACAAGGCCCGCATCCTCGGTCCCGACGGCTGGCTCGTGACGGAGGATGGATCGCTGCTCTACGAGAGCACCTGGTACGGATCGTCGTTCTCGCGCCATCCGCGATCAATTGCCTACGGGACGCCGCTGCCGCTAAGCGGCACCTGTCTCTCGCTGGCGAGTGATTTCGCCGGAGGAAACTATGGGCACTTCCTGCTCGACTGCCTGGGACGCTTGGCGCTATTTCAGAAAAGTGGCCTGTCGCTCGATGATGTCGATTGGGTCTATTTGCCCAAGCCTGCGTCCGAAACGGCAGCCAAACTCGTTCGCCGGCTTGGAATTCCAATGCACAAGTGCGTGTGGGCAGCCCAGGAGGATATCCAGGCCGATCTCGTAATCGGCACTTCGTTTCCAGGCTTGCGACGGAACTATGCGCCATGGCTTACGGAGTTCTTCCGCTTACAGGTAGCCAAGTCGCCGCTTCGTCACGACAGGCGCGTATACGTTCCGCGCAAAGGACAAAGGAAGATTGCCAACGAAGAAGAGCTGATGCCTGCACTGAAAAAGTTCGGCTTCCAGATCTACGACTTTGATGACGTTGAGGATGAAGCGGCGTTTTTCTCGGAATGCTCGATTGTCGTTGGCCCACATGGTGCGGGGCTGACCAATCTCGTATTCTGCTCGCCTGGAACGAAAGTCCTGGAGCTGATCCCTTCAGACCACGTGCATCCCTACTACTACACGATCGCAACGTCCGCCGGCGCGGACTATTCTTACATCGTGGGGGATAGCCAGGGAACGCGCCCGCAGGGAGCGTTTGGGCCCAGTCCATTCGATTTCGAGGTTGCGCCTGACATCTTCGAGCGCGCACTGGAGACCATCTGTCAATGAACGAGCATTGAAAATGGTCGCTATTGGTGCGCGTACGGCGCTCCCTTTGTCGAAAAATTCAATCGCCATCGGAGCTGCCTGGATCGGCGTGAGCCGGCTGGTGGTTGCCAGTCTCGGCTTCCTGAACACGCTCATATTGGCAAGAATGCTCACGCCGGAGGATTTCGGCCTGGTTGCCGTCGCGACGGCCATCATTGCTGTTCTGACGTCGATGACTGAACTGTCCCTGGCATCGGCGCTCATTCACCATAAGGATCCAAGTGAAGATCAATTCCACGCCGCATGGACGTTGAGCCTGGCTCGCGCCTGCTTGCTCGCACTCTTGCTGTCGTTGCTCGCTTATCCGGTGTCTTTGTCCTACGGCGATGGACGTTTGATTCCGATCCTGTTGGTCCTGAGCTGTTCGATCGTGATATCCGGCCTTCGAAATCCGATGCTAGCGATGATGCAGCGTCAACTCGTCTTCTGGCAGGAATTTGTGACGAGCAGCAGCCGGGCGCTCGCTACCATCCTCGTCTCCTCCGGGATCGCCATTTGCTTCAGGAGCTACTGGGCGCTGATCGCCGGGGCTGTCGTCGCCAACTTCATCGATGTCGTCGCCTCTTATCTGATCCAGCCGTTCCGACCGAAATTCCGGATAAAGGGTAGCCGCTCTCTATTCTCGTTCTCTGTGTGGCTATCGCTCGGACAGGCCGTCAGCACGCTGAACTGGCGTTTCGACCAGATCATCATTGGATATTTTCTCGGGAAATCCGCCCTGGGTGGATATGTGCTGGGCAGCGACCTGGCCGCGACGCCGACACGAGAAGCAACAAATCCGCTTGCCGGGACGCTGTTTCCCGCGTTCGTGAGGCTGAGGGACGACAAGGCCGCCCTTCAACGAGCTTATCTGTCGGCGCAAGCAATGCTGTGTGCGATCGCCTTTCCGGCCGGGTTCGGTTTCGCGTTGATCGCCGATCAATTCGTTCCGCTTGTGCTGGGTGAGGCCTGGGCAGGCGCGACAATCGTGATCCAGCTCCTCGGTGGTGCAATTGCGTTGCATACGCTCAGCGCGACCGTCCAACCCCTTGGTCTGGCGCTTGGGCAGACGCGCAGGTTATTTCATCGCGACGTTGCGATCCTAATCGTGAGGCTGCCTGTCATTGTTGCGGGCCTGTGGGTAGGAGGGTTACTTGGCCTGCTGGTAGCTCGCGTGGCGGTTACGCTCGGCGGTGTCGTCTACAACATGGTCCTGGTCCGCGAATTGATCGACACTTCTGTCTCCCGGCAATTTCTCGTGAATCTGAGGACCGCTTTGTCCACCTGCACGATGATCATTGTCGGTCTTCTGACCAATTTGGCCTTCATCACATCTGTTGGCCATGAGTCTCACGTCTATGCTCGGTTGATCGCTGTTGTTCTCGTGAGCGCGCTTGCCTATGTCGGGTCACTCTTTGGATTCTGGCGAGCGACAGGCTCGCCGGCCGGGCCCGAGCGTGAGATCCTGCGAATCCTCGGCGCAATCGCCAACAGGTTCGGGAAAATGGGAAAATCGTCGATGACAATTAAGCAGTCGGGTGAGCAATATGAATGAAAGGTCGAAGCGCCGCGTCGCGCTGATTACGGGCGTCACCGGTCAGGACGGTGCCTATCTCGCTGAGTATCTGGTTGGCCTGGGCTACATCGTCCACGGCATCAAGCGGCGATCGTCCTCCTTCAACACCGCCCGTGTCGATCATCTCTATCAGGATCCGCATGCCGGCGATGTGCCATTCCTGATGCATTACGGCGACATGACGGATTCGACAAACCTGATCCGCCTGATGCAGCAGATCCGGCCAACCGAGATCTACAATCTGGCTGCACAGAGCCATGTGGCGGTCAGTTTCGAGAGCCCGGAGTACACCGCGAATGCTGACGCGATCGGAACGCTGCGGCTATTGGAGGCGATCCGCATTCTTGGCATGGAAAAGGAGACGCGGTTCTATCAGGCGTCCACCTCCGAGCTCTACGGCCTCGTGCAGGAAGTGCCGCAGAAGGAAACGACTCCCTTTTACCCGCGCTCCCCTTACGCGGTGGCGAAGCTCTACGCCTATTGGATCACGGTGAACTACCGCGAGGCCTACGGCATGTTCGCCTCGAACGGCATTCTCTTCAACCACGAGAGCCCGATCCGCGGCGAAACCTTCGTCACCCGCAAGATCACGCGTGCAGTTGCCCGTATCGAGACGGGCCTCGAAGAGACGTTGTATCTCGGGAATCTCGAGGCCAAGCGCGACTGGGGCCACGCCAGGGATTATGTCGAAGGCATGCACATGGTCCTGCAGGCCGACCGGCCCGACGATTTCGTGCTGGCAACCGGGGAGACCCGCTCGGTGCGCGAGTTCGTGGAGCTCGCCTTTGCCGAAGTCGGCCGCAAAGTCGAATGGCGGGGCAAGGGCGTCGAGGAAACCGGTATCGACAAGAAGTCAGGCAGGATCGTCGTGCGAATCGATCCGACCTATTTCCGTCCTACCGAGGTCGATCTCCTGATCGGCGATCCCAGCAAGGCGCGCGAGAAGCTCGGCTGGAAATCCAGGACCCCGTTCGCGCAACTGGTCAAGGAAATGGTGGCTTCCGATTTGTTCGAGGCCAGGCGAGAGGTTGCCAATGGCAAGCAATCCATTTGAACTTGCCGGCAAGACCGTCTTCGTCGCCGGCCATCGCGGCATGGTTGGCTCCGCGTTGGTGAGGCGGCTTGCGACGGAAAATGTCGAGCTGCTGACGGTGTCGCGGAGCGAGGTTGACCTGCGTGACCAGGCCGCCGTCGATGGATGGTTCGCTGCAAGGCGTCCGCAGGCAGTGTTCCTTGCTGCCGCCAAGGTCGGCGGCATCGTCGCCAACAATACGCTGCGCGCCGAGTTCCTCTACGAAAATCTCGCGATCGCGGCCAACGTCATTCACGCTGCGCATGTCAATCGATGCGAGAAGCTGATGTTCTTTGGCTCCTCCTGCATCTACCCCAAACTGGCAGTCCAGCCGCTGCGCGAAGAGTCGATGCTGACTGGCCCGCTGGAGCCAACCAACGAACCCTACGCGATCGCCAAGATCGCCGGCATCAAGATGGTCGAGGCCTATCGCAGCCAGTATGGTTCAAACTTCATCAGTGTGATGCCGACCAACCTTTACGGTCGCGGCGACAACTATCATCCCGAATACAGCCACGTCGTCGCGGCGTTGATCCGCCGCTTCCATGAGGCCAAGACGTCGGGGGCGAAGAACGTCGTGGTGTGGGGCACCGGCACGCCGCGGCGCGAATTCCTCTTTGTCGACGATCTGGCGGACGCCTGCATCCACCTGATGAAGATCTATTCGAGCGGCGAGCTCGTCAACATCGGCACCGGCGTGGACATTGCGATCGCCGAATTTGCACGCCTAGTCGCGGCGACCGTCGGCTATTCCGGCGAGATCAGCTTTGACACCTCGCGCCCCGACGGCACCCCACGCAAATTGCTCGACGTCAACCGGTTGGCGAAGCTGGGTTGGCGGGCCAAGACCTCGCTCGAGGATGGGCTCAAGTTGGCCTATCAGGCATATCTCAGCGAAAACCGTCAGGCGGGGGAATAGGGACCGCGCCTCATCATTGCGAGCCAACGGTCGCGCATCCGCGCGCCCGCTGTCAGCGGCTGGCGCGATTCATCGGTGCGGCCACGGGGGCGATCACTCCGGAGCGACCCAGCATTTCGGCAGCACGACATCATCCCTGTTTGCGACGTTTCTCCTATCGAGGTCGTGAGGAAACCTTCTCGCAGGTGTCCGGCGAGAAACGCGATCCTTGCGCAAGAACGAGAATTCCATGATCGGCGGGACCTTGAAGTCCCTGTATTCGATGGGTTTGAAGTAATTGTTTGGATGAATGTGTACGACGTCGAAGTGCTTGGTGATCTTCTTGAAAACAGCGCCGATCAGCTTGAGTCCGATCGGATTGAGAATTCTGTCCAAGGAATGGAACTCGATGATTATGATCCTGAAGCGCTTCAAGTACTCCCAGCTCGTTTCAATGAGAACTTCGTACTCGCCGCCTTCAATGTCCATCTGGAGGATGAGGTCGCCGGTGTGAGGGCCCTTTCTCGACATCCAGTTCTCTAGAGTCATGAACTTGGCATTGTTTTCGTTTCCGAGGAATTTCTTTTCGAAATCGAGGAGGTCATTGTGGATCGCGGGTGCATCCACCGAGAAGTCAGCGAGGAAACATGGGATGCCGCGTTCGGCAAGGCCGAGCTCGAAGTCAGAGACGTTGTAGACGCCCGGCGAAAAGCAGCCGACGCATCCATCTAGGTCGTCCGGAACCAGATAGCCGCCATCAGCCGATCCGCCCAGTCGAATCAACTTCTTGTCCGTCACGACAGGGAAAAGGTCCCGGAAGAACTCCCTGAGCTCCTCCTCCTTTGAGGTGCCGGATATCATAAAGTCGTTATCGAGCAGGCGTGCCTTTACGTAGTCTTTCAACAAACCAATCATGCAGTTCACTCCGAACTCGCTAACGCACCTGGGTGCGGGCTTGCTGCAAGAAGCGGCACTCCCGTAGGCTCGATGCCTATGTTCGTTGCGATGAACACATTTGCCTGCCTTAGGACTTCAATAGATTCGATTTTTGTCATGAATATGTGCGGTGTTGTCGCTAAGGCGGCGTTGCCGAGACTTGCCTTTTGGCTGCTAAGCCGATCTATTCCGTGCTCTGGAACCCGATCAGCTTCCGCATCGGCAGGGACGCCGAGGGAGCACGCGTGTTAGAGGCAGAAGCCGGCTGAGTGCGAAAGATCGAATGACCGACATGGGAAGTTCGGCAGCGCAAAAGTCCGGCGTTGCGGTCAAGTCGTTCGCGCAACCGTAGCGAGTGCCTCGCCGCAATGGCAGAAGTGGGTTTGTCGAATGCGAAGTTTGGGTGATGCATCAGAAGCGGTTCGATGCTGTGATGCGACCGGTGGCGCCGAAGAGCTCAGGACGATGGCCGAAAAGCCCATGAAGGATTCTCGTTCCCTCATTACCGAGTTACAGAATGAAATCGACAGGGTCATCGGGCCTCATCTGGAGGGCGTCGAGAATTTTGCGCTGGTGGATTTCCCCAACCACTCAAATGTGGGCGACAGCGCCATATGGTTGGGTGAAGAGACCTATCTGCAGAAGAAGCTAGGCAGAGCACCGTCCTACGTCTGCACCTATGACACCTGGTCAAGGGAAGAGTTTGAAAGAGCCGTTCCTGCCGGACCTATCCTTATCCATGGTGGGGGCAATTTCGGCGACCTGTGGCCCAGCCATCAGGAGTTTCGGCTCAGGCTTCTGTCGGAGTTTCCGGATCGCCAGATCATCCAGTTGCCGCAAACCATACACTTCTCCTCGGCGGCAAGTCTCAAGCGCGCCGCGGACATCATCAACTCGCATAAAAAGTTCCGGATTCTGGTCCGCGACGTGCAAAGTTTGAATATCGCGACAAAGGAATTTACGGCGCCCGTCGATCTCTGTCCGGATATGGCGTTCTGTCTGGGGGCGCAGAGCTCGCCAGCAGCAATAACCAGGAAATTGTTGCTGCTGCTCCGAACCGATCACGAGAAGGTGGAGCGAAAAGGTTTCCCTCCGCTCCCAAACGTTGCAGTTGTCGAGGACTGGCTCGTCGAACAACGAGGCTTGGGAAAGTGGTTGTTTGTGAAGGCGCTGCTTGAGACGGCGCTCCTCGTGCTCAAGGGCAGGAAGCCGTCAGAGCTCGATGTGCGTATTCGCTGGTTTCACCTTCTGGCGTCGAACCGTGTAGCCCGCGGAATGAGACAAGTTGGATCGTCGGCCTATGTGATCACGGACCGGCTTCACACGCACATTTTTTGCGTGTTGTTGAATGTGCCGCACTCGGTCCTTGACAACAATTATGGGAAAATCAGCACCTTTGTCGATGCCTGGAGCAAGCCCTTCGAAAAGTTGAGCCGGCCATTGAGCACGAGTGTGGCCGAGGCCCTCGCAAAATTTCTTGGCGGTTCCGCCCCGACGGATCAAGGTTGAAGGTCGAGCATCATCCTCCGTCCGGGCGGCTCGCCGCATCGTGCGCGTGGACGGTGAACGTCGTCGTCCTCTCTGTCGTCTGGCCCGCGTTGTTTGCGCAGGATATTGTCAGCTTGCTGACCCCTGTTGCCGTTGGGCCGCCGCTGATCAGTCCGGTGGATCGGTCAAAGGAGAGCCCCCGCGGCAGTCCTTTGACGGACAAGATCTTCGGCATCATGACCCCGACATCGCACTCCGCATAGACATCGTGGTGGTAGCTGTCGCCTGCGGCGGCTGAAAGGGGGCCCGTCGTCACGCGCGGACCGCGATTGATGGAGAATCGCACGGGCTCCATCGTTGAGCCGTCAGGTTTGTAGCCATAAACGACGACATGAGACCGTCCGGCATTGCCCTTGCCGGCGGTGAAGTCCGCCTTGATCGTGCGCGACACCGCATCGTACGAAATTCCTTCCGGGAATTGCGTAAACGTCGTCTGCTCCGTCATACCGGGTTCGGAGCTGTCATAGGGTACGACCTGGACGAATTCAGTAACGCCCGCATCACCCCAGAGGGCCTTGGCGCTCGGCAGCACAATCTTGCCGTTGCCGTCGTAATCGACATTGAGATCTGCGACCGAAACCAGCGGCTTCCAATGCTTGACGCCTGTCGTCCGCCAGCCGCGGATCCAGTCGACATCGAGATAGGCGCCGGTCGCCGACCTGGCCCATGCTGCGGCGTCATACGCCTCGCCCGCGAACGTGTTGTTGAATATGTGTGACGTCAGCAGCACAAATGAGGGCATATTCTTGGTATTGGAATCCACGCCGGCAAACTGGGATCGAAGCGCGCCATCGACGTAGAGTTGGGTGTTTCCACCGTTTCGAAAGACAAAGCTGAAGACGTGGAACGTGCCGTCCATATAGTCGAATGGTCCGGCGCTGTTGTCGGTCGAGATTGCCCCCGAGGTATGGACGATATTGCTGAAGTGCATCCCTTGGGAGTTGCATTCCAGATCCCACTCGTTGCCGGTTGGATTGAGCACGGGTGCGACCGAATAGGTCCAGAACGCGGGATGAAAGCCGGCCGGATTTGTAAGCCTGGGGCTGAACCGGGCACGCATCTCGATGATGACGGCGTTGGTGGTCGGGTAGTATGCAAACGCCCCGGCGGTATGAATCATCGCGGAGAGGTGCGGCCGCACGCCTTCGTTGATGGATCGGTCGGTCGGCGTAAGGAATGCCTGCTCGCGCGCTGTTGCCTTGCGCGCTCCGAGGCGCAGGACCGAGCCGGAGACCGACATGTTGTCGAAGCCGACCGCGACGCCGCGGTTGCGGTCCTTGTAGCCTGTGGTCAGCGGGTCGGCATCAAAAGCCGTCCCGAGCGACGTGGTATTGCCGCGGATGCCTGGATGATAGGCGCCAGTCGGGAAGAACTTGCCGCGAGGGTTTGCAGGACCCACGATATCGAGAGTGTTGAATTCATCACCCCACGACAGCGTATAGCCCGCATACAACCCGCTGCCATTCTGGCCGATGACGGCGCCGCCGACGACCTGGCTGCGTTCCTTAAACAGCGGGACGAATTGCAGGCGCTGTCGCAAACCATCGTTGCTCAGGCCAAGATAAATTACTGAGCCACCGACAACCAATGATGCGACGAACAATGCTGCAATGGTGCTGTTCATTCGACGCTTTGATGGCATCCACGCCTCTCTTGCTTGAGACCGTAGCGACTTTCGCCAGGTACACTCGTCGGTGAGGAGCCGTTGGTTCGATCCAAGGCGTCCGAATGCGGGCGGCTTTCGGTATAGCCGCAGATTTCGCTGTGCTTTACGAGACAAGAATGTGAAATGGCCACCAGCATGGCAACCGCCGGGCACGTGCCGCGTCCTTGTCAGCAGAGACAAGTTCGCGGTAATCGTTTGGAGATCACGTGCAATACGGTTCCCAATCAAGGATGTCGGACTGATCAATCCATGGGCAGCAATCTCAGAATTGTGGCGATTAGTTTGGCCGGTTCCGTGCGCCGCGAGCGCGCGAGTGCAAATCTGGAGTCGCTTGAGATTCCATGGACCTTCTTTGATGCCTTGCGTGTGCCGGCCAAGGGGCTCCCGCAATATGATGAAGCGCTGGCCATCCGCTTTTGGGGCAGGGGCCTTTCACGGGCCGAGATCGGCTGCGCAGCGAGTCATATGAGCGTCATGGCGCAAGTGGCAGCGTCAGATGCCGACAATTCATGGACACTTGTGATCGAAGACGACGTCATTCTCGATGCCGGGTTCAGCTTTCGATCGCTTCCGGACATCTGCAAGGCTGCGGAGATCGGCTATCTACGGCTGTATGGACGACACATGGCGCCGTGCAAGCACGTGGCCTGGCTGGATCAGCGGGAATTGGTGCGGTTTGAGCGTGCACCAATGGGAACGCAAGCGTATCTGATCTCCGGCCATGCCGCGCGTCGATTCATCGACAGCGTGACAACGATCCATCGGCCGATCGACTGGGAGATGGACCGCTTCTGGGCAAATGGCCTCCACAATTATGCCTTGTTTCCTTTTCCGTGCCTCGAGGCGACGCTGACATCTTCGATCGCAAAGGCGGCGGAGTCGGTCCGCGAGCCTAGTGCGTTTGACAGAGCGGCTCGGTTTGCGTGGAAATCGAAGGAATATGTTCTGCGCCTGTCGGAAAATATCCGCCTTCGCCAGTCCGACAGACGAATTCGCGCCCGCCTCGTCGGCGCAACCAGTCTTTCCGGGCCAATGCCGGAGACAATTCGTACGATCGAAAGCGCGTGATTGACGCCCGGAGTGCGCGGGACGAGATCTGACGAGGCGGTTGCCTTTGCGCCGTTGCCCCTCAGGCGGGCTTGCGGCGGATGACACTTCCGAACCTGACGAGCGGCCTCAGGAGTTCTGCCCTGTTGAACCGGAGCATGATCAGCTGGTACGCAAGCCAGGAAGGGCTCAAGAACAACCCTGTGAACCAGACGATATGAGAGGCGGCGGCGCGCCAATGTGTGGTCGTGGTCAGCGCAAGCCATATCCCACGGCGGAGAAGTGAACTCGACGTGTCCGCGTCCTGCCCAACATAGCGCAGTCCCAATTTACGCGACGCGAGGCGATAGTTGACAAAGACGATCTCGTTATCGATCGGCCGTGCCGCTTGCACGTGCATGGACTTCCTGTCGCAATGTGCCTTCAGGATATCGAACTCGGCGACGCGGAACCCGATCTGCCTAGGAAAATCCGGAAAGCGCTGCGCCCGGCCCTTCGCGTCATTTCGGCTGATATTTCTGCCATGGAGCCGATATTGCCCCAGGGTTTCCTGCACCGTGACCACGTCTCCGTAAAGAGGCGCGATCGTGTTGAGGGCGCCGTCATATCCGACGGGCGGGTTGAGGGGGATGACCTGTCGAAGAAACTCTCGGGAGTACGCATTTCCCGACATGACTGGCCAGATGTACGTTCCCGACCGGGTAAATTCTGCGTGCACATCGTCTGGCGCATAGGATTCAGGAAACGCACAAAACGAGCGCCCAAGTCGCCTGCCGGCGCCATCGATGATGTCCAGATTGAACTGAACTTTCGAAACACCTTCACGCCAGTGCGCGGCGACGTTTTCGACCGCCGTCGGCATCAGGATGTCGTCCGCATCGAGGAACAGCAGTACATCGCCTGTCGCTTCGCGATACCCAACTTCGAATGCTGCGATGTTGCCCTGATTTGCCTGAAATATGGCTCGAATCCTGTCACCATAGCCGGCGATGATCTGGCGGGAACCGTCGATCGATCCGTCGTCGACGACGACGATTTCGTCCGCCGGACGGGTCTGATTCAACGCGCTGTCGATTGCCAATCCGACATACCGTTCGTAATTGTAGACAGTTATGACGATGCTGATCTTCAACGCGTGTCGCTCACAATTTGAAGGTGACAGAAGAGGCTATCAATCCATGCCTTGATGAGCCAGAAGTAATTTCACGGTCCGCAAAGCATGGTTGGTGAGGCAATCGCATGAAAATCGCTCTGATCGATCCGTCACTGTTTACTTGGCCATATGATCTTAAATTAGCCAAAGGATTGACCGATATTGGGCATGCAGCCAGCATTGTCGGGCGCCAGCTCGGGCGGAAGCCCTCCGTTGATGAAGACCTGTTTCTTGACCGGCATTTTTATCCGGGATTGCAGTCGCGCTTTTTCAAGAGACTTCCACGCAACGTGCAGCTGGGGCTGAAGGGCCTCAGTCACGCTGAATCAATGACACGGCTGATCAGGCGCTTCAGGAAGACGCCGCCCGATGTGATCCATTTTCAATGGGCGCCGCTGGCGATCGTCGACAGCCAGTTCATTCCCAAGTTCAGGAGGGTCGCACCAACGGTTCTGACCGTTCATGACTCGAATCCGTTCAATAACAATCCGAGTTCGCGGATACAGCGAATCGGCGCGTTCAAGATTCTGCATTGCTTCGACCATCTCATCGTTCATACGACCGTTGCACGCGATCGCCTGCTACGCGTTGGTATCCCGGACGAAAAGATATCCGTTATCGCGCACGGATTGCTGACGGATCATATCACCCGACCGGCCGACGAGCCCTCGGCCGGGGACGGGCGCGTTCAAATACTCCTGTTCGGCAAGATAAAGCCCTACAAGGGCGTCGACGTCATGCTTCGCGCGCTTGCGCTGCTTCCGCGAGAGGTCAGGGCGCAGTGCGTGGTGAAGGTCGTGGGCTGGCCGGAAATGGCGATGGAGCCGCTGTTTGCGATGGTGAAGGATCTGCAGCTCGAAGGCCATGTCGAATTCGACCTGCGTTTCGTGCCGGAAGATGAAGTGACCTCGCTGGTCGCGCGCGCTGACATCCTGGCTTTTCCGTACCGGGATATCGACGCATCGGGTGTGCTGATGCTGGCGATCGCGGCGGGACGTCCGATCGTCGCTTCGAACCTTGGAACGTTTTCGGAATGGCTGAGCGATCGGGCGGAGGGGACACTCGTTCCTCCAGGTGATCCCGCCGCATTGTCTCGGTCGCTCGAGCGCTTGATCAGCGACCCCGATTATCGAAACCGCAAGAGTCAAGGAATGTTGGATCTGCGAGACTCGGTGCCGACGTGGACCTCGATTGCACGCCTGACCGAGGCGGCCTATGCGAAGGCGGGCCGGCGTGTGGGCGCGCCGGCCAGTGCCCAGGTTCTGCAGGGTTCAGGAAACTGAAGGGGTCATCTGCCAGGTGGCCTGGCGGATCGACAGGATGCCCCAGAAAAAGCCAAGTGCCCACGCGAAGTGCATCACGACAGCGGCCGGCAGTGCAAGCAGCCCGCAAATAGAGCGATGTTTTACTGCAATCATCATTGCAGTCAGCGCCAGTATCGCCAGATAGGCTGCCGGCAATGTCAACAGCAGCGGCGCCGCCGGCGACAGCACGATGGCGCCGAGCGTCAATGCAACATGAGTGGGCACCAGGAATTGACGCAGTCGCAACGATCCTGGATGCCGTCTCACCGTTCTCGATCGACCACGCCCGTAGTTGAAGTACTGCTTCGCCAGGCTCAGAAAACTCGACCGCGGTCGATATGAAAGGCGGATGTCCGAATCCAGAAATATCCGGCCGCCGAGTGCACGCAGCCTGCAGTCAAACTCTGCATCTTCATTGTGAGCGAACGTTTCATCGTAACCACCAGCCCTGCGAAAGGCATCGATGGTCATCGCCGCATGATGCCCGTGATCGACAAAGCCGCTTTGCTTTCCGCCGCGATGTGCCGATCCGCCCGAACCGACCTTGGTGTCCGAGACCCAGGCGACGGCCTTTTGCAGGCAGCCGTCACCTCGGGAGTCCATGGGGACCACGACCGAGTCGGCCTTGCGCTCGTCCAGAGTCTTGAGGAGGCTCGAAACATAATCGGCTGGATATTCGCAATGGGCGTCACACCGCACCAGGACCTGCGCCGCAGCACCATAGACTTGTACGGCTAGATTGACCCCGGCACTCTGCAGCCGCTGGGGATTGCGCAACAGATGGACGCCGCGAATCTCCCTGCCGAGCTGGCGGACAATGTCAGGCGTCCCATCGGTGCTGCCGCCATCTGCAACCACTATCGTGCGATCCTCGCCGAGACTGTCCCGCGCCAGATTGCGGACAACGGTCTCGATATGGGAAGCCTCGTTCAAAACGGGTACGACGATCAGGACGTTTCTGGACACGGTTTAGCTGCCACTTGCCATTGTTTGCTCAATCCGTTGGCAGGCGCGGGAATGGTCGTTGATGCACGCCAAAGGACGAACCGACGGTCCGTCAAAAGAATGGCCAACTCGTGACTGCTTCTTTTAATGCATCGATCAGCAAGTGGGCTTACCGATGGCGCCTTAAAATGGGCGATCTATTCTGCGTGAATCGTGAATAGTGCGTGCCCCGATCGCTCGAAGATCGGAAGCGAACCGGACTGGGAGCGATATGTGAGAGCTGTTGTTGTTGCCGTCGCTTTGTTGCTAGCGGTCTGTCATCCTGCATCGGCCGATCCGATGACGTTGGATTTCTCATGGCGCGGGGCGCACGGCTGTGTCACGCTGTTCCCAAATCCGGAGATACGTCTGCGCAACATTCCCGCCGGTGCCACTTCGATGACGCTCACACTTGCGGAAGGCGCTCGCGAAATGGGAGGCCAGAACGTTCCGGTTCCGAGCAATGGCGTCGTGCCATCGGGGACGATCCGGACATTTGGTCCTTGCAAGCCGGGTCTGTATGAATGGACCGCCCTCGTGAAATCATCGACGGGACAGGTTCTATCGGAAGCGCATCAGGCACGATTCTATCCTTCGGACCAGACCGCAGCGAAGCAATAATTTCGCAACGTCAATCCACATATTGCACCTTGCACCGTTTCGGGCCTTTGTGGCAGCTCCACGCGCCTGCATGCCGCCGATTGATCGTACCCACGTTGTTGCGACTCTATTCGGCCAACGAGGGTGACATACGGGTTGATGGGCGATCCATCGAAGACGTTCGCCGAACCGATTGGCTCGGCATGCTCGTTACTGATAACACATCGCCTGAATTCAGTGCGCGATGCGGACCATGTAGTGAGCATTGAAGACGGCCGGGTTCGGGCCGAGGGCCTCCGCGAAAGTTCTGGCGAGTCGACGAGCGTGCGTAACAGGAACTTCGCAGGATGATGTGCTCACATATCGGATGCGATGGTTCCCTGGTCGGAACCCAGCGTGATGATGGCCCTGCACTGAGCGTATTTGTTGTAAAGCAGCGTGGACTTCACATGAGCCCGTAGCATTCCGGTGTCTCCGCAGAAATCGCCAGCCGCCAGCTGTTTCTCTCATCATGCGTCAAATTGCGTCGAATCCATAAGGTTCTTTTGAACGCATGCATAGTTGTGTGCCACGTAAAAGGAGCACGTATCCATCATGACCATTATCAATGGAAGTTCCGGTGCTGACGTTCTGTTTGGCGGGACCGGAAACGATGTTCTGACCGGAGGCGCGGGCAGCGATACCTTCGTCATCTCGAAGGGGTACGGCTCCGATACGGTCGTTGATTTTCAGGCGGGTTTAGGCGGCGATGTGTTGCGGTTGCAGAACTACGGTTTTGCGACGTTCGCCAGTTTCCTGGCAGCGGCCACCCAAGTGGGCTCCGATACGGTCGTCACGCTGTCGTCCACCGAAACCCTGACGCTGCAGAATGTCGCGCTTTCGACCTTGGTTGCAAGCAATGTCGTGCTGGACAATCCGCTGCCAGCGAGCGGAACGGCATGGAACTGGGCGGGTACCGTCCCCGCAGGCGGCACGCTGACGACCGGGGCGACAAATGACGGCATGGAGGCCGGCGGCACGGGCGTCACGCTGATCGGCGGAGCAGGGGACGACACCTACTATGTCTATGACCACAACACCAAGGTTGTCGAGCAGGCCGGAGAGGGTATCGATACGATCCGTGTCTGGAACATCAATGGATACAGCCTCGTCAATGCGCCGAACGTCGAGAATCTTGTCCTGACAGATAGTGTTCCGTCGCCCGCCACCGGCAATGATCTCAACAACATCATTGTCGGCAATGCCGGCGACAACATGATTGACGGCGGGCAAGGCAACGATGTGCTGACCGGTGGGGCCGGTCGCGACACCTTTGTCGTGACAGCGGGCAACGGCAACGACATCGTCACCGACTTTCAGGCGGGCGCCGGCGGGGACATCCTGCAGCTCAACAACACCGGCTTCAAGACGTTCACCGATGTCACGGCGGCCATGAAGCAGGTGGGCACCGACCTTGTCCTGACGATCGCCGGCGGCGAAACCATAACACTTGAAAACACCAGCCTCCAGAATCTCACGACCGCCAATATAAACATCGTCAGTCCCCTGACTGGACTGGTCCAGACCTTCAACGACGACTTCAACACGCTGTCCGCGGGGCAGGATCCGAGCCTGACCTGGCGCACGAGTTATGCCTGGAGCGGAGCGGCAGGCTACGGGCTGGCCGGCGAACAGGAAGTGTATGTCGATCCCAGCTTTTCCGGGCTGCCGGCAACTCAGGCGTCAACGTCGCTCGGGCTTAATCCGTTCTCGATTCAGGACGGTCACCTCGTTATCACGGCGCAGCCCTTGCCTGCGAGCGCAACGCCTTATACAGGCAGTGCCATTTTCTCGTCGGGCATGATCTCGACCCAGAACAGCTTTACCCAGACCTACGGCTATTTCGAAATGACGGCCACGCTGCCCAGCACAAGCGGCGCGTGGCCAGCGTTCTGGTTGCTGCCCAGCACTGCCAATAACCTCAAGACGGAAATCGATGTGCTCGAGGCCTTTGGTCAGGATCCTGACCAGGCGCATTGGGCCATTCACTCGCCCTACGCGCCTGCGACGAATGGGGGTTGGGCAAATACAGCCAACCTGACCACCGGAGAACACACGTTTGCGCTCAAATGGACCCCTTACGACCTGACATTCTTCGTCGACGGGAAGGTGGTCGCACAGCAGGCCACACCCTCCGACATGAATTCGGCGATGTATATGATCGCCAATCTGGCGATGGGCGGGAGCTGGCCGGGCAACGCCGCTCCAGGATCGACGGCGACGATGACGATCGATTCAATCAAAGCCTATCAATTGCCGGAGTACACGCTTGCGAACTACACCCTGCTCACGAGTGGCGCACCGACCAACACGATCGTGGGAAGCGCGGCTGCGGACACGCTGAGCGGCACATCCGGCAATGATCTGATCGGTGGTGCAGGAGGGGCCGATGTCATGACCGGCGGTGCCGGCGATGACACTTATGTCGTCACCGATTCCGGTGCGAAGGTTATCGAAGCCTATGGCGGAGGCATCGACACGGTAAACTCCTCCGTGACGTATACGCTTTCGAGCTACGTCGAGAATCTGAGCCTCACCGGTTCCGCGGCCATCAACGCCACCGGCAATATTCAGTCCAACATCATCATCGGCAATGCCGCGGCAAACGTGATCACCGGCGGGCTCGGCAATGATATCCTGACCGGCGGGGGCGGTGCGGATAGCTTCGTAATCAACTCCGGCGACGGTTCGGACATCATCACCGACTTTTCGCCGGGATCAGGCGCTGGACACGATGTTGTCCAATTGAACGGCTTTGCCTTCACCTCATTCGCCGACGTTCAAGCGGCGATGAGCCAGGTCGGAAGCGACGTCTATCTGAAGCTGACGAGCCAGGATACCCTCGTGTTCCGCAACACGACGGTCTCGGCATTCACCAGCGACGATTTCCAATTGCCAGCAACGCTCCCGGTCGGCGGGACAATTACGTCCTGGATCAGCGGGAAAGCGAGCAGCCGCATGGTGTACGGTACCGCGGCGAACGACAAGCTCTCGGCGGTCAATATCGATGACACGCTCGTCGGGTGGAACGGCGACGATACCTACGTCATCGGTAATGCGAACCAGAAAATCGTCGAGAATCCCGGCGGCGGCGTTGACAGCGTGGAGGCGTGGACGTCGTACACGTTGTCGGCAAACGTCGAAAACTTGACGTTGATGATTGGCGGGCTCGCCGGCGTCGGCAACCAAATGGCAAACCGTATGGTCGGCTCGAGCGGTGACGATTTCCTGGATGGTGCGGGCGGGAATGACTGGCTCTCCGGAGGAGCCGGAAACGATACCTTCATTTACAATGTAGGCAGCGGCAACGATACGGTCGCCGATTTCCACGTCTTCACAAGCGCGACTGCCGAACACGACAAGCTGATTCTGAAAGGTTACGATAGCGGCGCCTATTTGACCCATGTGAACGACGTGTGGACCGTTCACTACGCGGGTGGAGCAGATACGCTGCGCATTGCGGGCGTCACCAGCTTGACGTCGGCCGACTATTCATTCGTTTCCGCGACGAATTCGCCGATGACGATGACATCTATCGCCGTGCCGACGATCTCGGCTGTCAACGACAGCGGCTCGATCGTGTCGGGCCTCATCAATACAAATCATCTGGTCCTCACGGGTCGCGCGCAGGCAAGTGTAACCGTCAAGGTTTTCGACGGGACAACTCAGATCGGCACGGCGATCGCCGACGGCAACGGTAGCTGGAGCATGGCGACTGCAATGCTGGCCGAAGGCGGCCACACCTTTGCCGCCGCAGCGATGGACGGTGTCGGCAATCTCACCGCGCTCTCCGCCGGGGTGAATGTCACCATCGATACGATCGCCCCGAACGTGCCCAAGCTCGCGTCGTTCTCGCCCGACAGCAACGTCGCCGGCGATGGCGTCACCAATGTCAACCACGTGAATTTGGCTGGAACCGCGGACGCCGGGAGCACGGTGCAGGTCTTCGACGGCGCGACGATGATCGGAACGGCGATCGCCGATACCAACGGAGCCTGGTCCTTTGCCACCGCAACGTTGGCGGACGGTAATCACACCTTTACCGGCAAGACCGCGGACGCCGCCGGCAACGTCAGCGCTTCCTCCGGTGCGCTGAACGTCACGGTCGATACGCGTGCCCCGGTTGCACCTATCCTGACCTCGGGCGCACCTGGAGCTTCGAGCGCGATAATCGTGTCCGGCACGGCAGAAGCCGGAAGCACTGTCCGGCTGTACGAAGGCTCGACCTTGCTCGGCACGGGCGTCGCGGCGACGAGTGGGGCCTGGAGCGTCACCACCGGATCGCTCACGGCAGGGCAACACAGCTTCACCGCGACCGCCACCGACATCGCCGGCAATTTGAGCCAGCTTTCCAATGCTTTCAGTTCCGCCGTGGGTACGGTGATCGAAGCGACCGGCACGACATCGCTTATCAAGTCGGGAAGCAACTTCTACCTTTCGACGGCCGGCTCATCAGTGATCCTGAAGAATGGCGGAACGGCGGTTGTCGCGGGGCAGCTTGGCGCATGGGTGCCAGTGGCTGCGGAAGCGTCGTCGAACGGCTATCTCGTCGCGTGGAAGATCCCCTCGACCGGCCAGTTCGCGGTCTGGAGCACCGACAGCAACGGCAATTTCGTATCCAACTATCTGAACAAGGTGTCCGGCACCGACCCGGCTCTTGAGTCGAGCGAGACCCTCTTTCACCAGGATCTCAACGGTGATGGCGTGATTGGTCTTCCACCAACGCCCCAGCAGGTTTCAGGCACGACAATCGAGGCGTCCGGCTCAACCAGCCTGGTTCTGGTCGGCTCGAATTACTTGCTCGATGCGATGGCCAGCGGCGCGGGGCCGACCTTGAAGTACGGTGGCGTAGCGGTTGTGTCGGGACAGTTCGGCGCTTGGACGCCGGTGGGCGTTGAGCAAACGACCAGCGGCTATGATGTCGCCTGGAAGATTCCGGCCACCGGCGAACTCTGTGTTTGGACCACGGACAGCAATGGCAACTATCTATCGAACCTCCTGAACAAGGTGTCCCCGACCGACCCTGCTCTTAAAGCGGTCGAGACGACGTTTTATCAGGACCTCAATGGCGATGGTGTAATCAATACGTCATCGACCATCCTCAAGATCTCCGGAAATGTCGTATTGAATCTGGGCAATATGTCACAGGCCGCGACGGTCGACCCCGGGGCCACGCTCGAATTGTCCGGCGCCGCTTCCGGGTCGATCACCTTCAAGGCGTCGACTGGCAATCTGGTGTTGGACCACGCGTCGCAATTTACGGGAACGCTCATCGGTCTGACGGGTGACGGCACCGCGTCAAATTCCAACCATATCGACCTGAAGGACATCGCGTACGGAGCGGGAACGACGGCGTCCTTTTCCGGCGATACAGCCGGTGGCGTGTTGACCGTGGTCGACGCTCAAAATCACACGGCACATATCTCGCTTGTTGGCAACTACACCAACTCGACCTTCAATCTCTCGAGCGACGGATCCGGGGGCACGCTGGTTATCGATCCTCCGAAGGCTAGCTTTGATTTTTCGGCGGTTGCGCCGTCGCAGCCTCCTGCTACCGCACCGGCCGTCTGCACCGCGCGCCTGGGAGGCGAGGGGTTCGTGTTCGAGCAGTCCGTCACCTCCAACACATATGACTTAGTTAACGAGGCGTTTCATGAAACGGCCAAGGTAGGGCTCCTCGCGGCCACCACTTATCCAGATGTTGACTCGAGCCTTCATCAGGTCGACGCCGTTCACGCGGTAGCCCCGATTGATGTCCATCTGGCGGAGTTGCATGACTTCATGCTTCGCTGAAGGTCTTTGCCTTTCGAACAACGTTGCGCAACGCGCGTTTCGCAAGTTCCCGTTTCCGCGTGAAGGAGATCATCGCGAGGAGGTATGATGCATAGGCAAGCGCCAGCAGCGTAACCAGCCCAGCGAAAGAGTTTCCATCCAGCAATGAGATGTTCGAAATCCTTGTGACGGCCGCCGCAACGCCACAACCGATCCAATGCGGGACGGTCGTCTTGACCAGGCTCGTTGTCGTCACCGGGCCATGACGACCGATAGATATCGCGCAAAGCGGCAGCACGACGGTGCAGTTCACCAGCGTATACGCCGCGGCGATTCCAAGCGCGCCCCAGGGAAGACCGACGAGGAATGAGGTCACGTTGATCAAGGCGGTCCAAACGCCAAGCCTGAAGTACTCCTGGCTACGGCCTTGACTGAGGAACAGCCAAGCTGCCGTCGCGGTCGCGACCTGGATCAAGCCGGCAACGCCGAGCCAGGAAAAAATCGGGGCTGCGCCCACCCAATGCTCGCCAAGGAGAACTCTGAAGAGCGGCTCCGAGAGCAGGATGGCAAACACGATGCCCGGCTGACATATGAGCATAACCATGGCAAGGGCATCGTTGTAGGTACTGAGATATCTCTCCTTATCGAAACGAAGCCGCGAAAGCAGCGGGACAATCACCTGGCCGATCGGGTTGTGTAATTGGACGATCGGCAGCAGCAACAGCTTATAGGCCCGATCGTACAGGCCAAGTTCGTCGCCGCCTCGAAATTTGCCGATGAGAATGTTGTCCGCATTTCTCGAAAGATAGTTGACCAGATTGAACCCTGACACGTGCAGGCCAAATCGCGCCATGTGCCGCGTCTCGCTGTCCAGACTGGGATATCCGGGGCGATAGCCGGAATAGGCCCAGATCCCGATTGTCGAAAAGAGCGTAAGAACGAGCGTGGACAGGTAAAGTGCCCAATAGTTTCTCAAGATGATTACGGCGACGATCCCTGCGACAACGGAAGCGGTTGTCGCGGCGACATCCAGGATTGCTAGGGCCTTAAATCGGGATTCTCTGGCAAGGAGAGCCGCCGGAACGGTCGGAAGGCCAGCTATGAAACTTAGGCCGGCAATTGCGATCATGAGCTGCCGAAGCCTCGTATCGCCGTAAAACAGCGCAACCGGATGCGCGCTCAACGCCAGAACGAGAGCGGATGCCGCGGAAGCGAGCACCGACAGCCAGAACAGCGCATCGATTTGGCCCTTGGCGATTTCCGTGCGTTGAATGATGGCCTGTCCAACGCCGACATCCTTGATGAGCCCGAGGAACGTTGCGGCCGTCGCAGACATGGCCAGCAGGCCGAAGTCGGACGGGGCAAGATTTCGCGTCGAGAATATCGTCAGGACAAAACCGGCCGACAGTTTCCAGGCCTGGGACCCGCCCGTTATGAGGATGTTGGTTACGGCCCGTGACTTGCTGTCCTTGTCCAACGAACTCACCCCCCGCGATCTCAAACACCTCTTGCGCGGTCTCGCGCCTGCCAGCAAATGCCGCGGGAAATCCAGCGCGCTGCACGATGGCGGTTCCGATCGTCTCCGGCTTTTAGCTTGGCCTTGACACGAACGGAAGACGTGATCGGGCGATGTGGGATCGGCGTACCTGGGCGAGCCTGTTTGAAACTGATTTCAAGCGATGGCCGGACGTCACCAATGTCAATGCGGACACTTGCGGTCACATCAATGCCCGCAGTTTGTCATATTTCAATTCACAGTGCTGAGGTTCCCGTGAGATGATTTTGTGAGCACTCACACCAGGAGAAGGGCAAGCTGCGCTTGCGATATTTGCAGGCCGCTAGTCATTCTATAATGTTCGATTGATCTCGATGGCGAAGCTCCGGAGGTCCGAGACGGGATGACGTTGTATACTGTTGCATCACGGCAAGGAGCGCGGTCTGGCGTCGCGTCGCTTGCGGGACCTCTCTTCCTCCTTGCAGTAGCTGTCATTCTGTCTGCGATTTCGCGGCGGGCCGTCACGCATCTCGCGCGCTGGTCCGACATTTACGCTCTGGTGCTGGTTTGCTCGGCATTTGCCGGCGCGCTCGCCTTTAGCTCCATTCGCTACCGTGATTTCTCGCCGCCATTGCGGATCACCGCCTTCGCGATCGGAATGACGATCTTCGTGCAGTTGCTGTTCGATTCATTGGGGCCCTTCGCAGGGCCTCCCAACATCCTGTTCGGGGCAGGCGATAAGATTCTGTTCTTCCGCTACGGTGCGGTGCTTGCGGTTGTGGCAGGAATAGCCGCGATCTGGCGTCCTTCATTTCTGGTGCCGCTGTTCTACTTCTATCATGCATGGCGCGAAATGGTGAGCGTCGTGTCCGGCATCTTCGTGACGGAGACCGATTATCTCGGTATGCTCGACGTCGGTAACTTCGCCGTCCTTGGCGTGCTCGGCACGATCGTTCTCACCAGCGCCAGGACGATGGATCGCGTGCCGTGGCTGCGAACTCTGTTCGCTTCCGCAGATGACGTGAAGCAGCTTCGCGATCGCGCCTATGGCTTGATTTGGGCGTGCGCCGTCGGGGCGCATCTCGGCAGCTATTTCTGGTCGGGAATCGCAAAGCTGCAGGCTGGTGGCGAGAAGCCATGGACTTGGCTGCTCGCAAATCCCACGCAAACCTCGATCCTGATGGGCCTCGAACGCGGCGACGCCCCGCTCGGCCTGTGGCCGGGCGCGTTGCAGACGATCTGGGACGCGATCGTGAGCAACCAGCTGATCTTCAACGTCTTCGTGCTGTGTGCCCAGCTCCTGTCGCCCCTGGCTGCGATCTCGACGCGCGCGCTGTCGTTCTTCTGCCTGCTGTTCGACGTCTTCCACATCGGCGTGTACTTCACGCTCGGGGCTCTTTTCTTCTTCTGGATTGCGCTCAACCTGTTCATCGTAGCCGCGGCACGCACGCTGCCGCGTGATGGGTTCACCCCGGCGATGAAGGTTGTGATGGTCGTGACCGTCATCTGTGGCCGGTTCTTCTTCTACACCAATCACCTGGGATGGCTGGACGGGCCGAAGCTGGCAAGCCCGCGGCTTTTCGTCGAGACCCGCGATGGTCGCCAGGTTCTCGCGCCTTCCACGTATTTCGGCATCTACTCGTACATGATCGGGACCGGAACCATGTACATCCCTGAGAATCATTTCCGGGCTCGCGTTGGCGGCAACAACCACGATCTTGCGACTTGGCACGACGCGATCACCTGCGGCCCGGAGATCCTTCCGCGTCAGGACACAGGCGTAGCCATGGAGGCCGTGGAAAAATTGGTCCGCGAGACGGATCGCTTTTTTCGTGTCTATCCCTGGGTGAAGGACAACAACAGCTTTTATGCCTATCCGCACCACATGCTGTCCAATCCATGGCTGTATGGCGAATTCAACAAGCTGACCATGGACGATATCGTCGCCTATCACTATGTGGTGGACTCAGTATGTCTCGGCCTGGCGGAGGGCAAGCTTGTGCGCGACGTTCGGAATCGAACGGACTATCGAATTGACCCATAGTGATGACGAGATCTGGGTGGTCTATGACGGCGAATGCCCGTTATGCAGCCGCTATGTTCTGCTGTACCAGTTGCGGGAGCGTGGGCAGCGCATTCACCTGATCGACGCGCGTTCGGAGCATCCGATCGTCGGCGATATCCGCGCCCGCAACTTCGATCTCAATGAAGGCATGGTGGTTCGCTGGCGTGGGCGGCACTACCATGGGGCCGATGCAATGCATCTGCTGGCAACGCTTGCCGCGGAGACGACTGTCTTCAATCGCCTTAATCGGCTGGTGTTCTCCCGGCCACGCCTCGCAAGGGCACTTTATCCGGCACTGGTGCGTGGAAGGAAGCTTCTCCTTCGGCTTCTCGGCCGCAAGCTGATCGATGAGATCAATGCTCCGGAACAGCGGATACCGGTCGGTCCTTCCGACGAAAAGATCAAGCACAACGACGGGGTCCGATGACGATTGAAGGAAGGCTCCAGCGCGCCTCCTGTGTACAAGAAGCGGTGGGGCAGGTTATCGCGTCGCGGCCTGATAGGCCGGAGAGAGACGCATCAGGCCGCAACGGACAAGGTCGTCGGATGATTGGTAGATCAGGCTTTTCGGATAGATGAGCTCGAATGACCGATTTTGATCGAGTCGCTCCGCGTAGCGCTGATACTCGACCGATCCGAGATAGTAATTCCCTTCACGGACCGCGATTGCGACCTTATCGGTGAAGTCGTGGAGAAATTTGAAATGGAGCAGGGCGCCTGTGACATCGCCTAGCTTGCCTGGTGGGGCCATCAGGTGACCGGCGGCGATATAGCGACGGCTGGGCAACCAGCGCGCGAGCGGCACTTTAGTGAGCAGCGGTGGCTGCCAGCGCGTGATGTTAACTGCAGGCAGCAGCCGCGCCAGCCCGTATGGCTCAAGCAACTGTACGAGTGCGTCATAAAGGGCGATCTTCGGCGGCATCGGTTCGTCATAAAACAGCCTCGCTCGCGCACCGCCCACCAGGTAGTTGGTCGGAAAGCCGCGCCGACGGCGCTTCACATAGGTATCTGAATCGAAGTAGGGGCAGAACGCGACGAGGCTCTCACCGGCTTGGTAGCGCTCCGGGCCTCCGAGCCAGCGTGGATACATATCGACCATCTCCGCGGTCATGCAATCGGCGCCGGTGCTCTCCAGATATCGGCACAGCCATCGAAGATCAAAATTTTCGCAACCGGGATAGACAAAGAGTTCGTCGGCGTCGAGCGTCAGCGCCCACCGTCCTGGCGCGAATTGGTCGAGCACGGCGCTGGTCCAACGCGCGCCACCACTTGATTCTGCAAAGGGCTCCCGGATCTCGAACACGTGAACGTCCGGCTGATCGAGCAGGAATGCTCGCGTGCCGTCATCCGAACGGTCATCGATCGCGAGGAAACGTCCGACCCCGAGCCGGCGATGATGGCGCAGGAATTCGGGTAATCGCAGCATTTCGTTGCGGAGCTTGCCGACAGCCACGATCTCATCGGCGCCGAAGTCGAGGGGCCGGGTATCAATCCGGTGAATGACCGGATCGGGACGCTGCTTGGCCCGTGATCGCGCTGGCGTCAAAAGTGCGACAGCCGCTTGACCCCTTGCGATCAACTTTTGTAACGCGTTCTGCGCGCCGTTGCCGCCCGCGGCTGTTCTCGCCAGCAATTCCATTTTTAATTTCCAGCCAACCGATCACATCTGCATTATCGAATAAAGACGGCGAATATAGGTGCTATCGACGGTCACTTTGTCTCAGCGGGTTGATCTAGCCTCATAAGCCCGTGGCAGGGCGCAAATGTGCGCTTCTTCTTTGCAATCGAGGAATATCGGCCGACGGCTTCGCGTCGGTTCCAAATAAATTGCGTTACCATTCATTTCCAAACGTCTTGAGCATACTTGATGTGTCGCTCCAGCTTGTCGCCGGTCGTGTCGTCCAAAAACATTTTGCCCGGTCGACTTTGTGCAACACAGCCATTCCGCTGAAGTTTCAAGGGGCCGAAATCAAAGTCAAAGAAGAAGCCTCCGCCAAGCGTATTCAGTTGGTGCCGGAGATCTTTCGAGCCGTTGAGCAGATTGGAGCTGCGGCAACAGCCTTCTGTAGAGCATCACGCGCGCAGGGGATCATGCCGCGTAAACGAAGCGCTCACAAGCACACCGGCAGGAATGCGGCCCTGCGGGATGATCTGCATGGCAATTAAGCAGGTGCGGAGCTTCTACAGGAGGATGTAACAATATACGGGCCATGCGACAACATCCTCGCCGGCCGCTCATGATAGGGGTCTGATTAGACTGCGATTCGCGATTCACGCATCTGCGGTGATGCCTCCGACTGCACCTGGTCGAGCACCGAGAGGTTCGCGATGAGCAGATAGATCAGCAGGCTCGCGCAATAGACCACTTGCAAAATTACCGCGCTTGCGACGAATGCTATCAAGCCCGTGGCGAAACCCTGCTCAAGACCCAAATACCACGCGGCAACCAGGATCAGCATCGTTGCGGGAATAAGGGCGTATGCGCGAAGAAAACGCCCCAGAAGAACACCGGCCACGGCGCTTGCGATCATCAGCACAACCAAGATCTGCCCTCCTGCTCTTGCACCAGAGATGTTCTGGACGCGTGACGGGCCGTATTGTAGCCACAGAACCGCTAAAAACATACCACTTTTGCGCGGGCGTGGCCAAATCTTTGGTGCGCCTGCCGCCGTGCTGCGGGCGGGCGGTTCTGCCGTGGAACGTGCTCGGTCGTCGATCCGGTCCCCTGGATCCCGGAGTTCTCCTGCTGACATTGGTGCTTTTCGGTTCCAGGGGCTTACTTTTCCACCCCCGGGTGGTCGACCTCGGCAACAGGCCGACACGCAAATGCGGCAAGAGGCTCGTGACCAAGACGCCTCGGATGAGACCGGTCCTAGCTTCCCTGCCTTTTGCGCAGGAGGAGTCCGACCAGTTCTTCGAGGCTCTGCTCAATGTCCACGGACTGCAAAGATCCGGTATCGGGCTTAGAGGACTGCGGCTCGATCAGACGCAAGCTTGCGCCGGCAGGCCCGGATTTCGATTTCACTGGCTTCGGCTCCCGAATGGATACGGGTTTAAACGACTGAGGCATGTCATAATTCACCTGCTCAGTCATTGCGGGTTGAGGTGTGGCGTATCGCGTCCTGGTGCTTTCATCGGAAGATGGTCGCCCGGTTCTGAGCGCGGGCGAAACGTAGGGCTGCAAGTGCAAGTACTCGGCGTGCCGCTTACGAGAGATCAGCTCGCGCGTGCCGTAGCCGGCCGCGAAGCCAATCGCGAGCAGAACAAATATGATGAGGAGCCCAACCATCAAACTATACGCGCCCACTCATAATTCTGCCTCAGAGTTAACCTGCTACCGTCTATATCCCGTAGTTGATAGATGCCGTAATTGACGATTTGAAGGCACGTCGTTCGCCGTGTCCGGGGAGGGCTGCGCTCGCCTGAGGATCGCTTCCGACGAGGCGTGAGGTGTTCGCGATACGAGATATTCGCTGCATCCCCCGCGATCCGATGACTTGCCTATTTGCTGGTCAATGCGCCTTCGGTTTGGCATCGCACGTGTCGTGAGTGATGCGACGGCCATCGATTGACAGCTCGCTCAACGTAGCGAACATCGCAAACAGGAAACCACGAACACTGAGATTGCCCCCTTGTCGTTACAATCCCCAGGTTCCACCATCATAGCCGATAGTCGCGCGCAGAAGATCGGGGCCGTCAACGGTTTTCGCGGACTCGCCATCTTGATGGTGATCCTCTTTCACTTGCTTGTTCCGTTCACATCCAGCGCGCCGGCGTTTCCCGGCGAACTTGATCCAAACGGTCTCCTGGCCATTGTCGCGAAGCACGGCTTCTTGGGCGTAAATATCTTCTTCGTGCTCTCCGGATTCGTTCTGTACCTGCCCTATCGCACAAAGAAGCGAGCCATCGATCGGCTCGCCGACTTCCCGCATTTCTATTGGCATCGCGCAGCTCGGTTGCTTCCACTTTACTATACGGTTGTCCTCGTGACGGTTGCACTCCATGCCAAGTCGCCCGCTGGATCGCACGCGTGGTACCTGGAGCTCGGCGGACTCCTATCTACGCTTTTCATTTTTGTGCCGCACGGGTTTATGCCCCCCTCCAATCCCGTATTGTGGTCCGTAGGCGTTGAAATCTGGTTCAGCCTTTTGTTTCCGATGCTGATTCTTCTGATCGCGCGCTTCGGCCTTGGAAGGCTGTTGCTGTTGAGCGTCGTCATTTGCTCAGCTTTCGTGGTGGCTGGGCATCTTATCGCGGTGGATCGGATTGGGATGTTTCGCCCGTTTGTGGGTGGAATATTTGGGTCGTGTTACCAGTTCATTTTCGGAATGTTGGTTTGCGATCTCTACGTCAAGTCCAGGGACAGTGTTTCACTCAGGAGATTTCAGTCGCGTGGGCTGCTGCCCGGACTGCTGCTGATGATTGCCGCCATATATCTCAAGGATAATGGCCCCTGGGCTGTGAGCATTCTCTACGCCACGATCTTTTGCGCCGGGTTTTCCATGGTGCTGCTGGCGGTGTTGTGCGGGGCATGGTCCGCAAATCGCTTGTTCGAGGCGTGGCCAATTCAGGTCGTCGGATGCATGTGCTACAGTATCTATGCGTGGCATTCGATCATCATGGTTGAAATGATCCCGCCCGATACGTCTCCGTTGCAAGACACGCTTCGACTTTCATTTCCGTATCTTGCAATAACAATCCTGCTAAGTGCCCTGAGCTATCGCTATATCGAATTTGGCCATCAGCGCGATTGGAGGTCGTTGTTCCTGTTACGCAACTCCAATTCCAACGAACTCGCCGGCGCTGGGGTATCCCGTCGTGCTGAGTCGGAACCGGCCGCATCGTCCTGAGAGGACTCCCTGCTGGGACATCCGGGACTGCGGGTCGAAGGTATGTTCGGTGCTCGAGTTCGCGGCTGCGCCTCAGTCCTGTGGCAAAGTCGAGGGCGTTGCGGACCTCGGCGGCTTACTTTTGTATTCGGCCTAGCGCGACTGC
Source organism: Bradyrhizobium sp. SPXBL-04 (assembly GCF_051853035.1). Lineage (NCBI taxonomy): Bacteria > Pseudomonadati > Pseudomonadota > Alphaproteobacteria > Hyphomicrobiales > Nitrobacteraceae > Bradyrhizobium > Bradyrhizobium sp. SPXBL-04. Next base: position 6,720,997 of record NZ_CP182472.1, on the reverse strand, counting down.
CCTGAAGGTCCGACGGCGTAACAACCCAGGCGCTGATCATGCGAGTTGCTGCACGTAGTCGCGGTGTCGAGCTGGCGATGGTCCACAGAACGAACCCAAATTCTCTTTTACGTTTCAAAGCTCTGTACAAGCAAGCGCCATCGATGACCGTCACGCCTCCGCTGGCGCCGCCTTGCTGCATATGGGGTCGCGGTGTAGATGTCGCGCATGAGCGATGAAACCCACTCCATTCGAAGCGGCCGGCTCAGCGCGGCCATCAAGGCGCACGGCGCCGAGTTGTGCTCGCTCAAGGACGGAGGCGGCATCGAATTCGTCTGGCAGGCGGGGCCGGAATGGCCGCGCCACGCGCCGCTGTTGTTTCCGATCGTCGGGCGCCTCGCCAATGACGAATTGCGTCACCGGGGCAAGACGTACCGGATGACCCAGCACGGCTTTGCGCGCGACAACCGCTTTGCGTGGACGGAGCGCGGCGAGAGCCGCTGCACCCTGGTGCTCGAAGACAGCGAGGCGACGCGCGCGCTCTATCCGTTCACGTTCCGGCTCACCGTGGCCTATGCGATCGACGACACAGGCCTTGATGTGACGTTCACCATCGCCAACACCGGCAAGGAGACATTGCCGGCGTCGCTCGGCGGTCATCCCGCCTTCAACTGGCCGTTGCAATCCGGACTGGCGAAGGAGAGCTATGCGCTGACCTTTGCGAACGCGGAAGCGTCTCCCGTCCGCCGTCTCGACGGCGGCTTACTGCGCGCGGCAACGGAGCCAAGTCCGGTCAAAGATAAATCGCTGCGCTTGTCCGAAGCCTTGTTCGTGGATGACGCCATCATCTTCGACCGCATTGAGAGCGGTTCGGTCCGCTATGCCGCGGGGCCGGGCGCATCAACCGGGCCGTGGCTGAAAATGTCCTGGCGCGGCTTTCGCGAGCTCGGCGTCTGGTCGAAGCCGTCGGGCGCGCCGTTCCTCTGTATCGAGCCCTGGCGCGGCCATGCCAGTCCCGCCAGCTTCGAGGGCGAGTTCACCGACAAGCCCGGCCTGATGCATATCGCGGCGGGAGCGGAAGAACGCTTGTCGTTCCGGATCGACATCGGATCGTCCTGAGATCTCCGTTAGACCTCGATGCGCGTGAGGTCCTCACCGAGCACGACAGGACCTGAGTAATCCCGCCGGACATCGTTGAGCAGCGCGCTCAGCATGGAATCGTCGGTGCGCGGCCGGTGGTGGGTCAGGGCGAGCTTCTTGACGCCGGCCTTGGCCGCGACCTTGCCGACCGCATCGCCGCAGGCGATCGTGAATTTCGCAAGCCGGCGCAAGTGCTCGTTGTTGATCTCTGGCGTTGCGAGGAAGCAGCACTGAACCAGCAGGTCGGCGCCCTCAGCCAGTCGCTCGAGACCGGGGCAGTGGACCGTGTCGCCGGAAATCGCAATGACCTTGCCCTCCGCCTCGAAGCGGTAGCCGAGACACATCCAGCGTTGGAGGAAGGCCGGCGGCATGTCGAGGCCGTCGCCATGCGAGACGAGCTCGGCGCTGATCTTCCAGCGGCCGGTGTCGAGAACGGGGCCGGGCACGATGTCCGTTGCGACCACCGGTTTCCAGCCGCCGAAGGTCGGCTCGCCGCGATCCCGCCAGGTGATGTCCTTGTCGTAGACCTGCGTGATCAGCGTATTGACCAGCCGTTCGGTATCCGGGGGACCATAGATGCGCAGCTCGTCCTTGCGGCCATGCATCCATGAATTCAGCATCACATCGTAGAGGTCGCCGATGTGGTCGAAATGGTGATGGGTGAGAAAGACCGTGTTAATGGCGCCGAGCGGCACGCCGGCCTTGCTGAGCTGCAGCATGACGCCGCGGCCGGCGTCGATCAGGATGTTCTCGTCGCCGAGCCTGATCAGCGTGGTCGTCGCCATCCGGCGTGGATCCGGGCGTGGGCCGCCGGTGCCGAGCAGTATGACCTCCATGGCGCCACCTCCAGCGTGAAGATTTTTCACAGTAGATTTGAACACGGCAAGCTAAGCAAGCCGCATCGAGGGCGAGCGCCGGAACGGAGCAGGCCGCTCAGCGCAGGCCGGCCGCAGTGGCGGCGAGGGTCGGCCGGATGATTGATCGGTCCGCTCGCGCGGACGTCAGGCGGTGCGCCAGATCCTGCGCATGCCGCTCGACCAGATGCCAGGTCGCGCGGGCGACGAAATAGCTGAGCGCGGCGGTGACGGCATAGGCGATGAGCAGCGAGACCAGTCCGTCGGCGAGCGGCCAGATCCGGCGCAGGCCACAGATCACCGCGAAGTGCGACAGATACATCGAATAGGAATTGCGGCCGAGCGTCTCGAGCGGCCGCCAGCGGATCGCGAGGCGGATGCAGCCGGCGACCAGCGGACCGAGCACGAGATTGATCATCAGATAGTTGAATTCATGCGATCCGGTGGCGCGGTCGGCGATGAAGGACAGTGCGATGAAGACGGCGAAGACCGCGGCATCCGACTTCGCAAAGCCGTCGCGCAGCGAGAAGAACAGCGCGCAGCCGACGAGGAAAACCGGAAGCTGGTTGAGGAAGCTGATGTGCAGCGTGGTCCAGACGAAGGCTTCGTTGCCCGATCCGTAATAGGCCGAGAACAGCGCGAAGGCCCACGGCTTAAAGAGGCAGACATTGACGAGATGCAGCACGATCGCGAGCGCGAGATAGAGATGACGGCGTGCTCCGAACGCGGTGATCAGAAGCGGAAAGACCAGATAGAACGTCATCTCCGCGGCGATCGACCAGTCGCCCGGCACGACGCTGTTGACGCTGTCCGGCCAGAAGCCGTGCAGGAACGTCGCGGTCAGGGCCACCTGAAGCGGTCCGATGCCGTTGGGAGCGTTGGCGCTCGGCCCGGTGCCGTTGACGAGCAGGTAGACCGGGATCGCGAGCCAGAACAGCGGCGCGATGCGCAGGAAACGGCGGATGTGGAACTTGCGCGCCGGATTCGTTTCGGTGCGCTGCGTCCACATCAGGCACATCGTCATGGCGCTGACGAAGTAGAACACGTTGACGCCGGTCCAGCCGCACGTGAAGGCGAAGTCGACGGCGCCGATGTGCGACGGGAACGACTGTGAGACGTGGATCGCCATCACGCCGGCAATGGCAAGACCGCGCAGCAAGTCGAGCGTGTGCAAACGGCCGAAGGGCGTTGCGCCTTCTTCAGTTCGACCGGTTGCCAAGCGGGCCTGCCCCTGCATCACGCCTTCTCCGTGGTCTCATATCTGCGAGCGGGGACCATAGAGGCGGAGCCGGCGTTTTCGAAGCCGAAGGCGTCCTTTACGTTAACGGCGGACGTGCGGAGCCGGATGTGCCGAATTGGCGGTATCGCGTCGGCAGCGGCACGCCCGTGATCGCGACCGTCACCGGAGTCGGCTACAAGCTCGCGCTCAGCGAGCGGCTCTAGCGGCAGATCGGGGCATCGCCGTCAACGTGATGCGACGCGCTTCCATCTTGCTTCGATGCGAGCCTTGATTTGGCTGATCCGGGCCTCGTGGGCGGCCCAATAGGCGCGGCTGGCGGCGGCCGTGCCCTGACGGTATCGGGCATAGACGGCTTTGGGCTGCGTCGACATCTTCGGTGCACTTGCCAGTTTTGCCGGCGCCGCAGCAGCCGCGGGAATGGCCGGGGGCGCGGGAGCCGGAACGGCCGCGGCTTCGACATTCAGCGATGCCGAGTTCATCAGAAGCCGGTTACGAGCCCGGTTGCAATAGACTTGTGACCGCGGGGTCATCGTCTCCTCGCCATGACCCGCCCGATATTTCATCAGCGCACGGCAGAGATCCCCGCCGGCCAGACGCCAGGCCTGGCTGAGATAAATCACCCCGTAATGGATGTTGATGTCCGGCTCTGCCAGTTCAGCATTGCTTCCGCGGAATCCCAGCATCGCCGCGGTCTCGGGCCGCACCTGCATCAGGCCTATTTCGCCGACGCTGCCGATCACGGCCGGATTGTAGCCGCTCTCGACGAAGACCACCGCTTCGGCGATGTCGGCGGGCAAATGGGTGTTTGCGATCTCTCTCTCGATGATTTTCCGGATCGCGGCGCGGGATGCCGGCGTTTCTCCGGCGCCGAGCTCGGTCCCGCCGTCGGGCAGCGCCGCCGTCGGGCGCGGCTCGTCCGGACCGCCGTCCTTGGCCTGCGCGCAGATCGGAGTCGACAAAAGCAGGGCGACCGCCACGCGTCCCCACGTCGCGCCAAGATTGAAGCGTGTCCGATCCCACAGCATGGGTCTGTGATAGAGCTTTGGAGTTAACAAACCGGCCTTGCGGCGCGGCAGCGGGGACGCATCAACCATAGCATGATCCCGCAATTTGCATTGTGGTGCCTGCCTCCTTCGAGGCGGCCCCAAGGAAGTAAACGCCATGTGCGGCCGTCAGGAATGCCTTTGGATGCGCCCGGCCCGCGGCGCTAGCGCTGGCTGGATGCCGCGGAGCGGTCTGCAGCGTCGCTGTGGAGCTCCCGTTCAAACTGCTGCTTCACCTTGGCGAGGTCATGATCCACGGCCGCGTTGCGCAGCATCGGGTTGAGTTCGACGTCGGTTCGCCCGACATGTGCCGGAGACGATAGCGCCAAGGAACCGGCGAGCAGCAGGGTCGTTGCGAAAATGGTCATGTCACTATTCATGGGCCCAAATGCGGCCATTTGTTGCCGGTGTCGGCCAGTGGCTTTTGAGTTGGCGCGTGCAAGCCCGATGCTATGGTGCAGCAGGCCTCAATTTGACAAGGACGAGGTATTTCAGTGGCTGATGTTCATCCCGCGGCGGGCAAGCAGGCCTCGCCGGACGCGCTCACCAATATTCCGCGGCTGGTGACGGAATATTTCGCCGGCAAGCCGGATGCGGCCGACCCCGCGCAACGGGTCGCGTTCGGCACCTCGGGTCATCGCGGCACCTCGTTCAAGAACACCTTCAACGAGGGCCACATCCTCGCGATCACGCAAGCGATTTGTGACTACAGAAGAGAAAAGGGGCTGACCGGCCCGCTCTTCATCGGCATCGATACCCATGCGCTGGCAGAGCCGGCGCTGGTCAGCGCCGTCGAGGTGTTCGCGGCCAACGGTGTCGACGTCATGATCGACAAGGACGGCGGTTACACGCCGACGCCGGTGATCTCACACGCGATCCTGACCTACAACAAGGGCCGCAGCTCGGGCCTCGCCGATGGCGTCGTGATCACGCCCTCGCACAATCCCCCCGAAGACGGCGGTTATAAATACAATCCGCCGCATGGCGGCCCCGCCGATACCGATGTCACCGGCGTGGTCGAGAAGCGCGCCAATACCTATCTCGCCGACGCCCTCAAGGGTGTGAAGCGCATCGACTACGCCAAGGCGAAGAAATCCGCGAACGTCCACGCCTATGATTTCATCACGCCTTACGTCGCCGATCTCGGCAATGTCGTCGATCTCGACCTGGTCAGATCCGCCGGCGTCACGATCGGCATCGATCCGCTCGGCGGTGCCGCCGTGCATTATTGGCATCCGATCATCGAGCGCTATGGCCTCAAGGCCACCGTCGTGAACGAGGCGATCGATCCGACCTTCCGCTTCATGACGGTCGACTGGGACGGCAAGATCCGCATGGACTGCTCCTCGCCCTACGCGATGGCGAGCCTGATCGGGATGCGTGACCGCTTCGACGTCGCCTTTGCCAACGACACCGACGCCGATCGCCACGGCATCGTGACGCGCACCGGCGGCCTGATGAACCCGAACCATTATCTTGCGACCGCGATCTCCTATCTGTTCGCGCACCGGCCGGACTGGGGCAAGGATGCCGCGATCGGCAAGACCGTGGTGTCGAGCTCGATCATCGACCGCGTTGCGAAAAAGCTCGGCCGCAAGCTGGTCGAGACGCCAGTCGGTTTCAAATGGTTCGTCGACGGCCTCCTCACGGGCTCTTTCGGCTTCGGCGGCGAGGAGAGTGCAGGGGCCTCGTTCCTGCGCCGCGACGGCACGGTGTGGACCACCGACAAGGACGGCGTCATCCTCGGCCTGCTCGCAGCCGAGATCATGGCCAAGACCGGCCGCGATCCCAGCCAGCTCTTCAATGACCTCACCGCCGAGTTCGGCGTGCCCCATTACGCGCGCATCGACGTCGCCGCCACCGGGCCGCAGAAGAGCATTTTGAAGTCCGTCACACCCGAGCAGCTCGGCCTGAAGGATCTCGCCGGCGATCCCGTCCGCGCTACGCTGAGCAAGGCGCCCGGCAACGGCGAGCCTTTTGGCGGCATCAAGGTCGAGACCGATTTCGGCTGGTTCGCGGCCAGGCCGTCGGGGACGGAGGACGTCTACAAGATCTACGCGGAAAGCTTCCGTAGCGCCGAGCACCTGACGCGCATTCAGGAGGAAGCCAAGGCCGGCTTGGCGAAGGTGTTCGGGGCGTAGGGCGCGGGGCCGGCGCCGCAGGGGCCCCTCCAGCGGAGCGGTCGCCGTCTCCTCCGGTGTCATCGCCCGCGCAGGCGGGCGATCCAGTACGCCGCGGCAGGAGCTGTGTGAACCCTACGTCCGCCGCGGAGTACTGGATTCCCGCCTTTCGCGGGGAATGACGTCAGGTGCATGTGTATACAATAATGATGATTTAGGTATTTAGATACTCCATGATTGGGCTTGATCGATCCCGCCTCGCTGCTATTGTATACATAACGTATGCATAAGCCCGTGGGAGCGAGACCGATGACAAAACCTTTCCCCATGAACGCCTGGTACGCCGCCGCCTGGGATGCCGAGGTGAAGCCGGCGCTGTTGCCGCGGACGATCTGCGGCAAGCACATCGTGATGTACCGCAAGGCCGACGGCTCGGTCGCCGCGCTGGAGGATGCCTGCTGGCATCGCCTGGTGCCGCTGTCCAAGGGCCGGCTCGAAGGCGACACCGTCGTCTGCGGCTATCACGGCCTGAAGTACAACGCGCAAGGGCGCTGCACCTTCATGCCCTCGCAGGAGACCATCAATCCGTCCGCCTGCGTCCGTGCCTATCCCGTGATCGAGCGGCACCGCTACATCTGGCTCTGGATGGGCGATCCCGCGCTGGCCGATCCGGCGCAGGTTCCGGACATGCACTGGAATCACGATCCGGCCTGGGCCGGCGACGGCAAGACCATCCACGTCAAATGCGACTATCGCCTCGTGCTCGATAATCTCATGGATCTCACCCACGAGACTTTCGTGCACGGCTCCTCCATCGGCAACGATGCGGTGGCCGAGGCACCGTTCGACGTCACCCATGGCGAGAAGACGGTGACGGTGACGCGCTGGATGCGCGGCATCGAGCCGCCGCCGTTCTGGGCCAAGCAGCTCGGCAAGCCCGGTCTCGTCGATCGCTGGCAGATCATCCGTTTCGAGGCCCCGTGCACCATCGCCATCGACGTCGGCGTGGCGCCGACCGGCACCGGCGCGCCGGAAGGCGACCGCTCGCAGGGCGTCAACGGCTTCGTGCTCAACACCATCACGCCGGAGACCGAGAAGACCTGCCATTATTTCTGGGCGTTCGTGCGCAACTATCGCCTCGGCGAGCAGCGCATCACCACCGAGATCCGCGAGGGCGTCTCCGGCATCTTCCACGAGGACGAGCTGATTCTCGAAGCGCAGCAGCGCGCGATGGACGAGAACCCGGATCGCATCTTCTACAACCTCAACATCGACGCCGGCGCGATGTGGTCGCGCAAGCTGATCGATCGCATGGTTGCGAAGGAAAACGCGCCAACACATCTCCAGGCCGCGGAGTAGACGATGGCCGAACGTGAGGTTGATCGTTCCATCTCGCAGACCGTGAAGGCGCAGCTAGCGCTTCGCGATCAGATCCTGTCGGGCTCGTTGCGTCCGGGCGAGCGCATCTCCGAGCTCCAGGCGGTGGAGACCACCGGCGCCTCGCGCACCCCGGTGCGCATGGCACTGGTGCGGCTGGAGGAGGAGGGCTTGTTGGAGGCGATCCCCTCCGGCGGCTTCATGGTGAAGGCGTTCTCGGAGCGCGATATCTCCGACTCCATCGAGCTGCGCGGCACGCTGGAAGGCCTCGCCGCGCGCTTTGCCGCCGAGCGCGGTGTCTCTGCGCGCGAGCTCGAGCCGCTGAAGGAGTGTCTCGCCGCGATCGACGAATTGCTGCGCCAGGTGCCGATCTCGGTCGATGCATTTTCGTCTTACGTCACGCTGAACGCGCGCTTCCACGCCCTGCTGACGGAATTGTCGCGCAGCCCGCCCTTGATCCGGCAGATCGACCGCGCCTCGGCGCTGCCGTTCGCCTCGCCCAGCGGCTTCGTGATGGCGCAATCGGCGCTGCCCGAGGCCCAACAGATCCTGATCATCGGGCAGGAGCATCATCGCGTCGTGATCGACGCCATCGAGAACCGCGAAGGCGCGCGCGCCGAGGCCGTCATGCGCGAGCATGCGCGGCTCGCGGTGCGAAACCTGCGGCTCGCGCTGCGCAACCGGACCCATCTCGACCTCTTGCCGGCACTCGCGCTGATCAAGACCGCAAACGATTGAGGCAATCACTATGCGCTTCATCGAAACCTGGATTCCGGCGACGCTCGTCTCGACGCGCGACCTTGCGCCCGGCATCCGCGAATTCCTGATCCGGCCCGATCAGTTCGACGGTGCGGCCTATCCGGTCGGCAGCCACATCAATGTCAGCGTCAGCATCGACGGCCTGCCGGAGACGCGCTCCTATTCGCTGGTCGGCGAAGCTTCGTCCCACGGCTTCAAGATCGCAGTGCGCCGCGCCGAGGATTCCCGCGGCGGCTCCCGCTACATGTGGCAATTGGCGCCAGGCGCGCGGCTCGACATCACGCAGCCCGCCTCGCTGCTTGCGGTGGACTGGGCGCGCGAAAATTATTGCCTGATCGCCGGCGGCATCGGCATCACGCCGATCCTCGGCGCCGCGCAGGCGCTGGCCCGCCGCGGCGCTGTCGTCACGCTGCACTATGCCGTGCGTTCGCGCAGCGAAGCCGCCTATCTCGACGATCTAGCCACGCTGCTCGGCGATCGTCTGGTCGTTCATGCCAGTGACGAAAGCAAGCGCCTCGATCTCGACGCCCTGTTCGCCTCACTTCCTCAAGGCACGCTCGCGCTGTTCTGCGGCCCGATGCGCATGCTCGATGCCGCGCGCCATGCCTGGATCGGCGCCGGCCATCCGCTTCCCGATCTTCGCTACGAGACGTTCGGCTCCAGCGGCACGCTGCCGACCGAGACGTTCCGGGTGCGTCTGAAGGACTCAAATGTCGAGCTCGAGATTCCGCGCGAGCGCTCGATGCTGGATGTGCTCAACGCCAGCGGCCACGACGTGATGTACGACTGCAAGCGCGGCGAGTGCGGCCTCTGCGCCATCGACGTGGTCGCGGTCGACGGCGAGATCGACCATCGCGACGTCTTCTTCAGCGACCATCAGAAGCAAAGCAACCAGAAGATCTGTGCCTGCGTCTCCCGCGCGAGGGGCACGATCACAGTGGATACGCTGCTGCGCGCGGATGCGGTCTAACCGAGCCCGGAATTCCGTGAGGATAAATGGACGGCGCCGCGGCCGCCACCTCTCCCGCTTGCGGGAGAGGTCGGCGCGAAGCGCCAAGTGAGGGTTCTCTCCTCTTGGAGAGTCCCTCCGTGGAGAGACCCTCTCCCCAGCCCTCTCCCGCAAGCGGGGGAGGGGGCTCACCGCCCTCATCGCCGGCTCTCAGGCCCCCTATAATTTCCACCTACGCCGCGTAAGTCGCCCGATATTTCTTCGCGTCCAGCAGCGCCAGCACGGCATCGGCCGCCACCGGCCGGCTGATCAGATAGCCCTGCACCTCGTCGCAGCTGATCTGGCGCAGATATTCGAGCTGGTCGGCAGTCTCGACGCCTTCGGCCACGACGCCGATGTGCAGGTCCCGCGCGAGCGAGATCACCGACTTCACGATGGCGGCGCAGTCCGGCTGCACCAACACGTCGCTGATGAAAGACTGGTCGATCTTGATGCGGCTGAACGGCAGCTTGCGCAAATAGGTGAGCGAGGAGAAGCCCGTCCCGAAATCGTCGAGCGCCACGGTGACGCCGAGCTCCAGCAGCGCATTCAGGACTGATGCGGCCGAGCCGTATTTCGACAGCAGCATCGATTCCGTGATCTCGATCTCGAGTCGGCTGGGAGAGACCTTCGCATCGGCAAGCGCCTGCACGATGGTCTGGAGGACGCCGGTGTTGTGAAATTGCGCCGCTGAGAAATTCACGGCGACCCTGATCTCTTCAGGCCATTGCGCCACCGTCGCGCAGGCGCGGCGGATGACCCATTCGCCGATCTCGTGGATCAGCCCGGTCTCTTCCGCGATCGGGATGAATTCGCTCGGCGGCACCAGTCCGCGCACCGGATGCTGCCAGCGCAGCAGCGCCTCGAAGCCGGTGATGCGGTTGTCGCCGAGGTCGAGGAACGGCTGGAACACCAGGAACAGCTCGTCCCTCGCGATCGCGCCGGCGAGGTCCGATTGCAGCGCCTTGCGGTCGCGCGACACCCTGTCGTCGCTGGTTTCGAAAAAGCAGACCGTGCCGGCTCCCGCCTTCTTGGCGCGATAGAGCGCGGCATCGGCATTCTTCATGACGTCGAGCGGCGTGGTGCCGTCGCGCGGCGCCAGCACGATGCCGACGCTGGTCGCGCCGACGATCTGGCGGCCCTCGATCTGGAACGGCTCGGTGAATGCTGCGACGAAGCGCTCGGCGATCTCGAGCGCATCTTCCGGCCGCGCCAAATTGTTCATGACCAGCGCGAATTCGTCGCCGCCGATGCGCGCGACATGCTCGGCAGCGCGCGTGCAGCGTTGCAGGCGGCTTGCGACCTGGACCAGGAATTCGTCGCCGGCGGGATGACCGAACTGGTCGTTGACCTCCTTGAAGCGATCGAGGTCGAGCAGCAGCACCGCGAATTCCTCGCCGGACAATGCCAGTCGTTTGAGCGCGGCATCGAGCGTTTCGTTGAAGGCGACGCGGTTGGGCAAATGGGTGAGGGGATCCTGCCGCACCGTGCGCTCCGCCTCGATCTGCCGCATCACGCGCCGCGCGAACGCGAACGAATTGACGAACACACCGCGCAGCAGAACGCTTCCGTAGACCACGACCAGGAAGGCGATCAGCAGGAAGGCGAGATCGCCGTTCCTGCCGAGGCAGATGGCGATGCCGAGGAAGATGGGCGCCGTGAAGGCGATGGCCGCGATCGGAATCGTGGCGAAAGCCAGCGCGCCGCCGGCCAGCATGCCCGAGCACAGGCAGGTGATGACGAGCTGGCCGCCGGTCGAAGCATCGGCGAAGAAGGCGACCGGGACGATGCCCCAGGCCGCGCCAAGGATGAAGGCGTTGCGCACCAGCCGGTGCATGGCGCGGCGCGAGACGAATTGCGGCTTGGTGATGCGGCGCGCGGCGTGGGATTGCACGCCGAATCCGATCGCCGCGCCGGCGACGATGACCGCCCAGATCAGGGCTGGCATCCTGTCCGGCGACTGCCACAGCGCGATGGCCAGCACGATGGCGTTGCAGGCGTTAGCAAGCATGATGCCGACCGAATAGCCGAGCACCAGCGACATCTGCTCGGCCCGGATATGGCCGGCCACGGCCTCGTCGGTTGCGGGACCGCCAAAGGCCGACAGATCGCCGGCGAACAGCCGTGCGAAATAGCTGGTCGTTTGAGTCCGCATTCCAGAGCCTAGCAGCATCGGCCGATTGTCCGGCTAGAAACGGAAAATTCGCTGCAAACCTTTGACGAACTATGAATTATCCATAGCTGCCGCGATCGGAATGAGCACTTCTACGTGTTCAAACGAAGGTATCGATAACAAATCGATACAAATGCGTGATGGCGGGGGGAATGTTCGCCGCTAACTCTGCTGTCATGCCCCGCGCAGACAGGGCATCCAGTACATCGAGGCCCCTCGACTCATCACAGCCGCCGCGGCGTACTGGATCGCCCGGTCCCGGCTCCGCCAAGGCTACGCCGAGGCCCACGCGGGCGCTCGGCACGCCGAAGCATCAGCGAAGGCAGCAAGCCGGGCGATGACAGCGGTGGTAGGGCGAGAGAGAGGCGCGGTCACCGCCCCAGCTGCTTCGGATCGTAATAAAACCGTTCCTCGATCAGCTGATCGCCCCGCCAGGTCTGCCACGCGATCTCGTCCAGTGTCCACGTGACGCCCTCGGCATTGGTGAAGCTGAAGACCCAGCGGGTCGCGACGTGGTCGCCCTCGATCAGGCTCGGCCCGATACGCACGGCCTTGACGTCCTTGGACGCCGCCAGCACGCCGCGTTCCTTGGCCACGAGCTTGTCGCGGCCGACCGTCGGGGCAGCGTTGTTCTCGTAGGTCACGGCATCAAGCGTGCAGAACTGTTCGATGGCGCCGATGAAGTCTCCGGCTTCCAGCCGCTGCGCAAACGCCTCGACAATGTCACGGCTCGGCATCGAACACCTCGCGATCAAAACCGACTGATAGTCGGTAAATACCGACCGATGGTCGAAAAGTCAACTGGCCGCTCGCTGCGAATTCGATTAGACGAGACTGATGGCGAAGCAGGCGGAACGGCGCGCGGCGACGATGGAAGCGATCCTGACGGCGGCACGCCGCCTGTTCGGGAGCCGAGGATTCGCCGCCACCACCATGGACGAGATCGCCGAGGCCGCCCGCATTGCCAAGGGCGCGGTCTATCATCACTTCAAGACCAAGGAGGCGGTGTTCGAAGCCGTGTTCGACCAGGTCTCGCGCGACCTCGTCGTCGAGATCGACAGCGCCGCGCGCGCCGAGAAGGACGTTCTCGCCGCCATGGTTGCCGGCACCCAGCATTACTTTGCGGCGACGGCAAAGGGCCCCACCGGCCAGATCATCCTGCGTGACGGGCCCGCCGTGCTCGGCTGGGAACGCTGGCGCGAGATCGACGCCAAGCATTTCGGCGGCAAGCTGCCGCGCGCGATTGCGGCGGCGATGGAGGCCGGCCTGATCGCGCGCCAGCCGGTCGAGCCCCTGGCCCGGCTGCTGCTCGGCGCCGTCACGGAAGCCGCGGTCGCCTGCGCCGGGCGCGCCGATATCGCAAGGGCGGGTGCGGAATATGCCCGTGCGTTCAGGTCGCTGGTCGAGGCGCTGCGCCTGCGTGCATGATTGTGCTAAGTGACGAAACTGGAAACGCCAACACCAACAAGAAGAACAGTAGCGCATGAACGCAAATTCCTCGCTCGCGCCGTCCGATCCCGAATTCGACTACATCATCGTCGGTGCCGGCTCCGCCGGCTGCGTGCTCGCCAACAGGCTCTCTGCGAACGGCAGGCACAGCGTGCTGCTGCTCGAGGCCGGCCCGAAGGATTCCAACATCTGGATCCACGTGCCGCTCGGCTACGGCAAGCTGTTCAAGGAGAAGAGCGTCAACTGGATGTATCAGACCGAGCCGGAGCCCGAGCTGAAGGGACGCCAGGTGTTCCAGCCGCGCGGCAAGACGCTGGGCGGCTCGAGCTCGATCAACGGCCTGCTCTATGTCCGCGGTCAACACGAGGACTACGACCGCTGGCGCCAGCTCGGCAACACCGGCTGGGGCTATGACGACGTGTTGCCCTACTTCAAGAAGGCCGAGAACCAATCCCGCGGCGCCGATCAATTTCACGGCACGGGCGGGCCGCTGCCGGTCTCCAACATGATCGTGACCGATCCGCTGTCGAAAGCCTTCATCGACGCCGCGGTCGAGACCGGTCTGCCTTACAACCCCGATTTCAACGGCGCCACGCAGGAAGGCGTCGGCCTGTTCCAGACCACGACGCGCAACGGCCGGCGCGCCTCGACGGCGGTGGCCTATCTCGGCCCGGCGAAGACCCGCAGCAATCTCAAGATCGAGACCTCCGCACATGCCCAGCGCGTCCTGTTCGAAGGGCGCCGCGCCGTCGGCGTCGAATATCGGCAAGGCGCGGCCTTGCGCCGCGCGCGGGCCCGCAAGGAAATCGTGCTGTCGAGCGGTGCCTACAACTCGCCGCAGCTGCTTCAGCTCTCCGGCGTCGGTCCCGCCGATCTCCTGCGCAAGTACGGCATAGACATCGTGCTCGATGCTCCCGGTGTCGGCCATGACCTCCAGGACCACATGCAGGTCCGCATCGTGATGCGCTGCTCGCAGAAGATCACGCTCAACGACACCATCAATCATCCGCTCCGCCGTACGATGGCCGGCGCACGCTATGCGCTGTTCCGGAAGGGCTGGCTGACGATCGCGGCCGGCACAGCGGGCGCGTTCTTCAAGACCAGCCCGCGGCTGGCTTCGCCCGACATCCAGGTGCACTTCCTGCCGTTCTCGACCGACAAGATGGGCGAGAAGCTGCACGATTTCTCCGGCTTCACCGCCTCCGTGTGCCAGCTCCGGCCGGAAAGCCGCGGGACCTTACGCATCAAAAGCGCCGATCCGACCGTGCCGCCGGAGATCCGCATCAACTACATGTCGACCGAGACCGACCGCACCACCAACGTCGAGGGCCTCAAGATCCTGCGCAAGATCCTGAACGCGCCGGCGCTGAAGCCGTTCGTCGCTGGCGAGGTCGACCCCGGCACGAAGGTATCCACGGATGCCGAGCTCCTGGATTTCTGCCGCGAGCGCGGCAGCACCATCTACCATCCGACCTCGACCTGTCGTATGGGCAATGACGCGCTCGCGGTGATCGACCAGCGGCTGAAGGTGAGGGGGCTCGTCGGCCTTCGCGTTGTCGACGGCTCGATCATGCCGGACCTCGTGTCGGGGAACACCAACGCGCCGATCATCATGATCGCCGAAAAGGCCTCCGACATGATATTGGAGGATGCGCGTTAGAGCATGATCCGGACCCGAAGGGCCGCGTTAGCGCAAAGTGGGAACCGGTTTTCCGATAAGATCATGCTCAAACCAAAATGACGCGTCTCGAAAGGATCAGGACTTGGCTACGCGATTCAAGATCGGCACCCGCAAGAGCGCGATGGCGCTGGCACAGACGGAAGAGATCGCGCGCCGCCTGACCGCCGCCGTGCCCGGTCTCGATATCGAGATCGTCAAGTTCGACACCACCGGCGATCTTGACCAGACCAGCAAGCTTCTGCCCCACGGCGGCAAGGGCGGCGCCTTCGTGGCGCAGATCCGCGCCGCCGTCCTGTCGGGCGAGCTCCAGGCGGCGATGCATTCGCTGAAGGACATGCCTGGCAACGAGGATACGCCCGGCCTTGTCATCGGCGCCACCTTGTCGCGCGATCCGCCCAGTGACGCGCTGGTGCTGCGCGGCGGCGTGACACTGGAGGCGCTGCGCCAGTCCCGCGGCAAGGGTTTCAAGATCGGGACCAACGCTGTCCGCCGCGCCGCCTATGCGCGGCGCCTGTTTCCGGAGGTGGAGGTGATCCACTTCCGCGGCGCCGCCGACACGCGCGTGCGCAAGCTCGACAATGGCGAGAAGCAGCGCCTGCCGGATGGCGGTGCGGTGGGACCGGCCGATGCGCTGATCATGGCGCGGTCGGGCCTCGACCGCGTCGGTCTTTCCAGCCGCATCGCCTATGAATTCACCGCGGCGGAGATGCTGCCTGCGGCGGGGCAGGGCATCGTCGCGGTCGAATGCGCGGCGCAGGACTGGCAGACGCGGCAAATCCTTTCATCGATCGACGATCCCGCCGCGCATGCCTGCGCCGATGCCGAGCGCGAAGTGCTGTGGGTGCTCAACGGCCACTGCAATTCGCCGGTGGCCGGGTTCTCGACCATTGCCGGTGATCAGATGTCGCTGGCCGCATCCGTGCTCGACCTCTCCGGCAATACCATCATCGAAGCCTCACACTCAGGCCCCGCCAACCGTCCGCGCGAGCTCGGTCGTGCTGTGGGGCTGGATCTGTTGGCCAAGGGCGCCGCCGAGATCATCGAACGCAGCCGGCCGCGCTGAGCCTGCCCGCGAAATCACAATCGACGATGGTGCCATCCTGCGCCTGTTTTGCCCGACGTGTCAAACGCGCGGGGTGAGTCATGCCGGCCTAGATTTTTCAATGACTTGTCTACTGTGCATGGGGTTGTTTTCGCACTTTTTGTTTTGCCGCGCCCTACGGGCGAAATAAATCAGCCCCGCACGCGCCTCAGCATCTGCTCGACATGGGCGATCGGCGTTTCCGGCTGGATGCCGTGGCCGAGATTGAAGATCAGGCGTCCTTTCGCAAAATTCGCCAGCACGTCGTCGACGGCGCGGTCGAGCGCTGTGCCACCAGTGATTAGCACCAGCGGGTCGAGATTACCCTGCACGGCGACCTTGCTCTGCACACGCTCGCGGATGAAGGCCGGCTCCGCGGTCCAGTCGATGCTCACCGCGTTCACACTAGTTGTCTCGACATAGGCCGGCAGCTGCGCGCCGGCACCGCGCGGGAAACCGATGATCTTCGCATCCGGCGCCTTCGCGCGGACGCCTTCGACGATGCGCCGCGTCGGCTCGATCGACCAGCGCGCGAACTCGGTGGGCGGCAGCACGCCGGCCCAGGTGTCGAAGATCTGCAAGGCGTCGGCGCCGGCGGCGAGCTGGGCCAGCAGATATTCGACCGAGTTGTCGACCAGCACATCGATGATTTGCGCAAAGGCCTCCGGATGTCGGTAGGCCATCATTCGCGCCGGCGCCTGGTCGGGCGTGCCCTGGCCGGCGACCATGTAGGTCGCCACCGTCCACGGTGCGCCGCAGAAGCCGATCAGGGCAACCTCGGGAGCAAGCGCGCCGCGCACGATCCGCAGCGCCTCGAACACCGGCGCGAGCTTGGAGAAGTCGGCGCGCGCGGCCAGCGTCGCAACCTTCGCCGGATCATCCAGCGGTTCGAGCCGCGGGCCTTCGCCGACCTCGAAACGCACGGAGCGGCCGAGCGCATAGGGGATCACCAGAATGTCCGAAAAGATGATCGCAGCATTGAAGCCGAACCTTCGGATCGGCTGCAGCGTCACCTCCGCGGCAAGCTCCGGGGTGAAGCAGAGATCGAGGAAGCCGCCCGCTTTGGCGCGCACCTCGCGATATTCCGGCAGGTAGCGGCCGGCCTGCCGCATCATCCACATGGGCGGGATGGCCTGGCGCTGGCCGGAGAGCACGTCGATGAAGGGCTTTGTCGCAGATTGGGGCACGAGCTGTCCTGATGCAGATTGAGGTTCCTGATACACCGTGGGAGGTCCGAGCGGAACAGGGGAACCAGCGCAAATGCGCCGCGTTGACCAGCCAATCGAGGAGGATCTCATGGCTCAGACATTCAACCCTGCGCCGCACGACAAGCACGCCGACGACCTGCGCGAAGCGCTCGCCGCCGATCGCAACGCCAAGCTCGATGACGGTCTGAAGGATACGTTCCCGGCCTCCGATCCCGTGAGCGCCGCGCAACCGACACCCTCGAAGGCGGATGCGGATGCCGAGCATCCCTCGCTCTGGAACAAAGTTAAGGCCATCTTCAGCTAGCCGGCGGGAGCCGGATTCCGATAAGCACGCTAATGTTCTGTTAGCAATGCGCTGACGCTTGCGTCCGTACGACTACGGGATCGCGGCGCATTGCTGCGGTAATTTCAGAGTTCAATAATAGAAGCGGCAGAGTTTCCGAACGATCGGAGAATTCTGCCGCATGAGTGCTGCGACCCAAAGAGCCGGATGGAGCCGTCTGCCGCTGCGCGCGGCCGCGTTCGTCGTGCTCACCTGCGCGACCATCCTTGGGGTCAGCGCCTGGCGCGAATGGGCCGCGCGCGATGCCGTGCTCAAGAGCGCCGAGACCGAGATGGCCAACGTTGCCCGCTCGCTGACACAGCATGCAGAGGACAGCCTCGATCTCCTGGATTCCGGCGTCGTCGGCGTCGTCAGCCGGCTGGAGATGGACGGCGCCGGCCCTGCCACGATCGCGAAGCTGCGTACCCTGCTGGAAGCGCGAAAGAAGGCCATCGAGCGCATTCACAGCCTCGGCATCATCGACGATCAGGGCAATTGGCTGACCTTGCCCGCCACGATCGGCTCGACCTTCAGCGACGACGCGTTCTTCCGTCATCACCAGCTCTCTCCGAAACGTGAGCCCCATGTCGGCCGTCCCGTGAAGAGCCTCCTGGACGGCGAATGGGTCGTCACTCTGTCGCGCCGCTTCAACAAGGCGGACGGCAGCTTCGGCGGCGTGGTGCTCGCGACCATCAGCTCGAAATATCTTTCGCATTTCTACGAGCAGTTCGAGATTGGCCGCAACAGCTCGGTGGCGCTGACGCATGGCGACGGCCTGATCGTCGCGCGCAACCCGAACAACGAAAAGTTCGTCGGACACAGTGTTGCCGACAAGCCGCTGTTCCGCGACGCCAGCCTGCAGCGGCCGGGCGGCGCCTATCATTTCAAGTCGCCGCTGGACGGCGCCCAGCGCGTCAGCTTCTTCAAGCGCAGCAGCCGCTACCCGCTGGTCCTGCTCGCCACCGTCGACAAGGACGAGTTGCTGGCGCCCTGGCGCGCGGCCGCAATCTCCCGCATGCTCTACGTGATCGCCCTGGTGATACTGATCGCGATCATCGGTGCCATGCTGGTGCGGCAGTTGCAGCGGGGCCAGCGCATGGCCGCGGCCCTGATCGAGAAGGAGGCTCACTTCCGCCTGCTCGCGGAAGGCTCCAGCGACATGGTGACCCGCATCGGGCTCGACGAGCGGCTGCGCTATGTCTCGCCTGCGTCGGTGCGCCTCGTCGGCTGGCGCGCCAATCAACTGATCGGCACGCCTGCGCTCGCGGGCATCAATCCGGAGGATCTGCCGCAGGTCCAGGCGATCGTCGACGCCATGAAGCGTGGCGAGACGGAGGAGGCGCGCCTCGTCTATCGCAACGCGCATCGCGAGAACGGCGAAGTCTGGCTCGAATCGACCATGCGGGTGACGCGCAAGGACAATGGCCGCGTCGACGGCGTGGTGGCGATCTCGCGCGACATCACCGAGCACAAGAAGCTGGAGACCAGGCTCGAGACCCTCGCGATCGAGGACAGCCTCACGGGCCTTGCCAACCGCCGCCGTTTCGACGAACGGCTGAAGGAGGAGTGGGCGCGTGCCTATCGCGACCGCTCCAGCCTCGCCTTGCTGATGATCGACGTGGACCACTTCAAGGCCTACAACGACGAATACGGCCATCCCGCGGGCGACGCCTGCCTCCGCGTGGTGGCGCAGATCATCGCGACCGAGATGCAGCGTCCCGGCGATCTGGCGGCGCGCTATGGCGGCGAGGAGTTCGCCATGCTGCTGCCGAACACCGATGCCGAAGGCTGCGCCCGGATCGGCAACCGGATCAGGCGGGCGATCCGCGAGGCGGGCCTCGTCCACACCACCAACCGTGCGACCGGTTGCGTCACCGCTTCGCTCGGAGGCGCGGCGTGCCGGCCGGTGCTGGAGCGCACGGCGGGCGTGGCCTCGCTCGTCGAGGCGGCCGATCAGGCGCTCTACGCCGCGAAGGAAGCCGGGCGCAACCGGTTGATGATGTCGGGCGAAGTGGCCAGCCTGATGCCCAAGGCGTCCGGCCAGTAGCTCATCTTTTTCAATAATGCGGCGGGCGCTCGTTGGCAGGGCCCGGCGCATTCGCCTCGGCCTCCTGGAGCCGTTCGCTCAGCTGTGCGATCTGCCGCGTCAGCGCATCGATCTGCTTCCACTGCGCCGTGATGGTCTGGTTCAGCGTCTCGATCGTGTCGTCCTGATAGGCAAGGCGCATCTCCAGCGTGTCGATTCGCTCGCTCAGCGTCTTGATCTCATTCGTCACGGCCGTGCCCCTTGTCCGGTTCGCGCAGGCCAAGTTCTCGCAAGCCAAGTTCGCGCAATCCATGCCCGAGCGCGACGCGCTCGTCGAACACGAAGCATTCGCCGCGCCAGCGGCTCTGCGTCTCCGGCACCTGTTCCAGATATTTGAGGATGCCGCCCTTGAGGTGATAGACCTCGGCAAAGCCGCGCGCGAGCAGATGCGCGCTGGCCTTCTCGCAGCGGATGCCGCCGGTGCAGAACATCGCGATCCTGCGGTGCTTTGCCGGATCGAGCTGCGCGGCGGCAAAATCCTTGAACTGGCCAAAACTCTTGATGCCGGGATCGACCGCGCCCTCGAACGTGCCCATCGCCACCTCGAAGGCATTGCGGGTATCGAGCAGCAGCGTATCGGGTGCCGCGATCAGCGCATTCCAATCGGCGGCGTCGACATAGGTGCCGACCTGCTTTGTCGGATCGGCGGCCGCATCGCCGAGCGTGACGATCTCCTTCTTCAGCCGCACCTTGAGCCGGCCGAACGGCATCGCCGCGGCGGTCGAGAATTTGAGTTCGAGATTGTCGAGCCGGCCGCCGAACATGTCGCCGTGCGCGAGCTCGTGAGCGAAGGCGCCGATCGCCTCCGGGGTGCCCGCGACAGTGCCGTTGATGCCCTCCTGGGCCAGCAGCACGCTCCCCTTCAGCGCCAGGCGAGCGCAGAACGCACGCAACGGTTCGCGCAGCTCGCGGTAATCCGGGAGGGCGGCGAATTGGTAGAAGGCGGCGACCTTGGTGACCGAATTGTTGTCAGACATGGCGGCTCGTTTAGCAGCCCGCCGGCGCCCGGAAAACCCGCATGGCTGAAAGCCGTGAACGGTCCATACGCCCAGCGGATGGCAGCCATTTCATTGGTATGCCAGCATTGCTCCGGCTGGCCGGAATATGTCATGTAGGCCGGGTTTTTCCGAGATGGCGCGCCGTCGCGCCGGATGTCCAAGAAAGCAAGAATTCGCATGAGAAACTTCCATTTCCCCGGCAGGTCCACGGTCCACGCCACCAACGCGATGGTGGCGACCTCGCATCCGCAGGCTTCGCTCGCCGCGATCGAGGTGCTGCGCGAGGGCGGCACGGCGGTGGACGCAGCGGTCGCCGGCTCGGCCGTGCTCGGTGTGATCGAGCCGCAATCGACCGGCATCGGCGGCGACTGCTTCGCACTGATCCAGCCGCGGGGCGAGGGCAAGATCATCGCCTATAATGGCTCCGGCCGCGCGCCGAAGGCGGCGAACGCCGACTGGTATCTCGAGCGCAAGATCAATTCCGTCCCGCTGACCTCGGCGCATGCGGTGTCGATCCCCGGCGTGGTCGATGCCTTTGCCACCGTGCTGCGCGATCACGGCAAGTTCGGCTTCGACCGGCTGCTGCAGCCCGCGATCAAGGCGGCGGAAGAGGGCTACGTCGTCGCGCCGCGCATCGCCTTCGACTGGAAGAACCAGTTCGAGAAGCTGAAGGGTGGTACCAACACCGTGCGTTACCTGCTGCCGGGCGGAAAGCCGCCGGTGGCCGGTGACGTCATTCGCCAACCGGAGCTCGGCAAGACCCTGCGCGCGATCGCCAACGATGGCCGCGACGCCTTCTACAAGGGCCCGATCGCGGAGGACATGGTCGAAACCCTGCGCGGGATCGGCGGCCTGCACACGCTCGATGATTTCGCCGCGCATACGACGGAAGTGACCACGCCGATCGGCACCATGTACAAGGGTTACGACGTCTGGCAGTGCCCGCCGAACGGACCCGGCGTCACCATGCTGCTGATGCTGAACATCCTGTCGCGGTTCGATCTGACCAAGTTCGCACCGCTCAGCGTCGAGCGCTTCCACCTCGAGGCGGAGGCTGCGCGCATCGCCTACATGAATCGCGAGATGCATGTCGCTGCCCCCGATCATATGAAGATCAACGTCGCCGAGATGCTCGCCAAGGGCTTTGCCGACGAGTACATCAGCAAGATCCGGATGGACGGCATGCTCGAGCTGCCGAATGTCGCGCCGCCGATGAATCCGTCGACCATCTACATCACGGTGGTGGACAAGGACCGCAACGTCTGCTCGTTCATCAACTCGATCGCCCATTCCTTCGGTTCGGCGATCGTCTCCAACAAGACCGGCGTCCTGTTCCAGAACCGAGCCGGCGGATTCCGCATCCAGCCGGGCCATCCCAACTGCATCGCAGGCGGCAAGCGCCCGCTGCACACGATCATGCCGAGCCTGCTCACCAAGGGTGGCCGTTCCGTGATGCCGTTCGCCGTGATGGGCGGACAGTATCAACCGACCGGCCAGACGCATGTGCTGACCAACATCCTCGACTATGGCTGCGACGTGCAAGAGGCGATCGATATGCCGCGCGGCCTGCATTACGAGGGCCAGTATCAGCTCGAGGACAGCGTGCCCGCCGCGATCGTCGAGGGCCTGAAGAAGCTCGGCCACAAGACCACCAGTGTGGTCGGTCCGCTCGGCGGTGCCCAGGCGATCTGGATCGACTGGGACAAGGGCACACTCACAGGCGGTTCCGATCCGCGCAAGGACGGTTGCGCGCTGGGCTATTGAGCGCCCGCGCGGTTCCCCGCACAGATCAGGAAAAGTTGACGAAGGGCGGCGCGGCATTTGCTGCGTCGCCCTTTCTCGTTCGGAACGGAGCTCATTGCTTCAGGTTAAGGGGCGATGAGCGGTGCAGGCGTGCGCTGCTTGGTTTGAAGCAGTGGAGGCCGTCCATGTCCGATAAATCAAGTTCCAGAGCATCCGCATTCGATCGGCGCGCCTTCATGGCCGGCGTCGCTGGGAGCGCGCTCGTACCGATGACGGCGCGTGCCGCCACGCAGGACGCGAATGCGCCGGTCGCACAAGATCCGGCGCTTCCTGTCGAGGTCACCCTCCACGTGAACGGCAAGGACAAGCGCCTGAGCATCGATGCGCGAACCACTGTGCTCGACGCACTGCGCGAACAGCTCAAGCTCACCGGCAGCAAGAAGGGATGCGATCACGGCCAGTGCGGCGCCTGCACGGTGCTGATCGGCGACCGGCGCGTGGTGTCGTGTCTGACGCTCGCGCTTGCGGCCGAAGGCCAGGAGATCACGACGATCGAAGGCCTCGCCACCGACGACCGCCTGCATCCGATGCAGCAGGCCTTCATCGACAACGACGCGTTCCAGTGCGGCTATTGCACGCCCGGCCAGATCATGTCTGCCGTCGCCTGCGTCAAGGAGGGGCATGCAAACAACGAGGCGGACATCCGCGAATATATGAGCGGCAATATCTGCCGCTGTGCCGCCTATCCCAACATCGTCGCCGCCGTGAAGCAGGCCGCGCCCGAGATCATGAAAGGCTAGGCGCATGCGACCGTTTTCGTATCAGAGGGCAACAGACCCTGACATGGCCGTGCAGGCGCTCAGCGCCGCCGCGGCCGCGAACAATCCGCTGACACAGGCCCCTGCGCAGCCGCTCGCCGGCGGCACCACGCTGATCGATCTGATGAAGCTGGATGTGATGCGGCCGGCCGCGATCGTCGATATCAATCCGCTCGCGCGCGACTGGTCGGCGATCGAGCCGAAGGGTGACGGCCTGCGGCTCGGCGCGCTCGCGAAGATGTCCGACGTCGCCGCGCATGACGGCATCCAGCGCAACTATCCGGTGATTGCCAATTCGCTGAAGCTCGCGGCGAGCGCCCAGCTGCGCAATATGGCGACGCTCGGCGGCAACGTGATGCAGCGAACGCGTTGCAGCTATTTCCGCGATGTTTCCTATGAGAACTGCAACAAGCGCCATCCCGGCTCCGGTTGCGCCGCGATGGACGGCGTCAATCGCATGCATGCCTTGCTCGGCGTCTCCGACCAGTGCATCGCGACCTATCCAGGGGATTTCGCCCAGGCGCTGATCGCTCTCGATGCCATGGTCGAGATCACGGGCAAGGCCGGCACGCGCAGCATGCCGTTTGCTCAGCTTCACAAGACGCCGGGCAGTACGCCCGACATCGAAACCACGCTTCAGCCCGGTGAGCTGATCTCGGCCTTCGCGGTGCCAGGACGCTGGCCGCGCTCGGTGTATCTCAAGGCGCGCGACCGGCAATCCTACGAGTTCGCGCTGTCCTCGGCTGCGGTCGCGCTCGACGTGCAGGACGGCACGATCAGGGACGCGCGTGTCGCGCTCGGCGGTGTCGCCACCGTGCCCTGGCGGGCGCGCGAAGCGGAGGCGCTGCTCAAGGGGCAAAAGTTCGACGAAGCCCTTGCGCAGCGCGTCGCCGATGCCGCTTTCGCAGATGCCAGGGGGCGGCGGCACAACAGCTTCAAGATCGCGCTCGGCAAGCGCGTGGTGGCACGCGCGCTCCAGCAGGCCGTAACGATGGAGATCTGATCATGACCGCTGCTGCTCCGGAGCCGAAGACGAACATGGGCCAGCCCGTGCCGCGCTATGACGCGGCCGTAAAGGTGACTGGACGCGCGACCTATGCGTCCGACATGCCGCTCGCCGACCCCGCCTATGCATTCCTCGTCACCAGCGCCATCGCCAAGGGGCGGGTCGATCGCTTCGATCTCGATGACGCCAGGCGTGTCCGCGGCGTGATCGACATCGTCACCCACGAGAACGCACCGAAGCTGAAGGAGTCGAAACTCTTCAGCAATGGCGGCTATGCGGGCACGACGATCCAGCCGTTGAAATCGGCCGACATTGCCCATGACGGCCAGATCATTGCGGTGGTCGTTGCCGAGAGCTACGAGGCGGCGCGCGAGGCCGCTAACCGGGTCAAGGTCAGCTACACGGCCACTACGCCAAGCGCGACCTTCGACTCGCCCGGAACGACCACGGCGGCAGCGAAGGGACAGAATGCCCAGTTCAAGGAAGACCCGAAGGTCGGCGATTTCGCCAAGGCGTTCGACGAGGCCGAGGTCAAGCTGACGGCGTCCTACGACACACCGACGCAGCATCACAATCCGATGGAGCTGTTCTCGACGAGCTGCGCCTGGATGGGCGACAACCTCGTCATCTACGAGCCCAGCCAGTTCGTCTACGGTCTGAAGAACGGCGTCGCCGAACAGCTCGGCATCGACGCCGACAAGGTCCGGGTGGTCAACCCCTATGTCGGCGGCGGCTTCGGCTCGCGCGGATCGATGACGCCGCGGACCGCCATCATCGCCGCTATCGCAAAGCGCCTGAACCGCCCGATCAAGCTGGTCCCGACCCGCGACCAGGGCTTTACCATCACCACCTATCGCGCCGAGACCCGCCACGAGATCAAGCTTGGTGCGCGTCGCGACGGCAAGCTGGTCGCGCTCAGGCACGAGGGCGCCGAGGTCTCTTCGCGCCCCGATCCCTATTGCGTCGGTGGCACCAAGACGACGACGCGGCTCTATGCCTGTCCGAATGTCGACAGCCTCGTCTCGATCGTGCGCGCCGATCGCAACACGCCCGGCTTCATGCGCTCGCCACCGGAGGTGCCGTATTTGTTCGCGCTGGAGAGCGCGATGGACGAGCTGGCGGTGAAGCTGAACATGGATCCGATCGAGCTCCGCCGCATCAACGACACCACCGTTGAGCCGATCAGCGGCAAGCCCTATACGTCGCGCTCGCTGATGGCCTGCTTCGACGAGGCCGCCAAGGCGTTCGGCTGGGCGCAGCGTTCGCCTCAGCCGAAATCGATGTCGGATGGCGACTGGCTGATCGGTTATGGCTGTGCCACCACCTGCTATCCGACGCACATGGGGCCATCCGCCGCGCGCGTGCGCCTCCAGCGCGATGGCCGCACCCGTGTGGAGATCGCCGGCCACGAGATCGGGACCGGCGCCTACACCGTCATCGCCCAGACCGCCGCCGAGCGGCTCGGCGTGCCGCTCGAGAAGGTCGCCGTCTTCATCGGCGACAGCGATCTGCCACCGGCGCCGGTTGCCGGAGGCTCGAATTCGACGGCCAGCACCTGCTCCGTGGTGATGATGGTGTGCGACCAGATCCGCCAGCGCCTGTTCAAGGCGGTGATGCCGAGCCAAAGCCTGACCGACAAGGCCAAGGAGACCGTGGGTATCGGCCAGACACCGGCCACGCAGGCGGCGAAGGGCGACCGCGCGCTCGACCTGGAGAAAGCCTTCGACGCGCTCGGTGTCGGCGTCGTCGAGGAATATGGCGAGTGGAAGCCGGAAGACGCGCCGCTGGATTCCTTCCGCGCCATGCACAGCGGCCAGGTGCGGCTGGTCGGTGGCCACGCCATGAAAGACCAGATCGCCTATGCCTTCGGTGCGGAGTTCGTCGAGGTCCGCGTCAACCGCTTCACGCACGAAATCCGTGCGCCCCGTCTGGTCGGCGCGTTCGCGGCAGGCCGCATTATGAACCCGCGCACCGCGCGGAGCCAGCTGATGGGCGGGCTGATCTGGGGTATGTCGTCGGCGCTGCTCGAGGCCACCGAGATCGACGAACGCAATGCGCGCTACGTCAACGACAACTTCGCGGACTACCTCGTGCCCGTGAATGCGGACGTGCCCAGCGTCGAGGTCATCATGCTCTCCGAGCAGGACGATCGCATCAATCCGGCAGGTGCGAAGGGCCTCGGCGAGCTTGCCAATGTCGGCACCAATGCGGCGGTCTGCAATGCGATCTATCACGCCACGGGCCAGCGCATCCGCAAGCTGCCGGTCCGGCTGGAAAATATCGAGGTGTGAGGGGTGGAAACCTCACCCGCGTTGCGCTAGACACCTCCCGCTTCAAACAGAAGGTGCCTAATGCAGCGTTTCCAGCGCGCACTCCTCGCCCTGATGTCGGCACTCGCGATCACCGTGATCGCCGGCGTGTCGCATTTCGTTTCCACCACGGCCTCGGCCCAGACTGCAGGAAAGACCATGACCACAGCTTCAGGCTTGCAGATCATCGACAGCGTCGCCGGCACTGGCGCTTCGCCAAAGCCGGGCCAGATCTGCGTGATGCACTACACCGGCTGGCTCTACGAGAACGGCCAGAAGGGCAAGAAATTCGACTCGTCCGTCGATCGCAACGAGCCGTTCGAATTCCCGATCGGCAAGGGCCGCGTCATCGCCGGCTGGGACGAGGGCGTTGCCTCGATGAAGGTCGGCGGCAAGCGTACGCTGATCATCCCGCCGCAGCTCGGCTACGGCGCCCGCGGTGCCGGCGGCGTGATCCCGCCGAACGCGACACTGATGTTCGACGTGGAATTGCTCGCGGTAAAATAGTTTGCGCCGTCATCCCGGGTTCGTGCCGCGCATCGCCCCGGGATGACTGAGCCATACGGGTCTGCTCGCGAAAGCATGGTCTCATGACTATGAGGGCTCCGATTTTGCTGTGGCTCGTGGGCGCGGCTTTGGGTTAGTTTGCCGCCCAAGGAACCAACAGAAAGCAAGTCCCATGACCGGCCATGACCACACGCATTCGCACCATGCACACGATCACGACGATCGCTGGAAACATGATGGCGTGCGCGTCATTCCCGGCAACCAGCTCGATACGAACGTGCCGTCGACGGCAGGCATGGACCGCGCGGCCGCGATCAATTTCGCGCGCGTCGGCGCGCAGAAATTGTGGGCGGGTACGGTCAGCATCAAGCCCGACGCCAAGACCGGCGCGCATCACCACGGCCATCTCGAAAGCGTCATCTATGTGGTGAAGGGCAAGGCGCGGATGCGCTGGGGCGAGCGTCTGCAATTCACCGCGGAGGCCGGGCCCGGCGATTTCATTTTCGTCCCGCCCTACGTCCCGCATCAGGAGATCAACGCCAGCCCCGACGAGGTGCTGGAATGCGTGCTGGTGCGCAGCGACGGCGAGGCGGTCGCGATCAATCTCGATATCGAGCCGGTCGAGAAGCCCGAGACCGTGCTGTGGATCGACCCAGTGCACCGCGATCCCAACGAGAAGAAGTAAGGCCGTCCGAGGAGCGAGGTTCGGTGCGACAGAACCTCGCAGCGGGAAGGTCGAAAAATATTCGGAAGCCGTGTCGGATGACCGCCGGCTGATGCGTCCTTGGGCAGAACCCCCGCCAAGGAGCTTCTGATGCCCAAGATGATCTTCGTCAATCTGCCGGTGACCGACCTTAAGCGCGCCACTGCCTTCTACGAGGCGATTGGCGCGGTCAAGAACCCGCAATTCAGCGATGAGACAGCGAGCTGCATGGTCTTTTCCGAGACCATTTTCGCCATGCTGCTGACCTACGACAAATTCCGTCAGTTCACGCCGAAGCCGATCGCGGATGCCAAGACCTCAAACCAGGTGCTGTTCTGCCTGTCCGCGGATAGCCGCAGCGATGTCGATGATATTGTCGGCAAGGCCGAGGCTGCGGGCGGGGTGGCCGATCCCAGTCCGAAGGACGAATACAGCTTCATGTACGGCCGCAGCTTCGAGGATCCAGACGGCCACATGTGGGGTGTGAACTGGATGGATCTCGCGGCCGCCCCTCTGCAGCCCGAGATGGCGAACGCCTGATCGCCGCCCAGAACAGGAGCATTCAAATGTCCAAGGTCACGCCCTGCCTGTGGTTCAACGGTGACGCTGAACAAGCCGCCAACTTCTACGTCTCCCTGCTGCCCGACTCCAAGATCGTGCATGTCCAGCGCAACGTCTCCGATGGCCCCTCCGGCAAGCAGGGGTCGGTGCTCGTCGTCGAGTTCACGCTCGGCGGGCAGCGCCTGGTCGCGCTGAATGGCGGAATGAAGATGGAGTATACCCACGCGCTGTCGCTGATGATCAATTGCGACGACCAGGCCCAAGTCGACAGCGTCTGGAACGCTTTCCTCGCCCATGGCGGAAAGGAAGAGCAGTGCGGCTGGCTCAGGGATCGCTGGGGCGTGGCCTGGCAGGTGGTGCCGAAAGTGATGTTCGAATTCCTGTCGAGCCCGGACAAGGCCGCGGCCGCGCGCGCGATGCAGGCGATGATGAAGATGGTCAAGCTGGATGTCGACGCGTTGCGTCGCGCGTTCGAGGGCAAGTCGGCGGCGTGACGTCAACACAGGGGCCGTAGGGTGGGCAAAGGCGCGCTTGCGCCGTGCCCACCACCATCCCCGATTGAGAGCGTTGGTGGGCACGCTCCGCTTTGCCCACCCTACGAGACTGTGCTTCAGTGAGGCTTTCTAGTAGTTGATCCGCAGCCCCACGCCGCCATGGATGGTGTTGCCGACCGGCTGCGGGCCCAGCGTGCCGTTGGCGAAGAGATCCACGATCCAGCCCTTTTGCAGGCGGAAGCCGAGGCGGCCGCCATATTCGAACCAGCCCTGGGTGCCCATGATCGGGACCACCACGCCGTTGCCGGTCACGGTCGCCACGATGCCGCTGTGGCTGGCGAACGACTGCACCCAGCCGCCGTTGATGTTGGCCTCGATGTTGCTGCCGTAGAGATGCGTCCACTGGCCGCCGATCTTGACCAGGCTGGTGCGGTCGGTACCGGTCGCAATCGTGGCGTCGAACGGATTGAAGGCCACTGCGCTATCGGTGTAGCCCGACACGCGCTGCCAGAGCTGCCAGACCTCGACGGAGGCCGCGACCTCGTCGCGTGGCGACAGGCGGCTGATCCAGCCGGCGCGGCCGTACACGGCGTAGTTCGAAGCGTTGGTCGAGCTGGTCACGCTCACAGGGCCGAGGCTGGTATCGTAGCTGCGCGTGTAGCGCGCCTTCTCCCACGGCGTCAGGATCGTGCCGACGTCGAAGAACGGGCGCGACGAGCCCCAGTCGGTGAGGTCATAACGTAGCGCGAAGGCGCCGATCGGTGCGCTCGTGATCTTGTAGCCGCCCTCGTTGTAGTGCGTGTAGGCGATGCCGGCGAGCAGCGACAGATTGTTGGTCAGCTCCTTGCGGCCGTGGATGCCGGCGGAGAACGAGCCGGCCGAGCCGAACGCGCTGATGCAGTCGCTGCAATTGATCTGCTCGTTGACGCCGAGCAGCACCGTGCCGAGCACGCGGTTGGTGATCATCTGGTTGAAACGCTGATTGGCGAGGCCGCCGATCGAATTGCCGCTGGAATCCGCGCCGGTCGGCGTCGGGCTTGGCGATGGATTCGGGCTCGGCGCGGACGCAGGATCCGGGGTCGGCGAGGGCGACGGAGAGGGGCTCGGCGAGGGGGAGGGTGACGGAGAATAGGTCGGCGTTGGGGACGGCGAATAGATCGGGTCAGGCGTCGGCTCACCGCATTCGGATCCGCACGTCGCCTGGGCTGCCGCCGGTCGAATGTCCAGCGCAAAGGCAAGCGCAGCCAAGGCGGCCAGCGCGCCAGCGAGAACCCAGCGCTTCAAGCGGAGTTTCACCATTGTCACCGCCCGCACAGCATGCCGTCGTCTTGGACGGCAGGCGTGATGGTCGGCGAGGCGGCGGCATATTGGTTGACGGCGCAAAGCCCGGCGCTCGCGGCGCAGTTGGCGGCAAACGTCCAGGGCGGTGTGTTGGTCTTGGTGATGCCGACCTTGCCACCGGTCGAGGTGATGATGGCGGTGTCGCCGGGCTGGGTGAGCTGCACGCACTGGGAGCTCTTCGTGCAGACGCTGGCCGCGCCTTCCTGAAGCACGATGACGGAGCGGCCGCGTTGCGAGAGGATGTCGAGCGTGGTGCCGCGCACGCCGATGGTCGCTAGCGGGGTCGTGATCTTGTAGGCCGTCTTCTCGGAGTGCCCGGTGACGAAGCGGAAGGCGCCGGTGGTCATGCGGATCGCGACGTCGCGATAGCTGTGCTCGTCGTTGAAGACGGTGCGGTCGAGCTTCAGCGTGGCGCTCGGGCCCAGCGACAGGTTGGTGCTGTCGGCCATGACGAAGCGCGCTGCGCTGTCGGCGCCGGTGCGCACGGTCTCGTCGCGCAGCATGCTGTCGCCGACATTGATCGGCGTGGTGGTCACGGCCACGCGCACCACTTCGTTCTGGATCACGACGGCTTCGCCGACGCGCGTCTGCGCCTGCGCGCAAGGGCCTGCGCACAATGCGGCCGACAACAGAGAGGGGAAAAGCCAGAAACGCAAATTCATTTCGCAACCGATCGATATGTCCCTGATCGTACCGGATCGCGCGCACTTGCGATGTGGCGGAATTATCACAAGGGGCGCGGGACGTGCGTTATGCTTAGTGACAGTCGCGGCAGAATGCGTTCAATGAAAACCGCGATCTCCTATTTGTCCGCGGTGACGCCAATTTGCCACGCAAAACATCTCCACAGCCGACGCTCGAATTATCCGCGGTTCCAAAGATGTCGCGGAGCGCAGTGATTGCCGTCGCGATTTTCCTGGTTGCTCATCTCGCGTTGCTGATCGGTCTCGCGACGCCGGAGAAGTTCGTCTTCGACGAGGTGCATTATGTGCCGGCGGCGCGGCAGATGCTGACGCCTGTGATGTCGGAGCCGATGCTCAATCCAATGCACCCGCCGCTGGGCAAGGAGCTGATCGCGGTATCGATCGCAGCCCTTGGCGACAACGCGTTTGGCTGGCGCTATCCGGCGACCTTGTTCGGCGCACTCGCGGTCGTCGCGATCTATCTGTGCGGCCTTGCGCTGTTCTCCGCGCAAGGGCCCGCGATCGCAGCCGCACTCATCGCTGGCAGCAACCAGATGCTCTACGTGCAGGCGCGTATCGCCATGCTCGACATCTTTGCGCTCGGCTTCGGCCTGCTCGCGACCGCCGCCTTCATGCATGGTTTTCGAAGAGAGCGGCCGCATGCGCTGTTCGCGCTCACGGGCAGCCTGTTCGGCTGTGCTGCGGCCTGCAAATGGAGCGGCCTGTTTCCACTGGGCGTCTGCATCGTTATCGTTGCGGTGATCCGCCTGATGCAGGGCTGGCGCACGCAGTTTGCCGACGCCAGGCCGAGCGACTGGTATCGGCCCGATCTCTGGGCCGGTTTTCGGGTGCAGCATGCCGCGCTCTGCTTCGCCGTCCTGCCGGCCTTGACGTATCTTGCCGCTTTCGTTCCGCTCTACGGATTGTCGTTGCCGGATTTGATCGAGGCGCAGCGGCGGATATTCACCGACAACACCACGACCGCGATCGCCGGCCACACCTATATGAGCGCGTGGCCATCCTGGCCGTTGCTCGCCCGCCCGGTCTGGTTCCTGTTCGACAAGACGACGGAGGACAACATTGCCGCGATCGTCTTCCTCGGCAATCCGCTGGTGTTATGGCCGGCGCTGCTCGCGCTCACTGTGGTGCTACGCGATTTCATCGTGGCGCGGCGCTGGGATGCATTCCTGATCGCGGCGTTCTATTTCGGTCCCTGGCTCGCCTGGGCCTTGCTGCCGCGCACGCTGGGTTTCATCTATTACTATTTGCCGGCCGCGACCGCGGCGTCGCTTGCGCTGGTCTATGTGCTGCGCCGGGAGGGGCTGCCGCGCTGGCTGCTGTGGGCCTATGTCGGCGTCGCCGCGGCCGGCTTTGCGCTTCTGCTGCCGATCTCCGCGGCCTTCGTCGGCACCTCCATGCGAACCTTCGGCCGGCTGATGTTGTTCCAGAGCTGGATATGACATCGCCGCCTGCCGGATTAGAGCAGGCGGCGCGTTTCGTCAGGCGTAACTTGGAGATCACTTCGACGCGGTCTTGGTGTCCATGTTCACGACCTGGACGCGGCGGTTGATCGGGTCGGCGCCGTTGGCGGCGTCCTTCAGCTTGGTCTCGCCGTAACCGACGGTGACGAGATCGGCGCTGTTCAGGCCGTAGTTCTGCACCAGGTACTTCTTGATGGTGTCGGCGCGCCGTTCGGAGAGGCCCTGGTTGTACTGTTCGCCGCCGATCGCGTCGGTGTGGCCGGCGACCACGAAGGTCGAACCTTTGAGCGCCGGATCGGACAGAGCCTTGCCGAGCGCTTGCACCGATGCCACCGACGTCTTGGCGATCTCAGCCGAGTTGTAGTCGAACTGGATCTCCAGATCGATCTTCGGCTTGGTCGCCGCGAGCTCTGCAATCTGCTCGCGTTCGCCCGTCGATAGCGACCGGGTCGAGCGGTTGCGCACGGTGTTGAGGAAGGTCGATTCCTTGGCCTGCGCGGCGGTATCGACCTGCGGCCCAACGGACAGGCCACGAGTTACCGGCTTCGGCTTCAGTGCATCCAGGATCTGGCCCGCGGAGACGTTGTTGTCGCCGGCCAGGGCAAGGCTCGCCGTCATCGAGAGGGCCGCGGAGAGGGTAATCGCCTTCAGTCCGAAAAATTTATCAAAACGGGTCATTGTCGTATCCTCGCTGTTACGCCTGATGGCGATTTGATGTTGCGAGCTTAGGGAAGGTTCAAAGACCCTGATGTGATCTTTGTCACATTCGAAGCCACGAGCCGGAGGTCACAGTGTTGGTTTGTGGGTTGCGCCGAACCAGCTCATCGACCATTCCCGGAAATCCGTGTTCACCGATCGTCGCAAAGGCGTCGCCCCACGGCCCGCCCACGAACAAGAATTCGTCCAGATGCGCGCCTAGCAGGTTTTGATCATTCAATAATTCGTCCGCGAGGGAGCCGAGTTCCATCCAGTGCCGAGGCCGAGCGATTACCAGCGTGACTACCAGTTCTATCGCAGCGGCCCGCCGGATCGGACAGTGTCCCTGAGCTCAATGCCCATCTATATCGGCGCGGCGATGATCGCGGTGGCGATCCTTCTGTCGACATTGATCACGGGGCTGACCTCCCGCTATGTCGGCCTGGAAGGGCCGGCCGAGGATAACATGTGGCTGGTCGATCGTCTCACCGGCAGCGTCTATCGCTGCCAGTCGGAGGGGCGCGGCAAGGCCTCGTGCGAGCCGGACACTGCCACCGGCAGCCTTGGGGAGCGCCCAAAAGCCGCACGCTAGGAGCGGCTATCGCTGCGCCGCAGCAACGAAAATGTCTTCTCCCTGAAAACTTGTCGCTGAAGAATGGCTCTTGCGTTGGCCGGCATGACGCCGGTTTTGTTCTACGGAGGAGACATTCGATGAAGATGTTGCTTTCGGCCGTTGTGCTCGCCGCGTTCGCGGTCTCGCCGGCTTCTGCGGCAAAGATGCAGCCCTGCACAGGCGAGGCCATCGGCAAGTCCATGACCGCGATGGGAACCGTGGATTCGCCCGCCAAACAGGCGATGGCCAAGGAAATGGCTGCGGCCAACAGCGAGATGAGCAAAGGCAATATGCGCGCCGCCTGCAAGCATTACATGCAGGCGCAGAAGATGAGCGCGAAATAATTTGCTCCATTTCGCCGACAGATCGCGCTGTCAGCAGATGGCAGCGCGGTTTTCTTTGCCTCTCTTGTTTGCCTCGGCGCGAATCCGGCTACATTGCCTGCTGCAATGTCACGCCCGCCCAAACCGCTTCCGATCACCACGACACAGGCCCGGCAGATCTGGCTACATGCACAGCGGCTGGGCGAGCGCGTCCCGTTCGGCGACGGCGCGCAGGCCGTCGCGGACGCGGTCGCTCATCTCGGTTATGTGCAGATCGACACCATCAACGTGATCGAGCGCTGCCACCACCACATCCTGTTCAGCCGTATCCCGTCCTACCGCCGCGCCGATCTTCGCCATGCCCAGAGCGTCGACCGAAGCGTGTTCGAATACTGGACGCATGCGCTGTCCTACGTGCCGGCGAGCGACTTCCGTTTCTTCCTGCCGGCGATGCGCGAGCACCGGCGCGAGGGCCATAAATGGTTCGCTTCGGTGCAGCCGGCCGACACGCGCAAGGTGATGCGGCTGCTGCGCGCCGGCCCGCTGACGATCCGCGACATCGAGGACGACGTGCTCGTCGAGAAGGAGCATTTGTGGCAGAGCCGCAAGCCCTCGAAGCGGGCCTTGCAGCTCGCCCTCTACACCGGCGCCGTGACCATCAGCGCGCGTCAGGGCATGCTCAAGACCTATGAACTGATGACGCGGCATTTCGGCTGGGACAAGCTGCCGAAGCCCGCGTCGGCGAAGGAGATCACGGCCTATCTGCTCGAGCGCGCGCTGCGCTCGCAGGGCGTGGTGAGCCTGGATTCGATCTGCCATCTCGATGCGCCGCGCAAAAAGGCGGTGGCGGGCCTGGTCGCCTCGCGCGTGCGCCGCGGCGAGCTCGTGCCTGTCGCGATCGACGGCGCGGGCAAGCAGGAGCATTGGGCCACGCCGGATGCGCTGGAGCTGGGTGAGCGGGCATCGCCGGATCTCGTCCATATCCTGTCGCCGTTCGATCCGCTGATCATCCAGCGCAAGCGCACCAATCTCATCTTCGGCTACAACCATCTGTTCGAAGCCTATGTGCCGAAGGCCAAGCGCAAGCTCGGCTATTTCGCGCTGCCCGTCCTGGTCGGCGACGAGATCGTTGCCGCGCTCGACCTTAAGACGGACCGGCAGGCGAAGAAGCTCCTGATGCAGAAATGGACTTGGGTCGGCGAGGGCAAGAAGACCGCAGGCCGCAAGGAGCTCAAGCGCAAGATCGAGGACGAGCTCGATCGCTTCGAGCGGTTTCAATTGGCGGAGTGAACACTGCTCGCCACGGAGTCGGTTTCGTAGCGTGGGAAAAGCGAAGCGTGCCCACCATCGTCGTAGGTGATGCGGATGGTGGGCACGGCGCTAGGGCGCCTTTGCCCACCCTTGTAGACCACGCATTGCGACAATTCGATCGAGCCCAACGCCGAGCAAAATCCCCACCGCATAGGCCACTAAATTCCACAGCGAAAAGATCCGCCCCAGCAGCAGCGCGCCGGCCGTCGTCAGCCGGAACGCATCGAGCCACGGCGTGTGAACCAGCCGGGAGAACTCGACCACGATGGCGATCATCACCGCGATCGCTGCGATCTGGGTCCGAGTGAGCCGCGGCAGCAAAACCCCGGCCAGCAGAAACACCATCGTCGCCCACAATAGCGAGCCGCCGTACTTCACGACGAAGGCGGGCAGCCCGAGCGGAAAGCCGTACCAGCGCAAGGAGAGCCCGCAGACGATCACCCCGAGCGCGAGGGCGGCGCGGATCAGGGATGTCCGTAACAGCGCAACAGGTTTATCCGGCTGCGCTCCGTGCATTGCTCGCTCCATTGACTCTTTGCCCGCGATGCTGAAAACCGCCAACCAGCCCACAAAAGCAACAACCCCGGGGGGAGCCATGAGCCAGATCACCACCTATGCCGGTTCCGCCGGCGGTGCCAGGAACGCCAGCAAGAGCAGCATCGAGACCTCGACCATCCGCGCCATCTCCTGGCGCCTGATTCCGTTCCTGGTGCTGGCCTACTTCTTCTCCTATCTCGACCGCGTCAATCTCGGCTTCGCCGCGCTGACCATGAATGCGGAGCTGAAGTTCACGCCGCTGATCTTCTCCTGGGGCGCCGGCATCTTCTTCATCGGCTATTTCATCTTCGAGGTGCCGAGCAACCTTGCGCTGGAGAAATTCGGCGCCAGCCGCTGGATCGCCCGCATCATGGTGACCTGGGGCATCATCTCGGCGCTGATGGCGCTGGTCAGCGGTGTCACGAGCTTCTACGTCCTGCGCTTCCTGCTCGGCGTCGCCGAGGCCGGCTTCTTCCCGGGCATCATCCTGTATCTGACCTATTGGTACCCGGCCGAATATCGCGCCCGCTTCCTGGCGGCCTTCGCCATTGCCGTGCCGGTCTCGACCGTGATCGGCGCGCCGGTCTCGGGCCTCTTGCTCGGGCTCGACGGCATGATGGGGCTGAAGGGCTGGCAGTGGCTGTTCATCATCGAGGGCATCCCTTCGGTGCTGCTCGGCCTCGTCACCTGGCTCTATCTCACCGACCGACCGGAGAAGGCGAATTGGCTCTCGGCCGAGCAGAAGGCCTGGCTCAAGGCCAAGCTCGATTCCGAGATCGCCGCCAAGCAGGCGGTGAAGCATCCCTCGCTCGGCCAGGCGCTGTCGTCGCCGAAGGTGATCGCGCTCAGCCTGATCTATTTCGGCTTCGTCGGCGCGCTCTATGGCATGCAGTTCTGGCTGCCGCAGATCGTCAAGGCGTTCGGCCTCACCAACGCGCAGACCGGCTTCATCACCGCGATCCCCTATCTGTTCGGCACCATCGCCATGATCCTGTGGGCGCGGCATTCGGATGCGAGCCGCGAGCGCGTGATGCATGTCGGCGCGCCGCTGCTGCTCACCGCCGTTGCGCTCGGCATCTCCTCCTATCTCACCGACCCCACCCTCACGATGGTGGTGCTGACGGTGGCCGCGATCGGGGTGTTCTGCTGCTTCGGCGTGTTCTGGACGCTGCCGACCGCCTGGCTGTCCGGCACGGCGGCGGCCGGCGCCATCGCCCTGATCAACTCGATCGGCAATCTCGCCGGCTTCGGCGGGCCCTATCTGATCGGCTGGGTCAAGGAAGCCACCGGCCAGACCTCGACCGGCCTGCTCGTGCTCGCCGTCCTGCCGCTGATCGCCGGCCTCCTGGTCTTCGTCGGCGGCCACGACAGCAAGCAGGAGTTTGCTGAACGGGGTCGGTAACGCGAGCCTTGTAGGGTGGGCAAAGGCGTGCTCTTCGCACGCCGTGCCCACGATCTTCCCCTATGGAGACCCCTCCTGGTGGGCACGCTTACGCTTTGCCCACCCTACGATAGCACCTTCTTAGCCCCAGCCGCCCAATCCTTACTTACCTCTTCACGATCACAGATTCCTGATGACTGACGATTATTGACTTTTATCAGTGATTAGTCGACATTCCTCTCATTCGAGATGCAGGAGTGTCCTTCGATGTTCGTCCGGTCGGTTTTGTCCAGCTATTCCAGGCTCTTGGCGGGTGTCTCGCTGGCTCTGATGGCCGCTGCGCTGGCCGGGTGCAATGACACCGTTGCCGAGAAGGCCGAGCCGCCGCGGCCGGTTCTGGTCGCAACCGCCCATTATGATGCCGAGACGCCGGAGCGGAGTTTCGTCGGCACCATCAGGCCGCGGATCGAGAGCGACCTCGGCTTCCGAGTCGCCGGCAAGGTCGCAAAGCGCCTGGTCGAAGTCGGCCAGACGGTAGAGGTTGGTCAGCCGCTCGCCACCCTGGACGAGATCGATTTGAAGCTCCAGGCCGAGCAGGCGCTGGCCGAGCAGACCGCCGCGACCGGTGTGCTGGCCCAGGCTGCCGCCGCCGAGCAGCGCGCCAAGGACCTCAAGGCCAAGGGCTGGACCACGGACGCGCAGATGGACTCGAGCCGTGCCGCTGCGGATGAAGCCCGCGCCCGCCTGAACCGCGCCGAACGCGCGCTCGAATTGAGCAAGAATTCCCTTTCCTACGCGACGCTTGTTGCCGACGCCCGTGGCGTCGTCACCGCAACGCTGATCGAGCCCGGCCAGGTGGTCGCCGCGGGCCAGGCTTCGATCCGTGTCGCCCGCTTTGCCGA
The DNA here is from genome assembly GCF_051853035.1 of Bradyrhizobium sp. SPXBL-04. NCBI lineage: Bacteria > Pseudomonadati > Pseudomonadota > Alphaproteobacteria > Hyphomicrobiales > Nitrobacteraceae > Bradyrhizobium > Bradyrhizobium sp. SPXBL-04. The sequence goes on along the minus strand of NZ_CP182472.1, from coordinate 6,683,090 downwards.
GAAGGAAGCGGTCGTCGCGATCCCTGAGACGCTGGTTGGACGCGCCAAGTCGGGCATCGCCAGTGTCACTCTTTGGTCCGAGCCGGACAGGAAGTACACGGCCAAGCTGCGCGAGATCGCGCCGGCGGCCGATCCTGCCACGCGCACCTATCTGGCAAAATTCTCGCTGCCCGAGGCCGACGATAAGGTCGCGCTCGGCATGACCGCGACGCTGACGCTGTCGGACGCCGCCACCGAGCGTGTTGCGCGGCTGCCGCTGTCGGCGCTTTTCAACGAAGGCGGCAAGCCCTCGTTCTACGTTGTCGACGATAACGGCGCGGTCACGCTGAAGCCGGTCGTGGTGAAATCCTACGAGAGCAACGACGTCGTCATTACCGGCGGCGTGGAGGAGGGCGCCAAGATCGTCGCCCTCGGCGTGCAGAAGCTCGATCCTAGCCAGAGGGTGCGGATCGTGTCGTCGCTGTCTTTCTAAGTGTTTTTGAGTTCGTCGTTGCAAGGCGAGTTTCGGCCCGAGCGCAAATGCGAAGGCTGAAGCGGCGAAGCGATCCAGAACCTGCCCAGCCCCCTGGATTGCTTCGCTGCCTCGCGATGACGCCTTGAACAGAGTGGCTGTCGTTTTTGGCAATTGGATCGTCTTTCGGAGAGTGCGATGAAGCGCTTCAACCTTTCGGCCTGGGCCGTCAGCCATCCGACGCTGGTGCTCTTCCTGATGATCGTGCTCGGCGTCGCCGGCTTCTTCTCCTATGAGAAGCTCGGCCGCGCCGAGGATCCGTTCTTCACGGTGAAGGTGGTCAATGTCTCCGTGATGTGGCCGGGCGCGACCGCGCAGGAGATGCAGACCCAGGTCGCCGATCCCATCGAGAAGAAGATCCAGGAGCTGCCCTATTTCGAGAAGGTGCAGACCTATTCCAAGCCCGCCTTCACCGCGCTCCAGGTGACCTTCCGCGACAACACTCCGCCGAAGGACGTACCCTATCTCTTCTACCTGCTGCGCAAAAAGCTGGTCGACGTGCAGGGCCAGCTGCCGTCCGGCATCCTCGGGCCCGTCGTCAATGACGAGTTCTCCGACGTCGATTCCATCCTCTACATGATGACCGGCGAGGGCGCCGACTATGCCCAACTGAAGAAGGTCTCGGAAGGCTTCCGTCAGCGTCTCTTGAAGGTGCCCGGCGTCACCAAGGTCGACGTCTACGGCAATCAGGACGAACGCATCTTCGTCGAGTTCAGCCACGCCAAGCTCGCCACGCTCGGCATCACGCCGCAGGCGCTGTTCGATTCGCTCGCCAAGCAGAACAACGTGACGCCGGCCGGCACGGTCGAGACCTCGTCGCAGCGCGTGCCGCTGCGCGTCACCGGCGCGCTCGACGGCGCCAAGGCCGTGGCCGAGACGCCGGTCGAGAGCAACGGCCGCGTCTTCCGCCTCGGCGACATCGCCACCGTCACCCATGGCTATGTCGATCCGCCGAGCTTCGTCGTCCGCCAGGAAGGCAAGCCCGCGATCGGCATCGGCGTCGTCACCGCCAAGGGCGCCAACATCCTCGATCTCGGCAAGGAGGTCGAGAAGGCGACCAGCGAATTCATGAAGGCCGTGCCGCAGGGCATCGACGTCAAGCTCATCGCCGACCAGCCCAGGGTGGTCGAGCACGCCGTCGGCGAGTTCGTGCACTCCTTCATGGAGGCGCTCGTCATCGTGCTGTTCGTCTCGTTCCTGGCGCTCGGCTGGCGCACCGGCATCGTGGTCGCGCTGTCGGTGCCGCTCGTGCTCGGCATCGTCTTTGTCGTCATGAACACGATGTCGCTCGACCTTCACCGCATCACGCTGGGAGCGCTGATCATCGCGCTCGGCCTGCTCGTCGACGACGCCATCATCGCGGTCGAGATGATGGTGGTGAAGATGGAGCAGGGCTGGGACCGCATGCGTGCGGCGTCCTTTGCCTGGGAATCAACTGCGTTTCCGATGCTCACGGGAACGCTGGTCACGGCCGCTGGCTTCCTCCCCATCGGCTTTGCCAATTCCGCGGTCGGCGAATATGCCGGCAGCATCTTCTGGATCGTGGCGATCGCGCTGGTCGCCTCCTGGTTCGTGGCGGTGATCTTCACGCCCTATATCGGCGTCAAGCTGCTGCCGGAGATGAAGCACCACAACCACGATCCGCACGCGGTCTACGAGACCCGCATGTACCGCGGCCTGCGCGCCATCGTGCAATGGTGCGTCAACCACCGCATCACCGTGGTGGTCGCGACCGTCGGCGTCTTCGTCGCCTCGATCGTCAGCTTCGGCCATGTCCAGCAGCAGTTCTTCCCGCTGTCGGAGCGGCCCGAGCTGTTCCTCCAGCTGCGTCTGCCCGAAGGCACTGCCTTCAACGTCACCGAGAAGGCTGTGAAGAAGGCCGAGACGCTGCTGAAGGACGACAAGGACATCGAGACCTATACGTCCTATGTCGGCCAGGGCTCGCCGCGCTTCTGGCTCGGCCTCAACCCGCAACTGCCGAACGAGGCCTTTGCCGAGATCGTCATCGTCGCCAAGGGCGTCGAGGCGCGCGAGCGGATCAAGGCCAAGATCGAGAACGCCGCTGCCGAGGGCGTGCTGACGGAGGCGCGCGTCCGCGTCGACCGCTTCAATTTCGGCCCGCCGGTCGGCTTCCCCGTCCAGTTCCGCGTGATCGGGCCCGACGCCAACAAGGTGCGCGAGATCGCCTACCAGGTCCGCGACGTCATGCGCCAGAACAAGAGCGTCAAGGACGTCCAGCTCGACTGGAACGAGCAGTCGCCCTACCTGAAGCTCGTCGTCGACCAGGACCGTGCTCGTGCCATGGGCCTGACCCCGCAGGAGGTCTCGCAGGCGCTGGCGATGCTGATCTCGGGTTCGCAGGTCACGACGGTACGTGACGGCATCGAGAAGGTCGGCGTGGTCGCCCGTGCGATCCCGTCCGAACGCCTCGACCTCGGCGGCGTCGGCGACCTCACCATCACCTCGCGTAACGGCGTGGCCGTGCCGCTGCAGCAGATCGCGAAGATCGAATATGCCCACGAGGAGCCGATCATGTGGCGGCGCAACCGCGACATGGCGATTACCGTGCGCTCCGACGTGGTCGACGGCGTGCAGGCGCCCGACGTCACCAACCAGATCACGCCGAAGCTGAAGGCGATCAAGGACAACCTCGAGCCGGCCTACCGCATCGAGCCGGGCGGCGCGTTCGAGGAATCCGCCAAGGGCAACGCCTCGATCTTCATCCTCTTCCCGGTGATGGTCATGGTGATGCTGACGCTGCTGATGATCCAGCTGCAGAGCTTCTCGCGCCTGATCCTGGTGTTCCTGACCGCGCCGCTCGGCATTGTCGGCGCCTCGCTCGGGCTCAACGTTGCCAATGCCCCGTTCGGCTTCGTGGCGCTGCTCGGCCTGATCGCGCTTGCCGGCATGATCATGCGCAACACCGTCATCCTGGTCGACCAGATCGAGACCGACGTCTCGCACGGCCTGACCCGGCGCGAGGCGATCGTGGAGGCGACCGTCCGCCGCGCCCGTCCGGTGGTGCTGACGGCGCTCGCCGCCATCCTCGCCATGATCCCGCTGTCGCGCTCGGCCTTCTGGGGCCCGATGGCGATCACCATCATGGGCGGCCTGTTCGTCGCGACCTTCCTGACGCTCTTGTACCTGCCGGGCCTCTATGCGCTCTGGTTCAGGAAGAGCCTGGACGAGGCGGGCACCCCCGAGCAGCCTGCCGCGCCGCAGCATGGGAGCGATGACCAGCACGCAATTCCGCTTGCTGAAGCGGCTGAATAAGTGAGAAGTAGTGCTGAATGACGAGTCCTGACAGATGACACTGGTTGCGGAACATATCGAAGGCGACACCCGGGATCGTATCCTTGAGGTGGCCGAGCGGCTGTTCCGCCAGATCGGCTATCAGAAGACCACGGTCGGGGACATCGCCAAGGAGCTCAGGATGAGCCCCGCCAATGTCTATCGCTTCTTCGAATCGAAGAAGGCGATCCATCAGGCGGTGGCGCGGGGCTTGATGGGCGAGGTCGAGCTGGAGGCGCAGCGGATCGTGACCCGGCCCGGCCCGGTGCTCCCGCGCTTCCGCGAGCTGCTCACCACCATCCATCGAATGAACACCGAGCGCTATGTCGGTGACAACAAGCTGCACGAGATGGTCGCGATCGCGATGGAGGAGGACTGGGACGTCTGCGTCGCCCACATGGAGTGCATTGCGGGCGTGATCGGCCAGATGATCGCGCAAGGCGTTGCCTCCGGCGAGTTCGAGGCGCCCGACCTGCAGCTCGCCTCGCTCTGCGCCTGCACCGCGATGATACGCTTCTTCCACCCCCAGATGATCGCCCAGTGCGCCACCAAACCGGGCCCGACCATCGACCAGATGATCGATTTCGTCATCGCGGGTCTGTCGCCGCGCCACTGACGGGCGGAGCCGTTTCTTCCTATAAGCAGGCCGACCGCTCCGGGCTGACCGCCGCGTGGCGGCCCAGGACGGATCGTCAAACTCCGTCATTGCGAGCGTAGCGAAGCAATCCAGGCTGTCTCCGCGGACGGATCCTAGATTGCTTCGCTGCGCTCGCAATGACGAGCAGGGGAAAGCCAGCGTGACCGACAAAGAGCTTTATTTCTACGAGCCCTCCAAGGGGCACGGCCTCAAGCACGATCCCTTCAACGCCATTATTGCGCCGCGGCCGATCGGTTGGATCTCCTCGCGCGACGCCAGGGGCCACGTCAACCTCGCGCCCTACAGCTTCTTCAACGCCTTCTGTTACGTGCCGCCGATCATCGGCTTCTCCTCCACCAACTGGAAGGATACGGTCGAGAACATCCAGCAGACCGGCGAGTTCGTCTGGAATCTCGCCACGATGGATCTGGCGAAGCACATGAACGCGACCGCCGCGCATGTCGGCCCCGAGGTCGACGAATTCGAGGTCGCGGGCCTCACCGCCGTGCCCGGTCGGCTCGTCAACGTGCCTCGCGTGGCTGAGAGCCCCGTCGCCTTCGAATGCAAGGTCTCCGACATCGTCCGCCTCAAGGGCGCTGACGGCAAGGAGGCCGACGCCTGGCTGACGCTGGGCGAGGTCGTCGCCGTCCACATCGACAAGGCCATGATCAAGGACGGCATCTACCAGACCGCCGCCGCCCGCCCGATCGTCCGCGCCGGCCGCCGCGGCGATTATTTCGAGATCAAGCCGGAAAATATGTTCGAGATGGTCCGGCCGGATTAGGCAGGCGCCTCTCCCTATGCCGTCATTCCGGGGCGCGCCGCCAGGCGCGAACTCTGATGCGCAATTGCGCATCAGAGAATCCGTTCATCCACCGACGCTGCCGCACGATGGATTCCGGGTTCACGGTTCGCGCACCCCGGAATGACTCGGGGAGCCATTCAGCCCCATTCCCCCTCCTGGAACTGCCCTCACGCCCCGGCCGTTATGGTCGGGGGGGCCACCCGGCCGCGTCAATTTTGCAGGCGAAGTGTTCGCTTCCGCCAGCCCGTTTCCGCTAAAATGCCCGATACCGCGCCGATGCATGAGGTCCGCCATGAGCTTCCGCCGCGACACCCTGACAAAGCCGATCTTCACTCTCGCGCGCGGCGTGCTGCCGGCGATGTCCGATACCGAGCGCGAGGCGCTGGAGGCCGGTGACGTCTGGTGGGACGCCGATCTCTTCACCGGAAACCCTGATTGGTCGAAGCTGCTGAAGGTCCCGCAGGCGAGGTTGACCGCGGAGGAGCAGGCTTTCCTCAATGGCCCCGTCGACGAACTCTGCGCCATGCTCGACGAGTGGAAGATCTTCTGGGAATGGCGCGACCTGCCGCAGGACGTCTGGCACTTCGTCAAGCGCGAAAAGTTCTTCGGCATGATCATTCCGAAGGAGTTTGGCGGCCTCGGCTTCTCGCCCTATGCGCATTCCGAAGTCGTGCGGAAAATCTCGACGCGCTCGATCGCGGCCGCGGTCACGGTGATGGTGCCGAACTCGCTCGGCCCCGGCGAACTGCTGATGCGCTTCGGCACCAGGGAGCAGCAGCAGCGCTGGCTGCCGCGCCTCGCCGACGGCCGCGACATTCCCTGCTTCGGCCTCACCAGCCCCGAGGCCGGCTCCGATGCCGCCTCGATGGTCGACACCGGTATCATCTGCAAGGACGATTTCGAGGGCCGCGAAGTCCTCGGCCTCAGGCTCAACTGGCACAAGCGCTACATCACGCTCGGCCCCGTCGCGACGCTGCTCGGCCTCGCCTTCAAGGCCTATGATCCCGATCATCTCGTCGGCGATCAGGAAGAGCTCGGCATCACAGTGGCGCTGATCCCGACCAATCTGCCCGGCGTCGAGATCGGTCACCGTCATCTGCCGTCGATGCAGGTGTTCCAGAACGGCCCGAACCGGGGCCGCGACGTCTTCATTCCGCTCGACTATGTCATCGGCGGCGAGGCTCGGCTGGGGCAGGGCTGGAAGATGCTGATGACGGCGCTCGCCGCCGGTCGCGGCATCTCGCTGCCATCACTCTCGGCCGCCGGCGCTGCCTTTGCGGCGCGCACCACCGGCGCCTATGCCCGCATCCGCGAGCAGTTCGGCATCTCCATCTCCAAGTTTGAAGGCGTCGAGGAGCCACTCGCGCGCATCGTCGCGACCGCCTATCAGCTCGACGCGGCGCGGCGGCTGACCTGCGCGGCGCTGAATGCCGGCGTTCATCCTGCCGTCATCTCCGGCATCATGAAGCTGCATGCGACGGAACGGATGCGGGTCGCGATCGACGACGCCATGGACATCCACGGCGGCAAGGCCGTGATCGACGGTCCGCAAAACTATCTCGGCAATCTGCATCGCGCCGTGCCGGTCGGCATCACGGTGGAAGGTGCCAACATCCTGACTCGTAATCTGATCGTGTTCGGGCAGGGCGCTATCCGCGCCCATCCCCATCTGCTCGACGAGATGAACGCGCTCGCCGACACCGACCGCGAGCGCGGCCTCACCGCGTTCGACAAGGCGTTCTGGAAGCACGTCGGTCACAGCTTCCGGACCCTGTTCCGCGCGTTCGGCCGGAGCTGGACCTTTGGCGCCTTCGCGCCTGCGCCGGACGCGGGCGATGCCACGCCCTTCTATCGCCAGCTCTCGCGTTACTCCGCCGCCTTCGCGCTCTGCGCAGACATGGCGCTGCTGACGCTCGGCGGCGCGCTCAAGCGCAAGGAGATGCTGTCGGCGCGGTTCGGCGACATCCTGTCCGAGCTCTATCTACTCTCGGCGGTACTGAAACGCTGGCAGGACGAGGGCCAGCAGAAGGAGGATTTCGCTGCGCTGGAATGGTGCATGGCGACGGGCTTCCGGACCATCGAGAACCGGCTCGCCGAAATCCTCGCCAATCTGCCGAACCGCTTTGTCGCAATCCTCCTCAAGCTCGTGGTCCAGCCGTTCGGTGCTCGCGTGCTCGGCCCCTCCGACCGTGTCGTGCACCAATGCGCGAGCCTCGTGCTGGAACCCTCGGCGGCGCGCGAGCGTCTGACGCCGGATCTGGCCCAAGTCGATGACAACGGCGGCTTTGCCCGGCTGGAGCGCGCGTTCAAGCTGGCCGCCGGCACGGAGGCCATCGCCAAGCGCATGCGCGCGGCGCATTTCCGCGACTGGAAGGAAGCGGTCACCAAAGGCGTGATCACGCAAGCCGAGGGCGAGCAGCTTGCCGCGGCCCGCGACGCCGTCACCGAGGTGATTGAGGTCGACGATTTTGCGCCGGAGGCGCTGTCGCCGATTTACAAGAAATCCAACGACGTGCATCAATTCTTCCAGGAACTCGGTGAACAGAGGGCGGCGAGCTGATGGCACGACCGGTTTTCATCGTCGACGGCAGCCGGACGCCGTTTCTGAAGGCGCGTTCGGGACCCGGGCCGTTCACGCCGGTCGATCTTGCCGTGCAATGCGGCCGGCCGCTGCTGGCGCGCCAGCCGTTCGCCCCGACTGACTTCGACCAGGTCATCCTCGGCTGCGTCAACGTGATCGCGGACGAGATGAACCCGGCCCGTGTCGCCGCGCTGCGGCTCGGCATGGGCGAGGACATGGTCGCCTTCACCGTGCAGATCAATTGCGGCTCCGGGATGCAGTCGATCGACACCGCCTATCGCTACATCCGCGAAGGTCATGCCGACATGATCCTGGCCGGCGGCACCGAGGCGCTGAGCCACGCGCCGCTGGTCTGGCCGAATTCCGGCGTGCGCTGGTTTGCCGGCCTTGCCACCGCCAAGGGCGTGGCTGCGAAGCTCGGCGCGGCCTTCAAGCTGCGCCCGCGTTATCTCAAGCCGATCATCGGCCTCGAGCGCGGACTGACCGATCCCGTGACCGATCTGAATATGGGCCAGACCGCCGAGGTCGTCGGCCATCTCTTCGGCATCACCCGAGCGCAGTCCGATGCTTACGCCGCAGAGAGCCATCGCCGGCTCGCGCATGCGCAAGACGCGGGTTTTCTCAAGGGCGAGGTCGAGACCGCGTTTTCCCGCGACGGCAAGTTCTTCGACCATGACGACGGCGTGCGCAAGGACTCGACGGCCGAGACGCTGGCAAAGCTCCGGCCGGTGTTCGAGCGCCCCTGGGGACAGGTCACCGCCGGAAATTCCTCGCAGATCACCGATGGCGCCTCCTGGGTGATCCTGGCCTCCGACCAGGCGGTGGCCAAGCACAAGCTGACGCCGAAAGCCGTCATCGTCGACAGCCATTGGGCTGCGCTCGATCCCAGCATCATGGGCCTGGGTCCGGTGATGTCGGCGACGCCGCTGCTCCAGCGCAACGACCTCACCATCAAAGACGTCGAGACCTGGGAGCTGAACGAGGCTTTTGCGACGCAAGTGCTCGGCTGCCTCGCCGCGTGGAAGGACGATAAATTCTGCCGTGAGATTCTCGGCCTCGACGGCGCAGCCGGCGAGATCGACCACGAAAGACTGAATGTCGACGGCGGCGCGATCTCGCTCGGCCATCCCGTCGGCACCTCCGGCAACCGGATCGTGCTGCATCTCGTCAACGCGATGAAGCGGCTTGGCACGCGGCGCGGCGTTGCCACCGAATGCATCGGCGGCGGGCTCGGCGGCGCCATGCTGATCGAGGCGGTGTGACCATGGATTCCAAGATCATGACCGCGCTTGGCGACCGCGTGCTGGCGCTCGGGCCCAAGCCTGCGACTGACGGTCCCTACAAGCACTTCAAGCTGACACGCGATGCCGATGGTGTCGCCTGGCTGCTGTTCGACCGCGCCGAGACAAGCGCCAACACGCTGTCCTCGGATGTGATGGAGGAGTTCGACGCTGTGCTCGCGGCGATCGAGACCGAGCGTCCCGCCGGCCTCGTGATCCGCTCGGCCAAGCCGTCCGGTTTCATTGCGGGCGCCGACGTCAACGAATTCCGCGGCGCCAGCGATCCCGACATGGTGGAGACGCGCATCCGCGCCGCGCATGCGGTGGTCGACCATCTGGAAGCCCTGAGGCTGCCGACGGTGGCGGTCATCCACGGCTTCTGCCTTGGCGGCGGCCTCGAGGTTGCGCTCGCCTGCCAGGCTCGCATCGCCGTCGAGGGGGCGCGGTTCGGCTTCCCGGAGGTGATGCTGGGCTTGCATCCCGGCCTCGGCGGCACCGCGCGCTTCACCGCGCTGGTCAATCCGACGCAGTCGATGACCCTGATGCTGACCGGGCGTACCATCGATGCGCGCCGCGCCAGATCACTCGGCCTCGTCGACACCATCACGCAGGAGCGCCACGTCCACAACGCCGTGAAGGACGCGCTGTTCGGACGCCTGAAGCGGGCGCGGCCGGGCTTGCTGACGCGCGCGGCGGGTTTCGGCTTCGTGCGCGGGCTGCTCGCCAAGCGCATGCGCTCGGAGGCGGCGAAGGCGGCGTCCCGCGAGCACTATCCCGCGCCTTACGCGCTGATCGATCTCTGGGAGACCCATGGCGGCAGCAAGATCGCGATGCTGAGGGCCGAGCAGGCGTCATTTGCCAAGCTGATGGTGACGCCGACCGCACAGAACCTGATCCGCGTGTTCTTCCTGCGCGAGCAGATGAAGAAGGCGGCGGGCAGCGGCAATGCCGTCAAGCATGTCCATGTCATCGGCGCCGGCGCCATGGGCGGCGACATCGCGGCCTGGTGCGCGGGGCAGGGACTGCGCGTCTCGCTCGCCGACATGAAGGCGGAGCCGATCGCCGGCGCGGTGAAGCGCGCCAACGAGCTCTACGGCAAGATCATCCGCAAGCCGACCGACGTGCGCGACGCACTCGATCGCCTCATCCCTGACATGGACGGGGAAGGCGTGCGCAACGCCGATCTCATCATCGAGGCCGTGCCGGAAAAGTTAGAGCTGAAGCAGAAGGTCTATGCCGGCATCGAGCCGCGGATGAAGCTAGGGGCGATCCTTGCGACCAACACCTCGAGCATTCCGCTCCAGGATCTGCGGACGACGCTGGCGCGGCCGGAGCGGCTGGTCGGCCTGCACTTCTTCAATCCGGTGTCGCGGCTGCAACTGGTCGAGGTCGTCAGCCATGACGGCAATGACCCGCAAGTGCTGAAGGAGGCGCTCGCCTTCGTCGGTGCGATTGATCGCCTGCCGCTCGCCGTGAAGAGCTCGCCCGGCTTCCTCGTCAATCGCGCGCTGACGCCGTACATGCTGGAAGCGATGGTGATGCTGGACGAGAAAACCGATCAGCGGCTGATCGACGCCGCGGCCGAGCAGTTCGGCATGCCGATGGGACCGATCGAGCTGGCCGACCAGGTCGGGCTCGACATCTGTCTCGATGTCGGCGACATGCTGCGCACCAAGTTCGGCGATCTGTTGCCGCCGACGCCGGCCTGGCTGCGCGAGAAGGTCACCAAGGGCGAACTCGGCCGCAAGAGCGGCAAGGGTTTTTATGTTTGGAAGGACGGCAAGGCGGAGAAGGCACAGCTTCCGGAGACCGGTCCGCGCGTCACCGACCAGATGATCGATCGCCTGGTGCTGCCGATGTCCAATGTCTGCGTCGCGGCGCTGCGCGAAGGCATCGTCGACAATGCCGACGCGGTCGATGGTGCCATGATCTTCGGCACCGGTTATGCACCGTTCCGTGGCGGTCCGTTGAACTATGCGCGCACGCGTGGCGTAGAGAATGTCGTATCCACCTTGCGCGCACTGGCCGAGCGATTCGGCGAGCGCTTCGCGCCCGATCCGGGCTGGGACAATTTCAAGTGAGACAGGCATGAACGAACAAGCCATGACCGGGCCGAGCGGCGATCTCTGCATCCGCACGCTGGCGATGCCCGCCGACACCAACGCCAATGGTGACATCTTCGGCGGCTGGCTGCTCAGCCAGATGGATGTCGGCGGCGGTGTGTTCGCCTCGAAAGTCGCGAAGTCGCGCACGGTGACTGTCGCGATCGAAGCGATGAATTTTCGCAAGGCGGTCTATGTCGGCGATCTCGTGTCCGTCTACGCCAATCTCGTGCGCGTCGGCCGCACCTCGCTCACCGTGCATCTGGAAGCCTGGGCGCTGCGGCGCGGCGAGGAGCATCCGTTCCTCGTCACCGACGGCAACTTCACCTACGTCTCGATCGACGAGCACGGCCGCCCGCAGGCGGTTCGCGCGACCGACACGAGGATCGCGACGTAATCGCGCGCGACGCTCTGCCTCATCTCACGAAGATGTGCAGCACCGCCAAACGCGGCGCGACGAAGTCATCGCGTCGCGCCCTCGCCAAGAACCAGTCAAGAACCAGTCATAAAACGGATGAGGTCCCAGCGTACTCAATTGCGTGTCGATTCGGGGTGGAAACGGCCTCAAATGCCTGAGGAACCTTTGGGCAGGAGCACCGTTATTTGCCCGCACTGAGGAATCCACGGACCATGCCGGATAGCTACATCATCGAAGTCGACTCGCAGACCGCAGGTATCGTCGTTCGTTCTTCCGGAGGCTACTGCTTCTTCGCTTCATCCCACCGCTTCAACCGCCTCGAAGGTCAACTCTTCCGCAACGCCCGCGAAGCCGAGCGCGCCGCGCGCAAGCTGATTAACGGCGATGAAAAGGAGGCGGCGTAAGCGCCGCACTCGTCATTCTGGGGCGCGCGAAGGCGCGAGGTCGGAATTTTTTGCCGAGCACACAGCTGCCTTTCCTTCTCCCCTTGCGGGAGAAGGTGGCATAGGCCGACTTCAGCCGCCGTTCTTAAGAGAACGCCGAAGCAAAGCTTCGGCGTTCTTTGAAAACGGCGGCCGAATGCCGCCTATGCCGCTCTCTCCTGCAAAGGGGGAGGGTAATAACTGTCATCACAACTTCGTCGCAGCCCGCGAGAGCAGCTTCCAGTCGTCGCCCTGCTTCTGCCAGTTCATCAGGATATGAAGATTGGTCGACACTTTTTTCCCATCGGCTGCCATCTCCTGCTCGCCGAGCCAGTGGAAACGGACGATCGCCGCAGGGCCGACGACCTTGATGGTCGGGTCCTTGTATTCGATCGATAGGAATTTCGACTTGCCGTCGGTGGCGTTGGCGATGAAGGTCGCCTTGTCCTCGACCTTGCCGCTGGAATGGCTGTAGCTGAGATCGTCCCAGCACAGTGCGCCGAGCGCCTTCGGATCGGCCGCGATCTGGGCGAGACGGAAGGCCTCCACCTTCTTCGCCACGGCCTCTTCGTCTGCCGAGGCAGCAAACGCCGGTGTGGTGAGAGCGAGCGCGGAGACGGCGAGAGTCGAGAGAGCCAGATCGCGTCGGTTGATCGTCATCGTTTCCTCCTTTTTGATCTTGCGACGAGTGTTGCAGCCGCGCGCGACTTTGTCGAGTGTCGCATTGTCGTCATGTGGATGCTCATTGCGCGTGCGAGGCCGTATTGATACGTCTTTCGCATTGATGCGCTGCGCATGTGGGAAAGTACGGAAATGATCGAGGCCAAAAGACAAGCGATGGGCAGGGCGTTGTTGTTCGACATCGACGGCACGCTGGCCGATACGGATCCGCTTCATCGCGAGGCCTTTCACCGCGTGTTCGCCCCGCGCGGCCACGTCGTGGATGATGAGCGCTTTAAGCGCGAGCTTCAGGGCTTTTCCAATGTTTCGATCGGGGAGCGATTTCTGCCAGACGAATCGCCGGAACGGCGGCTCGCGATCCTCGGCGAGAAGGAGGCGATCTTTCGTGATCTGGTGGCCGGGCAGATCGCGCCGATACCGGGGCTGATGGCGCTGCTCGACCGTGCGGATGGCGCCGGCATCCCTATGGTCGCCGTGACCAACGCGCCGCGGCTCAACGCCGAGCTGCTGCTCTCGGGCCTCGGCATCACCGAGCGGTTCAAGGCAATCGTGATCGGCGACGAGCTGCCGCACGGCAAGCCGCATCCGCTGCCCTATCAGGAAGGGCTGCGTTTCGTCGGCGCCAGCGCGCCAGCCTCGATCGCATTCGAGGATTCACGCTCCGGCGTGCAATCGGCCGCGGCGGCCGGCATTCCCACCATCGGGCTGCGCACCACGCTCAGCCATGCTGACCTCGTTGCGGCCGGCGCGGTCGCTTCCGCCGGTGCGTTCGACGATCCGGAGCTGCTTGCGCACCTCGCAGCCGCGATGGCGTGGTGAAGATCCTTGTCCGTTAACCGTGATCACGCATTGACCGGACGCGTGAACCGCCGCACCATGCAGCTTCCTGATGTGAGGCCCTTGCCGTGACCGGACTGACCCATCGCCAAGCCGAAATCCTCAACATCGCGCGCGCCTCGGGCCGCGTCATGGTCGAGGAGCTCGCGCGCCGGTTCGAGGTTTCCGCGCAGACCATCCGGAAAGATCTCAACGATCTCTGCGAGCGGAGATCGCTGACCCGCATCCATGGCGGCGCCATCATCGCCTCGGGCGTCGAAAACCTCGCCTATGAGGCGCGCCGCTTCGTCGCCGCCGACGAGAAGAAGGCGATTGGCGCCGCCGCCGCCTCGCTGATCCCGAACGGCTGCTCGCTGTTCATCAACATCGGCACCACCACCGAGGAGGTCGCGAGCGCGCTGACCTCGCACGAGGATCTCCTCGTCATCACCAACAATCTCAACGTCGCCATGCTGCTCTACCGCCATCCCCGCATCGAGGTGGTCGTCGCCGGTGGCACGGTGCGGCGCGCCGACGGCGCGGTGGTCGGCTCGACCGCGACGCAGCTGATCGGCCAGTTCAAGGTCGACTATGCCATCATCGGTGCGTCCGCGATCGATGAAGAGGGCGCTTTGCTCGACTTCGACTATCGCGAGGTGCAGGTGGCGCAGGCCATCATCGCCAATGCCCGCAGCGTCATGCTGGTCGCCGATTCCACAAAGCTGCGCCGCAGCGCGCCGGTGCGCATCGCTCACATCACCCAGATCCAGACCTTCGTCACCGACCAGGAGCTGCCCGAGCGCCTCGCCACCATCTGCCACAGCAAGGGCATCGAGGTGGTCGAAGCGATGCCGAAGGAGGTGAGGGAGATCGATGAGGCCCAGGCCGATGCGCAGGACGCCGCGCCTGAAGCGGCGCCGGTGGTCAGGCTGCGATAGTGCCTTAGGCGTCGCCCCACGGGTTGAGCAGCGGAGCGCCGGTAGGTTCGAAATCCCCGACGTTGCGCGTAACGATCGTCAAGCCGTGAACAAACGCGGTTGCCGCAATAAGAGCGCCGCGTTCGGCCCGCGGGTTGGGAACGTGAAGTTGTGCGCAGCGCTGCGCCACGGCCGTGTCGATGGCCAGGATTCGGTCTTCAAAACGAGCCAGAATATGATTGTCGATCCAAGCGCGCAGAATGGCTCCTTGCGTGGTGTCTTTGCGCTCGATAAGGCGTGCGCCAAGTTCGATTTCGAGTATCGAGATGACGGATATGAAGAAGCTTGCCGCCGGAATTGAACTGGCCCAGGCGGCGACGTTGCGATGAGCTTTATCTGGTCGCCTCAGTTCGGAAATGACATTGGTGTCCAGCAGAAACATCAGTCGAGATCGGCCGGCTTGAAGATCCCACCGGCAATGCGCGGCGGATCGAAATCGAAGTCCGTTCCGGCCTGCGCCAAGGCTTCGGCAAGGCTCATGTGCCCGCCCGTTAGGCGCAAATAATCTTCGATCGTCAGCAGGACATGGGCCGGGCGGCCGCGGTCCGTAATAAAGACCGGTCCCCGCGAAGCCGCTTTTTTTGCGCCGCTGGTATCGTGATTGAACTCTCGGCTGGTGAGAGTGGTCACCATTGCTTGCACCTCCTGGCCGGCGCTTCGCCGGTACAAATCTTATGTAGGCATGTTACTACATTCAAGCCGTCAACGCATTTACTGGTAGCTCGATTCCCCGCGCCATTTCAGTGAGTCCTGCTTTGGGTCTCCGCTACGTTGCGGCTTGTCCCTCGCAACGCCCACAAAAAATGTTCCGCTTTCACTTCCTTTCGCCTCTCTTTCATCTTGCTTTCGTTTTGCGGTGTGATCTAATCAAAAACGAAAGTAGCCGCTCGATGGAACGGGCGGTCTTCGGGGGATGCGTCTGTTGGAGCGTATTTTCGACCTCGCCATCATCGGAGGCGGTGTGAACGGCTGCGGCATCGCGCGCGATGCGGTGGGCCGCGGCAACACGGTTTTCCTGTGCGAAATGAACGATCTGGCGAGCGGGACGTCGTCCTGGTCGACCAAGCTGGTGCATGGCGGCCTGCGCTATCTCGAATATTACGAGTTCCGCCTGGTCCGCGAGGCGCTGATCGAGCGCGAGATCCTCTGGGGCATCGCGCCCCACATCATCCGCCCCCTGAGGTTCGTCCTGCCGCATCACGCCGGCCTGCGCCCGGCCTGGCTGCTGCGCCTCGGCCTTTTCCTCTATGATCACATCGGCGGCCGCCACCTGTTGCCCGCTACGCGCACGATCGATCTCCGACGCGACGAGGTCGGTCGCCCGCTGATCCCGAACCGCTACTCCCGCGCATTCGAATATTCCGACTGCTTCGTCGATGACGCCCGCCTCGTCGTGCTGAACGCGCGCGATGCCGCCGACAAGGGCGCCGAGATCCGCACCCGCACCCGCGCCACCGAGATCCGCCAGTCCGACGGCATCTGGACCGTGAGCATGGTCGACACGCTGACTGGCGCGCGCTCGTCGATCCAGGCGCGCGCGCTGGTCAATGCCGGCGGTCCCTGGGTCGAGGACGTGCTCGGCCGCGGCGCCGGCGTCAACGCGAAGGCCAAGGTACGCCTGGTCCAGGGCTCGCACATCGTGGTCAAGAAGCTCTACGACCACGACCGCGCTTACATGTTCCAGAACGCCGACGGCCGCATCATCTTCGTGATCCCGTACCAGGACGATTTCACGCTGATCGGAACCACCGACCGCGACTATGACGGCGATCCTGCCAAGGTGAAGGCGACATCTGAGGAGATCCAGTATCTTTGTGCTGCCGCCAGCGAATATCTGGCCAAGCCGGTCACGCCAGAGGACGTGGTCTGGACCTATTCCGGGGTGCGCCCGCTCTATGACGACGGCGCCAGCGAAGCCAAGGCCGCAACCCGCGACTATGTGTTCGAGCTCGACACACCCGGCGGCGCGCCGCTGCTGTCGATCTATGGCGGCAAGATCACGACCTACCGCCGCCTCGCCGAAGAGGCCCTGGAACGGCTCGCGCCTTATCTTCGCAGCGCGAAAGCGCGCGAGGGCTGGACCGGCAAATGGCCGCTGCCCGGCGGCGACATGAACGTATCCGACATCGACGGCCTGATCGCCGAGCTCCAGCGCGGGTATCCCTTCCTCAGCCACGAGCATGCGCGGCGCCTCGCCCGCGCCTACGGCACAAGGGCGATCAAGCTGCTCGGCGATGCGAAATCGGCCGCCGATCTCGGCCAGGCCTTTGGTGCGACGCTGACCGAGCGCGAGGTCCGCTATCTCATGGCCAATGAATGGGCCGTCACCGCCGACGACATCGTCTGGCGCCGGTCCAAGCTCGGCCTGCGACTATCTGCCGACGAGATCGCGGCGCTTGACGACTGGATCAGGACCCACGCCGTGCCGCAAACTCCCCTGCTGGAAGCGGGAGGACGCTCATGACCGTGACACTCGATCACGTGACCCGGACTGTCGAGGGGATCCCGCACATCCGCGACGTCTCGCTGACGTTCGAGAGCGGAACCCTCAACGTGCTGCTCGGCCCGACGCTGTCAGGCAAGACCTCGATCATGCGGTTGCTCGCCGGCCTCGACAAGCCGACCACGGGCAAGGTGCTGGTCAATGGCAAGGACGTCACCGGCGCCGATGTGCGCCAGCGTTCGGTCGCGATGGTCTATCAGCAGTTCATCAATTACCCCTCGCTCACGGTCTATGAGAACATCGCCTCGCCCTTGCGCGTGCAGGGCAAGCCGCGCGACGAGATCGAGGCGCGTGTCGCGGAGGCTGCAAGACTGCTCCGCCTCGAGCCGTTCCTGAAGCGCACGCCGCTCCAGCTCTCCGGTGGCCAGCAGCAGCGTACCGCGATCGCGCGCGCGCTGGTCAAGGGCGCCGACCTCGTGCTGCTCGACGAGCCGCTCGCCAATCTCGACTACAAGCTGCGCGAGGAGCTGCGCGCCGAGCTGCCGCGCATCTTCGAGGCTTCCGGCGCGATCTTCGTCTATGCCACGACCGAGCCGACCGAAGCGCTGCTGCTCGGCGGCAATACGGTGTGCATGTGGGAGGGCCGGGCGCTTCAGATGGGCGAGACCGCCAACGTCTACCGCCGCCCGCAGACGCTGCGCGTCGCCCAGGTGTTTTCGGATCCGCCGCTGAATCTCGTCGGTCTCGAGAAGAAGAACGGCTCCGTGCAATATGCCGGCGGCACGACCTCACCGGCCAGGGGGCTCTATGCAGGCCTTGCCGACGGCGCCTATCGCGTCGGCTTCCGCGCGCATCAGCTCGCCCTTGCCAATGGCGAGGCCGACCGCCACGCCTTCCATGCCACGGTGACGGTGACCGAGATCACCGGTTCGGAGAGTTTCGTGCATCTGACCCGCGACGGATTGAATTGGGTGGCGGTGCTGCACGGCGTGCATGAGTTCGAGCCGGGCCAGACCATCGATGCCGTGCTCGATCCCAATGATGTCTTTGTCTTCGACGCGGCCGACCGGCTCGTCGCGGCTCCTGGCATAGCGTTTTCAAGCGAAGTGCGTAGCGGTTCGCGTGAAGAAAACGCGTCAAACAGAAAAAGCTCTTGAGGGAGGTGCGACATGGCCCGCATTGACCTCGTCGATCTCGCGCACTCCTACGGCGGCAATGATGCCGCGCCGGAAAGCTTTGCGCTGAAGCCCGTCACCATGACCTGGCGGCAGGGCGGCGCCTATGCGCTGCTCGGGCCGTCCGGCTGCGGCAAGACCACGCTGCTCAACGTCATCTCCGGCATCATCACGCCCTCGCGCGGAAGGATCATGTTCGACGGGGTGGACATCACACCGCTGTCAACCCAGAAGCGCAACATCGCCCAGGTATTCCAGTTTCCGGTGATTTACGACACCATGACGGTGGGGCAGAACCTGGCGTTTCCGCTGAAGAACCGCGGCGTGCCGAAGGCCGAAATCGACAAGCGCGTTGCCGAGATCGGCCGCCTGCTCGATCTCGAACCCTATCTGAACCGCAAGGCGACGCGGCTCACGGCCGACGCCAAGCAGAAGATCTCGCTTGGCCGCGGCCTCGTCCGCTCCGACGTCGCCGCCGTGCTGTTCGATGAGCCGCTGACGGTGATCGATCCGGAGCTGAAATGGCAGCTCCGCTCCAAGCTGAAGGCGCTGCATCGCGAGCTCGATCTCACGATGATCTACGTCACCCATGACCAGACCGAGGCGCTGACCTTTGCCGACACCGTGGTCGTCATGCATGACGGCCGCGTGGTGCAGAGCGGCACGCCGGCCGAACTGTTCGACAAGCCGGCGCACACCTTCGTCGGCTATTTCATCGGCTCGCCCGGCATGAACATCCTGCCCGCGGAGGTGAGGGGACGCGAGGCGCGGATCGGCGGCCATGTCATCGCGCTCAACCGCAGCTACGACAATCTGCCTTCGGGCGCGAAGATCGAGATCGGCGTCCGTCCCGAATTCGTCGAGGTCGTCGCGCCCGCGCCCGACCTGCTCACCGCGAAGATCGAGCGCATCGACGATCTCGGTCGCATCCGTTTCGCGCGAGCGCGGCTCGGGGACGCAAAGCTCGCGGCGCGCGCCCCTGGCGGCTTCACCAGCCCGGATGGCAACGCCGGGCTGCAATTCGATCCGTTGCATGTCCACGTCTATGCCGACAGCCTTCTGGTGGAGGGAGCCGCCTGATGGACAAGACCGTCAACCAAAAAGCCTGGTTCCTGGTGCTGCCGGTGTTCCTGGTCGTCGCCTTCTCGGCGGTGCTGCCGCTGATGACGGTGGTGAACTATTCGATGCAGGACACCTTCGGCAACAATCAGTTCTTCTGGAACGGCGTCGGCTGGTTCAAGGAGCTGCTCGATCCTTCGACCGATCTCGGCGGCCGCTTCCTCGCCTCGCTCGGCCGCAATCTGTTTTTCTCGCTGGTGATCCTCGCCATCGAGGTGCCGCTCGGCATCGTCGTCGCGCTGTCGATGCCGCGCGAGGGCTGGACCGTCGCGGCCTGCCTCGTGATCCTCGCGCTGCCGCTGCTGATTCCGTGGAACGTGGTCGGCACGATCTGGCAGATCTTCGGCCGTCCGGACATCGGCCTGCTCGGCTATGTCCTCAACGCGATGGGCTTCGACTACAATTACGTCTCCAACGACATCGACGCCTGGGTCACCGTCATCGTGATGGATGTCTGGCACTGGACCAGCCTCGTCGCGCTGCTCTGCTATGCCGGCCTGAAGTCGATTCCCGAAGCCTATTACCAGGCCGCCCAAATCGACGGCGCCTCGCGCTGGGCCGTGTTCAAGGCGATCCAGCTGCCGAAGATGAACCGCGTGCTCTTGATCGCTGTGCTGTTGCGCTTCATGGACAGTTTCATGATCTACACCGAGCCCTTCGTCGTCACCGGCGGCGGGCCCGGCAACTCCACGACCTTCGTGTCGATCGAGTTGGTCAAGATTGCGCTCGGCCAGTTCGACCTCGGCAAGGCCGCCGCGCTGTCGCTGGTCTACAATCTGATCATCCTGATCGTTTGCTGGATCTTCTACACCGTCATGACCAATGCCGGCGTCGAACGCAAAGTCCAGGCGGAGAGCGAGCCGGCGGTGGAGCCCAAGCCTGTGGCTGGGCTCAAGCCCGTGCCCGCGCTCAAGCCTAAGGAAGGAGTGGCCTGATGCATTCGATCCCCGGCCGCCGCCTCGTCATGGGGCTGTTCCTGATCTTCCTGTTGTTGCCGATCTACTGGCTCGTCAACATGAGCTTCAAGACCAACAGCGAGATCGTCTCGACGATGACGCTGTGGCCGCACACCCCGACGCTGCAGCACTACAAGCGCATCTTCACCGACGAGAGCTGGTATTCCGGCTACATCAACTCGCTAGAATACGTCGTTCTCAACACCATCATCTCGATCGCGGTGGCGCTGCCGGCGGCCTACGCGTTCTCGCGTTACCGCTTCCTCGGTGACAAGCACCTGTTCTTCTGGCTCTTGTCGAACCGCATGGCGCCGGCCGCGGTCTATGCGCTGCCGTTCTTCAACCTCTATTCGGCGATCGGCCTGTTCGATACGCCCTGGGCGGTCGCGCTGGCGCACTGCATCTTCAACGTACCGCTGGCGGTGTGGATCCTCGAAGGCTTCGTCTCCGGCGTGCCGCGCGAGATCGACGAGACTGCCTTCCTCGACGGCTATTCGTTCCCGCGCTTCTTCATCAGGATCCTGGTGCCGCTGATCGCGAGCGGCATCGGCGTCGCCGCGTTCTTCTGCTTCATGTTCTCCTGGGTCGAGCTCCTGCTCGCACGCACGCTGACCTCGGTGCAGGCCAAGCCGATCGCCGCGATCATGACGCGCACGGTGTCGGCCGCCGGCATGGACTGGGGCCTGCTCGCCGCCGCCGGCGTGCTCACCATCATTCCGGGCGCGCTCGTGATCTGGTTCGTCCGCAACTATATCGCGCGCGGCTTTGCGCTCGGTCGCGTGTAAGGAGGCGGGCATGGAATCAATCGCATGGATGGCTTGGACGCTGCCGACCGCGATCTTCTTCGCCGCGCTCGCCTGCACGCTGGCCGTGATGACGTGGCTTGCCGCGGTCTATCCCGAGGCCGAGCGCGTCGGCGTACTCAGCATTCCGACCACGCGCGGCGACCGCCTGTTCATCTCGCTGATCGCGGCCGCCGTCATTCACCTCGTGTGGATCGGCCTCGTCGGCACCGATGCGATCGCCACGCTGCCGATCGGTGAGGAGGGTTTTGAGATCTCGAGCCTGTGGCTCGCGTCAGGAATTTCGCTGGCCACGGCCGTGCTCATTTTCCGCACGGTCTGAAGCTCGCGAAGGGACGGCCAGATCCGGGACCAACCCGGGCCTGTATAAAAGTTTGTCGCTGCAACGGAGGAATAACATGCGACAGTTTAGGAGAAGGAAAGGTCCATTGACCAAGAATAGCTTTCTGACCATGTCCAGCGTCGCCGCGATTGTTGCGGTGTCGTTCGCTGTCTCGGCGCCGGTTCGCGCCGCCGACGACGCCGTGATCCAGAAGTGGATCGCGGAATTCCAGCCCTCGACGCTGTCGAAGGAAGACCAGAAGAAGGAGCTGGAATGGTTCGCCAAGGCCGCCGAACCCTTCAAGGGCATGGAGATCAACGTCGTCTCCGAGACCATCACGACGCACGAATATGAATCGCAGACGCTGGCCAAGGCGTTCTCCGAGCTCACCGGCATCAAGCTCAAGCACGACCTCATCCAGGAAGGTGACGTCGTCGAGAAGCTCCAGACCCAGATGCAGTCGGGCAAGAACGTCTATGACGGCTGGATCAACGATTCCGACCTGATCGGCACGCACTTCCGCTACGGCCAGACCATCGTGCTGTCGGATTACATGACCGGCGAGGGCAAGGACGTCACCGATCCCATGCTCGACGTCAACGACTTCATTGGCAAGTCGTTCACCACGGGGCCGGACGGCAAGCTATATCAGCTTCCCGATCAGCAGTTCGCCAACCTCTACTGGTTCCGCTACGACTGGTTCACCAATCCCGACTACAAGGCCAAGTTCAAGGCCAAGTATGGCTACGAGCTCGGCGTGCCCGTGAACTGGTCCGCCTATGAGGACATCGCCGAGTTCTTCACCAACGACATCAAGGAGATCAACGGCGTCAAGGTCTACGGCCATATGGATTATGGCAAGAAGGACCCCTCGCTCGGATGGCGTTTCACCGACGCCTGGCTGTCGATGGCCGGCAACGGTGACAAGGGCATTCCGAACGGCCTGCCGGTCGACGAGTGGGGCATCCGTATGGAAGGCTGCCGTCCGGTCGGCTCCTCGGTGGAGCGTGGTGGCGACACCAACGGCCCGGCCGCGGTCTACTCGATCACCAAGTATCTCGAGTGGCTGAAGAAGTACGCGCCGCCGCAGGCGCAGGGCATGACCTTCTCGGAGGCCGGCCCGGTGCCGGCGCAGGGCAACATCGCCCAGCAGATGTTCTGGTACACCGCCTTCACCGCCGACATGGTGAAGCCGGGTCTGCCGGTGGTGAACGCGGACGGTACGCCAAAATGGCGCATGGCTCCGTCGCCGCATGGCTCGTACTGGAAGGAAGGCATGAAGCTCGGCTACCAGGACGCCGGCTCCGCGACGCTGCTGAAGTCGACTCCGGCGGACCGCCGCAAGGCAGCCTGGCTCTATCTCCAGTTCATCGTCTCCAAGT
Organism: Bradyrhizobium sp. SPXBL-04; assembly: GCF_051853035.1. NCBI lineage: Bacteria > Pseudomonadati > Pseudomonadota > Alphaproteobacteria > Hyphomicrobiales > Nitrobacteraceae > Bradyrhizobium > Bradyrhizobium sp. SPXBL-04. The sequence goes on along the minus strand of NZ_CP182472.1, from coordinate 6,660,369 downwards.
CGGTGAGCCTGAAGAAGAGCCATGTCGGTCTCACCTTCATCCGTGAATCCGACATCTGGGATAAGTCCTTCACGGAACGTGCGCCGAAGCTCGGCGGCCTGATCGAGTTCTACCGTTCGCCCGCCCGCGTGCAGTGGACCCCGACCGGCAACAACGTGCCCGACTATCCGAAGCTCGCGCAGCTCTGGTGGCAGAACATCGGCGATGCGTCGTCCGGTGCGAAGACGCCGCAAGCCGCGATGGATGCCCTTGCGGCCGCCCAGGACTCCGTCATGGAGCGCCTGGAGAAGTCCGGCGTGCAGGGCGCCTGCGGTCCGAAGCTGCACAAGAAGGAGTCGGCCGAATACTGGTTCGCCAAGGCCCAGAAGGACGGCACGATTGCGCCGCAGCGCAAGCTCGCCAACGAGAAGCCGAAGGGCGAGACGGTCGACTACGACACGCTGATCAAGTCGTGGCCGGCCACCCCGCCCAAGCGCGCGGAAGCGAAGTAAGCGGCGCGTAAGGCATCAAGCACGAAAGGCCGGGAGCGATCCCGGCCTTTCTCCTTTTTCTGGAGTTCGGCGCGCTGTCTCCACACCGTCATTGCGAGCGCAGCGAAGCAATCCAGACTGTCGCCGCGGAAGGATTCTGGTTTGCTTCGCTGCGCTCGCCATGATGAGCCTGTAGCGCGCGCCTTCACTCCTTCCGTCTCACCAGATCCTCGATCATGGCCTGCACATGTGCAAGCCACGCCCTCCGCATCTCCTGATCGGCGAGGTCGGTCTGCATGTAGCTCGACAGCGTATAGAGGTTGGCGCGGTAGAAATAGGTCAGCGATAGGATCGACAGATAGAGGTGGAGGCGGTCACAGTCCGGCCTGAACTCACGCCGTTCGATGCCGCTCTGGAGCACGCGCTCCAGCATGCCCAGTTGGGTATTGGCGAAGCTGCGGCGGATGTTGTTCTTGACGTGACGACCCTTGAAGAGATTCTCCGTAGCGAGAATGCTCAATAGCTCCGGGTGGGCCCAATAGTAGTTCCAATTGAAGGCGACGAGTGCCGCCAGCGCCTGGCGCGGGCTGGAAAAGTCGAGATCGAGCGCCTCTTCCGACGCGACCAGATCGGCATAGCAATGCTCGATGACCTGATGAAAGAGCTTCTCCTTGCTCTTGAAGTAATAATAGAGCATCCGGTCGTTGCTCTTGGCGGCCTTGCTGATGCGATCGACCCGCGCGCCGCCATAGCCTTCGCGGGCGAACTCGGCGACGGCCGCACGCAGAATGGCCTCGCGGGTCTGATCGGGCGCTCGCGTCCGTCGAACCGTTGAAGCCTTTGTCCGCTTGGCTGGCCGCTTGAGGCGCGGGCCGGCCAGTGTGCGGGCTGGCGGCTCTGTATCGTTGGGCATCGCGTATCCCAGGGAATCACAACCAGCAGGATGGGGCTTGCCGTCTTTTTGGCAAGCCCGCCGATTTCTTCGCCATTGACAATCATTAGCTCTTGGTATTCGCTATGTAGTAAGTACTACATACATAAGCTGGTCCCAATGGCGGGAGGCTGATATGCGCATTTCGGCTGTTGCGAAGTTCGTCGGACTTGTCCTGGCGGTGGCCTGCGGCGCAGGTCGGGCGACAGAGCCGCCGCCGATCAGGATCGGAGAGATCTCAAGCTATTCGGCCCTCCCGCTGGGGACCCGCGGCTACCGCCAGGGCTGGGAGCTCGCGCGCGACGAGATCAACGGCAAAGGCGGCGTGCTCGGCCGCAAGCTCGAGATCATCGCCCGTGACGACGCCGGCAAACCGGACGTCGCCATCACCGCAGCCGGTCAGCTCGTCGACGGTGAGCAGGTCGAGCTCCTGACGGGCACGATCCTCTCCCATGTTGGCCTCGCCGTCGCCGATTTCGCCAAGCAGAAGCGGACATTCTTCCTCGCCTCACAGCCCCTGACTGACGCCCTCATCTGGGAGAAGGGCAATCGCTATACGTTCAGGCTGCGGCCGAGCACGTATACCCAGGCGTCCATCCTCGCAAAGGAGGCGGCCAAGTTCCCCGCGCGGCGCTGGGCGACGATTGCACCGAACTACGAGTTTGGTCAGGCGGCGGTGGCGAGCTTCAAGCGCGAACTGAAGCGATTGAAGCCCGACGTCGAATTCGTCTCCGAACAATGGCCGCCTCTCGGCAAGATCGATGCAGGTGCGGTCGTGCAGGCGATGATGGCGGAGAGCCCGGACGCCATCTTCAACGCGACATTCGGGGCCGACCTCGCCAAGTTCGTGCGCGAGGGGTCGACGCGCAAGGCGTTCGCAAACCGCGCTGTCGTCAGCATCCTCTCCGGGGAGCCGGAATATCTCGCGCCGCTGAGGGACGAGGCGCCGCCCGGTTGGCTGGTCACCGGATATCCCTGGAGCGAGATCAAGACCCCGGCCCATGATGCGTTCCTGCAAGCTTATGTCGCTCGTTTCAAAGAGCCGCCCAACATCGGCGCACTCATCGGCTACACCAACACGCTGGTTCTCGCGAAGGCGATCGAGATGGCCGGCTCCACCAAGACCGATGATCTGATCAAGGCGATGGAGCATCTGAAGGTCGACACGCCGGTGGGGCCGATCGCCTTCCGTGCGATCGACCATCAATCCACCATGGGCGTCTATGTCGGCAGGCTCGCAGTACGGGACGGCCAGGGCGTGATGACCGACTGGCGCTATGTCGACGGCGCCGACTACCAGCCCGCCGACGCCGAGGTGATGGCCAAGCTCAAGAACTAGAGGTGCCGCATGAACCTGCTTGCTCCCCGCAACACCTGGTACCCGCTGACGTGGTCGCGCAACGTCACGCGCACGCTGTCGCGCCACCGCATTCTCGGCATGGACCTTGTCGTCTACCGCAGCGAAGCGGGCGGCGTCGTTGCGCTCGACGACGCATGTCCACATCGATTGGCGCCGCTGTCGATGGGCAAGCTCAAGGGCGATGCAATCGAGTGCGGCTATCACGGAATGACATTTGGGGCCAACGGGCGCTGTGTCCGGATTCCGGGTCAGCCGATGATCCCGCCGAATGCACGGGTGTCGTCCTATCCGCTCAGGGAGAAGATGGGACTGGTCTGGATCTGGCCCGGCGATCCCGCGCTCGCCGACCCGTCGCGGATTTATGATCTGCCGCAATACGGTCAGAGCGACTGGCATGCGGCGGAAGGAGACGCTCTTCGAATCGAAACCAACTATCTCAACCTCGCCGACAATCTCTGCGATCCCGCGCATGTCAGCTTCGTCCACCTGTCGACGCTCGGCAATTCGGCCAGCGAAGACATTCCGGTCGAGCACACTTTTTCCGAGGATGGCGTGCTGGTGTGGCGGTGGATCAGGAACGCGCCGCCGATCCCGCTGTTCGCCAAGCACGGCAATTTCGCCGGCAATGTCGATCGCTGGCACTATTACGACTATATTGCGCCTTGTATCGCAGTGATCGATTTCGGCAGCGCGGACGCCGGCAAGATCGTCGATGCCACGGACCGAGGGAAGGGATTGCGCATCTTCGCATGCCACTTCATCACGCCGGTCGACGATCACATCTGCATCGATCACTGGCTTCATGTGCGCAATTTTGCGCTTGACGATGCCGATGTCGATCAGCGCCTGCACGCCGATTTCCGTATCGCCTTTAACGAGGACAAGGAGATTCTGGAGCGCATCGAGGAGGTCGTGCAGGCGCGCCCCAATGCCAAGACCATCCGCCTCGCCATCGATGCCGCCCCGCAGCGCATGCGTCGCATCGTGGAACGCATGGTGACTGCAGAAACTGAGACACGCGCATTGGCGTGAGTCTGCCGGCAGGTACAGGCCGGGTGCAACCCCGACCTTCTTTGTTGGTGAGCGCACCCTGCAACCGCGCCGTCATTGCGAGCGCAGCGAAGCAATCCAGAGTCTTTCCGCGGAGCCAGTCTGGATTGCTTCATCGCCAGCGCAAAATTGCTCCGCAATTTTGTCGCGAACTCCTCGCAATGACGAGCTTGTGGCACAAGCGTCCCACACATTCGGTGTCATCGCCCGCGAAGGCGGGCGATCCAGTATTCCAGAGACGGTCGTGATTGAATCGAGAAGATGCGGCGTACTGGATGTCCCGCCGGAGCCCGCCATCGGGCTCGCCGGAGGCGAGACCCGGTGGCGGGGCATGACAGCGTATGCGCCTTACTCCGCCGGCTCGGCCGCCAGCGTCGGGTAATCCGTGTACCCCTTGGCGCCGCCGCCGTAGAATGTGGCCTTGTCCCAATCGTTCAGGCCTACGCCCTGCTTCAGCCGCTCGACCAGGTCGGGGTTGGAGATGAAGGGCTTGCCGAAGGCGATCAGGTCGGCCGCGTCCGCGTCCAGCACCTTGGTGGCGAGATCGAAATCGTAGCCGTTGTTGGCGACGTAGGCGCCGGCAAAGCGCTTGCGCAAGGATGCATAGTCGAACGGCGCGATGTCGCGCGGACCGCCGGTGGCGCCCTCGACCACGTGGAGATAGACCAGCTTGAGCGCGCTGAGACCGTCGACGATGTGATCGAACAAGGCTTGCGGATTGGAGTCGGAGAGGTCGTTGGCCGGCGTCACCGGCGAGATGCGGATGCCGGTGCGGTCGGCGCCGGCTTCAGTTGCAACCGCCTTGGAGACCTCGAGCATCAGCCGTGCGCGGTTCTCGATCGAGCCGCCATAGGCATCGGTGCGCTTGTTGGCGCCGTCGCGGGCGAACTGGTCGAGCAGATAGCCATTTGCGCCATGGATTTCGACGCCGTCGAAACCGGCCTCGAGCGCATTCTTCGTCGCACGCTTGAAGTCGTCGATGATCCCAGGAATTTCGGAGAGCTCGAGCGCGCGCGGCTCGGAGACGTCGGCGAAGGTGCCGTTCACGAATGTCTTGCCTTTGGCGCGGATCGCGCTCGGCGCCACCGGGGCTGCGCCATTCGCCTGGAGATCGACATGCGAGATGCGGCCGACATGCCAGAGCTGGATGAAGATCTTGCCGCCGCGCTCATGCACGCGATCGGTGACCTTGCGCCAGCCGGCGACCTGGTCCTTGGAATAGATGCCGGGCGTGTCCTGGTAGCCCTGACCTTGCTGCGAGACCTGGCTCGCTTCGGTGATCAGAAGCCCGGCGGAGGCGCGCTGGCTGTAATAATCGGCGGCGAGAGGGCTGGGCACGAACGTGCCGGGCGCGGCACGGTTGCGCGTCAGCGGCGCCATCACCAGGCGGTTGGCCAGCGTGATCGGGCCGAGCTTGTAGGTCTCAAACAATTTGGTCGGACGGCTCATGGGGAATGTTTCCAGGCAATGAGAGGTCACGAACACTTGTGCATCGCGACATCAGGCGCAAGGGCGGAGCCATACTCAAACTGCAGGCGAGCTACGCGGCAAGGCCGCGTAGCATGATTCATGTGCAATTTCGGCCGCGGCAGGGAAATTCCGCTACGCGGCCGTGCGATTTGGCAAATCAGTTCGCGCCGAGGAAATCGCGTTTGCCGATCTCGACCCCGTTGTGGCGCAAAATACCGTGGGCGATTGCGGCGTGGAAATAGAAGTTGGGCAGCGAGAACGCGCTCAGGAATTGCTGGCCCTTCATGGTGATGGATTTGTCCGGACCGGCCGGGAAGGTGACGTCCTTGACGTCGGCACCTTCGAACTGCTCGGGCTTGAACGACTTCACATAGTCGATCGTCTTCGCCAGCCGCTGCTTCAATTCCGCGAAGCTGGTCTCCGTGTCGGGCGTCGACGGCACGTCGCTGTGGGTCAGCCGCGCGCAGCCCTTGGTGGCGAAATCGCTGACGAGCTGGATCTGCTTCGACAGCGGCAGCATGTCCGGGAAGAGGCGGGACCCGAGCAGGACGCCGGGGTCGATCTTTTTGGCCGCGCAATGCGCCTCCGCCTTGGTGAGCAGGCCGGTGAGGCTATTCAGCATTTGCAAATAGGCGGGGACGACGGCGTCGTAGAAGGACATGTGATGCTCGCTGTGATGGTGGGAAACCTCAGGAGAAAACCTGAGCCACTCACATGGGAACGTCATGGAAAAATACAATCGCGGAAGCGGCTTGTGCGATGCGAAAATTCTCTCATCGCCCGGCTTGATGTTCAGCCCGGGGACATGACCGACGGGTGTTCGGGGACATAGCCGACACTTTCTCCGCTCGCCAAGTCGATGATAGCGATTTGGTGGGCGGCAAAGAAGATCCCGTATTGCGCATCGTTTGCCGAGGGGCGGATGGCGAGGCGCTCGCCACGGAAGGCCTGTGGCACTTTCCACAGACGTCCCTTGAAGCTGACATAGGCCTTGGTCGTGGAGACGCGGCGCACGATCTCATGGCTGTCGTATTCGACCTGTGGCAATCGATCGGGCATTGGTCGCTGGCTGGGCCGATATCGACTGGCCGGGACCTGTTGTCCGAGCGCCTCGTGTGGCCGTTCGAAGTTGTAGACTTCCCGCCAGGCGTCGAAGGCACGCTGCGTCTCTGCGAGATCGCGGAACTGTCGCAGTGCGAACACCTCAGCCGCGAGGGTGCGGTGGAATCGTTCATTCTTGCCGCGGCTTTGCGGGTGATATGGGCGGCTGCGGATGACGGCGACGCCAAGCTTGAGCAGCCACACCGAGAACCGTGTCCATCGCTCGCCGGAAGGATCACCCCAGGGCGAACCATTGTCGACGAAGAAGGCCTCCGGGAGCCCGTAGTGGCGAAAGGTCTTCTCCAGGCGGCTGCGCACGGTATCTGTGCGTTGATCGGCACAGGCCTGCAGACACAGATCATAGCGGGAGTGGTCATCCACCACCGTCAGAGGATGGCACTGGGTATCATTGCCGAGCCGAACCCAGCCTTTGAAGTCCATCTGCCACAACAGATTGGGGGCCGGCATCTCGAAACGCTGGCTTGCCATCGGGCCGCCGATCGGAGGCTTGATGCGGCCAGACCGACGCAAGATCTGATGAACTGTTGAGACTGCTGGCGAACGCAAACCATTGCGCTCCAGGCAGTGAGCTATCTTGCGAGCTCCCCATGCCGGATGGGCATCGCGCACCGCGAGAATACGTGCCTCGAGCTCGCAATCGGTCTGTCCCGGGCTCGCATGCGGTCGGCGCGAGCGGTCGTTGACATTCTGATCCGCTTGCCATCGGGCAAGCCACTTGTAGCCCGTGTCGGGATGGATATTGAACCGCCGGCAGAGCTCCCGCCGGTTCGCTCCCTCCTGCATCGCAAGCCGCACGAACTCCCGCCGCTGATCCATCACCGACACCTCTCGCCAGGGCATGGACTTGGCCTCCTTTACCGCCAAATCCCTGCACTATGATGTGTCGGCTATGTCCCCGAACACCCGTCGGTCATGTCCCCGGGCTGAACACTTGACCGGGCGATCCAGTACGCCGCGACGGCTGTGGCTGAACCGATGGGCTGCGGCGTACTGGATGCCCGCTTTCGCGGGGCATGACAGCGGATGGACCGCTATCGTAACACGCTCGCTGGCTGCGCCTGCGCCGTGCCGCCGCGCATGCGTGCCAAGAGCTCCGCGGTCGGCCAGGAATCGGCCGGCAGGCCGTACTTGATCTGCATCGCCTTCACCGCGGCGCGGCTCTGCTGGCCGAGCACGCCGTCGACCTTGCCGACATTGAAGCCGGCACGCACCAGCAATTGCTGCAATTCCTTGAGCTCGTTGAACGGCAGCTGCGCCACCGGCGTCATTGGCTTGCGCATTGGCGGGGCGCCAGCGATGCGCGAGGCGAGATAGCCCGCGGTGGTCGAATAGATCAGCGAGTTATTCCACTCGGTGTAAGCCGCGAAATTCGCATACGCCATGAAGGCTGGTCCAAAGCGCCCCATCGGCAGCAGCACGGACCCCGCGAGATTGTCATTCGGCAGCGGCCGTCCGTCGGGATAGGTCACCCCGAGCTGGGCCCAGGTCGAGCGTGGCTCTCGCACCGTGAGATCGGTCTTATCCCACGGCAGGTTTTGCGGCACCTTGATCTCTTCCAACCACGGCTCGCCGCGCCGCCATTTCAATCCATTGGCGATGTAATTCGCGGTCGAGCCGATCACGTCGGGTCCCGAGCGCAGCAGGTCGCGCCGCCCGTCGCCGTCATAATCGACCGCGTAGTTGACATAATGCACGGGCAGGAATTGAGTCTGTCCGAGCTCGCCGGCCCAGGAGCCGATCATCTCCTCGGGGTTCAAATCGCCGCGGTCGATGATCTTCAGTGCGGCGATGGTCTCGTTCACGAACATCTCGGAGCGGCGACAGTCATAGGCGAGCGACACCAGCGATTTCAGCGTCGGCAGATTGCCCATGTTGGCGCCGAAGTCGCTCTCCAGCCCCCAGAAGGCGGCGATCACGGCCGGCGGCACGCCATATTCCTTTTCGGCGCGCGCGAATGCGGCAGCGTATTGCTTGATGTGCTGCTGTCCGTTCTGCATGCGATAGGGTGCGGCCATGCGGCCGGCAAATTCGGTGAAGAGCTGACCGAACACGCGCTGGCCGCGGTCGCGATTGACGATGCCCTGGTCATAGACGAGATACGGCGAGGCTTCCGCGATCGTGCGCTGCGACACGCCGGCGGCCACCGCCTGTTGCTTCACGTCGGCCAGGAAGCGATCGAAGCTCGCGCCATTGTGGCACGATGCCGCGCGCGGCGAGGGCGCCTTCGGCGCCACGGGCTTGGCGGGCGTTGGCGCGAACTGGGCGGAGGCAGCAAAGGAGCACGCGACGAGAGCAATGGTCGCGATCGCACATCGGGTCAGGAGCATGAGGTTTCCGGAGGGGAGGAGGAATCTGCCGCAGTCTAAAGGAATGAAAGCGGCCGAGCCATTCCCTTCGTCAGTCCGGGCCCATTGGGTGACCCCGAATGACCTCTTCCCACAATAGCCGCGGCCCCGCGACGCACCTTGAAACCTTGCACCCGGGCCGGGGTCATCCCTACCTCAGGCTTGCCGGCCGGCAATGCCTCCAGCGGCGCGGCCGCGCCAGGAGACGGCCATGAACTATCTTCGTACCGCAATGCTGCTCGCAGGCCTCACTGCCCTGTTCATGGGCGTGGGCTATCTGATCGGCGGTGCCTCGGGCTCCATGATCGCGCTCGTCATTGCCGCCGCGACCAATCTCTTCACCTACTGGAACTCCGATCGCATGGTGCTCTCGATGTACGGCGCCCATGAGGTCGATCGTGCCAGCGCGCCGGAGCTGGTCGGTCTCGTCGCCGAGCTTGCCGGCCGCGCCGGCTTGCCGATGCCGCGCGTGTTCCTGATGGACGAGCCGCAGCCCAACGCGTTCGCGACCGGACGCAACCCCGAGAACGCCGCGGTTGCCGTCACCACGGGCCTGATGAACCAGCTCAGCCGCGAGGAGCTCGCCGGCGTGATCGCGCACGAGCTCGCGCATATCAAGAATCACGACACGCTTCTGATGACTGTTACCGCGACCATCGCCGGCGCGATCTCCATGCTGGCGCAGTTCGGCATGTTCTTCGGCGGCCACCGTGACAACAACAATGGTCTGGGCATCGTCGGCTCGATCCTGATGATGATCCTCGCCCCGCTCGGCGCCATGCTGGTGCAGATGGCGATCAGCCGCACGCGCGAATATGCCGCCGACAATCTCGGCGCGCGCATTGCGGGACAGCCGATGTGGCTGGCGTCCGCGCTGGTGAAGATCGAGGGCGCCGCGCATCAGGTGCCGAACTTGGAAGCGGAGCGAAACCCCGCAACCGCGCACATGTTCATCATCAATCCACTGTCGGGCCACGGCGTCGACAATCTGTTCGCCACCCATCCCTCGACCCAGAACCGCATCGCGGCGCTTCAACAGCTCGCGGCCGAGCTCGGCGCGCAGGCGCCGTCGGTCGGCGCCAACGAGAACTATCCGCCGCGAAGCCCGTGGGGCCGCTCCTCTCCTTCACGTGGTCCTTGGGGCTGACGCGGAACCGGCTGGAATTTGCGCCAGGCTTTGTGACCTGGCGCACACAAATTCCCCGGCGCCGGTGCTAACACCGCGGCGAGACCATTTCTTCGAAAGGGGATGCGTGGCCGGACCTCAGCCGGCCAGCGTCGAAGATGACCAGAGCTGCCGTACCATTGCTGATCGTCCTTTGCGTGCTCATTGGGCTGTCCACGCACATGGTCGTCAATTGCGGCGACGAGGACGATCCCGACATCTGCTCGGCCGTGATCGGCTTCTCGCCGCTGCGCGGCTCGCTGATCGCCTTCGCCTATGAGGGCCGCGGACGGATCGCGCTGCGCCACGGCGACTTCAGGCGGGCGATCGCCGATTTCGACGAGGCCATCCACCTCAATCCCAACCGCGCCTCGCTCTATCGCGACCGGGCGCTGGCGCGCCGGCAGAACGGCGACCTCGAGCTTGCCATCGCGGATTATGACGAGGCGATCGCGCATGATCCGAAGCTCGCCGCGCCCTATCACCAGCGCGGTCTCGCGCTCGCCGCCAAGGGCGATCTCGACCGCGCCATCCTGAGCTACAGCACGGCGGTCCGCCTCGATCCCTCGGACGCGCAGGCCCGCCTCGACCGGGGCCTGGCGTTCCTCGCCCGCGGCCAAGCGGATGACGCGCGCGCCGATTTCGAAGCCACGCTGGCGCTGCCCGCCGGCAAGGACGCCCGCACGCGCGAGGCCGCGCGCGCCAAGCTCGCCGAGCTTTCGAATGTCGAGCCGACCCGGCTCGCCGGGCCGAGAAGGTGATGGGAGTTCTCTCCCTCTCCCCGCAAGCGGACCGCAAGCGGGGCGAGGTAAAGTGCGAGCTCCGCGCCTTACTTCGCCTTCTTGGCTTTTGCCTTCTTCGCCTTGGCAGCCTTCTTCGCCGGCTTCTCTTCCTTCGCCTTCTTCTCCACCTTGGCCGCAACCGGCGTGCTGGCGGCGAGGCGCATGGCGCGGGCGTAGCTGTCGGCGACGTTGTCGGCGGACATCTGCAGGCGCTTGGCGGCGGCGGTGGCCTGCTCCAGGGTGGCCTTGGCCATCATCTTGAAGCGGTCGCTGGTCTCTTTGCCCTTGGCCTTGGCCGCAAGGCCGTTGAAGCGATCCCGCCGCTCCTTGGCGCGGGTCATTAGGCCCGTATGCAGCTGTCTGGCCAGTTGCCGGATCACGACATCCAGGTCGGCGTCCGCCATGTTGTTCTATCCCCTTCGAAAACGGTATCGATGCGGGCGGGACTATGCAGATCGAGCCCCGCCTTGGCAATTGCCGCCTGCGCGTCATCCGCAGCTTCCGGCTGACAAAACAAAAAAGCCGCGCATTTCGCGCGGCTCTGATGTGGTCTGGCGCAGGACGCGCGACGTCTGCCTCACTTCAGCGAGGCGACCGGACCGCTCGAGGCTGCCGGGTCGGGATCGAAGCCGAACACGCCGACCAGATATTTGTAATAGTCCGGCATCTTCTCCTTGAGCGTCTCGCGCGACTTCGGATCGTGGAATTCGCTCTTTCCGGAGAGGAAGATGCTCGCGGTCACGGCAAAGAACTCCATGGGATTCTTCAGCGCATAGGATTCCTTGGGCAGCAGGTCCTTGGACTTGGCCAGGGCATAGTAGGCGATCACGCCCTTGTTGGCGTAGCCGTCCGGCAACAGCCGCGCGTGATAGGCGTGCAGCAGCTCGTGCAGCAGCACGGCCTCCTTCTCGTAACGCATCATGTCGGGCCGCAGCATGATCACGCCGAGGCCCGAATCGACCGCGAGATCGATGGCATTGGGATTGGTCCAGCGCTGCTTGCCGGGGTCCCAGACCGTCAGCGTCCGGGGCGCGCTGCGCTGGATGTCCGGCGTGACCCGGCCGTAGCACGCGGTCGCGGCACCTTCGTCGAGGCAGGCCAGCTCGCTCGCGACGATCGGAACGGTGTGGAAGAAGCGCAGCACGCGCGGCGACAGGCCGACGCCTTCGACGACGTCGATCTGGCTCTTCAGATTGTCGGTGAGCTTGTCGACATCCTTGCGGTCGCGATTCTCGGACAGGTCGAACATGTAGCCGCGGTAGCTCTGGAAGCCTGGCGGCAGCGGCTGCGCTGCGTCAGTGGACGCATCGAGCGATCCGGCAATGGATGGATTGGCGAAGAGCGCGCCGACGATGGTTGCGGTCAGCAGCAACGCAATGCGCATGATGAACCCCCTGATCTCACTTCGCCGGCAGGATAGGCCACCGTTGTTTGCGAAAAGTGAGTGGGGCAAGACTAAGGCACCGATGTTGAGGCGTGCTTAATCCTTGGTTGCAGATCGTGGAGGCGGATTAGGGCGGGGTTAACCAAGCGTGGATTGGCGGCGCGCTTCGGCGTAACATCCGCTTCGGGCACCGGGCCCTCACATCAGTAGCCGGAAGGAGGATGCCATGTATGCCGCCATCCGTCAGGCCAAGGCGAAAAGCGGGAGTGCGGAAGAGCTGGCGCGCCGCATCAAGGACGGCGCCGTTCCGATCATCAGCGACGTCGACGGTTTCCGCGCCTATTACGTCGTCTATGCCGGCGACGACACGGTGACCGCGATCTCGATCTTCGACAAGTTCGAGCAGGCGGAGGAGGCGAACCGGCGCGCGATCGCCTGGATCGAGAAGGATCTGGGGCCGCTGCTCGCCGGCGACGCCCGCGCCGTGGCCGGGCCGGTGATCGTGCATACGCTGGCGTAGGCCCTTCGTCATTGCGAGGAGCCCGCGACAAAATTGCGAAGCAATTTTGCGCTGGCGACGAAGCAATCCAGGCTGTCACCGCGGAGACAGTCTGGATTGCTTCGCTTCGCTCGCAATGACGTGGAAGCAGCCGCGCTCACAACTCCCGTGCATTCGAAAACGCAAACGAACTCACCCTTCTCGTCGTCTCGTCCAGGATCAGCGTGCGCGTGATCGGCGGCTCGGCGCGCTGGGCGCAGTTTTCGCGCTCGCAGAGACGGCAGTTGACGCCGATCGGCGTGCCTTCGGTCTTCTCCAGGTCGATGCCCGCGGCGTAGGTCAGGCGCGCGGCGTGACGGATCTCGCAGCCGAGGCCGATGGCGAAGCGTGGCTGTGGCAGCGGATGCGGCGCGACCGGGCGGCGCACCATCTGCGCGATCGAGAAATAGCGCGTGCCGTCGGGAAGCTCGATCACCTGCTTGAGCAGGCGGTCCGGCGTGTCGAAGGTCGAGTGCACGTTCCACAAGGGGCAGGTGCCGCCGAATTTCGAGAACGGGAACGTGCCTGACGAGAAGCGCTTCGAGACGTTGCCGGCATTGTCGACACGGAGCAGGAAGAACGGAATGCCGCGCGCGTTCGGCCGCTGCAATGTCGTAAGGCGATGGCAGACCTGCTCGAAGCCGGAATTGAAGCGTTGCGCCAGCACGTGGATGTCGTAATTGAGCGCCTCGGCCGCGGCGAGGAATGCCGGGTAGGGCATCATGACAGCGGCTGCAAAGTAATTGCCGAGCGTGATGCGGAACAGTCGCCGCGGCGCGTCGTCGAGCGGCCCGGATCGACCGATGATGGTCTCCAGATGCTGCGCGCATTCACCTAGGCCCAGCTGGAAGGCGAGCTGGAATGCGCGGCCGGGCGGGTCGACGAGCTCGGAAATCAGGAGCTGGCGACGGTGGCGGTCGAACCGCCGCAGCGTCTCGCGCATCACGTCGACGGGCATGATGCGGGTCTGGATCGAATGCTTTTCGCGCAAGCGCGCGGCCAGCGCCGCGTAGAGCCCTTCGGCGGGCACGTTCAACTCGTCGCGAAGAGTTTCCGCGGCCTGCTCCAGCTCCGGGAAATAGTTGCGATTGGCCTCGATCAGCTCGCGCACGCGCTCGACCGGGTTGGCCTCGTAGCGCGTGCCAACGTCGCGGTCGGCCATTTGCGCCGCCGCCAGCGTTTCGCCCTGACGCGCCTCGGTATAGGCCGCATAGAGCCGTTGCAGCGCATGGGTCACGCCCGGGCAGAGCTCGGCGAGGTCGCGCAGCTCCTGCTTGGGAACGTCGATCTGGCGGAACAACGGATCGGAGAAGATCTCGTTGAGCTCGGCAAAGAAGCGGTCCTCGTCGGCGGTGGCGAGGTCGCGCAGGTCGAGGTCATAGGTCTCGGCCAGCCGCAGCAGGATCTGCGCCGTCACCGGGCGCTGGTTGCGCTCGATCAGGTTGACATAGCTCGGCGAGATCGAGAGCCCTTCGGCGATCTGGGTCTGCGACAGCCCCAACTGCTGCCGGATCCGCCGGAAGCGCGGACCGACGAAGAGTTTCTTGCCGGAATCGGCGGCCATTTCAGTCTCCGTGTGCATTAAGGACAGTCTCATTGACCCAAATTTTTAACAAGATTTACAAAATAACATCTATTACATGTTCCGATGTTACATGACATCACCAATAAAAAACAAGGCACCTGTACGAAGTTTCCGTTTTCGCGTTTAGCTCCTGACACGCATTTCGCAATGCACTGTCAAAAATGTCGATGGCAAAACAGCCGTCGTCAGCGAAAAGGATCAGGCCATGAATTATCAGCCCCGCGGCATCAGCCCCCTCCTGCGCCCGGCTTCGTATCAGAGCGAGGTCGAGGCGGCTCAGACGCTTCTTAAGACCCAGCCGACCTGGAACGGGGTGACGGCCGAGGCCGTCGCACGCATGCGCCTGCAGAACCGCTTCAAGACCGGCCTCGACGTCGCCCGCTACACCGCGGCCTTGATGCGGGCCGACATGGCCGCCTATGACGGCGACCCCACCAAGTACACCCAATCGCTGGGCTGCTGGCACGGCTTCATCGCCCAGCAGAAGCTGATCTCGGTCAAGAAGCACTTTGGCAAGACCGATCGCACCTACCTGTATCTCTCGGGCTGGATGATCGCCGCGCTGCGCTCCGAATTCGGCCCGCTGCCCGACCAGTCGATGCACGAGAAGACCTCGGTGCCGGCGCTGATCGAGGAGCTCTACACCTTCCTGCGTCAGGCGGATTCCCGCGAGCTCAACGACATCTTCCGCGCGCTCGACAAGGCGCGCAAGGAAGGCGACAAGGTCAGGGAGAAGGAGCTGATCGGGAAGATCGACAACTTCCAGACCCACGTCGTGCCCGTCATCGCCGACATCGATGCCGGCTTCGGCAACGCGGAGGCGACCTATCTGCTCGCCAAGAAGATGATCGAGGCGGGCGCCTGCGCGCTTCAGATCGAGAACCAGGTCTCAGACGAGAAGCAGTGCGGCCATCAGGACGGCAAGGTCACCGTGCCGCATGACGTCTTCCTCGCGAAGATCCGGGCCTGCCGCCACGCCTTCCTCGAGCTCGGCGTCGAAGACGGCGTCGTCGTGACCCGCACCGACTCGCTCGGCGCCGGCCTGACGCAGCAGATCGCCGTCAGCCACAAGCCCGGCGACATCGGCGACCAGTACAACAGCTTCCTGGATTGCGAGGAAGTGACGGCGGAGAACGCCAAGAATGGCGACGTCATCATCAACCGCAACGGCAAGATGATGCGTCCGAAGCGGCTGCCTTCCAACCTCTACCAGTTCCGCCCCGGCACCGGCGAAGACCGCTGCGTGCTGGACTGCATCACCTCGCTCCAGAACGGCGCCGACCTGCTCTGGATCGAGACCGAGAAGCCGCATATCGAGCAGATCGCCAAGATGGTCGACCGCATCCGCAAGGTCGTTCCGAATGCGAAGCTGGCCTACAACAACTCGCCGTCGTTCAACTGGACCCTCAACTTCCGTTGGCAGGTCTACGATGCGATGAAGGAAGCCGGCAAGGACGTCAGCCAGTACAACCGCGCCGAGCTGATGAAGGCGGAGTATGACGACACGCCGCTGGCGAAGGAAGCCGACGAGCGCATCCGCACGTTCCAGGCGGATTCGGCCAAGCGTGCCGGCATCTTCCACCATCTGATCACGTTGCCGACCTATCACACGGCGGCGCTCTCGACCGACAATCTCGCACGCGAGTATTTCGGCGAGCAGGGCATGCTCGGCTACGTCAAGAACGTCCAGCGCGCCGAGATCCGTCAGGGCATCGCCTGCGTGAAGCACCAGAACATGGCCGGCTCCGACATCGGTGACGACCACAAGGAGTACTTCGCCGGCGAAGCTGCCCTGAAGGCGGGTGGCGTCCACAACACGATGAACCAGTTCGGCTAACGCATCAGGCACTTCGACAGGAGACTGACAATGACCACAGGCAGCAATTTCTGGGTGATCGGGGGCGAGTTCGGTTCGATGAACTTCCACAAGCTCGTGGAAGGCTCGGCCCAGGTCAAAGGTCCGTTCAAGACCCGCAAGGAAGCCGAGGACTGTTGGCGCGAGGTGTCGGAGGAGAGCCGCCACAAGGCCGGCGTCCGCTTCTCCATCGTGGAAGAGCCGTCGCGGGTCCCGGCCTGACGCACTGAACTAAGAAGACGTCCAAGGACGGATGGTCCCATCCAGGCCCTGCCTGGGTGGGATCGTCTGTTTTTGGCACGGGTGAAACGTCTGTGGGTGCCGTAAGTATCTGGAATTGTGGGCCCTTTGCGGACGCTGTGGTTGCTGATAGGTTAACCATGGTGTTTGAGGACGAGGCCGACAATGTCAGAGCCCGAAACCAGCGGAATCCATCCCAGCCAGCCGCGCCCGGTGCGGCTGCGCGATGCGCTGTTGCGCGCCCGGATCGAGGCCGCCGACCGGACCGGCGTGGTCGTCGATCTCAGGGACGCCGAGGTGGCCCGGCTCGAAATCCTCAACGACGCGCTCGATCCCTTGTTCGCGCAGGTGCCTGATAAGATCGACCTGTTCGACCGCGGCATCAGCCAGGGCGATACGCCCAGGCTCTGGATCGACGTCGTCGCCCATATCATGATGGGACGTGACAAGCGGCTGTACCGCTTCGTCCAGGACACCCGCTTCGGCCGCATCGTGCTCGCCGAATCGCACGACACCGCTGTTATCGTCGAGGCCGTCACCGACTATGTCGCGCGTCGCATGATCGAGCGCGAGCATGCGATGGTGGTCCCGCCCGAACCGCAAGCACCGGCCACCGAGCCGCCGCGCCGCTCGCGCCTGTGGCCGTTCGTGTTTGGCTTCATCCTCGGCGCCGCCGCCTTGTTTGGCGTCGCCGTGCTGGCGGCGCTGCGGAGCTGGTGAGGCTCCCTCCGTCGTCATTGCGAGGAGCCCTTGCGACGAAGCAATCCAGGAATCTTTCCGCGGAGGGACTCTGGATTGCTTCGCTGCGCTCGCAATGACAGTGAACTAAATCAACCGCGTATGCTTGATCTGTCCGATCTGGAATCCAACCCCCAGGCTCCGCACCGTCTGCTCGCAACGCCAGCCGGCATTGTCCTTCTCGATCGTGAACAGATTATACGCCGCCGCCGGGTAGCGTCCGTGCGCGAGCGCGGAGGCGGAGGGCACGCCGACCGCAGGGATGTTGCCGTTCGGGCCCTCGAACCACATCGTCGAATGAATGTGGTCGTGGCCGTGCAGGATCAACTCGACGCCGTGGCGTTTCAACAGTGCCAGCAGCTCGGCCGCGTCCGTCATCCGCTTCTGGCGCGCGACGGATTTCAGTGGGTGGTGCACCAGCAGCACGCGGAAGACGTCTTCCGCGGCGAGCCGGTCGAGAACCTGTTCGAGCGACGCGAGCTGATCGCGCCCGAGCGTGCCCGTCGCCATCAGCGGCAGGGTCGGCACCGCCGTCGACAGGCTGATCAGCGCCAGCGGCCCACGCCGACGGACGGCTGGGAAAGCCACGGTGTCGGGCGTGTCCGCGGCGATGTAGTGCAGGAACGTCTCGCCGAAACGATGACGCGTCGCGCTGACATAGGCATCGTGATTACCGGGGATCGCGGTGACGCGGTCGGGCGGGCCGACGCTTTCGAGCCAGGCCAGGGCCGGCGCGAATTCGGCTTCCAGCGCGAGGTTGACGAGATCGCCCGTTACCGCGATGTGGTCGGGCGCCTGCGCCTTCATGTCGGCAACCAGCGTGTCGAGCACCTCACGGCGCTGGTATTTGTGCCGATTGCGCGTCCAGTTGACGTAGCCGAGCGCGCGCTTGCCGGCGAGCTCGATCAGCCGCGGCTCCGGCAGTGGCGGCAGATGCGGATCGGACAGATGGGCGAGCGTGAAGGGGGCCATGGCGCGCGATTGCCTCGCTATTGCTCCGCTGTAATGGCAAGGTCGCAGCCGGCGCGCAAGCAGGGCCTCAAAAGGGGGTGTCAAGGAAAGCCTGATGGGAGAACGTCTGAACACCATTCGACGAAAATTCGAGCCGGTGCTGCGGCGCCTCTTCCATGTCTATTTCCTGTTGGTCCGCGGCATGACGCTCGGCGTCCGCGCCGTGGTGCTGGACGCGGAGAACCGGGTGTTCCTGGTCAGGCACAGCTACGTCAGCGGCTGGTACCTGCCCGGTGGCGGCGTCGATTTCGGCGAGACCATGGCGCACGCGCTGCGGCGCGAGCTCAAGGAGGAGGGCGACATCGATCTGATCGGAGATGCCGTGCTGCACGGCATCTTCCTCAACAGCCACGTCTCGCGCCGCGACCACGTCGCGGTCTACGTCGTCAGGCAGTTCAGCCAGGACCGCCTGCCCGCGCCCAATCACGAGATCGTCGAATGCGGGTTCTTCGCGATCACGGCGCTGCCCGAGGGGACCACGCCCGGCACACGGCTGCGGATCGCGGAAGTGCTGGGCGGCAAGCCCCTGATTGCGACGTGGCGCTGAGGGCGGGCTGTACTGGTCGTGAACACCTCTCCCGCCGGCGCTGAAAAGGAACTGAGCATCTTTGCTGCCCGATGGACCGCGCTGCGTTCAGGTGCTATCCCGCCAACTGACATGACCGATCTCTCACTCACCATCCTTCCCGAGGCCGCCGGCGACGCCCAGGCGATCGAACGGCTGCACGAGCGCACCTTTGGTCCCGGCCGCTTCGTGCTCAGCGCCTATCGGATTCGCGAGCACGTCGACCATCTGCTCGAACTGTCCTTCACCGCGCGCATCGGCACGCTGCTGGTCGGCTCGGTCAGGCAATTGCCGATCCTGATCGGCGACACGCCGGCGCTGCTGCTCGGGCCGCTCACCGTCGAGCCGCCGTTCCGCGACCGCGGCATCGGCCGTCTCCTGATGGAGCGCGCGCTGAAGGACGCCAAGGAAAAAGGCCACGCCATCGTGCTCCTGGTCGGCGACGAGCCCTATTACAGCCGGGTCGGCTTCAAGCCGGTCCCCAAGGGCCGCGTCACCATGCCGGGCCCGGTCGACGCCGCCCGTATCCTGGTGTTCGAGCTCGTCGACGGCGCCTTCGAAGGCGTGTCGGGCGCGGTCGGTCCCGACTGGAGCAAGGCGCGGGGGTAGGGGCTACGACGCTGCGAATTGGAAGCGCGGCGTTGCCTCATACACCGTCATTGCGAGCGCAGCGAAGCAATCCAGAATCTTTCCGCAAAAGCAGCCTGGATTGCTTCGTCGCAAGGGCTCCTCGCAATGACAATGTATGTCGGGGGCCGTAGGCCCGACTGACACGAGATCAGAACTTGAAGTTCGCGAATGCCCTGACGCCGATGCCGGGCATCAACACCTCGTCCTTGGTGTAGGACACCGAGTTGCGGATGTTCTCGTTGAGGAGATTGTTGCCGACGATGCCGGCCATCATCTCGCGTGCGCCGAACCAGTTGCGGTCGAGCTTGGTCTTGTAGCTGACTTCGGCCTTCAGCAGATTGTAGCCCGCCGTCGGCGTCTCCGCGATCACCGCGACGTTGTTCTGCGCGAAGGCATGCAGCAGGTTGACGCGCATCAGCCAGTTGTCGTCGCGCCAGAACACGCCGCCGCCCATTCTGAGCGGCGGAATCCGCGGCACGTTGGTGCCGTCGCTGAAGGTGGCGCGGACGAAATCGAGCTGGTTCTCGATGCCCCAGATGCCGCCCTGGAACGCGCCGACGTCGAGCTGCGACTGGAATTCGCCGCCGCGGAAATTCGCATTGCGTTGCGAGTAGACCGCCTGGTTCAGCTCGGCGCCCGGCGTGCCGCAGGACGCAAAGTCGTCGTCGCAGGACACGCCGGTGAGACGGCGGAAGATGAAATTGTCGAAATGCGTGTAGTAGACCGTCGCCTCGAACCGGAACGGCCCCGTCGCCTTGCGCACGCCGAGCTCGACCGACTTTGCGGTCTCGATGGTGAGGTTCGGATTGCCGATGTCAAAGGTCGCGGTCGCGTCGTGGCCGCCGCGGGAAAACAGCTCGGCCGCCTTCGGTGCGCGCTCGACATATTGTGCGGTGATGCTGCCGACCATGCCGCCCGGCAGGTCCTGCAACAGGCCGATGCTGCCGCTCTTCGGCGTGAAGGACGGATTGCGCGCGATCGCCGCCTGCGGCGTGCCGTCGGGCAGGTAATCGGCGGGGAAGTCCGGCGTCGTGCCGTGCAGCTCGACATGCTCGATGCGGCCGGCGATCTGCGCCCGCGTCGCCTCCGTGAACTTGAACTCGTTGAAGGCGTAACCGGCAACGCGGGTGCTGTTGTTGGGGTCCCACAGGCCGTTGAACAGCGTGCCGGGATTGTCGGGGCTCGGCGCGCTCAATTCCTGATGCCCGACCTGGAAGCCCAGCGCCGTCGTCACCTCGGCGAAGCGGGCGTTGAACGGCATCAGCTGCACCTCGGTGCGGATCTCCTGCTCCTTGTTGGTGAAGGTCTGCCTGATGCCGTCGCTGCTCAGGTCAGCGGGATCGGCAAGACCGATCTCGTTGTGCCGGTAATCCGTCGCGCCGGCCCAGAAGCGGACGGCATCGATCGCGGCCGCGTCGGGATGGTACTCGCCCTTGAGGTTGATCTTGGTCTGGTGGCCGTCGATCCGCGTGTTGTGGTCGGCGCCGTCGATGCCGGGGATGTGGTAGAGCGAGTCGTTCTGCGTGATCGACGCGCCGATATAGCCGCCCTGGAAGAAGTAGGAGCCGCCGATCGAGGCGCCGTCGGAGCGCGTCGCCGAGTTGGGCTGGCGACCGTTCACGGGGCGCGACTGGTCGGTGAGATAGGGATAGCTCGGGATGTAATAGTCGGAGGTCGTGCGGCCATAGGCGTCGGCATGGAACGCAAAATTGCCGCCGCCGGTATCGAGCAGCACGCCGCTTTCGACGCCGCGATCGACCGAGCTGAACGCGGTGCGCGTCTCGGCGGTGACGCAAGGCGAGGTCGCGGCGCTCGCGAGCGGGGCTTTGGTCGGCAGGCCGTAGGTCTGGAACGACGGCGCGCAGGACGGCATCGCGTCCGGAATCCGGTTGTTGGTGGCGCTGACGACGCCGCCGATCGAGGTCGAGCCGTAGCGCAGCGCGGCCGGCCCGCGCACCACTTCGACCTGGTTGGTGGCGAGCGGATCGATCGGGACGAAATGATCCTCGCCGAGATCGGACGCGCCACCGCCATTGGTGCCGTTCTCAACGATGCCGACGCGGTTGACATCGAGGCCGCGGATGATCGGCCGGCTGGAGGCGCCGGGCGCGAAGCTCGAGCCGGTGATGCCGGGCTTGGAGAACAGGAGATCGCCGAGTTGACCGCCGCCCTCGCGGCGGATCTCCTCGTTCGGCACCACGGTGACGGTCGCGAACTGGTTGGTCACGATAGGCAGCACGCCCTGCTGAGGCGCGGCGGGCGCAGGGGCTGCGGGCGGGGCTTCCGCCGTTTGTTGCCGGCTGCGCACCCGCGCGGTTCGCGTGCCGCGACCCGGGGTCCGCGACGGCACCACCGCTCGGCGCACGATCGGGCTCGGCGCCGTCACGGTGACGGCCGGGATCTCGGTCGACGATTTGTCTTGCGCAGGCTGTTGTGCCGGCTCTTGGGCGAAGGCGGGCGTGGCGGCGGCGCCGAGCAGGAGCAGGCTTGCTCCGCCAAGGCGCTGCGCGCGTCGCAATTGAAATGACATGGTTCTGATTCCAGCCAGGCCGTCCGCATGATGGTCCGTTGATCGGAGGCGGCCTGCCGTCGCAGCGCGACGGAATTCGACTTCAACTTCTCCCAGGCATTCGCCGCCATGCGGCGAGGCTGGGCGTGATCAAGCGTTGGAGGTCAGGAGGCGGGAGGGGCACGGGGCTGGAACGCCGTGCCGGTCGATTTCAGATGGATGAATTCGGCATCGGTGGTGCGGTGGAGCAGTTCGATCGCCCGCGGCAGCAGCAGCACCGGCGGCGTCGCGAACACTATTGTGCCCGCCATCGCGACGACGGCGCAGATCGCGCAATTGTCGTCGCCGGGATGCTCGCGGTCAGGACGGGCGGGCGATTGCTTCTGGACCGCGGCGCGGTCCATCGCAGCAACGCCCTTGGCGATGTCCTTGGCGCTGTCCGTCTGCTGCAGCGAGGATTGGGCGAGGGGCGCGGCCTGCGCGAACCAGTGGCTGTGGCCGAACGTCAGCGCGAACTGCACCAGCATCGCGAACAGCGCGAGCCGGGCACCGTGCCTCACATTTGACCGAAACCATTTCATCCGAAAGCGCCCCACACCGCGCGGCCAATCCCCTGGCATCGCGGCGTTACAATGTAACATCGCCCGATCGATCAGCGGATGTCAACGGCGGGCGGACCGGCGCGCGCAGGCCGCCGACCCGATGTGTCGTTCCGGCAACTAGAGTGGATTGAGATTAGGCCTGATGCAGCAACGCAGAAGGTGCGCTCCCTCTCCCGCTTGCGGGCGAGGGTTGGGGAGAGGGTGTCTCCGAAAGGCGAGACCCCCTGTTTGGAGAGAACCCTCACCCGGCGCTTCGCGCCAACCTCTCCCGCAAGCGGGAGAGGTTGAACGAGCCCCGATCAAGAGATCACCGCCCCTCGCGGACCCAGGTCGCGGCGAAGGCGCCGAGCAGCAGCAACAGGCCGATCAGGCCGGCGAAGATGGGCAGCACGCCGACGCCCTTCACGACGCTGGCATCGCGCATCCGCACGCCCATCCAGCCGTCGCCGTGGAAGACGCTGGTGGAGCGCACCGGCAGGATGCGCGGCAGCTCGACGCTGGAGCCACTGGCCACGCGCACGGCGTTGCCGCCGGTCGCCTGGGTCAGCGGCTTCAACGTGTCTGTGGTGGAGGTGACTTCCGAAAACTCCTTCGGATTGGTCGGGCCGACATTGATCAGCGCCTTCAGCGTGCCGTCGGTGGCCTGCCACAGGCCGAGCTCGTTCGCCGGCAGGCTGGCGCGCCACTCGCCGGGATCGCCGGGGCTGAGCGTCAGGTCGTGCGACACGCCCGACGGCGAGGTCACGTTCACCGGCTGGACGCTGTCCGACATGGTCTGGCGCACCACCACGAGATCCTTGCCCTGCACCTGGAGGCGCAGCGCTTCTTCATCGAGATCCGGCTGCTTCATCAGCCAATGCGACGTCCGCCTCAGCAGGTCGAGATGCGGGCCACCGCCCTCATAGCCGCGCGCCCACAGCCAGATGTGATCGGACAGCAGCAGCGCGACGCGGCCCTCGCCGAAGCGCGACAGGAACAACAGCGGCTTGCCGTCGACGCCGGTCATGACCGGCGGATTGACCGCGTTGCGGGTGTCGACGGTGCGGAAGAACCGGCTCCAATGCGGCGGCTCGGATCCCGAGCCCTCCAGCCCGCGCGTGACGGGATGGCGTTTGCCGATGTCTGACAGATGCGCATAGAACGGCTTTTCCGTCACGCCGACGGGCTCGGCCGGCAACACCGAATCCAGCGGCGTGCGCCAGATGCTGGTGTTGGAGGCGTAGTCGGGGCCGGCCGAGACCAGCACCGCTCCGCCGGAGCGCACATAGCGCGCGATGTTGTCGAAATAGGCGATCGGCAGTACGCCCTGGCGGGCGTAGCGGTCGAAGATGATCAGCTGGAATTCGTTGATCTTCTGCTGGAACAGCTCGCGGGTCGGAAACGCGATCAGCGACAATTCGTTGATCGGCGTGCCGTCCTGCTTCTCCGGCGGACGCAGAATGGTGAAATGCACGAGATCGACGCTGGCGTCGGACTTGAGCAGATTGCGCCATGTGCGCTCACCCGAATGCGGCTCGCCCGAGACCAAGAGCACGCGCAGCTTGTCGCGCACGCCATCGATGGCGACGACCGCGCGGTTGTTCACCGGCGTCAATTCTCGCTCGAGCGGCGAGGCCTCGATCTCGACGATGTTCGGACCGGCATGCTTGATGTCGACGTCGACGCTCGCGGCCTGGCCGCTCGACAGCGTGCGCTCGTTGATGACCTCGCCGTCCCTGCGGACCGTGACCTTGGCACGCTCGCCGGAGACCCCCTGGTCGTCGAGGCGGTAGCTGATGGTCTGGGTCTGCCCGACGATGCCGAAGCGCGGTGCCGCCGTGATCGCGATGCGGCGGTCGCGCTCGTCCTTCTGTCCGGTGACCAGCGCTTGTACCGGCGCCTGGAAGCCGAGCGCGGCGGCGTTCGCCGGAATGTCGTGGACGCGGCCGTCGGTGATCAGGAACGCGCCGGCGACGCGGTCGACCGGCACGTCCGACAAGGCCGAGGCGAGGGCGCCGAACAGTTTCGTGCCGTCTGTCTCGCCGTCGGCCTGTCCGGCATCGACGACGCGGACTTCGAGGCCCTTGATCTTCTTCAGGCTGTCGACCAGCGCTTCCTGCGCTTGCGCGGCCTCGCGATTGCGGTTGCCGAAATTCTGGCTCGGGCTCTTGTCGACGACGACGGCGGCGACCGAGGTGAGGGGATCGCGGTCCTCGCGGGTGAAGGAGGGATTGGCGAGCGCCAGCAGGAACAGCGCCAACGCGGCCACACGCACGGCGGCGCCGCGTGCGCGCGCCAGCAGCAGCACGAGCGCGACAATGACGATCGCAGCCAGCGCAAGCCAGAGGACGATCGCGGGAACAAGCGGCGTGAACGCGATGCCGTAATTCATATCGCCCTTCTATTCGTTGTGAGCATGATCTTCACGGAAAACCGGTTCCCACTTTTCCGGATCATGCTCATTGCCCGAGCCGTTCGATCAGGGCTGGTGCGTGCACCTGGTCGGCCTTGTAGTTGCCGGTCAGGGTGTACATCACGATGTTGGCGCCGGCGCGGTAGGCGAATTCGCGCTGGCGGGTGTCGCCGCCGGTCACCGGCAGCATGGCCTGGCCGTCGGGCCGCACCGCCCAGGCGCCGGCTAGGTCGTTCGAGGTGATGATGATCGGCGAGACGCCGTCGCCGCCGCGCGCCGGCCGCTGCGCGCTGTCCTCGTCCTCGTCGCGCGGCAGCGTCTCGACCCAGGTCTGGCCGGAGACGAAGCGGCCGGGGAAGTCGCGCAGCAGGTAGAAGGTCTTGGTCAGCACGTGCTCGCGCGGCACCGGCTCGAGCTCGGGCACGTCGAGCGAGGACAGGATCTCGCGCAGCGTCTGCATGGCCGGGGTCTGCGCCGCGCCGTTCGCGCCGGGCGGTGCTTCGATCGCGTCGCGGGTGTCGAACAGCACGGTGCCGCCCTGCTTCATGTAGGCGTCGATCTTGTTGATGGCATCCTGCGGCGGCTTGGGCGCCCCGGGCACGATCGGCCAGTAGATCAGCGGGAAGAAGGCGAGCTCGTCGCGCGCGGGATTGACGCCGACGGGGTCGCCGGCCTCGAGCGCGGTGCGCTGCGCCAGGAACAGCGTCAGCCCGTTCATCCCCGCCCTGACGATGGAATCGACGTCGGCATTACCCGTCACGACATAAGCGAGGCGGGTCTGCGACACCGCCTTCATGGCGAACTCGTCCGTGACGCCGTCGGCGCGCGCCGGCGTCGGCGAGAGCGCCGCGACGCCCGCGAGCACCAGGGCAAAGATGATCATCGCTGGCGCAGCGCGGCGGCGCAGCAGCGCGGCAATCCCGCCGCCGAGCAGCGCGACGATAATTGCGTCGATCAGGAACAATGCCAGCGCCGTCGACAGCAGCCAGCCGCGCAAGTCGCGCGGCTCGGCATTGGTGTAGGTGGCGTGCCGGGCGCGCAGGCTCGCGGTGTTCAGGGCTGCGATGCGGTCGGCGGCGGCAAGCGTGTTCACGGCGAGTGGTCCTTCGGCCGGACCATAGAAGCCCGGCGGATGATCGGGTGTGGCGCGGTCGCGATAATCTGCCGGCAGCGGTTTTGCGGTGGCCGGCGGCGGGCCGAACGCGCCGAAACCGTCGAGGATGTGCAGTGGCGCCACCGTCTCGGCGGTCGTCTCGGCCGCGACCCCAGCGCCGGGCTTGGACGTGTAGCCGGACATGTCGACCACCCGCCGCAGCATTTCGACGAAGGTGCCTGACATCGGCAGATCCGACCAGCGCATGTCGGCGCTGACGTGGAACAGGCTGACCAGCCCCTTGCCGCGATGCTCGCCCGTCACCAGCGGCGTGCCGTCTTCCAGCGAGGCCCAGCTCTTGGTGGCGAGCACCGCGTCGGGCTCGGCCAGCACCTGGCGGCTCACGGTGACGTCCTTGGGGGCCACGACGCCGGCAAACGGACCGTCGGCGGCGAAGGAGGCGAGATGCTGCGGCTTCTCCCAGGTCAGGCTGCCGCCGAGCGTGCGGCCGCCCTTGCGCAGCTTGACCGGCACGAGATCGTCTTCGGCCTGCGCCAGCCGGGGCCCTGCGAACCGCACCAGCACGCCGCCCTGATCGATCCAGGCATTGAGGCGCTCGCGCAGCTCAGGGGCGATGGTGCCGACATCGGCGAGGATGATCATCGGCAGCTTCTGGTCGAGGAACTGGGTGATGCCCTGCTGCGGCGAGCCCTTGTCGGCGAGCCGCACGTCGGCGAACGGCGCCAGCGCGCGGGTGAGATAGAAGGTGGGCGCCAGCAGCGGCTGCGCGGTCTCGCTGGTCGAGCCCGAGACGATGCCGATGGCGCGACGGCGCCAGCGCTTGTCGAGCAGCTGCACCGCGCCGGCGGAGCGCTCGCCCGAGATCTCTAGTCGCGTGATGTCGTTGCGCAGCTCGACCGGCAGATCGAACGCCGCATCGGTCTCCTTGTCCTGCGGGCCGAATGAATAGCGGGCTTCTCCGATCGGCGAGGCCTTCTGGTCTAGCGCGCGCACGGTGCCGACGGCGATGCCGCTGTCGGTGCGCAGCACCTTCACCGTCATCCTGGCGGCGGCGTTCTCGGCCGCGACCAGCGCCAGCGGCGCCGAGGTGCCGCCTTCGAACACGGTCAGGCTGCGATCGCCGATGGTCTTGCCGAGGCCAGCCACGAATTCCTCGCCGCGGCCGGTGTCGACGCCGTCGGACAGCCAGGCGATCTCGCAGTCGCCGGTGGCTTTGAGGAAACGATCGATTGCGGGCAGAGTCTCGACGCGGTCGATCGAATAGGGCTTTGGCGCAAGCTGCCGCAGCGCGACGCGCGCTGCACCCGCCGGCATCAGGGTGATGTCGCGGTTCGGCTCGGACAGCGGCACCAGCGCGATGGCGCGGCGGTCATTGTCGGCGTTGGCGATCAGCTCGTCGGCGGCCCTGATCCTGACGTCCCAATGCGATGCCGCGCTCCAGCCGTCGTCGAACATGATCATCAGCGGCGCCTTGCTGCCGGCAAGACCCGTCTGCGGATTCCAGATCGGGCCGGCGGCGGCGAAGATCACCAGCGCCGCCGCGAGCAGGCGCAACGCGGTCAGCCACCACGGCGTCCGCGAGGGCGTCTCTTCGCGCGGCGCGAGGTCGAACAACAGCCGCGTCGGCGGAAATTCGATCCGGCGCGGCCGCGGCGGCATCACCCGCAGCAGCCACCACAGCACGGGCAGGCTGACGAGGCCGATCAGGAGCAGCGGTTCGGTGAAGGCGAGCGGCAATCCCATCATGCGGCCGGCCCCGCCTTGATCGTCGTGGTGCGTGCGCCCGACTTGCTCACCTGCAGGCCGGCATGCAGGAACAACAGCAGTTCGGCGGCCGAGCGGTCGGTCGCGTGCGTGGTGAACAGCCAGTCGAGCTTGTTGGTCTCGGCGCGGATCTGGTCGCGGTGCAGCGTGAGCCGCGCCGTGTAATCCTGCACCCAGCTCTCTGCCCGGCCGGCGGTGATCACGCCGAACCCTTCCGGCTCGACGAACTCGATGCGGCCGGAGTACGGAAACGACTCTTCGGCGGGATCGACGATCTGCACCATGGTGCCATGTGCGCCGGAGCCGGAGAGCCCTGCGAGCGTGGCCCTGATCTCGGAGATCGGCGACCAGAAATCCGACAGCACGATGGTCTCGGCAAGCGCCGAGGGCACGAAGGACGGCGGCAGGCTGAGGCGTTCGGCATCGTCATGCAGCATCGCCTGCGCCATCTTGTCGATCACGCTGCGGCTCGCGGTCGGCGCCATCAGCCCGGGAATGCCGACGCGTTCGCCGCCGGACACCAGCAGCTCGGCCAGCGCGAAGGCGACGATCAGCGTGCGTTCGAGCTTGGATTCGCGCGCGGTCTTCGAGGCGAAGGCCATCGAGGGCGAGCGGTCGGGCCAGATCCAGACCGTGTGCGCGGCCTCCCACTCCTGCTCGCGGACGTAAAGATGGTCGTCACGCGCCGAGCGCCGCCAGTCGACGTTCTGCGACGGCTCGCCCGAGACGAAGCGACGGTACTGCCAGAAACTTTCGCCGGAGCCGGCGCGGCGCCTTCCATGCAGGCCGTGGATGACGTTGGCGGCGATACGGCGGGCCTCGAGCACTAGGCGCGGCAGCGAAGCGGCGAGCGTGCGGCTTTCGCCATCGGCACGTCGGATCGCTATGATCTCCTTTGCTGTGTGCCCGTTCTCTGCCGCCATCAACCGATCCGTGTCTTCAATTGCCGGATCACGTCCGGAATCGTGCGTCCTTCGGCGCGCGCCTGGAACGTCAGCGCCATGCGGTGCTTCAGCACGGGCTCGGCGAGGTCGAGCACGTCGTCGACCGAGGGCGCGAGACGGCCGTCGATCAGCGCACGCGCGCGCACAGCCAGCATCAGCGATTGGCTGGCGCGCGGGCCGGGTCCCCACGCGATGAACTTGCCGGCTTCGCCGGCGTCGGGACCCGGACGGGCCGAGCGCACCAGCGACAGGATCGCCTCCACCACGGAATCGCCGACCGGCAGGCGGCGGATCAGCCGCTGCGCGGCGATCAGCGCATCGGCGGTCATCGATCCCCTGGCCAGCGTCTCCTCGGCGCCGGTGGTCTCGAACAGGATGCGGCGCTCGGCGTCGCGATCGGGATAGTCGACGTCGATCTCCATCAGGAAGCGGTCGAGCTGCGCCTCGGGCAGCGGATAGGTACCTTCCTGCTCCAGCGGGTTTTGCGTGGCGAGCACGTGGAAGGGCTTCGGCAGGTCGTGGCGCGCACCGGCAACCGTGATGTGCTGCTCCTGCATCGCCTGCAGCAGCGCCGACTGCGTGCGCGGACTGGCGCGGTTGATCTCGTCGGCCATCAGGAGCTGCGCGAACACCGGACCTGCAATGAAGCGGAACGCACGCCTGCCCGCGGTGCTCTCGTCTAGCACCTCGGCGCCGAGAATGTCCGACGGCATCAGGTCGGGCGTGAACTGGATGCGCTTGGCATCTAAGCCGAGCGTGACGCCGAGCGTCTCGACCAGCTTGGTCTTGGCGAGGCCGGGGACGCCGATCAGCAGCGCATGACCGCCGGAGAGGATGGTGACGAGCGTGTTCTCGATCACGCGATCCTGGCCGAAGATGACGGATGCGATCGCTTCCTTCGCCGCGCGAATCTGGCCCGACACCTGCTCGGCCGAACGGACGATACCGTCCTCGAGTTTCTCGACACTTTCCGCCATTCGCTCGCTCCTTCAGCCTGCCACGCGGCTTGCCTGCGCCGTCACGTCAGCACTTCACCTCAGCACATCACGTCAGGTCATCCGTCGGATCATGGGCCCTATGCTAGACTTGCAGGAAGGCCATGTATTCGTTGAATTAACCTATCCCCACCTTATCGGCTTCGGGTTATGTACGGCATCACGAAGTGGCGACCTCGCACACCGGACTCGTCCGGAGTGGAACCGCTCACCGAGGTACAACGTAGACCTGCACCAATCGTGCCAAATGACAAAGTCAGGGCAAACCATGGCGAACCAAGGGCAGAGTGCCGATCGCGGTCTCGAGGGGCTGACTGCCGCCGCCAAAAGCGCTGCCAATGCCGAGGGCGCCAAAAAGGGCCTGCCTCCGGTGCATCTATGGAATCCGCCGTTTTGCGGGGATCTCGATATCCGAATCGCCTCTGATGGTACTTGGTTTTACATGGGGACGCCAATCGGACGTCATGCGCTGGTCCGCCTGTTCTCCACCATCCTCAAGCGCGAGGGCGACAAGCATTTCCTGGTCACGCCGGTGGAGAAGGTCGGCATTCGCGTCGACGACGCGCCGTTCATGGCGGTCGAGATGCTGAAGCACGGCGAGGGCAGCCACCGCGTGCTGAGCTTCCGCACCAATGTCGACGACTGGGTGACCTGCGATGCCGCGCACCGGCTGCGCTTCGAGCAGGCGAAGGATGGCGGGCTGACGCCCTACTTGCATGTCCGCGCCGATCTCTGGGCCAAGGTCACCCGTGCGCTCTATTACGATCTGGTTGACATGGGCGAGGAGCGGATGGTCGATGGCCAGCCGATGTTCGGCGTCGAGTCGGCCGGCGAATTCTTCGCCATGGCTGACGCGGAGCAGGTGAGGGCCGCGCTTTGAACAAAACTATCCTGAAGACCGATCCGGTTGCGCTCAGCGCGGCGGATTTCTTCGCCCGCTCCAGGGCCAGGCTCGGCTTCGACGTCCCGCCCGGCCTCTATGATCCGAACATCATTCCCGCCTCGGGCGATCCCGGCACCGACAAGATGCTGGAGATCATCGCGCGCGAGCAGCCGGTGCGGCCGGCGGCGGTCCTGATCGCGGTGGTCGACCATCCCGAGCCGACCATCCTGCTGACGCAGCGCTCGGCG
Organism: Bradyrhizobium sp. SPXBL-04; assembly: GCF_051853035.1. Taxonomy (NCBI): domain Bacteria; kingdom Pseudomonadati; phylum Pseudomonadota; class Alphaproteobacteria; order Hyphomicrobiales; family Nitrobacteraceae; genus Bradyrhizobium; species Bradyrhizobium sp. SPXBL-04. The sequence continues at coordinate 6,629,677 of NZ_CP182472.1, read as the reverse complement.
CACCTCAACGACCATGCCGGCCAGATCGCCTTTCCCGGCGGCAAGATCGACGCGACCGACTCCTCCCCGCTCGATGCGGCGCTGCGCGAAGCCGAGGAAGAGGTCGGACTGTCGCGGGACTTCGTCGAGCCGATCGGCTATCTCGATCTCTACGGCACCGCCTTCGGCTTCCGCATCCTGCCGACGGTCGCGAGGGTCAGGCCGGGCTTCAAGCTCACCATCAACCATTCCGAGGTTGATGACGCGTTCGAAGTGCCGCTATCCTTCCTGATGAACCCGGTGAACCACCAGGTGCACAGCAAGGAATTCCGCGGCATGGAGCGGTTCTATTACGCGATGCCGTTCGCGGAACGCTACATCTGGGGTGCGACAGCGGGTATGCTGCGTGTGCTTTATGAGCGGATCTATTCATCATGATCCGGCCGGTTCTGACCGAGATCGGAATCTTCCTCATCCCCTTTGCCGTCTATGCGCTGTTCCTGGCCGCCACCCGGACCGGCCTGTTCGCGCGATCCTCCTGGCCGGTTGCGATCGTCGCGCGCCTTGCGCTGGCGGCGATCGTGCTGGTGATCGCAGGGTTGATCGGCCTCGCGCATTTCTCCGGCGCGGCGCCGGATTCGACCTACGTTCCCGCCCATATCGAGCACGGCAAGCTCGTGCCGGGCGTGGAAAAATAGGGGCCGACGGATGATCGCGGAGCCTTTACTTGCCCATGCGCCCTGGCTGACCGCAGGCGGGACCGCGCGCGTGCTGCAATTGCTGGGCGCGGACGGCGAAGAGGCGCGGGTGGTCGGCGGCGCGGTGCGCAACGCGCTGCTCGGTCTTACGCCCGGTGACATCGACATCGCGACCACCGCGTTGCCGGACGAAGTGATGCGGCGCGCCAAGGCCGCCGGCATCAAGAGCGTGCCGACCGGCATCGATCATGGCACCGTCACGCTCGTCATCGACGGGCATCCCTACGAAGTGACGACGCTTCGCGAGGACACCGAAACCTTCGGCCGCAAGGCCAAGGTCGCATTCGGCCGCGACTGGGTGAAGGACGCCGAGCGGCGCGATTTCACCATGAACGGCCTGTCGGTCGATGCTGATGGCGTCGTGCACGACTATGTCGGCGGGATCGCGGACGTCAGAGCGCGTCGCGTGCGCTTCATCGGCGATCCCGGCCAGCGCATCGCCGAGGATTATCTGCGCATCCTGCGTTTCTTCCGTATCCACGCCGCCTTCGGCGCCGGCGAGCCAGACCGCGACGGCTATCTCGCCTGCATCCGGGGACGCGCGGGGCTGGCTAACCTCTCGGCCGAGCGGGTGCGCATGGAGATGCTCAAGCTGCTGGTCGTCGGCGGTGCGTCGGCAGCGGCGCTGGCGATGGCCGAGGGCGGATTGCTGCAGGCGCTGACCGGGGGCGTCGTCTATACAGGTCCGCTGTCGGCGATGATCGCGATCGAGTGCGAGCTCGGCCTGCCGGCGAATGCAACGCGGCGCCTGGCCGCGCTGACGGTCGCCGTGACCGAGGATGCCAAGCGCATCGCCACGCGCCTGCGGCTCTCCAATAGCGAGACCAAGGCGCTGGATTCGATGGGGCACCGCTGGTGGCGCTTGGCCATCAAGGACGAGGCCGACGCACGCCGGCTGCTCTATCGCCTCGGCGCCGAGTGCTATCACGATCGCGTGTTGCTGGCCTGGGCGCGGGCCGGCGGCGACATCGGATCGTCGCGATGGCGTGCGCTCGCCGAGCTGCCGCAGCGCTGGACTGCGCCGAAATTTCCGCTGAAGGCCGCCGATTTCATCGCGCGCGGCATGGCGGAAGGGCCTTCGCTCGGACATGTGTTGACGCTCGCCGAGGACGCTTGGCTTGCGGCGGATTTTCCACTAGAGCAAGCCGCGCTCGCTTCCATCGCCGATCAAGCTGCGGCACGCGTCAGCCGCGATGAGAAAACGTGACCATCGTCTCAGGCTTCGCCGACATCTCGATTCTTCAGCTCCTGCTGGTCGCGTTGATGGCGTTGTTGGCTTCGATCATCGGTGGTCTCGCCGGTTACGGCACCGGCGCCTTGATGCCGCTGGTGCTGGTGCCGCTGGTCGGCGCCGAGCCCGTGGTGCCGATCATCGCGATCTCCGCCATCTTCACCAATTGCAGCCGCGCCATCGCCTATCTGCGCCATGCCGACCGCCGCCGCGCGCTGATCGTGCTTCTCTGCGCGGCGCTGACGACGGCACTCGGCGCCTATGGCTACACGCGGCTGACCAATGCGGGCGCGGCGCTCGTGATCGGCTCCATGCTGATCCTGAGCGTGCCGCTGCGCCGCGTGCTGCGCCGCCGTGAGGTCAGGATCGGCGACACCGGCCTTGCCGCCGGTTCGATCGGTTACGGCGTGCTGGTCGGCGGCACCTCGGGCTCCGGCGTGATCCTGCTATCGCTGCTGATGGCCGCCGGGCTCGAAGGCGCGGCGGTGATCGCAACCGATGCGATGATCTCGCTCGGCACCGGCCTGATCAAAATCTCGGTGTTCGGCCTTGCCGGTGCCGTGACCGCGCAGGTGCTCGCCTTCGCGCTGCTGATCGGCGCGATTGCGATCCCCGGTGCGTTCCTCGCAAAAGCCTTCGTCGAGCGGATGCCGGTGCACATCCACACCGCGATCTTGGACCTCGCGGTGATCACCGGCGGGCTGGTGATGATCTCGGCGGCGGCGAGGCAGCTGACCTGATACACGGCCGAGGCATTGATATCTTCGATTGTGCACCGGTGGAGCGCTTCTAACGTCGTCCGACCTCAGACTCGTGCTCCATCTGCAAGATGCGCTCTCGGAGCGCGCCGAAGGTCTCTTCGGCAGCCTCGCTAAACAGCGGATCCTCATGATCGATTGAGGTCGAAGCGATTTCGCTCCAATCTGCAGGCTTTAGAGCCTTGAGAGCGGCAGGAAAGAAATCGCGGTCTTCAATCATGATGTGGCGCCGCTCGCTCTCTATGAAGTCGCGAACGATATTGTCCACGTTTTGCCGGAGGATTTCCCGCTCCGACAGGACACCGTCGATCGCCCGAGCAACGCGGCGCAATCGATCGGTCCCCTTTTGGTGCTCAAGTCTCAGGTTGCCGACGCTTGCCGCCGCAGCCGGATCCCGAAGCTCTAGCTTGGCAAGGACCAGCTCCTCCAGGGGATGATGGTAAATCTCGGGATAGAGTTCGAAGTAGCTGATGATTGCGCGAATGACCTCATAGTCGGGGTGGTCGCCGCGATCGAAAATCTCAAGCTCGTGCTCAAGCACGGCGAGCAGCGTCTCAATATTGCGGTGTTCTTGGGATAGGCGCTCAATGATCATTGTGGCCTCCAACGAACCATTGAATGATCAAAGCTATCCTGAAAGCGATTCAGAATCTTGCGCTGGATCAAACCCGGGGGACCGGGTCGCCGGGCTGAACAGCCCGCCCGGCATCTGGCTGCACTCGACCGGCGCAGCACCTCGCGCAGGTCTCGCGGAACAGATCGCCTTCCATGCCATCCAAAGGCAAAGTCCTCCTCCTTCACTCCCGCAACCGTCCGCGCCGGCCGCCAATTTCGTGCCTGCCCCGCCGAAAAGGGGTAGAGTGCCCCAGGGTCACATCCGAGGAGCAACACCATGACCCAACTCCCCGAGCTGGTTCCGGCCGAGATCGACCGGCACGTCTTCGCGATCATGCCCGACACGATGCCGCCCCGAGATCCTGATGACGACGAAGAGGATGAGGAGGAAGAGCAAGACGATGAAGAGAACCAAACCGACGAACCGCCGGTCGTGCGCGAGCCGGACGAGGACTAAGCAGGACGCTTAGACGTCGCCTGAGTTTCGGTGAGTGCGATCCCCAGCCTGCGTGCGGCGCGCTGGTGTGTCCGGCGGCTTCCAAGGTCGGTCTGATTCCGAGAGCAGCGGGCAGGCGCTGAATGGACCACGGTTCTCGGCGCAGCAACCTATCGGCGTTCGCAGGTAGAGGAGGTGAGCATGACTCTCATATGGCTTGGTGTGCTCCTTGTTTTCGTCGGCGTACTCCAAATGGCGTTTCAGCCCATCTGGCGAGGCCGATTCAGCGGTGGAAAGTGGCTTCGCTCCGGGCGTGACACGCTGGAACCTGAAAGGCCAGGTAGCGGCTTCGGCATCAAATCGAACTGGCCTGGGCTCGTGATGGTCGTGCTTGGCGGCGCTTTCTTGCTGGCCGGAGCTGCCATCTGAGTTGAAAGCAGACGAAGGCTTGGGAAGCTACACGGCGGAAGAACCCGTCGAACCGGGCCAGGCACTGACGGGAGCGCAACGACGTTCGTGGTGAGCTCTTAGCCCGTGTTTCTGACCGCCTCAGCCAGCATGGCGTAAAGCTGCTGCTTGCTGAATTCCTTGGGCTGCTGCCTCTCCGCTGTGTTCCGCGACACCTTCTTTGCGACTGGACGGGCGCAGGCTGCCGACGACGTCGGCCTCAGCTTCGGGGCCGGCCTTATCTTGGGTCTTGCCGTGGGCGGCTTGTGGCCGCGCTTCAGGCCCTGACGAGTCAGCATGCCGCAGACCGCGTTACGACTGCACCCGAGACGGCGCGCGATCTGCGCTGCGCTCTGTCCTGCGGACCAGAGCCTAGTGAGGAGCGCTATGTCTTTCGCATCCCAGCCCATGGCAGATATTATAGCGCCGACTGTCGAGCACGCGCTAGCCTAGTCTTCGTCCGGCTCGCGCACGACCGCCGGTTCGTCATCGTCCTCTTCGTCGTCTTCCTCCTCCTCGTCTTCATCGGGATCTCGTGGCGGCATCGCAGTGTCCATAAGCACGAGCGGTGTCCAGCCGATTGCTGTGATGGAAAATGCTTCGGAGGTGTGTTGCTTCATGTCGTTGTGCTCCCCAAGCGCGTGCAGTCACATATTCCTGGCCGACGACATGCAGATGCCCAGGGCGTGATCGCCGCAAACGCGACGGGGACATCAGGTCGACATGAGTAAGGGGCGACACCCGCCACGCAACTGCTGAGGTTTTCGGCTACTTGATGCCCGAGGGCCCATTAGGCTCGATGTTCACCAAAACCTCGCCGGCAGCGATTTCGGGAACTCCAAGATCGAGGTCATGCAGACTGGCTTGAACAAACGCGAGTATCTTGGCGTTCGCCGCATTGGCGCTTTCGCGGTCGTCAAATATCATCACGGCGATACCGACACCGTCGCCGGCATCCAGCACATGGTAAGATCTGAAGCCGTGCGATTGCCTGAGGATCTCGCCGACGCCGCTCTTGGCGCGGCGGGCGGCGTCCGCGACCGAACGAACCTTGGTGTACTTGCGAATGACCATGTACATGAGGCCACCACGCGCCACTCGCCCCCACCCATCAAAGCATATCGCTCTCGGTCGGACCAGAGCCTACTTTCCGAGATGGGCTACAGCGCCCGGTTGGGCGGACCGCGCAACGCGCCTTTGCGTCATCCAGCGACCAACCGCAATGTCGGCACGCGCCGCCTCAAGCTGGAGGTCCGGAAACTTGAAGTTTAGGCGCAGCCACCGAGGGCACCTGCACGGGTTTCAAACCCTGGCGCAGGAGTCGCTGGTATGCCAATGTTAGTCTTGTGCCAAACCCGCGGGAGGTCAGCATGCGAACGAACATAGTGGGAGCACTTTGCGCCATCGCCATGGTCGCGAGCGCACACGCAGCGGTCAGGGAAGAGCCGGTCACCTACACGGATGGCCAGACCACGATGAAGGGCTTCGTTGTCTACGACGACGCGACCCAGGCGAGGCGGCCCGGCATCGTCATGGTGCCCGAATGGTGGGGCATCACCAAGCATATCCATAACGAGGCACGGAAATTCGCACAGCAGGGCTACACGGCGTTCATTGCGGACATGTACGGCGACGGCAAGACCGCCGACAACCCGAAGGACGCCGGCGCGCTCTCGGGATCCGTGATGAAGGATCCGAAGGTGATGGAGGCGCGCTTCAACGCAGCGCGGGAGCAACTCGCCAAGCAGAGCTCGGTCAATCCCCAGCGGATCGGCGCAGTCGGTTACTGCTTCGGCGGCGCGGTGGTGCTGAACATGGCACGCGCCGGCGCTGATCTCGCCGCCGTTGCGGGCTTTCACGCAACGCTTGGTCTCAACACTCCTGCACCGGCGCCGGGAACCGTCAAATCTAAAATCCTCATTCTGAACGGCGCGGACGACCCGTTCGCGAAGCGCGAGCAGTACGATGCGCTCAAGAAGGATTTCGACGCAGCGAAGGCCGATTATCAGGTTATCGAGTATCCCGGCGCTGTGCACGCGTTCACGAACCCCGAAGCGACCGAACTCGGCAAGAAGTTCAATTTGCCGCTCAGATACGACGCCAAAGCTGATCAGGAAGCGAAGGCGGAAGCCGCCAAGTTCTTCGCCGCAAACCTTCAAAAATAATCAAAAGGGCCACCGCAGGGTGGCCCTTCCTGTGGCTTTGGCCTCGGAATAGGTCGGACCGCATGCTTCGGGTTGGGAGCGTCGGGGAGTGGCGATGCAGCGACGGGAGTTCATCAAGCTTCTGAGCGGTGCGACAGCGGCTTGGCCGCTCCCAGCTTGGGCGCAGCGGGCTCCGCGGCAGCACCGCATTGCGTTTGTTCATTCGGGCATTCCCGCTGGTCAGCTGACGGAGACTGCCGGCCCCTTCTGGGTGCGGCGGTTTCATGAAACGCTGCGCGGGTTGGGCTATGCGGAAGGAGCCAATATCGTCGTCGAGCGTTATTCCGCAGAGGGGCGCTCCGAACATTTTGCGTCTCTTGCCGCCGCCGTCGTTGGCCGCGACCCGCAGGTGATCGTTGTCAATCTTAACGATCTCGTCGAAGCGTTCGCGGCGGCCACCACAACGATACCGATTGTTGCGATCATGGGAGATCCGGTCGCGACAGGATTGGTTGCAAACCTCGCGCATCCCGGAGGCAACCTTACGGGTGTCAGCATCGATGCAGGCTACGAAATCGTCGCCAAGCGCTTGCAAATCCTGAAGGAGGCGGTGCCCTTGGCCGCCAAGGTCGCTTACCTGACGTCGTCCCGTATCTTTATCGACACCTCACTCGGATTGTCGCTTCAGAAAGCTGGGCAGGGCCTGGGCATCGTGCTGACCTGGAATTTCCTCCCGGAGGTAAATGACGCGCAACTCCGTCGCGCCTTTGCCGAGATGACGTCACAGCAATTCGACGCTGCCATGGTTGACGCGAGCGGCACCTTTTTGGCACGACGCGCCTCCATTGCCGAACTCGCCGGGAAACTTCATATTCCGATCATCTATCCCTTTCGCGACTATGTGGATTCAGGTGGGCTGATGAGCTATGCGCCGGATCTGGGCGAGCTTGCCCAACGCCTTGCCATTGACGTGCATCAGGTCCTGAACGGGACCAAGCCGGGCGACATCCCGATCTATCGGCCCAACAAATTCCAGTTGGTCATCAATCTGAAGGCTGCCAAGGCGCTCAGCCTCGAAATGACCCCGACACTCCTCGCCGGCGCCGACGAGGTCATTGAATGATGTCCGCTTGTGGCCCGATCCTGCCTAGCTCGATGCCGGTCCAAGCGTCGGCTGTTGGGTGTAGACCGGAAGGGGCTCGCAACGGTGTAGACTGCCGATTTTGACCCAGGGCGGACATCCGATCGGAGCACGAGTAGCGGCTAGCTAGCATCCGCTTTGATCGCCAACGGACCACGCCATTTGATCCTTCAATTTTGAAAAACATTCGTCGCATACCCACTCGTAACCAGCACCAAGTTGGTAATCCGGTCCTGTGGTGTAGCCTTCTCTCAAGGTGTCCGGCATGGTGTCAGAGAACTTGGCCCAGCAAGCCGCACAATGGTCATGGTCCCAATCGAGCTTAGGGCGCGTCCAGATCGAACGACGCCAAGTCAATCCCCTCAGAGCGTCAAGGTAGTCAAGCTTCTCGGTCACGTTCACTCGGAAAGTCGCGTCAGTTTGCATTTCCTATATCAGTCTAAGCGCAGGATGTCGCCTATTGGCCCGAATGCGAAGCCTAGGGGGCCGCCAAACAGTCTGCTTATCGGGGGTGACCGGAAACGGCGATACGCCTGCGAGCAATAGCCTCTGCGCTCGCGGCCGGTTGCTTAAGGGCGTCCGACAAGCAATGGCAGCACGTCTGCACCGCCCGCCATGAGCGGATTCGACGGCTCGAAATGTTCCCGCAATTCTCGCTTCCGGACGAGTGAGCGCGCATCGAGAAACGCATCCTTCAGGCTGACGGCTTTCCGGAGCGCGACATTGAAAAAAGCGTCGCCAAAATAGGTCCACTTGGCCTTGTCCTGGCAGCCGAATGACGGATGCTTGTCATCGGCCGCGGTGATGACCAGCACATCGGGACTCGCCAGGCGCGGGATAAAAACTCCGGAATAACAAGCCGAGATGACCACCACCTTGTGTCGCACACCAGTCTTCGCGAGCATGTCGCGGAGACGAGATGGTGTAAGCGTTTCTGTGAGCCGCCCCGCCTTGATTGCAAGGCCATCAGGAGAGCCATGCGAGGTGAGAATCAAAAAGAGAACGTCTTTCTCGGGATCCAAGCGGTTGGCGGCCGTCTGCAACGACTTGGTCAGAGCTTCGATCGTTGCACGTCCCCCTTTCTTGGAATTGTACTCCACGTTGATCGGTCCAGTCTCGAAACGGTCGGCCACGACCTGAGCCGCGCCGGTCGCCTCGGATCTAAACACGCCTTGATCCCCGTAAAGACCAAAGGACACCACGCCAACCTTTGCAGCGTCCTCAATCGCATGTACCGGAGGGACCAACGGCCAGATGGTCAGAAAAAAAGCGACGAGCGGCGCGCCGAGCCGCCTGATCGAGGACCTGGAGGTCATCGCGAACCTCGTTTCGAGATCGCCGCTACAGAATTGCGGCTCAACACAAAATAGCGGAAAGCCAGTGAATTTCCATCCTTGGGAATGGCACGTGCAATATGGCCCGTTTGAGACGAGCCGACGCGCGGTAACGATGTCTGTTTATAGGGGGAGGGCGGAAGTCGTCGGCACCGGCCAAACCGACGCGAATGCCCCAGAGACGACCTGCCGAATCCAGAGCAATCGGGCCAACAAAATCCCCGGGGGTGCGATGCCGAAGGCTGGCACTCCTTTGTGCACGAGGCTGTTTGAGACGAAGTTGAACGTCAAGATATGGTGAACATCATCCAATGAATTCCGTTTGCTCCGTCAGTTCTTGCGCCGGGAGCCCTGCTCATTTTGGCGACCGCAATTCGACATTGTAATGCGCGTAGATCCGCGCGAGGGTGCCGTCGGCGAGCAATGCTTCAAGGGCTGCGTCGAGTCCTTGCCTGAGCTTCTCGTCTGGGCTGAGCATCCCAACAGCGACATTCCAGTTCAAGTCGGGATCGTCTTCGAAAGCAGGAATGCGGCGCACGTGCGCATCGGGATGAACTTGGTTGAACCAACCAATTGCGGCGGGTGTAACCGCCGCGGCGTCGATCTCGTTCTTGGCAAGCGCGTCCATGATTTCATCTTCGAAGACAAACGGAGAGGTTTGGACGCCTCGCTTGCTGAGTGTCATGGAGGCGATCGAGCCGACCTGCACCCCGACGCGCTGACCAGGCCTCAAATCCGCCAGCGACGCCGCGCCAGAGTCGGCCCGGACGGCCAACGCGACCCCGCTGCGCTGATAGGGCCGCGACATGCGCAATCCCACCTCCGCCAGCGCCGCGGGGTTCGCGATCGCATCCATGATGATGTCGCAGTCCGCGCGGCGGTACTGAAAGCTGTTGACGACCCAGTGCTGCTCCAGCGCGACCTTCAACTGCTTCGCCAGTTCACGGGCGATCTCGACCTGGAATCCGGGGTCGACATCACGCTTGCTGGCAAACGGCAACGCATTGGGGTGTGCGCAAAGCGTGAGCGCCCCGCGTGTACGAATCGCCTCCAGCGAGCGCGCGCTGGCACCGGTGGCTCCGAGCAGGATCAAAAGGCCTACGAAAACGCTTTGGCGCATCTCCGGCCTCATTCTTCCAGATTTCGGATGTAGGCCAGGATCGCCATGATCTGGCTCTCCGAAAAGGCGCCTCCGAAGGCGGGCATGGCTCCGGGCTTACCCTTCTTGATCCGCTCCACGATAAAATCGTCGCTGCGCGCCGTACCCGCGAGCTTCGGCCCTTTGCCGGCGGCGCGGCCGCCGTTCTCGTGACAGAAGCCACACGAGGTCGCGAACATCGTCCCGCCCTCGATATCGGTTTCGCGGGCCGATTGATCCTGCTTGGGAGCCTGGCTCTGCTGCGCAAAGAGGCCGAAGGGCAATGACAACGCAATGCCGGTGATGAGAAGAATCGACTTCAACATTGGCATCTGGACCGGAGAGACAGGGGGCGACTGCACCCTGGCTCTCCTCACCATTCTTATTGTTTCAGCGTGAAGACAACGAGCGCACCGGCGTCCTTCGGCATGCTCGTAAAGGGTTCGCCGAAAAGGGCCGGGAACTCGTCCGCCACCATGCCGCCCCAACCGGCCGGCACTGCGATGTATTGCTTGTCGCCGGCGCTGTAGCTGATGATGCCGCCATTGTGACCGACGCCATTGAAATGCGACCACAGTTCCTGTCCGGTCTCCGCATTGTAAGCACGCAGCACACCACGCGAGTCAGGCACGAACACCAGATTGCCGGCCGTCGCAAGCACGCTCGCCAGCGGAGGCTCGTCGAAATTGACCTCCCATTTCTTCGCACCAGTCACGGGATCACGTGCATCAAGATGACCGCGCGCCGCTCCGTCCGGCGGCGGAACGAGCTTGAAATTCGCGCCGATATTGAGCTGCGCCATCGGCTCGGTGATTGGCGTGGTCTTTATCACGTCCACATCCATGCACCATTCCTGGGCGAGCTTGTACCACAGGCCTGTCTTCGGGCTGTAGGCACCGGAGTTCCAGCTGACGCCGCCGGCAATCGCCGGACAAAGCGGCTCGCTCGCTTTCCCGAGAGTCAAGTCGCGTCGGCCGATCAGTTCGCCGGTTTTCGGATCGATATCCTTGACGAAATTGATATTCTTCGCGATCCGCCACACGTTCTGCACCTTCCCATCGGCGCGGTCGTAGACGAACACAAAACCACCCTTGTTCGGATGCACGACGAGCTTGCGGCCGTCGCGGTCGATCATCACGAACTCACCGACTGCCGAGTCGAAATCCCATGCATCATGGGGCAGCTCCTGATGATAGAATTTCAGCTTGCCGGTGTCGGGATCGAGCGCGATGACCGAAGTTGTGTAGAGATTGGTGCCTGGCCGCGGTCCGCTGTTCTTCCAGTCCGCCCCGGACCAGTCGTAAAGCGGTGCAGGATTGGCCGTTCCCCACCAGACGGTGTTGGTTTCAGGATCGTAGGTGCCGGGCATCCATGCGCCGCCCCCGCCGGTGCGCCAGGAATCACTACCCCAGGTGGCCTTGGCTTCCTCGGTGCCGGCGACGGTGAAGAATTCCCATTTCTTCTTGCCCGTCTTGATATCGACTCCGAACAGCGGACCGCGCGAGGTCCATTCGCCGCCCTGGCTGCCGATGATGACGGTGTCCTTCACCACCAGCGGCGCACCCGTGAAGCCGACCGTGAGCTTCTTGGAGTCGACCAGATGCGTGTTCCACACCTCCTTGCCGGTTTTCATGTCGAGCGCGATGAGATGCCCGTCGACGGTGCCAACGAAGACCTTGCCATCGCCGAGCGCGACACCGCGGTTGTACGGTGAGTGCGTCTGCATCGCGACGAGTTCCTCGTCGAGCACCGGAAAGTGCGACCAGATCATCTTGCCGGTTGCCCCGTCGAGCGCATAGACGCGGCTATAGGACCCCGAATAATAGAGCACGCCGTCAGCAACGAGCGGCATCGACTGCAGACCGCGCGTGGAACGTCCGGGCATATGGATCCAGGCGACCTCGAGATTCTTTACATTGCTTGCATTGATTTGATCGAGCCCGCTGTAGTGATACGATTTATAGCCGCCGTGATAGGTCAGCCAATCACCTGGGTTCTGCTCGGCCGCCTCGATGCGAGCGGAATTGATCTCTGACGGCGCGATCGCCCAAGCTGATGGTGCAAGCATAGCGGCCAGTGCGGCAGCATAGGTAAGGTGCCTTGTACTGACTGTCATTGTTCTGCCTCCCTTATTGTATCGTACATCCAACATGCAGTCTGCTGCGGCCTCTTGCAGAAGCTGCCTCATCCGTGCAGCTCGTCTCCTGACCTCGGCGAGGGGTGCAGACACCAGACGGTGATCGCTGCGGTCGAATGTATTCGTTCAGCAGCGCCGTAGCATCACGATGAATTCAACTCTCAAAGTAGTACGGGCGCAAGCGATGTAATTTGGCAGCCAGACTGTCCGAACGCCCATTCTCTTTGAGCCGACACATCGCCATCGTCGGATGATGTCCGAACAGTGGATGCGACTCTTTGTGTTCTCGCGGCATCCGGCTACGGCGGCCGAGGCGCGGGTCCAAGAAGGCGGCGCACAGGAGCCTAGTTCACCCCCTTGCCAGAAGCAGCACGATGGCTATTTGACAGCGCCCCCGGTGATGCCGGCGATGAAGCGATCGAGGAAGATATTGTAGGCGATGGCTACGGGGATGGCGGCAATCAAAGCGCCCGCCATGATCTCGCCCCAGAAGAACACGTCGCCCCGGATCAGGTCGGTCGAGACGCCCAGCGTGATCGGCTTTTGGTCGGACGACGAGATGAAGGTCAGCGCGTAGACGAATTCCTGCAAGGTCAGGGTGAACGTAAAGATCACAACCGTCAGGATCGCCGGCACCGACAGCGGGATCGCCATCTTGATGAAGGCGCCAAACAGGCTGCAGCCGTCGACGATTGCGGCTTCCTCGATCTCGACCGGGAGCGCCTTGAAGAACCCCATCAGCAGCCAGGAGCAGAACGGGATCGTGAAGGTCGGGTAGACCAGCACCAGCGACCACATCGAGTTTTGCAGTCCGAGTTCGGCGATGATTCGGGACAGCGGCAGGAACAACAAAGTCGGTGGCACCAGGTAGGTCAGGAAAATCATGATTCCGAGCGCTTCGCCCTTGCGACTGGTCATGCGGGCCAGGCTGTAACCGGCCGGAACCGCGGTGACCAGGGTGATCGCGGTAACGCAGACGCCGACGATCAGCGAGTTCAACAGCCAGCGCGCGAACAGGGTTTCCTCGAACAGGTACTTGATGTGCTCCAGCGTCGGCGGCTCGTTGAACCAGAACGGGATGTTGGTGACGTTGTAAAGGTCACTGTTCTGCTTGAACGCCGTGATCACCATCCAATAGAACGGAAACGCGGCCAGGATAACGAAGAATGCGACGCCGAGGAAAAACCCGGTTCCGCGGAGCGAGCGAACAAAAGGCTCCGACATGTCAAATCTCCCGGCGACGAATAAAGCGAAGCATGAAGATCACCACGACTAGCAGCACCGGCAGCATGAACAGCGAGATCGCGGCGCCGTGCGCCACGTCGCCGGAAACAATACCGGTCTGAAAGCCTTCAAAGCCCAGCACCGAGGTTGCGCCACCGGGGCCGCCCTGGGTCAGCAGGAAGACGATGGAAAGATCAGTGAACGTGAACACGATGCCGAAGATCAGGCCGATGGCCATGATCGGCAGGATCATCGGCAGGATGATCTGGTAGTTGCGGCGCCAAAAGCCTGCACCATCGACCGTCGCGGCGTCGATCACGTCCTGCGGAACCGCAGTGATGCCGGCGAGGAAAATCACGATGGCAAATGGAAAGAAGCGCCAAGCGTTGATAATGACAATGCACAGCATCGCAAGGTACGGATTGCCGAGCCAGTTCGGCGCCTCTTCGCGAGTAAGGATGCCAGCCGCAATCAGGGTCCAGTTGATCACGCTGTAGAGCGAATCGAACATCCACTGCCAGGCGATCGTGGCGAGCGCGACCGGTACCGCAAAAGGCAGGATGATTAGCGCTCGCACGATCTTGCGGCCGGGGAAGGGCTGCAACAGCAGGAAGGCGCCGAACTTTCCGAGCATGAGGCCGAGCAATTGCGACCCGAATGTAAAGATGAAGGTGTTGCGCAACGTGTCGAGGAAATTCGGATTTTGCAGGATCTGCTCGAAGTTCGCCAGGCCGACGAACTTCCAGGTTGGGTTGTAGATGGTATAGGCGCTGAGCGAGTAATAGACCGCGAGCAGGAGCGGCAGGCCGACCAATAGCAAGACGTAGAGGATCGCCGGCGCGACCAAGACCGTTTCAAGCGCTTCGCGCCGGTCCAGGATGAAGCGAAAGCGTGAAATCGGCTTGGCAACAGGCTCTGCGATGACGGCCATCGGCGAATCCCCGGTTCAGTGGCGAGTGCGACGATTGCCGTTGGCGTCGAAATGGCGCAGCGCGCTGTTCTTCACGGCGAACGGATGCCACTCTCCTGGCCGAATGCTTCCTTCGGCGACGTGGGCTGGCGGCAACTTCGCCGTGATCGGCTGCTTCGAGTCAAAGCCATCCACCACGCCGTAAACAATGCGCTCGGACCCGAGATATTCCGAACGGTCGACGCGAAACAAAAATTCGGTCGCGCCTCCGTCTTCAATCATGTCCCTGGGCAAGAAATTCTCCGGCCGGAATCCGAGATAGCCGCCGCCATTGCGGGTGACGATGTTCATCGGCGGCGCGCCGACAAAGGTTGCGACAAAAAGGTCGGCAGGATCTTCATAGATATCGGTTGGCGTTCCCACTTGCCGAACCCTTCCATGATCGATCACCGCGATACGGTCGCCCATGCCCATCGCTTCGATCTGGTCGTGGGTCACGTAAATGGTGGTGAGGCCAACGCGCTGCTGAAAGTTCTTGATCTCCTGGCGGGCCGAGGTACGGAGTTTGGCATCCAGATTGGACAGCGGCTCGTCGAGCAGAAGCGCGGTCGGTTCGCGAACGAGCGCGCGCGCAAGCGCCACACGCTGGCGCTCGCCGCCTGAGAGCTGGCGTGGCCGCCGGTCGAGAAGATGGCCGATGCCGAGCAACTGCGAGGCCCACTCGACCTTGTTTTGGATGTCCTGGGAGGGCATGCGCTGCGTGCGCAGCGGAAAGGCAATGTTATTACGTACCGTGTAGTGCGGATAAAGGCCGTAGCTCTGGAACATCATCGCAATGCCGCGGGCGCGGGGCGGGATGTCGTTGACGACATTGCCGCCGATCAGGAGGTCGCCGCTGGTCTGTTGCTCGAGGCCGCAGATGATGCGGAGGAACGTCGTCTTGCCGCAGCCCGAGGGGCCGAGCAGCACCATGAACTCGCCATCCGGCACCCTCAGCGAGATGCCGTTGACGGCGTTAATCTCGCCGAACTTCTTGACGATATCCCTGGTCAATACGGCTGCCATCGATCCTCCCGGAGCTCATGCGGCGCTCTGCTGCCAATCGCTGGGCAGGGCGCCAATCGTGTTTGCCAATGAGCTGCAACGTGGCCGGCTGCCGGAGCGCGCAAAGGAGGGCTGCGTCCGGACACGGCTTCAAGCTTTCTCGTGCCACTTCTTGAAAATGGCATCAGACTGTTGGTGCGCCCATTTGACCGAGTCCTCGGCGGACATCTGACCGCTCGCCGCCTTTGCCATCATGTCGCAGATAACGAAGTCGTTATAGACCTCGTCGACGGCGGGCCAGGACGGCCCGGGATATCCCGGGGAGGCCGACCACTGCTCGGACTCCTGTAGCACCGCTAATTTGTCTGATGGCGTCGAAGTCGGATCGTTCGAGAGGATCGGCATCGGCTTCGGCACCAGATTGGCGAAGCAGGGGTTATTGTAGCCTTCGCTCGCCTTGAACGCCTCCGGCCAATGATCGGCGTAGTATTTGAGGAACTCGATTGCGCCTTCCTTGTTCTTGGCGAACTTCCAGATGCCGTAGAATTCGGAAGCGCCGCCCATGATCTGGCGTACCGGCCCCTTTGGCGGAGCCATCACGAAGGTGTCGTCGGCGCCCTTCTTGTTTGCCTTCTGGAACGTGCGATAGGCGGAGATCGGATTGACGATCAGCGAGCCGATGCCCGAAACGAGATAGCGATTGTTGCTGGAGTCGTCCCACGACAGCACTTCGGACGTCATCGCCTCCTTGTACAGCGCGGTGACGAACTTGACGGCTTCGATCGTCTCCTTGCTGTTGAGCACGACGTTCTTGCCTTCGGTGTCCTGAAGTGCACCGCCAAAGCTCCACAGCAGGCCGCGCCAGGTCGTGTTCGGGTCGTTGCTGTGTCCGAGCGAAATGCCGACCGGATGGCCCTTGGCTTTCAGCTTGGCGCCGCCGATACGCACGTTGTCCCACGTGTCCGGCTGCATCCCGATCTCGTCCCACATGCTCTTGCGGTACATGGCGGGGAAGTTGATGTAAAAATCGGGGAAAGCTGACCAAGTCTTATCGTCCTGGTTGTATCCGATCTGGCGGCCGATCCTGCTGACCTTGCCGTACTTCTTCTCGGTTGCCTCGACGAGGCTTGTCACGTCGACGAGGAATTTGCGGTAGAGGTGCGCCCCGCCTGCGCCGTTCCATCCGAACAGATCGTGACCTGACTGAGCGGAGGCTTCGGCGGCCGCGCGCGCGGCGACGTTGGCGACCGGGATGTGGTCGACGGTGACGTCGAGGTTATTTTTCGTGCCCCAATCCTTTGCGAACTGATCGAACCATTTGTCGTATTCCGGAACGAAATGGCTCCACTGTACGATGGAGACGGATTTGGTGTCGGCAAGCGCACGGGAAACGAATGGGGCAGCAAGGGACGGCACCGAAGCGGCGGCGAGGATAAGACCAGTTTGTGTCAGGAAACGACGTCGCGTGACGCGCAAAAAATTGCCCGTGCTCATCTGGACTCCTCCTGCGGATATCGCCAGTTGGAGAAAGGCTCATCCAGATGAGGGATCAGTCTAGCTCCGCCCTGGATCTTGTTATCGCTGGCGTCACTATAGCTTTGAGGCCCGGACCGGCCTTTCTACTAAAGCCGGTCAGTCGGTACGCTGCCGTACAAAGATTGACAGCGGACGAAGTCGCGCGGCGCTGGCCGGAAGCAAGCTGTTTGGATGGCTGCGTCAGACGCAGCAAAGGCAGGCGCGCATAAGGTCGGCGTCCGCGGAAATGCGGTGCTCGTGCAGGCCGCTGCGATTTAGGTACCGGTATTCCGACGCTATGATCTGATAGCATTCGCATGTTCTAAGCTCGAGGGCCGCGTGATCGCACACGTCGATGCCACCTCGCTGCCTGATGAGCCCGCCGGACTGTTCCAGTTCCGCAAGCGTTGTCGTGATGCTGGCGCGTCGCACGCCGAGGATGACCGACAGCATATCGTGCGTCACGGGGATGATCCGGTCGTCCAGACGGTCGGCTGCGAGCAGCAGCCAGCGGCTCAGCCGTTCCTCCAGGCTGTGGCGGGCGCTGCAAAGCGTTGTCTGGGCATTCTGGACCAACAGCGCGTGGATATAGCTGAACAGCTGCTGCTGGATGTCCGGGGATCTGTGCGCGGCCCTGCTTAGGTCCGGCACCGCGATGCGCAATGCATAACCGGGGACCGACATTAGGCAGCGATTGGGTGAGCGCTGCATACCGAGCGCCGCCGCCACTCCGACAAAACCGAGCCGTCCAACCATGGCGATTCCGACTGGACCATCACGCTGCGTTCGCACCAGCAGCGAGGCGACGCCGCGTTCGATGAAGTAGATATGCTCGATGGGATGGTGGTAGTCCTGAAGAATTGCCCGGCGCTTGAGCGCAACGGGCTGCAGGAAGGGACGAAGCTGCTCAAAGGACGCCGGCGCAAGACCGCCCAGCAGACGGTTTTGAACCCGCACCGTCTGTTCGCGGTCGCCACCACCCAGCGTACCTTTGAACACTATCCCATGGGGCTATCCCCTGGATGCATCTCGATCCGGCCTTGTTCCGCCGGCATTGGGGCTTCCTCCTCGCGAAGCTACTCCCTCTTCGACCTGGAGTCACCGGCACCCGACAATCCAGCGACGGCAGGTCAAAGGCGCCTTCAACTCCCCAACGAATAGGCTGTTAGCTGGCGGCCCAATCTCTTCACTCGGGCATCAGAGGCAATTTGATTTCGGTCATCGAGCTCTACACCGACTTCGCTTATTGGCCCGATGCTGCCTAGCTCGATGCGCGTCCAAGCGGCGGCCGTCGAGTAGACAGGAAGCGGCTTGCACCGGTCCAGACCGCCGGTTTTGACCCGAAGCGGTCCTGGACCTTCGCTCGCCATCTCGCCTGACGACGCAAGCCGAAGTGATGTCATTTATTGCGTCGCTTCGCGCCGTCAGTGGTTCAGGCGGGCGGGGTTCGTCGGCGCAAGATTGCCGCAATGCAGCGTGGCCGCTTCCCAATCCATCCGGTCCTATTCGACTTGCAGGTGGTGGCTGTCCGCATCTCCTGCGCATCCCTATGTCTGATATAATTGATATCTGCCGGGTTCATCCAAGAAAGGCCCGCATGAAAACTTGATCCCCGGAGGAGCACTGCCGTCGAAATCGTCGCGGGCCGGCGGTTCTATTCAATGTGCAATCATCCACAGGGGAAACGCCATGAAACGTCGTCAATTTCTAAGTACGGCAGGCGCCGGCCTCGCCGCGTCTGCCGCCGTTGTTGCGCCAGCCATCGCCCAGTCGATGCCTGAACTAAAGTGGCGCTGCACCACGAGTTGGCCGAAGTCGCTGGATGTGCCTTTCGGTGCATCAGAGACGATCGCGAAATATGTTGCGGAAGCTACCGACAACAAGTTTCAAATTCAGCCCTTCGCAGGCGGCGAGATCGTGCCTGCCTTGCAGGCTGTCGATGCAGTAAGCAATGCAACGGTCGAAATGTGCCACACCGCCGCCTATTATTTCATCGGCAAGGATCCGACCTTCGCACTCTATTGCTCGGTACCGTTCGGCCTGAACTCGCGCCAGCAGAATGCATGGTTTCAGGATCACGGCGGTCAGGACATGCTCAACGAGTTCGGCAAGAAGTACAACATATACGGTATTGCGGGCGGCAATACCGGCACTCAGATGGGCGGCTGGTTCCGCAAGGAGATCAACAGCGTCGAAGATCTCAGCGGATTGAAGATGCGGATCGGCGGTTGGGCGGGCAAGACCCTTTCAAAGCTCGGCGTGGTTCCGCAGCAGATCGCAGGCGGCGACATTTATCCCGCATTGGAAAAAGGCACGATCGACGCAACCGAATGGGTCGGTCCCTATGACGACGAGAAGCTCGGCTTCTACAAGGTCGCGAGGTACTACTATTATCCGGGCTGGTGGGAAGGTGGCACGGCGCTGCATTTCTTCATCAACCTGGACAAGTGGAACGCCCTGCCAAAGGCTTACAAGTCGCTCCTCGCTCTGGCCTGCGGCTATGCCAACATGGACGTTCAGGCGCGCTATGATGCTCGCAATCCGGCGGCCATCAAACGGCTCGTCGCCAACGGGACACTTCTGCGTCCATTCAGCCAGGCGGTGATGGAAGCGTGCCTAAAGGCTTCGAACGAGGTCAATGCGGAAACCTCCGCGTCCAACCCTGATTTCAAGAAGATCTACGATTCGCAAGTGGACTTTCGAAACGACGAGAATCTCTGGTGGCAGATCGCGGAGTATTCATATGAAACATTCATGATCCGCATGCGTTCAAAGGGCTGAACGAGCCGCGCGCGGGCCCTGCGGGATACTCTTCGACCTGTCTTATCAGCTTCAGCCGGAAGGAAGCCGGCCGTCGCGGTCCGATGGCGGGCCGACGACAGCATTCGCGCTGACCGCGTCGATGGCGGCACGTTTCCAGAACTCGGTTGTCTTCTGCGGTCAGCAGCAGATCGCTCTTCGGATTGAAGTGGTCTTGTCTTGAAAGTTCGTCACGTTGGTCGGATACTGGATAGGATCCCTTGGGCCATTATCAATCCGAGGAGGACGATCATGGCGATTCAGATCGTGATGGACCGCACCGGCGACAGCCATCACCCTTTCAACCCCCGCGACCTGCAGGAAGTGGCGAAGGCGGAGCAGCGGTTCTATGAACTGACGAATGCCGGCTTCACCGCCGCGGTCCGGACGGGTCCCGGTCAGATCTCGCAGATCCGATCGTTCGACCCCAGTGCGGATGAAACCCTCTTTTTCCCCAGATTGATCGGCGGCTAGCCGCTCATGTTCGGCTTTCGGCCGTCCGCGTCGGGCGTCCGCTCCCGCACGAGAGCGGCGCGAATGCTCTTCATCAGGCACGGCGCCGAGCGCACACCAGAGGGGCGGTCGCTGCTGCTCTTGCGGCGTTGGCTATCGCCCGCGCAGTGGGAGCAGTTCGCAAGGAGGGGCTACTTCGAGGTTGTCGGAAGCGAAAGTGGGAAGCGGTACCGGATCCACGCCGGGACGTCGGTGAACGTGTGCGAGATTGACGAAAGAGGCCGCGTGCGGGAGGGGCTGTGCTTCATGCCGATCGGCGCGCTGCCGATCGGAGATGTCATGCTTGCCCAGAAGATTGCGTTGGAAACATGCGAGGGCAAGGCGCGCGCCGTGGCCAGGAGGTTCACGCCGAGCACTTTCCAGTTCAGACAAGCCCGACCTCTCGGTTGACGCCATCGCCAAAGATGTCGTGCGGCTCGACGATTACGTCGCCGATATTGACGCCGACGCGGAAAGCAAGGCGCCTGTCTTCAGCGTCTCCGACTGTAAGTTCATGAATGCGGGTCTGGAATTGCACCGCAGCCCGTACTGCTTCAACCGCGATCGGAAACTCCGCCAAGAACCCGTCGCCAATATTTTTGACGACGTGGCCGCGGGACCATTCCAGTTGTTGTCTTGAAATGTCAGCCGCACTGACCGATGCCTGCTTCGGTTGGGTGAACAAACATTTCGAAGACGTGCTGCTGATGTCGCCGAAGGGCCGCTAAGACGAAGATCACGGTCGCGCTCGGCATGTCAGCAGTTGAGGCCAGACCGGACATGCCGAGAACCCGCCCCAATCGAACGTCTGCTCGTTGGACAACGACGTGACCCGCGACTTCACATGCGCAAGTAGTCTTCAACCTCGCCCTCAGCCCAGGCGAGCGTCTTCTCTAGCGGCTCGCCCTGCATGTGGCGGACTGTCATCTGGGTCATGAGGCCCCAGGAATAGATCTGCACTGCGATCTTGAGCGGTGTTGGCTGCGCGGCAATCGATAGGATCTGGTGGTCGTAGGGATTCGGGTAGTGGTAGAGCGTGCCCTTCGGCGGTCCTTGGTCGGCCCAGGTCTTGAGCGTCGTCAGGTTGTCGAAGGCCCGAAGGTCGTGGCCTCCGCTCGCGGCCACCATCCTTTCGATTGCCTTCGGCTGCGACAGGTGCGCCAGCAGGCTCTTTGCCGTCGGCTTGCTCTTGGTGAAGGACCAAAGCTAGCACTTGATTTCCTGCTGCGACGGGCGACAATGACGTCACGCCAGCTTCCGGTACTGAACTTCATATAAGACGGGGAAAACCCGCTTGGCCACGGCAATACCGTCGCTGCGCGGGAGGGACCGTTATGACGGTGCGGTTCATGCTGCAGCGCCGACACGATCCGGGCCGCCGGGCGTATCGCCGCTACGATTGGGAACGACGTGGTCGCGCCGCTGCTCTGCGAAGAATTCACCATGTTTCGCGGCGAACTCGCCACCACGGCGCTGCAAGTGGAACACCTACAAAAGATCATCGAGCCAACGTATTGCGCAGGCGACGGCGTGGGCATGCGTTGAGCCACGGAGGCGCGATAGGCTGAAAGGGAGTCCAAGCCGGCGTAAGACCGGCCGAAGGGCATCAGCTCAGACACACAGAGGGAGGGATGCATGACGACGGTAACCCGACGTAACGTCCTCAAGGGCGGTGCCGCGGTTGTGGGCGGCATGGCCGGCATCTTGGCGACCGGCAGGGCGCCCGCCTATGCGCAAGCCACCACGGTGCACTGGCTGCGCTGGACCGACTTCGTTCCGGCGTCAGATCAGCTTCTGCGCAACGAGATCGCCAAGGAGGGCGAGAAGGCGCTCGGCATAAAGCTCAATATCGAGACCATCAACGCCAACGATATCCAGGCCCGCGTCACCTCGGCTATCCAGTCGGGGTCAGGCCCGGACGTCGTCTGTGTCCTCAACAATTGGGGGCAACTTTACGGCGAGAGCGTCGCGGATGTCAGCGACCTCGCTGAGGCACTCGGCAAGAGCCAGGGCGGCTTCTACGAAACATCCCGCGCGGTCGCCAATGACGGAAAAAAATGGATCGCAGTGCCGTGGTGCATCGTCGGCCTGCAGATCGCATACCGAAAGTCCTGGTTTGCCGAGATCGGCTACACGGATGGAAAATTTCCCCAGACTTGGGAAGAGTATCGCGAGGCCGGCAAGAAGCTGAAGGCAAAGGGACGGCCGATCGGCCAAACGCTGGGTCACACGTTCGGCGATGCGCCCGCCTTCGCTTACCCCTATCTGTGGTCCTGGGGCGGCAAAGAGGTCGAAGCAGACGGCAAGACCGTTGTGCTGAATAGCCCAGCGACAGTCGAGTCGGTAAAGTTCATGGTGGCCTTCTGGAAGGACGCCCACGATGAAGGCGGGCTCGCCTGGGACGATTCCAACAACAACCGCGCTTTTCTGTCCGGGACGTGCAGCGCCACGCTCAATGGCGCCTCGATCTACATCGAGGCTCTGCGTAAGCCGGATACCTACAAGACGGAGGCAGGCGGGCAATTGAAGGACGACATCCTGCACGCCGCGCTGCCCAAGGGCCCCGGCGGGCAGTTCAGCTATCACGTCCCGTTCTCGAACCTCCTGATGGGGTATTCGAAGAACCAGGATGCGGCGAAGAAATTCCTTGGCTGGATTCACTCCAAGGACGTCTACGACAAGTGGTTCGTCTCCCAGAAGGGCTTCTCGGTCGGCCCGACCACGGATTGGGAAAAGCACAAGCTGTGGGGCGACGATCCGATCATGCTGCCCTACAAGCAAGCGGCGCGCACAGGGCGCTTCGCTGGCTACCAAGGCCCCTCTACGCGCAAGGCAGCCGAGGTCGTTACCAAGTACATCATCATTGATATGTACGCAAAGGCCGTCCAAGGCATGCCCGCCGAGGATGCCGTGAAGTGGGCAGAGGCTGAGCTCAAGAAGGTCTACGTCTGAGGTTAAGCCGTCCCTCTCCCATTTTCGTGGGGGAAGGGAATCTTCCGGCCGACGAGGATCGAACATGGCGATAAGCGCGGTTTCCGCCACCACGCTCCGCGAGGCGCCCCCTCCGCGGCGACAGCGGTTGCTCGAGGACGAGCGCTGGTTGGCATTCGTGCTGCTGGTGCCGACCATCGCGCTGCTCGGCATGTTCATTGCCTATCCCTTCATTCGAGGGATATTGCTGTCGGTCACTAACTCGCGCGTCGGTATGCCCGGCGACTTCGTTGGCCTCGCTAACTTCTACAAGATCTTCAATGACGGAATCTTTCGCGCCTCCGTTTACAACACCTTCCTCTATACGGGCGTGACCACCGTCTTCAAGCTGGCGCTCGGGCTGTGGCTGGCCATGCTGCTCAACCGTAATTTCCGCGGCAAGGCCTTTACCCGTGCTTTCATCCTGCTGCCTTTCATTATCCCGACCGTGCTCTCGACTTTCGCCTGGAAGTGGATGTTCGACCCGACGTTCAGCGTTCTCAATTGGCTCCTCTACCATTTCGGCTTGATCACCGGTCGGATCAATTGGCTGGGCGATCCGGACCTCGCCATGATCTCGATTATCATCGTCAACATCTGGCGCGGGGTGCCGTTCTTTGCCATCAGCCTGCTCGCAGGCTTGCAGACCATCAGTCCCGAACTCAACGAGGCCGCCGCCATCGACGGCGCCAAGCCGTGGCAGCGGTTCTGGCACATCACCTGGCCGCTGCTGCTGCCCGTGACCATGGTCGTGGTGCTGTTCTCAGTGATTCAGACGTTCGCCGACTTCCAGATCGTCTATGTGATGACGGGCGGCGGACCAGCCAACGCAACGCACCTGTTTGCCACCTACGCCTATCAGATTGGTATCGGCACCGGCCTCTTGAGCGAGGGCGCCGCAATATCGCTCGCAATGTTTCCGGTCCTGTTTCTGGTCGTCATCATCCAACTTCTCTACATCCGCCGCGTGGAGGTCCGCTGAGCCATGATCGAAGGCGCAAGGTGGCGAAAGTGGATGTTCTTCTACGTCCCCATGGCGCTGTTCCTGCTTTTCCTGCTGTTCCCGTTCTACTGGATGGTGATCACTTCGGTGCGGCCGGACGGCGAGCTTTACCGGCCTTGGAATTCGATCAACTACAATCCGTTCTGGACTTGGAAACCGACCTGGGACCATGTCAGGTACTTGTTCGAGGAAACGCTGTTCGCATCGTGGCTGTGGAACACGACGTTCATCGCGCTCGCGTCAACCGCTATCTCGCTCGTGTGCGGCGTGTTCGCCGGCTATGCTCTGTCGCGGCTGAACTTTCCATTTGCCGGCAGCCTGGGCACCGGCATCTTCATTACTTATCTGGTACCGCAAACGCTGCTGTTCATTCCGCTGGCAGAGATCATACGCAACTATCGGCTGGGTGACACGCCTTGGTCACTGATTCTGACCTATCCGACCTTTCTTATTCCGTTCTGCACCTGGCTCATGATGGGCTACTTCAAGGCGGTACCCAAGGAGCTCGAGGAATGCGCGCGCATTGATGGCGCCTCGCGCTGGCAGGCTATGCTCTACATCGTCATCCCGGTGGCGATCCCGGGCATCCTCTCGGCCGGCATCTTCGCTTTCACGCTGTCGTGGAACGAGTTCATCTATGCGCTTGTCTTCCTGTCCTCGCCTGAGCAGAAGACTGTGCCGGTCGGTGTCACATCGGAGCTGATCCGTGGCGATGTATTCTACTGGGGACCGCTGATGGCTGGGGCCCTGCTTGGATCGATACCGGTTGCTATCGCCTATTCGTTTTTCGTCGAGCACTACGTCGCAGGATTGACCGGATCGGTGAAGGGCTGACAGCACGACGGATCATAGGGATTCGAAGGCGCGAATCCAGATTGCGCGTAGGTCGTTGGGAGGCAGGTGAAAGTGAATGGGCCAGGTCGTCCTCAAGGGGATCAACAAGTTCTTTGACAGCGTGCACGCTGTCAAAGACGTCAATCTGCAGATCCGCGATAAAGAGTTCGTGGTGTTCGTCGGCCCCTCCGGCTGTGGCAAGACGACGACGCTCAGGATGATCGCCGGGCTTGAAGCGATCAGTTCCGGCGACATTTCCATCGACGGCAACGTGGTCAATGAATTGGCGCCCATGGACCGCGACATCGCCATGGTGTTCCAGAACTACGCGCTGTACCCGCACATGAGCGTGTACGACAACATGGCGTTCGGCCTGAAGATGCGCAAATTCGAAAAGTCCGAGATAGACAAGCGCGTGCTGGAGGCGGCTGACATCCTCGGCATCGGCGAACTGCTAAAGCGCAGGCCACGCCAGCTCTCAGGCGGCCAGCGCCAGCGCGTGGCGTTAGGCCGTGCTATCGTGCGCCACCCTCGCGTGTTCCTGTTCGACGAGCCGCTGTCGAACCTCGATGCCAAGCTGCGGGTGCAGATGCGCGTTGAGCTGAAGAAGTTGCATCTGCGACTCGGCACTACAGCCATTTACGTTACTCATGATCAAGTCGAAGCCATGACGCTGGGTGACCGGGTCGTGGTCATGAAAGACGGCGTGGTGCAGCAGGTGGGGGAGCCGCTAGAGCTGTACAATCAGCCCGCCAACAAGTTTGTCGCCGGCTTCATCGGCTCCCCGGCCATGAATTTCGCCGCCGTTACGGTGACCGAGGCGAACGGATCGCTGATCGCCGAGAACTCCGGCCTGCGCATCAAGCTACCGGACGAGACCGCGCAGCGGCTGCGCGGCCATATCGGACGCGAGGTCATGCTCGGCGTGCGGCCGGAGGACCTCACCGTGGCGGGTAGCGTTGATCTCGGCCACCCATGCTTCGATGCTGTGATTGAGGTGGTCGAGCAACTCGGCTCGGAAATCCTGCTCGATATGAAGGTCGGCGAGAGCATCATGGTGGCGAGCATCGAGCCGACCGCGAGGGTGAGGGTGGGCGATAAGCTGCGCGTTGCCATGCGGCCTTCCAGGCTTCACGTTTTCGACGCGCAGACCGAGGCGGCCATCTAACGCCGGCAGTTGGCCAATTCCGGTGGTGAGGGGAATTCGCTCAGGACTGGTGACCTCCCTGTCACCAGCTTCCATGACGCCCAGCGAGTGCGAAGGCTGTTGGCCTAACCATTCCCGAGCCCTTCTTGCAACGTGCTGGCGAGGGTGATGATGCCATTTGATGCGGCAGTACGGAGTCCGTTATTGGCTCTTCTGCGACTTCCAGCGATGTCCGCTATTGCGCTGCTATTGACAGTGAAGCGGACATCGGGCGCGCCGGAGCCGAGCACTCCGATCTGACCAGGCGCTGTGGTCTTCGCCTACTCATCGTCGTCTTCGTCCTCGTCGTCATCCTCGTCGTCTTCGTCGCTCTCGTCCTCTTCCACGCGCGCGAGTGTGGCCAGCGGCAGCGTCTCGTGGAACAAAGCGCCTCCCATGCCCATCCAGGGGCAGAGCACGTCGTTCTCCTTCACCTCCGCAACCGTCAGCGGCTGGCCGCCGGAGGGCGGCTCCGAGCTAACCTGGCGGACCAGCGCCATCATGTCCGCTCATGGCGGGTCGACGGGAAAGGGTCCGATTGGCTGTCACTTCTGCGAGAGGCAGGATTAATGCAGTGCGCATTGATCGCGCGCACGCTTGAGGTCAGCCGTTTCGGCTCCTTCGTCAAACCAATCGCAGATCGGTTCTAGCAGCGTGCGCGCCTCATCAATCCTTCCTTGGCTCCGCCAGAGTTCTGCGAGGCTTGTGGCGGCGCGCAACTCCAAGGACTTGGCGCCTTGACCACGCGCCACCTCAATGGATTTCCTAAGATGAGACTCGGCTTCGCCGACTTTCGATGGGTCGAGCGATAGGAGAATTTGGGCTTTTTGCCGGTGTAATTCCGACTCCCATGCCCTGCCCGTCACATCACCTATGCCGGCCAGGAGCCTTTCGACCAACGATAGTGCGCGTTCATTCTCGCCGGCCTTGGCGTCAATTTCGGCCAGCCAGCTATTCATCATTGGCATCATGAAACCGACACCGTTGCGCCGCGCCTCGTCGATTCCCAGTGCGATCTCGGATCGGGCCTCCTCAATTCGGCCAATCTCGCCGATGGCCCGGCCTCGCGAAATTCGCGATAGAATTACGTACAGCGAAAACCGCTGTTCTTGTGACATTTCGAAGCTGTTCTGGGCGCTCTCGAGAGCGCGAGCGGCGTCCCCGCGCAGAAGGTGCACGACAGAGGTCATGTAATGAGCGAACGCCACTGTGTACGGGTGAGCAAGATCCTGAGCCAGGGCCAACGCTTCCGACACGCGCGAAAGGGATCGATCGGGATAGCCGAGGAACCACAAGTCCCAGGACTGAAGCAGCAGTGAAGCCGCTTGAGGCTCCACCACGTAAAGGTGATAAAGGGGCTGTCTTCCTTCGCTGATCGAAAGCCTGATCGTCTCTTCGAAATGGTTCGCTGAGGATTGGAAGTCCCCGATTGTCAACAACGTGCTGCCCATCACTCTATGAGCCACCATCGCCGGCACGGGGCTAGACAAGTCTCGTGACCGCAGCAGAAACTCATCGGCCATGCTGAGCGCCTCATCGTTCCTTCCACCCATCCATGAGTGTCCCCACAACCCAAACAGGGCTTGGAAATATTCAGGGATGTCGCCGAGACGCAGGCATAAGGCGCTAGCTCTGGAAAACGCTTCGCGGGTTTCCGTGGAGGCATACCCTTTGACGGCGATAAGCGGTATTCCCAGCGCCAGCTGAACCTCGACCTCTTGTTTGGTCCGCTCGGGCGTTTCGGGCATCGTTTTCAGAAGCTGAAGCGCACTTCGAAAATTGGCAATCGCTTCGATGTTGGCGGAGTGCGCGAGCGCGCGCTGCCCGGACTTGAACCAATAACGGATAGCCGAATTGTGATTGCCTGCTTCCTGATGATGATACGCCACGACTTCGGTCTGATTTTCCGCAAGCTCCGGAAAGTCATGCTCCAGGACCATGGCGATCTCGGCGTGGATCTGCTGTCTTTTGCTCCTGAGCAAAGAATCGTAGATCGCATCACGCAGCAATACGTGTTTGAACGCGAAGCGGAGGGAAGGCGAAATGTCGACTCGATATATGATGTCAGCCTGTTCGAGCAGCGAGAGTGCTGACAGGATATTATCTTCGTCGAGTTGCGATACGGCCGACAACAGATCATAGGAGAACTCGCGCCCGATCACCGCCGCAATCATTGCAAGTTTGCGACTCGGCGCAACGCGGTCGAGCCGCTCCATCAATGCGTCACTCAGCGTGTCCGGAACCCTGAGCAATGCTGCTTGTGCCGTCCGCTCGGACGCACCTCGACCGAGTACAGGTGCGCTCAACATACTGTTTGTCAGTTCCTCGATGTATAGCGGGACGCCATCGGCCTTTTCGATAATTTGGTCCAGCAGCGGCTGAGGCATCCTCCCGCCCCTCAACAGACCTCCAATCATCGCCTTCACTTCCGTATGCGATAATCGAGTCAGCGAGTGCACGGTGATATTCGCATGAGTGATCCATGCAGGGCGGAACTCCGGTCGGCACGACACGATAAGCAGCACGCGGGCGTGGTCGATCCGGCTGATAATCAGGTCAAGCAGCTCAACCGTCGACGGATCCAGCCAGTGTGCATCCTCAAAGATGCAGAGCGTGGGCCCTTGGACGGAGAACCCCAACAGCATATCGACAAGCGTAGTTATGGTTCTGTTCTTTATTTGCTGCGGGGTCAGGGGAGACAATTGGAGGTGATCCTGCACTGGGATGGATAACAGCCTGGCGACCAGCAGGACCGGCTCGGCGGAATTATCGGGAAGGTAAGCCCTGAGCTTGGCGAGCTTGTCTGCATCGGGCTCGCGCGGTGTTATTTGGGCCGAATGTTGGATCTGCTCGATGACGGGGAAGAACGCGCTCTGATTGTGGTAGGGCGAGCATTGATGATGCAGCAGAATATGCGGTTCCTGCTGAATATGCGATTTCAACTCGTGGAGCAGCCTCGACTTCCCGACTCCCGGAATACCCGAAAGGAGTATGACCTGGCCATCACGCTCCTTGACTTTCTGCCACCTGTCGAGCAGCAGGCTCAGTTCGCTTGAGCGTCCAATGAGCGGAGTAAGAGAGCCCGTATGCGCAGCCTCGAAGCGGCTAACCGTGCTTTTCGCCGCCAGCACGCGATACAAATGAAGGGGGTGAGTCACACCCTTGAGTTCGTGGATGCCGAGGTCCTGAAAATCAAAAGCGGCCGATATGAGACGCCTCGTCGTCTCTGAGATGAGTACCGTATCTGGAGCGGCAAGGGCCTGCAGGCGCGCCGCAATGTTCGGTGTCTCTCCCACCGCGTCCATCGACCAGCGGCCGCTATCTCCAATGTCACCGACAACAACCGGTCCAGAGCAAACACCTACTCGACAAGACAGAGTAACCGGACCTGAAATCTTCGTGACCCCGGACGCGATCTCCAGTGCGGCGTGAACGGCACGAATGGCGTCATCCTCATGAGCGGAGGGCCAGCCGAAAAATGCCATGACGCCATCGCCGAAATACCGGGCCACCTCGCCGCCATACCGCCCGATCGCGGTGCTGCATTCCTCCCGGTACGCGTCGATAAGTTTTTGGAGATCCTCAGGGTCAAGCTTCTCGGAGAGCTGTGTAGAAGCCACAAGGTCGCTGAACAGTACGGTAATCTGACGGAACTCAGGTTCGCGATGCTGCGCAATGGAGGGCGGCGCCACAGCGACTCTTGAACCCGCAGGCGTCTCGCCGCCGGGCTGGCGCGAAGCGGTCAATGCTTCAATCGCCCTAAGCAGCTTCTTGCGGTGACCTAAGGAAGAAACTCCAATTTGCTTGAGATCGTTTTCCGTCAAATCCGGAAGGAGGGAATATTCGATGTTGTTTTCCGCGAAGGCTTGGGCGTACTGGCCTAGACCGTGTCTGACCAGCCACTCGGCTAAGTCGGTGTTTGTCCTCGTCATCGAAGAGGCCCTCCTCTTACCGCCGTAGGACCCCTTATACTATCTCACGACGGGGACGCCGGAACAGTGCGTGGTTGCGCTCAGGCCCAGCAAACCGCGATGACGTCGCGCTGTTCCGCTCAAGCCGCGGGACGAGCGCTGCAATCCTCGTCTTTTGAAGGCCCTGAACTGAGACAGTATGGGAGCGCTTCTCCGATCGCCTGTCGAAGCTCGTCGACCATCTCGGCTTCGGATTTATGGAGTTCGTGATTATAGCCTTCCGCCATGATCAGTGCCGATTCATACGTCTCCTGAACGACTGCGATACGGTCACTCGCAGGAAGAGACGCGACGAAGTCGATGGTGTCTTTGACGTGCGTGGCCTCACTTCCGAGAGAGCTATGGCTTCTGAGAAAGCGGGTCGCGTCGACGCCATCCGGACACAGCGCCTGGACCTTCTCGACGTCGCCCTTCTGCTTGAGCGCGGCGATGCGCTCCAGGCAGTAGGAGTACCCTATGCAGCCGATCGGGTAGTCCTGCGAGCAAAGGTCATCGAAGCGCTTGCAGAGCGGCTTGATCCCGTGCGGGATGAAATTGGTGACGAGTCGCTCGGCCGGCAAACCGAGCGCACGCAGGTCCTTGAGCGCGAGGCGATCGTGACCAGACTCCTCGCGCGCCCGTTCTTCAAGGTAGGCCGCGACCTCGGGCCTGCCCAGTTCCTCGAAGCGGCTGGCCGCGCGCCGCAGATTTCGAGGCGTATCGACAGACGTGTGATAGGCGCCGACCAGGGCCACAACATAGCCCGCGAGCGTCTGGTCCGGACGTGCGAGGCGTTCTTCAATCGCGGCAAATCCGAGATTGATCGCGCCGTCGAGCAGCCCGATCGCGCTGCCCGCCGTACCCACGCCCGTCATCGGCGTCGCGAATGGATCTACGTTCCCTTTCGTCCCACCCGTGGTGTGGAACCAGACCTGTCCGGAGTCGCGAGCAATGATCGAAATATCACCCGTGACGTTGACCCACTCCGTCCTCAACCGCTCCATTAGAAACCTCCCAACCTGCAGTGCTCAGCACGGACCGTCTGTCTGCCGTTGCCACTTCGGACACGCGCTTCAAACTGGAGACGGATCGCGCCTCCCCTCGAACCGAACGGTAACAGCGCTAGATTCCGTTGGGCGTACAAGACATCAGCAAGCGAGCCGTTTCCAGAAGAGACTGGCCGGGTCGAGGGGTCACGCGGCCTCTGTTCGGCAGCACAAAGACGACTTCATCGGGGTCTTGCATGATGTAGTGACCATCGTGCTCTTCTTCCGTGATGATGACCGCGCGGTTCAGATAGATACCTCGCGCCGCGAGCGCGACTTTGGCTCGGTTCGCGGCGGCGGCCGTCACGGTAGTGTTGTCCGCCTCACGTTCCAGCAGCGAATTTCGGAAATCGTCTTCGACCCACGCGTCGACGATCAACTGCGCGAGCGAATCGTTGGGGCTGAAGGAGAAGGTTGGAACCGTCACCTCTGTCGGAGCCGCCGCGCCTCTCAAAACGACATTCTTTTTAATGGCCATGATCAGCCTTCCCTAATTAAGCGGGCTCGGGATCTCGCCGTCCCGCACCATTTAAATGCATTATATTTTTTGCATTTTAATTGTATAACCTCAGGATGGCAAGTTAGAATAGCGGTCACGGCCGCATGATCATAAATTCATCGTGCCGCTCCGGGGGGACACCGGTGACGGTATTCGGATTGGCCAACTCCAAACAAATTGGATACGAAATTTAAATATCCAGCGCGCGCCTCTACCCGGCGTTGCAATTTAAATGTCTGCCGATTGCGGCACGCTTTGTTGCTTGAAAATCGGGAGTGCGTAGGCCCCGGCATCTCCAATCTTGCCCGCACTCAGAGGTTGGCCGAAAAAACTGGTCTAAGGCTTCGAGACGCGCGATGTACGAGCGGCAGCACAGGTCATCATTCTTTAGATTTCGAAGAGGAGGGCAGCGCATGGCCTCAAAAATTATCCAGCGCCTTGATCACGGTGTGAATCCAGCGACGACAAAGTCGGATAGGCTCAGGCCAATTTGCTGCCCGCATGAGTCCGGATTTGGCCCTTCTGCGACATTCAGCGATGTCCGCTATTGCGCGCTAGTGGCAGTGAAGCGGACATCGGGCGCGCCGGAGCCGAGCACTCCGATCTGACCAGGCGCTGTGGTCTTCGGTCTGCCTACTCCTCGTCGTCTTCGTCCTCGTCTTCATCCTCGTCGTCTTCGTCGCTCTCGTCCTCTTCCACGCGCGCGAGCGTGGCCAGCGGCAGCGTCTCGCGGAACAAATCGCCTTCCATGCCCATCCAGAGGCAGAGCACGTCGTTCTCCTTCACTTCCGCGACCGTCAGCGGCTGGCCGCCGGATTTCAGCATCACGACATCACCGGCTTTCACTTCCATGGATTGTCCTTTCGCGTTGATCGACCGGACGCGAAGCTAGCAATTTGTCATGACATCCGGAAAACGGGGGCGGTGGATGAGACCGCGCACTCCCATGCACGGAACGCTCAGGTGCCGGGGCCGCTGGCAAAGGGGGCCTTCATCGCAAGGCCCGCGACGATGCCATCATGCCCCTGTTTTGCCCGACGTGTCAAAAAGAATTTCGTAAAATCGAAAATCAGCTTGCGTTGCCGTAAGCCCTTGAATTTGCAGCAACGCCCTACTGTGCATGGGGTTGTTTTTCGATAATTTGTTGTCGCGCGCTTAGTTTACCCCGGCAGCAGCTCGGTCAGCGAGCGGATGATGCGGTCTGGCTTGACGATCGAGCCCTCGGGCAGGCCGTCGCCATGCACGTCGATCCAGATCGAATAGATGCCGAGGCGCTGCGGCGTCACGACTTCCCATTCCAGATTGTCGCCGATCATCCAGGTGTCTTTCGCGCTGACGCCGAGCGCCTCCATCGCGTGCAGATAGGCGCGCTCCTCGGGCTTGCCGAAGCCGTGCTCGCCTTCGATCTGGATGTGATGGAAGCGGTGCGCGAGCTCGAAGCGCTCGACCTTGGCGCGCTGGGTGTCGGCGGCGCCGTTGGTCACCAGAGCGAGCTTGATGCCGAGCGCCTTCAGCTGGTCGATTGCCTCATGCGCGCCGGGGAAGACGAACATCTCCTCCTCGCGATAGGCGGTGAAACGGTCGGCGATGCGGATGGCGAGATCGTCGGGCAGGGCGCGGTGGCCGGCGGCCGCGAGCGCGGCAAAGCCGCCCTTGACCGTGAGGTGGCGGGCTTCGGCGAGCTTCAGCCGCCATGCGGCTTCCGCGTTGGCCCAGAAGTTTCGCGCGAACGCCAGCACCGCGGTTGCGACCAGCTGTGGCGGCAGCGGCGCGAGTTCTTCGGCGAACTCGGCCGTGATCGTGTTCCACGCGATCTCGGGCCGGCCATAGGCCGACAGGATGGTGTCGTCCATGTCGATCAGCATGGCGCGAGGGAGTGGCGGCATGGCGAGGCTCATGGCCATTTCACTTCCGGCGGCAGCGACGACAGGATCGAATCCACATTGCCGCCGGTCTTGAGCCCGAAGATCGTGCCGCGGTCGTAGAGCAGGTTGAACTCGACATAGCGCCCGCGCCGGATCAATTGCTCTTCGCGGTCTTCAGCGGTCCAGCTTGTCGCGAAATTGCGCCGCACGATCTCAGGATAGATCATCAGGAAGGCGCGGCCGACATCCTGGGTGAAGGCGAGATCTGCGTCCCAGTCGCCGCTGTCATGCCAGTCGTAGAAGATGCCGCCGATGCCGCGCGCCTCTTTGCGGTGCGGCAGGTAGAAATATTCGTCGCACCACTTCCTGTACTTGTCATAGTCGGCGACACCGCTCGGCTGCGCGCAGGCCTCCCTCATCGCGGCGTGGAAGGCGATGCTGTCGGCATCGTCCTGCGTCCGCCTTCGGTCGAGCACCGGCGTGAGGTCGGCGCCGCCGCCGAACCAGGCTTTTGTGGTGACGACGAAGCGTGTGTTCATATGCACCGCGGGCACATGCGGATTGCGCAGATGCGCGATCAGCGAGATGCCGGAGGCCCAGAATTTTGGATCCTCCGCGGCACCGGGAATTTGGGCACGAAATTCAGGGGCGAATTCACCGTGAACGGTCGAGCAGTGCACGCCAACCTTCTCGAACAGGCGGCCATGCATCGTCGACATCACGCCGCCACCCCCGGCCGCGCCGGTATGATCGGTGCGCTGCCACGGCGTGCGCTTGAAGCGGCCGGCTTCGCCCGGATAGAGGCCTTGCGGCGCGTCGTCCTCCAGCCGCTCGAAGCTCGCGCAGATGTCGTCGCGCAAGGCTTCGAACCAGGCGCGGGCGCGGCCCTTGCGGTCTTCGATTGTTGAGGCGTCCATCTGCATTCCCGTCGTCAACCAAGCGGAGTGTGCCGTAGGGTGGGCAAAGGCGCCCTTGCGCCGTGCCCACCATCTTCACCGCGATTCCGAACGGTGGGCACGCTTGCGCTTTGCCGACCCTACGAATCTCACTCTTGCGGACCGTAATAGGTGCAGCTCTCGTTGCAACTGTCGCGGTGGATGCTGACGCGGGTGAGCTTGCCGATATGCGCCAGCCTGTCCCAGACGAAGCGCGAGAGGTTTTCCAGCGTCGGGGTGCCCAGCGCCTCGATCTTGTTGAGGTATTTGTGGTCCAGCATCAGGCGCACGTCCTCGATGGCGCGCTGAAGGAGCCCGAGGTCGACGACCATGCCGGTGTTGGGATCCGGCGTGCCGCGAACCGTTACCTCGGCGCGGAAGGAGTGGCCGTGGATCTCTTCGCTCGCCGCACCGAACGTCGTGCCCGACAAAGAGTGCGCCGCCTCGAAGCGGAACGATTTCGTCAATTCCCACATCTGTCCGTCAACAATCCTATCTGATGCCGAGCGATTTATGTGTCTGCACGCTCAACCGCCATTGCGGATGGCGCAGGCAATAGTCGATCGCACGCGCGGTGTTTTGGGCGACCTCGGGTCCGTCCATCGGCTGCAGCGAGAAACGCTCGAAGGCGAGGCCTTCGTAGGTCTCGGGCGCGGCGAGCGCCTGCGGATAGACCAGCTTCAGTTCGTGGCCGCGGCGTAGCACGAGTTCGCTGCCGCCCTTGGGGCTGACGCAGATCCAGTCGAGCCCCGCGGGGGCGGCAATCGTGCCGTTGGTCTCGACGCCGATCTCGAAGCCGCGGGCGTGCAGGGCGTCGATCAAGGCGGTATCGACCTGGAGCAGTGGCTCGCCGCCGGTGAGCACCACGTAGCGGTTGGCAGTGGATGCGGCCCATTGCGCGGCGATGGTGTCGGCGAGTTCCGCAGCCGAGGCGTAGCGGCCGCCGAGCGTGCCGTCGGTGCCGACGAAATCCGTGTCGCAGAACTTGCAGGTCGCCTCGCTGCGGTCCGCCTCGCGGCCGCTCCAGAGGTTGCAGCCGGCAAAACGGCAAAACACCGACGCGCGCCCGGCATGGGCGCCTTCGCCTTGCAGGGTCAGGAAGATTTCCTTGACCGCGTAACTCAACTCTCTCTCCTCAATCCTTTGGGCCTTCGGGGTTCCGGATCTGGCGCAGCGCCTCGCCGGCGGCCATCGCCGCGGTCATGGCCACATTGAGCGACCGCAGGCCGGCCCTGATCGGTATCACCAGCCGCGCATCCGCAGCCTCGAGCACCGCATCCGTGACGCCGGCGCTCTCGCGTCCGAATAGCAGGATGTCCGACGTCTGGTAACGGAAATCGCGGTAGTCGGTGGCACCTTTGGTGGTGAACAGCAACAGGCGGTAGCCTTGTTCCGCACGCCAGTCCTCGAATCTCGCCCAGGAGTCGTGCCGGGTGATGCTGACCTGGTCGAGGTAGTCCATTCCCGCCCGGCGGAACGAGCGGTCCGAGACGGGGAACCCTGCCGGTTCGATGATGTGAGCGGCCATGCCCAGACAGGCGCAGAGCCTGAGAATCGTGCCGGTGTTCTGGGGAATGTCGGGTTGGAAAAGCGCTATCTGCATGGGCTGTGGCGGGTTGGTTGCGGGGGCAAAATGTCTCAATAAAACATCGCATCCCCGGGAATTCGTGCATTGCACGCTCCCGCGCCGATAGCGGGCTTGCGCTCGCCCGGCAAGGGTGCCAATAGAACGATTCTGGACTGCTGTTTTCCCCGTTTTGGGCGTGAGCAAGCAAAGTTCTGCCGCCGCGGGGGGCCGCGGGCGCCGGCAGCCTTCTGGGGACCTCATGGGCGCCCCCCGGAGCGGTTCGACCGGTCGCATAAGAAGAAAGGGTTGGAATCGTGACGACAGCGTCTTCGGCGGACCATCCGACACGCCGTGATTTCTTATTCGTTGCAACGGGGGCAGCCGCTGCAGTAGGGGGCGCGGCCGCGCTCTGGCCCTTCATCTCGCAAATGAATCCGGATGCCTCGACCATCGCCGCCGGTGCGCCGATCGAGGTCGATCTTAGCCCGATCGCCGAGGGTCAGGACATCAAGGTGTTTTGGCGCGGCAAGCCGATCTACATCAGCCACCGCACCAAGAAGCAGATCGACGAAGCGCGCGCCGTCAACGTGGCGAGCCTGCCCGATCCGCAGTCCGACGAAGCCCGGGTCAAGTCCGGCCACGAGCAGTGGCTGGTCGTGATCGGCATTTGCACCCATCTCGGCTGCATCCCGATCGCTCATGAGGGCAATTACGACGGGTTCTTCTGCCCCTGCCATGGGTCGCAGTACGATTCGTCCGGCCGCATACGCCAGGGGCCTGCGCCCGCGAACCTGCCAGTGCCGCCGTACCAGTTCGTTTCCGACACCAAAATCCAGATCGGCTGAGCTTCGGACCCGCGTCCGAAGCTTCGCGCCGTCTCGTCGTACTATTTCCTCAGGATCGCATCATGAGCGGACCATCCGACTACCAGCCGAGCAATCCGGCCCTGCAATGGATCGAGCGGCGTCTGCCGATCTTTGGTCTCATCCATTCCTCCTTCGTCGCCTATCCCACCCCGCGCAACCTGAACTATTGGTGGACCTTCGGCGCCATCCTCTCCTTCATGCTGGCGATGCAGATCCTGACCGGCGTGATCCTGGCGATGCACTACACGCCGCAAGCCGATCTCGCCTTCAAGTCGGTCGAGCTGATCGTTCGTGACGTCAATTACGGCTGGCTGCTGCGCAACATGCACGCGGTCGGCGCGTCGATGTTCTTTGTCGCCGTCTACGTTCACATGTTCCGCGGCCTTTACTATGGGTCGTACAAGGAGCCGCGCGAGGTGCTGTGGATCCTCGGCGTCATCATCTACCTGCTGATGATGGCGACGGGCTTCATGGGCTACGTGCTGCCCTGGGGCCAGATGAGCTTCTGGGGCGCCACGGTCATCACCAATCTGTTCTCCGCCATTCCCTATGTCGGCGAGAGCATCGTGACGCTATTGTGGGGCGGCTATTCGGTCGGTAACCCGACGCTGAACCGCTTCTTCTCGCTGCACTATCTGCTGCCGTTCCTGATCGCGGGCGTTGTCGTCCTCCACGTCTGGGCGCTGCACGTCGCCGGTCAGAACAATCCTGATGGCGTCGAGCCGAAGACGGAAAAGGACACGGTGCCGTTCACGCCGCACGCGACCATCAAGGACATGTTCGGCGTCGCCTGCTTCATGCTGCTCTACGCCTGGTTCATCTTCTACATGCCGAACTATCTCGGCGACGCCGACAACTACATCCCGGCGAACCCGGGCGTGACGCCGCCGCACATCGTGCCGGAATGGTATTACCTGCCGTTCTACGCGATCCTGCGCTCGATCCCGAACAAGCTCGCGGGCGTCATCGCGATGTTCGGGGCGATCATCATCCTTGCCTTCCTGCCCTGGCTCGACAGCGCCAGGACGAGGTCGTCGAAGTATCGTCCGCTGGCCAAGCAGTTCTTCTGGATCTTCGTCGTGGTCTGCATCCTGCTCGGCTATCTCGGCGCGCAGCCGCCGGAAGGCATCTACGTGATTGCCGGCCGGGTGCTGACGGTGTGCTACTTCGCCTACTTCCTGATCGTGCTGCCGCTGCTCGCGCGCATCGAGAAGCCGCGACCGGTTCCGAACTCGATCTCGGATGCTGTGCTGGCCAAAACCGGGAGCAGATCGACGCCGATGGTGTCGACCGCGATCGTGCTGGCGCTCGCCGGTTCGTTGTTCGCGGGTTCGATCGACAGCGCGAAAGCGTCCGAAGGCAGCGACCAGCCGCCGGCCAACAAATGGTCGTTCTCGGGCCCTTTCGGTAAGTTCGACCGCGGCGCGCTCCAGCGTGGCCTGAAGGTCTACAAGGAAGTCTGCGCCAGCTGCCACGGCCTGTCCTACATCGCCTTCCGCAACCTCGCGGAAGCCGGCGGCCCCGGCTATTCGGTGGCGCAGGCGACGGCGTTTGCCTCCGAGTACAAGGTCAAGGACGGCCCGAACGATGCCGGCGACATGTTCGAGCGTCCGGGCCGGCCGGCGGATTATTTCCCCTCGCCATTCCCGAACGAGCAGGCCGCGCGTGCGGCGAACGGCGGTGCGGCACCGCCGGACCTGTCCCTGATCACCAAGGCGCGCTCTTATAAGCGTGGCTTCCCCTGGTTCATCTTCGACTTCTTCACCCAGTACCAGGAGCAGGGTCCGGATTACGTCGCGGCCGTGCTTCAGGGCTTTGAAGAGAAGGTGCCCGAGGGCGTCACCATCCCGGAAGGCTCCTATTACAACAAGTACTTCCCGGGTCACGCCATCAAGATGCCGAAGCCGCTCAGCGACGGCCAGGTGACCTACGATGACGGCTCGCCGACCACGGTCGCGCAATACGCCAAGGACGTCACCACGTTCCTGATGTGGACCGCAGAGCCGCACATGGAAGCGCGCAAGCGCCTCGGTTTCCAGGTGTTCGTGTTCCTGATCATCTTCGCGGGCCTGATGTACTTCACCAAGAAGAAGGTCTGGGCCGGCTCGCACTGAGTGGCGCGAGACGAGAATGAAGAAGCCCCCGCGGGGGCTTTTTTGTTGGGCTGTCATTCCGGGGCGATGCGCAGCATCGAGCCCGGAATCCATTCCTCCACCAACGCCGTAGCCCGACGGATTCCGGGTTCGCCCCTGCGGGCGCCCCGGAATGACCTGAGTGTGGATTGCGTCATCCTCTTGCACCCGCCAGAATACCCACAACCGCTCCCCCAAAACTCATCGGAGGACACCATGGGAACCACCATCACCTTCAAGCGCCCGGACGGCAAGGACGCCTCGGGCTATCTCGCCAATGCCGGGCGCGGCAACGCGCCGGGCGTGGTCGTGATCCAGGAATGGTGGGGCCTGTCGGACCAGATCAAGGGCCTGTGCGATCGCTTTGCGCTCGCGGGCTTCGATGCGCTGGCGCCGGATCTCTACAAGGGCAAGGTGGTGCCCTATCACGATACGGACAGTGCCAACAAGGAGATGAACTCGCTCGACTTCATGGACGCCACCACGCAGACGGTGCGCGGCGCCACGCAATATCTGTCGCGCAACGGCGCCAAGGTCGGGCTAACAGGCTTCTGCCTCGGCGGCGCCGTCACCATCATCGGCGCGACCAAGATCCCGGAGCTCGCGGCCGGCGTCGTGTTCTACGGCATCCCGCCGGAGCAGGCGGCCAAGCCCGCCGACGTCAAGATCCCGCTCCAGGCTCACTTCGCCAACAAGGACGATTGGTGCACGCCGGAGTTGGTCAATGGCTTCGAAAAGGCCATGAAGGCCGCCGGCAAGTCGCTGGAGCTGTTCCGCTATGACGCCGAGCACGCCTTCGTCAACGAGCAGCGCCAGGCCGTGCACGACCGCGAGGCCGCCGAGCTCGCCTGGGGCAGGGCGACGGAGTTTTTCCGAAAGCATCTCGGCTGATAGCCCGTAGCCCGGATGGAGCGAAGCGTAATCCGGGGATTGTCTCGTGGCATGACCCCGGATTACGCTGCGCTCCATCCGGGCAACAGCCCTTGGCGCCGCCCTTGACGCCGCCCCCGCGCCATGGTGAGTATCCGCCCCATGAGCACCGCCGTCCGCCCAGCCCGTCTCTGGTGGCGCACCTCCTAACGAGGTGGCCGTGCGATTTTCTTTTCCCAAATCGTCTGAGGTCGCCAACGCAGTGCGGCGGCCTGATCGTTTGTCCTGTGTGGCGTTCCCTCGGCAAGTTTCGTAAGAGGACGACATGAACAGGACAGTCTTTGCCCTCCCGGCCAGAAGCGACTACGTGACCCGCGCAGGTCTCGCGATCACGCGCGTGGCCGAGCAGTTCACCGGCGGCGCGAGCCGGCTCGACGATCTCGTCAACCTGCTCGACCGCCGCCGCGGCGTGGTGCTGTCCTCGGGCACGACCGTGCCCGGCCGCTACGAGAGCTTCGATCTCGGCTTCTCCGACCCGCCGCTCAAGCTCGAGACATCAGGCGTCAATTTCAAGCTGGAAGCGCTGAACCAACGCGGGCAGGTGCTGATCGCCTTTCTCACTGAGGTCCTGCGCGAGCCCTGCGTGGTGATCTCCGAGAAGACGGCCACGCGGCTTGCAGGTCACATCATCCGCGGCGATGCGCCGGTCGAGGAGGACCAGCGCACCCGGCGTGCCAGCGTGATGTCGCTGGTGCGCGATCTCGTCGCCGCCTTCTCCGCCAATGACGACGGGCTGCTCGGCCTGTTCGGCGCCTTCGCCTACGACCTCGTCTTCCAGATCGAAGACCTCGTGCAGAAGCGGCCGCGCGAAAACGACCAGCGCGACATCGTGCTCTACGTGCCCGATCGCCTGCTGGCCTATGACCGCGCCACCGGCCGCGGCGTGGTGCTCACTTACGATTTCGCCTGGAAGGGCAAGTCGACCGAAGGCCTGCCGCGCGAGACGGCCGACAGCCCATATCTGAAGACGCCGCGCCAGGGCTTTGCCGATCACGCGCCCGGCGAATATCAGGCCACCGTCGAGACGGCGCGCGCAGCCTTCGCGCGTGGCGATCTGTTCGAGGCGGTCCCGGGCCAGCTCTTCGCCGAGCCCTGCGACCGCTCGCCGGCCGAAGTGTTCCAGCGCCTCTGCGTCATCAACCCCTCGCCCTATGGCGCGCTGATGAATCTCGGCGAGGGCGAGTTTCTCGTCTCGGCCTCGCCGGAGATGTTCGTGCGCTCGGACGGCCGCCGCGTCGAGACCTGCCCGATATCAGGCACGATCGCACGCGGCACCGATGCGATCGGCGATGCCGAGCAGATCCGCCAGCTCCTGAACTCGGAGAAGGACGAGTTCGAGCTCAACATGTGCACCGACGTCGACCGCAACGACAAGGCGCGCGTCTGCGTGCCCGGCACCATCAAGGTGCTGGCGCGGCGGCAGATCGAGACCTATTCGAAGCTGTTCCACACCGTCGACCACGTCGAGGGCATGCTGCGCCCCGGCTTCGACGCGCTCGACGCCTTCCTCACTCACGCCTGGGCAGTGACGGTAACAGGCGCGCCAAAGCTCTGGGCGATGCAGTTCGTCGAGGATCACGAGCGCTCGCCGCGGCGCTGGTATGCCGGCGCGATCGGCGCGGTGAATTTCGACGGCAGCATCAACACTGGTCTTACCATCCGCACCATCCGCATGAAGGATGGCTTGGCTGAAGTGCGTGTCGGCGCGACCTGCCTGTTCGATTCAGATCCCGCCGCGGAAGACCGCGAATGCCAGGTCAAGGCTGCCGCCCTGTTCCAGGCGCTGCGCGGCGATCCGCCAAAGCCGCTGTCGACCTTTGCGCCCGATGCCACCGGAAGCGGCAAGCAGGTGCTGCTGATCGATCACGACGACAGTTTTGTCCATATGCTCGCCGACTATTTCCGCCAGGTCGGTGCCAGCGTTACCGTGGTCCGCTATGTGCATGCGCTCGACATGCTCAAGCAGAAGAAGTGGGATTTGCTGGTGCTGTCGCCCGGCCCCGGCAGGCCGGAGGATTTCGCGATCAAGAGGACCATCGATGCGGCGCTGGAGAAGAGGC
Source organism: Bradyrhizobium sp. SPXBL-04 (assembly GCF_051853035.1). Lineage (NCBI taxonomy): Bacteria > Pseudomonadati > Pseudomonadota > Alphaproteobacteria > Hyphomicrobiales > Nitrobacteraceae > Bradyrhizobium > Bradyrhizobium sp. SPXBL-04. The sequence continues at coordinate 6,587,732 of NZ_CP182472.1, read as the reverse complement.
TGCCGGTGTTCGGCGTCTGCCTCGGCGTGCAGGCGATCGGCGAATATTTTGGCGGCGAACTCGGCCAGCTCACCCATCCCGCCCACGGCCGGCCCTCGCGGGTGCAGGTGCGCGGCGGCCGCCTGATGCGCAATCTGCCGAACGAGATCGTCATCGGCCGCTATCACTCGCTGTTCGTCGAGCGCGACAGCATGCCCGAAGTTCTTAACGTCACCGCCAGTACCGAGGACGGCGTCGCCATGGCGCTCGAGCACAAGACCCTGCCCGTCGCCGGCGTGCAATTCCACCCGGAATCGCTGATGTCGCTTGGCGGCGAGGTGGGGCTGCGTATTGTTGAAAACGCGTTCCGGCTGGATGCGCGCGTTGATTGAGAGGCACCAAATGACCTTTGACCACGATCTGAAGGCGAGCGTCCGCACCATTCCCGACTATCCCAAGCCAGGGATCATGTTCCGCGACATCACGACCTTGCTTGCGGATGCGCGCGCCTTCCGCCGCGCGGTTGACGAGCTCGTCAATCCCTGGGCCGGCAACAAGATCGACAAGGTCGCCGGCATGGAGGCGCGCGGCTTCATCCTCGGCGGCGCAGTGGCGCATCAGCTCTCGGCCGGCTTCGTGCCGATCCGCAAGAAAGGCAAGCTGCCGCACACCACCGTGCGCATCGCTTACTCCCTCGAATACGGCATCGACGAGATGGAGATGCATGTCGACGCCATCCTGCCCGGCGAGCGCGTGATCCTGGTCGACGATCTCATTGCCACCGGCGGCACCGCGGAGGGCGCGGTGAAGCTGTTGCGCCAGATCGGCGCCAACGTCGTCGCGGCCTGCTTCATCATCGACCTGCCCGAACTCGGCGGCGCCGCCAAGCTGCGCGCCATGGACGTGCCCGTGCGCACGCTGATGACGTTCGAGGGGCATTGACCAATATAGAGCCCGGGTAATTCCAGGCTACGATCGCTGCAGAATCAGGTTCAGCTCGAGCTCCCGGAAGGCGATGTAGTTTCGCCGGGTCCACTGGTGCAGCTCGGTCGAGGCGTCCTTCTCCTGACGCAGATAGCCGGTGAAAGAGAAGGTCAGCCGGTCGATATAGGTCTTGAGGAAGCCGGGGAGCGCGGGCAGGCGGAACAGCCGGCCGCCGGCCATCGCGGGCGGCAGCTCGCCGCGCACGACATATTCGTTGTCGACCGTGATCAGGTTCATGCGCGGGATCTGCGCGCGCAGCATCTCGTGCGCGCGGGCCGAAACGCGGTCGGTGTCGGCGACGAACAGGATCTGAGGCGCGACGTGACGGCGGGCCGCCTCCTTCAAGAGGCCGATCTCCTCGGTCATCTTGAAGAACTCGTCGAAGGCGTGGAAGCCGAGGTCGATCACCTTGGCAAGGCCATCATCGACGATGACGCGGTCCATCAGCTGCATCTTGCCGTAGGTGTCGATCACGTCCGCGGTCTCGGTGATCTTCGGCAAGTAATCCAGCAGCGACGGCTCCTTCAGGTTGACGTCGAAGGCCGCGACGTCACCATTCTTGAGCAGCAGAAATTCGCTCAATAGCCGCGCCAGCAGGGTCTTGCCGACCTGCGGGCGGGGCGAGCAGATGATGTAGACGGGTGTCGCGGGCATTACGCATTATCTGAGCGAACTTGTCGCCCAATCCAGCCGCATCAGCCCTGCTTGCGCAACTATTTTTCGCTGTTGCGGGTGACGGGTTTCGAACCGACGATGTCGGTCAGCCGGATCCGGTCGAACTCGCTCCAGACATTCGCGAGCCAATGCCGGACATAGCCGCGCAGCACGAACGAATAGTTCGCGGCGTCGTCGTTCATGCCCTTGTTGGCGACGAATTTCAGGAACGGGACGGAGGAGACCTCGACCTGCTCATAGGCCATTTCATTGAGCTTGGGGATGGTCAGCTCGGTCGCGTCCTTGATGCGGTGGAAGTAGGAATTGTAGGTCGACTGGTCCCACTGGAAGAACTGGGTGTCGTTGATGAAGTTCTTCACCAGGAAATATTTTGCGCCGTTCATGAAGCCCGCGGTCTCGGCGATCTCCTCCAGCGAGGCGATCGAGGGGCCGAGGATGTGGAACACCGCGAAGGTGATCTGGCCGGCCTTGGCAGCGTCGAGGAAGCCGATGTCGCGGAGCGAAGCCAGCGCCGGCGAGAGCAGGCCGGCGCGGACGTCAATGACGGTCACCGACGGGCTCACCGCGTTGAGCGTGTCGAAGATCTTCATCTGGTCGGCCGTGGTCGTCATGTCGACGATCTCGGTGATGTCGGGGTGGAAGCGCTTCAGGGTTCCGCGCGGCGACTCCGTGTCGAACGCACGCGTCGGCACGTTGTTGGCGGAAAAATAATCGAGCAAGGTACGCGACACCGTGGTCTTGCCGACCCCGCCCTTGTCCGCGCCCACCACAACCACTGCCGGCTTTGCCATTGCTGTCCCCTAACGCGCGCCCCCGATCGCGAGGTCGCAATCGGCCGGGCCCCAAATCGATGTCCCGAGTCTGCTGTTGGGCGCGAACATGGCAGAAACAAGGGAGAATTCAAATTCCGTAGGCCCCAGTTACGGCAATTCCCGAGGTTTTTCCCAATCGCGGTGAAACTCGCCGCGTGTGGCGGGAATCAGGTGCTCAATGGCGGCCCCAAGGACCCATAGAGTTACCCATTGGATTGGCCGCCGGGTTGCTGGGGGCGGTTCCGGAGGGACTGGGGGCGGGCACGGGCGGTGGGCTGGCCGATCCGTCGGCGTCATCCCACGGGCCATGGCGCAACGGCGGCGGGGCGTCCTGCTGCCGGTCGGCTTGCGCCCCCAGCTCCTCCGTCTCCTCCGTGAGCGTCGGCAGGGGGCCGGGGTCGCGGCCGCCGGCAAACTTGACCAGCGCGTCGACCCGGGACTGCACCGAGGGGTGGGTCGCGAACAGATCGGCAAAGCCCTCGCGCGGGTTGTCGACGCAGAGCTCCATCACCGCCGAGGTCGCGCCCGGCAGCTCGCCGCGGCCCTCGATCTTGCGCAGCGCCGAGATCATGGCGTCGGGGTCTTTCGTCAGCTCGACCGAGCCGGCGTCGGCGAGATATTCGCGCGACCGCGACAGCGCGAGCTTGACCACCTGCGACAGCAGCCAAGCCAGCACGATCAGCACGACCGCGATGATGATGACGATGATTGCGCCGCCGCCGGAGCTCTTGCTGTCGCTCGACGACGAGGACGACCGCGACGAAGAGGAGGAGCCTGAGGACCACGAGCCGCCGGAGCTGGGGCTCCAGTCAAAGCTCGTGAACAGGCGGAAGAACAATTCACCGAAGAAGCCGACCACGCCGGCGATGATGACGGCGACCACCATGAGCTGCACGTCGCCGTTCTTGATGTGGGTCAGCTCGTGGCCCAGCACCGCCTCGATCTCCTTGTCGTTCAGCGCATCGAGGAGACCGGTGGTGACGGTGATGGAATATTGCCGCGGATTGAGGCCGGTCGCGAACGCATTCAGCGCCGGGCTCTCCATGATCTTCAGCTTCGGCATGGTGATGCCGCGCGAGATGCAGAGGTTTTCGAGCAGGTTGTAGAGCCGCGGCTCCTCCTGCCGGGTGACGTCGTGGCCGCCGGTCACGGCGTCGATCATCGACTGGTGGAAGAAATAGGCGATCGCGATCCAGGCGATCGCCGCAATGGTCGCGAAGGGCGCGGCTTTGAGCAGGTCGGCGAAGGCGCGGCTCAGATAGTAGGCCACCGTGCCATTGCCGTTGATGACGACTTCGGCCACCAGCGCGCCGGCATAGACCAGCACGTAGGCCAGCATGAACAGGCCGGCGAGCAGCAGCATCGAACGAAACTTGTTCGAGGCGATGTGCGTGTAGAGACCATACGCGGCCATGACGCGGGTGCCCTGCCGGCCTATCGGCTCAAATCAGAACTTCACCTGCGGTGTCGCCTCGACCTCGGTGCGGCTGGTGCCGAGATCGAAGAACTCCTTCCTGGTGAAGCCGAACATGCCGGCGAACAGCGCAGCGGGCATCTGCTGGATGCCGGTGTTGTATTCCTGGACTGAATTGTTGAAGAAGCGGCGGCTCGCCGCGATCTTGTTCTCGAGGTCGGAGAGCTCGCTGGCGAGCTGCTGGAAATTGGCGTTGGCCTTGAGGTCGGGATAGGCCTCCGACAGCGCGATCAGCCGGCCGAGCGCGCCGGAGAGCTGGTTCTCGGCCGCGGATACCTGCGCCGGTCCCTGCGCCGACATCGCCGAGTTGCGCGCCTTGATGACGTCGTCGAGCGTGCCGCGCTCGTGCGAGGCGTAGCCCTTCACCGTCTCGACCAGGTTCGGAATCAGGTCGTGGCGCTGCTTGAGCTGGACGTCGATGTCGGCAAAGGCCTGGCCGACGCGCTGGCTCAGCGCCACCAGGCGGTTGTAGGCGCTGAAGGCCAGGAACACGAGGACGACGATGACGCCGAGAACGATCCAGCCGGTCGACATGGAGAACTCCTGAAGGGGGAAGAAGGCGGGCGCTAGGGTAGACCAAATTGGCGCGAAGCGAGAGCCCGGCGCAGAGGGGAGGTAAGGCTTGGTCGGATCAGGAACCACCCAAGTTCAAGGCCAAAGTGCCGGACGAGGTTAACTTTCGGACATGATCGCATCGCCCCAGCGCCAGCGTCGGGCGTCCGCATAGGCGGGCTTGTCGCGTCGTGGGACTTTGGTCAGCGCGACCCCAGCCTCGGTGCAGAGCTTCGCCGTGATCTCGGCCTTGTTGACATCCGGCGGCGCCAGCACGCGAGCGGCGCGCGCGGCGGGCGGCGTGCGGGTCAGGGCGACGTAGATGAAGCGCTCGTCCTCGAATGGCACCTCGGCGCCCTTGATCTGCCGGTGCGCCTGCGAGCGCGGCAGGCGCTGGGAGAAATGGCACCAGTCGGGCGCGATGAGCGGGCACGGTTTTTCGTGTGGGCAGGGTGCGGCGACATAGGCGCCTGCCGCGCTCAGCTGCTGGCGCAGGGCGAGGATGCGCGCGTAGCCGGCGGGCGTACCGGGCTCGATCACCACCAGCGCGTGGCGCGCTTTCGCCCACATCGCGTCCGCGAGCTTGCGCTGGTCGCCTTCGTTGAGCTCGCCGATGATGTAGCTGGCGACGACGAGATCGGCTTGAGAGACCTCGGCGAGGTTACCGCCGGCGTCACCGGGCAGGTAGCGGCAATCTGCCAGACGCGTGCTATCACGGGCCAGTTCGAGCGCGAGCCGGCTAAGGGTGGCGTTGGCGTCGAGTAGGGTGAAATCTTGCAGCGACGGAAACGCCTCGGCAGCGGCCCAGCTGGCGGTGCCCGGACCTGCGCCGACGTCCAGCAATGTTTCCGGAGCGAAGTCCGGCGCGATCTCGGTCAGCGCATTCAGGCTTGCGGCGACGGCCGCGTAGGTCGCCGGCATGCGCGCCAGCGCATAGGCGAGGGCATCGGCCTCCGACTTGATCGTGCCGGAGCCGCCGCCGGCGCGATAGGTGGTCGAGATTTTCTGCGATCGCTGTGCGGCGTCGCTGCGCGGGAAGCCCTGGAGCTTGCCGTCGAGGGCTGCTTTCAGTTCGGCGGGGAGGGTGGGTGCGATCATCTTCCCATCGTCATGCCCCGCGCAGGCGGGACATCCAGTATTCCGAGACGGTAGCCGTCAACCGAGAAGCCGCGGCGTACTGGATCATCCGCTCCAGTGCGCAATTTGCGCACAAGGCGGATGATGACGTCAATGGTTGTGGCGCGAGATTCCGGGTTCTGGCTTTGCGAGCCCGGGCCGACGGCAGAGATATCACGCCACGTTCTGGTCGAGAATGTCCACGGCCTCTGCGAGGCTCACCGACACCAGCTGCGAGACGCCGCGCTCGGCCATGGTGACGCCGAATAGCCGGTTCATCCGCGCCATCGTGATCGGATTGTGCGTGATGATGATGAAACGGGTGTCGGTCGAGCCGGTCATCTCGTGCAGCAGGTTGCAGTACCGTTCGACGTTGTGGTCGTCGAGCGGCGCGTCGACTTCGTCCAGCACGCAGATCGGCGAGGGGTTGGTGAGGAACACCGCAAAGATCAGCGCCATCGCGGTCAGCGCCTGCTCGCCGCCGGAGAGCAGGGACAGCGTCTGCGGCTTCTTGCCCGGCGGCTTGGCGATGATTTCGAGACCGGCTTCCAGCGGGTCGTCGCTCTCGATCAGATGCAGCGCGGCCTCGCCGCCGCCGAACAGCTCGACGAACAGGCGCTTGAAGTGGTTGTTGACGATCTCGAATGAGGTCAGGAGCCGCTCGCGCGCTTCCTTGTTGAGGCTCTGGATGCCTTGGCGCAGCCGCTTGATGGCCTCCACCAAATCGTCGCGCTCGGTGACGAGGCCGGTGTGCTGGGTCTCGACCTCGCGCAGCTCTTCCTCAGCGCGCAGGTTGACTGCGCCCAGGCGCTCGCGGTCGCGGCGCATCTTTTCGAGGTCTTCCTCGATGTCGTGCAGCGGCGGCAGCTCGGCGCCGGGCTCGATCTCGGCGAGGCCGGCGACGGCCTGCGGCTCGACTTCGAGCATGTCGCGGATCTCGCGCTCGATGTCCTCGAGCCGGCGCCGCGCGCTTTCCATGCGCTCCTCGGCGCGGGCGGTGGCCTCGCGGGCGCTGGAGAGCGCCTCTAACGTCAGCTTCGCGACGCGGTCGGTCTCGGCCATTGCGGTTTCCGCGGTGGCGAGCGCATCGGCGGCCATGCGGCGATCGTTCTCGGCGTATTCGATCTCGGTGATCAGCGCGCTGCGCTTCTCCGCGAACACGGCCGGCGCGTTTTCGAGCTCGCTGCGCTCGATCGTCAGTTCGGCGATGCGGGCCTGGATGGTGTCGATGTGGGAGGCCGCGCTCTCCTTGCGGTTCTGCCACTCGGTGCGCTCGGCCAGGATCGCCTGCACGCGGCGGTCGGCGAGCTCCGCCTCGCGGGCCAGCGCCTGCGCCTCGGCGCGGACCTGGGCGGCCATGCGGCGATGGGCTTCGATGTCGCTGCGGACGGCGGCGAGACGGGTCTCGGTGTCCTCGCTCGACGGTAGTTCGCTGATGCCTGCTTCGGCATATTCGTAGGCTGCCTCGGCCTCGGCACGGTCGGCGGCGAGACGGCTGTGCGCTTCCGACAGCGTCGCCTTGCGTGCGGCGTGGCGGCTGATCTCGCGCTCGGCACCAGCGTGGCGCTCGCGGGCAACGTTGAGCTCGCGCTGCGCGGCCCGCCAGGCTTCGCGGCTGGCACCTTCGGTGCTGGCGGCCATCTGCAGCTCGGACTCGGCGTTCTCCAGCGCCTGGCGCTTGATCTGCGCGTCGATGCGGGCCTGCTCCAGCTCGTTCTCGATGTCGACGAGGCGGGCGCGTTCGGCAAGCCGCCGCGCGGCACCGGTCGGGGCGTGGGCCGCGGCGACAAAGCCGTCCCAGCGCCAGACATCGCCCTCCGGCGAGACCAGCCGCTGGCCGGTCTTGAGCTGCGAGACCAGCTCGGCGCCGCGCTCGCGCGGCACCACGCCGATCTGCGCCAGACGGCGCGCCAGCTCGGCCGGCGCCTGCACATGGTTGGCGAGCGGAACGACGCCCTCGGGCAGCTCCGGATCGCCGTCGGTGACGCCGGCATTGGTCCAGCGCATCGGCGCCGACGGATCGACCGGCGCGTCGAGATCGTCGCCGAGGGCGGCGCCGATCGCCTTCTCAAAACCCTTGTCGACGGTGATGCCGTCGATGATAGGCGGCCACAGATTCTTGGTCTCGCCGTTGACGATCTTCGAGATCGTGCGCGCCTCGGTCTCGAGCCGCTGCACGCGCTTGTCGGCTTCGACCAGCGGCGAGCGCGAGGATTCCAGCGTCTGGCGCGCGGCGACATGGGCGGCTTCGCTCGCCTGCGCCGCGGCTTCCGAAGCGGCCAGCGTCTGCTCCGCGGTCTCGACCAGGGCGGTCAGCTCGTCGAGATCGCCGAAGCCGCCGGTCTCCTGCGCAAGCTTCTGCTCTTCCGCCGCGACACTCGCGATCTCCTGGTCGAGCCGGGCGAGCTTGTCGCGATGGGTGCGGACATTGGCTTCAAGCTGGTTGCGCTTGGCGGTGAGGTCGGCGAGCGCGGTGGTGAGCTCGGCGAAGCGCTGCTCGGTTTCGGTCAGCACCGCCTCGGCTTCCGCGACGCGCTCGTCGACGCCGGAGCGCTTCTCGACGCGCGACTTGATCTCTTCCTTCAGCTCGGCGTCCTCAGTGTCGAGCCGCTGCAGCGCGACGTCGGCGTCCATGGTCTGCTGCTGGGCGCGCGAGATGTCGCCCTCGAACTGGGCGAGGCGGCGCTCGAGCTCGGCGACGCGCTCCTTGGCGCGCTCTTCCTCGCGGTCGAGCTGCTCGCGGGCATTGGTGAGGCGCTGGAGCCCGGCCGCGGCGCGCGCTTCGGCATCGCGCAGCGCCGGCATTTCGGCGGCGCGAATGGCCTGGATGCGGGCGGCTTCGGCCTGGTGCTGGGTGCGCTCGGCCATCTCGCGGACCGCGAGATCGTGCGTCTGCCCGGACTCGTTGACGTCGGCATGGGCGCCGATCCAGCGCAGATGGAACAGGGTTGCTTCGGCCTTGCGCACCTTGGCCGCGACCTCGCGGTAGCGCACAGCCTGGCGGGCCTGCTTCTTCAGGCCTTCCATCTGGCCGGAGAGCTGGCCGATCACGTCCTCGACGCGGGTGAGGTTGGTTTCGGCCGCCTTCAGCCGCAGCTCGGCCTCGTGACGGCGGGCGTGCAGGCCGGCGACGCCGGCGGCGTCTTCCAGCACGCGGCGGCGCTGCTCGGGCTTGGCCTGGATGATTTCGCCGATCTTGCCCTGGTGGACGAGCGCCGGCGAGCGCGCACCGGTGGCGGCGTCGGCGAACAGGATCTGCACGTCGCGAGCGCGCACGTCGCGGCCGTTGATGCGATAGACCGAGCCGGCCTCGCGCTCGATGCGGCGGGAGATTTCGAGAAGCTGGCTGTCGTTCATCGCCGCGGGCGCGGTGCGATCGGCATTGTCGATCGTCATCGTCACTTCGGCGTGGTTGCGCGCGGGACGGTTGCCGGAGCCGGCAAAGATCACCGCGTCCATGTCGGCGGCGCGCAGCGACTTGTACGAGGTCTCACCCATCGCCCAGCGCAGTGCCTCGACGAGATTCGACTTGCCGCAGCCATTGGGTCCGACCACGCCGGTCAGGCCGGGCTCGATAACGAAGTCCGTGGGCTCAACGAAGGACTTGAAACCGTGAAGGCGCAGGCGGGTGATTTTCATAAGCACGCATCTCTGTTGGCAGGCGCGAATCCCCTGCCGGGACAATACCATGGAAGGCGTTGTCGCTGTCTGGGCGAGTCGCGCGAGGCGGCTCGTGCGGCGGACAATGGCCGTGGTGCGCCGCGAGGGCAACCGGCGAGAGCCGCTTTTCCCAAGGGATTTATGCCGGGAATGATACGGCTTTAGATGCGCGAATCAGGATTGTGGCGTTGCGAATCAGCTCTTCAGCAGCGGATTGATCTTCTTGGCAAACTCCTCGAACGAGGCCTCGCCCTTGATCTTCTCGCCGTTGATGAAGAAGGTCGGCGTCGAGTCAACCTTCAGAACGTCGCTGGCGTATTTCTGGTCCGCGGCGATCTTGTCGAGCAGCGACTGGTCCTTCAGGCAGGCCTCGACCTGCTGCTGGGTGAGGCCGGCCTGCTTGCCGATCCGCGTCAGGGTCTCGGTGGTGTTCTTCATCACCCAGTCGCTCTGCTGGCGGAACAGCATGTCGGTGACCGCGAAATATTTCGGCGCGTCGTCCTTGGCGATGCAGCGCGACAGCATCGAGCCGGCGGCGGCTTTGATGTCGAGCGGGAACTCGCGGAAGATGTAACGTACCTTGCCGGTGTCGATGTATTCCTTCTTGATCTTGGGGAACACCTGCTCGTTGAAGGCCGCGCAGTGCGGGCAGGTCATCGAGGCGTATTCGGTGATGGTGACGGCGGCATCCTTCGGGCCGAGCGCCATGTCGGGCAAAGACACCGGCTTGGCCACATCCGCGGCGGATTGCGCCATTGCTTCAGGGATCATGGCCTCGGAGATGAACCGCAGCGGCGAGAGTCCGGCGAGCGCGGCAAGCCCGGTCAGCGACAGCATCGTGGTGAAGGCGCGGCGGGTGATGATCAAGGTCGGCTCCCGGATTGGCAAGGTGTCGCCCCAGGGGTCTATCGAGTTCCCGCTCGGGCGGCCTGTCGCTAGCTTGAAACGTCGTTTGAGGCAATGGCGAGCGGCAAGTCGGGGTCCAGATTAGCTAGGGAATGAGGCTCAATTTCGCTTGATGGCGGCCCCGAGCCGCGCGAGCGCCGTCTTGAGCTGTTCATCTTCGATGTCGCCCAGGCTCTCCGCCACCTTGGCCACCGCTTTGGGATCCGGCGGGCCGGGCCGCACCCGCCGCCGGGGGCGCGACAGGGGGGCCTGGCGGAAGGCCAGCTTGCCGACCGCGCTCCAGCCGAAGAAGCGGTTGACCCGTTCCAGGATCACATCGGCCGAATGCTGGATCTCCAGCGCCATCGGCCCTTCGACCCGCAGCACCAGCGTCGCCGGCTCCTGCGGCTGGCCCTCCACCGGCCGCGGCCATTGCATCTTCAAGGGCTCGGCATGCGCCGCAATCTCCGGCCCGGCAATCTCCGCCCACCGCGTCACCAGCTCGCGCGCCGCAAAACCCTGCTTGGCATAGGCCTCGGCAAAGACGTCGTTGAGCAGGAGCGACAGCGGCTTGGCGCTGATGGGACCCGGCTTGGGAGGGAATTTGGACATCGGGACCTTATAGCACCGCGCGCGATGTCTCAGAAACTGCTGCCGTCATGGCCGGGCTTTGTCACGGCCATCCACGTCTTGCCGCGAAGAAAGACGTGGATGCCCGCGACAGGCGCGGGCATGACGTGGAGAGACCGGCGCGTTGCCGCTACAGTGTAGCCATGAGCCCCAGATCTGCCCTCATGGCCAAGTCGGAACCAGTTCAGTCGAAAGCCTCATCGCGCCCGAAACTCCTACTCGCCTGGTACGACCGCCACCGCCGCCGACTGCCTTGGCGGGCAGCGTCCGGAGAGGCACCGGACCCTTACCGCGTCTGGCTGTCGGAGATTATGCTCCAGCAGACGACGGTGAAGGCGGTCGGGCCCTACTTCGAAAAATTCGTCGCGCGCTGGCCTGACGTCACGGCGCTGGGGCGGGCCTCGCTCGACGACGTGCTGCGAATGTGGGCCGGGCTGGGTTACTACTCGCGGGCGCGCAACCTCCATGCCTGCGCGATCGCGGTGACGCGCGAGCATGGCGGCGTCTTTCCCGACACAGAGGAAGGCCTGCGCGCGCTGCCGGGCATCGGGCCTTACACGGCGGCCGCGATCGCCGCGATCGCGTTCGATCGCCGCACCATGCCCGTCGACGGCAACATCGAGCGGGTGGTGTCGCGCCTGTTCGCGGTCGAGGACGAGCTGCCGCAGGCCAAGCCGCTGATCCAGCAGCTGGCCGCGACGCTGCTGGCGGATTCTCGTGCCGGCGACAGTGCGCAGGCGCTGATGGACCTCGGCGCCTCGATCTGCACGCCGAAGAAGCCGGCCTGCTCGCTGTGTCCGCTCAACGAGGATTGCATCGCGCGTGCGCAGGGCACGCAGGAAACATTTCCGCGCAAGGCGCCGAAGAAGAGCGGAACGCTCCGGCGCGGCGCTGCCTTCGTCGTCACGCGCGGCGACGAGCTGCTCGTCCGCTCAAGACCCGAAAAGGGTCTGCTCGGCGGCATGACGGAGGTGCCGGGCTCAGATTGGCTCGCCGGTCAGGACGACGCGGCGGCGAAGCAGCAGGCGCCGGAGCTGAAGGGGCTGACGCGCTGGCAGCGCAAGGTGGGCGTCGTCACCCACGTCTTCACGCATTTTCCGCTGGAGCTGATCGTCTACACGGCGAAGGCGGAGGTCCGCACCAGGGCGCCCGAGGGCATGCGCTGGGTGCCGATCGCCACGCTTGCCGGCGAAGCGCTGCCCAACGTCATGCGCAAGGTCATCGCGCATGGATTGGATCTCTAGCGTCCAACCCTGCTGACATCATGCTGGCAGCAGGCCTGCGTTATCCCCTTCGTCGGCAACGGAGGTTCGTATGGTCAAGACTGCGCTGGACAACTTTCGAAAGCCGCCCTGCGCCGAGCTATTGGGCTGGCGCCTGCTCGATGCCCGCCCGCAGGAGGGCTGGATCAAGCTCGGCTTCGAGGGCAAGCCGGAGTTCTGCAATCCAGCAGGCTTCATCCAGGGCGGCATGCTCTCGGCCATGCTCGACGACACGATGGGCCCGGCCGTGCTCGTGATGAGCGAGGGCCGGCTCTACACCACCACCATCAGCATGACCGTGAACTTCCTCAGCCCCGCAAAGCCGGGCCCGATCATCGGCGAGGCCAAGGTGACGCAGCTCGGCAAGACCATTGCGTTCGTCGAGGGCAAGCTGACGGCGGAGGACGGCACCGTGCTGGCGACGGCGAGCGCGAGCGAGCGGCTGCTGGAGGCGGCGAGGGTGGTGAAGTGAGGTGTGCACCGCTCTCTCACTCCCTCGCCCCGTTCTTACGGGGAGAGGGTTGGGGTGAGGGGCTTCTCTCCACCCGGGAGATTGTCGAGAGACCTGTACCCCCTCACCCGGATTGCATCTTCGATGCAATCCGACCTCTTCCCGCAAGCGGGGCGAGGTGAAGAGGAGTCCGCGGCTCGACGATCAGCAAAAACTCACGCCCCCGCGCGCGTCGCGCCTGCGTTCACGATCGCCGGCTTCGCATTCAGCGCCTCGACCTGGAATCCCGCGACGCGCTTGTAATTGGCGGCGATGTCTTCCAGCTCCTGCTGCGACAGCACGTCGGTGACGACCTCAAAGCCGTCGGGCGCGCGCTCCTCGACCAGCTGCATCACCTGCTCGGGACCGTTCTTGCGGTTGAGCAGGACGAGGTCGGTGGTCGCGGGCCGCCGCTCGGCCTCATAGGCGAGCAGCGCGGCTTCCGTCGGTCCATGCGCCAGGATTTCGCGCGTGATGACGCGTGCATCGAGGATCGCCTGCGAGGCGCCGTTCGATCCGATCGGGTACATCGGATGTGCGGCATCGCCCATCAGCGTGACGCGGCCAAACGTCCATTGCGACACCGGATCGCGGTCGACCAGCGGATATTCATAGGCGTGCGGGCAGTTCTTGATCAGGCCGGGCACGTCGAGCCAGTCGAACGTCCAGCTCTCGAACCAGGGCAGAAACTCCTCCAGCCGCGCGGTGCGGTTATAGTCCTCGCGGCGCCATTGATAGGTCGGCGGCATGTGGCGCTCGGCCACCCAATTGATGAGGTGATTGCCCGCTGCATCCGGCTCTTTCGAGATCGGGTAGCAGACGAATTTCAGGATTTCGTGACCGGCCATGATCATGGTGCGGCCGCTGAGGAAGGCCTTCGCAGGCGTGACGCCGCGCCAGAGGATGCGGCCGTTCCAGATCGGCGCGCCTTCGCCCGGGTACAGCTTTTCGCGCGCGGCGGAATGGATGCCGTCGGCGGCGATCAGGATCGCGCCGTCGTAAGTCTCTGCGGCCCTACCGGTCGCCTTGTCGATGAAGTCGACGCGCACGCCTCCCGCCGTCTCGGTCCAGCCGGTCAGATGATGGCTGGTGAGAATGTTCTCGCGGCCGAGCCGCTCGACCGTGGTGTCGAGCAGGAGCTGCTGGAGCGTGCCGCGATGGATCGAGAATTGCGGCCATTTGTAGCCGGCCTCCAGCCCGCGCGGCTCGCTCCAGATCGGCTTGCCGTGCTTGGAGAAATAGGCGAGCTCGCGGGTGCGCACGCCGCTGGCATCCAGCTTGTCCATCAAGCCGAGCTCGATCAGTTCGCGCACCGCATGCGGCAGCACGTTGATGCCGACGCCAAGCGGCTTCAATTCCGCGACGCTCTCGAACACTTTTACGGGAACGCCGATTCCGTGCAGGCTGAGCGCAAGCGTCAGCCCGCCGATGCCGCCACCGGCGATGAGTACCGTCATGACAAAACCCCTCCGACTGCGGGCGTCTTGGCATAGGCGGGCGGCGGTGGGCAACTGCGAAGAGGGGCTCGTGCTATGGACCTGACGGCCGACAGCCGCTAATTTCCAGCTTTCCTAGGAGGTCCGACATGCTCAAGCTCTATTACGCCACCGGCACCTGCGCGCTCGCCACCTACATCACCCTGGAGGAGGTTGGCGCCGACTACACGGCCGAGCGGCTGAGCTTCAAGGACAACCAGCAGAACAGTCCGGACTATCTCGCGATCAACCCGAAGGGCCGCGTGCCGGCCCTGGTGACCGATCGCGGGATCCTGACCGAGACGCCGGCGATGCTGGCTTATATCGCGCAGACCTTTCCCAAGGCGAAGCTCGCGCCGCTCGACGATCCCTTCGATTTCGCCCAGGTGCAGTCGTTCAACTCCTATCTCTGTTCGACCGTGCACATCAACCATGCCCACAAGATGCGCGGCGCGCGCTGGGCGACGCAGGAGAGCTCATTCGCCGACATGAAGGCGATGGTCCCGAAGACCATGGCGGCCTGCTTCGCCCTGATCGAGCAGAAGATGTTCAGAGGGCCCTGGGTGATGGGTGAGCAGTTCACGATCTGCGATCCCTATCTCTACACGCTCTCGACCTGGCTCGAAGGCGACAGCGTCGACATCAACGCGACGCCGAAGATCGCCGATCATTTCAAGCGCATGTCGGATCGGCCCGCGGTGCGCAAGGTGATGGACGCGCAGAAGGCGTAGCGCGCGGCCACACACTCAGGCTCTTGTAGGGTGGGCAAAGGCGCGAAGTGTCGTGCCCACCATCTTCCCACGATTGTAAGAGCGGTGGGCACGCTTCGCTTTGCCCACCCTACGAGAGCTTGCGCTTGGCTTGCTCCAACTCCCGTCCCGTCGCCAGCATCAGCCGCCGCAGCCAGATCGAGCCGGGGTCCATCTGCGCGCGCGTCGGATGGAACATGAACTGCTCGTCGATCCCAGGGTCGAGCGGCGGCGTCACCGTGACGAGGCCGAGCTGCTTCGACAGCGCCGCGATCAGCCTTCGCGGCACGAAGGCGACGAGATCGGTGCGGGCGGCGACGTGCAGCGCTTCGAGATAGCCTGCCACCACCAATGAGATGTGCCGCTCGATGCCCTTGCTGCGCAGCCATGTGTCGATCAGGTCCTCAGCGCTGCCGCGGATGATGACGCCGACATGGCGTGCGGCCAGGAACGTTTCGCGCCGCGTGAGCTTCGCAGCCATCGGATGGCCGCGCCGCACCGCCAGCGCGTCGCTGTCGGTGTAAAGCAGCTGGCGGTGAAAGCCCTTGAAGGCGTTGCCGATCGAGATCACGAGGTCAATGGTGCGGGCGAACTCGGCGTGGAAGATCGCAGATCCGCGCCACGGCACGATCTCGATGCGGACGTTGGGCGCAAGGCGCGTCACCTTCTCCATCAACGGCGGCATCAACAGCTCGACCGCCAAGTCCGGCATCATCAGGCGAAATTGCCGTTCGCTGCGCGCCGCGTCGAAATCCTCAGGCACGAACAACCCGCGCACCTGGTCGAGCGCGTGGGCGAGCGGTGCGCGGAGCGCCTCGGCCCGGGGCGTCAGTTCCATCCGCGCGCCGGTGCGCACCAAAAGCGGATCGCCAAAGATGTCGCGCAGGCGCTGGAGCGCATGGCTCGCTGCCGGTTGCGACAGGCCGATCCGAAGTGCGGCGCGGCTGACATTGGCCTCGCGCAGCAATGCGTCGAGGGCGGTCAGCAAATTGAGGTCAAGCGAATTCAAATTCATGAGGTGAATAGATATCATATTCGCTATCGATTTGAAGAATTCCCGTTGAGCGGCGATGTTCTCGGTGTTGCCACCAAACGGAGATGCCGCCATGAGCGCGAGCGCCAACAAGAAACTGATGCAGGATATCTTTGCCGCCGCCGCCAACCCTGACCCCGCCGCGCGTGACCGCGCGCTATTCACCGCGAGCCTTGCCGACGACGCCAAATGGGTCGTGACCGGGCAATATTCCTGGTCGCGCACCTTTTCGGGCAAGGAGGCGATCCTCAACGATCTGCACGGATATGTCCGCACCCGCCTGCGTGACCGCACGCGCACGGTCGCCCACCGCTTCATTGCCGATGGCGACATCGTCGTGGTGGAAGCCAAGGGCGACAACGTCACGCCCGAAGGCGTCCGTTACGACAACGACTATTGTCTCGTGTTTCGCCTGGAGGACGGCAAGATCAAGGAGATCCGGGAATATTGCGACTCGGTCCTGACCGAGAGGGCGCTCGGTCCTTTTCCGCAAGCGGGCGTGAGGGCTGCGAGCTGAGTGGATTGAGCTGCATCACGTCCGCCGGCCGATCTCGTCCGTCAGAGCCGGTGATGATCGTGCGGGCCTGGCAGACGCTGGTCGAGATGGTTCGTATCAGGCGCGAGCGGTCTCGGGCACGGTGTCAGCTCGCCGCCATGACCGAACGGGAGCTTCAGGACTGTGGGATGAGCAGGGCGGAGATTGCGTACGAGCTGAAGAAGCCTGTCCGGCGGAAGTAGGGAGCGGGAGCAACTGCCGACAAAATCAGCAGGTTTTGTCGGCGCTGCCGCAGCTCTGCGTGAACAATTGGAAGGTTCAATTAACGAGTGTCCCCCATTGTGTCGCGGTGCAGCGTGAGTCGCAAAGACGCGACACGCGGCTGCCGGGGTGGCCGGTGACGATCGCCGGAATCGTTCGGCCGCTCGAAGTGAAATGCATCTGGGTGGACAGTGGGAATGCCGAAGTTTCGTTTGCGGATCAGGGGACGCCTGTACGCAGGCTTCATGGCCCTCGTGGCAGTCGGTCTGGTGATGGCGGTGGTCGCCGTCTGGAATTTGCGGGCGGTGCAGGATCAGGTCGCAAGACAATCCGCGCTCTCGGACAGCACGGCGCGGGTGCTGGAGATATCGACCCATCTTCAGGCGATCCAGCGCGCCAATCTGCGTTACGTCTACGACGCCAACGAACCCGCAATGAAAGAGGCGCAAGAGCGGGAGACCGCGGCGACCGAGCTGTTGCAGGTCGGGGTGAAGGGCACGCTCTCGGAGGAGCGGCGAGCGCTCTACAACGGCCTCATCGGCGACATCGCCAAGATGCGACGCCTGCGTGACAATCTCGGGGATGCCGTCAACGAGGCGAGAACGGGCAAGGCGACGCTGCTGCCGAGCGGGGAGGAGCTGGCCGTCAAGATGGGCAAGCTGGTCGATGCGGCGCGCGCCGCCGTCGATGAAGACACCGCGGCCCTGGTCGCCGACCTCGAATCCAGGATCCTCCTTGTCCGGGTCGCAAACTGGCGTTTCCTGGCCCTGCGCGACGCGCAGGGACCGGCGAATTTCAGGGCGAGTGTGGACAGGGCTGCGCAACGGCTCGCGGCGATCGAGAAAAGCCCGCAGGCCGCGGATTTGCGCGCCACGATCGCGCCGGTGAAGACCTCGCTCGGAATCTATAAATCCGCGTTCGAGACGACATCGGCCGCGATGCTTCAGGCCGACGAGATCTATCACAAGAATCTCGCGCCGCTCATCGTCGAGAGCATCGGCAGGCTCAAGGCCGCAGAAACGACGCTGAAGAAGGACTATCAGGAATCGCGCAACCATGCCGCAGCCGTGATCGCCGGCACGACGACCGTTCAGGAGATCGCCGGCGGCCTCGCCATCCTGTTCGGCGGCATCGTCGCCTTCCTGATTGCCCGCAGCATCGTCGGTCCCCTGACCTCGATGACGCGTGCGATGGGGCGGCTGGCCGGCGGTGATCTCGACATCGAGGTTCCCGGGCGCGGCAAGGCCGACGAGACCGGCGACATGGCCAAGGCGATCCAGGTGTTCAAGGACAACATGATCGACACCGAGCGCATGCGCGCCGAGCAGGCCGAGCTCGAGGCGCGGCAGGCCGAGAGCCGCAAGAAAGACATGGTCAGGCTCGCCGACCAATTCGAGCAGGCTGTCGGCGAGATCGTCAACACCGTGTCGGCGGCGTCGAACGAGCTGGAAGCCTCCGCCGGCACGCTGACCACGACCGCCTCGCGCGCCCAGGATCTGTCGACCGAAGTGGCATCCGCATCGCAGGAAGCCACCGCCAACGTGCAGGCGGTCGCATCCGCCACCGAGGAACTGTCCTCCTCGGTGAGCGAGATCGCCCGCCAGGTGCAGGAATCCGCCCGCATCGCGGGCGAGGCCGTCGGGCAGGCGAGCAGGACCAATGACCGCGTCGGCGAGCTCTCCAAGGCGGCCGCCCGGATCGGCGACGTGGTCGAGCTGATCAGCACCATCGCCGGCCAGACCAATCTCCTCGCGCTCAACGCCACCATCGAGGCCGCGCGCGCGGGCGAAGCCGGCCGCGGCTTTGCCGTGGTCGCCTCCGAGGTCAAGGCGCTCGCGGAGCAGACGGCGAGGGCGACCGGCGAGATCGGCCAGCAGATCGCCAACATCCAGGCCGCCACCGAGCAATCGGTTGGCGCCATCAGGGAGATCAGCGGCACCATCGAGCGGCTGTCGGAGATTTCCTCAGCGGTCGCCGCCGCCGTGGAAGAGCAGGGCGCCGCCACGCAGGAAATCTCGCGCAACGTGCAGCAGGCCGCTCACGGGACCCAGCGCGTCTCGACCAATATCGGCGACGTGCAGCGCGGGGCTTCCGAGACCGGATCGGCCTCATCGCAGGTGCTCTCGGCGGCGCGCTCGCTGTCGGCGGACAGCAACCGCTTGAAGGTCGAAGTCGCCAGGTTCCTGGAGACGGTTCACGCCGCCTGAGCTTTAAAAGCAAGAGGCCACGCGCATGCGCGTGGCCTCGAAGAACGGCGCGCGATCAGGCCGCTTTCGTTTTCATGTGCTTGAACATGTTGGCTCTCGCCTCGTCGTCCATCTCGGCCTTGAAGGTGAACTTGTCCTTCAAGGCGATCGCGCGCGCCGCCGCGGGCCGCGCCGAGATCTCGTCCACCAGCCGCTTCACGTTCGGGTATCGGGCAAAGGCGTCGTCGCCGAGCTTGAACGGCACCATCCGTGCCCAGCCCCACAGCGCCATGTCGACGATCGAATAGTCATCGCCGACCATGTAGCGGCGGCCTTTGAGGTGACCGTCGAGAACCCTGTAGTGGCGGTCGGTCTCGTACTGGTAGCGGTTGTGGGCGTAGTCGTGGTTCTGGTCCTTCGGCGCAAAATGCTTGAAGTGCACGGCCTGACCCGAATAGGGCCCGACGCCGGTCGCGATGAACATCAGCCACGACAGCGTCTCGCCGCGCACGCTGGCGGCGGGCAGGAATTTTCCGGTCTTCTCGGCGAGATAGAGCAGGATGGCGTTCGAGTCGAACACGATGGTGCCATTGTCATCGATCGCCGGCACCTTGCCGTTCGGATTGATCTTGAGGAACTCCGGCGTGAATTGCTCGCCCTTGCGGGTGTCGACCGCGACCGGCTCGAAGGGCAGGCCGGACTCTTCGAGATAAAGCGCGACCTTGGTCGGGTTCGGCGATCCGTTGAAATAGAATTTGAGCATCGATCATCTCCCCAGGGGGTTGTTGCCGAGAGCGAGCGCAGCATCATTGCAGCGAGGCCGCTTGTCTTGCCCGAACCTTTCGGAAGCGCAACCGGCGAGTTTGCCGGGCGGTATCTGCGCGCAGCGCAGATCAGGCGGCGTAACAGAGGCCGATCGCCGCCGTAATGATCATCGCCGCGCCGACCGCTTCCAGGCGCAGGCCGAGTCGCGTGGCGAGATGCATATCGGACGCCCGCGCCTTGCGCTCCGTTCCGCGCGCGTAACCGTGCACGATGACGTCGTGATTGAAATTGTCGTGGGCCTCGTTGCTGCTGGCGAGCCCGACACAGACCACGAGCACGCCGAACAAGGCGAGGCCGAAAAATCCCAAGAGCGCAATCAGGAACATCGGAAACATGCCGAGCAGGAAGATCGGCAGCAGCGGCACCAGCAGCAATGTCTCGGACTGTCGTCGCATGGGAGGACCGGTCGGGACGAGACTGATCGGGCGAATCTAGTCCTGGCGGGGGCGGCATTCAAGCACCGCCGCCGTCATTCCGGGGCGCGCCTCTTGGCGCGAGCCCGGAATCCATTGGGCGGCTTGCGCTGTGGTTCGATGGATTCCGGGTTCTCGCTGCGCGCGCCCCGCAATGACGATGGAGGGACCTTACTCCGCCGCCATGCCGGCGCGGATCTCGGCGCGCAGCTCGTCGATCAGCTTGAGGCCCTTCTTGGTCTCGACGTGCCAGAAGGTCCAGCCGTTGCAGGCGGCCGAGCCTTGCGCCACGGCGCCGATGCGGTGGATCGAGCCGACCTTGTCGCCGAACATGATGGCGCCGTCGGCGCGCACGAGGGCGCCGAGTTTCTTCTTGGCGTCGAACAGTTTCGTGCCGGGCATGATCATGCCGCGCTCGATCAGCTCGGAGAATGCGACCCGCGGCGCCTCGCGCGCGGTCATGAATGGGGCGAGGCTCTGTTCCGGCAGCGGCTCGACCGCCGCGATGCGGGCTTCGGCCGCCTTCGCATAGGTCTTGTCACGCTCGAATCCGATATAGGAGCGGCCGAGACGCTTTGCGACCGCACCGGTGGTGCCGGTGCCGTTGAAGGGATCGATCACGAGATCGCCGGGCTTGGATGAGGACAGCAGCACACGCGCGAGCAGGCCCTCCGGCTTCTGCGTCGGATGAACTTTCTTGCCGTCGGCGCCTTTGAGGCGCTCCTCGCCGGTGCAGAGCGGGATCAGCCAGTCGGAACGCGCCTGCACGTCCTCGTTCGCGGCTTTCAGGGCCTCGTAGTTGAACGTGTAGCCCCTGGCCTTCTCGTCGCGCGCGGCCCAGATCATGGTCTCGTGCGCGTTGGTGAAACGGCGGCCGCGGAAATTCGGCATCGGGTTGGTCTTGCGCCAGACGATATCGTTCAGGAGCCAGAAGCCGAGGTCCTGCATGATGGCGCCGACGCGGAAGATGTTGTGATAGGAGCCGATCACCCAGATCGTCGCCGACGGCTTCATAGCGCGGCGGGCGGCAAGCAGCCAGGCGCGGGTGAAATCGTCATAGGCGGAGAACGAATCGAACTTGTCCCATTCGTCGTCGACGGCATCGACATGGGATTCGTCAGGACGCTTGAGATCGCCCTTGAGCTGGAGATTGTAGGGCGGATCGGCGAACACGAGGTCGACCGAACCGGCCTGAAGCTTCGACATCTCGGCGACGCAATCGCCGAGGATGATGCGATGCGAAGGGGACTCAAAATTTGTGCGGGGCGCCCTTGCAGACGCCCCGCGACGCGACTCTACCATGACTCAAGAACTCTGACTCAGGCGACGCTGTCGGCGACGCGGGACCAAACAACCGACTGACCGCTACATTGAAGCGGCAAAGTAAAAATCGACTTAACCCGCCGCTTTCGTGAGCAGCCTCCGCATCGCGCCTCGTGTGCGGGACGTTGCGCGCATTCGCCGTGTTTTTACAGTGCATTTCGTGCTTCTTCGCCTCACGCGAGCAGTCGAGGCTTCAGAAAAGATCCAAATTTCTCTCGGAAAAAATTGCTCGACCCTCGGAAAAAATTGCTGGCATCGGCATGGTGTCGCACTAGGCAATTTTTGCCGGCCACGATATTGATAAACGCAACGGAAATTTTACCTGTGTGGCGCGTTGAGCTTTGGCGCTCATGCGCCCGACGAAGCCGACGATACATAATCAGGGACCCCCAGGGGAAAGGCCGCCATGCGTTACGATGACTTCCGCCGCAGCGACGACATCGAGGATCGTCGCGACGAAGGTGGTGGGTTTGGCGGCGGCGGAGGAGGTGGGTTCGGGCTGCCGATGGGCGGCGGCGGGCTCGGCATCGGCACCATCATCATACTCGGCCTGGTCGGCTACGCCTTCGGCATCGACCCGCGCATCCTGATCGGCGGCGCCGAGATCCTCACCGGCGGCGGCCATGCGCCGACCTACCAGACCGACCGCCAGGCCTCCTCCGGCAAGCGCGGCGCGCCGACCGACGAGATGGGCAGCATGATCTCCGGCATTCTCGGCGAGATCGACGATCGCTGGAGCGAGATCTTCCAGGCCAGCGGCCAGTCCTATACCGGTCCGAAGATCGTACTGTTCCGCAACGCCACCAATGGCGGCCGCTGCGGCATGGCGCAATCGGCGATGGGGCCGTTCTATTGTCCGCCCGATCGCACCATCTTCCTCGACACCGGCTTCTTCCGAGAGGTCGAGACGCGCTTCCGCGGCTGCTCCGGCAAGTCCGCCTGTAACTTCACCACCGCCTACATCATTGCGCATGAGGCCGGCCATCACATCCAGAACCTGCTCGGCATCATTCCGCGCGTGACGCGGCTGCAGCAGCAGGCCGGCAGCAAGGCCGAGGCGAATGCGCTTCAGGTGAAGGTGGAATTGCAGGCCGACTGCCTGTCCGGCGTCTGGGTCAACCGCGAGGCCAAGAAGCGCCCGAACTTCCTCGAGCCCGGCGACATCGACGCCGCGCTGACCACGGCGAGCGCGATCGGCGACGATACGCTCCAGCGCCAGGCGACGGGTCGCGTCGTGCCCGATTCCTTCACCCACGGCTCGGCGGCGCAACGCAAGCAGTGGTTCATGACCGGCTACCAGCAGGGCTCGGTGCAGGCCTGCAACACGTTCGGTGCCGGGGCGCTGTAACGAAGGCTTCGTGCCCCGGACGCAGCGCGGCACGAATTATGTTGCGCGGTTGCGCTTCTGAGGATTCAGAAGTAGTGGCGTCATCCTGAGGTGCTCGCCGCTTCGGCGAGCCTCGAAGGATGACGGCGGTGGGCGGGATAGAAGGTGCGATACAATGGCCTCCATCGACGAGACAAAGCAATTCATCCCGCTCAACATCGCGGTGCTCACCGTATCAGACACGCGCGCCCTCGCCGACGACAAGTCGGGCCAGACGCTGGCCGACCGTCTCCTAGCTGCCGGCCATAAGCTCGCCGCGCGCGAGATCGTCACCGACGACATCGAGGCGATCCGCAACGTGATCCGCCGCTGGATCGCGGATGCCGGCATCGACGTCGTCATCACCACCGGCGGCACCGGCTTCACCGGGCGCGACGTCACGCCGGAGGCGATCGAGCCGCTGTTCGAGAAGCGCATGGATGGTTTCTCGATCGCGTTCCATATGCTGAGCCACGCCAAGATCGGCGCGTCGACGATCCAGAGCCGCGCCACTGCGGGCGTCGCCGGCGCGACCTACATCTTCTGCCTGCCAGGTTCGCCCGGCGCCTGCCGCGACGGCTGGGACGGCATCCTTGCCGCTCAGCTCGACTACCGCACGCGGCCCTGCAATTTCGTCGAGATCATGCCGCGGTTAGATGAGCATCTGCGGAGACCGAAGGCGCAGGGCGCGACGGTGTAAGCACGGATAGCTCTCCGGCGTCTCTCCACACCATCAGTATCGTAGGGTGGGCAAAGCGAAGCGTGCCCACCACTCCTGTCGCAATGCTAGATTGGTGGGCACGGCGCTAATGCGCCTTTGCCCACCCTACGATTCCAGACTCGCGGCGAGAGACCCTCACCCAACCGAGTTCGTATCCGCCAGCGGAGATGCCCTCTCCCGCAAGGGGAGAGGGCGCAATCATGCGCATGCCGCCCGCTGCGAGATCAGAGATCCAGCTCCCAGGTCTCGCCGACCAGATCGGCACCGAAGCTGTGGTGCTTCTCTTCCTTCACGAGCTTGAAGCCTGCACTTTGATAGATGCTGCGCGCGGCGACGAGGATGCTCTGCGTCCACAGCGTCATCTTGCTGTAGCCCCTCTCGCGTGCGCCTTGGATGCATTGCCCGACCAGTGCGCGGCCGACGCCGAGCCCTCGTGCTTTCTTCTCCACCTGCAAGAGGCGCAGCTTGGCGATCTCATCCGAGGCCTTGACCAGAAAGATCGAGCCGACCGGCTCGCCACCTACTTCCGCGATCCAGCAGTGCTCGCGCGCGGCGTCGTAGTTTCTGATGAACTGTGCACAGATCTCGGCGACCAGCGCCTCGTAGCTGATATCCCAGTTGTAATCCGCGGCGTAGGCGGCGGCCTGTCGGGAGATGACCCAGCCCATGTCACCGACGCGATGGCTGCGCAGCATGAAAGCCGCGGGCTGGCTTCGACGTTGCTCCAGCACAGCCTCGATGGTCGCCATAGCCTGCGTGAGCCGCGTTGCATCGCTGGCCGAAAGCTGAGCCAGCATGGCGGCAACGTCGTTTTGCGAGCCTAGGTTCAGCTTGGCGAAGGCCTGGCGGCCCTTGGCGGTGAGGCTGAGCTGGTATTGCCTGCGATCTGCGGGCAGGGGTCTTCGCGTGATCAGCCCCTTTTCGTCGAAGCTTTGTACGATGCGGCTGAGATATCCGGGGTCGAGACCAAGCTCGTTTCCGATCTCTTTGGCTGCCAGGTCGTCGCGATGCGCGAGTTCATAGAGCACTCGGGCCTCGCTGAGCGAAAACGGGCTCTTTCCAAGGTGCTGGTCGAGCACACCAAGCTTGCGGGTATAGAAGCGGTTGAAGGCGCGGACCGCTCCGATGTGGTCGTCGGTAGCTTCAAAGGACATGGGTCACCTCGATACTTGCCATTGTCAAACAATTATTTGACTTTGGCAAGTATTGGAGGCTTCAGCCGACCATGACGATCCGGCTGCGCAACATGGTCCGGGACGAGCGGCCGAGCCGCCGGAGCAGCCGTGCCTCGGACCGGCGGGCCTGCGGCGGGTAGCCGCCGATCCGGTCATAATGATCGCGCGCGATCAAAAGCCCCTGATCGCCAAGCGGGCCGACGAGCTTGCGCGCCACGGCGCGGAGGATGTCGCCGAGCCCGGTGTCGGCGTAGGGCGAGCGCGCATAGCGAAACACCGCCGCTCGATCGCGGCCGCTGCTCGACACGGCCTGGATGAACTGGGTGGTCTCCTCGATCCAGCCGGTTTCCAGCACCGCGCCAGCGGGGAGGAACATCAGCCACGGCGAACGGGCCTGGAGGGCGCCGGCGGCGCGCGCGGCCCCTTGCGAAGAGCCCTCGAAGCCGATGAAGCGGCAACCTGCGACGTCGGCGACGCGCTCAATGACGCCGTTGCGGGTGCCGTCGACCAGGAGCACTTCCCGGATGATGCCCGCCGCGGCGCCGGGGACGAGCGCGGCCAGCGTTGCGACTGCCGTCTGCTCGACGCCTTCGGTCGGAATGATGACGCTCAGCATGATTGAAGCTTCAATATCTGCACTTCGGAAGAAGCGTAGCTTTTCATGATGTTGTCATAAACACGTGGCGTTGCCGAGTGCAACTTTTTCGGCGGGGCTTCGGCATGCAATGGTAAACTCGCAGCCAAATGTGTCGCGCGCGGGATGGTATTTTGGTCGAATGTTTCGGCACAAGCTCGTCCGGTCCGTATTAACCCGGAGCCCGACGATAATGTTGCGCGGCGCAGGGCAGTTCGCAACCGTCCAAGGAGAGGATGGGATGCAACCAACCGTCGAACGGGAACGATGTGCGACTTGGGTGCTGACTTGGGCGCTGATTGGTGCTGACGGAGGCTTTGCATGAATGCCGATCAACTCGCCGTCAACGCGACGGCAGCAACGCCGAAGCAGGACGCCGCGCCGACCCTGCGGGTTCGCGCGCTGATGTTGGGCGACCGCATCAATGCCTCCGGCCTCGAGATCGGCACGCTGGTCTCCTCGACGCCGGCTGCCTTCCGCGTCCACGCCGGACTTGTCGTGATTTTCCGGTACGGCGTCGTGGTGCTGATCGGTCTTCTGCCCTCGGAGGAGAAGGTGCTGATCGACAGCCTGAAGCCGCGGGTGATCGGCGAGCTCAGTCCTCATGAGGAAGAGACCGCGCAGGCGCAGCTCTGCAAGGACGAGAATGTTGAGGCGATCCAGCCGGGCGGGCCGATCTGCCTCGCCAAATTCTCCGACGACCGGCTGCTCCTGATCGCGGATGCGCTCGCCAAGAGCACGTCGCTGGCGCGCGACGAGCGGCGCGTCGCGGCGGTCTTCGACGTGATCGAGCCGTTTGCACGGGAACTCGCCGAGCGCGGCCGCACGCCGCGGCGGCGCAAGGGCATTTTACAGCTGATCGGCAATGCGCTTCTTGTCCAGCAGCGTGTCGCGGGCCGTGTTGCCGTCGCCGAGAAACCCGACGTGCTCTGGGAGAAGCCCGAGCTCGACCGGCTCTATGCCCGTCTCGAGGACGAGTATGAGCTGAAGGAGCGCCTCGACACGCTCGAGCGCAAGCTCACAGCGGTGTCGGAGACCGCCAACGCATTGACCGACATCATCGACACCCAGCGCTCGCTCCGCCTCGAAATCGCGGTCGTGGTGCTGATCGTGATCGAGGTCGCGATCGGGTGCTTTCAGATATGGTCGGGGACGCATTAGCCAAGCTGAATTTTGTTCGCGAGCGAGACGCGTTACTGTGCCCTCTCCCCTTGTGGGAGAGGGCGGCGACGCTGGTCGACACAAGCTCACTTCGGTGAGGGGTTGTCGCCGCATAATCGCCGGTGCGTTGTGATGCGTTGCTTTGCCGCATTCGTCGTCATTGCGAGCGGAGCGAAGCAATCCAGAGTCCCGCCGCAGAGCCAGTCTGGATTGCTCGCAACGGCGGATTGGCGGCCATCACGGGCTAATCGGATAAGACTCTATTGTCTGCCGCACCGCCGCACAATGCCGCGCGATCGTTAGTTCCTCATTCGTTGGAATGACGAACACCTCAACAGCGCTATCGCCCCCGCTGATGCACTCGCGCGCGGCATCATTCGCCGCGGCATCGATGCTCACACCGAGCCACCTAAGACGTTCGCCGATCGCGCTGCGGATCTCCTTCGCATGCTCGCCGATGCCGCCGGTGAAGACCAGGCAGTCCAATCCTTCAAGCGTGGTCGCCATCATCGCGATCTGCTGCGCCGCTCGGAAAACGAATAGATCGACCGCCTCCCGCGCCGCAGCCTCGCTGCTTGCGAGCAGCGTGCGCATGTCCGCGGAGATGCCGGAGACGCCGCGCAGGCCGGACTCGTTGTAGAGCAGATGCTGTATATCCTCGCTGGACATGTTCTGGTGCTGTTGCAGATAGAGCAGCACGCCGGGATCGATGGCGCCGCAGCGCGTCCCCATCACGAGGCCATCGAGCGGTGTCAGTCCCATCGTGGTGTCGACGCTGCGGCCATCGCGCAGCGCGCAAAGGCTCGCCCCGTTGCCCAGATGCGCGATGACGGTGCGCTTTGCGACGAGCTGCGGCGCGATTGCCGCGAGGCGCCCCGCGACATATTCGAAGGAGAGGCCGTGAAACCCGTAGCGCCGGACGCCGCGCTCCTCATAGCGCCTCGGAATGGCGAAACGGCTCGCGGGCTGGGCCATGCTGTGATGAAAGGCGGTGTCGAAGCAGGCGATCTGCGTCAGACCGGGGCGGATCGCCTGGATGGTGCGAACCGGCTCGAGGCAACGCGGCTGATGCAGCGGAGCCAGCGGCGTCAGCGCCGCCAGCTTGGCATAGACGTCGTCCGTCAGCGCAACGGGTCCTGAGTAATCCGGACCGCCGTGGACAATGCGGTGACCGATGGCGCGCAGGCGGTGCTCGCCAAAACGCTCGTCGATGAACGCCAGCACCTCGGCGAACAGATGACCACTGTCCGTATCGGATGAGTCCTTCCGCGCCTCGAACATTGTCTCGCCCGCTGGGCTCTTCACCACGAGCCGGGGCGCTGCCTCGTGCTCGTCGAGCAAGCCGTTGCAGAGCAGGTCGGGGCCGGACGCCGGCAGCTCGAACAGGCCGAACTTGATGCTCGATGATCCCGAGTTGAGCACAAGGACGGTATCCGACATGGCTTCAGTCGCCGGCTTTGGCCGGCGTGTTGCCGCCGGCGCTGTTTGGCCAGACCCAATCGCGGACCTCAGGCATGTCCTCGCCATGCTCGCGGACATAGCGGGAATGTTCGATCAGCTTGTCGCGGAACTGTTGCTTGACCTGCGCAGCCCTGGTCGCAAGCCCCGGCACGCGCTCGATCGCCTCGATGGCGAGATGGTAGCGGTCGAGCTCGTTGAGCACGACCATGTCGAACGGCGTCGTCGTGGTGCCTTCCTCGGCGAATCCGCGCACATGCATGCCGGCATGGTTGGTGCGGTTATAGGTCAGCCGGTGAATGAGGTAAGGATAGCCGTGGTAGGCGAAGATGACCGGCTTGTCTGATGTGAACAGGCTGTCGAAATCGCGGTCGGATAGGCCGTGCGGATGCTGCTCCTTCGGTTGCAGCGTCATGAGGTCGACGACGTTGACGACACGGATCTTCAGGTCAGGCAGCGCCTTGTGCAAGAGGTCGACGGCGGCGAGCGTCTCCAGTGTCGGCACGTCGCCGGCGCAGGCCATCACCACGTCGGGCTCTGCGTTTGTGTCCTCCGTGCCCGCCCAGGTCCAGATGCCGATCCCGGCATCGCAATGCGTGGCCGCCTCCTGCATCGACAGCCATTGCGGCGCCGGCTGCTTGCCGGCGACGATCACGTTGATGCGGTTGTAGGTGCGCAGGCAATGATCGGCGATCCACAGCAGCGTGTTGGTATCAGGCGGGAAATAGATCCGGACGATATCGGCCTTTTTGTTGGCGACGAGATCGACGAAACCAGGGTCCTGATGGCTGAAGCCGTTATGGTCCTGGCGCCAGACATGCGAGGTCAGGAGATAGTTGAGTGAGGCGATCGGGCGCCGCCAGGGCAGATCGCGCGTCACCTTCAGCCATTTGGCGTGCTGGTTGAACATGGAATCCACGATGTGGATGAAGGCCTCATAGCAGGAGAACAAGCCGTGCCTGCCGGTCAGCAGATAGCCTTCGAGCCAGCCCTGGCAGAGATGTTCGCTGAGGACCTCCATCACGCGGCCGTCCTGCGCGAGATGCACGTCGTAAGATTCGATCGGCTCCATCCAGACCCGTTCGGTCGTCTCGAACACCGCATCGAGCCGGTTTGATGCCGTCTCGTCCGGGCCCATGATGCGGAAGTTGCGCGCCTCGGCATTGAGGCGGACGACGTCGCGCAGGAATTTGCCGAGCTCGCGGGTGGCTTCCGCCACCATGCCGCCGGGCTGCGGCACCTCGATTGCGAAGCTGCGGAAGTCCGGCAGCTTCAGCTCTTTTTTCAACAGCCCGCCATTGGCATGCGGATTGGCGCCCATCCGCCGCTGGCCTTCGGGCGCCAGCGCCTGAAGCTCGGGAATGAACGCGCCGCCGGCGTCGAACAACTTGTCCGGCTCATAGCTGCGCATCCAGTCTTCGAGCAGCTTCAGATGCGCGGGATTCTCGCGGCAGCTCGCAACGGGCACCTGATGCGCGCGCCAAAAACCTTCGACCTTCTTGCCGTCGACCTCCTTCGGGCCGGTCCAGCCCTTGGGGCTGCGCAGCACGATCATCGGCCAGCGCGGTCGCTCGACGTTGCTGCGCCCATCGCGGGCGTGCTGCTGGATCGAACGGATGCTGGCGAGCGCGACGTCGAGCGCGTCCGCCATGGCCTGGTGCATCAATTTGGGATCGTCGCCCGCTACGAACAGCGGCTCGTGGCCGAGCCCGCGGAAGAGATCGCGGATCTCGTCGTCCCGCATCCGCCCGAGCACGGTTGGGTTGGCGATCTTGTAGCCGTTGAGATGCAGGATCGGCAGCACCGCGCCGTCATGGGCAGGGTTGAGGAACTTGTTGGAGTGCCAGGACGCCGCGAGCGGGCCGGTTTCGGCCTCGCCGTCGCCGACGACGCAGGCGACGATGAGGTCGGGATTGTCGAATGCTGCGCCATAGGCGTGCACCAGGGCATAGCCGAGCTCGCCGCCCTCGTGGATCGAGCCCGGCGTTTCCGGCGCCGCATGGCTCGGAATGCCGCCGGGGAAAGAGAACTGCCTGAACAGCTTGCGCAATCCGTCCGCATCGCGCGCGATGTCGGGATAGATCTCGCTGTAGCTGCCTTCCAGGTAGGTGTTGGCGACCATGCCCGGGCCGCCATGGCCGGGGCCGCAGACGTAGATCACGTTGAGGTCAAGCGCCCGGATGACGCGATTGAGATGGGCATAGATGAAGTTCAAACCGGGCGTCGTGCCCCAATGGCCGAGCAGGCGCGGCTTGATGTGCTCGGGCCGCAGCGGCTCGCGCAGCAGCGGATTGTCGAGGAGATAGATTTGCCCGACGGAGAGATAGTTGGCGGCACGCCAGTAGCGATCGAGGAGATCGAGTTCGCTGCTTGCGGCGTGCAATTGTCGTTGACTTGTCATGTTCTTGCCGACCTTCACCCAGCGATCGTCACCAACATTGTTCCGGCGCGATTGATCCCTTTTCATGAAACGGGATCGCCGCGCCGCCCGTGTTGCGTGAGGTCAAGGGCGCGCGCCCGAAGTTTGGGCAGCGCTACTGTGCATGGGGTTGTTTTCGCGTTTTTTGTTCTTGTTCTTGATTTGTTCCGTTCGGGTGCTATGTTGGCTTCATGAGTCGAGCATCTTCTCGTGCCCTCAAGCACCCGCCGGTCACGGCGCCCTCCGAGCCGGCGGGTGCGCCTTCTGATTTTCCTGCCGATTTTCCCGAGCTTGGCGTCGCCATCGACCGTGCGCGCCGGCGAGGGCGGGGTGCCCAGTCCAATGCCAGCGGCCGCTATGAGGCCGAGGCGCGCGTCGCCTTCGACGATGGCTGGCAGAGCCTGGAGGAACTGCCGCCGTTCAAGACCACGGTCGCCGTCGACACCTCGCGCAAGGTGATCACCCGCAACGATTCTCCCGACATCGGCTTCGACCGCTCGATCAATCCCTATCGCGGCTGCGAGCACGGCTGCGTCTATTGCTTCGCGCGGCCGACCCACGCCTATCTCGGCCTGTCGCCCGGGCTCGACTTCGAGTCGAAGCTGTTCGTGAAGCCCGAGGCGCCGGCGCTGCTCGAGAAGGAGCTCGCAGCCTCAGGCTACGAGCCGCGGATGATCGCGATCGGCACCAATACCGATCCCTATCAGCCGATCGAGCGTGAGCGCAAAATCATGCGCGGCATTCTCGAAGTGCTGGAGCGCACCGGCCATCCCGTCGGCATCGTCACCAAGTCGGCGCTGGTGGTGCGCGACACCGACATTCTCGCGCGCATGGCGAAGCGCAACCTCGCCAAGGTCGCGATCTCGGTGACGTCACTCGACCCAAAACTTGCGCGCACCATGGAGCCGCGGGCCTCCACGCCGCCGAAGCGGCTGGAGGCGCTCAAGCAGCTCTCGGAGGCCGGCATTCCGACCACGGTGATGGTCGCGCCTGTGATCCCCGCGCTGAACGATTCCGAGATCGAGCGCATCCTCGATGCCGCAGCCCATGCCGGCGTCAAGGAAGCCTCCTACGTGCTGCTGCGGCTGCCGCTCGAGGTGCGCGATCTGTTCCGCGAATGGCTGATGGCGAACTATCCGGACCGTTATCGCCACGTCTTCACGCTGATCCGCGACATGCGCGGCGGCCGTGACTACGATGCGAAATGGGGCGAGCGGATGAAGGGAACCGGCCCGATGGCTTGGACCATCGGCCGCCGCTTCGAGATCGCCTGTGACAGGCTCGGCCTCAACAAACGGCGCTCCAAGCTGACCACGGATCACTTCGCGCGCCCGAAGCGGAACGGCGATCAGCTCAGCCTGTTCTGATTGGGAAGTCGACGAGGCGTAGCATGGCTAAGGAACTTACCGTGCCTGTGCCGCGGCTGACCGTCATCACGCTCGGTGTCAGCGACATCCGCGCCAGCATCGCTTTCTACGACTCGCTGGGTTTCTCGCGCCGGCTGAAGGCGACCGGTGAGGCGGTCGCCTTTTATGATACAGGTGGACCGGTGGTCGCCTTGTATCCCTGGGATCAACTTGCCGCCGACGCGGCGTTGCCGGACAATCCGAGGCCGTCGACCTTTCGTGGGATGACGCTCGCCTGGAACTGCCGGACGCGCGCGGAGGTCGATGCGGTGCTGGCTTTTGCTGTCGACAAGGGCGCAGCGCTGCTGAAAGCGGCGCACGAGACCGATTACGGCGGCTATTCCGGCTATTTCACGGACCTCGACGGCCATCCGTGGGAGGTCGTGGTCGCGCCCGGCATCGATGTCGGTGACGATCGGCGGGTGCATCTGGCGGAGTAGGGGACGACCTGAATAACGGGAATTATCTGGGGTTCCTAGTTGCGCTGGCGAAGTCCCTTGCGCACGATCCCGGCCATGATTCGGGACAAGTCCGCCAAGAAGCCGGCCAAAGACGCGCCAAAAAAGAACGGTGCGAAGAAGGCCGCGCCTGCCAAGGCCTCGGAAACCAAGACGCCGGAAGCCAAGCCGTCGCAAGCCAAGAAGTCGGAAACTAAGCCTTCGGAAGTTGAGGCTTTAGCCGGCAAGAGTGAGGGCCCGAAAGGCATCATCGCCGTAGCGCCGCCGAGCTTCCGTCGGGAGCGCGCGCTGATCAAGCGCGGCGTCTGGCCGGTCGCGGGCTGCGACGAGGCCGGCCGCGGCCCGCTGGCCGGCCCCGTCGTGGCGGCGGCCGTGATCCTTGATCCCAACCGCATTCCGCGTGGCATCGACGATTCCAAGCGGCTGACGGTAGAGGAGCGCGAAAAGCTGTTCGACAAGATCTGCGCCAGCGCGCAGGTCTCGGTTGTCGTGGCTTCGCCCGCGCGGATCGACCGCGACAACATCCTGCGCGCCTCGCTGTGGGCGCTGAAGCGTGCCGTGGTGGCGTTGCCCGAGACGCCGCGCCATGTCTTCGTCGACGGCCGCGACCGGCTCGATACGGAATGCGACTGCGAGGCCGTGATCGGTGGCGACGGCATCGTGCTGTCGATCGCGGCAGCCTCTATCGTCGCCAAGGTCACGCGCGACCGGCTGATGTGCGCGCTGGCGCAAGACTGCCCCGGCTACGGCTTCGAGCAGCACAAGGGTTACGCCGTGCCCGAGCATCTCGACGCCCTCGACCGCCTCGGCCCCTCCATCCACCACCGCCGCTTCTTCGCCCCCGTCGCGGCCGCCCGCGCCAAGCATATGCCCTGGACCATCGAGCCGGTGCAGGATCTGTTCTCCGTCACCGAGGTCGAGATGGAGGTGGAGGCGGGTGTCGAAGCCGGCCCCTCCACAGGTCTCTAGGACTCCGTTTTTCGCTGCGGCCTCTTTGCTTCCCCCGCGCGCGGGGAGAGGGGAAGAGGTACACTGTCGGGGAGAGGCAGCAGACCGAAGTTGCCACGACGCGCAGCGCCCTTTATCAAAACAGACGTGAGCGAATAGGGCCGGCTGGATGGGTTGGCTGCATCTTTCGGACCTTGCATGCGGTTTACCTCCCTGGTCATCGAGCTCATTCGCGCCCGGCCGCGGCTGATCGTGTGGATCGCCGTGTTGCTTCAGGCGGCGATGTGGCTGTTCGTGGCGCTGGTGTTCTACCGCAGCCCGCCCGGCACCCTTGCGACGCTGCTGGCTTTCGGCCGCGAGTACCAAGTCGGCACCGATCTCGGCCCTCCCTTGCCGATCTGGCTCGCCGACATTGCCTATCGCGCCGCCGGCGGTCACATGTTCGGCGTCTATGTGCTCGCCCAGCTCTGCGAGATCGCGACTTTCATCGCGCTCTTTCATCTGTCTCGCGCCGTGGTCGGCTCCCAGCAGGCCGTGCTCGCCGTGCTGCTGACCATGACCGTGCTGGCCTTCTCCTCGTCCGCGCTCGACTTCGGCCCGCTGGTGCTGGCGCGACCGCTTTGGGCGCTGCTGCTGCTGCACTCCTGGCAGATCATCGGCCAGCGCCGCGGCAATGCCTGGTTCGCTTGGTCGATCGAAGCCGGCCTGTTGTTGCTCACGACGCCCGCCGCAATCTTCCTCCTCCTGCTGATCGTCGTCTTCGCGATCTCGACCGCGCGCGGCCGCAGGACGCTATGGGGGCTCGATCCGCTGTTTGCGCTGATCGTCGTTGCCGTGCTGGCGCTACCCTACGCGGTCTGGCTGATGCGGGCCGAGACGTTGACCATGCCGGCCTTGCCGCAGGTTTCGGAGCTTAGCGCCCGCGCTCTGCACGCAGCCTGGCTGCTCGGCGGGCTCGTGGTTGGGGCAGCGGCGATTCCGGCGCTGACCTTCCTCAACACTGGGATGTTCGCCGACAAGGGCGAGGAAGCGCCGATCATCTATCGCCCGCCGGTCGAGCCGCTCGCGCGCAACTTCGTCTATTTCTTCGCGCTGGCGCCGCCGCTCGGCGCGGTGCTGATCTCCGGTCTGCTTGGGCTGGAATCCGCCGCCGGCGGCGCCGGTGTCGTGCTCGTCATGTCCGGGCTTGTCGTGGTGGTTGCCGCAGGGGATCTCATCGCGATGCGCCGCGCGCGGATGCTGCGCATGGTATGGGCCGCCGCCGTCGTGGCGCCCGCCATCGGCGTCGTGCTCGCCGTCCTGGTCATGCCCTGGACCGGCACCGGCGAGATCGCGACCTCGATGCCGGCGCGCGCGATCTCCGATTTCTTCGACGAGAGCTTCGCCCGCCGCACCAACCATCGCCTGCGCGCGGTCGCCGGCGAGACCCAGCTTGCGAGCCTGATCACGCTGCATTCCGGGCGGCCGCATCTCTTCATCGACGCCGACCCGGCGCGCACGCCGTGGATGAATCAGGCCAGGTTCAGCGAGACCGGCGGCGTCGTGGTCTGGCGCGCCTCGGATACCGCCGGCACCCCGCCGCCGGAGATCCTCAAGCGCTTCCCCGGCATCGTGCCGGAAGTCCCGCGCGCCTTCGAATGGCTGGTGAACGGCCGCCAGCAACTGCTGCGCATCGGCTGGGCCATCGTGCGGCCGAAGGGGACGTAGCGCGGTCTCTCCGTCGTCATTGCGAGCGGAGCGAAGCAATCCAGAGTCTTTCCGCGGTGGCAGCCTGGACTGCTTCGCTCCGCTCGCAATGACGGGGAGGGAGCATTCCGCCCCTCACGTGCCCGCCAGCACCTTTGCGACCGCGCGCAGATCCTGCCAGGCCAGCCGCTTGTAGGACGGCGAGCGGAGCAGGTACGCCGGATGAAATGTCGGCAACGCGCGGATGGTGCGCTGGCCGGTGTCGTAGTCGAACCAGCGGCCGCGGGTGCGCATGATGCCTTCGCGCGTCGACAGCAGCGTCTGCGTCGAGGGATTGCCGAGCGTCACCAGCACGTCCGGATTCACCAGCTCGATCTGGCGCTGGATGAAGGGCAGGCAGATTTGGGTCTCCTGCGGCGTCGGCGTGCGATTGCCGGGCGGCCGCCAGGGAATGACGTTGGCGATATAGGCGGTGGTGCGGTTGAGCCCGATCGCGCCGATCATGAGGTCGAGCAGCTTGCCGCTGCGCCCGACGAAAGGCAGTCCCTCGATGTCCTCGTCGCGCCCGGGCGCCTCGCCGACAAACATGATGCGCGCCTTAGGATTGCCGTCGGCGAACACCAGCCGCGTCGCGGTATGCTTCAGCGCGCAGCCCTCGAAGCTCTGCATCAGCTCGCGCAGCGCCTCCAGCGTCGGCGCGGTCCGCGCGGCCTCGCGTGCGGAAGCGATCGCGACGTCGGGCGCAGGGGCGGCTTCGCCGCGCATGACCGTCGGCGCGGCGACCGGCCGCGATGGCTCGACCGGCGGTGCCACGCGCGCGGCCGGCGGCGGGGCATCTAATTCCGCCAGGCGGTCGATTGGTTCCTCCGCGAGCGTGCAGTCGACGCCGGCCTCCAGATAGAAGGCGAGAAGCTCACGAACGGTGGGTGCGGGCTCGGGGATCATGGGAAAGTTTGACTATTATATCACCTTGGGCGGCCTTGCATCCCGGCAGAACGCGATTCCGAGGTTGTCCTACCCGGAAAAATCGGAAACAAGAGGGCGCAATCGACCAAGGACCGTCTCAAGGGCTGAGATCAGATGAGCACCGAAGAACTTCCCCCGCGCGAATCCATGGAATTCGACGTCGTCATCGTCGGCGCCGGCCCCTCCGGCCTGTCGGCTGCGATCCGGCTGAAGCAGCTCAACGCCGATCTCAACGTGGTCGTGGTGGAGAAGGGCTCCGAGGTCGGCGCGCATATTCTCTCGGGCGCCGTGATCGACCCGGCGGGGCTCGACAAGCTGATCCCGGACTGGCGCGAGGATTCCGACTGCCCGCTGAAGACGCAGGTGAAGGACGACCGCTTCTACTGGATGACGGGCGCCGGCGCGATCAAGCTGCCGAATTTCATGATGCCGCCGCTGATGGACAATCATCACTGCTACATCGGCTCGCTCGGCAATGTCTGCCGCTGGCTGGCGCGCAAGGCCGAGGCGCTCGGCGTCGAGATCTATCCGGGCTTTGCGGCGGCCGAAGTGCTCTATGACGAGGAGGGCAAGGTCAAGGGCATCGCCACCGGCGACATGGGCATCGGCCGCGACGGCAAGCCGAAGGATTCCTTCACCCGCGGCATGGAATTGCTCGGCAAGTACACGCTGTTTGCCGAAGGCGCCCGAGGCAGCCTGACCAAGCAGCTCATCAACAAATTCGCACTCGACGCCAAGGCCGAGCCACCAAAATTCGGTATCGGCCTCAAGGAGGTCTGGCAGATCGATCCCGCCAAGCACCAGAAGGGCTTGATCCAGCATTCGTTCGGCTGGCCGCTCGACATGAAGACCGGCGGCGGCTCGTTCCTCTATCACTATGACGACAATCTCGTCGCCGTCGGCTTCGTCGTGCATCTGAATTACGACGATCCTTATCTGTCGCCGTTCGACGAATTCCAGCGCTTCAAGACCCATCCCTCGATCCGCGGCACTTTCGAAGGCGCCAAGCGGCTCGCTTATGGTGCGCGCGCCATCACCGAGGGGGGCTATCAGTCGGTGCCGAAGCTGAGCTTCCCCGGCGGCGCGCTGATCGGCTGCGCAGCCGGCTTCGTCAACGTGCCGCGCATCAAGGGCGTGCACAATGCAATGGGCACCGGCATGCTCGCCGCCGAACATGTCGCCGCGGCGATCGCCGCCGAGCGCGCCAATGACGAGCTCGTCGAATACGAGAATGCCTGGCGTTCCTCGTCGGTCGGCAAGGATTTGTTCCTGGTCCGCAACGTCAAGCCGCTGTGGTCGAAGTTCGGCACCGTGCTCGGCGTCGCGCTCGGCGGCTTCGACATGTGGTGCAACACGCTGTTCGGCGCATCGCTGTTCGGCACCCAGTCGCATCGCAAGCACGACCGCGCCACACTCGATCCGGCCAAGAGCCACGCGCCGAAGAACTACCCGAAGCCGGACGGCAAGATCACCTTCGACAAGCTGTCCTCGGTGTTTTTGTCCAACACCAATCACGAAGAAGACCAGCCGATCCATCTGAAGGTCACGGACATGGACCTCCAGAAGACCTCGGAGCACGACGTGTTCGCCGGTCCCTCGAACCGCTATTGCCCGGCCGGCGTCTATGAGTGGATTGAGGAGGGTTCTGGCCCGCGCTTCCAGATCAACGCCCAGAATTGTGTCCACTGCAAAACCTGCGACGTGAAGGACCCCAACGGCAACATCACCTGGGTTCCCCCGGAGGGCGGTGGTGGCCCGAATTACGAGGCGATGTAAGCCGGGGAACATGCAGCCTGGGCCGATGTAACCAAGGTTACGCGACCCCGGCAATGTGACGCACGTTCGCGTGAGAACCGGGCCGCGGGAGCGGCCCGCGGCCACGATAAGGCCATAGTAGCAGCGTCTTGGGGCGCTCTTGGCCGATTCATCTGACCGATTTGGGGCGTGCGGCGGGGATCGCCCGGTCCGAATCCTTGCGGCGAAGCGCCAAAAGCGGCATTGTCGGCCTGACGGTTCCGGGTCCCGATGCGACCGGCCGCGTTCGCATGCGATACGGCCTTCTGCTGCAGACCCAGGCACTACCAACTCAAGGCGAGCCCTGATGTTTTCAAATCGTTTCAACCGCTGGACTGCTGCCGCCATCGCTCTCATGGGCACCGCGTTCGTCGCGGTCCCCGGCGCGGTCCTGGCGCAGACGCCGGATCACCCGGAAAACACGGCGGCGCAGTTTCCGACCCGGAACGATCTGAAGTCGCTCACCGGCGCCGGCAGCTATCTCGCCGCCCGCCACGCCAGCGTCGAGCGCGACGCCTCCTCCGCCGCCGCGTTCTACCGCTCGGCCCTGCGCACCGATCCGAAGAACAACGAACTGCTCGACCGCGCCTTCATCTCCTCGGTCGCCGACGGCGACATCGACGAGGCCGTCAAGCTCGCCGAGCGCATCCTCACCATCGACAAGACCAACCGCGTCGCGCGGCTCGTCGTCGGCGTGCATGATCTCAAGCTGAAGAAGTATGCGACGGCGCAAACCAACATCAACCAGTCGATCCGTGGTCCGATCACCGATCTCGTCGCCACGCTGCTGTCGGGCTGGGCCGCCTATGGTGCGGGCGACGCCAAGGGCGGTGTTGCCACCATCGACAAGCTGGCCGGTCCGGAATGGTATCCGCTGTTCAAGGACCTCCACGCGGGCATGATCCTCGAGCTCTCCGGCAAGGAGAAGGATGCCGGCACCCGCTTCGAGCGCGCCTACAAGCTCGACGATTCCATGCTGCGCGTCACCGAGGCCTATGCGCGCTGGCTGTCGCGCAACAAGGATTCCGCCGCCGCGACCACCGTGTACCAGGCTTTCGACAAGAAGCTCGCCCGCCATCCGCTGA
Source organism: Bradyrhizobium sp. SPXBL-04 (assembly GCF_051853035.1). Lineage (NCBI taxonomy): Bacteria > Pseudomonadati > Pseudomonadota > Alphaproteobacteria > Hyphomicrobiales > Nitrobacteraceae > Bradyrhizobium > Bradyrhizobium sp. SPXBL-04. Next base: position 6,549,175 of record NZ_CP182472.1, on the reverse strand, counting down.
TCGTGGAAGGCCTGCGCGAGACCAAGGCCGGCAAGAAGATGCCGCCGCTGGTCGATTCCGCGCAAGCCGGCGCCGCCGAAGCGCTCTACGGCATCGGCGCCACGCTGACCCGCCGTGGCGGCGAGGATCTGGCGCTGGTCTATCTCCAGCTCTCGCTCTACCTCCAGCCCAGCCATCCGCTGGCGCTGCTCTCGCTCGCCGATCTCTATGAATCGGTGAAGCGGCCGCAGATGGCGATCAAGGTCTACGAGCGCGTGCCCTCGTCCTCGCCGCTCAAGCGCAACGCGCAGATCCAGCTCGCAATTGACCTCGATTCCGCGGACCGCACCGACGAGGCCATCAAGATCCTAAAGGGCGTCACGTCGGAGGATTCCAAGGATCTCGAAGCCATCATGGCGCTCGGCAACATCGAGCGCGGCCGCAAGAAGTTCGGCGATTGCGGCGCGACCTATTCGCAAGGCATCGATGTGCTGCCGGCCGGCAACGACAAGGCCAACAGCGTCTGGTACTACTATCGCGGCATCTGCGAGGAGCGCTCCAAGCAGTGGGCCAAGGCCGAATCCGACATGAAGAAGGCTCTCGAACTTCAGCCCGATCAGCCGCACGTCCTCAACTACCTCGGCTATTCCTGGATCGACCAGGGCGTGAATCTCGACGAAGGCATGAAGATGATCAAGCGCGCCGTCGAGCAGCGTCCCGACGACGGCTATATCGTGGATTCCCTCGGCTGGGCCTATTACCGCATCGGCAATTACGAGGAGGCGGTGAAGAACCTCGAGCGCGCGATCGATCTCAAGCCCGAGGATCCCACCATCAACGACCACCTCGGCGATGCCTATTGGCGCGTCGGCCGCACGCTGGAAGCCAAATTCCAGTGGTCGCATGCGCGCGATCTCAAGCCCGAGCCGGAAGAACTGCCGAAGATCGAAGCCAAGATCGCCAACGGGCTGACCGACGACAATTCGAACTCTTCGGCGGCGCAGGCCGAGAAGAAGAAGGACGACGGCAAGGGCGGCTGAGGTTTGTTGGGGGCGTGTCGCCGATGTCGGCGTTGATTGAAGAGGGACGGGCGAAGGTCAATTTGAGCCTTCGCGTCGTCGGCCGTCGTGCCGATGGCTATCATGATCTCGAAAGCGTGGTTGCGTTTGCCGACTGCGCCGACCGGCTGACGCTGGAGCCGGGTGGCGAACTGAAGCTCACCACCACCGGACCGCTGGCGGCAGCTTGCGGCGACACCGCCGACAATCTCGTGCTCAAGGCCGCCAAGCTTCTCGCCGAGGCTGTGCCCGGCCTCAAGCTGGGCGCCTTCGTGCTCGACAAGGTGCTCCCGGTTGCAGCCGGCATCGGCGGCGGCTCGGCGGATGCCGCGGCGGCGCTGCGGCTCTTGGCGCGTCTCAACGATTTGTCGCTCGATGATTCCCGCGTTCAGAAGGTCGCGCTCGCGACCGGCGCGGATGTGCCGGTGTGTCTCCAATCGCGCGCCTGTGACATGACCGGGGTCGGCGAGCAGCTGCTGTCGCTCGCGTTGCCGAGCATGCCCTGCGTCATGGTCAATCCGCGCGTGCCGGTCGCGACCAAGGACGTGTTCAAGGCGCTGGGCCTGCGCAACGGCGAGCTCCTGGTCGGCGTCACCGACGTCATCCGCGCCCCGGCCTGGCCGGAGGAGGGGGCGTCGATCGCTGACTGGGTCGACGTTCTCGAAACCGTCCCCAACGACCTCGAAGCGCCCGCGATGCGCATCGAACCTGTCATCGGCGAGGTGCTGCAAGCCTTGCGCGATTCCGCCGGCGTCAAGCTCGCCCGCATGTCCGGCTCCGGCGCGACGTGCTTTGCGATCTATGGCGCGCCGGCCGAGGCCCATACCGCCGCCGAAAAGATCCGGCGCGATCACCCCGGCTGGTGGGTGCATGCGGGGACGTTGAGCTAGGTATTTCTGCGAAGACGGTGCCGTAGGGTGGGCAAAGCGAAGCGTGCCCACGAACTTATTCGTCAATCTGGATGCATGGTGGGCACGGCGCTGTTGCACCTTTGCCCACCCTACGGCAGTTGAGTTAGCCGCTGACCGCTGCCAGCCCAAGAAACTTTCGGATCGCGCCCAGCACCTCCTGCGGCCGGTCATGCTGCAGCCAGTGTCCCGCCCCGGCGATCGTCTCGATGCGCGCGTTCCGAAAATACCGTTCCAGGCCTGCTGCCTTTGCGCCCGCCAGAAAACTTTCGCCGGCGATGAGCAGCAGCGTCGGGCAGGCGATGCGTGACCACAGCGCGACGTGGTCGTCCGGCCAGAGCCGGTGCGGCGCGCTGGCGCGCTGGTAGGGATCGAATTTCCAGCTATAGGTGCCGTCCTCGTTCCGCCGCGCGCCATGCGTGGCGAGATGCAGCGCGAGGTCGCGGGCGAGGCGCTTGTTGTGCAGCATCATCTGCGCGGCTGCGGCCTCGAGGCTCGCATAGCGGCGCGGCGTGCGGTCATGCAGCTTGTCGAGCTGGGCGATCCATTTGCCGATGCGCTCATGCACCGGCGGCTTCGGCGTGTCCGGCAACATGGTCACGCCGTCGAGGACGACGAGCTTCGAGACCAGATCGGGGAATGATCCTGAAAAGATCAGGCTGACCATGCCGCCCATCGAATGGCCGATGAGCGTCACCTGAGGCGCTGCGATGCTGCGGACGAGCTGGGCAAGATCGTACACATATTCCGTCAGCGCGTAGCTGCCGCCTCGGGTCCATTCGGAATCGCCGTGTCCGCGCAGGTCGGGTGCGAGCACGTGAAAGTGCGGCTGCAACGATTCTGCGATGACGTCCCAGCTGCGGCAATGATCGCGGCCGCCATGGACCAGGATGGCGACGGGCGCGCCGTCATTGCCCCAGTCGGCATAATGCAGCCGCAGGCCGTGCGATTCATAGAAGCGGCTTTGCGGGGCGCTAGCCATTTGCCGGGCGCCGCGCCAGTGCGAGCGACAGGCCAAGGCCGGCGATGAAGACGCCCGAGCCTTGCGTAAGTCGCCGCATCAGATGCGGCCTTCCGATCAGCTGCTTGCGCGTTGCTGATGCCATCAGCACCACCGCCACATCGGCGAGCGTGTTCAAGATCACCGAGATCGCGCCGAGCACGATGAAATGCAGCGTGGGGTTCGATCCCGCGGGATCCAGGAATTGCGGAATGAAGGCGAGGAAAAACGCCGCGGTCTTCGGGTTCAGCGCCTCCACCAGCACGCCGTCGCGGAAGGCGCGCTTGTCGCCGACGGGCTCGCTCTCGAGCGACAGCGTCCGGCCGGCGCTGCGGAACGTCTTGATACCGAGCCAGACCAGATAGAGCGCGCCGACGAATTTTACGGCCGCGAACAGTTCGGCACTGGCCAGGATGATCGCGGAGATGCCGAGGCTGCCCGCCACCACATGAACCAGTCCGCCCAGCGCCGTGCCCGCGGTTGATGCAAAGCCGCTGATGCGTCCCTCCGACAAGGTCCGTGCCGCGACATAGAAAATGCCGGGGCCTGGAATGGCGGCAATGAGACAGGCTGCTGCCAGGAACAGCCAGAAGTTCGTCGTGATCATGCTGTTTTGGTAACGAAGCCGGCCGCGATTGCAAGGTCCCTCGTTTAGCCCATCCGGCGGAAGATCACGCTGGCATTGACCCCGCCAAAGCCGAAGCCGTTGGAGATGGCATTCTGCATCGGCATCGGCCGCGCTGCGCCGGAGACGATGTCGATGCCATCAGCGCCAGGATCCGGGTTTTCGAGATTGAGTGTCGGCGGCGCGATCTGGTCGCGCAAAGCGAGCACCGTGAAGATCGCCTCGAGACCGCCGGCGGCGCCAAGCAGATGGCCGGTGGCCGATTTGGTCGCGCTCACGGCAATGCCCCGGTTACGGCCGAACAGCGCGCCGATCGCACCAAGCTCGCTCTCGTCGCCGGCCGGCGTCGACGTCGCATGCGCGTTCAGGTGCTGCAAATCCGTGGGCGCAAGATCCGCCTGCCGAAGCGCGATCTCCATGGCGCGGCGGGCGCCGTCGCCATCGGGCGAACCCGATGTCATGTGATAGGCATCCGCGCTCGTGCCGTAGCCGACGATCTCCGCGATCGGCGTTGCACCGCGCGCCAGCGCATGCTCCAGCCCCTCGATCACCAGGATGCCGGCGCCTTCGCCCATCACAAAACCGTCGCGCTTCCGATCGAACGGGCGCGAGGCGCGCGCGGGCTCGTCGTTGTAGCCGCTCGACAGAGCACGTGCGGCTGCAAAGCCACCGAGGCTGACGATATCGATACAGGCCTCCGCGCCGCCGCAGATCGCAACGTCGGCTTCGCCAGCGCGGATCATGCGCGCGGCATCGCCGATCGCCTGCACGCCGGCGGCGCAGGCCGTGACAGGCGTGCCCAGCGCGCCCTTGTAGCCGTATTTGATCGAGACATGGCCGGCGGCGAGATTGGCGAGGAACGAGGGGATCGTGAACGGCGAGAGCCGGCGCGCGCCGCGCTGCTCGGTGATGCGCACCGCCTCTGCCATCGCCGGAAAGCCGCCGACGCCGGAGGCGATGATCGTCGCAGTCCGTTCCTGCGCCGCTGCGTCTTGCGGCATCCATTTGGCTTGCGTCACCGCTTCTGCGGTGGCGAGCAGCGCGAACAGGATGAAGCGGTCCATCTTGCGCTGATCTTTTGGCGCGGCCGCCTGTGCGGGATCAAAGCCGCCTTCGGCGTCATCGGCCCTGTCGGGCACGAGCCCGGCAATGCGCGCCGGCAGTGCCTGCGCCCATTCCGGCAGCGGGCGCAGCCCGCTTTGACTGGCCAGCAGCCGGCGCCAGGACAGTTCGACACCGCAGCCAAGCGGCGACACTGCGCCCATTCCGGTCACGACGATACGACGCATGTCAGTCTCCAGCCGGCGCGACGGCCGGGTTCATGGCTTTGAGCGAAGCGAGCCGCGCACGCATCCCGCGGCTGGCGCGGGGGCCTGCGATGACGACTGCATTGGTGAGCGTGATCGGACGCATGTCGGCGGCGTCGACGACGACAGGATCGAGCGGGCGAACGTCGCTTCGGTTCGCCAGCAGGATAGATTCGCCTTTGGGAGCGAGATGCTTGTTGCCCCAGGCGAGCAGCGCCACGATCACGGGGAAGAAATCCCGCGCCTTATCCGTCAGCACATATTCGTAGCGCGGCGGCCGCTCATGATAGCGGCGGCGAACGAACATGCCGCTCTCGGTGAGATGGGCGAGTCGCCGCGACAGGATGTTCGGCGCGATGCCGAGGCTTTGCGAAAACTCGTCGAACTTCGTCGCGCCCTGAAACGCATCCCGCAGGATCAGGATGCTCCACCATTCGCCGACCGTCTCCACGGCGCGGCCGACCGGGCATTCCAGGATGGAAGGGGATTTGGGCTGCATGGCGGGAAGGTAGGGTAGTTACTTTCAAAATGCAAGTTACTAGGTGAGCGCGGGTGGAGGCCGGTAAGGAAGCGGCGCGACCGTTGGGCTGTGGGGTGAGTTGAAATGCGAGTTGGCGAAAGATGGTCGTGCGCCTCACTCCGTCATTGCGAGCGGAGCGAAGCAATCCAGACTATTTCCGCGGAGGGATTCTGGATTGCTTCGCTGCGCTCGCAATGACGATGTGGAGGCAGCGGTGGGCGATCTCACCGGTGTCGCCGGTGTGTGCCGTAGAGGCGCCCCTAATGCGACCGCGCCAGGCAGAACGCCACCACCTGCTCCAGCGCGCTCTTCATCGGCGAGGACGGGAACAGCGCCAGTGCATCGACTGCCATGGCGCCGTAGTGCTGGGCGCGGCTCAGCGTGTCCTCGAGGGCGCGGTGCTTGTTCATCAGGCCGATGGCGTGGTCGAGATCGGGATCGCCGATCTCGCCGCGCTCCAGCGCCCGGATCCAGAAGGCGCGCTCGGTGTCGTTGCCGCGGCGGAAGGCGAGCACGACCGGCAGGGTGATCTTGCCCTCGCGGAAATCGTCGCCGGTGTTCTTGCCGAGCTTGGCGCTCTTGCCACCATAGTCGAGCACGTCATCGACGAGCTGGAAGGCGATGCCGAGATTCATGCCGACCGAGCGGCAGGCGGTCTGCTCCGCCTTCGGACGGTTGGCGATGACAGGGCCGACCTCGCAGGCGGCCGCGAACAGCTCGGCGGTCTTGCCGCGGATCACAGCGAGATATTCGTCCTCAGTGGTCGCGGTGTTCTTGGCAGCCGCGAGCTGCATCACCTCGCCCTCGGCGATGGTGGCGGCGGCCGCGGAGAGGATGTCGAGCGCGCGCAGCGAGCCGACCTCCACCATCATGCGAAAAGCCTGGCCGAGCAGGAAGTCGCCGACCAGCACGCTCGCCTCGTTGCCCCAGAGCATGCGCGCCGACAGCTTGCCGCGGCGCATCTCGCTCTCGTCGACGACGTCGTCGTGGAGCAGGGTCGCGGTGTGCATGAACTCGACGGAGGCGGCGAGCTTGATGTGGCCGTCGCCGGTGTAGCCGGCGAGGTTGGCCATGGCGAGCGTCAGCATCGGCCGCAGTCGTTTTCCTCCGGAGGAAATCAGATGGTTGGCGACCTCCGGGATCATGGTTACATCCGAACCGGTCCGCGACAGGATCGTGGCGTTGACGCGCTCCATGTCACCGGCGACAAGGGTAACCAGCTCTTCGATCGACGCGCCGGGAGTTTCGAAAGGTACGATGACGGCCACGCCGGTCTCCAATATTTGCCCCGGAAGGGCTATTCTGATGGAAAGACAATAGAAACTGGCGGCGGACGCGGCAAGTGCCGCGGAACCATTGACATTTGCCGCTTTCCCCCTTTTTCAGGCAGGAGACCTGCGTTTTGCGTGAACTGGTTCGGACCAACGACATGGTGCTGGTGTCGGCGATCGGCGCACTGCTCGACGGTGCCAACATCCATCATCTGGTGCTGGACCAGAACATGAGCATCATCGAGGGCTCGCTCGGCATTTTGCCGCGCCGTATCCTGGTCCATGAAGACGACGCCCTCGAGGCCCGTCAGCTCCTCACCGAGGCTGGCCTCAGCCACGAACTGCGCGGCGATGATTGAGGCGCCGGCTGATATCACCGAGGACGCCTTTCTCGGCGGGCAGTTACGCCTGAAGCAGAAGCGGTCCGGCCATCGCGCCGGGCACGACGCCATCCTGCTCGCGGCGGCGACCGAGGCCAGGGCAGGCGATCGCGTGGTCGATCTCGGCGCCGGCATCGGCGCGGCGGGCCTCGCGCTCGCCCGGCGCGTGGCGGGGATCAACCTCAGCCTGATCGAGATCGATCCGAAGCTGGCGGAGCTTGCGCGGGCCAACGCCGTGGCAAATGGAATTGCCGCCGAGGCGATCGTGCTCGACGTCACGGCCGATGCCCAGGCGTTTGCGGCACATGGGCTCGTGCCCGACAGCGTCGACGTGGTGCTGATGAACCCGCCTTTCAACGATCCGGCGCGGCATCGCGGGTCGCCGGACCAGGCGCGTCACACCGCCCATGTCGCGAGCGAGGAGACGCTGAATGCATGGGTGCATGCGGTGCGGCGCATCCTGCGATCGAATGGCGTGCTGACATTGATCTGGCGGGCAGATGGGATCGCCGACGTCCTGGCAGCGCTGTCACGCGGCTTCGGCAGCCTGTCGATTCTTCCGGTTCATGGGGAAGCCGGACGTCCCGCGATCCGGGTGCTGGTGCGGGGGGTCAAAGGCGGCCGGGCGCCGACGCGGCTGCTGCCGGGCCTCATGCTCAACGACGAGTCAGGCGTCCCTAAAAAAGAGGTCAAGGAGATTCTGGAGGGGAGGGCGGTGTTGCCGCTGGCGGAGCCGTGACGGCCTACTGCGGAAGCGATTCCGACTGCTGTTCCTGCGGCGTCGTCAGACGGATCGCCATGAATAGCGCACCGATCAGCAGCATCAGCAAATAGATTTTCATGGCGTTCTCCGCTGCCTCATTGCAGCCTCCCAACGGAAAATCTGCAAAACACGTTCCAGGCACTTCCAATGACAGTCGCGTGATAAGAAATGGTTAAGCAGAGGTAACGGCATGGCCGAACAATTGAACGATCGTGAGAGTTCCGGCCTGGCCGACAAGCTCATGCAATATCTGCCGGCGCGTTTCCGGCCCGGCGCGGCAATCGTGCCGGTGGTGCGGCTATCCGGCGTAATCGGCGCAGTGACGCCGCTGCGTCCGGGCATGACGCTCGCGACCGTCGCACGGGTGCTGGAGCGGGCGTTTTCGTATCGGAACGCCAAGGCGGTGGCGCTGGTGATCAATTCGCCCGGCGGCTCGCCGGTGCAGTCGCGCCAGATCTACCTGCGCATCAAGCAGCTCGCGGCGGAGAAGAAGCTGCCCGTGCTGGTCTTCGTCGAGGACGTTGCGGCCTCGGGCGGCTACATGATCGCCTGTGCCGGCGATGAGATCATCTGCGATCCCTCATCGATCCTCGGCTCGATCGGCGTGGTCGGTGGCAGTTTTGGTTTCCAGGAGGCGATCAGGCGGCTCGGCGTCGAGCGGCGCCTCTACACCGCCGGCGCCCACAAGGCGATGCTCGACCCGTTCCTTCCGGAAAACCCGGATGACGTCGCCAAGCTGAAGGCGATCCAGCGCGAGATCCATCAGATCTTCATCTCGCTGGTAAAGGACAGCCGCGGCGCGCGGCTGAAGGGCGCGGACGACACCCTGTTCACGGGAGAATACTGGGCCGGCGAGAGCGCGATCGCGCTGGGGCTCGCCGACGGCATCGGTGATATCCGCTCAACTCTTCGTGCCCGCTATGGCGAGAAGGTTCTCACCCCCGTGATCGCGCAGCCGACCGGGCTCCTCTCCGGCCTTCTGGGCCGGAAAGCGCCGGGCGCGGGGCAGCTTTCGGCCCTGGAATCAATGGCCGGCCTGCCGGACGAACTGATCTCGGCAGTCGAGACGCGGGCGATTTGGGCGAAATTCGGGTTCTAGGGCTCGCGCTCCCGCGCCATTTGGCCCCTCGACGCTCCGATTGCGGCGCAGGTCCATCTGCGCAACAATGCGCATGGGGGCTGAGCACTAGACAAGGATCGACCGATGCCGCCGTTCGTCGCTTTCGCGGGCGTCCTGGGTGGGCTTGCCGTGGTCCGCTGGGCCTACAAGACCGCTGTCCGGATCAACCAGGAGCTGGAGGAGATGCGCCTGTCGCGCGTCACCGAGGCCGCCCCTATGGGGGACATCCAGACGCTGAAACGTGACCCCGTGACCGGAGCTTACCGGCCGGGCTAGCTCTTCCCGCGCGCAAGGTGCGCCTCCTCTCCCGCTTGCGGGGGAGGGCTGGGGAGAGGGTCTCTCCACGAGCGAGAACCCCAAGAGGAGAAAGCCCTCACCCGGCGCTTCGCGCCGACATCTCCCGCAGGCGGGCGAGGTAAGAAAGCCCCCTTCGCCTTGATTCCCATCCCCGCCGTCGATACGGTCCCGCGCGATTCAACCCCCCGCGAGAGCCTGATCTGACGATGGACGCCTCATTGCCCGCCCATATGCGCCCGGAACGCTCGTTCCAGGGCCTGCTCCTGGCCTTGCAGCGCTACTGGGCGGATTACGGCTGCGTGATCCTTCAGCCCTACGACATGGAAGTTGGCGCCGGCACCTTCCACCCCGGGACGACCCTGCGCGCGCTCGGTCCGAGGCCGTGGAATGCCGCCTATGTGCAACCCTCCCGCCGGCCCAAGGACGGCCGCTACGGCGAGAATCCGAACCGGCTCCAGCACTATTATCAGTTCCAGGTCATCCTCAAGCCGTCGCCGCCGAACCTTCAGGAGCTGTACCTGAAGTCGCTCGCGGCCATCGGCATCGATTCCGCCGTGCACGACATCCGCTTCGTCGAGGACGACTGGGAAAGCCCGACGCTGGGCGCCTGGGGCCTGGGATGGGAGTGCTGGTGCGACGGCATGGAAGTCAGCCAGTTCACCTATTTCCAGCAGGTCGCCGGCGTCGAATGCGCGCCGGTCGCGGGCGAGCTCACCTACGGGCTCGAGCGGCTGGCCTGCTATCTGCAAGGCGTCGACCGCATCATGGATCTGAACTTCAACGGTCGCGAGGGCGCCGAGAAGGTCACCTACAAGGAGGTGTTCTTCCAGGCCGAGCAGGAATATTCGCGGCACAATTTCGAGCACGCTGACACCGCGATGCTGTTCGAGCAATTCAAGATGGCCGAAACGGCCTGCAAGAAATACCTCGATGCCGGCTGGAAGGACGAGAAGCGCGAGGCGCATCTGATGGCACTGCCGGCTTACGACCAGTGCATCAAGGCGAGCCATGTCTTCAACCTGCTCGACGCGCGCGGCGTGATTTCGGTGACGGAGCGACAGAGCTACATCTTCCGGGTCCGCGAGCTGGCGAAAGCCTGCGGCGAAGCCTGGGTGCACACCGAAGCGGGCGGAGCGGCCTGATGCCCGAATTGTTGCTTGAACTGTTCTCGGAAGAAATCCCCGCGCGCATGCAGGCCAAGGCGGCCGACGATCTGCGCCGCCTGGTCACGGACAAGCTCGTCGCCGAAGGCCTCGTCTATGAGGGCGCGAAAGCCTTCGCGACGCCGCGCCGCCTTGCGCTCACCGTGCACGGCATCCCTGCGCGCCAGCCTGATCTCAAGACCGAGCGCCGCGGACCGAAAGTCGGCGGCCCCGATGCGGCCGTGCAGGGCTTTTTGAAAGCGACCGGTCTGAAATCGCTGGACGAAGCCAAGATCCAGCGCGACCCGAAGGGCGACTTCTACATCGCGCTGATCGAGAAGACCGGCCGCGACGCCATCGACGTGCTCGCGGAAATCCTGCCCGTCATCATCCGCACCTTCCCCTGGCCGAAATCGATGCGGTGGGGCGCGCGCTCGGCCAAGCCCGGCTCGCTCAACTGGGTGCGTCCGCTGCACGCGATCACCGCGACCTTCGGCCTCGAGACCGAAGAGCCCGATGTCGTAAAATTCTCGGTCGATGGCATCGAGGCCGGCCAGACCACCTACGGCCATCGCTTCCTCGCGCCATCAGCTATTTCTGTCCGCCGTTTCGCGGACTACGAAGCCAAGCTCCTGAATGCGAAGGTCGTGCTCGACCCTGACAGGCGCAAGGACGCGATCCTGACCGACGCCAAGCAGCTTGCCTTCGCGCAAGGCTTCGAGCTGGTCGAGGACCAGAACCTGCTCGATGAGGTCGCAGGCCTCGTCGAATGGCCGGTCGTGCTGATGGGCTCGTTCGAGCAGGAGTTCTTGAAAACTCCCGACGAGGTGATCCGCGCCACCATCCGCAACAACCAGAAGTGCTTCGTGGTGCGCGACCCCAAGACGGGCAAGCTCGCCAACAAGTTCATCCTCGTCGCCAACATCGAGGCGACCGACGGTGGTGCGACCATCATCGCCGGCAACGAGCGCGTGATCCGCGCGCGGCTCAGCGATGCAAAATTCTTCTACGAGACCGATCTGAAGACGAAGCTCGAGGATCGGCTGCCGAAGTTCGAGCAGATCGTGTTCCACGAGAAGCTCGGCGCGCAGGCGGAGCGCATCAAGCGTATCGAACGCCTCGCCGCCGAGATCGCGCCGCTGGTCGGCGCCGATGTCGCCAAGGCGATGCGTGCCGCACATCTCGCCAAGGCGGATCTGCTGACCGAAGTGGTCGGCGAATTCCCGGAAGTGCAGGGCCTGATGGGCAAGTATTACGCGTTGGCACAGGGTGAGGATGCATCCGTCGCTGCTGCCTGCGAGGAGCATTACAAGCCGCAAGGTCCTGCCGATCGCGTGCCGACAGATTCGGTCAGCGTGGCTGTGGCGCTCGCGGATAAGATCGATACGCTCGTCGGCTTCTGGGTCATCGACGAGAAGCCGACGGGCAGCAAGGATCCGTATGCACTGCGGCGGGCAGCACTCGGGGTGATCAGGCTGATTGCCGAGAACGCGTTGCGTTTGTCGCTCATGGAGGTGGCGGCGTCTGCACTCGCCGGCTTGTCGGTCAAGCCGGCCGATGCTCAAAAGCTTCCGAGTGACCTGCTCGCCTTCTTCGCCGACCGCCTGAAAGTCCAACTCCGCGAGCAGGGGGCGCGGCACGATCTCGTCGATGCCGTGTTCGCGCTCGGCGGCCAGGACGATCTCCTGTTGATCGTCCGCCGAGTCGAGGCGCTCGGCAAGTTCCTCGATAGCGACGATGGCAAGAACCTGCTCGCCGGCACCAAGCGCGCCAGCAACATCCTTTCGATCGAAGAGAAGAAGGACAAGCGCACGTTCGACGGCGCGCCCGATGCTGCGCTCTACAGCCTCAACGAGGAGAAAGCGCTGGCGAAGGCGATCGGTGAGGTCAAGGCGGAAGCGAGCGCTGCCGTCGCCAAGGAAGACTTTTCCGCCGCGATGAGCGCGATGGCGAAATTGCGTCCGCCGGTCGACGCGTTCTTCGACAAGGTCCGCGTCAATGACGACGATGCGAAGGTGCGCGAGAATCGGTTGAAGCTGCTGAACGAGATCCGCAGCGCCACGCGGGCGGTGGCGGATTTCTCGAAGATCCAGGACTGATCGCGCAGGAGGCTGTCGTTCCGGGGCGCGCGGAGCGCGAGCCCGGAATCCATTCATCCTCATGCGCTGCGGCCCGATGGATTCCGGGTCCACGCCTTCGGCGTGTCCCGGAATGACGGCTATTGGTGTGGCGCAAAAAAGCCCCACCCGGCGGGGGGAGGACCGGGCGGGGCCTGATGTCCGATTAATACTGCTCGCGCCAGCCTGATGTGGCGCGCCGGACATCTAGTCGATCTCAGGTCGTCGATCTCAGTTCAGCACCTCGACGATGCGGCGTGAGCGCGGTTCGACCAGCACGGTCTCGCCGTTCACGACGGTGTAGCGATAGGTGGTGGCGCCGAAACGTTGCGGCACGTCATAATAGGTGATGCCGCTCTCGGGTAAGATGGCGCCGACCACCACGCGATCCGGGATGCGGAAGGGCGGCACACGTTGTTCGACGACATAGTCGCGGAAGGCTACCCGCTGGTCGGCCGCAATGGTCGGGCTGCTGTCGACCACGGCGGGCGCGCGTCCCACCGTGACATCGCTTTGCGCCTGTGCCGCGAGGGGCGAGCCGATCGCAACGCACAGCGCCGCGAGGGCAAGAATCCTGTTTCGCATGGGCAACTCCTTCGACGTGATGTTCGGCAAGCGCCAGTGGCGCATTCGGTTGCCAATGCATGCGACTTCGCAATGTTCCGGGAAAGGGCCTGCCGTATCCGCGGCAATTTCGGGCAGTTTTCGCGAAGCCGGGAACTCGCATCGGTCTTACGCGTCTCTACTCGCGGAACCGGGGCCGCTATGATCCGCCCGCGATTCGTCCACCTCCACAGAAAGATAATTCATGCACATCACCGTCGCCCACATTTCGCCGATCCTGTCGTTGATTGCGGGCGTGCTCATCCTGATCATGCCGCGACTTCTCAATCTGATCGTCGCGATCTTCCTCATCGTGAACGGCGCGATCGGGCTCGGGCTCCTGAAGTGGCTCCGCTTCTAGGCGTTCACTTTTCGGAACTGTCCGTCTTGCGCGGGCCCGCCCAAAATGGTGTAAGGCCCGCGATTTCCCATTCCTCTCGCAGGTTGTGTGCAAGCTATGGCCAAAGCCGCTTCGAAGCCGAAGAAAATGCCAGCGAAAATCCCAGCGAAATCAAAGTCCTCCGCCGCGGCGAAGGCCGCGCCGCCGGCCCGCAAGGCGCTGGCCAAGAGAGCGCCGAAGCCGGTCGCCAAGCCCGCTGCGAAGTCCGCCGCCAAGCCGGCGGCAAAGGCCGTGACCAAGGCGGCTCTGCCGAAGGTCGCTGCGAAGCCCGCACCGAAGAAGGCTGCGCCCGCGAAGGCGGCGCCAGCAGCGGCCAAGGCCGGCAAATGGGTGTTCACGTTCGGTGACGGCAAGGCCGAGGGCCGCTCGGAAATGCGTGACCTGCTCGGCGGCAAGGGCGCCAACCTCGCCGAGATGGCAAATCTGGGCCTGCCGGTGCCTCCGGGCTTCACCATCCCGGCCTCGGTCTGCACCTATTTCTACGCACACGGCAAAACCTATCCGAAGGAACTGCAGTCGCAGGTTGAGAAGGCGCTGGAGCATGTCGGCAAGTTGACCGGCAAGGTATTCGGCGACACCAAGAACCCGCTGCTCGTCTCCGTGCGCTCCGGCGCGCGCGCCTCGATGCCGGGCATGATGGACACCGTGCTCAATCTCGGCCTCAACGACCAGACCGTGGAAGCGCTGGCCGAGCTGTCGGGTGACCGTCGCTTCGCCTATGACAGCTATCGCCGCTTCATCACCATGTATTCGGACGTGGTGCTCGGCTTCGAGCATCATCATTTCGAGGAAATCCTCGACACCTTCAAAGACAGCCAGGGCTATACGCTCGACACCGATCTGTCCGCCGACGACTGGGTCGAACTGGTCGGCAAGTACAAGGACGCGGTCGCCCGCGAGACCGGCAAGGACTTTCCGCAGGATCCGCACGACCAGCTCTGGGGCGCGATTGGTGCTGTGTTTTCCTCCTGGATGAACACGCGCGCGGTGACCTACCGCAAGCTGCACGACATCCCGGAATCCTGGGGCACCGCGGTCAACGTGCAGGCCATGGTGTTCGGCAACATGGGCGAGACCTCGGCGACGGGCGTTGCCTTCACGCGCAATCCCTCGACCGGCGAGAGCAAGCTCTACGGCGAGTTCCTGATCAACGCGCAAGGCGAGGACGTGGTGGCGGGCATCCGCACGCCGCAGGACATCACCGAGGAGGCGCGCAAGGAATCGGGCTCCGACAAGGCGTCGATGGAATCGGCGATGCCGGAGGCCTTCAAGGAGCTGACGCGGATCTACACGCTGCTCGAGAAGCACTACCGCGACATGCAGGACATGGAGTTCACGGTCGAACAGGGCAAGCTCTGGATGCTCCAGACCCGCGGCGGCAAGCGCACTGCGAAAGCGGCGCTGCGCATCGCGGTCGAGCTCGCCAATGAGGGCCTGATCTCGAAGAAGGAAGCGGTGACGCGGATCGATCCGGCTTCGCTCGATCAGCTCCTGCATCCGACCATCGATCCCAATGCCAAGCGCGACGTGATCGCGACCGGCCTGCCGGCCTCGCCTGGCGCTGCGTCCGGCGAGATCGTGTTCTCCTCGGATGAAGCGGCCAAGCTCCAGGCCGACGGACGCAAGGTGATCCTGGTCCGTATCGAGACCAGCCCGGAAGACATTCACGGCATGCATGCCGCCGAAGGTATCTTGACCACGCGCGGCGGCATGACCTCGCACGCGGCGGTGGTCGCGCGCGGCATGGGCAAGCCCTGCGTCTCCGGCTGCGGCACCATCCGCGTCGATTACGGCCGCGGCACCATGAGCATCGGCTCGCGCACCTTCAAGACCGGCGACGTCATCACCATCGACGGTTCGCTCGGCCAGGTGCTCGCGGGGCGCATGCCGATGATCGAGCCGGAGCTGTCCGGCGAGTTCGGCACGCTGATGAATTGGGCCGACCAGGTCCGCAAGATCGGCGTGCGGGTCAATGCCGATACGCCGGAGGACGCGCACACCGCGATCAAGTTCGGCGCGGAAGGCATTGGCCTCTGCCGCACCGAGCACATGTTCTTCGAGGAGACGCGCATCCGCACGGTGCGCGAGATGATCCTCTCCGAAGACGAGCAGTCGCGCCGTGCCGCGCTCGCAAAGCTGCTTCCGATGCAGCGCGCCGACTTCGTCGAGCTGTTCGAGATCATGAAGGGCCTGCCCGTCACGATCCGGCTTTTGGATCCTCCCCTCCATGAATTCCTGCCGCACACCCATGCCGAGGTCGAGGAAGTGGCGCGCGCCATGAACACCGACCCGCGGCGCCTCGCCGACCGCGCCCGCGAGCTCTCGGAGTTCAACCCGATGCTCGGCTTCCGCGGCTGCCGCATCGCGATCGCCTATCCTGAAATCGCCGAGATGCAGGCGCGCGCGATCTTCGAGGCGGCGGTCGAGGCGCAGAAACGCACCGGCAAGGCCGTCGGTCTCGAGGTGATGGTGCCGCTGATCGCGACCAAGGCCGAGCTCGACCTCGTCAAGGCGCGGATCGATGCCACCGCGCAGGCGGTGATGCGCGAGACCAATACGAAGCTCGCCTATCAGGTCGGCACCATGATCGAGCTGCCGCGCGCCTGTCTGCTCGCGGCCGAGATCGCGCAGTCCGCCGAGTTCTTCTCGTTCGGCACCAACGATCTGACGCAGACTACATACGGCATCAGCCGCGACGACGCGGCGAGCTTCCTCGGTCCTTACGTGACGAAGGGCATCCTCTCGGTCGATCCCTTCATCGCGCTCGACCAGGAAGGCGTCGGTGAGCTCGTCAAGATCGGCGTCGCGCGCGGCCGCAAGACGCGGTCCTCGCTCAAGGTCGGCATCTGCGGCGAGCACGGCGGCGATCCCGCTTCCGTCGCCTTCTGCCACACGATCGGCCTCGACTACGTCTCCTGCTCGCCCTACCGCGTACCGATCGCCCGCCTCGCTGCGGCGCAAGCCGCGCTCGGCAAGGAGATCGCGAGCCAGGCGTAAGCGACGAGGTCAAATGTTGAATGCGAAGAGGCGGGGCCCAACCCCGCCTCTTTCATTTTGCGCCGTGCTGTATCCACACCGTCATTGCGAGCCCAACGGGTCCGCGCGAAGCGCGGCCCGATGACAGGCTCCGCGAAGCGATCCAGAATCTTTCCGCGGAGCGATTCTGGATTGCTTCGTCGCAAGTGCTCCTCGCAATGACGATCGTGTTGCATGTGCCTCGCGCCACACACTCAGTGTCATCGCCCGGCTTAACCGGGCATCCAGTACGCCGAGACGGCAGTGTCTGAATCGAGAAGCCGCGGCGTACTGGATGCCCGCCTTCGCGGGCATGACATCGGTTATGTGGAAACGCTTTGCGCAAACGCCAACAACGGAACTCATCACACGTCCCGTAATGATACGTGCGTACAAGAGTTCCTTCACCATATGCGTTGACCCATTATTTACCGCTTCACCTCGCTCGGCATTTACCAGCACGCGCGATCACTCCGTGAAAACACCTGTGTTCGCTTGAGTGTGCCGTGCGCGCCACGTCGATTAACGCCCCGGCAACCTAAATTAGATACTTACAATAAAGATCGAATTGCACGGACGTACTGCCGTTCGATTTTTCTGGCGTAAGCGTAGCGTGAGCGTATCGATGTCAGTGTTGCGTAACCATCCGAAGGGCGCGCGGTTCGCGTCCTTCGGCATCGGTCTCTGCATCTTCGCATTGATGCCGAGAGAGACCGGCTATCAGGACATTGCCTCGCTGCTGGCGCGCCAACCCGGCGTCGCCGAGCGGTGGCAGAAGCAGGTGTATTCCGCGGCATCCTCGATCCAGCTCGCCACCTACAGTTTTTCCCGGCCGATCGGCACCTCGGTTCCGCAGAGCGCGATGGTTCGCCTCGCCAGCATCGATGGCCGCGACGTCACCGGCGCGATCAGCCGCAATCCGGCCCTGCAGGCGCCGCCGCGCTACCAGGCCGCCGATTTTCCCAAGGTCGATCGCTCCATGAAGGGTGATCGTCTCGCGATCGTGACGCCGACGACGTCTCCCGATGCGGCTACGCCGCCGGCAGCGCCCGCGCAGGAAGATCCTGCGACGTCGAACAGCTCCGTGTTCGGCGCCAAGACCGCCACGCTACCGCAGCCGATGTCGCCGGAGTCCGCGGCCGCGCTCGATCCCGAGCTCCAGGAAGCGCTGCGTGCGCCGCCGCTGCCGCAATATACCAATGCGCCGCAGGCGAGCGATAGCGCGCGCGCGTTTGCGGTGCAGCCGCCGGAAGCGCTGAAGCAGGCCACCGCGCCGGCGCGCGATCCCTTCACCGTCAAGACGTCGAACCTGTTCTTCGGCAGCTCCTCGCTCGGCGGCAATCTCGAAAGCATCGAGAGCTGGCAGCCCGGGGCCGAGCCGCTGATCGTGATACCTGATCCCGATATGAAGGTGACGGCCTCGCTGTCGCCGCCGACAGCGGAGATTGCCAAGGACGTCGAAAGCGGTGAGAGCGTCGCGCCGAAGGGCGAGGTCAACGCCGACAACCAGCGCGCCAGGTCGCCGGCAGAGCGGCTCGCGCTCGACGACAAGTCGCGCGCCAAGTCCGAGAAGTGTCTCGCCGAAGCGGTCTATTTCGAATCGCGCGGTGAGGCCGTGCGCGGCCAGATCGCGGTGGCACAGGTGGTGATGAACCGCGTCTTCTCGGGCAAATATCCCGACACCGTGTGCGGCGTCGTCTACCAGAACAAGTACCGCCATTTCGCCTGCCAGTTCACCTTTGCCTGCGACAACAATCCGGACGTGATCCGCGAGCCCGAGATGTGGGAGCGCGCGAAGAAGATTTCGAAGGCGATGCTCGATGGCCAGATCTGGCTGCCCGAGGTCGGCAAGTCGACGCACTACCACGCCTATTGGGTGCGCCCGTCCTGGGTCGCCGAGATGAAGAAGATGTACAAGACCGGCGTGCACACCTTCTATCGGCCACGCAACTGGGGCGACGGCAGCGAGGAGCCGAGCTGGGGCACGCCCGCGCAGACCGCGGCGCTTTCCGCCGAGCTCGCGCAGGAAGCCAAGAGTTCCGCGGAGATGGGCGAGCGGCGGTAGCGCCTTCACGAAAGACCGTCATGCCCGGGCTTGCCCCGGCCATCCACGTTCTTCGCGCTGTGCCGCAAGACGTGGATGGCCGGGACAAGCCCGGCCATGACGTTGTGGAGGCGCTAGTGTTCCAATCACGCCTCGATGTCCAACGCACAGTCGAAATTCGGCGCCGAATGCGTCAGCGCACCGGCCGAGGCGTAGTCGACGCCGGTGGCCGCGATCGCCGCGATCGAGTCCAGCGTGACGCCGCCGGACGCCTCCAGCTTGAGGCGGCCCTCGGTGAGCCTCACTGCCTCGCGCAACGTCGCGATATCCATGTTGTCGAGCAGCACCGCGTCGGCCAGTCCGGTGGCCAGCACCTCGCGCAGTTGCGCAAGCGTGTCCACTTCGATCTCGATCTTGACGAGATGGCCGGCATGAGCGCGGGCGCGCTCCAGCACGGGCCGGATGCCGCCGGCGACCGCGATGTGGTTGTCCTTGATCAGGATCGCATCGTCGAGGCCGAAGCGGTGGTTGAACCCGCCGCCGCAGCGCACGGCATATTTCTCCAGCGCCCGCAATCCCGGCGTGGTCTTCCGCGTGCAGCAGATGCGCATTTTCGTGCCTTCGGCGCGCGCGACATAGTCGGCCGTGAGCGTCGCGATGCCCGACAGGCGGCCGACGAAGTTCAGCGCGGTCCGCTCCGACGCGAGAATGGCGCGCGCAGGCCCGGAGATCGTCAACACCTGCTGTCCGCGGGCAACCCGCGCGGCGTCGCGGACATGCGCGCGGACCTCGATGTCGGGTGAGAGCTTTTGCAGCGTCGCCAGCGCCAGCGGCAATCCGGCGATCACGCCGGATTGGCGCGCGACCAGGATCGCCTGCGCCGTCGTGGCTTCCGGAATCGTCGCCAGCGAGGTGACGTCGCCGGCGCGCCCAAGGTCTTCGTCGAGCGCGCGCTGCACGGCCTCGTCGATGGCGAGCGGCGAGAGAAAGGCGTCGGGATAGAGCAGTGAGGTTGCGGTGATCATGAGAACTCCGTCAGGCCATGATGGGTTGCGCGGTGTGCGGCATTGAGTGATCGGCGAGGCCGTCGGCCACCTCGCGCACTGCGGCGAGCGTGGTCATCGTTCGTTGCGCCAGGGCAGGGACTTCCGCCGGATGGTCGGAGCGGAAATGCGCGCCGCGGCTCTCCTGCCGGCTCCAGGCCGCGGCCGCGACGAGCAGCGCGGACGTCGCCATGTTGCGTAGCGCGATGCTCGTAGCCTCGCGTTCGAGCGCAGCGAAGCTGTGGACGGCCTCGGCAAGCCCGTCACTGTGGCGGATCACGCCGACGCGTGCGGTCATCACCGCCCGCAGCCGCTTCACGGCCGCAGCATCGGGCGCACCGCCGTGCGGCGTCACCAGCGCGTCCGGAAGCCGGGCAGGCGCGGGGGCGGCGCAGCCGTCGATGTCCTCAGCGATGCGCGCGGCGTAGACCACGGCCTCCAGCAGCGAATTCGACGCCAGCCGATTGGCACCATGCGCGCCGGTGGACGACACTTCGCCGCCGGCCCAGAGCCCGTCGATCGAGCTGCGGCCGCGCGCGTCCACTGCGATGCCGCCCATGTGGTAATGCGCGGCCGGCGCGATCGGGATCGCCTCTGTCGCGGGATCGATTCCGGCGGCGATGCAGCTCGCATGCACGGTCGGAAACTTTTCGGCGAAGCGCGTCCCCAGCGCCTGTCGCGCATCGAGGAAGGCGCCGCGCCCGGCCGCGATCTCGGCGAACACGCCGCGGGCGACGATGTCGCGCGGCGCGAGCTCGGCGAGCGGATGGCGCGCCGGCATGAAGCGCTCACTGTGGCGGTTGATCAGCGTCGCGCCTTCGCCGCGCAGCGCCTCGGTCGCAAGCGGCGCCGGATCACGCCCGACCATGATGGCGGTCGGATGGAACTGCACGAATTCGGGATCGGCGATCACGGCGCCGGCGCGAGCGGCGATCGCAAGACCCGAGCCGCTGGCCTCGAGCGGATTGGTGGTGGCGGCATAGAGATGCCCGAGGCCGCCGGTGGCGAGCACGATCGCGCGCGAGGCGAGGATGATCGGCCGTGCAGCGGGATTGCCGGCCTCGCGCAATTGGAGGCCCGCGACGGCGCCGTCTTCGCTCAGCAGTGCTTCGGCGACGAGACCTTCTATGATGCGGATCGACGGCGTGCGGCGCACGGCCTCGCTCAAGGCCGCGATGATCGCCGCGCCCGCGCCGTCGCCGCGCACATGCACGATGCGCCGGGCCGAGTGTGCGGCTTCGCGTCCCACTGCGAGCTTTCCTTCGAGGTCGCGATCGAATGGGACGCCATAGGCGAGAAGGTCATGGATTCGCGGCGCCGCCTCCCGCGCGATGCCAAGTGCGACGGCTTCATCGACGAGACCGCCCCCGACGGCAATCGTATCCGCGGCATGCGCTTCCGGCGTATCGCCTTCGGCCACCGCCGCCGCGATGCCGCCTTGCGCCCATGCCGATGATGCGCCCTGTCCGAGCGGGGCCGCCGAGATCAGCGTCACCGGCCGCGGCGCGAGCTTCAGCGCGCAAAAGAGTCCGGCAAGGCCGCCGCCAACGATGACGACGTCGTCGGTAGCGCGGGTGAGATTGTGGATGTTGTTTCTTGTTGTCATCGCTATTTCCTCTTGCTCCGCCGTCGTCCCGGCGAAGGCCGGGACCCATACTCCGCGGCAGCAATTGTTTGGCTCAGCTGCTCAACGTCGGTTTTTTGCAACCACGTCGGCCTGTGGTTATGGGTCCCGGATCTGAGCGCGCTTGAGGCGCGCTTGTCCGGGACGACGGCTGTGCGTGTTGCAGCGTCTTGCTCTCAATTCTTCAGATTGATCATCCGCTCGACCGAGCGCCGTGCGCGCATCGCGAGCGCGGGGTCGATCGTCACTTCCTCGCGGAGCGTCCGCAGGCTTTCCAAGATGTTGGCAAGCGTGATGCGCTTCATGTGCGGGCAGAGATTGCAGGGGCGCAGCATCTCGACGTCGGGCAGTTCCGCCCGCACGTTGTCGGCCATCGAGCACTCCGTGATCATCACCAGCCGTCGCGGCCGCTTGTTACGCACCCAGTTGATCATGTGCGCGGTCGAGCCGGTGAAATCGGCCTCCGCCAGCACGTCGGGCGGGCATTCGGGATGCGCGATGATCTGCACCGTCGGATCGCCATCGCGAAGGTTGCGCAGCTCGTCGCCGGTGAAGCGCTCGTGCACCTCGCAGGCGCCCTTCCAGGCGATGATCTTCACGTCGGTCTTGGAGGCCACGTAGGTGGCGAGATAGCGGTCGGGCAGGAAGATCACGCTTGGCGCGTTCAGGCTCTCGACCACCTGCACCGCGTTCGACGAGGTGCAGCAGATATCGACCTCGGCCTTCACCTCGGCCGAGGTGTTGACGTAGGCGACGACCGGCACGCCGGGGAATTTTTCGCGGAGCAGGCGCACGTCGGCGCCGGTAATGCTGGCGGCGAGCGAGCAGCCGGCCCGTGAATCCGGGATCAGCACCGTCTTGTCCGGGTTGAGCAGCTTCGACGTTTCCGCCATGAAGTGCACGCCGCACTGGACGATGATGCCGGCCTTCACCTTGGTCGCCTCGACCGCGAGCTGGAGCGAGTCGCCGCCGATGTCGGCGACGCAATGGAAGATCTCCGGCGTCTGGTAGTTATGCGCGAGGATCACGGCGTTCCGGGCGCGCTTCAGCTCGTTGATCGCCTTGATGGTCGGCGCTAGCAGCGGCCACTCGATCGGCGGGATCACGTGCTTCACGCGTTCGTAAAGGGATGCAGTGGCGCGCTCGACCTCGGGCGTCCAGTCCAGCGAGGGCATTGGCAGCGCGGCTCCCGCTCGGGAGGGCGCGGCGCGAGGGGAGCTGATGTCTTGGACATTGACTTGGCCATCGATTTGGCCGTGCGGCCGGTTGGCGAAGTCGTCGGGACCGTAGATTCCAGTGATCGGCATCGAAGCCTCCCTTGCATGCCAATTATGCTCAATATGAGTATATTTTGGGCCCGAGTAATCCGGCCGAAGGCCGGAGCTGGATGTCATCGAGGCTCAAATATGCTCAATATGAGTAAATCTAAGATAACACGCTCCGCCGAAGATCGCTAGGCCCCATCGCACACATTCCCGTCAAATCGCCCGGAGTGAGCCGGGCGAGGCCGCGTGAAACGCAATGCTCTCGCGACAGCTCCTCGTGGAATGCAACCGCTTTTGACTTGGGATTTTCATGCAGATGCATTAAACGACCTGACTCGTGGCTTCCTATTTGCGAATCCGCCAACGACAGACGAGGAACACCATGTCGACACAGATAGGCGAGCTCGCTCCGGTCTCACGTTCCTCGACCTGGCGCACCCCGGCCGTCATCATTCTATGCGGCTGCGCGATCGGCATGCTTGGCTTCGGCCCGCGATCGGCGCTCGGCTTCTTCGTGCAGCCGATGAGTCATGAGTTTGCCTGGGGCCGCGACGTGTTCGGCCTCGCGATCGCCGTGCAGAACCTGCTGTGGGGCTTGGGCCAGCCCCTCGCCGGCGCGGTCGCCGATCGCTTCGGCCTGTTCCGGGTGATGTGTGTCGGCGCTCTGCTCTATGCCGGCGGTCTGCTCTTGATGCGCTACTCCTCGACCCCGCTGTCGCTCGACATCGGCGCCGGCGTCATGATCGGCTTCGGCCTCGCCGGTTGCTCGTTCAATCTGGTGCTGTCGGCGTTCAGCAAGCTCCTGCCGGCCGAGAAGCGCGGCCTTGCGCTCGGTGCCGGCACCGCGGCGGGATCGTTCGGCCAGTTCCTGTTCGCGCCGATCGGCGTTGCGCTGATCGACAATTTCGGCTGGCAGCAGGCGCTCTCCGTGTTCGGCTTCCTGATGCTGCTGATCATCCCGCTGTCGCTAGCACTCTCGACGCCGCCGGTCGCAAGCCCGGCCAACACGGCGCCTGCGGATGAGCAGACCTTCACCAAGGCGCTGGCGGAAGCCTTCGGTCACCGCTCCTACGTGCTCTTGGTGCTCGGCTTCTTCACCTGCGGCTTCCAGCTCGCCTTCATCACGGTGCATCTGCCGGCCTTCCTGGTCGATCGCGGCATCTCGGCGCAAACCGGCGGCTGGGTGATCGCGGCGATCGGCCTGTTCAACATCATGGGCTCGTTGAGTGTCGGCTACCTCCAGAACACGCTGCCCAAGCGCTACATCCTCTCGACGATCTATTTCACCCGCGCGCTCGCGACGCTCGCCTTCATCTCGTTCCCGATCACGCCGTTCTCGGCGATCGCATTCGGTGCGATCTCCGGCCTGACCTGGCTGTCGACGGTGCCGCCGACCTCGGCGTTGGTGGCGCTGATGTTCGGCACGCGCTGGCTCGCAACGCTCTATGGCTTTGCCTTCGTCAGCCATCAGGTCGGCGGCTTCCTCGGTGTCTGGCTCGGCGGCGTCGTGTTCGAGCGCTTCGGTTCCTACACGCCGATCTGGTGGCTCTCGATCCTGTTTGGCGTGCTCTCCGCACTGATCAATCTCCCGATCGTGGAGAAACCGGTCGCACGGGCGGTTGCGCAGCCGGCCTGATCGGCTAAACATTCCCGACAAACAAGTCAGGGAGTTCAGTCGTGGCCACGTTCAAGGCAATCCGGATCGACAAGGCGGACAAGGGCACCACCGCGCAGCTGACGCAGTTCGACGAAGCCGAGCTGATGGACGGCGACGTCACCGTGCGTGTGGAATGGTCGACGCTGAACTACAAGGACGGCCTCGCGCTCACCGGCAAGGCGCCGGTGGTGCGCCGCTTCCCGATGATCGCCGGCATCGATTTCGCCGGCACGGTTGAAGCGTCCTCGCACCCGCAGTGGAGGGCGGGCGACAAGGTGGTCTGCACCGGCTGGGGCATGGGCGAAACCCATCTCGGCGCCTATGCCGAGAAGGCGCGGGTGAAGGGCGACTGGCTGGTCGCGCTGCCGCAGGGCCTGTCGGCGCGCGACGCCATGGCGATCGGCACTGCCGGATTCACCGCGATGCTGTCCGTCCTGGCGCTGGAGAAGCACGGCATCTCGCCGAAGAGTGGCCCGGTGGTGGTGACGGGTGCCGCCGGTGGCGTCGGCTCGGTTGCGACCGCGGTGCTGTCGAAGCTCGGCTATCACGTCATCGCATCGACCGGTCGCGCCTCGGAGGCAGACTATCTGAAGCACCTGGGCGCAGCCGAAGTGATCGACCGCAACGAATTGTCGGCACCGGCGAAGCCTCTGGCCAAGGAGCGCTGGGCGGGTGGCGTCGATAGCGTCGGCTCGACCACGCTCGCCAACCTCCTGTCGATGACGAAATACGGCGGAGCGATCGCGGCGTGCGGCCTGGCGGCCGGCATGGACCTGCCATCTTCTGTCGCGCCTTTCATTTTGCGCGGAGTGTGCCTTCTCGGCATCGATTCGGTGATGTGCCCGATCGAGCCGCGGAAAGCCGCCTGGCAGCGCCTGGCGTCCGATCTCGACCGGACGAAACTAGCTGAAATCACTCATGAAATTCCGCTTGTCGAGGTGCCCGATTGGGGCGCGAAAATTCTGGCCGGCGCGGTCCGCGGTCGCATCGTGGTAAAAATAGTCTGACGGCGTTCAGACTTTACCAACCAAGCTGCTCCAATCTTGCCATGGTTAGTATGGTAAGCAGCGGGTAAAGAGAGATAAGGCATCGCCCGCCGCGGGGTTGGTTCGGAGTTGAGCATGCTTGCGCGTATTGTGTTGGGGGCTGTCACGGCGGCAGCGACGTTTGCGCCGGCCATTGCCGGAAGCATGAATGCAGACGAGGCGCGCCGCTTCGTCGCCGGCAAGGTGTTTGCTTTCACCTGTTTCGACGGCACCCGCGGTGCGGGCCGCATCCTCGACGACCTCGGCGCCGCCGGCGCGGTGCAGTTCTCCGGCGCAGGCCCGGTGAAACATCTCCGCCTGCCCGGCAACACGCTCCAGATTCGCGGCCAGAACGTCTGCGCCTCGATCAAGGGCATTCCGTTCGAGCCTTGTTTCAACCTGGAAAAGACCGACGAACGCAGCTTCCGCGGCTCGGTGTCGGGCATGGGCTTCGCCTATTGCGACTTCCACCATCAGGGCGGCAATCAGATGCTGATGGCGCGCGCCGTCGCGCGTCCGCGCTCGCTGCGCTCATCGGAGCGCACAGGTTCGATCGGCGCGCCCAACACAGAGGTCGCCGCGCGGGTCGAGACGCCGCGTGTCGAGAGCGGTCGCCTCGAGCCGGTAAAGTCGGAAGCCAAATCGGAACCGGCGAAGACCGAGGCTCCGCTGGAGCTGCGCCGCTCGACTCAGTGAGCTGGCTGCGCGGGGCAGGCCGCGCACTTTGTCGTTAAAGATCCCTATCGAACACGAAGCCGCCGCGCCGTAGTCATACGGACGGCGGCTTTCATGCGTTGGTAGCTGTTCGCGTCCCAGTTTGCGTACGGCCGGGGGACGCGGCCCTACGCAAGGGTTCAACGATGTCGCTGTACTTTTTCCGCATCAGCACCGGCCGCTATTCCGGCGCTGCCGACCAACCTTACGAGTTCGAGGATCGCGCAGCGGCCTGGACCGAGATGACCGAGGTTTGCGCCAATCTGCTCGGCGGCATCGCCCGCGGCCTGAAGCCGAATGCCGAGTGGCGCATGGAGCTGCTTGACGAGAACAAGCAGCCGATTTTTCGCGTCAGCCTGGTTGGAGAGGCTGTCGGATGCAAAACGTCCTAGGTCCGACTTCAAGCTGCAATTTACAACTATGACGAGACTATCCTCGTTCAATTTCAATTATTTAGCGCGCAAAATCAGTATTTCTGCGAGGGCGCTCATTAACCAAAAGGGGAACTCTGACCGATAGGCTTTCACGGTAAGGGCGATCAACGTCCAAGCGGCCAGCAATGACTTGGCAGCTCGTTGCTTGGGAAACGTACCATGTTGAGCCTTTTTCAGGATATGCGGATCGGGACCAAGCTGGCGATCGCTTCGGCTCTCGGAGTGCTCCTGGTTGGAGCCATGATTGCGAGCCAGATGCTCGGCAATGCGAGCATCCGCGAGACCAGCCAAAGCGCACTTGCACAGCAGGAGATCGCGCGCGACGCAATCAGGGCCGAAGTTGCAGTTCGCGGCATGCAACTCGCAGTGCGAGACCTTCGTCTCGCCAATAGCGCGGCCGATCTTCACAAGGCCAGCCAGAGTCTCGGCGATCAGCAGAATTCGATGAGCATGCTGGTCGAGGCGATGCTGAGGCTTTCTCACGCGGCGGAGAATCGTGTCCGCATGGAGAAACTGAGATCGCTCGCGGCGGACTATGGCGAAGCTGCGCAGCAGATTGCCGGTGTGCGCGGCGAAGCCGTCGCCGTCGCCGCGTCTGGCCCAGACGGCGCGACGCGCGCCGCGAAGCTCAATGACGAAGGCATTCGCATCGCGCGGGAGGTTACCCTGCCGATCGCAGCCCAACTCGACGCGCTGATCAGCCAGATCGCCGACTATGCGAGACACAAATCCGACGAGGACAACGCCGCGGCTGCTGCTCAGATGAGATCGAGCGAGCAGATCGGAACGGCGGTCGGCGCCTTCGCGGCGCTCGTTCTGATCGGCTCCTGGCTCCTCTCCTTCCTCAGCATCGCGCGGCCGATCCGCGCGCTCACCGTGGCCATGGACAAGCTCGCCGGCGGCGATTTTTCAGTGGTGCTACCCGGGCTTGGTCGCAAGGACGAGGTGGGCGGCGTTGCTGCTGCCGTCGAGAAATTCAAGATCGTGTCCGAGCGGAAGGCGCAAGAGGAGGCCGAAGCCAAGATCAGGCAGGACCAGATCGCGGCCGCGCGACGCAAGGCCGAAATGCACAGGCTCGCCGACAGTTTCGAATCCGCCATCGGCGAGATCGTCGAGACCGTCTCTTCGGCCTCGACCGAGCTCGAGGCCTCGGCTTCGACGCTCACCTCGACCGCCGAGCGCGCGCAGGAGTTGACCACGGTGGTTGCTGCCGCCTCCGAAGAGGCCTCGACCAACGTGCGGTCGGTGGCATCCGCTACCGAAGAACTGTCCTCATCGATCAACGAGATCAGTCGTCAGGTTCAGCAGTCCGCGCGCGTGGCCAACGAAGCGGTGGGCCAGGCTCGTGTCACGACCGAGCGGGTCAGCGAGTTGTCCAAGGCGGCGACGCGCATCGGCGACGTGATCGAGTTGATCAATTCGATCGCTGGCCAGACAAATCTGCTCGCACTCAATGCCACGATCGAGGCCGCCCGCGCCGGCGAAGCGGGCAAGGGGTTTGCGGTGGTTGCCTCCGAGGTCAAGGCCCTGGCCGAGCAGACGGCCAAGGCAACCGGCGAGATTGGGCAGCAGATTTCCAGCATCCAGACCGCGACCGAACATTCGGTCGGCGCGATCAGGGACATCAGCGACACCATCGAGAAGCTGTCGGAGATCTCTTCGACGATTGCGGCGGCCGTGGAAGAGCAGGGCGCCGCGACGCAGGAAATTTCCCGCAATGTGCAGCAGGCTGCAGAAGGCACTCATCAGGTGTCGTCCAACATCACTGACGTGCAGCGCGGCGCAAGCGAGACCGGCTCGGCGTCCTCGCAAGTCCTGTCTGCCGCGCAAATGCTGTCCGGTGACGGCAACCGCCTCAAGCTCGAGGTCGGCAAGTTTCTCGGCTCTGTGCGCGCCGGCTGACGGTGGCGTCTTGAGCAGACCCCGATCTGCAACCGCCGCGCGCGAAACTGCGATGGTTGCGCGCGTTCGTATTTCGACGCCGCGACCGATGCGCGCAGGGTTAACCTTCCGGAAAAGCGATGCAGGCATGATCTCCGCAATATTCCGGGCGCTGAGTCGCCCTTCATGTATTGCGTCTCAGTCGTTGGAGCACATTCAATGAGCGGCATTTCCATTCGCCTCACCCATAAGGTCATGGCGATCGGACTCTTCGGCCTTATCGGTCTCGCCGCCTTCGGTGCAATCTACGAGATCGGCAGCCTCTCCCAGGATGCGTCGCGCGAGGTTGCCAACCGCGCCCGCGCGATCGCTGATCTCGACAAGCAGCTTTCGATCGAAATGCTGGAAGCGCGCCGCAACGAGAAGAATTTCCAGCAGCGGCGAAACGAAAGCTTCGCCAAGGCGCATGCCGAGCTGATCGGACCGATCAATCGTGATTTCGACGATGTGGAGCGGTTGTTGACGACTGGCGGCATGAGTGCGCTGTCCGACAGGATGAAGCAGGCCCAGACCGGCTTCAAGCGCTATGCCTCGGATTTCGGCGCCCTGGTGGCGGCCGAGACCAAGCTCGGCCTGAACGAGACGCTCGGCCTGTCCGGCTCGCTCCGCGCCGCGGCGCACGACATCGAGACCAAGCTGAAGCAGATCGACGATCCGCGGACGACGAGCTGGATGCTGATGATGCGCCGGCACGAGAAGGATTTCATGCTGCGGCGCGATCCAAAATACATTGCCGAGATGAAGAAGGCGGCGGCAGAATTCTCCAAGGCGATAGAAGTCGTCGCGGTCCCTACGGCGGCGATGAACGACATCACCGCCAAGCTGCAGAAATACCAGTCCGAGTTCGCGGCCTGGGCGGAGACCGCGCAGCAGACTGCGGCCCTCGACGCCAGCATGATGAAGACGTTTCGCGAGCTGGAGCCCGTCATGGCGGAAGTGCAGAGCGCCGTCGATGCCATGCAGAAGCAGACCGATGTTGCCGAGGCCGCGACCCGCGATGCCGTACGTCTGTGGATGATGGTCGCCTTCGGCGTCACCGTCGTCGTGCTCGCGGCGGTCGGCTTCCTGCTCGGACGCTCGATCTCGAACGCGCTCGGCGCCATGGTGGGCGCGATGACGCGGCTGGCGCGCGGCGAGCTCTCGATAGCTGTTCCCGGTGTCGGACGCAGGGACGAGATCGGCGAGATGGCCGGCGCGGTCGAGGTGTTCAGGACCAACATGGTGGAGGCCGAGCGGCTGCGCGTCGAGCAGACGGAGGCCGATGCACGTGGGCCTGAACAGCGCAAGGCGGACATGCAGCGGCTTGCCGATGCCTTCGAGGGCGCGGTCGGCGAGATCGTCGAGACCGTGTCATCGGCGGCAACCGAGCTCGAAGCATCATCCAACACGCTGACTGAGGCCGCCGAGCGCGGCAACGGGCTCGCCACGGCTGTGGCTGCAGCCTCGGAGGAGGCCTCCGCCAACGTTCAGTCGGTGTCGGCTGCAAGTGAAGAGATGACCTCTTCAATCACCGAGATCAGCCGTCAGGTGCAGGAATCGGCGCGGGTCGCCGACGTTGCGGTGGAACAGGCGCAGCGTACCAATGCGCGCGTCGCCGAGCTGACAAAAGCGGCGGGCCGCATCGGCGACGTGGTCGATCTGATCAACACCATCGCCGCCCAGACCAACCTGCTGGCGCTGAATGCGACGATCGAGGCGGCGCGGGCGGGCGAGGCCGGCAAGGGCTTCGCCGTGGTGGCGACGGAAGTGAAGGCGCTTGCCGAGCAGACCGCCAAGGCGACGGGCGAGATCGGCCAGCACATCGGCGCGATCCAGGCCGCGACGGAGGACTCCGTCGGCGCGATCAAGGAGATCGGTGACACCATAGCGCGCATGTCGGAGATCTCGTCGACCATCGCCGCCGCGGTCGAGGAGCAGGGCGCCGCGACGCAGGAGATCTCCCGCAACATCCAAAACGCCGCGCAGGGCACCTCGGAGGTCTCGGCGAACATAGGCCATGTCCAGCGCGGCGCCGGCGAGACCGGGGCTGCTTCTGCGCAGGTGCATTCGGCCGCCCAGTCGCTCTCGCAGGAGAGCAACCGGCTGAAGAGCGAAGTGGCGCGTTTCCTGGAGTCGGTGCTGGCCGCGTGACGACGTCGGCCCTGGCGATGTTGCTATGCATGAAGCACGGCGCCGCGCGAGATCTGTGCAGCTGCAGCGGATGGTCGGGGAAAATAGCGATTGTCGGGACGTCCAATAGTTTTACGTAGGACCATGTTAACGCCTGCTTGCGAATATAGGGCGCAATTCTACGGATTAAGAACCAGCCAGCATTGTTGAACTGACCTCCGCCCGGTCGTCCGTCGTGACGCTGTGGCGCAGGCGACGTGCGCGCTGCCAGCTATCATCGGGATTCGTGTGATGTCGAAGTTGTCGATCGTGTTCAAGCTGCTGACCGTGTTGTCGGTCCTCGTGCTCTCGCTCGCCGGTGTCGGCGTGACGGCGATCGGCACGATGCAGAACATCAACGCCCACACCGTCGAGATTGCGCAGAGCTGGTTGCCGAGCGTGCGTGCGCTCGGCTCCATGCGCGCCGACATCAACGAGCTGCGCGTCGCGCTGCGTCTGCACCTGATGCAGGATAC
Source organism: Bradyrhizobium sp. SPXBL-04 (assembly GCF_051853035.1). Lineage (NCBI taxonomy): Bacteria > Pseudomonadati > Pseudomonadota > Alphaproteobacteria > Hyphomicrobiales > Nitrobacteraceae > Bradyrhizobium > Bradyrhizobium sp. SPXBL-04. The sequence goes on along the minus strand of NZ_CP182472.1, from coordinate 6,518,299 downwards.
CGCTGAAGGCAAGGAAGCCGCCGAGAAGCGCCTGGCCTCCTTGCGCGAACGCATCGAGAAGACCCGCAAGGTCTACGAGCCGCTGATCACCGCTGCCGAGGAGCGCTCGCTCTACGGACAATGGGCCAAGGCGTGGGCTGAGTATCTGAATGGCGTTCAGGACGTGATGGCGCTGTCGCGCAAGAGCGTCGGTCGCTTCCCGACCGATGCCAACGAGCTGTTGCAGACCAAGGTCGCGAAGATGGCCCAGGCCGCCGATCCCCTGCTCCAGAAGGGCATCGAGTTAAACAATCAGGGCGCCGAGCTGGAGACGAAGCAGGCGGCCGACAGCTACGCCACGATCTTCCGCGTGCTGGTCGGCATCATCGTGCTCTCGGTCGTGATCGCGATCGGCGCCGCCTATTATCTCGTGCGCGACGTCTCCCGCGGCATTGCTTCGATCATCCGTCCGATGCAGTCGCTCGGCGAAGGCGACCTCTCGGCCGAGGTGCCGCATCGCGGCGAGAAGACCGAGATCGGCTCGATGGCCGATGCGCTGCAGATCTTCAAGGAGGCGCTGATCGCCAAGAAAACCGCCGACGAGGCAGCGGCGCGCGACGCCGAGGCCAAGATCGAGCGCGGTCGCCGCGTCGACGCCATCACCCGCAAGTTCGAAGCGATGATCGGTGAAGTGGTCGGGACCGTGTCGTCGGCCTCGACCGAGCTGGAGGCATCGGCGACGACGCTGACCAACACGGCGCAGCGCGGCCAGAAGCTCGCGACCGTCGTCGCAGCTGCCTCCGAGGAGGCCTCCACCAACGTCCAGGCCGTGGCCTCCGCCTCGGAGGAGCTGTCCTCCTCCATCACCGAGATCAGCCGCCGCGTTCAGGATTCGGCGCGGATGGCCGCGGAAGCCGTCGAACAGGCGGCGCGGACCAACGAGCGCGTCAACGCGCTGTCGCAGGCGGCGGCCCGCATCGGCGACGTCGTCGAGCTCATCAACACCATCGCCGGCCAGACCAATCTGTTGGCGCTGAACGCGACCATCGAGGCGGCACGCGCCGGCGAGGCCGGCCGCGGCTTCGCCGTCGTTGCCTCGGAAGTGAAGGCGCTCGCCGAGCAGACCGCGAAAGCGACCGGCGAGATCGGAGCGCAGGTGTCGGGCATCCAGGCCGCCACGCAGGAATCCGTCAGCGCCATCCAGGAGATCGGCGGCACCATCGAGCGGCTGTCCGAGGTCTCGGCGGCGATCGCCGCCGCCGTCGAAGAGCAGGGCGCGGCCACGCAGGAGATCTCACGCAACGTGCAGCAGGCTTCGGTCGGCACGCAGGAGGTCTCGATGAACATCACCGACGTGCAGCGCGGTGCGACCGAGACCGGCTCGGCCTCGACCGAAGTGCTGTCGGCGGCCAAATCGCTGGCGACCGACAGCACCCGCCTGAAGGTCGAAGTCGCGCAGTTCCTGGAGTCGGTCCGCGCCGCCTGATCCTCAACTGCCCGTCTGTGGAACCGGCGGCGGTGCGACCTGTCGCCGGAACAGGATGCGCTGGTAGAGCCAGCCGATCGCCACCAGCACGACGCCGAGGCACATGAACGACAGCGCGCGATAGACGCCTGTCAGCGTCCACACGTCGATGACGAAGGCTTTGAGGATCGTCAGCGCGATGACGGCGGCAGAGGCCAGCCGCGCGCGCTCCGAATTGACCAGGATGCCGACGCCGAGCAGCACCACGCCGAAGGCGAGCCAGCCGATCGAATAGGTGTATTGCTCCGCGCCTGTGGTGCCGCCGTAGAGCAGGACCGGGCCGTGATAGAAGCGGCGGATCTCCAACGTCACGTAGGTGAGCGCAAACACCAGTGCCCCGCCCGCGATCGTATTGGCGTAGGCGACGGGGCGATGTCCCGCCACGGCGTAGGACAGCAGCAGCATCAGCATCGCGGGGAGCGCGTAGCCGAGCAGCAGCAGGTTGAACACAAGGCCGCCGACATTGACGCTGGAGAACAGCAGCGGGTTGTCCAGGATCAGCAGGCCGAACACGCTTATGAGCGCGGCGATCGCGCTGAGCGCGATCGCGCCGACATTGTGCACGATGCTGTGGCTGCGCAGTCGCAGGCGCTCCAGCCCGATCGCTATCGCGAGCGTGACGCAGACCTGCAGCGCGAACTCGAGCAGCGACGGCGGCGAGATCATCTCGCCACCGGTCGCAAAGTGCCGGATCTCCATGAAGGCGAGCAGCGCGGTGAACAGGATCGCGGCGGTCTCGACCATGCGCAGCGGCGGATCGTCGGCGCCGCGGCGCAGGAAGATGCTCGCGCCCCAGAACGATGCCGCCGGCAGGCCGTAGCCCCAAAGCAGCCAATTGAAGATCGGCGTGGTGCCGACGGCATCGCCGACGATGCGCGGATCGTAGGCTATCCGAGCGGTGACGATGCCGGCAAAGATGGCGGCGAGCCAGCGCAGGAACGGGATGGGCCGCTGCATCGAGATCCAGGCGGTGCCGAGCGACATCAGCGCGAGCGCGATGGTGAGCCAGCCCTTCTCCAGCGCGAAGGTCAGCGCCAGCGCCAGCGCGCCGAGCGTGCCGGTCGCGAACAGCGCCGTGGAGATCATGATGCCCGGCCGGGTCTCGCGGCGGGTGAGCGATTCGGTTGCAGCACCAAAGGCGGCGGCGAGCAGCACGGCGAGGATCGCAAACGGGATCGAGCGGTCGAGATGGGCGATGCGCGCATAGAGCGCAACCAGGATCGCGATCGGTGTGGCGACCGCCGCGGCCGACCACACCACGGGAATGACAGCCGAATTCGACCGGCCCTGCGCGAGGAAGCCGGCGATGCCGAAGCCGGCGGCGAAGGCCGCGGCCATCACCAGATGCAGCGTCACGGAGCTGTCGATCGCTGCTGGCCCGACACCCGGCAGGGGACCGCCCGGCAGCACCAGCATGTCGGGATTGGCCCGCACCGCCCATTCGGCGAACACGATGAAGACGGTTGCCGCGGCCGCGCCCAGCGCACCGGTTGCTGCCGGCCCACGCCAGGCGACGAGCAGGGTCGCGCCGACGAGTAGCGTGAAGGCGATCAGCGCCAGATCGGCATGCGCGCTCGACAGCACGATGATCATGGCTGCGAACAGATAGGCGCCGAGCGAACTCGACGACACCGGCTCGATCTCGCCGTCCTCGATGGTTGGGCCGAACATGAAGCCGCAGACGACGAGGAGGGAAGCGAGCGTGAAGCCCGCAATGACGTGGAAGGCGTGCGGCGCCACCTGCAATTCGGGCTCGAGCCCCATGAAAGTCCAGAGCACCGCGAAGACGATGGTGGTCACCGCGAGCCAACGCCACAGCCGGATGCGGGCGAGGCCGAAGCTCGCGGCGGTCACGATCGCGAGATAGATGTAGAGCGCCCAATAGTCCGGCTTGCCGCTGGAGACGAGGACCGGCGTCACGAACGCGCCGACGACGCCAAGGCCCGCGAGCGCGGGCCCATGCAGCAGCGCAGCGGCCAGCGTGCCGAGCGCGACGAGGCCGAGCAGCACGAAGGCGGTGGCGGGCACGAGGAAACCGTAGAGCGCATAGGCTGCATAGATGGTCGCGAACGCCACCGCCGTGCCGGCCGCGGTGAGGATCGCTGGGATGTTGGCGATCGGCAGCGCCTGGATCGTCGAGATGCTTTCCTTGCGCCGCGTCCATTCGCCGGCACCTAGCAGCGCCAGCGCGAACAGGCCGCCGAGGAATACGCGCACGCCGGGGCCGACAAGGCCGGCCTCGATCGAATAGCGCACCATGAAGAAGCCGCCGAGCGCGAGTGCGAGCCCGCCGATCCACACCACCCAGCGCGTGCCGAGTCGCTCCTCGAAGCCGGGTGCGGATGCAGGCAGCGGAGGCGGTGCAGCGGCCTCGGTGCTCGTTTCGAGCGGCGGCGGCGAAACAGCTTCGATGGCGGGTGGCGGTGCCGGCTCAGCTTCCGGCGCAAGCGGCGGCGGCTGCGCCGCAGCCGTCGCGGGCGCCTGCTCCCACGTCGGCGTGAGTGGCGGCGGCTGAACCCGCCGCTGCGCGTCAAACGTCTCTTCGAGCGAGCTTAGTCGGCGGCGCAGTTCGGCTGCCTGACTGGAGGCCTTGATCGCGACGAGGAAGGCGGCGATCGCAATGATCAACGCAAAGACGTCAAACGGGCCGTCGAACATGAAGCCTCCGGGCAACCGGCGGGCAGGGCCGATCGCGAAATCTTACAATCTTAGTTTGGAGCATGACCTTGCTCGGAAAACCGCTTACGCACTTTTCCGGATCATGCTCAGCGCCGGGAGCGTACGCGCAAGCCCGGCGCGGGCCGCTCCTGGAGCACGTCGCGGCGGAAGCGATAGAGCGCCGCCGGGCGTCCGCCGGTCTGTGTCGACATCGCCCCGGTCGGTTCGACCAGAGCTTCCGTTTCGACGAGGCGGCGGAAATTCTGCTTGTGCAGGTGGCGGCCGGAGATGGCCTCCACCGTATGCTGCAATTCCGTGAGTGTGAACTCGGCGGGCAAAAGTTCAAAGACGACAGGACGATACTTCAGTTTTGCACGCAGCCGCGCGATGGCTGTGGCGAGGATGCGCCGGTGATCGAACCGCATCGAGGTCCCAAGCGCGGGAAGCGTCTTGCGCGCTAATGCCGCAGGCCTGCCGTCGCGCCGCGCCTCCTCGATCAGCCCGGCCTCGTACAGGAGCTCATAGCGGTCGAGCACGCGCTCCTCGTCCCAGGGCGCACCGTCGAGACCGAAATAGAACCGCACGCGATCCTTCCGCGGCAGCGCGCGCGTCGTCTCCGGTGTCTCCTCCTCGGCCCATTTCATCAGCGCCGGGATGATGTCGCGGGCGATGATCTCTGGCGGCTGCTCGCGCCAGTCTTCCCAGGGGAAGAAGCGATACCATGGCTCGAAGCTCGCGCCTGTCGCGGCGAGCTCGCCATCGACGGCGCGCGTCAGCGCCAGATAGCCGATCGACACCATGTGCGCGCCGGTGTGGGCGGCTTCGGCATGACGGCCGCGGTCGCCGAACGTGTAGAGTTGCTCGACATAGCCAAGCCGCAGGCCCGCCTGTTGCTCGACCCAGGCGCGCAGGCCGATCTCGAAGGTGCGATGGGCGAGCGCATCGAACGGCCCGAACGGCAGGCCGGCAAGCCCGTCACCGGCGCGTGCGGTGAGGATCTGCGGTTCGTGGTCCTCGATCGCGACGATCGCGGCGGTCAGGCCAATCTCGATCGGCGTCAGCAGCTTGTCTTTCATGCGATCATGATCGCGGGTGTTCCAGCAAACTCGTCATGCCCGGGCTTGTCCCGGGCATCCACGTTCTTCGTACTGCTGGAAAGTTCGTGGATGGCCGGGACATAGGCGAGCGAAGCGACGCCGTCCTTCAGACCGCTATGCCCGGCCATGACGGCAACACCTGCGTTGTCGCGCGCAGCTGTCATTCGAGCTCGATCACGAAGGGGCGGCCCTCGACCATCATCGCGCCCGGGCCCATTTCGTCGAGCGCGCGCAGCATGCGGCCGTTGCGTCCCAATGCACGATCGGCGAGGCCGACGATGCGCCGGTTCGGCGAAGCGATCGGCGAGGCCGCGCGGATCTTCTTGGCGATCTCGATCTCGTCGCGGTTCGGATTGAGCGCGCATACCGCTGCAAACGCGCTGGCGGTGGAGCGGCTGATGCCGGCGTAGCAATGCACCACCAGCGGCGCGCTGCGGTCCCAGCCGCGCACGAAATTCAACACCTGCTCGATATGCGTCTCTGACGGTGCGACGAAGCCGTCCATCTCCTCGGTGATATCGTCCATCGACACCTTGAGATGGTTGGCCGGCAGCACGGACACGGGCCGCGCCACCTGCTCGACATTGGCCATCACCGTCAGCACGTGGCTGGCGCCAGTGAGGCGGACGGTTTCGGGAAGTGCGGCGAGGGAACAGACGTGGATCATGGCGGACCTTTTTGGCGCCGATTATAGCGAGCGGCCGTAGGGTGGGCAAAGCATCCCACATTGTCGTCCCGGCGCAGGCCGGGACCCATAACCACCGGCCGGCGTGACTGAGGCGGTGGCAACTCCCAGTCTTCGCAAAACCCCTTTCCGGAGTATGGGTCCCGGCCTGCGCCGGGACGACAACAGAGATCGAGGCACCACTGCCCTACGCAATCACCGCGCCAAACCGCTCCAGGAACTGCTTCTCGGCCCGCGCCGCGGTCCAGGGCGTGAGATAGTCGCGCCGGACGCTGTCGGGTAGGCCGGGATCCTTGCCGAACAGGCGCCGTGCCTCGCTCTCGCTGAAACCGGCAAGCTCGGTCGCCTCCAGATAAGCCGCGCCGCGATCGGCAGCCTTGATCGCCTGCGTGATCTCCTCCGGCAGCACCGGCGGCAGCCCGAAGCGGACGTGGATGGCGCTGAGCAGGCGTTTCTCGACCGTTTTGTAATGGCCCTCGAGCACGGCCTTGAACGGCGAGATCATGTCGCCGATGACATACTCGGGTGCGTCATGCAGCAGGGCTGCGAGCCGCACGCGCTGGTCGACGCGCGGCATCTCATGCCGCATCACGGTCTCCACCAGCAGCGTATGCTGCGCGACCGAGAAGATGTGGGTGCCGATGGTCTGGCCGTTCCAACGGGCCACGCGCGCCAGCCCGTGCGCGATGTCGGCGATCTCGACGTCGAGCGGGGAGGGATCGAGCAGATCGAGCCGCCGGCCCGACAGCATGCGCTGCCAGGCGCGGGACTGCGCATCGCGCGCGGTCTTCTTCTCGGCTGTCATTTGGCCTTGAGGCGCGGCTTGCGCTGCGTCTTGCCGCAGGTCGCGTGACAATGGCAGTCGACCAGATGGTCGTTGACCATGCCGGTCGCCTGCATGAAGGCATAGACGATGGTCGGGCCGACGAACTTGAAGCCGCGCGAGGACAGCTCCTTGGAGATCTGCACCGACAGCGGCGTCGAGGCTGGTACGCTCGCGCTGGTCTTGAAATTGTTGACCTTGGGGCGGCCGTCCATGAAGTCCCACAACAGCTTCGAGAAGCCCGGTCCCTTCTCCATGATCTCCAGATACGATTTTGCGCTCAGGATCGTACCGTCGATCTTGGCCTTGTTGCGCACGATGCCGGCATCGTTCATCAGCGCGTGCACCTTTTTGTCGTTGTAGCGCGCGATCTTCTCCGGCTGGAAATCGTCGAAGGCTTTGCGGAAATTGTCGCGCTTGCGCAGGATCGTGATCCAGGAGAGGCCGGCCTGGAAGCCGTCGAGGATCAGCTTTTCGTAAAGTGCGCGGTCGTCATACTCAGGCACGCCCCATTCGGTGTCGTGATAGGCGACATAGAGCGGATCTTCGCCGGGCCAGGGGCAGCGGGTCTTTCCGTCGGGATGCAGGCGAGGAGCGCGGCTCATGCGATGGGTTGCTTCGATGGAATGCGGACGATGTCGGGTTCGGCGAGCGTCAGCGCGAGGCCGCCCGCGGTGAGCGGCTGGCCCGCATCGAGCGCATCGGCGACGCGGTCGACACGCACCAGCGCGATGCCTTTGCCGCCGGCGGTCGAGCCGATGGTGCCGACCGGCTTGTCGCCGGCGAGAATGGTGGCACCAATCTCGGGCGAGGGTCCCTCAAGCAGCACCTTGACGCTGCGGGTGCGCGCGGTGCCGCGATGCTGCATGCGCGAGACGACCTCCTGGCCGACATAGCAGCCCTTGTCGAAATCGACGCCGGCAAGCCGGTCCATATTGGTCTCGTGCGGGAAGGCGTCGCTGTACATGAAATCGAGCCCGCCGCGCGGCACGCCGAGCGCGATGCGGTGAGCCTCGTATTCGGCGGCATCGACCAGCTCGGCGCCGATGAGATCGGACAGCTTCTGCTTGAGATCCTCGGGGATCAGGATGCGATAGCCGAGCTCATTGTGGCGCGGATCGGCGAAGCCGAGGTCGGGCTGAGCGGCAGGCTGGCCGTCCCAGGCTGCGAGCACGCCCAGAGCATCGGAGAGGTTTTCCACCGTGACCTTGGCGCGCAGCTTGTAGAATTTCAGCTTGGTGGCGAGGCCCTCGGCCAGCGCTTTCGGGCAATCGATCAGGAACCCGCCGCCATGGCCGGCGGGCACCTCCGTGATCAGGAAATCGACGATGATCTTGCCCTGCGGCGTCAGCAGCGCGCCGAATCGCCCCAGGCCCGGCTTGAGCCTGTCGACATCGGTGGTGACGAGGCCGTTGAGGAAGTTGCGCGCATCCTCGCCCGCGACCTTGACCACGCCCCGGTCGGGAAGAAACGCTGATTTCATGCGAAAATCTCTTGCGACATGTTGCTCCGGAACGTAAGCCCGCAAGGCAAAAACGACAAGACCTCGAGCCCTGCGCTTGGGGATGAGAGAGGCCCCATGACCCAGCGTTTTGACGTGATCCTCAAAGGCGGCACCGTGGTCAACCAGGACGGCGAGGGCCTGCGCGATATCGGTATCACGGGTGGCCGTATCGCCGAGATCGGCACGCTGTCGCAAGCCAGCGCCGCGGAGGTGATCGACTGCAAGGGCCTGCACATCCTGCCCGGCGTGATGGACACGCAGGTGCATTTCCGCGAGCCCGGGCTGACGCACAAGGAAGACCTCGAGACCGGCTCGCGCAGCGCCGCGATGGGCGGCGTCACCGCCGTGTTCGAGATGCCGAACACCTCGCCCCTCACGGTGACGGAAGCCGAATTCACCGACAAGGTGAAGCGCGCTCGTCACCGCATGCATTGCGATTTCGCCTTTTTCATCGGCGGCACCCGCGAGAACGTGCAGGATCTGCCGGTGCTGGAGCGCGCGCCGGGCTGCGCCGGCGTCAAGGTGTTCATTGGCTCCTCGACCGGCGCGCTGCTGGTGGAGGACGACGAGAGCCTGCGGCGCATCTTCCAGGTCATCCGCCGCCGCGCCGCGTTCCACGCCGAGGACGAGTACCGCCTCAACGACCGCAAATCGCTGCGCATCGAGGGCGATGCGCGGTCGCATCCGGTCTGGCGCGACGAGACCGCGGCGCTGATGGCGACACAGCGCCTGGTCAAGCTCGCGCATGAGACGGGCAAGCGCATCCATGTGCTGCACATCTCGACCAAGGAAGAGATCGAGTTCCTGCGCGACCACAAGGACGTCGCCTCCTGCGAAGCAACGCCGCATCATCTCACGCTGGCCGCGCCCGAATGCTACGAGCGGCTCGGCACGCTGGCGCAGATGAATCCGCCGGTGCGCGGCGCCGATCACCGCGCCGGAATCTGGCGTGGCATCGAGCAGGGCATCATCGACGTGCTCGGCTCCGACCACGCCCCGCATGCGCTGGACGAGAAGCAGAAGACCTATCCGGCCTCGCCCTCCGGCATGACCGGCGTGCAGACGCTGGTGCCGATCATGCTCGATCACGTCAATGCCGGCCGGCTGTCACTGGCACGGTTCGTCGATCTCACAAGCGCCGGCCCCGCGCGCGTCTACAACATGGCCTGCAAGGGCCGCATCGCCGCCGGTTACGACGCCGACTTCACCATCGTCGACCTGAAGCGCAGCGAGACCATCACCAACAAATGGGTCGCATCCAAAGCCGGCTGGACCCCCTATGACGGCGTCCGCGTCACCGGCTGGCCCGTCGGCACCTTCATCCGCGGCCGCCGCGTGATGTGGCAGGGCGAGCTCGTGACGTCTTCGCAAGGCGAGCCGGTGCGGTTTCTGGAGACGCTGAAGGCGTAGGGGATTTTGCTCGCGGCGCTGCCGTGCTGCGCGTGAGATGGGTAAATTGTGCTACACCCTCAGTGTCGTCCCGGCGAAGGCCGGGACCCATAACCACAGGGAGACGTTTGGCGAAGACTAGTCGTTGCTGGGCCTTCCCTCGGTACGAATACCTACGTCCACCGATAGATCACGCGGTATGGGTCCCGGCCTTCGCCGGGACGACATTGAGGAAGCATGGGAGAGCATTCAATTGACTCAACCCCTCATCACCACCGAGCAACTCGCAGGCCTGCTCGGCGATCCCGACCTCCGCCTCTACGACTGCACGACGTACAACGAGCCGGTGCCGCCGGGCAGCGACGTGCCGTATCGAGCGGTGCCCGGCGACAAGACGTTTGCGGCCGGCCACATTCCCGGCGCCGATTTCCTCGATTTGCAGGGCGAGTTCTCCGACACCTCCGCACAACAGTTTTTCATGATGCCCGATGTGGCCCAGTTGGAGGCTGCCTTCGGCCGGCATGGCCTCGATTCATCCAAGATCATCGTGCTCTACAGCATCGGCACGATGATGTGGTCGACGCGGTTCTGGTGGATGCTGCGCTCGCTCGGCGTCGATGCGCGTGTGCTCGACGGCGGTTTCGACAAATGGAAGGACGAGGGGCGGCCGGTCGAGAGAGGTGCGCCGAAGGGCTATCCTGCCGCACGTTCAAGGCCGCGCCGCGCCCAGGCTATTTCGTCGACAAGAACATCGTGAAGGCCCGGATCGGCGATCCCGCGGCCGTTATCGTCAACGCGCTCGGTCCGCAATTTCATCAGGGTCTCGAGCCGAGCCGCTATGGCCGGCCCGGCCGTGTGCCGGGCAGCGTCAACGTCCCAGCGGCGTCGCTCACCAATGCCGACAAAACGCTGACGACGCTTGCAGAAGCCGAGGCCAAATTCACCGCCCAAGGCGTTACGCGCGATAAAAATGTGATCTTGTATTGTGGCGGCGGCATCTCGGCGACGATCGACCTGCTCATGCTGACGCAGCTCGGCTACGATAAGCTCACGCTCTATGACGCCTCCATGGGCGAATGGGCGAGGGATCCGGCGCTGCCGATCGAGACGGATTAGGGTGCTTACTTACGCTCCCCTGAAGGGGGAGGGTCGGTCGCGCGCAGCGCGAGCGGGGTGGGGTGACAGTCTTTCGCCATTGGCGGTGCCCGTTTGGAGAGATCACCCCACCCCGCTTCGCATTGCGCTTTGCTCCATGCGAAGCGACCCTCCCCCTCCAGGGGAGGGTCGGAGCCCCGAGTAAGAATGTTGGGAACCTTTTTCCTGGGCCTGCATCCAATGTCCGGAACGAGGCGAAATAAGCAGGTACCAGCCATGCAACGGACCGCAGCCGGCCTGTCCGCCGGCGCCAGGACATTGGAAGCCGAACTGATCGACCGGGCGCGGGCGCGTGACGAAGCCGCCTTGCGCGAGATCATGCAGGCCAACAACCGCAGGCTCTATCGCCTCGCGCGCGGAATCCTGCGCAGCGACAGCGAAGCCGAGGACGTGGTGCAGGAAACCTACGTCCGCGCGTTCACCCGTCTCGATGGCTTCCGGGGCGAGGCCGGGTTGTCGACCTGGCTGTCGCGCATCGCCATCAACGAGGCGCTCGGCCGGGTGCGCAGCCGAAAGCCCGATGTCGAGCTCGGTGCGATACCAGATGCCGCGCTCGACGCGCAGATCATCAAGTTTCCCGTTTCTCCCGCAGGTGATCCGGAAAGGACAATGGCCCAACGTGAAATCCAGCGCGTCGTCGAACGCGCCATCGACGAGTTGCCGGATGTCTTCCGCATGGTGTTCGTCGCCCGGGTCATGGAAGGCATGAGTATCGAGGAGACCGCCGATCTGCTCGCCGTCAAGCCCGAGACGGTGAAGACGCGGCTGCACCGCGCCCGCACCATGCTGCGCGAGAACGTCGAGAAGGAGATCGGCCCGGTGGTGATGGATGCGTTCCCGTTCGCCGGGTGGCGCTGTGAGCGCTTGACTGAAGCAGTGCTGAAGCGGCTCGGCTTCGGCAGCTAAAGTTTTCGGGAACGTTTGCGCGAAATGCCCATCCAACTCCTGTGAAGCAACGCGCCGGCCCAAACGTCCGGCACCACAGGAGTATCAAGCCATGTTTTTCCGATCGAGCGCGGCGATCGCCGCAGCCGTCCTGCTGTCGAGTCCTGCGCTGCTGCACGGCGCTCGCGCAGCCGACAAGCCCACCGATCCGCAGATCGCCCACATCGCCTACACCGCGGGCGTAATCGACATCAACGCGGCCAAGCAGGCGCAGAAGAAAGCCAAGAACAAGGACGTCAAGGCCTTCGCCGAGGACATGCTGCGCGACCACGAGGCGGTCAACAAGCAGGCGCTCGCGCTGGTCAAAAAGCTGAACGTCACGCCTGAAGATAACGACACCAGCCGGGCGCTGTCGAAGCAGGCGAGCGACAAGATGGCTGAGCTCGACAAGCTGAGCGGCGCCGCCTTCGACAAGGCCTATGTCCAGAACGAGGTCGCCTACCACAAGGCGGTCAATAGCGCGCTGGAGACCCAGCTCATTCCGTCCGCGAGCAATAACGAGCTGAAGAGCCTGTTGCAGACCGGCCTGAAGATCTTCCAGGGTCATCAGCAGCACGCCGAGCACGTCGCGGCCGAGCTGAAATAGGAGGGTGCGATGAAGCCGGGACGCCTCGCTTCGATCGCGCTTGCGGTCATGGTCCTGTCAATCGTCGTCCCGGTGCGTGCGGCGACCATTCAAATCACGATGGACAATCTCGTGATCTCGCCGGCCGAAATGTCGGCCAAGGTCGGCGACACCGTTGAGTGGATCAACAAGGATATCTTCGCCCATACCGCCACCGCGACCAACGGCGATTTTGACGTCCCTCTGCTGCCGAAGAAGTCGGCGACGTTCGTTGTGAAGAAGGCGGGAACGGTCGATTATTACTGTCGCTATCATCCCAATATGAAGGCGACGCTGAAAGTCGAGCCCTGATGCCTGGGCGTGCATTCCCGATCGCATCGGGAACGTCTCCCGGTCATCGCCAGACTAATGCTTGTCCGCGTTCAATCGCTTCCATGCGATAAATCGCGGCAGACTTCGCGAGCACTTCGCAAAGTCATTCATCCGTGAACTGGCCCCGTCCCGTGGCGGGGTCATTTTTCGAAAACGGTTATTGCCTGGAGAGGCTGACCGAGAATTCGCCGTTGCGGATGCGGCCGGGAAAGCCCTCGACGAATTTCGCCACCGCGTCCTCGCCGTAGGTGCCGACGAGTTCGGCAAAGGCCGCGAACAGGCTTGCCTGCGCCAGGCAGTCGCCGTCGACACCTTCATGGCGCGCCTCGGCCCATGCCTCATTGAGATAGCTCAGTGCGGCCTGCTTCTGCTCGTGATCGGGCAGTGGCGCGCGGGCGGGGGCGTAGGAAATCGGCTGGCTCATGAAACTCGATCAGGGCTGGGGCGCGATCCACGGCGATGCGCTGTGCGAGAGGTGTAGCACGGGCGTTAACGACCGCTAGGCCACATCTTTAAGAACGGTTAACGGCTGTGAACAAAATCGATGACAGAGTTCCAGCTACCGCCAAACCCTCATGGTGGGGAGGCGCGCAGCGCTGTCTCGAACCATAGAGGCCCACGCTGTTGCAGCCGGGCTCTTCATCCTTCGAGACGCCGCTTCGCGGCTCCTCAGGATGAGGGACTAGCAGCGCAGGGCGCGATTGAAAGAAAGAGTCTAGTTCGCGTAGCGCGCCGTGAGATCGCGCGAGATCTTCGAGCCTTCCTCGATATAGCGGCGGATCGCCACCGTGGCCGCCGGCGTGCAGCTCCGATAGGTCTGCTGGAAGCCGTTATAGCCGCGGTTGAAGCCGGCGATCATGCGGGTGCGGCGCTCGCCGGAGGGGGTTTCGGCATCGATTAGCGCCTGCATCTCGTTGCGCCATTTGTTGCCCTCGTTGGACCCGCAGATGCCGCGCAGATAGTGCAGCCCGCCGAGGATCTCCGCCAGCCGCTGCAAATCGCCGTCAAACGGCGCTGCCCCCTCCTGGCCCCGGGCGGGCACGGAGGCGCAGGCGAGAATCAGGACAAAAATGGCCAGAAATCGCGTGGACATCGCCGGGTGTATGCCCCCTTCGCTCAATGGACGCAAGGCGAGCCACGGGAGCGGTGCGCTCCCTCCTCCGCTTGCGGGGGAGGGGTGGGGAGAGGGTGCTTCCGCGGGCGAGAAATCCCCAAGAGGAGAAAACCCTCACCCGCCGCGCTCTCGCGCGTCGACCTCTCCCGCAAGCGGGAGAGGTGCAGCGGATCTCGCGGCTCGCTCTAAGCCCCAATCAGACGCCGCGCCGACTGAATGACCTCCTCCAGCCCCCCGGTCAGCTTGAGGTCGGCGAGGCCTGCCAACGCGTCCGGGGCAATCCAGCGGTAGTCGTCGAGCTCGTCGTTCAGAACGGGTTCCTTGGCTACCCAGCGGGCGGCAAAGGACATGATCAGGTAATGACCGGCTCCGGCCGCCGCCGGCAGCACCTCGCGCCAGCCAGCGAGACCAATGATCTCGATGGCGAGCCCGGTCTCCTCATCGACCTCGCGCAGCAGGGCCTGGTGCAGCGATTCGCCGAACTCGACCCGGCCGCCGGGCAGCGAATAGAACCCTTTTGCGGGCGAGCGGGCGCGGCGGGTTAGAAGCACCTTGCCGTCGCGAAAAATCGCGGCACTGACCGCAATCTGGGGGTGAGCAGGCTGGACCGCCGAAACCACGGCTCAGTTCGCCATGATGGTGTCGATGTCGGCTTCGGCGCCGCCATTGATGATGCCGCCGCAGGCCGCGATCAGCGGCTTGACCCAGGCCGTGGCCTGCTCGGCGAGCCGGACGCGCGTCGTGTCCTTCTCGACCTCGCGCATGGCCGAGCCGACCGCGGTCAGGATCGACGTCATGGTATCCGTGATGTGGTCGAACTGGGCGCGCACGTTGGGATCGGCCTTCTCATAGGCCTCGATGGCGAGGTCGCGCGCCCTGAAATTCGACGCGGTGAAATGCTCGGCATAGGACAGTGGCGTCCAGGTCAGAAAATCTTCCGCGCATTCCGGCATGTCGGGGACCATTTCCAGCAGCATCACGGCTTCATTGAAATGGTTGAGATAGTCGGTGGCAAGCCCGGTCCGCGGATTGATGTTGGCGACGCGCAGCCGCTCGGCCCAGGCGGCGGCCTCGGGGCCCGTCTGTACATGCGTCCGCGCGGGCTGGGAGACCGTTGAGCTCATCGGCCGCAGTGTTAACGTTCGGGGTTAAAAGGACCTGAACGGACCCTATATAGATACCCCAGGATGTGTGGACGCTTCGTCATAACTTCGGCCCCCGCGGCTTTGCGGCAACTGTTCGGCTATGTCGAGCAGCCGAATTTCCCGCCCCGGTACAACGTCGCCCCGACGCAGCCGATTCCGGTCGTGCTGATCGAGAACGGCGCACGCCATTTCCGCCTGATGCGTTGGGGCCTGCTGCCGAGCTGGGTCAAGGACCCCCGCGGATTTACGCTCCTGATCAACGCCCGCTCCGAGACGGCGCTGGAGAAGCCCGCCTTCAAAAAGGCGATTCGCCGCCGGCGCGGCCTGATCCCGGCGGACGGCTATTACGAGTGGAAGGCGGAGGGTAGCCGCAAGCAGCCCTTCTTCATCCATCGCGCCGACGGCGCGCCGCTCGGCTTTGCTGCGGTGTTCGAGACCTGGGTCGGCCCGAACGGCGAGGAACTCGACACGGTCGCGATCGTCACGGCGGCGGCAGGCGAGGATCTCGCCGCGCTGCATGACCGCGTGCCCGTCACCATCAGCCCGCGCGATTTCGAGCGCTGGCTCGACTGCCGCAGCGACGAAATCGACGCGATCCTGCCGCTGATGGCCGCCCCGCGCATCGGCGAGTTCGCCTGGCATCCGGTCTCCACCCGCGTCAACCGCGTCGCCAATGACGACGAGCAGTTGCTGCTGCAGATCA
Source organism: Bradyrhizobium sp. SPXBL-04 (assembly GCF_051853035.1). Classification (NCBI taxonomy): domain Bacteria; kingdom Pseudomonadati; phylum Pseudomonadota; class Alphaproteobacteria; order Hyphomicrobiales; family Nitrobacteraceae; genus Bradyrhizobium; species Bradyrhizobium sp. SPXBL-04. The sequence continues at coordinate 6,502,640 of NZ_CP182472.1, read as the reverse complement.
GTGCGGAGGAGATGGCGGCGGAGGTGGTGAAGCCGAAGAAGGTGGCGCGGAAGGCTGCGGTTACCTCGGTGGATGACGGGCAGGGGTCGTTGTTCTGATCGCCGATGCCGTAGGGTGGGCAAAGCGAAGCGTGCCCATCATCGTGCGCCAAGCAATCGATAGGTGGTGGGCACGGCGCGTTGCGCCTTTGCCCACCCTACGGCAGCGGTGTTTCACACAATCTCCCTTGCCCGCAGCGCTGCGATCTCCGCCGCATCGAATCCCAGCTCGCCCAGCACCGCATCCGTATCCGCGCCCAGCTCCGGCGCCATGTGGTCCAGCTTGCCGCCGCCATGGGCGAGCTTGAACCCGCTGCCGGCAAAGCGCAGGCGCCCATAGGGCGTGTCCAGCTCCTGGATCGCGCCGCGTGCCTTGATTTGCGGGTGGTCGATCACCTCCTCGACCTTCCAAATGCTGGCGCACGGTGCGCCGGCGTCTTCCAGGATCGTCTCCCATTCGCGTGCCGGCCTTGCCGCCAGCGCTTCCTCGATGATGGCGCGGAGCGCGCCCTCGTTCTCGTTGCGGGAGAACCAGTCGGCAAAGCGCGGATCGCTCAGCGTGTCCTCGCGGCCGAGTGTGCTGATCAGCGCGCGGTACTGCTTCTCGTTGTTGACCGCGAGCAGGATGTGGCCGTCGCCGCATTTGAACAGGTTGGCCGTGGTCCTGCGGCTCACCGCCTGGTTGCCCGAAAGTGTTTGACGGTGGCCGGCGACCGACCAGTCCGCGATCTGCCCTGACAGAAACGCCATCGTCGCCTCCAGCATGGAGACGTCGATGAGCTGGCCCTTGCCGGTGCGGTCGCGCTGATACAGTGCGCTCGACACGCCAAACGCAGCGGTCGCGCCCGACAGCACGTCGCACACCGCAAAGCCCGCGCGCGTCGGTCCCGTCTCGGGATGGCCGGTGATCGCCATGATCCCGGACAGCGCCTGCATCTTGCCGTCATAGCCGGGCCGCAAGCGGTCCGGGCCGGTCTGGCCGAAGCCTGATACGGCGCAATAGATCAGCTTCGGATTGATCGCCGAGAGCGCCTCGTAGCCGATGCCGAGCTTGTCCATCACGCCGGGGCGGAAATTCTCCATCACGACGTCGACGGTCTCTGCGAGCTTCTTCACGATCGCGATCGCCTCCGGCTTCTGCAGATCGAGCGTCAGGCTGCGCTTGTTGCCGTTGATGGCCTGGAATGCCGGCGCCAGCCCGCGCTCGGCCCATTCGCGGCTGAGCGGCGTGCGGCGCATGTCCTCGCCCTCGCGCCGCTCGACCTTGATGACGTCGGCTCCTAGCAGCGCGAGCTGATAGCTCGCATAGGGACCGGCCAGCACTTGCGTGAAGTCCAGGATCTTCACGCCCTCGAACGGTCGCGTCACGTCGCTCTCCCTTTTTCTTCGTTATCGGAGGACGTCAGGCGGCGCGGTTGCCGCGCGCGATCTCCTTCTGCTTGTCGAATTCGGCGCGGCGCCGCGCCAGCTCTTCCGGCGAAAGCTGCGCCACGTTGTTGTAGTCGAGCTTCCAGGAGGCATCCTCGCTCCAGCGCAGCGGCGACTGCATCGTCGTCTGCGGACCGCTTGCGGTCTCCAGCAGTTTTAGCGCGAGCTCGAGCGTCTGCGCCTGCGAGGCGATGTCGTGTGGCTTGCCGGCGGAATTGCCGAGCGGGAAATCGGAGAACAGGAAGCGCGGCACGGCCGCGTGCTCGATGATGTCCTTGGCGCAGCCCATGATCACGGTCGGAATGCCGTTCCGCTCCAGGTGCCGCGCCACCAGCGCGGTGGTCTGGTGGCAGACCGGGCAGTTCGGCACCAGCACGGCGACGTCGACCTTGTCGGCAAGACAGCGCGCCAGGATCTCCGGCGCGTCGGTATCCAGCGTGACCCGATGGCTGCGGTTGGTCGGTGCGCCGAAGAAACGCGGCGCGACCTCGCCGATGCGGCCAGCGGCGCTGGCCATCAGGAGCTGCGGCAGCGGAAACCAGGTGCCGCTGTCGGTCGCGCTGGTGTGCTTGCGGTCGTAGCCGATGTGCGAGATGCGAAGGTCGTGCTCTTTCGACGTGTCGCCGTCATAGACCTGGTAGAATTTCGCGCTGCCATTATACGCCGCGCCCGGCCCCTGATCGCCCTTGGCCGGATCGAACGGCGCCGCGGTCGTGATGATCGTCACGCGCGACTGCGCCAATGGCTTCTTCAGCGGCTGGAACGGTGCCTCCGTGTAGTGCGCCCAGCGATAAGGCGTGGTGTAGCCGATCGCCGCGTAATAGTCGCGCGTGCGCTGCATGTAGGGCACGGGCGAATCGTAGTCGGGCGCAAAGCCAAATTCGTCGTCGCGCGGAGCGGACATGGGCGCGTCTCCTGGTTCTTGGTTAGGGCCCAGACTAGAGATAGTTTTCGAGTTGCTCAACGGGGAGTGGGGTGGCGCAGGCCAGAATTGCAGATGAGGATGATGCGAGGCGCGGATTCTTACTCTCCCCTGGAGGGGGAGGGTCGGCTCACATGGAGCGTAGCGAAATGTGAGACGGGGTGGGGTGACGGTCTCTCCACATCCAACAGTGCCCGAGTGGAAAGATCACCCCATCCCGCTCGCGCTGCGCGCGATCAACCCTCCCCCTCCAGGGTAGGGTGAAGAGCGTCACCTACCTGAACACCTGCAGTGCCACATACTGAAGCAGCATGATCGCCTTGGCGTCGATGATGCGGCCGTCTGCGATCATCGCCAGCGCCTCGTCGATGGAAAGCTCCAGCACCTCGATGTCCTCGCCCTCATGTTCGAGGCCGCCGCCGTCGCTGACCCGCATCTCCGGCTCGTATTCGGCGACGAAGAAGTGCAGCTTCTCGGTGATGGCGCCGGGGCTCATGAAGGCCTCGAACACCTTGTGGACGTCGTGCAGGCGATAACCGGTTTCCTCCTCGGCCTCGGCGCGGATGCGCACCTCGGGGGCGGCATCGTCGAGCACGCCGGCGGCCGCTTCGATCAGCAGATCGTCGTAGCCGCGGATATAGGCGGGCAGACGGAACTGGCGCACCAGGATCACCGTGCGCCGGGCGCGGTTGTAGGGCAGCACGGCCGCAGCGTTGTCGCGCTCATAGGTCTCGCGGTGCTGCGTCTGCCACTCGCCATTGGCGCGCCGGTACTCGAGCGTGGTGTTCTTCAGGGGAGTCCAATTGTCGGAGAGCACGCGGACGTCCTTGATGCGGACACGGTCGGAAATGGTCATGGCTCGATCTCAGTTGCTTGAAGTCGTGGCGCGGCCGTCGAGCCACTTCTGGAACATCACCGAGGTGGATTCCTCGAAGCCCAGTGACTGGTAGAACGCATTGGCCTGCGCGTTTTCGCGCCGGACCAGGAGCTGGAGCTTGAGAATTCCGGCCGCGCGCAGCCAGTCCTCGGCCGCTGTCATGATGACGCGGCCGTAGCCGCGCTTCTGGCAGTCGGGATCGACGGCGACGTAATAGACCCAGCCGCGATGGCCGTCATGGCCGACCATGATTGTGGCGACGGTCGCGCCATTGTCGCGGCCGAGCAGCACGGTGGAATTGTCGCGGCGCCGCGCCAGCGCGATGTCGGCATGCGGATCGTTCCAGGGCCGGGTCAGGCCGCAGCGCTGCCACAGCGCGACGACGGGCTCGATGTCGGCATCCGTGATGGCATCGATCGTAAGGGCGCTCACAGCACCTTCCCCGGATTCATGATTCCCAGCGGATCGAGCATCGCCTTGATCGACCGCATCAGCTCGATCGCGGTCTTGTCCTTTACCTCGGGCAGTTCGTCGCGCTTGAGCACGCCGATGCCGTGCTCGGCCGAGATCGAGCCACCCATGCGCAGCACGATCTCGAACACGACCGCGTTCATCTCGTGCCAGCCCGCCAGGAAATCCGCACTGTTGGCGCCGACCGGCTGGCTGACATTGTAGTGCAGATTGCCGTCGCCGAGATGGCCGAACGGCACCGGCCGCGCGCCGGGGATCAGCTTCACCACGGCAGCATCGGCCTCGGCGATGAAGGCGGGCACGGCGGCGACGGGCACGGAGATGTCGTGCTTGATCGAGCCGCCTTCCGGCTTCTGTGCCGCCGACATCTCGTCGCGCAGCTTCCAGAAGCCGGCGCGCTGGGTGAGGTTGGCCGCGATCACGGCATCGTCGACGATCTCCTCTTCCATGGCGCGGGTCAGGATCGTCTCCAGCGGCGTGCGCGCATCCTCGCTCGGAGAGGACAATTCCATCAGCACGTACCAGGGATGCTTTTCTGCGAGCGGATCGCGCACGTCGATGCCGTGGCGGATCGAGAAATCGACCGCCATCTGCGACAACAGCTCGAAACTCGTCAGCGCATTGGCGGCCTCGCTTTGCGCGATCGTGAGCAGCCTGAGCGCCGCTGCCGGCGACTTCAGCCCGACAAAGGCCGTTTCGACCGCCCGCGGCTTCGGAAACAGTTTCAAAGTCGCCGCCGTGATGATGCCGAGCGTGCCTTCGGCGCCGATGAAGAGGTTGTGCAGGTTGTAGCCGGTGTTGTCCTTCTTCAGCTTCGACAGCACGTTCAGCACGCGCCCGTCGGCCAGCACCACCTCCAACCCCAGCGCCATCTCGCGCGCGACGCCATAGGCCAGCGCAGCGGTGCCGCCGGCATTGGTCGAGAGATTGCCGCCGATGGTGCAGCTGCCTTCCGCGCCGAGCGAGAGCGGGAACAGCCGGTCCACGTCGGACGCCTTCTGCTGCGCGATTTGCAGCACGACGCCGGCCTCGCAGGTCATGGTGTTGGAGGCGGTGTCGACCTCGCGGATCTTGTCGAGCCGGCGCAACGACACCACGACTTCGCCATTGTGCGGCGTCTGCCCGCCGACGAGGCCGGTATTGCCGCCCTGCGGCACCAGCGCGATCCTGTGCGCGGAGGCGAGCTTGCAGATCTCCGAGACTTCAGCCGTCGAGCCCGGACGCAGCACCAGCGGCGAGCGGCCGTGAAACAGATTGCGCTCCTCGGTGACGTAAGCCTCGATGTCTGCGGCATCGGTGATCGCGTGGCGCTCGCCGACGATCTTGCGAAATTGTTCGATCAACTCGGGCGCAAGCGGCGGGGTGGCGGATTGATTGACGTTCATGGTGTTGTCTCTTCTTAAGCTTCTTATCGCGCAACCGCAGCCCGGCGCAGCCGGTCGTTGATCGCTTCGCCGAGTCCTTCTTCGGGGATCGTCATCACGGCGATCGCGCGTGGCCCTCTGGCATCGAGGGCGCGAAGATAGCCGAACAGATTGGCAGCGGCTTCATCGAGATCACCGGCGGGCGACAAATTCATGACAGCGGCGGCTTCAGCGCCAGGCGGGTGCACCGGGCCGAATGCCAGCAGCGCTTCGCCCGGCGCCACCTCGCGCGCATTGAGCCGTACGGCCGCGCGCGGCGCATAATGCGAGGCCAGCATGCCCGGCGCCAGCGGCTGGCTGTCCTTGCTCTCGGCCTCCGCGGGCGGCCGCGCCAAGGGCGCGCCGAGCACGGCCTCGATTCGCTCACGCGACAGCCCGCCAGGGCGGAGCAGCATCAAGGTCTCGAAGCAGCCGACAATCGTCGATTCGACGCCGACCTCGACGGAGCCGCCGTCAATGATCAGATCGATCCGCCCCGCAAGGTCGCTTTCGACATGGGCGGCCAACGTCGGCGAGACATGGCCGGAGATGTTTGCGGACGGCGCCACCACCGCCCCGCCAAAAGCGCGCAGGATCGCCTGCGCCACCGGATGGGCGGGGATGCGGATCGCGACCGTGTCGAGGCCGGCGGTGGCGAGATCGGCCACCGGGCAGTCGTCCGTCTTCGGCACCACCAGCGTCAGCGGCCCCGGCCAGAACGCCTCCGCGAACTTCAGGGCGCGTGCATCGAACCGGCCGATCCGCCGCGCGGCGGCAACGTCCGCGACATGGGCGATCAGCGGATTGAACGCGGGCCGCCCCTTGGCGGCGTAGAGATGGGCGATCGCGGCGGCATTGGCGGCATCCGCCCCGAGCCCATAGACCGTCTCGGTCGGAAACGCGACCAGCCCACCGGCCGCGAGCGCCCGGGCCGCGGCCGCGGCGGCAGCCTCTCCGGCCGGTAAAATCAGCGTTTCAAGACCCGTTTTCACAGGGATAAAATTCCTCAACTCGGCCGCTTGCGGTGCGCGAAACCCGACGCTATAAGCCGCCTTCTTGTCGGAGTGTGGCTCAGCCCGGTAGAGCACTGCGTTCGGGACGCAGGGGTCGCAGGTTCGAATCCTGCCACTCCGACCAACAATTTCAGATACTTAGCAAATTCCATTTCTTCAACCCCCCGAAAAACCCCACGAAGAATAGCCACCCCCCGGGTTTAGGCTGCGGCTTTCTTCTTCGCGGTCTTCTTCGAAATCTTGGCGACAGCGTCTGCCATGTAGTCCGGATGATGGTGGCCGTAGACGCGCTCCAGCACCTCGACAGTCATGCCCAGGTAGCCAGCGGCGGTGTAGATGTTGGCGCCCTGCTGCATCAGCCAGGTGGCCGCCGTGTGCCGCAGCGTGTGCGGCGTGACGTTGCCGCCAGCCTCGACGCTGGTGTCGATCTTGGCCCCCGTGATGACCGTCCTGAAAGCCTTCTTGACGCTCTGGACGGGCTTCCCATTCCACTCGACAAAGTGCTCCTTGGCGATGCCGAGGCGCGCCCAGCGCCGCATATGGGCCAGCAGGCCGGGCGGAATAGGAGCTGGTGGCTGCCGCTTGTTCGTCGCCTTCTTGCCGATAGGCTTGCGGTAAAACAGGCCGCGATCCAGGTCGACGAACGCTTTCCCGACCGCGCGCTTCGTGGCGGCAGCGGCGAGAGATCCAGCTCGGGTTCCCGTGTAGCAGCCCATCAGCATGAAGCGGGCGACATGGCGCAGGGTCCGGCGATCGGTGATGACCTTCTGGCCCTTGTTAGGACCGACGTGGATGGTCTGCACCTCGCGGTACCGGTAGGCGTACCAGATCGCGGCAGCCGCCTCGTCTCGCGTCAGCCACCGTTCTCGGGCCTCGCCCTTCTCAGGAAGCCAGACACTGACGTTGCCGCGGTGCAGGTTCTCAGCCGCGTGATGATTGATCGCTGCTCGCAATGCTTCCAGGTCGCGACGGGCGCCGCCCTGTCCGCCGCCATTCTTCTTGCGATGGGTGACGTAGCCCTTGCATAGCTGGGTGTTGACGTCGGCCAGCACCTTGTTGCCGAAGTACTCGGACAGTCGAGCAATGCGCTGCTCGGTCTCGCGCTCGTCGGCAGTCTTGTCCTCATCCGGCTTGTCGGGGTCAATCTTGTGATTGAGGTAGACCAGCAGGACCGTGGCGCAGACGATCTCCTTGATGTCGTCAGTGGTGTGAGCCACCTGCGCATGCTTGGTGATGTAGTCGCTTAGCGCCTGCTTCGCTTCGATTGGAGGCTGCGACTGAGACGGGCTTGCAGCAACTCCTGTGGAGACCTCGGCGCTTCCATCCCGGATGACCCAGACGGCTCGGGAGTCGAGCTTGCCGTTCTTGTAACGAGCTTTCCGCCGGGCGAGGTGAGGCCCTTGGCCGGTACGCGACATAACTTCCTCATTTCATCAATATCGGCGAGCGTGGTGTACTGCTTGCCTGCGATCAGTTCAATGTTGAGACGACCCTTCGCCGCCTCTCTTCTGAGTCCGCGCAGCCCGATCGAGCCGTCCGGAAAGGCGATGCGAGCGGCGTACTCCAACCGCAGTGGCGTATCTCGATAGACGACGCCGATCTCAGTCTGGATTCCGCCAGACTGGATCTCGTTGTCATTTGCGTGCTCAGGCGTCTTCATCTTGGAACTCGAACAACGGGTCTCGTGTCAGTTGGCAGAGACGGCGTACCTCGTCGGCCTCGTCGTTCTCACCGTAGTCGCAGTCGCCGCACCGGGTGCATTTGTGGACCGGCACCGAGCAGCTGCACAGGCCTCGTTCGCCGTCGCAGGAGGCGCAGAAGCCGCCGACCGACTGCATGTCGCACCCTAGCTCCCGGCAGGTAGCGGTCGCCGCGATCATCTCGAGTCGGGCGACCTCGGCCTTCGCGGCCTCGATCTGATCGGCTAGGTTCATTGCTTCTTTCCGAAAACTGTATCGATGGTGGGACCGTCCTCCGGCGGCGCAGTCCAGACCCTCGTATGCTTGTTGCGGCGGCCCTTGACGCGGAACTCCTGCTCCTGCCGGGCCCGGTTCAACTTTGCAGCCATCAGACGAAAGCCTGCCAGTTCAGCCTCGTCTGATGACCTGAAATATTTCGGCCTGCCTTTCTCGTCCAACACCCACTGCGGCGGATCGCCTGGCACGGCGAATGTCGACATGTAGATGCCTGGCATCTCCTGGTGACTGACGACCGCCGAATAGTAGGAATTGGCGATTTTTGTCATACAGCCACCTGCGCTTTGATCGAGGGGTGGGGGTCGTAGCCCACCAGCTCGAAGTCTTCGTATTGGAAGTCGAAGATGCTCTTCACTTCGGGATTGATCTTGACGATTGGCAGGGATCGGGGTTCGCGGAAGAGCTGAAGCTTCGCTTGCTCGATATGGTTCAGGTACAGATGCGTGTCGCCGAACGAATGAATGAACTCACCGGGCTTCAACCCAGTCACTTGAGCGATCATCATGGTGAGCAGCGCATACGACGCGATGTTGAACGGCACCCCGAGGAAGACGTCGGCCGATCGCTGGTATAGCTGGCAGGACAGTTTCCCGTTCGCCACGTAGAACTGGAAGAGGCAGTGGCAGGGCGGCAGCGCCATTTGGTCGACATCTGCGGGGTTCCAGGCGCTGACGATCATGCGGCGAGAGTCGGGGTTGCGCTTGATCATCTCGACGACATTGGCGATCTGGTCGATCGGCCGGTTCACCTTGTTGATGAACTCGAAGTCCGGACCTGCATCGACCCAATTCGGCCAGCTGCGCCACTGCTTTCCGTAGACCGGGCCGAGATCGCCGTTGGCATCAGCCCACTCGTCCCAGATCGTCACGCCGTGGTCGTGCAGGAACTTGATGTTGGTGTCGCCACGCAGGAACCAGAGCAGCTCGATCGCGATCGCCTTGAACGGCAAGCGCTTCGTCGTCAGGAGCGGAAAGCCTTGTGCCAGATCGAACCGCATCTGGTGTCCAAAGATCGAGAATGTCCCGGTGCCCGTGCGGTCGTGCTTTTGCACGCCGTTGCGCACGATGTATTCGAGCAAACGTTTGTATTCAAGCATTTGTTTCAGTCCCTTTCGACGATTTCGAGGGCGGTCTCTGGATAAATTTGCACAGAGCCAACTTCACGTTCGCTCTCGACGGCGTAGCCAATGGGCGTCAGGGATGTGCTGTAAAATCCACAGATTTTGCCTTGCCACTGTGAGCCCTTCTTCTTCCGAACCCGTTCACCTATTTTAAACTTGCCTGCAATCATGTTGCATTCCCCTGCAAAATGCGCTTTGCTTTGTCTTCGCTTTCGAACGAGTAGTGATCGGCCATGCCCCTATGCAGTCTCCGGCTTGATCGGGATCGACTTCAGGAGCAGATCCACCTGTGCCTTGAGCTGCCGGATCTCGTCGCGCTGAGCCCGGTTCTCAAAAAGCTTCTCATTGTTGGACGAAATCAGCTCCTTGATGCGATCGTCCGCGACAGACTCGCGGATGAAGTAATCTTCGATGGCCTCAAGCAGGCGCGGTAGCGAACGCATCAGGCCGGTCAGGAAGCGAGCGCGCTCGGCGGCGTCAGGGGTATTCCCGGTCATCGCCAGAACGAGTCCGCTCTCGGCGCCTCGAACCGAATGCATCACCGTCTTCTCCGGCAGCTCGATCCGCTCGCGGGTCTTCGCCAAGTGCGTCTTCATCTCCTCGACGTGCTGGTCGTCCGTCAGCTCGGCTGATCCGGTCCACTCCGGGTCCTGCACGAACTTGAGGAACTTCCTCGCCTCTCGGACGAAGGAGAGCATCTCCTGATCTGTGTTCTGCTTGTCTGACATCGTGGGTCTCCAAAAATTTCCAAACAGAAAAGAACGGCCGCCCCGTAGGGCGACCGTGCGAGCAAACCGTTATTGCGGCTTGGCGAGCTTCTGGATGTCGGGCTTGGCAGCGTTGAAGCCGCGGAGGATGTGGTTGTAGTCGTCCTCGTGGGCGTTGATCCAATCGACGTTGGCGACGAACACCGCATCGACCTGCACCGTGCCGACAGACTTCGTGCCGTAGACCGTGCCGGACGGTTGGATGCGCGGATAGGTGTCCGCGGGGATCTCGCCGTAGGTGTAGACGGGCTGCTTGCGTGCATCGAGCGCCGTCCTGGTCATGTCGCGGTCGTCGGTGCCCACCAGGATCACGGTGTCGCCGGCCTTCTGCACCTCGTTCTTGATGAACGGGGCATTCAGCGCCGTGACGATCAGGCCACACTGCACGAGCGTGCCGTCAGCGACAGCCGAGAGCATGCGGTCACCCGAGAGCGGGGACGTGCTGATCTTGCCGTAGCGAGCCTTGTCAGCCATCACGAAGCCGGCCCAGGTCGTGTTACCGCCGGAGCCGTCAGCACCGACCGCGACCGTCATGTCGCTCTTGAGGTTCACCATGCGACCGAGGTCGTATTTGCGGTTACAGATCATGTGGACCTGCTCTTGATAGAGCACGCCGGCACGCTCCAGCGTCGAGATCGCCTTGGCGTTGCGCGCCGAGTAGACCATCAGAGCGTCGGACTGGACAAAGCCGCCGTCACACTCGCCGGCCACGATCTTGTCGAGGTTGTCGATCGAGCCCTTCGTGTAGATGACGTCCACGTTCTGAGCGCGCTGCTTCAGGTAGTGGCCAGCCTTGGCATAGTTCAGTTCGGCATTGCCGGTGCAGAGCCGAAACTTCTCGGCCGCATGGGCATTTGCGGTCATCGCGCTCAGGGCGAGCGCAGCGATCAGCAAGAGCTTCTTCATGTAGTTCTCCTTTTGGATGGCCCCCGCATCCGCGGGGACCAGTTGCATTCAAACAAACGCGAGGGGACTAAAAGAACCAGCGGGAGATGGGCTTCCGCAGGGTGATTTTGACGGCGACGGTGATCAGCAGGTACAGGCCGCACGCATCGAGAAAATGGTTGGCGAGGAAGACGCCGTACATGGCTTATGCCTCGGCGGCCGACGACTCGGTCGAAGCCTCGGGGGCCGTGGTCACCTCGGGTTCGACGGTGTTGGGCAGGCCGGTCGCTGCGTTGTACTTCTGGTCGGGTCGGCGAGCGACGCGGGTCGGGTCGACACCATCCATCAGCAGGCGCTTGGCCTCGTTGATCAGGAAGCAAATCGCGACAACGCCATTCGGGATGTCGGTGCCGTAGCTGCGGAATCCGCTCCAGTCCTTCGGATAGGTCTCCGGGATGACGTGGAAGGCGTCAGCGTTGGCCTGGCGGCGATCCTTAACAGCGGTGAGCAGCGCATAGCCGGCGCCGAACAGCTGGCCCTGCGAGATGTCGGCGCGCTCGTTGTTCGGACCCCACATCTGGTTCTGGAGTTCGAGTTCCGCGTTGATCATCTCGAAGATTTTCGTCTGAGCTTCAGTTGCGTCCAATGGTATTCTCCTTTGCAGTGGTATTTGCATTCAAGCGCACAAGAAAGCAAGCGAAATTTCGCCTGGTCAGTACTTCTTTCCACCCTTCTTCACCCGGTTTTCGGCCTTGTGGTCCGGTCGCACCAGGTTGAAGGCAGACTTCTCGCGGGCAGCAGCGCCGAGGTTGAGGGTCAGCGCTCCGCCGAGGTCGCCGATCCGGATCAAGGCGTCCGCCAGCTCGACCTCGAGTCCCTTGCGGTGAGGCAGCTTGTCGTCCATCAGATCCTTGCGGTCGGCTTCCATCGCCTCGCAGATCTCGCTGACCGTCAGCAGCAGCTTGGTGGGGACGATCAGTTCCTTCTTGCGAAGGTCTTCTCCGGTGGCCGGGTCGGTCCACCAGTGCTTGTTCATCTTGTGGCAGATCGCCACCAGGGCGTTGACCGATCTTTCAAGCTCGATCAGGTCCGCCTCTGTAAAGTTGTCGTTCGCTACAGTCACGATGCCTCCTTAAATCGGAACTCGTCAGCTAGGTCCTCGAACATCCTGACCACCTCCTTCTGGTGGCGGCCCGACTGGTCATTCCAGTCGAACGGGTGCTTGCCCAGCTGACCCTTGATCAATGGGACGAAGCGCGCATACGCGCCTCGATCTTCTTGTCCAGCAGCCCGGCGGATCGCTCCCTCGATGTCGAATGAGCGCGCCGCCTGGCTGAATACGGGGACCGGTTTACCCTGCCGATCCCGAGCGCATGTCTTCTGCGTCCACCTGCCGGGCTTGGAGAACAGCAGCAGGCAGCGCTCCACAATCTCCAGCTCTGTGAACATGGCTACGCCAATGAGATTGACCTCTTGCCCTTGGGGGCGAAGTTGACGTGACCTCGCTCCTTTAGGCACCGCACCGTGTAATGCACCTGGCTGACGGACTTCATGCCCGCCAGCTTCATGATCTCACGGAAGGACGGACCGACGCCGTCCGCGCGACCAGACAGTTCTCGGATTGCTCCGAGAACCTTTGCCTGCGTCTTGGTCAGACCAAGCTTCTGTTGCTCTTCCATCAGGAGCACCCCGTGGTCTCGCCACACGTCTCACACTTCAAGCAGGTGCCGTTACGCACCATCGTGAAGCTGGAGCAGTTGCCGCAGCTATCGCCCGTGTAACCGGACATCTTGGCCACCGAGCGCTGATCGGGCAGCTGAGCGTTCTGGCTGCTGGCGATCAACACGTCGGGCTTCATTTCCATGTTGTGGAAGGTGCCCGCGAGCTTCTCCAGCGCCGTATCGCTCAGCTCACTCACACCACCCGGACCGACCGAGGTGTTCTCGCTCTCGTCGGGGGTGACGTGAGCCAGGTCATCGCGATTGGCATAGTTGATGCCGAGATCGCGCCAGACGAAGTCGATGATCGACGATGCGTTCTTGATCCGATCGTGCGACTGGACGAAGCCAGCCGGCTCGAACTTGAAGAACGTGAAGGCGTCGACATACTCCTCGACCGGCACCCCGTACTGGAGACCGATGCTGACCGCGATCGCGTAGGCGTTCATCATGGACCGGAAGGCAGCGCCCTCCTTGTGCATGTCGATGAAGATCTCGCCGAGCCGACCATCCGGGTACTGCCCGGTGCGGAGGTAGACCTTGTGACCTGCCACGATCGACTTCTGCGTGTAGCCTACGCGCTTGTCAGGCAGTCGCTCACGCTTACGCACGATCTTCTCGACGACCTTGACGACGTCCTGCTTGACCTCGACGAGGGTGGGCTCGCCGACCTCGTCCTGATCATCGACCAGAGCGGAGGTGAGCGGCTGCGACAACTTCGAGCCGTCGCGATAGATCGCGTTGGCCTTCAGACCCAGCTTCCACGACATCATGTAAGCCTTGCTGATGTCCGCCACGGTGGCATCATTCGGCATGTTGATCGTCTTGGAGATCGCACCCGAGATGAACGGCTGAACCGCAGCCATCATCTTGATGTGGCCCTTCCAGTGAATCGATCGCGTGCCGATCTTGCCGCACGGGGTGGCGCAATCGAAGACCGGATACTCGTCGGTCGACAGATGCGGGGCGCCCTCAAGCGTCATCGTGCCCACAGCTCGGATGTTGGCCTGCTCGATCTCCGGCTCGCTGAAGCCCAGCTTCGACCAGTCCGTCAGGAAGTTGATGTGAAACACCTTCTTGACGGCCTCGACGCTAACATCGACACCAGCTGCGCGACCGGCGATGGCGAACTTCGCCGGCAACACACCCGTGCCAACGGCGTAGTCCACGATCTCGTTGATCGGTCCGACGTCGTAGCCGAGCGACTTCAGAGCAGCCGGGACCGCCTGGTTGATGATCTTGAAGTAGCCGCCGCCGGCCAGCTTCTTGAACTTCACCAGAGCATAGTCCGGCTCGATGCCGGTCGTGTCGCAGTCCATCACCAGGCCGATCGTCCCGGTCGGAGCGATGACCGTGGTCTGAGCGTTGCGGAAACCGTAGTCCGCGCCCATCTTCAGGACATCGTCCCAGATCGAGGCGGCGGTCTCAGCCATCCCCTGCTGGTACTGATGATCCCAATCCAGCCCGTCCGGACGGATGGAGAGACCAGCATAGGCGATCGAACCGCTCTCCTCTGCCGCAGCGTGATGGTTGTGCATCACTCGCATCATCGAAGCGGCGTTCTCCTCGTACTTCGGGAACGCGCCCAGCTCCTGCGCCATCTCGGCGGAGGTGCGGTAGGCCACACCCGTCATGATCGCCGAGATCGATCCAGCGAAGGCACGAGCCTCGTCGGAGTCGTAGGCGAGACCTGCCGACATGAGCATGCCGCCGAGGTTGGCGAAGCCGAGACCGGTCGTGCGATACTCGTAGGAGAGCATCGCGATCTGCTTGGACGGGAACTGCGCCATCGTGATCGAGATGTCGAGCACGATCTGGATCAGCCGGCAGGCGTGGATGAAGCTCACCTCGTCGAACACGAGCGGGCCATTGCCGTGCCGGGTGGTGAACTTGATCAGGTTGGCCGAGGCCAGGTTGCACGCCGTGTCGTCCAGGAACATGTACTCCGAACACGGGTTTGAGGCGCGGATGCGCCCGCCAGCCGGGCAGGTGTGCCAGTCGTTCATGGTCGTGTTGAAGTGCAGGCCGGGGTCAGCCGACTCCCAGGCAGCGCGACAGATCTGATCCCAGAGGTCGCGGGCCTTGATGGTCTTCATGACCTTGCCGTCTGTCCGGCTCTTCAGCTCCCAATCCATGCCGAGCTGAACGGCCTGGAGAAAGTCGTCGGTCACCGACACCGTGTTGTTCGAGTTCTGACCCGACACGGTTTCGTAGGCAGCCGACTGCCAATCGACATCGAACTCGGGGAAGTCGAAGGGCTGGCCGTCCTTTGCGAGTTGGATCACGCGCTGGATATAGCTGTCCGGCACGAAGGCTTTGCGAGCCTGACGGATCTCCGCCTTGCCGTCACCACCCAGGCTGATGGCCAGGTGCAGAGCTTCCAGCCACTTCTTCGTAGCCTTGGAGCCGGCCACCAGAGCAGCAACCTTCTTCTCTTCCTCGACCTTCCAACCGACGTACTCCTGAACGTCCGGGTGATCGACATCGACGACGACCATCTTGGCCGCGCGCCGCGTCGTGCCGCCCGACTTGATCGCACCAGCTGCCCGGTCCCCGATCTTGAGGAACGACATCATGCCCGACGACGTGCCGCCGCCCGACAGCTTCTCTCCCTTGCCACGCAGGCTCGAGAAATTGGTCCCGGTTCCGGAGCCGTACTTGAACAGGCGGGCTTCGCGGAGCCACAGGTCCATGATGCCGCCGTCGCTGATCAGGCTGTCATCGATCGACTGGATGAAGCAGGCGTGCGGCTGCGGGCGCTCATAGGCCGACATGGATGGCACCGAGGTCGGCACGACGAAATCCTCGTCGTTGACCCAGAAATGACCCTGCGCCGGACCGTCGATGCCGTACGCCCAATGCAGACCGGTGTTGAACCACTGCGGGGAGTTTGGCGCAAACATCTGAGCGGCGAGCATGTAGCGAAGCTCATCGAAGAAGGCGAGGGCGTTGGCCTCGGCGTCCTCGTTGAGGTCTGCCATGGTTACGTACTGGCTCATGGTGCCCGGCTTGAAGTAGCCGTGCTTCCAGCCCCAATAGGTCCAGCAGCCGGCGAGGCGGTCGAACACCTGCTTGGCCGAGGTCTCTGAGGTCAGGTAGTCCTTGGCGTAGTCGGCGGGGTAGGGCATCGCCACGCTGCGCTGCAGCCACTCGGGGACGCCGTCCTCCTGCACCTTCACCAGCTCCCGCGGGACGCCGGCCTTGCGAAAATACTTTTGCGCCAGCACGTCGACGGCGACCTGCGACCAGCCCTCGGGCACCTCGATGCCTTCCAGGCGGAAGACGACCGAGCCGTCCGTGTTCTTGATCTCGCTGGTGGCATTGCGCCAGCCGATCATGGCGTAGGGCGAGACGCCTGCCTTCGTGTATCGTCGTTCAATTCTCATTCAGTCACTCGTCTTTCGGTAGGAAAACGCAGTAGGGCCAGTCGGGCGGAAGCGGGTCGTAGTCGGACGTCGGCTTTGACGGCGGCGCCCATGTCTCGATGCGGTAGATGCTGCCAGCTGCCGTCCGGAAGACGTTGGGCTCGATCTCTTCCACGACCTTCGCCGTGTAGATGAACCAGCCATCCCGGTACTGCTGCTTGGTGTCTCCACGAATCACGCCGCGCAGCGAGAAGCCGCCGGAGGGGATGGAGACACGCTGGGCCTTGTTCAGCGTGCCGCGGATCTGCATCACGCTGCTCGCCGATAGGACTTAGAGCGATCGATGCGCTGCTCGTACTTCAAGGGCACGAACTTGACCGGCAGCTTGCTCAGCTCCTTGAGGAGGGCCTGGTACTGCTTGGCCTCTTCGTGGTTGTTCGGATCGAGCTTCCGGAGCTTGGCGGCGATCTCATCGACGGCCTTGTTCTCGTCCTTCGTCAGCCGGCGCGTGGCATGGATCGCGCTGCCGAACGGGCTATAGGTGAATTTCTGCTTGATGGTGCGCTGCCGGCCCATCAGCAGGCCGAATGCTCGCAGCAGGCTATCGTGGGTGGTTCTGACTTCCATAGTTTCTCCTTTTGCATTCAAGCAAGCTTCACGACATGTCTCTGATGCGACGTCGGATCTGTTGTCGTGCGTAGTTGGACGAGTAAGGAGTCCGTGGCGACACCGCGACCGGCACCGACATCCATTTTCCCCTGACTCGAAATTCTATGAGGTGGTGCTTCTTGTCGCGGCCGAATGTGAAGGCTTCAATCTCGCCATCGGCCTTCAACTGTTCAGCGACCTTTTTCACCTCTCGAACGTGATTTCGCATCTTGCTTGCCCCGTTTCGGAAACGGCCTCTTGGGCCATGCTTTCTTCCGTCGAGGCGGCGCGGGCGGCTCCGCATCCGGATCACCTTTGGCCAGCATTCGACGCTTGAACTCTTCGGTGTCCTTCGCAATCCGCTTGGTGCGGGCGATTTCTTGCACGTCGCCACGGGTCAGCTCCTCGCGGGAGCCGAACGTCTTCTTGGCGTGGCAGTCGGCGTGCTTCGCAAAGATGAACTCCGGATCGTTGGATCGCGGAGTGACATCCTTGGCTTCAGCGTCCCAGCATCGCAGCTGGATGGCGGGGACGTGGTCGAATTGTGTGTCGTCGAGCTTGCCCAGTCGCTCGCCGCATTTGGAGCAGAGGCTGTGTTGTCTGATCACCACCTCCAGCTTCACGGTCACCGGGATGGCCTTCCGGAAGCCTGGAGGAGGGGCAAGGTCGAGGACGCTGGTCATTTGCGTTTCCTATTTGCATTCAAGCAAACAGTCAAGCAAATGTTTACGGGTCCGGGAGAGGGAGCGGCACTCTCCCGAGGCAGCCATCAGGTGTGGGATCACCTGGCTTCCAGCCGTGCTCCCGGGCGCAGCCGTAGCTCTTGGGACAGCCCTCAGGAGGGCAGAACAGCTTGCCCTGCTGCTTGCCGCAGAGCCAGCTCGCCCATTCGTCGAGACCGCCCTCAGCCATCGACCCGCTCCGGATCGACGAAGAAGCGATACTCCAGGCCTTCGCGGTGCCACTGCCCGTCGCACACCGCGATCATCTTGTAGCTGGACAGAAACTCTTCGTCTGTCATGTCTTCGCCATCGTACAGCTCGCGCAGCTCCTTGGCCGGCACCAGATCGTTGGTCCAAACCAACTCGGAATTGCCGACCTTGATCCGAGCGATGTCGGTGAGGCTGTTCTCGACCTGGGAGATGGCGTGTCTGAGGTCAGCCAGCTCCGAGAGGAACATGGCGGCATTGTTCGGCCCGCCGCCGGGCGAGGTGCTGTCCAGACCGAATCGACCGATCTTTCCGAAGATGCGAAGGCAGCGGCCGATCACTTCGACGACCTCGCCGGACTCCTCGACGACTCTGACGGTCTTGCCGTCGACCGTAGTGGGGAGATATTTCGGGTTCATTTCAGGGTCTTCATCTCGATCTTGAGGGTGGTGAGATTGTTGCCGATCAGGTAGGCGAGGACGTTCATGGCCTTGAAGTGCCAGACCCTGGTGCCGTCCTCCTTGACGACATTGAGCCTGCCGCGTGGAAACCGCGGTGGCGGCTTCCATCCCTTCGGCGTGGTGAGCAAGATTCCGGCGTCCTCGATCGGCCACTTGTTGAGTGTGTGGAAGTTGATGTTCTCCACACACTGTCTGGCGATCTGGTCAGCGTTGTTCACGCGGCTTCCTTCCTGGGGAAACGCGCCGCCAGCTCGGCCTTCACGCGGTCGACGATGCGGCTGGAGAAGTTATCGGGGTGGCGCGGGTCGGTGATGATACCGTCCGTGATCTCGACGCCGTCATCGACGCTGAAGGCGGTGTGCGGATTGTCTGCGTGCCACAGGCCGTAATAATTGCGGATGCCTCGATCGGCATACAGCAGGCAGCCTGCATGCTCCGGCGGTTCCGGGGCGTCCTTTGAGAACGGCATCCGGCGTCCAAGGTACGGGAACTTCCAGCTCCAGGGATCTAGCCATCGCCGCAAAGCAATCTCGTCGGCAGAGACACGCTTGATCACGTCGGCAACGATGCCGTCCTCATCGAGGTAGGAGCCAAACCACTTGTCGGCTTGCGGTTTCTCGGTCTTGCCGAGTCCGCGCATCAAATTGGAAAGTTTGTTCAGCAGATTCATTACGCAACCTCTCGGCGGGGACGCTCGTCATTGTCGTTGGCGGCGTCTTTGTAGTTGGACTGAGCCCGGGCTTCCTTCAGCAGCTCGTCGAGATCGAGCCCGGGGATGATCACGGAGGCGACGATTTCCATCGCCCGGTCGAAGTAGACCTTGAACTCCTCCTCCGGCATCGCGTCGAACGCAGTGGAAGAGGGGACGTAAATGAACTCGCCCTCGGTGGTGAGGATCGGCTCCGTCACGTTGCAGGCCAGCAGCAACGTCTTGTGGAGGGCGTCCTCGGTCGAGAACTTGTCGGTGTTCTGGACGATGATCCGCAGCGTCACCCGGTACAGGCGATGCCGCGGCCCGCTGCGGGGCTGGGCGAGTTGGATCCGGAGAGGAACGCCCTCCGGAAAGCGTTCGAACATCTCGACGTCGTAGCCAGCATGCGGAAGCAGGACCGCTCCGATGCCGTCCAGGAATGCCTTTCTGAACAGCATCCACTGGTTCTTGGACTTGTTGCTCTTGCTCATGTGACCTCAGATTGCAGCGCGCTTCTTCGGCTTCGGCTTCCGCTTTGGAGCCGGCTCCGGAGGCCGCTCCTTGGCGACTTCACCCAGGTCTCGGATGTGATCGCGGCAGGCATCAGCCAGCATGTCGATCTGCTCCCGGGACAGCTCGTATTGCTCCCGGTGGGCGGTCTCTTCCGTCCACCAGGCACGCAGGCCGCTGGCGCTGCCCGACAGTTTGATCGCGAACAGCGCCAGCTCGCAGTAAGCCTCAGCTCGGGTCATGCCACTTGCCGAGGAATCTGGCTGCCTGCTCATAGAACTCCATCCAGTCGCTCTTGAACGTCGTGTTCTGATTGGCCTTCAGGAAGTTGCGATGGAGCTTCTTCGCCAGCTCCACCGCTTCGGTATCAAACGTCAGATCAGCCATTCGCGGCTTCCTTCTCCGGCTTCTTCCAGCCCAGATCGTGCAGCTTGTCGGTGGCGAAGCCGCGCAGGTCGGCGACCTCATCCTTCGACATCTCGGCCATCGCGTCCTTGATGTCCTTGCTGTTCATCAGGTCCGTGACGTCCTTGATCGTCTTGCAATTCCGGATCTTGGTCTCGCAGGAAACGATCAGGTCCTCGATCCGCTGCTCGGTCGCGGTCTTGCCGCCGTCGCCGCCGTTGTCCCGCTTGTTGTCGTTGCTCGCCTGGTCGCGGCGATCATCGCGATGGTCGTCGCGGCGATCATCCCGGCGGTCGCTACGGTCGTCGTCGGCATTGACCTTCTTGAAGTCGTCAGCTTCCTCAGACGAGTAGGCATCGCCGTGCAGATCTGCCAGCTTGAGGATTACGCGATCCTTCGCCCGCTTCTCCGCCATCGCCCAGGGATAGGCAGCCTGGCCACCCGTCACGATGTAGTTGCCGAAGGTGCCGTCCTTCGGCTCGCGGACCGGCTTTCCCCAGTTGTTCTTGCGGCCGGTGTCGACCATCTGCATGATCTTGGCTTCGCCGATCGACCACTCCATCTTGCCGTTGAACCTGCCGACGACCATGATGACGGCCTCATCCGCTTCGGCGCGGATGATCTGGGGCTTCTCGTACTCGATGCCCATCGCGGCACCGAGGCGCTCGACATCCTTGTGCTTGACGACCGGGGTGCCCTGGACCTCCCAGATGGCATCCTTGTCGACCGGCACATTGTGCTTGTCGAAGACGTCGTAGATCTTGTCGAGCTTCGCGCGGTTATCGGCGCTGTTGTTCTTCCGTCCAGCCATCGTGGCCTCCGTTTATGCCGCTTCGGAAGCGGCGGGTTTGTCGTTGGAATTGGCGGGCTTCTTGCGAGTTGCCCGGGTCTTTTTTGCCGGTTCTTTTGCCGGTTCCTCGGCGCCAGACTCGGTCGACGGCGGCAGGTTCGCGGCCCGCTCGACCGCATCCTTGATGGCCTCCTCGTCGAACTTGATCAGCTGCTTGCCGTCCTTCGACAGGTTGATCGAGACGCCCTTGCCGGTTGCCGACTTGGCGTCAGCGGGGAAGAGCTTCTTGATCGCCTTCTTCGCCTTGTCGTGTTTCTCGACTGCCGGCTTGGTGCTGAGCAGGGTGAACGCAAGGTCGCACCACTCGTTGTTGGTGCTCATGTCGTGGATCTTGATGCGCTCGGCGACCGGGATCTCGACCTTGGGAGCGCCGGGCGTGCGGCCGGTGACGACGCAGTCCCAGAAGTCCTTCTCGGCTTCCAGCAGGGCGAGCTGATAGAACAGGTCGGCCTCGACATCGATGATGACGTGCTGGGCCGCGCCGGTCAGGATCGACAGATAGCCCTTCGGCAGATCCGTCACCATCATGTTGTGCTGGACCTGCGGATAGTACTTCTCGTAGGCAGCTTCCTTCGAGAACCCGAAGGGGAACATGAACTTGAACTCGGCGATGGCGATCGGGTCCGACTCCGGAGTCCGGCGGACCAGACCGTCGAGCGTGGTGTGCGCCTTGTCCCAGGCGTAGTAGTGGACCTTCTTCTGCTCGTCGGTCACGAGCAGATCCATCTCGTCCTCAAACAGGTCGGCGTTCAGCGGCTCGGTCAGGTTGCCGAGGTTGATCAGGATGACCTCACTGAGATCCTCAGGGATCACCTCGCCGCGCTTCTCCAGCCACAGGCGCTCGATCGCATCTTGATCACCGGACATGATGATCTTTGCGTCCGATCCGCCGATCGACTTCATGCGGGCGGCGCGAGCCTCTTCGCTCATGCCGATGTGTCCAGTACGCCTGCGCATTTTCGCTATCCTTTGCATTCAAACAAGTGGTTAAACGTACTCACGCCAGATGGCCTTATCGCCGAGGGTCTCGACGAAGGCTCTGTGCGCAGCGATTTCCTCGTTGGTGAGCCGGCTGGGCAGCGGTGTTGGCCGTTGCCTGGCAGGCTGCACCTCAGTCTCAACCTCCTCGCCGCCGAGAAGATCGAGCTGCATGCCGTGTTGAAGGCCGCCCTGCAGCTCGACATAGACCTGAGCCAGAAGCTCGGAGTCGACGAGAGCGCCGTGATGCTCAGATCTTCTCGAAGCATCGATGTTGTATAGCGAGCACAGCGCATCCAGCGTGTGCCGGCGACGAGGGTGGACCTGCTTTGCCAGCGCCAGCGTGTCGACGACCTCGTTCTCCAGAGGATCGATGCCGAGTCGGTCCAGCTCGGCGTTGATCATCGGGATATCGAACCCGGCGTTGTGCGCCACAAGCCTGGCGCCCTCGATGAAGCTCAGGAAGCGGTTATGGATCCGCTTGAACGTCGGCTTCGTGCGAAGAAACACGTCGCTCAGGCCGTGAACCTTATAGGCCTCCTTGTGGACCGCCCGCAGCGGATTGCAATACGTGTGGTACGTGCGGCCGGTCAGGACGCGATCGACCATCTCAACACAGCCGATCTCGCAGATCCGATCTTCCTTTCGATCGAGCCCGGTCGTTTCAGTGTCGAGGATGATCTCCCTCATCGTCGTAATGGTCTCCTGGTGAACGGGTCGATGCCGTCTTCCCGTATCTGAACGAAGAGTTGTTCTTGTGCTCGATCCAACACCGCGTCTGCAGCGGCGTGATAGGCGGATCGTGCCAGCTCGATCTCGTGAGGCGAGGCGGCGGCGAGGACAGTCGCCTTGAACCGCTCAAACGTTGAAGCCTGCACGCAGAGAGCGGCATGCAGGTTCAGGTGAGCCTCGGCTCCTTCGTCACTACGCTGCGTCACGGAAGAGGGAGGTCTTGAAGGTGATGCCGGTACGCTCCTCGAAGCGTCGGATCAGGGCGATTGCTTCGTCGGCCGTGAACTTGGTGTAGAGGCCGTCAAGCGAGGGTGCCTGGTCCTTGAAGAAGGTCGAGGAGGGCTTCTCGATCGGATAAATGTCCTCGAATTGGAGGAGCATCAGGACGGTCTCATTGCCCGCGATGCGAATGGTGTGCAGGTCGTCGGCCTGGAGGTAATAGGACTCACCGTTCGAGAAGCGGAAGCGGGCCGCCTCGTATAGGCATTCCTCACCGGCAAAGGTGAAGCCATTGCCGCCGTTCATCGGCGTGCGGTACTCGAACCAGTTGAACATCTGACCCTTGGTCAGATCGTCGGTGCGACGGAACGTGACGTTCTCGACGGCGCCGGCAGCGACGTAGGTCTCAAAGTCGTAGCGGTGATCGTGCGGGGCGACGACCTCCGGCAGCTTGTTCACGTCACCGTCGAAGAAGTACAGCTTGACGGTTTCTGTCGGCGTCCGCTGGAGGCAGAGGTAGTGGAAGCCCTTCTGGTGCATGTCCTTGAAGGAATGTTCGACAACGTGGTCGATATCGATTCTCTTGGGCAGCGGCAGGTCAGTCAGCATGAGAGTAAACCTCTTGGAAGGAGATGCCTTCACCCGGCACAATGCCGAGTTCGTTCTTCAGGCCGGTCAGGATGAAGCCGACTGTCCGGACACGGATTTCGTGGATGTTCTGGCGGTGCGGCTTGCGCGTCGGGCAATAGAGCCGATGAACGACTTCCGTATCTCCACCACGAGCCAGCGCGACAGCTGCTTTCGTAAGTCGATCCGATAGGCGCGCATTGCTGCACCAGCGCAGCCACTCAAGGACACCAAGGGCTCGCTCGATGTCGTCTTTCTGGATGCCATATCTCGCGACCCCATCGAACGGCTTCATTCCCGACATCAGTCGGTTCTTCTCGATGTCGATCAGTTCGGCGCGGGACATGCCGACCATGTTCCAGCCACCTGATCGCTGGCCTGACGTCAGCCAGCGACGATCCTGGTCAGGCGTCTTGTCGATGACCTCGACGGCATCGACGAGCAGCTGCCAGATGACGTCGGAGTGGCGGACGCGATCGCCGTGAAGGGCCCAGGCCAACTTGCCACCGTAGGCAAGCCAGCCGAGAGCCTTCGTGCGATCCTCATGCGGGGACGAGGTTGTCATTCCGGATTTCCGAGACCGTGGGTTGGCCGCCGGAGGTCCGGCGACGGGTTGCGCGGTATTCGAAGAGGTTCGTTCCGATCCGGAGCTGCGTCAGGTGAAGCAGACCTTCTTTCGAGTCCTTGAGGACCCGATCCGCAACGAAGTTGAGTGCTTGGATGCGGGTGCGCAGTGCGGACCGGAGAACATCATCCGCCGGCACTTCGACTGAGCGGTCGAACTGGAGGTCTCCCTGCCAGTAGACCAGGACGTCACCCGCGGCGGCGTCCTTGACCCAGTCGTAGTACTCAGAGAGCGCGCCCGGACCGACTTCCAGGACGGTTCTCGTCATCACGCCACCAGCTTCGTCAGCAGATCAGCGTGGATGCCGACGAGAACGGTCATGTTCTCGATGACGCGGCCGAGCTGTGCGACGGCGCCGACCTTGTCCTCTTGGGGCATCTCGATCGGATCGAAGTCGAAGTCCGGATCGAACACGACTTCCAGCTCATCGTCCTCTTCGTCCTCGAGGTCATCCTCGTCGCCGCTGTCCCTGGCGAGGCCGAGATCGAACTCGGAGTTCAGGTTGCCATTGAGAGCGTCCTGCTCACCGAGGCAGACGCCTGGCGGACAGTCGCACAGGTCAGCCGGCGCATCGGCGATGCTGCCGAGCAAGCTCAGGAAGGTGATCAGCTCAGCGGGCATTCCGGCCAGGGCCAGAGCTTCCGGGCTGAGGTCGGCCGGGTTGAAGGCTTTCATTCGTACTCCGTTTGCAATCGTGCAAATCATTGAATTTGAAAAGGGGCGCCCTGGCACGCACAACCAACAGGGCGCCCCTCGGTATTCCCCGCTCAACGGGGAAGCTCAGAGCATGCCGAACCTCAATCGATCCAGCACGGACAGCCGATCGTTAAAACGGGATGTCATCATCCATGTCGTTGCGACCGCCGCCACCCGTGTTGCGGCTGTTGCCGCCACGGTCATCGCGATCGTCACGGCCACGGCTGCTGCCGCGGCTCGCACCGCGATCATCGCCACCACGGTCATCGTCGCGGCCACGGCCACGGGAGCCACGGTCATCACCGCCGCGATCATCGCGATCACGGTTCGACGAGCGGCCCGAGGAGCGGCTGCCACGGTCGTCATCGCGGTCACGGCTGTTGCCGCCACGCGAACCGCCACGGTCGCCGCCGTTGTCGTTGTCGAACGACAGCTTCATCAGCGCGTCGATCGAAGCGAAAGCGGGGATCACGATCTCGGTGGCGTAACGATCCTTGCCATCCTGATCTTCCCACTTGCGGGTCTGGATCTTGCCCTCGATGCGGACGAGGTCTCCCTTCTTGAGGTAGTCCTCGACGAACTTGATCGTGTTCTCATTCCAGACCACGATGTTGTGCCACTCGGTCTTCTCGACCTTCTCGCCGGTTCGCTTGTCCTTCCAGCTCTCGCTGGTGGCGACGCTGAAGTTGGCGACGGAAGAGCCGTTCGAGAGGTTCTTGACCTCGGGGTCTTTGCCGAGGCGGCCGATCAACTCGACCTTGTTCAAACTGGAAGCCATAGATCTTCTCTCCTTCTGTGGTTTGCATTAGCAGGTCGTTTGCATTCATGCAAGCGAAAAATTACGAAAATGGTTTGACAAACAGCCCGGTCCGCTCGTCAAACGACAGGGTTGCAATGCCGGTGTTGCCGGCGATCCGCTTGAGACGGACCTTGCAGATGTCGATCTCACGAGCATACGGGTCCTCCGGATCGCCGCTGTGAACGACGACGCCGAGATCCGCCTTGTTCGCCCAGTGGGCGGAGTCCGATATGTTGTAGAGACCCGGCTTCTGGTCTGCTGCCAGCTTCGTCGGATGCGCCACAACCACCACGCAGACGCCAAACTGTTTGGCGAAGCGCTTCATCTTCTTGATCATCTTGCCGACGTACTCGGTCAGCGAGAGGTTCATGGGCCTGTTGTGCTCCAGCTCGTTCCACGGGTCGATCAGCAGCAGCTTCACGCCGTCGCGGAACACGGCGGTTGCCGCACGCTCCAGCAGGAAGTCGACGTCAATGTCGAAGTCCGTGGTCTCGTCGTAGTCGATGAACTGGAAGTAGCGCTCGACGAATGCCTCGGCCCGCTTCTTCTCCTCGAACGTCCAGTCCTTGCGCGGCTTCTCCAGGAAGGCCGTCATCAGCTCGTGCGCCAGGAACGGCTTGACGTCCTTTTCGCCCGAGAAGATCGCGACCGGCCACTTGTGCTTCTTGGCGAGCAGCACCGCGGCCTGGTTCATCAGCGTGGACTTACCGACGTTCGGTACGCCCGTGGCGATGACGAACTGGCCGGCGTAGAACTTCATCAGGGCGTCCAGCTCGTCCGACAGGCCGATCTCGCACATGACCGGGATCTCCATCTCCGGATAGTGGGAGAGGCGGAACAGACCGGTGACGGGCCAGGGCTTGGCATTGTCGATCATCTCCCGGACGCGCTCGGCGCCGAGATACTGCTTGACCTCGTTGAGGTCCTTACAGGCTCTGAACTTGCCCTTGTTCTTTTTGTCGGGGACAACCTCGTCGCTGGGGTACTCGGTCCATAGGCACTTGGCCGCGCCGATGCGTCTGACCAGCTCCTTCGCCAGTCGGCGGCCGGGCTCGTCACCATCTGTGCAGATGATGTGGTGCTTAACCTCCATCAGCTGGCCGTAGAGCCGAGCCATGAAGGCGAACTTGTCGTCGTCCTCGGGATCGATATCGCTCGCGTCATCAGGGACGTGGATCAGCTTGCCCTTGGCGTCGCGGGCCGGCGGCGCCCCATCGGGCACTGAGATGATCGTCTCGTAGCCGGACTCCTTGCCGGCCTGGACGTCGAACTCGCCCTCGCACCAGATCAGCGACTCCTGCCCCTCGCGGAGCATGTGCATCAGGTCGGGATCGAACAAGACGTCGGCGTTGAACACCGTCTTCACGGCGTCCTTGCGCTGCATGAAGCGTCTCTGGCCATCTTGCGACCAGCGATACTTCGTGTTCACCTCTTCGCCCTGCTCGAAATAGGGCCAGCAGAGGATGTTGCCATTCTCGTCAGGTACGATTGACCCATCGCGCAAGCGACGCCCGCTGTAGAGCCCCATAGCCACCGACATTTCCACGTTGAGGCCGCGGTCCTCGATCCCCCTCGCGTGTTTTTCGCTTAGACTCATTCTCTGATCCAACCCATCCGCAATTTTTGCAGTTCCAAACGACGCCACTGTTGTCGATCTTCACCGACAGGCAGCGGATTTTCTTGTGAGCGCCCTTCCGCTTGTGCGAGCACTGCGGACAGAGCGTGTACTGGTTGCCGAATTTGATGGAACGAAGCTTGATCCCTTCCTCCGACAACACCTTCTCGATGTCCACGCCGGCCATCAGATCGCGACCCGCTTGGTGCTGCGGGGTTTGTCCGGCGGGCTTTCGCTTTCCCACTTAGCCTTCTTCAGCCAGCGGAAGGCATGCTGGATGAATTGCTCGTTCTCGCGATCCTTCTTGACGTCGGCGTTCATGCGGTCGGCGTACCACTTGGTGCCGGCCAGGATGTCCTCGAAGGCGACCTCGTCCTCTGCATGGATCCGATCCAGTGCAGCTATGGCTTCCTTCCGGCTGTTGCCCCGACGCTTCGGATAGGCCTTCCAGAACTGATCGCGATAATCCTCGGGCCACACATGCTTGCGCGGCTTTGCGGTTCTCGCTTTCGGTTCATGGTGGGGTTCTAAGTTATGGTTCAAGGTGTCATCCTGGCCAACACCCCTCTGTTCGCCAGCATTACAGCCGGAGTCATCCTGGCTGACTCCCCTGTCATCCTGCCGAACACCGGGGGTGTCATTCTGCCGAACACCCTCAGGCCGATCTTTCCGCGGTACGAAGGGCGGGCAATTATCGGGGTCTTTGTAGAAGAGAGTCTGATCGACGGCCGGATTCTCGTCGATGAGGAGGTGATATTCTGACGACCTGGTGCCGCCATTGGCGTGCTTGCGGCCGGTCATCTCGATTAGACCGATGTCCTGCAGCTTGCCGAGATTGATGTTCACTGTTGGCCGGCTATAGCCTGTGATCAGCGCGATGATCGATTGCCGGGGAAAGCAGGTGTCCTCATCACCCGCGAAGTCGGCCAGCGTTCTCAGGATGTTGCGCATGGTCGATGTTACTTCCTCGCACGGCCCAAGGTGCTTGGCCCAGTTGATTGCTCTGATGCTCATGATGTTCCGATAGTTGCTCGCCGGTTTGACACCGTCGCGAGGGTGGTGTATTTGCACGAATGCAAATCAAAATGCAAGCCACGACATGTGGTTGCTGCGTCTTTCGAGTCACACCAGGGAACTCATGAACCGCATCCTCGTCGCCGGCCTCGACCCGGCGTTCGCCGGCTTTGGCATCAGCAGACTGTGGCTCGATCTAGATACCCTGGAGTTCACGTTCGACCGGTTTCGGACCATCTGGACCGAGAAGCTGGCAGGCAAGAAGAAGGTCGTCAGGCAAAACTCCGACGACCTCCGCCGTGCGATCGAGCTGCACGACGGGCTTCACGAAGAGCTGAAGGGCTGCACCGTAGCCTTCGCGGAAATCCCATCAGGATCGCAGCGAGCCCGCGCCGCCTACGCTTTTGGCGTGGTGGTCGGCATCCTGTCATCGGTCAAGATCCCATTGATCCAGGTTATGCCCCTGGAGACGAAGCAGGCGTCCGTGGGGAGCAAGACTGCCGAGAAGCCTGAGATCATCGCCTGGGCGGCGAAGCGCTTCCCTGAGGCTCCCTGGCAGCTCTACGAGGCCGATACGCGGAATAAGACCGGCAAGATCGTCAACCGGGCCGGAGACCTGCACATCGACAACGAGCACGTCGCGGACGCCTGCGCAGTGCCGCATGCTGGCATTCACACGCCTGAGTTCAAGCAGCTGCTTGCACTGCTGAAAGCGACTCAACTAAACTGTGGTTGATAAGCCAACACTTGTCACCCCGGACAACAGTCTGATATTGCCGGCTTTTCCAACGTTTTCAGAACGTAAGGAGAACAAAAAAACATTTGCAATCCGTCGAAACCTTCGGTATTCGGCCTCGTTAGCATCCACGCAAACGATGGGGTCCGACACGGATGTCTGCAAATAACATGCTTTTGAGAAGTGATTGACCGTTCAAAATTGCACACACGGACCCACCCGGGTCATCACTAAGAACTTGTTATGCGAACCATGTTGGTGGAGGATCGCAAATGGCATTGTCGGCGTCCGGTATGAAAAAAGCCCAGACTACGAAGGAAATCGTGATCGAGTGGATCGATCACATTCTGGACCGCAAGAAGTGGACCGGAACAGATCTCGCTCGGGCGGCAGAGTTGGCTCCGTCGACGATCCTGCGCCTGCTCAACAACCCCAAGCACCCTTTCGTCCCGACCGTCTCGACCCTGCAGAAGATCGCCACTGGCTCCGGCTATCCGATCCCGAAGAAGGTGATGGCCGCACTCGGAGCGGCGGAGGGTGAGGGGACAGCGAGCGACGAGCCGGAGAACGTTCGGCGCGTGAACTTGCGGCCAGCTCGCCAGCCGACCGTCGAGCTTCGACATGTGTCCTCGCTGCCTGCCGCGCTACAGTCTGCGGCAAGCCCACGCCGTGAGGGTTACGCGCCGGCTCCGCCACAGCTGGAGGGGGATGAGACGGCGTTTGCGTTCCACATGCCGGACAACTCGCTTGGTAACTGGGCCAAGACCGGCTGCCTGATGTATGCCACCAAGCGCCGCGATCCCGTTCCTGGTGATCTGGTCGTGATCACCGACAAGAACGAGAAGACTCGCGTTCGAATGCTGTTGGACATCACGGAAGCCGGACTGAAGTTGTCGAAGTCGATGCCCGAGAAGGAAGACGAGACGCTTACATTCGACGAGATCAGCGAAATCGCCATCGTGGCGATGACCTGCCGGATCTGATAGAGGGTCGCCGATCGGCGGCCCTCACTTCAATTCAAACATCTTACTGACGCGATCAAGCATCTTCCTGATCGTTTCTGGTGGCGACGTCATCACGTCGATGTTGAAATCTTCTTCGAGCTTGGCGAGCTGTTTGAGCCAGGCCTCGGCCTCGCTCACTGCTGCGCGGTCGACCTGCGGCTCCCAGCGCAGCCGCTGGACCTCAATGGCCGTCTTCTGGATCTCGAAGTCCAGATAGTCCAGAAACTCTCGCAACTGGACCCTGACCCGATCGATCGCCGGCTCGATCACCATCAGAGAGTCGCAGATCTCTGACATGATGAGCGGAAGTCGATCCTTGAAGTGCGCGTTGATCGGACGCGCCAGCGGTGGCTTTGGTGCGGCGACGTCACTTTTCATCATCATCAACTTTCCTTGGTGCGTAGTGCTTTCATACGACCGCGGCTGGCGAGCACATGGAGATCAGCCTTGGTCGGCTTGAAAGGCTGTAGCCCGCGATCAATCGCGGACAGCGCGAGCGCCGTCGTTTTGGTGGCGCCGTTGACCTCGTATTTACCGACCGCCTGGGTCGTAAGCCCGAGCCAGTCGGCAAGATCTGCCTGCGTCAGATTGCGAGAAACGCGAAACGCCTTGACTTCGTCGCCGCTTAGAAACTTCTTCGAACTGTTGGCCAATTTCCTGACCTCACACAATGTTCTACGACCGCATTCGCGCAGGTCCTGTTTCGGAAAGAGCCGCCGGCAGGTGGGCGCACCACCATGCCAGCGACACCGGTTCATTCAACACAAGCTGGAACTGGGCGGCTACCGATACCGCAGGCGGGGCACCATCTCCTGGCGCCCCCCCTGTTTTTCAGCGTACGCTCGAATGTTCTCGACGCTCCAGGAAAGAACTGAGCGACGTGTATCCGACTGCCAGCGGCAACAGCAGCCTTGACCAGGGGCGACCCGCGCCCGGCCAGATGCTGCTGAAGTCTTCGTTCAGGGTGATCGTCCTCGCAGAAGCCGATGTAATGACCCGCATGTTTGTAACTCGGATCGAAGTGAAGGACATAGACGCTCATTTGCTTTCCCGCAATGTGCATTTTTGCGCTAGGCAGCTTGTGCAATCGGCGCAGGCCTGATTTGCGCTTGGCGCCCTCGTGCCCACTGATCGCGAACTTCCAGTAGAAGCTGCGCGCGGGGCTTCGGCTCGGTTGAGACCTGGCGCCATTTCGGGCCAGGCTTGCAAAGCGCCCACACCACGAACAGTGCAGGCATCGGCTTCGGCTTCATTGGGACTCCTTGGCTTTGATGAAGTTGTTGATGGGGCCGTCCAGTTCGTCGAAGACGTTCACGATCGAACGGTCGCGCTCGCTGTTGACCCAGATCACGACGGTCACGGCGACACCCTGGTCATTGGTGTACCGCTCGATGTGATCGACAGTGCCGACAGCGCCTGTCGGCATCGTGTGTTCGATGTCCTCGTGGTCAGCGCCCATCGTCTCGATGAGCAGCTCGACGTCCTGACCAGGTACAAAGCCGTGCCATTCCTTCAACAGGTCAGGCATCGACCTTGCCCTCCAGCTCGGCGGAGAGCTTGAGAGCGCCGGACAGCACGCTCTCGATGTTCATGGTGTGATCGCAGATCACATCCCATCCGTACTCGCCATAGACCAGGAAGACCCAACCCACCGACTTGCCCCCCTTGCAGAGGTAGAGCTTGTCGGAGTCTGTTGAGAACATGGCGCCGAGAATCATCTCTGCGTCGTCGCTGTCCTTCAGCGGAAAGTCCATGCCGTCGTAGACATCGATTTTATAACCCGCAGTTATGGCGTCTTCGATGATCTTGCGAGCGATCTGTCGCTCGGCTTCTGCAATTTTCATTCCGTACTCCTCAGGCGAAATCGAGTTCGCCGTATCCGTCTTCTGTGAAGCGGTTCGATCGACGATGTTCCCCGGATCGCCGGGGAGAAGACCTCCGTTCCCCTCTGCTGGTGTTGATGACCTCGCTGACACTGGTGTCATCGAAGTCTTCATCGAGCAGCGTGACTGTGTCCCAGCTGTCGTCTGCCGGTCGTATCGGCCGCCTTTTCATACTGCCTCCTTGGCGCGCTCGTAGTTCTTCGCGCCTGCTCCGTGAGCGATGATGGTGATGTCAGCCTTCGCTGCAGACCGCGCGCCGCCGCAGAGCATGCACTGGGCGCATTGGGTGGCCTTGCCCATCTCCTTCGAGGCAGGGCAGTGGCCTTCGCCGGTCAGCTTGGGGTCGGTCCTTCCGCGAACACGGAAGGTGCGGAAACCGAGAGCCTTCGCTTCCTCGCGATCATGCTCACTGTCGCATGACGCCATGCAGAATGCCGAAAGCATCGGATACTGGCGCCACAGATGCGTGTAGCCGGACAGTTCGGTCACCAGATCGAGCGCCTGCTCCCAGACCGTGAAGGGGACTGCTCCGGGGTCGCCGTAAGCGCCGAGCCGAACCTTGCGGTGAGCC
This sequence comes from Bradyrhizobium sp. SPXBL-04, assembly GCF_051853035.1. NCBI lineage: Bacteria > Pseudomonadati > Pseudomonadota > Alphaproteobacteria > Hyphomicrobiales > Nitrobacteraceae > Bradyrhizobium > Bradyrhizobium sp. SPXBL-04. The sequence continues at coordinate 6,470,664 of NZ_CP182472.1, read as the reverse complement.
AGCAGCTTGCGCGCCTTGGCGAGGGGAATGTCGGGATAGATGCCGCGGGAGAACGCATCCCAGACCACGCGCGGGCCCTGGAAGAGGGTGACGTAACAGGAGCGACCCACGTTCTTGCGCTCGCCGGTCTTCGGATCGGTGACGACCTTGCCGCGGTGAGCGCACCCGGCGCAGATCGATACGTCAGCGCCAATCTGAACCGCGGTGAGGGGGTTCATATCGGAACGCAGGACATACACCTGAATCATGCTGCCGGTTTTTGAATTGTTGCCACCTGTAAGAAGCCCAGTGGCGATGACGACGATTGGTTCACCGTCCACCTCGGACGGACCTCGATAGAGAACGAATCCGTTCATTTGTCTCTCCGTTTGCATTCAAACAAACCCCATGCCAAGCCAAGCCACGCCGGGCCTCGCCATTGGGTGCCCAGCCATGCCTAGCCATGAATTAGTCAAGCCATGTCAAGCCTTGCCCGGACAGGACGCGCCACGCCGCGCCACGCCCGACCCAGACGAGCCATGAATTAGTCCAAGCCTCGCCCCGACACGCGGAGCCTTGCAATGCCCTGCCGAGCCATGCCTTGAATGAGTCCAAGCCCATCCGCGACTTGCCCGGCCCAACCTGGCCTTGCCAATCCTCGAATTAGTCCAAGCCTTGCCTGGCCTCTCCTAGTCTGGCCATGCCCTGCCATGAATGAGTCCAAGCCATGCCAAGCCCTGCCTTGCCGAGCCATGCCCCGCCTCGCCGAGCCATGAATTAGTCCAAGCCATGCCGCGTCAAAACACGCCAGGCCTTTCCTCGCCGTGCCTAGCCTCGCCTTGAATGAGTCCAAGCCTTGCCCCGTCATGACAAGTCCAGCCGTGCCTCGCCATGCCTTGTCCTGAATTAGTCCAAGCCACGCCGTGCCCCGCCATTACTTGCCCTGCCGCGCCATGCCTCGCCTCGCAAGGTAGCTGGACCGGATCTTCTGAAAATCCGGCCCATGGTTCGTCAGGTGTTTCGTCCACTAGACTCGATCGCCTCGATGCGTCGCCGCAGCTCGGAGATTTCGTCGGACGTCGAACTCTGCACCTTCTTGTTGGTGATCTGCGCCTTTCGCAGTTCGTCGACTGCAGACGATACCTGGTTGAGACGCTCATCGTGCATCACTGCGATGGTGGCGAGTGTGACCAGGCCGCCTTCGACCTTGTCAGCCCACTTGCGATCCTCGGGTGACATGATCGAGCGGTCTGACAGCTTAACGAGATTGAGGCCTCGTTTGATGCTGCGGACACCGCGCTTGCGATGGTTCTGGCCGATCTCGACCTGCTCGACTCCGGCCGTCAGACGGTAGCCGTCTCCGCGATATGAGCGCAGAACACAGTGTCGCGTCTTCGCCAGCTCGTTGCTGGCACGATTGACGGCCGGATAGTACGATTGCAGCTCGCTGCCGACCAGGACGCTCTTTAGGCGATCGTGGCTGGCAACATCGCCGATCGAGATCTCCTTCGCGTCAATCATTCTGACGACCTCATCGTATATGAGGCGCCAGATCGGACGGCCATCGTTCCGTTTTGCTGTGAACGCCATTTTTATGCCGCCTCCTTCGCGACCTCGCTGACCAGTATCTTGGTTTCGTAACGGCCCCAGCCGTTGACGCGGTTGTCGCCAAGGCCCTCCACGCGACCGGCCAGCTTGACGATTTTCTCGAAGGCGTCGAAGTCGAGCACTTCAGTCATCAGTTCCCAATCGATCACGACTGCCCAGTTGCGGAAGATCGGGCGAGTGCGAACGACGCGACTGGTGCCAACAGTGACCAAGGTCTGATCCCTGAAATCGTCGCGCTCTAGCAGCTCTTCCGGCGTCTGTGGGCCGGTGAAGATGAGGGGAACATGGATGTCGAGCGGAGACAGAGCGCGGCTGACAGACTTTCCTTCCTTCGTGATCTTGGCGGCGCCCAGGAACGACTTCAGGACATTTGCTGTCGGCATCACGATCTGATTGTCGTGGACGTAGAGCGATCCCATCCACTCGAGGCGGGCCATGTCGCGCCGGTCGTCTTCGGTCTTCTTGCGCTTTTTCGAGATCTCGGCGATCCGCTTCGCCCAGACGTTGTCAGGGTTAGCGAGCTGAATGTTGTGCAAGAGAAGTGGCTTGGTGCCAGTGATGGTGGTGCGGATTTCCATGGTGACGGTCCTTTCAGTTAAAAGAATCTCGGTTCCGTGAGCGCCAGTTCTTGCTGGGCTCGTCGGAGCTGGTTGGTGACGATGCGAATCTGCTTGCGCTTCCGGGCCTTGAAGTCGTTGATCGCGTCTTCTTCGGTCTCGGAGAACTTCTTCTTGAACGCGGTGAGCAGCTGAAACTCTCCGCACACCCAGGCGCCCTTGGGCGTCCGGCGATCGACGGGGTACCAACGAAGCTCCAGGCGAGGGTCAGTGACCCCGTACTGCTCGCGGTCCGCGTCGATGATGTAGGAATAGCTCTGGGCCTCGCACCGCCAGAGGACATCGCAGCCCTCTGGCGGCTTGCCGTGCGGATAGTGCAGCTTCACGCCGCCTTCTCCTTCGGCTGCTTCTCGTTGTCATTGACCGCCTTCTGCTTCGGCAGCGGAGGCAGGAGGTCGATCAGCTCACCCATTGAGCGGGTGGCTGCGACGTATTGGAGGTTCTTCTCCTGCTCTTGCTCCCAGTCTTGGGTGGCATACTTGGACGGACAGGTGTTGAACCGGTCGAGCCAATAGACCCGCTTCCATTCCCGGCCTTTCGATCGGTGGATGGTCGACAGCGTCAGGATGCCGGTGACGTTGTCAGCGAAGATGTTGTCGATGTAGGCGACGACGTCGGTGATCCGAAACAGCTTGGCCTCACGGCAAGCGTCCATCACGACCTTCAGCGTCTCGACCTTGTCCTCGGCCTCCTGGACCTTGGCCATCTTCTTCTTGGGCAGCCACTTCGCCCGTTCCTTCTCCAGCCACTCCTCGAGTTTTTCTTCGAGCGCGGAGATGTTGGAGATTGACTTCCAGCGAGTCGCCAGCTTCTTCAGCTGCTCGCCGATGTCGCGCCCCTCGATCCGGCAGGGGATCTTGGCGCGGATCAGAGCGAATGCTGCGGTGACGAGCGGCCGGGTGTTGCGGCAGAGGATGGCGGCGTCACCGTCGAGACGAGCCGGGTTCTCCATCATCTTCTCGAACGACTCCAGCGTGACCGATCCATCGGGCGAGGAATCGTGAGCCTGGATGTGGCTGACCCAGGCCTGAGCCATCTTGACCACGTTCTTCGGACACCGGTAGGTGACCGTCAGCGGCATCTCCTTGGCGCGGAAGTCCTGCTTGATGATCTCGATCGAGTCGTTGTCGGCGCCCGTGAAGCCGTAGATCGCCTGATGTGGATCGCCGACAGCGAACAGCCGGCCGCGGGGCTTCATCAGGCAGCGGGCCAGCAGACGGCGAACCGTGTTGGTGTCCTGCGCCTCGTCAATCCAGACGTTGTCGAACTGCCAGAACCTGATCTTGTAGAGCAGGGGAAGGTAGATCATGTCGTCGAAGTCGATGATCTCCGGCTCGGAGTTGGAGGCCTTCAGCACCTCGATCGCCAGCTCGATCAGGGCGTCGGACTTTTTGGCTAACTCCTCGCTATCGAATAGGTCGAAGTGCTCGACAATGTCCTCCCAGATAGAGGTGTCGTCGATGTGGCCTTCGCCTTCGATTCCGAGGCCGCTCTGCTTGGCGAGCGATACCAGGTGGCAAACCACCGACATGTGGAAGGCCAGCTCAGGACTGATCTTGTTGCTCTCGACCCATGCCGCGGTAATGTTGGCGACCTTGTCCTGAACGACGCGGACCTTAGGGAAAGCCTTGCGATAGTTCCGCAGGCCGATCGCATGGACCGTGGAGGCCTCGGCCTTCTTCCAGTCGATTCCGGCCTTCTGGAGCTTGCCCTTGATCTCCTCGGCAATCTTTTTGTTGAAGGCGAGGATGATCGAGGAGCCGGTCATTCGCTCGACGGTCTTGAGGATGGTGGTCGTTTTGCCTGCGCCGGCAACGGCGATCAGGACCAGGGAACTTGTGCCGTTCCAGGCCTCCTGCATGAAGGCCGACTGTTGCGGCGATGGAACAAAGATAGCGGGGGCTTGCATGGTCCTCGTCTCGATCGGGTGTGGGTGACGGTTAGCATTGTGTTTGCATTCAAGCAAACAAAAAATCAAACGTCGACGGTTTCATTGGTCAGTGCCGCAGCCATCTGCTCAGGAGCGAGGCTGGCGACCAAGCCGGGCATCTCATGCTGCCGCAGCAGCTTCAGAGCCTTGACGATGCGGTTGGCCATCTCCTCGGATCGCGGCTTGGCGACCAGCTTGCGGTCCTCGAAGATCAGCCAGCAGTTGTCGTAGATGTCCTGGATCGCGAACACGACGTCGTTGTCGCCGAAGAAGACCGACTTGATCTCAGGCGTCAGGTACTGCGACTGCACCATCGACGCATAGCAGTGCTTGCTGAGTAGCCCCTTCTCGATCAGGCTCTTCGCCGAATTGACGTTGCCCTTCGAAAGGTACAGCGTGTTCATAGGATCGGCCAGCACACGAGCGACGATGCGCTCCTGCAGCTTAGTCAGCGTCTTCTTAGACATGGATCACCTCCGGAGATAGGCTGGGCCATACGTGCCCATGTTGGCGAGGCCGTTGTGTTCGTCGAAGATGTTGCCTCGGGCGTGCTTGGCCGGCTTGGACCAGCTCGCCGGCATCAGGACGTCGCCGGTATTCTTGTCGACGAAGGCGTGGACGCTTCCATCACGACGGACGCGCCAGCGAACCTTCATCTCTTCGAGTTTGAACTCCGGCTTCGGGAGACGCGGATAGTGCTGCGTCATGTGCTCGTGGTTGATACGCTGACAGCCTTCGAAGAAGGTCTGCAACGCAGGTCCGAACTCGCGCTCGAACTTGGTCAGAAACGGTGCGGGTGGCATTGCATTCTCGGTGGGGTTTGCAGGCAAACAAACGGCCGGGCAGCATGAGCCACCCGGCCAGATGTCGATTACAGTTCGGCGACCGCCTTGCGCAGATCGTCGAGCGACATGTTGGAGAGCTTCTCGTCCTCCTTCACAGCGATCAGCGAGAGCAGCTTCTGCTTCTTCTCGCGGTCGGCCGCCGCCGTCGCAGCCTTCTCGGCCTCAGCCTTCTTGGTCTCGACGATGTGCTTGACGATATCGAAAGCGAGCTGGTTCTCGTCGTCCTGCTTCGTCGTGGACGTGCTGAGCCACGGCAGATCGTCATTGGTGGTGCTCTTGAGCCGGGTGTTCAGCTCGCGAGCGATGGCGGTGAGGTCGGCGCCGCTCTTTGCCTTCGTGGAGATCGGAAGATCCCACACCTGCTCGACCGACAGAGCGCCGATCGGGGAGGGAAATCGAAGCTTCAGTCGGGCAGCCTTTTCGAACAAGTCTGACATTGTAGTCCTTTCCTTAGAAGACGACCTTGAGGGTCCGGTTGAAATTGCCAGCCACCTTGACCACGAGGTCAGCACGCTGCGTGCTGGAGAACCCGAGGCCGCTGACCTGGTCGGCCGACTTTTCGGCCTTCATCTTCGAGCCGACGAGGTTGATGACCTTGCGGTGCGGTTCGAGGTCCTGACGCAGGAACTCGTTGTAGAAGCCGCGCGCTTCGCCATCGTTCTGACAACCATCGATCATGAAGAAGTAGTGCTTGTTGCCCGCACCGCTGTTGCCCCAGAAGTTCGGGGACAGCATCACGGTGTTGACCTTGTGGAAGTCCTGGGTGTCGAGGCCCCAGATCTTCTTGGTCGACTGGGTCGACGCCATCGAGTTGAGCATCGTGAACACGCCATTCCGCAGCTCGACCCGGGCGACGGTGACCCATTCCTTCTGCTTGAGCGGAGCGGGATGCTCGAACTCGTAGGTGTTGCCGGCAAACTCGATCTCGGCGCTGAAGCCGGAGTCGGTCGGCTGGCGGTGCGACCAGTTGTGGATCTTGAAGGTGTAGACACCCTCCGGCATACGCTTCAGGTCGGGGAACGTGATGTTCTCGACCGGAACGTAGCCAGCAGGCGCGGCGTCGACATAATCGACGTCCTGGATGCCGCCCGATAGGTGATCGTTGCGCTGGTTCCAGCCGATGCGGCGTCCGGCGGGATACCGATCGTGGCAGCCGTCCTTGTGCTCTCGCGTCCCGGGCATGAACACATGCAGGTCCATCAGGCTGGCATTGCGGCCCAGGTGATTCCACATGTGGGTGAACCGCAGCACGCCGTCGACGCGACCGCCGCGCTCCTGCACCTTCTGGCGCATGGACGAGTCCGCCATGTCGCCATTGTAGGACCACGAGAAGTTGTTGCCCCACTTGAACAGCGGCTCAGCGGTCGGATCGACCGGCGCGATCAGGCTGACCAGATTGCCGACGTGGCGGTTCTCCAGCATCACCTCCAGCGATTGCGCCCGTGGCACGACATCGGAGAGAAACTTCTCGATGCCGATCTCCTCGACCTTGTCGAGCTTGCGCACCGTCTTCTTGACCGGCAGGCTGTCGAAGACGTCGCCAGCGATCACGCTGCGGACCGAATGGTCGGCGAACAGGATGTCGGCCGCGGAGATGTCCGTGAGCCTGGCATAGCGGCGCTCCAGGGCGGAGGTGAGGCCCAGCTCCTGGACGGTCTCCTTCGCCTTCTTGATCATGGCCGGCGTTACCAGCGCGGTCGGCCGCTTGTAATTCTCGGGCGCCATGATCGACTTCTCGAACTTCCGGACCGCGTCCTCGAGTTCCATGCCTTCCGACAGGTCGATCAGCAGCGTGCCGATGCCGGTATTGCGAATGCGGGTGACAGAGCCGGGGTTCGCCTTGATGGCCAGCCAGATCCACGGATCTCGCGCGCCGTCAGCCAGTTGGTCGTAAGCCTGCTTTGCCTTGCGGAAGGCATCGACCGCGAACTTGTGCTCGGTGCCACGATAGAGCGAGTTCTGACCGATCAGCTCCAGGACGGTGTCGACCGCATCTATCGTCAGCTCAGTCAAGCCGCGCTTGAAGACGTCGTAGGTCGAGCGCGTTTCGCCGAGGCGCGGACCGATCTTCGCCTTCGCCACGATGACTTCCTTCGGCATGCGAACGTGGAAATGCTCCCAGGTCTGGACCTTGCCGAGGACGTCTTCGAAATTTTTGTCGGTGCCGGCCGAAGTCTCCGAGGTCAGAAACTCGTTGACAATCGGCTTCGACTTAACGACCGACGCCATCACGGCGGAGACTGCGGCGTAGGTCGGGTCGCTGATCGCGCCATCCCAGATGGTCACGATGTTGTGGTTGTCGTCGATCGAGACGACGTTACCCACCGCGCGGATGAACTGGCGGCAGCAGCTGCAATCGTGCTCTGTGCGCTCGCGGTACACCGGATTGGTGCCGGCCGGGAAGGCGCCGATATAGGTTGACCAGAGGTCATCCTTCTCGACATCGGTGCAGAAGAGCTTGCCGGCGCTCATCGCCTTGAACTGCTTGGCGACGGCGTTTTTGAACAGGCAAAAGTCCATAGTGGCTCAATCCTTGATGATTTCTTTGATGGATGCGTTGGCGACGAAGCCGAGGAAACCGTCCTCGGACTCGACCATGATCGTCTTGTCCGTGTCGTCACGGTCGGAGTCGCCGACCATGTAGATGCCGTCCGGCGCATCCTCGTCGCCCTCGACGCGGACCTTGTCGCCGGGATTGACGACGAGGACCCGCATTGCGTCGGGGTTGGAGGCTGCCTTGTCATGCCAGACCTGAGACAACTGCTCCCCGTCCAGGAATAGGCCATCCTCGCTGAGGACAGCCCTCCCTTCGGTGGCGTCATTCACCGCAACGCGAACGTCCGTGAGGCGGACTATTTCGTCTTCGTCGTCACACCCTTCGGTGAGGCGAGACTTCACCTGATCGAATGCCGGGTGATCCACCGCCAGGGTCCACGGACGACCCTTGGCGAGGAAGAAGATGGACGTGTCGGTGATTACGCTGCGGATCATGTTGCGCTCCGTTTGGCCTTAGGCCGCTTCTTCGAATTGGTCATCGAGGAGGTCTTCGACACATCCGATGACCTCCTCGTTGTCGTTGGCGGGCTCGGGTCGGGCGAGCAGCTCGAAGTAGTGGTTGAGCTTGCCGGCCTTATCCTGACCGCGGTGGGTGTAGTCGTAGGCTTCGAGAATGCCCTTCAGCAGCATGTATTCGTTGCAGAGGAGGGCGTAGCGACGCTCGATCGCGGCGATCGGGCAATCGACTTCCGGCTTGTTGACCTCGACGCCGATCTTCCTCAGCACCGAGAAGGCGCGGTCGCTCTCTGTCGACGCCGTGGAGTTGGTCTCCAGTTGCCGATAGAGGGTCTTCAGATCGCGAATGAACGCCTGGACGTTCTCAGGCGCCTTCATGATCCGCATCCGAGCCAGTTCCTGGAGGTTGTGGTTCAGATTGTTGAGCGACTTCTTGTGCAGCCCGGTGAACTCCGCGACGTTCACGCGGCTCCGGATCGCCTCGATCATGTCATCGGCCAGCATGCTCCAGTCACCCGGAACCTCCTGGTCGATCGACTTGACGAGGATCACCGTGCCGACTTCGAGAAGACCGAACTCGACTGCGGCCATCGTGAAGCTCTCGACTTCGCTGAAGCCGATGGACCCGATATGAGCGTCGTAGATCTTGTACCAGTCGTTGCCACCGCGGCGACGGCGGTACGAACCGGGGGTGCTCTCGACCATCAGGCCGCCCTCGGCCAGGTCGACGTCCTGGGTGATGCGCTGGAGCCGGCCGCCATTGGTGACGACGAGCGTCTTGCGCTTACGGATCGTCTTGCTGACCCGCTTGGTGACCGGCACCTTGTAGGTGTCGAGATCGACGATCTCGGGATTGCCGAGGGCATTGATCACCTGGTCGCGGAACAACCGCTTGCAGCGCACCCAGAGGACCTTCTTCCCGACCAGCTGGGCCATGTGGAATCGGCTCAGCGAGTAGCTCGGGTTGTGCTCGATGACGACCGTGGCATCGGACGCCCACTTGGTTCGGACCGTGCAGTCCTCGAACTTGTCGAACTGCTGCCAGCCCTCCGAGAGGGTGTCCATCTTGCAGTTGTCCTTGCTGAGGTGCAGCTGGATGATGCGATCATTCCAGCGGACCACGTTTCGCAGGCTCTGCTGCCGGCTGCTGCCGAGCATCTCGGTCTCGGTCTCGAAGATGTCCGCCGCCTCGAACAGGGTCTCGGCCGCGTCCACCTTGGTCTGGAGCTGGCTGATGAACGTATCCTCGTACTGCTTGACGAGAGACTTCAGCGTGGTCCGGGTGGTGTCGTCATAGGCCAGCTCTTCTCGGGACAGCGTGACCTTGAGCGAGCCGATCGGGGCGTCGAACAGCACCTCGTCGCTCGTGTCGAGGAAGCCGCTGTTCTCGATCTGGCGCAGATCGAAGGGGTACATGACGCAGCCCATGCGAACCCGCGGACCGTAGAACGGCACGCTCTGGCCCTTGAACTTCGTCCAGTTCTCGCCCTCGGTCTCGACGACCGGGTCTTTCCAGCTGACCGCTTCACGCGGGAAGATGTTCGGACGCGGGTTGAACGACCACAGGATGTCGCGTGCCCCCTGGTGGAAGTCGTCGATGTCCTCGCGGCGGACAGCGAACGAGACGTCCAGTCCGTTTCGCTCCTCGGTCGGAGCCTCAGCCATCAGGCGCATGACCGGCGCGCCGTCCTGGGCCAGCGAGAGCACGTAGGCTCGCATGACGCCGTCGTGGTAGGATGTGACGTAGTAGGAGCCGGCACCGGTATCGCCGATCAAGTAGGCGAACGGGCTCTTGGAGCCGAGGCCCCAGCCGCCGACCTGGTCGTTGGTGGCGCGCTTGGTCGAGGCGTAGAGGCGAGCGTAGACGTTGACCATCTGCTCGTGGGTCATGCCCGGGCCGTAGTCACGGACACGGAACACCGGGTTGAGCCGGGTGGGAAGATGAACCTCGAAGTCGCCGCGGGATGCGTCCCAGGCGTTAGTCGACAGCTCGCGGATCGGATAGCGGATCTTGTCTTTAGCGAGACCCGAAATCTGAGCGTAGAAGGCCACGCTGTTCGCCTCGAAGGCGATCTTGATCTCGTCCTGCACGCCGGTTGCAACGTCGACGTGATCCTTCATTCCAAGCTTCATGTGGTCAGTTCCTTGTTCGTGTTGTCAGGTTGAGATCAGGAGGCCTTGCTGAACAGGTCGTCGACGTCGTCGAAGACGCTGCCCAGGGTGGGCTGCTTCTGGCCGTAGATCGCATCGTGGAGCTGATCGAAGGTGACGCCCGTGTTCTCCAAGAACGCGGCGACCTTGTCGGCGTGGTGCCAGACGAGATCACGCAGGGTCTCCTCCCGGCGGTAGCGCAAGCTGCCGAAGGAAGATTTCCCAATATCCTTCATCGTCAGCTTCCGCTTCTCGGGCGCTAAAGGGTCGCGTTCGATCACCACCTTTGACTGATCGAACTGGATCATGTGGTTGCGCAGCTCGATCAGATGGTGGGTATCGAGCGCCTCGTGCGGCCGGTGCTCGTTGTAGTAACCGACCGCGATGTTGGTGCATTCCGCCACCAAGCCCCGGTACTGCTTGGTATCGGTCAGCACGCCCTTGTCGGACGGCTTGAACCGGTTCGGCAGCTGCAATGCCACAGAATCTGCGAAAGCATCGGACGCCGTCCTAACGCCCTGGTGCGTGATGATCTCGGTGGTGCCGCGGCGGTCAAAGGCGATGGCTGCCTGGATGTTCTTGAGTAGACCTGGCTCCTTCTCGACGATGGCGCGAGAGCCAACGCACCCGATCTCCTCCGCGAAGTGGAACACGTACAGGCCCGGCACCTTCGCCTTGATCATCTCCGACATGATCCAGACACCAGCGGCGCAGTCGGCGCCGAGGCAGCTGGACTTGGAGTTGGCCGGCAGCGAGATGAACTTCCCGTCGTAGTCCACCTTCTGATAGCCCTCCGAGTGGTGGACGCTGTCGGTGTGCGACGACCAGAGCACTGTCGGATCGTTGCCGATCGTCAGGCGCCAGTTGCCGTGCTTGTCCATGGTCGCGCCCAGCGGGATGATGAAGCGCTTGATGAACTCCATCTCGGAGCCGGAGCCTGCCGGGCGCCGGTAGGAGAGCATGGAGATGATGGTTTCGATATCAGACATGGATGTCCCTTAAGCAGCGCGGCGGCGGCGATTGAGGAGGAGGTCGTTGACGGTGGGTTGGTTTGGGTCGAGCAGCTGGACCTCATCGACGATGAAGCCGTCTGCGGTGTTGCCGCTGAGGGTGGCGATGGCCGTGCGGTCAGGCCCAGAAGCCGGATCAATGCCGATGATCTTTTTTCGGCTGCGAGGCTTCTTCGGCGGCTCCTTCGGCCCCAGGTCGACCTCGTCGTAGTCGGCGTTGAGACGATGAACCCACTTGCCGGGCTTCTTCTCGATCAGCTCGGACTTGGGCCAGTGCTGGCCGTTCACGGAACAGGTTTCGCCGTGCTCGGCGAAGTATTCCTTCGACCAGCGCTGACCGTCGCCGAGGATGACGATCTCGGTCTTGGGCCAGGTCTTGCCGCTGCCGTCACAGGTGAAGGCATGTCGCTGGATCGCTGACGCCGACCAAAGCTCGTCGGCGCCATGCACGTACCGCATCTCGCGGACCTGCACTGCGATGTTCAGCTTCGGACAGAGGGCTTGGATATAGGCTAGACCGCTCGACGAGCTGGTTACCCAATGATCGCTGTTCTCGCGAGCCTCGACCGTTTCGAAGTAATCGCCCTTGTCGATCGCCACGGTGATGTCGTCGAAGTAAGGCATGACGAACGCATCGCCGTGTGGCACCTTCAGGAGGCGTGCCCCGACAAACACGTTCTTCTTGGCGTTGGTGCCCTCGCGCAGGTCAATGTAGCCTTCGTTCGCCAACGCAGTCCGCATCGCTTCGACGGCGCCATAGCACCGGCCGTGAAGCTTCTTCTCAGGCCAGCACAAAGCACGGGACTGGATGCGACCACGGTTGTTCTTGGTGTAAGCTACGGCCAGATCGCCAGCGCCGTAGGGCCCTGTCGGCCACATGGGTAGGCCGTTGAAGTTATGGTCGCCGTCCATGCAGGAGTCGGGACCGTTCTTGTAAACGTACTCGATTTCCTCCGGCGTCCTGGCGTAGAAGATCTCGCCGCTGGGGTCGATCGCAGCGATCAGCGTGCGGCGCCTGGCGTCGGTGATGTCTGCGCTGCCCTGAACACCGCCCTCGTAATAGGCGGTGATATAGCGACCTGGCTTGATCGCCGTGAATTTCTGGATGATCCCGTTATCTTCGCTCTCGATGTAAGCGATCATGCTGGGATCGTTTGCCCATAGGTGGGCGAAGTGATCCGTGATCGGCGGCAGGTCCCACTTCTTGGGAAGAGGGGTCAGCTCGCCGGACTCGAGCTTGGCCTGGATGGTAGCGCGCCAGTCGCCGGCCTGCGCCTTGCGTCGGCATTGCACCTTCGCGCCAAGCTTCGTTGCGGCGTCCTTGGATGCCTTGGCTGCATCCGCGCCCTTGTCGAAAAGTCCGTAGTCGGGCAGCGGCGTCTCGACGAGGTTGTTGTCGGCGTCGCGGTCCAACCTGACCAGGTAGAACATCGTTTGCTCCGTTTGCATTCAAGCATGCCGGCAGGCATGGCTTTCCCGTTGATTGGCCCGCGGAACCCCAATTTGGCTCCGCGAACCGCGACCAGCTCTGTTTGCATTCAAGCAAGCAAAAGAGCAAGTGAAATCTCAGCCCAATCGAGGGCAATGTGCTGCAGGTCTATCCCTTGAATTGAAAAGGCGAAGCCAGAAGACGGCATCGCCGAATTTGAGAACAATCATTTTTGACGCCTGTTTTTTTACTCTTACTTTCCCGCCCAGAAGTCAGAGGTCTTTGCAATGGTGAAGCTTTCAGTTCGAGTTCAGGTTCAGTCTCGCCGGCTCACCGCATCGGCCGGCTCTCTTGGTTCAGTCCTCCTTGTCCACGTAGTCGATGATGAATGTTGCAAGGCCATCTTCGTGGGCTGCGTCGCAGACCTCGTCGATGCTCTTGTACTTGCCGTGCCAGCGCTTCCCGGGCCACTTCGCCCTGAGAGTTCGGTCCGGCGTCAGCCTGGCGCTGAGCACAGGCTTGCCAGCTTGTTCGTCTGAGACGTCGGACATGTCACTCGTCCTTCCAGTTGATGGTGAGTTCGCCGCCGAAATACTCGACAGCCTTGGCGATACGATCCCACCGAAGCGGGGCGCCCTTCTTGACCGCTGTGATGCAGTCAGAGGCGAAATAGTTCTTGGTTCCAAGCTCCCGATCGAGCGCCATGATCGTCATGCCGTCTTCGAGGCATCGATCGCGGATCGCGTCGATGATCTGGTTGCCCGTGCGGGTGTGCGGCTTGCTGCGTGAGCGCAGCTTGATGCCGAGCGCCTTGGCACGGCGGAACACCGTGTCGTAGGTGCGCCCAGGCATCTGCTTGGCGATGTCGGTGGCGCACAGCGTCTCGGCCAGCCGCCGCAGCTTGCGGTCCTCAACATCGTTCCATGCGGTCGGCCTGAGATAGGTCCAGCCGGTCTTGTCTCTCATCGACACGATGGACGAATGAGAGCGTCGCGGCAGCAGCTTCATCAGCTGTGTGGCCGACTTGTCGCGGCTATCCTTCAGGACGTTGCGCTCGGCGTCGGTCCATGGGATGCCGCCGGTTCTGATGACCTTCGGCTTAGGCAAGCGCTCGCTTGTAGGAGTCAACGAAGCGACGCTCGCTCCGCCGATCTCGACCGCGCTTAGTCTTTGCAAATGGTTCATGGTGACGTTTCCACGTACTGGCCTCCATCAGGAAGCGGAACGCAGCTCCGAGGCTACGGGCTGATCGCGACCCCCTATCGCAGGGGTGCCTCATCCTCAGGTAACGCAGTTTCATCGAACCCATCGTTCGCCTCCTTCATGCGATTGCCCGTCGTCTGATGGTGTCCACGATGCAGTCGTATTCCATCGGGTTGTTGTCCTTGATGAACTGCAGCGCCCTTTGGTGATAGACGCTACCGGCGTCGGCATAGGTGACGACCAGACGCCAGACGTCGATGTCGGTGTTGAACTTGCCGGCATCGTCCATCTTTTGGATCTGCCAGGGACCGTTCTCGCTGCCGAAGCATTCAAAGATGCTCCAGCCCTCGTCGATCGCCTGACCGTTGTCGAATGCCGACCCGATCATGCCGCCTCCTGAAGTCGCGGGATTTCGTGGCGGTAGAACTGCGGTTTCGGCGCCTCGTACCAGAAGGCGACACGCGGCGGCTCCTCGTAGACGGCGATCACGATCGGGTTGGCCTTGCGATACCAGCGCGCAGCCTTGCGCAGCGTACGTCCGCTCTCGCGGGCAGTGTCGATGATCAGGAGCCGGAATTTCTCGGGGCACAGCTGCCCGAACGGGATGAACGGGATGTGCAGCATGTGCGAGGTGTAGACCGCGGCGATTGCGCCAGACCGGCCCGGACCCGTGACAGCGCCGACGCTGTCCACGTTGTGCTCCTGCAACGCGATGCGCAGCTCGGAGGCAAACTCTTCTTCGCTGACGATGCGGACAGTTCTTCTGCTGGGCTCAGTCATGGTGCGGCTCCTGGTCGGCGTTGAGTTCGTTGACGAGAACACGTTCCGGAAAGTCGGGCGGCAGGCCGTACGCTTTCAGCGCCAGCTCGACGATCGGTTGAAATTCCTGGGGCACATGGCCTGGTGCTTCGCAGATCACGTTGATCAGGCGGCGCGACGCCTCGAAGGCGTGGAAGGCATCCTTGACTTGGGCATCGTCACCCAATCTTCGGGGCATGTTCGTCTCCATCGGCGGACCCGCCTCCCGAAGGAGACGGGCCGCTGTTGCGGGCTCAGTAGCGGACGTTCTTGTTCAGCGCCCAGTACGGGCCGTTGCCGTCCTTCGGGTCGAGGTACAGCGACTTGCGGCTGTCGCGGCGCATCTTCACGATGGTGCAGACGCGGACGCCGAAGCCCTGACGGTAGGCGTGGACGGTCTCACCGACTCGACGCATCCGGCTGGCGACGTACATCTCGGTCGGCGCTGCCTCGATGGCCGGCGCTGCGATTGCGGGCGCCTGCTCGTCGTCGTGCTCCTCCGCCTCGTCCTGCCCGTCGATGCCGTCGTGGACGCTGCCAGCACCAGCCACATCGGTGACGACCGGGGCGGGCTCCGCCGCCTTCGGCGCCTCGATGAGGACCGGGAAGATGCCGGCGATGTCCTTGACGTCCGTCTCGCCGCGGGCCGCGTCCTCGGAGAGGTACAGCTCCTCGTCGACGACCAGGTTGCGACCGTCACGACCGATGACGACGAACCGGGTGGCCGGGTAGATCAAGTCCTGCTCGACCTTGAAGTCGCCACAGGACGAGTTACCGTCCGTGTCGAACTGTGCCAGGCACTGCTCGCCGTCCTTCCAGAAGCTGATCGCGACGGGATAGAGGCTGCCCTTCAGGATCGTGACGATCTGGGAGCTGTCGTAGGGCTCCTTGTCGTCAGAGATGCTGTACTCGTCGTGGTCGACGACGACGAAGGGCTGGTTGAAGTCGATCAGCCCGATCGGGTACTGCGGGACGCTGGGTGGCGTCTCGGGTGCCGGCGGGATGATCTCGCCATTGAGCGGCGCTTCGGGAGCGAAAGCCGGAGTCTCGGCGATGACAGCCGTCTCGTTGACGACAGCCTGGGCGAGGACTTCGGTGGTCGCGATGGGAGCCTCAGCCAGCACGACGGGAGCGGGCTGCTCCTGCTGCACCAGCTGGTCGGCCACGTCGCGGTAGCGGAACGGGTCGTTTGCGGTCGGATCCATAGTTTCTCCTTCGGGGTTGCGTGCCGGGTTCGAAAACTCACCCCCGTCGTGAGGGCGGCGCGCTGATCAGAACGGGGGTGTTTGCATTCACTTGCATTCAAGCAAGCGGAAAGGCATGGCTATGCCGTGAGGTCGACCGATTGATCGAGACCAACAGCGCTGCGCCAGTCGGGATTGCCTGTCGTCAGGAAGCTGTCGATCGCCGCGAGCGCAGCGCCCGGCGTGATGTCGTCGTAGGCCACGTCGTCGAGGTCATCCATGGGCGGGAAGAACAGTGCCTTCAGCGCGCCGGACGATTGCTTGTTCACGTATTGGCCGGCTGTCGAAGCCGTTGTTGTGCGGTCGCGGTTCATTGCGTGCCACATCCAGCCACCGATGCAGCAACTGGTCCCGCACTCCGAGGAATGCTCGGGAAAGTTCATGTTGAACCCGTCCGGATGCTCGGCAGCGCCGGAGGGATCATGCTTGAATGTGCCGGTAGCGAAGAGTCCCCTGATCTCCAGGAGCGCTCTGTGCTCGGACGGGGTGATCTCCAGCGCCTGGGCTGAGAGGGTCGGCTTGTTCATCAAAACCTCCGTATGGGTGCGTCTCGAATAGGGGGCGTTTGCAGTAACCGCAAGAGTTAATTTGCACGAATGCAAAAATTCTGCTAAGTGATTGGGAATGCAGAAGACTGAGATTGTTTTTGGACTCCCATGGCTTCAAGAGAAGCGGGAACGCGCCATCTTTAAGGAACTCAGCTTCGCCTGCGTCTATGTGGTCGGCCCCTCCGGGGGTCGGCCGCTACGCATCAGCTGGGCCAAGCAGCTGAAGGACAAGCTCGCCGAGCTTCAACCCGGCTACTGGAGACCTTTGTCCGTTCATGATGTCCTCTGGACAGCGGGCGACATGCTCGCAGTCCGTGTTCTGAACGAAGCCACCGCGACCCTTGACAAGGCGAAGCGCAGGCTTACCGGCGACTGGTTTGACGTGACCCCAGAGTACGCTCAGCAAGTCCTGCGCCTCGCCGCGGAGAAGACCGGCACACCGACCTTCACCCACATCGAGATGCTCGACAAGGTGAAGGCGGAGCGCAAGCGTCGCAATGACCTCACGGTCAAGAGTGCTTGATCACCTCGGGCCGGTATGCAGCGTTCCGGCCTCGTCGTAGTGCCAGATGCACTCTCGGCCTTGCCAGCATTCCCAGCGCATCCACGGTGTGATGTCCCACTCTCCGAGCTTGAGAGTGGCTGTGATACCAGCAGCACGCGCTGCCGGCACCAGGGCATGAGCTGTGCTTCGCCGCAGCTCTCCCGTCGTTGGGTTCCTGAAGACGTATTCGTACTCGTTCATGGCTCAGCTGGCGTTGTTCGTCTGTGAGACCGAGACGACCTTCGGGATGAAGACCGACTTGATGATGGACACGGCCATGAAGAGGCCGACGCACTGCCAGAAGCCGGGCCTGAGATAGGGAGCCGGCAGCCAGTAGAAGAAGGTCTGCCCGATCTCGAACACGCTCCAGATCAGCCAGAAGGGCACTGCCATGCTGGCGGCGACCAGGACCGAGATCAGCCAGCCGATCACGGGGATTCCATTGATGTTCACTTCGTCGTTCTCCTCAGTTGCCGATTAGAAAGTCCATGAGACGATCTTTCACATCGTGATCGTCACACTGAATGGTGATCTCGGTGCCGCTGCACGACACTGTTGCTGCCAGCAGATCGGGATGGGGGAGGTGATCAGTGTCGACATGACGCTGACCACGGCTTTCTTTGATGCGGTCGATCTCCGCCTGCGCCTGCTTCAGCGCCTTGTTGCGACGGTCTTCCATCGCCGCCTTGAAGAAACGGCCCTTGCCGCTGTAGCTGACCCAGCACGGCGGATCGATCGTGTAGGCCAGCTCCTTTACGTCTTGCTCGTAGGGCATAGCAGCTCCTGCTCAGCTCGAACGACGCCGTCCGACGCCTCCTTCCAGATGCCGAAGCAGTACTGGCGGACGTTGGTGAGGGCCGGCATCAGCGCCAGCTTCTCGGGGATGTAGACCTTGGAGGCGAACCCACGATCGTTCTCGACGATGTCCCGAGTGTTGCTGATGGTGTCGGCGCACTTGATCATCTGTCCGCGCCAGGACGCACCGGCCAGGTACTGCCGATCGAGGCGTTTGCGGATCGGGCGGAGCCCGTGCTCAGGGCGGCTCACATCCGTCACCTCAAGCACCAGGTCGGCGACGCCAGCGCCAAACTCGTTGGCGATCATCCCATAGCGGACGTTCGTGTCTTCGAGCACGTCGTGGAGCCAGCCGGCGGCGACCACGTCAGCCGTTGCCGAGTAGCGCAGCAGGATCGTGGCCACCTCTTGCAGATGGTGCCAGTAGGGTTCGCCGGTATACTTGCGCTTCTGGTCGCCATGCGCCTTGATCGCGTATTCCCTGGCTCTTCCGATCAGGTCCATCTCCATGTCAGGCAGCCCTCTGGTTGTCGTTGACCGGCATCGAGATCTTAGAGAGGTCCACCGCCAAGACGTGGATGTCCTGCGTGATCTGCTCCTTCCAGCCGAAGCCGGAGACATCTCGGTGCATGTGGGGGAAAGTGCGCTGTCCGAGGACAACGGTCGTGAAGGGCAGTTTCGTGCCCGGCGGAACGCCGATGGCGAACATCAGATCCTCCTGAGTTTTTGCCGCTGCGTGGTGCTCAGTCCGAGCAGCAGGCAGGCCAGCTCGTGGCCTTCTGTGTCGCCCTGTTCGAGGGCGCTCTCGATGCAGAAGCGGACGTGCTTGTCGCGAACGTTGCCGTCTTCCATGACGAGGTGGAGCACACCCCAGGCCGGGTTGGCTTCGCGGTAGGCACGGAATTGATCGACGACTTCGGCGACGGAGAGGGTGTTGCTGGGCTTCATTTGCAATATCCTTGCACGAAAGCTAATTGCATTCAAGCAAAGATTATGGCACACCAGACCAGCGCCGAGATGCCGATCGCGGTCAGGATGGTCCTGGAACTGATGAACTCGGGCGCTGGAGCCTGGAGCATGCTGCTTTCCTTGTTGATGTTGGTGGATTGGATCAGGCGAAGCCTGCGGCCTGGCCCGACTTCATGAGGATGGCGACGAAGCCGAAGTCCCAGGATCGATCGTCATTGCGCTGGCGGGACGGCTTGACCCGGTAGCTGTCGGCGCGGTTCTCGCTGACCGCCTTCTGAGCGGCGGACTCGGCGGAGCGCGGAGAGATGTAGAGCTGCTTCTCCATCGCTCACTTCCTCTTCATGAAGCCGACGTTGAGCATCACAGCCCCGTACTTCTTGCAGAAGTAGCCGTCGCCCTTCTTGATCTCACCTAGCAATTCTTCGAGGTTATTGCGGACCTGCTGCGTGACGGACGGGATCAGCTTGGTCCGGTCGTACTCATTGCCCATGATCGCGAAGATAGCGTTCACCGTGGCAGGGCCGTACGTGTCGTAGTCGGCGCCCATCTGATCGGCCTTGAGCTGGCCGCTACCTTCGATGTACTCGAAGTCGGGACACTTCATGAGGACGGTGTAGCTGATCGTCGCCAGCGCCACGAAGTCGCTATTGACGTTGCTGGCTTCGGCAGGAGAAATGAAGGCAAGCGCCAGCGTTACCGCCGACGCAGCGAGTGCGTGCAGTTTCATAGTAGATCTTTCGATGTGGTGAGGTTGGGACGGTCTATCGACCGGTGGTCTCGCCTTTGCCGTCCAGGGCGAGCTGGAGCTTAGAGATCAGATCTCGCGCCTGGTCGGGCGTGAGAAACTCGGCATTCCGGTATCCACCGCGAGGACCTTTCGCGCTGAGCCGGATAACTTCTTCGGACTGCTTGTAGGAAGCCACGTCCGTCGTATCGAAGACGACGTGCTGGTGAGCCATCACTGCACCTCGCCGCAACCGTTGCAGATGTAGGCCTGCTGATCCTTGTGCCAGTCCCATTCGGACTCCATGCCGGCTTCTTGGCATGAGCAGCCGACGTCCTCGGCTTCGTAGATCGGATCGCCTTCCTCATCGTCTTGCGGGCCGATCAGCAGCTCCTGACGTCGGCGCTGCAGCTCGGCCAGCTCTTTATCGCTGATGCTCATGATCGAAACTCCATGGGGAAACGGGAGACTGACGTCGGACACGGACGAAAGCCGAAGGACGATGCACAAGGAACAATGAACGACAGCTCATAGGGCCGGTAACGATGGACAAAGCCCACACTGATGGGGGCCATAGGGTTATCCGGCTAACGAGGAGCGTTTGCTTGTGAAAGCTGTTGCCAATGCAGTCCGAGGACTACGGGGTGTGTCTTTCGTTCAGTCTCCCGCCCACCGCCTTAGAGGACGCCGAGCTGCCGGAGCAGCTGACTGTCCTCGTCGGCGATCTCGATCTGCACCGACGCATTCTTGCCGGTGCGGCTGTCTTCCAGCGTCTCCAGCAGACGCTTCCAGCCGGTGACGCTTTCGGATGCCTTGTCCCGCAGCTCGGGGAGCACGACCGACACGTTCACCGCGCGCTCCGGCCGACCGTAGCCGGCGGACTGGCCGGTCAGGGCCTGCTTGCTGTAGCTCAGCTCGGCCGTGAGCTGATCGATCTCCGGCGTCACGCCGGCCGACGCCAGCTTGCGGTACAGCGCGATCATGCGGGTGGCGTGCGCAGCCTCAGCGAGGTACTGCTCGACATCGCTCTCGATGTTCGCCTTGGCGATCTTGGTGCGGACAACCGCCAGGATCTCCGAGAGCTTCTGGTATTCCTCGACGCGCTTGATCAGCGCCTCGGCGCCGGGCTTGAGCGCCGCGGTCGGGTCGGTGAGGTTGGCGTCCACGAGGAGCGAGACCTGGACGGCGGTCGGCAGGTCGACCTTGGCGACCAGGGCTTCGAGTTCCTTGCGCAGCTTGAGCGCACGCTTCAACGAAATCTTCACGATTGTTCTCCTTTGCTGTCGGTGTTTGCATTCAAGCAAGCGACCTGTCAAGTTTTAACGAGGGGTAGGGAGGCCTTCCTCCCTGCGGACTTCGGCGTCCCTGATCTTCAGCAGCGCGATGTCCAGGCTGTCCCGCAGACTCCTTGCCTGGAGTGGCGTGAGTGGCTCAGCGCAGCGGGTGCCGCCGCGAGGCCCGCTGATGAACAGCATGACCACGTCATTCTCGCCGTCGTCGTAGGCGTGGCCTGCGCTGTAGGCGTTAACGAACTCACGCATCGTCGTCCTCCTCCTCTTCCTCTTCCTCGTCCTCTTCGAGGTCGGGATCGGGCAGGTTCTGGAGCTTTTCGATCAGCTCGCGGGAGGCCTTGGCGTCGTCCGGCCGGTCATTGTCGTCGTCGATGTCCTGCACGGTCGACAGGGCGCCGATGATGTGGTCGAGATTGTCCCGAAGCAGCTTCTCGATGCCCTTCAGGCGGTGAACTTCCGCGACGGCGATGTTGGTCACCAGCTCGGCACCGTCCTCGACGGCGATGTTGATGCCGAGCGCCTCGTTCACGTAGTCCATGTAGTCACAGGCGGATACGGTCATTGTTCCTCCCAGGATGCCATCCATCCGGAGATGAGGCCTATGGTCAGCGATAGCCAATGGCCCGCATAGATGAACAAGAAGAGGTTGACCCCGGCGATGTACAGGCTGGTTGATCGCCCGCTCATGGTGAAGCTGAAGATCAGGTAGCCGACCCAGATCAGGACGGCGTATATCCATTCGTAGTCGGTCATCATTTCTTCTCGGGGTTGGGAATTTCGGTGTCTCGGGTCATGTCGATGACGAACCCAAAGCCGGCTTTCCGTTTCGAATACAGCTCACCATCGACGATGAACCACTTCTCTGATTTGTCGGAGGCGCGGCGAGCGAGGACGCCAACCTTGCCCTTCGGCACCCAGCTCGCCCAGTCGCCCCAGGCAGCAGCACCCACGTAGTTGTTCTCGTTCTCCAGATCGAAGATCTGCTGATCGCGAACGATTGACATGCCCTTTTCGAGGATTGTGCCAGTGAAGCTCTCGTAGGCACTCGGGTGCCAGTTGCGGAGCGTCTCGATGGCAACCTCGCACTCAATCCGATCAGGCTTGCCTTCGGTCTTGATGATGCGCTGGAAGCCGATCGGATGAACCACGGCGGCCTTCGCCCAGTCGCAGTCCTCCTCGTACCAGCCGCCCTCGTTGCGCATGTATTTCGGCACGGCGGCGTTGCGCTCGCGGGACAGCTTGATGCCGCCATGCCCTGCCGTCGAGACCTGCCAGATGCCGGGCGCCAGCTCGCGTTTGTCCTGGATGGCGCCCCAGGGCGAGGTCTTGGGGCATTCGCTTCGTTCGTATGCGCTCATGGGATCACCAGATTAGTTTCGAAGTTCTCGTCATGGGCGGAGAGAACCTCCGTCCAATCGTCGATCACGCCGTTGATCGCATCGACCAGATGGGTCGGCACGTAGACGGTGCAGGGGTAGGTTTCGACCGCGTCGATGGTCTTGTGCATGAAGTCGATCGCCTCGAAGCGGACCTCGTGTGTGACGTCGTCGGGGTGGTCGACAAGCCACGCCGCCAAGTCAGACAGCTCTTCCTCACTGGCGGCAACGAGCCGGCCAGAGCGATGATTGTCAGGCATCGCTCTCGGCCTTGTTGTTCTCTTCCCATGCCAGATGGCGGTCCAGCTCGGCCGCCAGCTCGTATGTGTCGCGGTACTTGCCGCCGCGATAGCCCTTGCGGGGTATCATGTTCAGCGCCTGCGACACTTCACGCAGCAGCTCCAGGCGCGTCAGTTGCCGTTCTCGCATTGTGATGCTCACTTGAAGTCGATCAGCTCAAGCTCTTCGCCGAGGGACTTGATGAATGCGGCTGGCTCCTCGCCAACCTCGAAGGCGTTGCGGACGGAGTCGATATGGTCGTTGACCAGGCCGCGATACTTCCACTGCGACTCGGCCTGGCTCTCGCACTCGTCCTCGAACTTGCGCCAGCAGAACTCCTGCGCGACCAGCTGGGCAGCGCTGTGCGGATCGATCAGGCCCTTGCCCGTGTAGATGTAGTCGCCGCGGTACATCGAGACCTTGCCGTCCTTGTCGACAGCGTGCGACAGCATGCACGGGATCACCTCCCAGTCGTACGACCACCAGGAGAAGAACTCCTCGTCGTCTTTGGTGAGGAGGTCGTAGATCTCCAGGCACCACAGGCCGAGAACGATCGACTGCGAACGCATCTCGCCGGACCCGGTGTCCTCGCGCAGCTTGATCCAATCGACGCGGAGGGCGGCGTGGGAATTGGGGTTCTTCGCGGCCTCTTCCTCGAGTTTTTCGACGTCCTTCTCGTTGCCGAGCGTCCACTCGTTGAGGCATTCCCACACGCAGAGAGCAGCCTCGACCTGGACCGGCGTGAAGGTCTCAAACTTTTTCTTTGCCATCTTCGCCATCACTTCCGCTCCTCGATCTTCTGCTGAATTTCCTTGGCCACTCCGACCCAGGCCTCGCCATTGATCATGGCGCTGTCGACCTGGGCCGGATCGACTTCCGAGATTTTCTTCGACCACTTGTCGAGTGCATCGATCACGAACACCTGGGCGAGGGCGCCGTACCGGCTAAACTCCATCAGGTCGGTGACGAACTGGACGTTGGTCTTAGGCTTGGGCATTGGCCTGCTCCGGCGGTGTTTCGGTGAGGTCTGCATTACTGATCCAGATGAAGCGATAGATCTTGTCGTGATCGAACAGCGCTTTCGTCTTGCTCAGCAACTCGACGTCTCGCCAGTGAACGGCATAGCTATCGCCCCAGCCGGTGCGCTGCCGCTCCACGCGGGTGCCGCGCCTGACCGCCAGCTTGTGGATGTCCTGGTAGGTGATGACGAGGTCGCGGGCGACGTACTTCCATTGCGGTGGGATGATCTTGTCCATCACGAGAACTCGTAGTGCGCGATGGGGTAACCGTCCGCGTCAATCTCCATGCGGTCGCCGTACGCAACGCGCCCGTCATGCTTGGAGCGGATCATGTCGACGAAGTCAGTCAGCTCGTGATGGTGGCCGTATTCGTCGACGATGGGCTTGTCCTGCAAGAACTCCAACCACGCCTTGGCGCTGGTCAGTCCCTCTTCGCGATAGCCGCGAAACTGGAAGCGCCATCCAGCGCTGCTCTTACCGATGTGGACGACTTCTGAAGTTGTCTGTCCGCACGTCGGGCAGCAGGGCCGCGGCCGGTCGACGTAGTAGTTCGTTCCCATGTGCATTTGCCTTCAAGCAAGGCCCAAGGCGCACCTCGGGCGTGAATTGGGTTGGTGGGCTGGGCGTGCTTCACTGGCCTTAATGAGGGCCTCCACCGTGTCCAGCTGTCGCTACCACCATCGCGACCTCTCCGAGGTCCGGGCCTGAGTTTTGCCGAGAGCGCTCGGCTTCACTTCATGGGGACGGCATCCCCACTAGCCCGGCGCTACCCGGGCTCGTCTCTTCCGGAGCATTTAGCTCCGGTATCTTCACTTCGGGAAACCAGTGGGTCGGCGTCCAGTCGTACTCCTGGCAAACCGCCCAGTGAGAGATGCGCCAGCGCCATTCCGGCGGTGTATCTGGCGTGGCATAGACCACGGCAGTCCACTTGCCGTCCGTCGCCAGAATGCGTGTGTCATACGGCGCGGTCTCGATAGGCTCTTGGCGCATCTCTCACCTCGAATTGCACCAGCGGATTGGGTTTGCCCGCCGCTGGTCGGGCTGTGCGTCCGGTCGCTCGCGGCTTCACCGGTCCAAAGAAAAACTCAGTCACTCTCGTTCGGGTTAAACAGTGGGGGTCGCTTACTTCATGGCCTGTCTCCTCTGCACTTATGTGAGCGCGGTGGACCATCCGATTTGGCAGTTACCCGGCTCAACCGGGATTAGCTTGCTGTGTGTGGGGATGACCGCGCTCGCATAAGAGCAGGGGAATGGCCGGATAGCGCCGGCCTCTCCGGTCACTTCAGGGTCGCGACCCAGTTGCCGCCGCGATCAGCCAGCTCGTAGGCGTAGCGGAAGTGGTTGCAATTGATCGTGAAGCCGCGGGACATCACGAACGGAACGAGTGACGACACGCTGTCGCACCGCCAGCCGTTCGATCGAATAAGCGCGACAGCAGGATCGACGATCGAAAGCGGGAGGCTCTTGCTCATGATCGCGTCAGGCTCGATGGGAACGCTCTGAGCATATGCTCCCGGTGTCGAGAGGAGCAAAGCGACGATAATCGTGAGGGTTTTACGCATTAGTGTTCCACTATTGAATGATGGCCGGATAGCGCCGGCCTCGCCACTGCGTTTGGGTCGCAGCAACCAAATACGCCGCCCATTTCTCCGGGCTCGCGAACTTCACAGTCATGTCATGGGTGGCTATCCTGGCCAGGCGCGGACCATGGGCGCCTATAGCTAAGCCGTTTGATGAGTGGCCCTGCGGCTTTCCCCTGCCTTCGTGTGCAGACCGCTTTACTGCACACCGGGGACCTCGCTACCAGTTGATGTCAGACGAGAGGATGTCTCGCGTGGCAGTCTTCCAGTGATGAGATACCTGACCGCTTTCGATCGCGATCAGGCGCGCCTCCTTGCGGGTGACGAAGCGACCCGTGGAGGTGAGGAAGCCGTCGACGTCGCCCTCCTTGCTGATTCGCGGATCGGGATCGCTCGGGTCGAGAGATTGACGGAGCTGGTAGTGCGAGCGGAAGCCGCTCTTTACCTCGCCATCGCGTTTAATGGCTGTTTCGGTCAGTCGTTCGGTCATGGTCATCCTTCCTCGGACCAGCGATTGGTCCGCCAGTGGAGGTCGCTCTCGCACCACAGGCGATCGCTGACTCGGACTCCTTCCAGCATCCGTTCGTGTGCTGTGGTTGGCGGATTGAGATCCTCGCCGCAGTCGGCGCAGACGTCGTTCCCATCATTCCAGTGGTTCGATGGGCACTTCATCGCGGCTGCACCGACTTGATGCCGAGCAGGCGCAAGGCACGCTTCACCCGACGCGGATCATGGGCCATCTGGCCGCGATGCTTGAGCACCTTGCCCTCGCGGGAGACGATGATGTCGGCAAACTGCACCGCTTGGGTCGGCAGCTGCTCCAGTTTCTTGACGACGATCAGCATGTCTTCTCCAATCCTCGCAGTTCGACTTCGAGCGGGTGGTAGTCCTCGAACCGCGCTCCTGCCCAACCATTGCGGGACATGTCGGACAGGGCGCGGATGATCTCCAGGCGGCGCCGCCTGCGCTGACGCTCGGTCATCACAGTCGCCAGTGATTGATGCGAGCGCGCTGTTCCTCGCGGTTGTCGTTGCTCGGCGACGTCTCGGTGTAGTCGAGCGGATCGATGCAGCCGATGAAGGCCGGATCGACATCGACCTGCATGTTCCCCATCGGGAGCGAGCAGGGCAGTCTGCATGCGGCGTTGTAGGCCGCATCAGTCTTGGCGGTGAGCACGGTCATGCTGCGTCCTTGTCGACGAGTGTGAGTTGATCCTCGGTGCGGAGCCACTTCACGCGGTCTCCGTCACGGACGATGTATTCGCCCTGGCTCATGCCGACGATCTGGCCGACGAACGCAGCCTTCTCGCGGTATCTGGCAGAGCGGACCCAGTCCTTGTCCTTGAACTTAGGCACGGCCGATCTCGCCCCACGGCAGCTCCAGGGCGCGGACCATGTGCGCCGACGTGAAGGCGACGAAGGTGTCGAACTCCATGCAACGGGCAGCGGTCGCGCGGTTGACGACGTAGTGCCGGCCGCCATCGTCCTTGAACTCGAAGGCATCCATGCCCAGCTCGCAGAACGTCCGCGTCGTCCTGGCCGCACGGTGCTGGCTCTCGATGATGGCCGGATCGGTCTGGAACGGATCGGCCGGGTGGAATGGAAGTGACGACAGCATCAGCGCCTCCCGACATGCAGGGTGGTGGTTTCAGGGGTGAGGAACGCGCGGATGCCGTTCGTCAGCTCGGTGTCATCAGCGCCGTTGGCAATCAGCTTCTCGGCGTGGGCATAGACTCGCGGGATCGAGGTCATGGGGATCAGGATGCCGTTCACGGCACGCTGGATGCGTGCAGCGTCGATGTCCTTCTGCTTCTTGGTGCGCTTCATCGGCGGCGCTTCCTTTCGCGGTTGTCGAGTTTGTGCTCGCAGGCGAGCATGTGCATGATGCTGGCGCCGAGTTCGCTCGCGGCGTCGGCATAGTTGAGGTCCGTCTTGACATCGTGCCCGTAAGCGACGGTGAAGCGGTCGATCCCCTGCTGAAACAGCTGGATCGGGTACGGACCGTTCTCGTGCTCGAAGCAGAGCTTCATCATCGCGGCGGCACCCGGGTCAGGCCGAGTTCCTCGCGGGACTTCGCGAGATCGATAGCTTTGTCGAAGACGGCAAGGATGCCTTCGTGCGCCGGCTTGCCGCCGACGCTGCTGCCATCGCCGTCATTGATGCTGACGTAGCTGTCTTCGCCGGTCAGGTACTGGGCGGCCCGACGCATGATCCGCGTCGCATCCCAGTAGTTCGGCCCCCTGTTCAGGGAGCCGTCAGCCTCGGCGGTGACACCGGCCGCCAGAGCGATCGCGCCATCTGCACAGAAGCAGACGGCGGACTCGGAGGTGATCATGACCGCGTTTCCGGACCGGTCCCGGGCATGGGCACCTTGCGTCCAGTTGGTCGGGTCAGCGATCTTCGCTCTGGCGGCGGCGAGCAGCTCGGAAATCTTCGTCATGGTTCAGGCTTCCACGGATTGCCAGCCGGCCGGCACGCGGCGTGCCTTAACCTGCTCGATGGCCTTGGGGTTGAGCTTGTGGACAGCGGAGACGCTGTTCAGCGAGATGGCGAGGCCGGCGTAGTTCCAGCTCCGGTCCTCGGTCCAGTTGTGATGCTCGTCGTGAACCTTCTGCAGGCTCTTGAGCAGAGGCAGATGTTCGGCGAACCACGACGGCAGACCTGCGAAGTAGACCAGCAGGTTCTCGATGCCCGAGCCGCCGCCCTTGTAGGTGCTGCCGAGCTGGGTGAGGTCATCCATCGCCGGGCTGTATTTGTCATCCGGGATGAAGTGGCCGGCGATGCATTCGCGGCCGGTCTCGTTGTTGCGGTACAGGCAGGCGTCGCCATAGGACCGCATCCTGGTCGACGGACCGTCCGTCGTGGCGAAGTAGACGCAGGCCTGATCGAAGATTTCCTGCGCGGTCGGGGTGTGATCGAAGACGTGCGGCATTGTTATCTCCACATGGCGAAAGCGGCACGGCAGGCGCCGGCCTCGTTGAAGCTGCGAGCGGCGGCGCGGGCGATGCGGAGGGACCGCATGCAGACCTGCTCGATGATGCCGTCGCGGCGGACCACGATCAGCGTTGGGATGGGGCGGGGAACTGAGCGGAGCTTCACAGGCATGCGATCAGCTCCTCGCCGTAGTAGCGCTTGGCCTTCTCGACGAAGCGGGGCTTGGCTTTGCCGCCTGCGATTTCGATCGCGGTCAGCTGGGCGGCGAGCCAGCTCTCGGCCGGCAGTGCCTTGTGGAGCGGATCGGCGCGGAACAGGCGCTCGATGATGGGTCCGATCTCGGCAGCGGTTTTCACGGCTGCACCTCGGGGACCGGCCGGACCAGGAACAGGACGCGGCACATCATGCGGTAGCAGCGGCGCATGGCATGCGGATCGTGCGAGGAGCGCCAGCGACGGCTGAGGCGTTGGTGCAGTTCCGCGATCTGGTCGGCGGAGAGGAAGGACAGGGTTCGCATGATCAGTTCCTCGGTAGCGCGGTGGTGACATCGAGCACGATGTCGGGCTTCGCGAGGTGGCGGTCGAAGGTCAGCTGCTTGCGACCGAGGCGGAAGGTGTCGGTGTGGAAGGTCATCAGCACGAAGCCACGGTCCTTCAGCTCCTGTCTCTCGACGGGGTCGAACCACGCCTGAAACTGAGCGAGCGAGGCGAAGCCGCACTGCTGGCCGTTGACGCTGCCGATGTCGTCTTCGATCGGCGGCGGGTGGCCGGGATCGCAATGGCGAAATCCCAGATCGCCGATGCTGTTGGGGCCAATGTAGGGGCCTCCACCTTCGGGGTGCTCAACTCTGTAGACCAGCATGGTCCGCTCCGTTTGCGTTTGCGCTGTTTGCATTCAAGCAAGGCAAAAAGCAAGCGCAATCTGCCTTGGACGTAATTTTGCGGGATCACCCCTTCACGCGGACGGCGTACTCGTCCTTCGTGTACCCCTTGACGTAGATCACGCGCAGCATCTCGTTCATGATCCTGCGGACTGACTTCGGGTCTGCGCCGTCAATGGTCTCGTGAATGTCGACGACCACGTTGTTCTCCCAAACGACCAGGCGCACGTTGCCTCCCGGCATGGGGAGCAGTTTCAGCGTCAGTTCCTCGGGCGGATCTTCGGCGGACATCGGGGCTAACCTCTTGATTTTCATTTGCATTTGTGCTATAGAGATGCAAATGGAATTGCTGTCTCCGAGCGCTCTCGCGAGCGTTCTCGCCGCCTTCAGCGCCCTCTTATTCGGGGCGCACATGGTACAGGCGTACCGCGGGAATTAGGGTCGGGGAAATTCCAGAATAATTCCCGATTTAGGGGCCGCCGGGGTATTTTCCGGACCCCGATTTCGAATTTCGAAGGCCGCCTCCAGCTCCTCGATCGTGGCCGTGATCACCGCCTCGGACACACTCCGAGAGAAGAGGACACAGAAGGCCTCGGCCAGGATCGCCGCCTGCTTGGCGGACTTGCCGGTCCGGTCTTGAAGGCTCGTATAGAGCACACGAAGCCGGTCCCGAGCATTCCCGGGCCGCATGCCCAGAGTGGCACGAAAGCCTATAAATCCAGACATCAGACGAACTCCTCCATTCGCGGGCCGCCGGCTAAGCAGACCACGCAGATTAAGATCCCATAGGGGGCGCATAGAGAGGGGGAGAAGAGACTGGCCAGTGGTTGAGCCTGATCTGTGTCAGGGCACTGCAAGCCAGCCTTACGCACACTGAGGGCGCATACAGGCCCAACGAACGCACTAACGAGGCCGAAACAGAGGAAAGTTGGTCGAATCGAAACCACGCTTCCCATAAAAGGCATCAATTAAAATCGCCAAATCAGCCCCTCCGAGCACTAGATCTAGTGCTCTAGAGGCCAAAAGTGTCCCCAAACAGGGGGTCTAGACCCCAAAAACGGGGGTACAGCCACTATATGTGGTAATTGGCCTATCTAAGCAGGCGCTCCAGCGTGGCGATTTGGGGTTCGAGGCCGGACTGGGAGGCTTTGCCGCCCATGTGCCAGCCGGCCCATGCAAATGCGCAAAGGAAAATGCAAGCGACGGGGACGGGGATGACGAGCGCGTTCAATCTTCTCACGGGGGTTACTCCATTTACTGGGGGTCAGGATCGCCAGCCGGGTTGGGGGCAGAGACCCGGCGCTCTGTGGTTCAGAGATAGATGGCCTTGCCGTCCTTGGAGACGGTGCGGGCGCCCTGATAGGGCGTGGTCATCCAGAACTGGGCGTCGAGGGGCGCGGTATGGCGCATGCGGGAGCCGGTGATGACCGCGTCCTCGAGATCGTCCGTGTAGTAGGCGCTCGGCTCGGCATCGCGGTAGCTCAGCTCGGCGAACGCGACGCGGTAGTCGCCAGCTTGCGTGCGGCCGATCCGCATTCCGGACAGGGTGAGGCGTTGACGAGCCTCGGTGAGGGTCATCATGGGACGGACTCCAGGCGTTGGTTGGGAGGTGGACGGGAGGGTGAGGGGCTACGCGCGCTTCTTCGGGGGCACGAAGCGGGCGTCTTGGGTGGCGACCAGCATGGCGCCGGTGATGTGGGTGCGGTTCTTGGCGACCGTGCCAGCCCACCACGAGCCGATGTGGTTCTTGGGCGGAGGGATGACGACCGGTGCGAAGCCATCCGGGTTCTTCTTGCGGATGAGCGGACGCGGGGCGGGCGCAGCTGGGGCGGGGGTGCCGTAGCGAAGCCGGGCGCGGGCGATCTCGACCGTGTTGCGGGTGGCGACGACCTCGCCCGTGACGCAGTCGACAAGCCGGGCGTTGGCGGGTGATGCCGCGAGCATGAGGAGGGTGGCGTGGCTCAGGGTGTATTCGAGCCGGGTACGGCGCTTGCCGACCGTGGGCGTGACCCAGCTGCCGCGTGGGCAGGTTTGCAGATAGACCTTGCGGGGTGCAGTCATGGCAGACTCCTTGCGTGAGGCGGGAAGGCCGGCTTGCGGCACTCGCGTTTCAGGCAAAGAAAACCCCGCCCAAGGGCGCACCTCGGGCGGGGGTAGAGTCGGGGGAGGATGGAGGGGTTAGGCGGCCTGCTTCTGCTCGGCAGCCGGAGCATCGGCCGGAGCGGTGGCGGGGGCGACGGTGGTCGGCTCGGCATCCGGGCGCAGGTTGACGAGGCCCGCGATCAGCGCGGTGTGGTCGCGGCCGGTCTCCTTGGCATCCTTCTCCAGAGCCTTGACCCAGCGATCGAACGACTTGCCGATCTCCATCGGGACGTAGGCAGCCTCCGGCTTGAACTTCCAGAAGGGCGTACCCATGGCCTTGGCGATCTGGGTAGGACGTTCGCCCGCGTAGCGGATGGCGCCCTTGTCGTCGAACGCGACCGGACCGTGGGCTTCGAACCACGCACGGATGGCGTTGGTGCGGACCATGTCACCGACCGACTCGAGGAGCGTAGTCACGAGTCGCACATCCTTGTGCTTGCCGACATGGGCGAGGACAGAGCAGGCGAGGAGATGAGTCTCAGCTTGCGCGCTGGCCATGGTCGTCTTGAGCGTGGCCAGACGCTTGGTGATATTGCCCGCGCCTTCCACAAGCTTGAGAGTGGCGGAGGTTTGGGGCTTGGTTGCAATGGTCTTGGAAGACATAGTTCGACTCCTGTTTGACAATGTGGGTTGATAGGGGTCACGCCTATCGGGAAACGGTCCCGATTGAACCGCTTGCCGATAGGCAGACTCCGGGCGCCGTTTGAAGCGACGCCCGGAGAGAGTGCGGTGATTGTGTTTTGTTACCCGGGGGAACCGGCCTAACTAGTTCCGTTCATGTCCGGCAAAGCGAAAACCGACGCTGCAAATTCAATTGCGCGTTTGATCGGTCCGCCGCGATGCTAACTCATGAAAGGCTATGGAAAGCCGGGACTAACCCGGGGACGATACGCAACCCCAAAGCATGCCATTGCGGATAGGGGTTATTCGGAAATGTCGTATCGTCCGGAGACTAGCCAAATCGAAAGAGGCCCAACTAACCTTGCCGCTTGCGCGACTACGTTCCGGTTAGCGGCGCCGCTTATCCCGTCACATTCGGGTTTAGTACGGCGCGCCGTTACTGGCATTACTGGCCATGCATTGAAAATCGTGCAATTGCCGGACTCGGTCCGGAACGACTCTAGCGTCTCAATTGCACCATTTCCGCATAGGTACAGGGTTTTCGACTTAACTACCTTTAGTACACTAGGACTCCGTCGCGAGGGGTTGAGTCCCTCCGGCGGCTAGTGGCGTTACCCGTGCTTCCCGTCAGGGGGAAGCTTTCTAGACCGAAACTTGCGCCACATATTGCCAATTGAATGGCTGCAAATCGCCTTGTCGCGGTCCGGTTTCGATCCCGGGGTTAGAGGCTTTAGGCAAGAGGCCTAACGCCATTCCACCGCGCAAGCACACTTAACGGTTTCCCTCGCTTGGCTATCGGAAAGCATGCCATGCATGAACGGCTATTCGCCTCTTTCCATCGGTCCGGTTTGTCACCGTCCCTCGCTTCGCTACCGGTCAGGGTTTCCCCCAAAGGCTTTCGGCCCTAGTCCCGTGCTTTGCTATGTCCGCTTGGTTTCGGTCCGGGTTTGCTGCCATGTTGCCAAGCTTTGCAGCCATCCAACATGAAACGGAAACGCGGTCCGGAAACCGTCAAAGGAAAGGGAAAGCCCCTCCGCCTTTGGCGTCTCGAAACTCCGTTGTTTCGATGGATTGACAATAGCGAATGAAATCAGAGTTGCAAACGAGAAAAAAAGTCCAATGATTTCAACGGTTTAGCGAAGTGGAAAATCCGAAATCATCGATTTTCGGAGATCGATCGATCATGAAAAGCTCAATAAATTCAATTGGTTAGCATCAATGCAAATGCCGAGTCGTCAATCCCTCGGATTGAGCCTCTAGAGTATTCGAAAAACCCTGATTTTCATTAGACTTTCGTCTAGTCCCGAGCCCTTTTGCGAGGAGAAAAATATTTCAAAGTTTCGAGCTTTGGGGGAAGATTTTTTTATTGACATAGCCCCCTCGGTTGGCCGTCCCACTCATACTTTCGACCCCTAAAAGGCCATTTTCCCCGCAGTGGCAGGGACTTGCCCGAACGTACCCGTCGTGACCGAGAAACAGGGGCTGTGTGCGTTAGAACTGGCGGCCCGCGACTGGCGTACCCTGGACTGGCAGGCCGCTCCTGGGGCTTCCCTGGCCGTTTGCATTCGGGGCTGTCCGAAAAACGTATGCAAATTTCTGACAGGGGGTGGCCTGCAAAAAGACCCCACCCGGTTTTGGGGCCCCATGTCCGCGCCGCGAGCCCCAAAAGGGCAATTGCAGCGAGGGCTCCGCCCTGAGACTGGCCGATCCCCTGGCCGATCTTTTTGCCGCATGGCCGGCGAGGGCTTCGCCCTAAGAATACCAGGTCCGCCGCGCCGCCGGCTGCCGCCGGATTGCCGGTTTATTTGCCGGTTGGTGACATTGACAGTACCGATGTTGTCGAATGTAGCGAGCGCTCCGCGCTACCAGCTCTTCACAGGCATCGCGGGGTCGATCAGTTCGGGCTGGCGCACCAGCAGCGCGGCCACGCCGACCAGCAGCAGCATCGAGGCGGCCATGATGGCGATCCAGAACTGTCATCCATGAATGGCCAATGCGGGTCGCCATCTCGCGTTCCATGGGTAGCGAGCGCTCCGCGCTGATGGTAGTCAGACCCGAGCACGGAGCGACGCAAATGTCATTCAGCAAATACGAGTTCCGGGTCGAGCTGTGGCGCTTGATCGAGAAACATCTGGCCAAAGCCGACACGGCCTTAACCTACTGCGAGATCGACGGGGAGCTGGAGAATGCGGAGGTTCGCCTGACCCGACTGGCCGACAAAATCCCCGACGAGGAGTTCGACAAACTGGATCCCATGGATCTCTAAGCCCGTGTGGCTGGTGAGCGCTTCGAGCTGACAGCAATTCCTATGCGTCCCGACGCCGCGTTCGGCCTTGAATCCGCTTGGCCAGTTCCTCGTACTCCTCCGCTCCGCGCTATTTCCAGTCAATGTTCGGCCTCTTCGGGTCGCGCCAGGATTGCCGCGGCGTGCCGCGATGCGGCTCCCAGTCCTTGGCCGCCGCTTTCTCGGCCGCCTTGCGTTTCTTCTTCCGGCTGTCGATCACGCGCTGACGGTACAGCGGGCTCTCAAGGGCCTTGGCCGGGGCGCTTCGCCGCTTCATTTTCGATCGCCTTCCAGATTTGCTCCGGGATGAAGTAGTGGTCGCCGTCGAGTTCGTAGACCCGGGTGCCGCCGTAATCCGCGGTGAGCTTGCCGCTCAGAACGGCGCGAACTCCTACCGCGTTGCTAACGGAGTGGCCGCTCATCACCGCACCACGATCAGGTCGTCGAGCGAGAAGCCGTCCGTCCATCCGCTGGCGTGCTTGATGTCGTCGGCGGACGCGATGCCGACGTTGATCCAGCCCATGTCCTGATACTCCCAGGTCATGGACACGACCACGTACTCGCCGGGCCACTCGCCGGAGAACTGGCAGGACGGGCTGACGGTGACGCGGCTGCCGACGCGGATCTCGGATAGCTCGATCTCCTGGCGCATCTGCTCGGTGTTCACGGCAGCTCCTCCGGCCGTGGGGTCTTGAGACCCTGGAGGATGCGCCACCACACGCCGGCCCCGCTCTCGCACTCCGAGACGGGCGGCACGGCGTCGAGACCCAGCTTGCGCTGAACCAGCTTGCCGAGAGTGCTGTCTTCGGGCCATGAGCCAGCCTGGCCGAGTCGGCTGAGCACGAGCCCGCTGGGGATCTCAGCCTCGCTGCGGATCGCCGCGATCAGTCCGAACTCGAACTCCAGCGAGTCGATTAGCATGCGGCGCAGCTCCTCGATGCTACACCGGTTGATGTAGCTGGGGTCGACGTAGCTCTTGGTCACAGATGGTCTCCCAGGCGCCGCTTGAACTCGCGGAGGAAGGCGTTGGCGTCGTTGAGATCGGCCGGCAACTCCGTTGCCCAGCTGACCGAGATGCGGCTGATCGGCGTCGGGATCGCGAAGATCGTGTCCCGGAAGAGCCACAGGAATTGGCGGCGGCTCTGGAATGGCCGGAACCGCTTGCCGCGGATGACCCTCTCCTCACCGGGTAGAGGATGCCGCCACTGGAAGCTCTGCAGCTGGGCGCCGAAGCCGCCGATCCATGTGTAGAGCCGGCCGCCCAGCCAGTAGAACCGGTCGTCGAAGTAGGGCGACGCGAGCCCGTGACCGTTGCCGAAGATCTTGTGATCGAGCCAGAGCATCAGAACAACATGCCTCCGGCAGAGACGAACTCCTCCGGCTTCGGCGGCGCGACCTTCTTGTCTGTCTTGAAGTCGTGCTTGTGGTTTCGGGCCTTGTGGGGCTTCTCAGACTGCGGCTGACCCGCGAGCGCTGCGCGCTCTTTCTCACTCAGAACCTCGCCCGGGCGGTAATGGGCCGCGACCGCCATGCACATCGCGACGAAGTAGTCCTCGGAGTAGTCCCACTTCATCTCGTTGACGACTTTGTGGACCCACTGCACGTTGCCCTTGATGTAGCCACGGCTCGAGTCCCGCCGGTCGAGCGAGGCGGTCGGGTTGCAGGCCGCCCAGTCGATGATCAGCGGCAGGCCGGAGATGGCGCACTTGCCCTCCTGCACGGCGAACAGCTGCTCGATGTACTCGGCGTCGATCTCGAAGGAGAGGCCGCGCTTCTCTGCGCCGGCTCTGGCGAGCCTGGTGCGCTCCGACCACACGGTCTGGGTTTTCGGCCTTCCGCGGCCCTGCTTGGGAAGTCGGATCTGGTCTTTGAGGGAGCGCTGTGCCATCGTTCCGCATTAGCATGAATGCAAACGCGAGGCAAATTTTTGGCCCCCAAGGCACTGCCCGCTGCGGGCCGTCCGACACGCCGCTGGCAGCACCTCAGAGGATGTCTAGCCCTTGTCCGGATCTGATGATCGGGCCGACACAAGCGGCAACCGCCGCCGGGTGTCGGCGTTCCCGCCGTTTGCAGATTTTGTTTGCAGTTGCATTTGCGGAACGGTTTCATGTGAAACAAATGCAAGCGGGAGCGGGGCGGGCGCTTCGCGCCAGAGCAAACCAGTTCCGCGGCGGCCGGCGGTCAGCCGAGGCGTTCACCTTCAGCGCTGATGGCCCAGGCTGATGCCGAGCACATGCGCCTTGGTGCGAAGAGCCGGCACCGTGCGCTTCATCTGCTTGGCGATCTTGTCGATCGGCGTGCGAGCCTTCGAGTGGGCCTTAAGCGCCTTGATGTCGTCGCGAGTGTACTCGCGGCGGGCTGTCGCCTTCTTTTTTGCCGGCATAGATCCTCCTATGGCACCGAAGCAGTCAGGTGCAGGAGGGAACGGGCTCAATGTGACCACAATGTGTTTTCAAGCAAATTTGCTGCAATTCGCATTTGCGGAGCTGCCTTGCATTCGGGTATAGGTCGCGCAAGAACCATGGAGCCGCCTGCTGCGTTGCCCGCGATGGAAGACGGCACCTACCTCTACGATGAAATCGCAAATGTCGCGGTCATTGCTCCCGCGGTTGCCGCAGTCATGATGCTGTGGTGGATCGAAACGACGATGGAAGGAGGCATGACCGATGCGGGGGTCACAGTCGAGCAGCTGCGACGGCTGCTCGGGATGCGCGACGTCATCCGCAAGATCATGACCGGACCTAACCCCGGCGAGGAGATCGTCGCTTGGGCGATGCGTGGCTGGAAGGCCGAGGTGATAAATCTCGACGACTTCAGGGCTGAACGCGAGCGGCAGAGGACCGCCGAATGAGCTGCCCCCGCTGTGACATGAAATGCCAGTCGGTCGAAGAGTTGAGTGACGGCCGGCGCGTCTACCGCTGCCGCTTCTGCCGACACCTGGTCTGGCTCGTCCAGTCTGAGCTTATCCGAACTGATCGGCCACTCGACCGAACGCTGGGTGCGCCCGGTTCTTCACCTTGATCCAGTCGCATACTCGAGGTCGGTA
Organism: Bradyrhizobium sp. SPXBL-04; assembly: GCF_051853035.1. Classification (NCBI taxonomy): domain Bacteria; kingdom Pseudomonadati; phylum Pseudomonadota; class Alphaproteobacteria; order Hyphomicrobiales; family Nitrobacteraceae; genus Bradyrhizobium; species Bradyrhizobium sp. SPXBL-04. Next base: position 6,433,806 of record NZ_CP182472.1, on the reverse strand, counting down.
GCCGCGCTCGCGGTGCTTGGAGACGATCCCCTCCAGTCCCATGTCGCAGGCGGCTCGGAACAGCTTCGGTCCCCAGTCACCACGCTCATAGGGCGCCACGAAGATGCCCTCCGGCCGCCGCTCCAGAATCTTTGCGAGCCGGTCCTTGCGGTCATCGAGCTTCATCAGTCGCAGGTCATCGCCGTCGAGCGACACGATGTCGAAGGCGTAGAGCTGGGCGTCCTCGTTGTACTTGCCGGAGTGCAACCAATCGAATTGCGAGACGCCGCGGACATCGAGCACGCAGATCTCGCCGTCGATCACGAAATGTCGCTGCTTCATCCGCCGCGCCGCCTCGGCGATCATCGGAAACCGCCAGGTCCAGTCGAGGCCGGCTTTCGAGAGCACCTGCACGACGGCGCCATTGCGTACCACGCGCCCGCGGTAGCCGTCGTATTTGATCTCGTGGATCCAATCAGGACCGTCTGGAACAGACTTCTTGGCCGTGGGCCTGCAAAATTCAAAGGATTTGGTCATGGCCGGCATCTATGTACGGGCGGCCAAATGTGGAGTCCTCAGATTAGCTTCAGCTGGACGCCGATCTTGCGGCCGAGCTGCCCTTCGATGAAGTCCTTCACGGCCTCGCTGACCTCGTGGTCCTCAGCGGCGATCCGGCGCTCCAACTCCCGTGCAATGTCCTCGCTCGCGTCCCTTGACCATCCCTCTACCGGATTGAAAGCCACGACCCGGAGCACCTGGTCATACTCGCCGCTCAGCAGATCGTTGATCAGGGTGGCGCGGTCGATGCCTTCATCGGTCTCGCGGAACGCGGCGCCGCCCCGAAAATCCTCAAGGACGAGGTAGAAGTCCTTGTCGAGCCGGTCATTGGGAATGATCGAGGGCGAGGGCATACGCGGAACTCCTTTGCCGGAGTCCAAGATAATCGAGGCATCGCCTGATTGCGAATCACTCCGCGCCGATGCCGCGGTGCGCCGTGTAGACGTGCCGATCCATGCCAGCCGCCGTGGTCAGCGTCTCGCCGCAGAAGCATCTCGACTGGCCATTGGCCCGCTGGGTCGGCAGCGGCAAGTGCTCGGCGTGCATTCGCTCCTTCCAGGCGTGCCAGTCCCTGTTCTTCCGCCAAAGCTCAAAGTGCGCCTCGGTGCGGGTGGCCGACAGCTTGTTCCAGTCGCGCTCGAACCCGGCTCTGGCGTCCTCGAAGGTTTCGGCCACGCCGTTGGTCTGCTGGCCTGGGTCGCAGCCAGGTTGGAAGCCGCAGCTCCAGCCCCACTGCGGGGCGTGGGTGGGAGCACCGGCTCGCTTGCCGATGTGGCCGACCCTGACATCGCCCCAGTAGACGAACCATCCGCCGGCTTGGTGCGGGTCCTTGTCGGGCTTGCGGTGGAGATGGGTCACAGAGTCAGCGCCGCTAACAGGGGGGTGTTCGTCTGCCTAACAGGGGGTGTTCGTCTGCCCAACATAGGGGTGTTAGCCTGGCGAACACCTTGAACCTTTACCTTAGAACCCCACCATAGATCCAAGTAAGGATTCGTCGCTCCGCTCGCCCTCAGGCCGTCAGTTTCACATGAAGGACTTTTGCGATCTCGATCGGTTCCGCGAGTCCCTCCTTCACGAGGTCGCCGGCCGCCACCAGGTTCTCGATGGTCACCTGGATCGGGGCGCGCTTGCGCTGGAGAGCCTGGAGCAGAGCCAGGCGCCGGGTGGTGTCTTCGTCGGTCGTCGTCATGGCCGGCAATGTAGCCGACCGGCCGGAAGTTTCAACAATTGGGTCCGAAAAGGGTCGGAACTGTTGAAACGGGCCGTTTGCATTTCGATTCCGGGAAGGGGTTGACAACAACCACCCCCCTGCTGTAGGACTTGCTGTACCGTTAGCATTCGTGCAAACGGAAAGCCCCAAGCCCCAGGACATGGTCCGGCCATCAGCCGGAACATTGGGCGGTGCCCGGACCCACAAACCCCATGCTATCCGGCACGCAGGCCGTAAGACCCTCAGGGCAGGTAGCGTTCGAAGCCCGGACAGAGCCAGGCGACAGGAGTTCGGCATGTCCGGGGACTTGCTTGAATGCAAACGGAGGAGCCATGAGCACTGAGCTGACCCAGTACGTCGCCTACGTCGGCGCCATGGCCCTGACCCCCGCGATCGGTTTCGTTGTGCTCGGCTGCTTCTGGCTGGTCCGCAGCGCGGGCGAGGCCATCTTCCGGCGGATCGCGAGGTTTCCCTCGTGACCGCTGACATCGAATTTCTGGCCGTGCTGTCGAGAACGATCCTGCAGCTGATGCTGCTGACCGGTTCGGCCATCGCAACCATCCTCGTTGTGATCCTGATCTTGAAGCTGTTCGGAGGTCTCAATGACCGACCGCGCTGACGAGATCATAGACGCAGCCGAGCGCGTGCTCCGCGATCGCCGCGGGCGCTCCGCACCAGTTCAAAATCAAGCCCCTGTCTCGGACTGGGGACCGCTGTACCGCTACATCCAGGGCGTGGTGCTCGGCGCCGTCGCTGGCCTGATTATCGGCTACGGCCTCGGCGTAGCGTTCCCGCAGGACACCTGCAAGGTCCGCGCTTCAGCGTCGCATCTGTCGGTCTGCCTCGACGGCCAGATCGCAAAAGCCAAGGGGCTAATGCGATGAGCGTCGGCCAGAGCAAGGGCATCCGCGCCCGTCAGGGCAAAGCCAACGGCGCCATGCAGCGGACCGACCGGATCCTCGCGGATCGCTGGCGCGACCTCGAAGTCAAAATCGACGGGACGCCGCTGCCGGTCCTCGACTTCCATCTGCCGGTGCCAGGCCCCGATCTCGACGACCCGTACCTGCTGACGACCTACTCGGTGACCAACCAGGTCATCAAGGTCGAGGACGAGCTGACCATGACCGATGAGCAGCAGGAAGAGCTGTCTAAGTGGTGGGCCGACCGGATGCAGGAAGAGTTCATCCGCCAGATGACCGGCGGATCGGGCCCCAGCGAATACCAACACAGCCTGCGTGCGGCAGGCGCCAAAGTTTAACCAGAGCCCGTGGTCTGCCCCAGGCAGCCCGGGTCACCATTTCGAGGCCGTGCATGCCCGCCACTTCGCCCATCCCAGCTGATCTCGTGAACATCGCACTCGATGCGCTGGACGCTGAGGTCAAGCTGTGGCGGCGTGTGCCGTGGGCGCCCGGCCACATTCGCCTGATGCGATACTCGGAGCCGATGGATGTCGGCCCCGCTGAGGTCTCCGTCGAGGCCAGCATCCAGTGCCACGACGTGCCAGAGCGCATGGCCGACGACATGATCGTCCGTTTCGCCATGGAGAAGGCGCTCGAAGCCGCGATCGGCGCGATCTCGGTCGTGCCGTCGTTGCCGAAGCCACGCGCCAAGCGGAAGAAGCCAGCGAAGAAGGCGGCCAAGAAATGATCGGCCACCTGTTTTTCCTGAGCCTCGGCGCCTTCATCGGCTTCGTGTTGGCGGCGCTCATGAAGCGCCGGCCCCGCGGCAGCGGCATCAGCGCCGAACTGGCCGAGAAGATGAGGACGCCGCTCTACATCCAGCACGCCAAGGCGCTTGCCAAATTCTATGGTTACGATCCCGAGAGCGAGTGGCACCGCTTCAAACACAGGGCCATCGCCGAGATCATCTACAAGGTGCGGTAATGGAGCAGCTCTTCTCTGCGGCCCACGCAGCATCGCGCATGTACGCCCAGAGCTGGCGTCGCGGCAACATAGTCCGCGCCCAGAACCAGCTCCGGAAGGACAAGCTGAGCAAGCGTCTGGTCAACTTCTATCTCGATGACATCGATCGCGAGATCGACTTCATCATCTTCGAGAAGGATGCAGCCTGATGGCTCGATCCTCGTACGTCTACATCGTCCAATCGGCGGCGACAGGAACCCCTGAGGCGGCCTTCACGGTCAAGCACGAGCTGGTCACCTGGCTCGGCAAGCGCGACCCGCTACGGCCGCCCTACCGCATTCACCGGATGCGCGATGGCGGCAAAGAGCCCGAACGCAACGAGATCATCGAGCTATGACTACGCTGGTTTATCGCGATGGCGTTCTCGCGTCGGACACGCAGATGACGTCGTCCTGCATCATGGGCCGGAACGCGGTCAAGATTGTGCGGCGCGACGACGGCGTGCTGGCCGGCGGCACGGGCGACTTCGCCTGGCTCCAAGCCTTCCATCGCTGGTTTCTCGACGGCGAGCAGGGCGATCCGCCGGCCATCGACGAGGACAGCGTCGGGCTCATCGTCCGCAAAGGCAAGCCCTTCGAAGCCTTCGAGACCAACGGCACCGTGGAGTCCCGCGGCCCCTACATCGCCTTCGGGTCCGGCAAGCACTTTGCGCTAGGCGCGATGTTCGCCGGAGCTTCAGCAGAGGAGGCCGTCCGCGCCGGAATGCACTTCGATCCTTTCTCAGGCGGCCGGGTGGTCAGCCTGAGCCACGACCTCAAGCGCAAGCGGAAGCGCAAATGACTGATCCGATCTCGACCAGTCCGAAGGCTATGATTGCCTTCGAACTGATGAAAATTCTCGACCCGCTCGTCGGTGTTGCCGAAGCTTCATTTTTCATGCAGCGCGGCAACGACCTCCTCGGCGGCACGACCCCTGTCTCGGCAATCAAAGAAGGCCGGATCGACGAGGTGCGCCGTGCCGTCCAGGCGGTCGCGATGGAGAAGGGCATCTTCGCCGAGCCCTGGCTGCCGCCGAAGACCCGACGCTGAAAAAGGAAACGAAATGCTCGACGCCATCTCGATGAAAGTAGCCTGGCTGCTCCCGCGCAGCATCGTCTACTGGGCCGCCATTCGGCTCGGCTGCAATGCTACGCAGGGCCAGTACAGTGACCAAGTCGTCCCTGAGCTGAACTTCGTCGAAGCACTCAAGCGCTGGTGATTGCTGGGGTAGCTCAACGGTAGAGCGCCACGCTTCCAACGTGGTGGTTGTGGGTTCGAGTCCCACCCCTCGCTCCAGGTCCAGCATGAAGAACAAAACCCGCAAGCCGGCGAAGCGGTATTGGCCGCTCTCGTGCGGCTGCTGCGACGGTCGTGACTGTCGCGAGACCATCACACATCAGATCGAGTGGCGAGAGGCCCATGACGAGATTGCAGAAGACCGAGCCCTGGTGCGCGGTGATCGCGCCGACTGAGGACGTCGCCCGTCAGTACATGGACGCCTTCGGCTTGTCCGCGGAGATCTGGAAGCCGTTGATGCTCAGTCAGAGCACGATGGGCTTCCAGTTCGATCGCATCGTCATCATCCGCCCGCACTGGCGCACGACGCCGGCCGAGATCAACGAGTTCGAGCGCCAAGTCTCGGACTGGTTTCTCCGCGTGAACCGCGGCGGCGTCATCAAAGTCATCTGAAAGGGAACGTCATGGACAGCGCGCAGGTCACGGACCACACGTCAGTTTCGATCTGGAATAAGCTCAATCCGCTCTGGTGGCTCGTCGGCGACGAGGGCTGGAACGTGCCGGCCGTCAATAACGGCGAGCCGTATCTGCCCGAGGTCACCAACATCTGGCTGCGGCGCTTTTACTGGTTCTTCTGCCGCAACCCGCTGATGAACTTCGTCGGCTACATCCTCGGCGTCGAGGACAAGAACTATACCGTCTATGGCTCCGACCAGGTGCTCCGCACCACCGGACGCGACTGCACCCTGCAGGCCTTTGGCTTCCGCTGGGCGGTGCTCGCCCCTGGCTTCAGCCTGGGCGCGCTGATCGTCTCGATCATCGTCGCGGCGCTCGGCTGGTTCGTCCACCCGATCTTCTACGTCGCGCTCGCAATCAGCGCCTTCAAGGCGATCGGCTTCCTGCCGTTCGTCAACTACTGGAACGGCAAACTCGAGTTCTACATGGGCTGGCGGCCGGCGAGCGGCGGCTTTGGCACCAAGATCGTCTTCGCTGGAGGTATCTGACATGTTGAGCATCAAGGAACGCCTCTACCTCCTCTACTTCCAGCTCGCCTGCATGCTCGTCGCCTTCAGCGCCTGGCTCACTCACGTCATCACCTGCATCAAGGATGATCGCATCGCCTTGCTCATCGCTGGTGCGATTGCATTCCCGATCGGCGTGATCCACGGCTGGGGTATCTGGCTGGGCTTCTGGCCGTGATCAGCTGGGACGCGCTTCTCATCGCCGCCGCCGTCGTTTTGGGGGCAGCCATCATCTCCAACACCATCGAGAACGTCGTGAGCGACTTCGCCGAAGAGCTATTCGAGCGATGGGACGCCTTGGACGACGAAGACGAAGGATAATATGCCGTTTCCGTTCTGCTTCATCATGTTCAGCTACGCGGTCTGGCAGGCGTCCATCGAGCGGGCTTTCGATCTGAACCCGTCCGAGGTGCGCCATGAGGCCAAGAACCTTTGACCTAGTCCTGGTGCCGCTGCTGATCGTCATCCTCCTCGTTTCGATGGCGCACCTGTTCAGCTGACGACCAGCCCGGCTCCCAAAAATACCGAGCACGAAAATGAAGGCTCTCAAAGCACTGGCCCTCGCGGGCCTGGTGATGATTTCGGCTGTCTCGCCATCGCAGGCCCTGGTCATAAAGAACGATCCCGGCGGCGTCATCGTCGATTTCGTCAGGAAGTATTCCGACATCCGCGACAGCAACGAGATCGTCGTCGTGGACGGTGAGTGCGACTCAGCATGCACCCTGTTCCTCGGGATCGTGCCCCGTAAGAACTATTGCATCACGCCCAACGCGAAGCTCGGCTTCCATACGGCGTCCGAAAAGAGCACCAACAGATTGACGGGGAAGATCAGGTACACGCACGCGCCCGAGTTTTCGGCGCTGATGTGGAACCTCTACCCCGCGCGTATCCGCACCTTCCTCAAGGTGGTCGGATGGAACGGCGACGATGCAGAGATCGCGCACCCGCAGATCGTCTATCTCGGTCCGGAGCAGCTCGGCGAGCTTGGTGTTCGCTCCTGCGGTCCTGGAGATCTCTCGTGAGCCGTTCCCGAAAGCTTCCAGATCGTCGGAAGCTGCCGCGACTGATCAAAGTCGGCATAAACGAGTACCAGCTTTTGGATATGGATCCGGAGGAGGCTGACAAGCTCGGCGTCGCCGGTACATGCAACGTTTTCGACTTCAAGGTCTGCGTTCGCACGGACCTTCCGGACAGCGGCTACGCAGAGACGCTGGAGCACGAAATCAATCACGCCTGCTGGGAAGCCGCCAAGCTGAAGAGCAGAGCCAGCGAAGAGACCGTCGTCAACCGACTGACCCCGGTGATGATGATGGCCCGTCGAGACAATCCGGAAATTTACGCCTGGATCGACCGGGCTATCGCTCAGAAAGCCTGACCATGCTCAACGCAATGGTTGCCGCTACCAAGCGGCATGCAGAGGCGATGATCGCCCTGCTGAAACTGAACCCGCACGAATGGCAACCCGTCGTCTACGGGGAGCCGATCAAACAGCTCTTCGGTCACGCCAAGCTCATCCGCCCCAGCGAGGGCGTCGAGCGATCGCACTGCGACTGGGTGCTTGGAGTGCTCGTCCCAAACCTGTGCCTGACGGTGACCACAGTTCCTCCAAACTGGCGGATCCCGCAGGAGCACGTCCAGTAAAGAAACAATAATGAAAAAGCAGACCCCGTTCGGGGAAATGGACAGCATGTCGATCGAGCGCTTCAAGGCGCTCGGTCTCTACCGTACGAAGCCGACCCGGCAACTGCGGTCGCGAGCATGGTGCTCTAAGCCATGACGAAGAAGCATCTCAAACACATCAAGCCGGTGTCCAAGGGCACCAAGGCTACGGAGCTGCGCCTTGAGCGCAAACGTCGGCGTCGACGCAAATCCGCAGGCTCGTGATCTACGAATAACTCGGAGCACAGAACAGGGAGCGGCGACATGAGAGCGCCGACCGACTGCTAAGGCCCGACTGCGGCGGGGATTTCTCCTCCTTTACCCCGCCGCGCCCGAGGACAAATCAGCTCAGCTGCAAAACTCGGGCGCCTCCCGTTTCTGCAGAACTAGACTCCGAAAAGAAAAATCTCATGAAGAAGATTTCACGAAGACTCTGGGCCGCGATGCGGCGACTAGAGCACACCAAAAAGCGTCGAGCAAATCCGTCGCTCAATGCGCCATACCAGGCTCCTGATGGATTTTATTGGGACTTCGTAACTTCAGCCGGAAAGACCGTGACCAACAACGGCGCTCGGGTTGTAGCTCTGGTGAGGACGACCTAATCATGTCGATCGAATTGAAAGGTCTTCTCAATGGGTCGTATGTCCCAGTATACGTTATTGGCGATGACACCGACGACGCTGTTATCAAGTTCAGATCGAGCAAGAACGGAAACGACTACGATGCCAAGATCGTCTCGCATGACGGCGGCGTAACCGGGGTATTTGGTCATGCCTTTCTGTCGTACTCTGCTGGTCGCCACGCGTTCATTGGCTGGGACGGAAACGAGCAGGCTCGTATTTCCACAACGCCTCTGGCCGTAAATTTCGTTGAGTTTGCTGGCGGCACGACGAACAAAGGTGCGAACATCTTCACAGATGGCGCCGATGCTAACGTGCCACTAAATCTTACCGTGAAAGGAACCGCCGGTTTCTCGTTCGGCAATGAGAGCGGTGCGCTCTTCAATATCGGTGATCCAGGGGCGCTTATAACGTCTAACGCGACGCATTACCCCGGCACCGCGTTGATCCCTCCCGGCGTCGACACGTCAGGCGCCGATTGGGCGGTCACGCGTGATCGCAATATCGTGCTCAAAGTATCGAACCCAAGCCCGTCGAATCCAGCGACCGGCTATGTTAAGATCAATGCAGGCACGGGCGCCACGCCATTCCCAGGGCTCACGGTTGATGGCGCCAACGCGAACATCCAGCTCGCGCTATCGTCGAAGGGCACTAGCCTCGTATCGATTGGCAACAGCGGGCAGGGCAATGTCGCCTATTTCAGTGCTGGCGGGCTGATTGCGAACCGCTGGTCGGTCCAGGCCAATGCGACTGGTCAAGAGATCAACATCGGCCCGTCGTCTGATAGTGAGAGCACTGCAATCGCGCGCCTGAAGGCTTCCTCGACGCAGTTGTGGAAGTCAGACCAGATGGCGTTCCAGAACGTCATCGCCAAGCAGGGTTACTCGATTGTCGTCGCGACGGCGGCTGGTAACCACACGGTTGGAGCGGGTAAGTCCGGCATCGTCTACAACCCCGCTGGCACCATCGCATCGTTCACCGAAACACTTCCCGCTTCGCCGATTGACGGGCAGGAATGCGACTTCACGACCACACAGACCATCACGGCCTACACGCTCAGCCCGAACTCCGGGCAGTCTATCGCGTCTGGCGCCGCACCAACGACACTGACCCCATCCACGCCTTTCAAGATGCGGTATGTCAGTTCAATCACGACATGGGTTAGGTCAGCATGACAGTGACGGGTATTACGGCCGGAGCGATCCGGTGGGATGCTTGGTACGACGCATCGGCGGGCGGCGCACCAATCCAAGCGCAATACGCGCTGAGCCCAACGAAGTGGCGCTACAAAGCTCCGTGGTTCGCCGCCAGCAAATCGTCGTTTCTGCAACTCGCCGTAGGGTCGCAGGCCAATATGGACCTTGAATGCCAGCTCGCGGCTGCGGCCGGACTGAAATATTGGGGATTCGTCTGGTATGGCCCCTACGCCGATGGCACGTCGGGCGCAGGTTCGACGATGAATAACGCGTGGAATCTCTTCCAGGCAAGCCCCAACAAGGGGCTCATGAAGTGGTGTGGCATCATCGGGACGTCCTACTTCGGGACCGCTTCGGGCTTTAACAGCAACACCGCCAAGTGGCAGGCGAACGTAAACCAGTGGGTCACCTACTTCAAACAGTCGAATTACCTGACTGTTCTGGGAGGTCGTCCTGTGCTTTACCTCATGTACAGTGCGGGCGACTTGACCGGGTGGTTTAGCGGCTCAATCGCAAACGTTGCCGCGGCGATTTCCTATCTGCGTTCGCAATGCACGGCGGCCGGTCTTGGCAACCCGTACGTGGTCCTCATGGCGGGGAACGGCGCGACGGCCCACCCCACCCTCGTATCTATCGGGGCTGACGCTCTGTCGAATTATACGTCTTCGTGGAGCTATGCGGCCACGCCGGACACGTACAGCAGCCTCGATACGCAGTCGCAGGCATTCTGGCCGAGCTTGGCGTCCCAGGGCGACGCGATCATCCCGATCTGTCAGATCGGTTGGGACACGAGAGCGCGGAAGGACTACCCTGAGAGTTGGGTCGGAGGACAGCCCCGCGTCGGTAAGCGACAGACCGCAGCTATAGCCACGCCGAGTCAATTCGCCGCGCACGTTACCGCCGCCATCAATTACATCGGGGCCAACCCGTCGATCTGCCCGTCGAAGACGCTCTTGATGTATTCGTGGACGGAATGCGACGAGGGCGGCGCGCTCATCCCGACAATCGGGGATCCTCCCGTTAACACCAACTACAACAGCGGATATAGTGGAGTTCAGACCAGCAACATGCTGAACGCGCTGGCTCCTGTATTGCTCGGTTCTGCATAGCGAGCGGCGACATAGAGCGCCGACTGCCTGCTAAGCCCGGATGCCGGTGGGGAGTTTTCCTCCTTTCCTCCCCGCCGGCAAGGACTTCATCAAGGTCACCAACTGAACGTTTCCTCGGTCCAGCCGATCGTCACCTAAGGACATAGGGGTGGCTGGTTAAACAGGAGCCATGCGTCCAACCGAGCGCTCGCGTTGTCGAGCACAGCTCGCCGCCCATCGGCGGCGGGCATTGCCTGGGTAGCTCAGTGGTAGAGCAGCGGGGTCATAATCCGCATGTTGCAAGTTCAACTCTTGCCCCCGGCACCAATTCAAGCCGCAAGGCGCACGCCATCCCCAACATAGGCGTCCCGACGACTGGGTAATCCGTCGCGTGAAGAAATCGGGTGGGGCTCCATCCTGCATCGGCGTAGCTCAACGGTAGAGCGCAGGTCTCCAAAACCTTGAGATCCAGGTTCGAATCCTGGCGCCTTTGCCAACTTTCAGGCTCATCATGTTCATCTTCGATATCCTGCTCGGCCTCGTGCCGAAGCTCGGGACGTTGTTTCTCAATTATCTCGGCAAGAAGTCAGACAACGAACTCGAAAAGATCAAGGCGACGATCGGCGGGGATGTCCAGCTGAACGTTGCCGAGCTTCGCTACAAAGTCGAGGTCGCCAGAATGGCGGCTGACATGCGCAGGGACGATCGCGAGCACTGGTTCACCGCATGGATGGTGCCGTGCGCCTTCGCGATCTTCATCATCCACATCGCAGCTGTCGTCTTCGACAGCATCCCGCTGCTCGGCCACGAGGTCGGAAGCTGGCAGGTAGCCAAGCTGCCAGGCCTGTACGCCGACATGCAGTACAACATCGTGATGACGATCTGTGGCGTGGCCGGCGTCGCCTCACTCAAGAAGATCTTCTCCCGATGAAGTCTATCACCGACCACAACGTGGTCGCCGAACTCTCTGCGGCCAAGACCCCAGTCATCATCAAATTCGAAGCAAAGTGGTGCCAACCGTGCAAGGCGATGACCCCAACGCTGAACGCCATCGAGCAAGAATACGGCCAGCGCGTTCAATTCTTCACCGCCAACGTCGAGCACTGCGATCTGATGGCCCAGCGCTACCAAGTTTCGCAAATTCCGGCGCTTTTGGCGGTCGAAAACGGAGTGGTTCTGGCGAAGCGCGTCGGATCCGATTCCAGACAGGAAATCGCTCAGTGGATGCGCCAGTCAATCCCGGGCCTAAGAGATGACTGACGAGCGTGACCGCTTCGTCGTCGACTTCTATGCGATGTGCATCGTCTACGACGGAGGGTTCTCTGTGCCGATCGTCGGCATGATCGATCGCTTCGACATGGAGACGGACGATCCCGACGAGGCTGAAGTGCTGTTGGTCCGCTTCCCGCCTGATGGAATCATCCTCACCATGCTGATCGACGATCTCGACATGGTGATTGACCGAACCGGCAGCGCCTAAAGAACAAGAAGAAAAGCAATGACGGATTTACCCAAGCGTCGCCGGGGACGGCCGACGAAGGAGGAGGCTGCTGCCCGTGAGGCGGCGGTCAAGGCGAAAGCGGAGAAGGATGCTCAGGAGACTGAGTTCCTCGACGACGTCCTCGCTCAACCTATCAAGCGACGCGCCGCCCAGGCGAAGCTCCAGCCCGACGAAGACACGCTCCGAACAATCGGAGAATTGGGCAAGCTGTTCTGCACCCAGGAAGAGGTCGCCGCCGTGCTCGGCGTGTCACGCAGAACGTTCCAGACCTTCATCTCAGAGTGCCAGGAAGCCCGCGACGTGTGGGACGACGGCCTGATGCACGCCAAGGTCTCGCTCCGTCGGAAGCAGCTCGCGCTCGCCGACAAGAATGCGCCAGCCGCGATCTTCCTGGGCAAGAACTACCTCGGCCAGAAGGACGAGAGCACGACCAACATGAACATCACCAAGCCCGTCGCCGAAATGAGCGAAGCGGAGCTGATGGAGATCGCCATGCGCAAGTCGGGCGCCGACGCCAAGCCGCAGGCCAGGAAGGACAGCGTCCACTGACAATCGCAACCGTAAGAGCTTGCCAATGATTCACGACCAGAAGCGAGCCCGAGCGGTGGTGCTGAACGAAGGCATTCGTCAGCAGCGCAGCCAAGTCCTCAACGGCTGGCAGCCAAAGAATTTCTCAGAGATCAAGCGTGAGGTGCCGGAGGAGCCGCTGCCTCCTGCGGCGCAACCACCTGACATGCAAACCGATCTACCAAAAAGGAAGGAACTAACCATGGGTCTGCCCCATCTCGTAATCGTCGGCGCCGACAAAGGCGGCGTCGGCAAGACCGTCGTTGCGCGCACCGTGCTCGACTATTTCAAGAGCGTCGGCGTTGATGCCCGCGCGATCGACACCCAGATGCCGGCCGGCAACCTAATTCGCTTCCACAAGGACGTGACCGAGGTTGTCGACCTGTCCAGCTCGAACGGTCAGATCAAAGTCTTCGACTCTCTGCCGAAGCACGCGGTCACGGTGATCGATATCCAGGCGGGCCTGCTCTCGCCGACGCTGACGCTACTCAGCGAGATCGGCCTGCTGTCCATGGTTCAGGACGGTAAAATGAACGTCACGACTATGCAGGTCATCGGCAGCACGGTCCAGTCGCTCGGTGAGATCGAAGGTGCCGCCAAGATACTGGCGGGCTCTCGCCACTTCATCGTCAAGAACCACACCAACGACGCAGCGTTCTTCGCTGGTCTCAACGTGGCGACCGACGCCATGAAGGCCGGCACAGCGCTGATTGACATCGCCAAGCTGGACGAGCGCGCCACCGAGTACGTGGAGGCCTCCGCCACCTCGTTCTCCGACTATGCCAAGAACGGCGACTCCTTCGTGATGAAGGGCAAGGTCGGCCATTGGCTGAAGGGCGTGTTCGCTCAGTATGACCTGGCGAAGCTCCACATCGCCTAACAGAAAGAAACGCACATGACTGACATCAGCCTTCGCTACCAGAAGATGGAGGTCTCCGACACGCGCCTGATCACGGTCTCGGACTTGGTCCAGGACACTGACGGTTCGTGGGTTCGATCCGTCCGCTTCTATGGCGACCCAATCGTTAACGGAGCGCCGACCGGTTTCGTCGAGATCCTTACGCGGTCCGACAACAAGGATGACCTCGAAATCCAGGCTCCGGGCTTCAAGTACTAAAGCCCATTGACGCGGTGGCCGAGCGGTCAGGCAGCGGACTGCAACTCCGCGCAGGCTGGTTCGACTCCAGCCCGCGTCTCCATTCTTCACTCTGGTCGAGTTGCCCCTTCTGGGGCATTAGCGCATTGCGCCTCGACCGGAGTCTAAACTCCGGAAGTTATTGTGAACGATCTTATCGACGTCTCCCCCGAGGAGGCGGCGGCCGAAATCCTGCGTCGTAGGAGGGGCCGCGAGCACCTCATCGACTTCACCCAATACACACTCCCTAAATACAAAGCGGACCCGTTCCACAGGCTCGTCGCCGAGAAGCTGGAAGCGGTTGAGCGCGGGGAGATCAAGCGCCTCATGCTTTTCGCGCCGCCGCGGCACGGAAAGTCCGAGCTGTCGACACGGCGCTTCCCGGCCTACTTCATGGCCCGCAATCCCGAGAAGAACGTGATCTCGGCGTCGTACAACGGCGACTTCGCGACCACGTTCGGACGGAACGTTCGAGACATCGTCAAGGGGAAGGAGTTCGCAACTCTCTTCCCCGACGTGAAGATCAAGTCCGACAACCGCGCCGCAGACGAATGGGCGCTGGACAGCGGCGGACAATACTTCGCGGTGGGCGTCGGCACCGGTACCACCGGTAAGGGTGCCCACCTCTTTCTGATCGACGACCCGATTAAGGACCGCAAGGAGGTCAGCTCCGCCAACTTCCGTCAGGACCAGTGGGATTGGTACCGCGACGTCGTCTACACCCGTCTCGAAGAGGACGCCGCAATCGTCCTCACGCTGACGCGGTGGCACTACGACGACATCGCCGGCCGGCTCATCGAGCTTATGAACGAGAAGAAGGGTCTCCCCTGGGAAATCCTATATCTGCCGGCGCTGCCCTACACCACGAAGATCAAGCGCGACGACGGCACCGAAGAGCTGATCCTGAATGAGGATGGCACGGTCCCAGGAGATCCGCTCGGCCGCAAGCCAAACGAGCCGCTGGCGCCGCAGCGCTTCTCCTACAACGCGCTGATGGACCGTCAGGACGTTCTCGGCGAGCGCTCCTTTGCCGCGCTCTACCAGCAGAAGCCGATGGCCGACGACGGCGGCATGTTCAATGCCGAGTGGTTCAAGGCTCCGACCGAGCTGCCGGCACGTCGCACCAAGGTCCGTGCATGGGATTTGGCCGCGTCAGCTGACGGCGACTACACGGTCGGCGTCCTGATGTCGAAGGACCAGCACGGCGTCTTCTACATCGAGAACGTGATCCGTTTTCGCGGCACTCCGCTCGAAGTCGAGAAGAAGATCTTCGAGACTGCCAAGAACGACGGCCGGTCCGTCCAGATCATCCTTCCCCAAGATCCGGGCCAGGCAGGCAAGAGCCAGGCCCAAAGTTTCATCCGCCGGCTCGCCGGCTACATCGTCAAGGCTGTTCGCCCCACAGGACCGAAAGAGACCCGCGCCGCAGCGTTCGCTGCGCAGTGCGAGGCTGGCAACGTCAAAATGGTAACCGCTCGCTGGAACGACTGTTTCACCGATGAGCTGGAGACCTTCCCCCTCGGCGTCAATGACGACCAGGTCGACGCCGCCGCCGACGCATTCAACGCGCTCCTCGGTCCCCGCAAAGCCGCAGTCCTTGACTGGTAACGTCAGGACCACCCCGCCAAATGGCCGATAACACGAACCAGTTCGTCTACGTTCCCTCACCGCAGACCGGCAACCCCGGCCAAGTCTCCAATGCCTTCACGACAATGCAGACCCGGACGGCGCTGCTCCGCGCTGTCTATGGCGGCACGGAGACCATGCGCGCCAAGGCGCAGGAGTTTCTTCCGCAGTACGAGAAGGAGTCCGACGCTCGCTATCAATCGCGACTGAAATCCACATTCGCTCTGAACAAACTGCGTGAAGCTGTCGATGCCGCCTCAGCGAAGCCATTCCGCACGATGCTCAAGGTGGTCGATCCGGGTAACGACCAGGACCTGCCGCTTTGGATCCAGGACATCGACTTGCAGGGAAATCACCTGCACGTCTTCGCTCACCAACTCTTCAACAACGCCATGCTCGACGGCATGGCCCACGTTCTGATCGATCATCCGTCGACGTTCAATATGCCGAATCTCGCGGCGCAGAAAGCCTCGGGCGCTCGCCCGTTCTTCAAGTTGTACAAGGTCGACGACGTTGCGGCTGCTTACGACGCCTACGTCGGTGGCGACGTCAAGACGTGGCATGTCCGCATCCGCGGCTTCCGCGCCGATCGCGACGGCTTCAAGGAGAAGAGCTACAACCAGTTGCGCGTCATCGAGATCGACCCCACCAAGGGGACCGGAATCGTGCAGCTTTGGGAGCAGCTCGCATCGTCGGGCGGCGGCAGCTGGAACTTCATCAGCGAAGAACCGCTGAAGAACATGCCGGAGGTGCCGTTCGTCACGCTGTATGCCGGCGAAAAGGAGGCCGACTATCAAGTCAAATCCGTCTTCCAGGACCTCGCCTACAAGCAGATCGAGCACTGGATCTCCAGCTCGGATCAGCGCTCCATCCTCTCGGCCGCCCGCTTTCCCATGCTGGCGTGCTCCGGCGTCCAGATCGACCCGGAGGACGAGGCACAGTTCGCCATCGGCCCGTACAAGGTGCTCTATGCTCCGGAGGCCAATGGCCGCTGGTACTACGTCGAGCCCCGCGGCACGGCGATCGAGAGCGGCGCCAAGGATCTCGACCGACTCGAAATGCAGATGGACATGATGGCGCTCAACCCGGTCACGGGCACGCACCGTCAGTACGTTCCGCAGAACGAGCGCGACATCCAGGAGACCCGCGTTCACTCGGTCGTCCACGACATGGCGATCAACTGCCAGGACGCCATCGAGAAGTGCATCCTGTTCATGGGACAGTGGACCGGTAAGGACCTGACCCAAGCCAAGGCGATCCTCAACACCGAGTTCTCGAACACCAAGGACCGGCTGCTGGAAGTCGCCCAGCTTGTGAAGATGTGGGAAGAGCGTGGCTTGTCGCGGAAAGCCCTGTTAACCGAGGTGGTGAACAGGAACTTGCTCGGCGACGACTTCAGCCTGGATGACGAGCTGGCGTTCTGGGCCAAGGTCGACCAGCTGAACATGGAAGCAGCGGACGGCATGCTGCCAGGTCGCTGGACCCAGGCCGATCCGACGAAGGAGCCGGTCGGTGGCGGGTCATCCTCGACCCCAGCAGCTGACCCGAATGCTCCGGCCACACCCGGAGCCGCTCAGCCGCCGAAGACGTTCGACTTCCCGAAGGGCCAAACTCGGCCGACGAAGCAATTCTAGTTTCGTTTTCACCATGGTTTGCACTGCGAAAGCAAATATCGTTGACTCGGTGCAAACCGGCATGCTACTGACCGCGCCCCATGGCTGACCTGACCCTGAAGCTCGAAGTCTCCGAATATCGCTGTGAACCCTGCACCCAGCAGCAGGGCACGGTGGTGCGGGAACTCGTGCAGATGATCCCCAAGTCAGTCGTGGTGTTCGGCAAGCTCGTCGGCCCGGCATACTGGTGCTGCCCGATCTGCTTCGAGCCGAAGTTCGACGCCAAGACGAGGAAGCCGGTAAGTGCTAAAAGGCCTGTGGAACCAGACGCGAGCGGACATCAGCGCCGCTCTGGAAAAAACCAAATCCGGGTCATCAAGTAGCGCTCCGCCGCTGCCCGCCGGCTCCCTGAATCAGCCAGATCCCACCGTGAAGCGGATGGCGGACGATCTGTCCTTCCTC
This sequence comes from Bradyrhizobium sp. SPXBL-04, assembly GCF_051853035.1. Lineage (NCBI taxonomy): Bacteria > Pseudomonadati > Pseudomonadota > Alphaproteobacteria > Hyphomicrobiales > Nitrobacteraceae > Bradyrhizobium > Bradyrhizobium sp. SPXBL-04. The sequence goes on along the minus strand of NZ_CP182472.1, from coordinate 6,416,434 downwards.
CGCAGGAAGTCGGAAGCTGAGTCGTGGGGCGCACTAGTCGGGGTGCTGTTCCTGGTAGGCCTAGTTTGGTGGATTTTCCACTCCTGAGGCCGTTTTCCGGGTTTGCATTTTCAATTCCCGAAAGGGGTTGACACGGAGGGGGTACCCGTGCTAGTTCATTTGCTTGAATGCAAATGGAGTGACAGTGAAGCTCTTCCGACGCAAAAACACCCTCGCTGAGGCATTTCGCCTCCCGCTTTGGGGTCAAATCGCCGAGGACACCCCGCCGCACTGGCTGGTGAGCCGCATGCAGGCGGGAGAGCTGGAGATCAATCGGCTGGGGGGTCTGACCATGCAGACGCCCTTCGGCGTGCTCCAATGCGCCGCTGGCGACCTCGTCCTCCTCTTCGCCGACAATTCCATCGGGTTCGAGAAGCCCGACACGTTCGAACTCGAGTTCGAACCCGTCACGATCGAGCTGCTGCAAGCCGCCGCGTGACCCAACGAGCGTGGCAGCGGGACCGCTAGTTACCCCGTGATGCTCTAACCACCCTTGAGCCCGTTCAGGACCGTCCTGGGCGGGTTTTTCTTTGGGCCTGCGCCTTTGACGGCAGCGGCCGAGAACCCATCCAGATCGCGCTCCCCGTTGGGTAGAGCGCGGTTTCAGCGGTCTCAGTTCGCATCCCGCACAAGACGAGCAGAGATACCCAAGAGCGTGCCGCACGCCCGCGCCGCCGCTGAACGATTTTGGCAAGTAGCTCAGATCGGTAGAGCGCCTCGCTGTTACCGAGGATGTCGCAGGTTCGAGTCCTGCCCTGCCAGCCACCACACAAGTTTCGCCAGCACTGATCAACCGAATGCCGGGATGGCTTCGGAACGATCGCCGCTGGCTCCTACGATTCCCCGACTCCTCGGGGATATCGCCGGCTCTCACGACGGGATGTCTGAGGGCCTTTTATCACGAGGGGCGGGATGCCCCGCATTTCCGGGATGGATATGCTCAAAGCAGTCGTCAAAGATATCAACGAACTCGATGAGGGCCTCCGCGGCTATTACGTGCAGAAGGACGGGAAGTTCTTCCTCAACGTCACGCCGGTCGAAGGTTACGAACTCGACAACGTCACGGGGCTCAAGACCGCCCTCGGCGCGGAGCGCAACAGCGTCGCCGTGCTCAAGGAGCAACTGAAGCCCTACGAAGGCCTGGACGTCACCGCGGCTCGCACCGCGATGGAACGCATCACCGCCTTCGGTGACATCACGCCGGAAGCCGCGAAGACCGCGGTGGAAACGGCGCAGCGACTGTCTGCACTCGATCCCGAGAAGCAGGCCGAGCAGATCGCCAACACCAAGCTCGAAACCATCAAGGGCCAGCTCTCCGCTCAGTACGGACTGAAGGAGACCGAGTGGACCACGAAGGTGAAGGGCCTGGAGGATTCGGTCTCCAGCCTGACGGGGCAACTGAAGAAGATCATGGGCGAGAGCCTGATCCAATCTGAAGTCGCCAAAGCCAACCCCCTGGACGACGCGCGGGATGCCGTCGAACTCCTGGTGGGCAAGTTCGTCCGCACCTCCATGAAGGACGGCAAGGTCATCACGGAAGTGATCGACACGAACGGCAACCCCCGCATCAAGGACGTGAACGGCACGCCGTTTACGGTCGCCGATCTCGTTGCTGAGATCCGCGAGAAGTCCGCATCTCTCTTCAAACCCGACGAGAAGCGCGGACTGGGTACCAACCCGACCAATCAGGGCACCCAGCCGGCAGGCGGGGTTGTGAATCCCTGGGCCGCGGAGACCCGCAACATCACCCAGCAGATGGTGCTGGAAAACACCAAACCCGATTTGGCCAAGCAGCTCAAAGCAGCGGCCGGCGTGAAGGACTAAGTCCTCCCGCCTTCCAACACGCACGCGCCCGGACCTGTGTCCGGGCGTTTGCTTGAATGCAAAAGCTCGCGGCCAGTCATCACAACAAGAGTGAGAAATGACTGCCACTGCTCTCGCGGACATGATCGTCCCGACCAAGTTCAACAAGTACGTTCAGGTCCTGTCGACCCAGAAGTCCGAACTGTTCCAGTCGGGCATCATCACCGACCTGTCCAGCGTCATCGACGCCGAGATCGAAGGTAAGACGGTCAACATGCCGTTCTTCAACGACCTCGACGCCTCCGACGCCGAGCAGATCCTCGATGACTCGACCGATCTGACCGTCAGCAAGATGACGACCGGCCAGGACGTGGCCGTGAAGCTTCTGCGCGGTAAGGCGTTCGGCGCCACCGACCTCGCGGCCGACCTGTCGGGCGCTGATCCGATCGACGCGATCGCCAACCGTTTCGCCGACTGGTGGAACAAGCGCATGCAGACCGCGTTGCTCGCGACCCTCGCTGGCGCGATGGGCTCGGCCAGCATGGCTGCGAACGTCAACGACATCTCCGGCCTGACCGGCGGAGCCCAGTACTTCGACGCCGACTCGTTCATCGACTCCGCGTTCTTGCTCGGTGACGAGCAGGGCGGTCTGAACGCCGTCGCCGTCCACTCGCTGACGCTGAAGGCGATGGTCAAGGCTGACCTGATCGACTTCGTGCCCGACAGCCAGGGCAAGCTGACCGTCCCGACCTACCTCGGCAAGAGCGTCATCGTCGACGACTCGATGCCCGTGTCGGGTGCCGGCGCGACCCGCATCTTCACCACCTACATCTTCGGCCCCGGCGCGATCGGCTACGGCGAGCGCTCCCCGAAGACCCCGGTGGAGGTCGAGCGCCAGGCTCTGAAGGGCATGGGCCAGGAGTACATCGTCAACCGCCGCCAGTGGGTCATGCATCCCCGCGGCGTGAAGTGGCTCGGCGCCAACCAGGCAGGCGTGACGCCGGCCAACACCGAGCTGGCGGACGCCACCAACTGGCAGCGCGTGTACGATCCCAAGATCGTCCGCATCGTCGCCTTCAAGCACATGCTGGCGGCCTAATCGTCTCTGACGGTTAGTATGTGAAACACAAGACCCTCCTCGGGAAACCGGGGAGGGCTCTTTGTGACTCTGGAGACAATCATGTTTGGATCGAAGGGCTTCCGGATGCGCGAAGCCGCGGCATTCCGCCGTAACCGCAACCAGCGACTCGTTTCGGAGGACATCCGCAATGCTCGTTTCGACAACATCAATGGCCGGGCCGCGCCGAAGGCGGAAGCGCCCGTCCAGTCCGAGCCGGAGGTGAAGGTCGAAGCGCAAACCGCCGTCGAACAGGCCGAAGAGACGCAGGTCGAGCAGACCGAGGCTGATGCAGACGCCGCTGGCGACGATGCTGGTGACGCTGAAGTCGATGGCGAAGGCGACGAGGACGAAGGTGAGGCTGATGCCTCAGCCGACAAATCCAAGAAGGCGCCGAAGAAGAAGGCCGGCAAGGCCAAGAAGTAAGGACCTGTGATGGGCTACGCGACCAAGGAAGACATCGACGAGCTTTACGGCACCGACCTCCTTGTTCGCGTAGCCGATTACAACAAAGACGGCACCCCGGACCCAGAAGTTGTTGCCAAGGGCCTGCAGGGCGCCGACGAAATTTGCGACGCCTATCTGTCGGCGATGTACACGATCCCGGTCGTCCCGACGCCCGGCGTGGTGAAGAACTGCGCGATCGACATCGCCGTCTACAAGATGGCGCTCGGACTGACCAGCCGAACGACCGAGATGCGGACCCGCTACGAGGACGCACTGGCGCTGCTGGAGAAGATTTCAACCGGCAAGGTCGGCCTTGGGCTGCCGCCGGAGACCACCGACAACGGTGACGGCACCAGCACCACGACCAACCCGAATGCCAGGCGCTCCGGAGGGTCATTCGACTGCGGGAGGGCCTAATGGCTGGCCTAAAGCTCGAAATAGACAGTCACGACATACGTCGGCTGACCAAACGCATTGAGACCCTGCTGCACGATGTGCTCGAAATGCACGAGGTGTACGGGCAGGCCGCCGAATACATGAAGCGGTCTACCGTGAACCGCGTACTGCGCACCAAGACATCTCCGGAAGGAGAGCGCTGGGAAGCGCTTCGCGATGTGACGGTGAACCTGAAGGGCAACGACACCATCCTGTTCGAGTACGGGGATCTGGCCAGGAGCATTCAGGTCTCTGACGTCAGCAACGACGGCTTCGAACTGATTGCCGACTCCAATCACGCCTCATTCATGCAAGAGGGCGTCAAGCGCACCCGCGGCATGATCAAGGGCAAGACCATCCCGCCGCGGCCCTTCATGGGCTTCTCGGACGAAAATAAGCGACGGATCGCTACGATGATCCGTGACTATCTGGCCCATGGAGGCGACTGATGAGCAAGATCGTCGACTTCCGGCAACGGATCATCGACACGATCAAGGGCATGTACCCCGACATGGATGTCGATTGGTACGATGGCCTGTTCGACGAGCACGACATCGCTGACTGGACGGTGAAGACGCCGTCCGCGCGTGTAGCTGTGATGAGCACGACCGGTGAGCACGAAGTGACTGGCGAGCTGAATGCGCGCCTCCGATGCGTGGTCGTCGTGATCGACGAGAACCGGTATGCAGCCCTCGATGGCGATGCTCGTGCCTGGGAATACGTCGAGAACATCGCCCTGAAGGCGAACCTGAACAAATTCGGCGACCCGAACGCGGCGCCGGCAACCATGGTCAAGTTCCGCAGGATCAGCCAGCCCGTCCTCCGCCGCGAGGGCGTGTCAATTGGCGTTGTGGAATGGGAGAGCGATCTCACGATCGGCACCAACCGCGTCCTGACACGGGACTTCTTCTACCGTCCGGACGGCACGATGATCACGCAGACGCCGCAGACGGTTCACACCAGCGGCTACGTCCACAACGCCACTGGCGCAGCGGAGACCGAGACGACGGACTTCACTGTCGAGGAGTAGCAATGAGAGCCCTTCTGGCGATCGAGCGCCGCATGCAGGACCTCGAACGCAAATTCGAGAACAAGGAGCGGCTCGGCAAGATCGTCGCGGTCAAGTACGAGAAGGATCGCTGGTACGTCAAAATGAACGACGGCCAGGACCAGACACCCAGCGGATCGCAGTCAAACGCCGATCCGATGAACGGCGAGGGCACCGTCAAGAGCGACTGGCAGCCCTGGCAGAGCTTCTCGCACGGCACGATGAAATTCTCGGTGCCCCCGAAGGTCGGTCAGGAAGCCCTGATGCGATCGGTCGGCGGCCAGGCCGAGCTTTCGACGGTCGAACCGTTCCACTACGGACCCAAGACGCCGTCTCCGCACGGCAAGCAGGATGAGACTGTCGGCCTGATCCACGAGAAAGAGGATCAACAGCACTGGCAGCACTCGACCAAAGACACCAACCACCTCATCATCAAGACCAAGAAGAAGTCAGGCGGCATCGGCGGCCTCGGCGACATCGGCGGACTTGGTGACCTCGCCAACATCGGCCAGATGGCGGGCTTCAGCGGCCTGGACTTCTCCGGCATGCTGGGCAGCCTCGGCAATCTCGGCAATCTCGGCAGTCTTGCCAATCTCGACATCTCGAACATCGCCAACCTGACCGGCATAGCCGGCCTCGGCGACATCGCCAAGCTCGCCGACTTCGGCAGCATGGCCAAGATGGTCGGCCTGCCTGACATGGCACAGCTCGGCAATCTAGCCGGCATCGCCCAGCAGGTCACGGGCGCCGGGCTCACGAGCCAGGCCGGTCAGATGATCGGCGGCGGCGCGGGCGGAGGTGCAGGCATCCCCGAGAGCCTCGGGGGCAAGAGCAAGGAAGACGCTCCCAAACTGCCGGACGTTCCGGAGGAGGGCGACGACGGCGTCACGCAGGTGAAGTCGACCAAGGAGTTCATCCTCAAGACGGTCGGCAAGAGCAAGTCGTATTACCGCCAGGACGAGAACAAGGTCCACATCCGGTTCGGTGAGGACAACGCCAAGGCCGACGTTCTCATGGACGAGAACCAGGTCAAGATCCAGTTCAAGGACAAGAAGGCCGTCGTCACCTGGAAGGAAGACCAGCTCAACGTCACCTACGGCGAGGACCAGTCGAACATCCAGCTGACCGACGAGGAGATTGTCATCACGCAGGGCAAGGACGCCTCGCGTGTCACGATCCAGCAGGACTACGTCGAAGTGAAGGGCGCTGCTGAGTGCTCCTGCGGCGTGGACGGTCGCTGGGTCTACATCAATCAAGGCCGCGTCAATCTCGGCGTCTCCGGTCCCAAGGAAATGGCCGACAAGCGCGTCATGACCGAGGCAGGACCGTCAGAGGTCGTCTGGGCCAAGACCGCCTAACGGAGGAACAATGGCGACGTCGCAGTCGACCGAGCACCTGGTCGACGTCGACCGCTTTACGGGCGAGTTGATCCAGGGCTGGGAGCGCATCAAGCAAAGCATCTACGTCATCCTCACCACCAGGCTGCGCACTCGTTTGATGCGCCTGTGGTGGGGATCGAAGTTCATCGACATGCAGGACAAACCTGGCAACCAGGAAGTCATCATGGCCGGCATGATGGCCGCGATCGCGGCGATCAACACCTACGAGCCCGAGTTCAAGGTGACGCGCGTGTCGATCGATGAGTTCGATGCATCAGGGAAGATCACGATTACGATCGAGGGCGTCGACCTCGTGGATGCCGCTCTGAAGCGGACGAAAGTATCACTCTAGCGAGGGTCAAATGCCCAACTACACGTCGCCCGCGCTGTATATCGACTTCGCGCGACTACCACCGCCGGACGTGGTCGAGACGATCGTTTACGAGGACCTGCTTCAGCGTTACAAGGACGAGGTCATTGCCAAGGACCCGAGGCTCGCGGCGGCAATCAACCTCGAACAGTCGCCAACGAACGTCATCCTCGAACCTCAGGCATACGGCGAGTTGCTCGTTCGAGCCCGCATCAACGCGGCGGCCAGGGCAGTCATGCTGGCCTTCTCGAAGGGCGCAGACCTCGACAACCTCGCCGCCTTCTTCGGCGTTCAGCGCGCGGCCGGCGAGACCGACGACAGCCTGCGGCGCCGGGCACAGCTCGCTCCAGAGGCGTTTACGACCGCCGGTTCTGAAGGCGCCTACATCTACCAGGCGCTCACCGCCGACGTCCGGATCCGGGACGCCACCGCCGTCAAGATCAATGAGCGCGGCGGGGTTCAGGTCACCATCATGCAGAATGGTTCTGACCCGGTTCCGACCAAGGACATCATCTACAACGTCATCACCAGGCTGAACTCGAAAGGGATCAAGCCTCTGACGGACGTCATCACGGTCGTACCGGTCAAGGTGCTGAAGCAGCAGATCGTTGCCAATGTCACCCTGTATCCCGGTCCCGACGCTTCGCTCGTCATGGCCGACATCGGCAAGGCGCTCAACCAGGTGCGTGCCAATGTCTCCCTGATCGGGCGGGACCTGACACGGTCAGCAATCATTTCGGCCCTCAATCAGGAGGGTGTCCAGTCCGTCGATCTGATCTCGCCGGCACAGAATGTGGTGGTGGATAACAGCCAGTGCGCGCTCATCGAGTCCGCTACGGTCAATCCGCTGCCGACCCGGATGGAGTAAGCGATGGCGAACACTCCGACCCGGTTGATGGACAACATCCTGGCGCCGAACGCGACGGTCTTCGAGCGTACGCTCGCCTCGCAGGTCGATCGCCTGCTGGACCTCGACATTCCGATCCGGCTGCTGTGGGATCCGTGGCGATGCCCTGAGAACCTGCTGCCTTACCTGGCATGGGCTCTCTCGGTCGACATGTGGGATCCGAGCTGGCCGATCACCAAGCGCCGCAGTGTGATCGCCAATGCGATCAAGCACCACCAGATCAAGGGCACGCTGAAGTCGATCGAGACCTATCTCGATCTTATCGGCAGCCAGGTGATCAAGGCAACGGTGCCGCCTGCCAAGCTGTTCTCCGGAGCTTCTCTCACCAAGGAGCAGCGCGAGGCATGGCTCAGCCAGCTTCCTCAGGTCAGGATCTACCAGAATTACCTTCTGGGCGCCGGCAAGAAGCGGATGTTCTCGGGCGGGGCGCGCTATCACAGCTTCCTGGAGAACAGGTTCACCTGTCCGAATGATGCCATCACGCGGCTTTCAAAGAAGTCGGTCTGGGTCGTTGGCGGCGTGGAGCAGGACACCAGGATCGAAGTTGACCGCGGACAGTACCGCCTCTTCGTGAAGGCGCATCTGCCGTACTCGATCTTCTGCAACCGGCCGCTGAACCTGAAGAAAAAGTTTCCGGTTCCGTCGACCGCCTACAAGCGCATCATCACGATCGCCCCGCTGGTACTCAGCCCCTGGCGAATTGCCGTTGGACCGTCGCTTGAGCCGGTATCGACCACGCCAGAGATCGTGACGATCACCGGCAAGGAAGGTCATGCAGTCTATAGTGGCCGGCCGATCCACAAGCGCTACTACGTTCCGTCGATTGCTCCATATCAGACCTTCGAGCGATACGCGATCAATGATGGCTCCATCCAGATGCCGCAGCGACCGACTGTCCAGTTCATGGGGGTCGGACGATATGGCATCCAGCCGCACTCGGCAGAGCTGAAGGTGCGGATGCAATCCAGGTGGAGCAGGTTCAAGGCTCGGCTGGGGCAGCCGTTTGCTCCGAGAACCAGCTTCTTTACGCCGCACGACGGCCGCCTGATGCTGGAAAACCGCAAGGCTATCATGGCTGCCAAGCGCCTGAGCGACAAGATCGTCCTAGACACCAACACCAAGCCCGGGTTCATCGCCGGGCTGCCGAAGTTCGCTGGCGATCCCATCGTCATTTGATCTTTTACACCCCAAACGCACATAGCCCATCGTCGCGGGACGGTGGGCTTTTTCGTGCCCAAAACAGAGGCCTTAGATGGACCGCGAAGTAATCTTTAGGGACTATCAGGAACAGGTAGCGACCGACCACAACAACATCCAGGACTACGTTCAAACCGCGATGGACAACATCGTGCATGACGCAGTCGCCGCTACCCGGAAGTATTCTGGCCTGATGGCCACCAAGACCGGCCAGGTCGAAGTCACGGTTGGCGCCGGACGGGTGTATGACGCTGGTGCCGTCTATAACCTCCGTTCAGTTTTGACGCAGTCGCTTGCAACCTACGTTGCTGCCGCCGCCCGTCGAATGGTCACCATCTCCGCCTACGGCCAGACCGTAGAGACCGATGTCGAGACCCGCGACTATCTGACCGACGTTGACACCGGCACCGTCGAGCCGCGTGCTGTCGCGATGACGCGCTCGCGCGATGTGCAGATCGTGTTTACGGCCGGCGCAGAAGCCGCCGATCCGGTCCCGCCCGCAGTGCCGGCCACGCATGTCGTGATCGCGAACATCCTGCTGGATACCACCCAGATCATCTCGATCGACATGCAGGATCAGAACGCGGTGGTCTCCACCGACGCTCTCGACATCCGCACCGATCTGCTCGAAGCTTTCAAGGCGATCATCGAGCCGCGCGTCACCTCGCTGGCCTCGGACCTAGCGGACCTCGCGAACCGCGTCTCGGGCCTCAGTGACAAGCAGGATCTGTCCCGGGTGGTCGAAGATCTCGCCCGCGTCAAGGAGAGCCTGCGCTATCCGTCCGACGCTTCGGGCTTCGACGCCGACTTCTTCCTGGACATCAACAAGTCCGACACCACCAACACCCTGCTCCTCGGCTACGACACGAAGATCCAGGAAGGTATCCGCTTCCCCGACGCGAATGCCAACCAATTCGAGATCTCGCTGTTCTCGGCCAACGACCCGAACGCCTCGAACGTCGGCGGCTTCTTGATGCCGAAGTATATCGAGGTGGTGAAGGTCCAGACCGGCGCCTACAAGGAGTCGCTCGGCATCGCCCAGTACGGCTACCAGGTCCACAACATGCAGGTGGGCTACATGTCCCGCACGCGCCTGCGGTACGGCGGTGGTCTCGAGGTCTGCACCAACGGCAACAACTACAACATCCCGGGCCAGCCCGCGAACGCGACGAACCTGTACGACTTCGGCAGCGTCGGCTTCACCACGTACTACCAGAACTACCAGGACACGGCTCCCGGGATGCAGTGGCATCAGGGCTACCGCACCGACAACTGGTGGCTGGACACCTGGGAAGAGCCGTTCATGTACGATGTGTACACGAACCAGGCCATCACTGGCGCTCAGGTCGCCCAGACCTTCCTGGTCTCCAACGACATGATCGCGACCCGGGTCGGCTTCTACATCACCGCCAAGGGTGCCAACGAAGACATCCACATCGCGCTCGCGGAAGTCACCGCGGGCCAGCCCGATCTCACCAAGGTCTGTCTGAAGACGGTGTATCCGCAGGCCTCGATCGTCAACGGTTGGAACACGCTTCCGATCCAGCCTACCTTCCTGGCGAAGGGTAAGCGGTACGCCTTCGTGTTCATCTCGAACGCGAACCACCAGATCGGCATGACCTCCGGTCAGAGCTACCTGGACGGCACGTTCTTCTACTCGACGGACGGCCTGTACTACCTCGGTGACCTCACCAAGGACATGATGATCCAGGTCTACGGCGCCCAGTTCGCCGCGGCCCAGGTTGCGATCGAGTTCGCTCCGATCACGCTCGACGGCGGCTTCCGTACCGTCGACATCCTCACTGAGCAGTGGGTACCCGGCTCGTGCGATCTCGTCTACGAGATGCGCCCGAACGGCTCCGGCCAGTGGGAGCCTCTCGTTCCGGATAACTCCGGCGTTCTGGCCCAGGCTCCGCCGCTGGCGCAGTTCAGGGCTCGCTTCGTCGGTACCCAGGACATGATGCCGATCCTGCATCTGACGGGATCTCGCGTCACGGTCTACCGGCCGAAGACGGCGTTCAAGCACGTCTCCAAGGCACAGACTGTTCCGGCGATGTCGAGCACCGCCAACAACCTGGTCATGGAGATCCTGCTCGAAGGTTTCGACTCGACGCCGCATACCTACGGCATCACGGTTCGTGTTGGATCGACCGAGTACAACCCGGTCACCACCGTCTCCGCCGTCAAGGATGCGACCGCCAAGCGTGTTCAGAAGACGTTCACCTTCAGCCTCCCGGCTGGAACGACGTCCTTCGTGATCGAGCAGACCGGCACCACCAACTCGCCCCAGGTGACGTATCACGTCGCCGAGCGCGTCTACTACACCAAGTAAGGCTCAAACATGGCAGACACGAACACCGCAGCCGCTCCGGCGGCTGCTCCTGCTGCTGCGCCCGCGGCTCCGGCAGCGCGCACTCCGGATCCCAAGAAACGCTACAGCATCAAGCTGGGGCGTGCCGCTCAGGTTGCGCCCGGGATCTGGGCAAGTCCAAGACACGAAGTCACCGTTTTCGGAGATGTTGTCTCAGCGCTCGGTGATGCCGTCCTCAGTTTCGAAGAGGTCTAAGGAATGGCCCGCCGATTTCAGCAGATCTATCAGGTCAAGCCGAGAGACAATCTCGGCGACCCCGAGTATTGGAATCGGCGGTTCGATGACATCGATCGTCGCGTTTCCTCGAACGAGGATGAACTCGATTCGATCGGCGGTCTAAGCACCTACATCGAAGGCCTCGCGCTTGACCGGTTGAACCTGGTTCTGGCGCCGGCCCTCGACAAGGTGGCGCTGGTATCCCGTCAGGGCTTCCTTGTCGTCCACCCGAATACCTCGATCACCCTCGATACGACGACCAGCCAGACTTTCGTGGTCAGCGACACGGCAGAGCGCGAGCTGTTCGAGCCATCACCGTTCCTGACGGTCTGCCGTGTTGGCAGCCAGAACGACTACGCATTCGCCAAGCTGATCTCATACAGCAAGGATACGGGCGAGCTGGTGATCCAGCCGGTTGAGATCCACGGAAATCCCGGCCCGTTCACCGATTGGGTCATCTATGTCGGCACCGCCATTTCACAGGCGGTGGTCGACATCCTGGCGCAGGTGCAGTCCGCACGTACCGACGCCATCGCCGCTAGGGACGCCGCAGCTGCAAGCGCTGTTCAGACCGCCAGTGACGCCGCCGCTGCCCACGCCGACCGACTCGCAGCTGACGCCTCTGCATCCGCCGCAGCGACCATGGTTGCCAACGTAACGGCAGGGTCATCGCCGGGTGTGAACGACACGCTGGTGAACACCCTGAACACAGCCATTGGCCTCGCCATCGCTCTCGGCTGACCGTCAAGATTTAAGGACCATCAATGCCTCTCGCTCGCTTTACGACTCGCAACATCGGCACGGCGTTGACGGCGCTGAACACGGCTGTCCCGGCTGGCAGTAGTTACACCGTGATTGGTATGTCGATGTGCAACACATCGCCCAACCCGATCTCCGTCGACCTTCTCCTTCGTGAGACGGGTCCGAACGACACCTACGTGCTGAAGAGCTTCACGATCCCGGCCGGCGAGACCCTGTTCCCATGGGGGACGCTGGGCAAGGTCGCCATGATCGCTGGAGACCAGGCCTTCGCCAAATCAAGTGCCGCCGCATCCCTCGATGTGGTCATGCCGTATTATCAGAGTGGTGCATAATGACTGCGTTCGCAGGACCGGGTCCGGCTTCACGTCCGCTCACTGAGGCCGATATCGTCGCTGCGGGCGACAGCCGATATCTGAACATCAAGCCAGAGTCATCCGGCGCCCGTCAATCGCAATCCTCCTACCTCGATAGAGCCTCCGCCCGCGCTGTTCTTGGCGTCACCAAGAAGAATTACATCATCAACGGCGGGATGCAGATCTCGCAAGAGAATGGCTCGACTGCTGGCACAGTAAATGGATTCTACCCGGTTGATCAGTGGACTCTGGCGACGACCGCAGGGGTATCATTCTCTGTCGCACAGGTTGCAAAGCTGACGCCTGGAGGTTCACCCAACCGAATCCGCGTGACTGCAACTGCTGCCGTCACTCCAGCTGCCGGCACCTACACCACCCTTCGACAAAAGATCGAAGGGGCGAGAATGGCCGATCTCCTCTTCGGAACTGCTTTGGCCAAAACGATCACGATCCAACTTGGCGTGAACGCTCCCGCCGGCACCTATGGCGTGACCATCTTCAACGGCGCCACGAACCGCTGCTACACTGGGCAGTTCACCATTGCGCCGGGGGAAGCTGGCACTGACGTGGTGAAGGCAGTGGTCATCATTGGCGATACTACCGGAACGTGGGCGACCGACAACACCACTGGCATTCAGCTTGATATCGTGTTGACCTCAGCAGGCTCAGTGCAGACCGCTCCAGGTTCGTGGGGTGTGCCAGGTGGATTCTTCACCAACGCACAGACGAACTTCTTCGCCACCAACGGCAACGTGTTCGAACTGTTCGACGTTGGACTCTATGATGGTTCGGTGGCCCCTGTGTTTCAGCTTCCAGACTACTCAAGCGAATTGGCTCTGTGTCGGCGCTATTATCAGAACCTTGTCGGTTCGGGTGTCAACGCTTCGCTCGCCGCCGGGGTGTGTCATAGCAGCACGTTGGCTTTGGCCACTTGGGTGTTTCAGCCGTCCATGCGTGCGACACCCACGATATCGGGCACCGGATCGGGTGGTTTGCAAGTTCGCACCAACGGAACAAGTATTTCGGTTTCGAGTATCGGCACCAACGGTGTCACTGCCCAGTCCGCAACAGTATCTGCCATCGTGTCAAGCGGCATGGTCAGCGGTCAGGGGTGTCAAATTGAAATCTCTGTGGCCGGCTCTGGCCTCTTTGCCAACGCAAGGATGTAACAATGTCTGACTATCAACTCACCGAATCCGATACCGTCATTCGCTTGGCCGACAGCGCCTGCATCCCGAATGATCTGGCGAACGTCGATCGCCAGGCCTACGAAGCCTGGCTTGCGGCCGGCAACACGCCCGATCCCTACGTTGCTCCGCCGGTTCCCGTGCCGACGAGCTGCACCAAGCTCGGGCTCAAGCGCGCCTTCGACGAGATCGGCCAGTGGTCCGCTGTGAAGGCGAACATCGCTGCCAATCCTGCAACCCAGGAAGAGTGGGATCTCTGCATCGAGGTCAAGCGCTCCGATCCTCTGGTGCAGGGCATGATCGCGTCGATGAATCTGACCAGCGATCAGGTCGACAATCTTTTGATCCGGGCGAACGCGCTCGTCTAAACAGGAAATCCCACCATGTCAGGTTTCGTCGGCAACGGCCCCAATGGAGTGGGGCGGTTCGCGCGGTTTCAGTTCTCGGCAGCCGCAAGGCAGGCCACGTTCGGCGGCACCGACAAGAATGGCCTGACGCTGCGTTACACGCCCGGTCAGGTCGAGGTTAGTCTGGACGGCTCCTGGCTGTCGCCCGATGACTACATCGCCACCGACGGATCCACGATCACGCTTTCGCGCGGCGCGAATGCGGGCGACACCCTCTACGTCTTCGCGCCGACCAATTTTGGCGTGGCGGACTCGGTCTCCTTCCTGGCGCCGCAGCAGCTTTCCGCCGCTCAGCAGGGGCTCGCGGCTGCGAACCTGGGCGCCTTGAGCTACTCCGTGGTCCAGGCGACAACCGCGGTTCAGCAGGCGATCGCGCGCGCCAACGCCGGTATCACGAAGAAGAACTACATCATCAACGGCGGCATGCAGATCTCGCAGGAGAACGGGACGACTGCCGTCACTGCGGTTGGATCTCATCCGGTCGATCAATTTGCAATGCGCGGCAACACGCTTCCCTGGTCGGCGGCCCAGGTTGCGAGCCCGACGCCTGGCGGATCACCGAACCGCATTCGTGTCACCTCAACTTCGGCGCACGCTCTCGCGGCGGGAGACCTCACGGCCATCTCGCAGTCGATCGAAGGTCAACGGTGCGTTGATCTGAAGTTCGGACAGTCGGGTGCAAAAAATTGCGTCTTACAGTTCGGGGTGAAGGCGCCCGCAGGAACATACTGCATCACCGTTCAGAACTCAGCTTCGACGCGCTCATACGTCGCGGAATATACAATCTCGGCGGGACAGGCCAACACCGATATCATGGTGTCGATCCCTATTCCCGGAGACATCGCTGGCACCTGGAACACCGACAACACAGCAGGGATCATCATTTGGTGGACCCTGACTTGCGGTAGCTCTTTTCAAGGACCGGCGGGTTCTTGGCAGGGCTCGGCGATCTACGCGACATCGAACCAGTTCAATTTGCTCGCCGCCAATGGCAGCGTCTTCGAACTGTTCGACGTTGGGCTTTACGAAGGCAACGCTGCGCCGCCATTCCAATTGCCTGACTATGCCGGTGAGATCAGCTTGTGCAAGCGATACTGGCAGCAGTTGCAGTCATGGGTCGTTGACACGGGTGTGCAGGTTTTCTCCACAGTGTTGCCGGTGAAAATGCGAGCCACACCTACGTTTACCGGGGGTGCAGCAGGCTTCGCGGCCAACGGCTTCACAGATGGTCAAAGCGGGTATTTTTCCCAGACCTCCCGTGGTGCTCAGACAATCAACGCGAACGCGAGGCTTTAATCTATGACACGCGCCTTCGAACGCGGGCTCTCGCAGTTCCGCAAGAACTACATCATCAACGGCGCCATGATGCTGTCGCAGGAGAATGGAACGACGGTAGGAACGGCGAACGGCTACTTCCCTGTCGATCAGTTTTATGCGGCGTTCAGCAATTCGGGCACCATCAGCATGGCACAAGTTGCTAGTGCTACGCCCGCAGGATCGCCCAACCGCTTGCGTGTTACGGTGACAGCCGCTGACGCTTCGGTTGCTTCCGGTGACTTCTTGAACATCACGCAACCTGTTGAGGGGTTGAGGATTGCTGATCTGAAATCTGGATCGGCTACCCCCAAGACAGTTGTTTTGCAATTCGGTGTTAAGGCGCCTGCGGGGACCTACTGCGTTGCGTTCAGAAACGGTGCTCCAAATCGGAGCTATGTTGGCGAATATACGATTTCGGCAGGAGAAGCTAACACCGATGTCGTAAAGACGATCAATTTAACGCTCGACAACACCGGGACTTGGGCGATCGACAACACTGCGGGTGTGTATCTGTCCTGGTCGCTTATGGCTGGCTCTACCTACCAAACCCCAGCAGGTGTATGGACTGCTGGAAACTTCTTGGCTAGTGCCAATCAATTCAACTTCATGGGCACCAACGGCAACGTGTTCGAGCTGTTCGACGTTGGTCTCTATGAAGGCACGACGGCACCTGCGTTCCAGGTTCCCGATCCGGTGATCGAGCTACTGCTCTGCCAGCGGTATTTCTGCTCCGACTTCGCAATCAACACGCCTCCTGCTGACAACATCCAAACTCAGAAGTTCTTCGGCTCGGCGGTGAACAGCGCTGGTCTGGCGTCGCAGAAACTCAAATTCCCGGTCACGATGCGGGCTGCGCCGACAATGACGTTCTATGCGTCCAACGTGAAGGCGTCCCCGGTCGCAGGTCAGTGGCAATGGTTCAACGGCTCGGCCTATGTCGATGGGTCCGGGATCAGCACATTCATGGTCGGAGCAGACGGATTTGGCGCCTCTTTCTCCACGTCAACGGTCACCACAAACAACTCCTACCTCGTCGCGGGTAGCTGGAAAGCCAATGCGAGAATGTAACCGATGACACGCGCCCTCGAACGTGGCCTCAAGCAGGTCCAGAAGAACTACATCAGCGGCGATCCAAAGCTCCTTCACCAACAACCGTAGCGCGCTGTTCTACAAATCCGCGAACGCCACAGGCAACGGCTACTTTGAAGACGAATACGTGCTGAACGCGAGAATGTAACGCCTCGTCGAGACCCTAACTAACCAACCAACCTCCACCAGGCCGCCCTCACGGGTGGCTTTTTTCGTTTGGGAGAACCCTACGTGACTGTTCAATATCTCCACGGCATCGAGACGATCGAACTCGACAGCCCCTCGGGACCGGTTGAGACCGTCAAGTCGAACGTGATCGGCTTGGTCGGCACCGCCCCTGACGCCGACCCGAATATCTTCCCGCTCAACACTCCGGTGCCGGTGTTCGCCGACGCACTGAAGGCGGGTCAGCTGAAATCCACGGGCACGCTGCTCGACGCCGTCGACGCGATCTACAGCCAGAAGTCGGCTGTCGTTGTCGTGGTCCGCGTCGAAGAGGGCATGACCCAGGAAGAGACCTGGTCGAACGCCGTCGGGTCGCCGTCAGGCAAGACCGGTATCTGGTCGCTGCTCAAGGCGCGTCCGATGCTCGGCCTGGTGCCGAAGCTCCTGGTCGCCCCCGGCCACACCTCTGGTCGCCCGAGCAACGGCATCAAGAACCTCGTGATCGCCGACCCGGGCTCGAACTACGTCCTCGCCACCACGACCATCACGATCGACCCGCCCGCAGCGGGCGGACGTCAGGCCACGGCTGTGCCCCAGGTGGTCGCCGGCAAGCTGACCGGCGCGATCATCACCGACCCCGGCTTCGGCTACGACACCGTCCCCACCGTCACCATCGCTGGTGCAGGTGCGGGTGCCGCGGTCACCGCGACGGTGGACCACGTCGCCAACCCGGTCGGTGTCGCGATGGCTTCCATCGTCGATCGCCTGCGCGCAGTCGCCTTCCTCGACGGCCCCGGCACCTCCTACGAGGACGCGGTGTCCTATCGCCAGGACTATGGCAGCCAGCGCATCTCGATCGTCGACCCCGGCGTTCTGAGCTGGGACATCGAGAACTCCATCTACGTGACGAAGCCTGCTTCGGCCTACGCGGCCGGCATCCAGGCGCGCATCGACGAGGAGAAGGGCTTCTGGTACTCGTTCTCGAACGAGCTGATCCAGAACATCGGCGGCCCGGCGCGGCCCGTCGACTTCATGCCGAACGATCGCGACTGCGAAGCCAACCAGCTGAACAGCCAGCAGATCACGACCATCATCCACGATGACGGCTTCCGGTTCTGGGGTCTGCGCAACACCGGCACCGACCCGCTCTGGGCTCAGCTGTCGGTCCGCCGCACCGCTGACATGGTCTACGAGAGCCTGGAGCGCGCTGAGCGTTCGCGCCTCGACAAGCCCTTCAGCCTGCAGCTGCTGTCCGGCATCCAGGGCGACGTCAACAAGTACCTCCGACTGCTCCGCGCTCGCGGTGCTCTGATCGGTGGACGGGCGTGGATCGACCCGACCATCAACACCCCGGCGACCTTCGCTGGCGGCGAGCTGACGGTCGACTTCGATCTCGAGCCCCCGGCCTGCTTGGAGCACCTCCAGTTCCGCGCTCGACGAAATCCGAACTACTACAACGATTTCATCGAAGAGTTCACGCGCACGATCGCCAACAACGCCTAAGGCGTAGGCGCTCCGCAGCATCAACCACAACACAGCTAGTCATGAGCCGCTCGGTCCTGATGGGCCGGGCGCGCTCTGGCGTGGCCGGAGACATAAATGAGCAATCTTCGCGACAGCAACATCTTCCAGGACTTCACGGTCTGGATCGACGACATCGGCAAGATCGGCGAGGCCCCGAACTTCCAGCCGCCCGAAATCAACATCCAGACGGAAGAGTTCCGCGGTGGTGGCATGGACGGCACGGTGGAAATTCCGTACGGCATCGAAAAGATCGAGTTCGACTTCAACCTCCATACCTGGGACGAGCAGGTCTGGTCGAACCTCGGCTACGGTCCCGGTTCGCTTGACGTGCCGATCACCTTCCGCGGTTATCTTCTGACCGCGAGCGGCGCCGAGAAGGGCGTCGTGATCGAAACCCACAGCCTGATCAAGTCGATCAAGCCGAGCCGCGTCGAGGCCGGCAAGAAGGTCGACATGGCCGTCAGCCTGTGTGCGAACTATTTCCGTCACGAAATCGACGGCAAGACCGTCACCGAAATCGACGTGTTCAACAAGATCACGGTCATCGGCGGACAGGACCAGAGCGCAAACGCTCGGCGGATCCTCGGCTTCACCTACTAAGGCGTAGCTGCAGAGATCGGACTACCCACTGGCCTCGCCTTAACTGGCGGGGCCTTTTTCTTTCTGTGCAAGACAAGGCGTGCAAACTATGGCTACCGACAAGAAGAACTTCCCCCTCAAATTCCCGTTCGAGCACCGCGGTGCGACCTACATCGAGTTCAAAGCTCGTCGGCCGAAGGTCCGCGACATCCGCACGTTCATCAAGAACGTCGAGAAGGACGGCATGGGCGCGATGGAGAAGGTGCTGGCCGACCTGTTCGAGGTCGACACCGTCGTCATCGCCGAAATCGACTCCGAGGACTTCGCCCCCATGAAGCAGTGGTTCGAGGGTTTTTTGGAACTCATGACGAACGTATCGGACGAATCCTAATCGACAGCTTCCCGATCTTCGAGCGCTTCCACTGGACGCTCGAAGACGTGGAGAGGCTGGAATGGGACGACTTCATCGCAATTGCTGAAGGCGTCCACGCGCTGAACATGCGCGACGCCGAAGAAATGGCACGGATACGTGCAGCTCAGGGCCAGAAATAGCCCTGAGCATCCTTTTTTTTGACTCCGGGGAGCGGAATGTCCGACAACAATCTCGACATCAGGGCGCGCCTTACTGGCGAAGACAAGCTGTCCCCGACCGTCGTGAAGCTTTTGGCGAAGATCAAGAGCCTCGAAGACCGGATGGCCAGCTTCGGAAAGAAGGCCAGGTCGACCATCACCGATATCCCGATGGAAGGCTACATCAAGAAGCTCGATAAAACGGGCAGGTCTCTGAATGGTCTCACCCAGAAGCACTTGACCTGGGCCAAGCAGAACAACGTTCTCAACGAGAAAGCCGGCCTCACCTGGGGTCTGCTCACCAACGAAATCATCAAGCTGCAGAAGCAGCACGAGAAGCTCGAAGGCGTCAGGAAGCGCGGAACGAAGAAAGAGCGCGACCGCCTCGAAGGGCTGCTGAAGATGCACTACAAGAACGCTCAAGCGTTCATGTATCTCCACAACAAGGTTGGCGACGATAAACTCAACCTCTCGCGCCGCATCTATGAGCAGGAGCAGAACCTGCTGGCGGCCCACCTGCGCAATGAGCAGATCAGGCAGCGTCGGCACTTCACGAACATTGCCCGTATGCGCCGTGAGGCGATGGGCGCGTTCGGCTCAATGTCCCGGATCGGAAATCGAGCCGCCCCATACGCCGTCGCCGCAGCTGGCGCAACGGGATACGGCGCCGTCAGCGCCTTCAGAACGCGCATGAGGGCAGACACCGCAGAGACGAACCTGCGGATGTTCGGCGAAATGAGCCAGGATGAAGTGCGCAAGATGCGCCAGTCCTACGGCAACGGAGCGGCCATCAAGTACGGCTTATCGCCCGACAAGATGATCGACGCCTACACCGAGGTCATCAAGGCCGGTGTTCCCAAGGATAAGGCGCAGGCCGTCACCGACACCATCTTGAAGTCTGGGGCGGGTCTCGATCTTGATCTGAAGGAGACGACCAAATTCGCCACTCGTGTGGCGACGCTTACGCAGGACATGTCAAAACTTGATCCTGACAAGCTGAAGAGCGTTCTCAACGCGGTCGCAATCGCCAACATCGATACGGCTGCCGACTCGAACGAAATCATCGCTGCCAACCGCAGGGCGGCCGGCGTCCTCGTCAACAAGAACTTCAAGGCCGAGGACCTTTCTGCCTTCACGTCGATCGGAGTTTCGGCCGGTCTTCAGTCGGCAAAGGCCGGCTCGGCGATCCAGTTCATGTACAACGAACTGGCCGGCGCCAAGAACGCGAGGGGCAAGCGCGCGCAAGACCTGGCCCAGGTCGGGAATATGCTTCACATGGGAGGCCGCGAAGGTCTGTCCCGCAAGATGTTGGCTAGTCCGGCCGACACCATGATGGAGATTTTCAAGCGTATCTCCGGCATGAACCCGCAGGATCAGGCGAAAGCGCTGAATCTGTTGGGTATGCGCGAGTGGCGTGATGAGCTTGCTGTCTTCGCTAAGGAATACCCCAATCTCGTCAAAGTTCTCGCGGACATCCGCGATCCAAAGAACAAGCTGAAACTCGATGAGATCAGTGCGCAGAAGCTGAAATCGCTTAGTGGTCGGTGGAAGTCGCTGACTTCTGCAATGGCCCTGAT
This sequence comes from Bradyrhizobium sp. SPXBL-04, assembly GCF_051853035.1. Lineage (NCBI taxonomy): Bacteria > Pseudomonadati > Pseudomonadota > Alphaproteobacteria > Hyphomicrobiales > Nitrobacteraceae > Bradyrhizobium > Bradyrhizobium sp. SPXBL-04. Next base: position 6,395,575 of record NZ_CP182472.1, on the reverse strand, counting down.
CTGGGAAGCGGCCGGCGCCGGTCTTGAGAAAGCGTTCGGAGAGATCTCGGAGTTCTTTACCGGATATCTCCAGAAGTTCGATACGCAGAAAATCTCCTCAATCGTCGAGGGGTTCACGACCGGTCTCGTCCAGGGCCTCGGTTACGAGAACTGGACCGCGATGCTCAAGGACTCCTTCGGTGATCCGAAGGACTTCGATGCAGCCGGCTGGGCCGAAAAGGTCCGCCTGTTCACGAAGGGGTTCATGTCAGAGCTGGTCAAGATGTGGCATGTTGCCTCTGAGATGTTCAACGGAGCTGCAGCCGCGTTCGGCGGTAGTGATCCCGAAGCGCTTGGACGTTTCACCGGACACATCCTCGAACTGATCGTTGCGCTGAAGTCGATAGGCACGCTTGCCGAGACGATGAACAACGTCATCACCTTCTTCAAGGGTTTCGCCGCTATCCTTGGCGTGCTCAAACTCACCCCCGTCATGCGGTTCATCGCTGGGTACGCCGGAGCTGCTCCCGCAATCGCTGGAGCGACCACGAACCAGGAAGACGATGAGCTGAACAACGGTGCCGACAAATGGAAGATGCTCCGTGACAAATACGGGCAGGCGACCATCGACGCAGCCCGTAAGAAGTACCAGCCCTGGTATCAGTTCGGCAAAGGCTACGCTGGTGAGAACGAGCAGTGGATCAAGCAGTATCTTGAGGAGAAGGCGAAAGACCCGAACTTCAAGAAGTCCAGCTACACCGGCTCGACCGACTTCTCTGGTCGACGTCGAACCAGCGATCTGGCTGACAGTCTGACCAAGTTCACCGGCAAGGTTGAGCGCGCAGCGTTCATCAATAGCGGCCCGGGCGGTCTGCAGTACGCAGCGCTCGGCGGCGGATCTGGTCGGGGGCTTAGCGGCTCAGGTGGGGGCAGCCTTGGCGGTCGCATCATCGGAGGCGTTCCCGCTCTGCTCAAGAGCACTCCGGGCAGCGCGCTGCCGAACATGGGTATCGGCCCGAGCGGCAGCATCATCCGGCGCGACAAGATTCCGTCGTTCGGCGGCGTTGGGCCGGGTGGCATACCCGGCTCGCTGAACAAGGGAGCGTTCGAGAGGACGTTCGCTGGAACGCCGCTCGCAGGCAAGTACGACTCGGTCGTGGCGGCTGCTCGAAGGGCAGGTGTAAGTCCGGCGCTGCTTGCGTCTGTGATGGCTCAAGAGACCGGGCGCGGCAAGCACATGTTGGGCAATAACCCCGGCGGCATCATGGGCAAGGGCGGGTTGATGCAGTTCGGCGATCTTGATGCCGGCATCGACAGGACGGCGCTTGCGGTCGCGAAGAACTACAACGCGGCCGGCGGAGACCTCGCCAAGATGCGTGATCGTTACGCACCTCTGGGTGCCTCGAACGACCCGAGGGGTCTGAACGGCTCCTGGCTCCCTGGCGTCCAGAAGTTCATGGGCGAGATGGGTGACGGCACGCAGGTCGCGAGCAACTCGGCTGCGGCGATTGCGCCTGGCGTCACTCCAGGCCTGGCTGACAAGCTTGGACTCCGCGGCAAGGCCAACTTCATGCATGGCCAGTACGGCGGTGTCGGAGAGAACCTGCAGACGATCACACTGGCATCCGGCAAGAAGCTGACGGTCAACGCCGCGGCGGCAGAGTCCTTCAAGGGATTTGCCGACGAGCTTGAAGCCTCCGGCTACAAGATCAGCTCCATCGGCGGCTTCGACAAGCGCGGCAAGCGCAAGGGTGGCGGCTGGTCGCAGCATGCCTACGGCAACGCGATCGACATCAACCCTGGAAAGAACGCTCAGGACGGCACGGGTCGAACCGACATGCCGGCGAACGTTCGCGACATGGCGGCCAAGTACGGCCTGTCATGGGGTGGCGATTGGTCCAAGAAGTACAACGATCCGATGCACTTCGAGTGGAATGGATCGCAGCCCTGGAAACAGAAGGGCGTCACCGATCAGGTGCCGCCAGCGAGTATGATCCAGAACGTTCCGCCTCCGGCCTCGCCGGCAAGCGGAATGCTGCAAACGATGAATGGTGGCGGCGGTGGCCCCGTCCAAATCCACATCAACGGCAGCAGCCACGATCCGGAAGCGCTGGCAACGCTGGTGCAGCGTCGCATCGACGAGTCCATGAACTGGCGCACCCACGACACCTCGTCGGAATACACCTAAGCCCCGCGGGGCAACAACTAAAGCTCGGCCCTGCGGGGCCGGGCTGCTACTCTCAAAAATCAGAGGAAATAATGGCTGAAGTGCTGCTCGGTCTCGGATCTCAAGATCCTGCTGCGACCGACGAGACCGGATTGATCCTCTTCTACGTGCCACAGAAGGGCATCGACACCCCAAACTTCGAAACAATTCAGCGCGACGCGCAATACACCTGGACCTCGGCCGATCGCCTATCACGCGATCCTGCGATGCAGTTCACAGGTCCAGGCGAGGACAATGTGGTCGTCGACGGTCGCATGTTCCCTTACCATTTCGGCGGTCTCTCAACGATTGAGCGCATGCGCGCCGCGGGCCGCGCCGGCAAGCCGATGATCCTCGTCAGGTTCTACCCGCTGACAAATCCAGACGGGTACGGCTCAGAGGTGCTTGGCAATTACGTCATCAGACGAGTCCGCACCGTCGAGTCCAAGATCGGCGTGATCGGCATCGCACACAAGATCGACTTCACGCTGGAGCTTCAGCGTTACGGCGACGACCTAGCGTCAACAACCGATCTCCTTCAAGAGGTCCTCACGAGCTAATCATGTCGACGTACATCACAAAACTCTACGATCGACTCGATCGCATCTGCTACGCCCGCTACGGCTCGTCGGACAACGATATCGTCGCTTGGGTGATCGAGCAGAACGACGGCATCGAGCTGCAAGGGATCGTGCTGTCCATGGGTCTGATGATCAACCTGCCGGAGCCGCCGCGAAAGCTGAAGCAGGCGCCGGTCATCCCCCAAATCTTCCTCTGGAAGTAACACCAGCATTCAAAGCGAGCGCATTGGCCGTCCTCCGGGGCGGCCTTTTTGCGTTTTAGGAGGCATGAGTGACCACCGGTTACACCCCGATCTATCAGGTCTACAAGGGCGCTGAGGACATCACCGGCCGGCTCAACGACCGCACGTTACAGATCAGGGTCGATCTCCAGTCCGGAAACGGCAATGACGACCAATGCACGATCATCATCGACGACCGGGATTGGCGCGTCGCGAGGCCGCTGACTGGCGAAGATATCCAGGTCTGGCTCGGCTATGAGGAGGTCGGTCTCGCCTATATGGGCACCTTCGAGATCGACGACGTGACGTTCCTGGGTCCACCTCGGCAGATCAAGTTGGTGGGAAAGTCGACCGGCTCCAGCGACATTCAGAAGGCCCCGGCGATCAGGGAGTACGCGAACTTCACGATCAGCCAAATTCTTGGCCACATGGCGGGGCAGACCGGTCTCGCAACAGCAATCTCCGGTGACCTCGGCAATATCCAAATCCCTTTCAAGAACCAGATCACCAGCAACCTCCACATGATCCATGAGCTGGAGCGCCTCACTGGCGCTGTGGCGAAGGTGGTTGATGGCAAGCTGATGTTCATCAAGCGGGACGGCGCAGAAACAGCCAGCGGCACGGCTCTTCCGACCCTTGTGCTACATCCCGAGCATTTCGGCACCTGGCAAGTCCGCTACACCAGCAAGCCTGGATACGGCGAGGTGAAGGCCGCGTGGTTCGACAAGGACGAAATGGTTCGCAAATGGGTTGGATCAACAGTCACGAGCGGCGATGGTGGCGTTGGTCTCGCGAAGAAGTTCGGCGGTGCATTCAACATCGGCCAGCTCTTCAACTCCGAGGCTGAGGCCAAGGCTGCAGCAGCATCGCAGGCCGAGAACTTCAAGCGGGCCGAGGTTCAGGCAGTGTTCGATCTGGCCAAGGGCGATCCATGGATCAGGGATCAGCAGACGTTGCTCGTCACAGGCATGCGTGACGGTATCGACGGCTCGTACGTCATCGACAAGGTCACCCACAGTTACATCAAGAGCACCGGCATCAAATCGCAGATGGAATGCAAGGCGCCGGGTGACGGCACCAACTACGAGGAAGCGTCCACGGAGTTCATGCGGCCAGGTCCGGGCGAAACGCTCGGCGAGTACCTGCGCCTACACCCCAACGTCAATCGATGGGATCTGTCCCAGAGCGACATCGACGCGATCAATCAGGGTGGTTTCGACCACTAACCAAACGAGTATCAGATGTTCAGTCAAGAAATCATCGACGCCATTGTGGCGGCGGCGAAGGCCGAAGGCTGGCCCGCTTCAGCGCTGCTGGCAGTCGTGGAGTGCGAGACTTCAGGAAAGCCTTTCGAGCAGGACAATCACACCCCCTCTCTGCTCTTCGAGCGCCACAAGTTCTACTCGGAACTTCAGAAGCATCAGCCGAGCAAGCTCACCGCGGCGATCCGTGCCGGGCTCGCGATCCCGAAATGGAGTCGCAACACCCAGTACAAGGACCAGGGCACGTCTTCCGGCCGCCTAAACGTCATCGCGAAGGCGAGGGCGATCGACGAAGAGGTCGCCAACCGTGCGGCGTCCTGGGGCCTTGGCCAGACCATGGGCTTCAATGCCGAGAGCCTGAAGTATCCGAACGCGACTGAGATGGTCGCCGAGCTGTCGAAGGGTATCGCCGAGCAGGTCGACGCGCTGGTCCGCGAGATCAAGGTGAACCACCTCGACAAATATCTCATTGCGAAGAACTTCGCGATGTTTGCCCGCGGTTATAACGGCGCCGGCTACAAGCAGAACAACTACGACACCCGCATGAAGACTGCGGACGATCGCTGGGGGCGTCGCCTTGGGCAGATCGCGTCGGGTGAGTTCTATCCGAAGCCGGGCAAGACGATCACCATGGTCTATCAGACCAAGCTGAATGAACTCGGGTTCAAGGTCGGCAAGGTCGACGGCGACTGGGGCGACCTGACCACGGGTGCGTGCTCCGCATTCCAGCGGCGCGAGGGCCTGAAGATCACCGGTCACCCGAACGATGAGACCACGGCGCTGCTCGACAAGAGCGAGGAGCCCCGCGAGATCGCTCCCGAACGTCAGACAGCCACGGTCGATGACCTGCGCTCTGCAGGCTCTCAGACCATCCAGGCTGCCGACAAGGGCTCACTGGTGTCGAAGATCCTGGTCGGCGCTGGCGCCCTCGGAGGCGCTCAGCAGAGCGGCGTCCTCGATCAGGTCCAGGGCATGGTCGACAAGGTTCAGCAGCTCCAGGGCATCGTGGACAGCGTCCATAACCTAGTTCACGCGCTCGCGCCCTACTGGTGGGTCGGTGTGATCGCGGTCGGCTTCGTCACCTGGAAGCTCTACGGCGACGTGATCAAGCGTCGTCTGCACGACCACCAAACCGGAGTTCACCTTGGATAACGTCATGGAGAAGGCCGCTGCCATCAGGGACGCGGTCACCTACTACTGGGCAAGAGCCACTGCGTTGTTCGCGAGCAAGGCTGTCAGGGTCGGTCTGGCCCTGGCAGTGGTCGCGGCGATCGCCGGCTACGCCTATCACTGCGGTGCCGCCGGCAAGGCCGAGCTGAAGGCTCAGGTCCGGCAGCTCCAGGAAGATCTGCGACAGGCCGACGAACGGCCGGCGCCGCAACCTGCAATCCCCTACTGGCAGTGCAACGGTCCGAAAGAGACCCGCCACCCGCAGTGCCCGGACGAGAGCGCCGCCGATCAGCGCGGCGAAGAGCTGGCTCGAAAGCTTGTCGAGTCCGAAGAGGCGAAAACCCAACTTCAAAGGAAGGTCAAGGACTATGAAACGCGGCTGGCTCGCCGGCCTGCGAAGGGCGGGGCTTTTACTCTGTCTCCCGCTGACGCTCGCAGCCTGTCAAACGTCCGGTAGCAACGCTCCCATCGAGCGGCGCATGGACGTCACGCCCTGCCTGAAGGTCGCCCAGACGGTCTCGCTGCCGTCCATCAAAGCCGGCATGGATGCCCGTGCTGTCATTGCCAGGTACCGGCAGGCACTCATCGACGCAAACACCAACATCGACGACACCAAGGCCTGCATGGCCCTGCTCGATCGAGCAGAGACGGAAGGCTATTTCTAATGACTGACTTCAGCGACATGCTGCCGTACATCGGGCCCGTGGGGGTCCTGTTCGGCATCTTCTCGGGCGTCTGGTATCGCGTCGAAGGGAAGATCACCGCTGGTGTTGCCGACGCCAAGGCTGCGGGCCTCGCCGCGGCTAAGAAAGCAGAAGAGGCCGACAAGGCCCTGAACGAGTTCAAGCTCAAGGTGGCCGAGGAGTACGCCTCCTGGGACACCGTTCGCTCGATCGAGGCCCGCCTTACGGAGCGGATCGACGGCCTGTCCGAGCAGGTCATGAAGATGCCCGACACGATCGTCGCGCGCATCGTCGACATGATCAAGCTGTCCAAATAAACCGACCGCTCAGGCCCTCGGCCAAGAGCCGGGGGCCCTTACCCCATCAGTTGCATGAATGCAAGTAAATTTGCGTTTTGTTTGCATTCGTGCTAGTGCGTTATGGAGAAAATCCCGTAAATCATAGGGTTCCATGACGTTCCAACCGCTTCCCATTGAAGAGCGCGCCCGCAGAAAGCAGGTTATCGAGGATCTGCTGAAGCAGGGGTATCACCCCCAAGGCTCGCGTGGGGGCATCGCCTCCGCGACCAAGACTGCCGAGCGCGTCGAAGGCATCAACTATCCCAACTGGGTCCGCGCCGAAGAGGCGCTGAAGCGCAAGCGCAAAGAGAACTATGCGGTCAACTGGTCGCTCTACGTTCCGCCTGAGCCCAAGGCTACCGTCACCTCATGTGGCGAAGAACTGTCCGCCGAACAAGTCGACCCGCTGATCCGGGCGAAGACGCTCTCGGCCGAGGTTACCGAACTCATCACCCGATCGAACTACCCCGTCATCAACCCGGAAGCCGTCATCGTCGACACACCGATGCTGCGGAGCTGGTCCACGAAGCATCGTCGCTACGAGGAAAAGGAAGGCAAGCCGCGGACCTGGATGGTCGAGACCCTGAGGGTCGAGGCGATCAAGGACTCACGCAACCGGAACTTCATCTTCACGGGCGCACAGAACGATGCGCTGCTCCATGAGGAGTTCTGGGCCAATCTGCAGGCCTACGCCGCCTACATCAATGCCGAGATCGTCGTCGGCCCCTGGACCTACGAGACCCAGTGGTGGTCCGAGAACGACCCGCAGGCGCGCGAGTACGCGCCCGAGCTGCAGGAGCACCTGTGTTTCGGCCAGATGAAGATCGGCGACAACTTCGTGTTCTGCGGCGAGATGAACACGCTGCCGACCGCGGCGCAGCCGATCTCGGATCTGGTCACGTATAGCCGTGGCCGCTGGGCCGTGTTCCCGCACGCCAAGCGCCAGCTGAAGTCCGTCCCGTCCACCGATCCGACAATCCAGGCCCATCAGGTCATGACGTCGGGCGCCTGCACGCGGCCGAAGATCATCCCGCGTAAGGCGGGCGTGAAGTCGCTGTTCCACCAGGTGGTGGGCGCGACCGTGGTGCAGTTCGACGAGGAGGGGGACATCTTCTGCCGCCAGATCACGGCCGGCGATGACGGCGCCTTCTATGACCTCGACGCCCATGTGGCCAGCGGGGAAGTGACCACGGGCCATCGGGTCCGTGCGATTACCTATGCCGACATCCATGTCCGCAAGCTCGATCCCGCCAACACCATGGCGACGTTCGGCTGGGACATGCGTGGCAACCAGGCTCAGTACCGCAATTCGGTGGTCCACGTTCTCCGGCCCGAGAACCAGATCTTCCACGACATCTTCGACAACGAGCCGGGCAACCATCACCACGTCGGTGACAACGCCTACAGCTACGAGATGGCCTTCCGCGGGCGCGACAGCATCGAGCAGGAGGTCTATCAGTGTGGCGACTTCCTGCTGCGGACGACTGGCGAGGACAGCCAGGGCATCGTCGCAGAGGGTAACCACGACATCGCTCTGGAGAAGTACGCCCGCGAGGCGCGCTACCGGAACGACGGCATCAATGTCCGCTACGGCCTTCAGCTGGAGGAAGCGTACCTCGCGCACGTCGAGGAGCGCTCGATCGCGCTCGACAACGGCCAGCCGGTGCCGCGCTTCTCACTGTTGGAGCACGCGATCCGTCTGAAGTTCCCGCAGATCGGCTCCAAGGTCGAGTGGTGCCACGACGGCTACAGCCGCCTGATCGACGGCATTGAGGTCGGCAACCACGGCTTCCGCGGCGCGAACGGCGCCAAGGGCACCGTGACGGGCTTCGCTCGCATGGGTCGCAAGATGACCATCGGCGACAAGCACAGCCCCGAGATCCTGGAGGGCGTGTACGTCGCTGGCGCGATGAACCTGCGGCACGGATACAACAAGGGGCCGAGCGGCTGGGCCGTGACACACGTCGTCCAGTACGCCGATGGCAAGCGCACGCTGATCACGCTCCAGAAGGGCAAGTGGCGCCCTGAGCGTCCCATCATCCGCATGCCGGCGCCGTCTTTGGCTGCCTAATCGTTTGCTTGAATGCAAAAGGAGAACTGCATGAAGCCGCTCGTCTACCTCGCTGGTCCGATTTCCGGGCTGAACTTCGAGGGCGCCACGGACTGGCGGCAGTGGGCGAAGGCTGAGCTGCACCAGTTCGGGATCAAGGCGCTCTCGCCGCTCCGCGAGCAGGAGCACCTGAAAGAGGTTGGCGTCTTCACGAACGCCGCCAAGGAGACCGCGCGCTTCAAGTCGCCGATGTCCATGCCGAAGGGCCTGACGATCCGCGACCGCTGGGACGCAATGCGGTGTGACGTCCTTCTGGTGAATCTGCTGATGGCGCCGAAGGTCTCGATCGGCACGGTGATGGAGATCGCTTGGGCGGACTCCAAGGGCATCCCGATCGTCTGCGCGATCGAGGACGACGGCTCCAATGTCCACGAGCACGCCATGCTCGATCACTGTGTCGGCTACCGCGTTCCCGACCTCTGGGACGCCGTGGATGTCACGCGGCAGCTGCTTGCATGCTGACCGTCGAACGCCTGAAGCAAGTGCTGCGCTACGACGCCGAGACCGGAGAGTTCACCTGGGTCTCGCCGCCGGAAGCAGTAGCATGGATGGCAGGCAAGCGGGCCGGATGCCTGTGGGATCACGGCTACCGTGTGATCGTGATCGATGGAGTTCGCCACTACGAGCACAACCTCGCGTGGCTCTACATGAAGGGGGAGCAGGCGCCTGAGGGGCTCACAGTCGACCACGAGGATCGCAACCGCGGCAACAACCGCTGGCGCAATCTCCGCTTGGCGACACGGGCTCAGCAGAACGCCAATCAAGGCGCGAAATCGACGAGCAAGACCGGTGTCCGCGGCGTCCACAGCGACGGCAAGGGCAAATTCAGGGCTCGCATCAAGATCAACGGGAAGTCCGTCAGCCTGGGGACTTACCGCACAGTCGCGGAGGGTGCGGCAGCTTACGAGGCAAAGGCCAAGGAGCTGTACGGCGACTTCGCATGTCCGGGCGCTTGCGTGAATGCAAATTTAAGGAGTGCAAAATGACGGTAGTTGGATTGTCGGGGTTCGCTCAGTCTGGAAAGACCACGGCGGCGCTTTATTTGGAGAAGAAGTACGGGATCAAGCGGCGCCACATCGCCGAGCCGCTGCGGGCCATGCTCGCGGTGTTGATGCAGGCGAACGGCATGAAGGCCGACGAGATCACCGACTACCTGGAGGGCTCGAAGAAGGAGCAGATCGTGCCGTGCCTCGGCGTCACCTCGCGCTACGCTCAGATCACGCTCGGCACCGAGTGGGGCCGCGAGCTGATCAGCGAGGACCTGTGGTCGAACACCTGGGCCGCCGGCGTGAAGGACGGGGAGTCCGTTATGAACGACTCCGTGCGTTTCCCGAACGAGGCGGATGCGATCCGTGGTCTCGGCGGCGTCGTGATCATGATCAAGCGCCCGGGCACGCGGCCGGCAAAGTTCAAATGGGGCAAACTCGGCGAGTTCCTGTACGACAAGCTCGGTCTGCTGTGGGGCGTCCACGACAGCGAGCGCATCGATCGCATCAAGCCGGACTTCGTGATCCACAACGACGGGAGCCTGGAGACGCTCTACGCCGACCTGGACAAGGCCATGGCGACGCATTTCAGCCGCGTGCAGCTGATCAGCTTCAAGCACTCGCGGCAGGCCATCGCCGCGGCGCACGGGCTCGCGCTCGCAACGGGGCTCAGCCTCTAATGGCTGGGCTCGGTCTCCGTTGGAAGGCGGACAGCAGGCCGCAGCGCCATGGGTGGGCTCCAGGTGAGTACGTCCATAGCCGGTGCGAGGGCGAACTGTGCAAGGGTCTGGAGGATTCAAGCTGGGTGGGCGCCAAGCGCGCCTGGATGTGCGCCGACTGCGCCTATGCGATGCCAGATCCGGTGCCAGTCGATCGCGTGCAGAACGTCGTGGCGCAGCTGATCCTCGACCACAAGGACAAGTGGGGACAGGCGCAAGACAGGCCACAGCTCTTGGGCTGGTTCGTCGGGCGGGCCATGAAGGCGCTGGGCGGCAATGCCGACCCCGATGAGGTCTTCGAGAAGGTGATGCGGTCAGTTTCGACTGGGGGGAAACTTTAAACTCGGGTTGGCTTTCAATTGCAATCAGTTCCCTGATAGGATATCGGTTGCGTTGATCCGGAGCTTGGTTGGTTCGGATCAGCGCACTGCGCGTCAAAACACGGGACCCCGCTATGTCGGGCGGCCCACCAAATACAACACCCCGCCAAAGTCCTCGGGTAGCTCCCGGGGGCTGGGGAAATACGTGGGGCGTGCTTCCGTGTTTTGCGCGCAACCAACCGTCCCGGCGCCAGGGCCTCCTGGCGCTGAGCGCGGTTGCGTCTTTGAAAACACGGAAAGGAATATTCCAAAATGCGGCGTTTATTACTGGGGGTTCTGCTCGCGGGCGTTAGCCTGCCAGCGGTCGCAGCCGATATGGCTGCTAAGGCGCAGCCTGGCTATGTGGCCAGGAATTTCGACTGGACTGGGTTCTACGTCGGAGCAAACGGGGGCTACGGGTTCACCAACACCGATGGCCTGGACATGAAGGGCGGCTTTGTCGGCGGCCAACTTGGCTACAATCTTCAATCCGGGATGGTGGTCTACGGGATCGAGGGCGATCTCCATTGGGCTGACATTTCTCAGTCAGTCGGAGTCGCAGGCATTGCCTCTGCAGAGGCGAGGATCCAAGCCTTCGGAACGGTGCGCGGCCGGATCGGCGTCGCCTTCGATCAGGTCTTACTCTACGGCACGGGTGGCGCCGCATTCGCCAATAACAAGCTCACGGCGACGCTGGGTGCCGCTTCAGTCTCTGACACACAGTGGCATGCCGGATGGACGGCTGGAGGAGGCGTCGAGGTCGCCTTCAACCGCAACTGGTCGGGCAAGGTTGAGTATTTGTTCAATCGCTTCTCGAGTCAGGACTATTTCAACGGCGTGATTTCCAGCGGTGATGTCGATCTCTCGACGATCAAGGCCGGCGTCAACTACCGCTTCTGACGGTCGTCAACCTAGGCAACTACACAAAATCATTGGAGACATCATGAAGAAGATTCTTTTCGCGCTTTCCGCACTGGCTCTCTTGGGCACTGTCATTCCGGCCAAGGCAGGATGCCCTGCCGGAACGCGCTACGATTGCTCATCGACCTACAACGGCAAGCAGTCCTGCGGCTGTCGCTGATCGTCCGATACGTCCTCTTCTGCCTCATCATGGCGCTCGCCGTTGCTTGGGGCTACTTCACATCCTTCATCGGGGCGCAGTGAACATCGCCTCAACGACTTCTGAGGCCCGGCTGAACGCCGGGCTTCATTGCTCTTAGGCGGATGTCCGTCAGAAAATCCGCAGTGTTGCGCGCGAAATCTTCCACGGGATGAAGCTGCTGGGCCCATCACCGATCTTCTCGGTCGAGAACTTCAGGTCATCCAGCGTGATCTGTTGCCTGATTCGTTCCAGGGCCTCCTTCTTGAACTCCTCCTCGCCACGCGGCAGCGGATGCGTGCGGCCGAACTCCAGCTTGCGCTTGCCCTCGCTCTTATGGCGCACCTCGTAGCCGTGGTACTCGAGGATTTTGATCACGTCGACGAGGGGGTAACCGTAAACTGTCTCTCTCATGAGCGCTCCTTGAACCAAGCCTTGATGAATGCGTCGAGCTTCGGCGCGCGGCGCGGCAGTTGCGCCAGGCCGGTCCCGATCCCGTCCTCAGGCACGATGACGGTCTCGCCTTGGGCCAGCAGGCGAGCGACCTTAGTCAGGTCTTCAGTGACCCGGGCCCAGCAACTCGGATCGTCGTCGAAGAAGTCGGTCGTGTTATTGCTCGGAGCCCATTTGGTTACGACCCCGATTGCGTTCGACTCTCCGCGCATCTCGCGCGCCTGGCCGCCGTATCCGATCCGCAACACGTTGTCGCCGAAGACGTAGAACTTGTCTCGGTTGTTCCGCAGGTCCTGCCGGCGGATAAATTTCTGATAACGGATCGGCATCACGACTCCGACGTGGTGTGGTTGCGTTCGACGCCGCGGGGCACATATTCCCACCGCGGGAAAACGTGGTTGATCGAGTTGCCCTCCAGGTCGTAGCGATGCTCGGAGACCGAGACCTTCACGAAGGTCCGCATCCCGGGTGTTAAGTTCTCCGCGACGCGGTGGATAACGAACTCGTCCAGGCGCAGCAGATGCTTATCGGGGTAGGTGACGATCTGCGGCTCGTACGCAGCGGCGGCCTCCATCTCAGCAAGCGAGGCATGGTGGTCTCGCGAGAACGGGCGCAGCTGATTGGGCTGCCAGAACTCGGTGCCGCAGCGATCAGACCAGATGTAGTTGAAATCATCGGTCATGTAGCCGTCCGAGTGCCATCCCGGTCGATTGCCCGGATTATCCTTCGAGACCCACAGCGTCTTGGCGGTCAGATAGACGTAGCTGTTCACCCAGCGATCGTTGTCGAGGTCGGCGTCCACAGCGGCGATTATCGGCATGAATTGCCGAAGGTTCGCCGGGCAGCGCTCCATCTGCTGACCAGGCAGCTTGATCGGGCAGTACATCCAGAACATCATCTCCTTCGGGGAGAGGTCGATCAGGCCGAGATCGATAGGCGCGGTGCCGTAAAGTCCCATCAGGCGATCTCCTCGAAGATGTAGAGGCCCAGCTCCTGCTGGACGAACACGGCGCAGAATCCGACGTAGCGGAGGTTCAGGTTGTCGGGGATCTTGCCGCCGCACTTGAACGCCCAGAACTTGCGCTCCTCGTCCGGAACGTCGGTCCGCACGACAGCCCACAGCCAGAACATGCCGCCCTGGTCCTGCATGCGGATTATCTCGGCGCCCTTCGGGAGCCTCATCGTGAACTGCTCCAGCACCGGCATCTGGTATTTGAAGATCACGCGGCCGGTCGCGTCGGACATCTTCTTGCCGCGGGTCTTCTCGTCCCACTGGTCAGCCTGGGTCGGCACAGGCATCTTCAGCATCCGCTCTTGGCAGCGCCGGCACTTGCCGCAGCCGCTGCCGATGCTCATGTCGCCCTTGCACATCGGTTCACCGCGCAGGCGATCCTCAGCCTCATGCAAAGCGCCGAACTCCCGCTCATAAGCGGCTCCATCAGACAGGCTCAAATCCCACCTCCAAATTCTTCCCAAAGCTTCGTCCGCGCCGTCTCGCGGAACTCCTCCGCTGCCGCCACGGCCTTCTTGCTCGTGGCGTGGCAATCCTCCTCAGCCTCCGAGAGCTGGCAGACCATGCCGGCGACGGTCGGCACGTACTTGGTCCGGTTCTCGAAGTGCCGCGGCGAGGCCCGACATTTGCCGGTCGCCACGATCCTCAGTCGTTCTTCACGCGACTCCGTCATCATTCATCACCGACGTGCTGCAGGAGCGTCATCCCATCGTGAGTGCAGCAGTAGCCGGCACCACGCGGGCCATCTTCACACCACAGCCCCTTACCGAACTCGGCGAGCCCCTTGCGGGCCAGGGCTCGGACTGACCGCCGCACATGCGACGGATCAAGTCCGGACCTCTGAGCGATCCCGCGGAACGACAGGTAATTCCCGTCGTCCGCGTAGACCTGGCCAAGCGCGCGGAGAGCCTTCAGCTCTCGTTCGCTGACCGGAATGCTCATGTCGGCGAAACCCATGCCCTGATGCGGCTGCGCGGATAGACGCTCTCGGCCACGCGGTGACCGTGGTTGCCGCTGATGACGATCGGATCGCCGTTCTTGGTAAAGCCCGATACGATGCCGACATGCCCGCCGCCGCGGCGACCCATGGTCACGACGGCACCGACTTGCGGCGCGATGTGCTGGTGCTTCTCCCACGAGAGGGCACGATCATCGACGTCCTGTGCGCCCGTTACCTTCCGAAGAAAGGCCGAGCACCACAGGCTGGAGCGCACCCCAACCTCATGGGCGGTGTCGCCGACGAACTGCCGAGCGCGCTGAACGAAACCGCCGCCGGCCGAGAAGCCCTGCTGGAAGCCGCCGAAGAACGACTGCTCCTGCGGAGCCGTGACCTCGATCTTGGCCACGCGAGCGTGATGATGATGATGATGATGCCTCGGACGGGCCTCTGCGGCCGAAAAAGAGACAGCGAGGATCGCGGCGCCGATCAGCGCCGTGGTCAGTTTTCTCAAGATACTCTCCTGTTATGCGAGGTGGTCGGGCCAGCCAGCCGGCGCCGTTGCCTCGTTGGATTGGCGCCGTTCAGCGACGGCGCGACGATCAGCCTCTACGGCTGCGTAGGTCGGCAGACGGGTCCACTCGTCGTCGTAGACGCGGGCGAGGGTCTGCTGGACCTGGGATGAGAACAGGCGCGCGGCCTGCTCACCCATTTCAGCGAGCACCTTGTCTCCGAACGTCATTTTGAACGTTAGGGGGTGCTTCGCTTCCGTGCCGTCCTCACATCGGACAGCAACGAATTTGATCGGACCTGCAATCAGTGTCGTCACCGGGATGACAGTCACGCGCTGGGTGTTCTGGTCGGTCATGCTGCAATCTCCGCGGCTTGCTTGTTGTCGTTGTCGAACTTGGTGATCTCGTTGCCCCAGGCGTCCCAGCCGGGGCGCTGCACGCGGGCGAAGATGTCGGCCTTCGGATATGGCCCAGCCATCTTCGCGGCATCGACGTAGCCCTGCTCGGGCTTGCGGGAGTGCTCGCGGCGCGTCTCCAGGATCGCGGAACGGATGTTGCGGCTGTGGATCTTCGGCTTGCCGATCTTCCCGATCAGGAAGGGCTCGTGGCAGTTGCGCAGGACGTAGCCCGTGCCGAAGGTCGGCTTGCTCATGTCCTTGACCATCTTCACCCACACGCCCTGAGTGACGTAGGTGACACCCCAGTGGTCGAAGCAGGCTCTGGCCGCGTCGTACATGGGAGCCGTGGCGTACAGCCAAACCCACATGCCATCGCGATGCGCGAGGCGCTCGACATCGAGATCGAAGATGTCTTCGAGCGTCATGCAGTCGTAGTGCTGCTCAGCCGACTTGCCCTTGCCGGCCGCTGAGTAGGTCTTGAACGTCCACGGCGGGTCGATCTTCGCGAGGCCGTAGTGGTTCTCCTTCAGCGGCGCGAGGTTGAAGGCAGGAGCCGGCATCTTGGGGAACGGCTTGATCATCATTTGCATTCAAGCAAGCCTCTGGGCACGACGAGTCGCTTCCACGGCACGGATGCCGTAGACCACGATGCCCGAGCCAGGGATCTCAGCCAGCTCGACCGCCGACACATTGTCCCGCTCCAGGATCTCGATCGCTCTGCGCTTCGTCGCGTCCATCTTCCTGCGCTTGAAGCGCTTCATCAGCTCGAACATCACTTCCCCAATTTCTCTTTCCATTCACGGGCCTCGGCCAGCAGCCGAGGATCGATCACCTTGCGCTCATCCTCCGCCATGATCGCCTGCACCAGCAGAGCGTCGGGGAGGGTGGACATGCAGGGCTGTTTCTTGTTCTCGCGCTTGCAGCCCGGCTCCGTCAGCTTCTCGCGGACCACGAACATCTCGCGGTCGGGCCCGAAGCGTTCGATCAGGCCGGCGATCTTCATCCGGCCCTCTCGATCACAGCTGGCGCACTTCACCCTGACGTAGGGCAGGGGCCATTCGCTGAGTTTCATCAGAACTCCGCAGGCCTGGTGGTGTCGATCAGATCGCAGGTCACTCCGACCTCGTCGTAGATCGACTGCGCCTCAGCCAGCGAGTCCTTCCAGCGCTCCTTCAGCTCTTCAGGCAACTCGGGCGCAACAACCCGCGTGATGCCGGTCTGGACGACGTGCAGAGAACATCGCTTGCAGGTCAGGAACGGCCAGGTGTAGAGCGTGTAGCTGTGCAGCGGCTCGCGAGCTGTCAGGATCGCATTGATCTCGCCGTGAACCACGAGGTCGTACTTGATCTCGCGGGTGTTCAGGCGATGATCGGTGTCAGCGATTCCGCGAGGGAAACCGTTGTAGCCGAGGGACGCCACCGTGCGGTCGGGGCGCACGATTACGGCGCCGACCTTGGTGCTCGGATCCTTCGACGCAGCAGAGGTCGACTTCGCGAGGCCCAGGAAATACTGGTCCCACCAGAGCTGGGAGCGCTTGTTCGTCTTGATGGGCTCGGGCTCGGGCTTCGTCACGGGGTAGAGGTTGTCCGCCTTGTTGCGAAGGTCGTCGTGATCCCACTTCGCCATTACGAGATCACCTTCAGGCTCAGGATGCAGTAGCCGGGCGAAAGCACCGCGCTGGAGAAGGCGCACGGCACGGTGCGGTTGGTGATGTAGGTGATTTCGACCTCCTGCTCGTCGCCCGTGTAACAGCCGTTGATGTTGTCGTATTCCTGGAGGATGATGGTGTCTCCGATCTGGAAACCCTCATCCTCCCGCACGTCGTGAAGCTTCCGCCCGGCCTTGATCGCCTGGAAGAAGTGGGTCCAGGACTTCTTTCGCCACTGCTGCGACATCAGCGGGTCTCCACCTGGTTGAAATGGTCGTAGCCGTCGCTGTCGATGCCGGTCGGGCACTTCGTGACCTTGCCGGCCGCAAGTGCTGCGGCAGCCAGGTCCAGCATCTCGGTCGTGATCACGCCCTGGACGCCACGACGACGCATCGTCGTCATGATATTGGCTCGGCTCTGGATGCGCGGGGAGAGCGTCTCGATCAGGTCTGTGCTCGGCAGCGGCTTCAAGTCGATTTTGCGCTCGACATAGATCTTCTTCTGCCGACCGGGCAGTTCCACGCCGCGAGCGGCTGCTGCCTGCTCGATGGAGAGGCCAGCGTCGATCTCGGCCTTCGTCCGCTTGAAACGCTTCAGTGCCTTAATCTCGACAGGCTTTGCGGCTTTCACGGCTGAAGGCTTGTTCATCTTCGCCGCCGGTTGCGGGAAGTTGGCTCGAGCTTCCATCGCCTGCTCGATGGTCAGACCGAGTTCCAGCTCCGTCTTGGTGCGACGAAACCGCTTCGCCTTTTCTGGCGCGACGGGCATCGGCGCTTGTCCTGCGTTTACAACCACGGTTGGCGTGATGGCTCGTTCCTGTTCGGGCGCGGTCTCCGAAACCTTCGCCTGGAACGACGGCAAAACCCTACCTATCAAGGCTCTGAAGCTCTTTCCGAACACTCTCGCTCTTCCCCTTTTCGTTTGCATTCTGTGTTTGCATTAAAGCAAATTGAGACAGAAAGCAAGAAGTCATACCAACCCAGGTTGCAGGTTCCCTGTTTCTGGAACTACCTACTATCGTAGGAGTTTCGGTCGATGGATTTCCGCGGTGCGGTAGTTTTACGGTGCGATACAACTACTTGCATTTGCCTGCAAATCTCATTAGCAATCTGCACAAGAGGCAGGCACCGCTGGTTGGGGCCCGGAATAACGAGAAACACGAAAATGCAGACGACTTTTGAGTACCGCTCCTATGTCATCAGCCATGACGGGAGCGCCTTCAGAGCGCAGCCCATGGACGAGGAGCCCCTGTCGATCAGATCAAAGAACCTGCTCCGCCTTACCCGCTCGATCGATGCCCTTTGGAATGTGCTCGAAGGAAAAGTCGCTGCGCCCTCGTGGCTCTATCAAGAGACCGACGTGGTCGATCTCGATGCCGCTTCGGAAGCGATGCTGGTGGTAGATCACGGGAAGGCAGTACCGATGTTCCCTTTAGGGCCAACGGTAGGGCTTCCCGCTCGCGCCGCGGCCTGAGCGGAATGGGGGGCGTCATGGCGACTGTGTACCGGAACTACGTTATAGCCAGATTGGGCGACAAGTTCGTGGCTCAGTCCCGAGACGATGAATGCATCCTCGTTTCGTCGACGCAGCAGCGGCTGCACACCGCGATCGATGATCTCTGGGCCTCGCTGGATCGAGGTGTCGAGCCAGCATGGTTCTCGGGCAGCACCTCGATCGACCTCGATACGTTCGGTCCTGAATCGGTGTCATCGAGCGCTGACCCTCCTGCTCCTACGGCGAGGCCTGAGACGCACAAGATCAGCTACTGGCTATTCGGCCTGACAACGCTTTTGGTCTCAGCGTCGCTCTCCTACCTCATGGAGACGTTCGCATTCCCTATGCGCGTCGATGCCATGCTGACGCTCGGCGTTTGCGCCGTCGCGGTGTACGGCAGGCGATACGCGCTGATCGCCACCGCGATCGCCGCCCTCGTCTTGAACTTCTTCGCCACCGAACCGTTTCTGGAGTTCTCGATGCCAACAGCCAGCGAGATTGCCTTCTCGGCATTCAATTTGCTCGCTTCGATCGGCATCCCCGAACTGCTCAAGAAGAAATGTCTTCAGGCGAAGCAGGAAAAAGGCCGTACTGGACGCACCTGATTGTCATGTCCTGGGTGCCGCTGCCGCCGGGGCAGGCGACAGCGAACTGAGGCCGACCTTCTCGTAGCATTTGTTCATTGCGTACATGGCCAGCCAGCGTGTCGTAGAGCTTGCCATACTTGTTTCTTCTGACGACCGCACCCGGCCGATCGATGTTGTCCCAATCGGCCGGGTAAGGGTCGACCGCGACACCGCGGTCCTCAGCCCACTGGCGAGCCAGCCTGTCGGCTCCTGACGCCTCCCCCTCAATGATGCACGTAATCCGGCGACGCGCATGGAGGGCGTCCAGACCGCGATACAGGGTGCTTCTGGCGGCATAGTTACGACCACCGAACACGACCACGCGGAAGTTTGCCTTTAGCCAGATCAGGTCGCCGTGGCAGGCCTGTGGATGGCAATAGCAGAGGAGGTCACGGCCAGCTAGCGCCGAGACGTCCAGGTCCGGGAGCTGCGAGCACTCGAACTTCCTGATCACCTCATCTCTGGTGCCGCAGGGTCCGATGGCAAAGTGGTTGCCATACGGCGAGCCGCGGCCGATGTAGACCGCGTCTGCCGGCGCGTCGCCGTGATGAATGTTGTAGACTCGAGGTGCAGGCATCAACCACCCAGCGCGTTCTTCATCCAGCTCAGCTGCTGGCCCATCATCAACCCCTTCATAGGGACACTCACCTTGCTGAAGCGTCGGTATAGTTCGTCCATCAGGAAGCGGCGATAGTTCTCACCGGCCAAGACGACCGCAAGGTCGCCTCGCAAATCCCACTCCCCGATCTGGTCGATCACGTTTAGAGACCACTCGAAACGCTCGTCAACTTTTGCTCCATTGAGGGTCGCTTCGTATGGCGCGATGCAGTGGCGCGGCTCAATCATCCCGTGGAGCGCCGACAGGATGAACCATCGGTCGGAGTTGCGACGTGCGTACTCGGCGGCCATCCGGAACCATGGCGAGATGTAGAGGTGCTCGGCCAGGTCGGGCTCGTCAGCCTTGGTCTTGACGCAGGACACGAACGCGACCCTCATGAGCTGACTCCTGCCCAGTGCAGATTGAACTTCTTCTCGAAGGTCCAGTTGTTGATGCGACCGACCTGAGACGGCTGGACGCGGCTCTGGCGCATCCAGGCATAGGCGGCGTTCTCGGCAAAGGCCGTGACCTTCACATGGAAGCCGCTCGCCCGGATCTCGCCCGGCGAACCGAGCATAAACTGCCGGACTGGATCGAGCCCGCTCCAGGCGCCGGCCACGCGCCGGCACATGTCGTCGAAGTCGTGGTCCGACATGAATGAGTGGTCGTGCCGGTAGTAGAGCAGGGACGCCACGACGATCTGTCTGGCACAGAGGTCGAGCGAGGGTCCGGCCTCGGCCTTCGGCGGGTCAACAAACAGATCCAGAGTCTCAGTCATCGGAAGCTCTTGCAATAGTCGCCGCTGGAGAAGGTGCCGGACGGGCAGGGTTCGCCCTTGATCTTCGGGTAAGCCCGGGGCGTGTCCTTGTGGAGCGCCTCGCACTTGTTGCCGAGACCGACGTAGCCGGTGGGGCAGGTGCCATGCCGCGGGAGGGTCTCGCGACCGTCCGGAAGAGGCCGCGGGTAGGGGTTCTCGGCTAGTGCAGCAGAGGTAGTGATGAGAGCGGCGCACGCGCCTACGATGATCGTCTTGATCATGAGTTTTTGTCCTTGAAATTTGGTAAGATGTAGGGGCGCAGGTTCAGGAGAACGAACCGCTACCCCCCGAAAACCCCACGAAGAATAAGGGGAACAAAAAGGGAAACCGCGGTCTGAAACGGTCCAAAAAGGTCAATAAAATCAATGGGTACCTAACAGGGGCCCACGTTCGGGACGCAGGGGTCGCAGGTTCGAATCCTGCCACTCCGACCATTCTTCCAAAAGTCGACGTATTCCCAGAGGCTTGGCAGACCGGCCGCCGGCGCCTCGGGAGTGCCTTTTTGCAACGATTTTCGGGGCGGGTCCACGGCCGATTTGGCCCAAGCAGGGACGTCTGTGCGCGTGGCATGGCTCGCGCGGATCAAGGCGTTTTCCGTCCACGCCGATTGCGGTCGATCCTGTGCAGGCCACGAGGTCGCGCAGGTTGGCGCATCTGACCGGCCCGCAGCCCTGGCACTCCGTTTGCTCAGTCATGACCAAAGGCAGCCCCTAGCGGAGGGACTGTTTCAGGTTGAGGCAAAACAATGAAAGAAGTGTCCCGTTTCGGCTCCAATGGAGAGCTTCGGCTGAGCGCGCTGATTGCGGATCTGTGGTGGCGCGTTCAGCTCATGAACTCCGATATCCTCGAAGAAGAGGCCAAGGCCGGGGTGTTTGACGTGAAGGACCCGTCCTATCCGTTGCTCGCGATGAACCTTCGCGCGCGACGTGAGAATCTCGTGTCGACGATAAACGCGCTGGAGCAACGCGCGAAATCGGGCCGCGCCGCGGCGTGAGGTCGGTGCTCTGGCTGCGCGCCAATGGTTGGGTTGGTTGACCGGCCGCCTGTTTCGGCAATTTGGCCCGCGTCGCCCACGGCAACGGCCTGGGCCGCAAGACACAGCGAGATCACCGCCGCGCCACCAGCACGCCGACCAAAAACGCCACCATCAGCGACGGCAGCGGCGCCTCGCGCACCATGCCGCGGACGATGTCGGGCCAGTGCGGGGCCGGGACGAGACTTGGCGACCTGACGTCGGCCAGCGGCGTCATGCCCCATTCCGAGGCGAGGTCGGTGATCTCGCGTGTGGCCAGGCGCGAGCCGTCGCGGACGCGGAAGATGGCGGCGTCGGATCGGTCGCGCGGCGCGAGCGCCATCAGCGTCGCGATCGCGGTGCGCAACGTCATCTCGCCATAGCCTTGCAGCCTCACCGACTCCTCGGGGTCGGACGTCATGCGAAATCCCTCACGGCGCGAAGTGGCGCGCGATGGTGAATGCAGCCGCCGCGCATAGGACCAGCGTGGAAATCGCGCCGGTGACGCCGCGCGCAAGATGGGCCCGCGTCAGGTGCCTGGTCATGATCTTGCTCCATGTTCAGCATGGAAATGGTGGTGCGCGAGGTTGGTTCCTTGCGGCACGCGCGAATCGCGAAAGGCCTGATGACTTGCCCTGATTACTTGCGCAGCAGCTCGCTCAGGGCGGCCGTCGCCTCGGCGCAGCGGATGTCGTCGATCTCGCGCGACAGGCTGAGCGCGCTCGATCTCAGCTCTTCGATCTTCCAGCTCTCGGGATGCTGGCTTTCGAGCTGGCCGAGCCGCTTGTTTAGCTCGTCCAGTCTCGACTGGAGCTGCCCGATGCTGGCGGCCCCATTCACTTTCCAAACGCGCTGTGCACGCATCGTATTTCCCCTGCTGGTCTCACGGCGTTGTGAGAGCGGTTCGTGGCCGGAATGGGAGTTTCTTTTGTCCGGCTTCAGACGGTGGGGAACCGTTGCAGATTGGCAACGAAGTTCCCTTGTTTTAGCGCGCAATCGCATGATGAGACCTGCAGGCACAGAATTTGATTCCAACCGGCAAGGTCGTGGGTGTTGCCGCGGTATCGGCGAACCGCAAAGCGAATAAAGGAAAGACGCGTGGCGAGATTTGTGAATGTTGCGGCCGGTCAGCTTGGCCCGATCGCGAAAAGCGAGACGAGGACCGAGGTGGTGGCGCGGTTAATGACCATGATGCGCCGGGCGCACGCAGACGGCTGTGACCTGATCGTGTATCCCGAGCTCGCGCTAACCACGTTCTTTCCGCGCTGGCATTTCGAGAATCAGGCCGAAATCGACAAATTCTTCGAGCGCGAAATGCCGGGGGCGGAGACGCGAGGCCTGTTCGACCTCGCGCGCGAACTCGGCATCGGGTTCTATCTCGGCTATGCCGAGCTGGCGGTCGAGGCAGGGATTCTCAGGCGCTACAACACCTCCGTCCTGGTCGACAGAAGCGGCGCGATCGTCTTGAAATATCGCAAGGTGCACTTGCCCGGCCATGCCGAGCACGAGCCGTGGCGCAAATTCCAGCATCTGGAGAAGCGCTATTTCGAGCCTGGCGCAGGTTTTGGTGTGACCAGCGCCTTCGGCGGCGTGATGGGCATGGCGATCTGCAACGACCGCCGCTGGAGCGAGACCTACCGGGTGATGGGCCTGCAGGGCGTCGAGATGGTGCTGATCGGCTACAACACGCCAGTGCACAATCCGCCCGCACCCGAGCACGACCATCTCTCGCTGTTTCACAACCATCTGGTGATGCAGGCCGGCGCTTATCAGAACGGCACTTTCGTGGTCGGCGTCGCCAAGGCCGGCATCGAGGAGGGCGTGGAGCACATCGGCGGCAGCTGCATCATCGCGCCCTCGGGCGAGATCGTTGCGAGTTGCACGACGAACGGCGACGAGATCGCGATCGCCCGCTGCGATCTCGATCTCTGCAATTCCTACAAGCGGACGACGTTCAATTTCGACGTCCACCGCCAGCCACGGGCCTATGGGGTGATCGTCGACCGGAAGGGCGTGACGACGATGGCGGATGGGTCGCCGGTGCCGCCGAAGGCGTGATTGGCCTCGTGCCTTACCTTGCGACGCTGCTTCTCCGATGTCGTCCTGGCGGAGGCCAGGACGATGGAGCTTCGTTGCCCGACGGGCAAAACACCCGGTACGGTGTCAAGCGGCTCGGTCAAGAATATTCCACTTTACCGAAATTCGGATTTGTCGTATGTGTCGTTCATCCCGGCTCGCCCTTGAGGGGCGATCATGTGTCGTGATGATCGCAGAGTCGGGCTTGCGGTGGACGCGGCAGCGTCGGGCGCGAGAGCTGCGGGCAGGGCGGATTGCTCTCCGTGAGCCCTTAAGGCTTCGCGCGTACGGACGGCGCTGTCAGGTTCGTCGTGCCAGCATTTCGATGGCAAGGTGCACAACGCCGTCGAACCCTGTGGCGCAGGCGAACCGCGCGTACGGCAAAACCGTGTGGTCCTGGTCGTCGTTGCTACGGTCAAGCCCTGGCGGATGCGGCATTGGCGTCAACCGGCGCGGTGTCCGTGACTTTCGCCGGGGTGAGGGAGGCCAGAAGGAACTCGGCTCCCGGGAGAGCGCGGCATAAGCCGTCAAACCACTGCGCAGGGAAGGCCGTGTGTTGGGCTTCACCTGTATGCTGCTGTGCGGTCTTCTCTGCGTGTGCTTTTCGCGCAGCGGACCGCGGGTGCCGCCGGCACCCGGCCTTCCCTGCGCCCTCTTGGCTTTAGAGGGGGGAGAGATCAAGCAAAGCTCGGGCGAAACGCGCCGCGAGGATGCGAAGGCGTGTCTGCAACGCAGATGCGAATTGGAGAACGACGCCATTGCCCCTTGCTCCGTCATTGCGAGGAGCCCTTGCGACGAAGCAATCCAGAGTCTTTCCGCGGAAAGATTCTGGATTGCTTCGCTGCGCTCGCAATGACAATGCTAAAGTAGCGTTCACAACCAAGTGTCTTTATTCGGAAACGTTCATTCCCTATCATGCCGCGATGCAAAAAGCTGCCCGCCGATCTCAGTCTGCCGCCCGTCCGCCCGGCCGCCCCCGGGAGTTCGACATGGATACCGCGCTCGACAGGGCCGTGCGCGTGTTTCGCGAGCGCGGTTATCATGCCACCTCGATCGGCGACCTCACCGCGGCGATGCGGCTGGCGACCGGGAGCGTCTACAAGGCGTTTCGCGACAAGCATGCCGTGTTCCTGGCCGCCTTCGAACGCTACACCACGCTGCGCCAGGAGCAGACGCACAGCGCTGCGGCGCGCGGCGCGAACGGCCGCGAGCAAATCCGCAACGTGCTCCTGTCCTATGTCGAGCATTCCCAGGGCACCGAGGGGCGGCGCGGCTGCCTTGTCGTCGGCAGCGCGGTCGAACTGTCCGCGCTCGATCCGGTGGTCGGCGCCCGCGTCAATGCGCAGCTCAAGACAAACGAAAGCTTCATCGCCGGCCTCATTCGCAAGGGGCAGACCGATGGCTCAATTCCCCGCCATGTCGCCGCCGACGACACCGCGCGGCTGATGATCTGCATCACGCAGGGCATGCGCGTCGTCGGCAAGGCGCGCCTGCCGCTCGACGGGATGCGTCTGGTCGCCGTCGCGATGAAGCTGCTCGCCTGAATTTTTTGTCATATTAGGGAATAATCATTCCCTAATCCTGGGGGACCATGTGAATGACGATGAATGCCACGATCGAGACCGCGCCCGGACCGGACGCGGTGTCGCAGCGCCTGACCTTCGTGCTTGCCGCGGCCTGTGGCATGGTCGCCGCCAACATCTATTATGCCCAGCCGCTGATCGCGCCGATCAGCGCCGCGCTCGGCCTGTCGCATGCCGCCGCCGGGCTGATCGTCACCATGACGCAGATCGGCTATGGCGTGGGGCTTCTCTTCATCGTGCCGCTCGGCGACCTCGTCGAGAACCGCTCGCTGATCTGCTCGGTGATCGCGCTCGGCGCGGCGGCGCTGCTTGCCGCGGCGTTCGCGACCCACGCGCTGCCGTTCCTGATCGCCGCGCTGTTCATCGGGCTCGGCTCGGTTGCGGTGCAGATCATCATTCCCTATGCCGCGCATCTGGCGCCCGAGGCCATCCGCGGCCGCGTCGTCGGCAACGTTTCGACCGGCCTGATGCTCGGCATCATGCTGGCGCGCCCGGTGTCGAGCTTCGTCACGGCGGCGCTGTCGTGGCACGCAGTGTTCTTCGGCTCGGCCGGGCTGATGATCGTGCTCGCAGCCGTGCTCTGGGTGACGTTGCCGCAGCGCAAGCCGGTCGCGCGGATGCATTATGGCGCGTTGCTGCTGTCGATGCCGCAGCTGGTGCGCACGACGCCGCTGCTGCGCCGCCGCGCGCTTTACCAGGCGAGCCTGTTCGGCTGCTTCACGCTGTTCTGGACGGTGGCGCCGCTCCAGCTCGCGGGCGCGTTCGGCTTCACCCAACGCGGCATCGCGCTGTTCGCGCTCGCCGGCGTCGCCGGCGTGTTCGCGGCGCCGATCGCAGGACGGCTCGCCGATCGCGGCCATAGCCGCATCGCGACGCTGATCGCGATGCTGCTCGCGGCCGTCGGATTCCTGATCACGCATGTCGGCGCGGCCGGATCGGCGCTGAACCTCGCCTGCCTGGTCGTGGCCGCGATCGCCATCGACATCGGCGTGCAGGGCAACGTCGTGCTCGGCTTCCGCGCCATTTTCCTGCTCGGGCACGAGCACCGCAGCCGCCTCAACGGCCTCTACATGGCGACGTTCTTCGCCGCCGGCGCCGCCGGCTCCGCGCTCGGCGCCTTCGCCTTCGCGCAAGGCGGCTGGACGCTCGCATCGGCCATTGGCCTTGCCCTGCCGGTGGCCGGCTTGGTCTATGCGGCCACCGAGTAGCCGCCGGCATGGCCGGAATGGTGCGATACGGCCCGTTTACCAACGCCGCGAGCCCGCAATTTCCGGCTCGCGGTCCGGCCGCCGCTGTAGTACTTTGGTCGCAAGCGGACCTGGTTAACAGGCGGCAGGGGGAGGCTGATGAGGCGTACGGGGCTGTTTGGCGTACCGCAGGTACGGCCATGGTCGTGGCAGGCGTTTCTGCTCGGATTCGTGGCCGTCGCGATGTCGGCGCTGCTTCAGGGGATTTGTGTTGCGCTAGGCGCAAAACTCTATTTCGCGGCGTTCTTGCCCGGCCTTTTCGTGCTCGGGCTTGTCGCAGGCGTGCCGGCGGCGACCCTCGCCACGCTGCTGACCATTCCCCTGGTGTGGTGGGCGTTCATGCCGCCCTTCTTCGAGTTCAATGCGCTGACCAGCGCGAACACCGATTCCATCAACCTGTTCTGCCTGCTGGCCGTGCTGCTGATCGGCCTCGCCGATCTCTGCCGCGAGACGATGGCGATCGTCAGCCGCGGCGGGCTGCAGCGCCCGGGCGAGAGCGCGGCAACGAATCCGCAATAAGTCGGCTTTGCACGACCATACGCGTTGCGCGCGCGCAACAGTTCGGCAACCATCCGCGAGCTTGCCGCGCGCCGCTAACTTTTCGAAAAAGATTTGGCCGCAGTTTCTCCCGCGGGAATGACGAGGGAGTTTTCGGACATGAACAGCCAAATAACCGGGCACGCCATCTTGGAGAACGTGCGCCGCTACCGCGGCATCGCATCGCTCTATCGCCAGACCGCAGCATTCCGCCCGGGCCAGAGCTGGTCGCTGCTGGAGCAGGCGAGGGATTGGGAAGCGCGGGCGCTGTCGGAGCTGGAAGCCTATTTCGCGGCCCGCGCGGACCACGCGGCCCCACTCGCGGCCTGATCGTTAACCATCGGCGCGGCCTCGGTCCATCTTGCCGAAGGTGCGATCGTCGGATCGTGCACGGGACACCACGCGGCGATTTCGGAGTTGTCTCGGCGCGCGCCTGTGCTAGCAACGGCTCAACGAGATCCTTCACGTCGGCCGGGGCAAGCGATGATCACCTTCAACCGCATCTTCACGACGGAGCGCCTGCTCCAGATCATCGTGGTCCTGATCGCGACGATCGCCATGAAGCTGATGAGCTGAGCTTCGGCTGCCTATCGCCCGCCGAGTTCGGGCACCTCGGGCAGATAGTTCGAGCCTTCCGAACCCAGAAAATCGAACATCGCCTGCGCCGGCGGCAGCAGCACCTTGTCGCTGCGGCGGATCACATACCATTGCCGGACGATCGGCAGGCCGGCGACGTCGAGCACGATGAGCCGGCCCTCGGCGAGCTCATGCGCCACGGTGTGCGCCGAGATGAAGGC
The DNA here is from genome assembly GCF_051853035.1 of Bradyrhizobium sp. SPXBL-04. NCBI lineage: Bacteria > Pseudomonadati > Pseudomonadota > Alphaproteobacteria > Hyphomicrobiales > Nitrobacteraceae > Bradyrhizobium > Bradyrhizobium sp. SPXBL-04. Next base: position 6,368,115 of record NZ_CP182472.1, on the reverse strand, counting down.
GATGCCGAGCCCGGCGATCACCGCCTGCTTGATGGTCTCGTTGCTGCTCATCTCCATGCCGATGATCGGCTCGAGATCCGACTTCTGGAACATGCCTTCCATCAGCGTCCGCGTGCCCGAGCCCGGCTCGCGGGTGAGGAAGGTCTCGTGCACGAGGTCGGTCAGGTTGAGGCCGGAATCCTTCTCCAGCCAATGTCCCTTGCGCGCGACGATGATGTGCGGATTGCGCCCGAGCTGACGGACGTCGACCGTGACGTCGGCCGGTGGCCGACCCATCACGGCGAAATCGAGGTCGTAGCCGTGCATGGCCTCGCGGATCTCCTCGCGGTTGCCGATGGTGAGCTTGATCTCGATCTTGGGATAGCGCTTCGAGAATGCCGCGATCGCGTGCGGCACGAAATATTTTGCGGTCGAGACCGCGCCGAGCTGCACCGTGCCGCCGGTCCGCCCCGCCAGCAGGTCGAGCGAGCCCTGGCAGTCCATGATCGCGGCCTCGACCCGTTCGGCCAGCGCCAGCACCTCCTTGCCAGCCTCCGTCAGCAGCATGCCGTCACCGGTCCGCTGCACCAGCGGCAGGCCGGCGAGGTCCTGAAGCTGCCGGAGCTGCTGGGTCACGGCGGGCTGCGTCAGCCCGAGATGGCTGGACGCCGCCGTCACGCTGCCCTTGGCCGAAAGCGCCGCGAGCGAGCGCAGCTGCCGGATCGTCAGATGCCGGAGCTGGGCCGCCGCATGGCCGGGGCCATTATAAGAAAATTCTTTGGGGCTCATTATGAATAGAAATTTTCCTTATTAAGCCGGCCCTGTCAATCTCGTCGTGCTGGGACGGACCGCATCGACCCTCCAAGGGGGAGGGAAATGGATGCGGCGCCAGCAAGGGGATGGACGCAGATGACCGGGCAACTCAGGCTGGACGACCACCTTCAACGGTACTCAGAGACCGCACCGCATGCGCTCGCCGTGGCGGCCGCAGTCGATGCCATCGCGGCAGCAGCGGTCGAGATCGCCGATCTCATCGCCTCCGGCGATCTCGCCGACGCCTCGGGCCTGACGACGGGCCGCAACAGCGACGGCGATGTCCAGCGCGATCTCGACGTCCAGGCCGATGCGATCCTGCGCCGCTGCCTCGTCAGGCTGCCGATCGCGGCGCTGGCGTCGGAGGAGATGCGCGAGGCCCAGATCGTCGACCGCGAAGGCCGCATCTGCGTCGCGATCGATCCGCTCGACGGCTCCTCCAACATCGACATCAACATGACCGTCGGCACGATCTTCTCGATCCTGCCGGCACCCGATGATCTCTCACTCGCCTTCCGTCAGCGCGGCTCGGCGCAGCTTGCGGCGGGCTTCGTCACCTACGGCCCGCAGACCTCGCTGGTGCTGACGCTCGGCGACGGCGTCGACATCTTCACGCTTGACCGTAAGGCGGGCTGCTTCCGCCTCGCGCGCAGCGGCGTGCAGATCTCCGAGGCTTGCGAGGAGTTCGCGATCAACGCGTCCAATCGCCGGCACTGGGATGCGCCGGTGCGCGCCTTCATCGACGAATGCCTCGCCGGTGTCGAAGGGCCCGCCAACCACGATTTCAACATGCGCTGGATCGGCTCGCTGGTCGCGGAGGCCTATCGCATTCTCACCCGCGGCGGTGTGTTCCTCTATCCCTCGGACGCGCGACCCGGCTATGGCGACGGCCGCCTGCGCCTCACCTACGAGGCGCACCCGATGGCGATGATCATCGAGCAGGCCGGCGGCTCGGCCACGACCGGGCGCGAGCGCATCCTCGAGCTGTCTGCGCAAAGCCTGCATCAGCGCGTGCCGCTGATCATGGGCTCGAGCAACGAGGTGCGGCGGGTCGAGGAATTGCATTGCGATCCCCTGTTGGTTGCCAGCGTCTCCGCACCGCTGTTCGCGCGGCGCGGATTCTTCCGGCTCTGAGCGAGGCGTCCCATGTCCAGGAAGCATCCGATCATCTCGATCACCGGCTCCTCCGGCGCCGGCACTACCTCGGTCAAGAAGACCTTCGAGCAGATATTTTTCCGCGAGAAGGTCAACGCCGTCTACATCGAGGGCGACGCGTTCCATCGCTACGACCGCGCCGAGATGCGCGCGCAGATGGCGAAGGAGGCCGAGCGCGGCAACAAGCACTTCAGCCATTTCAGCCCTGAGACCAATCTGTTCGAGGAGCTGGAGCGCGCGTTCCGCGACTACGGCGAGACCGGCACGGCGGTGACGCGGCATTACGTCCACGACGCCGAGGAATCCGCGCTGCATGGCGCGGCACCCGGCACCTTCACCGAGTGGAAGCGGCTGCCGGAGAGTTCGGACCTGCTGTTCTACGAGGGCCTGCACGGCGCCGTCGTCACCGACAAGGTCAACGTCGCGGGCTATGCGGATCTCAAGATCGGCGTCGTGCCCGTGATCAATCTCGAATGGATCCAGAAGCTGCACCGTGATCGCAGCGCGCGCGGCTATTCGACCGAGGCCGTCACCGACACCATCCTGCGGCGGATGCCCGACTACATCCACTACATCTGCCCGCAATTCACCGAGACCGACATCAACTTCCAGCGCGTGCCAACGGTGGACACCTCCAATCCGTTCATCGCACGCTGGATCCCGACGCCGGACGAATCGATGGTCGTGATCCGCTTCAAGAACCCACGCGGGATCGACTTCCCCTATCTGCTCTCGATGCTGCCGCAAAGCTGGATGTCGCGCGCCAATTCGATCGTCTGCCCCGGAGCCAAGCTCGATCTCGCGATGCAACTCATCCTGACGCCGCTGATCATGCAGCTGATCGAGCGCAAGCGGAGCCTGAAGTGATGCACAGCAACGACAACAACGGGAGGATCCGATGAATATCTCGGTTCATGCCGAAGCCGACCTTACGGCGGTCACGCATAACGATCTCGCCAACGCCGTCCGCTTCCTCGCGGTGGACGCCATCGAGACCTCGCAGTCGGGCCATCCCGGCCTGCCCATGGGCATGGCCGACGTCGCGACCGTGCTGTTCTCGCGCTTCCTCAAATTCGACTCGGCCCATCCCAACTGGCCCGACCGCGACCGCTTCGTGCTGTCGGCGGGCCACGGCTCGATGCTGCTCTATGCGCTGCTGCATCTGACCGGCGGCGATGTCAGCCTCGACGACATCAAGGCGTTCCGGCAATGGGGCTCCAAGACGCCGGGCCATCCGGAATGCGGCCACACGCCGGGCGTCGAGACCACGACTGGACCGCTGGGGCAGGGGATTGCGACGGCGGTCGGCATGGCGCTCGCCGAACGCATGGCCAATGCGCGGCATGGCGACGGCCTCGTCGATCACTTCACCTATGTGATCGCCGGTGACGGCTGCCTGATGGAGGGTATCAGCCAGGAGGCGATCTCGCTCGCCGGTCATCTCCAGCTAGCGCGTCTGATCGTGCTTTTCGACGACAACGGCATTTCCATCGACGGGCCGACCTCGCTCGCGACCTCCGACGACCAGCTCGCCCGCTTCGCCGCCTCCGGCTGGTCGGTGCGCCGTGTCGATGGACACGATCCCGAAGCCATTGCACAGGCGATCGCGGAGGAGCGTGAGACCACAAAACCGTCGCTGATCGCCTGCCGCACCATCATCGGCTATGGCGCGCCTGATAGACAGGGCACCGAGAAGGCGCATGGTGCGCCGCTCGGCACTGAGCAGACCGCGGCCGCGCGGCGGGCGTTGGGCTGGGACTATCAGCCTTTCGTGGTGCCGCTCCCGATCTCGAAGGCGTGGCGGATGATCGGACAGCGCGGGCAGGTCGCCCGTCTCGCCTGGCTCGATCGCTATGAACGTGCGACGCCCGAGCAGCGCGACCTGTTCGTCGAGGGTAAGGCCGTCGCCTTGCCGGGCGCCTATGCGCTGGCTGCGGCGAAGTTGCGCGAGCGCTTCGCCAGCGAGCGTCCGAAGATCGCAACGCGCCAGGCCTCGCAACAGGTGCTCGACGGCATCGCCGGGGCGATTCCGGGCTTGGTCGGCGGCTCCGCCGACCTCACGCATTCGAACCTCACGCATGCCAAGGTGCAGGCTCCCGTCACACGCGGGGCGTTCGCCGGCGACTACATCCACTACGGCATTCGCGAGCACGGCATGGCTGCCGCGATGAATGGCCTCGCGCTGCATGGTGGCTTCATCCCCTATGGCGGCACCTTCCTCGCCTTCTCCGACTACAGCCGGCCGGCGATTCGCCTTGCGGCCTTGATGCGGCTGCGCGTGATCCATGTGATGACTCACGACTCCATCGGCCTCGGCGAGGACGGCCCGACGCACCAGCCGGTCGAGCATGTCGCCGCACTGCGGGTGATCCCGAACCTTCTGGTGTTCCGCCCCGCCGATGCGGTGGAGACGCTGGAAGCCTGGGATTGCGCACTCACCTCCGAGAGCCGTCCGTCCGTGTTGTGCTTGTCGCGTCAGGCCTTGCCGACCTTCCGCAGCGATGTCCGCGGCAGAAATCGCGTCGCGCGCGGCGCATATCTCGTCGTCTCCCCTGACGGCGGCCGCGACGTGACGTTGATCGCGACCGGCTCGGAAGTGTCGATCGCGCTGGAGGCGGCCCGCCTGCTCGCGACCGAGCACATCCGCGCAGCCGTCGTCTCTGCACCCTGCTTCGCTCTGTTCGAGGAGCAGCCGGACGACTACCGCGCCACGGTGCTCGGTACTGCACCGCGTGTCGGCATCGAGGCGGCCGTAGCGGGTGACTGGCCGCGCTGGATCGGCACTGAGGGCGAGTTCGTCGGCATGCGCGGCTTCGGCGCCTCGGCGCCGGCGCCCGTGCTGTACCGCGAGTTCGGCATCACACCGCAAAGCATTGCGGAAGCCGCCCGGCGGGCGATCGCCCGGAAGAAACAATAAGGAGGATTAATCGTGGCTCGTATCACCCTTCGTCAATTGCTCGATCACGCCGCCAGCCACGGCTACGCGGTGCCGGCGTTCAACATCAACAACATGGAGCAGGGCATCGCGATCATGCAGGCGGCGGCCGAGGTCGATGCGCCGGTCATCATGCAGGCCTCGCGCGGTGCGCGCAGCTATGCCGGCGATCTCATGCTCTCGCACATGATCGATGCGCTGGAGCGGACCTATCCCGACATTCCGCTCTGCATGCACCAGGACCACGGCAATGACGAGGCGACCTGCGCCTCCGCCATAGCCCATGGCTTCACGTCGGTCATGATGGACGGCTCGCTCAAGGCCGACGCCAAGACGGCGGCCGATTATGACTACAATGTCGCGATCACGCGCCGTGTCGTCGACCTCGCCCATTGGGTCGGCGCATCCGTCGAAGGCGAACTCGGCGTGCTCGGCTCGCTCGAGCATGGCGGCGGCGAGCAGGAGGATGGTCACGGCGTCGAGGGCAAGATCAGCCACGACCAGCTGCTGACCGATCCGGACCAAGCCGTCGATTTTGTCCGCGCGACGAAGGTCGATGCCCTGGCGATCGCGATGGGCACCTCGCACGGCGCCTACAAGTTCAGCCGCAAGCCGGATGGCGACATCCTGGCGATGCGGGTGGTCGAGGAGATTCATCGCCGGCTGCCGAACACGCATCTCGTCATGCACGGTTCGTCCTCGGTGCCGCAGCCGCTGCAGGACATGTTCAACCAGTTCGGCGGCGAGATGCCGCAGACCTGGGGCGTGCCGGTCGAGGAGATCGTGCGCGGCATCCGAAGCGGCGTGCGCAAGGTCAATATCGATACTGACTGCCGTCTTGCGATGACTGCGGTATTCCGCAAGGTCGCCGCGCAAACGCGCTCCGAGTTCGATCCACGAAAGTTCCTCAAGCCGGCGATGGATGCGATGCGCGAGCTTTGCCGCGAGCGCTTCGAGCAGTTCGGGACGGCAGGCCACGCCAGCAAGATCAAGGTCGTCCCGATGAGCGAGATGGCGCGGCGCTATCGCGCCGGCGAACTTGATCCGCGCATCGACGCCCGCGAACCGGTCGCTGCCTAGTCATTCAGAGAGAAGAGCAGGAGAGAGTCATGAACGCACACGCAGGAACCGTTCGCGGCAAGGAACGATATCGCTCGGGCGTGATGGAATATAAGCGTATGGGCTATTGGGAGCCCGATTACACGCCAAAGGACACCGACGTCATCGCGCTGTTTCGTGTCACCCCGCAGGAGGGGGTCGACCCGATCGAGGCGTCGGCTGCGGTCGCCGGTGAATCCTCAACCGCGACCTGGACCGTGGTGTGGACCGATCGGTTAACCGCGGCAGAGAAATACCGCGCCAAGTGCTACCGCGTCGATCCGGTCCCCGGCTCGCCCGGCTCTTACTTCGCCTATATCGCCTATGACCTCGACCTGTTCGAGCCAGGCTCGATCGCCAACCTCTCGGCCTCGATCATCGGCAACGTGTTCGGCTTCAAGCCGCTCAAGGCGCTGCGTCTGGAGGACATGCGCTTCCCGGTCGCCTATGTGAAGACGTTCCAGGGACCGGCGACCGGCATCGTGGTCGAGCGTGAACGGCTCGACAAGTTCGGCCGCCCTTTGCTGGGTGCGACCATCAAGCCCAAGCTCGGTCTTTCGGGGCGCAACTACGGCCGCGTAGTCTACGAGGCGCTGAAGGGCGGGCTCGACTTCACCAAGGATGACGAGAACATCAACTCGCAGCCCTTCATGCACTGGCGTGACCGCTTCCTCTATTGCATGGAGGGCGTCAACCGCGCGCAGGCGGCCTCGGGCGAGGTCAAGGGCACCTATCTCAACATCACCGCGGCCACCATGGAGGACATGTACGAGCGCGCTGAGTTCGCCAAGGAGCTCGGCTCGGTCGTGGTCATGATCGACCTCGTGATCGGCTACACCGCGATCCAGTCCATGGCGAAGTGGGCGCGGCGCAACGACATGATCCTGCATCTCCATCGCGCCGGCCACTCGACCTATACGCGGCAGAAGAGCCACGGCGTGTCGTTCCGCGTCATCGCCAAGTGGATGCGGCTCGCCGGCGTCGACCACATCCATGCTGGCACCGTGGTCGGCAAGCTCGAGGGCGATCCGAACACCACGCGCGGCTATTACGACGTCTGCCGCGAAGATTTTAACCCGACGAAGCTAGAACACGGCATCTTCTTCGACCAGTCCTGGGCGAGCCTGAACAAGATGATGCCGGTCGCCTCCGGCGGCATCCATGCCGGGCAGATGCACCAGCTGCTCGACCTCTTGGGTGAAGACGTCGTGCTGCAATTCGGCGGTGGCACCATCGGCCATCCCATGGGCATTGCGGCCGGCGCGACCGCCAATCGCGTGGCGCTGGAAGCGATGATCCTCGCCCGCAACGAGGGCCGCGACTACGTCCACGAAGGGCCGGAGATCCTCGCCAAGGCGGCCGAGACCTGCACGCCGCTGAAGGCCGCGCTCGAAGTCTGGAAGGACGTCACCTTCAACTATCAATCCACCGACACGCCGGACTTCGTGCCGACGGCGCTGGAAACCGTTTGAGGAGATTCACATGAAACTGACCCAGGGCTGCTTTTCATACCTGCCCGATCTGACCGATGACCAGATCTACAGCCAAGTGCAGTACTGCCTTGCCAAAGGCTGGGCGGTGAACATCGAGTTCACCGACGATCCGCATCCCCGCAACACTTATTGGGAGATGTGGGGCCTGCCGATGTTCGATCTCCAGGACGCCGCCGGCGTGATGATGGAGCTCGCTGAGTGCCGCAGGGTGTATGGCGACCGCTACATCCGCATCAGCGGCTTCGATTCCAGCCACGGCTGGGAATCGGTGCGCATCTCCTTCCTCGTCAACCGGCCGAAGCAGGAAGCGGAGCTCGAGCTGGTGCGGCAGGAGGTGGGCGGCCGCGCGATCCGTTACACCACCGTGCGCCGACCGGCCGCGCACGCGTCAACTTAAGGCATCCGCTTCCGCGCGGAGCTCTCCCTGCTCCGCATCCTTGGCGGACCACTGCTTCGCCGCTCCCCCCGCGGCGAAGCCCTTTTCTTCGAGGTGCCGATGCTCGATGTGCCCCACGCAACGACGACCGAACACAGCGAGACCAGTTTCGATCTCCGCAAGGAGGCCGAAGCGGCTGGGATCACCGACACGCTGCAACAGCTCGAGCAGGAGCTGGTCGGATTGAAGCCGGTAAAGAACCGCGTGCGCCAGATCGCCTCGCTGCTGTTGATCGAGCGCATTCGGCAGCGCGCTGGATTGGCCTCCGCGCCGCCGACGCTGCACATGTCGTTCACCGGCAATCCCGGCACCGGCAAGACCACGGTGGCGCTGCGCATGGCCAAGATCCTGCACGGCCTCGGCTTCGTGCGACGAGGGCAGGTGATCTCGGTCACGCGCGACGATCTCGTCGGCCAGTATATCGGCCATACCGCCCCGAAGACCAAGGAGATATTGAAGAAGGCGATGGGCGGCGTGCTGTTCATCGACGAGGCCTATTATCTCCATCGCCCCGACAACGAGCGCGACTACGGCCAGGAGGCGATCGAAATCCTGCTCCAGGTGATGGAGAACCAGCGCGAGGATCTGGTCGTGATCCTCGCCGGCTATGGCGAGCGGATGACGAGCTTCTTCGCCTCCAATCCCGGCTTCCGCTCGCGCATCGCGCATCACATCGAATTTCCGGACTATGCCGAAGCCGAGCTGCTCGTCATCGCCGAGCTGATGCTGAAGGAGCGCGGCTATCGCTTCTCGGCAGCGGCGCGCGAGGCGTTCGAAAAATACATCGCGCTGCGCCGGACCCAGCCGTTCTTCTCCAATGCGCGCTCGATCCGCAACGCCGTCGACCGCATTCGCCTGCGGCAGGCCGATCGCCTGGTGTCCGATCTTGATCGCATGCTCGACGTCGCCGACCTCGAAACCATCGATCCCATGGACGTCCTGGCGAGCCGCGTCTTCAGCGGCGGCGCCGACTCGCGGAGTGCAAAATCATGACGAGAGAGATGATCATTGCTCCTTCGATCCTGGCCGCGGATTTCGCGCGTCTCGGCGAGGAGATCGCGGCGATCGATACGGCCGGGGCCGACTGGATCCATTGCGACGCCATGGATGGACACTTTGTGCCGAACATCAGCTTCGGCGCCGACGTCATCAAGGCAATCCGGCCGCTCACGAAGAAAGTCTTCGACGTGCATCTCATGATCGCGCCTGCTGATCCTTACCTCGAGGCGTTCGCGAAGGCCGGTGCGGACGTCATCACGGTGCACGCCGAAGCCGGCCCGCATCTCGACCGTTCGCTTCAGGCGATCCGCGCGCTCGGCAGGAAAGCCGGCGTTAGCCTGTGTCCCGCAACGCCGGAGAGCGCGATCGAATATGTGCTCGATCGCCTCGACCTCGTGCTGGTAATGACGGTCAATCCCGGCTTCGGCGGCCAGTCCTTCCTCGACTCCCAGCTGGCGAAGATCGCACGGATCAAGGCCATGATCGGCGACCGGCCGATCCGGCTCGAGGTCGATGGAGGTATCACGCGCGACAATGCCGCTGCCGTGGCTGCAGCGGGCGCCGATACGCTCGTGGCGGGGTCCGCCGTGTTTCGCGGCAAGAGCGCCGCCGAATACGCATCCAATATTGCGGCCATTCGCACCGCCGCCGAGGCCGGCCGGGTTCCAAAGACGAAAGATAATGCTGCGCGGCCGCTGCGCGTCGGAGAAAGTGCGCGCATCCGGTAGACTACGGAGAGCATCACCAGGCGATTACGCCGAGGTATCGATCGCTTCATAGCGCGCATTTTTCTCCGGGGTCCTACGGAGAATCCAGCGCGAATCGGCAACACCCTTCATGCCAGGGTAACCAAGAGCGCCGAAGCACGCGTTCGATTAATGCGCCGCGCTACAATCTGTGGTTTAATAACTGCAGAGGCGTGGATGCACATTCAATATCTCCATTGGAATGCTGCCCATGGCTGGCGCGGAGCTGATCCACTGCTCGGGCCCGCTCAGCTCGTGCTCTAATTCGGCAGCCGTGAGGAGCTATCTCGATCTCGTCGGCGTGACCGTCGAGCGTCGCCTCTATGCCTAGCCCTTGATGGGTGCGGCGGGAATTCAGAGCGAGAGTCCGCTTCGACTGGAACTTTGGCTTCCTTGGGCATTTGCTAGAACTAGCTGAAGTCGGCGCCGCGGCGGGCGCAGCAAAACTTTTGCATGACCGCCATCGGCCTGACGCAAATCGGGGCAATAAGCCCTGTGAATGCGAGGGAGGGTCTCATGGAGAACGTACGTCGCTACCGGGCGCTGGCGTCCCTCTGTCGTCAGCAGGCCGCTTATCGGCCGCTCCAGAATTGGGAGCTCCTCGGCCAGGCCGAACATTTCGAATATCTCGCGGAAGTCGAGCTCAAGGCGCATTTCGACGCGTGCAATGCACAAGGCGGCGAGGACGTCGCTGAAGCCGGGCCATTGAAGACACCTGCCGCGGCGTAGCAGCGGCGGGCCGGCTCGGCTCAATGCGACATCAGCGTCGGAATCGTCATGGCCTCCAGCATGCCGCGGGTGACGCCGCCGAGAAAGCGCTCCTGCAATCGCGAATGGCCGTAGCCGCCCATCACCAGGAGATCGAGGCTCTCATCGGCCGCCAGAGACAGGATCGTGGGCTGGATGTCGGCGCGCGTGGCCGACAGGCCGACCGTGCGGGTCGAGAGCCCGCGCCGGCCGAGATGTCTTGCCAGATTGGTCGCTGAAGCTTCGCCGCAGGCCGCATCGGCTTCGTTGATCGTGATGATCACGATTGCCTCGGCGCGGGCCAGGAACGGGGCTGCGTCGCGCATTGCGCGGGCAGCGAGGGGGCTGCCGTCCCAGCAGATGCCGATCCGGTTCGCCTTGAAGGTCCCGCGGAAGGTGTACGGCAGGAACAGCACCGGGCCGCCCGCCTGGAACAGGATCTCGCCGGGCATGTCGTTGTCGAACGAGCCTTGCGTCGGATCGGGCTGGAGCACGATGCTGAGGTCGTGTAGTCGCGCCATCTCGCCGAGCGTGCCGGCTCCATCCATCGGGATCGCGCCGAGCGGGTGGCAGGCGTGGGAGATGCCCGCGTTCACCGCTTCGCTCCTGAATATTGCGAGCGCGGCCTCGGCCCGCTCCATTGCGCGCTCGCGTTCCAGCTCGAACACGGCCGCCGCGGCGGCGCCACCCTCCACGACGTAAGCCGCACTGGTTGCGATATAGCCGACCGCGACCGCGTCGAGATGGGCGTTGAGGTGCGCCGCGAGCGAGATCGAGCCATCGATCGCGGGACGCATCGGACGCTCGGTCGGGATGTGGACGAGAATGTCTTTGTACATGGCGCGCCTCCGATGAACATCATCCGGTGACGCAGTTTTTCACTGCACGAAGGACCTGCGTTGAGCTGCATCAATGTGCAGCGACGAACTCGCCGCGGGGCCCGGTCCCAATCCTTTGCCAAGATTTAATCGCCTGGACGGGACGCCGTAAGGTGGCAACGCCCATGTTACGCGCAAGGCGACACCTGCTCAACATGGACATTTCGACATGAACGATCGCGTCAATTCCGACACCCCCACGTCCCGCAAGATCTTGAGGCCGCGCAGGCTCACGCTGCTCGGCACCGCAGCCGCGCTCGGCGCGGCCGTGCTGGCGGCTGCTCCCGGTGCTTCGCCATTCGGCCTGACCTCCTTCGTCGCGCCGGCCCAGGCCGCGGAAACGCCTGCGACCCCGCCAGGCTTTGGCGATCTCGTGGCCAAGGTCAAACCCGCCGTCATCTCGGTGCGGGTCAGAATCGACCAGGACAGCGACAAGAGCGCGATGCTGCAACAGAACCGGATGGATTCGGACGAAGACTCGCCGTTCGACCAGTTCTCGCGACAGTTCGGCTTCCGCTTTCCCGATGGCATGAACGGCATGCCGCGTCAGCGCCACCAGATGATCACGGGCGAGGGCTCGGGCTTCTTCATCTCGGCCGATGGCTATGCCGTGACCAACAACCACGTCGTCGATCACGCCGAGTCCGTGCAGGTGACCATGGACGACGGCACGACCTACACCGCGAAGGTCGTCGGCACCGATCCGAAGACCGATCTCGCGCTGATCAAGGTCGACGGCAAGAAGGATTTTCCGTTCGTCAAATTCTCCGACCAGAAGCCGCGCATCGGCGATTGGGTGGTCGCGGTCGGCAATCCCTTCGGGCTCGGCGGCACCGTCACCGCCGGCATCGTCTCGGCCAGCGGCCGCGACATCGGCAATGGTCCTTATGACGACTTCATCCAGATCGACGCGCCGATCAACAAGGGCAATTCCGGCGGTCCCGCTTTCGACATGAACGGCAACGTGATCGGCGTGAACACCGCGATCTTCTCGCCCTCCGGCGGTTCGGTTGGCATCGGCTTCGACATTCCGGCCACGACCGCAAAACTGGTGGTGGCGCAGTTGAAGGACAAGGGCGCGGTCACCCGCGGCTGGCTCGGCGTGCAGGTGCAGCCGGTGACGTCGGAAATCGCCGATAGTCTCGGACTGAAGCAGGCGCGCGGCGCGATCGTCGACAATCCGCAACCCGACAGCCCGGCGGCGAAGGCCGGCATCGAGGCGGGCGACGTCATCACCGCCGTCAACGGCACGGCAGTCAAGGATTCCCGCGATCTCGCCCGCACCATCGCCACCCTGGCGCCCGGCAGCTCAGTCAAGCTCGACGTCTTCCACAAGGGCGAGAGCAAGACGGTGACGCTGGCGCTCGGCGAACTGCCGAACGAACGGCAGGCTCAGGGCAAGGCCTATGACGGCAAGGTGCAGCCGGGCGCCGGCATGCCGCGCCTCGGGCTTGGTCTGGCTTCGGCCGGCGATGTGCAGGGCGCCGGCCAGAAGGGGGTCGTCGTCACCGAGGTTGATCCGGAAGGGCCGGCCGCGCAGCGCGGCATCAAGACCGGTGACGTCATCCTCAATGTCGGCGGCAAGGCCGTCAGCAATGTCGGCGAGGTGCGCTCGGAGCTGGCGCAGGCCAAATCGTCCGGCAAGCGCAGCGTGCTGTTGCAGATCAGAAGCGCGGATGCCACCCGGTTCGTCGCGGTGCCACTCGCGTAAGGCGAACCTCGATCGGTACAATTCAAAAAGGCGGCCCCTTGGGCCGCCTTTCGCATTCGCACTCAAGATTCCCACAGGTCACCCGATAACATTCTCGTTAACGGCAGGGAGGGTGACCCGGTTCGTCCGAAAAAGCCGTGTTCGGCCATCACACTTTCTGGTCGGGCATCTGCTCGGCGGCAACGCAGCCGCGGAGTGGGCCCGCGAGCGTGGAACCTTCGAACCTCCGGCCGCTTTGTGGAACTGGCCGCTGGTTCACATTGATCGGTGCCGACATGGATCGATTGAAGCTCTCGCTGATGAGTACGCTGCTCGTGGCGTGGTTCGTGCTGCCGGCTGGAAACGCCTTCGGGCGCGACGATGGCCGCTATGCGAACTCGCCCCTGAAGCCATGGTTCGACAGCCTGCGCAGCCACCTCGGTCCGTGCTGCTCGGATGCGGACGGCTTTGCTGTCTCCGACCCAGATTGGGAATCGCACAACGGGCATTACCGCGTTCGGCTGGACGGACAATGGGTCGAGGTGCCGGATGAAGCCGTGATCACCGAGCCGAACCGCGCCGGCCGCACCATGGTGTGGCCGGTGAAGACTGCGTTCGGGATTTCGATCCGCTGCTTCATGCCGGGCAGCATGATCTGACTGAGGTCAGCGCGACCGCTTGCTGGATTTGCGCTTCGACGATTTCTTGGAAGATTTCTTGGAAGATTTCCTGGACGTCTTCTTCTTGGACGTCTTCCGCTTCGAGGCCTTCTTCGGGACCTTCTTGCCCTTCTTGCGGGCCTTCGACAGCCCGATCGCGATCGCCTGCTTGCGGCTCTTCACGCGTCCGCCGCGACCGCCACGTCCGCTCTTCGCGGTACCTTTCTTGTAGCGCCGCATCTCGCTTTCGACATCGCTGCCGGAGCTGCGCGAGTAGCGGCGCTTCTTTGCCTTGCGTGCCATGCCTGTTCTCCCTTGGCGGAGGGAGAACCATTCGACACTGGCATGGTTCCGACAGCACGCGTGCAATGTTCCGGGCGGTGAAGGCGGCTCAGAACGAATTCGCCAACTCGATCTCGGCCTCCAGCACCTGAATGCGCCGCGCAGCCTCGGCAGAGGACAGATCTCGCGCATATTGTGCCGGCTGATAGGCCTCTTCGCTCAGCCGCTTCAGCCTCAGTCCCTGCGCCCGTGTCATCTGCTCGCCAAGAAAAACCCTGGCGTCGTATTTGGCCTGGACCTGCATGTCGCTCCTCCGTCCTTGAAATCTGGCTTGACTATATGTTCTTATTTTGTTCTAACAAGCCATGGACAACAGAATTAATGAAATTCGGCGTAAAATCAGCGCTTTGAGGCTGGAAATGGCCGATGTCGAGGCGTCTGTGCGCGCTCTCGTCAACGGCGATTGCGACTGCACCGAACAAGCTCTGGCGCAGATCAATCTGCGCCGGAAGATCAACCTGCTTATCGACGAATGGAAGTCGGCCGGGGGCGGCGATGTCCTGCCCGACGTTCGCGACCGGATGCGTCTTCGCTCCTTGAAGAATGTCGACAAGCCGGCGCGCGTGTTGGCCCGCCGCTGAGACATCGGGGGCCGCGCGGTGGAGGAAGACCCGGACAACTACCGGATCCTGAAATTGCGCGCGTAGATTCTCGAACTGGGCTCCGCCATCCGGCAATTGCAGCGCGAGGGCCTCGACGACGCTGCGGCCCAACTCCTGATCGCGCGCAAGCGGGCGCAGCTCGATCATCTCGTTAAGACGAATTCCGCGGCAAGCTGTCTTAACATCACTGACATCCGACGCAGCTAAGGCGTTCGCGCAAGCGACAGGCTGGAGATTGTCGATGCTGTCGGAGGATCAGCGCGCCGACCATGTGGCGCTAGCCTAGAGCGCGAGGGAGAGGGCAAGATGAATCGTCGTCGTCCTCGAGTGAAGAGCCCCGCGCTGAACGCGGGACTCTCACCGTGCCAGCCAGAGCTCACTTGGTGTTGCTCATGCCGCCCTTGTTCGTCATCGTGCCGCCCTGGTCGGAGCCGGGGCCAGAGCCGCCTTGACCGGAGGGATCGGCACCCTTGGAGGACTTGGTATTCGCGCCCGTGGTCTGCGACGATGACATCGAGGATCCATGTTTGGCCTTGTGCGACTTCGCCTGCACGGCGAACGGCGCGGCGGCGAGGCCCGTTGCCAACATTGCGGTGAGGACGAGCTTGACTGTCTTCATATGGGGGAACTCCCTGGGTTAAATTGACGCAGGAGGCCAACGGCCGTTCCTCGCAGGAGTTCCCAACAAAACTTCTCCACGCGTCGCAACGCTTCAAGATTGCTTGTTCTCTTCGAGGATGAACACGATGCCGGTGAGCGTCGCGCCGATCGCGAAAGTCGTCACCAGCGTGAGAGCGAAGACAATAGCGGCTTGGCTTCCGCCATGGCTCAGCAGGTTGGCGACGGCTGGATTGGTCAGAATGAGTGCGAGGCTGAAGGCGAGGCCGAGGGCTGCACCCATCATCGCATGTGTCATCAGCTTGATAAGGCCGGTGGGAGAGATCAGGTTCGACGACTTTTTCGCGCGCATGGAACTATGTCCCGATCTGGCAGGCAAACGCGCGCGATCGCCATTGGTTCCATCAGGATGAAGGGATTGTCATCGTCTGCTTCATCCGACGTTCATGCCCGGCTTGCGAAGATGAGCGCCGTCAACACGGGAATATCGATATGGGCAAGGTAGTCTTTCTGTACCGCTCGCTGGCCTATCGCAACGCGGCCGCGGACATCCTGCGCAAGGCGCGCAAGCTCCCGCGCGGCGCGGAACGAAGCGCGGCTCGCCACTATGCGAAGGCGCTACGCGATCTCGCTCGAACGGAGGCTTGGCTCGAAGGACGCGTCGCGCGCGATCCCCGGACGGAGCAGCGCATGACGAGCGCGGCGTCCGGCTAGAGCTTTCCGTTCCGATTGAATCGGAACGGTAGCTCTCGATTCTTCGCTTGACGCGTTTTCTTGACGCGAACCGGTCACCACTTCGCTGCAAAACGCTCTAACCGGATGCGCGCTGCAATTCGGCCGCGGCGGCGGCATCGAATTTGCCGGGTGCCGTCGTCGCCACCGGTTTGCGTGTCAACGGCACCTCCAGGCGGCACAACAAGCCCTCGGCGCGCCAATCGAATTGCGCCTGTCCGCCAAGCTGGGACTCGACGCTTGCAAGCAGACTCCGCGTGCCGAAGCCGCGGGATTTCGGCGTCCTGACCAGCGGGCCGCCGGATTCCTCCCAGGTCAGTGTGAGGCGGTCGTCCTCGGTCTGCCAACCGATCATGAGCCGACCGGATCGCGTCGACAGTGCGCCATACTTGGCCGAATTGGTGAAGAGCTCGTGCAGCGCCAGCGCCAGCGTCTGGGCGGTCGCCGGCAGCAACTGAACCTCGGGCCCGGCAAGCTTGATCTGGCCGCCTAGCGAATAGGGCGCAAGCTCCTCGTCGATCAGCTTGGAGAGCTCGGCGCCCTGCCAACTCGACAGCGACAGGATCGTGTGTACGCGCGCGAGCGCATTGATGCGCCCCTCGACGGCATTGACGTAGGCCTTGACCTCGTCGGCGCGGGTAAGGCGCACGATCGATTGCGCCAGCGCCAGCGCATTCTTGGCGCGATGATCGACTTCCCGCGCAAGGAGATTCTGCCGCTCCTCGGCACGCTTGCGTTCGGTGATGTCGACGGTGACGCCGCTGACACGAACCACGCGACCACTCTCGTCAACCGTTGCCGCCGCGGTGCCGACGCACCAGCGCACATCACCGTCGGGCCGCACGATGCGGAATTCCGTTTCGTAGGCGCGTGCGCCCTTGTTGAACTCGGAGATCGCCTTGCGCAACTGATCGACATCATCGGGATGCAACAGCGCCTGAACGTTGGCCGGGTTGACCTCGAAGCTCTCCGGGCTGACCCCAAAGATGCGATATTGCCCCTCGTCCCACATCCAGTCGCCGGTGATCCAGTCCCAATCCCAGGAGCCCATCTTGCCGGCGGCGATCGCCATGCTGCGCCGCTGCTCGCTTTCGCGAAGCTTGGCGGTGGAGTTTTCCAGCTCGGCGGTGCGTGCGCGGACGCGGTCCTCGAGCTCCTGGTTCAGTCGTTCGAGCTCGCGGGTCTTGCGATAGAGTTCGGAGAACACCTTGATCTTGGCGCGCAGCACCTCCGGCACGACGGGCACCGGAACGTAGTCGACTGCGCCCATCTCGTAGCCACGCAACCGGTCGATATCGCTCACCTGAATGGCCGAGATGAAGATCATCGCGGTCTTCTGGAAGCGCGGATGCTCGCGGATCATCGCGGCGAGTTCGAAGCCGTCGAGTTCGGGCATGCAGACGTCCACCAGGATGACCGCGATCTCGGTCTTGAGCAGAACCTCCAGCGCTTCGCGTCCAGACGAGGCGATCACGAGGTTCTCGCCGAGATCCTTCAGGATCACCTCATAGGCCAGCAGCTTGGCTGGCTGGTCGTCGACGAGCAGGATGTTGACCTTCTCTTGGTCCATTCGCGGATCCAACTCAGCGGTGCAGCCACATGCGGATCGCAAGCAGCAATTGATCGGTGTTGACGGGCTTGGCGAGGTAGTCGGACGCGCCGGCTTCCAGGCATTTTTCACGGTCGCCCTTCATCGCCTTGGCGGTCAGCGCGATGATCGGTAGCCGCGCGAAGGCCGGGTTCTCGCGGATCACACCCATGGTCTGATAGCCATCCATCTGCGGCATCATGATGTCCATCAGCACGATGGCGATTTCCGGATTGGATTCGACAAGCGCGACCGCCTCGCTGCCGGTCGTGGCCGTCAGCACCTTCATGCCGCGCCGTTCCAGCACGCTCGACAGCGCGAAGATGTTCCGGGCGTCGTCGTCGACGAGCAGGGCCGTCTTGCCGATCAGGTCCTCGTCGGAACTGTTCAGCTTCTCCAACATGCGCTGCTTCTCGATCGGTAGTTCCGTGATGACACGGTGCAGGAACAGCGCGGTCTCGTCGAGCAGGCGCTCTGGCGATTCCACTCCCTTGACCACGATGCTGCGCGCCATGGTGTGGAGTTCCGCATCCTCTTCCGCCGAAAGCTCGCGGCCCGTGAACACCACGACCGGGACGTTCGACAGCGCCTCGTCGTTGCGGATCTCGTCGAGCACCTCGAAGCCACTCATGTCGGGCAGCCGCAGGTCGAGCACCACGCAATCGCAAGGGGATTGACGCAGTGTCGAGAGCGCGCCGGCACCGGTATCCGTCGTCACGATCTCGATGTCGTCGTGATGCAGCAGCTCGCGGATCGAGAGTTGCTCGGCCTCGTTGTCCTCGACGATCAGGAGTCGCTTGCGCCGCGGCCGCGCATATTCCTTGATCTGCGTCAGCGCGGCGGAGACGCCTTCCGTCGTTGTCGGCTTGTTGACGAAGGAGAACGCACCGCGCGCCAACGCGTGCTGGCGGTCCTCGTCGAGCGTGATGATCTGCACGGGAATATGGCGGGTCAGAGGATTGTGCTTGAGTTGGCTCAGCACGGTCCAGCCCAGCATGTCCGGCAGGAACACGTCGAGAGAGACGGCCGTCGGCTGGTACTGCTTGGCGAGCTCCAGCGCTTCGGCGCCGCGGGCCGCAACCAGGACCTTGAAGCCCTTGTCGCGGGCAAGATCGACGAGCACGCGCGCATAGTGCGGATCGTCCTCCACAATAAGGAGGATGGTGTCGCCGGGCTCGAGGTTGAGCCGGTCATCGGGAAGCTGCTCGATGACGCGCTGCTGGTCGGGCGCGGCCGACTGCAGTGCCGGCGGCTGGCTGTACTGCTGTGGCGCAGGCGCCGCGCGCGGCGCGAGCGTCGGGCCGGAATATTTCAACGGCAGGTAAAGCGTGAATGACGAGCCCTTGCCCGGCGAGCTGCGCAGGTGGATTTCGCCGCCGAGCAGGCTTGCGAGCTCGCGGCTGATCGCAAGCCCGAGGCCCGTGCCGCCATATTTACGGCTGGTGCCGGCGTCCGCCTGCTGGAACGCCTCGAAGATCAGCTTCTGCTTCTCCAGGGGAATCCCGATGCCGGTATCGGTCACTTCGAACGCGATCACGGCCGGCGCGGAGTTCAGCACCGGGTGATCCGTCCCCC
Organism: Bradyrhizobium sp. SPXBL-04; assembly: GCF_051853035.1. Classification (NCBI taxonomy): domain Bacteria; kingdom Pseudomonadati; phylum Pseudomonadota; class Alphaproteobacteria; order Hyphomicrobiales; family Nitrobacteraceae; genus Bradyrhizobium; species Bradyrhizobium sp. SPXBL-04. Next base: position 6,349,030 of record NZ_CP182472.1, on the reverse strand, counting down.
AGCCGCCGACCGCACCGGCGACCTTCAGCCGCACCTCGCCTTCGGCGGTGAACTTGAAGGCGTTGGAGAGCAGGTTCTTCAGCACCTGTTGCAGGCGCTTGGAATCGGTCACGATACTGCGCGGAAGGTTCGGATCGATGTCGATCTTGAACGCCAGATTGCGGTTGTCCGCCTCGTGCCGGAACGGCCGGCCGACGGTCTCGAGCAGGTTCGCGGTCAGGATTTCCTCGGCATCGACCGTCACCGTGCCGGACTCGATCTTGGAGAGATCGAGAATGTCGCTGATGAGATTGAGCAGGTCGGTGCCGGCGCCATGGATGGTGCGGGCGAATTCGACCTGCTTGGCGGAGAGGTTACCGTCCGGATTGTCGGTGAGCTGCTGCCCGAGGATCAGGATCGAATTCAGCGGCGTGCGCAGCTCGTGGCTCATATTGGCGAGGAATTCAGACTTGTATTTCGAGGTCAGTGCGAGCTCGGTCGCTTTTTCCTCCAGCGCACGGCGGGCCTGCTCGATTTCCTGGTTCTTGCGCTCGACCTCGACGTTGCGCTCGGCGAGCTGCTGCGCCTTCTGTTCGAGCTGGTCGTTGGTCTGCTGCAATTCGCGCTGCTGGGTCTGGAGCTCGCCGGCGAGCTGCTGCGATTGCTTGAGCAGGCCTTCGGTCTGCATCGTCGCCTCGATCGAGTTGAGCACGATGCCGATGGAGTCGGTGAGCTGCTCCAGGAACGTCATCTGCGACGTCGTGAACGATATCAGCGAAGCAAGCTCGATCACGGCCTTGACCTGGCCCTCGAACAGCACCGGCAGCACCACGAGGTTCTTCGGTGCGACGCGGAGCAGTGCCGAGTTGATCGGCACCACGTCGGATGGAATGTCGGCGACCAGGCGCGGCCGCTTGTCGAGGGCGCATTGGCCGATCAGGCCTTCGCCGAACTGAAGCACGCGCTGATAGGGATAGATACCGTCGCTGGCGTAGGACGCCAGCAGCAGGAGCTGAGAATTGTCCTCGTTCTCGACCTGGTAGATCACGCCGGTATGCGCGTTCACCAGCGGCGACAATTCGGTGAGCAGCAGCCGGCCGACAGTCGTGAGATCGCGCTGGCCCTGGAGCATGTTGGTGAATTTCGCGAGGTTGGTCTTCAGCCAGTCCTGCTCCGTGTTCACGTCCGTCGTCAGACGGAGATTCGTGATCATCGTGTTGATGTTGTCTTTCAGCTCCGCGACTTCGCCGCGGGCATCGACCTGGATCGACCGCGTCAGGTCGCCTTTGGTCACGGCGGTCGCGACTTCCGCGATCGCACGCACCTGCGAGGTCAGGTTGGCCGCGAGCAGATTGACGTTGCCGGTGAGGTCCTTCCAGGTGCCGGCGGCGCCGGGCACGTTGGCCTGGCCGCCGAGGCGGCCCTCGACGCCGACCTCGCGCGCCACCGACGTCACCTGATCGGCGAAGGTCGCGAGCGTCTCGGTCATGTTGTTGATGGTGTCGGCGAGGGCTGCGACCTCACCGCGCGATTTCATCGTCAGGTTCTGCTTGAGGTCGCCGTTGGCGACCGCAGTCACGACCTTGACGATGCCGCGCACCTGCTCGGTCAGGTTCGCGGCCATGAGGTTCACGGTATCGGTGAGGTCCTTCCAGGTGCCGGCAACGCCAGGCACCTGCGCCTGTCCGCCGAGCTTGCCTTCGGTGCCGACCTCGCGCGCGACGCGCGTGACTTCGCCGGCGAAGGCGTTGAGCTGGTCCACCATGGTGTTGATGGTGTTCTTCAGCTCGAGGATTTCGCCCTTCACGTCGACCGTGATCTTGCGGGACAAGTCGCCACGCGCCACCGCGGTGGTGACTTCGGCGATGTTGCGGACCTGCGTGGTGAGGTTCGCGGCGAGCAGGTTGACGTTGTCGGTGAGGTCCTTCCAGGTGCCGCCGACGCCGGGCACGACGGCCTGACCGCCGAGCCGGCCCTCGGTGCCGACCTCGCGCGCCACGCGCGTGACCTCGGCGGCGAAGGAGCGGAGCTGCTCGACCATGGTGTTCAGCGTGTCCTTCAAGAGAAGAATTTCGCCGCGCACGTCCACCGTGATCTTCTTCGAGAGGTCGCCGCCGGCGATCGCGGTCGCCACCTCGGCGATGTTGCGGACCTGGGCCGTCAGGTTGGAGGCCATGAAGTTGACGTTGTCGGTGAGGTCCTTCCAGGTGCCGGCGACGCCGGGCACTTCGGCCTGACCGCCGAGCTTGCCTTCGGTGCCGACCTCGCGGGCGACGCGCGTGACTTCGCCGGCAAAGCCATTGAGCTGGTCCACCATGGTGTTGATGGTGTTCTTCAGCTCGAGGATTTCGCCCTTCACGTCCACCGTGATCTTGCGGGACAAGTCGCCACGCGCCACCGCGGTGGTGACTTCGGCGATGTTGCGAACCTGGGCCGTGAGGTTGCCCGCCATCGAGTTCACGCTGTCGGTGAGATCCTTCCAGGTGCCGGCGACGCCGGGCACGTTGGCTTGACCACCGAGGCGGCCTTCGGTGCCGACCTCGCGCGCGACGCGCGTCACCTCGCCCGCAAAGCGGTTGAGCTGATCGACCATCGTGTTCAGGGTGTCCTTGAGCTGGAGGATCTCGCCGCGCACGTCGACGGTGATCTTGCGCGAGAGGTCACCGCCGGCGATCGCGGTCGCGACTTCGGCGATGTTGCGCACCTGGGCGGTCAAATTGCCCGCCATCGAGTTCACGGAATCGGTCAGATCCTTCCAGGTGCCGGCGACGCCGGGCACGCCGGCCTGGCCGCCGAGCTTGCCGTCGGTGCCGACCTCGCGCGCCACGCGCGTCACCTCGCCGGCGAAGGCGTTGAGCTGGTCCACCATGGTATTGAGCGTTTCCTTCAGCTGAAGGATTTCGCCCGAGACGTTCACCGTGATCTTCTTCGACAAATCGCCCTTCGCCACCGCGGTCGCGACTTCGGCGATGTTGCGGACCTGTCCGGTCAGGTTCGAGGCCATCGAATTGACGCTGTCGGTGAGGTCCTTCCAGGTGCCGCCGACGCCGCGCACGACGGCCTGGCCGCCCAGCTTGCCTTCGGTGCCGACCTCGCGCGCGACGCGCGTGACTTCACCGGCGAAGGCGTTGAGCTGGTCCACCATGGTGTTGATGGTGTCCTTCAGCTCCAGGATCTCGCCGCGCACGTCCACGGTGATCTTCTTCGACAGGTCGCCGCCGGCGACCGCCGTCGTCACCTCCGCGATGTTGCGGACCTGCGCGGTCAGGTTCGAGGCCATCGAGTTGACGCTCTCGGTCAGGTCCTTCCAGGTGCCGGCGACGCCGAGCACGTTGGCCTGACCGCCGAGCCGCCCCTCGGTGCCGACCTCGCGGGCGACGCGCGTCACTTCGCCGGCGAAGGCGTTGAGCTGGTCGACCATGGTGTTGAGCGTTTCCTTCAGCTGAAGGATCTCGCCCGAGACGTTGACGGTGATCTTCTTCGAGAGGTCGCCGCTGGCGATCGCAGTGGCGACGTCGGCGATGTTGCGGACCTGCGCGGTCAGGTTCGACGCCATGAAGTTGACGTTGTCGGTGAGGTCCTTCCAGGTGCCGGCGACGCCGGGCACCTGGGCCTGGCCGCCGAGCTTGCCTTCGGTACCGACCTCGCGCGCCACGCGCGTCACTTCCGAAGCGAACGAGTTGAGCTGGTCCACCATGGTGTTGATGGTGTCCTTCAGCTCCAGGATTTCGCCGCGCACGTCCACGGTGATCTTGCGCGAGAGGTCGCCGCGCGCCACGGCGGTGGTCACGTTGGCGATGTTGCGCACCTGTGCGGTCAGGTTGCCGCACATCGCATTGACGCTGTCGGTGAGGTCCTTCCAGGTGCCGGCGACGCCGGGCACGATCGCCTGGCCGCCGAGCTTGCCGTCGGTGCCGACCTCGCGCGCCACGCGCGTCACTTCGGAGGCGAAGGAGCGGAGCTGGTCGACCATCGTGTTGATGGCTTCCTTGAGCTGGAGGATCTCGCCGCGGACGTCGACGGTGATCTTCTTCGACAGGTCGCCATTGGCGACCGCGATCGTCACCTCGGCGATGTTGCGAACCTGGTTGGTCAGGTTGTTCGCCATCGAGTTGACGCTCTCGGTGAGGTCCTTCCAGACGCCGGTCACCTCGGGCACCTGGGCCTGGCCGCCGAGCTTGCCTTCGGTGCCGACCTCGCGCGCCACGCGCGTCACCTCGGAGGTGAACACGCCGAGCTGCTTGATCATGGTGTTGACGATGGTCGCCGATTGCAAAAACTCGCCGCGCAGGGGGCGGCCGTCGACGTCGAGCTTGACGGTCTGGAGCAGGTCGCCTTGCGCCACCGCCGCGACTGCACGCGTCACTTCGCGGGTCGGCCACAACAGGTCGTCGATCAGCGTGTTGACGGACCCTTCCATGTCGGCCCAGGAGCCCGAGGCGAGGCCGAACTTCACGCGCTGGCGGGTCTTGCCCTCGCGGCCCACCACCTGGCCGACCAGCTCGAGCTGCTGCGCCATGCGCTGGTTGGCCGCGATGATTTCGTTAAAAGTGTCGGCGATCTTGCCGTCGATGCCGAGATAGTCGCCACTCATCCGCACGGAGAAATCGCCGCTACGCATTGCCTGCAAGGCAAGCAGCAATTCCGCCCGGGAATCCTGCTCCAACGTACCGTTGGGTTTTGGCTTTGGGACGCGACGACCGGAGCGTGATGCAGTGCCGGGATCGAGGTCGCTCATACTGATTCCCCCGCAGGCGTCGGCCGAATCCCAGGCAAGACGCGTTTGGTCAAAATAGAGCGTCAGCCAAATTCGAAATCAAGCGCCAAGGTTGCGGCGCAGGGAAATGGAACCTGCTTTGCTCAGCCCGGTTCTACTAACCGCGAACGATCGGCCTGGTTCCACGCAAGTTCCAAAGAATTTGGCCTCGGCGGCCCCCATTGGTCGGTGCCTCGCGGACCACTCCTCGCGGAACGCAGCAGGAGCCCTGCGGTTAGCCCGCAAAGAACAGGGAGAGCGCAGATGAAAGCTGGATTGGCCGCGATCGTCGTCATGTTGCTTGCCGGATCGGCCTTCGCACAGGGCGGGGCGCCCAGTGGCCGGGGGGCCGTGACCGGCGATCCCGCCGCGAGCTCGGCCACGCCTCGCGCGGATCCGTCCACCACGGGAACGGCGACCCGATCGAACCCGAGCGGCAGCGGCACCTCGACCTCGGGCGGCAAGGATGACAATGGCGATGCAGGCCGGGACAGAATGCCTGAGAGCGACCGGACCGTGCGGCCGCAGAGTCAGCAGCATCATCCGAATGACAAGTAAAGGCTACTTGTCCGCCATGGTGCGCTCGGCAGCCTTGACCTGCGCACGCAGCATCGGGAGCTGCTCGCGCGCGAACGCCGCAAGCGCAGCATTGTCGGGCGCCTTCAGATAGCGTTCAAGCAAGTTGATAGCCGCTTCATATTCGGGAATCTGCGAGGCATAAAAGCTTCTGACGTAAGTCGGTCCGTCCGAAGTTTCGGGTTCGATGAGGCTCGCGCTTGCCGACGCCGCCTTGCTGACGCGGGGCTCAGCACCGATCGTCTCTTGAATCTGTTTCAGCGCCTTGTCGCGCTTGGCTGCTTCTTCAGCCCGCAGCGCAGCAAGGTTCTTGACCTCCGTGTTGCCCTTCAGGTCGGTACTCTCCAGCAGACCTTGTTGGAAGCGGCTGAAAGCGTAGAGGCCGCCGATGACGTCGGTTGCGCTCGGCATGCGGTCGCCAAGGTTTCGCTCGCCAGTGCTGTCGGCAGGGGCCGCGGTGCTGATGAACACCAGGACTATGGCGACGAGAACTCGCATCGGTATCAATGACGGATGACGTGCAAAGTTCCCCGAACGTTACGATCCGGTAAGGGCATTGCGACCCGAGAGTTCCGTCCCCACGTCTTTCGCATGAAACAGTCTGACATTTTCAGAGACAACGCCGACAACTGTCTTCAGCTCGCTGAGCGCGCGGAAGGGAAACCCGCTTACAGGCGCTATTCGCGCATGGCGGACGCCTGGACGGCGCTTGCGACGGAACAGGATTGGCTCGATGGAGAAATCCCGCCCGTGACGATCCATATCCCTCAGAAACAGGACAGATAGTCGTCCTCGTGAAGCCGTGTGTGAGACCGCGCACGGAATGCAAGAGACCAATCCAGGATCATCCGTGAACAGTCGATCGCGTTGATTTTCGATTCCAGAAGGAGGTTTCGCAATGACTCCACGTCTGGCCCTTCTTTCACTGATTCTCGCTTTTGGCGTTTCGGTCGCCTTCGCAACGGTAACGACGGTACGGCAGGTGCATCTGGAAAATGCATCGGCTGCGGTCCATGCGGCACACAGCTAGCGTCGGGGTGCTCTCGCCCGGAACAATCGACGTGCCAGCGCGTAACCGCTGCGAAACATCAAGAGAGGCGAGAGCAGATCATGGCCCATTCCGATCACGGCATCGTCAAGGACAAGCGGGCGGAGGAGCAGCCGCGCGACAAGCGGCGTGCGCAGTCCGTGCACAGGACGGATCCTAAAGGTTCGCCGTCGCGGGAGGCGACACGCGATCCCAAGCTGAGCGATGATAGTAAGACGCCAGGCTCCGGCGCGATGCCGGACGGTTCGAGCGACGCTACGGGTTAGCGCTTACGAGGAACGAATTCCCGCGCGAAGAGTCGACGGATTGCTTCCGGTTGTCATGCCCCCGGTGCGCCGGAAGCAATCTCCAAGGACGGCCCTGGCACCCCCGTGCCAGGGTCGTTTGTTTGTGGAGCGTCCTATGGCTTAGTTCTCGGTCCCGCCGTCGGGATCGCCCTGAGTATGTCCGTCAGGTCCGCGGCCAAATACGCCGAAGCTGCTCGACTTCACGCCGGCTGCCGCATCGACGCCCACGGCGGCGAGCCCGAACTTGAGGAGTTCGCGGACAGCTGCCGCCCGTGTCGGCATGCGGTGTTTGAACCGGAAATCATCGATGGCGGCCAATTCTTGTGGCGAGAGCATAACCTGAAGGCGCTCGGCGCGAAGGTCGTTCATGGTCAAACACGCAAATTGAGCAAGTTGAGTAGTTTACTCAATCGACGAATTTGGCGGGAGTTCCACAAGAGTCGAAATAATCACCAAATGAGTAAGAATAGCAAATAAAATCAATAAGTTAATATTGAAACCAGTCGTGTGCTGGCGCATTTCCCATGCGAAGGGAGAGAGGCCATGACAGAGGACGTCAGGTTGCCCCGCAAGCTTTCCGAAGAGGCAGAAGCATCGAAGCCCGTGCGCCCCAGCCATCAGAAGGTGATCGAGGAGGTGGAGCGCTGGGCGAACAGCCCGGGCCTGCAGCCACCGAGGACGGAAAATGCGAAGACGTTCTGAACCACACACATTTGAGCAACGGCTCGAGGCGCAGAGGGTGCGGCTCGAGCACGAGATGGCGAGGCTGCCGGACGGGCGGCAACGCGATTGCGTTGTTGCACGTCTCGAACAGCTCCAGACTGCCGCCGAGATGTACGATTTCCTGATGCTACGGCAAGAAACTCCAACCCCTCGCTGATCGCGCCCCGCGTTCGGGCTGCCGGCGGCCCGAGGTGACGCGAAGCTTCCGCCTCAGCCACCATGCCGACACGGACACCATGGCCCAAGCCAGAATGGCGGCGGCGAATGCCCCGGTGATGCTCGCCGACACCACGACGTAGAAGACCGCTGCGAACGCTGCGAGGCCAATACTTCCGAGGCCGGCGCCCGCCGCGTCCAACGCTGCAGCCTGCTGCCCGCGTCTTCGCCCGCTGAGGCCGGCTTTTTCCTTGGCGCGGCGTTCATGGCGCTCGATCAACGTCGCGCTGGCGCAGAGGATGGCGGGAAGCGCGAGAAAGAGTCCGCCGATCGCAACGCCAAAATGGCTGCCGATCAGGCCCGCCGCTACCGTCGCGAGGCCGCCCAGCACGAAACGCGCCGCGTACTCATACCAATGCGTCTGCTTCAGCGCGGATGATGACAGCTTGACCAGCATCAGGCGGCGCCTCCGAACCCGGCAAGCAACCCGAAGGCGACCACGAGCCAAACCGCAAATGCGAGAATGGTGGCCGGCAGCGTGGCAAGACGAAATCTCATCAGGAGGTGGCAGACGGCGAGGCTGTAGCAGCCGAGGGCGACCGCGCCATAGATCATGGTCCAGCTATCCGCCGCGGCATATTGCGGGCCGTGCTGAACGACTGCGATGCCAAGCGTGGCGAGTGCGACCGACGGCGCCGCACCGAGAAGCCCGGCAAAGCTCTTCGGCCGCAGCATGTCGCCGACGATCGCGAACGCGGAGACGATCAGGCCGCCGGCGACGAAGCGCACGAGATATTCCGTCATGGCCGTCCCCGCGAGGCTGGAGGCCGCTGCTGCCGTGACTTTGCCAGCGTGAACGGCCTGAATAATCGCTCGACGACGATGCCAAGGGTGAAGCCCGCCACCACGTCGCTGGCCCAATGTGCAAGCACCACGACGCGCGTCAACGACAAGGCCACGGCAAGGCAGCGCACCAAGCGGCGCGGGACCGGCGGCAACAGGCCGGCGGCCGAGGCGAGGGCGCCCATGTGCACGGCGTGACCTGAGGGAAACGCATCCCGCGGGCGCCCCGAATAGGGAATCCCGCGCCGGTGGCCGCTAACCGTCAGACGGTCCGGCCTCGTCTGATCAAACAAGGATTTCAGAGCATGCGGCAGCACGGCCGTCGCCAGCGATACCATCAGCAAGTGATCGGCGATGCGACGCTTCTGCGGTTGCTGTAGCCGGGTGTAGAGCCATCCTGCCGTGGCGAGCGCGACGAGCACATGCTCGTCGGCACCCCAGGTCAATGTCTGGGCGACATGCTCGAGTCCCGAAGTGGTGTTGTGCGCGATCTCGTTCGCGATCGCCGCGTCGATCCGGGTGGGTTTGATTGCTACGAGCGCCATCAGTCCGCCGGCGAGAAGTCCTCCATGTCAGTTTTGTAAAACTCGGAGACAAAGAAGGTTCCTCAGTTTCAATCGCGTGGTATCAGCCCGCCGCGCCGCGACTATGGCTGTCCGGCTCCGCCGGCGGAGCCATACACTTGCCCGGTTGCATAGCTTGCGTCAGCCGCGGCAAGCTGCACGTAGATCGATGCCAGCTCGACCGGCTGGCCGGGACGACCGAGCGGTGTCATGCCGCCGAACTTTTCCAGCTTCTCCATCGTGGCGCCGCCGGAGACCTGGAGCGGCGTCCAGATCGGTCCGGGCGCGACGCCATTGACGCGGATGCCCTTGGAGGCGAGCTGCTTGGCCAGTGACTTCACATAGTTCATCGTCGCCGCCTTGGTCTGCGCATAATCATAGAGATCCGGCGAGGGATCGTAAGCCTGCTCGGAGGTCGTGCCGATGATGCAGGAGCCCGGCTTGAGATGCGGCAGCGCTGCCTTGATGATCCAGAACGGCGCGTAGACGTTCGTTTTCATGGTGGCGTCGAAGTCCTCCGACGAGACGTCGAGGATGGAGGCGCGCGTCTGCTGCCGCGCTGCGTTGTTGACGATGATATCGAGCCCACCGAGGCCTTGCACGGCCTGCTCGACCAGCTGCTTGCAGAAGGCCTCGTCCTTGAGATCGCCGGGGATCGCGAGCCCGGTGCGCCCTTCCTTCCTGATCAGCGCGATCACTTCCTGCGCATCGGGCTCTTCCGCCGGCAGATAGTTGATGGCGACATCGGCGCCTTCGCGCGCATAGGCGATCGCGGCGGCGCGGCCCATGCCGGAATCGCCGCCGGTGATCAATGCCTTGCGGCCGGCGAGCCGGCCGGAGCCCTTGTAGCTGGTCTCGCCATGATCCGGCCGCGGCTCCATCTTGCTGGCAAGGCCCGGCCAGGGCTGCGCCTGCTTCTTGAACGGCGGCTTCGGATAGCGGCTGACGGGATTGATCAGGTCGTGCTCAGCCATGGACGTATCTCCTTTAGCCGTCGAGGCGGCCAGCGAAGCCGCCGCGAATGTTGGCTCGCGGCGTGGACGACGTGCCGGCGGGATATCGAGGTCGTGTCTTGCTGCGCCATGAGGATCTCCGCGATTCTGTGATCCAACGTGCGGAGAAGGGCATCGTTGCTGAGACGAGGAGGACGCCGGCAGAGTCGGCGTCCCCGGTCGAGACCTACTTGGACTGACCGACGCTCGGCGCCTTACCGAGCTCCTTGGCCATGTCGAGATGGTGCTTGAGCGCCGGCAGCGTCTTGCCGGCCCAATCCTTCAGTGCGGCATTATCGCCGCCCTTGGCATAGCGGTCGAACAGGGAGACGGCGTCCTGATGGGCGCTGACCTGGTAGGAATTGTAGTCCGAGCTGAAGTCCTTACCGGTTGCGCTCTTGAGCTTGTCGAGCTTGCTTTGGTGCGAGCTGTCGAGCGCCGTCGGCAGCGTCGCCTGGACCTTGCCGTTGCCAACCAGTCCCTTCAGCTCGCCGCTGGTCTTGGTGTGATCGGTCACCATCTGCTGGGCGAAGGATTTCTTCTGCGCATTGCCCTTCTGCTCGGCGAGCTTGCTCGACTCGATCTCGAACATGTCGCTGATGGCGACCTCCTTGACGAAGTCGGCGGTCGTTGGCGCGACGCCGAGCGCCGAATTGACGCCGGTCTTCTCGCCCAGCGATTGGGCCAATGCGGGGCCTGCAAGAAGCACGCAAGCAACGGCGACAATGGTTCGTTTCATGGTCCGATCCCTCTAATTGGTTGCGCAGCCACTTGCCGCGCCATGTTGCGCCGATCAACACGCCGCAAGGGCCGAGGTTCCTAGCGGACTAGTCCGTTGGATGGCGCCCCGTGCGCGGATTGATGGGATCGGTCGGCTTGCGTCGAAGCCGCTCGGGCAGAAACGCCTCGGCCGGTGCGGCGGTGGCGTCGGCACGCACGTCGGCATGACGCTGTGCCCGCTCATGCGGCGTCCGGTTGTCGTTGAAACGCCACTTCACGTCGACGCCGTCGACGGGGTCGTTGACGCCGTGCTGGATGTCGCGGAAGTCACTCATGGTTCACCTCATTGCTTTCCGGCCAGAATCGATTCGAGCACCTGCCGCGCAGCTCCCTTGATCATCCCGCTCTCGTTCGGATCGCCCTTCATCAGAGCAAGCGAGAAGTTCTTCGCCTGCTGCAAGGTGATGTGCGGCGGCAGCGGCGGCACCTCGGGATCGGTTTTCACTTCCAGCACGACAGGCATATCGCTCGCCAGCGCCGCCATCTCCTCGTGCCGCGCCTGCACGAAATTCATCTTGCTTTCGGCCCGGCTCATCGCGCCGAACACGCCGTTGATGCCGTCTCCGGGATAACCGAAGATTTGGCGCACGCCCCATTGATGCAGGCGCCGAACGATGAAGTCGGAGACGGTCTGAGACATTGCGCGTGGCTCTCCAGGTTCGAACCCAGTTAGCCTCAGAACCTGTTGCCTAAGGCGATGTTCCCTGGCGCTTGCGGAACACACGCGCCGGAACGATCGCTGACCCCTCGCGGTTGATTCACAAATGGCTGAGTGGAGAATTACGATGCTGAATCAGGGCGAACTGGACCGGAACGAGATGGGCCGCCTGATCGGGAGCGACAAGGTCGAGGGAACATCGGTCTACGGGGCCGATCGAAACAGGATCGGTTCAATCGAACGCGTGATGATCGACAAGATCACTGGCAAGGTCTCTTACGCAGTGCTTGGCTTCGGCGGATTTCTCGGCCTCGGCAATGATCACTACCCATTGCCCTGGCAGTCGCTGAAATACGACACCGAGCTTGGCGGCTATGTTACCGCAATTACCGCGAAGGATCTGGAAAGCGCTCCAAAATACGGCGAAAAGACCGAGTGGAACTGGAGCGATGACGCTGCTGTACGCGGTATCAATGCCTATTACGGCGTCCCCTTCGTGTAGCAAAAGGACGATGCGATGAGCAAGGAACGGCCCACCGACGATCCCCGGGATCGGAACGACTGGGGCTCGCACAGACAGACGGACAAGCCCTGGAAGGGCAATCCGGAGAAAGAACAGGTCTCGAACAAAGAAGTAAAGCCCGATCTCGAGAAGTGGCACGAGACCAAGACGCACTAGTGGTGCGCATTTTCCCGTAAGACCATCGAAGCGTGGCACGCCAGCGCCGCGCTTTTTTGCTGCACCGTGTTCACGAATGGCAGCGGCGTTCCAGCAAGACGGAACCATGCTTCTGCGCTGTGGTTGGGCTCCCGGCGCGCGAGCTCGGCTCAATCGGCTCGCGGCCGGTAGTCCCGAGAAAAGGTGTTCAGCGTGGATGCTCAAACCCGGGAGCGTGGGCCGTCCGCGGAGCAGCCGCAGAGGGCGAAGGAAGCTCCGACCACGAATCCTGATCAAGCCCGCGACGTCAAAGACCAGCCGGACAAGCCGGCGCCGCCGTTGCGCGCGCGGCTTCGCGAGCATTGGCTGCTCACAACTGGCGGCGCCATTTTGCTGATCGCGGCGCTGGTCGGCGGTCTGCTTTATTGGCTTGAGATCCGCCATTACGAATCCACCGACGACGCTTTCGTCGCCGCGCGCAGCTTTTCCGTGGCTTCGAAGGTGGGTGGCTACGTGACTGACGTTCCGGTCACGGATAACCAGCACGTCAATGCAGGAGATCTGCTCGCCAAGATCGACGAGCGCGACTACCGGATCGCGGTCGACCAGGCCAACGCGCAGGTCGCGGTCTCCAAGGCGAACATCGACAATGTCGAGGCGCAGATCGTTTCGCAGGAGGAGCAGATCAAGCAGGCCCAGGCTCAGCTCGAGCAGGCGCAAGCCCAGCTCCAGTTCTCGCAGGAAGAATTTGCGCGGGCGCAGGATCTGGTCGAGAAGGGCGCCGGCACCGTGCAGCGCCAGCAGCAGACCCGTTCCGATCTTCAAGCCCAGCAAGCCAACACAGAGCGCGCGAGGACCGCAGTCACGGCGGCACAACTCGGCATCAAATCGCTGCAAGCGCAGCTCGAAGGCGCCAAGGCGCAGCTGGAGCAATCGCAAACGCAGCTCGATCAGGCCAAGCTGAACCTGCAATATACCAGCGTCGTTGCCGCGCAGTCCGGCCGCGTCGTCAAGCTGAGCGGCGCCAAGGGCACATTCGTCACCGCCGGCCAGAGCCTGATGATGTTCGTGCCCGACGAGGTCTGGATCGTCGCCAATTACAAGGAGACGCAGCTCAACGACATGCGTCCGGGTCAGCCGGTGGAGATCCGCATCGATGCCTATCCCGGCCGCAAGCTGACCGGCCACGTCGATTCGGTGCAGCCGGGCTCGGGCACCGCGTTCAGCCTGCTGCCGGCGGAGAATGCCACCGGCAACTACGTCAAGGTGGTACAGCGCGTGCCGGTGAAGATCGTGATCGACAATTGGCCGCCCGATCTGCCTGTTGGTCCCGGCATGTCGGTCGTGCCCTGGACCAGGGTGCGATGACGGACGTCACGCAAGGCGGCGCGTCCGCCGGCGGCTGGTCGCCGGAGCGTTCAGCGGCGGGCGGGCACAATCCCTATCTGATTGCCTTCGTGGTCTCGATCGCGACTTTCATGGAGGTGCTTGACACCACCATCGCCAACGTCGCATTGCGCCACATCGCCGGCGGGCTCGCGGTCGGCATCGACGAGAGCACCTACGTCATCACCAGCTATCTCGTCGCCAACGCCGTCGTGCTGTCGATCTCGGGCTGGCTATCGACCGTGATGGGACGCAAGCGCTTCTACATGATCTGCGTCGCGACTTTCTCGGTGGCCTCGCTGTTGTGCGGATCTGCCTGGAGTTTGCAGTCGCTGGTGCTGTTTCGCATCCTTCAAGGCCTCGGCGGCGGCGGCATGGCGACCAGCGAGCAGGCGATCCTTGCCGATTCGTTTCCGCCGCAAAAACGCGGCCAGGCCTTCGCCATCTATGGCGTCGCCGTCGTGGTCGCCCCAGTGATCGGCCCGACGCTCGGCGGCTGGATCACCGACACCTATTCCTGGCATTGGGTGTTCCTGATCAACGTGCCGATGGGTCTGATCTCGCTGTTCCTGGTCGGCACGCTGGTCAAGGAGCCGTCGGGCGCGGAAGAGGAGAGGGCGGAGCTGCTGAGCAGAGGCCTGCGCGTCGACTACATCGGCTTCCTGCTGGTCGCGATCGGGCTCGGCGCGCTCGAATTCGTGCTTGACGAAGGTCAGCGCAATGATTGGTTCGGATCGAACATGATCCTGTTCTTTGCACTTCTTGCCGCCTTCTGCCTGCTCGCATTGATCCCATGGGAGTTGATGCGGGATGATCCGATCGTCGACATCCGCCTGATCGGCAGGCGCCAGTTCGGGTCCTGCTTCCTGGTCATGCTCGGCACATTCGCGGTGCTGATCTCAACGACGCAGCTATTGCCGCAGCTTTTGCAGACGGAGCTGGGCTATACCGCCATGCTTGCAGGATTGGTGCTGTCGCCGAGCGGCGTCGTGACGATGATGTTGATGCCGGTGGCGGGACGACTAGTCACGATCGTGCAGCCCAAATATCTCATCATGTTCGGCGCTGCGACTGCCGCACTTTCCATGTGGCATCTGACCGGGCTTACCGGGGAGATCACCTACGGCTATGCCGCGCTGGCGCGAATCTATCTCGCGGTCGCTCTTCCGTTCCTGTTCCTTCCGGTGACGACGGCATCCTATGACGGCTTGCCACCCGAGAAGACCAACCAGGCCTCCGCCCTAATCAATGTCGCGCGCAATATCGGCGGCTCGATGGGGGTTGCGCTGGCGCAGACGCTCCTGGCTCAGCGCCAGCAATTCCATCAGAGCCGTCTGATCGAGCACGCTGCGCCCTCGGATCTCGGCTACCAGCAGACCATCGACGCGATGACGCGCTACTTCCAGGCCCAGGGCTCGAATGCGAGCGATGCGGCGTCACAGGCGATCGCCTGGGTCGGCCGCACCTTGCAGCAGCAGGTCGATCTGCTCGCCTATATCGACGTGTTCTGGATGCTCGCGATCGTCGCTGTACTGATGATTCCCACGGCGGCGGTGCTGCGCCCGATCGATTTGAGCGCGCCGGCGCGGGGGCACTGACGCGCCCTCCACCCGTCCGGAGAGAAATGGTGACCGTGGCACGAGACTGCGGCTAGACTGAACCTGACACCAGGCAAAATTCCGGGAGGAGAAACTAAGTGAAGACCGCGATCACCGAACTGTTCGGCATCGAGCACCCGATCATCCAGGGCGGCATGCATTTCGTCGGCTTTGCCGAGCTGGCTGCCGCCGTCTCCAATGCCGGCGGGCTTGGCATCATCACCGGGCTGACGCAGAAGACGCCCGAGCTGCTGGCCAAGGAGATCGCGCGCTGCCGCGACATGACGGACAAGCCGTTCGGCGTGAATCTCACCTTCCTGCCGACCTTCTCGGCGCCGCCTTATCCGGAATACATCGCGGCCATCATCGAAGGTGGAATCAAGGCGGTTGAGACCGCGGGCCGCAGCCCGGAAGCATACATGCCGGCGCTGAAGGCGGCCGGCATCAAGGTCATCCATAAGTGCACTTCAGTCCGCCACTCGCTGAAAGCAGAGCGGATCGGCTGCAACGCCGTCAGCGTCGACGGGTTTGAATGCGGCGGCCATCCCGGCGAGGACGACATTCCCAACATGATCCTGCTGCCGCGCGCTGCGGAAGAATTGAAGATCCCGTTCGTCGCCTCCGGCGGCATGGCCGACGGGCGCAGCCTCGTCGCGGCGTTGTCGCTGGGCGCAGCCGGCATGAACATGGGCACGCGCTTCATCGCCACCAAGGAAGCGCCGGTGCATCAGAACGTCAAGAATGCGCTGGTCGCCGCCACCGAGCTCGACACCCGCCTGATCATGCGGGCGCTGCGCAATACCGAGCGCGTCCTGAAGAACGCCAATGTCGACCGTCTGCTCGAGATCGAGCGCGAGAAGGGCGCCAAGCTCACGATCGACGACATTCACGACCAGGTCGCGGGTGTCTATCCCAGGATCATGCTGGATGGTCAGATGGACGCGGGCGCCTGGAGCTGCGGCATGGTCGCAGGCCTCATCCACGACATTCCCTCCTGCAAGGAACTCGTCGACCGCATCATGAGCGAGGCGGAAACCATCATCCGCAGCCGCCTGATCGGGTTCCTGGATGGGACAGGGACGACGCGAAAGGTCGCCTGACATCGCCAAACTTCTTAACCACGGCGGCAATTGGCCGCTGGAATTGCGCGCGACGCCTCCTAAATACGGGTAAATTGCCCCTTTCATAATCGATTTCAGGAGGCGTCCGTGGTCCTGAAAAGCGTTCCCTTTGCAATTGCCGTGGCCCTCGTGCTCGGAGGGGCGGGCATCGCGCGCGCTGACGACTACAAGCCTGACGAATATCTCGGTCTCGATCTGTCCAAGGCTGTGCTATCGCCCAAGCGGCTCGGTCCGGAGACGAAATTCGCGCCGGTCGCTTTGGAGGCACGCGGCGGCAACGAGGCGCAGGCGCGCGCCGAGCCGATTGACGTGCCGAGGAAGGTTGCCGCTGAACGCGTGCACGTGGCCGAGCCCAAGGTCGGCCATGCCCGGAGCGCCCAGCCGCGCGGTGCGGCGCGCACCAAACTCTCACGTCGTCACGGCAATCCGCTGGACGCGCAGGCAAGGGACACGCGCATCCAGACCTGGCCGTGCCGCTCCGGCGGCATCTGCAACTGGAAGCGCTAGCTCATAGGCGTCATCCCTGCGTCGCAAAACCGTAGGCGCGCAGTCAAGAAACCGTAAGCTGGAAGTCAAGGAGCGCAGGCACCTTCCGTCGCGATTCGACGAAGGTTTCCTGAATGGCAACGCTCCGCGCCGCGCGGGCATGGACCCGGCGGCAATTTTTGGTTCGCTCGACCTCCAGCCTCGCCATCGCCTCGCTTGGGACGCTCGCAAAGCCGCATCTCAGCCGCGCCGCCGATCGTCCGCAGATCACGAGCGGCATCCAGTCCGGCGATGTCTCTGACGGCGCCGCCGTGATCTGGGCGCGCGCCGACCGGCCGGCGCGGATGCAGGTGGAATGCTCGACCGTCGAGAGTTTTAAGACGATCATTGCGTCGGCTTCGCGAGATGCGCTGCCCGATGCCGACTTCACTGCAAAGCTGCTGCTGAACGATCTGCCGCCCGGGCAGGACATCTTCTATCGCGTGCGCTTCGACGATATTGCGACCGGTATCGCCGGCGAGAGCCGCATCGGCCATTTCCGCACAGCACCGATCGCGGGCCGGTCGATCTCGTTCCTGTGGTCCGGCGATACCGCGGGACAGGGCTGGGGCATCGATGTCTCGCGCGGCGGATATCGCAGCTATCGCACCATGCTCGACAACCGCCCGGATTTCTTTATCCACTCCGGCGACCACATCTACGCCGACTGCACCATTCCCTCCGAGCAGAAGCTGCCGAACGGCGAAATTTGGCGCAACATCGTCACCGAGGAAAAATCCGAGGTCGCGCACACGCTGGCGCAATTCCGCGGCAATTACAAATACAGCCACCTCGACGAACACTTCCGCGCCTTCCATGCGGAGGTGCCGATGTTCGCGCAATGGGACGATCATGAGGTCACCAACGACTGGTCGCCGACCGGCAGCTACGACGCCGCCGGTTATGAGGACGACGGCACGCCGCTCCTGGTCGCGCGCGCCCGCCGCGCCTTCTTCGACTTCATGCCGATCCGCGACATCGGCGCGCAACGGGGCCGGGTCTATCGCAAGATCGCTTACGGCCCTCTGCTCGACGTCTTCATGATCGACATGCGCAGCTATCGCGATGAGACCTGGAACAAAGGAAACGACGATCGCGGCTGGATTCTCGGCGCTGAGCAACTCGCCTGGCTCAAGCGCGAGCTCGCCGCCTCGCGCGCAACCTGGAAGGTGATCGCGGCCGATTTGCCGATCGGCCTGATCAGCCTCGACGCCGTTGCGCTCGGCAATGGGCCGCCCGACCGGCGCGAGCACGAGATTGCCGATCTGCTGGCGTTCATGAAGCGCGCTGGAATCCGCAATATCGTCTGGCTCACCGCCGACATGCACTACACCGCCGCGCACTACTACGATCCGAACAAGGCGCAATTCCAGGATTTCGATCCGTTCTGGGAGTTCGTCTCCGGCCCGCTGCATGCCGGCACCTGGGGGCCGGGCGAGCTCGATGATACGTTTGGTCCGGTCGCTATGTACCAGAACGGCTGCAGCGCGGCGCAGGGCGAGAATCTCGCTCCCTGCTTCGGCCTGCAGTTCTTCGGCCGGGTCGACATCGACGGCCGCAGCGGCGTGATGACCGTGACCCTGAAGGACGTCGACAACCGTGACCTTTGGTCGGTCGATATCGTGCCGCGGCCGCCGGCCCGACCGGCTGTGGTGGCGCAGCATTCGTGAGGGACGACCGCACTGAGCCCTGATCGTCATGCCCGGGCTTGTCCCGCGCATCCACGTTCTTTGTGCCGCGGGGCAAGGCGTGGATGGCCGGGTCAAGCCCGGCCATGACGATGGGGAAGCATCGTGCGCCCCAAAGCTAACCCGATCTTGCTTGGCCGCCCGGCGCCGCCCGCGCTATGGTGGCCACTCCCACCACTTCCTTTCCATCACCGAAGAGTCTGTCACCGCGCGTCCGGCGGGATGAATGACGTCAGGAGCCTGTTCATGGAGCATCTGAATACACAGGGCATCAGCATGCCTAAGCTCGGCCTCGGCACCTTCCGCATGCAGGGCGACGTCTGCCGCGCCGCGGTCGAGAGCGCGCTGTCGATCGGCTACCGCCACATCGACACCGCTGAGATGTATGCCAACGAAGAGTCGATCGGTTCGGCCATCGCCGCTTCCCGCGTGCCGCGCGGCGAGCTGCACGTCACCACAAAAGTCTGGCACGAGAATCTGGCGCCGGAGGCGATCCGTCGCGCTTTCGACGCCAGCCTGAACAAGCTCAGGCTCGACCATGTCGATCTCTATCTCGTGCACTGGCCGTCGAGAGCCGCCAATTGGGGCGCGGTGTTCGAGACCCTGATGAAGCTGAGGGAGGAGGGACGCACACGGGCGATCGGCGTTGCGAACTTTACCACAGCGCTGCTCAAGATCGCCGTCGAGGACATCAAGGCGCCGATCGCCTGCAACCAGATCGAATATCATGCCATGCTCGATCAATCGAAGGTGCTGGCCTATCTCAACGCCAAGTCGATCCCGCTCGTCGCCTATTGCCCGCTGGCGCAGGGGCGCTTCGCAACAGATCCGGTGCTGAGCGAGATCGGGATCAAGCACAATGCGACCGCTGCGCAGGTCGCGCTGAAATGGCTGCTCGATCAGAACGGCGTCGCGGCGATTCCGAAGGCCTCGCGGCGCGAGAGCCAAAAGGCCAATCTCGATGCCCTGAAGATCACGCTCGACGACGCCGACCGCAACAAGATCGCCGCGCTGCCGAAGGACAGGCGCTGCGTTAATCCCGGCTTCGCGCCAGCGTGGGATTAGCCCCGAGTGCTTTCGAACGCAAAGAGATGGCCCCGTAAGGGGCCATCTCCACGCTGCGTTGCGCATCAGTCC
Source organism: Bradyrhizobium sp. SPXBL-04 (assembly GCF_051853035.1). Lineage (NCBI taxonomy): Bacteria > Pseudomonadati > Pseudomonadota > Alphaproteobacteria > Hyphomicrobiales > Nitrobacteraceae > Bradyrhizobium > Bradyrhizobium sp. SPXBL-04. The sequence continues at coordinate 6,329,556 of NZ_CP182472.1, read as the reverse complement.
CAGTGGTGGCGATGACTGCGCTTGATCACGACGACCTTGTCGCCGCGATGGTGCCAGCCGCGATGCCAGCCGTAGTCATGGTGCATGCGATATTCGGCGCGTGCGCCGTACGGGCCGTGATGATGACCGCGTTTGATCACCACCGTCTCGGCGCTCGCCAGCGTCGGCGCCGCGATCACCAGCGCGCCGAGAGCCGCAACCACATAACCAAGCCTCTTCATGATGTCTCTCCTCCAATCGAATGCACATCTAAACCGCGCGTGCACGCGAACGTTCCGGAGGAACTGCGGGAGAATTCTGAACGGCTGTTAATCGCAGCGTTGCTGCGCCGGTGTCTGCGCGCCGGTCGCGACGTATTTGCCGTCCCTGATCGTGTACTCGCCGCGCTCGCTGCGATTGTAGATCGCGCGCAGGCTGCCATCCTTCTGCAAGAGGAGTCCAAATTCGCGCGTCTGATGCAGCGAGGGGAAGAACACCATCACATTGAGCAGGCCCTCGGCATTGACCGTGGCGGAGACGACCTCGTTCTCGTCCCTGGCGTCGCCGAAGTTGCGCCCGTACATCACCCGGCCGTCCTTCCTGATCTCGTAGGTCAAGAGCGCGCGCTTGTCGCGGTCGGGCCGAACCGCGCAGTCGACCGCCCAAGAGCCGAGCAGGCCCCATTGTCCAACTGTCGCCGCAAGCGTCTCGGCACGCGTCGCGGACGCGAGTGCGACCCACAGCAGCGCAGCCGCGATCCAGCGGCTCAAACAACCCGTCATGTCCTGGCAAGCCCCGCCTCGAAGAATTCCAAAGTGTAGCATCCCGCGCACGGCCGTCCACGCCAGCTGCCGATCGCGCGCGAATTTGATCCGCGTCAATGAGGCCGGCCGTTTCCGGGGTAGGATGTGCTTCCCGAAGGCGAACGTGGATAGACCAATGCTGAATCAAGTCGTGGATTTTGCGGGCGAAGTGCTCCCGGGGAGCTGCGCCGTGCCGCCTTATTCCGAGACCGCGTTTCTGGCCGAGCTGGGCGAGCGCTTAAGGTCCTCGCGCACGCGCTGCGACCTGTCGCGCCGTGAGCTGGCCCGCCGCTCCGGGATTTCCGAGCGGTACATCGCCCAGATCGAGGCCGGCAAGGGCAACGTCTCGATCGTCCTGTTGCTGCGGCTGGCCTCCGCGATCCACGGCAGCCAGCCCCAAGTGGCTTAATATCAGGCGGCTTAATATCAATATCAGGCCCGCTTCTCCACATTGGCGCTACGGGCCGGCACGCCAAATTCCTTGCGGCAGACCTCGGCCAGCACGGCGACGCCCTCACGGATCTGCTGATGCGTCGGGCTCGCAAAGCACAGTCTCAGCCGCGAGCTGGAATGGTTCTTGTTGGTCGACCATTCCGGCCCCGGATTGATCGAGACGCCGGCGGCAAGCGCGGCCTGATAGAGCTTTAGCGTATCGACCTGGTCGGGCAGCTTCACCCAGAGGAAGATGCCGCCCTTGGGCTCCTCGAATTCGGCCGCCGTCCCGAACTGCTCGTTGAGGGCTTCCATCAGCGTATCGAGCTTGGTGCGCAGCGCCTTTGTCAGGGCCGGCACGTGGGTGGAAAAATGCGGCTTGCAATAGGTGGCGAGCACCATCTGCTCCAGCGCGCCCGAGCCGGCATCCGTCTTCAGGGCCAGCATCCGCGACATCACATCCCAGGGCGCCACGACGAAGCCGACGCGCAGTGCCGGCGCGATCGATTTCGAGAACGAGCCGATATGGATCACGCCGCCGTTTCGGCTCATCGCATGGATCGCAGGCGGCCGCTGGCCCGACCAGACGAGATCGGCATAGCAATCGTCCTCGAAGATCGGCACGCCGTATTCCGATGACAAGCGCAGCAGCTCCGTGCGCCGGTTCTCGGGCATGATGCTGCCGGTCGGATTTTGGACGGTCGGTATGGTGTAGATGTATTTGGGACGGATGCCGCGGCTCTTCAGGTCGGCCAGCGCGGAGGCCAGCGCGTCCATGCGCATGCCATCCTTGTCGAGGGGGATGCCGACCACATTGACGCCGAGCCGCGCCAGGCGCGTCAGCGCGCCCTGATAGCTCTCCTGTTCGAAAATCACGGTATCGCCGCGCGTCAGCAGCGTGGCGTTGACGAGATCGAGCGCCTGGAGCGAGCCCGAGACGATCAGGAGATCGTCGACCGTGCAGGTGATGCCGGCATCGCGCTTGAGCTTTGTCACCAGGAATTCGCGCAAGGGCAGGTAACCCTGGGGACCGTGCGCCAGGCCGTAGGTGGCAAGTGAGCGGCCCTCGCGGCGTAGTACCGTGTTGGTTGCATCGATCAGATCATCGAGCGGCACCTGCTCGGAATCGTTGTTGCCGCCGACGAAGCTGTATTTGGCAAGGCCCGTCCAGCGCGCAGTGGGGGCCGGCAGCCCTGCGGGAAACAGGGGCGCGAAATCGAAGCTGGAGGTCATGGGCGTTCCTCGTCTTGTTCTTGTTGGTGGCCGGCGTTGCACCGGCCTATCTTACTTCCTGCTGGCCGTCCGGGTCGGACGTCCCTGGCTGATGAAAGCGTAATGCGCATTGGCGACGCCGCCAACCATCAGGGCTTCGACCACAGGCTCGGCGATCTCGCTTGTTGCGGCCCAGTCCACGAGAAAATTGGCTCCGGTGCCGCCGCGGACGTCGTCGGTCGGAATGAAGATCGAGACGGTGGCGAGCGGCCTCAAGGCGACCGGCGCCTTCAGATAGCTCTCGACTTGCTTGCCTGCGGTGTCGAAATAGGCGATGCGTTTGACCACCAGCGGCCGGGTCTCGGAGGCGTTGTGCACGCTCAGCGTCACAGAGAAGTCGACACGCAGCTTGCCCTGGCTCATCGCGACGCTGGAATAGGCGGGCACGTAGAACCCGCCGGAGACGGCGAGTTCTTCCTTCGGCAGCGCGGTTAGCGAATCAGCAAAGTTCTGTTCGATACTGACCTTGGATTGCGCGGCGGCGGGCGCGGCGTAGGCGAGGGGGCATAGCAGCATTGCCGCGAGGAGCCCTTTCCGCATGTGACGAATTGCTCGCTTGCCGCACCGCAACCCGTCTCTAGGGTGCGGCAAAACGGACCAATTTGGCATGCACGAGCTCATTCGCGACATCACTCTCTGTATCCTGTTTGCCTGGATGCTGGGCCTCCTCGCCCATTTCTCCCGGCAACCCCTGATCCTGGCCTACCTTATCGCCGGCTTCTGCATAGGTCCATTCGGCGCCGGCTGGGTGAAATCGCAGGAATCGATCAGCGTCATCTCCGAACTCGGCCTGATCTTCATGCTGTTCATGATCGGGCTGGAGATCGACCTGAAGAAGATCGTGCGGGCAGGAAAGGTGATCCTGTTCGCGGCGGGCGGCCAGCTGCTCGGGGGCTGCCTGCTCGGGGTCTTGTTCTTCGTCGGCATCGGCCTGTCGCTCGGCGGCGGGCATTTCGATGCGCTCTATCTCTGTGTCGCCTGCGCGTTGTCGAGCACCGTCATCATCGTCAAGGTGCTCTACGAGAAGCGCGAGCTCGACACGCTGCCGGGCCGCATCACCCTCGGCGTGCTGGTGCTCCAGGATATCTTCGCCATCCTGTTCCTGGCGGTGCAGCCGAGCCTTGCCAATCTGCAAGTCAGCGTCATCCTGCTCTCGATCGGCCGCGTCGCGGTGCTGGTCGCCGCCGCGCTTCTGGTCAGCCGCTACGTGCTGCCGCGCCTGTTCCACCAGATCGCACGGCGGCCCGAGCTGATCCTGCTCGGCGCGCTCGCCTGGTGCTTCCTCGTCGCCGAAACTGCGGAGCGGCTGTCGCTGTCGCGCGAGATGGGCGCGCTGATCGCCGGCGTCTCGCTCTCGACCTTTCCTTACGCGCTCGACGTCACCGCCAAGGTCACGACGCTCCGCGACTTCTTCATCACGCTGTTCTTCGTCGCGCTTGGCATGACCATTCCCGTGCCCGGTCTCTCCGTCATCGGGCTGGCCTTGATGATCGCGGCGTTTACGGTGGTGAGCCGCCTCGTCACCACCTTCATCCCGCTCTACCTGATGAAGCAGGGGCTTCGCGCGAGCCTGTTGCCGGCCCTCAACCTCGCCCAGATCTCCGAGTTCTCGCTGGTGGTGATCCAGACCGGCATCGCCGACCACCATATCGCGCCGGAGACGGCGAACGCGGCCTCCTTCGCCTTCGTGGTGCTGGCCGTGCTCTCGACCTTCGTGATGACGCGCAGCGACGAGATCACCCGCTGGATGATCGGCCCCCTGAAGCGGATCGGCCTGCGCGACCTCGATCATGGCAGCGGGCATGCCGAGGAGGCCCATGGGGGCGGCCATGGCGAGGCCCGCCGCATCGTCATCCTCGGCTTTTTCCGTGCGGCGAGCGCGCTTTTGGCCGAGATCGAACGGCAGGCCCCGGTGCTGCTGGAGCAGATCACGGTGGTCGATTTCAACCCCAATGTGTACCAGACCCTGCTCTCGCGCGGCCTGCACGTGATCTATGGCGACATCAGCAATGTCGACACGCTGCTCCATGCCGGCGTCGGCAAGTCCGAGATGATCATTCTCAGCGTGCCGGATTCGCTGCTGAAGGGCGCCACCAACGAGAAGCTGGTCCGCCACGTCCGCGCGCTCAACCCCACCGCCCTGATCGTGGCGACCGCCGACCTCCTGGCCGATGTCGGCGAGCTCTACGAGGCCGGCGCCAGCTATGTCACCGTGACCCGGCTCAGCGACGCCCACGAGCTGTTCACGGTGATCGAAGCCGCCCAGGCCGGCCTTCTGGCCGACAAGCGCGCCGAGCTCGATCAGCGGCTCGGCGAGCGGCGCGAAGTGCTGCCGTGACCGCGCCCGGCCGCCTTCCTTTCCGGCGGTCGGTGCCTATATCCCTGGTATCTTCGGTGCAAGCCTGAACCACCCTGGCAGGCCTGCCGTCCGGCATATGTGGTTGCGCTGGGAAGACTAGCGCCCCGGCTCAAGTCCGGCTAAGCCTCCCGGCCATAACCGATAGAGATTGGGAAATGCCCGATAGCATTCAGGAAGTCTTGCAGGCCTTTGCCCGGGGCGAGCTTGTCGTCGTCACCGATGATGAGGACCGCGAGGGCGAGGGCGATCTGATCGTCGCTGCCTCGCTCTGCACCGCCGAGAAGATGGCGTTCATCATCCGCCACACCTCCGGCATCGTCTGCGCGCCCGTGACCACGGAGGACGCGCGCCGCCTGCGGCTCGATCCGATGGTCGCCCACAACGATTCCGCGCACACCACGGCGTTCACGGTCTCGATCGACTACAAGCCCGACGGCGGCACCGGCATCTCCGCCGAGGAGCGCGCCTCGTGCTGCCGGGCGCTGTCCAATCCCAATGTCGGCGCCAACGACTTCGCCCGCCCGGGCCACATCTTCCCGCTGATCGCCAAGGATGGCGGCGTGCTGCTGCGCTCCGGCCATACCGAGGCCGCGGTCGACCTCTGCAAGCTCTCCGGCCTGCCGCCGGTCGGCGTCATCAGCGAGCTCATGAACGACGACGGCAGCGTGATGAAGGGCGAGCAAGTCGCCCGCTTCGCCGCCGAGCACAAGCTCAAGCACGTCACCATCGCGGACATGATCGCTTACCGCCAGGGGCGCGAGAAGCTGATCGAGCGGGTCTCGACCTTCGTCACCGAGAGCCCGATCGGGCCCTTGCAGGGCTATGCCTATCGCTCGCCGTTCGATTCCATCGCCCACGTCGCCTTCGTCTACAATGGCGTCGGTGACGGCAAGAACGTGCTGACGCGGTTTCACAAGCCGAACATCGTCAAGGACGCTTTCACCGGCCACAAGCGCATGGCGGCGGTGCTCGAGCATTTCAAGAAATCGGGGCGAGGCGTGCTGGTCTACCTGCGTGATGGCGCAGCCGGTGTGCCCGTGGAGCCGCTGCCGGACGAGACGTCCACGGAAGCCGACCGCAACCGCCAGTGGCGTGAGGTCGGCGTTGGCGCGCAGATCCTGCGCGATCTTGGCGTCACCTCGATCCGGCACCTCACCTCTTCGGTGCACGACTACAAAGGCCTGTCAGGCTTCGGCATCGAGATCGTCGCCAACGAGCAGCTCGAAAGCTGACACGCAGCGTAGAGGCGAGGAGATTGCGGGTTCGACGTTTCGCCTCGCCCCGGAATGACCGAAACCAGGATGCAATTGCACTTGTTGCCGCGGCGCTTTAATTTGTCGGGCAATTTATGACGGAACCAGACGCGAAAGGACGTTTCATGAGCGTGCGCCCTCAGGCCAAGGACAAGCCGGCTGCGGCTTCTTTCCAGTGGGACGATCCGTTCCTGCTCGACGAGCAGCTCACCGAAGACGAGCGCATGGTGCGCGACACCGCTCGCGCCTACGCCCAGGACAAGCTGCTGCCACGTGTCTCCCAGGCCTATCTCGAAGAGAAGACGGACCGCGAGATCTTCAACGAAATGGGTGAGCTCGGCCTGATCGGCATCACGCTGCCCGAGGAATATGGCTGCGCCAATGCGAGCTACGTCGCCTATGGCCTCGTCGCGCGCGAGATCGAGCGGGTCGATTCCGGCTATCGCTCGATGAACTCGGTGCAGTCCTCGCTGGTGATGTATCCGATCTATGCCTATGGCGACGAGAACCAGCGCAAGAAGTACCTGCCGAAGCTCGCCAGCGGCGAGTGGGTCGGCTGCTTCGGCCTGACCGAGCCCGACGCCGGCTCCGACCCGGCCGGCATGAAGACCCGCGCAGAAAAGGTTTCGGACGGCTATCGCCTCACCGGCAGCAAGATGTGGATCTCGAACGCGCCGATCGCCGATGTGTTCGTGGTGTGGGCCAAGTCGGCGGCGCACGACAACCAGATCCGCGGCTTCGTGCTGGAGAAGGGCATGAAGGGCCTCTCCGCGCCGAAGATCGGCGGCAAGCTGTCGCTTCGCGCCTCCATTACCGGCGAGGTCGTGATGGACGGCGTCGTGGTTCCCGAAGACGCGCTGCTGCCCAACGTCTCCGGCCTGAAGGGCCCGTTCGGCTGTCTCAACCGCGCCCGTTACGGCATCTCCTGGGGTGCGTTAGGGGCCGCCGAGGACTGCATGCACCGTGCCCGCCAGTACACGCTCGACCGCAAGCAGTTCGGCAAGCCGCTCGCCGCGACCCAGCTGGTGCAGAAGAAGCTCGCCGACATGGAGACCGAGATCGCGCTCGGCCTGCAGGGCTCGCTTCGTGTCGGCCGCCTGATGGACGAGGGCAAGTTCGCGCCCGAGATGATCTCGATCATGAAGCGCAACAATTGCGGCAAGGCGCTCGACATCGCCCGCACCGCCCGCGACATGCACGGCGGCAACGGCATCTCGATCGAGTATCACGTGATGCGCCACGTCCATAACCTCGAGACGGTCAACACCTACGAGGGCACCCACGACGTCCACGCCCTGATCCTGGGCCGCGCGATCACGGGCATTCAGGCGTTTTTCTAGTCGCCGCTTTCTTCGGCTGTGGCTAGTTTGCTCCGTTGTCATCGCCCGCCTTGTGCGCAATGCGCACTGGGGCGGGCGATCCGGTATCCCAGAGACCTCGCCTTCGTCACAGGCGCCGCGGCGTACTGGATGCCCCGCTTTCGCGGGGGACGACGAAGAGTGTGGGTACGCACAGGAAGTCCCATGTCCGACAATGACGACGTCCCGTTCAACCGCAACTTTCCGCTGAGGCCCGGAATCGTCGAGGAGGTCCGCCCCGGCGTCCGGCGCGTGCTCTGTAACAATCCGAGCCCTTTCACCTTCACCGGCACGGTCAGTTACATCGTCGGCACCGGCAATGTCGCAATCATCGACCCCGGCCCGGACGACGCGGCGCATGCGGCAGCGCTGCTCGATGCCGTGCGCGGTGAGACGGTGAGCCATATCTTCGTCACCCACACCCACCGCGACCATTCGCCGAACACTGCGCGGATCAAGCAGGCGACCGGCGCGCCTGTTTATGCCGAAGGCCCGCACCGTGCCTCGCGCCCGCGCTTCGAGAGCGAGAAGCACAATCCGGAATCCGGCGCCGATCGCGATTTCGCGCCCGATGTCAGGATCGCCCATGGCGACGTCGTCGAAGGCGCCGGCTGGCGGCTTGAGGCGGTGGCAACGCCCGGCCACACCGCAAACCATCTCGCCTTTGCCTGGCCCGAGCGGAAACTCAACTTCGTCGGTGATCACATCATGGGCTGGTCGACATCGATCGTGGCGCCGCCCGACGGCTCGATGATCGACTATATGGAGTCGCTGGACCGCCTCGCGTCCCGCGAGGAGGACCTCTACTTCTCTGGCCATGGCCCGGAGATTCCGGACGGTCCGCGCTTCGTGCGCTTTCTGATCCGTCATCGCAAGGCGCGCGAGGCCTCGATCCTGCACCGCCTTGCCAAGGGCGAGGCCGACATCCCGACCATGGTGCGTGCGATCTATATCGGGATCGATCCCAGGCTGACGACCGCCGCCGGCTACTCCGTGCTGGCGCACCTGGAAGACCTGGTCGCACGAGGCGTGGTCGCGACGGATGGCGATCCCGTGATCGGCGGAACGTATCGGATGGCTAGCGCCTAGTGTCCCACTGTCGTTCCGGGGCGATGCGCAGCATCGAGCCCGGAATCCATTCATCCACCGACGCTGCGGCCCGATGGATTCCGGGTTCGATGCTGCGGACCGCCCCGGAATGACAGCCGCTACTTCTTCACCGTCTTCGCCGGCGCCTTTGGCGGCGCGACCGGCGTCTTCTTCACCGGCTTGAGCGCATCGGCATCGGCGGCGGTGTTGAGATCATCAATGAATTTCTTGACGCGGGCAGCGTTGCTGCCGAGGTCGCTCTCGAAATAGCGCGAGGCGGAGCGGATATCGACGCGGGAATCATCGCCATCAGGCACGACCCGGATCGAGATGTCCTCGCGGAACCCCATGATCGGCGTGCGCGCGACCGCCTCGATGCGACCGATACGGCGCGGCGGCTGCGGCGCACGCTCGTCGATGACGAGCCATTTGCGCTTGGTGACGAGCTGGCGCGCGATCGCATAGGCGCGGTCAGCCGGGATCTCCAGCTCGATCGGCTCGATGTCGGGGTAAAACTGGCGCTGCTGCTCGGCCGAATAGAGACCGGCATAGACCGCGGTGTTGGTGCCATCGCCGGTGCGTATGGGCGCCAGCGCGTCGAAGCGCGGCGGGTCGATCGGGTTGGTGGTGATGTCGTGGATCGCCGGCAGCTTACGATATTGCAGGGCGAGATAGGCGGGATAGGCGAGGATCAGCGCATCGATCAGGAAAGCGAGCAGGATGCGCGCCATGCCGCGCGAGCCGTTCTGCCAGATCGCGGCAAAGCCGGCGAGCCCGAACAGGATCGACAGACCGGCAATCGCGAGCCCGCCGAAGAAGGCCATCAGCGCCGGTTTCATCTCCAGGAAGTCGAAGCGGACGATGATGATCGAGACCACCACCGCCACCACCGCGAACACGGCCAGATTACGCGCCCAGCTCGCGAGGCTGGACACGGGCTCCGACTGATAGGGAGCGGAAAACCTGCGGGCCATCGGGTGAGCTCTGCCGGGTGTTGCGGGCGGCGCCGGCCGATCTGGCGCGGCTATGCGCCGTTGAGACCACGGCCCGAGGGCAAATTCAAGGGTCGTTCACCCTCCCCTGGAGGGGGAGGGTCGATCGCATATGGCGTGAATAATGCTTCGGCATCGGCAGTGGGCTCCCTCTCCCGCTTGCGGGGGAGGGCGGGGGTGGGGGTGCCTCCGCGTCGGGATTGTCGAGAATTGCGGAGGCGATCCCAGTGCGGTGAGAGCCCTCACCCGCCGCGCTCGGGACGATGCTTCGCATCGCCCGGGACGCGTCGGCCTCTCCCGCAAGCGGGAGAGGCGGAGCAAACTCGCGGGTGGTCCCCGCGAAATCCATATGCGATAGCCCTACCCTCCAGGGGAGGGTGGCACCGTCTTACGCCGCCGCGTTCGGGAAGCGGTAATCCTTGAACTGGTCGCGCAACTCCGTCTTCAGGATCTTGCCCGTCGCGGTGTGCGGAATGCCCTCGACGAAGACGACGTCGTCGGGCATCCACCACTTGGCGATCTTGCCGTCCATGAACTTCAGGATGTCCTCGCGCGTGGCCTGCTGGCCCTGCTTGAGGTGCACGATCAGGAGCGGCCGCTCATCCCATTTCGGGTGGAACACGCCGATCACGGCGGCTTCGGCCACGGCCGGATGGCCGACCGCGAGGTTTTCGAGATCGATCGAGGAGATCCACTCGCCGCCGGACTTGATCACGTCCTTGGAGCGGTCGGTGATCCGCATGTAGCCGTCCTCGTCGATGGTCGAGACGTCGCCGGTGTCGAAGAAACCTTCCTCGTCGAGGATGTTGGCGTCGAGCCGGTAATAGGCCTTGGCGACGGCTGGGCCGGCCACCTTGAGGCGGCCAAAGGTCTTGCCGTCCCAGGGCAGCTCCTTGCCGGCATCGTCGGTGATCTTCATCTGCACCGCGAACGGCGCATAGCCCTGCATCTGGAGCACGTCGAGCCTGGCGTCGCCGGTCGCGTTCTGGAACGGCGGCTTCAGCGCCGCGACGGTGCCGATCGGGCTCATCTCGGTCATCCCCCAGGCGTGACGGACGTTCGAGCCCATGTCGAGGAAGGCCTTGATCATCGAGCGAGGCATCGCCGAGCCGCCGCAGATCACCATCTTCAGGTCGGGCAGCTTCAGATTGTTGGCGGCCATGTGCTGGAGCAGCATCAGCCACACCGTCGGCACGCCCGCAGTGTGTGTCACCTTCTCGGTCGAGAGCAGTTCGTAGACCGAGGCGCCGTCGAGCTTGGCACCGGGCATCACCAGCTTGGTGCCCTGCGAAGGCGCGGAGAAGGCGATGCCCCAGCTGTTGGCGTGGAACAGCGGCACCACCGGCAGCATCGTCTCGGAGGCGCTGGTGCCGAGCGCGTCGACATTGTTGGCCATCAGCGCGTGCAGCACGTTGGAGCGATGCGAGTACAGCACACCCTTCGGGTCGCCCGTCGTGCCCGACGTGTAGCACATCGCAGCTGCCGTGTTCTCGTCAAAGTCCTTCCATTTGAATTTGCCGTCGGCCTGCGCGATCCAGTCCTCGTAGGCGACCACATTCTTCAGCGTGGTTTCCGGCATATGCGCCTTGTCGGTGAGCACGACATAGCGTTCCACGCTCGGAAGTTTGTCGGCGATCTTCTCCAGGATCGGAACGAAGGTGATGTCGGTCATCACGATGCGGTCCTGCGCATGGTTGATGATCCAGCCGATCTGCTCGGGGAAAAGGCGGGGATTGACGGTATGGCAGATGGCGCCGATCCCCATGATGCCGTACCACACCTCGAGATGGCGCCAGGTGTTCCAGGCGATCGTTGCGACGCGGTCGCCGAGCTTGATGCCGTCGCGCTCCAGCATCTGCGACACCTTGAGCGCGCGCTGGTGGATCTCGGCGTAATTGGTGCGATGGATCGGCCCCTCGACCGAGCGCGTGACCACCTCCTGCTTGCCATGAATCCTGGCGGCGTGTTCGATGATCCGGTGGCAGAGCAGGGGCCAATCTTGCATCAAACCGAGCATTCTGACGTTCCTCCGAGAAGTCGCTGGGCGCGTTATCGCTCTCAGCCTTGGGCCAAACAATTGTGATGAGTTTTAGCCTGCCGGACTTTCGCCGCAAATGGTCTTGTCGCGGCTATATGTCCACCGGGGCGGCAATGGTTACCGCCGCGCTCGCGCTGTCGCTTGTGTTCGCCGAGAGGGCTGAGGCGCGGAAATATCCTGCGCCATGGGATATCTTCGGCCTTGGTACACCACGACCGCGCGCAGCCGTTCGTCACGCCAAGATTCCACTGCCAAAACCGCGCCCCGAACAGGCCCCCAAGGCGTCGGACGAGGGGGCGCCGGAGCCAGAAGGCAAGCCATCCGAGGACAAGCCAAGCGCCGACAAGCCCGCCGAGGCCGCGCCGCCGCCCGAGAAGCAGGCCTCGGCCTGCCGGCTGGCGCTGACCGAGGAGATCGCGATCGCGCCGTCGATTCCGGATATCCGCGGCCCCGGCGCCTGCGGCGGTGAGGATCTGGTGCGGTTAGAGGCCATCGTGCTGCCGGACAAGCGTAAGGTGGCGGTCAAGCCGGCGGCGATCCTCCGCTGCACCATGGCGTCCGCGGTCGCCGATTGGGTGCGCAAGGACATGGTGCCGCTGGCGGCGAGCCTCGGCTCCACCATCAGCGACCTCGACAATTTCGACAGCTTCGAGTGTCGCGGCCGCAACCGCGTCGTCGGCGCGATGCTGTCCGAGCACGGCAAGGCCAACGCCCTCGACGTCCGCGCCATCAAGCTCGCCAACGGGCAGTCGATCGGCCTGACCGACCGCACCATGTCGCGCGACGTGCGCGAGCGCGTGCTGCATTCGGTGTGCGCGCGCTTTTCCACCGTGCTCGGCCCGGGTTCGGACTGGTACCACGAGGACCACATCCACCTCGATTTGGCGCAGCGGCGCAATGACTACCGGATCTGCCAGTGGAACGTCTGGGATCCCCTGCCGCAGGTCGCCCCGCTGTTGCCGGCGGAGCGCCCTGAGGAGGCACCGCCGCGCGAGGTCGCGGCCAAGCCCGACGGCAAGGAGGACGCCGACGAAGGGGCGGCGGACAATCCCCCTGCGCCTGCGGACAAGCCGTCTGCTGATGGCAACAAAGCCCGGTCGCACAAGCCGGCAACAAAAAAGCGCCGGTAAAACCGGCGCTTTTGGATGTCAGAGATCAGGACGCGATCAGTAGCTGCCGGCTTGGCCGGTTTGGCTGCTGCCGAGCGCCAAGCGCGAATTATACGGCGAGTCGCCATGCTTCGGCTCGAGCACCACGACGATGGTGCCGACCTTGACGCGATTGTAGAGGTCGATCGCGTCCTCGTTGGTCAGGCGGATGCAGCCCGACGAGATCGAGGCGCCGATATATTCCGGCTGGTTGGTGCCGTGGATGCGGAACAGCGTGTCCTTGCCGCCCGAATAGAGGTACATGGCGCGGGAGCCCATCGGATTGTCCGGACCCGGCGCGACATAGGTCGGCACGCCCAGGCGCGAAATCTCGCCGGGGGTCGGATGCCAGGCCGGCCATTCGGTCATGCTGCCGACCTTGGCAATGCCGGACCAGGCCATGGCCTCTTCACCGACGGTGATGCCGTAGCGGATCGCCTTGCCGCCCTCCAGGACGTAATAGAGGTAGTGGTTGTCGGAATCGACCACGATCGAGCCCGGCGATTCCTTGCGGTGATACTCAACGATGGCGCGGCGGAACGGCTCGGCGACGGGGGTGTTTTCGTACCGGACCTTGGCGAGGAGTTCCTTGTCCTTCGGCTTGAAGGCTTTGGTGTCGGTCGCCTCATAATGCGTGGCCTGCATGCAGCCCGACAGCATCAGGCCGGCGGCCAAGATCCCCAATTTAACTTTCAGCGACGACATGGTTTGTGGTTCCAATCGAAACAATACCGTGCGGAAGGCCTGAGCTTAGCGCCCAAGTTCCTCGACTCCGTTAATCCCATTATCGTTGAAATCTGCCACAATTCCAGCACTGAAGCCTTTATCCCGCGCTGCAAGACCCCAGCTGTGGCTTTTCTGCCGCAAGTTTTGCGGCGCTGTGTGGATTTTGCGGCAGGCGGCTCCGAACTGTCGATTCCGCGCCACAGTTGAGCCGCGCCCCCGCCATAAATACCAACGCTTCGTTAATCCGGTTGTCATCGTGAACTTGTCAGAATCGCGCTAAGGGCTGTCATTCTGTCGCAGGTTCTCTGGAGTTGTCATGTTTTCGGTGTTTGTTCCCTCCGAGGCCTCCCTCAAGAAGGCCGTCATCGAAGATCTCACCGCGCTGCCGGAGAGTGCGGTCTGGATCGACCTCGTCAACCCGAGCGCGGCCGAGGACAAGGCGGTGGAGCGGCTGGCGGGCATCGCCATCCCGACCCGGGAAGACATGCAGGAGATCGAGATCTCCAGCCGGCTCTATATCGAGAACGGCGCGCGCTACATGACCGCGACGCTGATGTGCCACTCCGATACCGACATGCCCCGGACCACGGCGGTGACCTTCATCCTCGGCGACCACCGCCTGGTGACAGTGCGCTACGATTTGCCGAAGCCATTCGCCCTGGTCGAGGCCAAGCTCGGTCGCTCCTGCACGCCTTCCATCACCGGCGAGATGGTGCTGATGGAACTCCTGGACGCCGTGATCGACCGCTGCGCCGACATTCTGGAGCGCTGCGGCGCCGAGATCGACCAGGTCTCGCACGACATCTTCGAGCCCGAGAGTGAGCGCCACGGCCACGCCAAGCAATATTCCCAGATCCTGATCTCGATCGGCCGCAAGGGCGATCTGACCTCGAAGGTTCGGGAGAGCCTGGTGTCGATCGGCCGCGTCGTGACGTTCCTGTCCGCAGTGGTCGAAGGCGTGAAATGGTCGAAGGACATGCGCGAGCAGCTCAAGACCATGCAGCGCGACGTGGCCTCGCTGACCGATCACGCCTCCTATCTCTCCAACAAGATCACTTTCGTGCTCGACGCCATGCTCGGCGTCGTCAATCTCGAGCAAAACAACATCATCAAGCTGTTCTCGGTCATGGCTGTTGTCCTGATGCCGCCGACGCTGATCGCCTCGATCTACGGCATGAACTTCAGGGTGATGCCGGAACTCGAATGGATCCACGGCTATCCGATGGCACTGGTGATGATGCTGATCGCGGCGATCGTCCCGTACTGGATCTTCAAGTGGAAGAAGTGGCTCTGATCTCCCGCGCTCTCGGAAAATAGCTACCGAGACCTTACGCGGTTCGCAAAGACACGGTCGATCGTGTCGCAGAATAGAGCGGGATTGCGGCGGTGCCGTGATGTGTGCTCTGTGCCCCAATTCCTCCGGTAAAATTTGAGCGGTGGGCTGAACGTTTGCGCGAAACTTGTCTGCGATAAGCAGCGTGTTAGCCGCGAGGAACAGCCATGGTTGAAAAACACATAACGACGCCCCGCAACGTCATCGATCTGGCGAACTATCGTCAGGCCGTGACGAGCGGCAAGGCGCCGTCGTTGTCGGCACGCCTGTGCCGGCACTGTGGTGCTCCGCTGCTCGACGGCGAAAACGACGACGACTGCTCGACTGCATTGAACGCCGCCGCTCCGCGGCTGCGTGAACGGTCGCGTCGGATTCGACTCGATTGAGGAACGGAAGGAAGGGCGGGCGATCCAGGTCTTGCGGCGGCGTTGTCTGGATCGCCTAGCTTCCGTCTTTCGGAAAATCAGCTAGCGCTTCACGATATGCGCCGTCGAGACGATGGTCTCGGCGATGGCGCCGTCACGGCCGGACGAAGCGAGATGCTCTCCGACGTCGCGCAGCACACTCAAATTGGCAGGCGCCGATTGAGGACGCTGTCGCCGTAATTCGTGGACTGTCGCCGCAATTGCACCGCCTATTCTTCGCTCGGCGAAGCTTGATAAGCTGAAACCGAAACTGTGATGCCGAACTCTGCAAGCATTGCAATGAGTTCGCCGTCGAATGTCGCGCCTTTTACCGGCGGTCCATCCATGATGATTCCAACGTCGAGATTCGGGGCTTCTACTTCACCTGGGTGCTGAAGCGCGTATGCAAAGCCCTCCCTATTTCGGCGATGAACTGCTTGATTTGTCTCATAAGCTCAGTACGGCTCGATGCATCAGCGACATCGTAGAACAACTGCTCGCGCCCATCATCCGATACTTCCTTTCGATAGAAGGGAACGGTCAGCTGGTCAGCAATGCCGGTCTCAAGCGGCCGGCCCACGATCTGCAAAACACACAGCATAGCTTCCTCACATAAGAGGCACCGGGAAAGGCATCAGCCGTCCTCCACCACCTCCGGGCGTACCTAGCCGCGGCCCTAGGAGGTTGTAAACAAGAAAACATGCAACGCTAAAAATTCTGCTGAATTGAGCGTGTCCAAAAATGGTCACGTTTGTCCGTCCTGCAAAACACCGCGCGACGGCAACAATCGCTGTCAAGAGGCTGGTGCAAAAATATTCCGCTTTACCGAAATTCGGATTTGTCGTATGTGTCGCCCATCCCGGCTCATCCTTGAGGGGCGATCGTGTGGTCGTCATGTTTCGCGAGCCGGGCTTGCGGTGGACGCAGCAGCGTCGGGCGCGAACAGCCAGGGCAGGGCGGATTGCTCTCCGTGAGCCCAGGGCTTTGTGCGGACGGACGGCGCTGTCAGGTTCGTCTCGCCTGTAAGTTTCCGGCTCCGTCGACGAGGCTGGGAAAACTGCGGCGAAATGGCGGGCCGTGCGTACGGCAAAACCGTGTGGTCCTGGCCGTCGTTGCTACGGTCAAGCTCTTGCGAATGCGGCAATCGCGTCAACCGGCGCGGTGCCGGTGACTTTCGCAGGCGTGAGGGAGGCCAGAAGGAACTCGGCTCCCGGGAGAGCTCGGCATACGCCGTCCGACCATCGCGCAGGGAAGGCCGAGTGATTGGCTACACCTGTATGCTGCTGTGCGGTTCTTCCTGCGTGTGCTTTTCGCGCAGCGGACCGCGGGTGCCAGGTCAGCACCCGGCCTTCCCTGCGCCCTCTTGGCTTCGAGGGTGGAGAGATGAAGCAAAGCTCGGGCGTAATACGCCGCGAGAATGCGAAGCCGTGTCTGTAAACCGAGAGGCGGGTTGGTTGCCGACGAGATCGCCCATTGCTCCGTCATTGCCGCGCAGCGACAAGAACGGATCAAACGTGCTGGCCGCCGTTGATGTGGATCTCGGCGCCGTTGACGTAGGAGCTCGTGTCCGTGCACAGCACGTAGATGATCTTGGCGACCTCGTCGGGCGTGCCGAGGCGATGCATCGGGATTTGCTGCTCGACGATCTTCTCGGTGCCGGGCGAGAGGATCGAGGTGTCGATCTCGCCGGGCGCGATCGCGTTGACGCGCACGCCGATGCGGCCGAAGTCGGAAGCCATTTCGCGCGTCAGCGCGGCGAGCGCGGCTTTGGACGTCGCGTAGGCGGCACCCGCGAAGGGATGCACGCGCGAGCCCGCGATCGAGGTGACGTTCACGACCGATCCCCTAGCCGCCTTCAATTCCTCGATCAGCCCGCGCGCCATCATGATCGGCGCGAAGAAGTTGACGTTGAAGACATGCGTCCAGGTGTCGAGGTCGGTGTCGACCGAGCCGAGCCGCGCGCCGCCCGCGCCCTTCGGCGAGATCGCGGCGTTGTTGACCAGCGCATGCAGCGTGCCGCCCTCGAGCCGGCGGCGGATCTCGGAGATCGCGCGCGCCGTATCCCCGGGATCGCCGAGGTCGACCTGGATATGGTCCTCGGGGCCTGCATCCCACGGGCAGTCCTCCGGGAAGGCATGCCGTGAGCAGGTGATGACGCGCCAGCCGGCCGAGGAGAAACGGATCACGGTGGCGTGGCCGATGCCGCGGCTGGCCCCGGTCAGGAGCAGCGTACGACGCGGCACATTGGACGAATGTGGCATGGACATCTTTCAGGTCGGCCCAAAGCTAAAGACAAGGCTCAAGGATACATCCGCGTCTTGGACCATTTCTGGCCGGCCGCGTCACGGCGAAATTCGATGCGGTCGTGCAGGCGGAATGGGCGGTCGTGCCAGAACTCGATGCGCACCGGCGTGATGCGCCAGCCGCTCCAGCCCGGCGGCCGTGGCACTTCGCCGATGACGTATTTGGCCGCGACTTTAGCGATGGCCTGCTCGAAGGCGAAGCGGCTCTCCAGCGCCTCGGATTGCTTGCTCGCCCAGGCGCCGATCTGGGCCTGCTTGGGGCGGGTGGCGAAATAGGCATCGGCCTCGGCGTCGGTCACCGGCGTCACGTTGCCGCGGATGCGGACCTGACGGCGCAGCGACTTCCAGTGAAAAAGTAATGCTGCCTTAGGATTTGCGGCGAGTTCGCGGCCCTTCTGGCTGGCGATGTGGCTGTAGAAGACGAAACCCTCGGTATCGAAACCCTTCATCAGCACCATGCGCACGTCCGGAAGCCCGTCGGGGTCGACGGTCGCGAGCGCCATCGCGTTCGGATCGTTCGGCTCGCTCTTGATCGCCTCGTTCAGCCAGGACTCGAACAACGCAAATGGCTCGTCGGCGGCGGTGAAATCACCGGATGTTAAGGGTGTCTGGTGTTTCATCGATGTCGTGTCGGTCATGTCTGGAGTCCGAGTTGCGTCCCGCGGCCCAAAACGCGCTATTGTCCGCTACCGCCCTATATAGGGCATGGGGACGCGTTGGCCTATCGGTGATCCGTCCGTCCGGCTTCGTCATGACGATGATTCTAATCGGGCTTGGTGCCGGCGGTTGCAGCTTTTCGCGCAACGACAGCAGTGCCTATGCCAAGGCCGACGACAGCGACCTGACCGGATCGATCGCGCGGCCGGCGAAGGACGCCCCGCCGACCGAGACCGATCTCGCCTTCGCCCGCAACGCCGCCTCCGACGTCCTCAGCAAGGGCGACAAGGATTCCAGCCAGCACTGGGAGAATCCGGAGACCGGGGCGCGGGGCTCGGTCACCCCGATCGCCCAATCCTATGCCGCGGAGGACGGCCGCAAGTGCCGCGACTTTCTGGCGAGCTACGTCAACGGCAATACCGAAAGCTGGCTCCAGGGCGCCGGCTGCCAAAGCAGCCGTGGCCGTTGGGAGATTCATACGCTAAAGCCGTGGCGGAGCTAGGATCCGGCGCGGGCCCTAGTTGCAAAAATGCCACTCTCTCCCCACATGATCCGCAGGTGGGGCGGGGAGCCCTTTGAACAATTCGATTCCGTGAAGGAGACGTGACGGATGCGCGACCCCTATGAGGTCTTGGGGGTGCCGCGGAGCGCCAACGCTGCCGCCATCAAGAGCGCCTATCGCAAGCTTGCCAAGAAGCATCATCCCGACAGCAACAAGGGTGACCCGAAGGCCGCCGAGCGCTTCGCCGAGATCAACTCGGCCAACGAGATTCTCGGCGACGAGGACAAGCGCAAGCAGTTCGACCGCGGCGAGATCGACGCCGAGGGCAAGCCGCGCTTCCAGGGCTTTCCGGGGGGCGGCGGGCCGCGCGGGCGCGCGGGCCCCGGCGGGTTCGAGAGCTATACGTTCCGGAGCGGCGGTGCGGGTGCCAGCCCGGGCGGCGGCGCGTTCGAGGATATCCTCAACAGCATGTTCGGCGGTGGGATGCGTGGCGCGCGGCCCGGGGCCGGGGGCGGCGCCCAGTTCGACTTCGACACCGGCGGGATCGGGCTCGATCTCGACGTGAACGTTGCCATGTCCGTCTCTCTGGAAGAGGCGGTCAAGGGCGGCGAGAAGCGTGTCCGGCTGCCCACGGGCAAGGAGCTGAACGTCAAGATTCCGGCCGGTGTCACCGAAGGCCAGCAGATCCGGCTGCGAGGGCAGGGCGAGAGCGCACAGGGCCATCCGCCCGGCGATCTCCTGATCACCATCAACATCGCGCCCCACCCCCACTTCAAGGTCGAGGGCACGGACTTGCGGATCGATCTGCCGGTCACGCTCTACGAGGCGGTGCTCGGCGGCAAGGTCCGCGTCCCCACCCTCGGCAATGCCGTGGAGCTCTCGGTCCCTAAAAACACATCCAGCGGCCGAACCTTCCGCCTCAAGGGCAAGGGGCTGCCGAAGGCCGGCGGAGCCGGAGACCTCTTCGTCGTCATCAGGATTATGCTACCGGACGGGAACGATGCCGAGCTTGAGACATTGATGGAAAAGTGGCGGGACCAACATCCCTACAATCCGCGTAGCGGGCTCGGCTAGGGCGCTATCCGAGGCCGCCTCGACGATCGGAGCATTCTCTTCCCGAAAGGATGATGCTCAACATGCGCCTGAAGCGCGGTAGCGCTTCAACGCTGACGTTTGAGGCGCGTCGACTGTCCGGCGGGGCAGCCGATAAGAAGGTGCGGCCTCGAGAGGGGGACCAGCGCGGTACCAAAAACCCCAATCGAGGCCGCCTGCGTCGATCGGCGGATCGAACGCTGCTCATTTTCGCGTGATCATCCGGTGCGATTCTGAGACGCGCCGATGTCCTGATTCCAAATTTTCGATGTCGGAATCGAGGCATCGCGCTTGCAGGGGTTGTCTAGGTACCGTGCTTCTCTGCCTGGTCGTAGACGGCCTGCGCCACCTTGGTCAGCCGGTCGCGGTCGGCGCCGCCGCTGACGACGTAACCGACGCCGCGCTCGGCCCAGAACAGCGCGCCGTCCTTGTCCGTTTGGGCGTAGCGCATCTGCGTCGCACCATTCTCGGTCTTGGCAGTGTAGATCGTGTACCGCTCGCCCGAGGCGCCCTCATACATCAGGAACGACGCCGGACCTTTCGGCCCCGGCAAGAGCCGGCCGCCGACGAGCTTCAGCCCGCTCGCCTCCAGGTTCGGCGCGAACACGGTCCAGCCGCAGCGCCGGGTCAGCCAGGCCTGGAGATGGTCGCGCTCGTTGCCGCCGACCTCGACGGGGTGGCGGACCTCGACGACATAGAGGCGGTGGGCGTCGAGTGCGTCCGCCGTAAAACTCTGGAAGGTCGAAGGCGCGTTGGCGGCGCCATGCGCGATCCAACCGGTCGTGCCGCCGGCGACGAAAGCAACCAGCACAGCCGCGGCGGCGCCATAGAGCCATTGCCGGGGTCGGCGCTCCAGCCGCTCGAGCTCCAGCCGTGCCGGCACCGGCTCCTGGGCGACGGCATCGTAGCGGGCGTGCAGCATCTCAGCCATGGCGCGCCAGGATTGCACACGCTCGGCCTCGTCAGGATGGGCGGCAAGCCAGGCCTCGACATCGGCGCGACGTTCGGCCGGCAGCTCGCCGTCGACATAGGCGTGCAGCTCGTCTTCGGTGATCGGAATGTTGCGGTCGTTCATATCGGTCGTCTCTGGCTCTGCGGCCCAAAATGTCCTTCGTGGCTTAACGTCGCCCGCTCCATCGGCATGTGGGCGGACAACACGCAATGCATCAGCCCTGCCATCATTTCACCCGCCTGAGCGCCGGGCGCGCGCCCTCCAGCGAGGCTTTGACGTGGGCGCGGGCGCGCGCCAGGCGCGACATCACGGTGCCGATCGGCACGCCCTGAATGTCGGCGACCTCGCGATAGCTCATGCCCTCCAGCATCACCAGCAGCAGCACCGAACGCTGCTCCTCGACCAGCGTCGCCAGCGCCTTCTCGATGTCGCGCCCTTCGGCCTCGGTCCCGCTGGCATCCGGATTGTTCTCCGTCAGCGGCATGAATTGCGGCCGCCTGGCCAGTGAGCGCCGCCGATTCTTGTTGAGGTTGGTCAGGATCGTGTAGAGCCAGCTCCTGACGTCGCCCCCGAGGAACAGACGCTCAGAACGAAGCGCGCGTACCAACGTATCCTGTACCAGATCGTCGGCCGCATCCGCGTCGCGCGTGAGTGCGCGGGCATAGCGGCGCAACGCCGGGATCATGGTTTCCACACTCTGGCGAAACGCATTCATTGCGGTTTTCACGTCCCGGTATTCGGCGCGAGCGCCACAACGATCATAACACCCGAATGAAACGGCTATTCCGGCGCTCGAAACAGCGTTAACGCCGCGTATTAGGACTGTACCGCGAAGGAGGGCTGGTGTACCTCCAGACCTTAACCCGCTCGATGGGACGTTGAAAAAATGGCGCAGAATTCAGGTCTGATGCAGGGCAAACGGGGCGTGATCCTCGGCGTTGCCAACAACCGATCGATCGCCTGGGGCATCGCCAAGGCATGCCGCGCGGCCGGTGCCGAGCTCGCCTTCACCTATCAGGGCGATGCGCTGAAGAAGCGCGTCGAGCCGCTCGCCGCGGAGGTCGGCGGTCTCGTGCTCGGCCATTGCGACGTCACGGATGCCGCCACCATCGACGCCGCCTTCGCGGTGCTGAAGGAGAAGTGGGGCAAGATCGACTTCCTGGTGCACGCGATCGCCTATGGCGAGCAGCTCGACGGCCGCTACGTCGACACCACGCAGGAGAACTTCTCGAAGTCGATGCTGATCTCGTGCTACTCGTTCACCGCGGTGGCGCAGCGCGCCGAGAAGCTGATGACCGACGGCGGCTCGCTCATCACGCTCAGCTATTACGGCGCCGAGAAATGGATGCCGCATTACAACGTCATGGGCGTGGCGAAAGCCGCGCTGGAAGCCAGCGTGCGCTATCTCGCCGCCGATCTCGGCGAGAAGAACATCCGCGTCAACGCGATCTCGGCAGGTCCGATCAAGACGCTCGCCGCCTCGGGCATCGGCGATTTCCGCTATATCCTGAAGTGGAACGAATACAACGCGCCGATGCGTCGCAACGTGTCGACCGAAGACGTCGGCGGCAGCGCGCTGTATTTCCTCTCCGACTTGTCGCGCGGCGTGACCGGCGAGGTGCACCACGTCGATTCCGGCTATCACGTGCTCGGCATGAAGCGCCCGGACGCGCCGGATATCTCACTCGGCGGGTAGAGCATGATCCGGAAAAGTGGGAACCGGTTTTCCGGTAAGATCATGCTCGAACAAGAAGACTAGCCTTCGAACCGCATGCCCGTGCCCACGATCTACTTCCTGCGCCACGGCGAGACCGAGTGGAACGCGCTCGGGCGGCTCCAGGGCGCCCAGGACATTCCGCTGAATGCACGCGGCCGCGGGCAGGCCGTGCACGCGGCCGGGGTTCTGGCCGATCTGTTCAGGCGCGACAGCAAGGACAAGGCGGCGCTGCCCTACGTGTCGAGCCCGCTCGGGCGTGCGCGCCAGACCATGGAACTGGTGCGCCGCAAGCTTGAACTGCCGCTTGCCGATTATTCGCTCGACGACCGCCTGCGGGAGATCGGCTACGGCACCTGGGAGGGGCTGACCCTGGCCGAAAGCGAGGCCTCCGATCCCGAGATCTATGCAAGGCGCCTCGCCGACAAATGGACGGTCGCGCCAATCGGCGGCGAGACCTATGCGGCTGTGCAGCTGCGCATGCTCGATTGGTACGAGTCGCTTCTGGTCGATACCGTCGCGGTCGCCCATGGCGGCACTTGCCGGGCCCTGATGGTGGCTTTGGGCATCGAGACCCCCGCCGGTGCCGCCGAGCTCTATATCGAGCAAGGCGCCGTCTACGTGTTCCGCGACCGCCGGCTGGAGAAGTTTAGTTAGCCTGGAACGCGGTCATTGCGGGTTCGATGCTTCGCATCGCCCCGGAATGACCGAGTGTGTGTTTGACCCGGGTGTTCCCCCGCGTTACCACCACAAGTCAGAACTGACTGACGAGTAGAGACGGATGTCCTTCAACACCTTCGGCCACATGTTCCGCGTCACCACCTTCGGCGAGAGCCACGGCGTGGCGATCGGCTGCGTGGTTGACGGCTGTCCGCCCATGATCCCGCTCACCGAGGCCGACATCCAGGGCGATCTCGACCGCCGTCGGCCCGGCCAGTCGCGCTTCACCACCCAGCGCCAGGAGCCGGACCAGGTGAAAATCCTGTCCGGCGTGATGGCGCATCCGGAGACCGGCGTGCAGGTGACGACGGGCACCCCGATCGGGCTCCTGATCGAGAACACCGACCAGCGCTCGAAGGACTATTCCGAGATCAAGGACAAGTTTCGCCCCGGTCATGCCGACTTCACCTATGAGGCGAAGTACGGCCTGCGCGACTATCGCGGCGGCGGGCGCTCCTCGGCGCGCGAGACCGCCACGCGCGTTGCCGCCGGCGCGATCGCGCGAAAAGTGCTGCCCGACGTCAAGGTGCGCGGCGCACTGGTGCAGATCGGTCCGCACAAGATCGACCGCGCCAAATGGGACTGGGACGAGATCGGGAAAAATCCATTCTTCTGTCCCGACAAGGACAAAGCTGCGTTCTTCGAGACCTATCTCGATGGTATCCGCAAGAGCGGCTCCTCGATCGGTGCGGTGATCGAAATCGTCGCCGAAGGCGTGCCAGCGGGCCTTGGCGCGCCGATCTATGCCAAGCTCGATTCCGATCTGGCGGCCGCGATGATGACCGTCAACGCGGTGAAGGGCGTCGAGATCGGCGCCGGGTTCGGCGCGGCCGAATTGACCGGCGAAGAGAACGCCGACGAGATGCGCACCGGCAATGACGGCACGCGCTTTCTCTCCAACCATGCCGGTGGCGTTCTGGGCGGCATCTCCACCGGACAGCCGGTGGTGGTGCGTTTTGCGGTGAAGCCGACCTCGTCGATCCTCCAGCCGCGCCGCACCGTCGATCGCAAGGGCACTGATACCGAGATCGTCACCAAGGGCCGCCATGACCCCTGCGTCGGCATCCGCGCCGTCCCCGTAGGTGAGGCCATGATGGCCTGCGTGCTGGCCGATCACTTCCTGCGCGATCGCGGGCAGGTGGGACGTTAGTTTTTTCACCTCTCCCGTAGGGAGAGGTGAGCACACCGCCGATAACGCGCCCTGTCGCGGTACTAGCCCACCGCGCAGCTTGACGGGCCCACAACTTCGTCCGCAAATGCGGGCATGAACAGCTCCGAGCTCCAGCGCATCTGCAACTGGCTGATCGGCGGTGCCTGGTCGTCGCTAGAGCCGGCCGAGATGATCGCCGATTTCTGCGAACGTCTGGTCGCGGCCGGCCTGCCGCTGTGGCGGTTCGGCATCTTCATCCGCACGCTGCATCCGGAAATCTTCGGCCGCAATTTCATCTGGCGGCAGGGTGGGGAGGTCGAAATCGGCAGCGTCGATTTCGAGATCCTGGAGACGCCCGAATTCGCCCGCAGCCCGCTCCGCATCGTGTTCGAGCAGGGGGTGGAGGTCAGGGGACGCGCGAACGATCCCGACAGCAAGCGATTTCCGTTCCTCGACGACATGCGCGCCGAAGGCGCGACCGACTATATTGCCGTGCCGGTGCCTTTTCTCGATGGCTCCATCCACGCCACGAGCTGGATCACGCAGCATCCCGGCGGGTTCAGCGACGACGACATCGCGGCGATCCGAAGCATCATAGCGCCGCTCGCGCGCGTCAGCGAGATCATCAGCCTGCGACGCACCGCCGAGATGCTACTCGACACCTATGTCGGCAACCGCGCTGGCGCACGCATTCTCGGCGGCCAGATCCGCCGTGGCCACACCGACACCATGCAGGCGGTGATCTGGCTCTCGGACCTGCGCGGCTTCACCGCGCTGTCGGACCGGCTGCCGGCCGAGACGGTGGTGGCAATCCTCAACCATTATTTCGACTGCCAAGTCACCGCGATCAGGGGTCATGGCGGCGAGGTGCTGAAATTCATGGGCGACGGCCTGCTCGCAGTGTTTCCGATCGATGAATATGTTGGCGATGCCGCCCATGTCTGCGCGCGCGTGCTGGAGGCGGCGCGTGAATCGCGCGCCAGCGTGGAGCAACTCGCGTTTCCGGTCGGCGATGTCGTCGAGCGCTTCCGCTTTGGCGTCGCGCTGCACATCGGCAACATCCTCTACGGCAATATCGGGGGCGGTAACCGGCTGGACTTCACCTGCATCGGCCCCGCCGTCAATCTCGCGGCCCGGCTGGAGAAGATCACGGGGCGGCTGGGGCGGACCGTCGTCGCCTCGGAAGGTTTTGCCAATGTCTGCCACCACAACTGGCACGAACTCGGCGAATTTCCGATCGCAGGATTTTCCAAGGCACAGCGCGTGTACGGGCTGGCGGAAGAAACGCACGCGATGGCCGGCTGAGCCTTATTCCTCCGGCTCGGTCGTGAACAGCAGCGGATAGCCCTTGGCACGGCCGGCATCGGTGGCACGCGTCGCCTTGGTCTCGGCGACGTCCTTGGTGAACACGGCGACGACGCAGGTGCCCAGCTTGTGCGCGGTGATCATCACCTTGTAGGCCTGATCCTCCGTCATGCGGAATTCGGCCTTGAGCACCATGGTGACGAATTCGCGCGGCGTGTAATCATCGTTGATCAGGATGACCTTGTGCAGCCGCGGCCGCTCGACCTTGGTCTTCGTCCTGGTTTTCGGTGTGGTAACGGTATCGTTCATTCCGCCTCCCAGACACGGCGGGCTCGGGTTCCTGCTGGAGCGATCAACTCGCGGCCTTCGCACCATATTGCAGGACCTGCACCTTCTCCAAGGTGATCAGGCCGCTCGACATCATGCCATCAAGGATGGGCAGGAATGCGTTGATGTTGTCCTCGCTGTCGACGATCTCGATCAGCAGCGGCAGGTCTTCGGAAAGTCGCAGGATCTTCGAAGTGTGGAGCCGGCTCGATTTGCCGAAGCCCATCGGACCGCGCAGCACGGTGGCGCCGGCGAGGTGCCGCTCGCGTGCCGTCATCACGATCGCTTCATAGAGCGGCTTGCCGTCGAAATGGTCGCTCTCGCCGATGAAGATCCGGAGCAAAACGGCCTGAGCGGGGATTTGCATGATCAACTCCTTGTCAAGCGGTTGTAGCGGCTCGCCATCATATGCCCGAGCCACGCCGACACCAGCCAGCAGATGACGGACGCTGCGACATAGGCAAGTGCCGTGTACTTCATGCCGCCGTGGAGGAGGCGGAAGGTCTCCAGGCTGAACGTCGAGAACGTGGTGTAGCCACCGCAGAACCCGGTCATGACGAACTGCCGGTGCTCAGGACGCGCCAGCATGCGGCCGTCGGGGCCGGTCAGCGTCGCGTAGAAGCCGATGATCAGCGATCCCGTGGCGTTGATGAACAGCGTAGCGAAGGGAAAGCCCGGTCCGGTGTCGAACGCGAGACCGACCAGATAACGGGTCAGTCCGCCGACGATGCTGCCGGCGGCAACCCAAGCGTAGAGTATCGCGCTACGCCAGCGCTCGGCGGAGGAGGGGACGGCCATGCGCTTCTATCCTCCAAGCCTGTCCGCGAGGAGGAAGCCGCAACTGACGGCCGCAAGGCACAGCCCGACCGAGAGCACGACATTGCCGAGTGCGGAGAGCGGCTCGCCGCTCCGCGCCAGCGTCAGGGTTTGCAGGCTGAATGAGGACACCGTGGTGTAGCAGCCGAGAAAACCGGTCACCGCGAACAGCCAGGGGGTGGGCGCGGCGAAGGCCGAGCCGGGATGGGTCGCGAGCGCGCCGAAAATGCCGATCAGGAAGGCGCCGGTGACGTTGATGGTCATGGTGCCCCACGGAAACGTCTCGCCCAACCGCCGCGCGATCGCGCCGGACACGAAATAGCGCGCACAGCCGCCAAGCATGCTACCCATCATGATCGCAAGCACCCCACTCAGCACGACGAAAAACTCCCCGTCATCATTTTCGCTCTGCTGCCAGACCGTTCCTGACGGCAAGCAGCCCCATGAGCGAGATCAGCGCAAAGCCGAGCCCCGCCAGGAACGTGCCTGCCGGACCATAGGCATCCCACAACGCGCCGGCGATCACGCTCGCAGCCAGCAGGGCCAGACCCGTGAACAGGTTGAAATAGCCGAATGCGGTGCCGCGCAGGCTCGGCGGCGCGGCATCGGCGACGAGCGCCGAGAGCAGGCCTTGCGTCAGCCCCATATGCAGCCCCCACAGCACGACGCCGAGCGCGAGGCCTGCAAGGCTCGGGAGCAGTGCCAGCGCGAGGTCGGCGCCGGCGAGGAAGATCAGACCGAGCGCGAGCAGGCCGGTCCGGTTGATTCGATCCGACAGCACGCCGGCGGGATAGGCCGACAGCGCATAAGTGACGTTCATCAGCACCAGCACCGCCGGCACCCACATCGGGTTGAGCCCGATGTTCTGCGCGCGCAGGATCAGGAAGGCCTCGCTGAAGCGCGCGAGCGTGAACACGACACCGACCGCGACGACGCGCCAGTAGACCGCCCCAAGCTGCCGCATCGCGGCAAGATTGAGCGGGTTCGTTGCAGGTTTGCGGTTCGGATCCGGCTCCGGCTCGTGCACGGCGAAGGCGATCAGGCCGAAGGACAGAAAGGCCGGCAGCACCGCCACCCAGAACACGATCGTAAAATTGTCAGCTGTCCACCACATCATGCCGATGGCCGCGAGCGGCCCGACGAAGGCGCCGATGGTGTCGAGCGATTGCCGCAGGCCAAAGCTCGCGCCGCGCAGACCGATGGGCGCGATGTCGGCGATCAGCGCATCGCGCGGCGCGCCGCGAATGCCCTTGCCGACGCGGTCGATGAAGCGCGCCGCCACCAGCCATCCGACGCTCGGGGCGAGCGGAAACAGCGGCTTGGTGAAGGCGGCGAGCCCGTAGCCGAGCGCGGCGAGCAGCTTGCGGCGGCCGAGCCAATCCGACAACGCGCCGGAGAAGATCTTTGTGATCGAGGCGGTCGCCTCGGCAATGCCCTCGATGAAGCCGACCGTGAGCGTGGAGGCCCCGAGCGCGGTGACGAGATAGACCGGCAGCAGCGCATGGATCATCTCGGAGGAGATGTCCATCAGCATCGAGACGAAGCCGAGCACCCAGATTCCCCTGGGCAGCGAGGCGCGCGCAGCATTCGGTGTCGTCGTGGTCACGTCTTCACTTTCTCCTGGCCTTGGCTTGACTTTCTCCTGGCCTTGGCTTGCTGGCCCAGTTTCCTGCCTTCGCCATCAGGCAACAAAAAACCCGCCATCGGCGGGTTGGTCCATGCTCCCACCAAAGGCAGAGGCTCAAAGATTGCCCCACCTCAAGCAGGAGTCATCAGCCCAGTACGATCATCGACCGCCGGGCGGTTGTCGGGGGACTCCATCCCCATCTGTGCATCCAGCCTAGCATGGAAATTGCGCCGGACAAGTGGGCCGGCCGCGCTGTCCCTAGGCGTCATTCTGCGCGCTTCGCGCGAGCTCTGGAACGACGGTGGCGGTCTCGCTGCGTGTTCCAGTCACTCGAAGCGAGGCAACACAGCGGCGATCCTAACTCGAATGTGAAGCGCAAGCGATCTTCGCACTTTGCGGCAAGGCGATTGCATGTCACCATCGCGTCATACGACGGGAGACCGCTGCGATGCGCTTGCTGTTCTCGATCGGGGCTGTGCTGGTGGCCGGCGTGCTTGCCGGAGGGGACGTCGCGGGCATCGCGGCGCCAGGGCCTAAATTTGAGCCGCCCAAATCTGAATCGTCTCAAAATCAGCCGCAGCGGCTGGCTGCCGACAAGGATGCACAGACGGTCGATGTCGAACTGATCCTCGCGGTCGACGTCTCCTACTCCATGGACATGGACGAGCTCGCGGTCCAGCGCGAAGGCTATGCGCAGGCGATCCAGTCCAAGGAATTCCTCCAGGCGCTGAAGCTCGGTCCGAACGGCCGGATCGCCGTGACCTATTTCGAGTGGGCCGCCTCCAGCGACCAGAAGATCATCATCCCCTGGCGCCTGATCGACGGCCCCGAGACCGCGGATGCGGTCGCCGCCGAGATCTTGAAGACGCCGATCCGGCGTGCCTCGCGCACCTCGATCTCCGGCGCGATCATGTTTGCGATGCCGCTGTTCGACGAGGATCCATATCGGGGCTTGCGTCGCGTGATCGACATTTCCGGCGACGGCCCCAACAACAATGGCACACCGGTCACGGTGGCGCGCGATGCCGCGCTCGAGAAGGGCATCGTCATCAACGGTCTGCCGATCATGGTCAAGGAGCCGTCCTATTCGACTATGGATATCGACAATCTCGACTTCTACTATGAGGACTGCGTCATCGGCGGTCCCGGCTCTTTCGTCATCACGATCAAGGACCGCGACAAGTTCAAGGAAGCGATCCGCACCAAGCTGCTGATGGAGGTCGCTGGCCGCATGCCGGAGCGCCCCGTGATGCGGGTTGCGGACAAGGAGCCGCGCGTCAGTTGCATGATCGGCGAGAAGATCTGGTCGGACCGCTGGGGTCGCTGATAGCGTACCCCGTTGGGACCTTTCGCCTCATCTCGCCCGACGGTTGAATTTAACCGCTCGTTAACCGGCACATGGCCCTAATCCGGTTGTTTCAGTTCGTTTCCGACTGCCGTTTTGACGTTGCTGTCGGGCGCACGAACGAGAGCGGGTGCGTCGAACCCGTCCACCGAGCAGACCATGGCCATCGTCACGTCGAGCACCAGCCAGATTTCGCCCGCCAATGAGCGGGTCTTTCACCAGAGCAAATTGCTCGGTGAATGGAAGGGCAATTGGGTGGGCAACAACCAGCCCGTCGGCTTCAAGGTCGTGAACATCCGCGGTGCCCGGGCGCAGGTCGAGTACACCCATAACGGGCATACCGAGCGCGGCTTTGCCGAGGTCAATGGCTCGCTGATCACGTTCGGCGGGGTCACGGTCGGCACCAAGGACGGCAAGAGCATGGTGCTGTTGTTCTCGGTGGGCGGCGCTGGCAAGCAGACCGCGAACCTCGAGAAGCAGGACCCGCCGGCTTCCGACAGCCGCCTCATGGGAAGCTGGGGCGGCTATTCCAGCGATAACGGCAAGAGCGCGAGCTTCAAGGTGCTCTCGGTCAACGGCAAGGAAGCCCAGGTCAGCGTCACCACCGACGGCGTCACCCGCCAGGGCACCGGCACCGTCTACAAGAACGTCATCATGTTCGGCCAGGCGCAGATCGCAACCGATGACGGGCAGAACGGCAAGATCATTTACCAGGTCGGCACGAAATCCTTCATGGTGCCGGTGACGAAATATCCGCCGGCGGACTCCTCGTCTTCGGTCGACAAGACCGCCTGAAGGCTGCCGTCCTCACCATTTCGGCGGCCGCTTCTCCACGAACGCTCTCAAGCCCTCCTGCGCCTCATCCGACGTCGCGACATTGCAGAAATCGTCGACGGCGCTTGCAATGCTGCGCCGATAGTCGAGATCGATCTGGCGCATGAAGGCGGCGCGGCCCATCCGCAGCACTGCGGCCGATTTGCCTGCGAATTGCGCCGCGAGCCTTGCGACCTCGGCCTCGAGCTCCGCATCGGCGACGACGCGGTTGACCACGCCGAGCTCGCGCGCCTCCGCGGCGCTGAAGACGCGGCCGGTGAACAGCAGCTCGAAGGCGCGGTGACGTCCGACGATCCGCGGCAGATGGGCATAGTGGATCGCCGGGATGACGCCGACGTCGATCTCGGGATAGCCGAACGTCGCGCTCTCGGCCGCCAGCACCACATCGCAGGACACTGCCATGGTCATGCCGCCGCCCCGCGCCGCACCGCCGACGGCGGCGATCGACGGTTTGCCGAGCCGATACTGCGCGTCGTAGAGGTCGATATAGAGCGCCTGGAGGAATTCGCGGATCTCGGCGCCGGGCTTGCCGAGCAGGATGTCGAGATCGAGGCCCGCCGAGAAGCGCTTAGGGATAGCGCTCGCCAGCACGACCACGCGCGCCTCGGGATCGTCCGCGGCGCGGCGGAGCGCCGCGACCACCGCGCGGATGAGTTCGAGGCTGAGCGCGTTGACGGGCGGGCGGCGCAGCGTGATGCGGGCGATGTTGCCTGCACGTTCGTAAGTGACGGGACTATCCGATGTCACCGGATTCTCCATACCTTTAAGATGTCAGCACCTTCAACTGCCGGTCGATCCTGCGCAAGGCCTCACAAGCGGGCGCAAAGGCACCGTCGCCGATCAGCCGCCAGACCGTGTTTGCCTGCTCCTCCAGTTGCGGGATCGTCAGCGGCAGTCCAGCCGCCTCCTGCAGCGCGCCCTTTTCATTGATGAGATAGCGTTCGTTCAGGGCGAACAGCACCTGCGCAATGCAGGCGAGCGATCTGTAGAGGCATCCCGCGATGTGGGTCCGCTCGTCACGGGCCGCCGCGAGCTCGGCATTTTCGATGCTGAACAGGATTTCCCACTGGAAGCGCCGGATCAGGGCGCGGCGCAGAGCCTGCGGATAGGGAAGTGCGATTGATTTGAGCTGAGCGATCAAACCCTTCGGATCGTGCAGCGGCTGACAATACGCGATCTCACCCATCCAGATGGCCGAGCAGAAGCCATGCGGATGGCCGGGCTGGTAGGCCATGAGGACCGTACCGCTCCGGCAGGCTGCCATGACGCGCTCGACGTTGTCGGCGTGACGGTACAGCAGATCGACCTTTTGCCCTTCAACCGACAGCCAGGCTCCGCCGACGATCCACGATCCCCATTCGTCATATTTTGTCACGGTCGTGGCGCCAGGATCGTCGGCGATTTCCTTCACCACAGTCAGGAGTCGATCCGTATCGAGCGGGCCGGCGTTGGAGCAATACAGCCCGATGTCATAGTCGGAGGAGGGATGCACGTTACCCCGCGCGCGTGAGCCACCGAGCACCACGGCCTGAACGCCCGGTACTCCGGCAAGAATGGGTGTCAGGCGGGTGGGCAAGGGATCTGGGGACATCAGTTGCAGCTCTCCGGGAGGCTCGGGCCGTGACGTCGGCGCGGTCGCACCGCTGGCATTGGTGATGTCCGAGGAGTATAATTTGCAAAACTCTCGACGGTAACCTGGATGTTCAACTTCGCACGTTCACGCGCTCTTGCAACTCTCGCCGTGCTCTGCCTCACCGGCGCACCGGCTCATGCGCAAGTTGCGCCGCTGCGATATTGGATTCCCGGCGGGCCTTTCGGCCTCAGTGGTGGTGCCGGGCAGAGTTCCGATACTTACGGCGGCTTCTCGAGCTTCAATGCCGGCGATGCGGGTTGGCGTACCAGCTATGCGAACGGTTTCTTCGTCGGCAGCGAGCGCGGCAATTTTGGTTTGAGCGGCTTCAATCAGGCCGGCTCGGCCGGCAATTTCAGCGCGCTGTCCTATGACAGCACGCAGTTTGGCTACAACACCAAGACGGCGGGCGGCATGCCCGTCACGTTCTTCGCCGGCTTCGACACGCTGAAATTCGGCAACGGCATCGGCAGCTCGCTGGCGCCGCTGACCTCCAGCGCCACGCCCGGTTATGGCGCGTTCGCGGGTGTCGAGTTCAAGCCGACCTCCAATCTCAGCCTGTCGTTCGGTGCCGGCTTCATCCAGCAGCAGTCGGGACGCATGGACAGCGACATCAACTCCTCGATGCTGCCCGGCGAGTCGCCGGCGTTGGGCGGCTTGCGTCGCTGAGCAATCCCCACAGGCATCACGACAAGCCCGCCACCAGCGGGCGTTGCAGGTGCCGGGCCATCAGGTCGGCCGCCTCAGTGTAGCGTCGCGTCTCCAGGACGTCGAGCAGGCGCAGATGCTCGCGCACGTGCCGTCGCATGCCGTCGCGGTCGGCGAAGCTGCGATAGGCGAACAGGCGTCTGATCGAGTTCACGCGCTTGAGCGCTTCGAGAAAGAAGGGATTGCCGGCGCCGCGGATGATCTCTTCGTGGAATTCGCAGCCGGAGTGAAAGATCTCGCCGATCGTCATCTTTTCGAGCTCGCCTTCGAAGACGCGTTGTTGGCGCTCGCGCAAACGTACGATCACCTCCTGCGGCAGCGCAAAGCCCGGCTGCGCGATCGCCGCCGGCTCGATCACCGCGCGAAATGCCTTGGCCTTGGCTTGGGCTTCGGGGTTCGAGACCGTCTCGGCGAAGCGCCAACCATAGCCGGGCAGACGTGCGATCCAGCCCTCGGCGGCGATCCGGTCGAGCAGCCGCTGCAGCTCGGCCCGGCTGAGCCCATAGCGGCGCATCAGCTCGGCCTCGGTGACGTCGGCCGGTAGCCGTGTTGCGAGCACGTCGCCTGCGATGGTCGCATAAACCTGCTCGTTGCGCCTGACCGCCGCGAGCGCCGGTTGGGCTGCGCCGCTGGTGGGGTTCTTTGCCAGCACAAAGCCGCGATGCGGCTCGCCGCGCGCCAGCCCCGCCGCTTCCAAGGCCTTCAGGCCGAGCCGGATCGGTGCGCGTGAAAGGTCCAGCGCATCCGCAAGCCTTTGTTCGATCAGGCGGTCTCCGGCCTTCATGCCTTCGCGCCGGGCCAGCGCCATGATCAGGCCGGCGAGGTGCTCGGCGCGCTCGGAACCGTTTTTGACGCTGCGCTGTCGGGAACTGTCGGATGCGATCATTGCAGTGCACGCAAGTTTTGGGGCTTGACAGACTGTCCCATGGATTGTTCTTTTATGCAACAATATACAATCATAGGGAGAGCCCGATGGCGCGCGCGCCCGATGTCCACATTTGCGAGGTTGCTCCCCGCGATGGTCTGCAGAACCTGGACATCTTCGTTCCGACCGAAGCCAAATGCGCGCTGATCGACACGATCGCCGCCGCCGGCATGCGCGAGATCGATGCCGGATCCTTCGTTCCGCCAAAGGTCGTGCCGCAATTCGCCGACGTCGACGCAGTGATGGCGCATGCGCTCACGCACAAGTCCGCAACCATCGGCGCGCTGGTACCGAACCCGAAGGGCGCCGAGCGCGCCATCGCCGCAGGCGTCAACGCCGTCTATTTCGTCATCTCGGCAAGCGAGACGCACAACCGCGCCAATGTGCGCCGCACAGTCGATGAGCAGATCGAGGGATTTCGTGCGGTCCGCGCCGCGATCGACGCCCGGCCGGTGGAAGAGCGACCGCAACTGATGGGCGCGATCTCCACCTCCTTCGGCTGCTCGTTGGAGGGCGAGGTGAGCGAGGCGGCGGTGTGCCGTGTGGCACGCGCTTTTGCCGAAGCCCGCGCCGACGAGATCGGGCTTGCCGACACCGTCGGCTATGCGACGCCCAAATCGATCCGGCAGATCGTCGCGGCCGTGCGGCGCGAGGTCGGGCCGCAAATGACGCTGCGGCTGCATCTGCACGACACGCTCGGTGCGGGCCTTGCCAATGCCGTCGCCGGCCTCGAAGCGGGTATCCGCCGTTTCGACGCCGCGGTGTCCGGCCTCGGCGGCTGTCCCTTTGCTCCCGGCGCGCGCGGCAATATCGTCACCGAGGATCTCGTGTTCATGCTGGAGCGCATGGGACTCTCCACCGGCATCGACCTCGACCGCCTGATGCAGACGCGCGAGATACTCGCCCGCCATATCCCGGCAAAACATTTGACGGGGCATCTGCACGAGGCCGGCATCCCCAAGGTCCTGCGGAGCGCGGCATGACCAGGGCTGCGCGCGAGACGCCATCGGAGCTTCGTCCGCTGGCAGGCCTGCGGGTCATCGAGTTCAGCCAGATGGTGATGGGGCCGAGCTGCGGCTTGATCCTCGCCGATCTCGGCGCCGACGTGATCAAGGTCGAGCCGCCCAAGGGCGACCGCACCCGCTATTTCAAGGGACCCGCCGCCGGCTTCTTCGCCACCTACAGCCGCAACAAGCGCAGCATCGCGCTGGATACATCGACCGCGGAAGGCCAGACGATCGCACGCAGGCTGATCGAGAACAGCGACGTCCTGATCGAGAATTTCCGGCCGGGCCTGCTGAAGCGGATCGGCCTCGATTACGAGACCGTCGCGGCCTTCGCGCCGCGCCTGATCTATTGCTCGCTCAAAGGCTATTTGCCCGGGCCTTACGAGAACCGCCTCGCGCTCGACGAGGTCGTGCAGATGATGGGTGGCCTCGCCTACATGACCGGCTTGCCCGACCGTCCCATGCGCGCCGGTGCCTCGGTCAACGATGTCATGGGCGGCATGTTCGGCGTGATCGCAATTCAGGCTGCGCTCGCCGAGCGGCAGCGCACCGGCCGGGGTCGCTACATCCAGAGTGCGCTGTACGAGAACAACGTGTTCCTGATGGCGCAGGCCATGATGTGCGAGGTGGTCAGCGGCCAGCCCTCGATCCCATATTCGATCAAGGACAGCCCATGGCCGGTTTATGATCTCTTCGATACCAGGGACGGCTCGAAACTGTTCGTCACCATCGTCGGTGAAGAGCAATGGGCGGCATTCTGTCGCGCCTTCGATCGCGAAGCCTGGCTCACTGATCCGCGCTTCGCGACGAGCAACGACCGCGTCGATCATCGCGGCTGGCTGATCCCCGAGATCGCGAAGATCTTCAAGCAATGGGACAAGGCCGATCTCGCCGCGCGTCTCGAGCAGCTCGATCTGCCCTATGCGCCGGTGAACAAGCCCGGCGATCTCTTCGATGATCCGCATCTCAACCAGTCCGGCGGCCTGACCGATATTCGGCTGCCTGACGGCGGCGAGGCCAAGACGCCGCTCTTGCCGATTTCCATGGACGGAAGGCGCCTGCCCAACCGCTACGATCCACCTGAGATCGGCGAGCACAGCGGCGAGATCCTGAGCGAGATCGGCATGTCGCCGAATGAGATCGAAACGCTGCGACAGGCAGGGACGATCAAGGTCGCGCCGTCCTGACCGATCGGCGCAATCGAACAAAGAAACAAGGGAGGAGGAGCACATGAGCATTACCAGGCGCCAGGCGCTGATCGCGGGCTCCGCATGGGCCGGCGCATCGCTGCTGCCGGGGCAGCTGCGCGCCGAGGCCAAGCAGGTCTCGCTCGCCTTCGGACCGGTGTCGCCGGTCTATGCCATCGGCATGATCGCGGAGCTGAAGGGGTACTTCAAGGACGAAGGACTCGATTCCAAGCTCGTCACCGGCAATGCCGGCACATTCGGTCGCCAGACCCTGGCGGCGGGGCAGGCGCTGTTCGCCCATGGCGATGCCAGCCACCCGCTCCAGCTCAGTGCGCGCGGCAAGCCCTGCAAGATCCTGCTCGCGACCGAGATGGTGTGCTCCTACGCCAGCATCATGGTCCGGCAGGACCTCTACGACGCCGGCATCAATTCGGTCGAGAAGCTCGCGGATTACAAGCGCACCGATGGCGCCAAGCCGATCGTCGCCGCGACCGCGATCGGGTCGGGCACCTGGGTGTTCGGCACTTATGTGTTCGAAGCGCGCGGGCTCGGCGGCAAGGTGAACTGGGTCGCGGGCGGCGGGACCAACACCATGTTCCCCTCGCTCCAGACCAAGCAGTTCGACGCCATCATGGCGCCGCCGAGCTGGATCGTCGAGGTCGAGAAGAAGGGCTTTGGCCGGACGATCTACGACACGTCCAAGCCCGGCGTGTTCGAGAAGGATTTCGGCGGGACGTTGCCCGTGCTGGTGATCTACACGCTCCAGGACACGATCGAGCAGGACAAGGCGATGGTGCAGGCCTATGTCAATGCGATCCATCGCGCGATGGCTTTCGTGAAGGCGACGCCGCTCGCCGAGGTGCAGGCGCTGGTCACGCCGAAATATTTCTCGGGCATCGATCCCGACGCGGTCAGCGTCGAGCTCGGCTTCGACAAGTCGACCTGGGCCTATGACGGTGTCATCGACAAGCCCGCGTTCGAACGTGGCGCCAAGCCCTGGTACCGCAAGGGAACTGATATTCCCGAGACCAGATACGAGGATGTCGTCGACATGAGCTTCCTCCAGGCAGCCAGGGCAAAATACAAATGATCGCCGCGCCAGGTCAGGGCCTCGCGCTCGCGCGCGACGAGGATCAAACAGCGGCGGCGCGCACCCGCATTGCCGTGCTGGGGCTCGCCAAGCGCTTCAACGCGTCCGGCCGCGAGTTCGTGGCGGTCGATGACGTCTCCTTCGAGGTCAAGCAAGGCGAGTTCGTCGCGCTCCTCGGTCCCTCCGGCTGCGGCAAGAGCACCATTCTCAACATGGTCGCAGGGCTATTGCCGCGTTCCGGCGGACGCATCCTGATCGATGCGGACACGGTCGAGACCGGCAAGATCAACCCCAGGGTCGGCTATGTCTTCCAGCGCGATACGCTGTTTCCCTGGCGAACCGTGGAGCGGAACATCGGCTATGGGCTGGAGATCGCGGGACTGCCGAAGACCGAGCGCGCAGGGCGCGTCGCTTCGGCGGTCGAGAAGGCCGGGCTCTCGGGCTTTGCGCAGAGCTTTCCGCGCATGCTGTCCGGCGGCATGCGCCAGCGCGTCGCCTTGATGCGCACGCTGATCCTGGAGCCCGAGATCCTGCTGATGGACGAGCCGTTCGGCGCGCTCGACACCCACACCAAGCTGGAGATGCACAAGACGCTGCTGGAGATCTGGGAACGCGAGCGGCAGACCGTGCTGTTCGTGACGCACGATCTCGGCGAAGCCTTGACACTGGCGAGCCGCATCATCCTGCTTTCGGCGCGGCCCGGGCGTCTCAAGGAAGACTTCGACGTCGCCATCCCGCGTCCGCGCGATCCCGTGGCCGTGCGTGAGACCGCCGAATTCGGCCGCCTTTATTCCCACATCTGGCATTCGCTCGGCGAAGAGTTCCGCCGCACCAGGGCCGACTGACCATGTCCAACAGCCGCACCGTCATCCTGTTCTGGCAACTGGCCATTCTCGCGGCCGTTCTCGTCATCTGGCAGTGGGGCTTCGAATGGAGCAAGGCGCTGCTGCCGAAGGCCTACGTGCCGAAAATCCTCGATCCCTATTTCGTCGCCAAGCCGTCGCTGATCTGGCAGAGCTTCCTGCGGCTTGGCTGCTTTGCCGATACCAGCGGCTTTGCCGCCTGTATCAAGGGCAACGACAACAATCTGTGGCTTGCGACACTCGTCACGCTGAAGAACACCTGGTGGGGATTTTTGTTCGGATCGGCGAGCGGCATCGCGGCTGGCCTGATCCTCGGCCGTTCGGATTTCCTTGCCCGCGTATTCGGGCCCTACATCGTGGCATTCAATTCGATCCCGCGCATCGCGCTGGTGCCGCTCGTCATCCTGATCTTCGGCCTCGGCGATCTCTCCAAGATCGCGACCGCCTGGCTGGTCGTGTTCTTCGTGGTGTTCTTCAACACCTTCGAGGGAACGCGTGCGGTCGACCGCGACCAGATCGCCGCCGCTCGTCTGCTCGGCGCCAGCGAGTTCACCGTGCTGCGCACGGTCGTGATCCCCTCCGCGCTCGCCTGGGTATTCGCCTCGCTGCTGCCGGCGGTGTCCTTTGCGTTGATCGGCGTCATCGTCGGCGAATTCATCGGTGCCGAGCGCGGGCTCGGCAAGCTCATTATCGAAGCCGAGGCGCGGGCCAATGCCAGCGAGATGATGGTCGCCATCTTCGTCATGATGTTCGTCGGCATCCTGCTGGCGATCGCGGTGCGCTCGCTCCAGTCCTACCTGCTGCGATGGCAACCGCAATTCGAGCCGTCGACATAGCAGTCCGCACGGAATTGGGGGGCGGGTTGCGTCACCGGCTGAACCGCGCCACCAGCTCCACATGCGGCGTGTGCCGGAACTGGTCGACCGGCACCACCGCCTCCAGCCGATAGCCGCCGTCGATGAGCAGTCGTGCATCGCGGGCGAAGGTCGCGGCGTTGCAGGATACGGCGACCACGACGGGCACCTTGCTTGCGGCAAGCTTCAGCGCCTGCGCCTGGGCGCCCTGGCGCGGCGGGTCGAACACCACCGCGTCGACGTCGCGCAGCTCCTGCGGCATCAGGGGACGGCGGAACAGGTCGCGCGGCTGGGCTTTGATCGGCTTCAGGCCGGGCGTGCGCGCCGCTTTCGCCAGCGCTGCGATCGCGCCGGCGTCGCTGTCATAGGCGGTCACGCGCGCCTTCTCGGCCAGCCTCAACGCGAACGGGCCGACGCCGCAGAAGAGATCGACAATTTCCTTGGCCTTGCCGACGCGCTCGGCGACGAGCGCGGCCAGCGTCTCTTCGCCTGCGACGGTCGCCTGCAAGAATGAGCCCGGCGGCAGCGTCACCTCAGCGCGGCCCATCTTTACCGCTGGTGGCAGGCGCTGCAGCACCAGCTCGCCATGCCGCGTCAGTCGCGCCAGGCGGTGCTGCTCGGCGACGCGGGACAACGCGGTCACCAGCGGCGTCGGCAGCGGGCCGGAGCCGCGCACATCGACATCGAGGCCGTTGGTGGTGGCGGTGACCTGGATGTCGAGCGGCTTCGTCACCGGCATCTTGGTCGTCAGCGGTTCGGCCAGCGCCCAGGCGGCGTCGATCGCGCCCGCGAGCGCGGGATCGAGGATGGGACAGCGATGGATCGGAATGACGTCGTGCGAGCTCGTCGCGGAGAAGCCGACCTTGAGAACGTCATGCGTGCCAAAGCGGCCGTGCAGCGTGATGCGCCGGCGCCCGGCGCCGTGCGCATCGACCAGCGGCGCCACCTCGCAATCGACGCCGGCCTGCGCCAGCGTCTCGACCACGATGCCGCGCTTCCAGGCGTGATAGGGCTCAGCCGCCCAATGCTGGATGGCGCAGCCGCCGCAGACGCCGAAATGCGGGCAGAACGGTTCAATGCGCTCGGGGCTTGCGACGTCGATCGCGAGCAGCTTGCGGCGGTCGGGATGGTGGCCCGCGACGTGATCGACCTCGACGGTCTCTCCGCCAAGCGTATAGGGCACATAGATCGCTGCGCCGACGTCGAGGCAGACACCGTCGCCGCGATGGCCGACATGATCAATCGTCAGGCGCTCAACCACGGCGCGCGCCCAGGAAGAATTCGATGTTGCCGTCACCGCCCGTGATCGGTGAGGGGAATATCTCGATGTCGGTGCAGCCGAGCGAAGCGGCAAAGGCCGCGATGTCGTCACAGATCTCCCGGTGCACGGCGGCGTCGCGGATGATGCCCTTCTTGTTGTGCTTCCGCTCGGCTTCGAATTGCGGCTTGATCAGCGCCAGCAGGCTCATGGGTGCCGCCGCCAGCGACAATGCCACCGGCAGCACCGCCTTGAGTGAGATGAAGCTGACGTCGATGACGACGATATCGGGCCGCGCCGGCAGACGCTTGCCTTCGTAGGACCTTATATCGGTCTCCTCCATCGACACGATCTTGGGATGATCGCGCAGCGAGGGATGCAATTGGCTGGTGCCGACGTCGATGGCGAACACCAGGCTTGCCCCGTTCGCCAGCAGCACCTCGGTGAAGCCGCCGGTGGAGGCGCCGACATCGAGGCAGACATGGTCCTCGATTTCAATCGGGTAATGCTCCAGCGCGCCGGCGAGCTTGACGCCGCCGCGGGAGACATAGGGATGCGCCGGCTCGGCCTGGATCACCGCGTCCTCGGCGATCGTCTCCGACGGTTTCAAAACCGGCTTGTCGTCAGCCGTGACCAGGCCGGCCTCGATCGCCGCGCGCGCCCGTGCCCGGCTCTCGAACAGGCCGCGCTCGACCAGCAATACATCCGCGCGCTTGCGGGCAGGGGGCATCACGCTCTCATGGGCACGACTGAGGTGCTTATGTAGCGATCAATCGCGCAGCCGCCATCCG
Source organism: Bradyrhizobium sp. SPXBL-04 (assembly GCF_051853035.1). Taxonomy (NCBI): domain Bacteria; kingdom Pseudomonadati; phylum Pseudomonadota; class Alphaproteobacteria; order Hyphomicrobiales; family Nitrobacteraceae; genus Bradyrhizobium; species Bradyrhizobium sp. SPXBL-04. Next base: position 6,288,713 of record NZ_CP182472.1, on the reverse strand, counting down.
GACGCAAGCCTCGAAGGCGGCGAGATCGTGCCAGACATCGATCGGCATCTGCGCCGGCGTCACCAGCGGGCAGCCGTGCAGTTCCAGCGCATGGATCATCATGAGGTTGTCGACGAGACCAAAATCCTCGACCGTCAGTCCCTGCGCATCGACCAGTCGTCCGTCCTCGGAGGCGACGTCCATGAAACGGCCGACGCGGTCGGCATAGACGGCGCCGTCATTGGAATAGGCGAGGCAGAACTTACGCCGCCCGGCCATGTAGCCGAGCTCGTAGACGGTGCCGGGATCGGCGCCGGCCCCGCGGAACGGGGTGAGGTTCGCAATGATGGCGTCGGCCTCGTCCATCATCGCCTCGTTGCCGCAAAAGATCTGCCGCGAGACATCGGGCGCGGTGAGGTCGATGGCGTTGTCGAGGGGATAGAGGCCGGTAAGGCCATGAGCCGTGCAGATATCGACCTTGCGGCGGCCGATCTCTACCGCGTCCGGCAGGAACACGTCGGGGCCTGCCAGATAGATCTTCATGGGAGTAAAGCCGAAGAAATTTGGATCGAGATGTGAGCCACGGCACGCGCTCTGCTCCTCCCCCCGCCTGCGGGGGAGGGGTGGGGAGAGGGTGTCTCCGCAAGCGAGAACCCCCAAGAGGAAAAACCCTCACCCGCGCCTTCGGCGCGACCTCTCCCGCGAGCGGGAGAGGTGAAACCCATCAAGCCAGCTTGACCGTCTCGGCCTTGACGTCCTTGCCGAGCGCTTCGAACACCTTGGCGACGATGCCCTTGGCGTCGAGACCGGCGCGGGCGTACATCGCGGCGGGCGTGTCGTGGTCCTGGAACACGTCGGGCAGCACCATCGAGCGGAACTTGACCATGCCGCTGTCCAGCACGCCCTGATCGGTCAGGAACTGCGCGACATGCGAGCCGAACCCGCCGACCGAGCCTTCCTCGATCGTGATCAGGATCTCGTGGTCGCGGGCGAGCTTGAGCACCAGCTCGGTGTCGAGCGGCTTCATGAAGCGCGCGTCCGCAATCGAGGTCGACAGGCCGTGGGCTGCGAGCTCGTCGGCCGCCTTCTCGCATTCGGCGAGGCGCGTGCCGAAGGAGAGCAGGGCGATCTTGCTGCCCTGGCGGATCATGCGGCCCTTGCCGATTTCGAGCGGAATGCCAACCTCGGGCATGTCGATGCCGCGGCCTTCGCCGCGCGGATAGCGCAGCGAGCTCGGGCGGTCGTCGATCGCGACCTGGGTCGCCACCATGTGCACGAGCTCGGCCTCATCCGCGGCCGCCATGATCACCATGTTCGGCAGGCAGCCGAGATAGGCGTTGTCGAACGAGCCGGCATGGGTCGCGCCATCGGCGCCGACCAGGCCCGCGCGGTCGATGGCGAAGCGGACGGGCAGGTTCTGGATCGCGACGTCATGCACGATCTGGTCATAGCCGCGCTGCAGGAAGGTCGAGTAGATCGCGCAGAACGGCTTGTAGCCTTCGGTCGCAAGACCGGCGGCGAATGTCACCGCGTGCTGCTCGGCGATGCCGACGTCGAAGGTGCGGTCGGGGAACGCCTTGTTGAAGATGTCGACGCCGGTGCCCGACGGCATGGCCGCGGTGATGGCGACGATCTTGTCGTCCTTCTGCGCTTCCTTGACGAGGCTCTGGCCGAACACGTTCTGGTAGGCCGGCGCGTTCGGCTTGGCCTTGGCCTGGGTGCCGGTGGCGACATCGAACTTGACCACCGCATGATACTTGTCGGCGGACGCTTCCGCCGGGCCGTAGCCCTTGCCCTTCTGGGTCACGACGTGAACCAGGATCGGGCCTTCCTCCATGTCGCGCACGTTCTTCAGCACGGGCAGCAGGTGGTCGAGATTGTGGCCGTCGATCGGGCCGACATAATAGAAGCCGAGCTCCTCGAACAGCGTGCCGCCATCCATCATGAAGCCGCGGGAGTATTCTTCGACGCGGTTGGCGCGGTTGGCGAGGATCTTGGGCAGGCGCTTGTTGATCTGCTTGGCCGCATCGCGCAGCGTGCGATAGGTCTTGCCGGAGTAGAGCCGCGACAGATAGGCGCTCATGGCGCCGACCGGCGGCGCGATCGACATGTCGTTGTCGTTGAGGATGACGATCAGGCGCGAGTTCATCGCACCCGCATTGTTCATGGCCTCGTAGGCCATGCCCGCCGACATCGCGCCGTCACCGATCACGGCGATAACGTTGTTCTTGCCGCCGGAGAGATCGCGCGCCACGGCCATGCCGAGGCCGGCCGAGATCGAGGTCGAGGAATGCGCCGCGCCGAACGGATCGTAGTCACTCTCGCTGCGCTTGGTGAAGCCGGACAGGCCGCCGCCGGTGCGCAGGGTGCGGATGCGGTCGCGCCGGCCGGTGAGGATCTTGTGCGGATAGGCTTGATGGCCGACGTCCCAGATCAGCCGATCGCGCGGCGTGTCGAAGACGTAATGGATCGCGGTGGTGAGCTCGACCACGCCGAGACCCGCGCCGAAGTGACCGCCGGTCACCGAGACAGCATCGATGGTCTCCTGCCGCAGCTCGTCGGCGACTTGGCGAACCTGCTCGATCTTGAGCTTGCGCAGGTCTTCCGGCGTCCGGATGGTGTCGAGAAGCGGCGTTTTACTGTATGCGTTCACGGCCATTTCCAATTTGTCAGCGCCGGAAGGTTCCGGTGCGCGATGGGTTTGCTCAATATCGGCGCAGCGCGAGTCCCCAAACCGTCGGAGCCACCTGCATGGGGCCAGGCCCCGTCTTCAAGCTTAGGTAAGCTTAAGTGCGCTCCGGTTCAGTCTCTGTGATCCCTGTCACTTAGATCGGCTTCGCCCGTCCCAGCCAATTTCATCAGCAGTTTGAAGCGCTTGTCGTCGGTAATCGTTGCCCACGCAAGGCTTACAAAAAGCCACACTCCGCGCAGCTTTACACCAAAGCTTGGGCCAAAGCCAACCCGCCGGGCCGATTGGGGGTATGCAGGTGCAACCGGCGGGCCGGCTTGGTTAACTGCGGCCCGTGACGAGGGGTTCCGGGCTCGTCCGGTTTCTTGGCGGACTTTTTGCCAGAATCAGATCTTTTTCGTCCTCGGAAGGCCTCGATCCGGAACGACCCCCACCCAGCTCCCACCCATGGAACCGTCACGCTTCGAGGGACGGCGCCGTGCGATCATGAAAAATGCAGCCGGCAGCGCTCCCTGTGCCCTGTTAAAGGGACAAGCGCGGTCAGAAACCGAAGGGGGGAACTCGGCTTACTGGACGTCGAGCGGTGCGGTGCCGATGGCCTGGCCGCTGGCATCGGTGGTGATCTTGTCGACGCGGGCCTCGGCCTGACGCAGCAGGTCCTCGCAGCGGCGCTTCAGGGCCTCGCCGCGCTCATAGATCGTCACGGATTCCTCGAGCGGCACCTTGCCGTCTTCGAGCCGCTTCACGATCGTCTCGAGTTCCTCGATCGCGCGCTCGAAGGTGAGCCTGGAGACGTCGATTTGGGTATTTTCGGCCATATCCGTTTCCGATTGCCCGATTCGCTTCACATGAGCAAAAGCAGAATTTTGCGGGCTTAATGTGGCGGGTCCGTCACGCGCCCATCAGGGCGCCGACATGCGCCGTAACAGATTCTTTCAGCCCTTGCAGGTCATAGCCGCCCTCGAGTACCGAAACAATGCGGCCCCCTGCGGTCTTGTCGGCGAGGTCCATCAGCTTGCGCGTCACCCAGGCATAGTCCTCGGCGCGCAGGTTCAGCGAGGCCAGCGGGTCGCGATAATGCGCGTCGAAACCGGCGGAGATGATGAGGAGCTCGGGGCTGAATTTTTCCAGCTGCGGCAGGATCAGATTCTCGAACGCGTTGCGGAATTCCGGCCCGCCGTCCTCGGACGCGAGCGGCACATTGACGATGGTGTCGTGGTCGCCGCGCTCGCTCTTGGCGCCGGTGCCCGGAAACAGCGGCATCTGGTGCGTCGAGCAGTACATTACGGTCGGGTCCGACCAGAAGATGTCCTGCGTGCCGTTGCCGTGATGTACGTCGAAATCGACGATGGCCGCGCGCTTGATGCCGAATTTGCGCTGCGCATGGCGCGCCGCGATTGCGACATTGTCGAAGAAGCAGAAGCCCATCGGCTTGCCGATCTCGGCGTGATGTCCGGGCGGGCGCACCGCGACGAAGGCGTTGCGATGCTCGCCCGCCATCACCGCTTCGGTGGCCGCGACCGCGCCGCCGACGCCGCGCATCACCGCTTCCCAGGTGCCTGGCGACATCGAGGTGTCGCCATCGAGATAGACTTGGCCGCTGGTCGGCGCGATGTGGCGCAGCTCGGTGACGTAGTGCTCGTTGTGGCACAGCGTGACGAGATCGAGATCGCCCTCCGGCGCCTGGTCGCGCGCCAGAAACTGGAAACGCTCGTGCGACAGCGCTTCCTCCACCGCGCGCAGACGATCCGGCCTTTCAGGATGTCCCGGCGGCGTGACGTGGTCGAGGCAGGCCTTGTGGGAGAGAAGGAGCGTGCTCATCAGGTCGGCCTCACAGAAAACGGCTCTTGACGTCGCTTGGCGCATCCGGCGCCAAAACGCAATGCAAAACCCAATCTAGGCGTTTGGACGGCAATGGCAAAGGGTCGTCCCGCGCCGGCCCGTTTGATCCGGATCAATTCACCCGCAGGATGCGGGTGGGCGGTAGCGGACCGATCGGCCCGTGCGCCCGGAAGAACGCGAACAGCGCGTCGGCGTCGTAGCCGCCATATTGCGGCGCCGAGCCCTGTTTGGCGACGGTAAAGCCGTCGCCGCCGACGGCGAGGTAGTCGTTGAGGGTGACGCGGTAGCCGCTTCCAGCTTCGATCGGCCTGCCGCTGAGCGTCATCTTCTCCGGCATTACGCGCTCGCCGAATGGTTTCGCCGCATCCCAGGCATAGCTGAATCCGTTCGACACCTGCAGGATCCGCGGCCGCTTCGGGTCGAGCCATTGCTGTTCCAGCAAGTCCTTGAGCTGGCGGCCTGTGAGCGTCATGGTGACGAGACGGTTGCGGAACGGCTGGCTGGCGAAGACATCGCCAAATGTTATCGCGCCGTTCTCCTTGGGAACGATGTCGGTGCGGATGCCGCCGGGATTGGTGAGCGCGATCACGGCGCCGCCGTCCTTGGCATCGCGGGTTGCAAGCAATTGCGCATCCGCAATGATGTCGCCGAGCGCGCTTTCGCCGGCCTCGTTCGGAATGCGCGACAGCGTCTGCGTCACCGATCCGGCCGGCCGGTTGGCGATCGGCGCCGACAGCTTGTCGTAGGCCTCGATCAATGCGGTCTGCTCGGCATCCTTAGGCAGCGAGGCATTGGCGACGATGACGTTCTCGGCCCTGGCGCTGACGATGTCGTGGCTTGCGGGATCGAGCTTGAGGTCGATCGCGGTGACCAGTGTGCCGAATTTGTCGCCGCTGGTGACGAGCCGTCCATCGATATTGCAGACATAGGCGCGATGGGTGTGACCGCTGACGACGACGTCGACGGCGCGATCGAACTTCTTGACGATGTCGACGATCGGGCCCGAGATGCCGGGACATTCGTTGTAGTCGCCGGCAGGCTCGCCGCCTTCGTGGATCAGCACGACGATCGCTTCCACCCCGCGCGCCTTTAATTGCGGCACGAGCGCATTCACCGTCTCGGCTTCGTCGCGGAATTCGAGACCGGAAATGCCGGCGGGCGAGACGATGCCGGCGGTGCCTTTCAACGTCAGTCCGATGAAGCCGACGGAGATGCCGTCGAACTCCCTGATCTCAAACGGCGGCAGCACGCTTTTGCCGGTCGCGGTCTCGATGGTCGAGGCCGCGAGATAGCGGAATTTGGCGCCCGTGAAGGGATGCGGCCCCTGGCAGCCGTCGACCGGATGGCAGCCGCCGTTCTGCATCCGCAAGAGCTCGGTCTTGCCCTCGTCGAATTCGTGATTGCCGACCGAGGTGATCGCAAGACCCATCATTGACAGCGACTCGATCGAAGGCTCGTCGTGAAACATCGCCGACAGGAACGGGCTCGCGCCGATCAGGTCGCCGGCAGCGACGAAGATTGTGTTCCTGTGGCCTTCGCGCAGCTGCTTCACCAGCGTCGCCATGTATTCGGCGCCACCGGCCGCCACCATCACCTTCTTGGCTCTATCCTCGGGATCTCCGATGCGAATGCCGCCCGGCGGCGGACGCAGATTGCCGTGGAAATCGTTGACCGCGAGGATGCGCAGCTCGACCGGCGCGGCGGTCTGGGCCGAGGCGGGGAGGGCAAAGGTAAGGGCGAGTGCGAAGGCGGTCAGGCGGAGAAGATGTCGCATGGAACCAGATTAGATGTTCGGCGCGAAGATTTCACGAAGCCTTCTGTTGCGTGCGGCGACTGCCGCGCACTCCCACCCGCCCCTTGAGGGGGCGGGTCGGTTCGCATGAAATGCGAACCGGGGCGGGGTGACCCTCCAGGGGAGGGTGGCAGCAGCGTGCTCACCTCACCGCTTCTTCCGGTTCGCGAACGCATTGAACGCCGCCACCGCTTCCTCCGACTTCAGCCGCTCGCCGAACAGATGGCCTTCCTGGTCGATGCGGCGGGTGAGCTCCTCGGGCGGAGCGCGCAGCAGTCGGCGCGAGGTCGCGACCGCCTCGGCCGGCAAGCGGCAGATCTCGCGCGCCACCTTGCGCGCCTCGACCTCGGTGTGGCCCGGCGAGACCACGGTGTTGACGAAGCCTGCGGCGTGCGCCTCCGCGGCGGAAAAAGTCCGCCCCATCACCAGCATCGCGAAGGCGCGCTGGTAGCCCATCGTGTTCGGCATCAGCAGGCTGGCCGCGCCGACTGGTACGAGCCCGAGATGGATATAGGGTGCGGAGAAGGTCGCAGCGTTCGAGGCGAGCACATAGTCGCAGTGGAACAGCATCACGGTGCCCATGCCGATCGAGGCGCCGTCCACGGCGGCGATGATTGGCTTGGCATTGAGGGCGAGCGAATAGAGAAACTTGGCGCCATTCGACAGCATCTCGGGCTGCGAGGCGTCGGCCTTCAGGAAATCTTCGATGTCGTCGCCGGCGGTGAACACGCCGGAGCCGCCGGTGATGATCATGCAGCGAATGTCGGAGTTGCTCTGCGCGGTGTCGATCGCGTGACTCATCTCCCGATACATGTCCTGCGTGATCGCGTTCTTCTTGCTTGGACGACGCAGGGTGATCACGCGCGTTCCACGCTCTTCGGTGACGACGATATTGCCATTCGGCATGAGAGCCCCCTGCGGTCGCCGCGGCGCTTGCCTTTGGCGTGACTCACGAAACGTCAGCCTACATCATCTTGCAGGCGTGCCAATGCGCTGGCTCAAGCTTTTCGATGCCGATCTTGTGACGCAGGTACATGGCGCCCGCCGCATCGGTGGGGTCTCGCTATTGCGCGTTGCAACAAATGGCTACAATGTTTCAATTGAAAAACCGCTGGTTGTGGGGCACGATCGCACATTGCACCGTTTGCTTTGACCGATTGCTCGATTGATGATTGCCAAAACTGGTGTCGACGAATCCTCGCTGCACTACCGCGGCTGGCGCGTGGTGTTGGCCTGCTTCCTGATGGCTTTCTTCATGTTCGGCTTCGGCCTCTACGGCCAAGGCGTCTATCTCGCCGAACTGCAGCGCGCCCATGGCTGGCCGGGCACGCTGGTCTCCGCGGCCAGCACCTTCTCGTTCCTCCTGACCTCCGTCCTCGTCATCTTCACCGACGATCTGCTCGCCCGCATCGGATTGCGCGCGCTGATCCTGTGCGGCCTGTCGGCGCTCGGTGCTTCGACCGTGCTGCTGGCGCTGATGCAGACGCCCTGGCAGCTCTATCTGGCCTATGCGCTGATGTCGGTCGGCTGGACCGGCATGGGCACCGTGGTGATCGCGACCGTGCTGAACTCCTGGTTCGAGCGGCGCCGCGGGCTCGCGCTCAGCCTCGCCTTCAACGGTGCGACCTGCGGCGGCATCGTCCTCGTCCCGCTGCTGCTGTCGCTGACCGGCAGCATCGGCTTCCGTTTCGCGATGCTGGCGGTCACGCTCGCAATGGTGCTGCTGGTGCTGCCGGTGGTCGTGACGTTCATCGGTTGGCCCGCCGGGACCTCGCTGGCACCGGCCGGACGTCCGTCCAGTGGCGATGCGGCCGCACCCGGCCAGTCGCGCAAGGCGCTGCTCGCCAACGCAGCGTTCTGGACCATGGTGCTGCCGATCGCGATCGCGCTGCTGGCGCAGATGGGCTTCATCATCCATCAGGTGACGTTTCTCGAGCCGCTGATCGGGCGCGCCAGCGCGGGCCTCGCCGTCACTCTCATGGCGGCGATGGCGGTGATCGGCCGCCTGTCGCTCGGCCTGTTCGTCGACCGGCTCGATCCGCGGCTCGCCTGCGCGGCGTCGATGACGAGCCAGGCCGCGGCTCTCTTCGTGCTGCTCCAAAGCACGAGTCCGACCGTGCTGCTGGCCTGCTGCGCCGTCTACGGCTTCTCGATCGGCAACATGATCACGTTCCCGCCTCTGATCATCCAGCGCGAGATCGGCGCTTCTGCCTTCGCGGCCGCGATGGGGCTCGGCACCTCGATCAGCGGCATCGTCAGCGCCTTCGGCCCCGGCATCGTCGGCCTGGTGCGGAGCTTTACCGGCAATTACACGACGGCGTTCGCGCTGTGTGTGGTGCTCGATCTCGTCGCGGCGGCGGTCGTGTTGTGGCGGCCGGGGGGAAGGGCGGATGTCGAAGCTTCGTAGCCTGGAGCGCGGCGCAATCCGGTCGTGTGTGGTACGCTCGTCCCACACATTCGGCGTCATCGCCCGACTTGATCGGGCGATCCAGTACCCAGTGGCGTCAGTCGCTTATCGCCGCGGCGTACTGGATTCCCCGCATTCGCGGGGAATGACAGCGGGGAGGAGGTGAGATCTCCCATCCCAAACGCGGCAGTGCTTCGCGCCTACAGCAGCACCGCATCCGCCGCCGCGACCGACTCCGCACTCTCCGTCACGGTGCGCTCGAGCGAAGGCGCCTGCACCGTGATGTTCTCGGCGAAGAAGCGGGCGAGCGAGACGTAGCGCGCGGCGTCCGTAGTGCCGTCGGCCTTGGCGGCGAGCGCCTCAGAGGCCAGCATGCAGCCGCCGAGCGTGGCGCCGAACTGCTGCAGATAGGGCGTAGCTCCCGCAAGCGCCTCGTTCGGCGCGGACGTAACGCGCTCCAACAGCCATTTGCTGGTGCGCGTCAGCGCTTCCACCGCCTCGCGCAGCTTGGTGGCGGTGGTGCCGAAGGCGGGATCGTTGGAGGCCTCGACTTGGCTGACGATAGCCGAGAGCTCGTCGAGCAGCGCCCACACCGCCGCACCGCCATTGGCCGCGAGCTTGCGCGTGACGAGGTCGATCGCCTGGATGCCGTTGGTGCCTTCGTAGATCGCGGTGATGCGGGCATCGCGATAATGCTGCGCAGCGCCGGTCTCCTCGATGAAGCCCATGCCGCCATGCACCTGCACGCCGAGATAGGCGACCTCATTGCCGATGTCGGTGGAATAGCCCTTCGCGATCGGCGTCAGCAGCGCCGCGCGTGCGGCCGCATCGGCACGCACCTTCGCGTCCTTGGCGCGGGTGGAAACGTCGATCGCGACCGCGGTCGCATAGCAGATGGTGCGCGCCGCCGCGGTCTGCGCCCGCATCCGCATCAGCATGCGCTTGACGTCGGGATGGACGAAGATCGCATCCGAGCCGTCGCCTTTCTTGCCGACCGCGCGGCCCTGCTTGCGCTCTTGGGCGTAGGACAGAGCCTGCTGATAGGCGCGATCGGCGACGCCGACGCCCTCGAGGCCGACGCCGAGGCGGGCCTGGTTCATCATCGTGAACATGCAGCGCATGCCCTGATTCTCTTCGCCGATCAGGAAGCCGATGGCGCCGCCATGATCGCCCATGGTCATCGTGCAGGTCGGCGAAGCATGCATGCCGAGCTTGTGCTCGACGCCGCTCGCATAGATGTCGTTGCGCTGCCCCAGCGAGCCGTCGGCATTGACCATGAATTTCGGCACGAGGAACAGCGAGATCCCCTTGGTGCCGGCGGGCGCGTCAGGCAGGCGCGCCAGCACGAAATGCACGATGTTGTCGGTCATGTCGTGCTCGCCATAGGTGATGAAGATCTTCGTCCCCTTGATGCGATAGGTGCCGTCGGCCTGCCGCTCGGCGCGGGTGCGCAGCGCGCCGACGTCGGAGCCGGCCTGCGCCTCGGTGAGTTGCATCGTGCCGGTCCACTCGCCGGAGACGAGCTTCTCGAGATAGATCTTTTTCAGCTCGTCGCTGCCATGCGCCTCCAGCGCCTCGATCGCGGAGGCGGTCAGCAGCGGGCAGAGGCCGAAGGCGAGGTTGGCGGCGCTCCAGATCTCGGTGCAGGCGGCGTTGATCGCAAGTGGCAGGCCTTGGCCGCCAAAACCTTCCGGGCCCGAGACAGCGTTCCAGCCGCCCTCGGTCCAACGCTTGTAGGCGTCCGGCCAGCCCGGCGCGGTCGTGACCTTGCCCTCGCTCAGCTTGATGCCGTGCTCGTCGCCAACCTTGTTGAGCGGCGCCAGCACGTCGGACGCGAACTTGCCGGCTTCCTCCAGCACCGCCGCGGCAATATCGGCGTCGAAATCGCCGTAATGGCCGGCCGCCACGGCGGCCTTGAGGCCCGCGCCGTGGTTGAGCGACAGCAGCATGTCAGAGATCGGCGCGCGGTAGGTCATGGCTCACTCCCGTGGACAAAATATTGGCGCCGTATTCCCATGAAACGGGGGCGGTCTCAATGGCCGGGAGGCGGGCCGGCCGGGAGCGGGGCCATCGCCGTGCCTATAATATAGAGTGAGGAGGGGAGGGTCGCCCGCCCGTGTGGTATTTTGCCCCTCCAGGCGGTTGAAATGCCGCGTCGCTCCCTATAGACCGGCAGCACCTGAGGGGAATCCGCGGTAGCCCGATCTTCCGTCGTTCCCTGTTGGGGCGTAGCCAAGCGGTAAGGCAGCGGATTTTGATTCCGCCATTCGGAGGTTCGATCCCTCCCGCCCCAGCCAGATTGCCCGCCCCGCCTGAGACCACTCCCGAAATCAGCCTGGCTGGGGAGCTGCCGGGTCTGGCGCGGCCTCGTCATGCAGTGAAGTCGCATCGGAGCGCGACCGGCCGTCCGGGTCTCAGCGAGATGCGCGCTGTCGCTCGAAAGTGTCGTGGCAGACCGACGAAGCCCGCGACGTGGAGCGTGCCTGCACCGTCCTCGTTGGGCGTCCTTTCGTAGCTTCTTTGTCGGCCTGTCGCCCCGGCTCTTGTCGCCAGATGTGTGTGCCTCCCCGGAGCGACCAGGGCTGGGTTGTCATAGTCGGTGTCAGCGACGACAGGTTGATGATCGGCGCTGCGACATGTTCTCCCAAGACAGGAACGCCCTCGGAGCGGCCGAGTTAGGCCGACAAAACCACTTGTGAAGGAGACAAGGTCATGGCCCGCGCAACAGCACATCCGAATCATCAATGCATCTCAAGCGAAGATATTCAGGGAACCAAGGTGTATGGTGCAGATGGAAAGAATATCGGTGAGGTTGATCACCTCATCATCGACAAGGTGTCAGGCCGCGTGGCTTATGCCGTCATGAGCTTCGGCGGATTTGTTGGCTTGGGTCACAGCCACTACCCCATTCCCTGGGGCGCTCTGACATTTGATACGTCGCTTGACGGTTTTCGAACCAACATCACCGAGCAACAGCTGAAGGATGCGCCTGAGTTCAGCGATGACTCCTGGCAGGATCGAGACTGGGAAACGCGAACTCACCGCTATTATGGGATGCCCACCTATTGGGAAGGGCGAGGTGGCCTATAACGCCTGGCGGCGCGTCGGAAATTTCCAATCGTGAGTGCCAGCTGAATTGATCAGCCGGCCCTCATTGGATGCTGTCGGATTTGATCCTGCCGACAGACGCTAGAATAATCCGGCCCCGAAGGGCAGCGTTAGTGCAAAGTGTGCAGCGGTTTTCCTCGCGACAAACGCCGAACGCGTTTGCGCGGAGATCATGCTCAAACGTTCAGCCAGCGCTCCCTATCCCTCATACTGGTCCGGCCCCATTGCCCAGGCCGCCTCGTCGTGCCCGTACGCATAATTCCGGTTGTTGATCGCCGGATTGCGATTGACCATCGGGCGCATGAACATCGGATGGGTGGCGCTGCGCACCTCGTGCTCGACGGTGAAGAGGTGCTTGCCGCTATCAAGGTCGACGATGTCGCAGAACCGGTACTGGTATTGATTGTCCTCGCGGGAGATCAGGCCGCGCGCCAGCAGCTTGCGGTACGGGCCCGAGAAGTCGGTGATGTACATCTGCACATGGTGGCCGTCATAGTCGCTGTTCAGCCGATCGGTCTCGCGGAACAGCAGATGCTGGTCGCGGCCCGTCTTCACCGCGGCAACCTTGCCGTTGCCGTTCCGCAAGTCGGCGGGCATGCCCATGACTTCAGGATAGAACGCGCAGATGCCGGCCGCGGAGCCCACCGGCACGTCGAACTCGACATAGGGAATGCCGAGCGCGATGCGCCCGAAGCGCGCAGCGTCCGGCTCGTAGCAGCTCAGGCGGTTGCCCCACGGGCAGGTCGCCTCGACATGGTCGTTGCGCTCGGCGAATGCGAAGGCCGTGCCCTCGAGCTTCTTCGCGACCGATGCGAGCCGCGCCAGCAGCGCCTCGCGGCCCGCGATGACCAGCCCGATATGGCCGCGCAGCACCTGCGGCCTGCCGCTCGGCAAATGAAACTGGCTTCGCCCGGCATTGATCCACATGTTGGTGTCGGACACCATCAGATAGGGATCGCGGGTCAGCCCGAGCCCCGTGACGTAGAACAGGGTCGCCAGGCGCTGGTCCGGGACCTACACGTTGACGTGCTCGAAATGGATCGCATTCCCGAGATCTTCGGCTGATCGATCGAATGGCTGCGGCATGGATGTGTGCTTCCGGCTGGAGGATCTAGGGCCATACTAGAGCAGAATTTCCGTCCGCCGAAACTGGTCGCCGTTCACATCTCGCGGGCTGGGCATCATGTCCATTGCCGCCTTGCTGTGGCGGGCAGTCCCTGTAATCTGACGAAAACATTGGGGAAGGGATCGATCTGGACGGCGTCCGCGTTCTCGATTTCGGGCGCTATATCGCAGGTCCCTATTGCGCGACCTTGCTGGCCGAATTCGGCGCCGAGGTCATTCGCGTCGAAAAGCGCGACGGCAGCGAGGATCGCTTCGTGGCGCCGGTGGGCGAAGATGGCGAAGGCGCGCTGTTTCTCCAGGTCAACCGCAACAAGAAGTGCATCACGCTCGATCCGATGAAGGCGGAGGGGCAGGACGTGATGCGCCGCCTGGTTGCCACCGCGGACGTGGTCGTCGCCAATCTGCCGCCGCAGACCCTGCGCGCGATGAAGCTCGACTACGAATCCTTGAAGGCGATCAAGCCCGACATCATCCTGACCACGGCGACCGCGTTCGGCGGGCCGGGGCCCTGGTCCGACCGCGTCGGCTTCGACGGCGTCGGCCAGGTCATGTCGGGGTCGGTGTACATGACGGGCGCGGGCGATCCGCCGTATCGGGCCGCGGTGAACTGGGTCGATTTCGGTACGGCGCTGCACTGCGCGTTCGGAACGCTCGCCGCGCTGATCGAGCGCGGCAAATCCGGGCGCGGGCAGGTCGTCGAGGGCGCATTGCTCGCAACCGCCTTGTCCTTCACCAATGCCACGCTGATCGAGCAGGCGGTCATCAACGTCAACCGCGTGCCGACAGGCAATCTCGGCCAGACCGCGGCTCCAGCCGACATCTACCGCACCAAAGACGGTTGGGTGCTGTGCCAGGTCACCGGTCATCCGCTGTTCAAGCGCTGGGCGAGGCTGATGGGCGAGGAGGAGCAGTGGCTGAACGATCCGCGCTTTGCCGACGACATCAGCCGCGGCAACAACGGCCCCATCATCAGCGAACGGATGGCGCGCTGGTGCGCCGAGCGCACCACGCAGGAGGCGGTCGACACGCTGGGACGTGCGATGATCCCGACCGGACCTGTCCTCAGCCCGCAACAGGCGCTGGACCATCCGCACATCCGTGCCGCCGGCTTCATGCAGGACGTCGATTATCCCGGCCTGCCGAAGCCCGCACCGGTCGCTCGCGCCGCCGTGCGGCTGTCGGAGACGCCGGGCGACATCGCAACGCGTCCGCCGACGCTCGGCGAGCACACCGATCTCGTCCTGACTGAGCTCGGCTACGACGAGGCCGCGATAGCGGCGCTCCGGCAGGGCGGCATCATCTAGCTATCACGGTGCAAGCTCCGGGATGGCGGAGCATTCAAAGCGAGCTGCCGCCGCAGATGACCAGCTGCTGTCCGGTGATGGCGGCGGCTTCCGCCGAGAGCAGGAAGGCGACTGCGCCAGCAACTTCCTCGGGGCGGATGTAACGGCCGATTGGCGGCAGTTTTGGTGCAACATCAGCGCGCGAGGGATCCTTCAACATCGGCGTCTCGGTCGCAGCTGGCGCAACCACGTTGACCGTGACGCCGCGCGGCGCGAGCTCGATTGCCCAGGACCGGGCCAGCGCGATCAGCGCCGCCTTCGTCGCGGCATATTGCCCGCGGCCGGACGCACCAGATGCGGTTCGGCTGCCGATGAAGACGATGCGCCCTCCTTTCGGCAGGCGCGGTGCCAGCGCGTCGGCGAGGCGCTCGGCGGCGTCGACATGCAGCCGCCACATCGCCGCTCCCTCCTCGTGGTCGAGCAATCCGAGGTGACCGACCCTCAGCATGCCGGCGGCATGAACCAGTGCGGTCGGCGCGATGCCCGCGACGGCGTCCGCGATGGCCCCGACGTCGGCAAGGTCGAGCGACACATGATCGAAGGCCGGATGCTCGAACGACCCGGGCCGGCGGCTGATGCCGGTGACGCGCCAGCCGTCGCGCAGCAGCCGCTCGACGATCGCAGCGCCGATCCCCGAGCTGGCGCCGGTGACGAGGGCGTGAGGCCTCATGTGCATCATCTCAGCCCCGGGCGGCGCGCGTCACCCATGGTTCTGTCACGCGTACATATTTGATGGCGCGGCGGTGGAAGGTGAACGCCATGTGGAGCGCGCCGTCGGCGGTCTGCTTGACGGTCGGGTAGGATAGCTCGCGATTGCTTTGCTCGCGCGAATTGTTGGTCATGCAATAGCCGTCGCCGGTCTCGACGTTGCGCCTGGTCCAGCTCCGTCCACCGTCGGCCGAGACCGCCAGCGTCATCGGTGCCCGCGGCGCGCCCCAGAATGCGGTGCGTCCGTTCGCCGTGCTGGCGTCGGCGGCGAGAACCGGTGGCAGATCGTCCTCGATCTCGTCATACAGCGAGAGGCGGCGGCCGGTCGCATCATTGGCGCTCGAGTCGTTGAACACGAGTGCGAGATGGCCGTTCACGAGCCGCGTAAACTGGATAGATGAGTTGTTGTTGGGAAGCGCGGTCGCAATCGGCGCTGACCAGGTGCGGCCGTGATCCGCGGACCTGCTCTGATAGATGTTGTCGGCCCAGCGGCTGCGATACAGCGCGAGCAGCGAGCCGTCGTCGAGGCGCGCGATGCACATATGCACACAGCCGCGGCTGCCGGGGACGTCGACATCCCGCCAGGTCGCGCCGGCGTCCGACGAGATCTTCACCGCGCTGGTGTCCTCGTCGCCGTTCCATTTCCGGCCTGGCGTGCTGTGGCAATAGAACACGGGCAGCAGCCAGTCGCCATTGTCGAGCACGACGACCGGCTGGCGGATGAAGGTGCCGCGGCCGCGCTGCTCCGGGAACAGCGTCTCGATCGGGCCCCAGCTCTTGCCATTGTCACGCGAGAGACGGCGGCGGATCAGCGCGGTGTCCTGGTTTCCGGCGAGCTGAGCCGTCCACATCAGCCACAGCGTGCCGTCGGGAGCGGGAAACAGCACCGGGTTCTGCTCCGAACGTCCCTTGTCATCGGAGAGCTTTTCGGCCGGCGACCACTGTGTCGCGCCACGGGGGAGGCGTGAAAAGTAGATGGAGATATCCGACATGCCCTCCTGCGTGCCGCCGAACCAGACGCAGGCCAGATCGCCGCCCGCGAGCGGCATAAGATTGGCGGCGTGGTTCTGCACGCAAGGCGAGGGAATGAAGGCGTCGAACCGCTCGGGATCATCGGCCACCGGGCGGAGGACCCCATCGGCGACGATCTCCATGTCGGCGATCATGTCGAAGTCCTTTCCAACAGGGCGTTTGGTTGCGCCGCCTGCGGCGTCGCCGGGGCGGTGGGCGAGCGGCCCAGCACCAGGCGCTCGATCGCCATCACGATCAACGGCGTCACGGCGGCGACGTACATGTTGTCGATGCCGAACGGATTGCCCAGCAGGTACCAGACCGTGGTCGACACCGCCGCGCCGATCAGCCCGGCCGTGGCGCCGCGGTTGCTGGCAAACAGCGGCAGATAAAAGCCCATCATCGCCACCATCGTGATCGACAGCCGCAGTGCGCGCGTGAAGAACGACAGCTTGAGGATCTCCGGAACGAAGAAGACGAAGACCAGCGGCACGATGCCGATCAGCACCGAGAACACGCGGGTCATATTCAGCTCGCGCTCCGGCGTCGGCTTCCAGTAGGGAACGTAGAAGTCGCGCACCACGAGCGAGGCGATCGCGAGCGCCACCGTGCAGACGCTGACGAAGATCGAGGCGACGAGCGAGGTCGTCACGAAGGCCGAGGCCAGCGGCGGCATCTTCTCGAGGAACACCGGCAGGGCGTAGAGGCTGTTCATATCAGGATAGAGGAATTTCGCGGCGACCCCGATCAGTGCGAGAAGGATGCCGAGCGGCAGGCAGAACGCGGCGGCATAGAAGGTCGCCTTGCGGGCGTCGTCGGCGCTCGGCGTCGAGGAGATCGCCTGGACAATGAACTGCGTCGAAAAGATCGCGCCGACCGTGCCGAAGGTCCAGGCGAAGATGGTCGCAAAGCCGATCTTGCCGTCCCAGCTGAAATAGTGCACCGGCAGCTTGGCCCGCATCGGCGCAATCCCGCCGGTCAGCGACATCGCCACCGCAAAGATGATGAGGATGCCGACGACCTTGATGGCGCTGTGCAGGATCGTCACCCAGGCGACGCCCTTCAAGCCGCCGAACACGTAGTAGAAGGTGCTGACGACGGCGATGACGCACATCGCAACAGGCAGGCTGACATGCAGCGCCGTGGCGATCGCGGCTGCCCCGCTGACGTAATTGCCGACATTCACCAGCAGCAGGGCGTAGATCATGATCACCGATACCGTGAGCATGGTCGACTTGCCGTATTTCTACGCGATCGCGGCCGAGATGGTGTATTCGCCGGAATTGTAGAGCTTCTTCACCATCAACAGCCCGAACAGCAAGAAGCCGATCGAGGCGCCGAGCACGGCCCAGCCTGCCGCGATGCCCGACTGGAACGCCTCCTGCGCCGTGCCGACGGTCGACTTGGCCCCAACGAATTCGGACATCATCAGCACGCCGACGACGACGGCCGGCATTGCGCGCGCGCCAGTCATGAACTGGTCGCTGGTTCGGCTGCGCAGTTTCAGCGTGAGCCAGGACGTGAAGGCGATATAGGCGACGATCATCGTGACGATGAGCGTGCTCTCGCCGTTGAGGATGGCTTGCATCGTTGACGTTTCCTCTGGTGACGGACGCGGTGTTGTGGAGCCCGCTCTGGTCCAAGCAAAATGTTCGGAATGCGAACAATTGTTGTCAACGTCTATTAGACCTCTCAAGACGCCGTGCGTCAAGCGCACGGGCGCGCCGCGAGGTCGGAACGCGCGGGGCAGCGGGTGTCCGTTTCCTTCGTCCACGGCGGGAATCAAAAGGTCGAGCTATGCGGGGCGAGCCGGCGTCCGCCTGCTACAGCAATTGCTTCAACGCCCGTGCATCGGCCGGTGCCGCGCTCTTCTGGTCGTTGTCGAAATAGACATAGACGTCGCAGCCCTGCCGCTTCCACGATTTGATCCGCCGCGCCCATTGCGCGAGCGTGGCTTTGGTGTAGTGCCCGTGATAACGCCCGCTCGGCCCGTGTCCGCGCACATAGACGAAATCCGCCGTGCGCTTCCATGGTGCCGGCGCATCGTGATGGTCGGACAGGCACAGCGAGATGTTCTCGTCGGCCAGCATTCGCAGAATGCGCGGCTGATACCAGCTCGGATGACGGAATTCGAAGCTGTAACGCCGTTTTCCGGACAACAGCTTGAAGAAGGCGGCGAGGCGGTCGGCGTCCGCCTCGAATTGCGGCGGGAGCTGGAACAGGATCGGGCCGGCCTTGCGGCCCAGCCGTGAGATGCGATCTTCCAGTAGCTCGAGGCTGTTGACGGAGCGGCCCGACAGGCGCTTCCAGTGCGTGATGAATTTCGACGCCTTCCAGGCGAAGACGAAATCGCGGCCGGTCTGCTCGCGCCATCCTTTCACCGCCTCCGGCGTCGGCGTGCGGTAGAACACGCCGTTCAGCTCGGTGGTGTCGAACTGTCCGGCGTAGTAGCGCAGCTGCTCCTTCAGCGTCACGCCCTCGGGAAAGAACGGGCCTCGCCAGGAGGCGTAATGCCAGCCGGAGGTGCCGATCAGAACGCGCGCCATCTTTTACGTGCCATTCGTTGCAATTTGCCGGAAGGGAACGTCCGTGCGGCCGATACGTTGCTCTTGATCAACGCAGGACCGGAACCGATGTACGCGCTGTTCGAAGGCAACAAGCAGATCGGCAGTCCCTTTCCGACCGAGAAAGAGGTGTGGGAAGCCGCCTTGATCGAGGGATTGGTGACCGACGTCCCGGTCGCCGACGAGGAAGGCGGCCGGATTCTGCCGGCCGGCTATCACGTCAAGCGGGTGGACGAGGTTTGCGAGCCGCGGCCGGATTGGAAGCTGCCGCGCGAGATTTCCTGAACGGGCCTAGAGCGAGATGGCTTCAGGTTGAATCACTTGAAGCGCCGCCGGCTCCGTAAACCTCTCCCGCTTGCGGGAGAGGCGTAGGCTGCCTTCGGCGGCCGTCATCTCAAAAGACGCCGAGGCAGAGCCTCGGCTACGGCGAAGCGCCGGGTGAGGGCTGTTTCCTCATCGGAAGTGCCCCATTGGGGAGACACCCTCTCCCCAGCCCTCTCCCGCAAGCGGGAGAGGGAGAAACTCAATCTCATTGCGCTCTAGTTCGACGCCAGCGCCGTCTTGGCGACCTCGGCCATCCAGCTCGATGCGACCGGGAGGATCGCGTCGTTGAAATCATAGCGCGGGCCGTGCAGCTCCGCGCCGTCGCGCAAGTCCCCATTGCCGATCCAGACGAAGGCGCCCGGCCGCTGCTGGAGGTAGAACGCAAAATCCTCACCGGCCATGCTGGGCGCGAGGTCGCGCCGCACCGGAGCCTGCACCTTCTCTGCGGCGATGCGGGCGAGGCCCGCTTCCGCCGACGTGTTGATCACCACGCCGACACCCATGACGATCTCGGGCGTGACCTTGACGCCAAAGCTGGTCGCAATCCCGGCGCAGCTGCGCTCGATCCCGTCGAGGATGGTGTCCTTGACCGCGTCGCGGTGGTATCGCAGCGTGCCGCGGATCGTGACGCGTCCGGCGATCTGGTTCGGCGCGGTGCCGCCTTCGATCGTGCACAGCGAGAGCACGGCGGTGTCGAGCGGATCGACGCCGCGCGCCACGATCGATTGCAGCGCCACGATCAAATGGCCGGCCGCCATCACTGGATCGCGCGTCAGATGCGGCATGCCGGCATGCCCGGCATGGCCCTCGATGGTGATGGTGATGCGCCCGCCGGAGGCCATGACGACGCCGTCATGGACCGCGATGCTGCCGGCGGCAAGGCCCGGCCAGTTGTGAAAGCCGAACACCCGTTCCATCGGAAAGCGGTCGAACAGCCCGGCCGCGACCATCGCGCGGGAGCCGCCAAAGCCTTCCTCGGCCGGCTGGAAGATGAAATCGACCGTGCCGTTCCAATCGGTGTCGGCGGCGAGCAGCGCCGCCGCACCGAGCAGCGAGGCGGTGTGTCCGTCATGGCCGCAGGCATGCATCACGCCAGGCGTTGTCGAGGCGTAGGGCAGGCCGGTGTCCTCGGTGATCGGCAACGCATCCATGTCGGCGCGCAGGCCGACGCGCCTCTGCGCATGCCCGCGCATCAAGGTCGCGACGATGCCGTGCCCGCCGATGCCTGAGACGAAGGGAATGCCGAGCTCGGTGAGCCGGTCCTGCACGAAAGCGGCGGTGGCCTTCTCCTGGAGGGACAATTCGGGATGCGCATGCAGGTGCTGGCGCCACGCGGTCAGTTTCTGGTGCAGCTCGGGTGTCAAGGTAGAGGCTCTTGGGTGATGTCGGTTGCGGCTATCATATCGAAGTCTGCGACCTGTGCATCCAGCAGACGAGAATAGCACGCGTGCAGCAACAATCAGTCTGATGACGGCCGATGAGCCCAATCTTGCCGCGGCCCCACTTACCTCTCCCGCCTGCGGGAGAGGTCGGCGCGTAACGCCGGGTGAGGGTTCTTTCCGCCTAGGAGATTGTCCCGTTGCGGAGATCCCCTCTCCCCAACCCTCTCCCGCAAGCGGGAGAGGGAGCGCACCTCGTTCGCGGCCACGATTGAACCCTACCCCGTCAGCTTCGCCAGCCCGTTCCAGTCAAAACCGATGCCGTGGCCGGGCCGGTCCGGCGCCAGCGCCATGCCGTCCTTCAGCACCAGCGGATGCTCGATATATTTGTCCAGCCCGAAACCATGCGCCTCCAGATAGGAGCGGTTCGGACAGGCCGCGAGCAGATGCACGGTGATGTCGTGCGCACCGTGGCTGGTGACGGGCAGGTTGAAGGCCTCCGCCAGCCGCGCGATCTTCATGAACGCACTCACGCCGCCGCAATTGGTGACGTCGGGTTCGGGATAGGACACCGCGCCACTGGCGATGTAGTTCTTGAACTCCCACAGCGAACGCAGATTCTCGCCGGCCGCGATCGGCACGCCACCGGCCTGCATGATCCGTGCGTGGCCTGCGACGTCATCGGGAATGATCGGCTCCTCGAGCCAGGTGAGGTCGTAGGGAACGAAAGCACGCGCGGCACGGATGGCCTCCTCGATCGTCCATTTCATGTTGGCATCAGCCATCAGCGGAAAACCGTCGCCGAGATGCTGCCGCATCGCGGAAACGCGTGCGACGTCGGATTTCAGGTCGGGCCGGCCGACCTTCATCTTGATGGCGCGAAATCCCTTGGCGAGATTGCCGTCGGTCTGCTTGAGCAGCGCGTCGACGGACAGATCGAGGTCGATGCCGCCGGCATAGCACGGCACGGCCGCGTCGAAACCGCCGAGCAGGCGGAACAGCGGCAGCTTGGCGCGCCGCGCCTTCAGGTCCCACAGCGCGATGTCGAGCGCGGAGAGCGCCAGCACCACCGGCCCGCCGCGGCCGCCATAATGCAGCGCCCACCAGAGGTGATGCCAGATCGCTTCGGTGTCGTCGGCCTCGCGTCCCTCGATCAGTACGGGGATCTCGCGCTTGAGGATGTCGGCGACGGCGCCGCCATTGCGCCCGACGGTGTAGGTGTAGCCGACGCCCTCGGCGCCGTCGGCATCACGGATGCGGCAGGTGATCAGCTCGAACGCGGCGATCTCGCCATGGGTGGAGTCGGAGAGCGTGATGGGGAGGGGGATCCGGTAGAGTCCGGTCTCGGTCGTTGCGATGCGCGCCATGGTTCCTTCCTGCGTTTTCTTTGCAGGCTAGGACGGTGCGCACCGGCGGGCAAGCGCGCACCGTGCAGGGCGGGTCACCGCATCGTCGCGAGCTGAAGCGCGAGCGCGCAGGCGCGGTCATATTCGTCGAGATTGATCCATTCGTCGATCGTGTGCGCCTCGTTCTGCCCGGCGCCGAAGGTCACGGTCGGAATGCCGTGGCGGACCATCCAGTTGGCATCGAGGCCGCCATTGGCGGCGCGGACGTTCGGAGTTCCACCTACGGCAGAGACCGCCGCGATCGCGCGTTTGACCACGGGCAGGCTCTCCTTCATGCGGAACGGATAATAGTCGGTCTGCGCCTTGAACTTGACCTTGCCGGATTTGCCTTGCGCGTTGGTGACTTTCTTGGCGGCCTTCTCGAACGCGGCCTTGTAGGCCTTGGTGATCTCCTTGAAGAACTTCCCGTCATGGCTGCGGCATTCGCCGCGCACATGCACGTAGTCGGTGACGACATTAGTGGCATCGCCCGCCGGGCGGCCCTCGCCGCCGGTGACGGGACCGACATTGCTGGTGCCTTGCTGCTTGCCCTTCACCACCTTGCCGAACCAGCCGCCCGCCTTCACCTCGGCGAGCGCGAGCGCCATGATCATGGTCGCGGAGATGCCGCGCTCCGGCGCCACGCCGGCATGCGAGGCGCGGCCGAAGATCTCGACGGTCCAGCGGTCGGCGCCGACCGCGCCGATGACGACGTTGGAGGCCGAGCCGCCGTCATAGTTGAAGGCCATCATCGGCGCGCCGAGCTCGTCGAGCTTGACGTGGCGCGCGCCATAGAGCCCGCTCTCCTCGCGCACGCAGAACAAGAGCGTGATCGGCGGATGATCGAGCTTCTGCTTTTCGAGCTCCGCGGCCAGCGTCACCAGCACGCCGCAGCCGCAGCGATTGTCGCCGCCGAGCGCGGTCTTGGCCTCGTTGACGATCTTGCGCCCCGATTTCTTAGGTCTCGCGCCGGCGCAGAGCGGCACGGTGTCCATGTGGGTCATGAACATGATGCGCGGCTGGTTGTGCAGCGCGCCGCGGCCGGGCAGGTCGACGATGAGGTTGCCGGTCTCGGTCGGCACGGGAATGCGCGTGTTGGCATCGTCGAGCCGGATCGCCTTCGCCGGCACGCCGCTCTCCTTCAGCGCGGCCGTGAGCTCTCGCCCGATCGCCGCCTCTTGTCCCGTCACGCCCTCGACGGAGAGGAAGCGCATGAGGCGGTCGGTGGCGGCTTTGGTGTCGACGGGCATGAGTGATTCCTTTGGCGAGCGGGGCGCGTCATCCTAGAGCATGATCCGGAGAAGTGTGCAGCGGTTTTCCGAAAAGATCATGCTCAAACAAATAACCTAAAGCTGCGATGACGATTCATTCTGATCTCATCGCGCTTTATGGACTTGGCGAGGTGTAAGCCAAGAAGATCAGCACGCCGAATGCCAGCATGGCAGCCATGAACAGCAGCACCGCCGGCAGCCCGGCGAGTGCCGCCACCGCACCGGTGACCGACTGCATCAAGGCCGCGCCGAGAAAGAACGCGAGGTTCACGGCCGCGAGCGCCTTGCCCGCGGTTTGCGCATCGACCAGCTGCCGGGACATGCCGAACAGCAGCGGCTGCGCGGAGGTCGCAAGGCCAATGAGCACGAACAGCACGAGGTCGTATTGCGGCGGCATCATCGGCATGCCGAACAGCACGGAGACCGCGTAATGCGGCGCCCCCAACGCCATCAGCGCCAGGAGCAGCGCCCCGACCATATGCGAGGCCGCCACCAGCGCGCGGCGGCGGCCCAGCCTGCGGTCGATCATGCCGATGCAGAGAGGACCGGCGATCATCGCCAGAGTGAACGCGCCGAGCTGGTTGCCGGCCTCGACCCGCGACAGGTCCTTGACCTGCATCAGCCACGGCCCGCCCCACAGGCCGCGCAGCACCAGCGAGCTCGCGAGCGACACCAGCGCCAGCGCGATCAGGCCGCGCAAGGGCCGTGACAGTCCGAGCCGGAGCACCTCGATCATCTGCGATAGCGGCGAGGAATCGTCCTTGTGCTCGGCCGCCTGGTGCGGCACCAGCGCGAACACGGCGAGCGCCACCGCGATGCCGCCAGCTGCGGAGATCCAGAACCCGGCGCGCCAGCCCCAAGTGTCGACCACGAAGGCGAGCGGGCTCGACGACAGCAGCATGCCGATATTGCCGATCGAGAGGATCGCGCCCGACCATAGCCCGAAGCGGCCGGCCGACAATTGCTTGGCGGCAAGAGTCATCGGGCACATCAGCATGCCCGAGGTGGCAACGCCGAGCAGCACCTGCCCGACCGCAAAGCTCGCAGGCCCGGTCGCAAACCCCGACGCGATGGCGCCGATCACGGTTCCCGCGAGCAGGCTGAGCGCCACCGGCCGCACACCGAAGCGATCCATCGCCGCGCCGACCGGAATCTGTGCCGCGGCAAAGGCGAAGGGATAGACCGAGGTGAGGCTGGCCAGCGCCTGCGGCTCGATATGGAAATCCGCCGCCATCAGGTCGAGGCTGACCGCCGGAATGGTGCGCAGCAGGGTCGAGAGCATGTGCCCGCAGGCCAGCGCAAGCAGCGCAAAGATCAGCGCGCGGGTGCCATCTCCCGCGTCTTTCGTGGCAGCGGTCGTCATGGGCGTCCCGTCCCGAGAAGATTTCGGATCGGCGTACATGATCGCGGGGCGGGCGCCAATGGCGGCAGCGGGACCCCCTCATTCCGGAATGTGGCTTCTCTGGATCACCGCGCGAATGACCACGTGCAGGCAGCCGGCCATCAGCATGACGCTTGCCGAGTGCCGGCCGTCACGACGGCGCGCTTGGCAGGCGTTCAGGCCTCGGACGGTTGTGAACCAGGACGGCCGCCAAGACGTTATGCTCGGGAAAACGTGGTATCCTGCCAAGCGGGAGGCGCCTCGATCTGCGGCGGCAGCGGCAATGTCCTCGTCCGAGAGTCCAAGTCAGACGACCAGTGACGCGGCCCGCCGAGAGCGGAGAAGGAGCAATTCCTTACTGCTGGTCCTCGCCGTTGGATTTCTTGTTTTTGGCGCCGCAGCGGGTGCACTCTATTATGCGTTGCGGCCGGACGTTCTCAGGATCGCCGTTGGACCGCCGGGCAGCGACGACTACAAAGTCATTCAGGCGATGGCCGATGCCTTCGGCAGCGAAAGCCGAACGATCAGGCTGGCTCCGATCAAAACCGAAGGGGCGGTGGAGTCTCTCGCCCTGCTTGGGGCCGGCAAGGCGGACCTTGCCGTCGGCCGGGGCGATCTGGAAATGCCCGCCGCGGCGCAGACCGTCGCCGTCTTGCGCAAGAACTTCGTTGTGCTGTGGGCGCCGTCTGGGCTTGCCGGCAAGAGTTCGAAAAGAAAGAGCCCGCCGAAAATCAAGGAGGTCGCCGATCTCGCAGGGCGCCGTGTCGGCGTGATCGGGCGGACCGCGGCGAACGCCGCGTTGCTGCGCGTCATCCTGAGCGCCGCCGGAGTGCAGGCGGACAAGGTCGCGGTGACGCACTTTGGCACTGAACAGATCCAGGAGCTGGCGCGCGATCGCACCCTCGATGCATTCATGGCGGTCGGGCCGCTCGACAGCAAAATTACAGCGGACGCCGTCGTCGCAACGGCGCGGGCACGCGGCGAGCCGAAGTTTCTCGCCATCGAGACATCGGAAGCGATCGCCCTGAAGCATCCCCGCTATGAATCCGAGGAGATTCCGCCCAGCGTCTTCAATGCGGATCCAGCTTGGCCGGATGACAAAGTCGAGACGGTCAGCGTCAGCCATCTCATCGTGGCGAGAAAGACCTTGTCCGAAACGACGGTCGCCGCCTTTTTCCGGCAGCTCTTTGCCGTTCGCCAGACGATCGCGCGGCTGGCCCCCGGCGCTGCACACATCACCAAGCCGGACCTCGAGAAGGACACCGAGCTGCAGGTCCATCGGGGAGCGGCGGCCGTCATTGACGGCAATGAACGCACCTTCCTCGACCGGTATGGCGATTACTTCTGGTTCGGGCTCCTGCTTCTCTCCGGAATCGGCTCGGCCGGCGCCTGGTTGCGCCGCTATTTGAACCGCGACGAAAGGGAGGACAACACCAGCCATCGCAAGAGAATCCTGGCCATGGTGTCCAGCGCGCGGACCGCGGAATCCAATCAGGAACTTCTGGCCCTGCAGCGTGAGGCCGACGCCATCATCGCTGAAACGCTCGAGTGCTACGATGACGGCGCTATCGAGGGAGAGGAGCTGGCGGCATTTGAGCTGGTGCTCGACCTCTTGAGCAACGCCATTGCCGAGAGGCGAGCCGCGTTGCAACGCGCCACCCTCGAAACCGTTCGCGGCGCGGTAGCGGGCCATGGCGTTACGCCGCGCGGATAAGGTCGGCCATCTCAACCTGTCGTAGCTGGCTCCGCGGTGCCCGCGACGGCTGCCATCGCCGCCTCGCCGTACTCATCGCCGTTCGGGACTTCGGTCGGCGGACGATAGGAACAAAAAAGACATCGTCGCTCTTACCTCGGTCAGGAGATCTACTCATGCTGTCCTCAAGACCACCACGGCCCATTCGCACAACGCTCGATCTTACGAACGCAGTGCAGGTCAAGTCCGTACGCAGGCGGCTTCGCATCTCCAATACCGATCTGGTCAGGATCGTCGACAAGATCGGCAACTCTCTAACGGCCATAGAGAAGGAAGTGGAGATCGAGAAGCTGACCGTTCAGCAGTGTAATGCCAAGGATACGCCCACGACCCTCGAATAAATTCAAGTCATCAAGTCGAAGAGGAGAATTGCGATGAACGGCCTGATTTACCTCATAGGGCTCGTCGTTGTGATCGCGGCCATTCTTTCGTCTTTGGCTTGCGATCACCGTCTCGGTCCTGCAGGCTGACGCACTGGCGATCCGGTGACGTCATTCGCAATTTCGCGTGCAGAAAATGGATGATCCGCACCAGGTGAATACCATCATCGCCACGACGGTTTGCGCGTTCTTCAAGGGACATCCTGACGTCCAAATCGGAACCGAAGAAGCCAAGCTGCTGGCCAAGCAGATCACTGAAGCGCTGAACGAGGCTGGGCTGCAGATTGCTGCCGTCAATGAGATCACGCCGCGCTAGCGCGGACATCAATCCGCCTAAAGTCCCGATGAATCCGCCGAAGCGCCTACGAGGCAGACGCCGCCGCAAGCGGATAAGCCGCGGCGCGGGCGGCCCGTGATAGGACCGTATCGGGAGAATGATCCCCTCCGGTAATCCTGGATCGCTCAAGCTCGCTTTGGTTGTTTATTCGTGGTACGCGTTGACGACCGCGCGCTGATCTTCTGTTGCCGAAGCAGGCTTCAGTTATGCGAGGGAGGCGAGAATGACGGGTACGGCCAGGCGCCGCTCTGGATGCACGCTCTCCGCACGCCTCCTGCTTGGAGTGGGCATATTGCTCACTGGCGTGCTTCCGGATCATGCGGAGGAGGCGCTAAACTCGCGTGGCGAGGCGCTCTACCGCACGCGCTGCGCATCGTGCCACGAGGGTGGTGTGGCACGCGCGCCTGACGCCAACGCGCTGCGGCAATTCAGGCCTGAGCGGATGAGCTTTGCCTTGATGTTCGGCATGATGAGCCAGCAGGGGCGCGACCTGAGCCAACGCGAAATTCAGGCCATCGTTCGCTATCTCGTCGGGACAGCGCCGGAGCAGCAGCAACCACTGCCGGATTCCACGTGCGGTGAGCGGGGCCCCGCGCTGGCGGACGCTTCGTTGCCGCGCTGGAACGGCTGGGGCGTCGACATCGCTCAACACCGGTTTCAACCCGCTGCCATGGCCCAGCTTTCGCCGGACGATGTTCCGCGCCTGAAGCTCAAATGGGCGTTCGGCTTTCCCGGCGATACCAGAGCCTACGCGCAGCCGACGGTTTGGGGCGGCCGGGTCTTCGTGGGCAGTGCAGGGGGCAAGGTCTATGCGCTGGATGCCAGACTTGGCTGCCAGCGCTGGGTGTTCGACGCCGGCTTCGGCGTACGCACCGCGATCACCATCGGCGAGGATGAGCGGGGAACGACCGCCTATTTCGGCGATCAACGCGGTGAAACTTATGCGCTCGATGCCGAGAGCGGAAAGCTGCTGTGGAGGCAACGTGTCGATACGCATGCGGGGGCCGTCATTACGGGCGCGCCGACATTGGCCAATAATGTGCTTTATGCGCCAGTCTCCTCCGTCGAAGAGGTATTGGCGATCGACCCACGCTATTCTTGCTGCACCTTCCGCGGTCTGATCGCCGCGCTCGACGCCAGGACCGGCGAGGTGCTGTGGCGCGGCTATGTCAGCCCGCCGGCCCAGCCAATCCGCCTCAACGAGATCGGTGTCCAACTCTTCGGACCCTCTGGCGGCGCGATCTGGTCGTCGCCGACCGTCGACCTCAAGACAAGTCGGATCTATGCGACGACGGGCGACAGTTATCTGGACCCGGCCTCCACGACCTCCGACGCGTTTGTGGCCTTCGATCTGGGCACCGGACGGCTCGCCTGGTCGCGGCAGCTGACCGAGGGTGATGCCTACAACATCGCGTGCAGCAGCCAGTATCGCGCTAACTGCCCCGGCACCAAGGGTCCCGATTTCGATTTCGGCTCCTCTCCGATGCTGGTCGATCTACCTGACGGACGTCGTGCGCTCATTGCCGGCCAGAAATCCGGCATGGTGTACGCGCTCGATCCGGACCGCGATGGAGCCATCATCTGGCAGCGCCGGGTGGGGCTCGGCAGCACGCTCGGCGGCGTGCAATGGGGCTCGGCTGCGGATGATGCGAACGTCTATGTCGCGGTGTCGGATGTCGGCATGAAGCCCGTGCCTCCGGCCGCCGCCGGCGCGCAGAAATCGGTCTTCGGGATACCCATGAAGCTCGATCCAAATCAGGGCGGCGGGCTGTATGCGATGAACCAGGCGACGGGCGAGATCGTCTGGCACGCGGCACATCCGGGCTGCGGAGATCGGCCGGGATGCAGCCCTGCGCAGTCGGCTGCGGTAACCGCCATTCCTGGTGTGGTATTCTCCGGCGGACTGGACGGCCACCTGCGGGCCTATGCCGCCAAGAGCGGCGAGATCATCTGGGACGTCGACACCATGCGGGACTATGCGACCGTAAACGGCGTGTCGGCGCATGGCGGCTCGCTCGATGGACCGGGACCGGTGATCGCCGGAGGCATCCTCTACGTCAACTCGGGCTACACAAATTATGGTACCGCGCCCGGCAACGTGCTGCTCGCCTTCTCCGTGGACGGACAGTAGGGGGAGTTTTCGCGCAACGCGGCTGGAATTCACGAGAAAGTCCGCTGTGCGCCGTAAGCAGAGCGAAGCGGACACGATTTATGATGGGCCGTAGCTCCGTTCGAACGTATCGACGTTCGTGGTCACGGCGCGCCACCAATTCACCGGTTTCAGCTTCGCCGGCTCGCCCTCCCTGGACGCGCGCAGCGCCTGGTCTGCGACCACGAACCAGGCGGTCTCCATCTTTCCGTGACGCAGCAGTCCGGTATAGGAGACGGCCCGGTCGCCCGTCGCAGACGAGCCTACCGCGACAAAGGCGATGCAATTGCCCCTGTGAAACCCGGTGACCGGCACCGCTTGCCCGTAAAAGCCGCTGTCTTCGAGCGCGGTCTCGAAATTCCCCGCGATGCGGCCGTTCGCATCATCAGTGATGCGCAAGATGGAGCCGAATTGATTTCGCCAATTGCCGACCCAAGCCACATCGGATCCCATGTCGGTTCTCCTACGCTCGTCCATTCGGCGCCGCGCGCAGCCGGCGCAATCGATGCAGCTCCTTTGCTGCGTCCTTCATCAGGCCGTCCGCGGCCTTGCGTTCCGCACCGACGATGAAGCCCGCTGCGAAAGCCTGGGCGCGGCGGTGCGCAGGCGGCGCCGTCAATGCGGCCTCCGTCGCCAGCTCGCGATGCGCCATGAAGTCGTTCAGCGATCCCAGCGCGGATTGAATCTGCTTCAGCCGGTCGGACAGGGCTGCGAGCTCGTTCTGGTCGCCATCGCTGTAGAGGCTCTCGAAGAAATCCACGGCGTAACGAATCTTCTTGATCTTGATCCGCAGCTTGTGACGCTGCATCGGATCGAGATCGTTCAGTCGATTGCCCTGCTTGCGCGCCTTCCGGATGCGCCGATCGAGAATCTCCGCAGCGTAGGCGGCGATCGCGCCATCGTCATCGGTGTGAGGCCGTCCGCCTTCGATCCACTCGATCACGTCGATCAGCAGGCGGCGGTAACGCCCCGACATCACCGCCTCGCGTGCGCGCTCGAATGCCGCCTGTCGTTGCCCGGAGAACCTCTTGCGGATCGCGCGGGCGCCGCGTCGCGGCACGTCCTGCTCGGTGATCGGCCGGATGCTCTCGTTCAGGAACACGTCGATTTCACGCGCAGGCGCCAGTTCGCCCGTGAGCCATTTCAGCTCGGCCTTGATCCGCGCAGTGCTCGCGCGCGGCAAGATATCGGCGAACAGCGAGATGGCCGCCCGCAGGCGCCGCAGGCCGACGCGCATCTGATGGACTCCTTCGGCGTCCATGTCACGCACCGGATCGGCATTCGCCGTGACGTGACGCAGCGTCGAATGCGCGATGATCCGGAAGGCCTCGCGCGGCGACAGCCCAGCCTTCAGCGCGATCGGCTCGGCGCGTTGCGCGCCGCCGCCACTGCCCGCGACGAGCAGATAACCTCGCTCGGCCTTCGAGCGCAGATCGAGCTCTGCCCCAGTTCTGCGCTCGACATCGCGGGCAAGGCGGAACAGGTCTGCAACATGGCCGGACTTCAGTTCCAGCTCCAGCTCGGCAACCGGCCGCGAATGGCGTCCGGCGCTGATGCGACCGCGGTCGACCGCAAGTTCAATCTGGCTCTTCCTGACGCGTCGCGCCTGCGCCATGCGATGAATGTCGGTCCGGAAGACCGGCTTTAGCTTGCGAGGGAGCTTTCGGGTCGCAAGGTCCTGGAGCGGCGTATGCCTCGTCTTGCTCAGGTCGGGGTTTGCACCGGAAACCTCGTGCTCCCATTCGCCCCGCGTCACGCTGCCCGCGCCGCCGGCTTTCACGGTCTGCACGTAGCGGCCCTCGATCTTGCGGACGCGCAACGTCACGCCATGGCGTTTGAGCTTATGCTTGGTCGTATCGTAGTAGGTCGACGCGAGCGACTGTTCGCACTGGTCGCCGCGCCGCCCGCTCAAACGGCCCTTCCGCAACACTGACGACAAGTTTCGCGGCGCAACGCGGAATTTCAGTTCCGTTTCGGAGGTCATGGCGAATTCTTCCATTTGTCGAATTCAAAGCGATGCCAGTGCGGGAAGTTCCGACGCCGCGATGCAATGGCTCACAGACGGACCGTATGGGAACATATGGACCGTTGATGGATCATTGAGTTGTCGAATTCCTGAAAATCGCTACCGCCCCTCCGTGGGCTAGCCCGACTTCAGCTCGGCCAGCAGCTTCCTTGTCTCGCCGAGCAACTCCCGGATCGCCCGCTGCTCCGCGAGTCCGTCTTGCGCGAACGCGCCATGCTTCCGCGCATTCTGATTTCCCCTCGGTGCGCCTGATCTCCGTGCGCCGCCGTGCATGCGGCAACGGGCCTTGCCTTGCCTCGCCGGCGCGCGGCAGACGGTACCGCTGCGCGTCCGTGCGCCGCAGCGTGGGCTCGACTGCATGGCATCTGTATTGCGGATGTGATCGCGGCTCATGCGCTGGCGCCGTTCTCTGCATTCGCAGTCTTATCCGTCGCGCTCGCCTCCGCCACGATCACGTTCGCGTGCTGCGTGACGTTGCCCACGATTGCGCTGCCGCCGTCCTGCACCGACACATTCTGCACCGTGATGGCGCGCTCGCCATTGCTGCGGTGGCGGCTGAGGGCCTCGATCTGGGCTGCAAAAGTGCGAGCCAGCCGGGTCAATGCGCGGGTGACGCCTTCCTGCTGCTGCAGATGGTCGGTGAAGGCGAGGCGGCAGGCGGAGCGCATCGCCGCGACGTGGACGGACACCATCTGCGCCACCAGCATGGCCTCGACCGAATCCCTGGGTGCGATGCTCTTCATCATCGAGATCATGAAGGCGAGGTTGGCCTCATTTGGCTTCTGCTCGATCACGCTGGCCTTGAGCAATTGTTGGAGGATGCCGTGCAGCGCGTCGCGATCGACGGCGCCGAGCGCCTCAGCCAGCAGCCGCTCGCCGGCTTGCGGGTCGGGATGTTGGATCTCCAGGCGCCGCCGGGTGAGCTTGATCCGGGGCGTGGGTCTGCTGCAATCCGTTGCCGCGATCGGTAACGTGCTGGTGCGATGGGGAGTTGACGTCATGTCCTAAGGTCCTTTGCGGGCGCGAGCGCTTGCGGCGCGAAGCCGGTCGCGCGCGTGCCGCGCGGTGATTGCAATTTTCAGATGTCGATGAAGGACTTACGCGCAACCAGCTCGCGGCGTGCAGGGCTGAAATGGCCTGGGCGCTCACGGCTGTTGCGATCATGCCATTATGCCGGTGTTTTGCCCGACGTGTCAATTCGAATTCGCAATACCAGAAATTCGCCTTGTCCTGCCCAAGTCCTTGTTTCGACAACGGTCGGCTACTGTGCATGGGGTTGTTTTCGCATTTTTTGTTGCGGAGCTGCTCTTTCGTGCCGCGCGGCGGAATGCCGACGCGCAAACGCGATTGCGAATTCCGGCGCCGCCGCTCATCATCGACCTTCGAATGCGTCGCACCAACAAGCATGCACAAGCGGCGCGATGAGGTCTGGGGAGGGAACGAATGCAACGAACGCTTCGCCTGTTGGCGATTGTCGCCGGATTGTGCGTCACGACACAGGCGCTCGCGCAGAAATATCCGGCGCGCCCGGTCAAGATCATGGTCGGCTTCAGCGCCGGCGGCCCGGTCGACGTTGTCGCGCGCATCATCGGCGATCGCTTAAGCAACAAGCTCGGCCAGCCCTTCGTGGTCGAGAACCGCGCCGGCGCCAATGGCATGATCGCCGCCGAAGGCGTCGCGCGTGCGGAAGGCGACGGCTACACCATTCTCGCCTGCAACTCGTCCACCATCACGCTCAACAGGACGCTGTTCAAAGATATCCGCTACGATCCGGAGAAGGATTTCGCGCCGCTCACGACCGTGGTCTCGGCGCCGCTGGTGCTCGTGGTCAATCCGGAGAATCCCAAGACCGCCGGCATCAAGACCGTCGCCGATCTCGTCGCCGCCGCGAAGGCCGCCCCCGGCGCGCTCGCTTACGGTTCGGGCGGCAACGGCAATCTCGCCCATCTCGCCATGGAGCTGCTCAGCCAGAAGGCCGGCATCAAGATGATCCACGTGCCTTATCGCGGCGGTTCGGCATCCGAGGTCGGCCTGCTCGCGCAAGAGGTGCTGGCGGTGTTCGATCCGCTCTCTGCCGTGCCGCTGGTCAAGGCCGGCAAGCTGCGCGCGCTTGCGGTGTCCTCAGCCGAGCGGCTGCCGGCGCTGCCTGATGTGCCGACCGTCGCGGAAGCCGGCTATCCCGGCTTCGACATCTCGTTCTGGGTCGGCTTCTTCATGCCGAAGGCGACACCGGCACCGATCCTGGAGACGCTGCACCGGGAGATCGTCACCGCTGCCAAGGATCCGGCGGTTGAAGAGAAGCTCGGCTCGCAGGGCGTGGTCAGCGTGCTCAGCCCGACTGAGTATGCCGCCAAGATCGCGAAGGAAACGAAGGAGCTTGCCGAAGTCGTTGCCGCCGCGATCAAGGCGGAGTAGGAAAGTCTGGCTTTGCTCGAAATAGCCGTCATCGCGACGCGCCTATTCGCCACCGGCTCTTCTTAACCTCTCCCGCTTGCGGGAGAGGTCGGCGCGTAGCGCCGTGTGAGGGCTCTTTCCTCTTGGGGATTGTCCCGTTGTGGAGACACCCTCTCCCCAACCCTCTCCCGCAAGCGGGAGAGGGAGCGCACCTCGTTCGCGGCTGCCTTCGAAGCTCGCGATAAGCCGGTGTAAGCGACGCGCCTATTCGCCGCCGGCCAGTCGCTGTAGCCGATCAAGCAGCGGGCGTTGTCCTGCATTGATCCTCTCCTGCGCCTCTTTGAGCGTGAACCATTCGGCACGATCGACCTCCGGGAAGGTCTGCCGTTTGCCGCTGCGGGGCGGCCATTCGATCTCGAAGGTGTTGCTGCGAAGGCTGCTCGTATCGATGTCGAGCTCGGCAGCAAACGCGGTGACGAGCTTGCCGCCGCGCTGCTTGACCTCTCCAAGCGCGATCAGCGGCACGGACAGCTCAAGCCCAAGCTCTTCGGCAAACTCCCGCCGCGCGGCGATTTCCCCATCTTCTTCGTCCGCATATTCGCCCTTCGGGATCGACCATGCGCCGAGATCCTTGTTGCGCCAGAACGGCCCTCCAGGATGAACGAGGAGAACCTCGAGCCTGCGGCGCTTCCGATAGGCGATGATCCCGGCACTCTTCAATGGCATCGCAAGTTCCGTGCAGACACAGGGTCCATCCCCCTGTCCGGGAAAGTGGAACGGAGCGTTTTAGCGCTCGCGCGGCTCCAAAACTAGCCGGAAGGCCGTTCGCGCGATGCGAAGCGGATGGCGCGGGCCTTCGCACTGTTGCCGGCCGCGCGTGCTGCAATCATGCTGCGCGCCTTGCCGTGCGCCGAAGTGTTCTTCCGGAGCATGGTTGCGAATCGCTTGCGGGCGCGGCTCGCCATCAGTCGCGCGGCAAGCTGTTCGGCTTTGCGGATGATGGTCGTGACCGATGGCGTCAGGTTGACCGGAACCCAGGCGACATCCCTGGCTTTCGAGAGGCTGCCGATGCCTTCGCACGGCGCCTCGCGCGGCAAGTCGATCCGGATCGCGAGCGCTTCCGCGCGCTCGGTCCAGTCCTCGGCCTTGGTGCCGGTGATGATGCGAACATAGTCGCGCGTCTCGCGCGGCAGCTCGCTCTCCTTGGCAAGCCACTTCTGGATGCGGCCGGGACCTGCATTGTAGGCGGCTGCGGCGAGGCCGAGATTGCCGAAATCGTCACGGAGCTTGCGTAGGAATTTTGCCGATGCCGGCAGCGCCTTCATGGGATCGAAGGGATCATCGAGTCCGACCTCGGCGGCGGTCTCCGGCATGAATTGCGCGACGCCCTGCGCGCCGGCGTGGCTGACTTCGTTCGACTTGAAGCGGCTCTCCTGCCAGATCAGGCGCGCGAAGAACGGCACCGGAATGCCGCTGGCCTCGGCGGCTTCGCGAAGCGCGTGGCAGAATCGGTCTGTCGGTGAAACCGGACCCTCGGCGACGGTTTCGGCCGCGCGCGGCGGCTCGCTATTCTCCTCAAGGGCCGCGTGTGCATTGGCGAGCTCGACGGCCTGCACGCTGGCGAGGAAGAGTTCGACCACCGGAACAAGTGGCGAGGCATGATTGTTCTGGAGAGTAGTGGTGTCGAATGCTGATGTTTGCCGGGACGCCGGCGGATCGAGGTCGCACATCAAAATCATGAACGCGGCGCAAGCCGCGACGACAAATCGCATTTGCTGGGGCAACCTCGAACTGTGGGATGAACGGCCAGCGATGCGCCGGCGATAAGGAATTCTTAACCGCGCGATTGCGGCAAAGCTGCGGTCTCATGGGTTCCGTCGGTGTTACTACGGTGTTTCCAAAGAGAAACTCTCCGCGGTTTTGCGGATCACTTTGCGAATTGGGACGAGCCATCATGATGCGATGGATGCTTGGTGCGGTGATGTCGCTCTGGATCTTCTGCCCGGCACTCGCGGGCAATCTCGACGCAGTGGCGGTGAATGATGCTGCGCGTCCCGAAAAGCAGCCGGCGACCGATAAGCTCAACGCTTCGGTGACGAAGCTTCAGATCCTGCTCGATCGTGCGCAATTCTCGCCCGGCCAGATCGACGGCAAGTTCGGCGAGAACGCGCAGAAGGCGATGAAGGCGTTCGCCGAGCAGAACGGGATCGCCTTCGACAAGACGATTGCCCCGGAACTGTGGGACCAGCTGAACGCAGCGAGCGAAGGTCCCGTCGTCGTCGACTACACGATCACCGACGCAGACGTGAAGGGGCCGTTCCTCAAGAGGCTGCCGGCCAAGCTCGACGAGATGAAGTCACTGGAGGCGCTGAGCTACACCAGTCCGCTCGAAGGGCTCGCGGAAAAATTCCACATGAGCGAGGAGCTATTGAAGACGCTCAATCCAAGGAAGGCTTTCGACAAATCCGGCGAGACGATCGTCGTGGCCAACGTTCCGGCGCAACGGGAGCTTCCGCGCATTGCGCGGGTCGAGATCGACAAGACGCGAGCGACGTTGAAGGCGTTCGACGGCTCCGGTCGTCTCATCGCGTTCTACCCGGCGACAATCGGCAGTCCGGATCGTCCGACACCGATGGGGACGCTGAAGGTGACCGGCACCCACGAGCAGCCGACCTATCACTACAATCCCGAGTACAAGTTCAAGAGTGTCAAATCCAAAAGGCCGTTCGACATCAAGCCGGGGCCGAACAATCCGGTGGGTTCGTACTGGATCGGACTGTCGGCGCAGGGCTACGGCATTCATGGAACGGCAGAGCCCGACAGGGTCAGCAAGTCCGCGTCTCACGGCTGCATCAGGCTCACCAATTGGGATGCGCGTGTGCTCGGCGAGAACGTGAAGCGCGGCACACCCGTCGTCTTCCTCGATGCGCCGACGGATACGTCCTCGAGGCAGCAGGGCAAGACGGCCGGCAGCCGCGCCTCGAATTAGTCTTTCGGAAAATCCTTGCGCATCGCGATCTCGGCGGCATCGCCGGGCGACAGCACGGTCTGGTCGAAGGCCGGTTGCGGCTTCGTCATGATGTCGTAGAGCGAAATGCCTTTGATCGGCTTGCCCATCAGCTCGCGGACACAGTCGGCGAGCGTGCCGTTGTAGACGAGATAGGGCGGGCCTCGGTCCTTCTGCCTCTGCCCCTTCAGCGACGGCCACTTCTTCAGTTCGGCCGGCGCGTCATAGGCGATCGGCGATCCCTCTTCGAACATGCGCTTGGCTCCGGCGGCTTGGACTGCCGGAAATCCTAGAGCCGCTGGGTAAATACGCGTTAAAGAATTAGTTCAAATCAGCTCGCAATGAAGGCGAGCAGGGTGCCGTTGGCCTTGGCCGGCGGCACGCAGATCGCAGCTCCGCTGCGCACAGCGACTGATCCCAGCGCCTTCTCGGTTGCCGCGAGATCGCCGCTGATGAGCACCAGCGCCGCGCCGCCGCGCTCTGAGAGGCCCGCGAGCGGCACGCCGGGATAGCGTTTGCCGAGCTGGTCCAGCGTCAGATAGACGAAGTCGGCACGGTCGCCGCCGGAGGGCACGGTGACCGCGCCGTCGGCAGCCGTTTTCGGCTCGCGGTCGATCAGCCGGCCGAGATGCGCGGCCTCGTTCGCAGGCTCAGGCGTTGCGATCAGCGTCTGCTTGATCCGCCTGGTCGCATTGGCGTGCTTCATCAATTCGGGAATCCACACCGTCTCGCGAGTCTTGTGCTGGCAGGCGAAGATACGCACGCCGCCGGGCGCTTCCGCGGTCGGCCACATGAAGGTACGGAATCTCGCCGCCGAGACCGTGCCATCAGGCAGCGTCACCGGCCGTTCGAAATCGGTCGGGCCGATCGGCGCCAGGCCGCGTGCGCGGATCTCCTCGGCGCCGGCGGCGGAATCGATTGCGGTGAAGGCGATGCGCTCGATGCCTTCGCCGTGCTTGTCGAGAAAGGCGCGCGCCGGGGCATTGAGCTCGGTCGCAGCGAGCACGCCGAGCAGCTCCATGTAGTCGGGGTCGAACATGATGGTGTAGTTGCCGGTGCCCATATGGACGCTGTGGGTGCCGCGCGGGGAGACGGTGAAGCCGAGCTGCCGGTAATTCTCGGCAGCCTGGTCGAGATCCTTCACCATGACCACGGCGTGGTCGATACCGATGACGTTCTTGAGAGCCACTGTTCTTTCCCCGCGCATGCAACTGACTTTGGCCGCGGCGGCGGCCACGGCTCCTGTCTACGCCGGATAGACGGTCGAGTCATTTTCAATTCGGTGGGAGATGCGGGAATTTCATTCCGCGAAATGCCGTGCCGACGCGGGACGGCATCAATGCGCCTGCTCGACATAGGCGGCGAGAATGGCGCGCTCCTCGCTGGTCATCTCGGTGACATTGCCCGGCGGCATCGCATTGGACCAGGCCGCGACACGCCCGATCAGGCGGATGTTGCGATGGATGTGCTCGGGCGCGTCAAGCAATATGCCTTTCGGCGCAGTGACGATGCCGGCCCAGACCGGCTCGGCCGCGTGGCACATGCTGCAGCGGGACATCACGATCTCCTCGACATTGGCGAGCGTCGGCTGTGCCGGCAGCGCGCCGGTCTTGACGTCGCGCGGTCCGGCGGCGGAGAGGAAGAGGATCGCGATCACGCCGATTGCTGCGACGCCCCACACCCACCACGGCGATTTGCGCCCCGCATGCCGCGCGTTGAAGAAATGGCGGATCACGGGGCCGAGCGCCAGGATGATCGCGACGATGATCCAGTTGAAGCGCGTGGCGTAGAGCAGGGGATAGTGGTTGCTGATCATCAGCACGACCACGGGCAAGGTCAGATAGTTGTTGTGGACCGAGCGTTCCTTGCTGGCCTTGCCGAGCTTCGGGTCGGGCGCCTGTCCCGCGATCAGGCTGGCCACGATCTTCTTCTGGTTCGGGATGATCAGCGCGAAGACGTTGGCGACCATGATGGTGCCGATGATCGCCCCGATCTGGTTGAAGGCGCCACGACCGCTCAGCACATGGGTGAAGGCGTAGGTCAGCGCGACCAGGAACAAATAGCCGCCGATAGCGAAGGGCAGCTCGCGCTGCGCAAGCCCAGAGCGGCACGCGGCCTCATAAAGCAGCCATGCCAGAGCGAGGCTAAAGAAGCTGAACAGGCCGGCCTGGAATGGCGTGAGGTCGAGGATCGCCTTGTCGACCAGAAATAAATCGGCCTCGAGATAATACACCACCACCATCAGCGCGAAGCCGGACAGCCAGGTGGTGTAGGCCTCCCATTTGAACCAGGTCAGCTCGTCCGGCATCTGGCTCGGTGCGACCAGATATTTCATGATCCGGTAGAAGCCGCCGCCGTGGACCTGCCAGGCCTCGCCCTGCACGCCATCAGGCAGGTCGCTTTTGGGCCTGAGGCTGAGATCGAGGGCGATGAAATAGAATGAACTGCCGATCCAGGCGATCGCGGCAACCACGTGCAGCCAGCGCAGCAGCAGGCTCGTCCATTCCGATATGACGGATCCCCACATGATCACCCCATCAGCCGCGACACCAATGCCGCAGCTTTGAACAACCGCCGGTCGCGCCCCGCCAATGTGTCGCACCGATCAGCCGCATTTTCCAGTACGATGGGCCGCGGCTGATGCCCATCGTACGGGCATGAGCTGACGTGGAATTCGGCAGGCGCATGACCTGCCGCAGAACGGTTGCGGGTTGTCGCATATTGACGTTTGAGACGTGCAGGCCGGGAGGGAGACGTGAAGAACAGACTATGGTTCGTTGCGCTGTCCGCGGGATTGCTGGTCGCGGCTGCGACCAGCGCACGAGGTGAGCCGGTGCTGCAGGGCAAGGACGCCTATGGCGACTGGCGGGCCGACAGGCCTGGCACGGTCAGGTTGATCCGGCCACAGGATCTGGTCAGGCCCGGCGCGACGCGGTCGGTTGCAAGCTCCGCGCGCGTGGTGCCGCGTCCGCCCGAGGCTGCGCTCCAGGTGCCGACTGGATTCAAGATCGAGCTGTTCGCCGAAGGCTTGCGCACGCCACGCGTCGTGCGGATCGCGCCGAATGGCGATGTCTTTGTCGCGGAGACGCGGGCCGGCAACATCCGCGTGCTGCGCGCGGGCGATGGCGGCAAGGTGACCAACGAGGTGTTTGCCAGCGGACTGAGGCAGCCGTTCGGCATCGCCTTTTTTCCGAACGGCGACAACCCGCAATGGGTCTATGTCGCCAACACCGACAGCGTCGTTCGCTTTCCCTACCAGGCCGGCGATCTCAAGGCACGCGGCAAGGCGGAAACGATCGTGGCAAGCCTGCCGCATGATGGCGGCCATTCCACCCGCGACATCGTGTTCACGCCGGACAACAAGCGCATGCTGGTGTCGGTCGGCTCGCTCAGCAACGTCGCAGAGGGCATGGGCACGCCGCCGGGCGGGATGGAGGCGTGGTCAAAAGCGCAGCCGCTTGGCGCGGCCTGGGCCAGCGAGACCGAGCGCGCCGCCGTGCTGGTGTTCAATTCTGACGGCAAGGAGCGGAAGATCTACGCCACCGGACTCCGCAACTGCGTCGGCCTCGCGATCCAGCCGCAGACCGGTCTGCCCTGGTGCTCGACCAACGAGCGCGACGGCCTCGGCGACGATCTGGTGCCCGACTACGTGACCAGCGTGAAGGAGGGCGGTTTCTACGGCTGGCCCTGGTTCTACATCGGAGGCAACGAAGACCCGCGCCACGCCGGCTCGCGGCCGGACCTCAAGGACAAGGTGACGGTGCCGGATGTGCTGATCCAGCCGCACTCGGCCTCGCTCGGCATGACCTTCTACCAGGGCACGCAGTTTCCGCCCGAGTACCAGGGCGACGCCTTCGCCGCCCAGCATGGCTCCTGGAACAGATCAAAGCGCACCGGCTACAAGGTGATCCGCATCAAGATGAAGGACGGCAAGCCGACCGGGGAGTACGAGGATTTCGTCACGGGGTTCGTGGTGAGCGACACCGAGGTGTGGGGACGGCCGGTCGGAGTGACCGTGGCGAAGGATGGATCGCTGCTGGTATCGGAGGACGGCAATGGCACGATCTGGCGGGTGACGCGCGTGCCGCAATGACACTGCACCCTCCCCTGGAGGGGGAGGGTCGGTCGCGCGCAGCGCGAGCGGGGTGGGGTGATCTCTCCACTCGGGCAGAGTTCGATGCGGAGAGACCGTCACCCCACCGCGCTACGCATTGCGCTGCGCTTCATGCGTGGCGACCCTCCCCCTCCAGGGGAGGGTAAGTGCAGCGTCCCTTTGGCACTCACCCCCGCCTCACGCTCGCCCCACCATCCACTGGCAGTGTCACGCCCGTAATGAAGTTCGCTTCATCTGATGCCAGGAACAGCGCGGCATTGGCGACATCCCATCCGGTGCCCATCTTCTTGCGCAGCGGCACCTTGCTGTCGCGTTCGGCTTCGACTTCGGCGCGGGTCTTGTGCCATTCGCGGGCGCGGGTATCGACCGCCATCGGCGTGTTCATCAGGCCGGGCAGGATGACGTTGGCGCGGATGCCGTATTCGGCGTTCTGGTAGGCGAGCTGTTCGGTGAAGGCGATCATCGCCGACTTCGTCGCCTTGTAGGCGACATAAGGGTAGGTCGTGATCGCGGCCATCGAGGAGATGTTGATGATGGCGCCGCCTCTCTGCGCGCGCATGATCGGGATCACCTCTTTCGCGGCGAGAATGCAGCTCTTCAGGTTGATGGCGACGACGCGGTCGAATGCCTCTTCGGTCAGCTGCAGCAATTCGGCATCGCCGCCGGAGAGACTGACGCCAACATTGTTGTGCAGCACGTCGATCCGGCCCCAGCGCGATTGCGCGTCCGCGACCATCGCTTTGATGTCGGCGGCTTTGGTCACATCGGCCTTAAAGGCTGCGGCCGTGCCCTGCTCCGCGGTGATCATCGCAACCGTTTCCTGCGCCGATTCCAGCTGGTGATCGACGCACAAGACCTTGGCCCCCTCGCGCGCGAAGGTAAGCGCGGTGGCGCGCCCGTTGCCCATGCCCTCGCCGGGGCTCTGGCCGGCGCCGACGACGATCGCAATCTTGTCCTTCAAGCGCATCTCGGTTCACTCCCGGGCTCGGTCTGTTCATTCAGTATTTTCGTGCAGATTAGCAATCGCCCCAATCGGAGAGAAGGGCGCGCCTCTGCGTTCATGTCATTGAGATCACGTGGAATTGCATGTTGCGCCCGGCCCATCGCGCATGGCTGACCCTTTGCGGTTCAGGAACCGTTTTCAGGCAATCGCGTTTGTTGCGGAGCCTTTCCCGCGCTAGGCTCTGTCCCGGGGCTTCCCAACCGCCAGTGGCTCGCCGATGAATCTGTTCGATCCGCAAGGGCCTGTGGCTGCGGCCAACAGCACCATCCTGGTCGATTCCGTCTTCATCATGCTCGTGATCGTGGTGCCGACCATCGTTGCGATCCTCGGCTTCGCGTTCTGGTTTCGCGCGTCCAATCCGAAAGCGCGTTTCCAGCCCGACTTCGTCTATTCCGGCCGCGTCGAGATGGTGGTGTGGGCGATCCCTGCGCTCACCGTCATCCTGCTCGGCGGCGTCGCCTGGATCGGCTCGCACCAGCTCGATCCCGCAGCGCCCGTGCCAGGCACCGGCAGCCCGGTGCGGATCCAGGCCGTCTCGCTCGACTGGAAATGGCTGTTCATCTATCCGGATCAGCGCATCGCCACGGTCAATACGCTGACCGTACCGGCGGGCGCCGAGCTGAATTTCCAGCTGACGTCGTCGAGCGTGATGAACACGTTTTTCATCCCGCAGCTCGGCAGCATGATCTACACCATGAACGGCATGGTGACGAAGCTGAACCTGCGCGCCGACAACGAGGCCAAGCTGCAGGGCCTGTCGGCGCATTTCTCCGGCGACGGCTTCCCCGACATGATGTTCGACGTCAACGTGATCTCGCCGCTCGCCTTTCCGGAGTGGGTGGCGACCACGGCGAAGACGGACGCCGTGCTGAATGCGGACAGTTACACAAAGCTGATGCAGCAAGGCGTCGAGACGGGGCGGCCGACCTATCGGCTCGAAGATCCGCGTCTGTTCGACCTGATCGCGACCCAGCATATTCCGCCGGGTCCTGGACCGGAGCTCGCATCCGAAG
Source organism: Bradyrhizobium sp. SPXBL-04 (assembly GCF_051853035.1). Lineage (NCBI taxonomy): Bacteria > Pseudomonadati > Pseudomonadota > Alphaproteobacteria > Hyphomicrobiales > Nitrobacteraceae > Bradyrhizobium > Bradyrhizobium sp. SPXBL-04. Next base: position 6,246,229 of record NZ_CP182472.1, on the reverse strand, counting down.
CGGGCCGGTCGCACAGTGGAGGCCACGATGCTCGGTAAGCTCGACTGGTCCGCCATTCCGTTCGATCAGCCGATTCCGCTCGTTGCGGGCGCTGTGGTGCTGGTCGCAATCCTGGGCGTGCTGGCCTGGGTCGTGATCAAGGGGCATCTGCCCTATCTCTGGCGCGAATGGATCACCAGCGTCGACCACAAGCGCATCGGGGTCATGTATGTGCTGCTGGCCTCGGTAATGCTGCTGCGCGGCGGCAGCGACGCCATCATGATGCGAATCCAGCAGGCCGTCGCCTACCAGTCGCAAGGCTATCTGCCGCCCGAGCACTACAACCAGATCTTTTCGGCGCACGGCACCATCATGATCTTCTTCGTGGCGATGCCGTTCGTGATCGGGCTGATGAACCTGATCGTGCCGCTCCAGCTCGGCGTGCGCGATGTCGCGTTCCCGACGCTCAATTCCGTCGGCTTCTGGCTGACCGCGACCGGCGCGCTGCTGGTCAATATCTCGCTCGTGGTCGGGGAATTCGCGCGCACCGGCTGGCTCGCCTTTCCGCCGCTCTCGGAATTGTCCTACTCGCCCGGCGTCGGCGTCGATTACTACGCCTGGTCACTCCAGATCTCCGGCGTCGGCACCCTGGTCGCCGGCATCAATCTTGTCACCACCGTGCTGAAGCTGCGCACCAAAGGCATGAACTATCTCCGCATGCCGATGTTCTGCTGGACCACGCTGGCCTCGAATCTCCTCATCGTCGCGGCGTTCCCGATCCTCACCGCCACGCTGGCGATGCTGCTGCTCGACCGCTACCTCGGCTTCCACTTCTTCACCAACGAGGCCGGCGGCAACCTCATGATGTTCATGAATTTGATCTGGGCCTGGGGCCATCCCGAGGTCTACATCCTGGTGCTGCCGGCCTTCGGCATCTTCTCCGAGGTGGTCTCGACCTTCTCCGGCAAGGCACTGTTCGGCTATCGCTCGATGGTGCTGGCCACCATGGCGATCTGCGTCATCTCCTTCATGGTATGGCTGCATCATTTCTTCACGATGGGAGCTGGGCCCGACGTCAACGCCATCTTCGGCATCGCCAGCATGATCATCGCGGTGCCGACGGGGGTGAAGATCTACAATTGGCTGTTCACTATGTATGGCGGCCGCATTCGCTTCGCGACGCCGATGCTGTGGGCGGTCGGCTTCATGGTGACATTCATCGTCGGCGGATTGACGGGCGTCCTACTCGCGGTGCCGCCGGCCGATTTCATGCTTCACAACAGCATGTTCCTGGTGGCGCACTTCCACAACGTCATCATCGGCGGCGTGCTGTTCGGCGCTTTCGCCGGCTTCGAATATTGGTTTCCAAAGGCGTTCGGTTTCCGTCTCGACGAACGCTGGGGCAAGGCTGCGTTCTGGTTCACCTTCCTCGGCTTCTTCATCACCTTCATGCCGCTCTATGTCGCCGGCATGCTCGGCATGACGCGCCGCATGCAGCACTACGATGTCGCGGTCTGGCGGCCCTGGATGCTGGTGGCGGCGGTCGGCATGGCGGTGCTGACGATCGGCGTGATCTGCCAGATCATGCAACTCGTCGTCAGCATCCGCGACCGCGAGGCCCTGCGCGACCGCACCGGCGATCCCTGGGACGGCCGTTCGCTGGAATGGGCGACCTCGTCGCCGCCGCCGGTGTTCAACTTCGCGTTCAATCCCGATGTGCGCGGCGAGGACGCCTATTGGGAGATGAAGGCCCATGCCAAGCAGCAACTGCTCGAGCACGAAGAGCCGGAATATCAGGACATCGAGATGCCCCGGAATTCGCCGACCGGCTTCGTCTGCGCGTTCTTCGCCACCATCATGGGCTTCGCGCTGATCTGGCACATCTGGTGGATGGTGATTTTGGGCGGCCTCGGCGCCTTCGCGACCTTCGTCCTGTTCGCCTGGCGCGACCATGACGAATACGTCATCCCGGCCGATCAGGTCGCCCGCATCGACCGCGTCAATCTGGAGGAACGGCGCAGGCTCGTCAGCATGGCGGGGGCCGTCTGATGTCGATGACCGCGACCGCTGGCCACGCCCATGCCGATCCCCATCACATCGGTGTCGTCATCGAGCATACCGGGCCCGCGCCGAAGCGGATCGTGACCGCCTACGGCTTCTGGATCTTCCTGCTCTCCGACATCGTGATGTTCTCCTGTTTCTTTGCGGCCTACGCCGTGCTGGCCGGCCAGACCGCCGGCGGCCCGAAGGGCTCGGAGATCTTCGACCAGAAGAACGTCGCGATCGAGACGGTCTGCCTGTTGCTGTCGAGCTTCACCTGCGGCATGGCCAGCATTGCCGCCGACGTGCGCAACCGGTTCTGGTTCTATCTCGGCATGGCCGTGACCTGCGTGCTCGGCCTCATATTCCTCACCATCGAGTTCCGCGAATTCGCCGACCTCGTCGCCCGTGGCTATGGCCCGTCGCGTAGCGCGTTCCTGACCGCGTTCTTCTCGCTGGTCGGATGCCATGGCCTCCACGTCTCGGCCGGCGTGTTGTGGCTGCTCACCATGATGGCGCAGGTGTTCGCCAAGGGCTTTCGTGCCGACATCCAGCGGCGGATGATGTGCTTTGCGCTGTTCTGGCACGCGCTCGACATCATCTGGGTCGCCGTGTTTTCCGTGGTTTACCTGCTTGGGAGTGCGCCATGAGCGATCAGACGCATGAGTTGGTCAAACACGACCTCGCGCCCGGCGAGGAAGAGCAACACAGTGTCGGCGTCCGTATCCTCGGTTACGTTGTCGGTCTTGTCCTGGCCCTGCTGCTCACGGCGACGTCGTTCTTCATCGCCGGCACCGATCTGGTCTGGCAGCCGTCCATCCCCGTGGCGCTGATCGTGCTCGCGATCGCACAGATGGGCGTGCATCTCGTTTTCTTCCTGCACATCACCACCGGCCCCGACAATACCAACAACGTGCTGGCGCTCGCCTTCGGCCTCCTGGTCGTCTTCCTGGTGGTCGGCGGCACGGTCTGGATCATGGCGCATCTGAACGCCAACATGCCGCCGATGGACCAGATCATGCAGATGCGGAGTTAGGGCCCCGCCCAAAAAAGAAGAGCCGCTTGTGATGACAAGCGGCCCAAGTCTAGGGAGGAAACGCCCGAGCAAGGCAATCGGACCGAAGTCGGATTGCTGCCAAGGAAACGCTCGCGCAAGGCGCTTGCGTAACCATACAAATGGCGCAACCCCCGATCGAGTTCAATTCCGGATCAATACGGTCTCGGACTACCACTCACGGATGTGTGAAGGAATTTTTCACTTCGGCCGACGGCAGTTGTAGGCCCTGCGGAAGCCGGCGGCCTGCGCGTCATCCTCCGAGCAGAACCAGCGGTCGGGCTTGGTGGTCGCCGGATAGCTCGGGCAGCCCCGCAAATGATAGATGCCGATATTGCCGGTGACGCGTGCGCGCACCGCGAGCTTGCCCTTGATGCTGCAACTCGGCGGCATCGTCAGCTCCTCCGGGAACAGCACGGCGCGGATCTCCTTGTCGCGGTCTGGGCGGCACGCGGCGCCGAGGAGCGCGCCGTCCTTCTTGCCGCCACGGAAATCTTGCGGTGCAACAAAGCAGCCCTTCCAGATCCCGACCGCCGCCGTCTTGGCTTCGGTGGCCGCCGGCTTGACGTTGGCCTTGATCGGCTCGCGCGCGAGGGCAAAGCCGAGCTTGATCAGCTGCTCGTTCAAGCTGGCCTTGTCGCCCTCGGCCGTGCAGATGGCGCGGTGCCGCTTGCCAAAACTCTTTTCCGGTCCGACGTCGTCACAGCGCACCGTCCGTTTGCCGATCAGCTTCGCCAGTTGGTCACGAGCCTCGATGCCGCAGGCCCAGGAATCGGCGTGATCGTCGATGCAGACCTGGTCCAGCTCGGGTGCGTCGACGCCGTCGAGCCGGTAGGTGACGTCGCCGAGCTGGATCGAGTTGCCGTCGCGGACCGTCGCGGCGGCAGTCAGCGCGGAGGCCGGCCCCGACGAGGCCAGAAATCCGGACAAGGCGAAAAACGAAACGAGCGCAAAAGCGCGGGCGGGGGCAAAGAAATTTCGGATGGACATACGATCTCGCTATCGATGGCTCGTGCGCCCTGTTCCTAGCATCCGGATGTGGCGATACCAATGGTCTGCGCCCTGCGAAGTGCGACATTCCGGCCTCGCGGCTTTACTCAGCCATTGCTCTGATCCTATCGTTCGCGGGCCTTGCGGATTGCAGAGGCCGAATCGCCCGGAAGCGGCGAGGGGGAGGACAAGGTTGCAATGAAAGACCCCGTGGACGTCCTGATCATCGGCGCCGGCGCTTCGGGCGCGGCGGTGGCGTGGTCGCTGGCCGAGACCAAGATGCACATTCTCTGCCTTGAGCAGGGCGGCTGGATGAATCCGGCGGAATATCCCAGCACAGGCCGCGACTGGGAGGCCAAGTTCTACGGCGAATGGTCGTCGAGCCCCAACGTTCGCGGCCGGCCCGAGGACTACCCGATCAATGACGACCATTCGCCGATCAAGGTCGTCAACTACAACGCGGTGGGCGGCTCGACGGTGATGTACACCGCGCACTGGCCGCGGCTGCATCCGTCCGATTTCAAGGTGAAGACGCTCGACGGCGTCGCCGACGACTGGCCGATCGACTATGACGCGCTGACTCCGTTCTTCGAGGAGAACGACCGGATGATGGGCACGTCGGGCTTGTCAGGCGATCCGCTTTCGCCGCTGACGCATCCGCCGATGCCGCAGCAGCCGCTCGGATTGTCAGGCGCCATCATCGCCAAGGCCATGAACAGGCGCGGCTGGCACTGGTGGCCGTCCGACACGACGGTCGCGACCATGGATTACGAGGGCCGGGCGCGCTGCATCAATCTCGGCCATTGCACGCCGGCCTGCGCGCAAGGCGCAAAGTCTTCCACCGACATCACCTATTGGCCGCATGCGATCCGCGCCGGCGTCGAGCTGCGCACCCATTGCCGGGTGCGTGAGATCACCACCGACGAGAACGGCATGGCCTCGGGCGTGGTCTATTACGACAAGGACGGCGTCGAGCAGTTTCAGCCCGCGCACGTCGTCATCATCGCCTGCAACGGCGTCGGCACGCCGCGACTGCTGCTGAACTCGGCCTCGGGGCGCTTCCCGAACGGCCTTGCCAATTCGTCCGGCCTCGTCGGCAAGAACCTGATGTTCCATCCCTATGCGCAGATCTACGGCTATGTGAAGGAGCCGACGGATTCCAACCGCGCGCCGCCGACGTGCCTGTGGAGCAAGCAATGGTATGACACGGACCTGTCGCGCGGCTTCGTGCGCGGCTACGGCGTGCAATTCGTGCGCGGGGCAGGGCCGGTGTTCGAGGCCGTCGTCAGCGAGCAGAAGGGCATTCTGCCCTGGGGCGCCGATCACCATCGCGTCTTTCGCAAGCTCAATGGCCATCGGCTGGGTTTCTCCGCGATCTGCGAGGACCTGCCCGAAGAGCACAATCGCGTCACGCTCGATCCCGTGCTGAAGGACAGTCACGGCATTCCCGCGCCGAAGATCGACTATACGATCAGCGAGAACAGCCGGAAGATGATGGAGCATGCGCTGGCCCGCGGCCGCGAGGTTCTCGAAACGGCGGGGGCGGCCGACATCTGCATCAATTCGCCGATTCCGTGGGGCGGCTGGCACCTGCTCGGCACCGCGCGTATGGGCACCGATCCCGAACGCTCGGTCGTCAACGAATGGGGCCGTTCGCACGACGTGAAGAACCTCTTCATCGTCGACGGCAGCATCTTCGTGACCTCGGGTGGGGTGAACCCGACGTCCACCATCCAGGCCCTCGCGCTCTACATCGCCGATCAGATGAAGCAGCGCCTCGCCAATTTGTTCGACTGAGGCGCGTGATGGATGCACCGAACCCGCCACGAACTCGCTGCACCTCTCCCGCGTGCGGGAGAGGTCGACGCGCTCGAAGAGCGCGGCGGGTGAGGGCTCTTTCCTCTGGAGGCGTCTCTTTGCGGAGACACCCTCTCCCCAACCCTCCCCCGCAAGCGGGGGAGGGAGCGCACCGTCACCCTTAGCCGCAACGTTCCGACGCGAGGCCCCAATGACTGATCAGCTCACCCTCACGCCTCGGCAGCGCAAGGACTTGCGCACGATCGCCGCGATGATCATTCCGGCGAGCGAGGAATACCGCGTCCCGGGCGCCGATGACGACATCATCCAGGCCGACATGCTGGCCACGCTCGGCCGCGACACCAAGCTGGTGGTGGCAGCGCTAGATCATCTGGCGCGGCTCGCGGGGATGCCGCTTGCCGATCTCGAGCCTGCCGCGCGCGATGGCGTTGCGCAGGAGTTCCGCAGCTCTGGCGGCGTCGCCGCCGCAACGCTCGTCCGCGTCGTGCTGCAATGCTACTACCGCGACGACCGCGTGCTGGGCTCGCTCGGGCTTGAGCTGCGCGCACCATTCCCCAAGGGCCACGTGCTCCCGGATGGAGACTGGTCGCTGCTCGATCCGGTCAAGGCAAGAGGCGGCTCGCTGAGGCGGGCCCCCTAGCAGCCCAGCTCTGCGCCCCGGTTGGGCCACTTGCGCTGGAGGGAACAGGCCACCATCTGTGTGAGCCTCAAGGACTCTTGCCATGTTGGACTTCACCTCAGATATCGCCGGTGACGCATCGTCATCGCGAACGACGGCGTCTGCCCCGGCCGATGACCGGGCCTTGCTGGATGCCTATTCCAATGCCGTGATCGACGTGACCGATCGCGTCGGCCCGGCGGTCGTGCGGGTCGAGACCGGGCCGAAAGTGCCGAACGGCCGCGAGCGCGGTGGGCTCGGCTCGGGCATCGTGATCTCGCCGGACGGACTCGTCCTCACCAACAGCCATGTGGTCGGCTCCTCCAAGGAGATCCGGCTGCGCGACGTCGAGGGCCATGTCGGCGATGCCCAGGTGCTCGGCGTCGATCCCGACACTGACCTTGCGCTGCTGCGCGCCAATGGCGTGCGCCATTTGCCCTATGCTGCGCTGGGCAATTCCAAGAACCTGCGGCGCGGTCAACTCGTGATTGCGATCGGCAATCCGCTCGGCTTCGAATCGACCGTGACCGCTGGCGTGGTCTCGGCGCTCGGCCGCTCGATCCGTTCGGTTAGCGGGCGCACCATCGAGGACGTGATCCAGACCGATGCCGCGCTCAACCCGGGCAATTCCGGCGGCCCGCTGGTGTCCTCGAATGCCGAGGTGATCGGCATCAACACCGCTATCATCAACGGTGCGCAAGGCATCTGCTTTGCGGTCGCCAGCAACACCGCGCAATTCGTGCTGTCGGAGATCATCCGCCACGGTTACGTCCGCCGCGCCTATATCGGCGTTGCCGGGCAAACCGCGCCGGTCCCGCGGCGGCATGCCGTGCTGGCCGGTGTCGAGAACAAGATGGGCGCGCTCTTGATGCAGATCGAGCCGGACGGCCCGGCCGCGAAAGCGGGCCTGTTGCCCGGCGATGTCGTCGTCAGGCTCGACGGTGTCGAGATCAACGGCGTCGACGACCTGATCCGCGTGCTCGACCGCGACCGCATCGGCCGGCGGCTGGCCATGAACGTATTGCGGCTCGGACGCCTGCGGGCGATCGACATCGACCCGGTCGAGCGCAAGAAGGCGCGCTAGCTGCGGGCCGGTGAGCGAGGTATGACGGGGTCATGCCTCGCTCCCGGAACCTTGCCGCATGATGCCGGCACATGAGACCTACGATGTCGTTGTCATCGGCGCCGGTGCCGGCGGCATGACGGCGGCGGCCGTTGCGGCCGCCGAAGGGCTGCGTGTGCTGGTGATCGAGAAGACCGCCTTCGTCGGCGGCACCACCGCATGGTCCGGCGGCACGGTCTGGATCCCCGCCAATCCCAAGATGAAGGAGGCGGGGCTGTCCGACAGCGTCGCGGACGCCGTGCAGTATCTGTCGAGCACGGTGCCCGAGCCGGCCAATGCCGGCCTGCGCGCCGCCTTCCTCGCGCGCGGACCGGAAGCTATCGCCTATCTCGAAGCCAACACCGAATTGCGGCTCCGGCCGGTGAAAGCCTATCCGGACTATTATCCGGAGCGGCTGGGTGCGACGTCCGGCGGCCGCGTGCTGGAGCCGGTGGCGTTCGACGGCACGCGGCTTGGCAAGGCTTTTGCGCGCTTACGGCCGCCGCTGCCGGAATTCACGCTGTTCGGCGGGATGATGGTCAACGGTCTCGACAATTCGCATCTGCGCCAGGTCGGAAAATCACTGCGATCGACGTTACGCACAGCGCGGCTGGTTTCAGCGTATGCGTGGCAGCGCTTGCGCGCGCCGCGCGGCACCACGGTGCATCTCGGCAATGCGCTCGCCGCGCGGCTGTATGCCTCGCTTCTGGCGCGGCGGGTCGAAATCCTCTTCAGCGCCGATGTCGAGGATTTGTCGATGCAAGGCGATCGCGTGGCCGGTGTGGTGATCCGACACGGCGCCCGCGATCGCCTGATCGCGGCGCGCCGCGGCGTGGTGCTCGCGACCGGCGGCTTCTCGCACGATGCGCGCTTGCGCAAACGGTTCTTCCCGGCCGCTGCCGGTTTTGTTTCGGCCACCAACCCATCAGGGACAGGCGACGGGTTTCGGCTTGCGGCTGCTGCCGGTGCCGCGCTCAACACGGACGCGACCAGCCCGGCCTATTGGGTGCCGGCCTCGTTGTTCCGCCGTGCCGACGGCAGCCGTGGCGTCTTCCCGCACACGGTGACCGATCGCGCCAAGCCCGGTGTGATCGCCGTCAACGCCGCAGGCCGGCGCTTCGTCAACGAGGCGCTGTCCTACCACGAATTCGTGCTCGCCATGCTGCGCGACGGCAATGGCGAGCCGGACCGGCCGTTTTACCTCATCTGCGACCGCGAGTTCCTGTGGAGCTACGGTCTCGGCCGTATCAAGCCGTTCACGCGCAATTATCGGCGCTATGTGGCGAGCGGCGAGTTGATCGAGGCGCCTGACGTTGCGCAGCTCGCGGCGAAGATCGACATCAAACCGTCTACGCTCGCGGCGACGATCGCGGCCTACAATGCCGGTGCGAAAGAGGGCCGCGATCCCGAATTCGGCCGCGGCAGCACCATCTACCAGCGTCATCTCGGCGATGCCGCTCACAAGCCAAATCCTTGCGTCGCGCCAATTATCCGCGCGCCATTCTTCGCGATGCGCATCCATCCGGCCGATCTCGGCACCGCGATCGGAATGAAGGTCGATGCGCAGGCGCGCGTGCTGCGCGCGGATGGCACGCCGATCGTCGGCCTCTATGCCTGCGGCAACGACATGGCCTCGATCATGAACGGCAACTGTCCGGGCCCGGGCATCACGCTGGGGCCAGCGCTGACGTTCGGGTACATCGCGGGGCGGCATTTGGCGGAGGGTGGTGTAGCGTCGATCGCATCAAGCGTTGCCACGACGTCGGTCTAGCCATCTCCACCGCAGTCATGCTCCGCGAAGGCGGGGCATCCAGTACGCCGCGGCTTATGGGCTTAATCACAACTGTCTCGGAGTACTGGATCGCCCGGTCAAGCCTGGCGATGACACCGAGTGTGTGGCGAGCGCATTCCACAATCTCGTCATTGCGAGCGTAGCGAAGCAATCCAGGTTACCTCTGCGGAAAGACTCTGGATTGCTTCGTCGCATCAGCGCAAAATTGCTACGCAATTTTGTCGCGAGCTCCTCGCAATGACGGCGTAGAGACAGCTCGCGCTTCCCGTCATTCCGCAGCCGCCGCAAAGCGGCTGTTCTCCAGTTCCGCCTCCAGCCGTGCTGTCTCGGCCGCCGCCTGCTTGATGTTGGCTTCCTTGACGTGACCGAAGCCGCGGATCGTCTCCGGCACGCGCGCAAGCTGTGCCAGCAGCGGGATCTGCTCGGCCTTCAGTCTCGCAATCCGCTGATCGATCATGCCGAGATAATTCTCGATCAGCTTGCGCTCTGTCTTGCGCTCCTCGGTGCGGCCGAACGGATCGAACGCGGTGCCGCGCAGGAATTTGAGCCTCGCGAGAACGCGGAAAGCGTGGATCATCCAGCCGCCGAACTCCTGCTTCTGGAGCCGGCCCGTCGCGTTATCGCGCTTCGCAAAGATCGGTGGCGCCAGGTGGTATTTCAGCGTGAAGTCGCCGTCGAATTTTTCCGACACCTTCTTGGCAAAGCTCCCGTCGGTATAGAGCCGCGCGACCTCATACTCGTCCTTGTAGGACATCAGCTTGAACAGGTTCTTTGCGACGGCCTGCGTCAGTTCCGTGGAGCGCGGCGAGGCCGCGCTCTCCGCCTTGCGCACCTTGGCGACAGCTGTAAGGTAGCGCTCGGCATAGGCCTTATCCTGATAGCCAGTCAGGAACTCGGCGCGGGTCGCAATGACATCGTCGAGTGACTTCGTCGGCGCGGCCGCTCTGTTCTTGAATTGGAGCACGCTGCGCACCCGCGACATGTCGTGGGCGGCGAGGCGGCCCCAGGTGAAGGCGAGCTTGTTCATCTCGATCGCGGCGCCGTTGATCTCGATGGCGCGGAGCAGGGCCTCCAGCGACAGCGGGATCGCGCCCTTCTGGAAGGCGAAGCCGAGCATGAAGGGATTGGTCGCGATGCTATCGCCCATCAGCGCGGCGGCAATGCCTGTCGCGTCGATGATGTCGAGGTTCTTGTCGCCGATCGCGTCGCGCAGCACGGTTTGCATCGCGCCCATCTCGAAATCGAGATCGGGGTTTTGCACGAAGCTCGCGGTCGGCTGCAGGTCGGCGTTGATATAGGCCCTGGTCACGCCGCGCTCGGCGCGGCTCAGCGCAGTGGGACCGGCTGAGACGATCATGTCGCAGCCGAGGATGACGTCGGCGCCGCCGGTGGTGATGCGGACGGCGGAGATGTCTTCCGGCTTCGGCGCGATGCGGACATGGCTCATCACGGCGCCGTTTTTCTGCGACAGGCCGGTGAAGTCGAGCGCCGAGCAGCCGCGACCATCGACATGAGCGGCCATGCCGAGCAGCGCGCCGATGGTGATGACGCCGGTGCCACCGATGCCGGTGACGAGGATGTTGTAGGGACCGTCCAGCTCGCGCGCCGGCGGTAGCGGCAGGTCGGCGAACAGCTGGCCGGAATCGACCGCTGACGTCTTCACGCGCTTCAGGCTGCCGCCATGCACGGTGACAAAACTCGGGCAAAAGCCCTCGACGCAGGAAAAGTCCTTGTTGCAGTTCGACTGGTCGATCTGACGCTTGCGGCCGAACTCGGTCTCCAGCGGTTGTACCGAGACGCAGTTGGAGGCCTGAGAGCAATCGCCGCAGCCTTCGCAGACGAGCTCGTTGATGAAAGCGCGTTTGGCCGGATCGGGATAGAGCCCGCGCTTGCGGCGGCGGCGCTTTTCGGCGGCGCAGGTCTGGTCGTAGATGATGACCGTGAGACCCTTGATGTCGCGCAGGTCGCGCTGCACGGCGTCGAGCTCGCGGCGATGGTGGATGGTCGCGCCGTGCGGGAAGTAATTTCCTTGCGGATATTTGCTCGGATCGTCCGAAACGATCGCAAGACGCTTGACGCCTTCGGCCCAGACCTGATGCGCGATCTGCGCGACGTTGAAGCTGCCTTCGGCCGGTTGGCCGCCGGTCATGGCGACGGCGTCATTGTAGAGGATCTTGTAGGTGATGTTGATGCCGGCGGCGGAAGCGGCGCGTAGCGCGAGAAGACCTGAGTGGGTATAGGTGCCGTCGCCCAGATTCTGGAAGATGTGCTTCTCGGTGGTGAAGGGCGATTGCCCGATCCAGTTCACACCTTCGGCGCCCATATGCGAGATCAGATCGGTGCGGCGCGTCGGCATGCTCAGGGCCATGCCGTGGCAGCCGATGCCGGCCATGGCGCGGCTTCCTTCGGGCACGCGCGTCGAGGAGTTGTGCGGGCAGCCCGAGCAGAAGAACGGCGTGCGCGCGAGCTTGATTGGCGCGCTGGTGGTGACAGGCTTGTCGAACGCCTCGAGCCGCGCCAGGCGTTGTTCCAGCACCGGGCTGTGATGGCCGAGCTTACGTAAGCGCGCCACCAGCGCAGAGGCGACGATGGTCGGCGTCAGCTCGCCCTCGCTCGGCAGCAGCGGTGCACCGCGCTCGTCGCGCTTGCCCGTGACTGTCGGGCGCCTGGACGCATCGATGTTGTAGAGGATGCGCATGAGCTGGTCTTCGATGAAGCCGCGCTTCTCCTCGACCACGAGGACCTCCTGAAGGCCCTCGGCGAAACGCTTGGCGCCGCTTTCCTCCAGCGGCCAGGTCATCGCGACCTTGTAGATGCGCAGGCCGAGATCCTGCGCGTCCTTGTCGGTGATCCCCAAGTCGGCGAGCGCCTGGCGCAGGTCGAGATAGGCCTTGCCGGTGGCGACGATGCCGAGCCGCGCGGGCTTGGAATCGAGCACGATGCGGTCGAGCTGGTTGGCGCGGGCGAAAGCCTGCACCGCCTCCATTTTCGGGCCGAACAGGCGCTTCTCGGCGTCCAGCGGTGGATCCGGCCAGCGGATGTTGAGGCCGCCGGGCGGCATCTCGAAATCGTCGGGGAGCACGATCTTGATGCGTTCGGGATCGCTGTAGATCGATGCCGAACTCTCCACGGTCTCGCTGATCGCCTTGAAGCCGACCCAGCAGCCGGAGAAGCGCGACAACGCAAAGCCGTAGAGGCCGAGGTCGAGATAATCCTGGAGCGTGGCGGGATTGATCACGGGGATCAGCGCCGCGGCGAACACCTGCTCGCTCTGATGCGCCAGCGTCGAGGACTGGCAGCCGTGGTCGTCGCCGGCCAGCGCCAGCACGCCGCCATTGAGCGAGGTGCCCGCTGCGTTCGCGTGCTTGAGCGCATCGACCGAGCGATCGACGCCCGGCCCCTTGCCGTACCAGATGCCGAACACGCCATCGACCTTGGCGCCGGGAAACAGGCCGACCTGCTGGCTGCCCCAGACGGCGGTCGCGGCCAGATCCTCGTTCAGGCCGGGGACGAAGGCTATGTCATGCTGCTGGAGGAAAGACTTCGCGCGCCACAGCGCGTGGTCGTACATGCCGAGTGGGGAACCGCGATAACCCGAGATGAAGCCGCCGGTGTTGAGGCCCTGGAGCCGGTCGCGTTCGCGCTGCAACATCGGCAAGCGGACCAGGGCCTGGGTGCCGGACAGGAAGATCCGCTTCGATTCGAGCCGGTATTTATCGTCCAGCTCGACCTGCATCAGCGTCATTTCGGAAGTCCTCGGCTCTCGTTGGGCGTGGGGTTTGCGCTGCGGGAAGGATTGCGGCGGCGCGACGCGAATTGTGACAGTCAAAGGCATGCACGGGCGAAGTCAATATCGCTGGCCGCATCCGTGGCGCTCCTGCTAGTCATGGCTGCTTGTGGAGAACACCATGGCTGCAAACGCATTCGACACCGAGATCACTGAGACGGCCGAGGCCCTGATCGGGCCGTGGCGCCGGCCGCGCCAGATGCTGCAAGCGCAAACTTACGACGCGCACGCCTCGATCCATGACGACGCAACCGCACAGAAGCTCGGCTTCAAGGGCGGCACCATCGAGGGGCCCACGCATTTCAGCCAGTTCGCGCCGCTCGGCGAACGGCTGTGGGGACGCGCCTGGTTCGAAACGGGGTGCCTCTCCGCGCATTACCGCAGCGTCTGCTATGAGGGTGAGGAGGTGCAGGCGATCCTGTCGAAGCCGCTGCCTGCTACCCGCCAATGCCAGATCCAGATGGTCAAGCGCGATGGCACCGAGGTGCTGCGCGGCACAGCCTCGGTCGGCGAGCCGCACGCAGCGACCGCGCTCGAAGCACGCCTTGGCGAGCTCAAGCCGCTCGCCGATCCCGTGATCCTGCGCGACGTGAAGGTGGCGCAGACGAGCAGGCGGCAGACGGTGCGGATGGCGTTCGACCAGATCATGGGCGACCTCTATCCGTTCTCTCTCCGGCAGAAGCTCGCCGTGATTACCGAAAACTCGCCGTACTATTCCGGCACCGACAATCCGTGGCGCAAGCCTGTTATCCCGATGGAGATGCTGAGCGTGCTGTTCCAGTACCGCTCCAAGGACGATCCGCTGCCGGCCAAGGGCCCGGCGGTCGGCCTGTTCGCCGATCAGGAGATCAGGCTGGTGCAGGGGCCGCTCTTTGTCGATGAGGACTACGAGGTCGAGCGGGAGGTGGTCGCGCTCTCCGGCAGCCGCCGCACGGAGAGCGCCTGGGCCAAGACGCGTGTGTTCGACAAGGCGGGCACGATGGTAGCGACCATGCTGCTGAACATGGCGACGCTGAAGGAGTCTTATGCGCCGTATGAGGACGAGTATCGGCGGCTGTACGGGGCGGGAGGGTAGGGGGCCGAGCGGTGGCACGGCGCTTGCAGAAGTTCCAGCAACGGGTGTTCTTGCAGGGGCTGGCATCATGCTGAACTCAACCAAACCGACAGGCGGCGTCATCAGCGCCGAGCCTGAGCCGATCAGGCTCGACTGGCCCGCCACCGCGCTTCTCATCATCGACATGCAGCGCGATTTTCTCGAGCCAGGCGGCTTCGGCGAGACGCTCGGCAATGATGTCAGCCAGCTCGGGCGCGCGGTGAAGCCGATCGGCGCGGTGCTGAAGGCCGCGCGCGACACTGGCATGCTGGTGATCCACACCCGGGAGGGCCATCTGCCTGACCTCTCCGACGCGCCGCCGGCGAAAGTCGAGCGCGGTGCGCCGTCGTTGCGCATCGGCGATCCCGGCCCGATGGGGCGCATCCTCATCCGCGGCGAGGCCGGCCACGACATCATTCCCGAGCTCTATCCGCTCGACAGTGAGATCGTGATCGACAAGCCGGGCAAGGGTGCATTCTACGCCACCGAGCTCGGCAACGTCTTGGAGAAATACGGCATCGAGAATTTGCTGGTGTGCGGCGTCACCACGGAAGTCTGCGTCAACACCACCGTGCGTGAGGCCAACGACCGCGGCTATCGCTGCGTCGTCATCTCCGACGGCTGCGCATCCTACTTTCCCGAGTTTCACGAGATGGGCCTGAAGATGATCAAGGCCCAGGGCGGCATCTTCGGCTGGGTCGCTAGCTCGGCCGCAGTCCTGGAGGCGATGAAGGCTTCGACGGCTTAGACGACAGCCAGTCCAGGCCGTTATCGCCTACGGCCGCACCGCGGGCGTCTCGATCGGCAGGCCGCGCCCTCGCGACATCAGATAAAGCTCGAGCGCGACAAGCTCGGGCGAACCGTAATCATAAGCCTGAGCGCGCACCCCGGTCATGCAGCTGCGCAACCGCCGCTCCAGCGACCCCAGCGTCTGCCATTCCAGGCGGTAGAGCGGATAGCCGGTCGGCTGTCCCTGCGTGATCGGCGCGCCGGCAAGACGTTTGTCGAAATTGTCGTCATGGCAATTGGCGCAGGCGAGATTGAGCTGGCCCTCGCGCTGCATGAAGAGGTCGCGGCCCTGTTCGATGAAGGGTTTTACCTGCGGATCATCGCCAGCGGTGATCGGAACGCCGCGCGATTGATGGGCGACGAAGGCGGACAACGCCAGCAGGTCGCGGCTCTCATAGGGCAGCGGCGTCGCCTGCTGGTGATTGCCGCGACAGAGGTTGATGCGCTGGTCGAGCGTGACGGGACGGCCGAGCGCCTTGTCGAAAGCCGGATAGCGCGCCGCGACACCCTTCATGCTGCTACGTGCATCGCCATGGCAATCTGCGCAGGATTTCTCTGCACTGCCGGTGTTCTTTCCCCACAGTGCCTGACCGTCGAGCACGAACAGCATGCCCGGATTGGACGTATCATCATCCTGCATCGCGCGCGTGTCGGGTCCCATGAAGGAATAGCCGGAGCGGCGCGCCTCGGGCGGGATTTCACCTGCGAGGAGGGCAGGGACCGTGGCGGTCAGCGCCGCCACCGCTATCGCGCGCCAAGACTTCATTCGACGATGATCGATGCCGATGCGGTGGACGAATAGCCGTTGTCGCCGATCCATTCGAACTCGAACTTGCCGCTCTTCTTGGCCACAGTGAAGAAGGACAAATATGGATTCGCGGCGATCGCCGGAAACAGATCGGCGCGAAAGATCTCGGCGCCGTTGTAGCGGCAGCTGAAGCTCGTGATGATGTCGCGCGGCACCAGCTTGCCGTCCGCGGTGTGGCGGAAGCCGGTCTCCATGATGTGCGAGGTCAGCGTGCGGATCTCGATGATCTCGCCGCGTTTGGCCTTTGCGGGAACGTTGATGAGGGCGGCCATCAGTTGATCTCCTCGGTGCAGGCGGCCAACGTCACGACGACGTCGGCGACGACCTGCCAGAAGCTGTCGTCGGACAGGCGCGCGATCGCCACCACCTTCTGGCTGTCGGCGAGCCGGATCCGGGTCGAGACCTGGGCCCGGCCGGACGAAGGGCCGAGATGGAAATTGCCGATGTTCGGCTGCGGGTTCTTCTCGTTGAAGACGTGGATGGTCTTGACGTAATCGTCCGCCGTCATCGGGCTTGCGACGCTCACCGTCATCGGCACCGTGTTGCCGTTCTCGACCAGCGGCGGGATGTCGAGCTTGACTTTGCCCGTGCGAATTTGCGCCTCACCGACGATATTGCGGATCGCGGTGGTGAGCATCGCGGGTGTCGCCTCGACCGGCCGCAGCGTCACGATCGGGATCGCGCCGGCGGCCGTCACGCTGCCGGCAAGGCTCAAGAATTGGCGTCGCGTGGTCGGCATGATCAGTCCTAGTCCCGAAGCGTTGCAAGAAAGGCCACGATGTCCTCGATCTCCGCAGCCGATAATATCGGCTTGCCGGCGAAACTGCGTCCAACACGCACGAGGTCATCCTTGCGATAGTAGGACGGCATGATGGTCTGCGGGTTGAAGTGCGACGCATCGACCAGCCGAAGCCGTAACTGGCTCGCCGTCCAGCGGTTCCCGGCACCGGTGAGATCGGGCGCAAGATCACCTTGGAAACGCGTTTCTGGGAAGGGACCGGAATGGCAGAGGATGCAAGTCGTCGTGCGCGCCAGCATCAGCGCGCGTCCGCGCGCGGCATCGCCCGGCGAGCCCGTGAGGGAAGCCGGAATGCCATCGCCGACGATTTTGTAAGGCACTAGGTCTTCGGCAGTCGCACCACCCGCAAGTGTAAGATTTGCCGCGACCAGCGCAGCGACAATCAATCGGTTGTGTGACGAGAAATCTAGCCGCGAGCTCCACTTACCTCTCCCGCTTGCGGGAGAGGTCGCGCCGAGGGCGCGGGTGAGGGCTCTTTCCTCTTGGGGGTTCTCGATTGTGTAGAAACCCTCTCCCCAGCCCTCCCCCGCAGGCGGGGGAGGGAGCGCACCGGATTGGTGGTGACAGCTTCGTCTCACCATTGCATTAGCCAAAACAATCCGCCGTAATGGTTTGAAACCAGTGCTCCGCCTCGGCTGCCTCGCGGGTGCGCAGCTCGCGCGGGGCATCGACCGGGCTGGTCGCGCCGCCTTCGACCTCGGCGAAGATGTCGCCTTTCGGCTGGTAGTTGCCGGCAAGCGAAAAGCCATAGCCAGGTGCGACGGTGGTGTAGCAGACGCCCGTCAGCCGCGGCGCTTCCGGCGTGCGGCCCGCGAGCAAAGCGATGATCGCGGCGGCGCAAGCCTTGCCTTGCGCGCTTGCAGCGGAAGCCGATTTGGGAATGCCGCCGCCGAGGCAGGCGTCGCCGATGACGTGGATGTCTTTGACGAGCTTCGATTCGAAAGTGACAGGATCAATCGGGCACCAGCCGGTGGCATCCGCAGCGCCTGCGATCTCGGCAATGCGCCCGGCGCGCTGCGGCGGAATGACGTTGGCAACGTCAGGCGTGTAGTTGCCGAACTCGGTGACGATGGTCTTGCTCGCCGCATCGACCGAGGTGACGCGGCCGCCTTGCGACAGCGCGACGCGCTCGATCATGTCGCCGTAGAGCTCTTTCCAAGCTCTCTCGAATAGCCGCTGCTGGGAGAAGGCGTCCTTGGCATCGAGGATCAGGACTTTCGAGCGTGGCTTCGTGGTCTTGAGATAATGCGCGATCAGGCTGGCGCGCTCGTAAGGTGCCGGCGGGCAACGCGAGGGATTGGCCGGGATCGCAATCGCGACCGTGCCACCGTCCGCCATCGCCTCCAACTGCCTGCGCAGCAGCAGTGTCTGCGGACCAGCTTTCCAGGCGTGGGGCATCTTTTCCGACGCAGCGTCGTCGTAGCCGGGCAGAGCCTCGACATGGAAGTCGATACCGGGCGAGAGCACGAGACGGTCATAACCAAGCGCTTCGCCATCGGCGGCCGTCACGCTGCGCTTTTGCGTGTCGATGGTCGTCGCAGCCTGAGCGACGACGCTGATGCCCTCGGCGGCGAGCTTATCGTAACCGAACTGCTGCGCTTCCATATCGCGCAGGCCCGCGATTACCTCGTTGCTGAAGGGGCAGGAGATGAAAGTCCTGTTCGGCTCGATCAGGGTAATCTGCAATTTCGCGTCAGCGCGCTTGAGTGCGCGGGCGCAAGTCGCGCCGCCAAAGCCGCCGCCGACCACGACAATGCGGCCCGCCGATTGCGCGCGCAGGATCGAAGGTGCGGCGAGCGATGTGGCCGCGGCGGTGATGCCGAGGATGGCATTCCGCCGTGTCACCGACGCGTTCATGAGTCTTGTCCGGAAAAATGCTGCGGCTGCCATTGTGGCAGCCGCAGCGCTCTCTTAAGCGAAGGTGATGTTCTGGTCGCGCAGCGGCACCGAGCGGATGCGCTTGCCCGTCGCCGCGAAGTAGGCGTTGAGCACCGCGGGCGCCGCGACGCCGATGGTCGGCTCGCCGACGCCGCCCCAGAACCCGCCGCTCGGCACCATCACCGTTTCCACTTTCGGCATCTCGTTGATACGCATCGAGTTGTAGGTGTCGAAGTTGGTTTGCTCGATCTTGCCATCCTTGACGGTGCAGCCGCCGTAGAACAGCGCGGAGAGGCCATAGACGAAGGAGCCCGCGATCTGCCGCTCCACCTGCGCCGGATTGACGATATAGCCGGGATCGGTGGAGGCGACGATGCGATGCACCTTGATCTTGCTGCCGTCGGTCACCGAGATTTCGGCCGCGCCGGCGACGTAGCTGCCATAACCCATGACCTGGGCGATGCCGCGATAGACGCCCTGCGGTGCCGGCGTGGTCCAGCCGATCTTCTCGGCGACGGCATTGAGCACCGCGAGGTGCTTGGGGTGATTGCCCATCAGCTTGCGGCGGAATTCGAGCGGGTCCTGGCCAGCGGCCTGGGCCAGCTCGTCCATGAAGCATTCCATGTAGATCGCGTTGTGATTGACGTTAACGCCGCGCCAGAAGCCGGGCGGAACGTGCGGGTTGCACATCGCATGCTCGATCAACAGGTTCGGCACTGAATAGCCGAACGCGGCCTCGCCGGATTGGGCGACGCCCTGGAATGCGGCCGGATCCATGCCGTTCTGCAGCGCTTCGGGGCGCAGCGAGAACAGGATCGACTGCCCGGACAGGCGGTAGTGCAGCGCGACCAGATTGTTGTTGGCGTCGAACGCGCCGGTCATCTTGCACTGGGTGATCGGATGATACCGGCCGTGCGCCATGTCCTCTTCGCGCGACCACAACAGCTTGATCGGTGTGCCCGGCATTTGCTTGGCGATCATGACCGCCTGACGGACATAGTCGGTCTGGCCGCGCCGGCCGAAGCCGCCGCCGAGCATCACTTTGTGCACGTCGCACTTTTCCGCCGGCAAGCCCGACGCCTCCAGCACCGCCGCGAAGGCCGCCTCGCCATTCTGCGTGCCGCACCAGACCTCACATTTGTCCGCCGTGTAGAGCGCGGTGGCGTTCATCGGCTCCATCGTGGCGTGGTTCTGGTAGGGATAGCTGTAGATTGCCTCGATCTTCTTGGCGGCACTGGCGATCGCGGCCTTCGCGTCGCCGTTCTTGTTGCCGACATAGGCCGGCTGTGCGTCGTCGAGGCCTTCAGTCAGCCATTTCGCAATCGACTCGCTGGAGACCTTGGCGTTGTCGCCCTCATCCCAGACGATCGGCAGCGCCTCCAGCGCGGTCTTGGCGTGCCACCAAGTGTCGGCAACGACGGCGACCGCGGTGTCCCCGACCTTGACGACCTTCTTGACGCCCTTCATGCCGGAGATCTTGGACTCGTCAAAACTCTTCAGCTTGCCGCCGAACACCGGGCAGTCCTTGATCGCGGCGTTGAGCATGCCCGGCAGCTTGACGTCGATGCCGTAGGTCATGGCGCCGGTGGTCTTGTCGGCGGTGTCGAGCCGGTTCACGCCCTTGCCGATCAGCTTCCAGTCCTTCGGATCCTTCAGCTTGACGTCCGCCGGCGGCGTCAGCTTCGCCGCAGCCTCGGCGACCTTGCCGTAGGTCGTGGTCCTGCCCGAGGGCGCATGGGTGATGACGCTGTTCGCGGCCGTGCATTCGGATGCCGGCACTTTCCACGCATCGGCGGCGGCGTGGATCAGCATCACGCGCGCGGTGGCGCCGCCCTTGCGGACATAGTCCTGCGAGGAGCGGATGCCGCGGCTGCCGCCGGTCGAGAAATCGCCCCAGACACGCTTGCGGGCGACGCTCTGGCCGGGCGTTGGATATTCGGTCGTGACCTTGGTCCAGTCGCATTCGAGCTCCTCGGCGACGAGCTGGGCGAGGCCGGTCAGCGAGCCCTGGCCCATCTCGGAGCGGGCGATGCGGATCACGATGGTGTCGTCGGGCCGGACCACGACCCAGGCGCCGACCTCGGGCGAGCCGTCGGCGGCGCGGACCACGGCGGGGCCGCCGAAAGGAAGGTCGAAGCCGATTGCGAGACCGGCACCGACCGCGGCCGTGCCGATGACGAAGGCGCGGCGGTTGAGCCGCGGCGAAACATGCTTGTTCATGTGGGATTTCCTTACGCGCTTGCGATCGTGTGGATCGCCTCGCGCACCTGCTGGAAGGTGCCGCAGCGGCAGATATTGGTGATGGCCTCGTCGATGTCGGCGTCGGTCGGCTTCGGCTTCTCGTTCAATAGTGCCGCGACCGCCATGATCATGCCGCTTTGGCAATAGCCGCATTGCGGCACGTCCTGGGCGATCCAGGCTTCCTGCACCTTGTGCAGCGAATTCCCGGATGCGAGCCCTTCGATCGTGGTGATCTTCTTGCCCTCGGCCTCGCTGACCGAAACGCCGCAGGAGCGCATAGCGACGCCGTCGATGTGAATCGTGCAGGCGCCGCATTGTGCAATGCCGCAACCATATTTGGTGCCGGTCAGGCCGGCATTCTCGCGGATCGCCCAGAGCAGCGGCGTATCCGGCTCCACGTCGAGGGTGAAGGTTTTTCCGTTGATTGTTAGGTTTGCCATCGCAAGTCCCCTGATTGGCCCAATCCACCGATTGAACTCAGCGGCGCAATGTGTCCGGCAAACTGGAACCGTTCAAATCAAGAGTCCGCGGGGCGGGGTGGCCGGGATGCATGGCCCTCCTGCTTGAAAGTATGGACCGGGGCGTTGTTTTGCCTCATCCCTTCTCAATCGATTCGGATTGGCACCTCTTCCGTGGGCGCCAATCCACGGTTTGAGGCGACGTCCGGCCGTGAACGCTGGTTCCGGGCCGCATCGCCGCTGTACAGCGGCGACAGTTTGTCCCTTTTGCCGGGGTGCAAGACGCAGGCGCTTTGATACACTGCGCCGCCGCCAACAGGAGTTCCATGAACGTGCCGAGTCCCTGCAACGTGCTGATGCTCTACCCGCTGTTCTCGGCGGAGTCCTTCTGGACCTTTGGCGAATCCTGCAAAGTGTTGGGCGTCAAGCGCCCTGCCGCCCCTCTGGGCCTGATCACCGTTGCCGCGATGCTGCCCGAGAGCTGGACGGTCCGGCTGATCGATTGCAACACGGCGCCCCTCGGCGACGACGATCTCGCCTGGGCCGACGTCGTCTTCACCGGCGGAATGCTGCCGCAGCAGGCCGACACGCTGCGTCTGATCGAGCTCTGCCGCGCGGCGGGCAAGCCGGTGGTGGTCGGCGGGCCCGATCCCACCTCGAGCCCCCACATCTACGAGCGGGCCGACTTCCGGGTGCTCGGCGAGGCCGAGAGCGTCATCGACCAATTCATCACAGCCTGGGACAGCGGCGCACGGTCCGGCGTCTTCACCGCGCCGAAATTCCAGGCCGACGTCACCAAGACGCCGGTGCCGCGTTTCGACCTGCTCAAGTTCGACGACTATCTCTATCTCGGTGTGCAGTATTCCCGCGGATGTCCGTTCACCTGCGAGTTCTGCGACATCATCGAACTCTATGGACGCGTCCCACGGACCAAGACGAACGAGCAGATCCTGCGCGAGCTCGATACGCTCTACCAAATGGGCTATCGCGGCCATCTCGACTTCGTCGACGACAATTTCATCGGCAACAAGAAGTCGCTGCGGCTGTTCCTGCCCCAGCTCGCCGAATGGCAGCGCGTCCACGGCTATCCGTTCGAATTCTCCACCGAAGCCTCGGTCAACCTCGCCGACGATCCGGAGCTCTTGGAGCTGATGGGGGCGGCCAATTTCTTTGGCATCTTCGTCGGCATCGAAAGTCCGGATCCGGCAACCCTGGTCGCGATGCGGAAGAAGCAGAACACCCGGCGCAACATCGCCGAGAGCATTCACAAGATCTACGCCGCCGGCATTCTCGTCACCGCGGGTTTCATCGTCGGCTTCGACAATGAGAAGGTCTCGATGGCGGAGTCCATGATCGAGTTCATCGAGGAGGCCGCGATCCCCGTCAGCATGGTCGGCCTGCTCTATGCCTTGCCGAACACGCAGCTGACGCGCCGGCTGGAGCGCGAAGGCCGGCTCCACGCGGGCCACGATGTGGCGCCGACCATCGGCGCCGATCAGTGCACGGCCGGGATCAACTTCGATCCGGTGCGCCCGCTGCGCGACATCCTGATGGACTACAAGCGGGTGCTTGAGCACATCTACAGCCCGGCAGCGTATGCAGGACGCGTCGACCGTTTGATGACGCTGCTCGATCGCTCGCGGCAGCGCCACGAGCTCGCGGAAGGCGATATCCGCGCCAAGCTCGGCGCGATGGAGACGGTGCACCGTGTGGTCAGCGCCCTTCCCGAGGCGCGCGGGCCGCTGTGGCAGACCTTCATGAACTGCGCCAAGCGCGACACGTCATCGGCACGCATCGCCGTGCAGATGATCGCCGCCTACGCCCATCTCGGACCGTTTTCGCGCAAGGTCATCGCTGCCATCGATGAGCGCTTGGCGGCGCTGGACAACGAAACCGTCGCTCCGGCGACTGCCGACGTGACGGCGGCCTGACACCTGGCTTGAGCGGTTACTTCACTGCCAGTCGCAGGAAGCTCATCACGCTGCCGAGCGCGGCAAAGCCTGCGCCGAGCGCCAGCGCCAATGTCGCGCCGTCGTGGCCCGCGAGTGCGAAGCAGGCCGCGGCGAGCGCGGCGCCCGTGGTCTGGCCGGTCAGGCGCGCGGTGGCGACGATGCCGGAGGCGCTGCCGCTGCGATGCGGCGGCGCGCTCGACATCACCGCCTTCATGTTCGGCGCCTGGAAGAAGCCGAACCCCATGCCGCAGATCACCATCCGCCAGATGATGTCGGCAATGGCGGGATTGGCCGGCAGCATCGCGAGCAGCGCCATGCCGAGGCCGAGCAGCACGAGGCCGATGCCGCCGAGCAGGCCGACCGCGTGGCGGTCGGACAGGCGTCCGGCGATCGGCGCCATGATGCCGACCACCAGCGGCCATGGCGTCATGAAGAATCCGGTCTCGACCTGCGAGCGCCCGAGCACGTCCTCGAAGTAGAACGGCAGCGAGACGAAGGCGAGACCCTGCACCGCAAAGGAGCAGACCGCTGTCGCCGCCGACAGCGCGAACATCGGCCGGCTGAACAAGTCGATCGGCAGCATCGGCGCGGGATGGTCGGCGTGGCGGCGCGTCAGGATGAAGCCGAGCGCGAGCGCCGAGACGAGCTCGATGCCCACGACCACCGGCGACAAATTGTGCGCGGCGCTGCCGATGCCGGTGATGAAAAGGCCAAGGCAGGCCGACGCCAGGATGGCGCCGAGAAAGTCAAAGCCGTGATCGGCGCGCGGTGTGTTCGGCAGCATCGCAAAGCCGATGCCGATCGCGACCAGGCCGAACGGGATGTTGACGGCGAACAGCCACGGCCACGGGCCGAGCGCGAGGATGGCGGAGGCGATCGAGGGTCCGAAGGTGAAGGCGGTCGCGACCACCAGCGCGTTGTGGCCGAAGCCGCGGCCCAGCATCCGGCCCGGATAGACGAAGCGCACCAGCGCCGTGTTGACGCTCATGATGCCGCTGGCCCCCAAGCCCTGCAGCGTGCGCGCGAGAAGCAGGCTGTCCAGCGACCACGCCACCGCGCAGAACAGCGAGGCGACGGTGAACAGGATCAGGCCGCCGAGATAGATGCGCTGGTGACCGACGATCTCGCCGAGCGCGCCGAGCGGCAACAGCGTCGCCACCAGCGCGATCTGATAGACGTTGACGACCCAGACCGATTGCTCCGGCGTGACATGCAAGTCGGCGGCAATCGCAGGCAGGGCGATGTTGGCGATCGCGGTGTCGAGCGAGGCCATCGCGAGCGCGGTGAAGATCGCGGCGATGGCCCAGCGCCGCTGCGCGGCCGGCAGGCCATCGGACGTGGTGTGATCGGGCTCGCGCGCCGCGGCAGGTAACGTGATTGTCATTCTCTTATTGTCATTGCCTGGCGTGTTGCTCCGGCGGCGTGGCCAAAAGGGGCTTTCGGCATGTACTACGGCCGGGCGGCCTGCCACAGAGACAAGCACGCATGCAGTGTATGCGCCGTCCGCGGCTGTGCGCTCAGACAAAAAGTGCGAAAACAACCCCATGCACAGTAGAGATGGGCTTGATCGACAAGGGATTTTCAAACTGCACCCGGGATGACACCCGTCGTCGCCGCGACGTTGACACGTCGGGCAAAACACCGGCAAAATGCTATGCTGCCAGCGAGGGGTCACAAGGCCCGCATAGGTTCGCTTGAATGCGCGATGTCCGCTTCGCGAGCAAGTTCAGCGCATCCGCTCATCTCATCGCCACGCGCCCAACTGACCGGATGCTCGCTGTCGTCAACTGATCCGGACGACGTCAGCTCGTTGAGCTCATCGCGCCACCTCTCGCCCGTGTAGTCCAGGGCAGCGTCAGCGCCGAACCTGATCGCAAATCGTCGCTTGTCTGCGGTCGATGCCGCCGCGATCACCCGAGGTGCGGGCCTGCCTGTTATCTCGATTGCGATGTGGCCGAGCGGCACATCTACTTCGCCGTTAGCCTATGAATTCGCACGACCGCGCCAGGAGAGGGGACCTCTTCCCTAAGGGGAAGACAGAGCGCGCATTCATCTGTTGATGGCAATGTTGAACAGCGCGCCAGACCGCGGCGCGGCCTTCGAACTGGAGTTCCGTCGGGATGGACCAGACGTGCTTCGGCCAATGCTCCGGTGCCGGCTATGCCGTACCGGTTGATTTAATTTGACTTTTGCGCAGGGTCAAAATTATATAGTTAATATATTTAATTATTTAATAATTATAGACAGTTATTTCGATCTAAGCGTGTTCTGATCGAGGACTGTAACCATGCGAACAGGCCGGGCCATTCGCTCCACTGGAGTTGCTGTCGAGAGAGGCGTGATCCATGCGCCGACCAATTGAGACTGCACCGAGGAACGGAGAAGGCATCTGGGTGGAAGATGCGACCGGGGCTGTTGAGGTCGGCCATTGGTCATCGGAGGCAGGCAAATGGGTCTGGCAGGACGGCTCTCCAATCAATCCTGCGCCGACCCATTGGTGTCCCGTGATCGAGGATGTCGATCCAGAGGAGGAACGATCGGGCAGTTGGCTTGTGGCGGTGGCAATTTTTGTTCCCGTCATCCTCGTTGGGGCTTCCTTGCTCGGGGTGTTCGAGCCATTCCACCCTCAACCCTTTCCGGACATGACGCGCGCCGGCGACGAGAGCGCCCTCAGCCTCAATCAGCGGCCGGAAATCACGACCGGATCGCTAGCTCTCCTTCAGCGCGAAACGGCCGGAGCCCTGATGCAGGCGGAGCCGGCAAGCGTGGTGCGACCACAGCCGCGGCTGGACGAAGAGGCTCCGCGCATTGAAGCGCTCGCCAACGAGCTGGCCGAGGCGAACAGAGAGCTCGACGAGGCAGTCCAGCGCACGCAGACGGCGGAACTCGCCGGTGAGGAGCTGCGGAAATCACTTCAACAGGAGCAAGCCCACAGCGCCGAGCTCGCGAACGAACTTGCCGGAGCCCGCCGCGAGATCGATGCCGGTAAGGCACAATCCCGCAACGCGGACGATGTGGCCGCGCAGCAGAGAGAGGCGGCGGCGGGAGAGATCGCAGAACTGCAGCAGTCCCTGCAACAGGAGCGGCAAAGAAGCGGCCTCCTCGTGAAGCAGGCGAACACCGCGCAGGCAGCAGCGGCGAACGCGGAGCAGGAACGCCACGAGGCGCAGGCACGCGCCGCCGCACTCGCGAGCGAACTTGCCGGAATTCCTCGCGGATCGCTCATGGCGGAAGCTGCGGCCGCGGAACAAACGGAGGCGACGGAGCGGGAGATCGCAGAGCTGCGGCAGTCTTTGCAAGATGAGCAGCGGAAGAACGCCGACCTTGTCGCCGAGGCCAAAGCGGCGAAGGCGGCAATGGCCAATGCCGAACAACAACGTCGCGCTCTCGAAGAGGCCCAGGCGCACGCCGCCACGTTGGAAAGAGAACTCGCTGAAACGCGCCGTGAGATCGAAACCCGAAACGTGCAATTGCGCGAGGCGAACGATGCGACCTCGCAGCAGAGACAGGCCGCAGACCGAGAGATTGCTGAACTGCGGCAGTCGCTGCAACAGGAGCGGAGCGCGACCGAAGCCAAGCAAAGAGACCGCGCATCGGCATGGGCCCCCACCGATGCGCGCCTTCCGGTGGAGCAAGCAAATGAAGCCCCGATCTTGCCGGCGACGCAGAACGTGGAAGTGACCGCAGCGGAGCCGCCGACAGCCGCAAACCAAAACGAGGCGGAGGCCCGATTGATCCCGCGCGCCAGGGCGTTGCTCGATCAGGGTAATATCGGTGCGGCGCGCATCGTCCTCGAGCTCGCGGCCGAGAAGGACATTGCGCAGGCAAGTTTCATGCTCGCCGAGACATATGATCCGGCGATTTTAGCCGCCTGGGGTACCTATGGAACGCGCGGCGAAGCGGCCAAGGCGCGTGAGCTCTACGCTAGGGCATACCGGGGCGGTATTCGCGAAGCGAAGGAACGGCTGGATGCGCTGCAGCGCTGAGAATGGGCTCGTTGCATTTCGGCGGGACGAAAGGTTGTGGTGGCTGATTCAGAAGGGAACGACATGAACAAGGCGCCAAAGTCACTCTCGTTGCTCCTGCTCACTTGGTTGGTGCCGGTTGCGATGATGCTTCAGACGGCCTGCTTGGAAGCGCAAACCGCGAGAAATACCAGGGCCGATGCTCAGCTCGTCCGACGGCCGCTCCCGCAAGAGAATGAAAAGGACCGGATGAATGCCTGGACGGTCGGGCTCGCCGGCGGCCTGCTCGAGGGCGCGCCGATCCGCCTCGCCGCCGAAATGGCGCGCGTCGTCGACGACGGAGCAGACCTGCATCTTCTGCCGATCGTCACCCGGGGCGCCACCGACAATCTGAATGCGCTGCTCTATTTGCGTGGCGTCGATACCGCCATCATCAATTCCGACGCGCTCGAAGAATATCAGGCTCAGGCACCGCAGATCCGGAGCCGCATCACGTATCTGCTCAATCTCTTCCCATCCGAGCTGCACATTTTTGTGCGACCGGAAATCGCGAGCCTGCAGGATCTTGCCGGCAAGAAGGTGAACTTCAACACCCTGGGCACCGCAGCTGCCTATTCAGGACCACTGATCTTCAGCCGTCTCGGCATCGACGTCGACAAGACATTCATTCCGCATCAGGTCGCCCTGGAGCAGATGCGCAAAGGCGAGATGTCGGCCGTCGTGTTCATCACGTCGAAACCCGTCGACGCCTTCGTAAAGGGCCGCTGGGAGGCCGGATTCAAGTTCCTCCCGGTGCACTACGACAGGAAGTTCGAGGACTATTATCTGCCTGCGACCTTGGACCCCAATGAGTATCCCAATCTGATCAAGCAAGGCGAGCGGGTCTCGACCATCGCGGTGCCGACGGCGCTCGTTGCGTTCAACTGGCCGCCACGCTCCAATCGCTATCAACGTGTGGCACGCCTTGTCGAGTACCTGTTCTCGCGAATCGACCGCCTGCAGGCTCCGGGCTTCGATCCGAAATGGCGGTCGATCAATCTCGCGGCATCCGTTCCCGGGCTTACCCGCTTCCAAGCCGCGCAGGAATGGCTGGATCGCAAGGCGCGCAGCGTACAGGCGGGGCCATGAAGACTGCCGCTCCTCGGCTCGCCGTCGCCTTGAATGTCGCCTGCGGAATCGCTTACGCGCAAAACACTGGCGATCCCATGGAAACACTTCGGGCTTGTTCGGCGATGGAGGGGCAAGCCCGGCTGGAATGTCTGCAAGACTTATCACGTAAGATCCCACCGCCAAGTCGGCGGGGGGCAGATGACGGCTGGCTGGTCAGCGAGACCACTTCGCCGGTGGATTATCTGCCGATCGTCACCGCCACCACCTCATCCGTCAGCGGCTCTGATGGCGCCGCGATGCAACTCGCAATCCACTGCCGCAGAGGCCGCACGGAAGTCGTAGTCACCGGACCGGCGCTGTCACGCAGTGCCAACGAATACGTCATCTCTTTTCGGCTGAATGCGGATACGCCAATGCAACTCACGGCATCGTCGCCCTCATTCGGCTCCGGCGTCGCTTTCGGGGGCGACGTCGTAAAGTTGCTGAGCTCGCTACCCGACGACGGTCACATCGTTGTGCGCCTTTTCACCCGCGCTGGTCCGGTGCAAGACGGACAATTCCTGCTCAGCGGATTCGAAAATGTGCGCAAGAAAATGGCGGCTGCATGCAAATGGCCCCATGCCGTCGCCAGACCAGCAAGGTGATGGGCAGGGAAAATGGGAGATACGAGATGATCAATCCAAAATGGGCGATGGCAGTCATCAGCGGACTGGCGATGCTGCTTCTGATCGGACCAAGCGCGCAGGCGCAGCAGGACAACCAGTTGATCCCGCAGGTGCGTGAGAAGAGCCAAGCGAGCAACCCGAAGCATCCGGCTCGACAGAAGCAGGTGAGCAAGCCGGCGATCAAGCAGGATCCTGCGAACAACACGAAGATGGCTGAGGCGACGAAAGCCGAGAGCGCCAGGAAGCCGCACCGGCTGATCCTGCAGGTCAATTCCAACGAACCTGCGATGATGAACCTCACACTCAACAATGCGACCAACGTCGCGCAATACTACCGCGGTCTCGGTGAACCAGTATCGATCGAGGTCGTCACTTTCGGTCCTGGCCTTCACATGCTGCGCGATGACACCTCGCCGGTGAAGCCGCGCATCGAGGTGCTCGCGATGAGCCATCCCGAAATCTCCTTCAAAGCCTGCGGCAACACCCAGGAAAACATGCGCAAGGCGGAGAACAAGGACATCAACCTGATTCCACAAGCCACGGTCGTCAAATCCGGTGTCGTCCGCGTCATGGAGCTGCAGGAACAGGGCTGGAGCTACGTCAAGCCGTGAGGTCCGGCGGCAAACCGGACATGGCGTGCCTTTCTCGGGCCGACCGGATTCGGGCCAGGGGAATCGCATATGGTGTCCACGCTGCGGCGGCATCCGCACTGGGCTCCCTCTCCCGCTTGCGGGGGAGGGCTGGGGTGGGGGTGTCTCCGCGGCGGGATTGTCGAAAAATGCGGAGCTGTCCCTGGGCGGCAAGAGCCCACCCGCCGCGCTCGGGACGATGCTTCGCATCGCCCGGGACGCGTCGGCCTCTCCCGCAAGCGGGAGAGGCGGAGCAAGCCCGCGAAAAGTCCTCCTAAAATCCATATGCGATAGCCCTGGGATTCGGGAGTCCGCCTCCTAGAACTGATACCGCCTTAGTCCCCCGTCCACCGGGATCACCGTACCCGTGATGTAGCGCGCCACCGGTGAGGCCAGGAACACCGCGAGCGCCGCGAGATCCTCCGGCTCGCCCCAATAGCCGACTGGGATCTCTTCCTCCGCGAAGCGCTCGCGATAATCCGGCGGGTAGTTGCGGCGGATCTGCTCGCTCATGATGCGGCCGGGCGGGATGCAGTTGATGGTGATGCCGTGCGCGCCGATCTCGCGCGACAAGCCCTTGGCCCAGGCGTGCACGGCGGCTTTCGCGGCAAAGGCGGCGTTGAGGCCTTCCGGCTCGGACTTTCCGGTGATGTTGACGATGCGGCCCCATTTGCGTTCGATCATCTGCGGCAGCAGCGCATGCGCGATGCGGCGGTAGCTGGTGAAATTCAGCGCGATGGCCTCGTCCCATTTGCTGTCGGGCGCATCGACGGGGAGGGGACGGCTGCCACCGGCATTGTTGACGAGGATGTCGACATGGCCGAGCTCCTTGATTGCAAACGCCGCGATCCTCTCCGCGGCGTCCTTCGCCATCACGTCCTGCTCGAACGGCGTTATCAGCCCGCCGCCGACTTCTTTCACCAGCTCGGCGAGCAGATCGGTCCGCCGCGCGACGCCAACGACGCGCACGCCTTCGGCAGCAAGGCCCTTGGCGATGGCGCGGCCGATGCCGATGCTTGCGCCCGTGACGACTGCGGTTTTCGATTTGAGCCCGAGGTCCATGGTCACACGCTCTCTTGTTGTTTCTTGGCTGTTGCTTTCGTTTCCTGCCCCGTCCCGCGGGCTTTGCGAATTGCCCGACCGGGACGAGCAGTGGTAACCAAGAGCTTCGGCGAAGGAAACACGAAAAAGAAAAGGCATCAGCGATGGTCTGGGACCCGCAGCAATATCTGAAGTTCTCCGGCCACCGGCTCCGGCCCGCCGTCGACCTGTTGATGAGGATTCCGGATTTCGCTCCGCGCGCGATCGCCGATCTCGGTGCCGGCGCCGGCAATGTGACAAAACTGATCAGGGAGCGCTGGCCGGATGCCATCGTGACCGGGGTCGAGGGCTCGGCCGAGATGGTCGCGGCCGGCCGCAAGGCCGCGCCCGACGTGGAATGGTCACATGAAGACCTCGGCCATTGGCGTCCAGCGAAGCAGTATGACCTGATCTATTCCAATGCCGCACTGCACTGGCTGCCCAATCATGCGGCACTATTTCCGTCGGTGATGGAGAAGGTGACGCGTGGGGGCATGCTTGCAGTGCAGATGCCGCGCAATTTTACCGCGCCGTCGCATGTGCTGATTGGCGAGACCGCGCTGAACGGTCCCTGGCGGTCCAAGGTCGAGCATCTCGTCACCCCGCCGCCGGTCGAAGGGCCGGCCTTCTATCACGACCTGCTCGCGCCGCTCTCGCAGAATATCGACATCTGGGAAACTGAATATCTGCAAGTGCTCGAAGGCGAGAACCCGGTGAAGGAATGGACCAAGGGGACCTGGTTGACGCGCTATCTCGATGTCTTGCAGGGTGATGAGAAGGCTGCGTTCGAAGCCGCCTATGGGATGCGGGTCGCAGGGGCCTACCCGAAGAATGCGGCGGGGCAGACGCTGTTCCCGTTCCGGCGCCTCTTCATAGTCGCCCAGCGCAAAAACTGATGGCACTGCCGCAATGCGGCAAAAGCGCTCGTTTCCTTGGACTGAAGCGGGCGCCGGGTTGCGCATCCGGCAGCGGTCAAGTTAGCTTGGCTGCGGCAAATTGGGCTTAGGTCTAGTTGTTCGGGTGGCGGATTGCTGCCACTACTGACCTGAAAAACAAAAAGACCCAGTTTAGACAGGTTGTTGGGAGGTTACTTCATGCGCAAGCTGCTTCTTGCAGTCGCCGCCGCGGCTATTCTCTTGGCCCCTGCCGTCGCCCAGGCTCAGAATCCCATCGTCATCAAGTTCAGCCACGTCGTCGCCAACGACACCCCGAAGGGCAAGGGCGCGCTGAAGTTCAAGGAGCTCGCCGAGAAATACACCGACGGCAAGGTCAAGGTCGAAGTCTACCCGAACTCCACGCTCTACAAGGACAAGGAGGAGATCGAGGCGCTTCAGCTCGGTTCGGTGCAGATGCTCGCGCCGTCGACCGCTAAATTCGCGCCGCTCGGCGTCAAGGAGTTCGAGGCGCTCGACCTGCCATGGCTGTTCAGGGATGACCAGACCTACGCCAACGCGATGAAGGGCACGGTCGGCAAATGGCTGTTCCAGAAGCTCGAGGCCAAGGGCATCACCGGGCTCGCTTATTGGGACAACGGCTTCCACATGCTCTCCGCCAACCGCCCCTTGTTGAAGCCGACCGATTTCCAGGGGCTTAAATTCCGCATCTCCGGATCGAAGATCGCCGACCAATATCTTCGCATCATGGGTTCGATCCCGCAGATCATGGCGTTCTCCGAAGTCTACCAGGCGCTGCAGACCGGCGTGGTCGACGGCTGCGAGAACACGGCGTCCAACTACCTGACGCAGAAGTTCTACGAGGTGCAGAAGGACATCACCGTGTCCTATCACGCGCATCTGCAATATGCCGTCATCGTCAACGCGAAATTCTGGTCGGGCCTGCCGCCCGACATCCGCACCCAGCTTGACAAGGCGATGGCGGAGGCGACCGACTACACCAACTCGATCGCGCGCCAGGAGAACGAGGACGCGCTGGCCGAGATCAAGAAGACGGGCAAGACCAATCTGCATTATCTCACCGATGCCGATCGCAAGGCGTGGCAGGAGGCGATGCAGCCGACCTACAAATGGGCGAAGGGACGGGTCGGGCAGGAGGTGCTCGATCTCCTCGCCAAGGAACTCGACGTCAAGATGAACTGACGGCCGCGCCCTACTAAGAACAACAACAACGGTCGGGGGTGATCGCACTCCCGGCCGTTTCGCTCTTGAATGGACGAGCCAATGCTGGGGGGACCAAGTTGCTGCGTGTGCTGAATCGGGTGCTCGATCATCTCGAGGAATGGCTGATCGCGACGATGATCGCGGCTGCGACGTCGCTCATCTTCGTCGCGGTGCTGCATCGTTACGGCGCCGGCCTGTCAATCGATATCGCCAGATGGGCGGAAGCCCGCAATCTGGCCTTCCTCGCCGTTCCCGCGCGCGCGACGTTCAGCTGGCTTGCCTCGCTCGACCTGTCCTGGGCGCAAGAGCTCTGCATCTACATGTTCATCTGGATGGCGAAGTTCGGCGCCGCCTACGGCGTGCGCACCGGCATCCATGTCGGCGTCGACGTGCTCGTCAACATCCTTCCGGGCGGATCGCGCCGCCGCGTCATCACCTTCGGGCTGTTGTGCGGCGCGCTCTTCACCGCCATCGTGAGCTATTTCGGTGCCGCGTTCGTCAGCCAGATGTGGCAGACCGGCCAGCAGTCCAACGATCTCGAAGCGCCGATGTGGGTGGTGTATCTCACCATCCCGCTCGGCTCCGGCTTGATGTGCTTCCGCTTCCTCCAGGTCGCGTGGTCGTTCTACCGCACCGGCGAGCTGCCGCATCACGACATGGCGGGCGTCGAGGGCGTCGAGGCGGACCCGGTGCATCCGGCCCCGGTCACACCCAGCCAGGTTGTCCGGGACGAGCGTAGCCCGCTCGGCTGGATCCTGATGCTGCTGCCGGTCCTGATCGTCGCCCTGTGCTTTGCGCATGCCGGCCACGTCATCACGCTGCCGCATGGCCTGCGCGTCGTCATCGTGTTCGCACTTCTGCTCTCGTTGATGCTGACGGGCATGCCGATCTCGATCGCGCTGGGTCTCACCGTGCTCAGCTTCATGTTCACGCTGACCGATGTGCGAACGGAATCGGTGGCGCTGAAGCTGTTCACCGGCATCGAGAATTTCGAGATCATGGCGATCCCGTTCTTCATCCTTGCCGGCAACTTCCTGACCCATGGCGGCGTGGCGCGCCGGATGATCACGTTCGCGACCGCGCTGGTCGGCCATTGGTACGGCGGTCTCGCTTTGTCGGGCGTGGTCGCTTGCGCGCTGTTCGCGGCAATTTCCGGCTCGTCGCCGGCGACCGTGGTGGCGATCGGTTCGGTGATCCTGCCTGCGATGGTCGCGCAAGGGTTTCCGAAGCGGTTCGGGGCGGGGGTGATCACGACATCGGGCTCGCTCGGCATTCTCATTCCGCCGTCGATCCCGATGGTTCTCTACGCCGTCTCCACCAACAGCTCGGTCGGCAAGCTCTTCATCGCCGGCATCGTGCCGGGATTCGTCCTCGCAACGCTGCTCGGCGCCACAACGTTCTATCGTGCCTGGCGCAACGACTATCCGCGGATGCCGAAGGCCACGTTCCTCCAGCGTCTGGATGCGTTCCGCAAGTCGATCTGGGGCATCCTGCTGATCGTGATCGTGATCGGCGGCATCTACAGCGGCTTGTTCACGCCGACCGAAGCTGCGGCTGTCAGCGCGGTCTACGCCTTCATCGTCGCGGTGTTCATCTACAAGGATCTGAAGCTGCGCGACGTGCCGCGGGTGCTGCTGTCATCGGCGAACCTTTCGGCGATGCTGCTCTACATCATCACCAACGCCGTGCTGTTCTCGTTCCTGATGACCTACGAGAACGTGCCGCAGGCGCTGGCGCAATGGATGATCGACCAGGGCTTGGGGTGGATCGGCTTCCTGCTCGTCGTCAATCTGCTGCTGCTGCTGGCGGGCAACGTGATGGAGCCGTCCTCGATCATCCTGATCATGGCGCCGATCCTGTTTCCGGTCGCGGTCAAGCTCGGCATCGACCCGATCCATTTCGGCATCCTGATGACGGTCAACATGGAGGTCGGGCTGTGCCATCCGCCCGTCGGCCTCAATCTCTACGTCGCCTCAGGCATCGCCAAGATGGGCATCACCGAGCTCACCGTCGCGGTGTGGCCTTGGCTGTTGACCATGCTGACGTTCCTGGTGATCGTGACTTATTGGCCCGGCCTGTCGTTGTGGCTGCCGACGCTGCTGGGGATGTAGCGGCTTAACCCCGTCTCGTTCTGGGGAGAGGGCAAATCATAGCCCGGATGGAGCGCAAGCGTAATCCGGGACTTTCCCGCGTCTGGATCGAAACCCCGGATTGCGCTTCGCTCCATCCGGGCTACGGTTCGCTCCTTCCTCCGATGGCAATCAACCGCGAGATGCGGTTAGATGGCCGCGACAGGCCGGAGAACAGATATGACAGAATCCAGCAGCGAGCCGAAAAGCGCAACGCCGTCCGTCATCGCGCAACACGAGGCCATGCTGAACGCGCTGCCGTTCTCCGACACGCGGGATTTCGACGATGCGGCGCGCGGCTTTCTCGGCACGATCGAGAACGCGACGGTCACACATCCGCAGGGGCGGACGGTCTGGAGCCTTGCGCCCTATGGCTTCCTCGCCGAGCAAGAAGCGCCGCCCACAGTCAATCCGAGCCTGTGGCGGCAGTCGCGGCTCAACATGCATCACGGCCTGTTCGAGGTCGTGCCGGGCGTCTATCAGGTGCGCGGGCTCGACATCGCCAACATGACGCTGATCGAGGGCGACAGCGGCGTCATCGTCGTGGATACCCTGACCTCGATCGAGGGCGCGCGCGCCGCGCTCGATCTTTACTTCAGGCATCGTGGCAAGCGCCCGGTCGCGGCCGTCATCTTCACGCACACCCACACCGATCATTGGGGCGGCGCGCGCGGCGTGCTGGAGGAGGATGCGCTGGCGACTAGCCGCGTGCCGATCATCGCGCCGAACCTGTTCATGGAGCACGCCGTCTCCGAGAATATCATCGCGGGACCGGCGATGCTGCGCCGGGCGCAGTACCAGTTCGGCCCGTTCCTCGCCAAGGGCGCGCGCGGGCAGGTGGATTGCGGCCTCGGCAAGTCGATGGCGGCAGGCTCGGTCGCGCTGCTGCGCCCGACCGATTTGATCATTGCCACCGGCGAGAGGCGCGTCATCGACGGCGTCGAGTTCGAATTCCAGATGGCGCCCAACAGCGAAGCACCGGCGGAGATGCATTTCTTCGTCCCGCGCTACAAGCTTCTGAACCTCGCCGAGAACTGCACCCACAATTTCCACAATCTGCTGCCGTTCCGCGGCGCCGACGTGCGCGACGCGCTGGCCTGGTCGAAATATCTGGGCGAGGCCCTGCTGCTCTGGGACGGCAAGGCCGAGGCGATGTGCGGCCAGCATCACTGGCCGGTGTGGGGGAGGGATCGGATCGGCACCATGATCCGGCAGCAGCGCGACCTCTACAAATTCGCGCACGACCAGACCATCCGCCTGATGAACCACGGCCTCACCGCCGCCGAGATCGCCGAGACGATCCAGCTGCCGAAGAGCCTGGAGGCCGCCTGGCACGGCCGCGGCTATTACGGCCACATCCGGCATAATGTGAAGGCGATCTACCAGAAATATCTCGGCTGGTACGACGCCAATCCGGTCAATCTCGACCCGCTGCCGCCAGTGGAGTCAGGCAGGAAGTATGTCGAGTACATGGGTGGCGCAGATGCCATTCTGGCGCGGGCGCGGACGGATTTCGACAAGGGCGAGTTTCGCTTCGTCGCGCAGGCGCTCGGCCATCTCGTCTTCGCCGAGCCGGACAATCAGGCGGCGCGCGCGTTGCTGGCGGATACGCTCGAGCAGCTCGGTTATGCCGCCGAAAGCGCGACCTGGCGCAACGCCTATCTGTTCGGCGCCCAGGAATTGCGCCAGGGCATGCCGAAGGTGTCGGCGCGCCCGCCGATGCCGCGCGAGACGCTGGCCGCATTGCGCACCTCGCAGCTCTGGGACGTGCTCGGCATTCGCCTCAACGGCCCGAAAGCGGAAGGCAAGCACATCGTGCTGAACTGGCGTTTTTCCGACACCGGCGAGACCTTCGTTCTCAATTTGGAGAACTCTGCGCTGACCTACACCGAGGGCGCGCAGGCGGACGGCGCCGATGCCAGCTTCACGCTGGCGCGCTCGACGCTCGACGAAGTCATCGCGAAACAGACCAGCTTTCCGGAGGCGGTCGCCGCCGGCAAGATCAAGCTATCAGGTAATCCGATGCGGCTCGCCGAACTGATGGGCCTGATGGACGAATTCCCGCGCATGTTCGAGATCGTCGAGCCGAAGCGGACGGGCGTGGTGTAGGGCGCCGTTGACGACTTCTTCCCTTCTCCCCTTGTGGGAGAAGGTGGCGCGAAGCGCCGGATGAGGGGTCTCTCTCCGCGAAGAGCCTTTGGATGTGGAGGCAACCCCTCACCCAAACGAGTTTGTGGCCCGGTTCTCGCAGCCCTCTCCCACAAGGGGAGAGGGCACATCGATTGGCAGCGGCGTAGAAGGCCTACTCCGCGCTGCTCACCAGCTTGATCCGCGGTGCTTGTTCCTCGGTCAGGCTGCGATAGGCGGCGAGATAGTCCAGTGCCATGCGCCGCGCCGTGAAGCGCGTCTCGAACTGCTTGCGGATCGCGGCGCGGTCGAGCTGCGGCAGGCGCTTGATCACCCCTGCCGCGCTGATGACGTCCTCGACCACGAAGCCGGTCAGGCCTTCGTCGATGATCTCCGGCGCCGAGCCGCGGTTGAAGGCGACGACCGGCGTTCCGCAGGCCATGGCTTCGATCATCACGAGACCGAACGGCTCTGGCCAGTCGATCGGCAGCAAGAGGCCGAGCGCGCCGCTCAGGAAGTCCGATTTCTCGTGATCGCTGATCTCGCCGATGAACTCCACCAGAGGATTGTTCTCGATCATCGGCCGGATCAGCTCATCATAGTAATCCTGGTCGGCGCGATCGACCTTGGCGGCGATCTTTAGCGGGATGCCGCAATGGGTCGCGATCTTGATGGCGCGGTCGACGCCTTTCTCCGGCGCGATGCGGCCGAGCACGGCGAGATACTCTTGGCGAGTCGGCTTCGGCGTCAGCAGATTCTCCGGCAGGCCGTGGTGGATCGTCGTCACCCAGTTTGCCTGCGGCACCGGTCGCCGCTGCGCATTGGAGATCGAAATGACGGGCATCTTGGTGAAGGTGTTGAAGACCGGCTGATGCTCCGGCAGGTCCAGTCGGCCATGCAGCGTGGTCACGAACGGCGTCGGCTGCCGGTGGAACAGCGACCACGGATAATAATCCAGATGGAAGTGGAGGAAGTCGAACTCCTCATCGTCACATTTCTGCCGCACCCGCTCCAGGAGCACCATGTGCAGCGCATTGGGATCGCGCACGGAACCGTCGAGACGGAGTGCCCGCGGCCATAATGCATCCAGCTTTGCCGAGGTTTGCGAGTCGCCGCTGGCGAACAGCGTCACATCGTGTCCAAGGGCCACCAGCTCTTCCGTCAACCAATGCACCACCCGCTCGGTGCCGCCATACAGCTTGGGTGGAACAGCCTCCGTCAACGGAGCAACCTGCGCGATGCGCATCTCACCATCTCCTTTGTGCGATCATGATCGAAGAGCCCCCGCCAGTACGGCACCGGCAATGCCAGACAAGGGAACGTTCCCGCACTTGCGAAGTTCCTTCCTCCAAACGTTACATATTCGACACGTGCGGGGCCGTCTCGATGCTGCCATCACATCTTCTCAGATCGTCCGCATCCGCATGTCGTGATCGCCCCGCCCGGGAACCGAGGCGAAGCGGTCGATGTTCAGTTCGATCGGTAAACAACATCCGAAAATCATCACGACGGGGTCGGTAGCCATATGGATCAGCTTTCTGGATACGCGCGCAGGCCATTTGCCTTTGTCCTGCGCTATCTCCGGCGTCGTCTTGCGTCGCATCTGGTGATCCTGACCGCCGTCGTGGCAGCCGTTGCCTGCTCCGTGGGCACGCAGTATGGCGTCAAATCCCTGGTCGACAGTCTGTCCGCCGGACCATCACATGGTGGCAGCGTATGGCTGGCATTCATTTTACTCATGTCGCTGATCGCCGCCGACAACTTCCTGTGGCGGATCGCGAGCTGGACCGCGAGCTTCACCTTCGTCCGGGTCACGGGTGATTTACGCCGTGACATATTTCGTCATCTGACCGGTCACGCGCCGAGCTACTTCTCCGATCGCATGCCGGGCATGCTGACAAGCCGCATCACGGCGACCTCGAACGCGGTGTTTACGGTCGAGAACATGTTCGTCTGGAACGTGCTGCCGCCCTGTATTGCCACAGTTGCGGCAATCATGCTGATTGGAACCGTGAGTCCCTATATGGCGCTCGGCCTGATCGTGATCGCCGGTGGCATGGTGATCGCGATGTTCCACCTGGCCGCCGCCGGCAAGCCGCTGCATGACGATTTCGCCGACAAGGCGGCCGTGGTCGACGGCGAGATGATCGACGTGATCAGCAACATGCCGCTGGTGCGCGCTTTCTGCGGCATCAGCCACGAGCATGAGCGCTTCGATGCGACGGTGAACCGGGAGCTCACCGCGCGCGGCCGCAGCCTGCGCTATCTGGAGAAGCTGCGGCTCACGCATGCCGGCGTGACCGTCGTGCTGACGGTGGCGCTGATGGCCTGGGCGATCACGTTGTGGCAGCGGGGTGAGGCGACCACCGGCGACGTCGTGCTGGTCTGCACCCTCGGCCTATCCATTCTCAATGCCACGCGCGACCTCGCGGTGGCGCTGGTCGACGTCACTCAGCACGTCGCGCGGCTGACCGAGGCGATCGCCACGCTGCTGGTGCCGCACGAACTGCGCGATCACCCCGAGGCCGAGCCCCTCGTCAAGAGCGGCGCCGCGATCGCGTACAACAACGTCACCTTCGGCTATCCCGGCGGCGAGAAGATCTTTGAGCGGTTCAGCCTGCGCTTGCAGCCCGGCCAGCGCGTCGGTCTGGTCGGCCAGTCCGGCGGCGGCAAATCGACGCTGTTCACGCTGCTCCAGCGCTTCTACGATACCGACGAGGGCAGCATCACCATCGACGGACAGGACATCTCGAAGGTGACGCAGCTGAGCCTGCGCGAGGCGATCTCGGTCGTGCCGCAGGATATCTCCTTGTTTCATCGTTCCATCCGCGAGAATATCCGCTATGGTCGCCCGAACGCGACCGATGACGAGGTGCTGCGCGCGGCGATCGCGGCGCGCTGCGATTTCGTCGAGAGTCTGCCCGACGGCCTCGACACCATGGTCGGCGACCGCGGTGTGAAGATGTCGGGC
The DNA here is from genome assembly GCF_051853035.1 of Bradyrhizobium sp. SPXBL-04. Taxonomy (NCBI): domain Bacteria; kingdom Pseudomonadati; phylum Pseudomonadota; class Alphaproteobacteria; order Hyphomicrobiales; family Nitrobacteraceae; genus Bradyrhizobium; species Bradyrhizobium sp. SPXBL-04. Next base: position 6,206,198 of record NZ_CP182472.1, on the reverse strand, counting down.
GGCCAGCGCCAACGCATCGCGATTGCGCGCGCCTTCCTCAAAGACGCGCCGATCCTGCTGCTCGACGAGGCGACCGCAGCGCTTGACAGCGAATCCGAGGAGGCGATCCGCGAGGCGCTGTCGCGGCTGATGCGCGGCCGCACGGTGATTGCGATCGCGCACCGCCTGGCGACGCTGCGCAATTTTGATCGCGTGGTGGTGCTCAAGGCCGGTAAGATCATCGAGGACGGCGCGCCCGACCGGCTGATGCAGGCTCACGGTCCCTACCGTGAGCTGGTGACGCAGGAGATGAGCCGGCTCTCGAAGTTCGCCGCGTAGATCCAGCAGTCGCGTTCGTTGGTTGCGTTTCGAATCAAGGCGCAGGGGAGCAGCTCATGGCAGCCGAAACCGTAACCCAGATCATTTCGATATCGCAGGCGGCGGAAGCCGTCGCGGAGCAGACGTTCTACATTCCGATGACGGGACCCGCCGCCCGGCCGCGGCGGTCCCTCAAGCACGACGACACCTTCATCGTGCTCGACAGCCACGGCGACATCGGCGCTTCGGCGGGCGGGCCGGACGGGCTGTTTCACCACGACACGCGCTATCTGGCGCGGCTGGAGCTCGTGCTCGACGATCTCCAGCCGCTGCTGCTCGGCTCGAATCTGCGCGACGACAATTCGGCGTTGACAGTCGATCTGACCAATCCCGACATATACCGTCAGGGCCGCCTCGTGTTCCAAAAGGATCTGCTGCACATCGTGCGCACGATCTTCCTGTGGCGCGGTGCCGCCTATCAACGCATCGGCGTGCAGAACCACGGCGATGCGCGCGCCAGCTTCGAGTTGACGCTGCTGTTCGACAACGACTTCGCCGACCTGTTCGAGGTCCGCGGCGAGCGGCGCCCGCGCCGCGGGACGGGCACGAGCCGGCTGCTCGGCCCGACCGACGTGCTGTTCGGGTATCGCGGCCTCGACGACGCCGAGCGCACCACCGGCCTGCATTTCGACCCGCGCCCGACGCGGCTGTCGGTCAATGCCGCGACATGGCAGCTCGAGCTCGACCCGCACGAGGCCAGATCGCTGTTCGTCGCCGTCTCCTGCAACCGACCGGTGACGGAAAAGCCGGCGCGGTTCTTCCAGGGCCTCCTGGCGCACCGCCGCGAGATGCGGCAGTCGACCATGGGCGCCGCCAGCATCGAGACCTCCAACAACATCTTCAACGAGGTGCTGTGCCAGGCCATGGCCGACCTCAACATGCTGATGACGGAGACCCCGCAGGGCCGTTATCCCTATGCCGGCATACCCTGGTACTCGACGACGTTCGGCCGCGACGGCCTGATCACTGCGCTACAGATGCTCTGGATCGATCCGCGCGTCGCCAAGGGCGTGCTCAGACGGCTCGCGCATTTCCAGGCGAAGGCGATCGATCCGCTCGCCGACGCCGCGCCCGGAAAGATCCTGCACGAGATGCGCGGCGGCGAGATGGCGGCGCTGGGCGAGGTGCCGTTCTCCCAATATTACGGCAGCGTCGATTCGACCGCGCTGTTCGTCCTGCTCGCCGGAAGCTATTTCGAGCGCACTGGAGACGAGGCCACGTTGATCGAGCTGTGGCCGGCGATCGAGGCGGGGCTCGCCTGGATCGACGGTCCTGGCGATCCCGATCAGGACGGCTTCGTCGAATACCAGCGCGCGACGGAAAAGGGGCTGGCCAACCAGGGCTGGAAGGATTCCTACGACGCGATCTTCCATGCCGACGGCCAGCTCGCGGAAGGCAACATCGCGCTCGCCGAGGTCCAGGGCTACGTCTACGCGGCCAAGCAGCTCGCCGCGCGCTGCGCGCTGCGGCTCGGCAAGCCGGACCGCGTGCGCCAGCTCGAGGCCGAAGCCAAGGCGCTGGCCGAGCGCTTCGAGAAGGCGTTCTGGTGCGAGGAGCTCGGCACCTATGCGCTCGCCCTCGACGGCAGGAAGCGCCCCTGCAAGGTGCGGACCTCGAATGCCGGGCAGGTGCTGTTCAGCGGCATGATCCGCGAGGATCGCGCCCGTCTCGTCGCCGCCGATCTGATGCGGCCGCATTTCTATTCGGGCTGGGGCATCCGCACCGTCGCGCAAGGCGAGGTGCGCTACAACCCGATGTCCTATCATGACGGCTCGATCTGGCCGCACGACAACGCGCTGATCGCGCTCGGGCTCGCGCGCTACGGCCTCAAACATTCGGTGGCACATGTCTTCAAGGGGCTGTTCGACGCGGCGACCTACATGGACCTGCGCCGGCTGCCCGAATTGTTCTGCGGTTTCCGGCGCGAGAAGCGGCGCGGCCCGACGCTCTATCCGGTCGCCTGCGCGCCGCAGGCCTGGGCCAGCGCGACGCCGTTCACGCTGCTGGAGGCGGCGCTGGGCATCGAGTTCGACGTGGCACGCTGTGAGATTCGCCTGCGCAATCCGCATCTGCCGACGTTTCTGAACGAGGTGATCCTGCGCGATCTGCGTCTGGGCGGGTCCAGCGTGGATCTGCGCGTCAGCCGCCACGGCGACGACGTGGCGCTGGAGGTGTTGCGCACGCGCGGCCAGATCCAGGTCTCGATCGTGCTGGCGCGCTAGCGGCGCGCCGAGAGGAGGGTGCGATGCGTGCGATCGGAGCGCTAATCCTGGGCATAGCCATCGTCTCGGGCCTGGCGGTGGCGACCTCGCACGCCGCGGAAGATCAACCCGCGGGCGCGAGCGAAGCGAATGCGCCGGCGACGGCACAGCCGCCGGCCTCGACCGTTCCGGTCACCCCCAAGGATGCCGCCCCGCCGCCCTCGGTGACCATCATCGGCGCAAGCGAGGCGCATGGCGTCCTCGGCCGCGACGTGCGCAGCGCCGCCGGTGAAGACATGGGCCGCATCGTCGACGTCATCGTCGATCGCACCGGTCATGTGCGCGCGGCGGCGATCGATTTCGGCGGCTTCCTCGGCGTCGGCAGCCGCAAGATCGTGGTGGACTGGAACGCGCTGCGTTTCGGCAAGATCGCCAACAAGAAGGACAGCATCACGCTGGAATTGACCAAGGCGCAGGTCGCGGCCGCGCCGGAATACAAGGAAGACACGCCGATCGTCGTGCTCGGCGCGTCCGGCAGCCTTCAGCCGCTGCAAGCGATTCAGTGAGGTGCCCGGAGGGCTGACCGCCTGTGCTGTTGTCGAGGAAGCCGAAACATGCAGATCGCGACGGCCGCGTTGAGCAGAACAACGTCGCCGCGCCGCCGGCTGCAGGCCTTCCGGCACCGTCGCGCCAGAGCCTGCGCGGGCTCGACTGGTTCATCTTCTTCCTCGCTGATGTGCAGACCGGATTCGGTCCGTTCATCGCGGTTTATCTGACGACGCAGAAATGGACCCAGGTCGAGATCGGCCTCGTGCTGTCGATCGGCGGCATCGTCGCCCTGATCGGGCAGATGCCGGGCGGCGCGATCATCGATGCGGCCAAATCGGAACGGCTGGTGGCCGCCCTTGCGATTGCCACCATCGGCTGCTGCGCGCTTGCCTACGCCGCGATGCCGATCTTCCCCGTCGTGGTGACCGCCGCCACCCTGCATGCGATGGCGAGTTGCGTGCTGGGGCCGGCGATTGCGGCGATCAGCCTCGGCCTCGTCGGCCCGATCGCGATCGGCGAGCGTCTCGGCCGCAATGCGCGCTTTGCCTCGCTCGGCAACGGCGTTGCGGCGGCGGTGATGGGCACCGCCGGTTACCTGCTGTCGAGCCGCTCGGTCTTCCTGGTCACCTTCCTGCTCGCGATCCCGACCCTGATCGCGCTTTCGCGCATCCGCGAGCACGAGGTCGACATTAGACGCTGTCACGGCGAGATGCCGCCTGAAGCCGCGGATCGCGGCGACACCAATGTCTGGCACCTGATCCGGCAGCGTCCGCTGATCGTGTTCGCGCTGAGCGTGCTCTTGTTGCAGCTCGCGAATGCCGCGATGATGCCGTTGATGGCGAGCGCGGTGACGGCGCGGTCGAGCCAGTGGGCGACGGTGCTTGTCGCCTTTTGCATCGTCGTTCCGCAAGCGATCGTGGCGCTGCTGTCGCCGAGCATTGGACGCAAGGCGCAACTCTGGGGCCGGCGGCCGCTGCTCCTGATCGGATTCGGCGCGCTGACGATTCGCGGCCTGTTGTTCGCAACCGTGCGCGATCCCTATCTGCTCGTGCTGGTGCAGGTGTTCGACGGCCTCACCGCGGCCGTGTTCGCAGTGATGATTCCGCTGATCGTCGCCGACGTCGCATTCGGCAGCGGCCACTTCAACCTGGCGCAGGGCATCGTCGGCACGGCGACCGGCATCGGTGCGTCCTTGAGCACCGCGCTTGGCGGCTATGTCAGCGACAAGTTCGGCAACGCCACCGCCTTCATCGGACTGTCCGGCATCGCCGCCACGGGGCTTCTGCTGATTTTGTCGTGATGCCGGAGACGCGGCGCGCGGGTATGACCGCGACCAAAGAGATGGCCGACTGAACGAATTCAGCCGGCCAAGTAGGTGGGGACGAAAGAGAGATCAGGCGTCCAGATTGTGCAGGCGCTGGCGGTTGCGCAGCACGATTTGGCGGGCGCCGGAGAAGCCCAGGATGCCCTGGGTGTGAAGCTGCGACAGCGCTCGCGACACGGTCTCGAGCGTGAGGCCGAGATAGTCGCCGATGTCGCGGCGGCACATCGGCAGCGCCATCATGCCAGCAACGGCGAGGCGGCGGTCCATTTCGAGCAGGAAGGTCGCAACGCGCTCCATCGCGGTCTTGCGCCCCAGCAGCAGCATGTGGTCCTCGGCGTGGCGCAGCTCGGAAGCCGTCATGGCCCAGAGCTTGCGGGCGACCTGGACGTCGATGCCGGCGGCCTTCTCGAGGCTGGCGCGCTTCACGAGGCGCACGGTGGTGTCGATGATGGCTTCGGCGGCGAGGCGGTGAGTAGCGCCGGATTCGAGCCCGAACACGTCGCCGGGAAGATGGAAGGCACCGATCTGGCGGCGGCCGTCGGAGAGAAGCTTGTAGCTGCGCACCGCGCCGGTGATGACCTGATAGACATATTCGGCCGGCTCGTCCTCGCCATAGATCTCCTCGTCCTTGCGGTAGGAGAACTCCGTGGCGACGAGGCCGACATGGCCCGTGATCGCGCCGAACTGGTCGGTGACGGGATGGGCAGGAGCAATCTTGCCACCAATCTGGGTATTGATTGCCTTGGTGTTGATCGTCTGGGTCAGCATCTGCGCCATCTCCGTTGTGATGACGCATTGGTACGCGGTATCGGGGGCTTCGAAAATTTCGAGCGATATCTTAAGGGGGTTGCCTTACGTAGAATCCCGTAGGTCAGGCGTGGCGGTGGTCCTGGATGGCGCGGCGGATGCGCTTGAGCAGGTTTTCGTCGAGAAGCGGCTTCAGGACTACGTCTTTCACCCCGGCCGCGGCCGCCCGGGCCGAGATGTTCTCGTCCGGATAGCCGGTGATCAGGATCACGGGGGTCTCGCCGTCGGACTGGCGCAGCCGGCCGGCGAGCTCGATGCCGTTGATGTCGGGCATCTTGTAGTCGATCACGTAGCAGTCCGCGCCCGGAGCGCCGCTCGCGTTGAGCAGGGCCGTGCCGCTCCTGAAGGTCCGCACGGCAAAGCCGTCGGTCTCCAGCAGGAACCGCAGGGATCCCAGGACGGCGGCATCGTCGTCGACCACATAGACGGTGGGTCTTGTGGGAGACGACGGCCGCGCATGGTGTGAGCTGACCTCGATCATGCTGCTTGACTAGCACGGGTCTCGCCAAGGGCCTTGACCTGCCTCAAGGCTACCTGGCTCAATCGTTGAGCATGCCGGCGCGCATCGCCATGCGGACCAGCTCCGAGAGGCTGCCCGCCTGCATCTTGGTCATCACATTGGCCCGGTACACCTCGATGGTCCGCGGGCTGATGTCGTATTCGCGGGCGATCAGCTTGTTGGAAAGGCCCGCGATCAGTCCCTCCATGACCTGGCGCTCTCTCGGGCTCAAGGAGGCGACGCGGGCGGCGATGTCCTGCGAAATGGCCTCACTCTTGGCCGCCGGTTCGGCCTGGCGGATCGCCGTCTCGATCATGGTGATGAGACGATCGTCCTCGAAGGGTTTCTCCAGGAAGTCGACGGCCCCGAGCTTCATTGCCTCGACCGCGAGCGGCACGTCGCCATGCCCGGTCATGATCAGGATTGGAAACGGGCTGTTCTGCGCCTTCATGCGCTTCAGAAGCTCGATCCCGTCAAGGCCCGGCATGCGCACGTCGGAGACGACGCAGCCGAAGGCGAGGCCGGGCAGGGTGTCGATGAAATCTTTCGCATTGTCGAACAGCGTGACGCCGAAGCCGGAAGAATCCAGCAGGAAGTTCAGCGAGTCCCGCATCGCAGCGTCGTCGTCGATGACGTAGACATGTCCCTTGTTGGTCATGAATCAGTTCTCGTCGGCTGCTGGCAAGGTGAAGCGGAATGTCGCCCCGCCCGATGCGTTGCTCTCGGCCCACATGCGGCCGCCGTGAGCCTCGATGATCGAACGGCTGATCGACAGCCCTACGCCCATGCCGGTTTCCTTGGTGGTGAAGAAAGTTTGAAACAGGTTTGGAATGACGTCGTCCTGGAAGCCGGAGCCGGTGTCGGAAACCTCGACCTCGATCATGTCGTCGGCAACCGGCTTGTTGGCCACCACGAGCTCTCGCTGCGGCGACTGCGCCATCGCTTCCAGCGCGTTGCGGAACAGGTTGACCAAGACCTGCTGGACCTGCACGCGGTCGGCCAACACGAGGTCCGCCTTCGGATCGAGATTGAAGCGGAGCTGGACATTCTGCTCGCGCGCGCCGGCGAGCCCGAGCGCGCCGGCCTCCTCGATCAGCTTGGACAGGCTCTCAATCCGCTTTTCCGACTCGCCGCGGGAGACGAAGTCGCGCAAGCGGCGGATGATCTGGCCGGCGCGCAAGGCCTGCTCCGAGGCGCGGTCCAGCGCGCTTTCGATCTTCGTCGTATTCGGATCAACGCTGCCGGCAAGCAGACGCCGCGATCCCTTCATGTAGTTGCTGATCGCCGCCAGCGGCTGGTTGAGCTCGTGGGCGAGCGCCGAGGCCATTTCGCCCATCGCGGTCAGCCGCGAAACGTGGACGAGCTCCGACTGCAGCTGCTGAAGCCGCGCCTGGGTCTGCTGATGTTCGGTGAGATCGCGGACGAAGCCGGTGAAATAGAGCTCGCCGCCCCGTTGCGTCTGCCCGACGGAAAGGTGCATCGGGAACGTCGTGCCGTCGCGGCGCTTGCCGGTCACGATGCGGCCGATGCCGATGATGTGGGGATCGTTGGTCTTGAGGTAACGCACGATATAGCTGTCGTGACGCGATTGATCAGGCTCCGGCATCAGAATGCTGACGTTCCGACCAATGGCTTCCTGCCTGCTGTAGCCGAACAGCCGCTCCGCGGCGCTGCTGAAGAGCTGCATGATGCCGCGCGAATCGATCACGATCATCGCGTCCGGCACCGTTTCGAGAATCGAGCGAAGATGATTCTCCTGAGAGCGCAGGGCCTCTTCCAGATGTCTTTCCTCGTTGATGTCGAGGAATATCCCGCTGAGATGACGTGGCGAGCCCGAATCGTCTCGGATCACGCCGGCCCTGGCCCGGATCCATTGGCCCTTCCCCGAAGGACCGCCAACCTTGAAGGACACGTCGAATCCTGCGCCGTTCTCCGAGCTGCGCTCGATTCCCTGCAAGACGCGGTCCCGATCGCTGGGGGCCAGCAGCGACAGAAAGAGATCGTGGCTGACGGCATCATCCCCCGCGAGGCCAAACAGCCGCTTGGACATCTCGGACCATTCAAGGTCCCGAGTTCGCAAATCGAGATCCCAGGTGCCAACCCCAAATCCCTCGATGCGGAGCCGGAAATGCTCGCCCCGACCATCGTCCGCCGGATGGGTTACGCGGGTCGGCGCCAAACTTCACTCCTCGCTAAAGCGCGGTCGGCAGGATGCGCTTACCGCTCATGACAATGTCGCTCAAGGTTCGTTCGGAGGCAAGCCGGATTGAATTCATTGGCGGAATTCCTGCGACATGACGGCCGGCGATTTGATCTATCTCATCCTGCCTTGCGTCGGCGAGGCTAGATTTCGCGGCAGTTCATTGCCTGCCGGAGAATCCCGATGACATATGCGACCGTGATGGTCAGCCTCGCGCTCGATCAGTCCAACGAGGCGCGCCTTCAGGTCGCGGGCGAGCTCGCCGAGCGATTCGAGGCGGCCATCGTCGGCGTTGCCGCGGCTCAGTTCGCGCCGCCGCTTTATTTCGCCGACGGCGCCGAAGCACAAGTGCTGATCGAGGACGGCGAAGCGTCCGTCAAGCGGCGGCTCGCCGGTCTCGAGGCGCAGTTCCGCGCCGCCACCAGGAATCGCGGCGGACACGCAGAGTGGCGCAGCGCCATGGATTTTCCGATGCGTTTTGTCCTGGAGCAGGCGCGCTGCGCCGACATCGTCATCAGCGGCGGACAGAGCCCCGCCTTCTCTGACGCCTTTGCGCTCGCAAGCGCCAAGGACCTGGTGATGCAGGCTGGCAGGCCGCTTCTGGTCGTTCCCGATAACGCCAATTGGCTCGATCTGCGCAGCGTGCTGGTGGCGTGGAAGGACACGCCGGAGGCGCGGCGGGCAGTCGTCGACGCGCTGCCGATGCTGCGCAAGGCGAGGGACGTCACCATCGTCGAAATTCCGGAGCAGGGCGACAACCGCTCGGTCGTGATGGCCGGCGTCAGCGACGTGGCCGCCTGGCTCGCCCGTCACGGGGTCACCGCGACAGCGCGCGTCTCGGAGGCGGCGCGGAACGGAAGCGCTGCCGCGCAATTGGACAAGGTCGCCGGCGACGTTGGCGCCGGCCTGATCGTTGCGGGCGCCTATGGTCATTCGAGATTTCGTGAACTGATCCTGGGCGGCGTCACCCAGTATCTGGTCACACAATCTGCCCGCAGCGTGCTGCTGTCGCACTGAGGGCCGGCCGCCCGGCCAGTAGCGAATCGAGGAGGACGCGCCATGTACAGATTTCTCGAACAAACCGTCGACCGCTACATGACACGCAACGTCAAAACGGTGCAGCGCGACCGCGACTTGCTCGAGCTCAGCGAGATGTTCGAGACCGACGACTTCAACTCGTATCCGGTCGTGGATGACGGCCAGGTGGTCGGCATCGTCACCAAGTTCGACATCCTGAAGTGCTTCGCCTTCACGCCGAGCCAGATGCTGCCGCGCTATCCCGACTTGATGAGTCGCAAGATCGGCGACGTCATGACACCCGAGTTCATCTATGTCGGCCCCGAGACGCGGCTGACGCGCGTGCTCCAGATCATGGTCGAGCACCGCATCAGGAGCATCATCGTGCTCGACGGCGCGCAGAATCTGGCCGGAATCATCGCCCGCGAGGACGTCATCGCGGCGCTCAAGGCGACGGCGCGGGACTGACGCGATGCCTTTCCCCTTCTCCCCTTGTGGGAGAAGGTGGCGCGAAGCGCCGGATGAGGGGTATGTCTCCACAGAGACGCCGTTCCCCGCCGCACCAACCCCTCACCCAAGCGAGTTTGCCGCGCTGTCCTCGCTGCCCTCTCCCACAAGGGGAGAGGGCACTTTAACTGGCCGCACCGAAAAAATACGGAGGAACCCAGAAAATATTCGTCGGCTACGGCTAACCTCCAAGGCCATCTTGATTTCAATCAATTCCCCGCGAGGGTGAATGTGGTTTCTGGCGTCGTGTTCTTTCGAGAGAGAATCCGCATGAGCCAGCCCTCCATCTCCAAATCCATGACCATCGGCGAAAGCGGCCTGTCTGTCGTGTTTGCAGTCGCCGCCTTCCTCTGCGTGATCGCTGCGGCCAAGGCGCTCGATGCGCCCTTTGCCTTCCATGCTGCGCTCAGCGCTGCGGCGAGCCTGGCTGCGGTGTTCTTTATCGTGAATCGCTATTTCGAACGGCCGGCCACGCTGCCGCCGGCGGAGATCAATGGCCGGCCCAACTACAACATGGGGCCGATCAAGTTCACCGCCTTCATGGCGATGTTCTGGGGCATCGCGGGCTTCCTCGTCGGCCTCATCATCGCCTCGCAGCTGGCCTGGCCCGCGCTGAATTTCGACCTGCCCTGGACCAGCTTCGGCCGTCTGCGGCCGCTGCACACCTCCGCGGTGATCTTCGCCTTCGGCGGCAACGTGCTGATCGGCACGTCGTTCTACGTCGTGCAGAAGTCCTGCCGCGCGCGTCTGGCCGGCGATCTCGCGCCCTGGTTCGTCGTGATCGGCTACAACTTCTTCATCCTGATCGCCGGCACCGGCTATCTGCTCGGTGTCACCCAGTCGAAGGAATATGCCGAGCCGGAATGGTATGCCGACCTCTGGCTGACCATCGTCTGGGTCGCCTACCTGCTGGTCTTCCTCGCCACCATCTTCAAGCGCAAGGAGCCGCACATCTTCGTCGCGAACTGGTTCTATCTCGCCTTCATCGTGACGATCGCGGTGCTGCATCTCGGCAACAATCCGGCGCTCCCGGTCTCGGTGTTCGGCTCGAAGTCCTATGTCGCCTGGGGCGGCATCCAGGATGCCATGTTCCAATGGTGGTACGGCCATAACGCGGTCGGCTTCTTCCTGACCGCCGGCTTCCTCGCCATCATGTACTACTTCATTCCGAAGCGCGCCGAGCGGCCGGTCTATTCCTACCGGCTGTCGATCATCCACTTCTGGGCGCTGATCTTCCTCTACATCTGGGCAGGTCCCCACCACCTGCACTACACGGCGCTGCCGGACTGGACGCAGACGCTCGGCATGACCTTCTCGATCATGCTGTGGATGCCCTCCTGGGGTGGCATGATCAACGGCCTGATGACGCTGTCGGGCGCCTGGGACAAGCTGCGCACCGATCCCGTGCTGCGCATGCTCGTGGTCTCGGTCGCCTTCTACGGCATGTCGACCTTCGAAGGTCCGATGATGTCGATCAAGGTGGTCAATTCGCTCAGCCACTACACCGACTGGACCATCGGCCACGTGCATTCCGGCGCGCTCGGCTGGGTAGGCTTCGTCTCCTTCGGCGCGCTCTACTGCCTGGTGCCGTGGGCCTGGAATCGCAAGGGCCTCTACAGCCTGAAGCTCGTCAACTGGCACTTCTGGATCGCCACCCTCGGCATCGTTCTCTACATCTCGGCGATGTGGGTGTCCGGCATCCTCCAGGGCCTGATGTGGCGCGCCTACACCTCGCTCGGCTTCCTCGAATATTCCTTCATCGAAACCGTCGAGGCGATGCATCCCTTCTACATCATCCGCGCCGCCGGCGGCGGCCTGTTCCTGATCGGTGCGCTGATCATGGCCTACAATCTCTGGATGACCGTCCGCGTCGGCGAGCAGGAAGTCCAGATGCCCGTCGCTCTTCAGCCGGCGGAATGAGGAGCTCAAGCAATGTCATTCTGGACACGCCATCAAGTCTTCGAAAAGAACTCGATCATCCTGGTCGTCGGCATCCTCCTCGTGGTTGCGATCGGCGGCCTCGTCGAGATCACCCCGCTGTTCTACCTCAAGAGCACGATCGAGGCGGTCGACGGCGTCAGGCCTTACACGCCGCTGGAGCTCGCCGGGCGCAACGTCTACGTCCGCGAAGGCTGCTATCTCTGCCATTCGCAGATGATCCGCCCCTTGCGTGACGAGGTCGAGCGCTACGGCCACTTCTCGCTCGCCGCCGAGAGCATGTTCGACCATCCGTTCCAGTGGGGCTCGAAGCGCACCGGTCCCGACCTTGCCCGCGTCGGGGCGAAATATTCCGACGACTGGCACGTCACCCATCTGACCAACCCGCGCGCCATCGTGCCGCAATCGGTGATGCCGGGCTATCCGTTCCTGAGCCACACCGAGGTCGATCCGGACACGATCGCCGACCACATGCGCACGCTGAAGGCCGTGGGCGTGCCCTACACCGACGACCAGATCGCGAGCGCAGGCGCCGACCTGAAGGCCCAGGCCGATCCGGACAATGCCGGCGGCGATGCCTTCAGCAAGCGCTACGCCAAGGCCGTCGTGCGCAACTTCGACGGCAAGACCGGCACGCCGACCGAAATGGACGCGCTGATCGCCTACTTGCAGATGCTCGGCACGCTGGTCGACTTCAAGCTCTACAACGAGAAAGCCAATCTTCGCTGAGAAGGCATCAACGATGAAAGCTATCCTGACAGTCCATAATCTCGCGTCCGAGCTGGTGACGACGATCTGGACGCCGGTGTTCGTCGCGATCTTTCTCGCGATCATCGCCTACGCATTTTGGCCCCGTAACAAGGCTGCGTTCGACGAAGCAGCGCACCTGCCGTTGCGGGAGGAGTGAGAGACCATGACCGATCATAGCGAAGTCGATACCGTCACCGGCAAGTCCACGACGGGACACGAATGGGACGGCATCAAGGAGCTCAACACGCCGCTGCCGCGCTGGTGGGTGATCGCCTTCTACCTCACCATCGTGTGGGCGATCGGCTACTGGATCGTCTATCCGGCCTGGCCGCTGATCGCCAGCAACACCACGGGCGTGTTCGGCTATTCGTCGCGCGCCGACGTCGCGGTCGAGCTCGCCAATCTCGAGAAGATCCGCGGTGACAAGATGGTGGCGCTGGGCGCAGCCTCGCTGGCCGACATCGAGAAGGACCCCGCGCTGCTCGCGCTCGCCCGTGCCAAGGGCAAGACCGTGTTCGGCGACAATTGCGCGCCGTGCCACGGCTCCGGCGGCGCCGGCGCCAAGGGCTTCCCGAACCTGAACGACGACGACTGGCTGTGGGGCGGCACGCTCGACCAGATCATGCAGACCATCCAGTACGGCGCGCGTTCCGGCCATGCCAAGACGCATGAAGGCCAGATGCTCGCCTTCGGCAAGGATGGCGTGCTGAAGGGCGACGAGATCGTCACGGTTGCCAATTACGTGCGGTCGCTGTCGGGCCTCTCGACCCGCAAGGGCTTTGATGCCGCCAAGGGCGAGAAGATCTTCGCGGAGAATTGCGTCGCCTGCCACGGCGACGGCGGCAAGGGCAACCAGGAGATGGGCGCGCCGAACCTGACCGACAAGATCTGGCTCTACGGCTCGGACGAGGCGAGCCTGATCGAGACCATCAGCCAGGGCCGCGCCGGCGTCATGCCGGCCTGGGAAGGGCGGCTCGATCCCGCCACCATCAAGGCGATGGCGGTCTACGTTCATTCGCTCGGCGGCGGCAAATAAGCCGATCCACGGCCAACGACTTCCGGCGGGGGCGAAGAAAAGCGCCCCCGTTTGCGTTGGATCAAGGGACGTGCCGGCGCCGAGTCTAGGTTTGATCGCACCTCTTGAGAAGATTCCGCGATGAACAAGACCGTCAACCCGAACGAACTCAAGCCGGCGGACGACAACGCGCCGCTCTACGCTGCGCGCAAGAAAGTCTATCCGCAGAGCGTCTCCGGCACGTTCCGCCGGATCAAATGGGGTCTAATGGCGTTCTGCCTCGGCGTCTATTATCTCCTGCCGTTCGTGCGCTGGAACCGCGGCCTCGGCGCGCCCAGCCAGGCCGTGCTGATCGATCTCCCCAACAGCCGCTTCTACTTCTTCTTCATCGAGCTGTGGCCGCAGGAGGTCTACTACTTCACCGGCCTGTTGATCGTCGCCGCGGTCGCGCTGTTCCTGATGAACTCCATCGGCGGCCGGATCTGGTGCGGCTACCTTTGTCCGCAGACGGTGTGGACCGACCTGTTCTATGCCGTCGAGCGTCTCGTCGAGGGCGACCGGCGCGAGCGGATGAGGAAGGACAAATCGTCCGACTGGCTCAAACTCGAGCGCATCTACGAGATCGTGCTCAAGCACTCGATCTGGCTGCTGATCGCCTGGTGGACCGGCGGCGCCTGGGTGCTCTATTTCAATGACGCGCCGACGCTGGTCAAAGAGCTCGTCACCTTCCAGGCGCCGATGATCGCCTATGTCTGGATCGGCATCCTCACCGCGTCGACCTATGTGCTCGCCGGCTTCATGCGCGAGCAGGTCTGCACCTATATGTGCCCGTGGCCGCGGATCCAGGCGGCGCTGACCGACGAATGGGCGCTCAACGTCACCTATCGCTACGACCGCGGCGAGAAGCGCACCTCGGTGAAGAAGGCCGCGGAGCTGCGCGCCCTCGGCCAGCAGGTCGGCGACTGCGTCGACTGCTATCAATGCGTCGCGGTCTGCCCGACCGGAATCGATATCCGCAACGGGCCGCAGCTCGAATGCATCCAGTGCGGACTCTGTATCGACGCCTGCGACAACGTGATGACCAAGATCGGTCGGCCGAAGCGGCTGATCGGCTACGACAACGACATCAACATCCAGCGCCGTCAAGAAGGCAAGCCGCCGATCTACCGCATCGTTCGTGCCCGCACGATCGTCTACAGCGCGATCATCGCCGCGGTCGGCGGCATCATGATCTATACGCTCGCGACCCGCAGCTTGCTCGACGTCAACGTCCTGCACGACCGCAATCCGGTCGCGGTCAAGCTCAGCGACGGCTCGATCCGCAATGCCTACACGGTGCGTCTGCTGAACAAGAGCGGCTACGACCGCGTCATCGCCATCGACGTGGAGGGGCCAGTCAACCCGACGATGCACGTCGTCGGCGTCGATTCGGTGACGCCGGACCGCCCGATCATCGTGATTCCGCGCGACTCCACCAGCGAACTGCGGCTGCTCGTCACCGCACCGGCCGAAAATAATCCGGAGAAGTCGATTCCGGTCCGCTTCCACGTCATGGACATCGGACTGGGCGTCGCCGCGAGCGCCACCGACAATTTCGTCGCGCCGTAAATCCAGGAGACTGTCATGTCATCCAAGCCGCTGACCGGAACCAAGGTGTTCCTGATGTTGGTCGCCTTCTTCGGTCTCGTGATCGGCGTCAACGTGACCATGATGAAGCTCGCGATTGCGACGCTGCCCGGTACCGACGTCGACAGTCCTTATGCTGCGGGCCTCACCTACGACCGCGAGATCGCGGCGGCGCAGGACCAGGCGCTGCGCAAATGGAAGGTCAACGCCCATGTCGAGCGCCGCAACGACGGCGGCGCCGTGCTTCAGGTCGAAGCACGCGATGCGAGCGGCCAGCCGATCGCCGGACTGAAGTTCGGCGGCCGCCTGGAGCGGCCGACCGACAAGCGCGCCGATCTCGCCGTCGAGCTCACGGAAGCCGGCATCGGCATCTATCGCGGCCATGCCGCCGCCGTCGCGCCCGGCCAGTGGGATCTGGTGATCGAGGGCGAGGCGCGGGGGGCACGTGTGTTCCTGTCGCGCAACCGCGTGATCCTGAACTGAAGGGATTTCGTCATGCAGGTCACGCGGGATTTTTCGCACTACGTCCGGACCGCAGGCGATGGCCTCCAGCACATCGATCTCGCCGTCGAAGGCGTCCATTGCGCCGGCTGCATGGCCAAGATCGAGCGCGGGCTGTCCGCCATCCCTGATGTCACCCTGGCGCGGGTGAACCTCACTGACCGCCGCGTCGCGCTGGAATGGAAGGCGGGCACGCTCGATCCTGGCCGATTCATCGATCGGCTCGAAGAGCTCGGCTACAAGGCCTATCCGTTCGAGACCGAGAGCGCGGAGGCAACCGAGGTCGCCGAATCTCGCTTCCTGCTGCGCTGCCTCGGCGTCGCCGCGTTCGCCACCATGAACGTGATGATGCTGTCGATCCCGATATGGTCGGGCAACGTCTCCGACATGCTGCCCGAGCAGCGCGACTTCTTCCACTGGCTCTCGGCGCTGATCGCGCTGCCGGCGGCGGCCTATGCCGGCCAGCCGTTCTTCTGTTCGGCCTGGCGCGCGCTGGCGGCCAAGACCACCAACATGGACGTGCCGATCTCGATTGGTG
This sequence comes from Bradyrhizobium sp. SPXBL-04, assembly GCF_051853035.1. Taxonomy (NCBI): domain Bacteria; kingdom Pseudomonadati; phylum Pseudomonadota; class Alphaproteobacteria; order Hyphomicrobiales; family Nitrobacteraceae; genus Bradyrhizobium; species Bradyrhizobium sp. SPXBL-04. The sequence goes on along the minus strand of NZ_CP182472.1, from coordinate 6,190,369 downwards.
TGATCCTCGCGCTCGGCATGTCCGTGGTCGAGACCATCCACCACGCCGAGCACGCCTATTTCGACGCCGCGATCATGCTGCTGACGTTCCTCCTGGTCGGCCGTTTCCTCGACCAGAACATGCGGCGGCGGACGCGTGCGGTCGCCGGCAATCTCGCGGCGCTGAAGGCGGAGACGGCGGCCAAGTTCGTCGGCCCCGATGAAATCTCGCACGTGCCGGTGGCGGCCATCCATCCCGGCGACATCGTGCTGCTGCGCCCCGGCGAGCGCTGCGCGGTCGACGGCACCGTGATCGAGGGACGTTCCGAGATCGACCAGAGCCTGATCACCGGTGAGACGCTCTATGTGACGGCCGAGCAGGGCACGCCGGTCTATGCGGGGTCGATGAACATCTCCGGCACGCTGCGGGTGCGGGTCTCGGCGGCGTCGGAGGCGACGCTGCTCGCCGAGATCACGCGGTTGCTCGACAACGCGCTCCAGGCGCGCTCGCGCTACATGCGGCTCGCCGACCGTGCCTCGCGGCTCTATGCGCCGGTGGTCCATGCGACCGCGCTTCTGACCATCCTCGGCTGGGTCATCGCGGGTGCTGGGTGGCACGATGCGATCGTGACCGGCGTCGCCGTGCTGATCATCACCTGTCCCTGCGCGCTCGGGCTCGCGATCCCGACGGTGCAGACGGTGGCCTCGGGCGCGATGTTCAAGTCCGGCGTGCTGCTCAACTCAGGCGACGCAATCGAGCGGCTGGCCGAAGCCGACCATGTCATCTTCGACAAGACCGGCACGCTGACGCTGCCCGATCTCGAAGTCATGAATGCCGCCGACATCCCTGCCGATATCTTCGCGCTCGCCGGCCGCCTCGCGCTGTCGAGCCATCATCCGGTCGCAGCCGCAGTTGCGCAGGCTGCCGGTGCGAAGTCTCCGATCGTCGGCGCTGTCGAGGAATCCGGTCAGGGAGTCCGCGCGACCGTCGACGGCGTCGAGCTTCGCCTTGGCCGTCCGCCGTTCTGCGGTGCCGAGACGCTGGTCGGCGGCGCCACGCTCGATCCCGAAGCCTCGATCGTGGCATTCAGCAAGGGCAACGAAAAGTTCATCCTTTCCGTCCGCCAGGGCCTGCGCCCCGACGCGCAAGCCGTGATCACGGCGCTGAAGGCGCGCAACATCGGCGTCGAGATCCTCTCCGGCGACCGCGAGCCGGCGGTGAAGGCGGCGGCGCACGCGCTCGGCATTCCCGAATGGCGCGCCGGCGTCACGCCGGCCGACAAGATCGCGCGGATCGAGGAGTTGAAGCGGCGCGGCGCAAAAGTGCTGATGGTCGGCGACGGCATGAATGATGCGCCGTCGCTGGCGGCGGCCCATGTCTCGATGTCGCCGATCTCCGCCGCGCATCTGAGCCAAGCCACCGCCGATCTCGTCTTCCTCGGCCGGCCGCTCGCTCCAGTCGTCGCCGCCATCGACTCCGCGCGCAAGGCGCTGCATTTGATGCGGCAGAACCTCTGGCTTGCGATCGGCTACAATGTCCTCGCCGTGCCGGTCGCGATCAGCGGTGTGGTGACCCCCCTGATCGCGGCGGCTGCCATGAGCGGATCGTCGATCCTGGTGATGCTCAATTCGTTGCGAGCGCGCAGCGCCTCGCGGGAGATGGCGTGATGGAGATCCTGGTCATTCTGGTTCCGCTGGCGCTGGCTCTCGGCGGTGCCGGTCTCATAGCTTTCCTCTGGTCGCTGCGGAGCGGCCAATACGACGATCTCGACGGCGCCGCCTGGCGCGCGATTGTCGACGACGAGCCGCCGCAGCAGCAGGCGCCGACTAGCGCTAGCGCTTCAAGTCAATCGTGAGCAGAGCTGCGGCCGCGAGGGCCAGACCCACGCCGGCCACGCAAGCCTGCCAGCCGAAGGCGTCGAACAGCCGTCCGAGCACGGCCGTGCCGACGAGCCCGCCGCAGAAATAGCAGGCGAGATAGGTGCCGCTGGCGATGCCGCGGCCGTCGGTGGCCGCCTGTCCGACGAAACCGGTGGCGGTCGCTTGCGCGAAGAACGTGCCGACACCGACCAGGACCATCCCCGCGAGCACCGCGCCCAGATGCGGCGTCAGCATCAACGGCAAACCTATCCCGGCGACGGCGAGCGAGCCCCAGATCGTCGGCCGTGGTCCGAGGCGCGATGCTATTCTGCCCGCTAGCAATGTCGTGAGCACCGAGGGCAGGAAGACGACATAGACGAAGCCCAGACCCATCATGCCGAGCGATAGCGGCGGCCGCACCAGAATGAAATTGACGAACGTGAAGGTGCCGATGAAGGCGAACAGGATGCAGAAGCCGATGCTGTAGGCGGCGCGCAATCGAGGGTCGCGCCAATGTGCGAACATCGCGGCGAGCGGCGACCCCGTGGCGCTCATCGCATGCGTCGGCTGGACGTGCTTGATGGTGACATAGACCAGCGCCGCGCCGGCGAGATTGAGGGCAGCGAAAACGTAGAAATTCCACGCGAGGCCGAGGCCATCGGCGACGGCCGCTGAGATCAGCCGACCAACGAGATTGCTGGCGACGTTTCCGGTGATATAGGCGGCAAACGCGCCGCCGGCGTCCATCGCGCTGCATTGCTCGCCGAGATAGGCGAGCGTCAACGCGAAGGCGGATGCCATGCAGAGGCCCTGAGCAACGCGTAAGGCGGTAAAGACGGCAAGATTGGGTGCGGACGCCAGGAGGCTCGTCGGAATCGCAAGAAGTGCCAGGCTGAGCAAGATGCCATTCCGACGATTGATATGTGGGCTGAAGAAGCCAACGACGAGGCTCGCGACGGCCATGCCGAAGGTGCTGGCATTGACCGCGAAGCCCATCGCCGCCGGCGTGACGCCATAGTGGCGCGTCAGCGAGGGTAGGATCGCCTGCGTCGCGAACAGGTCGACGACAGTCAGGAATGCGGTGAGGCCGATCACGAGCGAACGCAGCGCGAGACCTGGGGAAAGCCCATCCATGGGCACCGCGCCCGGTTTGATCGGAGTGGAAAGATCGATCATGGCACGCTTGTCCTGTGAGGGATGTGGCGCCCGGCACGAGATCCGGGCACCACATCGGGTAACGATACGCTGGGGCCGTGCGCTCGTTACATGTGGTGGTCGTTCGGGTCCTTGCGGACGTCGCCGACATAGAGAATGACGGTCTCCTTGCCGAGGTTCTTCCACCAGTGCGAGGTGCCGAAGACTTCGGGACGGATGTCGCCAGCCTTGTGCACGATCGGATCGGCGCAGTTGGAGGCGTATTCGACGATCTCGCCCTGCTGCACGAAGATCAAAGCAGGGCGGTCGTCATGGCTGTGCCAGGGCACGATGCCGCCGGGCGCGATCGTCAGCTTGCGGAAGCGCAGCTCGCGGCCCTCGATATGCGCCGGCTGCTTGCCGAGGTCGATCGCACCGAGCGTGACATCGGTGACGCCGACCGGCTTGTAATCGACCATCTGCTGGGCGTTCGGCTTGATCTTGTCGGCCGGACATTCGCCGGCGAAAACCGGTGTCGCAAATGTCAGCGCCCCGAGAACGGCAACGCCTGTCCAAACCACGCGCGACACGATGTGATGCCTAGACATGGGAACTCTCCTGTGTTGGCCGCAACCGTGGTGGTCGCCGGCTATGGCAGGAGCTTCGTCGAGACCGCGTCGATGTTGAAATGCCGGCTCGCTTTCGATGCGATAGCCCGGCGCTATGTTGATGCGCCGCGGCTATCGAACCGATTGGGCATCGGCATTTCCGCCTCCGGGGGATCTGGCGTCCGATGGCAGGACGCCCGATTGGCGGGCGTTCACGTCAATCCGGAGGAGCATCTCATGACGAAAGTGTCCAAAACCCTGATCTTTAGCGCGGCCTTCGCCGTCATCGCCACGTCGGCCTTCTCGGAGGCCGCCTGGGACTTCAAGGCTGGCATGGCTTACGTCTATGGCGGACCCGGCAAGATGTCGGCGATGGCCATGGCGCCGGCCGAGAAGAACCACGACGCCATGATGAAGAACGCGAAGAGGGTTCCCGACAACACCGTCTTCTTCATGGACAAGGGTACGCTGTACTCCACGTCGGGGCGGCTGGATCCGACCGGAAATTTCTACGTGAACTGATCGCGTGCGCAGGACGGCCGCCCCCTTGCGGGCGGCCCGACCACGCAACTAATATTCGTCCCCTGAACGCCGGAGCAGAAGATGACGTCTCTCTCGCCCGCCGACGCCGAACAGCTCAGGCTTGCTTTCCAGCGCTGCCGCGACATGGACGGTACGCTGAACGACCAGCTCCGCGCCTATGCCGACGCCAGCCGGAAGGTGTTCCCCGCCTATGGCGAGGCGGTCGATCGCCTGGTCGCGCGGTTAAATGGAAACGGGGGTGGTGAGACGGCGCCGCGTCCGGGCGATGCGATGCCGCCGTTCATGCTGCCCGACGAGAGTGGACGTCTCGTCGCGCTGAATGCGCTGTTGGAGAGCGGCCCGGTTGCGGTGATGTTCTTCCGCGGTCATTGGTGCCCGTATTGCCGGCTCAATGTCCGCGCGGTGGTCCAGGCACTCGGCCGCATCAAGGCGATAGGGGCACAGGTCGTCGCAATCGTGCCGGAAACGCAGGAATATACGCGGCAGCTGAAGTCAGACGCCGGTGCGCCGTTTCCGATCCTGACCGATCTCGACAACGGCTACGCGCTCTCGCTCAATCTCGCGATCTGGCTCGGCGCCGAGATCCAGCATCTGTTGTCCTATCAGGACATGGCGAAATTCCACGGCAATGACGGCTGGGTCCTGCCGATCCCGGCCGTGTTCGTGGTCGGACGCGACGGCCTCGTGAAGGCCCGCTTCGTCGATCCCGATTTCCGCAAGCGCATGGAGATCGATGATCTCCTGGCCGCGCTGGAGGATGCACGCAGGGGAAAGCTGAGCTTCGCATAACGCGCTTTCCTCCCTTCTCCCCTTGTGGGAGAAGCTGGCGCGAAGCGCCGGATGAGGGGTTCTCTCTGCGCCCTCGATGCAAGAGACTAGCGCGCTGAGACAACCCCTCACCCGTCTCGCCGCTGTCGCGGCGAGCCACCTGATCTTCCCCCGAAAAAGTGGACGGGCTTAAGCGGCTTTTAGCTCCATCTCGATCGGGGCGATATATCCGATCGCGGAATGGAGCCGGGTGCGGTTGTAGAAGCCCTCGATGAAGGCGAAGATATCGCGCTGGGCCTCGGCGCGGGTCTGGTAGTCGCGATGGTGAACGAGCTCGGTCTTCAGGGTATGGAAGAAGCTCTCCATCGGGGCATTGTCGTAGCAATCGGCCTTGCGGCTCATCGATGCAACGATGCCGGTGCCCGTGAGAACGTCGCGATAGGCGTGTGAGGCATACTGCACGCCGCGATCGGAGTGGTGATCAATCCGGCCTGCGGCCGTTGCTGCTGGATGGCCATCGTCAACGCCGCGGATGCGAGTTCGACTTGCATGTGATCCCGCATGGCCCAGCCGACGATCTTTCGACTGAAGAGATCCATGACGGCCGCCAGATACAGCCAGCCCTCCGCGGTCGGGATGTAGGTGATATCGGCGAGCCAAACGCGGTTCGGGGTTTCCGCTGTGAAGTCGCGCGCGATCAGGTTCGGGGCGATCGGCAGGTCGTGACGGCTGTCGGTGGTGCGCACCCGGCGCGGCGGCGCCGTGATGGCGCGGATACCGTGCCGGCGCATCATCCGCTCGATCCGCGGCTGGCGCCACGGCCCTGCGTCCGCAGCACGGCATGGACGCGGGGACTGCCGTAGCGTCCGCTGCTGTCGTGATGGGCCTGCCGGATCGCAGCCAGCAGCGTGGCATTGGATTTGGTCCGCTGACTCGCCGGGCGATCGCGCCAGGCGTAATAGCCGGCCGGCGAGACCTTAAGCACGGCGCACATCAATCGTACCGGATAGGCGTCGCGATGGTCCTCGATGAAGCGGAAGCTCATGTCCGGGTTCCGGCAAAGATCGCGATCGACTTTTTTAAAATGTCGCGCTCCATGCGCAGCCGTTCGTTCTCCTGGCGCAACCGGGCGATCTCCGAAGCCTGGTCCGCCGACATCGGCGTCGCCTGCGTGGTGGGGCGCCACGCCGCCGATGCCGGCTGCTGCCCGGCCTTATCCACCCAACGCCGCAGCACCGAGTCGCGCAGCCCGAGTTCCTTGCCTACCGACGTGATCGAGCGACCGCTCGACACCACCAGCTCAACGGCCTGGCGCTTGTACTCTTCGGTAAATGACCGACGTTGACGTTCCATTCGACACCTCCGGGCTCAATGAGCCTACTACAGGTGTCCACTCATTCGGAGGAGGTTCACACCCTCTCCCGCAAGGGGAGAGGGGAAGAAAGAGCGTCCGCACTACCCCGCCAGCTCTCGCCAGTCCGCGCCGCGCAGCATGCGCATCACGGCATTGCCCACTGCCGTGCGCTGCCGGCCGGCCACCCCGTACAGGCTGACGGTACGGCGGGCGTCCAGCCCCGTCACCGCGGCGCGCGTCAGCCGTTCCGGCACGGCCGAGGTGTGCGGCACCATGGCGATGCCCATGTCGGCGTCGACCAGCTCGATCAGATCGCGCTCGTTCGAGACTTCGTGGCCATGTTCGATGTCGATGCCGTGTTCGCGCAGGCTCGCAGAGATCCGGCCGGAATGCTCGCAGAACGTCCGGCTCAGAAGCTGCTCCGATCGCAAGTCCTCCAGTTCGACCGAGCTGCGGCCGGCCAGCCGATGGCCATCGCCGACGACGAGCTCAAAAGTTTCCGTGAATAGGGGCCAGGCGTCGAGCCGCTCCCAGGCCTCATCGATCTCGGCGGCAATCCCGAGCTCGGCCTCGCCCTTCTTCAGGAATTCGCCGACCTCGCGGCTCGTCCCGCGCAGGAAGCGGAATTCGAGCCGGTTGAACTGCCGCCTGATCTGGTTGAGATGGGGAATGAGCAGCGACAGATCGATCGAATGTGTCAGCGCAATGCGGAGCGCGCCGATCTCACCGCTCTTGAACGAGGAGGCGAGGGAACGCGCGCCGACGGCGGCGTCATAGCACTGCTTCAAGAGCGGATGCATGCGCTGGCCGAGCTCGGTCAGCTGCGCAGCCGGTCGCTCGCGACGAAACAGGTCGCCGCCGAGCTCGGCCTCGAGCTGCTTGATCGCGCGCGTCAGCGACGGCTGCGTCACGTTGCACTCCTCGGCGGCACGCGTGAAGTTCAACAGCTGCGCCACCGCGAGGAAATAGCGGACCTGATGCATTTCCATGGATCGGCTCCCCAGCAGGATCGGGCAGCAGAACTCTAGCCGATCGGGGCAGGGAATGACATCCCGGCCGCAATAGCGGGCGCGTATGGTTTCGGAAGCCAGGCGGCATTTCCATTCGGGCCGGCGCCGCTTCATGGTCCTGCGAAAGCGGGCGCCGGGGCCAAGCCCAGCGATCGCCAATGGAGGATCTCGCATGAACATATCGCTGAAGCCACAGACGTCTCAACCTGCGCGCGCGCTGGCCGGAAAGGTTGCGCTGGTCACGGGCTCGACCAGCGGCATTGGGCTCGGCATCGCATGGGCGCTGGCTGCCGCGGGTGCCGACATCGTGCTCAATGGCCTCGGTGTCGCGAGCGAGATCGACCGGACGCGCGAGCAGCTCGCCGCCGAATTCGCATCAAGGCGAGCTACTCGCCCGCAGACATGACTAGGCCCAAATCGATCGCCGAGATGATCGCGGCCACCATCGCCCAATCCGGCCGGCTCGACATCCTCGTCAACAACGCCGGCATCCAGCATGTCGCGCCGCTCGACCAGTTTCCAGTCGAGAAATGGGACCAGATCCTCGCGATCAATCTGACGTCCGCCTTCCACACCACGCGACTCGCGTTGCCGGCCATGCGCCGGAACGGTTTTGGCCGGATCATCAACATCGCCTCTGCGCATGGTCTGGTCGGCTCGCCGTTCAAGGCGGCCTATGTCGCCGCCAAGCATGGGATCGTCGGTCTCACCAAGGTGACGGCGCTCGAGACCGCGGAGGAGGGCATCACCTGCAATGCCGTCTGTCCGGGCTACGTCTACACACCGCTGGTCGAGGCGCAGATCGACGGACAGGCCAAGGCGCACGGCGTCTCCCGCGATCAGGTAATCCGTGACGTGCTGCTCGTGCAGCAGCCGAACAAGCGTTTCGCCACGGTCGAGGAGCTTGGCGCGCTCACGGTGTTCCTGGCGACGGAAGCGGCCGCTTCCATCACCGGCATTGCGCTTCCGGTCGATGGCGGCTGGACCGCGCATTGACATGGGGCGGCGCAACAAGCTGCGGCGGACTGCGAACATTCGATCGGCGCAAGCTCATGAGGAGCGAGACATGAACGGCATGCAGGACAACGCGCAGAACAATGGTACGGACCTGCCGGGCCAGGTCGTGCTGGTGCTTCAGGGCGGCGGCGCACTCGGGTCCTATCAGGCCGGGGTGTATCAGGCGCTGCACGAGGCCGGCATCGAGCCTGACTGGATCATCGGCACCTCGATCGGCGCTATCAATGCGAGCCTCATTGCGGGCAACGCGCCTCGGCAGCGACTCGCGCATCTGAGGGAGTTCTGGAAACGGATGGAGCAGAATCCGATCTGGAATTTGCGCACCGCGTTTCCCGGCTTCAACGAGAAGCTGACCTATTGGTCGACGGTCACCAACGGCATTCCCGGCTTCTTCCGGCCCAATCCGCTGGCGCATGCGGGGGATTCCTTTCCGCTCGGCGCCGACCACGCTGGCTTCTATTCGACTGCGCCGCTGGAGAAGACGCTGCTCGAACTCGTCGATTTCAGCCTCGTCAACCGCTGTTCGCCGCGCTTGACGGTCGGTGCGGCTCATGTCCGCACCAGCCAGATGCGCTATTTCGACAGCCGCGACGGTGATCTCTCGGTGAAGCACGTCATGGCCTCGGGCGCGCTGCCGCCGGCCTTCCCTGCGGTGCGCATCGACGGCGAGCTCTATTGGGACGGCGGCATCCTGTCCAACACGCCGACAGAGGCGGTGTTCGACGACAATCCGCGTAAGGACTCGCTGATCTTCGCGGTGCATCTGTGGAATCCGGTTGGAGCCGAGCCGACCACGATGGCGGAGGTGCTTAACCGTCACAAGGACGTGCAATATTCCAGCCGGATCGCCAGCCAGATCGCGCGCCAGCAGCAGGCCCATCGCCTGCGCCACGTCATCAACCAACTCGCCGCGCGATTGCCCGAGCGCGAGCGCAGCGATCCGGCGGTGCGCGAGCTCACGAGCCATGGCTGCCCAACGCGCATGCATGTGGTGCGCCTGCTCGCCCCGCAGCTGGACCGCGAGAGCCACACCAAGGATATCGATTTCAGTCCGTCAGGCATCATGCAGCGCTGGGATGCAGGCTATGCCCACACGAGATCCGTGCTTGCGCGAAAGCCGTGGATCGGTGAATTCGATCCGCTCGCCGGCGTGGTGCTGCACGAGCATATGGACGTGCTGCCGATTGCGGCGGAGTGAGGGCCTTGTTCTTCATTGTTTTACGTGATGACGATTTCGCAGCGGCGCGGTCCGGGGTATTGTCGCCGTGTCTTCGTCGCGAGGCTTGCAATTGGTCGGTGAGAAAGATCTGGAGGCATCGCTCGAAACGCTGCGTGCGAACGCGGCGGGACGGGTCGCCGGCGTGTTCGGTCCGTCCTCGCTGACCTGGCGGATCGACCGGGAGGCCGTGATCTTTCTCGGCGCCGGCCGTGCGCTGTTGCTGCAACTGGCGCATCCGTGGGTGGCGGCCGCGATCGCCGAGCATTCGAGCACCCTTGCCGACCCGATCGGCCGCTTCCATCGCACTTTCGACATCGTCTTTACCATGGTGTTCGGCTCGCTGGACCGGGCGCTGCTGTCGTCCCGGCAGCTGCACCGGCGCCACAGCATGATCATTGGCGAGATGCCCGAGACCGTCGGTCCGTTCGCGGCCGGCTCGCGCTATTGCGCCAACGACATTCCCTCGCTCCGCTGGGTCCATGCGACGCTGGTCGAGACCGCGCTGATGGTGCATGATCTGGTGCTGCCGCCGCTCTCGGCGGAGGAGCGCGAGCGCTATTGGAGCGAGGCCCGGCTGTACGGCGCCCTGTTCGGACTGACGGGGGATGATTTGCCGGCGGACTGGTCCGGCTTCGCAGCCTACAATGCGGCGATGGCGCAGTCGGATACGCTGACCGTCAGCCCAGCGGCGCGCCAGATCGCCGAACAGATCTTCAGCGGCGCCCGCCCCTGGTTGCGGCCACCGCGATGGTACCGTGCGCTCGCGGCACGCATGCTGCCGGAGCGACTGCGCGCCGAGTTCGGCCTTATGCTTGACGAGCGCGACATCAGAGCTGCCGACAATGCTCTGACCTGGATCAGGCGCGTCTATCCGAAACTGCCCGACCGGCTGCGCTATGTCGGCCCCTATCAGGAGGCGCAGGCGCGCTTGCGGGGCGAGCCGCAGCCCGACTGGATGATCCGGTGCCTGAACCGCGCCTGGATCGGGCGGCCGCAGATGGACGTGCGCGGGAAGGGGTGAAGTCCTCCGCTGCTGCCAACAACTTCCGTCATTGCGAGGAGCCCTTGCGACGAAGCAATCCTGATCTTCCCCCAAAAAAGTGGACAGCGTTCAAGCCGATTTTAGCTCCATCTCGACTGGGCTGATATAGCCGATGGCCGAGTGTCTGCGGTGTTGATTGTAGAAGCCCTCGACGTAGGCGAAGATGTCGCGCTCAGCTTCATCGCGGGTCGGATATTGACGGTGATGGATCAGTTCGGACTTGAGCGTGTGGAAGAAGCTTTCCATCGGGGCGTTGTCGTAGCAGTCGGCTCTGCGGCTCATCGAAGGCCGGACGCCGGCGGCTTGCAGCGCTTGGCGGTACTCGGTTGAAGCATATTGGATGCCGCGATCGGAGTGATGGATCAGGCCGGCGCCGGGCTTTTGCCCCTTGATCGCCATCCTTAATGCGGCGAGCGGCAATTCGGCGCGCAGATGGTCGTCCATCGCCCAGCCCACGATACGGCGACTGTACAGATCCATGATGGCGGCCAGGTACAACCATCCTTGGCCGGTCCAGACATAGGTGATGTCGGCGAGCCAGACCTGATTGCGCATGGCGGCCGAGAAGTTCCGGCCGAGCAAGTTGGGCGCGATCGGGAAGCCATGCCCGCTATCGGTGGTGCGGCATCGTCGCGGCCCGGCCGAGATGGCTCGAACGCCATGGCAGCGCATCTGCCGCTCGATTCGGCCACGGCTTGCATGGTGTCCCTGGGCCTTGAGTTCGACATGAATGCGCGGGCTGCCATAGCGACCATGACTGTCGCGATGAACCCGCTTGATGTCCTGCAGCAACTCTCGATTGGCAGCGGCCCGGGGGCTTTCCGGGCGCGACCGCCAAGCATAGTAGCCCGCAGGCGAGACGCCGAGGACACGGCACATGATCTTAACCGGATAGTCGGCGCGGCGATCTTCGATGAAGCGGAACTTCATGTCCTGGGTCCAGCAAAGATCGCGATCGACTTTTTTAAAATGTCGCGCTCCATACGCAACTGTTCGTTTTCCCGCTGCAACCGGGCGATCACGTCAGCTTGGGCCGCCGACGGCACCGCCGCTTGCGACGTGGGCGCCGCGGCGCTGCCGCCGGCTGCTACCGTGCTCCGCTCCTTCACCCATCGGCTGAGCACGGAGCCGTCCAGCCCGAGCTCCTTCGATACCGACTTCGCCGAACGGCCGCTCGACAAAACCAGATCAACTGCCTGCCGCTTGTACTCGTCCGAATACGAGCGTCGCTGCCGTTTCGCCATCTGACACCTCTCGCTGCCTAAGCTATAGGTGTCCACCGATTTAGGGGAGGCTCAATCCAGACTACCGCCGCTAAGAGACTCTGGATTGCTTCGCTACGCTCGCAATGACGGAGTGCGTAGCCACGCCTCGGCCCAATCTCACACCGACGCCAGCTTCCGGTACAGCGCGCTGTAGCAGCCGGCCGAGATGCTCCAGGAGAACGATCGTCCCATTGCGCTGCGGCGCATGGTATCGAGCTGGTCCTGCGCCATGAACGCCTCGAACGCGCGGCGGACGCCGCCGATGAAGGATTCGCGCGAGGGCCTTGCGAACAGGAAGCCGGTCTCGCCGTCGGTAATGGTCTCGGCCAGACCGCCGGTCTGGTGTCCGATCGGCAGCGAACCGAAGCGCTGGGCGTACATCTGGCTGAGCCCGCACGGTTCGAAGCGCGAGGGCATCAGGGTGAAATCGCTGCCGGCGAAGATGCGGCGCGCCTGGGCGTCGTTGAAGCCGATCACGACCCCGATGGCATCGGGGCGGCGGCGATGCGCGTTGATCACGGCCTGCTCGAGCGCCGGTTCGCCGGAACCGGTGATCACGATCTGGCCACCGGCATCGACGATCTCGTCGGCGGCCGACAGCACGAGGTCGATGCCCTTCTGGTGCACGAGGCGGGCGACGATGCCGAACATGGGGCCGCGTGAGACCGCAAGCCCGAACTGCTTGCGCACGTAGTCCGCATTCGCTTTCTTGCCGATCCAGTCGCCGGCGCCGAATTGCTGGGCGAGCTGTGAGCAGGAGCGTGGGTCCCAGCTCTCGTCTATCCCGTTGAGGATGCCGGTGAGCTCGGCGGCGTCGGAGCGGACGCGAAGCAGGCCTTCGAGACCGCAGCCGAATTCGGCCGTGGTGATCTCGCGCGCATAGGTGCCGCTGACCGTGGTGAGGTGCGAGGCATAGACCAGCCCGGCCTTGAGGAAGGAGACCTGGTCGTAGAATTCGACGCCGTCGATATGGAACGAGCTCTCCGGCGCGCCGATCCGCCGCAGCGAGTCCTTCGGAAAGAGGCCCTGATAGGCGAGGTTGTGGATGGTCAGGATCGACGGCAGCTTGGCGCCGCGCCAGGCGAGATAGGCCGGCACGAGTGAGGCCTGCCAGTCATTGGCATGGATCAGGTCTGCTGCCCAATTCTTGTCCAGCGTGCCCATGGCCAGCTCAGCGGCGGCCGAGGCAAGGCGCGCGAAGCGGATGTCGTTGTCCGGCCAGTCGCGCCCGGATTCGTCGCCATAGGGATTGCCGGGCCGGTCATAGAGCTGTGAGCACAACAGCACGTAGACCGGCAGGCCGTCCTTGGTCGCGGCCCGCCCGAGCGAGCAGGCTGGCATCTCCGCGAATGCCGGACAGCGGCCAACGATTTGAATGTGCGTGAGTTGTTCGATGATGTCGCGATAGCCGGGCAGCATGATCCGGATATCGGCAAAGGAGCGAAGGGCGCGGGGGAGAGCAGCCGAAACGGCTCCAAGTCCGCCGACGCGGACGAAGTCGTCCATCTCTGTCGTGACGAACAAGACCCTCAAGAACAGCCGCCCTCTGCCGATCCCGTTCGCTGCTATGCAAGAACGGGTCCAGTTGTTCCGGAATTCCCAAGCCCGCCCATGCGGCGCGTCGGTTCGGTAAACACTTTCCTACTCAGCCGCCGCCCTCTAGGGTCGCCGCATCAACAACAGAGAACTTCGATAAGTTCCTAAGACACCCAAGGACGTGAGCAGGCATGCAGCTAGCAGATAAGCATGAGGGGACGACGACAAAGGCCTTCGCCGGCCTGCGGGTCCTGGATTTTTCGACCACGATTGCCGGTCCCCATTGCACGCGCATGCTCGCCGACATGGGCGCCGAGGTGATCAAGATCGAGACCGACGGCGGCGAGACGATGCGGACCCGGCCGCCGCTGCGCAAGGGGTGCAGCACCACGTTCGGCCAGCTCAATGTCGGCAAGAAGAGCGTGGTGCTCGACCTCAAATCCGAGGACGGCAAGGAGGCGGTGCGCCGGCTGGCCGCGACATCAGACATCCTGGTCGAGAACTTCCGCCCGGGGGTGATGCACCGGCTGCGGCTCGACTACGACAGCATGCGTCAGGTCAACCAAAAGCTGATCTACTGCTCGATCTCAGGCTACGGCCAGACCGGCCCCTCGGCCGAGCTGCCGGCCTATGCGCCGGTGATCCATGCGGCCTCGGGCTACGACTTGGCGCATCTCGCCTACCAGCCCGGCCGTCACCGCCCCGACTATTGCGGCATCTATCATGCCGACGTCGTCACCGGCACCTACGGCTTCGGCGCGATCGCTTCGGCGCTGTATCAGCGCACCGTGACAGGCCTTGGCCAGCACATCGACGTCTCCATGCTGGAAACGATGCTGTCGCTGACGCTGACCGAGTTGCAGAGCTCGCAATTCGCCGTGAAGCCGCCGCCGCGCCCGATGTTCGGGCCGACCGAGACGGAAAACGGCTATGTCATGATCACGTTCGCGAGCGAGAAGACGTTTCAGGGTTTGATGGGGGTGATTGGCCGCCTCGCCTGGATCTCCGATCCGCGCTTCTCCACCTACGCCGCGCGTCGCGAGAATTGGGCCGACATGATGGACGGCGTCGAAGCCTGGTCACGGCAGCTCACGACCGATGCATGCCTTGCCGCGCTCGGCGCGGCCGGCGTCCCGGCCTCGGCCTATCGCACCGTGTCAGAAGCGCTGGCCGATCCGCAGCTCGCGCACCGGCAGGCGCTGTCCGAGGTGCGGGACGGGGGCGGTTCATTCCAGGTCCTCAATCTGCCGTTCCGAATGTCGGGCGCCGACACCACGCCGGCCAAGACGATGGCCGTGCTCGGCGAGCACACGGATGCGCTACGCGATGAGATCGGTCTCGCGGACGAAGCGCCAATTCCGTCAGGCAAAACGGCCGCGACGTGCTGAACGCGCCGCGATATGCGGCGCTCGAACCCTCGTGCGTTCCTCTTGCCGTGGCGGACATTTGTCGCCAATCTCGCTCCCCGAGTCATTCAACGATCCGAAACATCGGACGAGGGACCCCGGGAGGAACCATGACGAATGCGGCTGCCGTGGCACGCAAGTGCGTGCCGATTTTCCTTGTTGCGGCATTTGCACTGGCAGCGCCGGCGCAGGCGCAGAAGTCGGGCGGCAGCATCACCGTCGGTCAGGAGCTGGAGATTGCAGGCTTCGATCCGCTCAAGGTCGGCGTCTACGACACCTCCACCTTCACCGCAGCCGCCGCGATCTTCGACACGCTGACGACGCTGGACGAGAAAGGCGAGGCGGCGCCAAAACTCGCGGTGTCCTGGACCCATTCCGACGACTACAAGAGCTGGACCTTCAAGCTGCGTCAGGGCGTGAAATTCCACGACGGCACGCCGTTCAACGCGCAGGCGTTCAAGGAAAACTTTGACCGGCAGAAGGATCCCGCCAACAAGTGCCGCTGCGCCTTCTACATCACCAACGTCAAGGAGGTGCTGGCGCCCGACGAATACACCATCGTCTACAATCTTACCGATCCCTCCGTGAACCTGCCGGCGGTGATCACCATCCAGAGCTCCAACAACGCCATTCATTCGCCGACGGCCTGGAAGACCAAGGGCGACGACTATAATCGCAATCCCGTCGGCACCGGCCCCTACATTCTGAAATCCTGGACTGCGGGCGACCGCATGGTGCTGGAGAAGAACCCGGACTACTGGGACAAGGGCCGTCCGTATCTCGACCGCATCATCTTAAAGCCGCTGCCCGACGCGCAGTCGCGCTTTGCCTCGCTGCAATCGGGCGAGGCCGACATCATCTGGGACGACGAGAACGACGCCGACAACATCATGAGGGCGCAGAAGGACTCAAAGCTCACCGTGCACACCTACAAGGGCTCGGGCGCGCAGGTCTACGCCTTCAACACCAAGGTCGCGCCGTTCGACGACGTCCGCGTGCGGCAGGCGCTGGTGATGGCGATCGACCGTCCAAAAATGTCGCAGGCGATCAGCAACGGCCTGAGCCGGCCCGCGACCAATCCGTACGGCGACGGATCCTGGGTCAAGTGCAAGGACGACGGCGCGCTGCCGTTCGACATCGAGAAGGCCAAGGCGCTGATCAAGGATTACGGCAAGCCGGTCGAGTTCAAGATGCTGGTGACCGCGACGCCGCGTGGCCGCATGATCGGCCAGGTGCTCCAGCAGTTCTGGAAGCGCGTCGGCGGCAACATGGAGATCGAGCAGGTCGACCAGGCCACCATCCCGTCGCGCGCCTTCACCCGCCAGTTCCAGTTGACGCCGTGGCGCATCGTCGATCTCGCCGATCCCGATCCACAGATGTATGCGAACTTCCGCGGCGGCAGCCCGCTCGCGCTGTCCAACTACGCCGATCCAGAGCTCGACCGGCTGCTCGATCATGCCCGCGTCACGGCCGACCTCGGCCAACGGACCGAGGATTATTGCGCGATCAGCCGCCTGATCAACAAGCAGGCGATCTGGTTCTGGACCTTCCAGAACACCTATTACGCGCTGTCGAGCGCCAAGCTGAAGGGCTTTCCGAAAATCTACAACGGTGTGATCGACGTCTCGAACACCTGGCTGGAATGAAAGCGCGATGCTGAACTTCGTCGTTCGGCGGCTCCTTGCGATTCTGCCGGTCCTGCTGGCCGTCTCGCTGCTGACCTTCCTGATTGCCTCGCTGCTGCCGGGCGATCTCGCCTTGGTCATCCTCGGCGACCAGGCAACGCCGGAGAATGTCGCGGCGCTGCGCCGCGACATGGGGCTCGACCAACCACTGTGGTGGCGTTACCTGAGCTGGCTCGGCCATGTCCTGCAGGGCGATCTCGGCCGTTCCTTCCGCACCGGGCAGACGGTGCTCCAGGCGGTGGCCGAGCGCATCCCGGTCTCGCTCCAGCTGATGCTGATGGCCGAGTTCATCGGGCTCGCGATCGGCGTGCCGCTTGCGATCGCCTGCGCCGCGCGCGCCGGCGGCGCCTTCGACCGCTTCATGACCGGCAGCGCCTTCGCCATGCTGTCGATGCCGTCCTTCCTGACCGCGATCCTCCTGATCTATCTGTTCGCGGTCGAGCTGCACTGGCTGCCCGCGACCGGCTATGTGCCGTTCACCGAGGCGCCGCTGGCCAATCTGCGCTTCTTCGTGCTGCCGGCGCTGACATTGGCGCTGGCGGAATGGCCGGGCATCATGCGGGTGCTGCGCTCCGACATGATCGCCACCTTGCAGGAGGATTATATCGCGCTCGCCAAGGCCAAGGGCCTCAAGCCCGCACGCATCCTGTTCGTACATGCGCTCAAGCCCTCGTCGCTGACGCTGGTGACGGTGACCGGGATCAATATCGGCCGTCTGCTCGGCGGCACGCTGATCGTGGAATCGATCTTTGCACTACCCGGAATCGGACGGCTGCTGGTCGGCGCGATCTACACCCGCGACCTCGTCATCCTGCAGGGCGTGGTGCTGCTGGTCGCCTGCGGCTTCGTGCTCGTCAACTTCATCGTCGACATGCTCTACGCCGTGCTTGATCCGAGGATCCGCCATGGCCACGCTTGAGCTCTCGATTCAGGACGAGGCGGCGTCCGCGCCCGTTCGCGGCAGGCGCAAGCTCTGCCTGCTGTTCTGGCTCGCGAGCGGCTGGCTTGCGATCATTCTCGCGCTCGCGATCCTGGCGCCGGTGCTGCCGCTGCAGAACCCGACCGACATGGACATGCTGGAGCGTCGCGCGGCGTTCTCCGGCGAGCACTGGCTCGGCACCGACGGGCTCGGCCGCGACGAGCTCGCCCGCCTGATTTTCGGCGCGCGAGTGTCGCTGACGGTCGGGCTGATCGCGCCGATGATCAGCCTTGTATTCGGCGGCGCACTCGGCCTGCTCGCCGGCTATTTCCGCGGCCGGTTCGAGACGCTGGTGGTCGGCAGCATGGACGTGCTGCTGGCCTTTCCGCCGCTGATCTTCGCGCTCGCCGTGACCGCCTATCTCGGCCAATCCGTCCCCAATCTGACCTTGATCCTTGGCGTGCTCGGCATTCCTGCCTTCATGCGCGTGGCGCGTGCGGCGACGCTGACGCTGTCGCGGCGCGAATTCGTGATTGCCGCCGAGGCGCTCGGCGCCAGCCACGCGCGGATCCTGCTGCGCGAGCTTCTGCCGAACGTGATCCTGCCGCTGCTCGCCTTCTTCCTGCTCGGTGTCGCCGTCACCATCGTGGTCGAGGGGGCGCTGTCCTTTCTCGGCCTCGGCGTGCCGCCGCCGATGGCGAGCTGGGGCAGCATGATCGGCGAGGGGCGTGAGAGCCTCGACGTCGCGCCGCGGCTCGCCTTCCTGCCGGCGGCGGCGCTGTTCCTGACCGTGCTGGCTTTCAACCTCGTCGGCGACACCTTGCGGGCCCTGACCGACCCGCGTCAGGGGGCATTGTGAGCGCGCCGCTCTTGACCATCGAGGACGTCGCGGTCGAGCTGCCGACACCGCGCGGCAATTTGCGCGCGGTGGATCACGTCGACCTGTCGCTGGCGGCCGGCCGCACGCTCGGCATCGTCGGCGAATCCGGCTGTGGCAAGACCATGCTGTCGCGCGCGGTGCTTCAGCTCCTGCCGAAGAAGGCGAAGCTGACGGGCCGGGTGATGTTCGACGGCGAGGATCTGGTGCGGCTTAATGCGGAACGGCTGCGGCGCCTGCGCGGGCGCGATCTCGCGGTCGTGTTCCAGGATCCCATGACCTCGCTCAATCCCGTGCTCACCATCGGCACCCAGTTGATGGAGACGATCCAGGAACACCTTGAGCTGGATGCCCCGGCGGCCAGGAAGCGCAGCATCGAGCTGCTTGCGGCCGTCGGCATTCCGGCACCGGAGCAGCGGCTCGCGCAATATCCGCATCAATGTTCCGGCGGCATGCGCCAGCGCATCGCGATTGCGATCGCGCTGTCCTGCGAGCCGAAACTGCTGATCGCGGACGAGCCGACGACGGCGCTCGACGTCACCATCCAGGCGCAGATTCTCGATCTCCTGGCGCGCGAGCAGCGGCGCCGCCACATGGCGATGATCATCATCACCCATGATCTCGGCGTCGTCGCCGGCCGCGCCGACGAGGTCGCCGTGATGTATGCGGGCAGGGTGGTCGAGCGCGCGCCGACGCCGGCGCTGTTCAAGCGCATGCACATGCCCTACACCGAGGCGCTGCTGGCGGCGATCCCGAAGCTTGAGACCGCGCCGCATACGCCGCTGCCTGCGATCTCCGGCCGTCCGCCCGACCCGACGCGGCCGCTGTGTGGCTGCTCCTTTGCGCCGCGCTGCCGCTATGCCGCGGGGCGCTGTCACGAGGCCAAGCCCGAGCTGAAGAGCGCGGAGGTGCCGGGGCATCTCTATGCCTGCTTCCATCCGATCCAGATGGCTGAGGGGATCGGCGCATGATGCCGCTTGCCCTACGCCCCGAGCCGCTGCTGAACGTCGACAATCTCGTCGTCGAATATGGTCTCGGCAACAAGACGGTGCATGCCGTCTCCGGTGTCAGCCTTCAGGTCGCGCGTGGCGAGACGCTGGGACTGGTCGGCGAATCCGGCTGCGGCAAGTCGACGCTGGGGCGCGCGGTCCTGCAGTTGCGCCGCGCCAAATCCGGGCGGGTGATGTTCGACGGCGAGGATCTGACGGCGATGGAGGGCGAGGTGCTGCGCAAGATGCGCCGCCGCGTGCAGCTGATCTTTCAGGATCCTATCGCCTCGCTCAATCCGCGTCGGCGCATTGGCGACATCGTCGCCGAACCGCTGATCATCGCCGGCGTCAAGGATGCCGCCGAGCGCAAGCGGCGCGTTCACGAGGTGCTTTCCGCGGTCGGGCTCGACCCTGATATCGTGGCGGGTCGTCTGCCACATGAATTCTCCGGTGGGCAATGCCAGCGCATCTGCATCGCGCGGTCGCTGGTGCTCAATCCTGAGTTCATCGTCTGCGACGAGCCGGTGTCGGCGCTCGACGTCTCCATCCGCGCGCAGATTCTCAATCTGCTGGAGGAGATGAAGGCGCGCTTCGGCCTGACGCTGCTGTTCATCGCGCATGATCTCGCGGTGGTCAAAGCGGTCAGCGACCGCGTCGCGGTGATGTATCTCGGCCGGCTCTGCGAGGTCGGGCCGTCGGAACAATTGTTCGCAAAGCCGGCGCATCCCTATACCGGGTTGCTGTTGCAGGCGATCCCGGTGCCTGATCCGGATGTGCGTCCCGTTGAGAGTGTAGCGAGTGGCGAGCCGCCATCGCCGATTGCGCCCCCGTCCGGCTGCCGCTTCCGCACCCGCTGTCCGCGGGCCGATCAGCGATGCAGCGCGGAGATACCGGAGTTGCGTGAAATCGCGCCCGGCCAGTTCGCGGCTTGCCATCATCCGCTGGCCTAAACTAAGACGGTCGGGGTTTGTCTCGCCTCGCCGGTCGTGGCATGCTGGCGCGACAACAAGAACATGCCGGGAGGACGTCGATGAAGAGCTTCAAGGTCGCCGATTTCAAGGCGCCGCTGCAGGAGGTCGACGAGGCCACGCCGCAGCCCTCGGGCACCCAGGTTCTGATCAAGGTGAAGGCGGCCGGCGTCTGCCACAGCGACCTCCACATCTGGGAAGGCGGCTACGATCTCGGTCACGGCCGCAAGCCGCTGTCGCTGAAGGACCGCGGCATCAATTTGCCGCTGACCATGGGCCACGAGACCGTCGGCGAAGTCCTCGCCTTCGGGCCCGACGTAAAGCCGACCGACCAGGGCGACCTCAAGCTCGGCGATGTCGGCCTGGTCTATCCCTGGATCGGCTGCGGCAAATGCGCCACGTGCCTTGGCGGCGAGGAGAACATGTGCCTGACGCCGCGCTCGCTTGGCGTCTATTGCGATGGCGGTTATGCCGACCACATGCTGGTGCCGCATCCGCGCTATCTGCTCAATCTACGAGGGCTCGACCCCGCGACGACCGCGCCCTATGCCTGCTCGGGCGTCACCACCTACAGCGCGCTGAAGAAGGTCGAGCAGCATTTCGACACGCCGATCGTGATGTTCGGCGCCGGCGGCCTCGGCCTAATGGCGCTGTCGCTGCTGAAAGCGATGGGCGGCAAGGGCGCGATCATGGTCGATATCGATGCGAAGAAGCGCGAAGCGGCGGAAAAGTCCGGTGCGCTCGCGACGGTCGATCCCAAGGCGCCGGATGCGCTGGAGCAACTCGCGAAGAAGGCGGGCGGGCCGATCCGCGCCGTGATCGACCTCGTCGGCAATGCCGCGACGACGCAGCTCGGTTTCGACTGCCTGACCAAGGGCGGCAAGCTCGTCATCGTCGGCCTGTTCGGCGGCGGTGCGACCTGGGCGCTGCCGCTGATTCCGATCAAGGCCGTGACGATCCAGGGCAGCTATGTCGGCAATTTGCGTGAGACGCAGGAATTGCTCGATCTGGTGCGAGCGAAGAAGGTGCCGCCGATCCCGGTGACGACGGTGCCGCTCGCCAGGGCCAACGACGCGCTGCTGCAGTTGCAGCAGGGCGCGGTGGTCGGACGCACCGTGCTGACGCCGTAACGAACGCTCTCTCCTCCGTCATTGCGAGGAACGAAGCGACGAAGCAATCCAGACTGCCCCAGCGGAAAGATTCTGGATTGCTTCGCTTCGCTCGCAATGACGACTTGGCTAACTCCTTCCTCGAGGCTCTTATGTCCGCAAATAACGCCTTCCACATTGCCGTGCTCGCCGGTGACGGCATCGGTCCCGAAGTCATGGCGCCGGCGATCGAGGTGCTGCGCAAGATCGAACAGAAATCGGATTTGCGCTTCCGCTTCACCGAGGCCCCGGCCGGCGCCAACAATTATCTCGCCACCGGCAAGTCGATGTCTGATACCACCATCAAGCTGTGCGAGGAGGCGGATGCGATCCTGTTAGGTGCCTGCGGCCTACCTTCGGTACGCTACCCCGACAACACCGAGATCGCGCCGCAGATCGAGCTGCGCTTCATCTTCGATCTCTATGCCGGCGTGCGTCCGGCGCGGCTCATTCCGGGCGTGCCGAGCCCGATCGTCGGCGCCGACCGGCGCGGCATTGATCTCGTTGTGATCAGGGAGTCCACCGAAGGCCTGTTTGCCTCGATGGGCAAGGGCGTCGTCACCCATGAGGATGCGCGCGAGACCATGGTGATCACACGCAAGACGTCCGAACGCCTGTTCGAGTTCTCGTTTCGCCTTGCCGAGCGGCGCAAGGCGCGCGGCAAGCCCGGTGCGCTCACCTGCGTCGACAAGGCGAACGTGTTCAAGGCCTTCGCCTTCTTCCGCGGCATCTTCGACGAGATCGCCAAAAAGCATCCCGAGGTGAAGACCGACCGGCTCTATGTCGATGCCTGCTCGGCGATGCTGGTGAAGCGGCCCTGGGATTTCGACGTGATGGTGATGGAGAACATGTTCGGCGATATCGTCTCCGACATCACCGCGAGCCTGATCGGCGGCCTCGGCATGGCGCCGTCGGCCGACATTGGCGACAAGTATGCGGTGTTTCAGCCGTGCCACGGCACCGCGCCTGACATCATGGGGCAGGGCAAGGCCAATCCCACCGGCATGATCCTGTCGGCGGCGCTGATGCTGGACTGGCTCGCCGACAAGCATGGCGTCGAGAGCGCGACGGAGGCCGGCGAGACGATCGAGCGTGCGGTAGACAAGGTCTACGCCGGCGGCATCAAGCCGATGGAGTTCGGCGGCAACAACGGCACGGCGGACATCACGAAAGCGGTGCTCGCGGCGCTGTAGTCAAGGAAAAAGGGGCCCGCAGGCCCCCTGTCGTTCACCAGTGGCGCCAGTGGTGGTAGCGGTGACCCCAGCCCCACGGACGCGGGCCGTAGAAGCGTCGCGGGCCGCCATAATAGCCGTAGGCGCCGTAGTAGTTCGGACGCCACCAGCAGCGGCCCCAGGGGTTACAGACCCAGCGCACCTGATCGACATCGGCGGCGGGACCGCCTGCAATCTTGTCCGCCTGCGGGATGCCGTTCGGCATTGCCGCGAGAGCGGGACCCGAGGCGAGCGCCGCACCGCCCAAGGCAGCCAGACCGAGAACAGCAAATTTGAGTTTCATCGCAATCTCCCTCGTTGGTGGCGAGAGAACTTTCGACAGATCAACTGGTTGCTATCGCGGTGCGTGCGCGTGGGAAATTTAATCTTCCTGAACGAAGGTTCAGTTTCACCGCCCTTGGAACTTGGGTCTGCGCTTTTCCATGAAGGCCTGCCGGCCCTCGCGGAAATCCTGGGAGTCCATGCAGGCGTTGCCGATCGCCTTGATCGTGTCCATGTCGCGCTGGCTCTCGTCCTTCAGAACCTGCGCGATGGTGATCTTGGCGGCCCTGATGGCGAGCGGCGCGTTTTCGGAAATGGTCTGCGCGATTCCCATGGTCTCGCCCCAGAGCTGGTCGTCGGGGATCACGCGCTCGACGAGGCCAATGCGCAGCGCCTCAGAGGAATCGATGCGCATGCCCGTGTACATCAACAGGCGCGCCCAGGACGGGCCGACCAGCGACACCAGGTGACGCAAGCCGTCATAGCCATAGGCGATGCCGAGCCTGGCGGCGGGAATGCCGAACTGGCTGTCGTGCGAAGCGATGCGGATGTCGGCAAGCATCGCGACCTGCATGCCGCCGCCTAGGCAAAAACCCTGGATGCAGGCGATGGTCGGCTTGGGATAGTCGGCGAGCAGCGCGCGCTGGGCGGCGCTGCGCTTGGCGTATTCCTCGGACGCCGCCGCATTGTGCCTGACCTTCTCGAACTGGCTGATGTCGGCGCCCGAGACGAACGCCTTGCCGCCGGCGCCGCGCAGGATTACGACCCGCACCGTCTCGTCGTCGCGCAGGCTGGTCAGTGCCTCGCCAAATCCCTCCCACATCTCCAGCGACATCGCGTTGCGCTTGTCGGGATTGTTGAAGGTGATCACGCCGACGCCGCTGGTCGTGTGCTTGAGGATCTTGCTGTCGGCGTAAGCCGTTTCGGTCGTGCTGGACATGTCGGACATCGCGCGCTCGCTGATCGTTGGCGAGGCAATGTGCGGCGCGGGCGCCACCGCGGTCAACCGGAGCCGGGGTAGGCGAGCTTGCATCCGCCTGTGCTGCGATTGCATGGCGCGCGCGAAGTTCGGCGCATGGCAGCAGATCGCCAAGAAAAAGGGGCGACTAGACCGCCCCGAGAAAGACCGCGCGCAAGCGCGCGGGCGCAGACATATCTTCTCGTCCGGCCTCGTCCAATCCGGCCGCGCCCCCGCGACGCGGCGGATTGAACGTCGGCCGCAAAGGCCGGACCGTCGATCGATCTCAGCTTTCGTTCGCTGCGATCGATTCCATCAGCGAGACGAGCTGACGCTGCACCGTCTGATCCTTGATCTTGCTGTAGGCGCGCAGCAGCCGGAGGCTGAAGGCGCTGTCGAGGAAGAGCAGGCTCTCCACTTCGCGCGCCTTGTTGTCGCCGTCATAGAAGAAGGTCACGGGCACATCGAGGGCGGAGGCGATCTGCTGAAGCCTGGCCGCGCCGACGCGATTGACGCCCTTCTCGTATTTCTGCACCTGCTGGAAGCTGACGCCCAGCTTCTCGCCCAGCTCGGCCTGCGAGATCTTCATTTCGACTCGCCGCAAACGGATCCGCTTGCCAAGCTCAATGTCCGGCTTGCCGGCACTGCGCTGCTTCATTCTCTTCGCCGCTGCTTTCATACTTCTCACCGTTGTTCTTCGGTTGAAAATCCCCCGAAGAGCTGGGTCAGGGGTTCGCCCATATACGAGTCCTTGAATTCATGCGGATGCACGAACTCCTCCTTAAACCACGGGAAGCGAGCCGGATTGAAAGCCTCGATCAGCCAGTCAATCATGTGCCGCACGCGCGGAATCCGTCCGCTACCGGGATGGTAGGACAGCCAGATATCCAGCGGTCGGTTCAGCTCGACCTCCAGTGGAATCAACTTCCCGCCAAGCGCAATGGCGTAGCTCGGGAATACGCCGATTCCGGCGCCATTCGCGACCGCCCAGTAGTTGGCGCTCGAGACGTTGGTTTTCATGACCAGAAGGTCACGTTCCGAAACGCCCGGGAAGAAGCTCTCGAAAGATTCCTTGGCGGCGAGCTGGTCGGCGAATTGCAGCACCAGGCGATGCTTGATCAATTCCGCTGCCGAGCGCGGCGCGCCATGTTTTGCGATGTATTTCTCTGAGGCCCAGAACATCAGATGCATGCGGCCGAGCCGCACCAGCTTGACGTCGAGCGCCGAGGGACGTGACAGATGGATAGCGACGTCGGCCTCGTGGCGGGAGACGTCGGCCGAGCGCATCGCGCAATGCAGGTCGACCAGGATCTTCGGATAGGCTTGCTGGAATTCGACCAGCCGCGGGGCAAGCCAGAACGTCCCAAGTCCCTCGGTGACGGCGACGCGGACTTCGCCGGACAGGGCGTTGACCGTCGAATCGCTGGTCCGCATCACGTCGAAGGCCGCCGCCTCCATGCGCTCGACGGCAGAGACCACGATCGCGCCTTCATCGGTCAGATGGGTGCCGTGGACGTCGCGGGTGAACAGGGTGGTGCCGGTCTGACGCTCGAAATCATCGATCCGGCGACGGACGGCGTTGATCGACAGGGACAGACGTTCGGCCGCCGAGCGGAAACTTCCACATCGGACGACTTCCAGGAATATGCGGGCCGCGTCCCAATCGGAGAGGCCGCTGATATTTATCTTCGGGCGTTCTTCCAACGGAACGCCCCTTTCCGCCAAGGAGTGCATACAATTCCCTTTGGTTTGCTAAACTGGCAGAATCTGGCGCAAACTACAACCACGGCGGGTTGCGGGGGTGATGAGTTTTGAACGTCATCCTTACTGCGGCGCGAGCGGTATTTGAGTGCTGCCAGGGCTGGGATCGGGCAGCCTGTTGCCCGTTTGAGGGGTATCGCGTGAGTTCCGTTGCAAGCCTCGAGATGGCTGCGGGATTGTCGGCGCTGTCCGCAGTGGACATTCCTGCGCAACAGCGGTTGCCGTGGTCCCGGATGGAGCAATCGCAGCGCACGAAGCGTCTCGTCCCGAATCGCTCCGATGATTGCCAACGGCGTCGTGGCACGATGTTGGCGGGAACCGCGGTTTCATCGCAGAAACGCACTGAATTCATGTTCAGAGGCTCAGCGGCCTCGTGCTATCCTTGGTGCTTCACGGGGGCCGCAGGGGTCGTCACAGACAATTCTCGCAGGCCGAATTAACGGAAAGAACGCTTGTGTCGCATTCAGACGAACAGTTGCAGTCGGTCCTGGAAACGCTCGAAGAGTGCCGCAGGGTTCTCAATGCGAGCAACAGCCGCGACTCGGCCGAGCTGCTGTCCATGGTCATCCTCGACGTCAGGATGAAGCTCAAAGGAATTGACGATGCCGATCTCAAGGCATTGTGCGACGAAATGCTGCGGAGCGCTGCGAGCGAACCGCGGTCCCCTTCCAAGCAGACGCAGGACCAGCCCCGGCGTCCGCTGCTCCGCGTGGTGAAGTAGCCGCGCCGCCGAGTCTCGCTTTTTGGGGAGATTTGTGCGCGTCCCGATGCCGCATCTGTGATCACGGACGGCATCGGGAGGAGCCCTGGTTTCGCGCGCCTCTGTTGCGCATTCCGAGCCATCGGTTACACCAGAGCCGGTTCGGCTCCGGTCCGCGCGCTCCCCGCGCGTCGTGTCGGGCCTGAGATGGCTCCGATTGCATCATGCAAAATGTTTCGATCCCGGCGGCGCTGATTGCCGGCCTCGTCAGCTTCCTCTCGCCCTGCGTCCTGCCCTTGGTTCCGCCCTATCTGATCTACCTCACGGGGGCCACGATCGAGCATGTCGAGAGCGACGAGCCGGCCGCGGCCTCCAAGCGCGCGATCTTGATGTCGGCGCTCTTGTTCGTGCTCGGCTTCTCCACCGTGTTCGTGGCGCTCGGCG
Organism: Bradyrhizobium sp. SPXBL-04; assembly: GCF_051853035.1. Lineage (NCBI taxonomy): Bacteria > Pseudomonadati > Pseudomonadota > Alphaproteobacteria > Hyphomicrobiales > Nitrobacteraceae > Bradyrhizobium > Bradyrhizobium sp. SPXBL-04. The sequence goes on along the minus strand of NZ_CP182472.1, from coordinate 6,163,687 downwards.
CCAGTGCCTCGCTGATCGGCGGCCTGATCCGCGCCTGGTCGGCCGAGCTGTCGATCCTCGCCGGCATCGTCATCATCATCATGGGCCTGCACTTCCTGGGACTGACGCGGATCCGCCTGTTGATGCGCGAGGGCCGGCTGCCGATCCCCAAGCCCGTCGGGCTCTGGGGCGCCTACATCATGGGGCTCGCCTTTGCGTTCGGCTGGACGCCCTGCATCGGCCCGATCCTCGCCGCCATCCTGTCGATCGCCGCGGCGGAAGCGACGGTCACCAAGGGCGCCGGCCTGCTCGCCGTCTATTCCGCGGGCCTCGGCATTCCCTTCCTCATCGCCGCCCTGATGATCGAGCAGTTCTCCGCGCTGTTCGCGCGGATGAAGGGCCAGCTCGTCAATGTCGAGCGCGCCATGGGCGTGTTGATGGTGATCACCGGCATCGGCTTCCTCACCGGCGCGGTTTCGAGTGTGAGCATCTGGCTGCTGGAGACGTTCCCGGCGTTGCAGACGATCGGCTAGAGCGGGATCGGCGAGCTGCAACGGCTCAGGACCGCCCGGGTCTTTTCACGAAGCCGGCGCCCGTTCCGGGAACGGCGACTGATAGAGCCAGGCGAGATTCTCGCAGAAGCGCTCCAGGCTTGTCTCGCGTATGAGCTGATTGCGCAGCAGCGCGTGGACTCCGGCCGGATGATAGACGTGATCGCCGAGTTCCCGGGCCTGAAGCTGGACCCGCGCAGTGCGCAGCATCCGGGCATTCCTGTATTGGTCCAGCGCGTGGGCGACATCGCCGTCCGTCTCGTCGAGTTCGTCCGCGAGGCAGACGGCATCTTCCAGCGCCATGCAGGCCCCTTGCGCGAAATATTGCAGCATCGGATGCGCAGCATCGCCCAGGAGAGCGACGCGCCGGTCGATCCAGCGATCGGTCGGATCGCGATCGCAGGTCACCCAGGCCTTCCAGTCCCTTCCATGATGAATGATCGCCTTGGCGCGAGGGTGCACGTCCCGAAAACCTTCGAGCACCTCCTCGTGGGTCACGGGCCTTGCCGCAAACGCCTCGACGGGATCGTTATGGCAGGTAATTGCGAGATTGAACACCTTCCAGCCCGAGAGCGGATAGTGCACGAGATGGCACTTGGCGCCGGCCCACAATGTCGCGGCGTTCCAGCGCAGATCCTCCGGCATCTGCTCGGTCGGGATCACTGAACGATAGGTGGTGTGGCCGGCGACCCGCGGCGCGCCGTCGGCGACCATCTGCTGGCGAATGCGGGAGCGAAGTCCGTCCGCGCCAACCACGAGGCACCCGGTGACACGCTCACCAGACTTGAGCAGTGCCGTTGCCGAAGCATCGTTCTGCTCGTAGCCGATGACATCGCAATCGGACCGCAGCGTGACGTGGGGGTGCGCCTCGCAGGCGCGCACGAAGATGCCGTGAAGATCGCCGCGATGGACCACGGCATAGGGATTGCCAAAGCGTTGCCGGAAATAGCTGGTCAGATCGACGCTGGTGATCTCTTCCGCCGAGATCGCATCCATCAGCCGCAGCTGGTCGATGAAGACGGCGATCGATCGTGCGGCATCACCGAGTGCGAGTCGGTCGAAGGCGTGGAATGCGTTGGGACCAAGCTGGATGCCGGCGCCGATCTCCTGATAGCGCGGTGCGCGTTCCAGGACGGTGACGTGAAAACCCTTCCGCGCCAGCGCGATCGCGGCCGCAAGTCCGCCGATGCCGCCGCCGACAATGATGATGGGATCCTGTCGCATGTCCTCTCCTCGGTGGTTTGCTATTTTCTCGATGTCCTGGCACGCGGCGGCCTCGCCTTGCCGCGTGCCTCCGGCTGCTCGTCAAGAACGTCCTTCGGCCGCGCCGATGGGGGCACCTTGATCAATCCGGCTTCGACTTCCTGCTCGAGCCGATCGATATTCTTGTAGAGCTCGACCAGCACGCGCTTGAGCTCCGCCGCTTCCTTGGCGGACATGCTACCGGTTGCGACTTCTTCGTAATAGGCGGCGAGCGGCATGAGCCGCCCTGCCAGCTCAGCACCTTTGGGCGTCAGGACGACCTGGAGGCTGCGCTGATCGTTCTCAGGCCGGTCGCGTGTCAAGAGGCCGGTGCGGCTCATCTCCGCGACGATGCGCGACAGGGTGGACACGTCGGCCGACGTCAGTTCGGCGATCTCTCCAAGGCGCAACGGATGGCCCTGCTCTGACAGTGCGGCCAGCACGCGGTACATCGGAAGCGTCAACTTCTCGTGACGGATCACGCGCGCGAAGAGGTCGCCCATGCGAACGCCGAGCCGGGCGAGCAGATAGGGCAGCGAATTCGAAAATCGATACATGGACTTGGATCCTGGCGGGAGAACTCCGCCCGGAATAAGGGTCAACCTTCGCACGCGCAATATTTGCCTACCAATCATTTGCAAATGCAACTTTATCATTGACAAATATTTGCGCCCGGTGCTTTGCTTTGTCAACGCCAGAATTGAAGGGACGACGCCATGCAGGGAAAGATCGCGCTCGAGGAACACTTCGCGCTTCGGGAGACTGTTCAGGACAGCGCGGGCTTCGCGCCGGCCGACGACTGGCGCGAGCTGGAAGCGCGGCTGCTCGACATTCACGAACGTCGCCTCGCCGAGATGGACGGTCACGGAATCGAGATGATGCTGCTGTCGCTGAACGCGCCGGCCGTCCAGGCCATTCCCGACCGCAGCCGTGCCCTGGAGCTGTCGCGACGCGCCAACGACTTCCTCGCCGAGCAGGTCGCCAAGCGGCCGGATCGCTTCCAGGGCCTTGCAGCACTGCCGATGCAGGATCCCGACGCGGCCGCGCGCGAGCTCGATCGCAGTGTCGGCACGCTTGGATTTCGCGGGGCGCTCGTCAACGGCTTCAGCGAGCTCGCCGGCACCGATCATGCGATCTATTATGACCGCAAGGAGTTCTGGCCGTTCTGGTCGGAAGTCGAACGCCTCGGCATTCCCTTCTATCTGCACCCGCGCAATCCGCTGCCGAAAGACTCGGCGATCTATGAAGGGCATCGCTGGCTGCTGGGACCGACCTGGGCGTTTGGGCAGGAGACTGCGGTCCACGCCCTGCGCTTGATGGGCTCCGGACTGTTCGACGCGCATCCGCGGCTCCAGATCATTCTCGGTCACATGGGGGAGGGGCTGCCGTACTCGATGTGGCGGGTCGACAACCACAACAAATGGATGCGGAGCCAGAATGCCTATCCCGCGCGGCGCAAGATCGCCGACTATTTCCGGGAGAATTTCTACATCACCACGTCGGGCAACTTCCGCACCCAGACGCTGATCGACGCAATCCTGGAGATCGGTGCCGACCGCATTCTCTTCTCGGCCGACTGGCCGTTCGAGAACATCGATCATGCCGCCGACTGGTTCGACAGCGCGGCGATTTCCGAAGGCGACCGCATCAAGATCGGCCGCGACAATGCGCGTGCCCTGTTCGGGCTCGGCAAAGCAACGACCCAATCTGCCGCAGAGCAGAACGTGTCAGCAATCCCAATGGAGGAAACCCGTGAGCTTCTCGTCCGAAATCGACGTGCATGAGGAATTGTCCGGCGCTCCGATCGGCCCGTTCCACAAGCTGCTCGGCATCCTGATCACGCTCATCACGCTGTTCGACGGCTATGACACCTTCAATCCCGCCTATGTCATCCATTACGTGGTCCAGCCCTGGGGACTCCGGCCAAGCCAAGCGGGGTTTCTGGTGAGCTCGGGTCTCGTCGGCTTTCTGTTCGGGGCGATCAGTCACGGCAGCGTGGCCGACCGTTTCGGCCGGCGTGGCACACTGCTCGCAGGATTGTGGGTCGTCACCGTCTTCACATTGCTGACGGCCGTGCTGGCGAACGATTTCTGGAGCTACTGCGCTCTTCGCTTCGTCACTGGACTCGGTCTCGGCGTGCTGCTGCCGCTTGGCACGACCTTCATCAACGAGCTCGCGCCCAAGCGTGTCAGCAACACGTTTTCGCTTTGGGGCGTGACGCTGGGCTGGTCGCTCGGCGGCGTCTGCGCCGGTCTCGTCGGCGTATTCCTGACGCCGCAGCACGGCTGGCAGATCCTCTACTACGTTGGCGCGCTGTCGATCCCGCTGACTTTCGTGGCACACGCCATCCTGCCGGAAAGTCCGCAATTCCTGGCGACCCGATCGCGGGTCCCGGAGTTGCGCGCGCTGCTGGCGCGGCTGCGGCCCGAGCGGGCGGCCGTCTACCAGAATGCGACATTCGCATCGGATGACGGTACGCGGCCGCAGAGCACGATTGGAGCATTGCTGAGCCCGCGCTATCGCCGCGTTTCGCTGACCATCTGGATCACCGCGTTTCTCAGCCTGTTCGCGATCTTCGGTCTCACCGGGTGGATTCCGACGGTCATGCTCAAGCGCGGCGAGACCTTTGCGGCATCATTCGGCTTCGGTGCCTTGATGCAGGCGATGTCGTTCATCGGCGGCCTCACGCTCGCAATGCTGGCCGATCGCAATTTCTCGCTGACGCCACGTTATCTCGCGACCTGGTGGCTGACCGGCGGAATTGCCGTACTGGCGCTCGTCTTCGTCAGCGGTCATGGCGTCAATCTCGCCATCGTCGCCGTTGCGGGCTTCTGCATCATCGGCGCCCAGCACGTGCTCAACAATTTTACCGCCGGGTCATACGAGACCTGTTTCCGCGCCAGCGGCGTCGGAATGGAATTGGGCATCGGCCGGGTGGGAGCGATCCTCGGCCCCTATGTCATCGGTCTGTTGCAGCAGGCGACCGGCGGCCCCGACGCTGTGTTCTGGGCGATCGGCGGCGCGTCCATGGTCGGTGCGCTGGCGATCGGATCGCTCAGTGCTGCCGCAGCAAATCATCTGCCGCGCGCCGATATCGCACCCGCGGAGTGATGAGGCGGGCCGATCGACAATCACCGGCCGCGCCTTGACTGGCCAGCTTCACCAAAGGAGATCCGAAATGCCGACATCCACTCGTTCCGCTGCGACCGCAGGCGCGTTCGACGCCTGGGTACTTCTGTTCGCACGCGTCGCGATTGCGCCGCTGTTTCTCTACAGCGGCATCGGAAAGGTGATGGCATTTGCCACGACCGCGGGCCGGCTTCCCGGCGGCGCCGAGGGATTCGGCGCGGTGCTGGCCGCTGGCGCGATTGCAGTCGAACTCGGAGGCGGCACGGCCCTGCTGCTAGGCCTGTTTGCGCGCCCGGCGGCGGCGGTCCTGATCCCGTTCACCATCGTCGCCACGCTGATGTTTCACAATTTCTGGGCCGCTCCCGAAGCGCAGGTCGTGATGCAGACCATCAACTTCCTGAAGAATCTCGGCCTGCTGGGCGCCCTTGCGCTCATCGCCTTTTACGGGCCGGGCATCCATGCCGTGCAAGCGGCCATCAAGCCGGGCTCCAAAGGTGCTCCCGAGCTCTCGTAATTCTTAGCTACGCCGAGGAGCTGACCGCGAAGCGCGCCAGCGCCTTGCGGTCCACATGAGTGATCTTCATCGTCGATATCCTTTTCGTCCATTCAACGCGTCTCGTCCAGCACGCATGTCACCGCGCCGGAAGCCTGCTTGCCGACCGTCTCGCTCGGGTTCGGCGCGCGTGCGAATACGATGCCCTGGTGTCGAGCAGGGATACCGTCCAAAGCCGGTGGCGCCGGATTATGGTTTTGGCAAGACCATAAGGGCAGCACTTGCCCGGCGCCACGATTTTCGCATCTGCGAGCAGTCCGGGAGAAGATTTTGCGATGCAGTCGGGGCCGAGGTCAGATCATCGCGATCGCGGTCAATAGCAGACACGTGGCGTAGACAGCTGCCAGACTGAGCCCGACGATCCGGGCCTCTCGATGCGATTTCATACGGTCAACTCCAGGTCGGCGGCCGCCGTTGGGGAGCAGCCGCCCGGAGGTCGCGTCGCGATCAATCGATTTCCTGAACGACCACGCGTGAGCCCGGATCCACCAGCATCACGCGATCGCCGGAATAAACGTAGCGATACTTCGTCAGTGAGGGACCCCAATCCGTCGGAACGGCCTCAAGCTCGACGTCGGTCGGCACCGTCGCACCGACGATGATCTTTTCCTTCGTCACCACCGGACGAACGCGGTGCTCGGTGATGTAGGATTTGATCTTGGTGCGGTACTCCGGCTCGATCTGAACTGCCGCCGCATGACCGGTTCCAGTGGTGGTCACCACGGTGGACTGCGCGAACGCGCCGGTCGAAATCAGGACCGCCGCGGCGGACAGCAGGAACAGCTTTTTCATCTTATCCTCCTCACAGGAATATGCGCCGCAACAACATCTCACCATGCGCGCCGTTCCTCCCGCGTAGGAACAAATTGCTATTTTTTCCCGTTTCTGAATCGACCGGGCCCGGAAGCTCGGGAAATTGGAGGAGGAGATAATGACGCTGAGAATAGCGAGTGCAGCGCTGATGGTTGCTGCATTGTCCTTGCCGGCCTTTGCGGCCGACGAGTTCTACGTGGTCCAGGACGTGAAGACCAAGAAGTGCACCATCGTCGACAAGAAGCCGACAGACGCCTCCATGACCGTGGTCAGCCCGTCGGGCACGGTCTACAAGACGCGCACCGAGGCTGAGAGCGGCATGAAGACCGTCAAGGTCTGCACATCCAATTAGGAAGAATGTGATGCCCGTGATCCCCGTATTTATTCTCTGGGCCGTGCCAGCGATCATTGTGATCGGCAGCGGCATCTATCTGATTGGTCACATGCACTAGGCCTGTCGAGGAAGGCGAGCGGGCCTCTGCGTGCAGCGCACAGGTCCGCAAGTCTGCCGTTTCTACGAGAGCGGGAGGCCGCCTATGCGGCCCCGCACGCCAGCAGGAGTGCGAGTTGCAGTGCAACAGGTCGTGGGGGCGTCGCTCTGCGACGAAGAGTGCCTCCGGCGTGCGCGAAATGACTTCCGTCCCGCCGTCGTTTTTCATACGCTCCCCGAACGCTGGCCGTTAACCGGCTGCGCTCACGCCCCGGCGACAGGGGCGGGGCATCAATGGGAGGGGAGACGATGAAGCGAAGGTCATTTCTCGCTGGTATCGGTGCGACCACTGCGGCAGCTACGATTGGCATGCCGTCGATCCTCAGGGCGCAAGCGCCGATCACGCTGAACGGCGCGGTCCAGTTCAACGACGACCATGCCTTCAACCGCGCGCTGATCCGGTTCGAGGAGCTGGTGAAGAAGTACTACGGCAAGCCCGTCAATTTCACGCTGCACAAGAACTCCTCGCTCGGCCTCGAGAAGCAGTATTTCGAGTACATGTCGCAGGGCAAGGCGGTCGATTATGGCATCGTCTCGCCGGCCCATATGTCGACCTTCGCCAAGGCGGCCCCGTTCATCGATGCGCCCTTCGTGTTCAAGGGCATCGAGCACATGAACAAGGTCGTCGAGGCCAATATCCTGGCGCCTATCGCCGACGAGGTCGCGGCGAAGGCCGAGGTCGTTCTGATCGGTTATGCCGGCGGTGGCATCCGCAACATCTTCGCGAACAAGCCGCTCAGGAATCTCGCCGATCTTAGGGGTCTCAAGGTTCGCGTGCAGGGGGCGCCGATCTGGTCGAAGACCTTCGCGGCAGTCGGCATGAGCCCGACGGTGATCGCCTATAACGAGATCTACAACGCGATCCAGAACGGGGTGATTTCGGCCGGCGAAAACGAGGCGGCCGGCGTCGAGGCGATGAAGTTCTACGAAGTGGCCCCGCATCTCAACCTGACCCAGCACGCCGTGTCGATCCGGCCGATCTGCTTCTCGGTGAAGACGCTGAAGACCTTGCCGAAGGATTTGCAGGACGCGATCATGAAGGCCGGCAAGGAGGCAGGCGACTACGGCCGTCAGCTCGAGTCGAGCGAAGAGGTGGTCAAGCTCGACACGCTCGAGAAAGCCGGCAAGCTCAAGCGCGTTCCCTTCGAGGAGCGGGACGCCATGAAGAAGCTCGCCGATCCCGTGATGGCCACCTACGCCAAGGAAATTGGCGCGGAAGGCATTTTCGAGAAGATCAACGTCGTCTGAGGTCGTTGCGTCCGCCGACAATAGTCCGGGCAGGTCCCGCTTCTTGCCCGGAAGGCGGATGAGCTGCCGCACGGAGCCCCAATGTCTGAAACGCCGGTCTTGTCCACACGGTCGCTGTGGCGTCGCGTCACCGCGGCCTATGCGAAGTTGCTGGAGTTGTTGCTGGCCGCCTGTGTCGGCGTCCTGATTGTTCCGGTCACGCTGCAAATCATCTCGCGCTACACGCCCTTCATTCCCTCCTACATCTGGACGGAGGAAATGGCGCGGTTCCTGTTCATCTGGACGATCATGATCGGCGCCATGGTCGGTGTGCGCGAAGCGCAGCATTTCGAGGTCGACGTGTGGCCGAATCTGTCGCGACGATCGGAGGCCGCGGTGCGGATCCTCGCGCGTCTCGGCGTACTGGCACTGGCGCTGGTGTTCGTATCGGCCGGCATGGAGTTCACCCGCTTTGGCTGGAACAGAACTTCGGAGCTGGCCGATCTGCCGCTTTGGCTGATTCACGTTGCCTGGCCTGTGACCGGCGCGACGTGGATCGTCTTTGCGGGTGAGCAGATCGTTGATGAGATGCGCGTTCTGGTTGGGGCAGGGCGATGAGCGGCAATGTGCTCTCTGCCGGACAAGCCGCGATGGTGCTGTTCGGGGTTTTCATCGGCCTGCTCATCGTGCGCGTGCCGGTCGCTTTCGCGCTCGGCCTTGCCTGCGTGCCGATCCTGCTGATCGAGCCGCGTCTGTCGCTGATGACGCTCGCGCAGGAGACCTTCAATGCATACAATTCATTCATCCTGCTGGCGGTGCCGTTCTTCCTGCTGACGGCGAACCTGATGAGCATCGGCGGCATCACCGACCGCCTGGTGGCACTGTCGCGCTCGATGGTCGGGCACTGGCCGGGATCGCTGGCGCAGATCAACGTCGTGCTGTCGGTGTTCTTTGCGGGCATCTCAGGCTCCTCCACGGCCGATGCGGCGAGCCAGTCCAAGATCTTCATCGATGCGCAGACCAAGGAGGGCTACGATCTCTCATTTTCGATCGCCATCACGGCGGTGTCGGCAGTGCTAGCGGTCATCATCCCGCCGTCGATCCTCATGATCGTGTGGGGCGGGCTGATCTCGACCTCGATTGCGGCGATGTATCTGGCCGGCATCGTGCCGGGCCTGCTGATCGCCGGCGCGCAGATGGCGACGGTGCACGTCTATGCGGTGCGCCGCGGCTACCCGACCTATCCGAAGGCGACCTGGGTCGAGATGCGATGCGCCATTTGGCAGTCGTTACCGGCGCTGATGACGCCGCTCATCATCGTTGGCGGCATTCTGCTCGGGTGGTTCACCGCGACCGAGTCCGCCTGCGTCGCGGTGCTCTATTCTATCGCGCTCTCGGCGTTCTTCTACCGCGAGACAGGTCCACGCGAATTGTACAAGGCCTTACTCGACACCGGGCGCCTTGCCGGCGTGGCGCTGTTTTGTGTCGGCACCGCAAGTGCGTTTGGCTGGCTGCTCGCCTACTACAGGATTCCGCAGGAGCTGCTGGCCAATGTCTCGACATGGGGCATGGGCGCCGTCACCGCCGGCTTCTTCATTTCCTTCTGCTTTCTGGTGGTGGGCTGCTTCCTCGACGCCATCCCGGCCATCATCATCGTCGGCACGGTGCTGGAGCCGCTGGCAAAGTCCGTCGATCTCCATCCGGTTCAGTTCGCGATCATTTCCATCGTATCGCTGGCCTTCGGACTGGTGACGCCCCCCTATGGCTTATGTCTGATGATCGCCTGTTCGATCGCCGGTGTACGGCTGCGCTATGCTCTGAAGGACACGGTGATCATGCTGGTTCCGATGCTGCTCGTGCTGGCGGCAGTCATCATTTGGCCAAGCGTGTCGCTGTTCCTGCCACGCCTGATCGTGCCAGAGATGCTCAGATGAGCGTCTGCAAATTAGCTTCTGAGAGTAAAGTCCCGCGGCCGACGGCCGCGGGATCGATTCAATGGTTACAGATTGCTCTCGGTGATCGCGGCGTAGACCATGCTCCGCAGCTCGCGCCGGATCGGGTAGGCGCTCGACGGCAACACCTGCGTCATGAAGATGGTGATCAGCTCTTCGGCCGGATCGATCCAGAACGAGGTCGTGGCCGCGCCGCCCCAATTATATTCGCCGGGGCTCCCGGCGATCAGCGTTTCCGCCGGGCGCATCGTCACGGCGAAACCGAGACCGAAGCCGATGCCGTTATAGGCGGCTTCCGAGAACAGCGAGCGTGACACCTCGGGCAGGAATCGTCCGCCCGGGATGTGATTGGTGGTCATCAGCGCCAGCGTCTTCGGCCCGATCAGCCTGACGCCGCCAAGCTCGCCGCCGTTGAGCAGCGCGCGGCAGAAGGTGAGATAATCGGCGACCGTCGAGCACAGTCCGCCGCCGCCGGAGATGAAGGAGGGCGGCGACAGGAACGAGCTGGTTGCCGGATCGTCCTGAAGCGTCAGGCCCTCGCGCCGCTGGCCGGCATGGAAGGTCATGCCGCCGCCGGGGTCTGCCGAGTAGCAGGCGGCGAAACGATGGGCCTTCGAGGCCGGCACGTGGAAATCGGTGTCGCTCATGCCGAGCGGATCGAGGATGCGTGCCTTCAGAAACTGTTCGAACGGCATGCCTGAGATCTTGCCAACGAGATAGCCGAGCACGTCGGTCGCGACCGAGTAGTTCCAGGCCTCGCCCGGCGAGAACTCCAGCGGGATCTTTGCCAGGCCCTCGATCATGGTCTGGAGCGTGCCAGACTTCTCGACCTCGCCGATCTTCTCGGCGCGATAGGCGGCATCGACATTGGAGCGCTGCTGGAAGCCATAGGTGAGGCCGGAGGTATGACGCAGGAGGTCGACGATCAGCATCGGCCGGGACGGCGGCCGGGTCAGGAAGGCCGGATAGGTGCCGGCGACGAAGACGCCGAGATCCTTCCATTCCGGAATGTATTTGGCGACGGGCTCGTCGATCGCGACGAGGCCCGCCTCGACCAGCATCATGAAGGCGACGCTGGTGAGCGGCTTGGTCATGGAATAGATGCGGTAGATGGTGTCATCCTTGACCGGCACCTTGCGCTCGACGTCGGCAAGGCCCTGAACCGAGCTGTATGCGACCTTGCCACGGCGGAAGACGAGAAGATGCGCGCCGGGGAACCGGCCGGCATCGATGTACCGGCTCTTCACATGCGCATCGACGCGGTCGAGTGCAGTCTTGGACATGCCGACGGATTCGGGCGAGGCAGGGGTGGGCGCGAGCATCAGTTCCTCCGGGGCAGTTTTGTCTGTCAGTTGATAGCCGAAATGCCGGCCTCATTCCAAGGGCGGCGCGCTTAACGGGAGCAGGCCTGCTGGTGTAGGCTGCAGCCTGGAACGCCTCCAGGGAGCCCCAAGGGGGCCTCTCATGGGGCCAACGAGAAAAACCCAGGGCAAAACGTACCATGACCCAGTTCAACGAGACCGAACTCACCGAAGCCGTCGTCAAGAGCTTCGACAGCACACCGAACCCGCGTGCGAAATTCCTGCTCCAGGAATTGGTGAAGTCGCTGCACGATTACGTGAGCAAGACCGATCTCACCTTCGCGGAATGGGAATATGCCATCGACTTCCTGACCCGCACCGGCCAGAAGTGCACCGACACCCGCCAGGAGTTCATTCTCTTGTCCGACGTGCTCGGCGTCTCCATGCTGGTCGATGCCGTCAACCATCGTGACCGCGAGGGCGCGACGGAGACCACCGTGCTCGGTCCGTTCTATGTCGGCGAGCACAAGGTCACCGCGCACGGCACCGATATCTCCCCGAACAACCAGACCGGCGAGCGGATGTTCGTGCAGAGCCGAGTCACGGATCTGAAGGGCAAGCCGCTCGCGAACGTCCCCGTCGACGTCTGGCATGCCGATGATGACGGCTTCTACGATTCACAAAAGGCCAACTATGACGAGGTCGGCGCCTCGGCGCGGGCGCGCTTCATCACCGACGATGACGGCCGCTTCTTCTTCCGCACCATCCTGCCGTGCAGCTACCCAATTCCGACCGACGGCCCGGTCGGCGAGATGATTGCGCAGACTAAGCGTCATCCGATGCGCCCGGCGCATGTGCATTTCCTGGTCAATGCGAAGGGTTATGAGCCGCTGATCACCCATGTTTTCATGGACGGCGACAAATATCTGGATACCGACGTCGTGTTCGGCGTGAAAGACGACCTCATCGCCAAGGTCGAGCCGCGCAACGATCCGGCAATGCCCGACGGCAGTAAGGCGAATGGGAAGTGGCACCTGATGAGCTACGAATTCCACCTTAAGCCCGGCGGCGGCATGGCGCCGAAGCCGCTGGGGACGAAGGCGGCCCAGCCGGCCTGACGCCTAAAAGCGCGATGAGAATAGGATGAATCGTCATCGCGCTTTAGGTTATTGTTTGAGCATGATCTTTTCGGAAAACCGCTGCACACTTTGCGCTAACGCGGCCCTTCGGGGTCCGGATCATGCTCTAACGCGCGTGCAGCAGTGCCAGCAGCACGACGACCGCGCAGGCGAGCGCCGCCGAGGTCAATTTCCAGAACATCAGCGGGCTGCGCTCCAACAGGGGCGTGATCCGCGTGTTGAGATAGGCCGGATTGGGCGTGCGAAGCTCGAAGACGAATTCGGACAGATCCTCGTGCCGCTTGTACGGATCGGGATGCAGCGCGCGCCTGAGCGCGCCGTCGACCCAGGCCGGCACGTTGCGATCGTCGTCGGCTGGGCGATACTGAAGTCTCCGCACGTCCGCCTTGCGCCGGATCTTGGCGACCTGAGTGCCATAGGGAAGCTTTCCGGTCAGCATCTGGTAGCAGATCACGGCCAGCGAAAACATGTCGGAGCGCGGCGAGCCGCCCTGCCCAAGAAAATATTCCGGCGCCGTATATTGGACCGTGCCCAGGATTTCGTCGGCCTCGTCCGGCGGCGCGGCTTCCGCGACGCCGGCGACCCTGACTGACCCAAAGTCGATGATCTTCGCGGTGCCGGTCTTGTCGATCAGGACGTTGTCCGGCCTGAGGTCCTGATGCAGCATCTCCATGCGGTGGAAGGCGCGCAGGCCGGCGGCGATCTGCTCGATGAGGCCACGGACGGCTTCGAGATCGGCGCGCGGGTTGTCGGTCATCCACTGCTTCAGGGTCTGGCCTTCGACGAATTCGGTCGCAACGTAGAGGTAGCTGCGCCGTCTGGACTGTGACATCGGCTTCAGCACGTGCGGGCTGTCGATCCGGCGCGCGATCCATTCCTCCATCAGGAAGCGCTTGAGATAGGCAGCATTGTCGCGCAGGTCGACTGATGGCAGCTTGAGCGCGACCGGCTCCTCGGTCTCGGTGTCGACGGCAAGGTAGATATGACTGCGGCTGCTGCCGTGGATCTCGCGGACGATCCGGTAGCCGTCGAAGATCGCCCGCGGCTCCGGCAGCGGGGGCAGCGGCAGTTGTGAGGTCTGATTGATGATGCCGGACGGCTCACGCTGGGGCACTGCGTCAATCCGGAGAATCTGGACCGTGATGTTGTCATCGCTGCCGCGCCGGTAGGCTTCCTCGACGATGGCCTTCGCCGCCCCGTCGAGCTCGCCTGCATACTCGTTCAGTGCACTGGTGACGAAGCGCGCGTCGACGAATTCGTAGGCGCCGTCGGTCGCCAGCAGAAAGATGTCGCCCGCTTCGATCTCGAAGGCCTGATAGTCGATCTCGAGCTGCGGGTTGATGCCGAGCGCGCGGCCGAGATAGGTCTGCTCCGACGACACGATGATACGGTGATCGTCGGTCAGCTGCTCGAGCGCCTTGCCGGCGACGCGGTAGATGCGACAATCGCCGACATGGAAGATGTGCGCGGTGGTCGCCTTGATGACCATGGCGCTCAGCGTGCAGACATAGCCCTTGTCGCGGTCATAGGCATATTGGCTCTTGCGCGTCTGCGCATGCAGCCAGGAATTGGTGGCGTCCAGCACGCGGCGGGCGGAGGTCTTCACCGTCCAGGATTCCGACGTGCAGTAATAGTCCATCAGGAAGCTCTTGACCGCCGACTCGCTGGCGATCTGGCTCACCGTGCTGCTCGAGATGCCGTCGGCGAGGACGGCGGAAATGCCCTTCAGGCTGAGCAGCGGCTCTTCCGGAATCAGGACGCCGTGAAAATCCTGGTTGATGGGCTTGCGACCCTTGTCGGAATGCTGGCCGACCGAAATCAGGAGACCGGGGGTCATCGTCATCACCAGGAGAGGGGAGCCTCACCCTGAGCGGGTGAGGCTCCCCTGTCGAGTCGCTTTGATCAGGCCGCGACGCGGGGCTTTACGGCCTTGTCGGCCTGGCGCTTCGGCAGGGTCATGACGTGGGTGGCATAGAGGGTCATGCCGGTGAAGGCGAGGCCGCCGACGAGATTGCCGAGCACGGTCGGGATCTCGTTCCAGATCAGATAGTCCAGGATCGAGAATTTTGCGCCGAGCAGCAGCCCGGACGGGAACAGGAACATGTTCACGACGGAATGCTCGAACACCATGTAGAAGAACACCAGGATCGGCATCCACATCGCGATGACCTTGCCCGGGACCGAGGTCGAGATCATGGCGCCGACGACGCCGGTCGAGACCATCCAGTTGCAGAGCATGCCGCGCATGAACAGCGTTGCCATGCCGGCCGCACCATGCGCGGCGTAGCCGAGCGTCCGGCTTTCGCCGATGATGCCGATGGCGGCACCGACCTTGTCGGGGGCTTGCGTGAAGCCGAACGTCGTCACGAAGGCCATCATGAAGGCCACGGTGAAGGCGCCGGCGAAATTGCCGACGAAGACCAGGCCCCAGTTGCGGAGCACACCGCCAAGAGTGACGCCCGGGCGCTTGTCGATCAGCGCAAGCGGTGAGAGCACGAATACGCCGGTCAGGAGGTCGAAGCCCAGCAGATAGAGCATGACGAATCCGACCGGAAACAGCAGCGCACCGAGCAGCGGCTGGCCCGTGTTCACGTTGATCGTGACGGCGAACCATGCGGCGAGCGTGAGGATTGCGCCGGCCATGTAGGCGCGGATGATGGTATCCCGGGTGGACATGAAGATCTTGGATTCGCCTGCATCCACCATCTTGGTGACGAATTCCGAAGGCGCGAGATACGACATCAATGGTTCCTTTTGCTTCGTAAGTGAGATCGACACACCCTCTTGGAGAGCGCGGCTGAACGTCTTGGACCGTGCGGGCCGGCCTGCCGCGCACGAGGGCTATGGAGATTGGAAGCCTTGGGAATCGCGTCACGACGGCCTAGAGGGCCGCGAAGCAGTTGAGCTTCCGGAATGCAGCCGCCAGAGGCTGCAACAATGCGGCAAGCCGCAGTCTTCGTTGACGCTTAGGGATAAGCAAGTTGCGTGCCGTCTGGGTGCGTGAGGAAAATGGAAGCAACATCAATGCGATGGGCCGTGTCCTGATTCTCTCCCACCGTGCCGCCGGCCTTGTGCTTGAGCTGTTGCACAAACTTTGTGCGACGCACAAGGATTGAGCAGTCCGCAAGTTTCACATGCGGGGCGATCCTGCGGCAGCCTGTCGCAACCTCCATAACATATTGATTATTCGATTGTTTCTTGGTCGTCGGGCTTGGCATGAAGCTTGAATAGTTCCAGTCCGACGCCATTGAAGCCGTCCCGCGAGACTTCTCATCCGATTTGCTGACGCCACCAGACGGGGGTCTCCCCCGTCGTGCGTTCGCACGCGCCAAAGATGGCGCCACCGGACGGACGGGCTGCTCGTGTGCACTGACGCCAATCAATTCTGCAACGACGCAAAGGACGACACTGCCTATGACGAAGCGCACCCGCCGGCCCTCGGATAATGGGCTCAGCCGCCGCCAATTGTTGAAGGCCGCAGGCTCTACCGCCGCACTCCTCGCCGCCGCAAAGCTGAATTTCCCCGCTGGCGCCTTCGCGCAGGAGGCGGGCCCCGAGGTCAAGGGCGCCAAGCTCGGCTTCATCGCGCTCAGCGACGCCGGCCCGCTCTTCGTCGCCAAGGACAAGGGCCTGTTCGCCAAGTACGGCATGCCCGACACCGACGTACAGAAGCAGGCCTCTTGGGGCACCACGCGCGACAACCTCGTGCTCGGCTCCGAAGGCAACGGCATCGACGGCGCGCATATCCTCACCCCGATGCCGTATCTGATCTCGGCCGGCAAGGTGACGCAGAACAACCAGCCGACGCCGATGTACATCCTGGCCCGGCTCAATCTCGACAGTCAGTGCATCTCCGTCGCCAACGAATATGCCGATCTCAAGCTCGGCGTCGATGCATCGCCCTTCAAGGCGGCGCTGGAGAAGAAGAAGGCGTCCGGCAAGGCCGTGAAGGCGGCGATGACCTTCCCCGGCGGCACCCACGACCTCTGGATCCGCTACTGGCTCGCCGCCGGCGGCATCGACCCCGACAAGGACATCGAGACCATCGTGGTGCCGCCGCCGCAGATGGTGGCGAACATGAAGGTCGGCACCATGGACTGCTTCTGCGTCGGCGAGCCATGGAACCTGCAGCTCATCCACCAGAAGATTGGCTATACCGCTGTCACCACCGGCGAGCTCTGGAACAAGCATCCCGAAAAATCCTTCGGCATGCGCGCGGCCTTCGTCGACAAATATCCGAAGGCGGCAAAGGCGCTGCTGATGGCCGTGATGGAAGCCCAGCAGTGGTCGGACAAGGCCGAGAACAAGGCCGAGCTCGCCGCCATCATGGGCAAGCGGCAGTGGATGAATTGCCCGGTCGAGGACGTGCTCGACCGCACCGCCGGCAAGTTCGACTACGGCATCCCCGGCAAGGTGGTCGAGAATTCCCCACACATCATGAAGTACTGGCGCGACTTCGCCTCTTACCCGTTCCAGAGCCACGATCTCTGGTTCCTCACCGAGGACATCCGCTGGGGCAAATACGAGGCGAATTTCGACACCAAGGCGCTGGTCGCCAAGGTCAACCGCGAGGACCTGTGGCGCGACGCGGCCAAGACGCTCGGCGTCGCGGCCTCCGAGATCCCGGCCTCCACCTCGCGCGGCAAGGAGACTTTCTTCGACGGCAAGGTGTTCGATCCGGAAAATCCGGCTGCCTATCTGAAGTCGCTCGCGATCAAGCGTGTCGAAGTCTGATGGAGCCAGCGGCCGCCTTCGGGCGGCCGCATCGTCTTTTGAAGCCGGAGAGAGATTGCAATGAATATGTCTGCCGCCAAGATTGAGATTGAAACCGCGACGCCTGCGGTCACCGCCGCGCCCGTCGTCGCGATGATGCCAAAGCGTCCCCCGCGCACCGAAGCTTACGCACGCATGGCACGGGAGACGGCCGTGCGCGTGATCCCGCCGCTGGTCGTGATCGCGCTGCTGACGCTGGTGTGGGAGCTGGTCTGCCGCCGCGCCGGCTCGGCGCTGCCGCCGCCGTCAAAGGTGTTCAAGGATACAAAGGAGCTGATCCTCGATCCGTTCTTCGATCATGGCGGCATCGACAAGGGTCTGTTCTGGCATCTGTCCGCCAGTCTCCAGCGCGTTGCGTTCGGCTATTCGCTGTCCGCCGTCGCCGGCATCGCGCTCGGCGTTCTGGTCGGACAGTCGGTCTGGGCGATGCGCGGGCTCGACCCGCTGTTCCAGGTGCTGCGCACCATTCCGCCGCTGGCCTGGTTGCCGCTCTCGCTCGCAGCCTTTCGCGACGGCCAGCCCTCGGCGATCTTCGTCATCTTCATCACCTCGATCTGGCCGATCATCATCAACACCGCGGTCGGCATCCGCAACATCCCGCAGGACTATCGCAACGTCGCCGCGGTGGTGCAGCTCAATCCGCTCGAATTCTTCTCCAAGATCATGATCCCGGCGGCGGCGCCCTACATCTTCACGGGCTTGCGCATCGGCATCGGCCTGTCGTGGCTCGCCATCGTCGCCGCCGAAATGCTGATCGGCGGCGTCGGTATCGGCTTCTTCATCTGGGACGCCTGGAACTCCTCGCATATCAGCGAGATCATCCTGGCGCTGTTCTATGTCGGCATCGTCGGCTTCGTGCTGGACCGCCTGATCGCGGGCCTCGGCAAGTTCGTCACCCGCGGCACCGCGCAGAATTGAGAGGAGGGGGCACATGACCGCCTATCTGAAGCTCGACCACATCGACAAGGTCTTCACCCGCGGCGCCGCCACCACGGAGGTGCTGAAGGACATCAATCTCACGATCGAGAAAGGCGAATACGTCTCGATCATCGGCCATTCCGGCTGCGGCAAGTCGACCCTGCTCAACATCATTGCAGGCCTGACCAATGCCACCATCGGCGGCGTGCTGCTGGAGAACCGCGAGGTGAACTCGCCAGGGCCGGATCGCGCCGTGGTGTTCCAGAACCACAGCCTGCTGCCGTGGCTGACCGTGTACGAGAACGTCAGGCTCGGCGTCGACAAGGTCTTTGCCAGGACCAAGTCCCGCGCCGAACGCGACGCCTGGGTGATGCACAATCTCAATCTCGTGCAGATGGCCCACGCCAGGGACAAGCGTCCTTCCGAAATCTCCGGCGGCATGAAGCAGCGCGTCGGCATCGCGCGGGCGCTGGCGATGGAGCCGAAGGTGCTGCTGCTGGATGAGCCGTTCGGCGCGCTCGACGCGCTGACCCGAGCGCATCTCCAGGACTCCGTGATGGCGCTGCATCAGAAGCTCGGCAACACCATTTTGATGATCACTCACGACGTCGACGAGGCCGTGCTCTTGTCCGACCGCATCGTGATGATGACCAACGGGCCCTCCGCGCGCATCGGCGAGGTGCTGGAGGTGCCGCTGGCGCGCCCGCGCAAGCGGCTCGAGCTTGCGACCAGCGCCACTTACTTGAAGTGCCGGCAGCGCGTACTCGAATTCCTCTACGAGCGTCATCGCTTCGTAGAAGCGGCGTAAACCAAAGGTTAATGCGCGAAACGTCTGCGCCTAAATAATCGACATCCCGCTCAATCCTTGTGCGCCGCACAAGGATTGAGCGAATCGCAAATTTAGCGTGCGAAAAAGCCCTGCAAGAAATTCGGGCAATACGAATAACGTGCTGAAATCCCTGTATTTCCAGCGTGCGCGCAACTGGCACGGAAATTGAAGTGTCTTTGAGCGACGCCAACGACGACGTCCCTCAACATCATCAATCAGCATCGTGAACTCGCCACCGGGGTGAAGCCTCGGAGCGCGCCTCCGTGGCCCGGAGGCTGAGCCTGCAACGACGCAGCGGTGAGCTTAGAAGGGATACTCAATGACGAAGAATCCGACTCTGAACTCCAGCTGGATTTCAGACTGGCGCCCCGAAGATGAGGCGTTCTGGAATGCGACTGGCAAGACGATCGCGCGGCGCAACCTGATCTGGTCGATCGTAGCCGAACATATCGGCTTCTCGGTCTGGCTGATCTGGAGCATCGTCACCACGAAGCTGCCGCAGGCCGGCTTCCACTACACCACGGACCAGCTGTTCCAGCTCGTCGCGGTGCCGGGCCTGATCGGCGCCCTGATGCGCTTTCCCTATACCTTTGCAGTGACGACCTTCGGCGGCCGCAACTGGACCATCTTCAGCGCGGCGATCCTGTTCATTCCGACTTTGTCGCTTGCCTATTTCGTGAGCCAGCCCGACACGCCGTTCTGGCTGATGCTGCTGATCGCCTCGACCGCGGGTCTCGGCGGCGGCAATTTCGCCTCCAGCATGACCAACATCTCCTTCTTCTTTCCCGACCGGATGAAGGGATGGGCGCTCGGTCTCAACGCGGCCGGCGGCAATATTGGTGTCTCCAGCGTGCAGCTCCTGACCCCGATCCTGATGACGCTTGCCGTCTTCAACCTGTTCCAGGCAACGCCCGTGGACGGCATCTTCCTCCAGAATGCCGGCCTGATGTGGGTGCTGCCGATCGCGGTCGCCGTGTTCGGTGCGGTGTTTTTCATGAACAACCTCACCACGGCCAAGTCTTCGGTGAAGAACCAGCTCGCGATCGTCAAGCGCAAGCACACCTGGATCATGGCGTATCTCTATATCGGCACGTTCGGGTCCTTCATCGGCTACTCCGCGGCGTTCCCGCTGCTGATCAAGACGCAGTTCCCCACCGTGACGATCTCGATCGCCTTCTTGGGCCCGCTGGTCGGCTCGCTGTCGCGTCCGCTCGGCGGCTGGCTTGCCGACAAGCTCGGCGGCTCGATCATCACCTTGTGGAACTTCATTGCGATGGCGGCGGCGACGATCGGCGTGCTCTATTTCGTCGGCCAGAAAGATTTCATCGGCTTCCTGTCGATGTTCCTGATCCTGTTCGTCACGACCGGCATCGGCAACGGCTCGACCTATCGGATGATCCCCTCGATCTTCCGCGAGGAGAACCTGTTCAAGGTGCGCGGTAAGGGCGATGTCGCGCGTGCGGCTGCCCTGAAGACCGCGAGCATCGAGAGCGGCGCGGCGGTCGGCTTCATCGGCGCGATCGGCGCCGTCGGCGGCTATCTGATCCCGAGCGGTTTCGGCAAGTCGATCGCCATGACCGGCGGGCCGCAGCTCGCGCTCGCGATCTACCTCGCCTTCTACGGCTCCTGTCTCGCCCTGACCTGGTGGTTCTACCTGCGTCGCGGCCCGCAGACCGAAGGCGCACCAAGCCTCGCCGAAGCAAGAGTGTGACACTTGGTATGAAACTCGCTTCTCCCCGTACGCGGGGAGAAGACTCTCTGATGACGTTTGACCCATGAACCTTGTTCGCAACGGCGCGCACCAAGGCAAACTGAAACAGACAGGAGAACCACATGACGCCCGAACAGATCACTCTCATCCAACAGAGCTTCGCCAAGGTCGCGCCGATGTCGGAGCAGGCCGCGGTGCTGTTCTACGATCGTCTGTTCGAGGTGGCGCCGTCCGTGCGCGCGATGTTTCCCGAGGACATGACCGAGCAGCGCAAGAAGCTGATGGGCATGCTCGCTGCCGTCGTCGGCGGCCTGTCGAACCTGGACTCGATTCTTCCCGCGGCCTCCGCGCTCGCCAAGCGTCACGTCGCTTACGGTGCGATGGCCGAGCACTATCCCGTGGTCGGCGCGACCCTGCTGTGGACTCTGGAGAAGGGTCTTGGCGAAGCATGGACGCCCGAACTGGCAAAAGCCTGGACCGACGCCTATGGCGTGCTGTCCGGCTACATGATGTCCGAAGCCTACGGCGCCCGGCCGCAGGCCGCTGAATAGGAGATGCCTCGTGAGTGAACCGCTGGTCATCGTCGGTAACGGTATGGCGGCCGCGCGTCTGGTCGACGAGCTCGCCAAGACCGCGCTCGGCCGCTACGCGGTCGCCGTGATCGGCGAAGAGCCGCGGCTCGCTTACAACCGCGTGCTGCTCTCATCCGTGCTGGCCGGCGAGACCGGCTCGCACGAGATCGAGCTCCGGCCGGCCGATTGGTGGCGCCATCGCGGCGTCACCGTGCGCTACGGCTATCGCGTTACCGAGATCGACACCGGCCGCCGCGAGCTCAAGATCGCCGGCGAAGAGAGCATGGAATATTCCAAGCTGGTGCTCGCCACCGGCTCGACGCCGCTGCGGCTCAACGTGCCGGGCGCTGATCTCGCCGGCGTGCACACCTTCCGCGACACCCGCGACGTCGATCTGCTGCTGACGCTGGCCGCGGCGAAGAAGCGCGTCGTCGTGGTCGGTGGCGGCCTGCTCGGTCTCGAAGCGGCCTATGGACTTGCCAAGGCCGGTGCGCCGGTGACGCTGCTGCATCTGATGGACCGGCTGATGGAGCGTCAGCTCGATGGGCCGGCCGCCGATCTGCTCAAAATGCTGGTCGAGCGCAAGGGCATCCGTATCCTGCTCAACGCCTCCACCGCCCGCATCCATGGCGATGGTCACGTCGAGGCCGTCGAGCTTGCCGACGGCAGCCGCATCGAGGCCGACGCCGTGATTTTCGCCGCCGGCATCAGGCCGAACGTCGCTCTTGCGAAGGAAGCAGGCATCGCGGTCAACCGCGGCGTCGTCGTCAATGACGTGATGCAGACGGCTTCGCCCGACATCTTCGCGCTCGGCGAATGCGCCGAGCATCGCGGCACCTGCTATGGCCTGGTCGAGCCCGCCTATGAGCAGGCGCGCGTGCTGGCGGGGCATCTCGCCGGCCGGCCCGCCGCCTATCAGGGCAGCGTGGTCTCGACCAATCTGAAGGTCTCCGGCGTCAGCGTGTTCTCCGCCGGTGACTTCATGGGCGGGGAGGGCAGCGAGAGCCTCGTGCTGTCGGACCGCAGGCGCGGCACCTACAAGAAGCTCGTCATCGCCGACGGCCGGCTCACCGGCGCGGTGCTGATCGGCGATACCCTCGATGCGCTCTGGTACCTCGAGCTGATCCGCAATCGCGACAAGGTCGCGGCGATCCGCACCGACATGATGTTCGGCCGCGCGCTGGCGCTGCCTTCGAAAGCGGCTTGATATGACGGCGATCGACCCCACGCTCCACGCCACCAAGACGACCTGTCCCTATTGCGGCGTCGGCTGCGGCGTGCTGGCGACACCCGACGGCAAGGGTGGTGCAGCGATCGCCGGCGACCCTGACCATCCCGCCAATTTCGGCCGGCTGTGCTCGAAAGGCTCCGCGCTCGGCGAGACCGTCGGGCTCGAAAGCCGGCTGCTCTACCCGATGATCCGCTGCAAGGGCGTACTGGAGCGGGTCGCCTGGAGCGATGCGCTCGACCATGTCGCCCACCGCATGCAGCACATCGTGGCGCGCGACGGCGCTGACGCGGTAGCGTTCTATCTCTCCGGCCAGTTGCTGACCGAGGATTATTACGTCGCCAACAAGCTGATGAAGGGCTTTGTCGGCACGGCGAACGTGGATACTAACTCGCGGCTGTGCATGTCGTCCTCGGTTGCCGGCCATCGCCGCGCCTTCGGCGCCGACACCGTGCCCGGCTGCTACGAGGATCTCGACCAGGCCGACTTGCTCGTCTTCGTCGGCTCGAACGCGGCCTGGTGCCATCCGGTGCTGTTCCAGCGCATGCTGAAGAACCGTGGGGAACGCGGCGCGCGCATGATCGTGATCGATCCGCGCCGCACCGACACCGCGAGCGATGTCGATCTATTCCTCGGCCTCAAGCCCGGCACTGACACCGCGCTGTTCTCCGGCCTGTTCGTGCATCTCGCCGACCACGGCGCGCTCGATCAGGATTACATCGCGCAGAACACGAGCGGATTCGACGATGCGCTGGTGCGTGCGCGGAGCATCGCCGGCAGCGTCACCGCGACGGCGCTTGCCACGGGCTTGTCCGAGCAGGACGTCGCCAGCTTCTTCAAGATGTTTCGCGAGACCGCGAAGGTCGTCACGCTCTATTCGCAAGGGGTCAACCAGTCGGCGCAGGGCACCGACAAGGTCAACGCGATTCTGAACTGCCATCTTGCTACGGGCCGCATCGGCAAGCCTGGTGCCTCGCCGTTCTCGCTCACGGGCCAGCCCAACGCGATGGGCGGCCGCGAGGTCGGCGGCCTCGCCAACATGCTCGCCGCTCACATGGGTTTTACGCCGCCCGACATCGATCGTGTCAGGCGGTTCTGGAAGGCGCCGCGCATTGCCACCCATGAAGGGCTGAAGGCGGTGCAATTGTTCGAGGCGATCAACCGCGGCGAGGTCAAGGCGCTGTGGGTGATGGGCACCAACCCGGCGGTGTCGCTGCCAGATGCCGACATGGTTCGCGATGCACTGAAGAAGCTCGAACTGTTCGTCGTCTCCGAGAACGTGCTCTCCAACGACACGGTCGCGGCCGGGCCGCATGTGCTGCTGCCGGCGCTCGCCTGGGGCGAGAAGTCGGGCACGGTGACAAACTCCGAACGCCGCATCTCGCGCCAGCGCTCGTTCCTGCCGGCGCCGGGCGAGGCGCGCCCCGACTGGTGGATCCTAAGCGAGACCGCAAAGCGTCTCGGCTTCGGCGACAGCTTCAATTACAAATCGGCCGCCGAGATTTTTCGCGAGCACGCCGCGCTCTCGGCCTTCGAGAACGACGGCAGCCGTGATTTCGACATCGGCGCGCTGACCTCGCTGTCGAACGAAGCCTTCGATGCGCTCAAGCCGGTGCAGTGGCCGGCGCGCCAAGGCGAGGCGCCCCGCGCGCGCTTCTTTGCGGAAGGCGATTTCTTCACCAATGACGGCAAGGGCCGCTTCGTCGCGCCGGAAGTGCCGTCGT
The DNA here is from genome assembly GCF_051853035.1 of Bradyrhizobium sp. SPXBL-04. NCBI lineage: Bacteria > Pseudomonadati > Pseudomonadota > Alphaproteobacteria > Hyphomicrobiales > Nitrobacteraceae > Bradyrhizobium > Bradyrhizobium sp. SPXBL-04. Next base: position 6,139,556 of record NZ_CP182472.1, on the reverse strand, counting down.
TGCGCAGCGAGACCGGCGCCTCGCGCCCCCTCAGGCTCAATACCGGACGCATCCGCGACCAGTGGCACACCATGACGCGCACGGGCCTTAGCCAGCGGCTCGGCGCACATCTGCCCGAGCCTTTCGTCGAGATCCATCCCGATGACGCCAGCAAATACGGCGTCGCTCACGACGGCTACGCCCGCATCACGACCGATTACGGCCAGTGCATCCTGAAAGTCGTCGTCAGCGAGCGCCAGCAGCGCGGCACGCTGTTCGCGCCAATCCACTGGAGCGCGATGAACGCCTCACATGGCCGCGTCGGCGCGCTGGTGCAGTCGTTTACCGATCCGTTCTCGGGCCAGCCCGAGTCCAAGGCGACGCCGGCTGCGATCGCGCCTTACGAATTCGTCTTCCGCGGTTTTGCGCTGTCGCGACAGCAGCTCGATCTGCCGCCGAACCTGTTGTGGACCCGCGTCACGGTTGCCGGCGGTTTCGGCTATCTGTTCGCCGACAACGCGGATCTGTCGCGCTGGCCGGTTTGGCTCGACGGCGTTGCCGGCGAGGACATCGCCGAATATCGCGATTTCGGCGGCGGCATCTATCGCGCTGCCTCGTTCGCGGGCGATCGCATCGAGGCCTGTCTGTTTGTCGGCCCCGGGCATGACGCCGGCGATTGGGAGGTGATCAGAACTGCCTTTGCGGCCGATCACGTCACCGACGAGCAGCGCCGCATGCTGCTGTCAGGCAAGTCGACGGAGGGAACGGCCTCGACCGGGCCAGTCGTCTGCGCCTGCTTCGGTGTCGGTCGCGGCACCATCTGCGACACCATCGCCGCTGGCGCACGCACCGCGGCCGAGATCGGCGCCAAGCTCAAGGCCGGCACCAATTGCGGCTCCTGCATCCCCGAACTGAAGCGGCTGATCGCGACGACGGAAACGCCGGCGAAGCAGGCCAAGCTCGCGGGCGCGGCGGGGTAGGCCCGACATTCTCAGTCGTCGCCGTATACTCCGCCGTCATCGCCCGGCTTGACCGGGCGATCCAGTACGCCGAGACAACTGTGATTAGGCGGTGGGGCCGCGGCGTACTGGATTCCCCGCTTTCGCGGGGAATGACAGCAAGGACAGGGCGCCATGCCTTCCGCCCCAATCGACGCACCGGCCATTGTGCCCTATGTTGCCGCGCTCTCCCTCTCAACGCGCACAACAACAATGATGTACCTGGAAACGCCGCCGCGCCTGATCGAAACAAGAATCTTCTCCGCCATGCCTGACAAGTTCCGCCGCAAGGGCGTGCGGACGGATTGGGCCGACGCCAACCGGCCGGGCGTGCCGACCGATAGCTTCATCGAGGGGCCATCCTTCGACAAGGAAGGCAATCTCTACATCGTCGATATTCCCTTCGGCCGCATCTTCCGTATTGCGCCGGATGGCGCGTGGTCGCAGGTCGTCGAATATGAGGGCTGGCCGAACGGGCTGAAGGTCGCATCCGACGGCCGCATCCTGATCGCCGATTACATGCATGGCATCATGGAGCTCGATGCCAAAGCCGGCCGCGTCACGCCGGTCCTGACCGCGCGCAATTCGGAATCGTTTCGCGGCTGCAACGATCTGTATCTCGCGTCCAACGGTGACATCTATTTCACCGATCAGGGCCAGACCGGCCTGCACGATCCGAGTGGTCGGGTCTATCGGCTGGCATCGAGTGGCCGGCTCGACTGCCTGATCAACACCGGCATCAGCCCGAACGGCCTCGTGCTCGGCCCGACCGAGACCGTCCTGTTCGTTGCCATGACACGCGACAATGCGGTGTGGCGGCTGCCGTTCATGCAGGATGGCAGCGTGTCGAAGGTCGGCCGCTTCTGCTCGCTGTTCGGCACCAGCGGCCCTGATGGCATGACCATGGACGCCAAAGGTCGCCTGTTCGTCGGCCACGCTTCGCTCGGTCACGTCTTCGTATTCGCGCCCAACGGCGAATTGATTGCGCGGATCAAGTCGTGCGCGGGGCCGAATTGCACGAATGTGGCGATCAGTGGCGAAAGGAAAGATCGTCTCTATATCACGGAGTCCTCGACCGGGAGCGTACTAGTCGCTGACATCAGCGGTCTGTAGCGCGTGGCTCTTCGCCTCGCCCCGCTTGCGGGGAGAGGCCGACGCGCGAAGCGCGGCGGGTGAGGGGGAGTCTCCGCGAGTCCAACTGCTAGCGAATTGGCGGAGGCAGCCCCTCTCCCCAACCCTCTCCCCGTAAGAACGGGGAGAGGGAGAGAACAGAGCGGAGATCGGAAAAGAACATGAACACAAACCCTTTCGGCAAGACCGGCGCCAACGTCTCCGTCATCGGGCAGGGCACCTGGTATCTCGACCACGGCGACCGCAAGCGCGCCATTGCCGCGCTTCAGCGCGGGCTCGATCTCGGCATGACCCACATCGACACCGCCGAGATGTACGGTGACGCCGAGCTCGTCATTGCGGACGCGATTGCGGGCCGTCGCGATGAGGTGTTTCTCGTTTCAAAAGTGCTGCCGAGCAACGCCTCGCGCCGCGGCACGATCACGGCCTGTGAGCGTTCGCTGAAGCGGCTGAAGACCGATCGGCTCGACTGCTATCTGTTGCACTGGCGCGGCTCCTATCCGCTCGAGGACACCGTCGCTGCGTTCGAGGAACTGGTGAAAGCGGGCAAGATCAAGTCCTGGGGCGTCTCCAACTTCGATGCCGACGATCTCGACGACATTCTCGACGTTGCGGGCGAGGGACGGATCGCATGCAATCAGGTGCTCTATCATCTCAAGGAACGCGCGATCGAGCATGCCGTGATTCCCTGGTGCGAGCGGCATGGTGTCGCCGTGGTCGCCTATTCGCCGTTCGGACACGATGATTTTCCGGATGCGCGCAGCAAGGGCGGCGCCGTGCTGGTGAAGATCGCGGAGACGCGTCGGGCGACACCGCGTCAGGTCGCGCTCAGCTTCCTCACCCGTGCAACTACGGTGTTCGCGATTCCGAAAGCCTCATCCGCGGAACATGCCGCCGAAAATGCGGCCGCCGGCGATCTCGTGCTGACGAACGAGGAGATTGCGGCGCTCGATGCGGCGTTTCCGCGCGGGCCGAAGCCGCGCAGCCTGCCCATGTTGTAGTGCAAAAACGCCCATTATTAATGGAATATTGACGCGCGCGGACGTCAGCGCATATCGGCATCCTGTTTTCGGAAGTTGTGAACGCGGCGCATTTGTCGTTTTTTACGAGCGTTCTCGATTCGCATTATTTCCGGGTTCCAGCCGTGACACCGCCGCCCGCCGCAGCCGCAAGGCTCGACAGTATTCCCATGCCCGTGCCGGAGAAGAAGCAGGCGGCTCGCCGTGCGCCCGCGCGCGTCGATCATCCCTTCAAGGGCATTGCGCTGGTGCTGCTGTCGACGGTGTTTCTCGGCACCTCCGACGTGACCGCGAAATATCTCTCGACCAGCCTGCCGTCGATCGAGATCACCTGGATCCGCTTCGTCACCTTCGCGCTGATGTTCACGCCGGTGATGCTGCCGGGCTCACCGCTGCATGCGATGCGCACCGAGCGGATCGGCCTGCAGCTAATGCGCGGCGCCGCGCTGCTTGGCTCCTCGCTGTTCTTCATCACCGGTCTGCGGTTCCTCCCCATTGCGGAAGCTTCCGCCACCGGCTTCGTGTCGCCGCTGTTCGTCACCGCGCTGTCGATCATCTTCCTGAGCGAGAAGGTCGGCCTGCGCCGCTGGATCGCCACCGCGATCGGTCTGACCGGCGTGATGATCATCCTGCGCCCGGGCTCCAGCGCGTTTCATGCCGCCGCGTTCTTCCCGATCATCTCGGCGTTCTGCTGGGCTGCCGCGCTGATCCTGACGCGCATGATGAGCGGTCGCGAGGCGGTGCTCACTACCATGGCCTATTCCGCGCTGACGGGCGTTGCGATCCTTTCCGTGATGGTGCCGTTCGTCTGGGTCACGCCGAGCTGGACCGCGATCGGGCTCGGCATCGTGATCGGTGTTGCCTCGACCGTCGGCCAGTGGATCATCGTGCTGGCCTATCGCTATGGCGATGCCTCGGTGCTGGCGCCGTTCTCCTACACGCAGCTGCTGTGGGTCAGCATTTTGGGCTTCTTCATCTTCGGTGAGGTGCCTGATCTCTGGACCATCATCGGCGCGGCCTTCATCGTCGCGAGCGGCCTCTACATCGCCCATCGCGAGCGGGTGCGCCGCGCCCAGCTCCTGGTGCTGGAAGAGCATTCCCCGAACCCCTGACGCAAGATCGCACGCCCGCGTCGTGCTATGAACGGCTCCGACACCACGGGAGGAGCCGGATGCGCGCTGCGATTTTCAGGAACGGTGAGATTGTCGTCGACCGGATGGCGGAGCCGACGCCGGGTCCCGGCCAGGTTCTGGTCAAGACGCTCGCCTGCGGCATTTGCGGTTCCGATCTGCACGCGCGACAGCACGCGCACCGCATGGTGGAGATGGCGCGGAAGACCGGGCGTAAGCCGATGGACCTCAGCCGCGATGTCGTGTTCGGTCATGAGTTCTGCTGCGAGATCGTCGACTACGGTCCAGGCACCGCGCGCAAACTCAAGCCGGGCACGCGCGTCTGCTCGCTGCCGGCGCTGGTGACGCCTGCGGGCATCGAAGGCATCGGCTATTCCAACGACAATATCGGCGGCTATGCCGAGGCGATGCTGCTCAGCGAAGCGCTGCTGCTCGAGGTGCCCAACGGTCTTGCGCCGGAACATGCCGCGCTGACTGAACCGCTCGCGGTCGGGGTTCACGCCGTCGCAAAAGCCAATATCCGTGGTGACGAGGTGCCGCTCGTGATCGGCTGCGGCCCGGTCGGCCTCGCGGTGATCGCAGCGCTGAAGCTCAAGGGCTTGCATCCGATTGTCGCCGCCGACTATTCGCCGGCGCGGCGTGCGCTTGCGGCGAGGCTCGGCGCCGATATCGTCGTCGACCCCAAGGTGTCGCAGCCTTATGCGACATGGGCCGAGCACGCGCAGATGTCGGATGCGGAGAAGGCGGCGCGACCGCCGTTCCAGGCCATGCTGCCGGCGCTGAAGCCTGCGATCATCTTCGAATGTGTCGGCGTGCCCGGCCTGCTCCAGCAGGTGTTCGAAGGCGCGCCGCGTGACGCGCGCATTGTCGTGGTCGGCGTCTGCATGGAGACCGACAGAAGCGAGCCGATGCTGGGCATCATGAAGGAGCTCAATGTCCATTATGTGCTCGGCTACACGCCAGACGAATTCGCAGCGTCACTGCGCCTGATCGCGGAAGGGCAGGTGGATGCCGCGGCGATGGTGACGGCAGAGGTGGGTATCGACGGCGTCGCAAGAGCTTTCGCTGATCTCGCCAATCCAGAGGCGCACACCAAGATCATCGTGCAGCCGTGGCGGTGATGCATCGTCATTGCGAGGAGCGAAGCGACGAAGCAATCCAGACTGTGATCTTCCCCCAAAAAAGTGGACAGCGTTCAAGCCGATTTTAGCTCCATCTCGACTGGGCTGATATAGCCGATGGCCGAGTGTCTGCGGTGTTGATTGTAGAAGCCCTCGACGTAGGCGAAGATGTCGCGCTCAGCTTCATCGCGGGTCGGATATTGACGGTGATGGATCAGTTCGGACTTGAGCGTGTGGAAGAAGCTTTCCATCGGGGCGTTGTCGTAGCAGTCGGCTCTGCGGCTCATCGAAGGCCGGACGCCGGCGGCTTGCAGCGCTTGGCGGTACTCGGTTGAAGCATATTGGATGCCGCGATCGGAGTGATGGATCAGGCCGGCGCCGGGCTTTTGCCCCTTGATCGCCATCCTTAATGCGGCGAGCGGCAATTCGGCGCGCAGATGGTCGTCCATCGCCCAGCCCACGATACGGCGACTGTACAGATCCATGATGGCGGCCAGGTACAACCATCCTTGGCCGGTCCAGACATAGGTGATGTCGGCGAGCCAGACCTGATTGCGCATGGCGGCCGAGAAGTTCCGGCCGAGCAAGTTGGGCGCGATCGGGAAGCCATGCCCGCTATCGGTGGTGCGGCATCGTCGCGGCCCGGCCGAGATGGCTCGAACGCCATGGCAGCGCATCTGCCGCTCGATTCGGCCACGGCTTGCATGGTGTCCCTGGGCCTTGAGTTCGACATGAATGCGCGGGCTGCCATAGCGACCATGACTGTCGCGATGAACCCGCTTGATGTCCTGCAGCAACTCTCGATTGGCAGCGGCCCGGGGGCTTTCCGGGCGCGACCGCCAAGCATAGTAGCCCGCAGGCGAGACGCCGAGGACACGGCACATGATCTTAACCGGATAGTCGGCGCGGCGATCTTCGATGAAGCGGAACTTCATGTCCTGGGTCCAGCAAAGATCGCGATCGACTTTTTTAAAATGTCGCGCTCCATACGCAACTGTTCGTTTTCCCGCTGCAACCGGGCGATCACGTCAGCTTGGGCCGCCGACGGCACCGCCGCTTGCGACGTGGGCGCCGCGGCGCTGCCGCCGGCTGCTACCGTGCTCCGCTCCTTCACCCATCGGCTGAGCACGGAGCCGTCCAGCCCGAGCTCCTTCGATACCGACTTCGCCGAACGGCCGCTCGACAAAACCAGATCAACTGCCTGCCGCTTGTACTCGTCCGAATACGAGCGTCGCTGCCGTTTCGCCATCTGACACCTCTCGCTGCCTAAGCTATAGGTGTCCACCGATTTAGGGGAGGCTCACTGTCTCCGCAGATGCATTCTGGATTGCTTCGCTACGCTCGCAATGACGAGGACAACCGTCACACCGGCAGCGCGATTGAATATTTCACCTGGCTCAGCGCGAAGCTGGACTCGATCGAGGCGATGCCGTCGAGCCGGGTCAGCTTGGTCTTCAGGAAGGTCTCATAGGAGGCGAGGTCGGCCGCCACGACGCGCAGCAGATAGTCGCGGTTGCCGGTCATCAGATAGCATTCCAGCACCTCGTCCCATTTCGAGATCGCACGCGCGAAGCGGTTGAGGTCCTCCTCCTTCTGCCGCGCCAGCTTGATCGAGATGAAGACGCTGACATGCAGGCCAAGCGCCGTCTGGTCGACGGTCGCAACGTAGCGCGAGATGACGCCGCGCTCCTCCAGGAGCTTGACGCGGCGATGGCAGGGCGAGACCGAGAGCCCGACCTTGTCGGCGAGTTCCTGCATGGTCATGCGGCTGTCGGTCTGGAGCAAAGCGAGGATCTTGCGGTCGATGGCGTCGAGCTCTGGCATTGGGATGGAACCTGTCCTTCGTCGGGCTACATTGGTAAAATATCCCAATATCTAGGGATATGGCGCGAAAAATTGAGAAGTTTGGCGCCGCCCGCAGGAGTATCATCGCAGCGTCTGTTTCCGGGAGCATTGCCATGCCCGTTGATTCCGCTCGTCTCGACACATTGACCGCTCTTAGCCGCAAGGCGCTGTGGCTGTCGTCCTGGACAATCCACCACGCCAACCACGTCCGCGCCAACGCGGACGGGCTCAAGGTCGGCGGCCATCAGGCCTCATCCGCCTCGCTCGCCACGATCATGTCGGCGCTGTACTTCCACGTGTTGCGCCCTGAGGATCGCGTCGCGGTGAAGCCGCATGCGAGCCCGGTGTTCCATGCCATCCAATATCTGTTCGGCCGGCAGACCCGCGAGAAGCTGGAGAATTTTCGCGGCTTCAAGGGCGCGCAGTCCTATCCTTCGCGAACCAAGGACGTCGACGACGTCGATTTCTCCACCGGCTCGGTCGGCCTCGGCGTCGCGCAGACGCTGTTCGCCTCGCTGGTGCAGGACTACGTCAAGGCGCACGGCTGGATGAAGGATCGCCGCGAGGGACGGATGATCGCGCTCGTCGGCGACGCCGAGATGGACGAGGGCAACATCTTCGAAGCTCTTGCAGAAGGCTGGAAGCACGGCCTGCGCAACACCTGGTGGGTGGTGGACTATAACCGCCAGTCGCTCGACGCGGTCGTGCGCGAAGGGCTCTGGGAGAAGTTCGAGACTATGTTCCGCAACTTCGGCTGGGACGTGGTGATCGTGAAATACGGCAGGCTGATGCGCGAGGCCTTTGCCGAGCCCGGCGGCGAGGCGCTGAAGCGCTGGATCGACAATTGTCCGAACGCGCTCTACGCCGCGCTGTGCTTTCAAGGCGGTGCGGCGTTCCGCAAGCATCTGCACGACGAGATCGGCGATCAGGGCCCGATCACAAAACTGATCGATAAGCGCAGCGACGACGAGTTGCTGGCGCTGATGTCGAACCTCGGCGGCCACGACATGGCGAGCATGCTGGAGGCGTTCGAGTCCATCGACCACGATCGCCCGGTCTGCTTCATCGCCTACACCATCAAAGGCGTCGGCCTTCCGTTCCAGGGCCACAAGGACAACCACGCCGGCCTGATGACGGTCGCGCAGATGGAGAAATATCGCGACAGCCAGAACATCCGTCCCGGGCACGAATGGGACAAGTTCGAGGGCCTGGCGCAGGATGCGGCCGAGTTGGAGGCTTTCCTCGCGCGCGTGCCGTTCAACCAGGACGGCCGCCGGTTGAGCGCGCCTGTCGTCGAGGTGCCCCAGCAGCTCGCCTTCAAGCCGTCGCCGCAGATGTCGACCCAGCAGGGGTTTGGTCTCGTGCTGAACGAGATCGCACGCAGCGACAGCGAGCTCTCGCGGCGCATCGTCACGACGTCGCCTGACGTCACCGTCTCGACCAATCTCGGCCCCTGGGTCAATCGGCGCGGGCTGTTCGCGCGCGCCGAGAAAGCAGACTTATTCCGCAGCGAGAAAATTCCCTCGACCTACAATTGGGATGCTTCCCCCAAGGGGCAGCATCTCGAGCTCGGCATCGCCGAGATGAACCTGTTCATCATGCTCTCGGCGCTCGGCCTGTCGCACCAGATCAATGGCGAGCGGCTGCTGCCGGTCGGCACGCTCTACGATCCCTTCATCGAGCGCGGGCTCGATGCGCTGAACTATGCCTGTTACCAGGATGCGCGTTTCATGGTGGCGGCGACGCCATCGGGCATCACGCTCGCGCCCGAAGGCGGGGCGCACCAGTCGATCGCAACGCCGTTGATCGGCATGGCGCAGGATGGCCTGGCCTCATTCGAGCCGGCCTTCGTCGACGAGCTCGCCGTGATCATGGCTTTCGGTTTCGAGCACATGCAGCGCGATCCGGGCGAGGGCGGTTCGGTCTATTTGCGGCTCTCGACGCGCAGCATCGAGCAGGCGCAGCGCATCATGACGCCGGAGCTTGCGCAGGGCATCACGGATGGCGCCTACTGGCTGCGAAAGCCGGGCCCGAATGCCGAAGTCGTGATCGCCTATACCGGCGCGGTCGCGCCGGAAGCGATCGAGGCGACCGGCTTCATCGGCGAGAGCCGCCGCGATGTCGGCCTGCTCGCGATCACCTCGGCCGATCGTCTCCACGCAGGCTGGACCGCCGCACGGAAATTGCGCCGCGACCGCCGCGGCGTGCAGCATCTCAGCTCCATCGAAAAACTGCTGGCGCCGTTGCCGCGCGACTGCGGCATCGTGACCGTGATCGACGGCCATCCCTCCGCGCTCGGCTGGCTCGGCAGCGTCCGTGGCCACCGCGTCGAGGCACTCGGCGTCGAGCAGTTCGGCCAGACCGGCACGATCGCGGACCTCTACCGCCACTACGGCCTGGATGCCAACGCCATCATCGATGCGGCCGAAAGCCTCACCACCGGCGCGCCGGTGCTGCATCGGAAGATGGCGGTTTAAGTCTCCGTCGTCGTCCTGGCGAAGGCCAGGACCCATACGCCGCGGCGGGTGTTGTAGGCGACGGGCGGTAGATGTCTGAGCAAGCCAACTGGTAATGGGTCCTGGCCTTCGCCAGGACGACGGCAGTTGAGACCTTGCCTCGCTCGCGCCACCGGCTCATATAATCTCCGTCCGCCGCAACGCTGGCCCCGCATATGGCGGGTTCAATTGCTGGCGCTTTCGTGCAAGGATGCCTGCCGAAACGCCCCCTCCAAGCCCCCAAGAAGAGGTTAACGATGGTCAATCGCATGCAATTCTACATCGACGGCGCCTGGGTCGATCCCGCCGTCAAGAAGTCCACCGCCGTGGTCAATCCGGCGACGGAAGAGGCGATGTACGAGGTTGCGCTGGGCTCCAAGGCCGATGTGGACAAGGCCGTGGCCGCTGCCAAGCGCGCCTTTGCGACGTTCTCCCAGACCAGCCGCGAGGAGCGCGTCGCGCTGTTCTCCAAGATCATCGAGATCTACAAGGGCCGGCTCAAGGAGATCGGCGCTGCCGTCTCCGATGAGATGGGCGCGCCGCTGCCGATGGCGGAGAAGCTCCAGGCCGGCGCCGGCCTCGGCCATCTCATGACCACGCTCGACGTGCTCAAGAACTATCATTTCGAGGAGCCGGTTGGCACCGCCATGGTGCTGCGCGAGCCGATCGGTGTGGTCGGCATGATCACGCCCTGGAATTGGCCGCTCAACCAGATCGCCTGCAAGGTCGCCCCCGCGCTCGCCGCCGGCTGCACCATGATCCTGAAGCCGTCGGAGTTCACGCCGACCTCGGCGTTGATCTTCGCGGAAATCCTGCATGAGGCCGGCGTGCCGAAGGGCGTGTTCAACCTCGTCAACGGCCTCGGCCCCGAGGTCGGCGCGGCCATGAGCGAGCACCCCGATATCGACATGATCTCCTTCACCGGCTCGACCCGCGCCGGCATCGACGTGGCGAAACGCGCGGCGCCGACCGTGAAGCGCGTCAGCCAGGAGCTCGGCGGCAAGTCGCCGAACGTCATCCTCGAAGGCGCCGACCTCACGAAGGCGGTGACCGGCGGCGTGATGCACATGTTCAACAACTCCGGCCAGTCCTGCAACGCGCCCTCGCGCATGATCGTGCCGGCCTCGAAGATGAAGGAAGTCGCCGCGATCGCGAAGGCCGTCGCCGACAAGACCAAGGCCGGTGATCCCCGCGCCGAAGGCACCACCATTGGCCCGGTCGTCAACCGCGGTCAATGGGACAAGATCCAGGGGCTGATCAAGAAGGGCATCGACGAGGGCGCAACGCTCGTCGCCGGCGGCCCGGGCCTGCCCGAAGGCGTCAACAAGGGCTTCTATGTCCGCCCGACCATCTTCGCCGACGTCACCCCTGACATGACGATCGCCCGGGAAGAGATCTTCGGACCGGTGCTGACCATCATCGGCGCCAAGGACGAGGCCGACGCGGTGAAGATCGCCAACGACACGCCGTATGGCCTCGCCGGTTACGTCTCGGCCGACACGGTGGAAAGCGCCAGGCGCGTTGCCCGCCAGATCCGCGCCGGCAACGTCAACCTCCAGGGCGTGCCCAACGACCGCACCGCGCCGTTCGGCGGCTACAAGCAGTCCGGCAACGGCCGTGAGTGGGGCAAGTACGGCCTCGAGGACTTCCTCGAAGTGAAGGCCGTCGCCGGCTTCAACGCGGCGTAAGCTTTAGCGTCTGAATGAACGCGACGCCGGAGCGGGAAACCGCTCCGGCGTTTTTTTGTTTCCGTCATTGCGAGCGAAGCGAAGCAATCCAGCATCGTTCCGCGGCGATAGTCTGGATTGCTTCGTCGCAAGTGCTCCTTGCAATGGCGGTGGAGAGACCTCATCCCCCAACCGCGCCTTGCGTGTTCACATACAGCGCGTAGATCGACTGGCTCGCGGCCATGAACAGGCGGTTGCGCTTGACGCCGCCGAAGCAGAGATTGGCGCAGCGCTCGGGCAGCGCGATGCGGCCGATCATGACACCGTCGGGCGCGAACACGACCACGCCGTCAAGCTCGGGATCGCCCATGCCCCAGCCGCACCAGAGATTGCCGTCGATGTCGCAGCGCATGCCGTCCGGCGTGCCGGGACCTGCATCGATGTGGACGCGCTTATTGGACATCGTGGCGCCATCAGGCGAGACATCATAGGCGAGGATCTTTCGGTTCGGTTGCCCACGCGATTCCACGACGTACAGAATCTTCTCGTCCGGCGAGAAGCACAGCCCGTTCGGCCCTAACACGCCTTCTGCGACGATGGTCGCCTTACCGGTCGCGGGATCGAGCCGGTAGACGTTCGGCTCGATCTCGGGCTCGGCCTTGTATCCCTCGTAATTGCCGAGCAGGCCGAAGGTCGGATCGGTGAACCAGATCGAGCCGTCCGATTTAACAACGACATCGTTCGGTGAGTTCAACCTCTTGCCGTTGAATTGATCCATCAGCACGGTGATGCTGCCGTCATATTCGGTGCGCACCACGCGGCGGCCGCCATGCTCGCAGGTGACGAGCCGGCCCTGACGATCCCTGGTGTTGCCGTTGGCGAAATTCGAGGGTTTTCGGAACACGCTGACGGCGCCGGTTTCCTCCTCCCACTTGATGATGCGCTGGTTCGGGATGTCGCTGCACAGCAGATAGCGCCCGTCGCCGAACCACACCGGCCCCTCGGCCCAGCGCAGGCCGGTCGCGAGTCGCTCTATCGCCGAAAGCTTCAGCCAGTATTTTTCGAAGCGGGGATCGAGTGCACGTATCGCCGGATCGGGGTAATAGGTCGCCGGCCGCCAGCCTTGCGGCCGTTCTTGGGTCTGGGACGATGCATCGTTCATGTGCAGGTCTCGTTGTTGCGTTCCCTCTGTCCAAGTCTGCTAGCATCAGATATCTACGGCCGCAAATCGGTCGCAACTATGAGGAAAGACATGCCGCGCATCTTGATGACGGGAGCTTCGGGCGGGATTGGAACGCGCCTGCGGAAACTGCTGCCGCCGATCTATCCGGACCTGCTGCTCAGCGACATCCGCAAGCCGGCCGATCTCGGCCCCAACGAGCAGTTTAGGGCGGCGGACCTGTCCGACCTCGCGCAATGCGAGGCGATCTGCGAGGGCGTCGACGGCATCATCCATTTCGGCGGCTATTCGGTCGAAGGCCCCTGGGACGACATCCTCCAGGCCAACATCATCGGCTGCTATAATCTGTTCGAGGCCGCGTACCGCAAGGGCGTCAAGCGCGTGGTGTTCGCCTCGTCCAATCACGCCGTCGGCTTCTATCCGCGCCACCACAAGATCGGCACCGACGTCACCCCGCGCCCCGACGGTCGCTATGGCGTCAGCAAGGTGTTCGGCGAGGCCGTCGGCGCGCTCTACGCCGACAAGCACGGGCTGAAGGTGACGTGCCTGCGCATCGGCAATTTCGGCGACATGCCGCTCGACCAGCGCCGGCTCGCGATCTGGCTCAAGCCCGACGACCTCGTGCAGCTCTGCCAGATCGGGCTCGAGCATCCCGACATCCATTTCGAGATCTTCTACGGCGTGTCCCTGAACGAGCGCGCCTGGTGGGACAACCACCGTGCCTACGAGTTCGGCTACCGCCCCACCGGCCGCTCCGAGGATCATGTGGCGCACGCCATGGCCGAGCAGGCCAAGCTGAAGCCGGACCCGATCGGCGACCACTATCAGGGCGGCGCCTTCTGCAGCAGCGAATTCGACGGCGATGCGAGCCGGATCATCGACTGGAATAAGCGGTAGGGCTGTTGATGTAGCCTAGGCTCTCGCCACCATGCAGGTGCACTCCCTCGCCCCGTTCTTACGGGGAGAGGGTTGGGGTGAGGGGCTTTCACCGCGAGGACCGTGAGAGTTGGACTCGCGGAAGTCTGTTGCCCTTGGTCTGCATACCGCCGCACGCTTCATCCTAGTCTCCGCGTCTGAGGTTCTCAGCAGCGCGTCTAAGGACGTCATGGAGCCATTCGTGCGAGGGTTCGCCGTCGACGCGCTCGTGCCATAGCAGCCGGACCTCCAGCGGAGTCGCTGTGTAGGGAAGCTCGTAGATCGCGATCGGGTAGTTTTGCTCCAGTGTTTGCGCGAGCGGGCGCGGGACGATAGCTGCCAGTTCGGAATCCCGAATCAGCGCTGGGACCGCGAGAAAATGCGGCAATGACACCGCCATCCGCGGCGGCCGGTCGCTCTCGGCGAGCGCCCGCTCGAGCGCATCGCGGTCGTACATCTCCGAGCGCCGCGCCAGGCCTCGCTCGGAGATGAAGCCGCCGATCGCGCCCTCCTGCTCTCCACCGAAGGAGACCACCACCAGCGGCAGCCGTGCAAGCATCGCCTTGTCCAGCCGACCAAGCTTGCGTTTTTTGCCGACAATCAGCACGTCGTCATATTCGAATAGCAGCGACGTGCGGAAACGACTCGGCGGGAGCGAGAAGACGCCGATCGCAACGTCGATGCGACCGAGGTCGATCTGCTCGGCAAGGTCGATCCGCGTGACCGGCTTGATCGTCAGGTCAATGTGGGGCGCCTCGCGCCCAAGTATCTTCAAGAGGGGCGACGCCAGCACCATCGTGGCAAAGTCATTTGCGGCCAGCGTAAACTGCTTGGTTGACGTCGCCGGAACGAAGGTCGGCAGTTCCACAGCTGCCTCGAGCACGCGTAGCGCCTCGCGAATTTGGGGGGCCATCGTCAAGGCCCGCGCCGTCGGCTGCATGCCCGCGGCCGTGCGCACGAACAGCTCATCTTCCAGCATTTCTCGAAGCCGGGCGAGCGAGTGGCTTACGGCGGACTGGCTGAGCGCGACTTTCTGGCTGGCGCGCAATACGCTCCTTTCCTCCATGACGGCGTCGAACACTTTAAGCAGATTCAGGTCCAATGTCTTGAATGAAACCGACACGATGAGGATCCAGTTGATGGCTGACGGCGCGCCGCGACGGCGACCAGTTAAGGTCAGGGGCGCCGTAGATGCAACCGGTGCAAACGATCGAACCAAGCCTTGAGTCCCGGGCAAACTGAAGGAGGTTCAGGATCAATCTGCAAGAGTTTCACTTCCGCAAGAGACCGATCCCGGCATTATTCAATCGCTGCGTTCGGAGGAGGTGAACGATGCGATCGACCGCGACGACAGGTACCGGTAAGGCGGTTGTTGCGACGTTGATTTCGCTGATGCTCACGACCGCCGCGATTGCCGACGAGGCACCGATCAAGCTCGGGGTGCTGACCGACATGTCCTCGCTTTATGCCGACAATGGCGGGCAAGGGTCAGTGGTCGCGGCGCAAATGGCCGTTGACGATTTCAAGGGCAGGGTTTTGGGGCGTCCCGTCCAGATCATTGCCGGCGACCACCAGAACAAGGCTGACGTAGGATCGGTGATTGCACGGCGCTGGATCGAGAACGAGGGTGTCGAGGTGATACTCGATGTCCCCAATTCGGCCGTCGCGTTGGCTGTACAAGGCATTACCCGTGACAAGAAGAAGCTGTTTCTCGCCACTGGCGCCGCCACTTCGCGCCTCACCGGCGACGAATGCTCGCTGAGCGGCATTCACTGGACCTACGATACCTTTGCTTTGTCGCAGGGCACAACCAAAGCGATCGCGCGCCTTGGCGCAAGGACCTGGTTCTTCCTCTCCGCCGATTATTCGCTGGGCGCACAGCTCGAGGCCGATAGCCGCCGGGTCATCGGCGCGACCGGTGGCAAGGTCGTGGGCGCGGTCAAGCATCCTATCAACACGCCGGATTTCTCCTCCTTCCTGCTGCAAGCGCAATCTTCGAAGGCGGATGTGATCGCACTGGCCGATGCTGGCGGAGATTTCATCAACGCGGTCAAGCAGGCCGGCGAGTTCGGGATCACGCGCGGGCAAAAGCTTGCCGGACTGATCGTTTTCATCGCGGACATTCACAGTCTGGGATTGCAGAGTGCTCAAGGCTTGATGCTCAGCTCGGCATTCTACTGGGATATGAACGACGACACGCGTGCATGGTCGAAGCGCTTCATCGAGAAGACCCGGAAGGTCCCGACCATGATCCATGCCGGCACTTACGGCGCGGTGATGCACTATCTCAAGGCGGCCGAAGCGGCGGGCACTCTCGATGGACCTGCCGTTGCTGCCAAGATGCGCGAGATGCCGGTGAATGATTTCATGACGAAGAATGGCCGGATCCGCGAAGACGGCAGATTGATCCGGGACATGTATCTCTTCCGGGTCAAGTCACCGCAGGAATCGAAACATAAGTTCGACTACTATGAGCTGCTCGCGACCATTCCCGGAGAAGAGGCCTTCAGGCCGATGGAGGACGGAGGATGTCCGCTCCTGAAGAAGCCGTGATGGCTGGAGATGAGGCGCGTATCGTGGCGCCGAGCCCGATCGACGCGATCCTGACCGGCCGGTTTGCGTGCCGCCAGTTCTGCAACGCTCCGGTCGCCCGACGAACAATCGAGCAGATCCTCCGTGTCGCGCGATTCGCGCCCAGCGGTGCGAACATCCAGCCCTGGCACGTCTACGTGCTGACAGGCGAGGTCAAGGGCAAGGTGTCGGCGGCGCTGCTGGAGGCGCACGAGACCTCTCGTGACGAACACGTCTCGGAGTACAAATACTACGCCAGCGATTTACCCGGTCTGTATCTCAAACGGCGGCAGGAGTTCGGCCGGCTGTTCTATGGCTCGCTCGGCATTCATCAAGCCGATTCAGAGGGGAGGAGCAGACAGACCGCGAAGAATTACACATTCTTCGGCGCGCCCGTGGGACTGATCGTGACCATCGACCGTCGCCTGGAAGTCGGTAGCTGGCTCGACCTCGGAATGTTCGTGCAGAACATAATGCTCGCGGCGGCAGGACGCGGGCTTCAATCGTGCCCGCAGGAAACGTTCGCAAAATACCATCGAATCCTGCGCCCACTGCTGTCGATTCCGGCAGAGCAAATGGTGGTGTGCGGCATCTCGGTCGGCAAGGCCAAGCTTCAGGGGCAGGACAGATTGATGCCGCGGGCGGACATCGATGAGTTCGCGACGTTCCTTGGTTTCGAAGATTGAAGCTTGGTCGAAGAGGAGATCACGATGCAAAGCCGAGAAGAACTGATCCAGTGCAGCATTCCGTTTCTTCGGGAGGTCAAGGACATGACCCCGGGAGCTGAGATGGAGCGTTGGCTCAACGAGACATATGGGGAAGAGAGCGCGCTCTATCAGGATCTCGCTCGTCTGATCAAGGTCGGGGTCGAGGAAGGATGGGCCGCAAACCAGGAAGTGGACGGCCCAAACTACCGGCGCAGCCGCATCCTTGAGCCGACGGCCGACACGTTCCAGTTCAGCATCACTGCTGTGTACATGAACAGCGCCGATCCGCGTCGCTTCAAAGACGAGGACGACCACGACGTGTTGCGGGGACAATATCACGGCCATCCCTACGGCGAGCTCAACCTTGTGGTGCCCTTGAACAAGGGCGCGGAGTTGAGGGGATTACAGGGTTGGCAGGGAGCCGGCTGGACGGCGCCTGATCCGGGCAGCAGACACTATCCTGAAGTCAGGGGCGGCGCGGTCATTGCACTGTTCTATCTGCCGGCTGGGCGCATCTCATACGATTTCAAGGCGCCGGCCGGATGAATGCGCGACGCGAAGCGCTCGGGTGCGCTCTCGTCAATTCCTGACAATTGCTGCGGCCGGGCCAAGCGTCCGGCTTGCAGTTCAAGTCGGGCCATTGCCGATCACCGCATGTCCGCGGGCGCCGCGCGCAGATCGTCCGTGATGTGTTCGAACAAGCGGGCCCCTTTGATCGCACGAGCTGTCGCACGTCATTTTGCAACGCGTGCTTCCTGTTTCTTGGTCACATGCCACAGCACCACATGGTAGTGCGGCACATCCACGCCGGGGTGACCCGCGTTGAAGTAGAGGCTGACGTGGTCAACTGGTGCCGCGGACCCAGCCCCCTCCAATGACTTGTGATCGTCGATGTCCTTGTTCGGGACCATGTACACGGTCGCCACCAAGCGATCCCTGCGATCGAAGCACAGGAACGGCCCCAACGGCAAAGTGTCGGGCTTGACGAAGATGACGCCGAGGCCCGGAAAGAATTTCGGGAAGTTCACGAGATCGCTGACCCGCTTATATCCGTTTTTTTCGGCGACCTTCCGCTGATTTGGCGGCCGACGAACGACTTCGGGCTTCTCGTCGTGCTTCCTGTGCGCCTTGCTGCTTCGGTGAGGGGCTGTCCTGGTTTGATCGACCTTGGCGGCCGGCGGCGCGGTGGCTGGCGCGAGCGTCTGCGGCGCTGGCGGAAAGAAGGGAGCAAATTGGGCGGCAGGACGCCTTACGTCGGCGATCAAGGCGAGCAACGCAACCAGGGCTGCCTTCATAAGCGCGTTGCGCATCGACATCTCCCCGAGATTTGCCTACCAAATTTTGCTCACTTATCTGGATTGCGTTCTCGCCAGCGCAGGAAGTCCCGGAACAATTCTTCGCGGTCTGGCGGATTGGCGGTTGGCTTTCCCTCGAGGAAGCGGCCGAACGCCTTGCGAAGCGCGGCCTCGCCCCCGGATTGCTGCTGGAGCCAGCGCTCTGCCGGTCGGAATCGTTGCCATCCCGGGAGCAGCGCGGCCAGGTTCACCTCGCGCCATTTGGGGTGATGTGCGTCGCCGAGAAATTCGGGAAAGCGCGCGAACAATGTCTGGACGAAGAATTCCAGCAACCGAAATCGCTCGTTGCCGCTTGGCCAGTTGTAGGCGAAGAGAGCGGATTTGATCGCGATCGTGTCGACACTTGCTTCGGCCGCGATGATGTTCGGGTAGTCCTGATGGCGAAGCGTCGATGGTAGATAGTCTTGTTGCAGCAACTCTTTGGAGTAGGGGATGGGCAGGAGGTGAATATCATCGAGCTGCGAGACCTGCGTCAGGAAGCTGACCGGTTTTCCTGAGACCAACAGAGCGGCGGAGAGATCTCCCTTCCTCAGACCATCCAGCGCGGCCTCCGGTCCCAAGTTCGACTCGCTGACCTTGACGCCCAGACGGTTCAACACTTCGCGGCCGAGTATGGCGCCGGCACTGCCGTCGTCCCCGAGATTGACCCTCTTTCCCGACAGCTCCGACAGACTTCTGATCTCGAGCCGCGCGAGAAGATGGAACTCTTCGATATGGAGCGGGGCAATGTAGGTCAGCTTGTCAGAGATATCTCCGAACGTCCTTGCTTCCCGGAGCCGGTCGACCAGGACGACGGGCGCGATCGCCACGTCGGCACCTGCGAGGGTGAGCACATCAAGGACGTTGCGGATACCGCCGTTTCCCACGATGGGCAGGACCCGCAAGGCGACCTCGCCACGAGGGCCGGTCTCTTGGCCGCCGGCGAGCGTGGTTGCAATGTCCTGAGCGATCGCGAATTCAGTGCATTGCGGTGTACCGGTTACGAATCCCACCGTATACGGATCCGCAGATCGTCCCGTTTCCTTCCGCGGGGTGCTTTCTTTTCGCAGAGCTTTCCCGGTTTCACTTGGAGACGCGGGCAGCCGCTTTTGTGCGAGGGACTCCTGGACCTGTCCGCCGAGCCAGGCCGCTGCAATCAACGCGATGAACAAACCGGCCCGCATCGCTGCGCAGACCCTCATTGTTCAAATAGCCGGCCCTCCCTTGGGCCGACATGCTGATCGATCGTCACCCGGCCACGTCCAAAGCATGACGGGCGAATGAAGCTCGCTCGAGCCTTCCAACGCGCCGGGGCTTGCGACGTTCCGGGGAGCGAATTAGGCTCGTTTCGTGGCGGGAAGCCCCCACCTAGAGCCCGGCCTTATCCTCAGCGATGCGCTTGAGATAATCCGACTTGCTGAACTGCATGTGGTCGACACACAGCTGCGCCAACGCCCAGCTGTCGCGGCCCTTGAGCAGCTCGATCATCAGCTCGTGCTGGCGCCGCGATTGTGCAAGACCCTCGCGGTCGGCGAGATTCTTTGCGCGCATCGGCAGCGTCAGGTTCATGTAGTGCTGGAGCGAGCGCACCAGATAGGGATTGCCGCAGGCCGAGAACAGCGCAAGGTGGAAGGCGTCGTTGGCCTCGTGAATGCCGCGCAGATCCTGCACATCCGCCTTCGCGCAATATTGCCGTTGCAGCGCGGAGAGTTCGTCGATCAGGGCTTGCGGCGCAGGCAGGGAGATCATCAGCGCGGCCTGCCGCGTCAGCATCTCCCGCACCTCGTAGATCTGCCGGACTTCCTCCGCCGAGTAGAACCTTACGGTGGCGCCGACGTTCTTCTCGCGGCGGACGATACCGCGCCGCTCGGCTTCCACCAGCGCCTGACGCACGAAGTGCCTGGAGGTGCCGTAGCGCGACATCAGCGCGTCCTCGGTGAGGCGCGCGCCCGGTGCGAGGCGGCCGAAGATAATGTCCTCTTCCAGACGAGCGACGACGTCGTCCGGATCGTCGCGCCGGACCGGCATGCTGTCTGCAGTGCGAATATCGGACATGCCCTCAGCCTCCCGGCGGTTGGCCGGTTCGTCCCTGTGGAGCAGGGGAAGCCTGGATTGTCAATAATTTGTGCCGCAAGGGATGCCAAAAGCTTAGAAAGTGCGACAATATTGGCCAATCTTATTGACAATCGAGGGGCAGGCTGTACCACAATGGCAAGGTGAATGGAGTGGCACGATGACGAGTGGTTTGCGCAAGGGTCTGACGAGCTATGGCGATGCCGGCTTCTCGCTGTTCCTGCGCAAGGCGTTCATCAAGGCCATGGGCTATTCCGACGACGCGCTGGAGCGCCCGATCGTCGGCATCACCAACACCTATAGCGACTACAATCCCTGCCACGGCAACGTCCCGCAGATCATCGAAGCCGCCAAGCGCGGCGTGATGCTGTCGGGCGCCATGCCGTTTGTGTTCCCGACCATTTCGATTGCCGAGAGCTTTGCGCATCCGACCTCGATGTACTTGCGCAATCTGATGGCGATGGACACCGAGGAGATGATCCGCGCCCAGCCGATGGATGCGGTGATCGTGATCGGCGGCTGCGACAAGACGCTGCCAGCGCAGGTGATGGCGGCGATCAGCGCCGATTTGCCGACGGTGGTCATTCCAGTCGGCCCCATGGTGGTCGGCCATCACAGGGGTGAAGTGCTGGGCGCCTGCACCGACTGCCGCCGGCTGTGGGCAAAATATCGCGCCGGCGACATGGACGATGCCGAGATCGAGGCGGTGAACGGGCGCCTCGCGCCGTCGGTCGGCACCTGCATGGTGATGGGCACGGCCTCGACCATGGCCTGCATGATCGAGGCGATGGGCCTGTCGTTGCCGATGAGCGCGACGATCCCGGCGCCGCATGCCGAGCGTTTCCGTCTGGCGGAGGCGAGCGGCAAGGTTGCCGCAGAGATGGCGAAGACCAAGGGGCCGAAGCCGAGCGAGTTGCTGACGCCGGCGTCCTTCAGGAACGCGCAGGTCGTGCTTCAGGCGATCGGCGGCTCGACCAACGGCCTGATCCATCTGACCGCGATGGCGCATCGCTCGCCGCACCGGCTCGATCTCGAAGTGTTCGACCAGATCGGCCGCGAGGTGCCGGTGCTGGTCGATCTCAAGCCGTCCGGCGAACATTACATGGAGCATTTCCATCACGCCGGTGGCGTGCCGAAACTGCTGGCGCAGCTCGGTGATCTCGTCGACCTCGACGCCAGGACCATCACCGGCCAGACGCTGCGTGATATCGCGGCGAATGCAGAGGACGTGCCCGGCCAGGACGCGATCCGTCCACGCGACAATCCGATCAAGACGGAAGGCGGTCTTGCCGTCTTGCACGGCAATCTCGCGCCGCGCGGTGCGGTGATCAAGCAGTCGGCCGCGAGTCCAAAACTGCTGCAGCATACCGGGCGTGCGGTGGTGTTCGAATCCGTCGAGGATATGACCCTGCGCGTCGACGATCCCGATCTCGACGTGAATTCCGACGACGTGCTGGTGTTGCGCAATGCCGGCCCTAAGGGTGCGCCGGGCATGCCCGAGGCGGGCTATCTGCCGATCCCGAAGAAGCTGGCGCGCGGCGGCACCAAGGACATGGTGCGCATTTCGGATGCGCGCATGAGCGGCACCGCGTTCGGCACCATCGTGCTGCACATCACACCGGAATCCGCCGTCGGCGGGCCGCTGGCGCTGGTGCGGAACGACGACATGATCCGCCTCGATGTGGCCAAGCGCAGCATCGAGCTGCTGGTCGATGCGGTCGAGCTGGAGCGGCGGCGCGCCGCGTTGAAACCGACCGCAGCGCCCGAGGAGGCCCGGCGCGGCTACGCCTGGCTGTTCAACGAGACCATCATGCAGGCCGACGAGGGCTGCGACTTCGATTTCATGCAAGGGACTGGGAAGAAGACCGAGAAGGGCTGATCAAGACTCGAACGAGCGCTCAGACCGCACAAGCGGCGGGCGATAAAACAGGGGGGAAACGATGATTGCGCGATCCATGCCAAGATTCTTACATGGGTTGGCGGCCATGGCCGCCGTGCTGTTCGTCACGGGGGCCGGGGCACAGGAGGTGAAGCATTATCGCTTCGCCTATGACCAGCCCCGCAACACCGGCTATTCCATCGCGGGCGACCTCTTTGCCGAGAAGCTCAAGGAATTGAGCAAGGGCACCATGATCATCGACCAGTATCCGGGCGCGCAGCTCGGGCAGGAGCCGCAGGTGCTCCAGCTCGTGAAAGCTGGCGACGTCGAATTCTCGATCATCTCATCGGCCAACACCGCGACGATCTCGCCGCAGGCCGGTGTGATGTCGCTGCATTATTTGTTCCGCGACGAGAACCACGTGATCAAGGGGCTGGCCGATCCCCGCGTCTTCGAAGCGCTCAGGACCATGATCGACGAGACCACGCAGGGCCTGCACGTCATCGCGACGGGATCGCAGGGCGTGCGCCATATGTACTCCAAGAAAGAGATCCACAACGTCGGCGACGTCAAGAACCTGAAGGTCCGGGTGCAGGCCACCGCGACCGAGGACACCATGTTCCCCGCCTATGGCGCCCAGACCGTGCACATGCCGTTCGGCAGCGTTTACACGAGCTTGCAAACCGGCGTGGTCGACGCCGCCGAGAACAGCATCAACGTCTACCTCGTCAACAAGCATTACGAGGTCGCGCCCGTCCTCAACATCACCGAGCACGAGGCCAACAACGCGCTGGTGTTCGTCTCCGACAAGCTCTGGCAGAGCCTGTCGGCCGAGCAGAAGGGGTGGGTGCAGACGGCGGCCAACGAGATCAGCACCAAGGAGCCGGCGAAAGCGTTCGAGCTTGAGCGAACCGCGGCTGAGAAGCTGAAGAAGATGGGCGTCAAGCTCGTCCAGGACGTCGACAAGAAGAGCTTTACGGCGATCGCCGATCCCTATCTCGACAAGCTCGCCAAGGAGCTCGGCCCGCATGCCGAGAAGATCAAGGATTTGATCCGGTCGATTAATTGACGTGGTGCCGGAAGTCGGTGCGCTCCCTCTCCCGCTTGCGGGAGAGGGTAGGGGAGAGGGTGTCTCCTCGGAGGGACTCCCAATGAGGCGAGAGCCCTCACCGGCGCTCCGCGCCGACCTCTCCCACAAGCGGGAGAGGTTCAGACAACCCACAGCCACCGACTCAACTAAATCGTTCCGCACCACGTCGGAACGACGGGGGACATTGAATGGCCATCGCCGACAAACTGCTCGTTCAACGCCAACGCCACCTGAAATGGCGCGCGCTCGACTGGCTCGAACTTGCGCTGATGATCCTCTGCGGCTTGCTGTGCTTTGGCTTCTCACTGTCGGTGACCGCCGACATCATCACCCGCACCATCGGCCATCCCTGGCTGTGGCTGCAGGAGGTGACGTCGACGCTGTTCATCTACGCGATCTTCATCGGGACGGCGGCCGCGACCCGGCGCAACGACCATCTCTATCTCACCGCGATCTCCGAGGCGATGCACGGCACCTCGCGGCTCATCGTCGAGGTGATCATCCGCCTCGTCGTGCTCGGCGTCGCCTTCTGCCTGATCTGGTACGGTTACCAGAATTATCTGCGCGGCTTCGGCAGCTTTCGTCTGCCGTCGGGCACGCCGATCGCCTCGCTCTATGCGATCATTCCGCTGTCGGGCGTGCTGATCGGCCTGTTCACCATCGAGCAGCTCGTCAATGGCCTGCGCAACGGCTTCGATCACCCCGAGCCGCCGGATGAGGATGCGGAGCCGATCGCCGCTGCCGCACAGATGGGGGTGCAGCCGTGAGCGCACCCATCGTGCTGGCCTTGATGACGGTCTGCTTCCTGTCCTTCGGCTATCTCGGCGTGCCGGTGCCGTTTTCGCTGATGGCCGGCGTCTTCATCGGCGCACTCTTGTCGGACGTGTCGCTCGCCGCGATCATCCAGAAGATCTTTGACGGCGTCGATTCAGAGGCGCTGCTGGCGATCCCGTTCTTCCTCCTGGTCGGCGAGCTTATGAGCTCGGCCAATGTGGTGGTGCGAATAGCCAACCTCTCGGTATCGCTGGTCGGACATATCAGGGGCGGGCTGTCGCAAGTCGTGGTGGTCTTCAGCATGTTCTTCTCGGAGATGTCGGGCTCGACCACCGCCGACGTCGCCGTGATGAGCCGCGCGCTGGGCGGGCCGATGAAACGCGAGGGCTACGAGCCCGCCTTCATCGCCGCGATCATCGCCTCCGCATCCACGATTGCGGCGCTGGTGCCGCCGAGCATCACCGCGGTGGTCTATGGCGCGGTCGGCAACGTCTCGATCGCCGGCCTGTTCATGGCGGGCGTGGTGCCGGGCCTGATGATCGGCTTCGGCCTGATGATCTACTGCTACTTCTTCGGTCCCTCCGGCTTGCGCAAGCCGCGCGCGCCGCTGCGACAGGTGGTGTTCGCCGCCGGCGATGCCGCCCTGCCGCTGATGATCCCCGTGATCCTGCTCGGCGGCATCCTGACCGGCTGGTTCACACCGACGGAAGCCGGCGTCGTCGCCGTGGTCTGGATCGTCCTGGTCGTGATCCCCGCGCTCAATCGCGGGCACTTCAGGAAAATCCCTTATGATTTCTGCCTCGCGGGCCTGATCTTCTCGCTGCCGCTGATCACGATCGGCGCCGCCAACGCCTTCGGCTGGATGCTCGCCTATTTGCGCGGGGCGACCTACATCGCCGAGTGGATCACCTCGATCGCCGGGAATGACCCGCATTTGATCATGCTGTTGATGGTGCTGCTCTTCACCATCGTCGGGGACTTCATCGAGCCGGTGCCGACCATCATCATCTTCATGCCGCTGGTCAATGCACTGACGGAGGCCGGCGAGATCAACGCCGTGCACATGGGTGTGGTGCTGATCGCGACGCTCGCCTTCGGCCTGATCACGCCGCCTTATGGGCTGGTGCTGCTGATGGCGTCGAAATTCGTCGGCATCAGTTTTGCCAAGGCCTTGCGGGCGGCGTTGCCGATCTATCTGGTATTCCTCGCGACCATCGCGTTTGCAATCTATTTCCCGAGCGTGGTGCTGTGGCTGCCGCGGCACGTGCTCCCCGAGTCGGTCGGCTGCTTCAAGTCGCCGGCCGGCACGGGCTACATCTGTCCGCAGTAGGCCTGCTCGAGTGAACGCTACTTGCCCTTGCTGGTGAACTTCTTCACGGCGGTGCGGAACGCCTCCGTGTTCATTGCCATGATGATCTTGTGCTCCTCGGCATCTAACTGCTGCTTCACCGGCGTGGTCGCGGCCTGGTAGACCAGCGACTTTGTGCCGGCGATTGCCGCCGGTGGGTTCTGCGCCAGCCGTTCGGCGAGTTGCCGCGTCGCCGCCTTCAGCTCCGCGGCAGGAACGACTTTGGCGACCAGACCCCAGTCGTGGGCGTGCTGCGCGGTAAAATTATCCTCGGCCAGGAAGATCTGCAGCGCGCGGCGGGAGCCGACCGTGCCGACGATGCCGACCGTCGAGCCGCCATCCGGCGACACGCCGATCTTGGCATAGGCCGGCGTGAACTTGGCGTCGTCTGCGGCGATGCAGAGATCGGTGACGAAAGCGAGCCCCATGCCGGCGCCGGCGGCCGAACCGTGCACGCTGGACAGCGAGATCTTTGGCATACGGCGGAGGATCTCGATGAAGGCGTGATAGTGCTTGAGCAGTTCGCCGACGACAGGTGTTACCGTGCCCGCTTCGGCGGCAGCACCGATCGTCTGCAAATCGCCGCCGGCGCTGAAGGCGCGGCCTTCACCCTCGAGAACGACGACGCGGATGCTGTCGTCGCCTTCGATTTGGGACGCGAGCTGTTCGAGCCTCTGCGCGATGGCGAGGTTGATGGAATTGAACGCGGCGGGGCGGTTGAGCGTGATGGTCGCGATCGGGCCATCGATCCGCAGCAGGGCAGGATCATCGGGCTGGGAGACGGGAGCTGGCATCTTGAAATCCCCGGCAAGAGGTTCGTTGCTGCAACTAAATCGCAGAAGGCGAGGGGTGACAATCCCCGTCCGCCGCTCTTGCGTTGGGCGGAACGATAGGCTCAAATGGGCCCGCCTTCGCCAAGGGACGGACACGAGCGCCGGCTCCTCGTAAGGCCAGCAAATCAAAATCAGCGAGAGAGGAGACGACATGGGTCACGCTCGTGTCTCCGGAAGTGGGCTGTTGCAATGACGGATGGTCCGGTGATCATTGTCGGTGCCGGCCATGGCGGCTATCAGGTCGCGGCATCCCTGCGCCAGGCGGGCTTTTCGCAGCGCATCTGCCTGATCAATGACGAGGCGCATCTGCCTTATCAGCGGCCGCCGCTGTCCAAGGCCTACATCAAGGGCTCGGCCGGGCCGGAGAGCCTGATGTTCCGCCCCGAGAAGTTTTACCACGACCAGACCATCGAGCTGATCGCCGGCCGCGCTGTGTCGATCGACCGGGCGGGGCGCAAGCTGCATCTCGCCTCGGGCGAGGCGCTGCCCTACGGCCACCTCGTGCTGGCCACGGGCGCGCGCAACCGCCTGCTCGACCTGCCCAACGCCAATCTGCCCGACGTGAAATACTTGCGCATCCTCGACGAGAGCGAGGCACTGCGCCAGATCATCCCGTCGAAGACACGTGTCGTGGTGATCGGCGCCGGCTTCATCGGCCTCGAATTCGCCGCCACCGCGCGTATCAAGGGCCTCGAGGTCGACGTGCTCGAGCTCGCCCCGCGCGTGATGGCGCGCGCGGTGACGGCTGAGGTCTCGGAGTATTTTCAGGCGCGGCATCGCGAGGCCGGCATCCGCATTCATCTCGGTGTGCAGGCAACCAGCATCGAGGCGGAGGGCGGCAAGGTCACCGGCGTCTCCTTGAGCGACGGACGGCATCTGCCCGCCGATCTCGTCGTGGTCGGCGTCGGCGTGCTGCCGAATATCGAGCTTGCCGCAGAGGCGGGGCTGCCGGTTGCCTCCGGCATCATCGTCGACGAATATCTTGCGACGGCTGATCCCAATATCTCCGCGATCGGTGATTGCGCGCTGTTCGCAAGCCCGCGCTTCGGCGGCTCGCTGCGGCTGGAATCGGTGCAGAACGCCACCGATCACGCCCGCTGCCTCGCGGCGCGGCTGACCGGCGACCGAAGGCCCTATGACGGCCATCCCTGGTTCTGGAGCGACCAGGGCGAGGACAAGCTCCAGATCGCCGGTCTCACCACCGGCTATGACCGCGTCGTGCTGCGCGGCGATCCCGCCAAGAAGGCGTTCTCGGCGTTCTGCTACCACGGCGACAAGCTGCTCGGCATCGAATCGATCAACCGCGCCGGCGACCACATGTTCGGCCGCCGCTTGCAGGCCATGGATCGCTCGATCACGCCGGAGCAGGCCGCCGATGAGAGTTTTGACCTGAAGAGCGCGCTGGCTTGAGTCTCTTCTCCCTCGCCCCGCTTGCGGGGAGAGGGTCGGGGTGAGGGGGACTTTCCGCGGGGACGGTGATAGCTGGGCTCGCGGAGCTTCCACCTCACCCGGATTGCATCTTCGATGCAATCCGACCTCTCCCCGCAAGCGGGGCGAGGTGATGAAAGCGCTCCGTCTTACAAGACCGCAGCCACTTCCTTCGCCGTCGGCATCGACGGCCCGGCGCCCATCCGCTGGACGCTGATCGAAGCGGCGGCGTTGGCAAAGGTGAGCGCGTCGCGCAAGGCCGTGCCATCGGCGAGGCGCGCCGCGAGCGCGCCGACGAAGCAGTCGCCGGCGCCTGTGGTGTCGACCGCCTGCACCGCGCGCCCCGGCACCGAAATCTCCTCGCGCCCCGCCAGTGCGAGCACGCCGCGCCTGCCGAGCGTAACGCAGATGGTCTGGTCCGGCCGTGCCTGAAGCTGCCGTGCCACCTCGATGATCCGCGCGGCCTCGTCTCTGTCGGAGAGCTCGGTGCCGGCGAGGAAGCCGAGCTCGGTCTCGTTCAGCACGAGGATGTCGACCAGCGCGAGCAACTCGCCGGGCATGCTTTGCGCCGGCGCCGGGTTGAGCAGCGTCATGGCTCCGGCGGCGCGTGCCCGCTGGAAGAACGCGGCAATCGCCGGCAGGGGAATTTCGAACTGGCTGACCGCGATATCACCCTCCAGCAGCGGCACGACGCTGACGTCATCGGCGTCGACCAATGCATTGGCGCCGGGGATGACGACGATGGTGTTGTCGGCCTCCGCCACCGTGATGATGGCCGTGCCGGTGTGCGCAGCAGTCGTCTCCTGGAGATAGCCGAGATCGATGCCCTGACTGCGCAGGAAAACCTTAAGCTCAGCTCCGAAGGAATCCTTCCCCAACCGCCCGATCAGCGTGGTCCTGGCACCGAGCCGCGACGCCGCCACCGCCTGGTTCGCGCCCTTGCCGCCCGGGAAATACAGCACCTGGCGGCCGGCGATGGTCTCGCCGACCTTGGGATGGCGATCGGCCGTCGCCACTACATCCATGTTGATGCTTCCGGCGACGAAGACGCGCCCCATGACACACCCTTCCGAACGCTAGACCCTGACCTCGAATTCGTGCCTGACCTTGGCGATGTCGACGAGCGTCGGCAGGCCGGCCTCGTTGCCGAGGCGCTGGATCTTG
The DNA here is from genome assembly GCF_051853035.1 of Bradyrhizobium sp. SPXBL-04. Taxonomy (NCBI): domain Bacteria; kingdom Pseudomonadati; phylum Pseudomonadota; class Alphaproteobacteria; order Hyphomicrobiales; family Nitrobacteraceae; genus Bradyrhizobium; species Bradyrhizobium sp. SPXBL-04. Next base: position 6,110,875 of record NZ_CP182472.1, on the reverse strand, counting down.
TAGGTCGATGCGGCGCGGGCAAAATCAAAATGCTCGCGCCAGCTTTTGCCGGGATGGGCGAGGTAGGAATAGACATAGGCGCCGTGGAAGACGTCGCCGGCGCCGTTGGTGTCGATCACGCGCTCGCGCGGGATCGGCATCGCCGGCATCACCTGCACCGTCCCGGTCTCGTCATACCAGAACAGGCCCTTCTCGCCCATGGTGACGCCGCCGATCTTGCAGCCGCGGCTCTTGAGGTAATCGAGCATTTTCTCCGGCGTCAGGTCCATCTGCTCGCACAGCCGCTCGGCGACGATCGCGACGTCGATATATTCCAGCAGCTCGTGGGTGTTGGTGCGCAGCCCGCCGCCGTCGAGCGAGGTCAGGATGCCGGCCTCGCGGCAGACCTTGGCGTAATGGATCGCCGCATCCGGCTGGTGGCCGTCGACGTGCAGCGCGCGGCAGCCGCCGAGATTGAGCATCGGGAACGGATGAATGTGCTCATCGTCGCGGCAACGGACGATGGCACGCTTGCCGTCCTTCGGCATGATGAAGGAGAGCGAGGACTGCTTCACCTTCCGCGCGTGCAGCGAGATCGCGTATTTTGCGCACATGTCCTGGAACATCCGCCCCAGCCAGTCATTGGCGGCGGTGGCGATGAGATCGGGCACGATGCCGAGCTTGGCGCAGCAGAACGCCGCCGTCACCGCGTTGCCGCCGAAGGAAACCGCGTAGTCCGAAGCCACGTGCTTCTCGTCGCCGGTCGGCATGTGGTCGGTGATGAAGACGACGTCGATATAGGTCTGTCCGATGAAGAGAGCCTGCATTGCTTGTCCGTGATGCGCTTGTGGTCCCGGCCGGCACGCCTACTCTAACACCGGTTCCGCCGAGGGATCGCTGAAAATATTCGCAAGACTGCCGCCCGAAGCGCTTGAGGTCAGCATGGTGGGGGAATACGACCATGACAGGGAAATGCCAAGCCCGGACAAACGCCGTTTTTCGGCCTTGGTTCCGGGTCGACAAGGGGCGGTCAAAAAGGGGGGAAGATGATCACCGGCCTCGATCACGTCGTCGCTCTGGTCAGGGATATCGGTGCGGCCAAGGCGGCCTATCAGACGCTGCTCGCCCGCGCGCCGGCCTGGCAGAATTCCGGCGAAGGCGCTGACCGGGTGCTGTTCACCCTCGACAACATGACGATCGAATTGATGGCGCCGAGCGGCTTCAGCGTCACCGCCGACCGCATGCGCGCGCTGCTCGACGACCAGGAGGGCGTGCTCGCGAGCCTGTGCTTTCGTGTCGCAGACATGAGCAAGATGCACCGCCGGCTGGAGCGCGTGGCGTTGAGGCCGGATCCGGTCGCGGAGGTCGAAAGCAGCGATGCCGCATCCGATGCGGTGCTGCACTGGAAGCGCACGCGTGCCGCCACGGAGCTCACGCGCGGCGTGCGCATGTTCTTCCTCGAGCTCGCCGACGAGCGGCCCAAGTCGATCGCGACCGACATCGCACCGATCGACGCGCTCGATCACGTCGTGATCACGACGGAGGATTCCGAGCGCGCCGCCGCGCTCTATGGCGCGCGGCTCGGGCTCGATCTGGCGCTCGACCGCTCCCACCAGGATTGGGGCCAGCTGATGTTCTTCCGCTGCGGCGATCTCATCGTCGAGGTGGTGCGCCGCCCGGTGGCGGGCGGCGATCCCGCGCACGACCGGCTCTGGGGCCTGAGCTGGCGCGTCGCCGACATCGACGCCACCCGCGCCCGCCTGATCGCTGGCGGCCTCGACGTCTCGGAGGTCCGCAACGGCCGCAAGCCGGGCACGAGGGTGATGACAGTGCGGAACGGCACCTGCGGCATCCAGACCGTGCTGCTGGAGCGCTCGCCGAAGCCGGTGGAGTAGGGAGCCGGTCTTTCCGTCGTCATTGTGCGGATGCGACGAAGACTCCTGTAGGGTGGGCAAAGCGGAGCGTGCCCACGTTTTGGCGACTTGATGAAAGACGTGGGCACGGCGCAAACGCGCCTTTGCCCACCCTACGAAGCTGCCTGCTTAGCTTCCGCCGTTGCCCTCGCAATGACGAAACTATGCGGCGGCCCGGCCGCGTGTTACATGCATACCGGCAGCACCCAGCGAGCAACCGGTTTGGCGAAGGCAAAGCGAACTCTGAAATGGCAGCGCGACCCCGAGGGGATGCGGCTGCGCATTCTCGAAGCCGCCAAGCAGGAATTCTCCGCCCATGGCCTCGCCGGCGCGCGCGTCGACCGCATCGCCGCCAAGGCCGGCGCCAACAAGCGCATGCTGTACTACCACGTCGGCAACAAGGACGAGCTCTATCTCACCGTGCTCGAAGGCGCCTACGACAAGATCCGCAGCGAGGAGCGGGGGCTCGACCTCGAACATCTCGACCCGCCCGAGGCCATCCGCCGCCTGATCGAGTTCACCTGGAATTACTTCCTGCGCAATCCAGAATTCCTGTCGCTGCTGCAGACCGAGAACCTCGCGCGTGCAAAGCACCTGAAGAAGTCGACCAAGGTCAAGTCGATGCACTCGCCCTTCGTCGAGATGATCCGCACCGTGGTGCGCCGCGGCGTCGACAGTGGCGATTTCCAGGTCGCGGTCGATCCGGTGCAGCTCTACATCTCGATCGCGGGACTCTGCTTCTTCTACCTCTCCAACTCGGCGACGCTCAGCGTGATCTTCGGCCGCGATCTGCTCGCCAAGGACGCCAAGGACGAGCGCCTCGCGCACATGGTCGGCCTCGTGCTCGCCGCCCTGACGGGGCAGTCCGCCGCCCTGTTCGAGCTCGCCAAGGCGCCGAAGTCGCGCGCGAGCGTGGTGCAGACGGTTTAGCGCTGCGGTTCGCGCGCTGGTCGACGTCGCGCCAGCTGTTTCCTCAATCTCCGCCGTCATTGCCCGCGCAGGCGGGCAATCCCGTATTCCAGAGGCGGTTGAGATTGAACCGATAAGCCGCGGCGTACTGGATTCCCCGCCGGAGCCTGTCATCGGGCTCGCCGAAGGCGAGACCCGGTGGCGGGGAATGACACCGAGAGTGCGGCGCGAATATGCCTCCTCATCGTCGTCCCGGCGAAGGCCGGGACCCATACCGCGTGAACTCTCGGCTGTGTTTAGTGCCAATCCCGAACGACCAGCCTTCGCCAAATTTCCCCCTGTGGCTATGGGTCCCGGCCTTCGCCGGGACGACACTGCTGGTTTGGCGAGCTGCATGATCCCAAACGCCCGGAACCCGCCGCAAAACGTCACAGGGAAAGGGCTGGACAGTATTTATCCAACGGGTTAATTTCTCCTCGTAACGAAGAAGAATGCCGGGAGTGAGACGTGGCTGAGTTGAAGCCGCAGAGTGCGGTGTCCAAGATGCTGAATGCGGCCTGGGTTCGGCCGTTCTTGTTCCTGGTCTTCATCGTGGTCGCCTGGGATCTCGCAATCCGGCTGTTCAAGATTCCCGCCTACCAGATCCCGTCGCCCGCCGATGTCGTTGCGGTGCTGCGCACTGAATGGCCGGAGCTCTTGCGCCAGTCGTGGCCGACCACTTATGCGACCGTGTGCGGATTCCTGCTGTCGGCGCTATTCGGCATTCCCGTCGCCATGCTGATCGCGGGGTCGAAGACGGTGGAGAGCTATGTCTATCCGCTGCTGGTGTTCTCGCAGTCCGTGCCGAAGATCGCGATCGCGCCGCTGTTCGTGGTGTGGTTCGGCTTTGGCATCATCCCGAAGGTGATCTCGGCCTTCCTGCTCGGCTTCTTTCCTGTGGTGGTGTCGGCCGTGCAGGGCTTCAAATCGGTCGATCCTGATATGGTCGATCTCGCCCGCGCCATGCAGGGCAGCCGCTTTCAGGTGTTCCGCGCGGTGAACCTGCCGCATGCGCTGCCGGCGATCTTCTCCGGTCTCAAAGTCTCGGTGACCCTTGCCGTGGTCGGCGCCGTCGTCGGCGAGTTCGTCGGCTCCAATTCCGGCATCGGCTACGTGATGCAGCGCTCGATCGGCACCTTCGACCTGCCGACGATGTTTGCGGCCCTCGTGATCCTGGCGCTGCTCGGCGTGGTCCTGTTCTGGATCGTGGACCGCATCGAGAAGCTGATCATCCCCTGGCATGTCAGCCAGCGCGAAGACGTGATTTTCGCCTCTTAAGTATTTTCAGGCTCTGAAGTGAAGCAACGAGCGGCCGCCAACGGTCGACGCAATAAGGGCAAGGGAGAGTGACAATGAAGCGGTGGATAGGAGTCGTCTCGGCGGCGCTGATGGTGCTTGCGGCGATGCCGGCGCAGGCGGCCGACAAGGTCGTGCTGATGCTGAACTGGTACGTCTATGGCGAGCACGCGCCGTTCTATTACGGCAAGGCCAAGGGCATCTACGCCGCCGAGGGCATCGATCTCGAGATCCAGGAAGGCCGCGGCTCGGCTGCGACCACGCAAGCCGTCGCCGCCAAGACTGCGGATTTCGGCTATGTCGACGTTCCCACCATGATGCGCGCCGCGATCAAGGGCGCGCCGGTGGTCGCGACCGGCGTGCTGCTCCAGACCAGCCCGATGTCCGCGATGGGCTTCGTCGACAAGAACATTAGGAAGCCGGAGGACATCAAGGGCAAGACGGTGGCGATCACGCCGGCCGATTCCATGACCCAGATCTGGCCGCTGTTCCTGAAGAAGACCGGCCTGAAGGAGAGCGACTTCAAAACAGTCGCCGGAGACGGCCAGACCAAGCTCAACGCCGTCATCAATGGCCAGGCTGATCTCCTGCTCGGCTACGTCATGGACCAGTCGATGAAGATCAAGGACGCCACCGGCAAGGACGTCTATCCGATCAAGTTCGCCGATTACGGCATTAACATGGTTTCGTCAGGCATCATCGCCAACACCGACTATGTGAAGGCCAATGCCGATCTGGTCCGCCGCTTCATGTCGGCGACGACCAAGGCGGTCGAAGCCGCCGAGAAGGAGCCGAAGGCCGCGGCGCAATCGATCCTCGATGCCAACCCGAAGGGCGGCAAGATCGATACGCTGACCCAGGGTTTTGAGCTGACCATCCCGCTCTACCGGACCGCGGAGACCAAGAGCAAGCGGCCGTTCCAGGTCACCGATCAGAACATGAGCGAGACCGTCAATCTGCTGGTCGAATATGGCGGCCTCGACGCCAAGGCCAAGGAGAACCCGAAGGCGTTCTACACCAACGACTATCTGCCGAAGAGTGGCTCGTGAAATCAGCGACCGTAATGAGCGAAACCGTCCAGCCGGCCGCGCATCTGAGACTGGTGAGCGACCGGGCTGCCGGCGATGCGTCGGGCATCAAGCTGTCCGGCGTGTCAAAAACCTACCGGACGCGCGACGGCGATGTGCCGTCGCTACGGCCGCTCGATTTCCATATCAATGACGGCGAGTTCTTCGTCGTGGTCGGCCCAAGCGGCTGCGGCAAGTCCACGCTGCTCAAGCTGATCTCGGGATTGCTGCCGCCGACCACGGGCGAGGTCCTGGTCGAGGGCGAGAAGGTGACGAAGCCGCACGGCAATGTCGGCATCGTGTTCCAGAACGCGTTGCTGCTGCCCTGGCGCAACATCCTCAACAACGTGATGCTGCCGATCGACATGAAGCGGCTGCCGCGGCAGCAATATCTCGACCGCGCCAAGTCGCTGCTGAAGCTGGTCGGGCTCGAAGGCTTCGAGAAGAAGCTGCCTTGGCAGCTCTCCGGCGGCATGCAGCAGCGCGCCTCGATCTGCCGCGCGCTGGTGCACGATCCCAAGATCATGCTGATGGACGAGCCGTTCGGCGCACTCGATGCGCTGACGCGCGAACGCATGAACGTCGAGCTGATGCGGATCCAGCGCGAGACCAAGAAAACGGTGCTGTTGATCACGCATTCGATTCCGGAGGCGGTGTTCCTCGCCGACCGCGTGCTGGTCATGACCGAGCGTCCCGGCGCGGTCGCCGCGATCTACGACGTGCCGCTGCCGCGCCCGCGCTCGCTCGACGTGATGGCTGACCCGGTGTTCACCGAGCTCGTGCAGCGCATCCGCAAGCATTTCTTCTCGCAAGGTGCATTGGACTAAGGGCAATGCGATTGAGTCGGGCTGTAACCGCGGCGACGGTGCGCTCCCTCCCCCGCCTGCGGGGGAGGGTTGGGGAGAGGGTGTCTCCGCAGCGGGAAACCCCCAAGAGGAGAGAACCCTCACCCGGCGCTGCGCGCCGACCTCTCCCGCAAGCGGGAGGTGCACGGCGCCCGCGGCCACACCTCCGGAGCCAAGTAGCACCATGGCGCCGCGCCTGAAGCTGCGAGACATCGCCTTCTTCGAACGTCCCGTGCAGTTTGCGCGGCCGTTCCGCTTTGGCGCGATTACCATCAACGCGACGCCGCAGCTGTTCGTGCGGGCCGAGATCGAGGTCGAGGGCAGGGGCGTTGCAGTTGGCGCCAGTGCGGAACTGCTGGTGCCAAAGTGGTTCGACAAGCGCCCGGAGCTGTCGCCGGCGCAGACGGTCGATGGCCTGCGTCGCTCGCTCCAGATCGCACGCGGTCTTTATCTGGCGCGGACTGGATATCTGACGGCGTTCGATCTGCATGCCGCGTGCATCGGTGCGCAGGTTGCGACTTGTGCGAAGAAGAACATTCCCGCGCTTGCAGCGGCTTACGGTCCAGCCGAGATCGACAAGGCGATCCTCGATGCGCTGCTGCGCGCTGCCGAGACCAGCTTTTTCGACGGGATGGCCGCTAACATCGCGGGCATCGATGCGCGGCTGTCGCCTGACCTGAGCGAGAGGGACATCAGGACGTTTCTCTCCGGCCGGACGCGGCTGGAGCGTGTTGCCATCAGGCATACCGTCGGACTTGATGATGCGATGGAAGGTGAGGGCGGTGTTGCCGATCCCCGCGAGAACGCCGGTGCTCGCTATTTCAAGCTCAAGCTCTCGGGAGATCCCGCAGTCGATGCAGCGCGGCTGGCGCGGATCGGCAAGGAGCTCGAGACGTTGGGACTTGGTTACAAGGTGACGCTCGATGCCAACGAGCAGTACGCCGATCTCGCGGCGCTGCAGGCGCTGATGGCTCGACTCGATCATGACGCCGCGTTGCGGCCGATCGCCAAGCGCCTGCTCTATGTCGAGCAGCCGATGCCGCGCGACATCACAAGGCAGTCGCCGTTGGGCTCGCTGGCCACACGTGGCTTCATCATCGACGAAGCGGATGATTCCTATGACGCCTTCCGGGCAGCGCGGGCGCTCGGCTATCGCGGCATCTCATCGAAATCCTGCAAGGGCCTCTACAAGTCCATCATCAATGCCACGCGCGCGGCGAGATGGAGCGCGGAAGGCGAGACGTTCTTTGTGACCGGTGAGGATTTGACCTGCCAGGCCGGCCTTGCCGTGCAGCAGGATCTCGCGCTCGGTGCCCTGATCGGCGTCACCCACGCGGAGCGGAACGGCCATCACTATGTCGACGGCTTCGGCGACACGCCGGCCGCAGAAGCGCAGGCCTTCGCCGCCGCGCATCCCGATCTCTATGCCGATGCCGGACAGGGCATCCGGCTGTCCATTCACGACGGCGATCTCCGGACGGGATCGCTTCATGCTGCGGGCTTCGCCAGCTCGGTCCATCCGGACTGGTCGGCGCTCCGCCCGCTCGAACAGCCAAAATCACTTCAGGAGCAATTGTCATGACCACCCAGCGCCTCGGCCTCATCATGAACGGCATCACCGGCCGCATGGGGCTCAACCAGCATCTGATCCGCTCGATCGTCGCGATCCGCGAGCAGGGCGGCGTCCGCTTGAAGAACGGCGACCGCGTCATGCCCGATCCGATCCTGGTCGGCCGCAGCGCCGAGAAGGTCGAAGCTCTGGCCAAACGCTACAACATCACGCGCTGGACCACTGATCTGGATGCCGCGCTCGCCGACAAGAACGACACCATGTTCTTCGACGCCGCGACCACGCAGGCCCGACCCGGCCTCCTGACCCAGGCGATCAATGCCGGCAAGCACGTCTATTGCGAGAAGCCGATCGCGACGAACTTCGAGGAAGCCGTCGAGGTCGTGAAGCTCGCCAACGCCAAGGGCGTCAAGCACGGCACGGTGCAGGACAAGCTGTTCCTGCCCGGCCTGAAGAAGATTGCTTTCCTGCGCGACTCCGGCTTCTTCGGCCGCATCCTCTCGGTGCGCGGCGAGTTCGGCTATTGGGTGTTCGAAGGCGGCTGGCAGGAGGCGCAGCGGCCGTCCTGGAACTACCGCGACGAGGACGGCGGCGGCATCATTTTGGACATGGTCTGCCACTGGCGCTATGTGCTCGACAACCTGTTCGGAGAAGTCGAGAGCGTGAGCTGCATCGGCAACACCGATATTCCCGAGCGCTACGACGAGCAGGGCAAGAAATACAAGGCGACCGCGGACGACTCGGCTTACGCGACGTTCCAGCTCAAGGGCGGTGTCATCGCCCACATCAACATGTCCTGGGTGACGCGGGTCTATCGCGACGACCTCGTCACCTTTCAGGTCGACGGCACGCTGGGCTCGGCGGTCGCAGGGCTCACCGACTGCATGATCCAGGCGCGGCAGGCGACGCCCCGTCCGGTGTGGAATCCCGACGAGAAGCGGCTGCACGATTTCTACGGCGACTGGCAGAAGATGCCCGACAACGTCACCTACGACAACGGTTTCAAGGAGCAGTGGGAGATGTTCATCCGTCACGTCTACGAGGATGCTCCTTACAAGTTCACGCTGCTCGAAGGCGCCAAGGGCGTGCAGCTCGCCGAATGCGCGCTGAAGAGCTGGAAGGAGCGGCGCTGGATCGACGTCGCCCCGATCAAGGCCTGAGGTCTATTGGATAAGCCCCGATGTCTACTAAGCCGTCATTGCGAGGAGCCCGCGACAAAATTGCGAAGCAATTTTGCGCTGGCGACGAAGCAATCCAGATTGTTGCCGCGGAGGCATCCTGGATTGCTTCGCTTCGCTCGCAATGATGAGGAGAGGTTCGAAGTCATGAACAAGCCCGTCCAGCCCAAGCCTGTCCCTTCAAAGTCGTCATTGTCGCTAAAATTGCCGAAGGCCGACCGGTCGATCGAGACCTATCGGCTCGCGGCCTCGCGCACGTTCCCCGCAAAGCTCGAGGGGCCGCTGAACCGCATCGCCTTCTCGGCCGTGCACACGGTGGCCGATCCCTTCGCGGACAATGATCCCTGGCTTTCGGTCGCTGTCGACTGGGACAAGACCATCGCCTTCCGCGAGCACGTCTGGGACCTCGGCCTTGGCGTCGCCGAAGCGATGGACACCGCGCAGCGCGGCATGGGGCTGGACTGGCCGACCTCGCTGGAGCTGATCACGCGATCGGTGTCTGCCGCAAAGCGCCGCAACGCGCTGGTGTTCTCCGGAGCCGGCACGGACCACCTCGCAGTCGAGGATGCCAAGAGCCTCGACGACGTGATCCGCGCTTATGAGGAGCAGATCTCGGCAGTCGAGAAGGCCGGCGGCCGCATCATCCTGATGGCCTCGCGTGCGCTCGCCAAACTCGGCCGCAACGCCGACGACTACGCAAAGGTCTACGACCGCGTGCTGTCGCAGGTTCGGGAGCCCGTGATCATTCACTGGCTCGGCGACATGTTCGATCCGGCGCTGACGGGATATTGGGGCACCAAGGATCTCGACAAGGCGATGGATACGGCCACGGCCATCATCAACGGCAACGCCGCCAACGTTGACGGCGTCAAGGTGTCGCTGCTCGACAAGCAGCGTGAGATCGACATGCGCCGCCGGCTCGACAAGCGCATCAAGATGTACACCGGCGACGATTTCAACTATGCAGAGCTGATCGCCGGCGACGATCAAGGCTTTTCGCATGCGCTGCTCGGCATCTTCGATGCGATCGCGCCGGCAGCCTCCTACGCGCTGTCGCGGCTGGCAGCCGGCGACGAAGCCGGCTTCCATGACGTGCTGGGGCCGACCGTGCCGTTGTCGCGCCACATCTTCAAGGCGCCGACGCGCTTCTACAAGACGGGCGTGGTGTTCATGGCGTATCTCAACGGCCACCAGGACCACTTCACCATGGTCGGCGGCCAGGAGAGCGCGCGCTCGATGTTGCATCTGGCCGAGTTGTTCCGTCTGGCCGATCAGGCCGGCCTGCTCGCCAATCCGGAACTGGCGACACAGCGGATGAAGACTGTGCTGGCCTCGCACGGACTGGAAGACTGATGCGCGATTTTTCGTCCGACCATCGCTGGCTGTCGCTGAACACGGCGACGGTCCGCAAGCAGGGTGACCTCGTCGAAATCATTGAAGCCTGTGGCAGGCAAGGCATCCGCGCCATCGATCCCTGGCGCGACCAGGTTGCCGCCGTCGGTCTCGACCGTGCCGCACGCGCGGTGCGCGATGCCGGTCTCGATCTCTCAGGCTATTGCCGCGGCGGTATGTTTACTTCGGATGCGTCGCGTCGGAGCGAAGTGCGCGACGACAACCGCCGCTGCGTCGATGAAGCCAAGGCGCTCGGCGCGCCCTGCATCGTGCTTGTCGTCGGCGGCCTGCCGCAATATTCGCGGCCGGGCAGCGAGGCGTCGAAGGACATCGCCGCAGCGCGGGGGCAGGTCGAGGAAGCGCTCGTCGAGATGCTCGACTACGCCAGACAGGCAGACCTGCCGCTGGCGATCGAGCCGTTGCATCCGGCCTATGCAGCCGACCGCGCCTGCGTGAACACCACAAAACAGGCGCTCGACATCTGCGACCGGCTCGACCCCGGCCGCAGCGGCATGCTCGGCGTCGCGCTCGACGTCTATCACATCTGGTGGGACCCGGAGCTGATGGGGCAGATCGCGCGCGCCGGCCAAGATCGCCTGCTCGCCTTCCACGTCTGCGATTGGATGGTGCCGACCAAGGACATCCTCAACGACCGCGGCATGATGGGCGACGGCGTCATCGACATCAAATCGGTGCGTCAAGCGGTCGAAGCACAGGGCTTTGCCGGCTATTCGGAGATCGAAATCTTCTCCAATGACTGGTGGGCCAAGCCGATGGACGAGGTGCTGCGCACCTGCATCGCGCGGCATAAGACGGTGGTGTAAAGCGTTTTCGAGCGAAGTGGATATTCGAGCGAAGTGGATACCGGTTCGCGTGAAGAAAACGCGTCAAAACAAAAATCTAGAGCGCCGGTTCTGATTCAATCAGAACCGATAGTGCTCTAGCAGGCTGTTGAAGAAGTCTCTGGCGGGATGGCAGTGGACGTGATTCTCTCGATAGTTGAATCGGGAGGCCATGATGCGGGGATCGGACGAGCGGTCTGGATCGCTCTTCAGTTACGTGGATCTTGAAGCGCGGGTTCGCCCGGATCACGCCTTACGGAAGATCCGAGAGATTGTGAACGCTGCGCTGGACGATCTATCGAAGGCATTTGCGGGGCTTTACACGGACTTTGGCCGACCCTCGATTGCACCGGAGAGGCTGCTTCGGGCGATGTTGTTGCAGGCGTTCTATGGCATCCGCTCGGAACGACAATTGATGGAGCGGCTGGAGTTCGAGCTGTTGTTCCGCTGGTTTGTCGGTCTTGGCGTGGACGATCCGGTGTGGGACCACTCGACCTTTTCCAAGAACCGCGACCGGCTGCTAGAGGGTGAGATCGCCGCTAAGTTCCTCTCCGCGGTAATGGCTCAGCCGAAAGTGAAGCGGCTATTGTCGAGCGACCACTTCTCGGTGGACGGCACGCTGATTGAGGCGTGGGCTTCGATCAAGAGCTTCCGCAGAAGGGATGGAGGCGACAACGACAGTGGGGGGCCGGGACGTAACGCTGAGCGCAGCTTCCACAAGGAGAAGCGTTCAAACAAGACGCACCAAAGCACCACCGATCCGGAGGCTCGGCTGTACAAGAAGGGCGATGGGCAGCCGGCCAAGCTCTGCTACATGGGGCATGCTCTGATGGAAAATCGCCATGGTTTGGCGGTCGGCGGCATTGTCAGCCAGGCCACCGGTACGGCCGAACGAGAGACAGCGCTGGCGTTGATTGATAATTGCCATCCCAGAGGCCGGCGGGTCACGCTCGGCGCGGACAAGGCTTATGACGTTACGCAGTTCGTGCACGACTTGAGAGAACGATCGGTGACGCCGCACATCGCAATCGACGGACACCTCAGCAAGACAGGCGTCCCGCGCAAGACGGCGGTCGATGCCCGCTCCACCCGCCATGCCGGCTACGAGATCAGCCAACGCTGCCGCAAGCGGATTGAGGAAGTGTTCGGATGGATCAAGAGTTCCGCCGGTCTGGCCAAGGTAAAGCTGCGAGGGCGCGAGCGTGTGGACGCCGTCTTTACGTTGGCGCTTGCCGCCTACAATCTGATCCGCCTGCCCAAGCTGCTGGCGGTGCAGCTATGAGCGTGCGGGGCAAATGGCGCGTCGTGGAAACGCCCGATCACGACATGGCCGGGTCGGGCTCTTACATCCTGTTCACAAACGACGGTGGCGAGTTCGCCCTGGATTGTCTCACCGGGGCAATATACGGCCGTTGCGAAGGCGATGCCGTCGAGTTCACATGGGATGGCAACGACGAGATGGAGCCCGCAAAAGGCCGTGGTTGGGCAGAAGAGCTCGCCGATGGCTCGCTCGAAGGTAAGATATGCCTCGAAGGCGGCGACGACATTCCTTTTATCGCCCGCCGATTGGCTACTTCTTCAACAGCCTGCTCTCATGTTTGCTGTCAAGGGACTCGATCAAGCGGAGCCGCTTCCGGCTGAGCGCCCGGACGCTGGACTTCGAAGGTGCCCACGGTAGGAGGCAGAGCCAAAGACGACGGTTGATCAAGCTCTCATGCGCGGGTTGGGTACCGCATGACCGTGGTTTCGTCTTGGGGCTGCCTCGGTCTAGGGGGCGAGCGTCGGCGATGCCGGCTCATAACAGGCCACGAGGATTCCCCACCGCGCCCTGCCTCCTGCCCTGGGCACCGATATGGTCGAGCAGCGCTCTTCAGGCGGCCGGCCCGAGTTGTACTTGGCGAGTGATCGCCCACAGGAAGCCGACCATCTCGCGTGCAATGGCGGTGGTGACGATCACCTTAGGTTTGCCGCTCGCCGACAAGCGGCGATAGCGGGCGCACAGCCTGACCTGGGCCTTCCAGGCGATATCGCGGATAGCTTGTGGCAGACGCTCGTTACGGTCATGGAGCTTGCGACTGACGCGGGCTTGCATGCGATAGGTCCATGCCCCCTCGATCAGAGCCCGCCTGGCCAGAGCGTTGCCAGCCTTGGTGATGCCGCCGCGTCGGATGGTGGCGCCGCTCGAATGCTCCGACGGCACGAGACCGAGAAAGGCCATCAACTGGCGGGGATTGTCGAAGCGGGAGAAGTCGCCGACCTCAGCAACCACCGTCACGGCAACGATGAAGGCGACGCCGCGCATGGCCTGCACGGCCTCAACGAATGGCGTCATCGACCATTGTGGCGCCAGCTCTTCGATCCGCTTGGTCAAGCAATCCACACGGGCCTCAGCGTCGGTCATGGCATGAATGTAGTCCTGCAGAACGATTTGGCTTGCCGGGTGATCGAAGCGCACCGTGGTGAGCCAGCGACGATAAGCCAGGGTCCACCCCTTCTTCCCGGCATAGATGCGCCCATGCCGCAGCAGGAAGCCTTGGAGATGTTGCCGCGCCTTGCCGAGCACACGCATCGCTGTGGCGCGGGCTCTCACCAAGTCGCGCATGGCCTCATGCGCCGCATCCGGAACCCACACCGCTGTCAGCTCGCCGCTCCGGTGCAGCTTGGCCAGCATCGCCGCATCGCGCCGGTCGGTTTTTATCCGATCCCCGGCCTTCATTGGGATCAGCGAGGGGGCTACCACGATGCAATTGTGCCCCAGTCCCGTCAGTTGGCGATGCAGGCCATATCCGCAGGGTCCGGCTTCGTAGCAAAAACTTACCTGCCGGTCACCCTTGCCAAGCTTCTTCGCCAGCTTGTCGATCTGATCCGCGTGATTGGGGATGATCCCGAAGTTACGAACTTCCCCGCCGCGCATCCCTTCGGCCACCGCAACCGAAATCGTCGCCTTGTGCACATCCAGCCCCACGAAAATGCTATCGTTCATCAGGCCCGCTCCCCATGCTTGAGGCTCGGCGCCGGACCATCCGGCGCAACCCTCGATAGGAGCTTGCCGCGGGGCGGGCCGCCCGTCACCTCAGAGGGCGAACATAGGGTCTAGGTCACGCGCGCGCTGCCCTCACGGGCTTGCGACCTGTTGCAGCGTGTTGAAGCGCGCCTTCTGCTCGCTGCTCAGCGTGGCGTAGAACTCGTCCAGCGCAGGTTCGACCAGCTTGGCGGCCGTCAGCATGGCCTCGAGCCGGCGCTGCATTGCCTCGAGCCGTCCGACCGGCGTTAGCGGCACATCGTTCGGGCAGGCTGCCTGCAAGTCCTGAACGCCCTTCGCCGTCGCTTCGCCCAGGCGGTCGAGCGCCTCCTTCTGCTTGCCTGCGGGGTGGAGCACGGCCTCGATCCTCTGGATCGGCAACTGGGTCAGGCTGGACTTGGGATCACCGCAGCCCTCGGCACTGGCTTGCTGCTGCTGTGACGAGCGGTCGCCGACATTGGGGCCGAGCGCGTTGAAGCGGGCCTGCTGTTCGTCACTGAGCGAGTTGTAGAACTTCTCCAGCGCCGGTCGCACGATCTTGACGGCTTCCAGCGTCGCGCTGATGCGGTTCATCATCGCGCGCAAGCGGCCAGGCGGCGTCAGTGCATAAGTCTCCGCGCAGGAATCCTTGAACACACCGGCAGCTTCGGCCGCCGCAGTCTTCAACTCGTCGAGCAGCGCGCGTTGCTCCGGCGTGGGCTGCACTGCTTTCGCGATATCGGCAAGCGGCCAAGCGGTGATGCCCTTGTCCGGCGTGCCGCACAATTGCTGTAGCGTTTGCGGGCTCACGCTGGCGCGCGGACGCGCGCGGCCACCGCCGCCGGCTTGCGGATAGTCATACGGGGTGGTGCTGGCAAAGGCGGAATAGGGGCCGCCACCGCCCCAGAACACGGTGTCGACGAAGTCGTCATACGCGTACGCCCAATAGCCGGGCTCATAAGCATAGGACCAGAACGTGTAGTCAAAAATGTCGGAGTAAGCGTATGGCCAGAACACCGGCCCAAGCCACGCCACGAATACCGCGGGATGGCGGTGACGCCAGGCCTGCCGGGGAGCCCAGCCGCTCTGGCGAGTGAGGAGGGCGGCTTGGGTCTGCGGAGCGGCCTGCTCACGGAAGCGCTCCGCAAACCGCCCGCGCTCGGCGGCCTGCACAGCGGCGGCCGTGGCGGCTCGCCCAACTGTCGTCGGCTCAGGTCCCAACCGCTGCAGGCGCGCCTGATCACTTTGCTGCAAGCGCTGTTCGCGCTGCAGCAGCCGGTTCTGCGTCTGCAGCATCTGCTCCTGCGCGCGTTGCGCCCGCAGGCCTTCCGGCTTCTGCGACTGCAGTTGCTGGACGCGCTGCTGCAAGCGGTCGATGCGGGTCTGCCGTTCTGTGCTCTGGCGCGACAGCATCTCGCGCTGCCGCTGCTCGACGTGCTGCTCGCGCTGTTGCACTCGCTGCTCGCGTTCAAGCAGCCGGCTCTGCGACTGCAGCAACCGCTGTTGCTCGCGTTGCGCCCTTGCGCCTTCTGGTGGCTTTTGCGACTGCAATTGCTGCACGCGCTGCTGCAAGCGGTCGATGCGGCCCTGGCGTTCCGCGGACTGGCGCGACAGCGTCTCGCGCGGCGGTCCCGGTCGCTCACTCACGGCCGGGGGTGCACTTGGGCGCGAGGGGGCGGCGATATGCGGCGTCCGCTGGGGTGCCATGGCCGGACGCTGCGTTGCTGCCGGCGCCCGATGGATTTCAGGCCGCGGAGCCGCCACGTGCGGCGCCGCCCGCGACGGCGGTGCAGCGAAATGTGGTGTCGGGCGGGACGGCGGTGCAGCGAAATGCGGGGTCGGGCGCGATGGCGGTGCGGCGATATGCGGCGCCGAATGTTGCGGCATGGCCGGTCGTTGCGACATGGCCGGGGGATGGAATGCCGGCGCGGCGGGACGCGCCATGGCTGGCGGCGCCGCCGGACGGGCCATGGCCGGTGGTGCTGCTGGCCGAGCTGCCGGCGCTGCGCCCGCACCGGGTGGTCCGCCCCTTCCGTGTCCCTGGCCGGGTCCTTGGGCGAACGCACTGAGGCTCGCCGACAGCATCGAGACACCAACTAAAACAGCCGTAAGGCAAAAGCCACGCGGAAGCATGATTGCAGCTCCCAGCTCGTAATCGCCCACGACGTTTCAACGCGCAGCTGGCGGAATCGTTCGTTGTTGGCCGCTTCAGGCATTGCGATCTTCCGACGCAGGCGGGCTCAAGAGAAATCCTGCGTCAGGGTGGTGGCGAGCCGCTCCAGCGCCCAGTCGACCTGGTCGCTGGTGATCACCAGCGGCGGGGCGATGCGGATCGTATGCTCATGGGTATCCTTGGCGAGGATGCCCTTGGCCTGAAGCGCCTCGCAGTAGCGGCGGGCGCGGCCGGCCTCGGGATGTAGCTCGACCGCCAGCATCAAGCCGCGTCCGCGCACCTCGCGGATCGTGTTGGCACGAATGTCCTTCAAGCCTTGCAGAAAGCGCGCGCCCTGCCTGGCCGCGTTGTCGATCATGCCTTCCTCGACCAGCACGCGGATCGCCGCGCGCGCCACCGCGCAGGCAAGCGGATTGCCGCCAAAGGTCGAGCCATGCTGCCCGGGTCTCAATGTCCCGAGCACGTCGTTGTTCGAGAGCACGGCCGACACTGGATAGAAGCCGCCGGACAAGGCCTTGCCGAGCAGCGTCACGTCCGCCTCGATTCCCTCGTGCTGTTCGGCGAGCAGCTTGCCGGTGCGGCCGAGCCCGGTCTGGATCTCGTCGAGCACCAGCATCACGTTGTTGGCGGTGCAGAGCTCCCGCACCTCAGTGAAATAGCCGGCTGGAGGAATGACGACACCGGCTTCGCCCTGGATCGGCTCGACCAGAAAGGCGACGGTGTTTGGCGTGATGGCCTCTTCCAGCGCCGCGGCGTCGCCGAACGGGATGATCCTGAAGCCAGGCGCGAACGGACCGAAATGTGTGCGTGTCTCGGGATCGGTTGAAAAGCCGACGATGCCCAGCGTGCGTCCGTGGAAATTGTTGGCGCAGACGATGATCTCGGCCTGGCCGTCCGGCACGCCCTTCACCTCATAGCCCCATTTGCGGACCGACTTGATCGCGCTTTCGACCGCCTCAGCCCCGCTGTTCATCGGCAGCACCTTGTGGGAGCCGGTGAGCGCCGCGATCTCCTCGTAGAACAAGGCGAGCTGGTCGTTGTGGAAGGCCCGCGAGGTGAGCGTCAGCCTGTGCGCCTGTTCGACCATCGCCGCCAGGATCTTGGGGTGGCAGTGGCCCTGGCTGACCGCCGAATAGGCCGAGAGGCAATCGAGATAACGGTTGCCCTCGGTATCCCAGACCCAGACTCCTTCGCCACGCGACAGGACGACCCCGATCGGCTCGTAATTACGGGCCCCAAAGCGTGCCTCCGTTGCGATGAAATCAATGACCGACACGCTCATCTGTCGCCACTCCATTGCTGCGCGCAGGGCGTCAACCGACTGCACCGGCGGCCTTCAGCTTGATCTGGGGATCGGACTATCGCCTTGGAAGCCTTCGTGCGCCCGATTGCGTGCCGCGGCCTGATTTTCCTGAAATGTCAGGTAGTTCTGCGGAGCATCAGGGCATGGTTCGCCGACCCAGGGTCTACTGTGCATGGGGTTGTTTTCGTCATTTTTGTTTGGAGGCCTCAGCCGATCGCGCAGGGCACGCTCAAAAAGCCGCGAAACCGGACCCGTCCGCCCCGGACCGGCTGCCCGCTCACGGCATAGTTCGGGAAGCGCGCCAGGAAGCGCGCGATCGCGATCGCGCCTTCCAGCCGCGCCAGTGCCATCCCGGCGCATTGATGCGCGCCGGTGGCGAAGGCGAGGTGCCGGTTCGGCGTGCGCGCGATGTCGAAGCGTTCGGGGTCCGGAAACTGCGCGGGGTCGCGGTTGGCCGCCCCAATACACAGCGTCACCGACGTGCCGGCGTCGAGCACGACGCCGCCGAGCTCGACCCGTTCGGTCGTCATGCGGTTGCCGAGCTGGTTGGAGCTCTCGTACCGCAGCATCTCCTCCACGGCGGTCTTGATCATGTCGGGGTTGTCGATCAGGCGCTGCTTCTGATCCGGGTTCCGATGCAGCGCGACGAGGCCGTTGCCGATCAGGTTGGTGGTGGTCTCGTGACCGGCATTGAGCAGGAAGATGCAATTGTGCAGCAGCTCCTTCTCCGTCAGCCGCTCGCCGTTCTCCTCGCCGCTCCCTTCTCCTTGGATCAGGCGCGTCAGCACGTCGCGCTCGGGATTGCCGGGCTTTTGGCGTCGGCGCGCGACCAGCGTCTCGAGATAGGCGAGGAAGTCCTGTACCGCCTTGTTGCCGCGCGCAGCCGCTTCGGGCGTCACCACCGGTTCGAGCGCGCCCAGGATCGCCAGCGACCAGTCGCGCAGCGGCGCGCGTTCCTCGTGAGGCACGTCGAGCAGATTGCCGATCACCTCGATCGGAATGGAGGCGGCAAAGTCCTCGATCAGCTCGCAAGCCCCCTTGGCGTCGATGGCGTCGAGCAGGCCGTCGACCAGCTTGATGAGGTCGCCCTCCATTCCGGCGATGGCGCGCGGCGATAACGCGCCCATGATCAGGCGGCGCACGCGGGTGTGAGAGGGCGGATCGTTGAAGACGAGGCTCGTGGTGTGGTGCTCGTAGAGCAGGCTGTCGCCGTATTTCGGCGCGAACTCGCGCTTCTTGTCCGAGCTGAACGATTTGGTGTTCTTGTAGGTGGTGACGAGGTCGTCATAGCGGGTCAGGAACACGGTGCCGTTCGGCAGGCGCTTGACCGGCTCGTTCTCCCGCAGTGCACGATAGGTCGGATAGGGGTTGTCGTAGAACTCAGGCGTCAGCTTCTCGAGATCGAAGCTTGCCGCCAGCTCCTTCGCATCTGCGTTCATCCCGTTATACTCGCCGGTTAAAGCCGATATGCCGTTTTTGTTGTTCTGATCGACGCACGCATGCGTCTACAGTCGCGCCGTCTTTGCTAGCCGACCGGACAGGAAAATGCACGCGCGCGCTGACGCTCCCGACACGGCCCCGAATTGGCCCGACGATATTTTCGCGACATTGCAGCGCTTCGACGTCCGGCAGGTGCCGTATGTGCCCGACGCCGGTCACTCGAAGCTGATTCAGCGCGTTCTGGCCTCCTCCACGATGCGCGGCATTGCGCTGACGACGGAGGAGGAGGGCGTGGCACTTCTCGCTGGCGCCTGGGCGGGCGGACGGCGCGGCGTGTTGCTGATGCAGTCGAGCGGCGTCGGCAATTGCATCAACATGCTGTCGCTGATCCCGATCCTGCGCTTTCCCTTCCTCACCCTCGTCACCATGCGCGGCGAGTGGGGCGAGTTCAATCCGTGGCAGGTACCGATGGGATCGACCACGCAGGGCGTGTTCGAGCTCTCCGGCGTCAAGGTGCTGCGCGCCTCGAACGCGGCCGAGGTGCCGGCCGTGTTGGAGGCGGCTGCAGCGCAGGCTTACAACGCGCTCACCCCCACCGCCGTCCTGTTGTCGCAGCGCCTGATCGGCGCCAAGGTTTTCACCAAATGAGCAAGGCCAATCTTCTCGACCGCCGCCAGGTGGTGTCCACGCTGCTCGCGGACCGAAAGGACATCGTTGCGATCGGCGGCTTAGGTGCCTCCACCAACGACATGTGCGCGGCCGGCGACCACGCGCGCAACTTCTATCTCTGGGGCGGCATGGGTGGCGCGGCGATGATCGGGCTCGGGCTCGCACTGGCGCAGCCAAAGCTGCCGGTGCTGGTCATCACCGGCGACGGCGAGATGCTGATGGGCATGGGCGGCCTCGCCACGATCGGCCTGCAAAAGCCGGCCAATCTCTCCATCGTCGTGCTCGACAACGAGGCCTATGGCGAGACCGGCGGCCAGACCAGCCATACCTCCACGGCCGCCGACCTCGTCGGCATCGCCAGGGCCTGCGGCATCGAGGACAGCCGGGCCGTCACGACCATGGCCGAGGTCGAGGCCTTCGCAAAGGCCGTCCACGACGTCTCCGTGGGCCCCCGCTTTGCCAATGTGAAGATCGACAGCGCCAGCGTCGAGCGGATCTTGCCGACCCGGGATGGGACCTACATCGTCAACCGCATCCGTGGCGACCTGGGCTTCCAGCCGATCTAGGTCCAGCCTTGCCCGGCCCCCCATCCTGCTCGTGCGCCGTGTACTCTAGCCAGTTTCCACTGAATCCAGAGGTTGCGATGCAACATATTGCTTGACTTCTGCGTGGGTGAGTGCTTACTCACTAACATGAGCTCATTGCGTATGACGAGCGACCTGAGGCGTCAATTGATCCTCGGTGCCGCGAAACGTTGCTTTGCCCGACACGGCTATAACGGCACCACGACCAAGAGCGTGGCGGCCGCCGCTGCCATTTCCGAGGCGCTGCTGTTCAAGCATTTCCCGTCCAAGGCGGCGCTCTACGCCGAGATCCTGAGCGACGAATGCGAGGCCGATCCGGCCCTGATGGAGTTGCTCGAACGGGAGCCATCGACGGCTACCCTGGTCGAGCTGATCCGCGGCATGGTCCAGCATTTCCTCGCGATCGCGGACGGGCCCGACCAGGAAGAGGCGCAGCGCCTGCGGTTGATGGCCACGAGCCATTTGGATGATGGTGAATTCGCCCGTTTGCTTTACGCCAAGATCGAGACGCTGATCGGGGCTGTCTTCGTCACTTCGCTCGAGCGCGCGATTGCGGCCGGGGACGCGCGGCCGTGTACTGGCGATCCGCTCAACCTGTTCTGGTTCGCGCATCATTCGGTGATGACCGCGGCGCTGACGAGGCTGCCAGCCGCGCCCTGTCTCGCCTACGGTAAGGCAAACGATCTGGAGCGGCAGCTCTGTGAGTTTCTCCTGAGGGGTATCGGACTTAACGACGCCGCAATTGCTTCGCATCTGAGCCACAATCAGGCGGCGGATGCCGGCAAGACGGCAATTGCAGAAAGTGCATGACATGAACATCGTAGCCGAACACAAGATTTCGGGCCAACCGATCGACAACAAGGCTCCCAAGCGTCCGGTCAGGCCGGTGCGCTGGTTCATCATCGTCGGCACGCTTCTGGCCGTGCTCGTCGGTGGTCTCGTCTGGTTCAATTATTTCCGCGGCCAGATGATCAAGCAGTTCTTCGCCAACAACAAGCCGCCGCCGGTCGCCGTCAGCGCCGCCGAGGCGAAGTCGGAGGTGGTGCCGAACCTGCTCACCGCGGTCGGCGGCCTTGCCGCCGTGCACCAGGTCGACGTCTCCGCCGACGTCAACGGTCGCGTCACCGAGATCAAGTTCGAGCCGGGTACGCGTGTCGAAGCCGGCACGCCGCTGGTGCAGCTGTTCGACACGCCCGAGCAGGGCGATCTCGCCAACTACAAGGCGCAGGCGACCGTCGCCCAGCTGTCGCTCGACCGCGCCAAGCAGCTGGCCTCGCGTCAGTTCGGTCCGCAGGCGACCGTCGACCAGGCGCAGGCCGCCTACGACCAGGCGCAGGCGGGCATCGCCAAGACCGAGGCGCTGATCTCGCAGAAGCTGGTGCGCGCGCCGTTCTCCGGCGATCTCGGCATGCGCAAGGTCGAGGTCGGCCAGTATCTGACGGCCGGCACCGCCATCGTGTCGCTGACCGATCTGTCGGAGCTTTGGGCCAACTTCACGGTGACGGAAAAGGATTCCGGCAGCCTCAAGGTTGGACAGGTTGTGCGGTTGAAGGTCGATGCCTATCCGGGCCGCACCTTCGAGGGCAAGATCACCACGATCGAGCCGCAAATCTCGACCGACACCCGCAACATCCGCGTGCAGGCGACGATTGCCAATCCGGAGAGGATCCTGAAGCCGGGCATGTTCGTGACCACCACGGTGGTGTTGCCAGACAAGCCGGCCGTGATCACCGTGCCGGAGACGGCGGTCGACTACACGCTGTACGGCGACTCGGTGTTCGTGATCACCGAGAAGAAGGAAGCGGATGGCAAGACCAGCCTCTCCGCGGTGCGCACCTTCGTGCAGACCGGCAACCGGGTCGAAGGTCGCGTCGAGATCGTCAAGGGCCTGAAGCCGGGCGACAAGGTCGTCGCCGTGGGCCAGCTCAAGCTGCAATCGGGCGCGGCGGTGTCGATCTCGACCGATCCGGCCCCGGCAATCCCGGCGCAGCCGCCGCGCTACTGACAAATACATTCACGTGATCCGGCTCGGCCGGATCACGCCTCTTGAGACATAGAAATCGAGATCGCCGCGATGGCCTTTACCGACATTTTCATCAAGCGACCGGTCCTGTCGGTCGTTGTTAGCCTGCTGATCCTGCTGATCGGCTTGCGCGCGGCGATGGTGCTGCCGATCCGGCAATATCCCAAGCTATCGAACACGGTCATCAACATCACGACCGTCTATCCCGGCGCATCCGCGGACCTGATCCAGGGCTTTATCACGACGCCGATCGAGCAGGCGGTAGCTTCCGCCGAGGGCGTCGACTACATCACCTCGTCCTCGGTGCTCGGCACCTCGACGATCCAGGTCTACATCAAGCTGAACTTCGATCCGAACCAGGCGCTCACCGAGGTGCTGGCCAAGACGAACTCGGTCAAATACCTGATCCCGAAGGAATCCAACGACCCGATCGTCACCAAGACCACGGGCCAGACCACGGCCGTGATGTATCTCGGCTTCTCGTCCGAGGAGCTATCGGGCTCGGCGATCTCGGATTATCTGACGCGCGTGGTGCAGCCGGTGCTGTCGACCGTCGACGGCGTGGCCTCGGCCGACATTCTTGGTGGTCAGACCTTCGCGATGCGGCTGTGGCTTGATCCCGTGAAGATGGCCGGCCGCAATGTGTCACCGGCCGACGTCGCCGCCGCGATCACTGCCAACAACTTCCAGTCTGCGGCGGGCCAGGCCAAGGGCTATCTCATCGTCTCGAACGTCTCGACGAATACGGGCCTGACCGACGTCAACCAGTTCAAGAAGATGATCGTCAAGGCCAAGGACGGCGGCTTCGTGCGGATGGAGGACATCGCCACCGTCGAACTTGCGGCCCAGAGCACCGATGCGAGCGTTGCCTTCAACGGCGAGCACGCGATCTTCATCGGCGTGCAGGCAACGCCGCAGGGCAATCCGCTGACGCTGGTCAAGGGCGTGCGCGCGCTGTTCCCCGAGCTCGAACGCAATTTGCCCCCGTCGATGAAGATGAAGGTCGCCTACGACTCGACCAAGTTCATCCAATCCTCAATCGACGAGGTGGAGAAGACGCTGGGCGAAGCCGTGATCATCGTGATCGTGGTCATCTTCCTGTTCCTCGCCTCGCTCCGCTCGGTCATCATTCCCGTCGTCACCATCCCGCTGTCGATGATCGGCGTCTGCACCCTGATGCTGGCGTTGGGCTTCAGCTTCAACCTCCTGACCCTGCTCGCGATGGTGCTCGCGATCGGACTTGTGGTCGACGACGCCATCGTCGTGGTGGAGAACATCCACCGCCATCTGGAGGAGGGCAAGACGCCGGTCCAGGCGTCGCTGCAGGGCGCGCGCGAAATTGTGGGGCCGGTCATCTCGATGACCATCACGCTCGCCGCCGTGTACGCGCCAATCGGCTTCCTTGGCGGTCTCACCGGTTCGCTGTTCCGCGAATTCGCGTTCACCCTGGCGGGCTCGGTGATCGTGTCGGGCGTGATCGCGCTGACGTTGTCGCCGATGATGTGCTCGGTGCTGCTCAAGAACACCGAAGAGGGCCGCTTCGCCAAGCTCGTGAACCGGGTGTTCGGTGCAATCACGAGATGGTACGGGCGCAAGCTCGATCGCTCGCTGGACTACAAGGCCATCACCGGCCTGTTCGCGGTGACGATCCTCGGGCTGGTCGGCTTCCTCTACATGCACACCTCGAAGGAGCTAGCGCCGGAGGAAGACCAGGGCATCGTGTTTGCGGTGACAAAGGCGCCGAAATACGCCAACATCGACTATGTCGATTTCTATGGCGAGAAGCTCGACAAGGAATTCCAGAAATTCCCCGAGACCGATCTGCGTTTCGTGCTGAACGGCATCAACGGCCCGCAGGGCGGCATCGCCGGCATGCTCTTGAAGCCCTGGGACGAGCGCAAGCGTTCGTCGATCCAGCTGAAGCCGCTGGTGCAGGCCGAGCTCTCAAAGATCGAGGGCGTGCAGGCTTTCGCCTTCAACCTGCCGCCGCTGCCGGGCGGACCGGGCGGTCTGCCGATCCAGATGGTGATCAACTCCACCGCCGGGTTCCAGACGGTCTATGAGCAGATGGAGAAGCTGAAGGACGCCGCGCGCAAGAGCGGCATGTTCATCGTCTCCGACAGCGACCTCGCCTACAACCAGCCGAACGTGAAGGTCACGATCGACCGCACCAAGGCGCAGGACCTCGGCGTCAACATGCAGAACCTCGGCTCTACGCTCGCGGTGCTGCTTGGCGGCAACTACATCAACCGCTTCAACCTCGAGGGCCGTTCCTACCAGGTGATCCCTCAGGTGCCGCGCGGCAAGCGTCTGTCGCCGGAATCGCTCGGCGGCTACTATGTGACGACCAACACCGGTCAGCAGCTCCCGCTGTCGACGGTGGTGTCGATCGAGACCAAGACCGACCCAAATTCGCTGACGCATTATAATCAGCTCAACTCGGCGACGTTCTCGGCCGTGCCCATGCCCGGCGTGACCGTTGGTGCGGCGGTCGACTTCCTCGAAGGCGAGGCCAAAAAGCTGCCGCAAGGCTTCAGTCACGACTATCTGGCCGATAGCAGGCAATACGTGCAGGAGGGCAACCAGCTCGCGATCACCTTCGGCTTCGCGCTGATCATCATCTTCCTGGTGCTGGCCGCGCAGTTCGAGAGCTTGCGTGACCCGCTGGTCATCATGATCTCGGTGCCGATGGCGATCGTCGGTGCGCTGATCCCGCTGTTCTTCGGCGCGGCGACGATGAACATCTACACCCAGGTCGGCCTGCTCACCCTGGTCGGCCTGATCACCAAGCACGGCATCCTGATGGTGGAGTTCGCCAACGAGCTCCAGGTCAACGAGCGGCTCGACCGCCGCTCGGCCATCGAGATGTCGGCCCGCATCCGCCTGCGGCCGATCCTGATGACCACGGCCGCGATGGTGACGGGCCTGATCCCGCTCCTGACCGCGACCGGCGCGGGCGCGGCCAGCCGCTTCTCAATCGGTCTGGTCGTCGTCGCCGGCATGTCGATCGGCACGCTGTTCACGCTGTTCGTGCTGCCGGCGGTCTACGTGGTGCTGGCGACCGACCATCGCGCGGCGGCCGATTCGGAGCGGAACAAGCAGGTGGCCGATCTCGACCTCGGCTCCGACAAGGCCCTGCGGCCGACCTGAGGCCCATCCGAGCGAATCCAGAGGGCGGCAATGGGTTGCCGCCCTTTTTCGTTCTCGGCTCCAGCAAGAGTCCGTTCCCGCGCTTGCGAGAGACAAGGTCCGGTCTTCTTGCTAGGTTCCGAGGGATGAGCCTTTCCCTCCATCCCGACACCCCGCAAGCCAGGACGCTGCCGAGCGCGGCGCCGGGGGAGGGCGCGTCCGGCGAAGCGGCGGGCCGCGGCATCAGGACCCGGCTGTTCACCAAATATGTCGCGCTGTTCGTGGCAGTGGTCGCCGTCGCGCTGCTCGCCAACGGCCTGTTCGAGGTCTTCTTCTATTATCGTGAGCACAAGGCCTCGCTGATCCGGGTCCAGCACGAGCAGGCCGAGGCAGCCGCGGCCAAGATCGGCCAGTTCGTCAAGGAGATCGAGAGCCAGCTCGGCTGGACCACGCAACTGCCCTGGTCGGGGGGCTCGATCGAGCAGCGCCGCTTCGACGCGCTGCGGCTGCTCCGCCAAGTGCCTGCCGTCACCGAGCTCGCCCAGGTGGATTCGACCGGCAAGGAGCGGTTGCGCGTCTCGCGGCTGGCGATGAATGCGATCGACAGCGGGATCGACCTGTCGAACGATCCGAAATTCACCGAAGCGCTCGCACACAAGGTCTATTATGGACCGGTCTATTTCCGCCGGGAGTCCGAACCCTACATGACGCTGGCGCTGGGCGGCGCGCGCAAAGATGCCGGCGTCAGCATCGCCGAGGTCAATCTCAAGCTGATCTGGGACGTCGTGTCGCAAATCAAGGTCGGCGAGCACGGGCATGCGTATGTGGTCGGACCGGAAGGGCGCCTGATAGCTCATCCCGATATCAGCCTGGTCCTACGCAACACCGACATGTCGGGTCTTGCGCAAGTGCGCGCCGCGCAGGCCGGCAGTGGCCCCACCTCCGACGCGCTTCCCGAAGCGCGCAATATCCAGGGGCAAACGGTGTTGACCGCATCGGCCCCGATCGCGCCGCTGGGCTGGACCATGTTCGTAGAGCTTCCTGTCGAGGAGGCCTATGCCGCGCTTTATGCCTCGTTGCAGCGGCTCGCGATCGTGCTGCTGGCGGCTTCGATTTTCGCGGTGCTTGCGGGGATCTTTCTCGCGCGCCGCATGGTCGGGCCGATCCAGGCGCTGCGCAGCGGCGCCGAGCGGATCGGCGGCGGCGACTTCTCCCAGCGCATCTCGATCAAGACCGGCGACGAACTCGAAGGCCTCGCCAACCAGTTCAACGAGATGGGCGCGCGCTTGCAGGAATCCTATGCCGACCTCGAAAACAAGGTCGAACGGCGCACAGCGGAATTGAGCGAGTCCCTGCAGCAGCAGACTGCGACCGCCGACGTGTTGAAAGTCATCAGCCGTTCGGCGTTCGACCTGCAAGCCGTGCTGAACACGCTTGTTGGCTCGGCAGCTCGCTTGTGTGACGCGGACGAGGGGACGATTTTCCGGCCCAACGATGGCGTTTTCTATTTGACGGCAAGCTGCGGACTCGACGCGGAACAGGAAAACAAGCTTCGGACATTCGCCTCCGTGCCTGAACGGGGAAGTGTAGTCGGCCGCACGCTGCTCGATGGCAAGACGGTTCATGTCCCGGATGTGCAGGCCGACCCGGAATATGCGCCCTCGTCCGCCCGAAGGCGCGCCAACGTGCGTACGATGCTGGGTGTGCCCCTGCTTCGAGAGGGAGCACCGATCGGGGTGTTCGTTCTGACACGACACGAGGTGCGGCCGTTTAGCGCGAAGCAGATCGAACTCGCTACGACCTTCGCAGACCAGGCCCTTATCGCGATCGAGAATGTCCGATTGTTCGAAGAGGTCCAGGAACGGACCAGAGAGTTGTCGCAGTCGCTCGACGACCTCCGCGCCGCCCAGGATCGCCTGATCCAGACCGAGAAGCTCGCCTCCCTCGGCCAGCTCACGGCGGGCATCGCCCACGAGATCAAGAACCCGCTCAATTTCGTCAACAACTTCTCCGCGGTGTCGACCGAGCTGATCGACGAGCTCAAGGAGACCCTGCAGTCGGCCGCGCTCGATGGCAAGACGAAGGAGGGGGTCGAAGAGCTGACCGGCATGCTCAGGGCCAATCTCGAGAAGGTGGTGCAGCACGGCAAACGCGCCGACTCCATCGTCAGGAACATGCTGCTGCATTCGCGCGAGGGCTCCGGCGAGCATCGCGCGGTGGATATCAATGCAGTCGTGGAGGAGAGCCTCAATCTGGCCTACCACGGCGCGCGTGCCGAAAGACCGGCCTTCAACGTCACGCTTCAGCGCGAGCTCGACCCGGCCGCCGGCATGGTCGATATCTATCCGCAGGAGATCACGCGCGTCTTGCTCAACCTGATCTCCAACGGCTTCTATGCCACTGCCAAGCGCAAGGAGAGTGCGGGCGAGGCGTTCGAGCTGACCTTGCGTGCGGCAACGAAGAACCTCGGCGACAGGGTCGAGATCCGGATCCGCGACAACGGCACCGGGATTCCGCCCGAGGTGAAGCAGAAGATGTTCAATCCATTCTTCACCACCAAGCCGGCCGGCGAGGGCACCGGGCTCGGCCTTTCCATGAGCCATGACATCGTCGTGAAACAGCACGGCGGCACGATCGACGTGAACACCGAGCCCGGTGTATTCACCGAATTCATCATCACGCTGCCGCGCACGATGGCGGCAGGCGGAACTACTGGAGACGAGACTTGAACGTTTACATCCTGGTCGTCGATGACGAGCCCGACGTCGAGGCGCTGTTCCGGCAGCAGTTCCGGCGGGAGCTGCGCGTGGGACGCTTCCAGATGGAATTTGCGTCCTCTGCGCCCGATGCACTCAAGCGCGCCGCCGAGGTTCGCGATCCCTCGCTGATCCTGATTCTCTCGGATATCAACATGCCCGGCATGAGCGGGCTCGACATGCTGCCGAAGGTACGTGCCGCGCATCCGGACGTTCCCGTCATCATGATCACTGCCTATGGCGACGCCGAAACGCGCCGCAAGGCGATCGAGCGCGGAGCCGTCGGGCTCCTGACCAAGCCGATCGACTTTGCGCTGCTGCGGCAGGAGATCGACACGAGGCTCGAGCAAGCCGCATGACTGCGACCATCCTCTTCGTCGATGACGAGCCGGACCTTGAGGCGCTGATCCTGCAAAAATTCCGCAGGCAGATCCGGGAGGGGCGCATCGATATCATGTTCGCGCGCGACGGCCTCGAGGCGCTGCAATCGCTCGAACAAAATCCGCATGTCGATATGGTGGTCTCCGACATCAACATGCCCAGGATGGACGGACTGTCGCTGCTCGCGAAGCTCCAGGAGGCCGAGGAGAAGAAGTCGACCATCATCGTCTCCGCCTATGGCGACATGAGCAACATCCGCACCGCCATGAATCGCGGCGCATTCGACTTCCTCACCAAGCCGATCGATTTCGCCGATTTGGAAGCCACGATCGATAAAACCATTCGCCACGTCGAGATGCTGCGCGAGGTGCGGCGGCGCCAGATGGAGGCCGAGCGCGCCCATGCGTCGCTGTCGCGCTTCTTCTCGCCCGAGATCGCCAGGCGCCTGGCGGCGGATGTCGCCGGCGACGGCATGGACGTGCAGTGGCGCGAGGTCGCGACCATCTTCACCGACATCACCGGCTTCACGTCACTGGTGGAGAGCGCGGCGCCCCAGATGCTCGGCGAGCTCCTCAATGAATATGTCGGCGGTATGACCGAGATCGTCTTCGCGCATGAGGGGACGGTCACGAAAATCATCGGCGATGCGATCCAGGTGCTCTTCAACGCGCCGGGGGACCAGCCGGATTATGCGACGCGTGCGGTCGCCTGCGCCCATGATCTCGATGCCTGGGCGGAGGACTTCTCGGCGCGTTGGAGGGCGAGAGGCGTGAATTTCGGGACCACGCGGATTGGCGTGCATGCGGGCCCGGCGCTGGTCGGCAATTTCGGCGGCAATCGCTTCTTCGACTACACCGCCTACGGCGACACCATCAATATCGCGGCGCGGCTGGAGGCTGCCAACAAGCATCTGGGAACGCGCATTTGCGTCAGCGCCAGCGTCGCCAAGTCGGCTGAAAACTTCCAAGGCCGCCCCATAGGCGAGCTGATGCTGCGCGGACGCAGCGAGCCGCTGCGCGCGTTCGAACCGCTGCCGCAGGCCAAATTCGAAGCGCCTGAGACGGCGCTATATTCGGAGGCTTTTGCCAAGATGGAGGCCGGCGATGCCGCCGCTATGCCGGCCTTTGCTGCGCTGGTCGGCATGCACGCCGACGATCCCCTGGCCGGCTTTCACCTAAGACGCCTGCTCAACGGCGCCAAGGGCATTCGCATGCAACTGGAATAGGAGTCTGTCATGATCCGTGAGTTCTCTGCCGGCAACTATCGTTTCATTCCGTCCGTGTTCCAGTACTCGGCGGGTGCCGCCGCAGATGACGGCTACGAGATCGAGCGCGTCCGGTTCGACCGCCTGGTGCCGCTTGCGGAAGGATTTGCGCTGGCGGCGAAGTTCATCCAGCAGGCCGGGCGGCCGTTGACGGCATTCTGTGCCTGCGAATTGCGCTCGCCGGCGGCTTTCAGCGAGGAAGGCTTTCGGGCGTTCAACCTGCACTATGTGAAGACGCTGTCGGAATGGGGCATCTTCGACGGCACCACCAATCCGGTGGCACGCAGCAATGTCTGTCCCGAGATCGATCCGCCCTCCGAGCCGTCATTTTATGCGTTCTCCTTCACGCGCCCAACCCGCTCGACAGCGCCGAGCTTCGTGATCGCCGGCGGCGCCGAGGCACGCGAGGGCAGCGGGACCTATGTCGAGCGCACCGTGCGCTACCGCGATCTCAGTCCGGAGGGACTTCGCGAGAAGGTGCGCTTCACCACGACGTCGCAGATGGAGAACCGGATGGGGGCCTTCGGCTTCGGCTGGAAGGACACGACCGGCGTGCAGGCTTATTCGGTGCACGACTTCCACCACGCGCTGGTCGACGAGCTGGTCCGTCGCGGCGCGCTGCGCTCCGGCCTGACCTGGCATTTTGCCCGGCCTCCCGTGGTCGATCTCGAATATGAGATGGATTGCCGCCGCGTGATGCGGGAGGTGGTGATTTGAGATCCTCATCCTGAGGAGCGGCCGCCAGGCCGCGTCTCGAAGGATGGCTACAGGTGACAGTCGGGCCTTCATGATTCGAGACGCGCGTATCACCATGAGGGACAGCTAGCGCTGGCGCGGGTCGAGTGCGTCGCGCAGGCCGTCGCCGAGCAGGTTCAGCGACAGCACCACCAGGAAGATCGCAAGCCCCGGCCAGATCGCCATCCAGGGCGCCTGGGTCAGGAAGCGCTGTGCGGCATTGAGCATGCTGCCCCATGACGGTGCCGGCGGCTGCTGGCCGAGGCCGAGGAAGGACAACGCCGCTTCGGCGATGATGGCCGCCGCGATCGATAGCGTCGCCTGCACCAGCAGCGCCGGCAGGATGTTCGGCAGGATATGCGAGAACGCGATCCGCCACGGCGGATTGCCGAGCGCGCGCGCGGCCTCGACATAGTCCTCGGCCTTGACGCTGAGCACCTGGCCGCGGGTCAGGCGGATGAAGATCGGGGTCGCCGAGATGCCGATCGCGATCATGGCATTGCCGAGGCTCGGGCCGAGGAATGCCGCCAGCGCAATCGCCAGGATCAGGAACGGGCAGGCGAGCATCGCGTCGGTGATCCGGCTGATCAGCGCATCGGTGAAGCCGCCGCGATAGCCGGCGAGGAGGCCCAGCGGCAGGCCGATGCCGAGCGCGATCGCCACCGAGATCAGACCGGCGAGCAGCGAGGCGCGCGCGCCGTAGATGACGCGGCTCAGGATGTCGCGGCCGAGCTCGTCGGTGCCGAACCAGTGCGCGGCGGTCGGCGGCTTGCGCACCAGGCTCCAGCTCGTCGCGACGGGATCATAGGGAACGACGACCGGTGCAAGCACCGCAAGAAGGATGAACGCGATGATCACGATGAGGCCAAATACAGCGGCCTTGCGCTTGAACAGACGCCGCCGCGCGCGGCGTGCGGGGCTGTCCGGCTCGTGAGCTTGCGTGATGGAACTGGCGAGCGCCGTGTCAGTCATGGCACTAGCCCCGTAGCCGCGGATTGACGAGGATATAGGCGACGTCCGCAATGAGATTCAGCGTGATGTAGACCGTGGCCGTCACCAGCACCACGCCCTGCACGACCGCATAGTCGCGGTTGAACACGGCATCCACGATCAGCTTGCCGAAGCCGGGGATGGAGAAGATTTGTTCGGTCAGCACCGCACCCGACAAGAGTGTGCCGAGCTCGAGCGCGCCGAGCGTGATGATGGGCGTCAGTGCGTTACGCATCGCGTGCTTGAGGATGACCGACCGTTCCGACAGTCCCTTGGCGCGCGCAGTACGGACATAGTCGCTCTCCAGCACCTGGAGCATGGCGCTGCGGGTATGACGCATCAGGATCGCGGCAATCGCATTGCCGAGCACGAAGGCGGGCATGATGGTGGCCGCCAGGCTCGCGCGCCAGTTTTCGGTGAGCGGCACATAGCCCGAGGCCGGCAGCCAGCCGAGCTCGATCGAGAACAGGAAGATCAACATGATGCCGAGCCAGAAATTCGGCGTGGAGATGCCCCACAGCGCGAAGAAATTGGCGCCGTAGTCCCAGGCGGTGCCTTTCTTCACGGCCGCGACGATGCCGGCGGGAATGCCGATGCAGAATGCGATCAGGATCGCCATCGAGCCGAGCTGCAGCGTCACCGGCAGCTTCTGCGTGATCAGCTCGCGCACTGGCATCTTGTTGCGCAGCGACTCGCCAAAGTCGCCCGACAGGACGCCCTTGATCCAATAGGCATACTGCACGGGAACCGGTTGATCGAGCCGGTACTGATGCCGGATCTGCTCGATCACCGCAGGATCGCGCTCTTCGCCCGCCATCACCAGCGCGGGATCGCCCGGCAGCAATTGTTGCAGCGAGAAGATCAGCACCGACACGAAGAACAGCGTCGGCACGATCTGCACAAGGCGGCGGGCGAGGAAGTTCAGCATCCCTTCGGCGTCACTTCAGCTTGAGACCGACCACGCGCACGAGGCCGTCGGGCATCTGCCTGTAACCTTCGAGCTTGGTCGTGTGCGCGATGATGATGCGGCGATGATAGATGTAAAGGAGGGGCTCTTCCTCCTGGACCAGTTTCGCCAGAGCTTCGTAACTGGCCTTGCGCTTGGCGGGATCGGTCACCGCTCGCGCATCCTCCAGCGCCTTGTCGGCCTGTGCATTGTTCCACGCGCCGTAGTTCTGCGGCGCACCGCTGTGCAGGAAGACGTAGGTGTTGCCGTCGGGATCGACGCGGCCGCTCCAGGCGAGCATGTAAGCCTGGTAGTCGCCGGCCTCAGCCTGCTTGAGCCCGGTCGCGAATTCGGTGAGGCGGATCTTCATGTCGAAGCCGGCTTCGGCCGCCATCGACTGGATCACCTGCGCCGGCGTCTCCGTCTCGGCGCCCTTCGGCACCAGGAAGTCGACGCTGACTGGCGGCGTCACGCCGGCTTCCTTCAGCAGCGCCTTGGCTTTCTCGACATTGCGGGGACGGACCGGAAGGGATTTCTGATAATAGGGATGATCAGGATTGACCCATTGATTGCCAACCTGAAACTCGCCGTTGAACACGACCTGGTTGATCGCCTCGCGGTCGATGGCGAGATCGAGCGCCTGTCGCACCTTGGCGGACTGGCTGAGCGGCCCCTTGGCCTTGTCCTTGCCGATGTTGAGGGTGACCCCCTGATAGCCCAGCTCGATGGCGGTCGCGACCTTCAGCCGCGAATCCGCGCGAACCTCCTTGAGGTCGGTGGCGAGCACGCGCTCGATCAGGTCGAGTCCGCCGGACTTCAGATTCGCGAGCCGCACCGTGGCATCGACGATCGGCTGGAACACGATGCGGTCGATGAAGACGTTGTTCTTGTTCCAATAGTCGGCGAACTTCTCGAACACGATGCGGTCCTGCTGCACGCGCTCGACGAATTTGTAGGGACCCGCGCAGACCGGACGCAGGCCGAACTTATCGCCGGCTTCCTTCGCCGCCTTCGGCGACACCATCATGCCGGCACGATCGGTGAGCTGGGCGAGCAGCGGCGAGAACGGCGACTTCAGCACCAGCTTGATGGTGAGGGGATCGACGGCGTCGATGTGGTCGACCGAGGCCAGCTCTGGCTTGCGGAAGGAGCCCGGGAAGGTCAGGTGGCGCTCCAGCGAGAACTTGGCGGCCTCGGCATCGAACGGCTCGCCGTCGTGGAATTTCACGCCAGGGCGGAGCTTGATGACGAGCGCTTTGCCATCATCGGCCGTTTCGCTGGACAACGCGAGCTGGGGCACGATGTTGAGCTTCTCGTCGATGTCGAACAGCTTATCGCAGAACGCGGAGAACACGATGCGGCCGACATAGGTGCGCGCCATCGATGGATCGAGGATGTCGGGGTCCTCGGCAAGACCGATGCGCAGTGTGGTTTGGGCTTGCGCTGTTACGACCGACAGCAGGAAGGCGGTGGCCGTTGCGGCCAGGCGAAACATCTTCATCGGACAATTCCTATTGCTTCGGCTACGTCGCTGTGGGCGCGGTGTCTTGTATACCAACCCCGGAGACGGCTGTGCCTTCCGTCTTTTGGCTGAAGGCCGCGACCAATTTTGCAAGTGCTGGCGAAAACCCGCCGGCCGCCGGCAGGATGGCGTCGGCAGACGGCAGCTCGCCTACGCGGTGACAGGCGGCGGCGTGGCCCGCGCGGTCCGCCACGAGCTCCGGCGTCTCGGTGCGACAGCGCTCGATAACGAAGGGGCAGCGGGTGTGGAAGCGGCAGCCGGCCGGCGGATTGAGCGCGCTCGGGATCTCGCCCGTCAATAGGACCGCCGTTCGCTTCGCTTTCGGCTGTGGCAGGGGGATCGCGGACAACAGCGCCCGGCTATAGGGATGGCGCGGTGCTGCGAAGAGCGCGTCGGCCTCCGCGGTCTCGACGATCTGGCCGAGATTCATCACCGCCACGTGGTCGGCGATGTGCTTGACCACGGCGAGGTCATGCGAGACGAAGATGTAGGCGAGGCCGAGCCGGTCCTGGAGCTCGCACAGCAGATTAAGGATCTGCGAGCGGATCGAGACGTCCAGCGCCGAGACCGGCTCGTCGCAGATGATCAGCTTCGGCTCGACCGCGAGCGCACGGGCGATGGCAATGCGCTGGCGCTGACCGCCGGAGAATTCATGCGGATAACGCTGCGCCAGCCGCGGCTCCAGCCCGACCAGCCGCAGCAGCTCCACGACGCGCTCGCGCCGTTGCTTCGGCCGTACCAGATCGTGCAGCGCCAGCGGCTCGGTCAGGATCTGGCCGACGGTCATGCGCGGATTGAGCGAGGCGTAGGGGTCCTGGAAGATGATTTGAGCTTCGCGGCGGAAGGCGCGGAGTGCATTGGCGTCGAGGGAGAGAAGATCACGGCCGTCAAAGCGTACCGTGCCCGCATCCGGCTCGATCAGCCGCAGCACCAGGCGGCTGACGGTGGATTTGCCGCAACCGGACTCGCCGACCAGGGCCAGCGTCTTGCCGGCTTCGACCGAGAAGGAGACGCCATCGACGGCTTTGACATGCGCCCGAGCGCGGCCGAACAGCGAGCGTTCGGCGACGAAATGCTTGACCAGGCCTTCGACCTCGAGCAGTGCCATCACGACACCAGACGTTCGAGCGGCGCGCGGATGCAGCGCGACAGGTGACCGGGGCTGACTTCGATCAATGGCGGCGGCGCCTTGGTGCAGGCGTCCAGCACGAACGGGCAGCGCGGGGCGAAGCGGCAGCCGACGGGCGGCTGCGCCATGTTCGGCACCATGCCTTCGATCGTGGCGAGTTGCTCGGCGCGATGGTCGAGGCGCGGGATCGAGCCGAGCAGGCCGACGGTGTAGGGATGCTGCGGTGCCGAGAACAATTCGTCCACCGGCGCGCGCTCGACGATCTCGCCGGCATACATCACCGCGACCTCGTCGCAGACCTCGGCGACGACGCCGAGATCATGCGTGATCAGGATGATGGCGGCACCGCTCGCGGCCTTCAACTCCCGCATCAGCTCCAGAATCTGGGCCTGCAAGGTGACATCGAGCGCCGTGGTCGGCTCGTCAGCAATCAAGAGGCGCGGATCGCAGGCAAGCGCCATGGCGATCATCACGCGCTGGCGCATGCCGCCGGAGAGCTTGTGCGGGAATTCGTCGATCCGACGCTCGGGTGAGGGGATGTGGACGCGGCGCAGGAGCTCGATCGCCCGCTCGCGCGCATTGCGCTGCGAGCCGCCGCGATGGCGCAGGATCGTCTCGATGATCTGGTCGCCGATGGTCAGGCTCGGGTTGAGCGAGGTCATCGGCTCCTGGAAGATCATCGCCAGACGGTTGCCACGCAGGTCACGTAGCGTCTGGTCCGGCGTCTGCGACAGGTCGAGGCCCTCGAAGCGGATCGTGCCCGATATCTCCGCGCTTTGCTTCGGCAGCAGGCCCATGATCGCCAGCGACGTCACGCTCTTGCCGCAGCCGGATTCGCCGACGAGGCCGAGCGTGGCGCCATTGGCGACGCTGAGATCGACGCTGTCGACCGCATGGGTGATACGGCCATCGTCGCCGTGGAAGCGAATGCGCAGATCCGTGATCTCGATGAGGGGACTGGCGCTCATGACTGTCTTGCGCGGGCTGCTTTGATGCTGGCGTCGATGACGCTGCGATCGGTGTTGCCGGCCGGGTTCTGCCGTGTCGGCATGGAGGCGCGGAAGTGCACCCAGAGCTCGTGGCTGACCCGCTCAAGTCGTTCGAGTTCCCCGAGCGGATCGGGATGATCGTCAGCGCGAATGTCCAACGCCGGCCATTCCTCCTCGCCATGGATCAGCAGCGCCGCCGACTGCTTGCCCCGCTTGTCACCGCCGGCGGCTTCGCCTGCGCGCATCGCCGCGAGCAGACGGCGCGGGAAGGGCAGGCTGTCATTGGCGATGTAGGTCTTTGCGGTCTCGTCGAGCACGTCGGCGCCCGCAAGCATGTTGCCGGCGATGGAGAAGCCGCTGCCCGCGATGTGTCCGCACCAGTCGATACAATCGCGCCCGGTATGCGGGGCGATCTCGCCGCTCGCGTCCATGATGTGGATCTGGCGGCTTTCGCGGCCGTCGTCGGCAGCGAGCAGCGCGGCAAGCACGTCGTGTGCATTGAGGCCTTCGCGCAGCAGCTTGACGCCGTCGATGCCGTAATAGGGATTGACCAAGGCCTGCGTGGCGATTGCCCCGAGTCCAGCGGCAATGTACGGGACACGCGCGCCCACGGCGAAGAAACGCGTCGCAACGGCAATGCCGAACTGGTCGGTGGCAGGATCTCGCGCGATGATCGACCAGGTCATTTTCTGCCCATCAGCGTCCTACGGCGTAGCCCTGCATGCCGCGGGGATTTGCGGCAGCGCGCCGGCGCACGCCGACGCGCGAGGCCGCGGTGAGGCGGCCTTCCGACCAGTCGGGACCGACCTCGACGATGTGCCCGCGCTCGCGAAGGTTCTCGATCGTGGCCTTCGGCACGCGGTTCTCGACCACGAGCACGCCCGGTCGCGCGGTGCGCGGCCAGAACGAGATCGGAAAATGCTCGGAGTGCCAGGCCGGCGCGTCGATCGCCTCCTGGAGATTGAGGTTGCAATGGACGTGGCGCAGGAAGAACTGCGTGATCCACTGGTCCTGCTGGTCGCCGCCGGGCGAGCCCCAGGCCAAGTACGGCTCGCCATCGCGCAGCGCCATGGTCGGCGACAGCGTGGTGCGCGGCCGCTTGCCAGGCGCGAGCGCCGCGGGATGGTCCTCCTCGAGCCAGAACATCTGTGCGCGGCTGCCGAGACAGAAGCCGAGCTCGGGAATGATCGGCGAGGATTGCAGCCAGCCGCCCGACGGCGTCGAGGACACCATGTTGCCGGACTTGTCGATGATGTCGAAATGCACGGTGTCGCCGCGCACTTCGCCGAAGCGCCCCACGGTCGGCTCGCCGGCACCGAGCGCGCCGACCGCCTCGCGCTGGCCCTCGGCGCGGCGAAGCTTGACCACGCCGCCAAAGCCCTCGACCGAGCCGGGGCGGAAGTCGAGCGAGGCCTTTTCGGTGACGAGCTTGCGGCGCTCGTCGTTATAGGCATCCGACAGCAACGTCGTGATCGGGATCTCGTTGAATTTGGGATCGCCGTAGAACTTTTCGCGGTCGGCGAATGCCAGCTTGGCGCATTCGATCTGGAGATGGATGAACTCCGGCCCGGTCGGATCGAGCCCGTCGAGCGCAAAGCCTTTCAAGAGAGCGAGCTGCTGGAGCGTAACCGGGCCCTGGCTCCAGACGCCGGCCTTGCAGACGGTGTAGCGACCGTAATCGTAAGTGAGCGGCGCCTCGATCGTCGGCTGCCAGCGTGCCATGTCGTCGGCCGAGAGGACGCCGCGATGCGGCGAGCCGCTAACGTCCATGACCTCCTGGGTGCGGCAGAATTTGTCGATGGCTTCCGCAACGAAACCTTGCGACCAGGCTTTTCGCGCGCGCTCGATCTCGGCGTCGCGGCCGCCACCGCCGCTCTCGGCCTCGCTGAGAATGCGGGTATAGGTCGCAGCCAGCGTCTTGTTGGTGAACAACGTTCCGGGCCTCGGCACCTCGCCATTCGGCAGGTAGACGCCGGCCGAGGTCGGCCAATGCTTGCGGAACAGCTGCTCGACGGTCTGGATCGTGGCGCAAGCGCGCTCGACCAGCGGATAGCCGTCACGCGCATAGGAGATCGCGGGCTCCAGCACATCGCGCACACGCATTGTGCCGTAGTCGCGCAGCAGCATCATCCAGGATTCGAAGGTGCCGGGAACGCAGGCGGCGAGCAGACCGGTGCCGGGCACCATGTCGAGGCCTTCGCTCTTGTAGTGCGCGATGGTGGCGCGTGCCGGTGCCGGGCCTTGACCGCAGATCACTTCGGTGCGGCCGCGCTTGACGTCATGGACGATGACAGGCACGTCGCCGCCGGGGCCGTTCAGATGCGGCTCGACCACCTGGAGCGTGAAGGCGGTGGCGACACCGGCGTCGAAGGCGTTGCCGCCCTTCTCCAGGATGCTCATGCCAACGGCGGTCGCAATCCAATGCGTGGTGGCGACGACCCCGAAGGTGCCTTCGATCTCCGGCCTCGTCGTGAACGGATCGGGATTGATTTTGCTGGTCATGGGCTACCTCATTTGCGACGCGCGCAATTGATCACAGGGCCACGCCGCCGCCAAATGCGCAGGCTGCATGGCACGCGCGCGTCACGCCGGGACCGGCGCGGTGTTGACCGCGTGGCAGGCGACGCCGTCGATCAATTCCGGCGTGTCCTTGCGACAGAGATCGAACGCCAGCGGACAGCGCGGGTTGAAGGCGCAGCCGGAGGGGGGATGTATCGGGTTCGGGATCTCGCCTTTCACCGGAACGCGCTGGCGGCCGCTCATGGCGAGATCTGGCACGGCACCCAGCAGCATCTTGGTGTAGGGCATGCGCGGACGGGCGAACAGCTCGCGTCCTTCCGCGATCTCGACGATGCGGCCGAGATACATCACGCCGACCCGGCTCGCCATGTGGCGGACCACGGCGAGGTTGTGGCTGATGAACATGTAGGTCAGGCCGAACTTGTCCTGGAGATCGCGCATCAGATTCAGGATCTGGGCCTGCACGGAGACGTCGAGGGCCGAGGTCGGCTCGTCGCAGACGATGAACTCGGCGTCCGATGCGAGCGCGCGCGCGATCGCGATGCGCTGACGCTGGCCGCCGGAGAACTCGTGCGGAAATTTCAGCCTGTCGTCGGGGTGCAGGCCGACGAGGCTGAGCAGCTCGCCGACGCGAGCCTGGATGTCGCGTTCGCCCTGGATCAGGTCGAAGGCGCGGATCGGCTCGGAGATGATGGCGTCGACCCGGAAGCGAGGGTTCAGGCTGGCATAGGGGTCCTGGAAGATCATCTGGATGCGGCGGCGTAGCTTCCGCCGCGCCGACGCCTGTCGCGGATCGGTCATCGACACGCCGTCGATCAGCACATCGCCAGAACTCGGCGGCAACAGGCCGACGACCATGCGCGCCACCGTCGTCTTGCCGGAACCGGATTCGCCGACCAGGGCGAACGTCTCGCCCTTCCTGATCTCGAAGCTAACGTGATCGACCGCCTTGAGGTATTCGAGACGCCCACCTTCGAGCACGCGGTTGAGCCATGGCTTCGAGACGTCGAAGACGCGGCGCAGATTGGTGGCCTGGACGAAGGGAACGCTCATGCCGCGCTCTCCGCGGGCACATTGTCATAGAGGTGGCAGGCAACCGACTGCGCGCCACGTGGGAGCGGCTCCGGCCGTTCCACCCGGCAGCGGTCGAAGGCGAAGGCGCAGCGCGGATTGAACGAGCAACCCGGCGGAATCGCCGACAGGCGCGGCATGGAGCCGGGAATCTGCACGAGACGCTTGTCGTCTCCGGCCAGCGTCGGGATCGCGCCCATCAGCCCCCTGGCGTAGGGGTGCAGCGGATTCTTCACGACGTCCTGCACCGGACCGATCTCGGCGATGCGGCCGGCATACATCACCGCGACCCGGTCCGACGTCTCCGCGATCACGCCCATGTCGTGGGTCACCAGCATCACGGCGGTGCCGTGGTCGCGCCCGAGCCGTTTGATCAGGGAGATGATCTGCGCCTGCACGGAGACATCGAGCGCGGTGGTCGGCTCGTCTGCGATGATCAGTTCCGGCTCGGCGCAGATCGCCAGCGCAATCACCACGCGCTGGCGCATGCCGCCGGAGAATTCGTGGGGATAGCCGTCGATGCGCTTTTCCGGCGCGGGAATGCCGACTTCGGCCAAGAGATCGATGGCGCGGCGGCGCGCCTCTTGTTCGGAGAGATTGAGGTGGGTCCGGATCGTCTCCACGATCTGGTCGCCGACCCGGTAGAGCGGATTGAGCGAGGTGAGGGGATCCTGGAAGATCATGCCGATGCGCTTGCCCCGGATGCGGCGCATCTCCTCCGGCGGCAGATTGTCGATGCGCAGGCCCGCGAGATGAATCTCGCCGCCGGCGATGCGGCCGGGCGGATCGATCAGGCCGATCACCGAGAGGCCGGTGACGGACTTGCCGGCGCCGGATTCGCCGACCACGCCGAGCACCTCGCCCTTGGCGATGTCGAAGGAGACGCCGTCGATGGCGCGCAGCGTGCCGCGGCGGGAGGCGAACTCGACCTGGAGGTTGCGCACGGAGAGAACGGGTTCGGTCATGGGCGAGGCATACTCATCGAAGTTTTGGATTGAGCGCGTCGCGCAGCCAGTCGCCGAGCAGATTGATCGACAGAATCAGCGCCGCGAGCGCGAGCCCTGGAAAGGCGACGATCCACCATTCGCCTGCGAACAGATAGCCATTGCCGATGCGGATCAGCGTGCCGAGCGACGGCATGGTTTCGGGCATGCCCGAGCCGAGGAACGACAGCGTTGCCTCGGTGATGATGGCGAGCGCGAGATTGATGGTAGCGATCACGAGGATCGGTCCCGTGGTATTCGGCAACACGTGGCGCAGCATGATCACGGGGGCGGGCAGGCCGATCAATTGCGCTGCTGCGACATAATCCTTGTTCTTCTCGACCAGGACCGAGCCACGCACAGTACGCGCGTACTGCACCCAAAAACTCAGGCCGATCGCGAAGACCAGAACCGCCAACATGCTCATCTCGTCGAGCTTGTTGCCAAAGACCGATTTAGCGATGCCGTTGATCAAGAGTGCAATCAGGATGGCCGGGAAAGAAAGCTGCACGTCGGCGATGCGCATGATCAATCCATCCACTGCGCCGCCGAAATAACCCGCCGTCAGCCCGAGCAGGATGCCGAGTACGCCAGACAAGACCACGCCGAGGACGCCGACGAGCAGCGAAATGCGCAGGCCGTAGAGGATCGCGGACAGCACGTCACGGCCCTGCTCGTCGGTGCCGAGCAGGAACGGGCTCTGACCGTCGGCGGTCCAGAGCGGCGAGATGCGAGAATTCATCAACTGAAGCTGCGCCGGATCGAATGGATTCTGCACCGACAGCACCGAGGCGAAGATCGCGAGCAGGAAGAACAGAAGCGTTACCCCCGCAGCGATCATGGTGATCTTGGAGCGGCGGAACGAATAGAACAGGTCGCTGTCGAGCGCGCGCCTGAACCAGCCAGGTGCGGCCGCGGCGCGCTTCTCGACACTATGCGGAACGACGGCCTCACTCATGTCAGTGCGCCCGGCTGACCGTCGAGCGCAGCCGCGGATCGACGATGGTGTAGAGGATATCAACCACGAGATTGATGGTGACGAAGATCAGGGAGACCATCATCAGGTAGGCCGCCATGATCGGGATATCGACGTTCTGAACGGCCTGCACGAACAGGAGCCCCATGCCCGGCCACTGGAACACGGTCTCGGTGATGATTGCGAAGGCAATGACCGAGCCAAATTGCAGGCCTGCCACGGTGATGACAGGAACCAGCGTGTTGCGCAGCGCGTGACCGAAATGGATCGCCCGCGTGGTCAGTCCGCGCGCACGGGCGAAGCGGATGTAGTCCGTCCGCATCACTTCCAGCATCTCCGCGCGCACGAGGCGCATGATCAGCGTCATCTGGAACAGGCCAAGTGTGATCGCGGGCATGATCAACGCTTTCAAGCCCGACAACGTCAGAAGGCCGGTCGTCCACCAGCCGATATGCACGACGTCGCCCCGCCCGAACGAAGGCAACCAGCCGAGCGTCACCGAAAACAGGTAGATCATGAGAATACCGATCAGGAAGGTCGGCAGCGAGATGCCGATCAGCGAGACGGCTTGAAATATGTGCGCGAGCCAGCTGTCACGGCGCAGCGCCGAATAGACGCCCATCAGGATGCCGCTGACCATCGCGAAGATGGTGGCGCAGATCGCGAGCTCCAGCGTCGCGGGCATCCGCTCCATCAGCAGATTGTTGACGGGGAGGCGGAACTGGTAGGACACGCCGAATTTGAACTGCGCGGCGTTGCCGATATAGCGGCCAAACTGCACGAGAACGGGGTCGTCGAGGCCGAGCGATTTGCGGATCGCGGCGCGTTCAGCGCCCGACGTGTCCATCCCGACCATCTGGTTTACGGGATCGCCGGCAAATCGGAACATCGAGAACGCGATGATCCCGACGGCGATCATGACACCGATGGCCTGGATGGCCCGGCGCAGTGTGAAAGCGAGCATCTGTTCCTTTCACATCTCTTTAGCAGCACGCATCATTGCGTTAACCCGAAACGGCAAGTCCCGGAAGCCAAGGCTTCCGGGACTTCACAACTTGTCGACACTTACTCTTCCTGCTTGGTCGCCCAGTAGAGCATGACCATGTTGTCCGCACGCTGGGTCAGCTTCACCTTCTTCGACACGCCCCAGGCGAGCGCCTGCTGGTGCAGCGGCACGTATGCCCAGTCCTTCATCGAGAGCTCGAAGGCCTGCTTGATCAGGAGATCGCGCTTGGCCGTGTCGGATTCCACGAGAACCTTGTCGGCGAGCTCGTCGAACTGCTTGTTGCAATAGCCGGCGAGATTGGCTTCGCCGCGGTTGGGATCCTTGGGATCGTCCCGGCAACCCATGATGTCGTGCAGCACGTTCTGGGAATCGAGCGTATCCGGGGTCCAGCCCAGCATGAACAGCGAGGTCTTGTAGCCGCCGGGCTTGAGCACCTTGGCGAAATATTGGGCCTTGGGCTGCGCCAGAAGATCCACCTTGATGTTGATGCGGG
The DNA here is from genome assembly GCF_051853035.1 of Bradyrhizobium sp. SPXBL-04. NCBI lineage: Bacteria > Pseudomonadati > Pseudomonadota > Alphaproteobacteria > Hyphomicrobiales > Nitrobacteraceae > Bradyrhizobium > Bradyrhizobium sp. SPXBL-04. The sequence goes on along the minus strand of NZ_CP182472.1, from coordinate 6,067,762 downwards.
CGAGCATGCCGACGATGGCCTGACAGATCGCGGCGTCATTGACGTAGCGATCGTTCGGGCAGTCCATCGTCACCTCGAAACCGTCGGCATAGCCGGCGTCGGCAAGGAGCTTCTTGGCGGCGTCGGGATCGAATTTCGGCCGGGTGAAGCCCTTCGACGGATAGATCTCCGGTGCGACCATCAATGCGGACGGCGTGGACAGCCCGCGCATGACGCGGTTCTTGATCAGGTCGACATCGATCGCCCGGTAGACGGCTTCACGGACGCGAACGTCCTTGAACGGGTTCTTGCCCTTGACGTTGGAATACAGGAGCTCGTCGCGCGCCTGATCCATGCCGACGAAGATGGTGCGGAGCTCAGGTCCCGTCAGCACCGTGGCGTTGGGGCTCGCTTTGACGCGCTCGATGTCCTGCACCGGTACCGGCTCGATCACGTCGACTTCGCCCGACAACAGCGCCGCAACACGGGTGGCGGGGTTGGCGATCGGCGTAAAGATGATCTCCTTCAGATTATGTTCCGGCTTGCGCCACCAGTTCGGGTTGACCTTGAAGACGGTCTTCACGCCCGGCTGATGGCTTTCGATGACGAACGGACCGGTGCCGTTTTCATGGAGCGACGCATAGCTCGGAGTCGTGGCGGCCGCTGGCGTCGGTGCCACCGCATCGTTCGCCTCTGCCCATTTCTTGTCCATGATGTACCAGGTCGCCCATAGCGCCGTCAGGATCGGATTGGGCGAGGTCAGGATGAAATCGACGGTGTAATCGTCGACCTTGACGACCTTGGCATCGGCGGGAACGCGGCTCTGGAAATTCGAGCCTTTTGCTCGTACGCGCTCGGCCGAGAACACCACGTCGTCAGCGGTGAAGGGGTCGCCATTGTGGAATTTCACGCCCTTGCGCAGGTGAAAACGCCAGCGTGTCGGTTCCGGCGTCTCCCAGCTTTCGGCGAGCGCCGGGACGATCTTCAGGTCCTTGCCGCGGGCGACCAGGCCCTCATAGACATGACCGAGATGCGCGCTGGTGGTCGACTCGTTCAGCGTGTAGGGATCGAGCGACTTGAGCTCACCCTGGTTGGCGTAGCGCAGCGTCTGGCTCGACGCCGGCGAGACCGCCAACGCAAGCGCACCGGCGAGCGTCGCCGCAAACAAACTTCGTCCGACTGACATTCTTGACCCTCTCCACTCGCCCCGACCGTCATTTTTGATTGTTCGGCGGGGCCGATCGATCCATGTTGCCCAGAGTTCACGACCCGTGCAAGCGCCATTCCAGCAAGGAACGCGCCAAGTTGCACCGCTGTGCAGCAATGCTGCCCGGCAATCTAGGGGAGGCTGGCGCGCAAACGACATCCGACTTTCGACCTGTGAAGTCCTCCGGAACGATGGAGATGGGCCCTGGCGGCCCTCTTCGTTTCAGCCGTCCGCTGCGGTCGCGCCGGACAATGGTCGCGCCGGACAATTTGATTGACCATTCCCGTCGATTGCGAAAGCCGGTCGCCGCAGCTTCCCCTCAGGTCGCTTGCGTCGCACCACAACTCGCGGCGATACTGGCGGCAGGCCGCTCGAATCTCATCAGGAGGGGATATGAAAGTTAACATCGAAATCGACTGCACCCCCCTCGAGGCCCGCCAATTCTTTGGATTGCCCGACGTGTCGCCGATGCAGACGGCGGTGATGGACAAGCTACAGCAGCAGGTCTTGAGCAACATCGACAAGGTCTCGCCCGAATCGTTGGTTCAGAGCTGGTTTACATACGATCCCAAGCTCGCCGAGCGATTTCAGGACATGTTCGTCGCGATGGCCGGCCTCGGCGGCACGCGCAGTAGCGACAAGAAGAAATAGTGTCGTCAGGGCCGGACGGGACGCTGGATCCAGGCCGGCTTCGTCCGCCGGGTGTCGGACTGCTGCTTGCCGAGGCGCGGGGCCTGTTCGAACTCAATGCGAGCCTGCTGCTGTCACCGCTGCTGATGCGCGCACCAAGGGGCGACGGCCATCCGGTGCTGGCGCTACCGGGCTTCCTCGCCAGCGATCTCTCGATGGCACCGATGCGGCGCTATCTCAGCGAGCTCGGTTACGAGACACATGCCTGGCGGATGGGCCGCAATCTCGGCGGGCTCGGACGGATGCGGGACGCCTTGCGCGTTCGTCTGGGCGAAATCCATGCCGCGTCCGGACGCAAGGTCAGCCTGGTCGGATGGAGCCTCGGCGGCGTCTATGCCCGTGATCTCGCACTTCAGGCGCCGGAAATGGTCCGCTATGTCGTCACGCTCGGTAGCCCTTTTGCTAACGACGTGCGGGCGACCAACGCCACGCGGCTGTACGAGGCGCTGTCCGGCGAGCGGGTCGAGGATTTTGCCGAACAGCGCGAGGCGATCGCCGGCGATCTGCCGGTGCCTACGAGCTCGATCTATTCGCGCGCCGACGGAGTCGTGAACTGGCGGACCTGTCTGCTCCGTCCCTCCGATCGTGCCGAGAACATCGAGGTGCACCTGGCGAGCCATATCGGGCTCGGGGTCAACCCCGCGGCGCTATGGGCCGTGGCGGACCGCCTGGCGCAACCGGAGGGAGAATTCTGGCCATTTGACCGGGCCGGGCCGTTTGCCATTGCATATGCCCCGCCGGAACAGGCAGTATCGGCCTGACGAGAAGCGCCGACCAAGGCGCCCGTCGAAATCCTGCGGGAGGGAACTATGGCTGACGGGAAGAAGCTGTCGTCGCTGGACGCGTCGTTTCTCTATCTGGAAACGCCGGAAATGCCGATGCATGTCGGCAGCATGGCGATCTTTCGCCTGCCCGACGATTACAAGGGCGACTTCTTCGAAGACTTCAAGGCGATGATCGTCTCGCGCCTGCACATCGCGCCGATCCTGAAGGCGCGGCTGGAGAAGGCGCCGCTCGACATCGATCATCCCTCCTGGGTCGAGGACGACCAGTTCGACATCGACCGCCACATTTTCCGCGCCAGCCTGCCGCAGCCACGCGACCGCGCCACGCTCGAACGCATTGTCGGCTGGATGCATGCCAAGCTCCTGAACCGGGCCCGTCCGCTCTGGGAGTTCTACGTGTTCGAGGGTATGAAGGACAACGAGGTCGGGCTTTATTCCAAGATGCATCATGCCGCCATCGACGGCGGCGCCGGTGCGGCCCTGACCAACATGATCTACGACATCTCGCCGATCCCGCGGAAAGTCGATCCACCGACGGCAGGGGCCAAGCCCGGACAGGAGCCGCGCGACATCGCCGCCAACCTGCTCGATTCCTATCAGCAGCTCTTCAGCCAGCCGCTCGATGCGTCGGCGGCCGCGAAGAACCTGCAATTGCCGCGCACCGGCAAGAGCGACATCGGCTCGATCCTGTTCGACAACGCGATGTACCAGATCGAGAGCGCGGTTCGCTTTGCCGGTAACATCCCGACCGTGCTCAAGAGCGTCTCCGACGTGCTCGGCAAGGTCGCCGACCCGAAGTCGCGCGAGAGCCTCGCCAGCATGGTATCGCCGCCGACCATGCTCAACAAGACCATCTCGTCGGAGCGCAGCTTCGCCGGCGTATCGATTTCACTTTCACGGGCGAAGGCGCTAGCCAAGCAGGCCGGCGGCAAGCTCAACGACGTGGTGCTGGCGCTCGCCTCAGGCGTGGTCCGCCGCTATCTGCAGCAATATGGCACGCTGCCGGCGAAATCCCTGACGGCTGCCGTGCCGATCTCGCTGCGCGAGGAGGGCAACACCGAGGCCAACAACCAGGTGTTCGGCATGATCTGCTCGATCGCGACCAACATCGCCGATCCAAAGGCGCGGCTCGAAGCGATCATCGCGCAATCGACCAAGTCCAAGGAGATGTCGCATCCGCTGCGGGCACTGATGCCGCAGGTCTCGAATATCTCGATGCTGGGCGCACCGATCATGGTGCAGATCCTGGCGCTGCTCTACAGCCGCTCCAACCTGTCGGACGTGCTGCCGCCGGCCGCCAACATCACGGTGTCCAACGTGCCGGGACCGCGGCAGACGCTCTATGCCGCAGGGGCCGAGCTGCTGCACATCTTCCCGGTGTCGATCGCGACGCATGGGCAGGCGCTCAACATCACCGTGCAGAGCTATCGGGACCAGCTCGATTTCGGCTTCATCGTCGGCGCCAACATCATTCCGCATGTACAGGTGATGTGCGACATGCTGCCGGAAGAGTTCGCCGCACTGGAGGCGGCCTATGTGCCGCCCGCGGCCGACGTCAAGAGCGCTGCCGAGTAGGAAGGTCGCCATGATTGAAATGCCACCGCTCAAGTTCGCGACGACGAACGGAATCCGCATGGGCTATTACGAGGCTGGCCCGGCCGATGACGAGCCGCCGATGGTGCTGTGCCACGGCTGGCCCGAGCTCGCCTTCTCCTGGCGCCACCAGATCAAGGCGTTGAGCGAGGCCGGCATCCGCGTGATCGCGCCGGACCAGCGCGGCTACGGTGCGACCGACCGGCCCGAGCCGGTCGAGGCCTACGACATCGAGAACCTGACCGGCGATCTCGTCGGACTGCTTGATCATCTGCAGATCGACAAGGCGATCTTCGTCGGTCACGACTGGGGCGGCTTCGTCGTCTGGCAGATGCCGTTGCGGCACATTGACCGGGTCGCCGGCGTGGTCGGCATCAACACGCCCCACACCAATCGCGCCTGGGCCGATCCGATCGAGCTGTTGCGTGCACGCTTCGGCGACAAGATGTACATCGTGCAGTTCCAGGATCCGGCGCGCGAGCCGGACAGGATTTTCGGCAGCCGTGTCGAACAGACCTTCGATGCGTTCATGCGTAAGCCGGTGCCGCGCCCGGCCGACGCGCCGCCGGAGGAGGTGGTCGCCGGTGTCGGTGCTTCGCCGCGGCTCAATCTGGCATTTCCGCAGATGATTGCCGCCTATGACGCGAAGCACGATCCGCGTACGCCGATCCTGTCGCCGGAAGAGAAGAAAGTCTTCGTCGATGCCTTCACCAGAACCGGCTTCACCGGCGGCATCAACTGGTACCGCAACATGTCGCGCAACTGGACGCGTGCCGAAGGGCTCGATCATACGGTCCGCGTGCCGTCGATGATGATCATGGCCGAGAATGACGCGGTGTTGCCGCCATCCTCCGCTGATGGCATGGACAAGCTGATTCCCGATCTCGAGAAGTATCTCGTCAAGGACAGCGGCCATTGGACGCAGCAGGAGAAGCCGGAGGAGGTCAGCGCCAAACTGATCGAATGGCGTAGAAGGCGGTTTGGCTAGGTCGTCATTGCGAGCGAAGCAATCCAGGAATGCGTCCGCGGAGAGACTCTGGATTGCTTCGTCGCGAGAGCTCCTCGCAATGACGAGGGTTACTGAGGGGGAAACGCTTTTCATGTCATCCAAGAACAGACTGGACCCGATCCCGCATCCGCCGACCAAGCCGGTGGTCGGCAACATGTTGTCGCTGGACTCGGCCGCCCCCGTGCAGCACCTGACGCGGCTCGCCAAGGAACTCGGTCCGATCTTCTGGCTCGACATGATGGGCTCGCCGATCGTCGTTGTCTCCGGCCATGATCTCGTCGACGAGCTCTCCAACGAGAAGCGCTTCGACAAGACGGTGCGCGGCGCGCTGCGGCGTGTGCGTGCGGTCGGCGGCGACGGCCTGTTCACGGCCGATACCAAGGAGCCGAACTGGAGCAAGGCGCACAACATTCTGCTCCAACCGTTCGGCAACCGCGCCATGCAGTCCTATCATCCGAGCATGGTCGATATCGCCGAGCAACTCGTCCACAAATGGGAGCGGCTCAACGCCGACGACGAGATCGACGTCGTCCACGATATGACCGCATTGACGCTTGATACGATCGGCCTCTGCGGTTTCGACTACCGCTTCAATTCGTTCTACCGCCGCGACTACCACCCCTTCGTCGAGTCGCTGGTGCGCTCGCTCGAAACCATCATGATGACGCGCGGTTTGCCGTTCGAGCAGCTCTGGATGCAGAAGCGGCGCAAGACCTTGGCCGAAGACGTCGCCTTCATGAACAAGATGGTCGACGAGATCATCGCAGAACGCCGCAAGAGTGCGGACGGGATCGACGACAAGAAGGACATGCTGGCCGCGATGATGACCGGCGTCGACCGCGCGACCGGCGAGCAGCTCGATGACGTCAACATTCGCTACCAGATCAACACCTTCCTGATCGCGGGCCACGAGACCACCAGCGGCCTGTTGTCCTACACGCTCTATGCACTGCTCAAGCATCCGGACATCCTCAAGAAGGCCTATGATGAGGTCGACCGCGTCTTCGGCCCCGACGTCAATGCGAAGCCGACCTATCAGCAGGTGACGCAGCTCACCTACATCACGCAGATTCTGAAGGAGGCGCTGCGGCTGTGGCCGCCGGCGCCGGCCTATGGTATCTCGCCGCTCAACGACGAGACCATCGGCGGCGGCAAGTACAAGCTCAGGAAGGGCACCTTCACCACCATCTTGGTGACGGCGTTGCATCGCGATCCCAGCGTCTGGGGACCGAACCCGGATGCGTTCGATCCCGAGAATTTCAGCCGCGAAGCGGAAGCGAAGCGGCCGATCAATGCCTGGAAGCCGTTCGGCAACGGCCAGCGCGCTTGCATCGGCCGCGGCTTTGCCATGCACGAGGCTGCGCTTGCGCTCGGCATGATCCTGCAGCGCTTCAAGCTGATCGATCACCAGCGCTATCAGATGCACCTCAAGGAAACGCTGACGATGAAGCCGGAAGGCTTCAAGATCAAGGTGCGCCCACGCGCCGATCGCGAGCGCGGTGCTTACGGCGGGCCCATCGCGGCTGTGGCCTCGGCACCGAGGGCGCCGCGCCAGCCGACCGCGCGGCCGGGCCACAACACGCCGATGCTGGTGCTGTACGGGTCCAATCTCGGCACCGCCGAGGAGCTGGCGACGCGTATGGCTGATCTCGCCGAGATCAACGGCTTTGCCGTTCACCTTGGCCCGCTCGACGATTACGTCGGCAAGCTGCCGCAGGAAGGCGGCGTGCTGATCATCTGCGCCTCCTATAACGGCGCGGCGCCTGACAATGCGACGCAGTTCGTCAAATGGCTCGGCGGCGACTTGCCGACGGATGCCTTTGCCAATGTGCGCTACGCCGTGTTCGGCTGCGGCAATAGCGATTGGGCTGCGACCTATCAGTCGGTGCCGCGCTTCATCGACGAGCAATTGTCGGCGCATGGCGGGCGCGCCGTCTTCCCGCGCGGCGAAGGCGATGCGCGCAGCGATCTCGACGGCCAATTCCAGAAATGGTTCCCGGCGGCTGCCCAGGTCGCGACCAAGGAATTCGGCATCGACTGGAATTTCACCCGCACCGCGGAGGACGATCCGCTTTACGCGATCGAGCCGGTGGCGGTGACTGCCGTCAACACCATCGTCGCCCAGGGCGGCGCGGTGGCGATGAAGGTGCTGGTCAATGATGAGCTTCAGAACAGGAGCGGGGCCAATCCATCGGAGCGTTCGACACGCCACATCGAGGTGCAACTGCCGTCCAACGTCACCTATCGCGTCGGCGACCATTTGAGCGTCGTTCCGCGCAACGACCCGACACTGGTGGATTCGGTCGCCCGCCGCTTCGGCTTCCTGCCGGCCGATCAGATCAGGCTTCAGGTGGCCGAAGGCCGCCGTGCGCAATTGCCGGTCGGCGAGGCCGTGTCGGTCGGCCGTCTGCTCAGCGAATTCGTCGAGCTGCAGCAGATCGCGACGCGCAAGCAGATCCAGATCATGGCCGAGCACACCCGCTGCCCGGTCACCAAGCCGAAGCTGTTGGGCTTCGTCGGCGAGGAGGTCGAGCCGCTCGAGCGCTACCGCGCCGAGATCTTGGCCAGGCGCAAATCGGTGTTCGACCTGCTGCTCGAATATCCGGCCTGTGAATTGCCGTTTCACGTCTATCTGGAAATGCTCTCGCTGCTGGCGCCGCGCTACTACTCGATCTCGTCCTCGCCGTCGGTCGACCCGGCGCGATGCAGCGTCACCGTCGGCGTGGTCGAAGGTCCGGCAGCCTCCGGTAGCGGCACCTACAAAGGCATCTGCTCGAACTATCTCGCCAACCGTCGCGCGGGCGATGCGATCTATGCGACCGTGCGCGAGACCAAGGCCGGTTTCCGGCTTCCCGATGATTCATCCGTGCCGATCATCATGATCGGGCCGGGCACGGGACTTGCCCCATTCCGCGGCTTCCTTCAGGAGCGCGCCGCGCGCAAGGCGAAGGGGGCCACGCTCGGTCCCGCAATGCTGTTCTTCGGCTGCCGCCACCCCGGCCAGGACTTTCTCTATGCGGACGAATTGAAGGCGCTGGCGGCAAGCGGCATCGCCGAGCTCTTCACGGCGTTCTCGCGCGCGGATGGACCCAAGACCTATGTGCAGCACGTACTTGCCGCGCAGAAGGACAAGGTCTGGCCCCTGATCGGGCAGGGCGCCATCATCTACGTCTGCGGCGACGGCGGTAAGATGGAGCCCGACGTGAAGGCAGCGCTCGTCGCGATCCACCGCGAGAAGAGCGGCAACGATGCCGCGGCCAGCGCACGCTGGATCGAGGAGATGGGTGCGAAGAACCGCTATGTGCTGGACGTCTGGGCGGGCGGATAGGGCGAGATTGTAGGGTGGGTTAGCCTTGCGAACGCGCGAAGCGCAGTTCGCTGGGTGTAACCCCATCAAGGTCTCTTACCGCGGATACAGAAGTGGTGGGTTACGCCTTCGGCTAACCCACCCTACGATTTCCGATCGTGCTAAAGCTCTCCCATGATTCCCTGGGAAAAGATCGACACCGCGCAAATCCCCGGTTCCGACGGTGAGCTGCGCCTGATGCGGCGCGGCAAGGAGTTCTCCATCAAGCTCGGCAGCAACGAGCTGATGAACAGCCGCTTGTCGGGCTCGGAGGCGGCGCTCGCGACGCTGGCGGCAAAGCAGATCGAGAATGTCTTAAAGCCCGTCGTCCTCATCGGCGGCCTCGGCATGGGCTTTACGCTGCGTGCGGCGCTTGCCGTGCTCGGAAGCAACGCGAAGGTCGTGGTCGCCGAACTCGTGTCTGCGGTGGTGGCCTGGGCATGCGGCCCGATGGCGCAGGTCTTCGGCGACAGCCTCGATGATCCCAGGGTGAGCATCCGGGAGACCGACGTTGGCGAGATCATCCGGGCGCAGCGGTCCGCCTTCGATGCCATTCTCCTCGACGTCGACAACGGGCCGGAAGGGCTGACCCGGAAGGGCAATGATGCGCTCTACGACGTGAGCGGGCTCACGGCGGCGAAGACGGCGCTGCGGCCTGGCGGCGTGCTCGCTGTCTGGTCGTCAGGACCCAACCCCGCCTTCACCAAGCGCCTCGGCCGTGCCGGCTTCGACGTCAACGAAGTCAACGTCCGCGCCACCGGCAGGGGCGGCGGCGCGCGCCACGTGATTTGGATCGCGCGGAAGCGCTAGGCCCGTATCCGCAGCGCCGGTTCTATCCGTCAGAACATCGTGTTGTTGTTTGCGGGATTTTCAGGAATGTCCTGAACGACGTCCCAGTGTTCGACGATCTTGCCGTTTTCGAGCTTGAAGATGTCCACTATCGCGCGCCCCTTGGTGCCGGGCTCGCGAACGGAGTGAACGTGGAGGATCACAAAGTCGCCATCCACGAAGCTGCGCTTGATCTCGCTATGCGAGTTCGGAAACTTTTCGTGCAGGAAGCCGATGAATTTTCGGAAGCCGTCCGGTCCATCGGCCGCGTTTGGATTGTGCTGGACGTAGCGGTCGCCGACATGGGTGAGGGCCGCATCAGCGTCCTTCTGATTGAGCCCCTTCTCATAGAAGGCCAGAACGGTTTTGCGATTGGCTTCTTCTTGCGCGCTACCGGCCATCGCGGCGCTACTGGCGAGCGAGAGCATGAGAATTGCAGCAGTGATCATTGCGCCTGGTCGGACGATCGAATGCATGTGAGCTCCGAGAGGCCGCAGCCTCTTTGCGATTGAGGAAGGCCTGTATAGCTTCCGTGCCGGCTTTCGTTAAGAGAGTAACCAGCCGCTCACATGGTCACCGTAAGGAGACCGGCGGTCTACGCCGCCTGCGCCGCTGCCCCATGCGCGTGCTTGTCGATGGCGCCGATGATCTCCGGCCAGAACCGCATCGGCAGCGCGTGGCCCATGCCTTCGATCATCAATAGCTTGGCGCCCGGAATTGACGCTGCCGTGTCCTTGCCGCCTTCGGGATGGACCAGGGGATCGACGGTGCCATGAATGACCAGCGTCGGCGTCTTCACGCCATGCAGCCGCTCCTTGCGGCTGCCGGAGGCGAGCACGGCGCGGAGCTGCCGGCCGACACCGGCCGGATTGAGTCCGCGCGCGAACACCCGCTCGGCACGACCAGGGTCGAGCGCTTCCTCCTCGGGAAAATGCCCGACGCGCAGCACCTTCCAGGTCTGGCCGAAGCGGACCATGAATTCCTCCTTGCTGCGTGGCGGCGGCGCCATCAGCATGGCGGCCGCCTCGCGTGTCGGCGGCGGCACGCGCGGATTGCCTGTCGTTGACATGATCGAGGTCAGCGAACGCACGCGCTCGGGGAACGATAGCGTCACTTCCTGCGCGATCATGCCGCCCATCGAGGCGCCGACCAGATGCGCCGACTTGATGCCGAGCGCATCCATCAGCCCGACCGTGTCCCTGGCCATGTCGATCAGCTTGTAGGTCGCTGCCACGGGAATCCTGAGGAAGCGCAGCTTCAACAGCTCGAGCGGCGTCAGCCGTTTGCCGCCAGTCAGGTGGCTCGACTTGCCGATATCGCGATTATCGAAGCGGATCACGCGAAAGCCGCGCGCGGCGAGCTGCTCGCAGAACGCATCGTCCCAATGGATCATCTGCGCCCCGAGCCCCATGATCAGCAGCAGCGGCTCGGCATTGTCGTTGCCGAAGATTTCGTAGCAGATGTCGATGCCGTTGGCGCGTACGGTCTGGGGCGGCTGATGGACGGTCACGGTCGCGATCCCTTGCTGCTGACCAATGTTGTATTGCACGGTTTCCCGCGGCAAAGAAGCCGCGTGTGCGGCACTGGGCCGCTTGCCGGTTGACCGGCCCCTCGCAACGGTGTGGTATGGCCAAAAAGAAGGGCATCGAAGCTCTCGATATCTGGAGGACGCCGATGACCGACAAGACCAACGACCCCGTCGCCGTGTGGCAGAAGATGGTGGGCGAGATGGAGAAGGGGTTCAACTCCTTCGCCAACCAGGCCATGTCATCGCCCGAGTTTTCACAGGCGATGAACCGTGCGGGAGGAGTTGCTGCAGGTGCTCAGAAGCAGCTCGGCGAGCTCGTGGAGAAATACCTCGTCGCAATGAACCTGCCGAGCCGGGAGCAGGTCACGGGTCTTGCGGAGCGGCTCCAGTCCATTGAAGCCCAGCTCGGCGAGATGAAGTCGATGCTGAGCCAAATGGCGGCGAGTTCGGGCATCTCGCAAGGCTCCGATGGGACGCCACGGCCGCCGCGGACGAAGCGTCCGCCCTCCGAAAACGGAGAGCAGAAATGAATGCGCCGACGGGACTTGATTTCGCATCTATCCCGGAGCGCATCCAGACCGAGGTGCAGCGCGCGATCCAGCGCAGCATCAAGGGTGTCGAATATTTCTCGACCTCCGGCCCCACGCTCGGCTCGACACCGAAGGACGTGCTGCATTCGCGCGGCACGATGAGCCTCTACCACTACCGGCCGATGTCGGACGAGATCTACCGCATCCCGGTGCTGATCGTGATGGCGACGACCAATCGCGGCTACATTCTCGACCTCGTCCCCGGCCAGAGCTTCATCGAGTTCCTGCTCAAGCGCGGTTACGACGTTTACATGCTGGACTGGACCGCACCGCGGCCCGAGGAGAAGAGCCTGCGGATGGAGGACTACGTCCTCGACTTCATCCCGGATTGCGTCCGTCGCGTCCAGCAGGATTCCGGCGAGCAGGACGTTTCCATCATCGGCTATTGCTTCGGTGGCGTGCTGTCGCTGCTCTACGGCTCGATCCACAAGGACGGGCCGATGAAGAATCTGATCTGCTTCACCACGCCGATCGACTTCCGCGAGATGAAGCTGTTCTCGAATTTCTCCGACCGCCGCTATTTCGATGTCGACCATCTCGTCGACAGCGTCGGCAATGTGCCGCCGGAGATGATCTTGTCTTCGTTCGAGATGCTGCGCCCCGCCTCGCGCACTGTTAGCCAGATCCAGCTTTGGGAAAACATCTGGAACGACGAGTTCGTCAAGTCTTACCGCATGTTCGACCGTTGGGCGACCGACACGCTGCCGCTGGCGGGCGAGTATTTCCGCACCATCACCAAGGACCTGATGTGGGACAACAAGCTGTTCAACGACACCATGTCGGTCGCCGGCCGCGCGGCGAAGCTCGAAAACATCAAGGTGCCGATCCTACACGCTGTCGCCGAGCACGATCACATCGTGCCTTATGACGCCGCAAAGCACCTGATCGCGAAGATCGGCTCCGAGGACAAGGAAGAGGTGATGTTGAAGGGCGGCCACGTCTCCCTCGTCGCCGGTGCCAACGCGGTGAAGCGGCTGTGGCCGAAACTGGACTCCTGGCTGGGAAAGAGATCGACATGAGTGAGCAGCGTTCCTATCCGCGTCACACCAAGACCGATGCTGGTGATATCGAGATCCGCCTGATGTCGCCTGGAGACGAAGCCGCGGTGCTCGCCTTCGGCCAAGGTCTTCCGTCCCACGATCTGTTGTTCCTGCCACGCAATATCAGTGAGCCGAAGGTGCTCTCCGCCTGGGTCAAGGAGATCGAGCGCGGCGCGATCACGAGCCTGCTCGCGGTGAGGGACGGCAAGGTCGTTGGCTGCGGCACGCTGGTGCGCGATCCGTATTCCTGGTCGCCTCATGTCGGCGAGATCCGCATGGTGGTCTCGTCCGACGTGCGCGGGCAGGGTGTGGGGAAGGCGCTCTCACAGGAGACCTTTGCACTTGCACTCGGTGCTGGCCTGGAAAAGCTCTCGGTGCAGATGACGGTCGACCAGCAGGCGGCGGTCGCCCTGTTCGAAGGCCTCGGCTTTAAGGCCGAGGCGCTGCTGCGCGACCACGTGCGGGATATCAACGGCAAGACCCATGACATTGTCGTGCTGGGGCACAACATCGCGCAGGTTCAGGCTCAGATGGAGGCCTATGGATTGCCAGGCGCGGTCCAGCACTAAGGCGAAGATCGGTCCGGTACGGACCTAATTTGTCCGAGACGGCCTCCAACTAGGGCAGTGTAGCGCCTTTTGTTAAGGCTTTTCACTATTTCGTGATATCGCAGTGCAATACGAATATTGCATCGCACAATTCACTATGCCATATAAGCCGTGCCCCGGGCCGATGCGGACGGGGTGAGCCCATAGCTCAGACCAATGAGGATGGAGAGAACCCCATGACCACTGAAACCAACACCGCTTTCGAGGGCTTCAAGGACGCTTTCAAGAACATCCAGAATCTGGAAGTTCCCGAGGCCGCCCGCGAGTTCGTCAAGAAGACCGCCAATACCGCCAAGGACCGTGCTGCCGAAGCTTTCGCCGGCTCCGAGCGGGTGACCGCCGCCGTCGAGAACGCGGTGACCGAATCCGTCGCCGAGGCCGGCAAGATCAGCCGCAACATCCAGCAAGCGATCTATGAGGACGCCGAGGCGTTCTTCTCGGGCATCGACAAGCTCGCGTCCGCCAAGTCGGTCAGCGAGGCCGTCGAGATCCAGTCGAGCCTGCTCCGCGCCCGCGGTGAAGTGTTCGTCTCGCGTGCCAAGGCGACCGCCGACTATCTCGGCAAGCTCGCCGCCAACGGCGCGAAGTCCGCTCAGGACAATTTCGCCAAGGTCTACAACAAGACCGCGTGATACGGCGCCCGACGACAAACTGAATTTGAGGCCCGCTTCGGCGGGCCTTTGTTTTGCGCTGCCGCAGTCGTCGTTGCGAGGAGCCCTTGCGACGAAGCAATCCAGAGTCTCTCTGCGGAAAGATTCTGGATTGCTTCGCTTCGCTCGCAATGACGGGTAGGGTGATGCAGTCATGGGTTCATCAGGCACCTATCTCTTCGACACCCCCGGTGACGCCGAACGCGCGGCGGAGCTACGGCGCGTGAAAGCGCTGGCGACGCTGGTGTTGGCCTCGACACTCGCTCTGTTCACTGTCGCAAAACTCCTGCTGAACGTGCATCCCGTGTTCGGCTTCATCGCGGCCTTCGCGGAAGCCGCGACCATCGGCGGGCTCGCCGACTGGTATGCCGTGGTCGCGCTCTTCAAACGGCCGCTCGGCCTGCCGATCCCGCATACCGCGATCATCCAGAGCAACCAGGCCCGCATCGCCGACAAACTCGGCGAATTCATCCAGGTGCATTTCCTCGAGACCGGTCCCGTCGAGGCCAAATTGAAGGAAATCGATTTCGGCTCCTTCGTTGCCGACTGGCTGCGTGATCGCAAGCGCAGCGACGATCTCGCGCGCTTTGCGCTCCGCCTGCTGCCGGAGGCGTTCTCAGCGACGGAAAGCTCGGGCCTGATGACCTTCATCATCCGCCGCATGTCCTCCCAGCTCCAGGCGATTGATCTTGCACCGCTTGCGGCCGGCACGCTGCGCGGCTTCGTGGCGGAAGGACGGCACCAGATTCTGTTCGACGATCTCCTGCGCGTGATGCACGACACGCTGAATCAGAAGGAGACGATGGCGATGATCCGCGAGAAGGTGCGCGCGGAATTGCCGACGTTGCTGCGGCTCTATCGCGCCGACAAGTTTCTGGTGAACAAGATCATGGCGTCTGCCACCGCTTTCTTCAATGAAGTGCGCAGCGACCCCAAACATCCGTTCCGCGGCGAGTTCGATCGCATGGTGTTGAACTTCGTCGACCAGCTCGGCACCGACCGAGCCTATATCGACCGCATCGACGGCCTGAAGCGCGATCTGCTGGCGCGGCCGGAGCTTGCCGATCTCGCCCGCACCGTCTGGGCTAACACGCGCTCCTTCATCGAGCGCAGCGCAAGCGGCGAGACGCAAGTGCTCCAGCATCATCTCGCCGGCATGTTCGTCGCGGCGGGCGAAGCGCTCGCCGGCGATGCCGAACTGCGCGGGGAGATCAACAAGGGCCTGGTGACCGTGCTGCGCAGCGTCGTCGCCGATCAGAAGGGCGGTGTCTCGACTTTCATCTCCGACCAGGTCAAGGCGTGGAATATGACGCAGTTGATTTCGCTGATCGAAATCAACATCGGCCGCGACCTGCAATACATCCGCTTCAACGGTTCGCTGATCGGCGGCCTCGCGGGACTTGCGCTCTACTCCGTAGAATTCCTGCTCCGATTGCTGTGACTTTTGCGTCACGGCCATTAGCATTAACGCGCGGGCCTATTGTCGCCTTGCGTCTCTCCCGCTTGAATGTCGGGAACCGGCCGCCTAGCTGATTCATGTTGCGCTGCGGAACGATCAAGAAGCCGGCGTATTGGAATTCACGCCCGTTTGCCGGCATCGCAGCCGGCGGCCTTTCCAGGAATTCGTCCCAGGGGAAACATTGATGACCGCAACTGCCCAGACGCTGCGTCCGCCGTCCCGCACCCTGATGTTTCTGGAGGGGCGTGCGATCCATGAGTTCGGCGCATTCCTCGGCGCGCTGCCGCTGTTGAGCCTCGCGCCCCGCGGCGATGGGCATCCGGTGCTGGTGCTGCCGGGCCTCGTGGCCTCCGATGCGTCCACGCGCGCGCTGCGTGCGTTTCTGACCAGCAAGGGCTATGCGGTGAGCGGCTGGCGCCAGGGTCGCAACTACGGCCTGCGCCCCGGCGTCCAGCACGCGATGGTCGATCTGGTCCAGGAGCTCAGCGACAGCCATGGCCGCAAGATCAGCCTGGTCGGCTGGAGCCTCGGTGGCCTCTATGCGCGCCAGCTCGCCAAGATGATGCCGGAGCGCGTACGCCAGGTGATCACGCTCGGCAGTCCCTTCGCTGGCAATCCGCGCTCGACCAATGCCTGGCGCGTCTATGAATGGGCGAGCGGGCGCAAGGCCGACGAGGTCGATCCGCATTTCGGCGGCGAGCTCGCCGTCCCGCCGCCGGTGCCGACCACCGCCATCTTCAGCCGCACCGACGGTGTCTGCGCCTGGCAGGGCTGCATGGAGAAATCGGGAGCGCAGACCGAGAGCATCGAGGTCGAAAGCAGCCATTGCGGCATGGGTCATCATCCCGCCGTGGTCTATGCGGTCGCCGACCGCCTCGCGCAGAAAGAAGGCCAGTGGCGGCCGTTCGACCGCAGCGGCTGGCGGAGCCTCGCCTATCCCGATCCGCACAGGTAGATCGCTTCCTTCGGAGGCCGACACGCGAAGCGTGGCGGGTGAGGGGGAATCTCCGCGAGTCCGTCTGCTACTGAGTTTGCTGATATAGCCCCTCACCCCAACCCTCTCCCCGTAAGAACGGGGAGAGGGAGAAGAGGAAGCGCCGTCTCGAAGGATCGAGCCTGGCTCTCGCCTCGTCGCTCCCGTCCATTGTCGCGCCCGCACCAAACGCGCTATGCCTCGCGCATGGCGCATCCGTTGTCCCGCATCATCGACCAGCTCAAGCGCGAGCCGTCGCGCACCGGCTCCATCATCATCACCGTGTTCGGTGACGCCATCGTGCCGCGCGGCGGTGTGGTGTGGCTCGGCACGCTGTTGGAGTTCTTCGAAAGCCTCGACATCGACAGCGGCGTGGTGCGCACCGCGATGTCGCGCCTTGCGGCCGATGGCTGGCTGACGCGTGAAAAGGTCGGCCGCAACAGCTTCTACCGGCTGGCCGAAAAGGGACGCCAGACCTTCGAGGCCGCGACGCGCCACATCTACGATCCGCCGCCGTCCGACTGGACCGGGCGCTTTGAGCTGCTCCTGATCGGCAACGGCGAGGACCGCGACGCCTCGCGCGAAGCGCTCCGCAATGCCGGCTTCGGCACTCCGCTGCCGGGCGTATGGGTCGCGCCGTCGGGCGTACCGGTGCCCGACGAGGCCGTGGGCGCGATCCGTCTTGAAGTCTCAGCGGAGGATGACAGCGGCCGCCGCCTGCTTAGTGCGAGCTGGCCGCTGGACCGCACTGCGGATGCCTATCTGAAATTCATGAAGACGTTCGAGCCGCTCCGTGCCGCGATCGCGCGCGGCACGGATTTATCCGAGGCTGACGCCTTCACCGCCCGCATCCTCCTGATCCACTATTACCGCCGCGTCGTGCTGCGCGATCCGCTCTTGCCCGAAAGCCTGCTGCCGGCGGATTGGCCGGGCAGGGCAGCGCGTGCGCTTTGTGGCGAGATCTATCGCGCACTGCTGGCTCCGTCGGAACAATGGCTCGACAGCCATGGAACCAACGAGAGGGGACCCTTGCCGGCGGCGCGGAAGCTGCTGGAACGGAGGTTCGGCGCCTGATCTATATGTTACAGAAATATCTTGCATAAACTAAATTCTGTTATATATTTCCTCCCAACAAATCGGGAGGATGCGCATGTACACGCAGGCGCTGAACACGGCCGAGACCGACGATCGCGGTCTTGAGGACGCGGCCAGGGCTGCGCAATTCCAGGCCCGCATCGATGCCGAGGAGCGCATCGAGCCGAACGACTGGATGCCGGCGGCCTACCGCAAGACGCTCACCCGCCAGATCTCCCAGCACGCCCATTCCGAGATCGTCGGCATGCTGCCGGAGGGCAACTGGATCACCCGCGCGCCGACGCTGCGCCGCAAGGCCGCGCTGCTCGCCAAGGTGCAGGACGAATGCGGCCACGGGCTCTATCTCTATGCCGCCGCCGAGACGTTAGGGACCTCGCGCGAAGAGCTGGTCGACGCCATGCTGGCGGGGAAAGCCAAATACTCTTCGATCTTCAACTATCCGACGCTGACCTGGGCCGACATCGGCACCATCGGCTGGCTGGTCGACGGCGCCGCGATCATGAACCAGATCCCGCTGTGCCGCTGCTCCTATGGCCCCTATGCGCGCGCGATGATCCGTGTCTGCAAGGAGGAGTCATTTCACCAGCGCCAGGGCTACGAGATCATGCTGACGCTGTGCCGCGGCTCCGACGAACAGAAGGCAATGGCGCAGGATGCGTTGAACCGCTGGTGGTGGCCGGTGCTGATGATGTTCGGCCCGCCGGATGCGACGAGCCAGCACAGCGACACCTCGACGAAGTGGAAGATCAAGCGCTTCTCCAATGACGAGCTGCGCCAGAAGTTCGTCGATGCCACGGTGCCGCAGGCGCAATATCTCGGCCTCACCATTCCCGATCCAGCCATGACGCAGGATGTGGACGGGCACTGGCGCTACAGCGAGATCGACTGGACCGAATTCAAGCAGGTGCTCGCCGGCAACGGCCCGTGCAATCGCGATCGCATGGCCGCGCGCCGCGAGGCGCACGAGGAGGGCGCCTGGGTGCGTGAGGCGGCAGCCGCTTACGCGGCAAAGCGCGAGCAGCGTCACACCGCACAAGCCGCGGAATAGGGAGATCACGATGGCCACGCCGAACACGCCGCTGTGGGAAGTCTTCATTCGCAGCCGCAACGGGCTTGCGCACAAGCATGTCGGGTCGCTGCATGCGAGCGACGCGACGATGGCGCTGCAGGCTGCCCGCGACATCTACACCCGCCGCGGCGAGGGCCTGTCGATCTGGGTCGTGCCGTCCACCGCGATCACCGCGAGCGATCCGGCCGACAAGGGCATGATGTTCGAACCGGCGGAGTCGAAGATCTATCGGCACCCGACCTTTTATGAGGTGCCCGAAGAAGTGGGGCACATGTGATGCCAGCCGCCAACATCCAGGTCTCCGAAACGCCGCTGGTGCGCTACGCGCTGCGCCGCGCCGATGATGCGCTGATCCTCGGCCACCGGTTGTCGGAATGGTGCGGGCACGCGCCGATGTTGGAAGAGGACATGGCACTGTCCAACATCGCGCTCGACCTGATCGGCCAGGCGCGCGAGCTTTACACTTACGCCGCCAAGGTCGAAGGCAAGGACAACGACGAGGACAAACTCGCTTATCTGCGCGACGTCAGGCAATACCGTAACCTACTGCTGGTCGAACAGCCGAACGGCGATTTCGCCCAGACGCTGGTGCGGCAGTTCTTCTATTCCGCTTTCGCCGACCTCTATTGGCGCGCGATGATGACCTCGCGCGATACGACGCTTGCCGCCATTGCGGCCAAGTCGGAGAAAGAGAGCGCCTATCATCTGCGCCATGCGTCGGAGTGGATCATCCGGCTCGGCGACGGTACGGACGAAAGCCACGCCCGGGCGCAGGCCGCGATCGATCATCTCTGGGCTTTTACCGGCGAGATGTTTGCAGTGGACGAAGCCGAGCGCGCCCTGATCCATGCCGATATTGCCATCGATCCGGCGAGCTTGCGCGGTCGTTGGTTGACGACGTTGTCTGATATCGTCAGAGAGGCGACACTTGAGCTGCCGCAGAACGACTGGATGCAGCAGGGTGGCCGCTCTGGCCGGCACGGCGAGCATCTCGGCCATCTCCTGTCCGAGCTGCAATCGATGCAGCGCACCTTCCCGGGGCTGACATGGTGACCGTGCTGGAACGCGATAGCGAGCTACGCCGGCGAGCTTGGGATGCCGCGGCGAGTGTGGTCGATCCCGAGATTCCGGTGCTGACCATCGCCGATCTCGGCGTGCTCCGTGACGTCATTCTGGACGGCGATCGCGTCGAGGTCGCGATCACACCGACCTATTCGGGCTGCCCGGCCATGAACATGATCGCACTTGAAATCGAGCTTGCACTAGAGCGCGCCGGCTTCCGTCGTCCGGAGGTGCGCACGGTGTTGTCGCCGGCCTGGACCACCGACTGGATGAGCGAGGAGGGCCGCCGGAAGCTGCGCGCCTACGGCATCGCGCCGCCGCAGGCCTCAAGCTCGCGCCGCGCGCTATTCGGCGGACAGGCCGTCGCGTGTCCGCAATGCGGCTCTGACAAGTCCGAACTCTTGTCCGAATTCGGCTCGACCTCTTGCAAGGCGCTCTGGCGCTGCAAGGCCTGCCGCGAACCCTTCGATTATTTCAAGTGTCATTGAGAAATGTGCGATGCCAACCTCATCGTCATTGCGAGCGCAGCGAAGCAATCCAGACTATCTCCGCGGTGGGACTCTGGATTGCTTCGCTGCGCTCGCAATGACGGCGGTGAGACTAGTGTAGGGTATCTCTGATGTCAGCAGCCGCACCGCGCTTCCATCGATTGGCCATCAACGACCTCCGCCGCGAGGCCTCGGATGCCATCTCGATGACCTTCGCCATCCCCGGCGAACTCGCCAGCGACTATGCCTTCACGCCCGGCCAATACCTGACGCTCCGCGCCACTCTCGATGGCGAAGAAGTGCGCCGTTCCTATTCCATCTGTTCCGGGCCCGACGACGGCGAGATCCGCATCGCCGTGAAGAAGGTCGACGGCGGCGCGTTTTCGAGCTGGGCGGCGGACGAGCTGAAATGCGGCGACGAGCTCGACGTGATGACGCCGACGGGGCGCTTCGGCTTGGTCCCATCAGCGGAGACCGGCCGTATCCATGTCGGCTTTGCCGCGGGCTCCGGCATCACGCCCATTCTCTCGATCGTGAAGGGCACGCTCGTGCGCGAGCCTGACAGCCGCTTCTTCCTGTTCTACGGCAACCGCGCCACCGACAACATCATGTTTCTCGAAGAGTTGGAGGAGCTGAAGGACCGCTTCATCGACCGCCTTTCGATCTTCCACGTCATCTCCGGCGAGGAACAGGATATCCCGATCCTGCATGGCCGGCTCGACGGCGACAAGGTGAGGGTGCTCTTGCGTTCACTGGTGCCGGCGGAAAGCGTCGATCATGTCTTCATCTGCGGTCCATCAGGCATGAGCGAGGACGTCGAGGCGACCTGCCGCGACCTCGGGATTGCGGAAGAGGGGATCCATGTCGAGCGCTTCGTCTCCGAATTCGGCGGCAAGCCGCGGCCGAAGAAAGCCGTTGCGCCCGACGCGCCGCCGAAGGCGGTCGCGTCCCTGATCATCGACGGCAAGCGCCGCGACGTGCCTGTTGCCGCGGACGAGGCGATCCTCGATGCCGCGCTGCGCGCCGGCGTCGATCTGCCCTTCGCCTGCAAGGGCGGCATGTGCTCGACCTGCCGCGCCAAACTGGTCGAGGGCGAGGCGCCGATGGACATCAACTACTCGCTGGAACCCTGGGAGCTGAAGGCCGGCTTTATCCTGACCTGTCAGGCGAAGCCGTCGTCGGAGCGGGTCGTGGTCGATTACGACCACGTTTGACAGTTTTGGCCAAGCAGCAGAGCATGATGGATAGACACTTGCCCGGGAGAAGCGCGTGAACGTCAAAGCCACCTTGTCGCCCGAGGATATCGCGCGGGCCTGCGCCGATGCAATGTGGGCGGAGGACGATGCCTCCAAGGGACTCGGCATGGAGATCGTCGAGATCGGCCCGGGCTTTGCGACGCTGGCGATGTTGGTGCGGCCGGACATGGTCAATGGCCAGCGTATCGCCCATGGCGGCTTCATCTTCACGCTCGCCGATTCCGCTTTCGCATTTGCCTGCAACTCGCACAATGAGCGCGTCGTCGCGGCGCAGGGGCAGATCACTTTCATCAGGCCGGGCAAGCTTGGCGATCGCCTGATTGCGATGGCAAGAGAGATCACCCGTGGCGGCCGCTCCGGAATCTACGACGTGCGTGTCACTGTAGGCGACACCGTGATCGCGGAATTCCGCGGGCATTCGCGTGTCATTCCCGGCACGTGGCTGCCGGCGCAGGATCAATAAGAGACCAAAGAAAAGAACAAACGACAATGTGGGGAAACGAGGATGGCTCTGACGAGACGCAAGGAAGGTGGCAACACCTATCGCGCCGAGATGGACGCGCAGGAGCGCGCCTCGCGCGACGAGATCATGGCGCTGCAAAAGCGGCGGCTGGCTTGGTCGCTGAAGCACGCCTATGACAACGTCGCGCATTACCGCAAGGCCTTCGACAAGGCCGGCGTGCATCCGTCTGATTTTCGCGAGCTCGCGGATCTCGCAAAATTCCCGTTTACCGTGAAGACGGATCTCCGCGACAATTATCCTTTCAACATGTTCGCCGTGCCGCGTGAAAAACTGGTGCGCGTGCATGCCTCCTCCGGCACGACGGGTAAGCCGATCGTCGTGGGCTATACGCAGGCCGACATCGACACGTGGTCCAACGTGATGGCGCGCTCGATCCGCGCCGCCGGCGGCCGCACCGGCATGATCATCCACAATGCTTATGGTTATGGTCTTTTCACCGGCGGCCTCGGTGTGCACTACGGCGCCGAGAAGCTCGGCTGCACCGTGGTGCCGATCTCGGGCGGCATGACCGAACGGCAGGTGCAGCTCATCAACGATTTCCGACCCGACATCATCACGGTGACGCCGAGCTACATGTTGGCGATCCTCGACGAGTTCAAGCGTCAGAAGCTCGATCCGCGCCAATGCTCGCTCAAGGTCGGCATCTTCGGCGCTGAGCCCTGGACCAACGCCATGCGCGGCGAGATCGAGGACGCCTTCGACATGGATGCGACCGACATCTATGGTCTCTCCGAGGTGATCGGCCCCGGCGTGGCGCAGGAATGCATCGAGACCAAGGACGGGCTCCATATCTGGGAGGACCATTTCTACCCCGAAGTGATTGACCCTGAAACGGGTGCGGTGCTGCCGGATGGTGAGAAGGGCGAGCTGGTCTTCACCTCGCTTACCAAGGAAGCCTTCCCGGTGATCCGCTATCGCACCCGCGACCTGACGCGGCTGTTGCCGGGCACGGCGCGGCCGGGCATGCGGCGCATGGAGAAGGTGACGGGGCGCTCGGATGACATGATCATCCTGCGCGGGGTCAATCTGTTCCCGACCCAGATCGAGGAGGTGTTGCTCGCGACCGATTGGTGCGGCGGCCACTTCATCCTGGAACTCACCCGCGAAGGCCGCATGGACGAGCTGACGATCATCGCCGAAGCGCGTCCCGAAAGCTGGGACGGTCGCGGTCTCGTCGATCACGCCGACAGGGTATCGACCCACATCAAGAACACGATCGGGATCAGCTCCAAGGTTCAGGTGGTCGCGCCGGCCACGCTGGAGCGCTCGCTCGGCAAGGCCAAGCGGCTCTACGACAAGCGGCCCAAGGACTGACTTGACGGATTGACTTGACCAGCCCCAAAGGCGACAAGGCCCGCAAGAAATCACGGGTCTTTCGATGTCGCCAGCCGATACCAAAACCGTCGAAGCGCGCTGCGTCCGCCTCAATGCCAAGGCCGAGAACGCCGCGGCACTTGCGCCGGTGGTCGAGCCTCAGACGCTCACGCGCGGTCCGAACGATCTCCTGATCGAGGTGAGGGCCGCTGCCGTCAATCCATCCGACGTCAAAGCCGCAACGGGGTTGATGCCTTATGCTGTCTTCCCGCGTACGCCCGGCCGTGACTACGCCGGCGTGGTGATCGACGGGCCGGCCGGGACGATCGGGCGCGAGGTGTTCGGTTCCTCCGGCGATCTCGGCATCCGCCGCGACGGCACCCACGCAACCCATCTCGTGGTCGAAGCCGATGCCGTGGTGGAGAAGCCGAAGACGGTGTCCTGGGAGGAAGCTGCCGGCATCGGCGTGCCCTTCGTCACGGCCATGGAAGGCTTTCGTCGCGCCGGCATTCCAAAGCCCGGCGAGACCGTTCTGGTCTTCGGCGTCAACGGCAAGGTCGGCCAGGCCGCCGTGCAGATCGCGACTTGGCAGGGCGCGCGCGTGATCGGCGTGGTGCGCAAAGCGGAGGCCTATGAAGGCCACACCAACGCGTCGCTCGAGGTGATCGATGCTTCGACGACCGATGTCGCCACGCGCGTGCGCGATTTGACCGGCGGCAAAGGCGCGGACATCGTCTTCAACACGGTCGGCGACCCCTACTTCCAGGCGGCGCACAAGTCACTTGCCCTGCGCGGCCGCCAGATCCTGATCGCCGCGATCGACCGCATCGTGCAGTTCAACATTCTCGAGTTTTACCGTGGCCAGCACACCTACGTCGGTATCGACACGCTCGGCCTTTCGTCGGTTGCGACCGGTGCGGTGCTTCGTGATCTCGGCCCGGGCTTCGCAAGCGGGCATCTGAAACCGTTCCCGATCAAGGCGAGCGCTGTTTTTCCGCTGGAGCGCGCCAGGGATGCTTATGTCGCTGTCGCTGGGTCGTCGCGCGACCGAGTGATCCTGAAGCCGTAACACACACCGTCATTGCGAGCGCAGCGAAGCAATCCAGAAATGCACCCGCGGAGACAGACTGGATTGCTTCGCTCCGCTCGCAATGACGGAGATTGGCGAGAGTTCTGAGAACAACCGATGGAATCCACGCAACTCGTCATCCTCGCAGGGCTCGTCATCGGCCTGATCTATGGCGCTGTCGGCCTGCTCAGCGGCTTCTGCCTGATGAGCAGCATGCGTGGCTGGCTGGCGCAGAGCGACGGGCGGCTGGTGCGCACCTATGCGCTGGCGGTTGCCGTTGCGATTGCCGCCAGCCAATTGCTGGTGGGCAGCGGCACGGTCGATCTCGGCAAGTCGATCTATCTGCAACAGACGTTCTCCGCTCCGGTGCTGTTCCTCGGCGGCCTGCTGTTCGGCTACGGCATGGTGCTGTCGAATGGCTGCGGCTCGCGGGCGCTGGTGCTGCTCGGCCGCGGCAATCTCCGTTCCTTCGTCGTCGTGATCGTGCTTGCGATTGCCGCGCAGATGACGCTCAAGGGCCTGATTGCACCGGCGCGTATCGCGCTGGTTCAGGCTTCTCAAACCACCATCAACGCCAATTCGCTGCCGGCGCTGCTGGCAACGCTTGGCCCGGCTGAAGCTCTTTCGCGCGCGCTGGCCGCTGCCGCGCTTGTCGTCGGGCTGATCCTGTTTGCATTCGCGCATCCGGCATTTCGTCGCTCGCCGGGCCAGATCGCCGCGGGCGTCGTCGTCGGCCTGCTCGTCGCCGCCGGCTGGTTTGTCACCGGCTCTCTCGGCGCCGACGATTTCAATCCGGTGCCGGTGACTTCGCTCACCTTCATCGCGCCGATCGCCGATAGCCTGCAATACGCCATGCTCTCGACCGGTCTGACACTCAATTTCGGCATCGCGACGGTTGCTGGCGTTTTTGCGGGGAGCCTGGTCACCGCGCTCGCCACAGGTCGTTTCCATCTCGAAGGCTATTCCTCGCCCCGACACATGCTGCGTTCGGCCGGCGGCGCCGCGCTGATGGGAATCGGCGGCGTGATGGCGTTCGGCTGCTCGATCGGGCAGGGACTCACCGGCATGTCGACGCTGGGGCTGGGCTCATTCGTCGCGGTCACCGGCATCCTGCTCGGCACGACGGCAGGCCTGCGCGGTGCGTTGCGCGTTCAACCCTTCGAGGCGGTAACCGGGGCAGGTTCGCCGGCCGCTTGAATTACTCCACGGCCTTCGTCACGATGCGAATCTCCGAGGTCAGCGTCCGGTGCACCGGGCACTTGTCGGCAATCTCCATCAACCTGTTGCGCTGCTCGGCATCGAGCGCGCCCTCCATTGCAATGTCGCGATCGATCTGGTCGAGCATGCCCTCGCGCGTCTCGCATTCCGCACAGTCCTTGGCGTGGATCTTGGAATGCTTCAGCGTGACGGTGACGCGGTCGAGCGGCAACGATTTGCGGTCGGCATAGAGGCGCATGGTCATGGAGGTGCAGGCGCCGAGGCCTGCGAGCAGGAAATCATAGGGCCCGGGACCAGCGTCCTCGCCGCCGGCAGCCACAGGCTCGTCCGCCACCAGACGGTGCGGACCGACCGAGATGATCTGGTTGAACTTGCTCTTGCGGGTCTCCTGCACCACGACCTGGCGCGGCGTCTCGGGGAGATCCATCGCCTTCGCGGGCTTTGCGGTATCGATGTAGCGGCTGGCCCAGGCCGCGATCACATCGGCCGCATAGAGAGCGTCGGCAGGCCTGGTCAGCAGATGGTCGGCGTGGTCGAGGGAGACGAAGCTCTTGGAGTGCTTCGCCGACACGAAGATCTTGGTCGCATTGTCGATGCCGACGGTGTCGTCGACCGGGGAGTGCATCACCAGAAGCGCCTTGTGCAGGCCGGTGACGTCCTTCATCAACTCATGCTCGATGATGTCGTCGAGGAATTCACGTCTGATCCGAAACGGGCGGCCCGCCAGCGAGACTTCCACTTCGCCCTGCGCGCGGATGTTATTGATGTGCTCTTTGAATAGCCCGGTGACGTGGGCGGGATCGGACGGCGCCGCGATGGTCGCAACCGCCTTGGCTTCAGGGATATGTCCTGCTGCCGCGAGGATCGCGGCACCGCCGAGGCTATGGCCGATCAGGACGGACGGCGCCTTGCGCGTTGCGCGCAGATGATCGGCGGCGCGAACGAGATCGGTCACATTGGAGGAAAAGGTGGAATTGGCGAAATCGCCCTCGCTGGAGCCGAGCCCGGTGAAGTCGAACCGCAGCACTGCAATGCCCTTGGCCGCGAGCGCGACCGAGATACGCTTGGCGGCCAGCGTATCCTTGCCGCAGGTGAAGCAATGCGCGAACAGCGCGAAAGCCGCGGGCTCACCGTCCGGCAGTTCGAGCGCGGCCGAAAGCTGATGGCCGCCTTCACCCGTGAATTGAAAGCGTTCCGTCGGCATTGGACTTCCCCCGTCCTTTGTTGAACCTAATCGCCTGAATAGCGCTGCTCGGCCCAGGGATCGCCGCGGTTGTGATAGCCGCGGACTTCCCAGAAGCCCGGCGCGTCCTCAGTCAGGAATTCGATGGCCTGGAGCCATTTGGCACTCTTCCAAAAATACAGATGCGGCACGACCAGCCGCACCGGGCCGCCATGCTCGGCCGACAGCGGCTGGCCCGACCAGCTGTGGGCGAGCAAAGCGTCCTCGGCGGCGAAGTCATCCAGCGCGAGATTGGTGGTATAGCCATCATAGGAATGCAGCACGACGAAGCGAGCATCCTCGCGCGGCTGGCAGGCCGCGAGCAGCTCGCGCGTTGCGAGCCCTTCCCACTCATTATCGTAGCGTGACCAAGTCGTCACGCAGTGGATATCGGAGGTGAAGCGGGCCTGTTTCTGTGCGGTGAATTCGGCAAAGGTCCAGAACACGGGGGCATCGACCGCGCCATAGACGTCGAGGCGCCAGCGTTCACGCGACACCGGCGGCACGACGCCGAGATCGAGCACAGGCCAATCCTTGGTGAGGTGCTGGCCGGGCGGCAGCCTTTGGTCCTCCGGTCGCGTGATCTTTCCCGTGAGGAAGCGGCCCTCGCGCGCCCATTTCTCCTTGGTGCGCGTCAGCTTGCTGTCGGGCGGCTCGTTGTCATCAACCATGGCCTACTCGTGCCGATGCATTGCGGAGGCGTGCTTGGTGTCGCGCATGGTAGCATAGATGATCAGCGACAGGCAGATGATGCTGGCAAGATAGAAATAGAACCATTCCTCGTGCCCGATGCTCTTGAAATAGAGCGCGATCGCCGGCGCCGTGCCGCCGAAGATCGAGACCGTAATGGCATAGGGCAGACCGACGCCGAGCGCGCGGACATTAGTCGGGAATAGCTCGGCCTTCACCACCGCATTGATCGAGGTGTAGCCGGCGACGAACAGCCAGGCGGCACAGATCAGGATGAACGCCACGAAGGGCGACTTGGTCTCCTTCAGCGTCATCAGCAGCGGCACGGTCGCGAGCGTGCCGGCGATACCGAAGAAGATCAGCAGCGGCTTGCGTCCGATCCTGTCGGAGATCGCGCCGTAGATCGGCTGGAGGATGGTCGCGAAGATCAACGTGCCGAAGATCACGAAAGTGGTCTGGTCCTCGGTCAGACCGACCGAGAGCTTGACGAAGGTCTGCATGTAGGTGGTGAACGTATAGAACGCCGCAGTGCCGCCGGCGGTGAGGCCGACCACCAGCAAGAGCTCGCGTGGATAACGCAGCAGGTTGGTGATCGATCCGGTCGGCTTCACCACCTTCTTGGCCTCCTCGAACGCCTCGGTCTCGTGCAGGCCACGCCGCATCACCGCAGCGAAGATCGCAAGCGCCGCGCCGATTGCGAAGGGGATACGCCAACCCCAGTCCTTCAGCTCCGCCGGCGTGAGGAAGACTTTTTGCAGGAGCAGCAGCACGATGATTGCGGTGAGTTGGCCGCCGATCAGCGTCACGTACTGAAAGCTGGAATAGAAGCCGCGGTGCTTGGGGTCGGCGACTTCGCTGAGGTAAGTGGCACTGGCGCCATATTCGCCGCCGAGGCTCAAGCCCTCGATCACGCGGGCGAGCGCCAGGATCACCGGCGCCGCAAAGCCGATCGTGGCATAGGTCGGCGTCAGCGCGATGATCAGCGAGCCGAAGCACATGAACACGACGGACAGCGTCAGCGAGATGCGGCGGCCGAAATGGTCGGCGATATAGCCGAAGAACCAGCCGCCCAGGGGGCGCATCAGGAAGGTCGCCGCGAATACGACGGCGACGTTCAATTGCTGGACGACGGGGTCGTTACCAGGGAAGAACGCGGGAGCGAAGTAGAGCGCAAACGCCGTATAGGCGTAGAAATCGTACCACTCGACGAGATTGCCGATCGAGCCGATGAAGATCGCCTTGATCCGCCGCTCGGCGTCGGCGAGGTCAAAATACGCAGAGGCCGGGTTCGTTGCTTGCTCTGTCACGTCCGGCCTCTCCGTATCGTTGTTTGGAGAGGCCTACATCGCCTTTCCAAGCAGAAATGGCAACTGGCGGGGACCTCTCACCGTGCCTTGCGACCAGGTTACGGTGCCTGCCGGGTCGAGGGCGAAATCCGGAATCCGCTTCAGCCATTCCTCCAGCGCAACCTGCATTTCCATGCGCGCAAGGTTGGAACCGACGCAGCGATGGATGCCGAGGCCGAAAGCGGCGTGACGGTTCTCGCGGCGGTCGATCACGACTTTGTCAGCGTCCGGAAACATCTTGGGATCGCGGTTCGCGGCGGGGAAGGATAGCAGCACCATGTTGCCCGACTTCACCGGGCAGCCCGAAATAGTCGTGTCCTTGACCACCTCGCGCGCCATCGTCACCGGGGAATAGGCGCGCAGCAGCTCTTCCACTGCGGTTGGAATCAACCCGGGCTCAGCGATCAGCCGCTCGCGATCGGCGGGCATTTTCGCAAGATGCCAGAGCGAGGAACCGATCGCGCTCCAGGTGGTGTCGATGCCGGCGATCAAGAGCAGGCGCAGCGAGCCCAGCACGTGGGAGTCCTCGAGCGGATTGCCGTCCTTGTCCCTGGCGTTCATCAGGTAGGAGATCAGGTCGTCGGTCGGCTTCGTCTTGCGCGCCTCGATATGACCGCTGAAATAGGCGCTCATCTCCTGTACGGCCTGGAGCAGCTTGGTCTCGTCCTTGATGCCGAGCTCCAGGATCATGTGGATCCAGTTGACGAAAAGATCGCTGTCGCTTTCGGGAATGCCGAGCATGTGCGCGATCGCGCGCACCGGAATGTGCTTCGTGTAGCGCGCCGCGGCGTCCACGCTCTTCTCGGCGATGAAGTCGTCGATCAGCTCGTTGCAGATGGCGCGAACCCTCGGCTCGAGCTTCTTCATCGCGTCCGGCGTGAACGGCGGCAGCAGCAATTGCTTGGCTGGCTTGTGCACGGGCGGGTCGGAGGTGATCGGCGGGGCCGCATTCCTGGCGATCTCCGGGCGCACGTCGCGGACGATGATGCGGCGGGAGGAGAAATGCTCGGTGTCGTTGGCGATCTCGCGCACGGCTTCATAGGTCGTCGGCAGATAGCAGCCGAGGAAGCGTTCTGTATGCACGACCGGGCTTGCGGCGCGCAGTTCGTCCCAGATCGGGAAGGGGTCGTCCGTCCATTGCGGATCGGTGTGGTCGAAATCATGGACCCAGTCGGTCACGGGCGGATGAGCGGCGGGTTGGCTGACGTCGGACATCTCGGAATCCCCAGGGGCTCGTGTTCGCTGAAGGCACGCACGACGCGGAAAGCGCGCTACTCTTCGATCACATCGATTGCGATCTCCGGACAATTGGACTTGGCAAGCCAGGCTTTGTCTTCCAGTCCCGGCGAGACGGTGCCGTCTCCAGCTTCATGGGCGTTGCCGTATTCGTCGAGCTCGAACAGCTCCGGCGCGAGCGCCTTGCAGCGGGCGTGGCCCTGGCATTTGTCGGGATCGACGTGAACCTTCAGTCGCTCTGTCATTGCGGCTTCCTCGGTCGTGTGCGCGCGAGGCCCGAAGGCGGCGCGTTTCCTCATCTGCGTTCTATAAGTTATATCCTATTACATTCGCGGTAGGCTTCCCCTGTCAAGCGCAAACTTATAGGCTCGCCCCGACATGCGCTCACAACTCGCCCGCAAGCCCGAGAAGACCTACCACCATGGCGATCTTCGCGATGCCTTGATCAAGGCCGCGCTGCGCGAAGCGGAACGCGGCGGCGCCGAGGCGATCAGCATCAAGGCGCTGGCCAAGCAGCTCGGCGTCTCGCAGCCGGCGCCATATCGGCATTTTGCCGACCGCGAAGCCTTGCTTGCGGCGGTGACGGCGGAGGCGTTCCGGCAGCTCAGTGCAACCTTTCGGGCGGCGATGGCGAAACCGTCAGAGCAGTCGAAGCTGTCGCGGCTGGCGCAGGCAATGCTCGACTTCGGATTGCGCCGCAACGGCATCTATCGCCTGATGTTCGCCTCGCGCATCGTGTCCTGCGCCGCCAAGGGCAGCGAGCTGCATGAGGCCACGCGCGAGACGTTTGCGCTCGTGATCGAGGCCCTGGAGGTGCCTGCCGTCGGCTATTTGCGCGAACGGCAGGCCCTCAAGATCTGGGCGGCGCTGCACGGCGTGGTGATGCTGGCCGAGCAGGGCCTGTTCACCGGCGAGGCCGCACATGCCACGCGCGAGGACCTCGTCCAGGATTTCGTGAGCGAAACGAAGGCCGCGCTCGCAGTCGCGATCAAGGATGCCCGGCGAAAAAAGAACGGCGCTTAAGCCTTCGCCGTCAGCAGGCTCATCAGCTTCTCGACGGCGCTGTCCGGCGTCGTCACGACAGGGCGGCCGGTGGCTTCCGCAACCAGCGGCGCCGTTGCCGCGATGCTGAACTGGGCCAACGCGATAACATCGCAATCGCGCAAATCGCGCGAGGCCTCCACAATCAGCCGGTCGTGCGTGGCGCGGTCGCCGCGGTCGAGAGCGGCCAGCGCGCCCTCGGCAAGTTTCGGCACGATTTGGACGGACGCAGGAAATTCCGGCGGCATCGAGACCAGGGTCGGCGGGAAGGTCGAGAGCAGCCCGATGCGCTTACCCATGGTCACGGCACGTTCGATCATCGCCTCGTTCGGCTTCAGCACCGGCATCGGCGCATGCGCCCGCGCGACCGCATCGATGCAGGGACCGAAGGCCGAACAGGTGAACAAGATCCCGTCCGCCCCCGTCGCGACGGCGTAATCGCCGAGCGCCAGGAAGCGCTCGGTCATGGTGTCGGTGAGCGCGCCGTCGCGCGCCAGATCCGCGGATAGGCTGTCATCGAGCAGGTTCATCAGCCGCGCCTCGGGCCACGCCTGCGCGAACGCCGCCTCGATCGGGGCGATGGAGTGCTTGAGGGCGTGGATGAGGGCGATGCGCATGGGATGTCTCGTCTCCCTCGCCCCGCTTGCGGGGAGAGGGTGGGGTGAGAGGGAGTCTCCGCGGGGACGGTGAGAGTTGGACTCGCGGAAGCTCCCCCTCACCCGGCCGCTGCGCGGTCGACCTCTCCCAGCAGGCGGGGAGAGGTTAAGCACCGTCTACTTGAACGGCAGCGCGTACATCAAGCCGCCCTTGCTCCAGAGGCCGTTGAGGCCGCGATCGAGCTTGAGCGTGCTGGCCTTGCCGACGTTGCGCTCATAGATCTCGCCATAATTGCCGGTGGCCTTGATCGCCGTGACCAGCCATTTGTTGTCGAGCCCAAGCCGCGAGCCGAGGTCGCCGGAGGCACCGAGGAGCCGCTGGATCGCGGGCGTCTGCGACTTCGCCATCTCGTCAACATTGGCTTGCGTGACGCCGAGTTCTTCGGCCTCGATCAGACCGTAATGCAGCCAGGTGATGATGTCGCTCCAGACCTCGTCGCCATTGCGGGTGAAGGGGCCGAGCGGCTCCTTGCTGATGGTCTGCGACAGCACGACGTAGTCGGCCGGGTTCGGCGCCGCGGTCGTCACGGCACCAGCCAGCGCGGAGGCATCCTGGGTCATGGCATCGCAGCGGCCGCCGAAGAAGGTCTGATACATGGTGTCGATGCGGTCGAACACCAGCGGCTTCCAGTCGATGCCGTTGGCGCGGCCGTAATCACCCAGCGTGACCTCATGCGTGGTGCCTTGAGCCACGCAGACGGTGGCGCCCTTGAGGTCCTTCAGCTCCTTCACACCGAGATCTTTCTTCACGACAAAACCCTGGCCGTCGTAGAAGTTGATCGGACCTTGCCGCAGGCCCAGCGTCACGCCGCGCAAGTATGTCTGGGTCGAGTTGCGGTAGAGCACGTCGATCTCGCCCGATTGCAGCGCGGTGAAGCGGTTCTGCGCGGTCAGCGAGACGTAACGCACCTTGTTGGGATCACCGAGCACGCCGGCCGC
The DNA here is from genome assembly GCF_051853035.1 of Bradyrhizobium sp. SPXBL-04. Classification (NCBI taxonomy): domain Bacteria; kingdom Pseudomonadati; phylum Pseudomonadota; class Alphaproteobacteria; order Hyphomicrobiales; family Nitrobacteraceae; genus Bradyrhizobium; species Bradyrhizobium sp. SPXBL-04. Next base: position 6,035,253 of record NZ_CP182472.1, on the reverse strand, counting down.
GAGGGCGCGGCAATAGTCGACGTCGAGACCCTTGTAGTTGCCTTGCGAGTCCGGCGCGGAGAAGCCGGCAAAGCCGGCGCTGACGCCGCACACCAGCGTGCCGCGGCTCTTCACGGTGTCGAGCGTCGCGGCCGAAGCGACGACCGTCGATGCCGCGAGCACGCCCGCTGCGATAACCACTTTCCTCATCATGCTAGTCTCCCCTCAGTGATTGACACTACGCAACACGTTGTCGACGGCCGTGCCGAGCCTGTCGACGATCAGATCGATCTCGTCTGCGGAAGCGATATAGGGCGGCGCCAGCAGCACGTGGTCGCCGCGCACCCCGTCCACGGTGCCGCCGCCGGGATAGCAGCCGAGCCCGTTGGCGAGCGCCTCCGCCTTGATCTTCTGGTGCAGCTTGAGCGTTGGATCGAACGAGGTGCGACTGGCGCGATCGGCGACGAGCTCGATCGCCCAGAACAGCCCGCGGCCCCTGATGTCGCCGACATGGCGGTGATTACCGAAGCGTTCGGTCAGCCGTTGCTCGAGTTGTCGTCCGCGTTCCCTGACCTGATCGAGCAGGCCATCTTCGCGGATCACGTTTTGCACCGCGAGCGCGGCCGCGCAGGCGAGGGGATGCGCCAGATAGGTGTGACCGTGCTGGAACGCGCCGGAGCCGGCGCGGATCGTGTCGACGATCTTGCCGCTCGCGAGCATCGCGCCGATCGGCTGATAGCCGCCGCCGAGACCCTTCGCGATGGCCTGGATGTCGGGCGCGACACCTTCCTGCTCCCAGGCGTGCGTTGTGCCGGTGCGGCCCATGCCGCACATGACCTCGTCGAGGATGAGCAGCGCGCCGTGGCGGTCGCAGATCTCGCGCATGGCCTTGAAGTAGCCGTCGGGTGCAGTCACGGCGCCGGCGGTGGCGCCGACGACGGGCTCGGCGAGGAACGCCGCGACGGTGCCGGGGCCAAGCCGCTGAAACTCGGCCTCGAGCTCGGCGGCAAGGCGCGCGACGAACTGCGCATCCGACTCGCCCTCGCTCTTCTCGTGATAGGCGAAGGCCGGCGTCACGTGGCTGAATGCCGCCGAGAGTAGCGGAGCATAGGGCGCGCGCCGCCAGGCATTGCCGCCGGCGGCAAGCGCGCCCAGCGTGTTACCGTGATAGCTCTGTCGCCGCGCGATGAAGTGTTGCCGCTGCGGCTCGCCGCGCTCGATGAAATACTGCCGGGCGAGCTTGATGCTGGCCTCGATCGCCTCTGATCCGCCGCTGACGAAATAGGCGTAGGCGAGCCCGCCAGGCTCATGTCCGACCAGCACCTCAGCCAGTGCCTCGGCCGGCTCGGAGGAGAAGAACGCCGTATGAGCATAGGCAAGCGTCGCGGCCTGCTTCGCCATCGCCGCGATCACGCGCGGGTGCTGGTGCCCGAGGCAGGAGACCGCCGCGCCGCCGGAGGCATCGATGATGCACCGGCCGTCCTCGGCGAAGAGATAGACGCCTTCGCCGCCAATCGCCTTGGGCGGCGTTTCGCGCAACGAGCGGTGCAGCACGCGGCTGGTGCGAGCGGCCATGGGTCAACCTTTCTCTGGGACGTAAGTGGAGGTCGCAGCGAGCCGCGCCTCGGTACTTTCCAGACGCTTCTTCGCGGTAACGCCGCCGAGCGCGAACGTGACCGCCGCGAGCGATTGCGCGATCGCAATCGCGCCCGTGAGGCTAGGAAAGAAGCCCGGAGAGGAGGCCGCCTCGAACAGCAGCACGTGGTCGGCGCCCTCGGCCATTGGTGCCGAGAGGCTATCCGCGATGGCGATCAGTGTCGCGCCGGCGCGATAGGCCGCCTGTGCGACGCGGACGCTTGCATGCGTGTAGGGTAGGAAGCCGACGACGATGACGGCTTCCCCGGGCCGGAACGCGCCGAGATCGAGGTCGTCGGGCCCGGAAGCACCGACGAGCTGGACCTGCTCGGGCCGAAACAGTCGCAGCTCGTAGTTCAGCAATTCCGCGACGCTGCGGCAGCTGCGATAGCCGGCGATCCAGATCCGCTTGGCATCGTGCAGCGCGCGGGCAGCTTCTGCGATCGGGTGTGCCGGGATCCGCGGAAGGCCGGCGGCCTCGGCCTCGAGCTTGTCGGTGACGAGCGCGACATCGGCGTTCGGCCCGTGGCGACGGCCTCTTGCGCGGCCGGAGAAGGGCGCGGTCTGCGACGGTCGCCGCGCCTCGGTCAGCGCCGCGCGCAACGCCTCCCAGCCCGAATAGCCGATCGCCTTCGCAAGCCGCGTGAATGCAGCAGGATCGGCGCCGGCTTCCGCCGCGAGATCGCGCATCGAACGGGTGGTGGCGTCGTAGTCGTTGGCGGCGACGAAGCGTCCGACCTCCTGCAAGCGCATCGGGAGCGATGGCAATGCAATACGCAGCTCGCTCAACGGCGAGGATTTCGCGGGCTCGGCCATGAAACATTTGTTGCATGAATCGAAGTTTGGTGCAACAGTTGACGTGCGCTGCCGGAAATCGCTGCCCTTTGAGAAGGATTTTTGTGCCGTGACCTCAGATGCGCCGAGACCGCCGCCGCGCCGCCGCTTCTTCGGCGCCTTCGGGCGCCGCGAGCTGAAGGGCCTGTTCTGGCAGGTCCTGGTCGTCGGCATCGCGGTTGCGGTCGTCGCCTTCCTCTGGTCCAACACCGTCACCAACCTCTCGGCCCGCCGCATCACCACCGGTTTTGCCTTCCTCGGCCGCGAGGCCGGCATGCCGATCGCCGACAGTCTGCTCGCCTATAGTCCGAGAGACACTTACCTCTGGGCGTTCGTCGTCGGGGTCGCCAACACCTTGCGCGTTGCCGTGATCGGGATCGTGCTCGCGACGATTTTGGGCACGCTAATCGGCATTTCGCGATTGTCGGCGAACTGGCTGCTGTCACGGCTCGCCGCGGTCTATGTCGAGACGCTTCGCGATATCCCGCTGCTGCTTCAGCTCCTGTTCTGGTACGTGTTGATGCAGGCGCTGCCGGCCGCACGCGCTGCGTGGCGACCTGTCGAGGGTGTGTTCCTCTCCAATCGCGGCTTGATCCTGCCGGCGATCCCGTTCGGCCCGCCGCAGCTCGCGGTCCTCGGCACCGCGGTGCTGGGTTGCGCGGTGTTCTATGTCGTCCGGCGATGGCTGGTCGCGCAGCAGATGCGCGATGGCAAGCCGCGGCCAGCGTGGCCCTTTGCGGTTGCGCTGGTGATTGCGTTGCCGGCGCTGGTGTCTGTGCTGCTCGGCGTATCCTGGCGGATCGAATGGCCTCAGCTGCGCGGCTTCAACTTCGTCGGCGGGCTGACGCTGGCGCCGGAATATTTCGCGCTGCTGATCGCACTCGTCACCTACACCTCGGCCTTCATCGCCGAGATCGTGCGCAGCGGCATCCAGTCGGTGCCGCGGGGACAGTGGGACGCCGCCAACGCGCTCGGTCTGCGCCGCAGCTTCATGCTGCGGCAGATCATCTTGCCGCAGGCCCTACGCGTCATCGTGCCGCCGATGACGAGCCAGTACCTCAATCTGACAAAAAACTCTTCGCTCGCGGTCGCGATCGGCTACCAGGATGTCGTTTCGATCGCGAACACCACGCTGAACCAGACAGGTCAGGCGATCGAGGCGATCGCGTTGATTATGGCGGTATTCCTAACCATCAGTCTCGGCATCAGCTTCTTCATGAACTGGTATAATGCGCGCATCGCGCTGGTGGAGCGCTGAGGATGACGGCGATCAGCGATATGCCGGACGTGCCGCGGGCCGCTCGCCGCCCGCAAGTTGGTAATCCGATGGTGCGCTGGCTGCGCGCCAACTTGTTCTCGTCGATCCCGAACGGCATCCTCACGATCGTGCTGCTGGCAGTGCTCGCGAAGGGCGTGATCAGTTTCGTGCAATGGGGCATTGCCAGTGCAGTCTGGCTTACGCCGGTGAATGATTCCAGCGCTTGCCGCGCGGTGCGCGGCATCGGCGCCTGCTGGGCGGTCATTCCTGAAAAGTACCGCTTCATCCTGTTCGGCACCTATCCGTTCGACGAGCAGTGGCGGCCGGCGCTGTCGGTCGTGCTGTTCATCGCGCTGTTCTATCTCTCGACCCGCCGCGCCCTGTGGCGGCGCGAGCTCGTTTTCATCTGGATCGGTGCGCTCGCACTAATCAGCGTCCTGATGTGGGGCGGGGTGCTGGGACTCTCTTTCGTCTCGCAGGATCGCTGGGGCGGATTGCCGGTCACGCTGATCCTGGCGACGTTTGGACTCGCGTTCGGCTTTCCACTCGGCATCCTTGTCGCGCTCGGCAGGCGTTCAAAGCTTCCAGCGATCCGTTCGCTCAGTGTGCTCTATGTCGAGCTGATCCGCGGCGTGCCGCTGGTGAGCCTGTTGTTCATGGCCAGCGTGATGTTTCCGCTGTTCATGCCCAGTGGGTTCAACATCGACAAGCTCCTGCGCGCACAGATCGCGATCATTCTGTTCGCGGGCGCTTATCTTGCTGAAGTCATCCGCGGTGGCCTTCAGGCCGTGCCGCGAGGGCAGTATGAGGCCGCCGACGCGCTCGGGCTGTCCTACTGGCGCAAGAACCGGCTGATCATCCTGCCGCAGGCGATCCGCCACGTCATCCCGCCGCTGGTCAACACCTTCATCGCCTTCTTCAAGGACACCAGTCTCGTGCTGATCATCGGCATCTTCGACCTGCTGACGACGGCTAAGACCGCGATCATCGATCCCGCCTGGCAGCAGTTTTCCGTCGAGGTCTATATCTTCGTCGCCGCAATCTATTTTGTCTTTTGCTTTGCGATGTCGCGCTACAGCCGGAGTCTTGAGGCGACGAGCGGGAGGTGAGGTCTCGTGTCCCGGACAAGGTGCAGCGCGTCAGCGCTGCGCCGCAGAGCAGGGACCCAGGAGATGCACGGGAGGTCTCGGCGAGGTGGGCCCCGGCTCTGCAGCGCACCGCTGAAGGAGCGCTGCGCTGCGTCCGGGGCACGAGCGTGAGATTAATTCTTCACCCTCGGATCGATCGGTGTCGTGCCGCGCAGGCCCAATATATCCTCCAGCACTTTCGCGCCTGCGATCACTTGCGCATCCGCTCGTGGTGCGCCGACCACCTGCACGCCGACCGGCAGGCCTGACGCCGTGAAACCGCAGGGCAGCGACAGTGACGGGCAGCATGCGAGCGTGATGGCGTAGACGATGCCGAGCCATTCGACGTAATTGTCAAATCGCTTGCCCGCGCATTCGGCGACATAGCGATTTTCGACTGGGAAGGGCGGCACGATCGTGGTCGGCACCAGCAGGAGATCGTAGGTCCTAAAGAACTCGACCGCGCGCGCGGTCATGCCGACGCGCTGGGCCTCGGCACGTTCGAGCTGCTCGACGGTGAGCTTGAGGCCTTCCTCGATGTTCCAGATCACCTCGGGCTTGAGCAGGTCACGCTTGGTGCGGAGAAGTTGTGCCTTGCTGATCGCGAAGTCGAAGGCGCGCAGCACGTGGAAGCATTCGTGCGCCTCGCGCCAGTCCGGATGCGCCTCCTCGACGGTGACGCCGGCCTCGGCGAAGCGTTCAGCCGCCTTGCGTGTGATCGCCTTGACCTCGGGATCGACCGGCGTGATGCCGAGATCGGGCGAATAGGCGATGCGCCTCGGCTTCTTGCCGGACTGGGCAGCTGACAGGAACGAAGTCAGCGGCGCCGGCAGCGACAGCGGATCGGCGGCATAGTCGCCGCTCATGGCATCCAGCAGCAGTGCGAGATCCTCGACATTGCGGGCCATCGGGCCCTGCACGCCGAGATTGCGGTCGATGCCCGCCTTGGGCGTATGCGCGACGCGGCCGATGCTCGGCCGCATGCCGACGATGCCGCAGAAACTTGCCGGACTGCGCAGGCTGCCGCCCATGTCGGAGCCCTGCGCGAGCCAGGCCATGCCGGTGGTCAGCGCCACTGCCGCGCCGCCGGAGGAGCCGGCGGCAGATTTCGAAGTATCCCAGGGATTGAGGGTCGCACCGAACATCTCGTTGAAGGTGTTGGCGCCGGCGCCGAATTCCGGCGTGTTGGACTTGGCGTAGACCACCGCGCCATTGGCTTCGAGGTTCTCGACCATGAGGTCGGATTTCGCGGGGATGTTATCCTTGAAGATCGGCGAGCCCTGCGTGTTCAGCACGCCCGCAACGTCGGTCAGATCCTTGATCGGCACCGGCAGGCCCGCGAGCAGCCCGCGCGCGCCGGCCGGCTTCTGCATCAGCGCCTTGGCGTTATCCCGGGCGCGATCGAAGCACAGCGTCGGCAGCGCGTTGACCCTGCCATCGACCTCGCTGATGCGCTTCTCCACCATATCCAGCAGTTCAAGCGGCGAGACGTCGCCAGACCGCAATTTGTCGACGACGGCGCACGCGGTTTCGCGGATCAGCTCTTGAGACAACTATTTTACTCCTATGCTTGTACTTGGTGCCGTCATTGCGAGCGAAGCGAAGCAATCCAGTCTTTTCACCGCGGGGGCATTTCTGGATTGCTTCGCTTCGCTCGCAATGACGGGGATAGAGTTAGCCCCACCCGGCGCTGATGCCGCCATCGACGGTATAGATCACCCCCGACGTATAGCCCGAGCGATCCGACGCCAGGAACGCCATGAGATCACCGATCTCGCGCGCATGCGCAGGGCGGCCGAGCGGCAGGCTCTTCTGGAATTCCCTGTAGCGGCTCTCGTCGCCGAACTGGTGCTTTGCCCGCGTCTTGAGCAGGGTGACGTGGCGGTCGGTGCCGACAGGTCCGGGATTGATGCCGACCACGCGGATGTTGTCGGCGAGACTTTTTCCACCGAGCGCACGGGTGAAGGCCATCAGCGCGGCATTGCCGGCGCTGCCGCAGATGTAATTGGCATCGAATTTCTCGCCCGCCGCGCCGATGTCGTTAACGATCACGCCACCACCCTTGGCCTTCATCTGCGCGTAGATCTGCCGCGTGAGGTTGATGTAGCCGAACACTTTCAATTCCCAGGCGTGCCGCCAGGTCGCTTCGTCGATCTTGTCGATGGACCCGCCAGGGATGTCACCGGCATTGTTGACGAGGATGTCGATGTCCGCAGCCTCGTTGGCGAGCCGCGCGATGTCCTCGGCTTGGCGTAGATCGACGGCACTCGTCGCAGCATCAACCTGGTGCGCGGAGCGCAACCGCTCCGCCAGCGCCTTGAGCTGCTCGCCGCTGCGGGCAGCGAGCAGCAGATGCGCGCCTTCCTCGGCAAACGCCTCGGCGGCGGCCGCGCCGATGCCCTTGGATGCGCCCGTGATTAGGACGCGCTTGCCACGCAGATGCAGATCCATGAAGGGACTCGCAGGATAGGAACAGCATCAAATCAGTAGGCGCTCGGTCGCGCCATGGTCAACATTGCAGTGCAGCGTTGCACTGCCGCCGCGTTTGGTCCATTGCAGTGCGATCAAAAGGCGGCGGCTGCCGAACCAATCAAGGACGTTCTCGATGAGCAAGAAACAATACCGGATCGCGGTCATTCCCGGCGACGGCATCGGCAAGGAAGTGATGCCTGAGGGCCAGCGCGTTCTGGAGGCGGCGGCGAAGAAGCACGGGGTGTCCCTGCAATTCGACCATTTCGACTTCTCGTCCTGGGACTATTACGAGAAGCACGGCCAGATGATGCCGGATGACTGGAAGGAAAAGATCGGCAAGCACGATGCGATCTATTTCGGTGCGGTCGGTTGGCCGGCCAAGATTCCGGACCACGTCTCGCTGTGGGGCTCGTTGATCAAGTTTCGCCGCGAGTTCGACCAGTATGTGAACCTGCGCCCGGTGCGGCTGATGCCCGGCGTGCCGTCGCCGCTGGCGAACCGCAGGCCCGGCGACATCGATTTCTGGGTGGTGCGCGAGAACACGGAAGGCGAATATTCCTCCGTCGGCGGCCGCATGTTCCCGGACACCGACCGTGAGTTCGTGACGCAGCAGACGGTGATGACCCGTATCGGCGTCGACCGCATCCTGAAGTTCGCCTTCGAGCTTGCCCAGTCGCGGCCGAAGAAGCACTTGACGTCGGCGACGAAATCGAACGGCATCTCCATCACGATGCCCTATTGGGACGAACGCGTGGAGGCGATGGCCAAGAAGTTCCCGGGCGTGAAGTGGGACAAGTATCACATCGACATCCTGACCGCGAACTTCGTGCTGCATCCGGACTGGTTCGACGTCGTGGTCGGCTCCAATCTGTTCGGCGACATTCTCTCCGATCTTGGTCCGGCCTGCACCGGCACCATCGGCATCGCGCCGTCAGGCAATATCAATCCCGAGGGCGATTTCCCCTCGGTGTTCGAGCCGGTGCACGGCTCGGCGCCTGACATCGCGGGGCAGGGCATCGCCAACCCGATCGGCATGATCTGGTCGGGCGCGATGATGCTCGAGCATCTCGGCGAGAAGGAAGCCGGCAAGTCGATCGTCGACGCGATCGAGCGCACGCTCGCCGAACGCACGCTCCGGACCAAGGACCTCGGCGGTAACGCCGACACGACGGCCTGCGGCAAGGCCGTCGCGGAGATGGTCGACTAGCTCGGTGCTTCACCCTCTCCCCTTGTGGGAGAGGGTGGCTTCGATGCGGAGCATCGAGGCCGGGTGAGGGGTCTCTATCCGCGGAGACAGGCCTCTCATTTGAAGGACACCTCGTGGAGCGAACCCCTCATCCGGCGCCATAGCCGATGCGAAGCATCGGCGTTCCCAAGAACGGCGGCCGAAGGCCGCCTATGCCACCTTCTCCCACAAGGGGAGAAGGGAGGGCAGCGCGGAAAATGACTCTTCCATTCCCGCGCAGCAGATTACTTACCCCACGATCTTCTCGATCGCGGCCCGATCCAGCCCGAACCGCTTCCCGGCATCCAGAATTTCCTGCCAAGTGTTCGGATCGACCTGAATGCCTTCGGCCAGCCGCTGCTTCTTGATCTCGCGTTCGGGCTCGCCGGCAATCTTCACCTTGTCGACGCCGGGGGCGGGTGGCGAGCCGGTGTGCCAGGCGACGAAGCTCTCGACTTCGCGAGCGAGGTTCTCGCCGGTGCCGAGCTTGTTGGGATCGATGATGATCGAGAGCATGCCGTTGAGGACGCGGCGCTTGCCGTCGGCCGGACCCTTGACAACCTCGCCACCCGAGAGCGCGCCACCCAGGATTTCGCACACCAGTGCGAGGCCGGAGCCCTTGTGCTCGCCGAACGGCAGGATGGCGCCGTGCGGCGCGATCACGGTGTAACGCGGGTTCGTCGTTGGTTTTCCCTCGTTGTCGATGATGGTGCCAGGCTCGAGCGCGACGCCTTTGTTGTGAGCGACGCGGGTCTTGCCCTGCGCGATCTTGCTGGTGGCGAAGTCGAGCACGATCGGCTCGTGGCCCGCGCGCGGGATGCCGACGCAGAAGGGGTTGGTGCCGTGGCGCGCATCGCTGCCGCCCCAGGGCGCCACGATCGGGCGCGAGATCACGTTGACGAAGTGGATCGAGACCAGCCCGTGGTCGATGCACTGCTCGGCCCAGTGGCCGATGCGGCCGATATGGTGCGAGTTGGAGAGGCCGACGACGCAGACGCCGTTGCGCTTGGCGCGCTCGGCGCCGAGCTCCATCGCCTCATGACCCATCACCTGGCCGTAGCCGGTCAGGCCGTCGAGGGTCAGCAGGGGGCCAGTGTCCATCACGATCTTGACGTGCTGGTTGATGGCGAGACCGCCCTCGGCGACCGCCTCGGCATAGCGCGGAATCATGCCGACGCCGTGCGAGTCGTGGCCTTTCAGATTCGCTTCGACGAGGTTGGTGGAGACCAGCTCGGCTTCGCGATCGGTGGATCCGCCGGCCTTGGCGATGGCATAGATGACACTGGTGAGCGGCTCTGCCTTGATGGTGCGATAGTCGGCCATTTGTTATTGCTCTTATCCTCTTACGATCCGGCGGGGGGCGTAGGGCGGGTTAGGCGAAGCCGTAACCCACCTCTTCTGCCCCAGCGGAAATAGACAGTGGTGCGTTACGCTTCGCTAACCCACCCTACGAACTTACGATTCGGCGGCAGTGCTCCCACGCCGCTTCAATCAGGTTCTCGCTCGCCTCCGGCGTGCGGAAGGCGGAATGCGCCGACAATGTCACATTCGGCAATTTTGTCAGCGGATGATCGCCTGGCAGCGGCTCGATGTTGAAGACGTCGAGACCGGCATGGCGGATGTGGCCCGACTTCAGCGCGTCGATCATCGCAGCCTCGTCGACGATCGCGGCGCGGGCGGTGTTGATGAGGATGACGCCGCGCTTCATCGCAAGGATCTTCTCGCGCGTGATCATGCCGCGCGTCTCATCGTTGAGCAGCAGATGCAGCGACACGACGTCGCTCCTTGCCAGCACGGTGTCGAGATCGGTGAATTCCACGCCACGACAGCTCTTCGGCGAGCGGTTCCAGGCGATCACCTTCATGCCGCTGCCGGACGCAATGCGTGCAACTTCCGCGGCAATGCCGCCGAAGCCGATCAGTCCGAGCGTCTTGCCGGTGAGCTGCATGCCGTCCTCGCGCAGCCAGTTGCCGCCGCGCATCTCGCGATCCATCATCGCGATGAGGCGGGCGGAGGCCCACATCAGCGCGATCGCGGATTCCGCCACCGCCGTGTCGCCGTAGCCCTTGATCAGATGCACGGAGATGCCGAGTTCGGCCAGTTCCTCCGGATTCATGTAGCTGCGCGCGCCGGTGCCGAGGAACACGACGTGCTTCAGCCCGGCGCACTTCTTAGCGACGTCGGTCGGCAGCGCGGTGTGATCGACGATGGCGATCTCGGCGCCGTCGAGAATATCAGGGTACTGCTCGGGCTTGATGTCGGGATTCCGGTGGATCCGCACCTTGGGATCGCCCGGCTTCTCCAGCCGCTCCATGATCACGGCAAGAGTTTCATTGGCGTCGACGAAAACTCCGCGCATGGCTCTCTCCGGTCAGGACGCGACGCCGGCGATCGCCAGCACGGTATGCATGAGAACGTTGGTGCCCGCGGCGCAGTCGGGCTGCGTCGCGTCCTCCAGCTCGTTGTGGCTGATGCCGTCCTTGCAGGGCACGAACACCATTGCCGCCGGCATGACGGTGTTGAGGTTGCAGGCGTCGTGACCAGCTCCGGAGGTGATGCGGCGAGACGAATAGCCGAGCGTCTTCGCCGCGTTCTCGACCGCCGCAATCAGCTTGGGATCGAAATGCGTCGGCGGCTTGCGCCAGACCAGGTCGATCTTGACCTCGACCTTGCGGCGCGCGGCGATCTCGGCAATCGCGGCGCGCAAATCGCGATCGAGCGCGTCCATGATGGCGCCATCCGCGCTGCGGCAATCCATGGTGAAAGCGATCTCGCCGGGAATGACGTTGCGTGAGGGGTTTGCGATCACGGCCTCGCCGATGGTGCCGACCGCGTTCGGCCCGTGCTTCTTCGCGATCTCCTCCATCGCCAGCACGATCTCCGACAGTGTCGCCAGCGCATCACGCCGCAGCGGCATCGGGGTCGATCCCGCATGGCTCTCGAAGCCGCTGATCTTACCGTCGTACCACAGCACGCCCTGACCGGAATCGACCACGCCGATGGTCTTGCCTTCGGCCTCAAGGATCGGGCCCTGCTCGATGTGCAGCTCGACGAAGCAGCCAAGCTTCTGGAAACCGACCGGCTTGTCGCCGCGATAGCCGATGCTGTCGAGCGCCTGGCCGACGGTCGTGCCCTCGGCGTCCCTGCGCGACAAAATGTCATCGGTGGTGAAATCGCCGACGTAAGCCGCGGAGGCCATCATCGCCGGTGCGAAGCGCGAGCCTTCCTCATTGGTCCAGTTGACGACACAAATCGGCGCTTCGGTTTCGATGCCGGCATCGTTCAGCGTGCGGATCACTTCGAGTGCGCCGAGCGTACCCAGAATGCCGTCATACTTGCCGCCGGTCGGCTGCGTGTCGAGATGCGAGCCGATGCCGACGGGCGGCTTCGACATGTCGCGTCCCTTGCGCAGGCCGAACATCGAGCCGAGCGCATCGACATGCACCTCCAGGCCCGCGTCTTCGCAGGCCTTGCGGAACCAGTCGCGGACCTGCTTGTCCTCGGAGCTCAGCGTCAGCCGCCGCACGCCGCCCTTGACCGTCGCCCCGAACTGCGCGGTGTCGTGGATGGAGCCCCAGAGGCGGGCGGAATCGATCTGCAGGTTGGTGGCGGCTCGGCTCATGCGGTCAGTCTCTCAATTGTCCGGCGCCTTTTTCAATGACGCGCCAGCGTGGGCGCGTCAACCGTGAGGCTGCTCTGCGCAATTTGCCGTGCCAGCTCGGCAACGCGCTCGACGGCCACGACGTCGGGCGAGGCGAGCCAGCTCGCGGTGAAGGTCAGCGGCGCGATCGCGAGATCGGTGTCGAGCAGTTGCAGCCGCCCGTCGGCAAGCTCGTTCTCGACGATGGCGTCGGGGATCACGGCGATGCCGAGTCCTTCGACCGCCATGTGGATGACGGTGGCCAGCGAGGCGGAGGCGTGCAGCCGGATCGGCGGCAGCTCAGGCCGGTCGAACACCTCGCGCACGACCTCGTAAGGCTTGGTCTTGCGCGGGAAGGTGATGATCGGAAATCGCGCGAGCTCCGCCGGCGTCACCGGACCCTGGCCGAGGCCGAGCGAGGGGCTTGCGAGGAAGCCGATCGGATAATCGGCGAGCACGCGATTGTGCACGCCGGAAGCGGACAGCGGTCCCACCACAAACGCAAGCTCGATCTCCTGCGCGAGCAGGCGCGCGGTGAGGTTCGGCGTGATGTCAACCTCGATCTCCAGCGACAGGTTCGGATAGACCTCGTTCACGCTCTTCACCAGGCGCGGCAGCCAAGTGTGCACGATGGTCTCGGCGACGCCGAGGCGCATGACGCCGCGCATCGCCGAGCGGTCGCCGATCTCCGCCATCATCGCGGCACGCAGGCCGATCAGCTTCTCCGCATAGACCATCATCTGCCGGCCGCTCGGCGTCGGCGAAGCGACGCGATGATCGCGATTGAGGAGCTTCACGCCCATCTCGCGCTCGAGCTGGGCGATGCGCTGGGAGATCGCCGGCTGGGTGGTGTTGAGCCGTTGTGCAGCGCCCCGAAAGCTGCCGAGCTTCACAACCCAGAGGAATGTCTCGATCGACCTGAAGTCCAGCATTGGAAGGATTTTCCCAGTCGATAAATCAGATTTATCGAGATTGATTAGAAACGACGATTAGACTTTATAGCACGCTTGGTGTTGGCTTGTCTTTGTCGAGTTTATAGGCAGGTCGATCCCATGACTGTTTTGGTGGCAGCGCAGCAAACTGAAACGCCCGACATGCTCCCGAGCCGCAAGGCCCGGCTTGCCTATCGCGAAGGGCTGGTCGCCTCCACCGCCGGTGTCGCCCCCGGCTTCGTTCAGGGCAATCTGGCGATCCTGCCGGCGGAATATGCCAGTGCCTTCCACCGCTTCTGCCAGCTAAATCCGAAGCCGTGCCCGATCATCGGCATGTCCGACGTCGGCAGCCCTTACATCCCTTCGCTCGGCGCCGATCTCGACATCCGCACCGACGTTCCGCGCTATCGCGTCTGGCGCGACGGCGAGGTCGTGGACGAACCGACCGACGTGACGAAGCATTGGCGCGACGATCTCGTCACCTTTGTGCTCGGCTGCTCCTTCTCGTTCGAAGAGGCCCTGCTCGAGGAGGGAATGCCGATCCGCCACATCGAGAAGAACGTGCGCGTGCCGATGTACCGCACCAACATCGCCTGCGGCGAGGCCGGACCGTTTGCCGGCCCGATGGTGGTGTCGATGCGTCCGTTCAAGCCGGCGGATGCGATCCGCGCGGTGCAGATCACCTCGCGCTATCCCGCCGTGCACGGCGCGCCGGTACATCTCGGCCATCCGCATCTGATCGGCATCAAGGATATTGCCAAGCCAGACTACGGCGATCCCGTGCCGGTCGCCGATGAAGAGATTCCGGTGTTCTGGGCCTGTGGCGTCACGCCGCAATCCGTCATCAACGCCGCAAAGCTGCCGTTCGCGATCACGCATTCGCCCGGCCTGATGCTGGTGACGGATCTCAAGAACAGGACCATGGCCGTGATTTAGCAGGCAGCGTTTGCTGCTTGTTCGGGCTTTACCGCAGCCATCAATCACTTCATTCGATCAGCCGAAATTCAGTAACAGGGGACTTTGCCATGACGATCTCTCGCCGCGACGTGTTGTTGGGAGCTACCGCTACAGCTGCGCTGGTGCCGCTGGCCGCGCGCGCACAGACTTCGGAAGTCGTGATCGGCGTGATCTATCCGTTCTCCGGCGGCAGCGCACAGCAGGGCGTCGATGCGCAGAAGGCCTATGAGACCGCGCTCGAGGTGATCAACAAGGACACCGATTTCGACCTGCCGCTGGCGAAAGGTGAGGGCCTGCCGGGCCTCGGCGGCGCAAAAGTGCGCCTCGTGTTCGCCGACCATCAGGCCGATCCGCAGAAGGGCCGCGCCGAGGCCGAGCGCCTGATCACGCAGGAGAAGGTCGCCGCCATCATCGGCACCTATCAGAGCGCGGTCGCCGTCACCGTCAGCCAGATCTGCGAACGCTACCAGATCCCGTTCGTCTCCGCCGACAATTCCTCGCCGAGCCTGCATCGCCGCGGCCTGAAATACTATTTCCGCGCCGCGCCGCATGACGAGATGTACTCGGCCGCGATGTTCGACTTCTTCGATGCCATGAAGAAGAAGGGCACCAAGATCGAGACGCTATCGCTGTTCCACGAGGACACTATCTTCGGCACCGATTCCGGCAACGCCCAGGCCAAGATCGCCGGCGAGCGCGGCTACAAGATCGTCACCGACATCAAGTATCGCGCCAACTCGCCGTCGCTCTCGGCCGAGGTGCAGCAGCTCAAGACCGCCAATGCCGACGTGCTGATGCCCTCGAGCTACACCACCGACGGCATCCTCCTGGTCAAGACCATGGCCGAGCTCGGTTACAAGCCGAACGCGATCGTGGCGCAGGACGCCGGCTTCTCGGAGAAGGCGCTCTATGATGCCGTCGGTGACAAGCTCGAAGGCGTGATCTCGCGCGGCACCTTCTCGCTCGACCTCGCGCAGAAGCGCCCGATGGTCGGCAAGATCAACGCGATGTTCAAGGCGCGGTCGGGCAAGGACTTCAACGACCTCACCTCGCGCCAGTTCATGGGCCTGATCATCCTCGCCGACGCCATCAGCCGCGCCAAGTCGACCGACGGCGAGAAGATCCGCGATGCGCTGGCGGCGACAGACATCCCCGGCGAGCAGACCATCATGCCCTGGAAGCGCGTCAAGTTCGACGAGGCGGGCCAGAACAACGATGCCGACCCGGTGCTGCTCCAATATGTCGGCGGCAAGTTCGTCACCATCTTCCCGCCGCAGGCCGCGATCGCCGAGGCGATCTGGCCGATGAAGTAAGCGGGACGCAGCGCCGGGGCAGGGAACCAAGCACTGTGAGAGCCGAGAAAATCGAGCCGCTAACCGCATTCTCCGTCATTGCGAGTGAAGCGAAGCAATCCAGGAATGAATCCGCGGAGACAATCTGGATTGCTTCGTCGCATCAGCACAAAATTGCTTCGCAATTTTGTCCCGAGCTCCTCGCAATGACGGAGCCCTACCGTGACGTTTTTCTGGTGGAGGCAAAGCAGTGACAGCCCAAGCCATTATCCAGAGTCTCGCGAGCGGCCTGCTCATGGGCCTGCTCTACGGACTGATCGCGGTCGGCCTCGCGCTGATCTTCGGCCTGATGGACGTCGTGAACTTCGCCCATGGCGAGTTCCTGATGATCGCGATGTATGCGAGCTTCTTTCTGTTCGCCTTCTTCGCCATCGATCCCTTGCTGTCGGCGCCATTGGTTGCCGCGGCGCTGTTCGTGTTCGGAGCGGTGGTCTACCTGCTCATTGTACGCTTCGCCATGCGAGCCAAGGCCAATGCCGGCATGGTGCAGATCTTCTCCACCTTTGGCCTTGCCATCGTGATGCGCGGCCTAGCGCAGTTCTTCTTCACACCGGATTATCGCAGCATTCCGCAGTCATGGCTCGGCGGCAAAACTATTTCGGTCGCCGGCATCTTCCTGCCGGAGCCGCAGCTGATCGGCGCGCTGGTTTCGATTCTCGCCTTTGCCGGCCTCTACTTCTTCATCCATCGCACCGATTTCGGCCGTGCGCTGGAAGCGACGCGTGAGGATCCCGGCGCGGTGGCCCTCGTCGGCATCGACAAGAACCGCGTGTTCGCGCTGGGCTGGGGTCTTGGCGCCGCGCTGGTCGGTCTCGCCGGCGCCATCATGGCGGTGTTCTTCTACATCTATCCCGATGTCGGCGCCTCCTTTGCGCTGATCGCCTATGTCACGGTGGCGCTGGGCGGCTTCGGCAGCGTGTTCGGCGCCTTCGCTGGCGGCATCATCGTCGGCCTCGTGGAAGCGGTCACCGCCTTGGTGCTGCCGCCGTCGCTGAAATCGGTCGGCATCTACGCCGTCTACCTGCTCGTCGTCTTCATCCGGCCGCGTGGCCTGTTCGGGTCGATGTGATGGACAAGAATTTTGCTGCGCGGCGCCGCCGCGACCTCATCATCGCCGCCGTGCTGGCCGGGCTCGCCGCGCTCGCGCCGCTGTTCATCAAGGATGTCTACGTCCAGAACATCCTGATCCTGACCTTGATGTATGCGGCACTGTCGCAGAGCTGGAACATTCTCTCCGGCTATTGCGGACAGATCTCGCTGGGCCACGCGCTCTATTTCGGCATCGGCGCCTACACCACCGAGCTCTTGTTCACCAAGTTCGGCGTGCTACCCTGGTTCGGCATGCTCGGCGGCGGCGTGATTGCCGCCCTGATCGCGATGGGCCTCGGCTATCCCTTCTTTCGCCTGCGCGGCCATTACTTCGTGATCGCGACCATCGTCATCGCCGAAATCGGTCTGCTGCTGTTCCAGAACTGGGAGTGGGCGGGAGCTGCGATGGGCATCACCATTCCGATCCGCGGCGACAGCTGGCTGAAATTCCAGTTCCTGCGCACCAAGCTGCCGTACTTCTATTTCGCGCTGGCACTCTGCTGCCTCGCCTGGTTCGTCACCTGGTGGCTGGAAGACTCCAAATGGGGCTTTTGGTGGCGTGCGGTGAAGGACAATCCGGAGGCGGCCGAAAGCCTCGGCGTCGTCGTGTTCAACTCCAAGATGGGCGCGGCGGCCGTCTCCGCCTTCCTCGTCGCCATTGGCGGTGCCTTCTATGCGCAGTTTCTCGCCTATATCGATCCAGAGAGCGTGATGGGCTTCCAGTTCTCGCTGCTGATGGCATTGCCGGCCGTGCTCGGCGGCATCGGCACCCTCTGGGGGCCGGTTTTAGGGGCCGCCATCCTGATCCCGATGACCGAGCTGACGCGCTCCTATATCGGCGGCTCCGGGCGCGGCGTCGATCTCATCGTCTACGGCGCCCTGATCGTGCTGATCTCGCTGGCGCTGCCGCAGGGTCTGGTGAGCCTGTTCTCGCGTACCAAGGCGAAGGGGGCCACGCGATGACCGCGCTCCTTGAAACCCGCGGCGTCTGGCAGCGTTTTGGTGGCCTCGTCGCCAACAGCGACGTCTCGATCTCGGTTGGACGCGGCGAGATCGTCGGCCTGATCGGCCCGAACGGCGCCGGCAAATCGACGCTGTTCAACCTCATCGCCGGCGTCTTGCCGCCGACGCAAGGCTCGATCTGGTTCGACGGCGAGGATGTCACCCATATGCCGGCGGCCGAGCGCTGCCAGCGCGGCATCGGGCGCACCTTCCAGGTGGTCAAGAGCTTTGAGACCATGACGGTTGTCGACAACGTCATTGTCGGCGCTTTGGTTCGTAACACCGTGATGCGCGAGGCGCGCCGCAAGGCGCATGAGGTGCTGGAGTTCACCGGCCTTGCCGCGCGCGCCGACGTGCTCGCAAGCGACCTGGTGCCGGCCGAGAAGCGTCGCCTCGAAGTCGCGCGTGCGCTCGCGACCGAGCCAAAGCTGCTGCTGCTCGACGAGGTTCTCACCGGCCTCACTCCGACCGAAGCACAGACCGGCGTGGCGCTGGTGCGCAAGGTGCGCGATGCCGGCATTACCGTGCTGATGGTCGAGCATGTCATGGAGATCGTGATGCCGCTGGTCGATCGCGCCATCGTGCTCGACCTCGGCAAGGTGCTGGTCGAGGGCAAACCTTCCGAGGTCGTCCGCGATCCCAAGGTGATCAGCGCATATCTGGGAGATCGTCATGCTGTCGGTGCGTGAAGTCACGACGGCCTATCAGGGCCTGGTCGCGATCTCCGCGGTCTCGATCGAGGTTCAGAAGGGCGAGATCGTCTGCGTCGCCGGCGCCAACGGCGCGGGCAAGTCGACGCTGCTCAAATCCATCGCCGGCGCCGAGCGCCCGCGTTCGGGCTCCGTGACGTTCGACGGCAAGCGCCTCGACGGCATGGCGCAGCACCACATCACCGCCACCGGCATCGCCTATGTGCCGGAGAACCGCCGGCTGTTTCCGCGCCTGTCAGTGCGCGACAATCTCCGCCTCGGCAGCTATCTCTATCGCGGCGAAGTAAACCGCGAGCAGCCGCTCGATCTCGTCTTCAACCTGTTTCCGCGCTTGTCCGAACGCCTCGAGCAGCGCGCCGAGACGCTCTCCGGTGGCGAGCAGCAGATGCTCGCGATCGGCCGCGCGCTGATGACGCGCCCGCGGCTGTTGATGCTGGACGAACCCTCGCAGGGCATCATGCCAAAGCTCGTCGACGAGATCTTTCAGGCGGTGAAGCGCATCCGCGACGCCGGCATGACCGTGCTGATCGTCGAGCAGCGCATGGCCGAGTGCCTCGAGATCGCCGACCGCGCCTACATCCTGCAGACCGGCCGCGTGCTGATGCGCGGCCCGTCCGCGGAGATCAAGGGCAATCCCGACGTCAGGAAGGCGTACCTCGGATTATAGCCGCTCGCTACGATCCCTATCCTGATTGCTTTTTGTTCCGGTTCTTGCTTGCGCCGCGCAGCGTTGACGCGGGTGCCGAGGGTTGCCCGAAGCCATTCATCTGGATGCAGGAGAGAAGGTCGACATAGCTTTCGATGCCACCGGCGGAGGCCTCGGCGTAGCATTGGGTGCGAATTTTCTCCGGCGTTGTCGTCCAGATGGACCCGAGCTGTTGCTGTGCGGTTTGCTCGTCGCTCATGCAGGCCTCGTAGGACTGCGGCTCGGTCAGCGACTTGTCGATCTCCTGAGTTGCCTTGCAATTGGCCTCGACCTTGAGATCGGGGACGCCGCCGCGCGCGGACGTCTGGGCGTTTGCGGAAAGTGGCAGGGCAATAAAGCAGGCGGCAGAGAGGAGGGCGCAGGATATTTTGAAATCCATGACAATTCTCCTAGCGATCGATGAAAAAACTCCTTCAGTCAATTACAGGGGGATCATGTGCTCGCGATCCCGGTGATGCAAATCAATTCCGGTCCGCTGGTCCCGCATATCGCTCCGCCCATGCCGGCTACTGTCGTCACCACATCCTCCGTCATTGCGATCGCAGCGAAGCAATCCAGAGTCTCCCGCGAAGGATTCTGGATTGCTTCGCTAAGCTCGCAATGACGGGGTTAGAGCCGGGCTAATGCCCATCCCCATGCTCCGGCAACGTCACCCCGAACACCTTCACCAGATCCGTCACCTGCTCCGGCGACAGGTAGCGCGGGTTCATCCCGCGCAGCAGCAGGTACAGCTTTGCCGTTTCCTCCAGCTCTTCCGTCGCGAACACCGCGGCTTCCAGCGTGTCGCCGGCGACGACAGGGCCGTGGTTGGCGAGCAGCACGGATGAATATTTCCCCGCCAGTCCCTTGATCGCGTCCGCCACCGCGGGATCGCCGGGGCGGTAATACGGCACGAGCGCGGTGGCGCCGCATTTCATCAGGTAATAGGCCGTCATCGGCGGCAGCGCGGCGCGCGGGTCGACCTCGGGCAGCATCGAGAGCGCGACCGAATGGGTCGAGTGCAGGTGCACGATCGCGCGCGCGCTCCCGCGCGTGTCGTAGAGCGCGGTGTGGAGCGGAACTTCCTTGGTCGGCGCATCCCCCGAAACCAGCCGTCCCCTTCTATCCAGCCGCGACAGCCGCGCCGGATCGAGGAAGCCGAGCGAGGCGTTGGTTGGTGTCACCAGCCAGCCGTCATCGTCCAGCTTGACGCTGATATTGCCGGAGGAGCCCGGCGTCAGTCCGCGCTCGAACAGCGACCGCCCGAAGCGGCAGATATCCTCACGCAGCCGTGTCTCGTTGTTCATGGCCGTCATGCCTGCTTGTCTCACGCTTTGGCAGCGCGGCCAAGCCGTGTTATCGGTGCGCCGAGCCGCCGCAAAGGGCGGCCGTCCGGGAAACGTTTCGCAAGGGTTAGTTGCATGTCCGCCTCCACGCCACAAAATCAGCGTACCGCCGTGATCGGGCTCGGCTCGATGGGTTTTGGTATGGCGACCTCGCTGAAGCGCGCCGGCCATGCCGTGACCGGCTGCGACGTTTCGGCGGATGCCGTCGCGCGCTTCGTGAAGGACGGCGGCGCAGGCGCCAGGACGCCGGCCGAGGCGGCCAAGGACGCCGATATCGTCGTCAGCGTCGTGGTCAACGCCGCCCAGACCGAAACCATCCTGTTCGGCAAGGACGGCGCCGCAGAGACCATGCCGAAGGGCAGCGTCTTCATATCCTCGGCGACCATGGACCCGGATATCGCGCGGCGCCTTGCCAAGCAGTTGGAGGCCACCGGCCGGCATTATCTGGATGCGCCGATCTCCGGCGGAGCCCAGCGCGCCGCGCAAGGCGACCTGACCATCCTCGCTTCCGGCAGCTCCGCCGCTTTTGCCAAGGCGCGTCCAGCGCTCGATGCCATGGCCGCAAAGCTCTATGAGCTCGGTGATGCCGCGGGGCAGGGCGCTGCCTTCAAGATGATCAATCAGCTCCTCGCCGGTGTGCATATCGCTGCCGCCTCGGAAGCGATGGCGTTCGCGGCCAAGCAGGGCCTCGACATCCGCAAGGTCTATGAGGTGATCACGGCCTCTGCCGGCAATTCCTGGATGTTCGAGAACCGGATGCCGCATGTGCTCGACGGCGACTACACGCCGCGTAGCGCGGTCGAGATCTTCGTGAAGGACCTCGGCATCATCCAGGACATGGCGCGCAGCGCCAGATTCCCGGTGCCGGTCTCTGCCGCCGCACTTCAGATGTTTCTGATGACATCAGCCGCCGGCATGGGCCGCGACGACGACGCGTCGGTGGCGCGGATGTATGCGCAGGTCACCGGCGTCAAGCTGCCCGGCGACAAGTAGAACTGAGAGGACTCCGATGCCCCGTTTTGCCGCCAACCTCTCGATGATGTTCACCGAGGTGCCGTTCCTCGACCGCTTCGATGCTGCCGCGCAAGCCGGCTTCGCCGCCGTCGAGTTTCTCTTTCCCTACGAGCATCCGGCCGAGGCGGTCGGCGAGCGCCTCAAGCGTAACGGGCTGACCCAGGCGCTGTTCAATCTGCCGCCGGGCGACTGGAATGCCGGCGAGAAAGGTTTTGCGGCGTTGCCAGCGCGCTTCTCCGATCTCAAGGCGAGCCTGGAGACGGCGCTGCCGTATGCCAAGGCGACCGGCGTCAAGCGCCTGCACCTGATGGCTGGTATCGCCAACCGCGGCGAGCGCGTCGCGATCGAGGCGTTCTACAAATCGGTGGCGTGGGCCGCGGAGTTCTTCGCGCCCCACGGCATCGATATCGTGCTCGAGCCGATCAATGCACGCAACGTGCCCGGCTATTTCCTCAACGATTTCGGCTTCGCCCGCGACCTGATCCAGGAGTTGCGACTTCCGAACCTGAAGCTCCAGTTCGACATCTATCACTGCCAGATCATCCATGGCGACGTCACCATGCGGCTGCGCGAGATGATGCCGATCATCGGCCACATCCAGATCGCCAGCATCCCCTCGCGCAACGAGCCCGACGGCGAGGAGCTGAACTATCCGTTCCTGTTCGAAGAGCTCGACCGGCTCGGCTATGCCGGCTTCGTCGGCTGCGAATACAATCCGCGCGGCAAGACAACGGATGGGCTCGCTTGGTTCAAGCCTTACGCTGGAGTGAAGCCGTGACACTTGCGTTGGGCTGCATCGCCGACGACTACACCGGCGCCTCCGATCTCGCCAACACGCTGACGCGCGCCGGCCTGCGCACTGTGCAGACCATCGGCGTGCCTGCCGATGATCTGGCGTTGCCCGAGGTCGATGCCGTCGTTGTGTCACTGAAGAGCCGCTCGATCGAGGCGGGCCTTGCCGTGTCGCGCTCACGCGCGGCGGAGACATGGCTGCGCGGCCGCGGCGCCGGCCACGTGCTGTTCAAGATCTGCTCGACCTTCGATTCCACCGACGCCGGCAATATCGGCCCCGTCATGGACGCGCTCCGCGCCGATTGCGGCGAGGCGACCGTGCTGGTGACGCCGGCCTTTCCGGAGACGGGCCGCACCGTCTATCAGGGCAACCTCTTCGTCGGCGCCGTGCCCTTGAACGAGAGCCCGCTGAAGGACCATCCGCTCAACCCGATGCGGGATTCCAACCTGGTGCGCGTCTTGGCGCGCCAGAGCAAGACGCAAATCGGCCTCGTCGATCTCGCCACCGTCACGCGCGGGGCAGATGCGGTGCGGGCGCGGCTGGTTGAACTCGCGGGCAAGGGTATCGATGCCGCGATCATCGACGCTGTGTTCGACCGCGACCTCGAGACCATCGGCCTCGTTGCCGCCGAGCATCGGCTGTCGGTCGGCGCCTCCGGCATCGGCCTAGGCCTGGCGCGGGCGCTGGTGTCGACCGGAAAGGTGCGGTCGAGCGCGGCGGGCAGCGACGCTGGTGCGGCGGTTGGCGGCCCGGCGGCCTGCCTTGCCGGGAGCTGCTCGCAGGCGACGCTTCAACAGATCGCCAATGCCGAGCGTGTCATGCCGGTGTTACATCTTGATCCCGAGCAGATCGTTGCAGGTACTGGCGAAGCGCAGCGCGCGCTCGCCTGGGCGCGGCCGCGCCTGGCGGATGGTCCTGTTCTGATCGCCTCGAGCGCGACACCGGAAGCCGTTGCCGCCGTTCAGGCGCGTCACGGCCGCGACGCGGCCGGGCATGCCATCGAGCAGGCGATGGCCGACATCGCCGAGGACTTGGTGCAGGCCGGCGTCCGGCGCCTGATCGTTGCGGGCGGCGAGACGTCGGGCGCCGTGGTCGACCGGTTGAGGATTCCTGGGTTTCTCGTGGGCGTGGAAATAGCCGCGGGCGTCCCGGTGCTGCGTGCGGTGGGTGCGCAGGCAGGCGAGATGTTGCTCGCTTTGAAATCCGGTAATTTTGGCGGTCCGGAGTTTTTCTCCGACGCGCTTGGGCTCATGCGCTGAGCGCAGAGCATTCTTAGTCGCCCGTTCCAGCGTCCGCGTGATCGGCGACCTCCGTGCCGGAGTCATCACCTACCGCAACGTGATCCTCGAGCACATGCTGTCGGAGACGCTGGAGGAAAAGCTTGCGGCCGAGAAAACCCTGGCAACAGTGGTCGAGGCGAACACAAAATTCCGCAAGTCTTACGAGGTATGATCACCTCGCCCGAAGAACGAGCTCTATACAGCGAGCGAGTGGTCCAAAAAGTGGGAAGAATACAAGAAGGGCACCCAGGAGTCCGTCGCTGCGATCCGGGAAATCGGCGGCTCCATCGCGCGCTTGTCCGAGATCGCATCGGCGATCGCGGCGGCCGTCGAAGAGCAGGGCGCGGCGACCCAGGAGATCGCCCGCAACGTCCAGCAGGCTGCTCAAGGCACCCAGCAGGTCTCCTCCAACATCACCGACGTCCAGCGCGGCGCCTCCGAAACCGGCTCGGCCTCGTCTCAGGTACTGTCAGCGGCACAGATGCTGTCGCGCGATTCCAACCGCCTCAAGCTCGAGGTCGGCAAGTTCCTGGACTCGGTCCGCGCTGCGTGAAGCACGTGCCGCATGGCTGCAATGTAGATTTCGCAGTGCGGTAGCAGGGAAGTGAATGCGCGAAGGCCGCCGGAGGTTAGCGTTTCCGGCGGTGCTCGGGTAAAGGGGGAAATGGGGATCGCCCGGGGGCGGATTCCACATCCTCGTTGACCTGGAATTGTCTGGCGCATGATTGCTCTGGTCCGTATTGCCCTGAGCCGGCCCTATACTTTCGTGGTGCTCGCGCTGCTGCTGCTGATCATCGGACCGCTCGCGGCACTGCGGACCCCGACCGACATCTTCCCGGACATTCGCATTCCCGTGATCGGCGTGGTCTGGCAGTACACCGGCCTGCCGCCCGACCAGATGTCCGGCCGCATCACGACGCCGTTCCAGCGCGCGCTGACGACGACGGTCAACGACATCGAGCACATCACTGCCAATTCCTATAACGGCTTTGGCATCATCAAGATCTTCTTCCAGCCCAACGTCGATATCCGCACCGCGAACGCGCAGGTTACCGCGATCTCGCAGACGCTGCTCAAGCAGATGCCGCCGGGCGCGACGCCGCCCTTGATCCTGAACTACTCCGCCTCCACCGTGCCGATCATTCAGGTGGCGCTGTCGGGCGAGGGGCTTACCGAGCAGAACCTCGCCGATATCGGCATCAATCAGCTTCGCACGCCGCTGGTCACCGTGCCCGGCGCGGCGATCCCGTACCCGTTCGGCGGCAAGCAGCGCCAGGTCCAGATCGATCTCGATCCGACCGCGCTGCAGGCCCGCGGCCTCTCGGGCCAGGACGTCGCCAATGCGCTGGCCGCCCAGAACCTGATCACGCCGGTCGGCACCCAGAAGATCGGCCAGTTCGAATACAACATCCAGCTCAACAACTCGCCGCTCCGGATCGACGAACTCGGCAATCTGCCGATCAGGACCGTCAACGGCGCCATGGTCTATGTGCGCGACGTCGCAAGCGTGCGCGACGGCAACCCGCCGCAGACCAACATCGTCCATGTCGACGGCAACCGCTCGGTGCTGATGATGGTGCTGAAGGCGGGCGCGACTTCGACGCTCGACATCATCGCCGGCATCAAGCAGAAGGTGATCGACGTCAAGGATCAGCTACCCGACGCGCTGAAGATCGGCTTCATCGGCGACCAGTCGGTGTTCGTCCGCGGCGCGATCCAGGGCGTCGCCTTCGAAGGCGTGATCGCGGCGCTGCTCACCAGTGTCATGATCCTCTTGTTCCTCGGCAGCTGGCGCTCGACCATCATCATCGCGGTCTCGATCCCGCTGTCGGTGCTGGGCGCCATCATCATGCTGTCGGCGATTGGCGAGACGCTCAACATCATGACGCTCGGCGGCCTCGCGCTTGCGGTCGGCATCCTCGTCGACGACGCCACCGTGACGATCGAGAACATCAATTACCATCTGGAGCAGGGCAAGCCGGTCGAGCAGTCGATCCTCGACGGCGCCAACCAGATCGTGACGCCGGCCTTCGTGTCGCTGCTCTGCATCTGCATCGTGTTCGTGCCGATGTTCTTCCTGACCGGCGTCGCGCGCTTCCTGTTCGTGCCGATGGCGGAAGCCGTGATGTTCGCGATGATTTGGTCGTTCATCCTGTCGCGCACGCTGGTGCCGACCATGGCGAACTACCTGCTGCAGGCGCATATCCATCACGACGGCGGGCCGCCGAAGTCGCGCAATCCCTTCGTTTGGTTCCAGCACGGCTTCGAGGCCCGGTTCGAGCGCATTCGCGGCGGCTATCGTGGTTTGCTCGGGTTCGCGCTGGCGCACCGTGCGGTGTTCGTGATCGGCTTCCTCTGCGTCGTCGGCGCGTCCTTCGCGCTGGTGCCGTTCCTCGGACGCAACTTCTTTCCTGCGGTCGACGCCGGCAACATTTTGATGCACGTCCGCACCCAGGTCGGCACCCGGGTCGAGGAGACCGCCAACCAGCTTGCCGACGTGCAGAAGGCCGTCCGCAAGCTGATCCCGGGCGAGATCGAGACCATGACCGACAATATCGGCATGCCGATCTCTGGCATCAACATGACCTACAACAACACCGGCGTCATCGGCCCGCAGGACGGCGATATCCAGATCAAGCTGAAAGAAGGCCACAAGCCGACCGAAGAACATGTGCGCGTGCTGCGTGAGCAGCTGCCGCGATTGTTCCCCGGCGTCAGCTTCGCGTTCCTGCCCGCCGATATCGTCAGCCAAATCCTGAATTTCGGCGCGCCGGCACCGATCGACCTGCAGATCCGCGGCGCCAATCTCAGCGCCAACTTCGCTTACGCGAATAATCTGCTGGCAAAGGTCCGCAGGATTCCCGGTGTTGCCGATGCGCGCATCCAGCAGTCGCCGAACAATCCGACCTTCAACATCGATGTCGATCGCACCCGCGCGCAATATGTCGGCCTGACCGAGCGCGACGTCACCAACAGCCTCGTGGTCAATCTCGCCGGCTCCTCGCAGGTGGCGCCGACCTACTACCTCAACCCCGACAACGGCGTGTCCTACTCGATCGTGATGCAGACGCCGCAATACCAGATCGACTCGCTCAGCGCGCTGCAGACGCTGCCGATCACCGCCGCCGGCAATGCGCAGTCGCCGATCCTCGGCGGCATCGCCGACATCAAGCGCTCGACCTCGAGCGCCGTGGTCTCGCAATACGACATCCAGTCGATGGTGCAGATCTTCGCGACCACGTCGGGCCGCGATCTCGGCGCGGTCGCCGCCGATATCCGTCAGCTGATCGCCGACACCGCCAAGGAGGTGCCGAAGGGGTCCTCCGTGGTGCTGCTCGGTCAGGTGCAGACCATGAACAGCGCCTTTACTGGTCTCCTGTTCGGCCTGCTTGGCGCCGTCGTGCTGATCTATTTCCTGATCGTCGTGAACTTCCAGTCCTGGTCCGATCCCTTCGTGATCATCACGGCGCTGCCGGCGGCGCTCGCCGGCATCGTCTGGATGCTGTTCATGACGGAGACGACGCTGTCGGTGCCGGCGCTCACCGGCGCCATCATGTGCATGGGCGTTGCCACCGCCAACAGCGTGCTCGTGATCTCCTTCGCGCGCGAACGCTACGCGGAGCTCGGCGATCCCGTCGCCGCTGCGCTCGAAGCCGGTTTCGTCCGGTTCCGGCCCGTCTTGATGACCGCGCTCGCCATGATCATCGGCATGGCGCCGATGGCCATGGGGCTCGGCGAGGGCGGCGAGCAGAATGCGCCGCTCGGCCGCGCCGTGATCGGCGGCCTGATCTTTGCAACCTTCGCCACGCTGATGTTTGTTCCTGTCGTGTTCAGCATGGTACACAAGAAACAAGGCGCCAAAGCCGCCGCCTCATTGGAGACCCCGCATGTCGCCCACTGAACCCCGCTCCCCGGTGTCGCGCCGGAAACTGGGCATCTTCGGCGTGGTGGCGCTGATCGCGGCTGGCCTCGTCGTGGGCACCGGCATCCGTGCCCGCGAGGAGCAGGGCTCCAAGCTAAAGGAATGGACCGATGATCAGGCCGTTCCCAGCGTTGCTGTGACCCAGCCCAACGCCAAGGTCCTCAACGCCACCATCGATCTGCCGGGCCGGCTGGAAGCCTATTACCGCGCCCCGATCTTCGCGCGCGTGTCGGGCTACCTGAAGAGCTGGAACGCCGACATCGGCGCCCGCGTCAAGGCAGGGCAGGTGATTGCCGAGATCGAGGCGCCAGACCTCGATCAGCAGCTCTTGCAGGCCCGCGCCGACCTCGCCAGCCAGCAGGCCAGCGCCAGGCTGTCCGAGGCAACGCTGAACCGGCGCAAGACGCTGGTCGCCTCGAACTTCGTCTCCGCGCAGGAGATCGACGAGCGCACCGCCGATCTCTCCAACAAGAACGCCGCCGTGCATTCGGGCCAGGCCAATGTGGAGCGCCTGGAAGCGCTGGCCGGCTACAAGAAGATCACCGCGCCGTTCGACGGCGTCGTCACCGCGCGCGACACCGACGTCGGCGCGCTGATCAATGCCGGCGGCGGGGCGGGCCCGGCGATGTTCGTGGTCTCCGACATCACCAAGCTGCGCGTCTACGTCAACGTGCCCCAGAATTATGTTCCGGCGATCAAGATCGGCGCCAAGGCCACCATCACGCTGCCGGAATATCCGAACCGGACGTTCCTGGCGACAGTGGAAGCCTCCTCCCAGGCCGTCGACGTCGCCTCCGGCACCACGCGCATGCAGCTCGGGCTCGACAATTCCTCAGGCGAGCTGATGCCCGGCGGCTATGCCAGCGTGAAGCTGAACCTCCAGCGCGATGCCGCGCCGCTCAGCATCCCCGCCAGCGCGCTGATCTTCAACGGCAGCGGCCTGCGCGTTGCGACCGTCGGTCCCGACGACAAGGTGCTGTTCAAGACCGTGACCATCGCCCGCGACCTCGGCCGCGAGATCGAGCTGGCTTCAGGGATCGCAGCGGATGATCGCGTCGTCACGGCACCGCCGGACGGCTTGTCGGATGGGGATGCGGTGCGCGTGGTTGGCGCCAAGGCCAAGCCGGCGACAGCTTCGGAGAAGCAGGCGCCAAGGAGCTGAGGCAGTATCGTAGGGTGGGCAAAGGCGCTCTTGCGCCGTGCCCACCATTACGTCCGCCATCGTGGCAAGATGGTGGGCACGCTTCGCTTTGCCCACCCTACGAGAGCTACGCCACCCGCCACTCCGGCACGCCATCGGCAGCCATCGCGATCTCGCCGAGCGAGCCCACCGGCGTGCGATCCATGTTGAGCAGATGCGCTAGCGTCGCGCTGTCGCTCGCCGGAATCCGCGCCAGCGTGCGCCGGTCATCCTCCGTGCGCAGCATCACCACGCCGTGCTCGACGTCGCCGCCGCGGCCGTAGAGCGCGGTAAAACTCTCGACCTTGCCTTTGCCAGTTGCCTCCGTGACGAACTCCGGCACCGTGCGTTTGTTGCGGTCCGCCACCGCCTGCACGCTCGTCTCCTGCACCAGCGCCTCGTGCGGCGGCGCCTTCGACACCACCAGCGCATGATGCTTGGTGACGAAGCCGCCCTGGCCGTAGAGCAGGCCGAGCCTGGCGCCGTCGCGCACGCGGCGGACCATCGCGCAGGCCGCGTGCGTCATGTAGGTGTTGAGCGGGGCGCCGAAGAAGGTGAGGCCGCCGGTCACGGTCGGCTGCACGTCGGCGCCCAGGCCCAGCGTCCGCCGCGCCATCTTGGGCACGCACGGAAAGCAGCTGTAGAGCTCGATGGCGTCGAACTGTTTGCCGTCGCCGCCGGCGAGGTCCATCACGGCCTTCAGCACCGCGTTCTGCGGGTGGCTCTCGTAGAACTGGTCGCGTAGGAGATAGTCGCGCGGCTCCTCCGCCGAGGCGCCGCCGAGCGGATAGACCAGTCTGTCCTCGGCGATCCCAGCGGCCCGCGCCTTGGCGAGGCTCGTGAGCAGCAGCGCGCCGCCCATGTTGACGCTGGGATTGGCGACCATGAGCTTGTTGTAGGGCCACGCGATCAGGCGGTTGTCCGCGGCCGGTGTCGTGATCTCCTCAGGCGCATAGCGCCGCTTCAGCCAGGCATTTGGGTTTTGCGCGGCAGCTTCCGAATAGCGCGACCACAGCGTGCCGGATTCCGCCATCGCCTCGCGTGGCGTCTGGCCCCAATGCGCGGAGGAGGCCGCCTCATAGAACGGATAGACGGTGACGGGGCGAAACACGCCGAGCTTCACAGCGAGCGGCTTCTGGAACGCCGCGCCGCGCTTGGGCTCCTCGACGTCGTGCGCGAACGGCGTCCACGGCAGCTTGACGCCGGCGCGCTCTGCCTTGGTCACGGTCGACTGCGCCTCGGCGCCACAGATGGCTGCCACGGTGCATTCACCCCGCGCGATGCGCTTTGCGGCTTCGTGGATGTAGCGGATCGGGCTCTCGCCGCCGACCGGGCCGTAGTAGCAATGCGACGGCGAGATGCCGAGCCGTTGCGCCAAAAGCCTCTCCGGATCGCGATAGCGCCAGCTCAGGAAGTTGACGACGTCGAGCGACTGCACCTCGCCGAGCAGCTTTGCGCCGGCGTCTGCTTCCGCGCGCCGCAGTGCCTGCTCCAGGAGATCGAGCGGCTCGAGGCCATCAGTGATCTCCTTGGGGCGGTCGACGATCTCGCCGATGCCGACGATAACGGGGATGCGGTCTGCGGGGATAGAGGAGTTGTTCATTTTCTTCTTGCTTCACGTTTCAGATCTTGGGCACGCCGTCGCCCTTCGAGGGCCGCTGAAGAAGCGGCCACCTCAGGGTGACGGCTACGGGGGAAGCGTCATCCTGAGGTGCGAGGCTGACGGCGCAACGCGCGGTCGGGCGAGCCTCGAAGGATGGGCCACGGGCGCTAGTGCGGCCACACACCATTACTCCGCCACCAGCGCATTCATGTGCTCGACGGCTTCGGCGAACTCTTCCTTGAACTCCTGCACCACGGCGCCGGCCGATTTCACGCTGTCGATCAGCCCGACGCCCTGGCCGACGAAATAGCTGACGAGATCGCGCGCCTTGGCGTTGCCGCTCGCCGCCGCGCGGTCGATGGAGTTGAAAGCGTCGCGGCTGATGATGCTCTGGAGCGGCATCGGCAGCGCGCCCGGGCTGTCCGGCGCGCGGTCCCAGGCATCGGTCCAGACCGAGCGGAGCTGTCGCGCCGGCTTGCCGGTCCGGCCCTTCGAGCGCACCGCGTCGCGCGAGGACGCCGCAATCATCTTCTCGCGAAAAATCTCCGTGGTCTCGGCCTCGACGGTGGCGAGCCACACCGAGCCGGTCCAGGCGCCGGCCGCGCCCATCGCCATGCAGGCCGCCATCTGCCGTCCGGTCATGATGCCACCGGCCGCCAGCACCGGCACGTCGCGGATCGGCTTAATCGCCTTGATCACCTCCGGCACCAGCACCATGGTCGAGACCTCGCCGCAATGGCCACCGGCCTCGGTGCCCTGCACGACGAGGATGTCGACGCCGGCCGCGACCTGGCGCAGTGCGTGCTCCTTGGCGCCGACAAGTGCGGCAACGGGCACGCCATGCTTTTTGCCCATCTCGATCATCGCCTTCGGCGGCACGCCCAGCGCATTTGCGATTAAGCGGATTGGATGATTGAAGGAGACCTCGAGCAATTGAAGTGCGGTCTTCCCGTCGAACGGTTGCGGCTGATTGTCTGCCACTTCAGTGGCGGTCAGCTCGATATCGTATTTCTTCAGAAGATCGCGTGTGTAGTCGCGGTGCTCTTGCGGCACGCGCGCCTCCAGGCTCTTCCAGGTGACGTCCTTTTCGCCCGCGGTGGAGATGTTTTCGGGGATCAGCACGTCGATGCCGTAGGGCTTGCCGTCGACGTGATCGTCGATCCACTTCAGTTCGCGTTCGAGCGTATCGGGCGTGTGCACGGTGGCGCCCAGCACGCCGAAGCCGCCGGCGCGGCTGACGGCGGCAACGACATCGCGGCAATGGCTGAAGGCGAGCAGCGGGAACTCGATGCCCAGCATGTCGCAGATCGGCGATTTCATGGCTCTCTCCCGGCGGCGGGCCTTCGCTTGCTCTTGTTGCTTTCCTCGGGCGAAGGCATCCCGACGCTAGCCCATCACCACCGGCGATGCCACGCCGGATTCTGAGGCGCATCTTGCGTGCAGGCGCCATGTGCAGGACGGGTTGCAGGGACGAGTGCCATGACGAAATGGAGAGCGACCCCGCCCGGCAATGCATGTCGGCGCCCTTGTCAATTTTACCGGTCTCGCTAGCTAACGTTGCACGCGCCCTTCCGCGCCGGAGCATTTTCATGACCGATACCCCCTACGTACCGCCCAAAGTCTGGACCTGGGACAAGGAAAATGGCGGGCAGTTCGCCAACATCAACCGCCCGATCGCCGGGCCCACCCACGACAAGGAGCTGCCGGTCGGCCGCCACCCGCTCCAGCTTTACTCGCTGGCGACGCCGAACGGGGTGAAGGTCACGGTGATGCTGGAGGAGCTTCTGGCGCTCGGCCATAAGGGCGCCGAATACGACGCCTGGCTGATCAGGATCGGCAACGGCGACCAGTTCGGCAGCGGCTTCGTCGACATCAATCCGAACTCCAAGATCCCGGCGCTGATGGACCGCTCCGGGCCCGAGCCGATCCGCGTGTTCGAGTCCGGCTCGATCCTGTTCTACCTCGCCGAGAAGTTCGACGCCTTCCTGCCGAAGGACGTCAAGACCCGCACCGAGGCGATGTCGTGGCTGTTCTGGCAGATGGGCAGCGCGCCCTATCTCGGCGGCGGTTTCGGCCATTTCTACGCCTACGCGCCGACCAAGATCGAATACGCCATCGATCGCTTCGCGATGGAGACCAAGCGCCAGCTCGACGTGCTCGATCGGCGGCTCGCCGACAACGAGTATCTCGCGGGCAGCGAGTACACCATCGCCGACATGGCGGTGTGGCCCTGGTACGGTGCGCTCGCCAAGGGGCTGGTTTATGGTGCCGGCGAATTCCTCTCGGTGCAGGACTACAAGAACGTGCAGCGCTGGACCGACCGGATCGCCAAGCGCCCGGCCGTGAAGCGCGGCCGCATGGTCAACCGCGTCTCCGGCGATCCCGCCAGCCAGCTCCACGAACGCCACGATGCGAGCGACTTCGAGACCAAGACGCAGGACAAGCTCGTGCCGGTGACGTAAGGCGGTTCTCGCCTCTCCCCGCCTGCGGGGAGAGGCCGACGCGCTCTGGGCGATGCGAGGCATCGTCCTGAGCGCGGCGGGTGAGGGGGAGTCTCCGCGAGTCCATCTGTCACCGTCCTTGTGGAGAGTCCCCCTCGCCCTGACCCGCTCCCCGCAAGCGGGGAGAGGGGAAAGATAGAGCGGCGCCTCACGCCATGCTCAGCTCGTGGCGCCCCACCACCATCCAGTGCACCTCGTCCGGACCGTCGGCGAAGCGCAGGTGACGGACGTCCTGGTACATCTCGGCCAGCGGGGTCCAGTGCGAGATGCCGGTGGCGCCGTGCATCTGGATCGCCTGGTCGATGATCTTGCAGGCGCGCTCCGGCACCATGGCCTTGACCATGGAGACCCAGACGCGGGCCTCCTTGTTGCCGAGCACATCCATCGCCTTCGCCGCCTTCAGCACCATCAGCCGCATCGCCTCGATCTCGCAGCGCGCCTGCGCGATGATCTGCATGTTGCCGCCGAGATGGGCGATCTTCTTGCCGAAGGCCTCGCGGGTGAGGCCACGCTGCACCATGAGGTCGAGCGCCTTCTCGGCCTTGCCAATGGTGCGCATGCAATGGTGGATGCGCCCCGGTCCGAGGCGGAGCTGCGAGATCTCGAAGCCGCGGCCTTCGCCGAGCAGCATGTTCTCCTTGGGCACGCGGACGTTGTTGAAGCGCATATGCATGTGGCCGCGCGGGGCGTGGTCCTGGCCAAACACGTACATGGGGCCGAGCACCTCGACGCCGGGCGTGTCGCGCGGCACCAGGATCTGCGACTGCTGCTTGCTCGGCGCCGCATCCGGATTGGTCTTCACCATCACGATGAGGATCTTGCAGCGGGGATCGCCGAGACCTGAGATGTAGTACTTCTCGCCATTGATGACCCATTCGTCGCCGACGAGCTTGGCCGTCGTCGAGATGTTCTTGGCGTCGGAGGAGGCGACGTTCGGCTCGGTCATGACGTAGGCCGAGCGGATCTCGCCGTTGAGCAGAGGCTTCAGCCACTTCTCCTTCTGCTCCTTGGTGCCGACGCGCTCCAGCACCTCCATGTTGCCGGTGTCGGGCGCCGAGCAGTTCATGGTCTCCGAAGCCAGCGGGCTCTTGCCGAGCTCGGCCGCGATATAGGCGTAGTCGAGATTCTTCAGGCCCTGGCCGGTCTCGTCGTCGGGCAGGAAGAAGTTCCAGAGGCCTTCCTGCTTGGCCTTGTTCTTGGCCTTCTCCAGCACCTCGAGCTGCTTCGGCGTAAAGCTCCAGCGATCCTCCTTGCTCTCGCCGGCCTTGGCAAACTCGATCGACATCGGCTCGACGGTGTCGCGGATGAACTTCTTGACGTGATCATAGAGCGGCCGGACCTGGTCCGACATCCTGAGGTCATTGAGCTCGTCGCCGGGATTGAGAGTGTAGTTGGTGGTGCGGGGAATGTAGGTGTGTTTTGTCATTGTTCCTCCCGGATCGTTGAGACTGCTGAGCCGGAGAATAGTCGCAGCGCTGCCAAAGTGCGAGCGCGCATTTCTCACGCGCGCCATGCCATGCGATGGAATTTCGCGAGGGCGTTTGAAATGTTGTTTGAATGGTGCTGGGCGAGAGGCGGCAGGCGCGCGCCTCACTCTCCGCTGTCATCGTCCGGCGAAGACCGGGCGATCCAGTATTCCAGAGACCGCAGTGATTGAATCGAGAAGCCGCGGCGTACTGGATTCCCCGCTTTCGCGGGGAATGACAGCGGTGGATGTAGCTAGCTCACGCCGGCAGCCGATGCATCGCGCAGATCTTGTTGCCGTCGAGATCACGCAAATAGGCGAGGTAGAGCTTGCCGCCGGGGCCCTGGCGGATGCCAGGCGGATCCTCGATCGATTTTGCACCGGCGGCGACTCCGGCCGCGTGCCAAGCCTCGACCTGCTCCGGCGAATTGCAGGCAAAGCCGATCGTGCCGCCATTCGCGCAGGTTGCCGGTTCGCCGTTGATCGGCTTCGACACCGAGAACACGCCGGTCTTGGTGATGTAGAAGATGCGGTGGCCGTCGACCCTGGCCGGCCGTACCTCGAGCGTGCCGAGCAGCTTGTCGTAGAACGCCTTGGCCTTGTCCAAGTCGTTGGTGCCGATCATGACGTGCGAGAACATTTGCCCATTCCCTTCTGCGCTGACAAAACGAGAAGCCGTAGGGTGGGCAAAGCGCAGCGTGCCCACCACGACATTGGAAGATGCCTATGGTGGGCACGGCGCAAGAGCGCCTTTGCCCACCCTACAAAAAATCAGAACGCCGTATAGCCGCCGTCGATCACGAACGTATCGGCGGTGTGATACGACGACGCCTTGCTCATCAGATACACGGCAATGCCGCCGAAATCGGATGCTTCGCCGAAGCGCCGCACCGGAATGCGCGGCATCACATTGGCGACGAATTTGTCGTTCGCCATGATGCCGGCGGTCATGTCGCTCTTGATCCAGCCTGGCAGGATCGCGTTCGCGGTGACGCCGTAACGCGCCAGCTCAACGCCGAGCGCGCGCACCAGCGCGTTGATGGCGGCCTTGGTCGCCGCATAGTGCTCATTGCGCGCGGTGCCGAAGATCGAGGCGAGGCTCGAGGTGGCAACCAGCCGGCCGAAGGGATCGCCGGCATTGGCGCGCTCGGTCATGTGCTTTGCCGCGGCCTGGAACGCATGAAACACGCCGTCGAGATTGGTCGAAAACATCGTGCGCCATTCCTCCTCGGTGCGCTCGATGAAGGAGCGCCTTCCGCCGCCGCCGATGCCTGCATTGGCAAAGCAGCCGTCGACCCGGCCGAACGTGTCGAGCGTCGCCTTCATCGCGGCATTGACCGAGGCCCGATCGGTGACGTCGCAGATGCGGGTGTCAACCTTGCCGGCAAGGCCGGCCAGGCTCGCGGCAGCGCTTCTGTTCTTGTCAGGATTGCGGCCCCAGATCGAGACGTTGCAGCCCTGGCCGGCGAGCGCCTGCGCGATGCCGAGCCCGATGCCGCCATTGCCGCCGGTGATCACGGCGACGCGGCCGGTGAGGTCGAAAAGGTTCATGGCGCGTTTCCCATATTTGGCATGGCGCGCGTCAGCCGCTGCGCACAAGATTGCTTGCTATGTCCCGATCACCATGGACAAGGCCGCGACAAAAATCAAATATGCGCCCCGGAACAGGCAAATTCCGGTCTGCGAAACATCGCGGCCGCAACTGACGAGGAAACAATGCAGTTCAAGCACGTCACGCTCGATTTCGATGGTTCGGTCGCGATCCTCAAGCTCGACCATCAGGAGGTGATGAACGCGGTCTCGATGGACATGCTCGGCGGCCTTGCCGAGGCGCTCGACACGATCGAGGAGAAGAAGGACGAGGTGCGCTGCGTCGTGCTGACCGGCGTGGGCCGCGCCTTCTGCACCGGCGCGAATTTGCAGGGCCGCAACAACCAGTCGAGGAAGACCAAGGCCGGCCTGACGCTGGAGACCGGCTTTCACCCGTTCCTGCGCCGCATCCGCAATCTGCACTGCCCCATCATCACTGCGGTCAACGGCCCGGCCGCCGGCGCCGGCATGAGCTTCGCGCTGCTCGGTGACATGATCCTGTGCGCGCGCTCGTCCTATTTTCTGCAAGCCTTCCGCCGCATCGGCCTCGTGCCGGATTGCGGCTCGACCTGGCTGCTGCCGCGCCTGGTCGGCCGGGCGCGCTCGATCGAATTGTCGCTGATGGGCGAGCGGCTGCCGGCCGAGAAGGCGCTGGAATGGGGCCTCGTCAACCGCGTCTACGATGACGGCGTGCTGATGGAGGAAGCGATGAAGCTCGCGCGCGAACTCGCCAACGGCCCGACGGTCGCGCTGTCGCTGATCCGCAAGCTCTATTGGGACAGCCCTGAAAACTCGTTCGAGGATCAGCTCAATCTCGAATTCCAGTGCCAGCTCCGCGCCGGCGACACCCAGGATTTTCGCGAGGGCGTCGGCGCGTTCCTGGAGAAGCGGCCCGCGCAGTTCAAAGGCAAATGATCGAGGCGGAGCTTTCACGCAGCGTCCAGCGCTGGTGCCCGGGCGCGACCGGCGTCACCGGCGCGGCAAAGCTCTCGGGCGGCGCCAGCCAGGAAACCTGGCGCTTCGACATCGTGCATCCCGATGGGCCGATCGGCGCGATCCTGCGCCGTTCACCGAAGGGGTATGGCGCGGCGCCAACGCGTGCGGCAGGCCTTGGCGCTGAAGCGCAGCTGATGCAGCTCGCCTATGAGGCCGGCGTGCCGTCGCCGCGGGTGATGCATGTGCTCACGCCGGAGGACGATCTCGGCACCGGCTTCATCATGCAGCGGGTCGAGGGCGAGACCATCGCCCGCAAGATCCTTCGCGATGACGAGTTCGCAGCTGCACGGCCGCATCTCGCGCGGCAGATCGGCGGCGTGCTCGCCGGCCTGCACAAGCTGCCGCTGGACAAGCTGCCCGAGCTGCGTCGCATGACCGCAACAAAGGAAATCGGCGAGTTCGAGCGCGACTATCGCAGCCTGAACTGGCCAAAGCCCGTGTTCGAGCTGGCGCTGCGCTGGCTGCGCGATCACGATCCCGGCCCATCGGCCGTGGAGACGCTGGTGCATGGCGATTTCCGCAACGGCAATCTCATCATCGGCGCCGACGGTGTCCGTGCGGTCCTCGATTGGGAACTCGCCCATCTCGGCGATCCCATGGAGGATCTCGGCTGGGTCTGCGTCAACTCCTGGCGCTTCGGCGAGATCGACAAGCCGGTCGGCGGCTTTGGCTCGCGTGAGGAACTGTTCGCAGGTTATGAGGCCGCCGGCCGCAAGGTCGATCCGGCGCGCGTGAAATTCTGGGAAGTGATGGGGACGCTACGCTGGGGCATCATGTGCGGCGGCATGATGCAGCGGTTCCGCGAGGGGCCCGACCATTCCATGGAGCGCGCCATGATCGGCCGCCGTGCCTCCGAGACCGAGATCGATCTGTTGCGGCTGCTCGCGCCGCGCGGGAGTTGACCATGCAGGACGAACCCACACCGATCGAGCTGACCAAGTCAGTCGCAGATTTCTTGCGCAACGACATCACGCCGCTGATCTCCGGCCACCAGGCCTTCAAGCTGCGCGTCGCCATCAACATCCTCGACCTCGTCACGCGGCAGCTGACACGGGAGGAGGAGAGCGATGCAAGGGAGGTGGAGCGGCTGCGCGCGCTGCTGGGCGTGGACGGCTCCGTCGCCGAGCTCAATCAAGCGCTCGCCGATCGCATCGCCAAAGGCGAGGTCGATCTCGCAACGCCGGGCCTTGCCGAGCACCTCTGGGCGACCACGATGGACAAGCTCGCAGTGGATCAGCCGAATTACGCGTCCTACAAGCGAGAGCTGCCGCGAGGCGGGTAGGCGTAGCCACCTGCTCCGTCATTGCGAGGAGCTCGCGACAAAATTGCGGAGCAATTTTGCGCTGATGCGACGAAGCAATCCAGACTGCTTCCGCGGAAAGATTCTGGATTGCTTCGCGGAGCCTCTCATCGGGCGGCGCTTCCCGCGGCGCTGGCTCGCAATGACGAGTTTGTGGTACTCGTCATCCAAGCTCTCAGCTGTCATCGCCCGCGCAGGCGGGCGATCCAGTATTCGAGAGACGGCAGTGACATACGGAGAAGCCGCGGCGTACTGGATGCCCCGGTCAAGCCGGGGCATGACATCGGTGATGTTGGGGCGCGCGGAATGACGGCGCCGAGCGCGGTCACTTCCCCACCCATTTCGGCGGCCGCTTCTCCGAGAACGCCTTCGGGCCCTCGATGTAATCCTGCGACGCCGCCATCGCCTTCACCGCCGGGTATTCGCGCTGCTCCTCGATCGCCTGCTCCAGGGAGACGCCAAGCCCCTTCTGGATCGCCTGCTTCGAGGCTCGGATCGACATGGGCGAGTTCTTGGTGATCATCTCTGCCCAACGCAGCGCGGCGTTGAGCGCTTCGCCTTGCGGCACCACCTCGTTGACGAAGCCGAGGTCAAAGCCTTCCTTGGCACTGACGTGGCGTGCGGTGAGGATCATGCCCATGGCGCGCTTGAGCCCGATCTGCCGCGGCAGCCGGTGCAGGCCGCCGGCGAGTGCGGCTAGGCCGACGCGCGGCTCGGGCAGAGCGAAGGTCGCGTTCTCCGAGGCGATAATGAGGTCGCAGGCCAGCGCGATCTCGAAGCCGCCGCCCATCGCCACACCATTCACCGCAGCAATGATCGGCTTGTCGCAGTCGAACCGCGAGGTCAGGCCGGCAAAGCCGCCCTTGTCCCAGCCGCGCTTGCCGCCCGCCGCCTGCCACTTCAGATCGTTGCCGGCGCAAAACGCTTTGTCGCCGCTACCCGTGACGATCGCGATCCATTGCTCGGGATCGGCGGAGAAGTCGTCGAACACCTTGTTGAGCTCGAAATGCGCATCGGTGTGCAGCGCGTTGTAGACCTCGGGGCGCGACAGCGTGACGATCGTGATCGGGCCCTTGCGTTCCACCTTCGAAAATTTCAGCTCCATGATCGCTCCCGCATTTTCTCGTGAAGGAATATTGCCGTCATACTAGCGCGCGGGTGCGTCTGAACACCATCGAATTGCGCAAGCGCGCCTTGCGCGCCTCACACGTCTCGGCTTGCTTGACTTGGATGCGCTCTTCTCCGCTTAATCATGCGAAGCAAGAATGCGCGTAGCGCCTTAACGCAAAACGGAAAAATCATTCCGGGAGAGAGCCCTTGGATTTCTCATTGCCTGCCGATCTCGTCGCCTATCTCGGAGAGCTCGACCGTTTCATCGAACGCGAGATCAAGCCGCTGGAAGAAGCCGACGACAACATCCGCTTCTTCGATCACCGCCGCGAATGGGCGCGCACCGATTTCGAGAATGGCGGCCTGCCACGCCACGAATGGGAGGTGTTGCTGCGCAAGGCCAAGGACCTTGCGGACGCCGCCGGCCATCTGCGTTTTCCAGTGCCGAAGCAATATGGCGGCAAGGACGGCTCCAATCTCTGGATGGCCGTGATCCGCGAGCACTTTGCCGCAAAGGGTCTCGGCCTGCACAACGACCTCCAGAACGAGCACTCCATCGTCGGCAATTTCCCCGTCGTTACCATGCTCGACCGCTACGGCCGCGACGACCAGAAGGCGATGATCGACGGCTCGATCAAAGGCAAGTACCGCATCACCTTTGGCTTGACCGAGCCGCATCACGGCTCGGACGCGACCCACATGGAGACGCGTGCGGTGCCGGCGACCCGCGATAACGTCAAGGGCTGGATCATCAACGGCGAGAAGATGTGGACGACCGGCATGCATGTCGCCACGCATTGCGCGCTGTTTGCGCGCACGAGCGGCAATGATGGCGATGCGCGCGGCATCACCTGCTTCCTGGTGCCGGCGAAGAGCCACGGCGTCAAGGTCGAAGAATACATGTGGACCTTCAACATGCCGACCGACCATCCCCGCGTCAGCTTTACCGACGTGTTCGTGCCGGAGGATGCGCTGTTCGGCGAGGTCGGCCGCGGCCTGTCCTTGGCGCAGTGCTTCGTGCACCAGAACCGTATCCGGCAGGCCGCGAGCTCGCTGGGAGCTGCGGTCTACTGCATCAACGAGAGCGTGAAGTACGCGCGCGAGCGAAGGCCGTTCGGGAAGGCACTTGCCGAGAACCAGGCGATCCAGTTCCCGCTGGTCGAGCTGGCCACGCAGGCCGAGATGCTGCGTCTTCTGATCCGCAAGACCGCCTGGGAGATGGACCAGCTCACCGAGGAGCAGATCGAGCGCACGCTCTCCGACCGCGTCTCGATGTGCAACTACTGGGCAAACCGCCTCTGCTGCGAATCCGCTGACCGCGCCATGCAGGTCCACGGCGGCATGGGCTACTCACGCCACAAGCCGTTCGAGCACATCTACCGCCACCACCGGCGTTATAGGATCACCGAGGGCAGCGAGGAGATCCAGATGCGGAAAGTGGCGGGGTTCTTGTTCGGCTATATGGGGCCGGGGAAACATTAGCCGTCATTGCGAGCGGAGCGAAGCAATCCAGAGATTTTCCGCAGAGACAGTCTGGATTGCTGCGAGCGAAGCGAAGCAATCCAGGAATGTCGCCGTGGCGGGATGCTGGATTGTTCATCGCTTCGGTTTCGCAATGACGATCAATTCACCCTTCGGTCCTTCCCCGCCCAATACGGCTCGCGCAATTGCCGCCGCAAGATCTTGCCTGATGGATTGCGCGGCAGCGCCGGCAGGAACTCCACGCTCTTCGGCGTCTTGTAGCCGGCGATGCGCTCGCGGGTGAAGTTGATGATGTCGGTGGCATTCGCCTGCTTGCCCGGCTTCATCACCACGACGGCCTTCACCGCCTCGCCCCATTTGTCGTCGGGCACGCCGATCACGGCGGCCTCGGCGACATCGGGATGATCGCACAACGCACTCTCGACCTCGGCGGGGTAGATGTTCTCGCCGCCGGAGATGATCATGTCCTTGATGCGGTCGTGGATGTAGAGATAGCCGTCCTCGTCCATGTAGCCGGCATCGCCGGTGCGCAGCCAGCCGTCCGAGCGCAGCGTCGCGGCGGTCGCCTCGGGCAGGTTCCAATAGCCGGCCATGTTCGAGCCGGAGCGCGTCGCGATCTCGCCGACCTCACGCGGCGGCAGTGGCTTGCCGTCCACGTCCAGGATCGCGATCTCGACGCCCGGCAGTGCCTTGCCGGCCGAACGCATCCGCTCCAGACCCTCGACGTGGTCTTCCGGCGGCAGGGCGACGATCGTGCCCGTGGTCTCGGTCATGCCGTATAGCTGCACGAAGCCGCACTTGAAAACCTCGATGCACTCCTTCAGCAGCGCCGCTGGTATCGGCGAGGCGCCATAGAGCATGTATTTCAGGCGCGAGAAATCGACCGTCCTGGCGCGTGGCTGCCGCACCACGAACTGCATCGCCGCCGGCACCATGAACAGCTTTGTGATCCCCGACTGCTCGAGGAAATCCAGCACTTTTGTCGGATCGAACTCGCGCGCGATCACGCCGCGGGCGCCGTGATAGAGCCCCATCACGCCCCAGCCCGAACCGCCGATGTGGAAGACCGGCATCGCCACCAGCGAGACATCGTCGGTTGACCATCGGTTCCACTCCGGCTTGTCTTCGGCATTGCCTGACTGCACCAGGTTGAGGAAGTTTGCGTGCGACAGCATCGCGCCCTTCGGCTTGCCCGTCGTGCCCGACGTGTAGAGCTGGATCGCGATGTCGCGGGTAGCGATCGGCACCTTCGGGTCCTCACCGCTCTGCGCATCGCGCCAGGCCGCAAAATCCGGCCATTCCGGCGCGCCGCCCTCGGTGGTGATGATTGTCCGTACGCTCGGTAGCTTGTCCTTGATCTGGCGGACGAGCGTGATGAACTCCGGCCCGACGAACAGCACCGGCGCCTTGCAGTCCTCCACGATGAATGCGACCTCGGGTCCCGCGAGCCGCCAATTCACCGGCGCCATCACCACGCCGGCCTTCATCGCGCCCATCAACAGCTCGAAATAGAAGTCGCTGTTCTTGCCGAGATAGGCGATGCGGTCGCCTTTCTTCACGCCCATGGCAATCAGTGCGTTGGCGACTTGGTTCGTCTTGATATCGAAGTCTGCAAAGCTGGTGAGGCGGCCCTCGAACTCGTAGGCGATGGCGTCGCCGCGGCTTCTCGCGCGCTCGCGCACCATGTCGGCGAGATTGGCCAATGGCTGTGTGGTCATGTTTCTCCCGTCGCGTCTTGTTTTTATGCGGGGAAGTGTGGCGTCATCCGCAGGTGAAGACAAGGTGGGGGAGGGAGAGTGCGCAACTCTCTCAACGCCGTCGTCCCGGCGACGGTCGGGACCCATAACCACTGAACGCAATTTGACGAAGACTGGTCGTGACCAATCTTCGCCAAACAAAATTCAGTGCGTATGGGTCCCGGCCTTCGCCGGGACGACCATCGAAAATTCTCGTTGTCCTGGACAAGCGCAGCGAAGCGGAGCGCCGATTCAGGACCCATTGCCACCGAGTGCAATTTGGTGGCTATGGGTCCCGGCCTTCGCCGGGACGACCATAACTACCCCCGCTTTGCCCGGTCCTTCTCGTTCTGCGCCATGATGCTCTCGCGCGCGGCTTTCCAGTCGTCGTCGCTCCAGTCGCGGAGCTGATAGAAATTGCCGCCCATCGCGAGCGCCTGCGCGCCATCCATGGCGATGGTCTCGCCGTTGATCCAGTCGCAGCCGCCGGAGATCAGGAACACTGCGAGGTTCTGCAGTTCCTCCATGGTGCCGACGCGGCCCATCGGGTTCATCGCCTTGGTGCGTGCGCCGGCTCATCACCGGGCTTGATCCGCTTGCTCATGCCTTCGGTCGGGATTTCGCCCGGCGCGATGGTGTTGAGGCGGATGCCGTAGCGGCCCCATTCGGTGGCGAGCGACATCGTCATGGCGTGGATTGCCGACTTGCTCATCGCCGATGGCACCACGTAAGGAGAGCCGTTGCGCACCCAGGTCACGGTGATCGAGACGACGTTGCCGGGCTGCTTCAAGGCGATCCAGCGCTTGCCGATCGCATGGGTGACGTAGAACGTGCCGTGCATGACGATGTTGGCGACCGCATCGAAGCCGCGCGGCGACAGTTCCTCGCTGCGCGAGATGAAATTGCCGGCGGCATTGTTGATGAGGTCGGTGAGGGGACCGTCGCGAAAGATGGTCTCGATCATCTCCTCGACCGCGAGCGCGTTGCGGATATCGACGCCGTGGCTGGTGACGCGGCCGCCATAGAGATCCATCAATTCGGTCGCGGTCTCGTCGCAGACGATCTTGCGCCGGCCGCAGATGTGCACCTCGGCGCCGAGCTGGAGGAACCGCGCCGCCATCGACTTGCCGAGCCCAGTGCCGCCGCCGGTGACGAGAATGCGCCGTCCGGCCAGAAGATTTTCCTTGAACATGGCTGTTTCTCCCGTACGGATTGTCAGTTAATTGGTCGATTGACTAAATCTGGCCGCCGGCTTCCTGTAAAGCGGCACTGAACAAGAACAGGGGAGAATTCATCCATGGAAGAGCGCGTCTCGATCTCGATCTCGGAAGGCGTTGCCGACGTCCGGCTGGTGCGCGCGGACAAGATGAATGCGCTGGATCAGGCCATGTTCGAGGCCCTTGTCGCCGCAACCGAGCGTCTCTCGAAGGACAAGAGTGTGCGCGTCGTCGTGCTCTCAGGTGAAGGCCGCGCCTTCTGCGCCGGGCTCGACATGGGGCGTTTCGCTGCCATGAAGGAAAAAGGTGGCAACGGAATTCCGGGTGGCGAAAATCGTGATCTCACCAAGCGCACCCATGGCCAGGCGAACTTCCCGCAACAGGCGGTGTGGGGCTGGCGCCAGCTTCCGGTGCCGGTGATCGCGGCCGTGCACGGTGTCGCTTTCGGCGGCGGCTTCCAGCTCGCACTCGGCGCCGACATGCGCTTCCTCGCGGCGGATGCGCGGATGTCGGTGATGGAGATCAAATGGGGCCTCGTCCCTGATATGGCGGGCACGCCGATCCTGGCCTCGCTCGTGCGCGACGATATCTTGCGCGATCTCACCTATACCGGCCGCATCTTCTCCGCGCAGGAGGCGATGACCTACGGTCTCGCTACGCGCATCTGCGACGACCCGCGCGCTAGCGCCCTCGAAGTCGCGCGCGAGATCGCCGGCAAGAGTCCCGATGCGATCCGCGCCGCCAAGCGTTTGCTCAACAATCTCTCGGTCGATCCGGGCCCCGCGCTGCTCGCCGAATCCGTCGAGCAGCAGAAGCTGATCGGCAGCGCCAACCAGACCGAGGCGGTCCGCGCCAATCTGGAGAAGCGCGCGCCGAAATTTGCGGATTAGCAACTTGTCATTCCGGAATGCGCCGTAGACGCAGGCCCGGAATCCATCGAGCCGCATTTTTTGAGGTGAAATGGATTCCAGGCTCGACGCTTCGCATCGCCCCGGAGCGACGGGCTGGTGGTCTCCACATTTCTTAACCCGACGAAAGATCGGAAAACAAAAATGAGCGAAACGTCCCACTTCCTCGGCATCGTCTCCGGCGAGCGCCGCCGTGCCCACGCCGAAATCGCAAGCCGCGCCGACCGCATCGCCTCCGGCCTCGCCAGGCTCGGCGTCAAGCCAGGCGATTGCGTCTGCATGCTGATGCGCAACGACATCGCCTTCCTGGAGGCCGCCTACGCCGCGATGCGGCTGGGCGCCTATGGAGTGCCGATCAACTGGCATTTCAAGCCGGAGGAGATCAACTACATCCTCGGAGATACCGGCACGTCCGTGCTGATCGGACATGCCGACATGCTGCACCCCTTGCGCGATGCGATCCCCAAAGGCGTCACCGTGCTCAGCGTGCCGACC
Source organism: Bradyrhizobium sp. SPXBL-04 (assembly GCF_051853035.1). Taxonomy (NCBI): domain Bacteria; kingdom Pseudomonadati; phylum Pseudomonadota; class Alphaproteobacteria; order Hyphomicrobiales; family Nitrobacteraceae; genus Bradyrhizobium; species Bradyrhizobium sp. SPXBL-04. The sequence continues at coordinate 5,990,418 of NZ_CP182472.1, read as the reverse complement.
CCGCCGGAGATCCTCTCCAACTACAGGATTGGTCCTGATCATCTGGCGACGCCGGACTTTGCGATCGATTTCGAGTCCTGGCTCACGCAGTACCAGCCTTATGACGGGCCGGTCGTGCCGCAGCCGATGAACATGATCTACACCTCGGGCACCACAGGTCATCCCAAGGGCGTACGCCGCAATGCGCCGATGCCGGAGCAGCAGGCCGCCGGCGAACGCATGCGCGCGATGATCTACGGGCTCAAGCCCGGCGCCCGCGCGCTGCTGCCGGGCCCGCTCTATCATTCCGCGCCGAATTCTTTCGGCATCCGTGCCGGCAAGCTCGGCGGCGCGCTGGTGCTGATGCCGCGTTTCGAGGCGGAGGAGTTTTTGCAGCTGATCGAGCGCTACAAGGTCGACACCATCTTCATGGTGCCGACCATGTTCATCCGCCTGATGAAGCTGCCGGAGCAGGTGCGCAAGACGTACGACGTCTCTTCGCTGCGCCACGTCATCCACGCCGCCGCGCCATGTCCGGCCGACGTCAAGCGCGCCATGATCGAATGGTGGGGGCCGGTGATCTATGAATTCTACGGCTCGACCGAATCCGGCGCCGTCACCTTCGCGACCTCCGAGGACGCGCTGAAGACGCCCGGCACGGTCGGCAAGATCTCGCCCGGCGCCGAGCTGCGCTTCCTCAGCGAGGACGGCCGCGTGCTCGGCGTCGGCGAGATCGGCGAGATCTATTCCCGCATGCCTGACATGGCCGATTTCACCTATCACAACAAGCCGGAGAAGCGCGCCGAGATCGATCGCGACGGCTTCATTACCTCCGGCGATGTCGGCTATATCGACGAGGACGGCTACGTCTTCATCTGCGACCGCAAGCGCGACATGGTGATCTCGGGCGGCGTCAACATCTATCCGGCCGAGATCGAATCCGTGCTGCATGCCGTGCCCGGCGTGCACGATTGCGCGGTGTTCGGCATCCCCGATGCCGAATTTGGCGAAGCGCTGATGGCGGTGATCGAGCCGCAATCCGGCGTCGCGCTCGATGCCGCCGATGTCCGCGCGCGGCTGAAGACGTCACTCGCCGATTACAAGGTGCCGAAGCACATCGAGATCCGCTCGGGATTGCCGCGCGAAGACTCCGGCAAGATATTCAAACGCCGCCTGCGCGATCCCTATTGGGAGCAGCTGGGACGGAAGATCTAGCCGCAGTTCGTAGCCCGGATGGAGCGAAGCGTAATCCGGGACCGTCGCAGCTTGTGGCACGACCCCGGATTGCGCTGCGCTCCATCCGGGCTACGTCCGTCTTAGCGGCGACAGATTTCGAGCCTATATAGACGTGGTCATCCACTTCCGGATCATCCCATGGCCCCCGTTTCCATCCTGCTCAACCTGCTCTGGATCCTCATCGGCGGCGCCTGGATGGCGTTCGGCTGGCTGGTCGCTGCGATTATCATGGCCATCACCATCATCGGCCTGCCCTGGGCGCGGGCAGCGTTCAACATCGCGGTCTACACGCTGCTGCCGTTCGGCTCGCGGGCGGTCAGCCGCTACGAGGTCACGGGTGTCGAGGATATCGGTACCGGCCCGCTCGGGGTGATCGGTAACATCATCTGGTTCGTGCTGGCCGGCTGGTGGCTGGCGCTCGGCCACCTGGTGACCGCGCTGGTGCTCGCGGTCACCATCATCGGCATCCCCTTCGCCTGGGCCCATCTCAAGCTTGCGGGCATCGCGCTCTGGCCGATCGGAAAGGTGATCGTGCCGGCTTAGGCGTAGATGTAGGATGAGTGGAGCGCCAGCGAAACCCATCGATTCGTCCGCTGCTTACGAAAGTCTAAGGACGCAATGCGTTTGATTTTGCACTTGGTCGTCGGATTGATCTGCGCGCTGGCCGTGATTGCAATAGGTGTTGTTAGTCACGGAGCTGCAGAGCCCGTTTTCGCAGTCGTCTGGATGCCAGCAACCTGGCTGGTTCGTCTGTCGAACGTGCTATGTCCACCGATAGGCGTGAGATGCGTTCTGGGGTCGGTCAGCCAAGGCGCACATCACCTTTGGTTCGGGCTCTGCCTCCTTGGCTTCTGGTGGATCGTAATGTCATTCGCGATCTGGCCACTCTTCCGCCTACGTCGATCGTCTTCGGAACCTTAGTTCGTAGAGCCTGTGAGCCAATTCGTTTGTTTCGGCATGGACCTCAAGGGGCGTTAGCGTCCCTTGAGGTCGAAGCCGGCGGCGTCAGGCCGTCGGTATGCTGCTGCGGTCTATGCCTTTACGAGACGGTGTCCCTGCAGGATGTTGTTGGTGAGGGCGTACCAGAGCACAACGGCACGGACCTTCGCGATACCGCGCACGGTTAATTGCCTGAGGTCCCAGTTCCGCCATCGGGCATGGATGCATTCGCAGATTGTGCGGGCTTGGTACTGTGCCTTGCCGGCTTCGCTGGCCATGCGAGCACGCCAGGCCGCTACGCCAGGACCGTCGTTGCTCCGGGGTAAAAAGGGATCGACACCGCTCCTGGATTTGGGAGGAGGACAGTAAACCTCGATACCTTCGCCATGCGCCCATTCGATGTCCTCGCCACTGCAAAACCCGCCATCGGCGAGGTAGCGGCGTGGCAAGCGCTTCAGCCGAGCGCGCGTTCGCTCCAGCATCGGTCGCATCAAGCCGCGATCTGAGCCGCTGTTGTCGACATCGATCGCGACCACGATCAGTTCGCCGGCCGCGCTAGCCACCTGCACATTGTAGGCTGGACGGAAGCCGGCATCCGCCATCTTCATCACCCGTGCCTGCGGGTCGGTGGTAGAGGCCCGTGGCTCTTTTGGCTTTTTGCCGTTGCCGCCCTTGTCATCGAGCTGTTTTCGCTTGCGCTTGATCTCAGCCAGCGCCGCTTGCGCGGCCTGCACCCGCTCGCTGCGTTCCCGCGCCGCGCGCTCCTTAGCGGCCCGGATACGCCGATTGCTGGCTTCCGGATCCGCATCGACCTCGCGCTTGAGCTCTTCCACCACGGCCCCGGCCTGTGCCATCTGCCGATCCAGCGTCGCCTCCCGCCGGAACGATCCGGTTCCCGCACTCGCCCGTATCCGCACCCCGTCCTGGGTCAGCTTCTCCAGATCAACCAACCCTGCCTCGTTCAGGGCCACCAGATGTTCGACCAGCAAACGGTCGAGCAAGTCGGCACAGCCGACCCGGAAGTCCGATAGCGTATGATGGTTCAAAGACACGCCGCCGCAGAGCCAGCGGTAGACGTCGTGACTGTCGCAGAGCCGGTCCAGCGCCCGCGCGCTGCCAACGCCATCGCTCGTGGCGTACAGCCAAAGCGCCAGCAGCAACCGTGGCGATGGCGCCGGATAACCCGGCCTGTTCTCCCGCGCCTTGACGCGATCTTCCAGCTCGCTCAAGTCGAGCCCTTCGACATAAGCCCAGATCACCCGCACCGGATGATCCTGCCCGATCAGGCTATCGATATCGACCGCTCGCAATTCGACCTGATCGCGCACAGGCTCGCGCAGCCGAGGTGCGCCCCGCGGCACCACTTCGGTGCATGGCGCCGACTGTTCCGGCAATTCGCCAAAAAGTCAGTCGTCAGCCATCATTCTCTCCAGCAAATCAATCTGCTTAGAGAATCATATCCGCCTGACGCTCGATACGGAAAAGAGTCACAGCCTCGTAGGATGGGTAGAGCGTAAGCGAAACCCATCAATCCGCCAGGCGATGACGAAGCGATGATGGGTTTCGTAAGGGCTCAACCCATCCTCCGTGCTAGATTTGCTCAGGTTGAGTTCTTCGCATTCGGACCCGTAGCCGACATCACTTCTCCGGCCCCCGGCGAGCCGCATTGAACTCGCCAGCTTCGCTCGCCATGTGTGGGAGACAGCTTGGAGCAGACAATGAAGAAGCTTTTCACCTGTGTGGCGATCCTGGGCTGCCTGGTCGCCTTCCACTCCGTCGCGCAAGCCCGCTCTGCATTCGACGGCTCCTGGGGCCTCGTTTTCGTGACGCAAAGAGGACCTTGCGATGCGACCTATAATTTCACGGTCAACATCACCAACGGAATAGTGACACATCCGAATTTAGTCAGGTTCAGAGGCTATGTGGCGCGTTCCGGCGCAGTTCGGGCGTCGGTGACAGTTCAGGATAAATTCGCCTCCGGCTCAGGGAGGCTCTCCAGCAATTTTGGCCGCGGGACGTGGAGCGGCCATTCAGGAAACGCGCGCTGTTCGGGCTACTGGATCGCACAGCGCAATTGAGGGCGCTGAGCCAAGGCCGGAGGTCGCCCGCAGGGCGCAGAGCTCGCAGGATGGGTAGAAGCGAAACCCATCAATTCCCGCCTTTGACGCAGCATGATGGGTTTCGCAAGGGCTCAACCCATCCTACGTGCTGCGTTTGAGGCCGTGGGCTCCCGCCTGCGCAGCGCCCGCTCATGAAAAGCGAAGTGGATCACCCCTGTTCCGAAGGCAGACTAAACAGAAACACGGCCCCGCGTGGTTCATTCGCACGGGTCCAAAGTCGTCCTCCGTGCGCCTCGATGATCGTTTGGCAGATCGACAACCCCATGCCGGTCCCGTCCGGCTTGGTGGTGTAGAAGGGCTCGAACAGGCGGTCAACCATTGCCACGTCAAATCCGGGACCGTTATCCCGCACGGCGACAACTACTAGACTTGAGGCATCTACAGCCGTGCTGATCCGCAGCTTCCGTCTCCCGACGTCGAGGCAGTTCATTGCCTCGATCGCGTTGAGGATCAAATTGAGAACAACCTGTTGCAGCTGGACGCGATATCCGTTCACGAGCGGCAAGCCCGGGGCGAGGTCAGTCTGGATCAAGACATCATGTTTGAGCAGTTCGCTCCGGGCTATGGTGATCACGTCCAGGATTGCACCATTGATGTCGACGCTCTCCTTCGGCGCCGGAGTTTTCTTGATCAGGGAACGGATCCAACCGATGATCTCGCCGCCTCGCTTGGCTTCTGCGACAATGGATGCGAGCGCCTGCCGTGCCTTTTCGAGATTCGGAGATTGAGTTCCTAGCCAGTTCAGTGCGGCTTCTGCGTTGCAGAGCATCGCAGTGATTGGTTGGCTTAATTCGTGTGTCACCGAAGCCGTGACCTGGCCCATTGCCGCCGCGCGATTGGCGCGTGTTAGTTCAGCCTGCATCTCGCGGAACGTCTCGGCGGTTCGCTTCCGTTCGGTGATGTCGCGGCTCAGACAAATGATCCGTGACTGGCCGCCTTCGCAGAATTCCCGCATACGCACTTCGACGGGAAACACAGTGCCGTCCTTTCGGCAATAGCGACTCTCGAGCGTAGCGATGCCGCCGGCCTTGAGGCGCTCGCGGTTGATCCGCCAGGTCGCTTCATCCATCTCCAGATCGAACAAGGACGCAGTTGCCCCGACCAGTTCGCTCCGGCTGTAGCCGAGGCTTTCGCAGGCATTTCGATTCACATCGAGAACGCGACCGTCTTCACTGTGGAGCATGAACGTATCGGTCGCGTGGTCCACGAAGGTACGGAAACGGGCCTCGCTCTCGATCAGCGCCTGTTCGGCGCGCTTGCGCTCCGTGATGTGGCGCCCCACACCGCGGTAGCCCATGAACTGCCCCATCTCGTCAAAGATGGGCAGCCCAGAGACGGAAACATAGCGCTTGCCGCCGTCGGGCGTCGGCCGCGCGAGCTCGAAATCACGAAACGGGAGGCGGGCATCGAGTATCTCCCGGTGCTTGCGCCAGCCCTCTGCACCAGGCTCCAGATAAGGGACCTCCCATCGTGTCCTGCCGATCTCGGAGACCGGCGGTTCGGGAAGTGTCTCAGCGAACTCCTGGCGGATGAAGCGATGCTGCGCGTCAGTTTCCCAGTACACATCAAAGGAGAATTGCACCAAAGTGCGAAAGCGCTCCTCGCTCTCGCGCAGTGCCTCCTCGGGGCGCTTGCGCCCATTCGAATCGAGCGCGACCGACGGCACTTGAATCGGATGTTGCATAATCACCTCTTGCTCACGAGCGATGAATCAACCGACGCATCTCTCGTACCGGCTTGCGGGGCTGTTTCTCGCCCCCGGAGTGGCAAATAGCGCCGGCGATCGCTAACGATGCACGGCGGGTCGAACCTGGCCTCGCAGCGGCCAATGATCGATCAGGAATGTGCCTTGTGACGACTATACTCACGTATACAAGGCTTCTCTGAGCCATATTGCTTTGACGCCCCCAACCCGAAAACAACGCGAGCTGAACTCCGGTTCCATCAACGCATGCGTGTGGGGCGGAGCCTGTTTCTTGTGCCGCTGGCATCGACCAATGTCCGCCGCCAGTGGCCGACCGAGTAAGGTCGCCTGTTGGCACTCACGCGAAGACCTTAGGGACCTCAGCTGATTGGGGGTGAATCAGACCTCATTCGTGGGCACTTGAGCCGGCGCTATTTTACCCGGAGCGGACCGTACCACGGGTGGTCGCCGCTCCGCCGTGTGCTATGAACACTCATGAGCCGCGAGACCACTTTGCGACAGCGCCTTTCATTTGGCCCGCCCGACTTGACCGCTGACTTGTATCTTTACCCGACCAGTGCGGGTGGAAGGAGGCAGCTCGGCCGCCCTTCGCTCCCAATCCCTCGCGCTGCCCGATGGGCAAAACACGCCACATGCAGGTCAAGGGACCGGGCCACAAAATATTCTGATTGACCGAATTCACGCTTTCGGTTAAACCGCAAGGCATCCCGGCTCGTCAAAGGGACGTTTCGCGATCGTCACGATACGTAGGCCGGGATGCGATGGACGCGGTAGCGCCGGCGCGTGACGAGGTGGCAGGGCGGGCTACGCCTGTGAGCCATCGCGATCCGCGCGATCGACACGGCGTGGTCACAGCGTTTCCTTTCGGCTTCGGGGGCGAGCACGCGCGAGCTTCCGAATGTTTGGGAGGGACGTCCGCGGCGGCAAAAGCGTGTGGTCCTGACGCCCGGGGTCTGTGCGTCAAGGCTTGCGGTGGTGAAGCGGCCCGACCGGGTGCGCGCATCGATCATCCGCAAGGCGACGGGGGCAATAGTGCATCGCTCCCCGGGGAGAGCGCGCCATAAGCCGTAAAACCGTTGCGCAGGGAAGGCCGGGATGTCCCGGCGTCACCTGTGGTCACCCCGCGTGCGTTTCTCGCGTGCGGACCCTGGGTGCCAGCCGGCGCCCGGCCTTCCCTGCGCCCTTTCTTCTCGATGAGGGCGAAACGGACAGCAAAGCTCGGGCGCCTGCGCCGCGAGACCGAGGACGTGTGTACGCTGTTCTGCCGCGCCGCCACCAAGTTCATCTTGCACTGCGGCAGAAAAATATCGCACACTCCTCCGGACCGAGGAGCCAGGGAGCTCTTAAAGGGGAGCGAGCCATGTCCCTCCAGACCATATCATCCGACGCCACTGAGCATCGTCCCAACCGCCCGGAGGACGTCCAGGCGATGGAAGCGGATGCGCGCCTGCGCGATGACATCCGCCTGCTCGGGCGCATCCTGGGCGATACCGTGCGCGACCAGGAGGGCGCCGACGTGTTCGATCTGGTCGAGCGCATCCGCCAGACCTCGATCCGCTTCCATCGCGACGAGGACCGGCTCGCCCGCCGCGAACTCGAGCAGATCCTCGATGGCATGTCGACCTCCGAGACGGTGCGGATCGTCCGCGCCTTCAGCTATTTCTCCCATCTCGCCAACATCGCCGAGGACCAGAACAACATCCGCCAGATGCGTGCCCGCGGCGCGGGCAAGAACGGCGGCTCTGGCGTGCTGGCGGAAACGCTCGCCCACGCCAAGGCGGCAGGCATCGGCCCCGACGCGCTGCGCACTTTCTTCAAGTCCGCGCTGGTCAGCCCGGTGCTGACCGCGCACCCGACCGAGGTCCGCCGCAAGAGCACCATGGACCGCGAGATGGAGATTGCAGCCCTGCTCGACCGCCGCGAGCGCGTTGCGCTGACCGCGGAGGAGGCAGCCGCAAGCGACGAGCAACTCCGCCGCGAGGTGCTGACGCTGTGGCAGACCAATCTCCTGCGTCGGACCAAGCTCACCGTGCTCGACGAGGTCTCCAACGGCCTGTCGTTCTACGACTACACCTTCCTGCGCGAGGTGCCGCGCCTGGTCAACGCGTTGGAAGACCGGCTGGAGGAGGGCGGCGAGCAGGCGGCAAGCGAGCTCGCCTCGTTCCTGCGCATGGGCAGCTGGATCGGCGGCGATCGCGACGGCAATCCCTTCGTCACCGCCGACGTGATGCGCGGCACGCTGCGGCTGCAGTCGAGCCGCGTGATGCAGTTCTATCTCAACGAGCTGCACGTGCTCGGCTCCGAACTTTCCATCGCAGCCCATCTCGCCGACGTCTCCGAAGAGCTGCGCACACTCGCGGAACGCTCGCCGGACACCTCGCCGCACCGAAGCGGCGAGCCTTATCGCCTCGCAGTTTCGGGCATCTATGCGCGCCTCACCGCGACCGCCGAAAAGCTCGAGGTCGAGATCACGCGGCGACCGGTCGGCAAGGGCAAGCCTTACGAGAGCGTCAAGGAGCTGCAAGCCGATCTCGACGTGCTGCACCGCTCGCTGATTTCCAACAATGCCCGCGTCATCGCCCGCGGCCGGCTGCGGCGCTTGCGGCGCGCGGTGGACTGCTTTGGCTTCCATCTGGCGCGGCTCGACATCCGTCAGAACTCGGCCGTGCATGAGCGCACCATTGCCGAGCTGATGGACGCTGCCAACCCTGGCATGTCCTATCTCGCGCTCGGCGAGGACGCCCGCATTTCGCTGCTCACCAACGAATTGCGCTCGACGCGCGCGCTGGTCTCGCCCTTCGTCAAGTACAGCGACGAGACCATGGGCGAGCTCAACGTGTTCCATGCCGCCGCGGAAGCGCATGCGAAGTTCGGTTCGGACGCCATCCCCCAATGCATCATCTCGATGTGCAAGGGTATGTCCGACATGCTCGAGGTCGCGGTGCTCTTGAAGGAGGTGGGCCTCGTCCATCCCTCCGGGCGCAGCGCCATCAACATCGTGCCGCTGTTCGAGACCATCGAGGATTTGCAGGCTTCCGCCGGCATCATGGACCGCATGCTGTCGCTGCACGATTACCGCCGTCTCGTCGACAGCCGCGGCAGCGTGCAGGAGGTCATGCTCGGCTACTCCGACTCGAACAAGGACGGCGGCTTCGTCACTTCGGGCTGGGAGCTCTACAAGGCCGAGATCGGCCTCGTCGAGGTATTCGAGCGCCATCATGTGCGGCTGCGTCTCTTCCATGGCCGCGGCGGCTCGGTCGGTCGCGGCGGTGGGCCGAGCTATGACGCCATCATCGCGCAGCCCGGCGGCGCCGTGAACGGCCAGATCCGCATCACCGAGCAGGGCGAAATCATCTCGTCGAAATATTCCAACGCCGAAGTCGGCCGCAACAATCTGGAGATCCTGGCCGCCGCGACGCTCGAAGCGAGCTTATTGCATCCGCGCCAGAGCGCTCCGCGCCGCGAATACCTGACTGCGATGGATGAATTGTCGAACCTCGCTTTCAAGGCCTATCGCGGCCTCGTTTACGAGACCGAGGGCTTTGTCGACTATTTCTGGGCCTCGACCGTGATCAACGAGATCGCCACGTTGAACATCGGCAGTCGCCCGGCCTCGCGCAAGAAGACCCGCGCGATCGAGGATTTGCGCGCGATCCCCTGGGTGTTCTCCTGGGCGCAATGCCGCCTGATGCTGCCGGGCTGGTACGGCTTTGGCAGCGCGGTCGAGCAGTGGATCGCTGATCATCCCGACCAGGGCATGCCGTTCCTGAAAGAGCTCTACAGGGAATGGCCGTTCTTCCGCATGCTGCTCTCGAACATGGACATGGTGCTGGCGAAAAGCTCGATCGCCATCGCCTCGCGCTATGCCGAACTCGTGCCGGACGAAGCCCTGCGCGAGAAGATCTTCGGTCGTATCCGCCGCGAATGGCATTCCTGCATCGAGACGCTGCTCGACATCATGGGCCAGGATCGGTTGCTTCAGAGCAACCCGCTGCTGGAGCGCTCCGTGCGCCACCGCTTCCCCTATCTCGATCCGCTCAACCATGTGCAGGTCGAGCTGTTGAAGGAGCACCGCGCGCAGAACCCGGATGAGCAGGTGCTGCGTGGGATCCAGCTCACGATCAACGGCATCTCGGCGGGGCTGAGGAATACGGGATAGGGTCGACGCAGGTGCCACACCCTCGCTCGTCATGGCCGGGCTTGACCCGGCCATCCACGTGCCTCTGCAACAGCGGAACAGGCGTGGATGCCCGGGTCAAGCCCGGGCATGACGAACAGGGTGCGGGGCAGTCAACAGAAATGCGCGCCCTGCGTCTCCACATACACGGCATAGAGTGACTGACTTGCGGTCATGAACAGGCGGTTGCGCTTCTTGCCGCCGAAGCAGACATTGGCGCAGGTCTCGGGCAGTAGGATCTGGCCGATGCGTGCACCATCGGTCGGCGCGAACACCTGCACGCCGTCATAGCCGGGTCCGACCCAGCCGGCGCCGACCCAGATGTTGCCTTCGGTATCGACGCGCAAGCCGTCAGGGAAGCCTGACTTGCTGTCGAGCTTCATGTCGATCAGCTTCTTCGGGTTCGACAGCTTGGCACCGTCGATGTCGTAGGACCACACCACGTTCTCGGCCTGCGGATAATGTGTGATGCCGGTGTCGCAGACATAGAGCTTCTTATAGTCGTGGCTGAAGGCGATGCCGTTCGGCTTGAACGGCTCGTCGGCGACTTTCGCGACCTGCCCGGTCTGGGTGTCCAGGCGATAGACAGCTTCCTTTTGATGAGGTTGGAGCGAGCCGGTGTTGGCAAGCTTGCCTTCGTAGATGCTGATCGCGCCATAACCGGGATCGGTGAACCAGATCGCCTTGTCGTTGGGATGCACCACCATGTCGTTCGGGCCGTTGAGCGGCTTGCCGCCTGCCTGCTCGGCCAGCGCCGTTACCGAACCGTCGTGTTCGTAGCGGACGAGGCGGGTCCGCTCGGCGCTGATCTGGCGTCCTTCGGTGTCGAACGAGTTGCCGTTGGCTTCGTTCGACGGCTTGTGGAACTGCTCGGAGATGTGACCGTCGTCGTCGAGATAGCGAAGCTGACGGTTGGCTGGGATGTCGCTCCAGACGAGATATTGCCCCTGCGCATTCCACGCCGGTCCCTCCGCCCACAGGCAGCCGGTATAGAGCCGCTTGATCGCGGTGTTGCCGACCTTGGCCTTGAAGCGCTTGGGGTCGATGACGACGATGTCGGGGTCGGGATAGCGCTGCGGCTCGGCATTGGCGCCGAAGTCGCGCGCGTTGGCCTGCGAGGCGAGGACGGTGGAGGCGGCGAGAGCCGCCGTGCCTTTGAGGAGAGCGCGGCGCCCAAGGCCGCCGGTGGCAGAGATGTCGGGGTTAGTCAGTATTCTTGTCATGGTTTCCTCCCAAAGTTTGTTGGGAGGGCACCATCCGCCCGCATTCGGGCGTAAAGCAGGGCGATCTCAGGCCGAGGCAGCCGGAGATCGCAGGGCAGGGATGCCGGAAACGCGGCTAGACGGGATCCCAGGTGAAGATGTCGGCGGAACGGTCGAGCTTGTAGAACGAGCCCTTCAGCGCCGGCATGCCATGTTCCGCGATCGACTGCGGCGTCCAGCCTTCGCTCCGCTGCACCGAGCGGATCGGACGGTTCTGGCTGAACAGGAAGATCTCGTTCATGCGCACGCCAAAGATCTGCCCGGTGACGTCCTTGGCGGGATCTGAGAGAAGATAGCCGCAGAGCGGGGCGATCTTCTCCGGTCCCATCTGCTTGATCTTCTCGACGCGCGCCTTCTCGGCTTCGGTCTCGGTCGGGATGGTGCCGATCATGCGGGTCCAGGCGAACGGCGAGACGCAGTTGGAGCGGACGTTGAAGCGGCCCATGTCGAGCGCGATCGATTTGGAGAGCCCGACGATGCCGAGCTTGGCGGCGGCGTAATTGGCTTGTCCAAAGTTGCCGATCAGGCCGGAGGTCGAGGTGAAGTGCACGAAGGAGCCCGATTCCTGCTCGCGGAAGATCCGCGCCGCGGCGTGGGACACGTAGAACGAGCCCATCAAATGCACCTTGATGACGGCCTCGAACGCTTCCACGCTCATCTTGTGGAAGATCATGTCGCGCAAGATGCCGGCATTGTTGACGACGCCGTCGAGCCGGCCGAAATGGTCGGTCGCGGTCTTCACGATCTTGCTGGCGGGAATTGCTTCGGCCACCGACTCGAAGTTCGCAACCGCAGTACCGCCGCGCTTCTTGATCTCCTCGACCACTTCTTCCGCGGGCGCGGCGTTCGAGCCGGCGCCGTCGGCGGCACCGCCGGGATCGTTGACCACGACCTTGGCGCCTTCCGCGGCGCACAGCAGCGCGATCTCCCGCCCGATGCCGCGGCCTGCGCCGGTGACGATGATGACCTTGTCTTGCAGTGATTTGCTCATGTGAACTACCTCTCGTTCGTAAACACGATCGTGCCTGATGCCGCGAACATGCCGCCGACGCCGTGACACACCGAAATCTTCGCGCCAGGGACCTGCGCCGGCGCGATGCCGCGCATCTGGCGCACGCTCTCCTGAAGCGCGTACATGCCGTACATGCCGGAGTGCATGTAACTCAATCCGCCGCCATTGGTGTTGAGCGGCAGCTTGGCCCCCGGCCGCGTGTTGCCGTCCGCGATGAACCCGCCGGTCTCCTCATAAGGCATGAAGCCGAGATCGCCGAGACCGAACAGCGGCAGATGTGCGAACGCGTCGTAGATCATGAGATGGTCGACGTCCCCGTGCACGATGCCGGCTTCCTTGAAGGCGAGGGGCCCTGCGGTCTTGAACGCGCGCGAGGAGTTGAAGGTCTCCATCTGGCTGACCATCGGCGTCTCGACGCTCTCGCCGGTGCCCATGATGTAGACGGGCTTGCGCGGAAAGTCCCTGGCCCGGTCGGCCGAGGTCAGGATCAGCGCGCCGCCGCCATCGGTGACCAGGCAGCATTGGAGCAGGCGGAACGGATAGGCGATCATGCGCGAGTTGAGGACATCGGCGACCGTGATCGGGTCCTTCATCATCGCGCGCGGATTCTTCGCCGCCCATTCCCGCTGCACCACTGCGACCGAAGCCAGCTGTTCATGCGTGATGCCGTAGGTCTTCATGAAGCGCAGCACGGGGATCGGGAACATGCTGGGCGGGCCGTAGACACCATAGGGCGCCTCGAACTGGCCGTTGAGGCTGTCTGCCGGTGTCGAGCGCGGCAATTTGCCGATCATCGACTTGCCGCTCTCGGCATGGGTGATCAGCACCGTCTTGCACAGGCCGGCCTCGATCGCCGCGGCGGCATGCCGGACGTGCAGCATGAAGGAGCAGCCACCAACCGAGGTGCCGTCCACCCAGGTCGGCTTGATGCCGAGATAATGGCAGACCTGCTGCGGTGTTTCGACCGCGGTGGCAAAGCCGTCAATGTCGGAGAGTTTCAGCCCGGCATCGGCGATGGCATTGAGCGCCGCGTCGGCATGGAGCTGGAGTTGCGAGGCGTTGGGGATGACACCGAGCTCGGTGGTCTCGGCCGCGCCGACGACGGCAACCTGGTTCTTGCGCATGGCTTACCCCTTCGCCGGACGGAAGACGGGGAGGGTGATCTTGTCGTCGAGTTTCTCAAAGGCGACCTCGAGCTTCATGTCGAGCTCGAGTGCTTCCGGCGTCTGCGGGCAGTCGATGATGTTGCTCATCATCCGCGGCCCCTCGGCGAGCTCGACCACCGCGATCGCGTAGGGCGGCGTGAATCCGGGCGCAGCGGGACGATGGTTGATCACGTAGCTGTAAAGAAAGCCCTTGCCGCTTGCCTTGAACACCGAGACCTTGCGCGAGGCGCAGGAAGGGCAGAACGGGCGCGGCGGGAAGTAGACATGCGCGCAGGCGTCGCAGCGCTGCAGGCGCAATTCGCCGACTTTCGTGCCGTCCCAGAAATGCTGGGTTTCCGGCGTTGGTTTCGGTCGCGCGCGCTGCGGTTCGGCCATATCGGCAGCTCCTCCCAAGAGACAGGCTTCGCGCCCGCCTGTTTCGATCTTGATGCGACAATCGACTATAGTGCGTCAACGGTCCAGCAATGCACATGCATGCCATCATGCGCACAATGCTTGTGTCGAACTGAGCCAGCGCTATAGATTGCGCGCGCCAATATTCCGTGAGACAGACATGCCCGATTTTCCGACGCTGGCGAAGCTCGCCGAAGACCTCGAAAGCGGCCGCACCACCTCCCGCAAGCTGGTCGAGGCGTGCCTTGCCAGGATCGCCGATCCCACCGGTGAGGGCCAGCGCGCCTTCATCCATGTCGATAAGGACGCCGCACTCGCGGCTGCTGACGCGATGGACGGCTTGCGCAAGGCCAAGGCCGCGCCATCGCGCTATGCCGGTATTCCGATCTCGATCAAGGATCTCTTCGACATCAAGGGGCAGACGACGCGCGCCGGCTCCCGCGCGCTCGACGATTCCGATCCGGCGGAGCACGACGCGGCGGCGGTTGCGCGGCTGCGCGGCGCCGGCTTCGTCGTGATCGGGCGAACCAACATGACCGAGTTCGCCTATTCCGGCATCGGCATCAATCCGCATTACGGCACGCCGAAGGGCGCCTGGAACCGGGCGGAGGGCCACGTCCCCGGCGGCTCGTCCTCGGGCGCGGCAGTGTCCGTGCTCGACGGCATGGCGCATGGCGCGCTCGGCACCGATACCGGCGGTTCCTGTCGGATTCCGGCCGCCTTCAACGGCATCGTCGGCTACAAGCCGACGCAGCGCCGTGTGCCGCTCGACGGCTCTGTGCCGCTGTCGTTCTCGCTCGACAGCATCGGCCCGCTGGCGCGATCGGTCAGTTGCTGTGCCATACTCGATGCGGTGCTCGCCAACGAGCCGATCACCGCGGTGAAGCCGCGCCCCGTAAAGGGCATGCGGCTCGCCGTGCCGACCACGATCGCGCTCGACGACCTCGACACAGCCGTCTCTGAAACCTTCGAGCGCGCGCTGAAGGCGCTCGCCGATCACGGCGCCATCATCGAGCGCATCGAGATGGCTGAATTCCACGACATCGGCCCGATGAACGCCAAGGGCGGCTTTGCCGCGGCCGAGAGCTATGCCTGGCACCGCTATCTCATCACGTCCAAGGGCGATGTCTACGATCCACGCGTCGCTGTCCGCATCATGCGCGGCGAGGCGCAGAGCGCGGCCGACTACATCGATCTGCTCAACGAGCGCCGCTCGCTGATCGCCCGCGTCAATGCACGCATCGCGCCCTATGACGCCCTGGTGCTGCCCACCACCGCCAACACGCCGCCGAAGATTGCCGATCTCGCCGACGACAAGGCGTTCACCACCCAGAACCTGCGTGCCCTGCGCAATTGCACCCTGATCAACATGATCGACGGCTGCGCCATCTCGCTGCCTGCGCATCGTCAGGGCGCCGTTCCCGTCGGCCTGATGCTGGCCGGCGCCGGCGGATCCGACCGCCGTATCTTCGAACTTGCTGCCGGCATGGAGGCCGTGATCCGTGTTTGACCTGACCTTCACCGTCGACGCCCAGGACACCACGACGCCGCTGACGCTGGCGATCGACCAGATGATCATCGCCGGCTGGACCGGCCGCGATCCTGTCGCGCGCGACAAGCACATCGCCGAGCTGCAAGAGATGGGCATCGCCCCTCCGGCCTCGACGCCGATCTACTACCGCGCCTCGGCGCGGCGGCTGACGATGGAAGACCGCATCGAATGTACCGGCGGCGAGTCGTCCGGCGAGGTCGAGTTCGTGCTGATCGGCTGGCAGGGCCGCATCTTCGTCGGCTGCGGCTCCGATCACACCGACCGCAAGGTCGAGGCCTATAGCGTCACGGTCTCAAAGCAGATGTGCGACAAGCCGATCGCCTCCACGCTGTGGGAGCTCGAGGACGTCATCGGCCATTGGGACAGGATGATTTTGCGATCCTACGCCACGATCAACGGCGAGCGCGTTCTCTACCAGGAGGGCACGCTCGATGCGATGCTCCCGGTCCCTGACCTCATCACGCGCGGCTTTCCGGGCGGGAAGCTGCCCGACGGCTGCGCCATGTTCGGCGGCACCTTCGCCGCCAAGGGCGGCATCCGCCCCGCCGGCCGCTTCGATTTCGAGCTGGAGGATCCCGTGCAGAAGCGCACGATCAAGCACGGCTATGACGTGGTGACGCTGCCGGTGCTGGGTTGATAGCTCTCCATCGTCATTGCGAGCGAAGCGAAGCAATCCAGACTGATCTTCCCCCAAAAAAGTGGACAGCGTTCAAGCCGATTTTAGCTCCATCTCGACTGGGCTGATATAGCCGATGGCCGAGTGTCTGCGGTGTTGATTGTAGAAGCCCTCGACGTAGGCGAAGATGTCGCGCTCAGCTTCATCGCGGGTCGGATATTGACGGTGATGGATCAGTTCGGACTTGAGCGTGTGGAAGAAGCTTTCCATCGGGGCGTTGTCGTAGCAGTCGGCTCTGCGGCTCATCGAAGGCCGGACGCCGGCGGCTTGCAGCGCTTGGCGGTACTCGGTTGAAGCATATTGGATGCCGCGATCGGAGTGATGGATCAGGCCGGCGCCGGGCTTTTGCCCCTTGATCGCCATCCTTAATGCGGCGAGCGGCAATTCGGCGCGCAGATGGTCGTCCATCGCCCAGCCCACGATACGGCGACTGTACAGATCCATGATGGCGGCCAGGTACAACCATCCTTGGCCGGTCCAGACATAGGTGATGTCGGCGAGCCAGACCTGATTGCGCATGGCGGCCGAGAAGTTCCGGCCGAGCAAGTTGGGCGCGATCGGGAAGCCATGCCCGCTATCGGTGGTGCGCCATCGTCGCGGCCCGGCCGAGATGGCTCGAACGCCATGGCAGCGCATCTGCCGCTCGATTCGGCCACGGCTTGCATGGTGTCCCTGGGCCTTGAGTTCGACATGAATGCGCGGGCTGCCATAGCGACCATGACTGTCGCGATGAACCCGCTTGATGTCCTGCAGCAACTCTCGATTGGCAGCGGCCCGGGGGCTTTCCGGGCGCGACCGCCAAGCATAGTAGCCCGCAGGCGAGACGCCGAGGACACGGCACATGATCTTAACCGGATAGTCGGCGCGGCGATCTTCGATGAAGCGGAACTTCATGTCCTGGGTCCAGCAAAGATCGCGATCGACTTTTTTAAAATGTCGCGCTCCATACGCAACTGTTCGTTTTCCCGCTGCAACCGGGCGATCACGTCAGCTTGGGCCGCCGACGGCACCGCCGCTTGCGACGTGGGCGCCGCGGCGCTGCCGCCGGCTGCTACCGTGCTCCGCTCCTTCACCCATCGGCTGAGCACGGAGCCGTCCAGCCCGAGCTCCTTCGATACCGACTTCGCCGAACGGCCGCTCGACAAAACCAGATCAACTGCCTGCCGCTTGTACTCGTCCGAATACGAGCGTCGCTGCCGTTTCGCCATCTGACACCTCTCGCTGCCTAAGCTATAGGTGTCCACCGATTTAGGGGAGGCTCAGACTGGTTCCGCGGAGGGACTCTGGATTGCTTCGTCGCAAGGGCTCCTCGCAATGACGGGAAGATAGTCGGAAATCGGGTGGCGGCGGAGGGCGGCATATTGCGAGAGTCGTAGCCATGACAGCAACAGCACGCAAATCAGCCCCTAAGCTATCCCTCGACATTGCCTCCCACGTCGACATCCTCGACTGGCCGCAGATCACCGCCGAACTCGACAGCCAGGGCTGCGCCGTCCTGAAGAACCTGCTCACGCCGGACCAATGCCGCGCCGTGACCGCCCTCTATCCCGACGACACACACTTCCGCAGCCGCATCGTCATGGGCCGCCACGGCTTTGGCCGAGGCGAGTACAAATATTTCTCCTATCCACTCCCCGACTTGATCGCGCAGATGCGTCCGGCGCTCTATGCGCATCTTCAGGGCGTCGCCAACCGCTGGAACGAGGCGATGGGGATCGACATCCGCTATCCCGCCGCGCACGCAGCTTTCCTGAAGCGCTGCCACGAGGCCGGCCAGAGCCGGCCGACGCCGCTGCTGCTGCAATATGAGGCCGGCGACTACAATTGCCTGCATCAGGATCTCTATGGCGAGCACGTGTTCCCGATCCAGGTCGCGATCCTGCTGTCAGAGCCTGGGCGCGATTTCACCGGCGGCGAGTTCGTCCTGACCGAGCAACGGCCACGCATGCAGTCCCGCGCCGAGGTGGTGCCGCTGGCACAGGGCGATGCGGTGGCCTTTGCCGTGCATCACCGGCCGGTGCAGGGGACACGCGGCACCTACCGCGTTAATCTCCGCCATGGCGTCAGCCGTATCAGGTCCGGCCAGCGCCACACGCTGGGTGTGATTTTTCATGATGCCAAATGAGCGCTGCGATTGATGGGTGATCTGTTCGACAGCGTCGCCGAGGCGCAGCCATCGCGCGAGGAGATCGCCGACGGCGCCGTGCTGCTGCGCGGCTTCGTCAAGCCGATCGAGAGCGAGCTGCTCGAAGCCGTGCGCGCCATCGTGGCGCAATCGCCGTTCCGGCGCATGACGACGCCCGGCGGCTACCAGATGTCGGTGGCCATGACCAATTGCGGCGAGCGCGGCTGGATCACCGATCACACCGGCTATCGCTATGATCCGATCGATCCGCGAACTGGCGCGTCTTGGCCCGCGATGCCGCCCGTGTTTCGGGCTCTAGCCCGCCGCGCGGCGGAGCAGGGCGGCTTCAAAGACTTCGCGCCCGATGCCTGCCTCGTCAACCGCTACGAGCCCGGCACGCGGCTGTCACTGCATCAGGACAAGGACGAGCTCGACTATTCGGCCCCGATCGTCTCGGTCTCGCTCGGCCTGTCCGCGACTTTCCTGTTCGGCGGCCTGGCGCGCAGCGACAAGCCGCGCCGCTTCCGCCTGGTGCATGGCGACGTCGTGGTCTGGGGCGGGGCTAGCAGGCTCGCTTATCACGGCGTTGCGCCGCTCGCCGACGGCGAACATGCGCTGCTCGGGCGGAAGCGGATCAATTTGACCTTCCGCAGGACGCGCTGACGCTTACGGCTTCGGTGGGTGAATGAACGCCCACGGACTGACTTCGGAGTCCCGCGTCACCTCGACCGAGATCAGATAGGGCCCGCCATGGGCGAGCGCCTTCTCCATCGCCGCCTTGAACTGGTCCGGCGCGGTGATGCGCGCCGCCGCAACGCCGAAGGATTCCGCGAGCTTGACGAAATCCGGATTGACGAGATCCGACGCCACCACGCGGCCGTCAAAGCGTTCGCGCTGGTCGCGGCGGACATTGCCGTAGGCGTTGTTGTTGAACACCAGCGTCACCACGCCGATGTTGAACTGCACGGCGGTCGAGAGCTCCTGCACGCCGAACATGAAGCCGCCGTCGCCGGTGATCGCCACCACCGGCTTGTCGGGGTTGGCGATCTTGGCGCCGAGCGCAGTCGGAAAGCCGGAGCCGAGCGTGCCCTGATAGCCTGACGTGATGAAGGTGCGCGGCTCATAGACCGGAAAGCCGTACCAGGAGGCGAAGCCGAACTGCGACAATTCATCTGTCACGATTGCATTTGCCGGCAGCACCTCGCGCAGGATGTTGAGATACGCCATCTGCGGCTGGATGCGCTGGATCTCCGCTTGCGCGGTTGCGGTGGCCTCGCGGATGTCTTCGCGCCGGCCGCGGCTTCGCGCATAGCCGGCCTTCTTCACGGCTGCGACGAGATCGGCTGTGCCGGTCTTCGCGTCGGCGACAATAGCGGTATCGGAAGCGAGCCGGCGCATCTCGGCCGGATCGATGTCGATCCTGACAGATTTCAGTCCCTTCGGCTGATAGGGCCAGCGGAAGCCCGAGGCCGGCAGCTCCGCGCGGGTGCCGATTGCGATCATCAAATCGGTCGTGGGCCACAGCTTGTAGGCGGCGGCCATGGTGAGTCCGAGCTCGTGCGCGTTGGAGATGATGCCGCGGCCGCTGCGGAAGGCAACGACGGGCGCATCGATCATCTCGGCGAGTTCGAGGATCTCCTCGCGCGCATCGATGGCGCCGCTGCCGACGAAAATCATCGGCGCTTTGCTGGTCTTGATCAGCGCGGCGGCCTGCTTGATCAGGTCAGGATCGGGCTGCGGCGCAGGCAGCGGTTCCAGCACCTGTGCGGCCGCGGTGTCGGCGCGTTGGGTGAAAACGTCCCAGGGCATCTCGACAGAAGCAGGCCCGCGGCGGCCGGAGGTCATCTCCTGGAACGCGCGCGCGACGACCGTCGGCGCGTTGCCGGGATATTCGATGCGATCGGCCCATTTCACATAGGTCCGCACGGTCGCGAGCTGGTCCGGCATCTCATGCAGATGGCCGCGGCCCTTTCCCAAAAATGGCGTCGGCACCTGGCCGGTGACGCAGAGCACCGGCTCGTTGCAGCCGAAGGCGGTGAGCAGCGCCGCGCTGGCGTTGAGCACGCCGGGGCCGGGCACCACGCTGAACACGCCGGGCCTGCCGCTGGAGCGCGCATAACCGAAGGCCATGTAGCCGCAGGCCTGCTCGTGCCGCGCGCCGATCACCTTGAGCTGGGCCTGATGGAAAGCGTCGAATAGGCCGTAGACCTGCGCGCCGGGCAGGCCGAAGACGGTGTCGACTCCGTGAGCAACGAGGCCGCTTACGATCGCTTCGCCGCCGGTGAGGGTGGTCATGGTGCTATTCCACTTCGAGTGTTGTCCGGGCTTCATCGACGACGCAGTTGCGCATGCTTGCGATGCCCTCGGCTTCGACGTCGATCACGTTCCCAAATGCGAGTGTGGCAAAGGTCGAGATGTCCCTGCCAGGGCAGGGAATGGGAACGTCAGCCGGGCTGCGCCTTCGCTTTCAGGGCGTCATGGATGTTGTTGCGCTTCCAGCTCGTATCCTTGTCGTTGATCTGCATGTCGAACGACAAGGCAAACCTGCTGGCCGCGAAGACGGGATCGAGATGTCTGGAGAGCGCCTGGAAGACGTGCTCGCCGGCCTTCTGACGCGTCTTGAGGTCGCGGCCCTCGCCGATGCGCAGCACCATGTCGAGAAAGCCGTATTCTTGCCGCGCATCCGCGATCGCGTAATGCTCGCACTTGACGGCGCGAACGCGGATGCCGCCGAGCGGGAAGATCCCGGTCTCGACCGCCGCCTTGCGCACGACTTCGCATACCAGGCCCATGTCGAGGCGGCCATCGAGATTGGCCGAATATTCGATCGTGAAATGCGGCATCGCGGTTTCACCCTGTCTTCTTGTTCGCCTAAGCGAAGTAGCAGCTCACCGAGCCGTAGGCGCCATAGTCGGCCTGAATTGTGTCGCCCTTGCGGGTCTCGATCGGGCGGATGAAGGAGCCGGCGAGCACGACCTGTCCGGGCTCCAGCGCTAGCCCAAGCGGCGCGATCTTGTTGGCGAGCCAGGCCACCGCAGTTGCGGGATGGTTGAGCACGCCGGCGGCAAGGCCCGTCTCCTCAAGCTGACCGTTCCGGAAACACAGCGCGCCGATCCAACGTAAATCGGCCTCCAGCGGCCGGATCGGCCGTCCGCCGAGCACGATGCCGGCATTGGCCGCATTGTCGGCGATGGTGTCGAAAATCTTTCGCGTCGCCTTGGTCTTGGCATCGACGCGCTCGATGCGCGTGTCCAAAATCTCCAGCGCGGGCACTACGAAGTCGGTGGCGTTGAGCACGTCGAACATCGTGCAGTCGGGTCCTGCGAGGCGCTTGCTCATGACGAAGGCGAGCTCCGCTTCCACGCGCGTTGCGATGAAGCGCTCGGTCGGAATGATGCCGCCGTCGGCAAAGAACATGTCGTCGAGTAGCACGCCGGAATCCGGCTCATCGATATTGAGCGCGTTCTGCATCGCCTTCGAGGTCAGGCCGATCTTGTGGCCTTTGACGACGCGTCCCTCGGCGATCTTGAGGTCGACCCAGGCCTTCTGAATCGCGTAGGCATCGGCAATGGTGATCTCGGGAAAATCCTGCGAGAGCTGCCGGATCTGCGTGCGGGTCTTCTCCGCCTGGTGCAGACGCCTCGCGCAAGCTTGGATATCGTCGGTGGAAAGCGCCATTTGTGATCTTACAAATCGTAGTGCCTGAAGATAGTTAACATGTTAAGTGAATGCGTCAAACACAAATTGGGCTTGCTGCACTGCAAACATTTTGCGGCTTGAAAGGGCGTTATGACGAAGAAATCCGCTGATCCCGCCAACGGAAGCTCGCCTGCCGCGCGCCAGGTGCCGATGCGAGACTTCTCGCGCTCGCTGCCGATGTCGTTGCTACGGGCGCGGGAGGCGGTGATGCGGCAATTCCGCCCTTCGCTGCGCGAGCACGGCTTGACCGAGCAGCAATGGCGCATCTTGCGCGCGCTCGCGGCCATCGAAGCGGTCGAGGTCACGGAACTCGCGCGCACCGCGTTCCTGCTCGGGCCGAGCCTGTCACGCATCCTGCGCGATCTCGAGGCCCGCAATCTGATCGAGCGCAAGACCGCGAAAGCGGACCAGCGCCGCAGCATGGTCTCGATCTCGAAAGAGGGCGTGAAGCTGATGGCCTCCGTGGCGCCGACGTCGGAGGCGATCTATACCGAGATCACGCGACGCTTTGGCGCGCGCAAGCTCGCCGAGTTGCAGGACATGCTCGGCGAGCTCGAGCAGAGTCTCGCAGGCCTCGGCGCCGGCGAGGAGGCAAGTGCCGAGGAGTGAAAGCAGATATGCGCGAGCGCGCGGCAACAGCCATGGACATAGCCGCGTTTTTTCGCTCAAAGTGCCGCCCAAGCCGATCGCTAGAAAGTCGGCGCCGGGACCGATGGCGCCTCTCCTGTTATCGCGAGCGTAGCGCGGCGATCGAGTTCGCGGTAATAACGGCATCGCCTTGTCGCGGCACTCGTCATGGTGACGACGGTCCAAACAACAAAGAAGGAAGGCAACGTGGCGAACAAAGTCAAAGAGATCTGGAAGTCGGGCAAGGCCGTGGTCAACGCGTGGCTCGCAATTCCCTCCGGCTTCTCGGCCGAGATGATCGCGCAATGCGGCTTCGACAGCGTCACCGTCGACATGCAGCACGGCGTGCAGGACTATCTGTCGATGGTCCAGTGCTTCCAGGCCATGGACAAGCATCCGATCACGCCGATGGTCCGCGTGCCCTGGAACGAGCCCGGCATCATCGGCAAGGTGCTCGACGGCGGCGCCTATGGCGTGATCTGCCCGATGGTCAACACGCCGCAGGAAGCCAGGAACCTCGTCTCCTATTCGAAGTATCCGCCGAAGGGCGTGCGCTCCAACGGTCCGATCCGCGCCGGCATGTACGGCACCGCGGGCTCCTACCAGAAGACGGCCAACGACGAGATCGTGCTGCTGCCGATGATGGAGACGAGGACCGCGGTCGAGAACATGGAAGCGATCCTCGACGTCGAAGGCATCGACGGCGTCTATATCGGTCCGTCCGATCTCGGCTTCTCCTACGGCCTCGAGCCCAAGCTCGATCGCAGCGAGCCGGAGATCCTCGCGATCTATGAGAAGATCATCAAGGAGTGCGGCAAGCGCGGCCTCAACCCGGGCATCCATTGCAGCGGCGCCGAAGGCGCAGCGCGCGCCATCAACATGGGCTTCAAGCTGGTGACGCTCTCGAACGAGGTCGGCCTAATGACGACCTACGCCAAGATGCAGGTCAACGCGACCCGCAAGGAGTCGGGCGGCAAGGCCTGATCTCTCTCCTTTCCCTCTCCCCGTTCTTACGGGGAGAGGGTTAGGGTGAGGGGCCTCTCTCAACACGGACTAATCTAACGATCGAGCGCGCAGCTCGCCCTCACCCGGATCGCATTGGACGATGCTTCGCATCGCCAAACGCGATCCGACCTCTCCCCGCAACAGCGGGGAGAGGTGAAGTAAGACCGAAGGAGATACCCATGACCATCAGCCCCGTCATCCGCCTGCATCCCGATGATGGCGTGGTGATCGCGCGCGCGAGCCTGCCGCCCGGCACGGTGGTCGCCGACGGCGTGACCACGATCGACCGCATTCCCTCCGGCCATAAGGTCGCGATCAAGCCGATCGCATTGGGCGAACCGGTCAAGCGCTACGGCCAGATCATCGGTTTTGCCACCCAGGCCATCGCGCCGGGCCAGCACGTGCACACGCAGAACTGCGGCATGGGCGATTTCGCCAAGGACTATGCCTATTGCGCCGACGTCAAGCCGACGCCGAACTTCGACCTGCCCGCGACCTTCGAGGGCATCCGCCGCCCTGACGGCCGCGTCGCCACGCGCAACTATATCGGCATCCTCACCTCGGTGAATTGCAGCGCGCATGTCGCGAGCCTCGTCGCCGACGTCTTCAAGAAGAATCCCTTCACCGGCGACAATCCGCTGGCCGACTTCCCCAATGTCGATGGCGTGGTCGCGCTGACCCACAAGACCGGCTGCGGCATGACGCAGAACGAGCCTCTGGCGCTGCTGCGCCGCACGCTCGGCGGCTATGCGCGGCACGTCAATTTCTCCCACGTCATCGTGCTCGGCCTCGGCTGCGAGGTGAACCAGATCGGCGGCCTGATGGAAGAGCAGAAGCTCGCCGGCCGCTTGCGCGCGATGGACATCCAGGAGGTCGGCGGCACCCGCAAGACGGTGGAGGCGGGCATCGCCTTCGTGCGCGAGGCGCTCGCTGACGCGAACAAGGTCAAGCGCGAAACGGTGCCGGCAAGCGAGCTCACGGTAGCCCTGCAATGCGGCGGCTCGGACGGTTATTCCGGCGTGTCTGCCAATCCGGCATTGGGTGCGGCGAGCGATCTCATCGTTCGTCACGGCGGCACCGTGATCCTCTCGGAGACGCCCGAGACCTACGGTGCCGAGCATCTGCTGACGCGCCGCGCCGTCAGCCGCGAGGTCGGCGAGAAGCTGGTCGACCTCATGCGCTGGTGGGACGCGTATACCGAGCGCGAAGGCGCCGAGATGAACGCCAATCCAAGCCCCGGCAACAAGGCCGGCGGCCTCACCACCATCCTGGAAAAGTCGCTCGGCGCGATGGCGAAGGCCGGCACCACCAATCTCGTCGAGGTGCTGCGCTACGCCGAGCCCGTCACCAAGAAGGGTTTCGTGTTCATGGACACGCCCGGTTACGATCCGGTCGCAGCAACCGGCCAAGTGGCAGGCGGCGCCAATCTCGTCTGCTTCACCACCGGGCGCGGCAGCGTGTTTGGCTGCAAGCCGGCGCCGTCGATCAAGCTTGCCACCAACACGCCCATGTACAAGCGCATGGAAGAGGACATGGACGTCAATTGCGGCACCATCCTCGAAGGCGAGGAGAGCGTCGAGAGTTGCGGCCAGCGCATCTTCGAACTCATCCTCAAGACCGCCTCGGGACAGCCGACCAAGAGCGAGAGCTTCGATTTCGGCGGCGCCGAGTTCGCGCCGTGGGTGTTAGGGGCGACGATGTAATCTCCTCATCGTGCGCCGGCGGTAGCTAAACACTGCACGGCGACGCACCTAGGTAATGATACGGAGGCGTCAAGTGATCGCGCTGGTTCCCGTGGTCACGCCTGATTAACATCTCTCGCCGTAGTTCTGCAGAGATGCGAGCTCCACTCACTCGGGGCATTCGCCCTTCGTGAGGATTCGTCAACGATGACGCGTGCGATACGGCCGACCGGCGTGGAAAATCTCCTCGGGGAGGAGGAGCTGATCGTATCGAAGACTGATCTCAAGGGCCGCATCACCTACGCCAACGACGTTTTCCTCCGCATGGCGAAGTACAGCTATGCCGAGCTGATGGGCGCTCCCCATAGCCTGATCCGCCACCCCGACATGCCGCGCTGCGTCTTCAAGCTGTTGTGGGATACGCTCGAGGCCAAGCAGGAAATCTTCGCCTACGTCGTCAATCTCGCCAAAGACGGCAGCCATTATTGGGTGTTTGCTCACGTCACCCCGACGCTGGACGATCGCGGCAATATCATCGGCTACCACTCCAACCGCCGCAAACCCGATCCTGCGCAGATCGAGCGCATCAAGCCGATCTACAAGGCGCTATGCGCCGAAGAGGCGCGCCACGCCAATGCCAAGAACGGCATGCGCGCGAGCTTCGAGATGATGGTCGGCCTGCTCAAGCAAAACGGTGTCGCCTACGATGAATTTGTGCTCTCTCTCTAAGGCGCAAGCCGCTGCTGGCCTTGCCTGCCTGCTCGCCGTCGTTGTCCTCACGTTGTCGATTGCGGGCGCATTGACTGCTGCTCCGGCCGCTGCGCTGCTCGGCGCCATCGTGCTGCTGCTCGGCTACACGGTCTGGAACCAGCGCCGTTCGCTGGCTGCGATCGAAGAGGTCGCGGAGGTATGCCGCAAGGCCGCCCATGGCGACCTCGAAGTGCGCGCGTTCGGCGATCGGCAACCCGGCCGCATCGGAATGATTCAGAAATCGGTCAACGACATGCTCGACGTCACCGATGCCTTCGTCCGCGAAGCTTCGGCGTCGATGGACTATGCGAGCCGCGGCAAGCATTTTCGCAAGATCCTGGCGCGCGGATTGCCCGGCTCGTTCCGCCGTTCGGCTTCCGTGATCAACTCCGGCACCGACAGCCTCGGCCGCCGCGTCGTCGAGATCTCAGAGCTCGCAAAGCAGTTCGGCACGCATCTCGACCAGGTCGCCGGCGGCCTGATGAGCGCCGCGACCGATCTCGAGGCCGACGCCGGCCAGATGGCCGCGGCGGCCGAGACGACCAGCCGCCAGACGTCCGGGATGCGCAGCGCGTCCGACCAAGCCTCGAACAACGTCGCGACGGTGGCGAGCGCGGCGGAACAGCTCGCGTCCTCGATCGCCGAGATCAGCCGCCAAGTGGCCGGCTCGACCACGAGCACGGGGCGGGCGGTGAACGAAGCCAATCGCGCCGGCAGCGAGATCCGCACGCTCGCGGACGCGGCGCTGCGGATCGGCGACGTCGTCAAGCTGATCAGCGAGATCGCCGAGCAGACCAACCTCTTGGCGCTCAACGCCACGATCGAGGCGGCGCGGGCGGGCGAAGCCGGCCGCGGCTTCGCGGTGGTGGCGTCCGAGGTGAAAAGCCTCGCCAACCAGACTGCGAGGGCGACCGAGGAGATCAGCGCCAAGGTCGGCGAGATGCAGCAATCGACGACCAACTCGGTTGCGGCGGTCGAGGCGATTGCGCAAACCATCGCAGAGATCGACGGGATCACCGCCAGCATTGCGGCGTCGATCGACCAGCAGGGGGCCGCGACGCGCGAGATCGCCCGCAACGTCCAGGAGGCCTCGTTCAGCACGACGCAGGTGTCCTCCAACGTCACCGGCATCAACGAGGCCGCCGCCGACACCGGCCGCGTCGCGAGCCGCGTCAACAGCGCCTCCGAACGCGTCCATGGCGAGGTCGAGACGCTCCGGCGCGAGGTGACGCAGTTCCTGCAGCGGCTGACCTCGGCGGCGTAACGCTGCGCCACCCACCGCTGTCGTCCCGGACAAGCGCGTCCTAAAGCGCGCGCCGATCCGGGACCCATAGCCACCGGCAGAACCGTAGTAGGGTGGGCAAAGGCGTTCTTGCGCCGTGCCCACCATCGATCCACATTGCAACAGAAGCGGTGGGCACGCTTCCGCCTTCGCTCTTCGAGCTACGGCGGACAAGTCGCTTTGCCCACCCTACGATACTGCCCGCGTAGCGCGGATACTTCCTAGGCACGGTCTGCCCGTTGTTAGTGCTTGATCGCATTGACATCAGGTGTTCTGCTCAAAAAAGCTGCTGGAGCACCGCACCCCGTGTCGATCTACGTCGCATTACACCACGTCACGCACTACAAATACGACCGCCCGATCGATCTCGGCCCGCAGACCATCCGCCTGCGGCCGGCGCCGCATACGCGCACGCCGATCCTGAGCTATTCGCTGAAGGTCACGCCATCCAATCATTTTGTGAACTGGCAGCAGGACCCGCAAGGCAATTGGCTCGCCCGCTATGTCTTTCCGGAGAAGACGACCGAGCTGAAATTCGAGGTCGATTTCACGACGCAGATGACCGTGGTCAATCCGTTCGACTTCTTCGTCGAGCCCTATGCCGACAGTTTTCCGTTCGACTATCCGAAGGATCTGAAGACGGAGCTTGCGCCGTATCTCGAGACCATCAAACCCGATCGCCTGTTTGCGAAATATCTCGATACGATCCCGCACGAAGCGCCGAACACCGTCAACTTCCTGGTCGAGCTCAATCGCGAGCTGCAGAAGAAGATCCGCTACATTATCCGCATGGAGCCGGGCGTGCAGACGCCGGAGGAGACGCTCGCCTCCGGCGCCGGCTCGTGCCGCGACTCCGCGTGGCTCTTGATCCAGACGCTCCGCCATCTCGGGCTCGCCGCGCGCTTTGTCTCCGGCTATCTCATTCAGATCCGTCCCGACATCGACCCGATCGAGGGACCGCCGGAAGTGGAGAACGATTTCACCGATCTGCACGCCTGGGCCGAGGTTTACCTGCCTGGCGCGGGCTGGATCGGTTTTGACGCGACCTCCGGCATGCTCGCAGGCGAGGGGCACATCCCGGTTGCGGCCACGCCGCACTATCGCTCGGCCGCGCCGATCTCCGGTGGCGCCGGCTTTGCCGAGGTCGAGTTCGCTTTCGACATGAGCGTGAAGCGCATCCGCGAGGCGCCGCGCATCACGAAGCCGTTCTCCGACGAAGCCTGGGCGCGGCTCAACGATCTCGGCGAGCAGGTCGACGGCGACCTCGCCGCGCAGGATGTGCGGCTCACCATGGGCGGCGAGCCGACCTTCGTCTCGGTCGACGATCTCGAGGCAGGCGAGTGGAATACCGAAGCCGTCGGCCCCACCAAGCGCGCGCTTGGTGATGATTTGATCCGCCGCCTGCGCACGCGCTTTGCGCCGGGCGGGCTGCTGCATTACGGCCAGGGCAAATGGTATCCGGGCGAGAGCCTGCCGCGCTGGGCCTTTGGTCTGTATTGGCGCAAGGACGCCGTTCCGATCTGGAAGAACGCCGACCTCATCGCCAGGATCGAGAATCCCAGGCGGCCGGAGGTCAAGGACGCCGAAGCCTTCATGGAAGGCACCGCGGCGCGGCTCGGGCTCGATCTCGGCTACATCATGCCGGCCTATGAAGACCCCGCCTATTGGCTTCAGAAGGAAGCCGAGCTTCCGATCAACGTCGACCCCACCGATTCCAAATTGTCAGATCCCGAAGCGCGCGCGCGGATGGCGCGCGTGTTCGACCAGGGCCTTACCACGCCGCGCGGCTTCGTGCTGCCGATCCAGCGCTGGAATGCGCCGCCGCGCTGGCGCAGCGAGCGCTGGCCGCTCCGGCGCAATCACCTGTTCCTGTCACCGGGCGATTCACCGCTTGGCCTGCGCCTGCCGATGGGCTCGCTCGGTCACGTCCCGCCGAACCAATATCCTTACATCGTCGAGCAGGACCCGATGGAGCCGCGTGGCAGGCTTCCCGTGTTCACCCGCATGGCGCGACCGCCATCGCCGCCGCGCACCGCCCCCGAGCATCTCAACACGGCAATTCCAGTGCGTACTGCAATGGCCGTGGAAATCCGCGACGGCGTGCTCTGCGCCTTCATGCCGCCGGTCGAGCGCATCGAAGACTATCTCGAATTGATTTCGGCGCTGGAAGACACCGCCGAGGAGATGCAGCTCCAGGTCCACGTCGAAGGCTACCCGCCGCCGTTTGATCCGCGCATCGAGGTGATCAAGGTGACGCCAGATCCCGGTGTCATCGAGATCAACATCCAGCCGGCGAAGAGCTGGCACGATGCGGTCGACATCACCACCGGTCTCTACGAGGATGCTGCGAAGGTGCGGCTCGGCGCCAACCGCTTCCTGGTCGACGGCCGCCACACCGGCACCGGCGGCGGCAATCACATCGTGGTCGGCGGCTCTAGCCCACAGGATTCGCCGTTCCTGCGGCGGCCCGATCTCTTGAAGAGCCTCGTGCTGTACTGGCAGCGGCATCCGTCGCTGTCCTATTTCTTCTCCGGCCTGTTCATCGGCCCGACCAGTCAGGCGCCGCGTATCGACGAAGCCCGTCACGACAGCATCTACGAGCTCGAGATCGCGCTCTCGCATGTGCCGCCGCCGGGCACCCAGACGCCGCTGTGGCTGGTGGACCGGCTGTTCCGGCATCTGCTCGTCGACATCACCGGCAACACCCACCGCGCCGAGATCTGCATCGACAAGCTCTATTCGCCGGAAGGTCCGACCGGCCGCCTCGGCCTCGTCGAATTCCGCGCGCTCGAAATGCCGCCCGATCCGCGGATGTCGCTGGCGCAGCAGCTCCTGATCCGCGCGCTGATCGCAAAATTCTGGAGCGAGCCGCAGGCCGGCAAGTTCGTGCGCTGGGGCACCGCGCTGCATGACCGCTTCATGCTGCCGCATTTCATCTGGGAGGATTTTCAGGACGTGCTCACCGAGCTGAAGCAGTTCGGTTATGCCTTCGAGCCGGAATGGTATCTGGCCCAGCTCGAATTCCGTTTCCCCGCCTTCGGCCGGGTCCATCATGGCGGCGTGACGCTGGAGCTGCGCCAGGCGCTGGAGCCCTGGCACGTGCTCGGCGAGGAGGGTTCGGCCGGCGGCACGGTGCGCTATGTGGACTCATCGGTCGAGCGGCTTCAGGTCAAGGCCGAGGGATTTATCGAGGGCCGCCACATCGTCACCTGCAACGGCCGCCGGCTGCCGATGACATCGACCGGCCGCTCGACTGAAGCCGTGGCGGGCGTCCGCTTCAAGGCCTGGCAGCCGGCCTCCGGCCTGCACCCGACCATTCCGGTCCACGCACCCCTGACCTTCGACCTGATCGACACCTGGAACGGCCGCTCGCTCGGCGGCTGCGTCTATCACGTCGCCCATCCCGGCGGCCGCAACTACGATACCAAGCCGGTCAACACCTATGAGGCCGAGGCGCGGCGGCTGGCGCGCTTCCAGGACCACGGCCATACGCCCGGTCCGGTCCAGCCGCCGCCGGAGGAACGCACAAATGAGTTTCCGCTGACCCTCGACTTGCGGACCCCGCTCCTGCAATGAGTATGATGGTGGGGCAGGGAGAGGCGCATGGGCGAGGGCGCAGCCGAACAGGACGACCAGGCGGGCAGGGCGCAAGGTCAGCGTGACGGCCAGCGCCGCCTGGCGCAATGGGTCCGCGACTATAGCCGCCTGCCCGGCATTCCCGACGAGTTCCTGGGACCCGACGGCGCCCCGCGCGCGGTCTGGAGCCGCTTCTTTGACGCCTTCGGCGCGCTCGCGCCGGACGAGGTCGAGCGTCGCTTCGGCATGGCCGACCGCCATCTCCGCGAGGCCGGCGTCACCTATCGTGCGCCCGGCGACAGCGCCGACCGGCCGTGGTCGATCAGCCATCTGCCGCTCTTGATCGACGAGGCCGACTGGCAGCAGCTGTCCGCCGGCATCATCCAGCGCGCCGAGCTGCTCGAGCTCGTGCTGCGCGACATCTATGGCGAGGGCCGTCTCGTCGCCGAGGGCGCGCTGCCGGCGGCCGCGATCGCCGGCAGTCCCGAATATCTTCGTCCCGTCTGCCGCGTGCCGCCGCCCGGCGGGCGGTATCTGTCGATCTACGCCGCCGATGTCGGCCGCGGGCCCGACGGCCGCTGGTGGGTGCTCGGCGACCGCACCCAGGCGCCCTCAGGCGCGGGCTATGCGCTGGAGAACCGCCTGGTGCTCTCGCGCGCCTTCTCCGACCTCTACAAGTCGATGAACGTGCCGCGCGTCGCGCCGTTCTTCGAGGCGTTTCGCGACAGCTTGCGTGCGCGGGCCGACCGCGACGAGCCGCGCATCGGCGTGCTCACCCCGGGTAGTTTCAGCGAGACCTATTTCGAACACGCGACGCTGGCGCGCTATCTCGGCTTCCTCCTGGTCGAGGGCGACGATCTCGCCGTCAGCGACGGCCGTATCCACATCCGCACTGTCGCCGGCCTGAAGCGGCTCGACGTGCTGCTCCGCCGCGTCGATTCCAACTCGCTCGATCCGCTCGAGCTTGATGCCTCCTCGCGGTTAGGAGTTCCCGGCCTGATCGACGTGCTGCGCAAGGACGGCGTCGTCGTCGCCAACATGCCGGGCTCCGGCGTGCCGGAAGCCCGGGCGCTACTGGGCTTCCTGCCGGCGCTGAGCCGCCGCCTGCTCGGCGAGGAGCTGAAGATGCCGCACATCGCGACCTGGTGGTGCGGCCAGCGCGCAGCGCGCGATGAGGTGCTGGCGCGGCTCGACGAGGTCGCGATCGAAGGCGCCTACCGGCGCGGCGTTCCCGGCTTCGACAGCACGGGGCCGGTGCTCGCGAGCGAGTTGGATGCGAGCGACCGCCAGCGCCTGATCGACGCCATCACCGCGCGGGGCATGGACTATGTCGGCCAGGAGGTGGTGCGGCTCTCGACCATGCCGGTGTGGGAGCACGGGCAGCTCACGCCGCGGCCCTTCGTGCTGCGCGTGTTCGCAGCCGCCACGCCCGATGGCTGGGTGATCATGCCCGGCGGCTTCTGCCGGATCGCCGAGCAGGCCGATGCGCGCGCGGTGTCGATGGGCGACGGCGCCCGCGCCGCCGACGTCTGGGTCGTCTCGGACAAGCAGGTCTCGACCGCGACGCTGCTGCCGGCGACCGACAAGGTGCGGATCCGCCGCATCGCCGGCGTGCTGCCGAGCCGCGCGGCCGACAATCTGTTCTGGCTCGGCCGTTATCTGGAACGCGCCGAGGCGACGCTGCGCCTGGTGCGCGCGCTGGGCTCGCCGAGCGGGCCCAACAAGGGCACCGCGGCCTCGCTGCAATCGGCCGAACGCATCCAGCGCCTGCTGGTGGCCTGGGGCGCGATCTCGCAGACCTCGCGCGCGGCGCCCGGACCTATCGTCGCCGAAGCGTTGCAGAGCCCGGAGCGTCTCGGCTCGGCACTGTCGCTGGTCCGCGCGGCCCAGCGCACCGCGACCTCGTTGCGCGAGCGCCTGTCGCCCGATGCCTGGCAGGTCATCACCGAGATGACCGAGCGTCTCGCCTACGAGGTCGAGGACGACGACAGCGTGCTGAGCGCTGCCGAACTGACCTTGCAGGAGCTTGCGAGCTTTGCAGGCCTCGCGCAGGAGAACATGAACCGCGCCGCCGGCTGGCGCTTCCTCGACGTCGGCCGCCGCGTCGAGCGCGCCATCAACACCACGCGCTTCACGCGTCAATTCGCCTATGACGAGGCCGGCGACGAGGATCTCGACATCCTGCTGACGCTGGTGGATTGCCAGATCACCTATCGCTCGCGCTATCTGCTGGCGCCGATCCTGGCGCCGGTGCGCGACCTCGCCGTGCTCGATCCCTACAATCCGCGTTCGGTGGCGTTCCAGGTGGCGGCGCTGAACGAGCACATCGCCGCGCTGCCGAGCCTTAAGGAGCACGGCCTGATCGAGAAGCCGCAGCGGCTTGCGGTGGCGATGCAGGCCATGCTCGCGACCGCGGAGGCCGAGAAACTCGAGGTCAAGATGCTGTTTGCGCTGGAGCAGGATCTGCTCAGCCTCGCCGAGGCGATCGGGCAGCACTACTTCCCGCACGGCCCCAATGCCAGCCGGCCGGAAAAGCTGACGGGGCTGGCGTGATCTACGACATCCGCCACGTCACGACTTACGAATATGAGAATCCGGTCAGCTTCGCCCGCTGCACGCTGCGGCTGGAGCCGAGAAGCGGCAATGGCCAGGAGCTGATCTCGCACAGCGTGGAGATCCGTCCGCGTCCGGTCGAGCGCAATGTCCGCCGCGATTTCTTCGGCACGCTCACCGAGAGCGTGGTGATCGAAGCTGCGCACCGCAACTTAAGGATCGATTCACGTTCGCGTGTGTCCGTCTCGCGACAGCCGCCGGCGCGCGATGCCTCTAGCCCGCCCTGGGAGACCATTCGCGACGTTGCCTTCGAGGCGACGAGTCTCGGGCCATCCTCGCCGGTCGGCTATGTCTTTGCGAGCCCGCTGGTGCCGGTGCTGCGTTCGGTCAGCGCCTATGCGGCGGTGAGCTTTGCGCCCGGCGCGGGCATCCTCAAAGGCGCGGTCGATCTCATGCATCGCATCCGCAGCGAATTTCGCTACGATCCCAAGGCGACGGTAATTTCGACGCCGCTCGGCGAGGTCTTCGATAAGCGTCACGGCGTTTGCCAGGATTTTGCCCATGTGATGATCGCAGGGCTGCGCGGGCTCGGTCTGCCCGCGGCCTATGTCAGCGGCTACTTACGTACCACTCCGCCGCCGGGCCAGCCGCGCCTGCAAGGGGCGGACGCCACCCACGCCTGGGTGTCGCTGTGGTGCGGGGCTGAGCTCGGCTGGGTCGATTTCGATCCGACCAATGATCTCCTGATCGCCAACGACCACATCGTGCTCGCGGTCGGACGCGACTTTTCCGACGTCTCGCCTGTCGATGGCGTCATCGTCGGCTCGCCGAAACAAAAGCTCGGCGTCGCCGTCGACGTGCTGCCGGTCGAATGACCTCAATCTTGCGGTCTGGACGCCGGCACCTCTAGGATGTGTCGCCCCATCGCTGCAATCGCGATATGGCGGAGCGCAACTGCAATATATTTTCGTGTTCTCGTTCCGGGATTTGGTCCCTCGGCCCAAGATGGGCTATGCTGACTGGTGCGCCGAGGACAAGAATGAAACGTCGGGAGTTGGCGTGGAATACCATCGACAGACGGGGCTGCATCCATGATGACGTTACCGCGACTGGCGGCCGAGACCCTGGAGAAGATGCTGGGCTCGTTCATGCGTCGCCGGTACGACGAGCCCTCTGCCCGGGTGCTAGAGGGTTCGACGCGCACCGCGATGGAATGCATCGGCAACAGCGACGCGCTGTACCACAACATCGAGCATACGATGCTGGTGACTCTGGCCGCTCAGGCGATCCTCACGGGACGCAATCTCCATGCGCATCTTGCGGCGGACGACTACCTCCATATCCTGATCGCCTGCCTTGCGCATGACATCGGTTATGTCCGCGGCTTGTTTCCGGAGGATGACGACGACGGTTTCATCATCAACGAGGCCGGGACCAAGGTGTCGCTGCCGCGGGGCGCGTCGGATGCCAGTCTGATGATGTATCACGTTGATCGCTCGAAACTCTTTGTGCGTCGGCGGCTGCCGCCGATCCGCGGCCTCGACTCTGAGCGCATCGCGCGCGCCATCGAAGGTACCCGCTTTCCGGCCCGCGAGGGCCAGGAGTACGACGACGAGGCCTCGATCCTGCGCGCCGCCGATTTCATCGGCCAGCTCGGCGATCCCAACTATCTGCGCAAGGCCAACGCGCTCTATTACGAGTTCGAAGAGGTCGGCATCAACCGCCAGCTCGGCTACGACTCGCCCGCCGACATCGTCAACCGCTATCCGCAGTTCTACTGGAACAGCGTCGCACCGCACATCCAGACCGAGATCGGCTATCTCAACAAGACCGAGATCGGCCGGCAGTGGATCGCCAATCTCTACAGCAACGTGTTCCGCGCCGAACGCGACATCTCGCTGTCCGGTCCGCAGAGATAGATCAGCTCGTCGTCTCTTGTGGCCCGCATGGAGCGAAGCGGAATGCGGGATGCCTGCATCCGCGAATCCCGTATTCCGCTGCGCTCCATCCGGGCTACGACATCGCGTCAATCGGTGAGCAAATCATGCAACAAAAAACTATCACCACCGATGTCCTCGACATCGCCTATCTCGACTACGGCGCGCCCGATGGCTGGCCCTGCATCATGGGCCACGGCTTTCCCTATGACGTGAACGCCTACGCGGAAACCGCGCCGTTGATCGCACAAGCCGGCGCACGGGTGCTGGTGCCCTGGCTGCGCGGCTACGGGCCGACGCGGTTTCGTGCGGCCGAGACGCTGCGCTCCGGCGAGCAGGCGGCGCTCGGCGCCGACCTGCTGGCCTTCATGGACGCACTTGGCATCAAGCGCGCAGTCGTCGGCGGCTATGACTGGGGCGGACGCGCCGCCTGCGTGGTATCAGCACTCTTTCCGGAGCGCGTGATCGGACTCGTCTCAGGCAATTCCTACAACATCCAGAACATCGCCCGCGCGATGGAGCCGGCCTCACCGCCGGAGGAGGCCGCGCTCTGGTATCAATATCTGTTCCACAACGAGCGTGGCCGCCGCGCGCTGGAGCGCAACCGGCGCGGCTTTGCGCGTCAGCTCTGGTCGATGTGGTCGCCGAAATGGATGTTCGACGACGCCACGTTCGAGAAGAGCGCCGCGTCGTTCGACAATCCCGATTTCGTCGATGTCGTGATCCACTCCTATCGCCACCGCTATGCACTGGTCGCAGGCGATCCCGCCTATGCCGCGATCGAGGCCAAGCTTGCAAGCCAACCGCCGATCCGCGTCCCGACGATCGCGATTGACGGCGACAGCGACGGCGTCAATCCCGGCACCGCCCATCACGCGCGTAAGTTCGAGGGCTTTTTCGAACGGCGCGTGTTCGCGGGCGCCGGTCATAATTTGCCGCAGGAGCGGCCGGCCGAATGGGCGCAGGCCGTGCTCGACGTCCGGAAGGCGGCCTCATAGAGCCGGGCTCTCGTCTCGCGGCTGGCTTGTCTGTCGTCCTTCCGATTTTTCCTGATCCTGGGAACCTTTTGCGATTGCAGCCGTCCAAGCTGTGGGGCCGCCTCTGTGTCGCGGCTCGTTGCAGGGAGGATCTAGATGAAGTCGCAAGTGCGCAAGCTGGAACGTGTCGCGGTGGCGCAGAGGCCAACCGAGCGACCTGATCGGGCGGAGGTCGAGCAAGCGGTCCGGACGATGATCCGCTGGGCGGGCGATGATCCCGCGCGCGACGGCCTGCGCGACACGCCGGATCGGGTTGCGCGTGCCTTCGAAGAATATTTTTCCGGCTATGCGCTGGATCCGACCGAAATCCTGCAAAAGACCTTCGAGGAGATCGAAGGCTATGACGAGATGATCGTCCTGCGCGGCGTCCGCTTCGAAAGCCATTGCGAGCACCACATAGCACCGATCGTTGGCCGCGCCTGGGTCGCCTATATCCCGCAAGGGCGCGTGGTCGGCATCTCCAAGCTGGCGCGGGTCGTGGACATCTATGCCAAGCGCCTCCAGATCCAGGAGAAGATGACTGCGCAGATCGCCAACACCATCAACGACGTGCTGGAGCCTCAAGGCGTCGGCGTCATCATCAAGGCGACGCATCACTGCATGACCACGCGCGGCGCGTACAAGCCCGGGACCGATCTCGTCACCAGTCGCATGCTGGGGGTGTTCCGTGACAATGCGCTGACACGACAGGAGTTGTTGGGGTTAGCCAATTCGGACACGTGAGCCACGCGGCGCGAGCCAAGGAGACGGTGCCATGACCGAGGACAACAAGCCGAGTGGACCCGATCTGACCAGGGGCGTGTCGCCCGCCGATTTCAAGGACGGCAAATTGCTCGGCCATGTCGGCGAGGAAGACGTCCTGCTGGTGCAGTTCGGCAGCGAGATTTTTGCGATAGAGCCGGCCTGCAGCCACTACCACGGCCCGCTCGCCGAAGGGCTGGTGGTCGGCGACACCATCCGCTGTCCATGGCATCACGCCTGCTTCTCCCTGCGCACAGGCGAAGCCTCCCGCCCGCCGGCGCTGAACGCGCTGGCGGTGTGGGAGGTCACGCGCGATCGGGACAACATCATCGTTCAGCGCAAGCAAGAGGCACCGAAGCCGTCGGCAGCACGTCGCAGCGCGCCGACGCCGGAGAAATTCGTGATCGTCGGCGGCGGCGCGGCTGGCTTCGCCGCGGCCGACACGCTCCGGCGCGAGGGCTTTGCCGGCGCCATCACCATGCTGAGCAGTGACGGCGCGATGCCGGTCGACCGGCCGAATCTCTCCAAGGACTATCTTGCCGGCAACGCGCCGGAGGACTGGCTGCCGTTACGGCCCGAGGATTACTATCGGGACGCCGGCATCGATCTCAGGCTCAACACGAATGCTTCTGCGATCGATCCCAAATCTCGCAGCGTCACGCTGGGCAATGGCGACAGGCTGCCGTTCGACCGGCTTCTGCTTGCGACCGGGGCCGAGCCGGTGAAGCTCCAGATCCCCGGAGCCGACCAGCCGCATGTCCACACCTTGCGATCCGTCGCCGACAGCCGCGCCATCATCACGGCGGCGGGCAGCGCAAAACGCGCGCTCGTGATCGGCGCGAGCTTCATTGGTCTCGAGGTCGCGGCTTCCTTGCGCGCGCGCAAGCTGGAAGTCCATGTGGTCGCGCCGGAAGAACGGCCGATGCAGAAGGTGCTCGGCGCCGAGATGGGCGATTTCGTCCGGTCACTGCATGAAGAGAATGGCGTCATCTTCCACTTGAAGGATACGGTGGAAAAGCTCGATGGCATGCGCGCGACGCTGAAGAGCGGCGCGGTGATCGAGGCCGATCTCGTCGTGGTCGGCATCGGCGTCAAGCCGCGCCTCTCGCTCGCCGAGCAAGCGGGCCTTGCCGCCGATCGCGGTGTGAGCGTGAGCGAATATCTCGAAACCAGCGTATCCGGCATCTTCGCCGCCGGCGACATCGCGCGCTGGCCCGATCCGCATTCACGGCAGACCATCCGCGTCGAGCATTGGGTGGTGGCGGAGCGGCAAGGTCAGACCGCGGCGCGCAACATGCTCGGCAGGCGCGAGCGCTTCGATGCGGTGCCGTTCTTCTGGTCCCAGCACTACGACGTGCCGATCAACTATGTCGGTCACGCCGAGAACTTCGACGACGTCGCGATCGACGGCAGCATACCCGGCAAGGACTGCCTGCTGAAATACCGCAGGGGCGGCCGGGTGCTCGCGGTTGCTTCGATTTACCGCGATCTCGACAATCTCAAGGCCGAGCTCGAGATGGAGCGGTCGCGCGCCTGACGCGCCGCATCCGATCTTGATTTGCGTCAATGTTGTTGCCGTCAGCGGCTGCTCTGCTGGCTGTCGTCCCGGATCGACCTGTGCTATCCTGGCGAGTGTCTCCGGGCTTCGCATGCAGGAGTGGCGTCATGACAAGTGCATCGGATACCTCCCATCGTCTTGGCCTTGGCTCTGGCATCGCGGCGCTGCATGCCAAATGGGGCTGGATCGT
Source organism: Bradyrhizobium sp. SPXBL-04 (assembly GCF_051853035.1). NCBI lineage: Bacteria > Pseudomonadati > Pseudomonadota > Alphaproteobacteria > Hyphomicrobiales > Nitrobacteraceae > Bradyrhizobium > Bradyrhizobium sp. SPXBL-04. Next base: position 5,951,439 of record NZ_CP182472.1, on the reverse strand, counting down.
CGCGCTCGGTGTCATCTACCTCGTCGCCGGCTTCGTCGCGCTCGGCAGCGTGGTGATGGCGACGGTGGCGAGCGTGATCGTGGTCGGCGCGATGATGATCGTCGCCGGCGCGGCCGAGATCATCGGCGCATTTCAGATGAAGAGCTGGGGCAAGTTTTTGGTCTGGGCCTTGCTCGGCGTGCTCTATGTCATCGCGGGCTTCCTGACCTTCGAGAACCCACTGTTCGCGGCAGTCCTGCTGACGCTGTTCCTGGGCGCATCGCTGGTCGCCTCGGGCGTCGTCCGGCTGTTTCTCGCTTTCAGCATGAAGCGCGAAAGCCCCTGGGTTTGGGTAGCGCTGTCGGGTGCCATCACGCTGCTGCTCGGCCTTTTGATCGTGGCGCGCTGGCCGGTGAACAGCGTCTACATCCTCGGCCTGTTCCTCGGCATCGACCTGATCATGGCGGGTGCCGGCTGGATCAGCCTCGGTTTCAGCTTGAAGCGGCGCCGCTAGAGTGGAAGAGGCCATCAGCAACTCGACGCAAGACCATCTTGCGGAACTCCGCTGAGCTGGCGCGCTGACAAGAAGCAGCGCGCCGCGTGACCGCCTCGCGCGGACGAAAGATCACCGGGAGAAACCATGAAAGCCGCTTTGGTCTTGGCCGCAGCGCTGGCTGCCGCCTGTCTGTCCACGCCCGCTGCCGCGCAAAAATCCTACGGTCCCGGCGTCACTGACACCGAGATCAAGATCGGCAACACCATGCCCTATAGCGGGCCGGCTTCTCCGCTCAGCATCACCGGCAGGGTGATCGCGGCCTATTTCGACGAAGTCAACGAGAAGGGCGGTGTCAACGGACGCAAGCTCAATCTCGTCTCGCTCGATGATGCGTTCTCGCCGCCGAAGACCATGGAAGCGGCGCGGCGGCTGGTCGAGGGCGAGGGCGTCGCCTTCATCTTCGCCACCATGGGCACCGCGCCGAGCTCGGCGATCGCAAAATACCTGAACAGCAACAAGGTGCCGCAGCTGTTCTTGATCAGTTCGGCCTCGAAGTGGAACGATCCCGCCAACATGCCCTGGTCGATGGCGCTGCCCTGGGCGCCGAATTACACCAGCGAAGCCGCGATCGACGTCGCCTATGCCCGCGCCAAGAACCCGAATGCGCGCTTTGCGGTGCTCTATCAGAACGATGACGCCGGGAAGGAATATCTGCGCGGCATCAGGGAAGCGCTCGGTGCCGACGCCGACAAGGCGATCGCGATGGCCTCGAGCTTCGAGGTCGCTGACCCTACCGTCGATTCCCAGGTGCTGACGCTCGCCAATACCAAGGCTGACGTCTTCATGATCTATTCGGTGACGCCGCGCGCCTGTGCGCAGGCGATCCGCAAGGCCCATGAGGTCGGCTGGCAGCCGACACGCTTCCTCGCCTCCGGCTGCGCCAACAAGGCGACCGTGATGGTGCCGGCGGGCCTCGATGCCGGGAAGGGCGTGCTGTCGCTCGGCGCGCTTAAGCCTTTCGTCGAGCAGCCGAAGGACGATCCGGCGATGTCCGCCTATATCGACTTCATGAAGAAACGCCTGCCCAATGCCGACGTCAACAACGTCGCCGGCCTCTACGGCTACACCGTCGCCGAGGCGCTGGTGGTCCTGCTGAAGCAGTGCAAGGACAATCTGACGCGCGAGAACATCATGGCGCAGGCATCGAACCTGAAGAACGTGCCGCTGTCGCTGCTGATGCCCGGCATCACCCTCAACACCACGCCGCAGGATTTCCGCCCGATCAAGGACGGCTACATGCTCCAGTTCGACGGCAATGACTGGGTCGTGGCAAGCGAGCTGCTGCGCGGCACGTGAGCGGTGGCGAACGCCACAGAGGCCCTCTCCCCTTGCGGGAGAGGGTGGATCGCCGCGAAGCGGCGAGCCGGGTGAGGGGTATGTCTCCGCGGGTCCAACTCTTATTTGGACGCAAGGAGAGATACCCCTCATCCGGCGCTTCGCGCCACCTTCTCCCGCAAGGGGAGAAGGGAAGAGGAGGCCACCATGGACTTTCAACACTCTCCCCGTTCGCTCGAGCTCCAAGACCGCGTCCGCCAATTCATGCGGACGCATGTCGAGCCCGTCGAGGAGCTCTATTACGAGCAGGTCAAGCCGGAAGCTGCGCGCTACAAGACGCCGCCCGTGCTCCAGGACCTGAAGCGGCTGGCGCGGGAGCAGGGGCTCTGGAACCTGTTTCTCTCCGGTGAGCACGGCCCAGATCTTCCCAACTCAAGCCTGACCAATCTCGAATACGCGCCCGTGAAGGAGATCATGGGCCGTATCCTGTGGGCGCCCGAGGTTTTCAACTGCTCGGCTCCTGATGTCGGCAACATGGAGGTGCTGGCGAACTACGGCACGCCCGCCCAGCAGGAGCGCTGGCTGAAGCCGCTCTTGGAGGGACGCATCCGCTCCGGCTTCTCGATGACGGAGCCGCAGGTTGCCTCCAGCGATGCCACCAACATCCAGTGCGAGATCAGGCGCGACGGCGGCGACTACGTCATCAACGGCCGGAAGTGGTTCACATCTGGCGCGATGAACGAGGATTGCGAGATCCTGATCGTGATGGGCAAGACCGCGCCCGACCATCCCGATCGTCATCGCCAGCAATCCATGATCCTGGTGCCGAAGGCGACGCCCGGCGTGCGCATCGTCCGCGACATGCTGACCTACGGTTACGACGACGCGCCGGTCGGCCATCCCGAGATCGTCTACGACAACGTCCGTGTGCCCGCCGAGAACATCCTGCTCGGCGAGGGCCGCGGCTTCGAGATCGCGCAAGGAAGGCTCGGCCCCGGCCGCATCCACCATTGCATGCGGCTGATCGGCTGCGCCCAGCGTGCGCTCGAACTGATGTGCCAGCGCGCGGTTTCCCGCACAGCCTTCGGCAAGCCGCTGGCCGAGCAGGGCTCGGTGCGCGAGGACATCGCCAACTCCTTCTGCGAGATCGCGCAGGCGCGGCTGCTCACCCTGCAGGCCGCCGACAAGATGGACCGCGAAGGAAACAAGGCCGCACGCGATCTGATCGCGGCCGCCAAGATCGTGGTGCCCAGCATGGCCGCCCGCGTCATCGACCGTGCCATCCAGATCCACGGCGCGGCCGGCGTCTCGCAGGACACGTTCCTCGCCCGCGCCTACGTCTACGCCCGCTTCATCCGCATCGGCGACGGGCCGGACCAGGTGCATCTGGCGGCGGTCGGCAAGGAACTGATCAGGCGGGGCGGGGTGATGGCGGGGTAGGGCTGTTACCCTCTTTTAGGGCGCGTACGCTAAAGACGCAGATGCCCGATGGATGCGGATGTCCGCTTAAGGCTCCACGGGCTGCTTTGAAAGAGAAGGTCACGCCGTGGGTCTGCTAGATGACAAATTCAGCGCAAAACGACGTTGGATTGTCGTGGCTGCGATCCTCCTGGCGGCCTTGGTCATTCAAATCCCGCTCGTTCTCAACGCGGATTTGGGCTGGCTCCTGACTGCAAACGAAAAAATCCTGGATGGCCGGAAGCTTGGGGTCGACCTCTTCGAGTCCAACCCGCCCCTGTCGGTCTACATGTACATGCCGGCGGTGATGCTGTCCCGAATGACCGGCGTTGCAGCCGAATTCATCGTCATCGTCCTCGTGATTATCGAGATCGCCGGTGCGCTTCTGATGATGGACCGAGCAGCTGCGGCCGCAAAGCTGGGAGCCCGGGAGCGAAGTATTTCAACATGGTCGTTTGCGCTTCTGCTCGCAATTCTACCAGGTGCCATATTCGGACAACGTGAACACATCGCGGTCATCGCACTGACCCCGTTTGTCGCCATCACCGCACTGCGCTGGCGTGGGCTCGATCCTGGATGGATCGCGATCGTCGCCGGAGCGGGCGCGGGGCTGGCCATGAGTATCAAGCCCTTCTTTGCTCTGGTGGCAGGCCTCCCAATCCTCCTGGGCGCGCTCCGCCGGCGTTCTCTAAGGCCCTTGTTCACCTCGGAAGCATGCACGGCCGCCGCTGTTGTCATCGGCTACGGAGCGGTGGTCGTCGTCGTCTTCCCCGCCTATCTCTCCACCTATGCCCCGATGGTCGCCGAGGCCTATCTGCCGATCAGAAGGGAATTTGGTAGCCTGCTCCCCATTCCAATTGCCGTGATAGGGGCTTCCATCGGCTTCCTGTGCCTGTTTGGCCGTGAAACGCTGGAAATGCGGAGTGATGCAATCCCTTGGCTGGCCGCAGCGATCGGCGGAGCCGCGGGTTTCCTTGTTCAGGGCAAGGGTTGGCCATATACGGCTTTCGCGCTTTGCCTGTTTGCGATTGCGGCGCCGTTGCTACAGGTTTGCACGAAGTCGGTGCGAATGCCCATCGTGATCGGTGGCCTCGCTACGATTGTGGCCCTCGGGCTCTATTTGTCCTCACCGGCTCCGGGGTTTCCGCCGCTGCAGGAGCGTGTCGAGGCCGTCGTGAAGCAGCCGCGACTGCTTACGATCACCGACCACATCGGTCTGGGGCATCCGCTCGTCCGTCAGATCGGCGGCACTTGGGTGGGCAGCTCGTGTGCGCAGCTCTTGGCGGCTGGCGCAATACTGCGCGAGAACAGCTCGCACCCGACCGAAGAGGAGCGGGGAAAATTGGGCAGCATCATCAATTTCGAACGACGGCATTTGCTGGCGGATCTGCGAAACGGCCGGCCAAATGTCATTCTCGTGGATACCTATCTGCTGAGCACGTTCGAGTTCAACTGGTTGGCCTGGGCCAATTCGGATCCCGAACTGCAAAAGGAGCTCAGTCACTACCGCGAGATCGAGGACGTCGGCCGCGTTCGCATCTTCGTCGATCAATCACTGCAACGATAGGCCGCTCTCGTTTTCGACTTTTTCGCGAACGGGCCTTGCCGTGCGTTCAGCCGGCCTTGGCGTTGCGGCCGTCCGCCGCGCCCGAGCGCAGGTTCTGGAAGAATTTCTCCACCTCGCGCGACAGCGTGTCCGCCGTCTCCGTCAGGCTGCTCGCCGCCGTCAGCACAGAGGTCGCCGCCGTGTCGGTCTCGCCGATGGCGTCGCGCAGCGAGGTGATGTTGGCGACCAGGGTCTCGTTGCCCTGCGCGGCCGATTGCGCGTTGGAGGAGATCTCGCGCGTGGCGGCGTCCTGCTGGCCGATGGCGCCGGCGATCGCCGAGGTGACCTCGTTGATCTCGCGCACCGCGCCGCCGATCTCGCGGACGGCGTCGACCGCATTGCGGGTGGAGGCCTGGATCATCGAGACGTTCTCGCCGATCTCGGCGGTGGCCTTGGCGGTCTGGCCCGCGAGCGCCTTTACCTCATGGGCGACGACGGCAAAGCCGCGGCCGGCATCGCCGGCGCGGGCGGCCTCGATGGTGGCGTTGAGCGCGAGCAGATTGGTCTGCTCGGCGATCGCCTGGATCAAGTTGAGCACGCCGTCGATGCGTTGCGTGGCGGCGGCGAGGCTCTCGATCTCGGAGATCGACTTCTCGGTGCGCTGGCCGGTCTGCTCGACCGCGCCGGCGGATTGCCGCACCTGGCGGCCGATCTCTTCCACCGAGGCCGACAGTTCCTCGGCGGCGCTCGCCACCGCCGAGACGTTGTGCGAGGCCTGCTCAGTGGCGTTCGCCGCCGTGCCGGCGCGACTATTCGCATCCGCAGTGACGCGCGTGATGGTCTGCGCGGTCTCGCGCATGGTGGAGGCATTGTCGCTGAGGCCGCGCATGATGGCGCCGATCGCTTCGCGAAATGCCTCGACGGATCTTTCGATATGGCGGGCGCGCTCCTCGCGCGCGGCGGAGTCGTGCGAGACCTGGGAGGCGAGATTGCGGTTGCGGCCCATCGCCTCCTGGAAGACCTCGATTGCGCGTGCCAGCGCGCCGATCTCGTCGGCGCGGCGGCTGTAGGGCACCACGACGTTCTCGGTCCCGTCTGCGACCTGCTTGATGGTCGCGGTGATGGCCGAGAGGGGCCGTGCGATCGAGCGGGCGATGATGACGATGCCGATCACGACCAGGGCCAGCGCCACGCCGCCGAGGCAGGTCAGGACGAAAGACAGCGTGCGATTGGTCTCGGTCTGCTGGGCGATTTGCCTCGCGCGTTCGGCGTAGACCTTGGAGAGAGCTTCGAGATCCTTGTTCAACGCCGAGCGCACGCTGCGATTGGCATCGTTGTCGCCCCATTCGCGGCCCGCGGCCGCATTGATCTCGATGCCGCGGCGCACCAGCTCCTTGCGGAACTCGACGAACTGCTCGATGCGCTTCTTGAAGGTGGAAAACTGCTCGGCGTCGTCGGCCTTGACGATGGTCTCCCAGCGCTTCACGACGTCGAGGATCTGCGCGTTGAACTTGAGCAGGCCCTCGCCGTATTTCTTCACCACGGCGGGCTCTGTCGACATGTAGACGCCGCGCGATTCCATCACGACCGCATAGACCAGCGAGTTGACGCGCTCGACGTTCTGCGCGGCGGCGTTGGCCGTCTCGATCGCGCTCGTCAGCTCGGCGCTGCGGCGGCTGTTGTAGTCGGACAGCATTGCGATCGCCGCCGTGAGCAGCGCAAACAGCGCGAAGATCGCGTAGAGCTTGGTGGCAAGCGTGAAACGGCCGGCGAGCCCGGCGGCATTCCCAGATCGGTCTGATGTCATGGTGTTCAAGAAGCCCGAGATGGCCTGGAGCGGCCGGTGAGCGCGGTCGTTTGAATTTGATGCAAAATTATGCAGAACGAAGATGGATGCGGCGTTAACGCCGCAGCCTCCGGAAGAGCCGGCCGGCCGGCGGAAATACGAAATGTTTCAGCCGGTTGCGAATGCCTCATCGATCTCCGGCAGATCGCGCCCGGGGGGCCGGCGCGACGCCCCCAAAGATCGGCGTGCACTGGGGCTGCCAAGAGCGTATTCCCTGTCGTCGGGATCGCGCTCGAGATTGAGTTTGGACTCGGCCACTGGCCGATAACCCCTGGAGAGGCCCTTGGTCTACCGCCACACCATCGACGCCACGACCTACACGTTCCCGGACCTGCGCGACCTCCTCGCCAAGGCGACGCCGCCCCGCTCCGGCGACCGGCTGGCCGGGATCGCGGCCGCCAGCGCCGAGCAGATGATCGCGGCGCGGATGGCGCTCGCCGATGTCCCGCTCGGACAGTTTCTGCAGGAAGCCGTCATTCCCTATGAGGCCGACGAGGTCACCCGCCTCGTCATCGACAGCCACGACGCAAAGGCCTTTGCGCCGGTGGCCTCGCTGACGGTCGGAGCCTTCCGCGACTGGCTGCTGTCGGACGCCGCCACGCCCGAGGCATTGAAAATGCTCGCGCCCGGCATCACGCCGGAAATGGCGGCCGCGGTCTCGAAGCTGATGCGCAACCAGGATCTGATCCTGGCGGCGCGGAAATGCGAGGTCACCACCGCCTTCCGCAACACCATCGGGCTGAAGGGCCGGATGAGCACGCGGCTCCAGCCCAATCATCCGTTCGACGATGCCAGGGGCATCACCGCCTCGATCCTCGACGGCATCCTGTTAGGGGCCGGCGATGCCTGTATCGGCATCAACCCGGCGAGCGACGATCCCGCAGTAATCGCCCAATTGCTGCGGTTGCTCGACGAGATCATCGCGCGACTGAAGATTCCGACGCAGGGCTGCGTGCTCACCCATGTCACGACGACGCTGTCGCTGATCGGGCAGGGCGTGCCGGTGGATCTCGTCTTCCAGTCGGTTGCCGGCACTGAAGCTGCCAACCGCAGCTTTGGCGTCGACCTCGCGCTCCTGAAGGAGGCGCAGGAGGCCGGGCTGTCGCTGAAGCGCGGCACGGTGGGGCAGAACGTGATGTATTTCGAGACCGGCCAGGGCTCGGCATTGTCGGCGGGCGCCCATCACGGCGTCGACCAGCAGACCTGCGAGGCGCGCGCTTATGCGGTCGCCCGCGCCTTCGCTCCGCTGCTGGTCAACAGCGTGGTCGGCTTCATCGGCCCGGAATATCTCTACGACGGCAAGGAAATCATCCGGGCCGGGCTGGAAGATCATTTCTGCGGCAAGCTGCTCGGCCTGCCGCTCGGGGTCGACATCTGCTACACTAACCACGCGGAGGCGGACCAGGACGACATGGACAATCTCCTGACGCTGCTCGCCGCCGCCGGCGTCACCTTCATCATGGGCGTCCCCGGCGCCGATGACGTCATGCTGAACTATCAGTCGACGTCCTTTCATGACGCGCTCTATGTCCGTGACGTCTTCTCCCTGCGCCGCGCGCCGGAATTCGACGATTGGCTGGTGCAGGCCGGTATTGCGGGCGCCGACTTCCGCCTTGCCGGCGATGCAGGCCTATTGCCCGATTTTGCCTCACGGCTGATCGCGTGAGGCGGCGGAAACGCCAGCTCCCCAGGAAACAATTGGCGGCCCTCGCGAATTGAGTGGGTGCCACAATATTGAGAAATTCCAGCAGCCGCATTACGGTATGTGTCTGGCTGGCAATTTCCGCACCATCGGTCGAGCGTGGCGGGGGAGCATAGATGCGAGCTGAAAGTAACGGAACGTCCCGGCGGATTCTCTGTGTGTTTCCGCGTTACACCTCCTCATTCGGGACGTTCGAATATTCCTATCCCCTGACCGACGGCGTTCGCGCCTTCATGCCGCCGCAGGGGCTGCTGCTGATTTCCGCCTATCTTCCGAAAGAGTGGCAGGTCAAATTCGTCGACGAGAACCTTCGCAGCACGACCAGGGAAGAGTTCGAATGGGCGGAGGTGGTCTTCGTCAGCGGCATGCACATCCAGCGCCAGCAGATGAACGACATCTGCCGCCGCGCCCATGAATTCGATCTGCCCGTCGCGCTCGGCGGTCCCTCGGTCAGCGCCTGCCCGGACTATTACCCGACCTTCGATTATCTCCATGTCGGCGAACTCGGCGACGCCACCAATCAGCTGATCGAGATCCTGTCGCGCGACACGTCGCGGCCCGAGCAGCAGGTGGTGCTCGCCACCAACGACCGCGTGCCGATGACGGAGTTTCCGATCCCGGCCTACGAGCTCGCCGACGTGAAGAAGTACTTCCTCGGCAGCATTCAATATTCCAGCGGCTGTCCCTATCAGTGCGAGTTTTGCGACATCCCCGGCCTCTACGGGCGCAATCCCCGCATCAAGACGCCGGAGCAGATCATCGCCGAGCTCGACCGCCTGCGCGAATGCGGCATGACCGACACGGTCTATTTCGTCGACGACAATTTCATCGGCAACCGCAAGGCCGCGATGGATCTGTTGCCGCATCTGATCGAATGGCAGAAGCGGACCGGCTACGTGGTGCGGCTCGCCTGCGAGGCGACGCTCAACATCGCCAAGCGGCCCGAGATCCTGGAGAAGATGCGCGAGGCCTTTTTCATCACCATCTTCTGCGGCATCGAGACGCCGGATCCGGATGCATTGCATGCGATGCACAAGGACCACAACATGATGGTCCCGATCCTGGAGGGCGTGCGCACCATCAACTCCTACGGCATGGAGGTCGTGTCCGGCATCATCATGGGGCTGGACACCGACAAGCCGAACACGGCGGACGCACTGCTCGCTTTCGTCGAGGAATCGCAGATTCCGCTGCTCACCATCAATTTGCTCCAGGCGCTGCCCAAGACGCCGCTGTGGGACCGGCTGGAGCGCGAGGGGCGTCTGGTCCACGATGAGGGCCGCGATTCCAACGTCGAATTTCTGCTGCCCTATGACGAGGTCGTCTCGTCCTGGAAGCATTGCATGGAGGTCGCCTACGCGCCCGAGAAGGTCTATGCGCGCTATCAGCATCAGTGCGATTACACCTATGCCAACCGCCTCAACGTGCCGGTGGCACCGGAGATGAAGACCTGGCCCAACATCAAGCGCGGCCTGATCATGCTGCGCAACATCTTCTGGCAGATCGGGGTGCTCGGCGACTACAGGCGCGTGTTCTGGAAGTTTGCCTTGGGGCGAATCCGGCGCGGCGATCTCGAAGGCCTGATCGGCTGCGCCACGATCGCGCATCACCTCATCACCTTCGCGCGCGCGGCTTCGAGCGGCAAGCAGAACGCCTCGAACTACTCGATCCGCCTGCGCGAGGCCGCCGTTCCCGCCGAATGATGCGACATGTCTGATCCGGCCCCGCCGCGCCGTCCGACGCTCGATCTGCGGGCGTTCACGCCCGCGCGCGTTGCGCTGGGCCGCAGCGGCGCAAGCGTGCCGACAAGAGCGCTGCTCGACTTCACGCTGGACCATGCCCGCGCCCGCGATGCCGTGCATGCCGCCTTCGATGTGCCGCCTCTGGTCGCCGATCTCAGTGCACTTGGCCTGGTCGTGACCGAGGTGAGGAGCCGGGCGGTCGAGCGCAGCGACTATCTGCGGCGGCCGGACCTCGGACGACAGCTTGATGCCGGATCAGCGGAGCTTCTAGCACGAGGTGCCTCGGCGCCGTGCCAGCTGGCAGTCGTGATCGGCGACGGCCTGTCGGCGGCAGCGGTCCACGCCCATGCGGTGGCGCTGCTGACGCGTCTGCTGCCGCTGCTCGCGGCCGATGGCGCCGTCGCGATCGGCCGTGTCGTTGTCGCCTCAGGCGCGCGCGTCGCCCTTGGTGACGAGATCGGCGCGATTCTCGGGGCGCACATGGTCGCGATGCTGATCGGCGAGCGGCCGGGCCTGTCGGCGCCTGACAGTCTCGGCGCCTATCTGACCTTCGCGCCGAAGCCTGGGCGCACCGATGCCGAGCGCAATTGCGTGTCCAACATCCACCATGCTGGGTTGAGCTATGACGAGGCCGCCTTCAAGATCGCCTGGCTGGTGCGCGAGGGGCTTGCCCGAAAGGTTACCGGCGTGGCGCTGAAGGACGAGAGCGCGGACCGTGCGCCACGTCGAATTGGCACGGCTTGGCCCGAATGACGGGCGTTCCGGCAAAATCGCCGCATCTTGATCGATTTGGCCACATTTCGCCGGCTTGCGAGAGGGGTGATTGACCTGCTAAACCCTCGCGGCGATTTTCCGCGCATTTTCAAAGGGCAAGCCTCCCATTGGTATGGCGTTTTCAAGCCGTTCGCGGGGCGCAATAAGCTCACAAGACGAGCCGATTTAGGAACTGGACAAGGCATGCTCGAAAAGCACAGCGAGAATGAGGTTCACGTCGACAAGGTCGAGCAGGGACCTGCGTCCTCGATCGCCTTCGGGCTGGAGCGGCTCGGGCTGATCGCCGTCCGGACCCCGATCGTTTCCTGTATCGTCCTGCTCGCGCTGATCGTCGGCGCCGTGTTCGGCATCCAGCGGATCAAGATCGACGATTCCCTGTCGCAGCTGTTCCGCTCCAACACCCGCGAATTCCGCCAATACGAAGAGGTGACCAAGAAGTTCCCGGCCGAGGAGTTCGACGTTCTCGTCGTGGTTGAGGGCAAGAATCTGCTGGCGCGGGACAACCTTGAGAAGCTGCGCGACTTCATCACCGACATGCAGCTCGTCGAAGGCACCCGCGGACTGGTTTCGCTGTTCTCGGCGCGCCAGGCGCCGGCGCCGGGCAAGCTGCCGGCGGCACTGTTCCCGCCCGAGCTGCCCGAGGGCGCGGCCTATGACAAGTTCATCGAGACCGTCAAAAACAACGAGATCATCCGCGGCAAGCTGTTGTCGGAGGACGGGACACTTGCGTTGGTTGTGCTGTCGCTGGATCCGGAAGTGGTCGCCTCCAGCAAGCTGACCAAGACCGTCGCCGACATCCGCGCCCTGATGAAGGAGGACCTCGGCGACACCGGGCTCAACGTGCAGCTCTCCGGCGTGCCGGTGATGCAGCTCGAGATCCGCAACGCGGTCGAGCGCGACGGGCTCACCTACAACGTCCTCGGCATCCTCGCCGGCTGTATCATCGCCATCATCTTCTTCCGCAAGATCTCGTTCATGGTCGCGGCGGCATTCCCGCCGATGATCGCGATCCTGCTGGCGCTCGGTGTGCTCGGCTGGGCCAATTTCAATCTCAACATGTTCCTGAACGTGATGACGCCGCTCATCATGGTCATCAGCTTCTCGGACTCGATGCAGCTGACCTTCGCCGCGCGCGATCGGCTGATCGCGGGCCAGGACAAGTTCACCGCATTCAAGAACGCGGTGCTGGTGGTGGGCCCGGCCTGCGTGCTGACGCACGGCACCGCCGGGATTTCCTTCATCGCCCTGCAATTCTCCGACTCCGACCTGATCCGCAAGTTCGGCGAGGCCGGTCTTGCCGCCACCATCATCGCGCTGGTCGCGGTGCTGTCGCTGGTGCCGGTGTTCGGTGTGCTGTTCGTGCGCAATGAGAGGGTCTTTGCGGTCAAGTTCCAGGGCGCCGATGCCGGCGTCCAGGCGCTGCGCAATTTCTGCTACTGGATCGCGGTGCGCATGGTCGGCCGGCCCGGCCTGTTCAGCCTGATCGCGGTGCTGTTCGTCGGCGGCCTCGGCGTCATCTACGCCAATCTGGAGCCGCGCTACCGGCTCGCCGACCAGGTGCCGGACAAGCGCCAGGCGGTCGCTGCCAGCGATCGGCTCGATGCCAAGCTGACCGGCGCCAATCCGGTCAACGTTCTGATCGCGTTCCCCAAGGGCGAATCGCTCTATTCGCCGGAGACGCTCCAGACCATCGCCGACGTGCATGCGACCGTGGAGAAGGCGGCCGGTGTCGGCAACGTCTGGTCGCTCGAGACCCTGCGCCGCTGGCTCGCGGAAAAGGCCGGCAGCGCCGACGTCGCGACGCTCAAGGAATATGTCAACGTCATCCCCGAGCATCTGGTGCGGCGCTTCATCGACGCCGAGCAGGACGCGGTCGTGGTGGCCGGCCGCGTGCCGGACAAGGATTCCAGCCAGCTCCTGCCAATCGTCGACAAGCTCGATACCGAGCTCGACACCATCCGCAAGAAGCATCCCGGCTACGAGATTGCGGTGACGGGCCTCGCTGCGATTGCCGCGCGTAACTCGGCCAGCATGATCGAGAAGCTGAACCGTGGTCTCACCGTCGAATTCGCGCTGGTCGCGATCTTCATTGGCCTTGCCTTCCGCTCCTGGGTGGTGATGTTGGCCTGCATCCTGCCGGGCATCTTCCCGGTGGTGATGTCGGGCACGGTGCTGTGGGCGATGGGCGAGGGCCTGCAATTCGCCAGCGTCGTTGCGCTCACCGTCTCGTTCGGCCTGGGCTTGAGCGCCACCATCCACTTCCTCAATCGCCTGAGACTCGAGAGCAAGCCGGGCGTCGGCTCGGGGCTGGCGGTGGAGCGGGCGACCGTGCTGGTCGGTCCGGCGCTGATCCTGACCACGGTGGTGCTCGCCTGCGGCCTCGTCGTCACCGTGTTCTCCGATCTGCCGTCGCTACGGCTGTTCGGCTGGCTCAGCGCCTTCTCGATGGTCATGGCCCTCGTCGCCGACCTCTTCATCCTGCGCCCGACGGCGATGTGGCTGATCAATCTGCACGCCAGGCTTCAGGGACCCGACAAGCCGGCGATCTGAGCGCGCAGGGAGCGCTACAGCAAAAAGCCCCCGGCTCGCGAGAGCCGGGGGCTTTGTTGTTCGTGAGCGGAAAGGGCGTCAGCCCTTCGTCATCGTGATGTTGACGCCGCGAATCTCGCCCTTGGAGGAGATCTGCACCGTCTGCTTGCTGCCGTTGGTGCGCAGTGACAGATTGGCGGCGAAGCCGTTGGCCTCGACGAACACGTCGATCTGGCCGCCGCCGGCGGTGCCCTGCAGGTTGCCGAAGATGTTGCGGCTCGCCTCGCTCCAATTGCCGGAGATGCGGTCGCCCTGGCTCGTCACGTCGCTGGTGAGGTCGAACTTGTAGCTGTCGGACGCGCAGTGCAGCGCCTGTTTGAGGCTGAGGCCGCTGCCGGCGACCTTGTAGTCGGCCTTGCAGCGGATGCGCTCGGTGGAGCCGTCGGACAGCGACACCGTCCCGGTGCCGGTCCACGCGCCGTCGAAACCGGCAAATGGCCCGGACGATTGAGCATGGCTTGCCGACACCGAGAAGAGCAGCGCAGCCCCGATGCCCGCCGCCTTGATTGCCAGTCCAGATCGCCCAAAGAATGTCATCTCAAATATCCCGTTTTGGAACGACGCCCGCTTACGATTGAGAACGTCTCGCCACATCGAAAGTTTAGTGTTCCCAGCCCCTGTCAGGTTCAACGCCTGACTGCCTGAGATGGCGGTCCCACCCGGTCCTCGCACCGTGGTGCGACCCTGCAATTTCCTGTGTTTCGGTGTGTTTCTGGCTGTAACGGCGGGCGGAGAGATGCAGCTCTGCAACAGCCGTGCAGTAAAATGCGGCGTTCCTGAATTATGACGTAGTATCAAGCCCTTACATCTGCCAATGAAGGCGTAGGGAAGACCTGATTTGGTGGGTGTGGCGCCAATTTGGCCGCATTTGCCAGTGCTTGTGCCTTCTCTGAGGCCGCACCTCCCGCGGCGACTTGCCATCAGAACAATCCCGTTCCGGCCATCCGCCCTGTGCAGCCCGGGATCGGTGCGATTCTGTCGTCAGAATGAAGGAATACAATGCGTAAGCTTCTCGTCGCTCTCACCCTGCTGTCGGCCTCCCTTTCGACGGCTGCGCTCGCTCAGCAAGGGCGTGGCACGGACGCCGAGCAGAAGGCCTGCACGCGCGATGTGCAGAAGTTCTGCCGTCCGGTCATCGACCAGGGCGATTTCACCGTCCTGGCCTGCCTCAAGGAGAACCGGGCCAAGATCTCGCAGGCCTGCGACCAGGTCCTGAAGAACCACAACCAGTAAGCTCGGCCGCTGGCCCACAAAGGCGGCTCCCGGGCCGCCTTTTCGGGTGCGATCCACGAAGGGCAGCCATCGAGAGACAGGATTGGTTTTGCGGCCGTATTCCCCTATATGGGGGCCGCGGCGGCACTGCTGGCATGAGCCCGCGCGAGTGAAAAAGCCCTTCCTGTCCAAACGATTGTAAACCAGCCCTCGATGACCTCTGCGAGCGAATTGCGATCCGGTAAGGGTGACCGCGACGAGAATTTTCCCGTCGCGTCCTGGATCATTCATCCGCGTCATCGCGCGCTGATTCTGGCGTATTACAATTTCGTCCGCACCGCCGACGACATTGCCGACCATGCGACGCTGCCGCCCGACGAGAAGCTCGCTTATCTCGACCTGCTCGAGGCGGAACTGCTCGGCAAGGGCGACACCCAGGCCGAAGCCGTCACCCTGCGCCGTGCGCTGGCCGAGCGCGGCATGGCGCCGCGCCATGCGCTCGACGTGCTCATCGCCTTCCGCATGGACGTGACCAAGCTCCGCTACGAGAATTGGGACGACGTCATCCACTATTGCCGCTACTCGGCGATGCCGGTCGGCCGCTTCATGCTCGATGTCCATGGCGAGAGCACGTCGACCTGGGCTGCCTCGGATGCGCTTTGCGCGGCGCTCCAGATCAACAATCACCTCCAGGATTGCGGCAAGGATTTTCGCGAGCTCAACCGCGTCTATCTGCCGCGCGATGCGCTGGCTGCGAGCGGCGCCTCGGTCGAGCAGCTCGGGCTGACGCAGTCGCCGCCGGCGATGCTGGCCTGCCTTCAGGCGCTCGCCGTGCGCAACGAAGCGCTGCTGAACGAGAGCAAGTCGCTCAGCGCGGAGGTGAGGGACTTCCGCCTCGGCGTCGACATTTCGGTGATCCAGGCCTATGCCGATCGCATCGTGCGCCTGCTCAAGGTACGCGATCCCCTGCGCGAGCGCGTGCATCTGAACAAGCTCGAGCTGCTCACCTTCAGCCTCGCCGGCATGATCGGCGAAGTCGGCCGTCGCGCCATCGGACGTAAGGCCATTTCCAGACCGGGGACTGCACATGACGCTTGAGGCGACCTCGCCCGGCGCCAATTACGGCTCGACCGCGTCCGGCAGCTCGTTCTACGCCGCGATGCGCATCCTGCCGCATGACCAGCGCGAAGCGATGTTCCAGATCTACAGCTTCTGCCGTCAGGTCGACGACATCGCCGATTCCGACGGCCCGCGCGAGGAGCGGCTCGCCGCACTTCAGCAGTGGCGCAACGACATCGATGCGCTCTATCAGGGCAATCCGCCGCCGCGGCTGAGGGACTACGTCGCCTCGGTGAAGACCTTCGGGCTGAAGCGCGAGGACTTCCTCGCCATCGTCGACGGCATGGAGATGGACGTGCCGCAGGACATCCGCGCGCCCGACATGGCGACGCTCGATCTCTACTGCGATCGCGTCGCCAGTGCCGTGGGGCGCCTGTCGGTGCGGGTGTTCGGCCTGCCGGAAGAAGACGGCATCCTGCTCGCCCATCATCTCGGCCGCGCGCTCCAGCTCACCAACATCCTGCGCGACATCGACGAGGACGCTGGCCTCGGCCGGCTCTATCTGCCGCGCGAGGCGCTGCTGCATGCCGGCATCACCTCCGACGATCCCAGCCGCGTCATCACCGAGCGCGCGCTGCCGAAGGTCTGCCTGCCGCTGACGCAGCGTGCGAAATCGCATTTCGAGAAGTCAGACGAGATCATGAACCGCAACAAGCGCCGCACCGTGCGCGCGCCGCGGATCATGTCGAAATATTATCATTCCATTCTGGACCTCCTGATCGCGCGCGGCTTCAACGCGCCGCGCGAGCCGGTGCGTGTGTCGAAGATCACACGCATTCTGATCCTGCTCCGTTACGCTTTCATCTGATGCAAAAGACAGCTCACATCATCGGTGCTGGAATTTCCGGCCTCTCCGCCGCCGTGCGGCTCGCCAATGCCGGCTTCAAGGTCGCCGTGCACGAGGCGACACATCAGGCCGGCGGCCGCTGCCGGTCCTATTTCGACGGCGCCACCAATCTCACCATCGACAATGGCAATCATCTGCTGCTGTCGGGCAACAGCCATGCGCGCGCCTATGCGCGCGCGATCGGCACCGAAGCCGGCCTTGTCGGCCCCGAGCGCGCGCAGTTTCCCTTCGTCGACATCAAGACCGGGCAGCGCTGGCAGATCGACCTCGGCGATGGCCGGCTGCCGACCTGGGTTCTCGACGAAAGCCGCCGCGTGCCCGACACCGGCCTCACCGATTATCTCAAGCTGGCGCCGCTGGTCTGGGCGTCGGAGGAGACGCTGGTCGGCAAGTCGATTCCTTGCGAGGGCATCCTCTATCAGCGTTTGGTGCAGCCGCTGCTGCTCGCGGCGCTCAACGTCGATCCGCCCGAGGGCTCGGCCGGGCTCGCCGGCGCGATCGTGCGCGAGACGCTGCTCGCGGGCGGACAGGCCTGCCGTCCCCTGATCGCGCGCGACGGCCTCAGCGCCGTGCTGATCGAGCCTGCCGTGAAATTCTTGGCTGAGCGCGGCCACACGGTTCAGCTCGGCCATGAGCTGCGTTCGTTTGCAACCAGTGACGGCAAGGTTGGTGCGCTGAATTTCGGCGGCGAGGACGTGATCCAGCTCAGCGAGGGCGACGTCATCGTGATGGCGGTGCCGCCGCGCGCTGCCGCGAGCTTGCTGCCCGGCCTGAAGACGCCGACCGAATTCCGCGCCATCGTGAACGCGCATTTCCGCTTTGAGCCGCCGCCGGGCTCTGCGCCGATCCTTGGCGTGATCGGCGGCGTGGTGGAATGGCTGTTCGCGTTCCCGAACCGGCTTTCCGTCACCATCAGCAACGGCGACCGCCTGGTCGACATGCCGCGCGAGGAGCTCGCGCAGGCGATCTGGGACGACGTCTGCAAGGCCGGCGGCCTCTCCGGTGAGCTGCCCCCTCAATTGCCCCCTTGGCAGATCGTGCGCGAGCGCCGCGCCACTTTTGCCGCGACGCCGGCGCAGAATGCCTTGCGTCCGGCGCCGGTCACCGCGCTGAAAAACCTGTTCCTCGCCGGGGATTGGACTGCTACGGGATTGCCTGCAACCATCGAGGGATCGGTCCGATCGGGCGATCGCGCCGCCGATCTGATTCTCGCCGCACAGCGGCCCTGACGGGCAAATGTCCCGGTCAATTTCAATCGACTATCGGAGCAATCGAGCGACATGGATTCCGTGAACGCGACCAGCCGCGAAGCCCTGGATCCGAGCAGCTTGGAATCGAGCATTGCATCGGCAACGCAAGGCGTCCTCGGCTTCCAGCAACCGGACGGCCATTGGGTGTTCGAGCTCGAGGCCGACTGCACGATTCCGGCCGAGTATATCCTGCTGCGCCATTATCTAGCCGAGCCCGTCGACTCGGTGCTCGAGGCCAAGATCGGCAACTATCTGCGCCGCGTCCAGGGTGCCCATGGCGGTTGGCCGCTGGTGCATGACGGTGAGTTCGACATGAGCGCCAGCGTGAAGGCCTATTTCGCGCTGAAGATGATCGGCGATTCCATCGATGCCCCGCACATGGTGCGTGCGCGCGAGGCCATTCATGCCCGCGGCGGTGCGATTCATAGCAACGTCTTCACCCGCTTCCTGCTCGCGACATTCGGTGTGGTGACTTGGAGCGCGGTGCCGGTGCTGCCGATCGAGATCGTGCTGCTGCCGTTCTGGTCGCCGTTCCACCTCAACAAGATCTCCTATTGGGCGCGCACCACTATGGTGCCCCTGATGGTGATCGCCGCGCTGAAGCCTCGCGCGAAGAATCCGAAAGGGATCGGCATCGACGAGCTGTTCCTGCAGGATCCGCGCTCGATCGGCATGACCGCGAAGGCGCCGCACCAGAGCATGGCCTGGTTCCTGCTGTTCCGCTCGCTCGATGCGATTCTGCGCGTGATCGAGCCGATGTTTCCCAAGAGCCTGCGCAAGCGCGCGATCGATGCGGCGCTCGCCTTCATCGAGGAGCGGCTCAATGGCGAGGACGGCATGGGCGCGATCTATCCGCCCATGGCCAACATCGTCATGATGTACGACGCGCTCGGCAAGGACGCGAATTATCCGCCGCGCGCGATCACGCGCCGGGGCATCGACAAGCTGCTCGTAATCAGAGACGACGAAGCCTATTGCCAGCCCTGCGTTTCGCCGGTGTGGGATACGACGTTGACTGCGCATGCGCTGCTGGAAGCCGGCAATGCGCAAGCCGTGCCGGCCGCCAAGCGTGGCCTCGACTGGCTGATCCCGAAGCAGGAGCTCGAGGTGAAGGGCGACTGGGCGGCGAAGCGGCCCGACGTGCGTCCGGGCGGCTGGGCTTTCCAGTACAACAATGCCCATTATCCCGATCTCGACGACACCGCTGTCGTGGTGATGTCGATGGACCGCATGCGCCGGGAGCACGGGGTGACCGGCTATGACGCCGCGATCGCCCGCGGCCGGGAGTGGATCGAGGGCATGCAGAGCGACGACGGCGGCTGGGCCGCCTTCGACGTCAACAATCTCGAATACTACCTGAACAACATTCCGTTCTCCGACCACGGCGCGCTGCTCGACCCGCCGACCGAGGACGTCACCGCGCGCTGCATCTCGATGCTGGCCCAACTCGGCGAGACCGAGAAGTCCAGCAAGCAGGTGGCCGATGGCGTTGCCTATCTCCGCAAGACCCAGCACCCGGAGGGCTCCTGGTACGGCCGCTGGGGCATGAACTTCATCTATGGAACCTGGTCCGTGCTCTCTGCCCTCAACATGGCTGGCGTCGACCACAAGGACCCCATGATTCGCAAAGCCGCGGCCTGGCTGGCCTCGATCCAGAACGAGGACGGCGGCTGGGGCGAGGACGCCGTCAGCTACCGCCTGGATTACAAGGGCTGGGAGGCCGCGCCCTCGACTGCTTCGCAAACGGCATGGGCTTTGCTTGCCCTGATGGCGGCAGGCGCGGTTGATCACCCTGCCGTCGCCCGCGGGGTGGAGTACCTGATTGCAACACAAAACAAAAAAGGACTGTGGGACGAGCAGCGGTACACCGCCACAGGCTTCCCCCGCGTCTTCTATCTACGGTATCATGGTTACCCAAAGTTCTTCCCGCTGTGGGCGCTGGCGCGGTATCGGAACTTGCGGAACACCAACAGCAGGGTGGTAGGGGTCGGAATGTGACTTTGGGGACGGGGGACTATTTTACCGCGGGTAATGCCATCGACCCGCGGCCGATACTGATCGTGACTGGACTGGTTCAGGAGGCCCGCATTGCAGCCGGGCCGGGAATGGCGGTCATCTGTTCATCCAGCAGCCCGACCCAGTTGCGGGCGTTGCTGACGGTGGTAGATCCCGAGACGATTCGCGGCGTGATCTCCTTCGGTGTGGCCGGCGGGCTCGACCCGACGCTGCGCTCCGGCGACGTCGTGCTGGCAACCGAAGTGCTGTCCGGCGACACCCGCTGGGCCGCCGGGCTGTCGCTCGGCGACGATCTCATCGAACGCCTGACCTCGGGACGCCGCCGCGTGGTGCGCGGCAGCCTCGCCGGTGCCGAGGAAGTGGTCACCGGGCGCTCCTGCAAGGCGGCGCTGCATTCGGAGACCGGAGCCGCGGCCGTCGACATGGAAAGCCATATCGCGGCCGCCTATGCCGCCGAGGCCGGACTGCCCTTTGCCGCGGTCCGCGTCATCAGCGACCCCGCCCACCGTGCGCTGCCGGCACTCGCTCGCGCCGCGATCAAGCCGAACGGCCAGATCGACCTTGCGGCCGTGCTGCGCGGCATCGTGCGCAACCCGGCGACGCTGCATGCGCTGGTCTCGACCGGCCTCGACTTCAACCGCGCCCTGCGTAGCTTGCGCGGCTGCCGCGACTACCTGATCGGCACCGAGCTGGTCGGCAGCGAGGCCCTGGTCTCCGAGGCGGCCTGAGCGGGGTAGGCGCACTTTCTCCCGTCATTGCGAGCGAAGCGAAGCAATCCAGAGTTGTTTCCGCAGAGACAGTCTGGATTGCTTCGCTCCGCTCGCAATGACTATGCGGAGGCAGTAAGCGTCCCACTCTCCGCTGTCATCGCCCGGCGCCGTTCGCCGGCTGCGTTTCTACTGTGCATGGGGTTGTTTTTCACTTTTTTGCAGGAGGGCTCCTGAGCCGGCCACGCGAGGAACGAAGGGGCCTCGCCTACGCACCGCGCTGCTCTTCCCCTGGCGCCTGAGCTGAACAAAAGAAAAGGCCCGGTCGCGATTCGCGACCGGGCCTTTTTTCGTTGGTGCCGACCAGCGCGCTTACGCGGCGGTCGAAGCCTTCTGCGCGGCCTTCGCCTGCGCGGCAGCAGCCTCGTCCTTGCGGATCTCGGAGAGCTTCTTCTGGACCTGCTCCGAGAAGATGTACTGCGCCGGGCGCTGCTTGGACATGTCGATCTCCGGCGCCATCGGGCCCGACGTCTTGATGCCGCGCAGCGACACCCACATCGCCTTCAGCGGGTTGTGGAGGGCTGCGGTGGCCGCGGTCGGCTCGTAGCCGCAATGGGCCATACAGTCGGCGCACTTCTCGTATTTGCCGGTGCCGTAGCTGTCCCAGTCGGTGGTCTCCATCAGCTCCTTGAAGGTTTTTGCGTAGCCTTCACCGAGCAGATAGCAGGGCTTCTGCCAGCCAAAAATGTTGCGCGCGGGCATGCCCCACGGCGTGCACTCGTATTCCTGGTTGCCGGCGAGGAAGTCCAGGAACAGGCCGGAGTGCATGAAATTCCACTTCTTGCCCTTGCCCATCGCGAAGACGTCGCGGAACAGCTTCTTGGTCTTGGTGCGGTTGAGGAAGTGCTCCTGGTCCGGCGCGCGCTCATAGGCGTAGCCCGGCGACATCGAGACGCCGACGCCGAGCTCGACGGTGAGGTCGAGGAATTTCGCGATCTCCTCGGCCGGATGGCCGTCGAAGATGGTGGCGTTGACGTTGACAGTGAAGCCGCGCGCCTTGGCCGCCTTGATCGCGGAGACGGCGCGGTCGAACACGCCCTTCTGCGACACTGCCTTGTCATGGTGATCGCGCAGGCCGTCGAGATGCACCGAGAAGAACAGATACGGCGAGGGCTCGAACAGATCGAGCTTCTTCTCGAGCAGCAGCGCGTTGGTGCAGAGCGAGACGAACTTCTTGCGCGCGACGAGGCCGCGCACGATCTCGCCGATCTCCTTGTGGATCAGCGGCTCGCCGCCGGGAATCGCGACCATCGGCGCGCCGCATTCGTCGGCGGCATCCCAGCACTCCTGCGCCGTCATGCGGCGGTTGAGGATCGCGTCGGGATAATCGATCTTGCCGCAGCCGACGCAGGCGAGGTTGCAGCGAAACAGCGGCTCCAGCATCAGCACGAGCGGATAGCGTTTGCGGCCAAGCAGTTTCTGCTTGAGCAAATAGCCGCCGATACGCATTTCCTTGAAGAACGGGATAGCCATTACAAGTTTCTTTCTGGGCTTTGAATTCGGGTGAGTCAGCTCGCAGCCAATTGGGCCGGAAGCCGGAATTCGATGTTTTCCTCGCGGCCCGGCAACACCGAGACCTTCACTGGTCCGATCCGCCGCATCGCTTCAATCACGTCATCCACGAGTACCTCGGGCGCCGAAGCGCCGGCCGTGACGCCGACGGTCCTGGCATCCTTCAACCACGCCGGATTGAGCTCGCTGCCGTCGGCAATCAAATAACTCGCGACGCCGGCTTCGGTGCCGATTTCGCGGAGCCGGTTCGAGTTCGAACTGTTGGCAGCGCCCACCACCAAGATCACGTCGACCAGCTTGCTCAAATCCCTTACCGCAGTTTGGCGGTTCTGTGTCGCATAGCAGATATCCCGGATATCCGGACCTTGAATATCTGTAAAGCGGGCGTGGAGGGCCGCGATGATGTCCTTGGTGTCGTCGACCGACAGGGTGGTCTGGGTGATGTAGGCCATTGGCGTATCCGCCGGCAGCGTCAGGGCGTTAACCTCTTCAACGCTTTGAACAAGCTGCACTGGCCCCGGGACCTGGCCCATCGTGCCCTCGACCTCGGGATGGCCGGCATGGCCGATCAGAATCAGCGTGCGGCCCTTGGTGATGTAGCGTTTCCCCTGATTGTGAACTTTCGTGACCAGGGGGCAGGTGGCGTTCAGCACCGGAAGATCGCGCGCAGCGGCCTCTTCCTCGACGCTGCGGGCGACGCCATGGGCGCTGAAAACGGTCACCGCCTTCGGCGGCACTTCGGTCAATTCCTCGACGAAGATCGCGCCCTTGTTCTTCAGGCTCTCGACCACGTATTTGTTGTGCACGATCTCATGGCGCACGTAGACGGGCGGACCGTACTTCTCCAGGGCCCGTTCCACGATCTCAATCGCACGCACCACGCCCGCGCAGAAGCCGCGCGGCTGCGCCAGATAAACTTCCATTGGACGCCCATCACGCAAGTTGCATCAATCCGCTTCAAAGTTCCCGGCAGCACCTCGCTACTGACCAATGAGGTGCAATATCCGCACCATTGGTCTCGCGCAGCGGGTAGCCACCCACCCCCGTTTGGGCTCCGGCGCATGGAGGCGCAATACTTTGTGTCAAAAAATCGGCAGCAAGGGAAGTCGAACGCTCCTTGAGTTCCCAGAGAAAGGCAGTTCGATGGTATTTTGGTAGGTCATTCCCGGTGAGCAACATGGCGACATTTGGCTCACTCTTTCGTCACTTTCCCGCCTCAACTCCCCGGCTATACCGACCGCCCCGCATGATTTTGCCGCGGGTCCTCCGCCGTTTACCTCGAACCTTGTCGCGGCGAGAACCACTCAAACAGCAATAGGTTTCGCCCGGGAACTCCGATAAACAGCGGGCGTTTCCGGCAAGCTGTTAACCGCAGAAAGAAAAGAAGTGCTGCAAAGCGTCGTTGTTGCCATCGTCAGGGCCTGTACCCGGTTTGCCTCCCTCGTCGTCATTTTCGGGCTCCTGCTGTCGGTGGGAGCGGGCTATTACGCTGCGCGCCACTTCGCCATCAACACCGACATCAATTCGCTGATTGCCCAGAATCTGGACTGGCGCCAGCGCGACCAGCAGTTCGACCGCGCCTTCGACCGCGACGCGACCATCACGGCGGTCGTCGAAGCCAAGACGCCCGAGATGGCGAGCGCGGCAGCGGATGCGCTCTTTGCCAAGCTCAAGGACGACAAGACCAACTTCCAATCGATGCAGCAGCTCGGCAGCGGCGAGTTCTTCGAGAAGAATGGCCTGCTGTTCCTGCCGACCGAGGAGGTCGGCAAGATCACCGGTCAGTTCGATTCGGCAGCGCCCTTGATCGAGATCATGGCGGGCGACCCCTCGATCCGCGGCCTGACCGGCGCGCTCGAGACCGGACTTGCCGGCGTCAAGCGCGGCCAGGTCAAGCTCGACAACACGGAGCGGCCCTTCAACCTGATCGCGCAGACGGTCGAGACCGTGCTCAACAAGGGCAATGCCAGCTTCTCCTGGCGCGAGCTCGTCAGCGACGAGCCGTTGAAGGATTCGGACAAGCGCGCCTTCATCGAGTTCAAGCCGATCCTCGACTACAACGCGCTGGAGCCGGGCAAGGGCGCCACCGACGCGATCCGCAAGGCCGCAGCGGATCTGGATTTCCCGACCAAATACCAGGCGCGGGTGCGGCTGACCGGCCCGGTCCCGATCGCCAACGAGGAATACGCGACCGTCCAGGAAGGCGCCGTCGTCAACGGCATCGGCACGGTTCTCGTCGTGCTGCTGATCCTGTGGCTGGCGCTGCATTCGGCGAAGATCATCTTCGCGGTCTTCGTCAATCTCTTCGTGGGCCTCGCGATCACGACCGCGGCCGGTCTGATGATGGTCGGCTCGCTCAATTTGCTGTCGATCGCGTTTGCGGTGCTGTTCGTCGGCCTCGGCGTCGATTTTGGCATCCAGTACAGCGTCCGCTACCGCTCCGAGCGCTACAAGTACGACGATCTCTCGGGCGCGCTGGTGCTGGCGGCCAAACGCTCGGCGGTGCCGCTGTCGCTCGCGGCGATGGCAACGGCCGCGGGCTTCCTCTGCTTCATGCCGACCGACTACAAGGGCATCTCCGAGCTCGGCCAGATCGCCGGCGTCGGCATGCTGGTCGCGTTCCTCTCGTCGATCACCGTGCTGCCGGCGCTGTTGAAGCTGTTGAACCCGCCCGGCGAGCCGGAGCCCGTCGGTTACGCCTTCCTGGCGCCGCTCGATCACTTCCTCGAAAAGCACCGCGTGCTGATCGTCGGCGGCACGCTGCTGCTGGCGCTCGGCGGCCTGCCGCTGCTCTACTTCATGAAGTTCGACTTCAACCCGATGAACCTGCGCAATCCGCATGCCGAATCGATCGCGACCTTCCTCGACCTGCGCAAGGATCCCAACAC
Organism: Bradyrhizobium sp. SPXBL-04; assembly: GCF_051853035.1. Taxonomy (NCBI): domain Bacteria; kingdom Pseudomonadati; phylum Pseudomonadota; class Alphaproteobacteria; order Hyphomicrobiales; family Nitrobacteraceae; genus Bradyrhizobium; species Bradyrhizobium sp. SPXBL-04. Next base: position 5,926,361 of record NZ_CP182472.1, on the reverse strand, counting down.
GGGCGCCAATGCCATCAACGTGATGACGACGTCGGAAGAGCAGGCGAAGCAGGTCGAGGCGAAGCTGGAGAAGGTGCCCGAGGTATTGCGGGTGATGTCACTCGACAGCTTCGTGCCGCAGGACCAGCCGCCGAAACTGAAGCTGCTCGCGCAGGGCGCCAAGGTCTTGAACCCCGCGCTCAATCCCGACCAGATCGACGCGGCGCCGTCGGACCAGGAAAACGTCGAAGCGCTGAAATCCTCGGTCGACAATCTGCGCCGGACCGCGGGCGATGCGAAGGGACCGGGTGCGCTCGCCTCGCGCCGGCTGGCCGATGCGCTCGAGAAGCTCGCTAATTCCGATGAGGCCACGCGCAACAAGGCGCAGGACGTGTTCGTCACACCGATGAAGATCGTGTTCGACCAGCTCAAAAACGCGCTGCAGGCCGAGCCGGTGACCCTGAAGTCGCTGCCGCCGGATCTCGTCAGCGCCTGGAAGAGCAAGGACGGCGTCATCCGCGTCGAGGCGCTGCCCAAGGGCGATCCCAACGACAACGACACGCTGCGCAAGTTTGCCGCGGCCGTGCTCGCGGCCGAGCCGACCGCGATCGGCGGGCCGGTCTCGATCCTGAAATCCGGCGACACCGTGGTGAAGGCGTTCATCCACGCCGGCGTCTATGCACTGCTGGTGATCGGCCTGCTCTTGTGGATCACGTTGCGGCGGTTCGTCGACGTGCTGATGACGCTGGTGCCGCTTCTGGTTGCCGGCGCGGTGACACTCGAGATCTGCGTGTTGGTCGGCCTGCCGCTCAACTTCGCCAACATCGTCGCATTCCCGCTGCTGCTCGGCGTCGGCGTCGCCTTCAAGATCTATTATGTCGTGGCGTGGCGCTCGGGCAGGACGAATCTGCTGCAGACCAGCCTGACGCGTGCGATCTTTTTCAGCGCGCTGACGACGGCGACTGCGTTCGGCAGCCTGTGGCTGTCCAGCCATCCCGGCACGTCCAGCATGGGCAAGCTGCTCGCACTGTCGCTGGTAACGACGCTTGCCGCCGTGCTGCTGTTCCAGCCGGCCCTAATGGGCAAACCCCGCAATCTCAGGGAGTAGGCAGATGTCGCCGACGGGGTCGGCGGCGCCCTTCTGACCGGGCTTGACCGCGCCGGCGGCCTTCGGGGCTGCCGGGGCAGCTGCTGTGGCGCCCGTCGTGCCCTGGGCTTTCGGTGCCGCGCCGGTGGACTTCGGCGCGCCCTTGGCCATCGCGTTGGCGGGGCTCAAGGGGATCGGCGGACCAACCCGGGTCCAGGTCTCGCCCCCGCAGAGAAAGCCCATCACGCAGCCCTTGATTTCGAGCTGGTCAGTCCCGGCCGGCGTGATGGTCGCGCTGTAGAGCTGGCCGTCCTTGGCGTTGTAGACCTGTCCTTCCCACTGATCGACGCCGGGCTTCTTCTTCATGTCGATCAGGGTCGGCATGCCCAGCGTCGGCCTGTTCTTTTTTGACACATCCGGGTTATTCTCGTCGCGGCCTCCGGGCTGCTTTTCCCAGGAGACGGCACCCCACATGCTGCCACTGCATTGGGCGACACGGATGTTGGCGACGCCGTCGGCGACCCGCCAGTCGCCGGTCGGGTCTGTGGCGAGCGCGGGGGTCAGACAGGTGTAACCGCCAGCCAGTATTATTCCGGTGTAAAGGGCTAAACGCATGATAGTTCCTTGGCAGTGCAACATGGTTTAAAGCTGTGCTTGCGAAGATGGTCCGAAAAAGGGCAAAAGGCCGCACAGACCGTTTCGATAGCGGTCCGTTTTCAGTTGACTAGACGGCCCTCAACCGAAGTATGTAGCGGATGCACAGTCCAAATCCAGACATGTCTGAGCTCTTCGCGGACCGTCAGGCCCAGCGCAGCGCCCTGCATAATCGGTATCTGAACGAGCAGTTCGTTCGGGTTCTCAAGACCATCGGTTACGATGTCGGCTTCCAGAAGGGGCAGGGGCAGTACCTCTACGACCGCGAGGGCGCGCGCTATCTCGACCTGTTGTCCGGATTCGGCGTGTTTGCGATCGGGCGCAATCATCCGGTCATGCGCGAGGCGCTCAAGAGCGTGCTTGATGCCGACCTGCCGAACCTCGTCCAGTTCGACGTCTCGACGCTCGCCGGCGTGCTCGCCGAGCGCCTTCTGAAATACGTCCCCTATCTCGACAAGGCGTTCTTCGCCAATTCCGGCGCTGAATGCGTCGAGGCAGCAATCAAATTCGCGCGCGGCGCGACCGGCCGTCCCGGCATCGTCTATTGCGCCCACGGCTATCACGGCCTGACCTATGGCGCGCTGTCGCTCACGGGCGACTCGAACTTCCGCACCGGTTTCGAGCCGTTGCTGCCGGGCTGCACCCCGATCCCGTTCAACGATCTGGCTGCGCTCGAAAAGGCGCTGGCCTCACGCGAGGTCGCGGCCTTCGTCGTCGAGCCGATCCAGGGCAAGGGCGTCAACATGCCCACCGACGAGTTCCTGCCCGGCGCGGCCGCGCTCTGCAAGAAATACGGCACGCTGTTCGTCGCCGACGAGATCCAGACCGGCATGGGCCGCACCGGCCGCTTCCTTGCGGTCGAGCACTGGAACGTCGAGCCCGACATTGTGCTGCTGTCGAAGTCGCTGTCCGGCGGCCACGTGCCTGTCGGCGCGGTGCTGACGCGCAAGAGCATCTTCGACAAGATCTTCAATCAGATGGACCGTGCGGTGGTGCACGGCTCCACCTTCTCCAAGAACGACCTCGCGATGGCGGCGGGCATCGCCACGCTCGACGTCATGGAGTCCGAGAAGCTGATTGAGGCCGCGGCCAAGCGCGGCGCCGAGCTGCGCCTGGCGCTGACGCGCATGGTGCCCGGCTACGAACTGTTGAAGGAAGTCCGCGGCAAGGGTCTGATGATCGGCATCGAGTTCGGCCCGCCGAAATCGCTGCGCCTGCGTGCCTCCTGGAACGTGCTGGAGACTGCCAACAAGGGCCTGTTCTGTCAGCTCATCACCGTGCCGCTGTTCAAGGATCACAAGATCCTGACCCAGGTCGCCGGCCACGGCAGTCACACCATCAAGCTGCTGCCGCCGCTCACCATCACCGAGGAAGACTGCAGCTGGATCGAGCGCGCCTTCGACGACGTCATCGCCGGCAGCCACAAGGTCCCCGGCGCGATCTGGTCGCTGGGCAAGACCCTGGTGGACAACGCGGTGAGACGGTCGGCCTGATTTTTGGCCGAGCCATCTCGGCATTCGTCATTGCGAGCGAAGCGAAGCAATCCAGACTATCTCGGCGGAGGCAGTCTGGATTGCTTCGTCGCTTCAGCGCAAAATTGCTGCGCAATTTTGCCGCGAGCTCCTCGCAATGACGGTGCGGGGTGAATCTACCCCTCCACATTCGCCCTCATCGCCGCCTCGAACTTGTCGACGAACTCGGCGAGCTCGTCGGCGGCGATATCGCTGACGGCCCAGAAATTCAGGCCGCGATTGCCCCAGCGGCGGCAGTTGAAGCCTTGCATGGTCTCGGTCTTCGGCGCGCGATATTCCACGTTCGATGTCTGCGATACGAACAGGTTGATGACGTGCTGCCGGCGCCGGTAGACGACCGCGCCGATGGCGCGCGCGTCGATGTAGTCGAGCCGGCCGCCGACCAGCGTAAAGCCCTGCGCGGTGAGATCGATCACGGGCGGGGCGACGTCGAGCTTGCCGTTGAACCACGGCTTGACCGTGTGCTGGTCGGTCGAGACCACGTCGGTGAGGTGGCCGGCCTGCAGCGAGCGCAGATGCGCGGAGACGACCTCCGACAGGATGCGCTGCTGATCATCCTGGCGCAGTACCAATGCGACGACGCCGGAGGCGGCGAGCGCGGAGACGGCCGAGCCCATGGCAAAGCCGCGCAGCAAGGAGCGGCGAGTCGGTTGGTGCTGTGCTTGCGGCAGTGACGCCTCGATCCGAGCGCGGAGGCTCGCGGGCGCGGTGTAGCGCAAATCGGTGTCGGCGAGCACGCGCTGCATTTCGCGCTGCGCGGCGAGCTCGGCGGCGCAGGCCGGGCAGCTGACGATATGCGCTTCGACCTCGCGCGCATGGCCGGCATCGAGCTCATTGTCGAGCAGCGCGTGAAGCAGGATTCTTGCTTCGTCGCAGGTCATCTTGCTCGCTCCTCTTCCGCCGTCCAGGCCGCCCGCAGCATGGCGCGGGCGCGGGCGAGGCGGGACATCACGGTGCCGATGGGTGCACCGACCGTCTCGGCGATTTCACGATAGGACAGATTGTTGATCTCCCGCAGCACGAAGGTCTCCTTGAACGGTTCGGCGAGCGTGTCGATCAGCTTGCGGATCGCGCCGGCATCGCGGCTGCGCAGCACTTCGGTTTCCGGGCTTGCCTCGCTCTCCTGCCAGATCGGCGTCTGCTCCGCGGCGCCGGGTGTATCCTCGATCGCGCTGGGCCTGTGCGCCCGCCGCGCATATTCTGCGTTGCAGACGTTGCGCAGGATCGCGAACAGCCAGGGTTTCATCGCCGGCCCGCGATAACTGTCAAAGTGCTTCAGCGCGCGCAAATAGCACTCCTGCACCGCATCCTCGGCGTCGGAGGCATCGCGCAGAAGGTAGCGCGCGAGCGTGTAGACGTCGTCAAGATGGGGCAGTGCCGCTTCGCGGAAGCGCTGCGTCTTCTGCATATCGTCGGTGGCGGGCATCGCTCCTCGCTTTGCCTCTTGCTTTGCTGCTTCTTCTGCCGCGATCGAAGACGTCCGAGCCCGGCCGGCGTGGGACCACCGGCCGGGCAAGACGTTGATGTCTCGGCTCGAGATGTTACTCAACCTTGATCATCCCCGTCATGTGCGGATGCAACGAACAAAAATATTTGTAATCGCCCGCATTGGTGAAGGTGAACGAGAACTTGTCGTCGGTGTCCAGGGTCTTGGACCTGAACTTGCCGGCCGACACGATGGTGTGCGGAATGTCGTCCCGGTTGGTCCAGGTCACGGTGGTGCCGGCCTTGATCTTGAGCTCGGCCGGCTGGAAGACGAAATTGTCGATATGTACCTCCATGTCGTCGGCGCGGGCAGTCGTTGCGGGCAGCAGGATGGCCGCGGCCAAAGCGAGACCGAAGTCGACTCCGAAGTCGCGGCGATTAAGTGTCTTCATGATCAGCCTTTCTCTCAGCCCTGGAGCGGCGTATCGATGATGGCGAGGCGCTGCTCGTTCTGCTTGAAGTTGATGCTAGCAACGCCGAGCATGGACCGGAGTCTAGCGTCCTCGACCTTCATCGGCCCGGGCGAGGGAGCGGCCCCCGGCGCCGGCTGCGGGAAGGCGGTCGAGCGCGCGGTGTGGAAGGTGACGTTGCCCTCGACCTTCTGCATCACCTGATGGATGTGCCCGTTGAGCACGGTGACCGAGCCAAAACCCTTGACGTATTCCAGTGCGCGGCCGCCATCCTCGGTGCCCCAGCCCCATTGCGGGTAGACGGTCCAAAGCGGGATATGGGCGAACAGCACGATCGGCGTCGATTTCGACTTGCCGCGCAGATCGTCTTCGAGCCAGGCGAGCTGCTCGGCGCCGAGATTGCCAAGGCCGCCGGCCTTGAGGTCGACGACGTTGACGAGGCCGATGAAGTGCACGCCGCCGGCATCAAATGAGTACCAGCCGTGCCCCTTGGTGCCGCGACCGTAGCGTTCGCGATAGAGCTTAACCTCCTCGTCGATGAAGTCGTGCTCACCCGGCACGTAGTGCACGTCGAGCTTGGTCTGCGAGATGATGCGTTCGGCGTTATCGAACTCGGTGACCTTCGACAAATGGGTGATGTCGCCGGTATGGATCATGAAGGACGGCTTGATCGGCATCGCATTGATCTTGCCCACGGCTTCCTCCAGCGTGCCGAGCGCGTTGGGATTGGCCGGCTTGTCGAAGCCGACATGGCTGTCGCTGATCTGGAGGAAGGTCATGCCGGGCGCAGCCGCGGTTGCGGCTTGCGCGGTATCGATGATGCCCAGCGAGCGCGGCACCCCGCCGGTGATGGTCCAGAGCACCCCGGTGCCCGCCCAGGTCATGCATTCCAGCACCTTGCGGCGGTTGACGCCGTCTTCGCCATGGTCGTGTCCGCTCATCGCGCATCTCCTCTGGCCCGAAATTGGGCTTGCCGCGAGGTGATCGGGAGAGGGGCGGGTTTATTCCCGGGCTCCAGATAGAATGGATCGGGACCGGCTAATCAACTTTCCGAGAACCGGTTTACCCCGAAACAGGTGGTCTCCGCACCGCGGGACGCCAATGGTGGCGCAGCTGAGCAACCATCTCGCGCTGTGGAAGCCGTTGCCAGGCCGTCGTTTCTTGGTGCTTGTGCAACGATCAGGATGCAGCATTCAGCCGCAGCAATCATCCGCGAATCGACGAGACTGACTTCGGTGTCAGAAACTAACTCGCTCGAAGGTGAGCTCGCATCGCAAGAATAGGAACAGCTGGAGATCAACTGAATTCAAGGTTCGCCAATGACGCAGGCTGCCGAGTTTGACGCCTTGGCGAACGCAACTGAAGAGGAGTTGATGATGATGAGAACACTCGCGATCCTTGCGGCAGGCGCATCACTGCTTGCAGTCTCTTGCCCGAGCTATGCAGCAGACCATCTGTTCACCGCCGTGGCTGCGGGCGGACTGTCGAATACCCCCGGCCAAGAAAGCCAACCATTCCTGAATGGACTCAACAATCCGGGTCGACCGGGTGACGAAGTCCCAGGTCAAGGCAGCGTATTTCAGGGCGAGGACCATACCGTCCCGGCAACGGATACGACGACCGGGGTGAAGATGCTTAAAACGCCTCCGCCAGCGCAGAGCGGGACGAAGACTGTGCCGACGGGCAGCCCTTCGGTGCCCTAATCCAGCCACTGCGATCGCTTCGGGGCGGGCCAGAAGCGGCGCGTTCAGTCTCAGCTCTTCTGGTCTGATCACGCCGCCTGCGGCATCGTCAACGAGGGGGCAACGTTCAGCGTGGAGCGCCGCAAGAGCTAATGCGGCGAAATTATCATTCGCACGGATAATCAATTGACATCGCCCCGAAGCCTTCTGATGCGCGCAGCATTGGGGGGCTGCGTGGTTGCCGCTGCCTATCCGTTGTGGGCTCCGGACAGCTCGCTCACAGCTGCCGGCGGCGACCATGATGATCTGCGCTATGTTAGCATTGCCCGCGACAACGTCATTCAGAACGTCACCGCTGCCGGAACGCTCGAAGCCGTTGATACCGTCGAGGTCAGCTCGCAGCTTTCGGGGCAGGTCGCCAAGCTGATGGCCGACCACAATTCCATCGTTCGGGCCGGCGAGCCCCTTGCTGCACTCGACAGCGCCACTTTCGAAGTCTTGGTCAAGGAAGCAGAAGCCTCGCTCACCGTCGCGCTCGCACAACACGAGGAGGCCAAGGCAGCCGTCGATGGCGCGCAGGCGCACTACGATGACGCGTTGCGCGATCTTCAGGTCAAGAGCTCACTCAGCAAGAACGGCAGTGTTTCCCAACGCGACGCCGAGCGAGCGCAGATGACGGCTCGCTCGCTCGGCGCTGAATTGTCCGCGGCGCAGGCGCGCGTGCAGGTACGCGCGGCCGGTGTGATGGTTGCGCGTGCCTCCCTCGAACGGGCTCGACTTGATCTCGAACGAAGCACCGTCAAGTCGCCGATCGATGGAATAGTCATCCGGCGCAGCGTCGAGCTTGGCCAGACAGTGGCTGCAAGCCTCCAGGCGCCGACCCTCTTCACCATCGCGCGGGATCTGTCGGACATGCGCGTCAGTGCGTCCGTCAGCGAGGCCGACATTGGCGCGGTGCGAACCGGCCAGCGTGCGCTGTTCAGTGTCGATTCCTATCCGGGACGGACCTTCGAGGGCCGCGTACTCGAGATCCGGAAGGCAGCACGGATGGTACAAAACGTGGTGACCTACACCGTGATGATTTCGGCGCCCAATCCAGAAGATCTGCTGCTTCCCGGGATGACGGCTGATGTTCGCATCGTAGTTCAAGAGCAACACGATGTGATGGTTGTTCCCAATGCCGCACTCAGCTTTCGCCCGGTACGGGACGGCGCAACCGATCGCGGCCCCGGACAGGGAGTGATCTGGATCCGTACGAAGTCCGGCCATCTGGACCCAGCCTCGGTCTCATTGGGCGCCACCAGCGACTCTCTGACCCAGATCCTGTCGGAGGACGTCCAAATCGGTCAGCGGGTCGCCATCGGTTATCGTAGCAAGCCATGACATCGCTCGTCATCCTGGACCATATCCACAAGCGACACCGGCTCGGCAGCCAAAGCGTTCACGCGCTGTCGGACATAACCATGCAAATCGATCCGGGAGAGTTCGTTGCCGTCGTGGGCCCGTCCGGATCAGGAAAATCCACCTTGCTTTCGATCATAGGCTGCCTCGATCGACCCTCCTCCGGAGGCTACTTTCTTCACGGTCAGGATGTACTTGCGCAGTCAAGGCGCCGGTTGAGCGAACTGCGAAACCGGCGCTTCGGTTTTGTGTTTCAGAACTTCAATCTGTTGCCACGCCTGACCGCACTCGAGAATGTAGGGTTGCCCTTGTTCTATCGGCGTGACGGGCTGCGCAATCCGATCGCAAGGGCACGCGTTGCGCTCGAGCGGGTCGGTCTCGGCAGCAGGATGCAGCATATGCCTAGCCAGCTCTCGGGCGGTGAGCAGCAGCGAGTCGCCGTCGCGCGTGCGATCGTCAACGAACCCGACCTTCTCTTGGCCGACGAGCCGACCGGGGCACTCGATACGAACACACGCGATACCATCCTCTCGATACTCGCCGAACTCCGGCGTGGCGGCCTCACGGTCATGCTTGTAACCCACGACGCCGAAGTCGCGGGGCGCGCGCAGCGCACGATCAGGCTCCGGGACGGCGCAATCGTCGGCGACTCGATATCTCTCGGCGCGTCCTCAACTTCGACCATCGCGGAGGTTTGATGCGATCGCTCGGCTACGTCTATCTGGCGTTTCAGTCGATACGTGCGCACATATTGCGCTCTGTTCTCGCGATAACGGGCATTGTCATCGGCATTGCCGCCGTGCTGATCGTGGTCGCCGTGGCGGAAGGGGCGCGTGCCGAGATTTCGAGACAGATCAATTCGCTTGGATCGAATCTATTGCTGGTGCAGCCCGGTGCGCAAAACGCGCAAGGCGTGCGACAGCAGGCGGGCACCGTCCTGTCGCTGACGACAACCGATGCGCTCGCGGTTGCTCGCGAGGTATCCGACGTTGTCATTGCGGCGCCATTCGTGGGCGGACAAAAGACGGTCATCGCGAGAGACTTGAATTGGTCAACCCTTGTTGCCGGCGTGACCCCGGAGTTTTTTGAAGCCCGTGGGTGGCGAATAGGGGAGGGGCAGCTGTTCAATCAGGATCAGGTTGCATCAGTCGCAAAGATCGCGGTGATCGGAGGTACGGTCGCGCGCGAACTGTTCCGCGATAGCGATCCGCTCGGCCGCTTCATCCGTATCGACCGCACTTCATATGTCGTGATTGGGGTGCTTGCCGAGAAGGGGCAGGACTTCACCGGCCGCGACCAGGACGACGTCATCTTCATTCCCCTGTCGTCCGCAAGAATCTTCGCCACCGGACGGAGTCAAGCCAATCCGGATGCCGTGCATACGATTCTGGTGAAGACCGATTCCACCCAGTCAATGGCAGCGGTGGGAGGTGCGATTGCCCGCGTCCTGCGGCAGCGTCACAAGATCATGGGACACAAGGACGACGATTTCCGGATTCAGAACCTCATCCAGATCGCCCAGACGCGCGATCGGACCTATCGCCAGTTCACGTTGCTGGTATCCGCGCTTGCGGGAATCTCGCTCCTGGTCGGTGGCATCGGCGTGATGAACATCATGCTCGTATCGGTGACCGAACGGTTCAATGAGATCGGCATTCGCCTTGCGTTTGGCGCCCGGCCACAAGATATTCGGAAACAATTTCTGATGGAAGCGGTGCTCCTCTGCACCATCGGCGGCCTGTCGGGTCTCGTAGTCGGCTACGCCTGCACGCGCGTTGTGCCCTCCGCGTTGGGCTGGCCCGTCGAGTTCAACGCAGGGATGGCGCTGGTCGCCGTCGCCTGCTCCAGTCTCATCGGCATTATCTTCGGTCTTCTGCCGGCCGAGCGGGCTGCGCGCTTGGATCCGGCGGCGTTACTAAGGTCCGGTTAGAAGGACGAACCCCTCGAACAGCTGCACCGGCTCGCTTCAAGACTCTCGACCTGCTGGCTGACGGCTCCGGGCGTGACGCAGAGCTCGTCGGATGCCCGCTTGAAACTCAGGTGACGGAAACACCAATTTTCACGGCATAGAAAATCTCAGTCAACACGTCAGAAGATCTGGTTTGATCCGGGGATGGCGGCGTGAAACAAGCTCCCACCGAACCATGAAACAGGTGAGCGACAATGGTTGATGCGAGCGAAGTTGTTATCAGTCACCTGCAGCGCCGGAAGATCGAAGGGCGCGTGCTGATCCCGTTCATTCAGGTATTGCGTGACCGGTTCGGTCAAAGCGCAATGCGCGAAGTCGTTGACGAAACGATCCGCAGGCTCGCCGCCGAGGACGGCGCGAGATGGGCAGCAACCTACGGCAAGACGACTGCGTCGCTGCGAACCGTGGCACAGGAGCTCTGGGCGGGCGGCGGCAGCATGGACGTCGAGGTGGTCTCGGAGTCCGACGATCACCTCGATTTCAACGTTACGCGCTGCCAATACGCCGCGTTCTACAAGGAGCTGGGTCTCGCTGATCTCGGCATTCGCGTCCACTGCAATCGTGATCATGCCATGCTGGCCGGCTTCAACGACGAACTCGAACTGTCCCGAAGCCAGACGATCATGGAGGGCGGAGCCTGCTGCGATTTCAGGTTTCGCAAGCGGTCGTAGCGCTACGCCGAAAATTCCCGCACAGCCCGCACCACGACGGCCGGCGCTTCCTGCGCAACGCAATGGCCGATGCCGGCGAAGGCCTGCGTGCTGACGCACGGAATGAGTGACACGGCGCGCAAGGCCATCTCCTTGTAGATCGCACCCGAGGCCTCGGCGGTCGTCACGCGCACTGGGCAATCGATCTCGATGAGCCGCGCGAACGGGTTTCCGCGGGCGTCGCCGGTGTAGATCTGGTCCATTGCCTCGAAGATCGGCCGCAGGATCGCTGACTCGATCTCTGGCGTGCAGCAGAGCCGCACCCGGCCATTCTCCAGAGGCGCGAAGCCGTTCTTCACATAGGCCCATAGCGAGGTCTCGGTCCAATCCGCGAACGCCGGCGCGGCGCGGTAGCGCTTGAAGACCGCCTCAAAACTGTCGAACTCGGCCTGGCGCCGCAGCACGCCTTGCACGCCGGCGGCGGCCCATTCGCTCAATCCCGCCGACGCATCGCGCGCCGCGCGCGGGTTCATCACGGTCGGCTCCATCACGAACAGGCGCGTGAAGCGGTCCGGTCTCAATCGAGCGGCGAGCAGGAGATCGGTCGCGCCCGCGCCGTGGCCGATGCCGTAGATGTCGCGCAGCTCCAGCGCATCGATCACCCGGCAGACGTCGTCGGCGTAATCGAGGAAGTGATATGCGCCGGGCTTGTGGCTGGCGCCGTGGCCGCGGCGGTCGAGCGCATAGACCGTGTAGGTCGATGCAAGCTCGCGCGCGACCTCGTCCCAGACGTCGGCGACGAAACCGGTGCCGTGCAGAAGGAGGGCGGCCGGTTTGCCGCGCTCGCCCCACTGCAGCATGGCGATCTCGGAGCCGGCCGGGCCGATGGAAAAGCGGTGCGGATCGATCATTGTGGCAAGATGCTACTTCGCATCCTCCAGGATCATCGTCGCGCCTTTCTCGGCGATCATCGCGGTCGGCGTGTTGGTGTTGCCCGAGGTGATGGTCGGCATGATCGAGGCATCGACGATGCGAAGGCCGGAAAGGCCGTGGAAGCGCAGGCGCTCGTCGACCACCGCCATCGGATCGTTCGCCGCACCCATCTTCGCCGTGCCGACGGGATGGAAGATGGTGGTGCCGATGTCACCGGCAGCCTTCGCGAGCGAGGCATCGTCGTCACCGACGGAGGGGCCGGGCAGATATTCGCTCGGGCGGTACTTTGCGAGTGCCTTCTGCTGCATCAGGCGGCGCGTCGTGCGGATTGCGTCGGCGGCGACCTGGCGATCGTCATCGGTCGACAGATAGTTTGGCGCGATGATCGGCTTCTCGTCCGGGCTCGCCGAGCGCAGCCGCACGGTGCCGCGCGAGGTCGGCTGGAGATTGCAGGCGCTCACCGTGATCGCGGGGAAGCGGTGCAGGGGATCGCCGAACTTGTCGAGCGACAGCGGCTGCACGTGGAACTGAATGTTGGCGCGTGCGCGCGTCGCATCCGAGCGCGTGAAGATACCGAGCTGCGACGGCGCCATGGTCAGCGGACCGCGGCGGCGGAAGGCGTAGTCGAGCCCCATCAGGCCGCGGCGGAACAGGTTGTAATAGGTCTCGTTCAGCGTGCGCACGCCCTCGACCTTGTAGATCGCGCGCTGCTGCAGATGGTCCTGTAAGTTGCGCCCCACACCGGGCTTGTCCATGACGACGTCGATGCCGAGTGGCGACAGCCAGTCGGCGGGGCCGATGCCGGAGCGATGCAGCACTTGCACCGAGCCGATCGAGCCGGCCGAGAGGATCACCTCGCGCTTCGCCCGTGCCTCGATGATCTCGCCATTCTGGATGAAGCGCACGCCGACGGCGCGGCCCTGCTCGATGATGACACCGTCGACCAGCACATGCTTCTCGAGCCGCAGATTGGGGCGGTTCAGCGCGGGCTTGAGGAAGCCGCGGGCCGACGACCAGCGCCGGCCACGCTTCTGGTTGACGTGGAAATAGCTGGTGCCTTCGTTGTCGCCGGTGTTGAAATCCGGGATGCGCTTGATGCCCATCTCCTCGGCGGCATCGCCCACCGCGTCCAGAATCGTCCACGATAGCCGCGGCGCCTCGATGCGCCAGCCGCCGCCGGCGCCGTGATGCTCGCTCGCGCCCAGGAAGTGATCTTCCAGCCGCTTGAACAGCGGCAGCACGTCGTCATAGCCCCAGCCGGTCATGCCGAGCTGGCGCCAATGATCGTAATCGGCGGCCTGTCCACGCATCGAGATCATGGCGTTGATCGACGAGCAGCCGCCGATAACCTTGCCGCGGGGATAGGCGAGCGCGCGGCCGTTCAGGCCCGGCTCAGCCTCGGTCTTGAACATCCAATCCGAGCGCGGATTGCCGATGGCAAAGAGATAGCCGACCGGGATGTGGAACCAGATCCAGTTGTCGTCGCCGCCGGCCTCGAGAATGAGGACACGGTTCTTCGGATCGGCCGAGAGCCGGTTCGCGAGGATACAGCCCGCCGTGCCGGCCCCGACGACAATGTAGTCAAACTCACCTTCGAGCCGTCTTGGCATTCTGCGTCCACCCAAACAGGCGTCATGCCCGGGGCTTGTCCCGGGGCTCCAGCGCTTTCTGTCCTAATAGTCGGACGTGGATGGCGAAGACAAGCTCGCTACAAGCCCGGCCATGACGAGAGGACAGGGCTACCCTCGATCCGCGGCAGTTAGGTGGACCGGCGCTTGCATGGTAGACAGTCCTGTATTCCCAACAAAGCTTGAGACCCTCCATGCCCATCGTGAACCGCGTCGCCGACCTCCAACCCGATATTCAGGCCTGGCGCCGGGACATCCATCAGCATCCGGAGCTGCTTTATGACGTTCACCGCACCGCAGCATTCGTTGCGGACCGTTTGCGTGAGTTCGGCTGCGATGAGGTCGTGACTGGCCTTGGCCAGACCGGCGTGGTCGGCGTGATCAAGGGCAGCAAGCCGGCCGGCGAGGGGCTCAAGGTGATCGGCCTGCGCGCCGACATGGACGCGCTGCCCGTCGAGGAGCAGACCAACCTGCCTTACGCCTCCAAGACCCCGGGTAAGATGCACGCCTGCGGCCATGACGGCCACACCGCGATGCTGCTGGGCGCGGCGCGCTACCTCGCCGAGACCCGCAATTTCGCCGGCGATGCCGTGGTGATCTTCCAGCCGGCCGAGGAGGGCGGCGCGGGCGGTGCGGCCATGGTCAAGGACGGCCTGATGGAGCGCTTCGGCATTGAGCAGGTCTACGGCATGCATAACGGCCCGGGCATCCCCATCGGCTCGTTCGCGATCCGGCCGGGTCCGATCATGGCGGCGACCGACGAGGTCGACATCATGATCGAGGGCGTCGGCGGCCATGCCGCGCGTCCGCACAAATGCGTGGACTCCGTGTTGGTCGGCGCGCAGGTGATCACCGCCTTGCAATCGATCGTCGCGCGCAGCGTCGATCCCTTGGAATCGGCGGTGATCTCGATCTGTGAATTCCACGCCGGCAATGCCCGCAACGTCATTCCGCAGACGGCGACGCTGAGGGGCACCATCCGCACGTTGTCGCCGGAGGTGCGCAAGCTGGTCGAGAAGCGCGTGCACGAGGTTGTGGCAGGCGTGGCGCAGATCACGGGTGCGAAGATCGATCTGCGCTACAAGCGCAACTATCCGGTGGTGAACAACCACGCTGCGGAGACCGAGGTGGCAAGGCGCATCGCCAAGCAGGTCGCAGGGGACGCCAACGTGCACGAGATGCCGCCGCTGATGGGCGGCGAGGATTTTGCCTATATGCTGGAGGCGCGGCCCGGTGCCTTCATCTTCTGCGGCAACGGCGACAGCGCCGGCCTGCATCATCCCGCTTATAATTTCAACGACGAGGCGATCGTCTACGGCACGTCCTACTGGGTCAAGCTGGTCGAGGAATCGCTGGCTGCGTCGTAGTTCACCTCGCCCGCTCTTGTCCGCCGAAGCCTCGGCGAAGGCGGATGCGGGGAGGGTCGGAATGCGCGCGTAGCGCGGATTCCGGGTGAGGGGGACTCTCCGCGAGTCCGTCTCTCACCGTGATTGTGGATGCAGCCCCCCACCCTAACCCTCTCCCCGTAAGAACGGGGAGAGGGAAAGAAGTTCAGAACATCCGCGAGAAGATCACGTAGAGCGTGGCCGACAGCATGATCGCGCAGGGCAGGGTCAGCACCCAGGCCATCAGCAGGTTGCGGATCGTCGACCATTGCAGGCCCGAACCGTTCGCCGCCATGGTACCGGCGACGCCGGACGACAGCACGTGGGTGGTCGAGACCGGCAGGCCGAACACGTCGGCAGCGCCGATCGTGGCGGCGGCCACGAGCTCGGCCGAGGCGCCTTGCGCGTAGGTGAGATGGCTCTTGCCGATCTTCTCGCCCACGGTGATGACGATGCGCTTCCAACCGATCATGGTGCCGAGGCCGAGCGCGATGGCGACCGCGATCTTCACCCAGTTCGGGATGAACTTCGTGGCGGCATCGAGCGAGCCCTTGTAGGTGTTGAGCACCGCGATCTCATCCTTGTTGAGATCGTTCGCCTTGTCCTTCATCAGGAAACGGATCGCTTCCGACGTCAGGTACATGTCGTTGCGGGTGTTGCCGACGGCTTCGGCGGGGACCTTGCTCAGCGTGCCGTATCGGGCAACCTGATCGCCGACGTCCTTCACCAGCACGGCGAGCGAGGGATAGGTACCGTCGTTGAGCTCGTGCAGGGCGATGTACTGCGTCACCGCCGGACGAGGATCGCCGATGATGCTGTGGCCCGCGCCTTTCGCCGAGATCACCTTGGAGGCAGCCTCGGAGGTCTTCTGGAACTGGGCGACCTGGGATTCCGGCAGCGCGCGGTTGAGGGCGTAAGCCGTCGGCACGGTGCCGATCAGGATCAGCATGATCAGGCCCATGCCCTTCTGGCCGTCGTTCGAGCCGTGCGCGAAGCTGACGCCGGTGCAGGTTGCGATCAGAAGGCCGCGGATCCACAGCGGCGGCGCCTTGTTGCCTTCGGGCGCGGCATAAAGCGCCGGGTTGCGCACGATGAACTTGAGCAGCAGCAACAGCACGGCGGCGCAGATGAAGCCGAACAGCGGCGACAGCAGCAGCGCGTAGCCGATCTCGGTCGCCTTGCTCCAATCCACGCCCGAGGTGCCGTCGCGGCCGCGCATGACGGCGTTGGCAACGCCGACGCCGATGATCGAGCCGATCAGCGTGTGCGAGGAGGAGGCCGGCAGGCCGAAGAACCAGGTGCCGAGATTCCACAGGATCGCGGCGATCAGAAGCGCGAACACCATGGCGAAGCCGGCGCTGGAGCCGACCTGGAGGATCAGCTCGACCGGCAGCAGCGAGACGATGCCGAAGGCGACCGCGCCGGAAGACAAGAGCACGCCGAGGAAGTTGAAGAAGCCCGACCACATCACCGCGACTTCGGCTGGCAGCGAATGGGTGTAGATCACGGTCGCCACCGCATTGGCGGTGTCGTGGAAGCCGTTGACGAATTCGAAGCCGAGCGCGATCAGGAGCGCGACGAACAGGAGGATGTAGGGCAGGTAGGTCGTCACCCGCGTGCCGGTCGCGTTGATGTCGACATAGATGCTGTAGGCGACGAACAGCAGGCCGGCGGCGAGGATGCCGAAGAACAGGATCAACGTCAGCGGATTGAAGCCCTTGTCGAGATTTGGCCGCGAGGCCGGCTGGACGGGCGCGGGATCTGTTACCGCGCGGTCAAATGCAACATCGGTCATGTCTGGACGCCCCTTAACTTTCAAGTAAGGGTATTGTCCGCGATGGATTTGAAGGCCGGATGACAACTAAGGCGTGAAGGCCGTTTTTGCTGCCAGTATTAGGCAGCCCGTGCAGCCTTCTTCTGCAAGCCGGCCGCGATCTTCAAATCGTCGACAAAGCGCTGATATTCCAGCACCTTGGTCTCGGGATCTGGCAGCCGCAGCAGATAAGACGGATGCACTGTTACCAAAGCCTTGCGGCCGTCGGGTAGGTCGATGAGCCGGCCTCGGTTTTTGCCGATTGGGGTGATCTTGCCGAACACGCTTTGCGCGGCGGTGGCGCCCATCGCCACGATGAGATCGGGCTGGATTGCCGAAACTTCCCGCTCGTACCATTGCCGGCACGCCCGGATCTCCGGCGTAGTCGGCTTCTGGTGCAGGCGGACCTTTCCGCGTGGCACGAATTTGAAGTGTTTGACCGCGTTGGTGACATAGACCTTCTTGCGATCTACGCCGGCCTCCTCCAACGCGCGGTCGAGCATCTGGCCGGCCGGGCCGACGAAGGGATGGCCGGCCAGGTCTTCCTTGTCGCCGGGCTGCTCGCCGACCAGCATGATGTTGGCGGACTTCGGGCCTTCGCCGAACACGGTCTGGGTTGCGTCCTTGTAGAGATGGCAGGCGCGGCAATGCGCGGCCTCCTTACGGAGCGCGTCGAGATCATCGGCAGCTAGCTTGCGTTTCATCGGAGCCTCCGGCCGCGGGGTGATCCACCCGCCGGTCCAGCGTTCGGCATCGGCGAGCAGCGGTTCAAGTATCGAGGCTTTCGACAGGTTCCTGTGACTCTTCTTCGGCGCTTCCGGCATGATCGGTTGGTCTGGCCGAAAGTGGCGGCGCCAGGTTTCCTCCAACCGGTTTGGGGCGGGCATCTCCATCTGGCTGATGCCCGGGGTGAAGGAGATCGCGTGGCCGTCCCAATGGGCGCAAATATCGGGCGTGAGGATCGACCAGGGCATGTCGGCGTAGCGGCGCGCGAAGAAGGGGGCGGTGAATTCGACGATGTGATGCTCCGGCACGAACCAGGCCGCGTAATGTGCGTTGTGCTCGCGTCCGATCTCGCGGAAGCGAATGACATCGCGCATCCGCTGCATGTCGCGATGCACGCTGACGGCCATCGCTGTCGCCTGCGCGACGTCCGGATCGGCCCTGGTCTCGAGCAGATCGTGGTCGGTCCGTAACCGCCACAGCAGGCGATAGAGCAGCGCAAAGCGTTCACCGTCGCGGTGCAGGGCCGCGATGCGGGCGAGCTCGATGAAATTGGCCGGCACGCTGAAGGTGCCGTCGGTTTCGATCGGCGGAATGCCTGGCGCTTCGCATAGACCGGCCGGCACCGCCTCTTTCGCGCGGCCCTGCACGCTCCAGGTCACGTCGGCCGGTGCGATCTGATGCAGTGCGAGCGCGCGGGCGGTTTTGCGCCAGCTCTCGAAATCGGTCTGGCTGTCGAGAGTGATGAGGTACATGGCACTTGAATCCTCTTGATTCTGCTCATGAATCCGACTGAGCGCCAATTCGATTGACTCTCGGGGCGCCGTTAGCTTTATATTAGAACATATCATGAACAAATGAGCCAGCCGTTGGTTCTTCTTTTAGGACCACGGCATCAATCTCTGAAGGAGCGGCGAGCATGAGCGGCGCACGCATCAGCGCGCTTGCGACCTTGCGCAGCCAAATCGAGCGCATTGAGACGGCGGAGGTCGTGCATCATCGCGATCGCGTCGCGCTCGGCCACAGCGAGGCGGATACCGCGCTGAAGGGCGGGCTTGCACGCGCGGCGATCCATGAGGTGTTTTGCGAGGGCCGGCAGGGGACGGTCGCGACGGGCTTCGTCATGGGGCTTGCGGGCCGCGTGACGGCACGCAAGCCGCTGCTGTGGGTGCGGCAGGATTTTTCGGAAATCGAAACCGGCGCGCTGTCGATGAGCGGGCTTGCCGAACTCGGTCTCGATCCGCGCCGCGTGGTGATGGTGCGCGCCGCCGATGTCGAGAGCGCACTGCGCACTTCAGCCGACGCGCTCGCCTGCGATGCGCTGGGGGCCGTGGTGCTCGAGCTCTGGGGCGAGATCAGGCAGTTCGATCTCGTGGCGAGCCGCAAGCTGACGCTGGCCGCGCAATCTTCCGGCGTCACCGGGCTCTTGCTGCGCATGGCCGCGCAACCGATGCCCTCGACCGCGGAAACACGATGGATGCTGCGCGCGGCGCATTCACCGCCGGGCCCGGTGTGGAGTGCCTGGGGGGCGCCGCGCTTCGATGCCGAGCTCTTGCGCAATCGTCATGGCCCATGTGGCCGGTGGATCATGGAATGGAAATGTGATGAGTGCCAGTTCAGTGAGCCGTCGACGTGTCCTCAGCCTGTGGCTGCCGCGCCTGCCAATCGACCGGATTCAGCGGTTCTTTGGCAACGTCGGACTGCATAAGAGCAATGATCCAAGCATCGTCGTCATCAAGGACAACAATGCGCTGGTGATTCATGCGCTGGACGAGGCCGCCGAGCGCCTCGGCCTGTATATCGGTCAGCCGCTGGCGAATGCGCGGGCGATGTGCCCGGACTTACGTGTGTTCGACGCCGATGTCGTGGCCGATGCGAAGACGCTCAGCGATGTCGCGGACTGGTGCGACCGCTTCACGCCGCTGGTGGCGCTCGATCCGCCGCACGGGCTGTTCCTCGACATCACCGGCTGCGCGCATCTGTTTGGTGGTGAGGCCGCGTTGTTGCGGACGTTGGTCCGCGCATTGGCCCGGCAGGGGTTTACCGTCAGCGCGGCGATCGCCGGCACCTCGGTCTGCGCGCGCACGTTGACGCGGCAGGCCACGGGCACCATCGTGGCCGATGGCGAGGAGGCGGAGGCGATCAGCCGGTTGCCGATATCCGCGCTGGGCGCAGGCGAGACCATCACCACTGGCCTGCGCCGTGCCGGGCTGAAGACCATCGGCGATGTCGCCGCGCGCACGCCGAGCGAGATCACGGCGCGGTTCGGCGCGCGGTTCTCCACGCTGCTGGCGCATGCGCTGGGGCAGGGCGATGCGCCGATCAACCCGCGCAAGCCGCTGCCCGACTACATCGTGGAAAAGCGCTTTGCCGAGCCGATCGCGACCGACACCATGATCGCGATGACGCTGTCGCGGCTCGCCGACACGTTGATCGCGTCCATGGAGAAGCAAGGCAAGGGCGCGCGGCGCCTGGAAGCCGCCTTCTTCCGCACCGACGGCGTGGTGCGCGCGATCACGGTCGAGACCGGACATCCGGTGACGCGAAGCGCGGTCATTGACCGCCTGTTCCGCGAGCGCCTCGACGCACTCGCCGATCCGCTCGATCCCGGCTTCGGCTTCGACATGGTGCGGCTGTCGGCGAGCCGCACCGAGATCGTGGTCCAGGAGCAGCGCGATCTCGACGCTCATGTCCACGACAATGACGAGCTCGCCGCACTGATCGACCGCATTGCCGCACGCATCGGCGGCAAGCGTGTCGTCGTGCACCTGCCGCAGGACACCCATATCCCTGAATGCGCGGTGCTGGCCGCGCCGGCGCAGCATCATCTCGCCGCTGCCATGCAGGCCGAATGGCCGGCACGTGCCGAGAGCGAGCCGCCGCTGCGCCCCTTGCGGCTGTTCGACAAGCCAGAGCCAATCAAGGTGCCGTTCGCGACCGTGCCAGACGGTCCGCCACATCAGTTCACCTGGCGCCGCGCGCTACATGCGGTGGTGCGGGTGGAGGGACCCGAGCGCATCGCCATGGAATGGTGGCGGCAGGACGGCAAGCAGCTCACGCGGGATTATTTCCGTATCGAGGATGCCGAAGGCCTGCGCTTCTGGATTTTTCGCGACGGTCTTTATGAGGGGGAGTGCTTCGATCACGACGGCAAGCCCGTTCCTCCCAGCTGGTATGTGCACGGTCTCTTCGCATGAACACGCCTGCCTATGCCGAGATTGGCATCACCACCAATTTTTCCTTCCTGCGTGGCGGCTCGGATCCGCGCGCCTATGTGCATCAGGCCAGCATCCTCGGCATCCCCGCGATCGGCATCGCCGATCACAACACGCTGGCCGGCGTGGTGCGCGCCTACAAGGAGCTCGACAATGCCGAGGTGCTGCACAAGCCGAAGCTCCTGATCGGCGCACGCATCGTCTTCATCGACGGCACGCCTGATATCCTGGTCTATCCGCGCGACCGCGCAGCCTATGGCCGGCTTTGCCAGCTTCTCACCAAGGGCAAGCGCGGCGACGACATCACGCGGATCGAGAAGGGGGAATGCCGTCTCACCTTCGCCGATCTCCTCGCGTTTTCGGAAGGTCAGCTCCTGGTCCTGACGCTGCCGCATCGTTTCGAACCCGCGCAGGCGCTGGATGTTCTTGCGAAACTCAAGGACAGCCGCGCCGAGGGCGTGTGGCTGGCGGCGAGCCTGATCTATCGTGGCGACGACCGGCGCCGGCTGGCGCGGCTCGATGATCTCGCGGCAGAAGCACGAGTGCCGCTGCTCGCGACCAACGAGGTGCTCTATCATCATCCGGCGCGCCGTCCTTTGCAGGACGTGCTGACCTGCATCCGGGAAAAGACCACGATCGAGGCGGTCGGACGGAAGCTGGAAGCCAATGCCGAGCGGTTCTTGAAGACGCCCAGGGAGATGTCGCGGCTGTTCCGCGATTTCCCTGAGGCTATCGCGGAGACCATGCGCTTTGCAGACGCAATCGACTTCTCGCTCGATCAGCTCAAATACCAATATCCGGACGAGCCGGTGCCGCCGGGCAAGACCGCGCAAGGGCATCTGGAGGACCTGACCTGGGCGGGCGTCGACAAATATTTCGGCGGCATCACCAAAATCGACGAGAAACTGTACGCGACGCTGAAGAAAGAGCTCGCGCTGATCGCCGAGCTGAAATACGCGCATTACTTCCTCACCGTGCACGACATCGTGCGCTACGCGCGCAGCCAGAATATCCTATGCCAGGGGCGGGGATCGGCGGCGAACTCGGCCGTGTGTTACGTGCTCGGCATCACCTCGGTCGATCCGACCAAGGTCGATCTGTTGTTCGAGCGCTTCATCTCCAAGGAGCGGCTGGAGCCGCCCGATATCGACGTCGATTTCGAGCATTCGCGGCGCGAGGAGGTGATGCAATATGTCTATCGCCGCTACGGGCGCCATCGCGCCGCGATCATCGCCACCGTCATCCATTACCGCCCGCGCAGCGCCATTCGCGACGTCGGCAAGGCGCTGGGCCTGACCGAGGACGTCACTGCCGCGCTCGCCGACACCGTCTGGGGAAGCTGGGGCAAGGGCCTCAATGACATGCAGGTCAGGCAGGCCGGACTCGATCCCAACAATCCCATGATCAACCTCGCGGTCGAGCTCGCAACCGAGCTGATCGAATTCCCGCGCCATCTCTCCCAGCATGTCGGGGGCTATGTGCTGACGCAGGACCGGCTCGACACCTATGTGCCGATCGGCAATGCCGCGATGGACGACCGTACCTTCATCGAATGGGACAAGGATGACGTCGATGCGCTCAGCATGATGAAGGTCGACGTGCTGGCGCTGGGCATGCTGACCTGTATCCGCAAATGTTTCGATTTGATCGCGGAGCACAAGGGCGAGCGCTGGGTGCTGGCGAGCGTTCCGCAGGACGATCCCAAAGTCTATGACATGCTTTGCGACGGGGAATCCCTCGGCGTGTTCCAGGTCGAGAGCCGCGCGCAGATGAACATGCTGCCGCGCCTGAAGCCGCGCACCTTCTACGATCTCGTCATCGAAGTCGCGATCGTACGTCCGGGGCCGATCCAGGGCGATATGGTGCATCCTTACTTACGGCGGCGGAACGGTCAGGAGGAGGTGCGTTATCCCTCGCCGTCGCCCGAGCATGGTCCTGCGGACGAGCTCTACAAGGTGCTGCATAAGACCAAGGGCGTGCCTCTGTTCCAGGAGCAGGCGATGCGCATCGCGATCGAGGCGGCAAAATTCACCTCCGAGGAGGCCAATGGCCTGCGCCGCTCGATGGCGACCTTCCGCAATGTCGGCACCATCGGCAAATATGAGGACAAGCTGATCGGCAACATGGTCGCGCGCGGCTATGATGCCGACTTCGCCAGAAGCTGCTTCGACCAGATCAAGGGCTTTGGCTCCTACGGTTTCCCCGAGAGCCACGCCGCGAGCTTCGCGCAGCTCGTCTATATCTCTTCATGGCTGAAGCATTACCATCCCGACGCCTTCTGCTGCGGCCTCTTGAACTCGCAGCCGATGGGCTTTTATGCCCCGGCACAGATCGTCGGCGATGCCCGCAAGAACGGCGTCGAGGTGCGCGACATCGACGTGTCCTACAGCTTTGCGCAGAACACGCTGGAGCAGGGGAGAGACAAATATTGCGCCGTGCGCCTCGGTTTCCGCCAGATCGACGGATTCCACTGGCTGGATGAGGATGAGGAACGCCTGAAGCGCTCCCAGCTGTCATTCCGAGGGACGCGGCCTATCCGCCGAAGCTCTGAGAGTGAAGGCGGAAGCGCGAACGCGGAATCCATGAGGCCGCGTATGCCTGGAGGAGGAATGGATTCCGGGCTCGCGCCAAGTGGCGCGCCCCGGAATGACGATGGGGAGGTAGCTCAGAACAATACGGAGAGAGCCCAGGACTGGGTCGATCGCATCGTCGCCGCCCGCAACCGCCGTCCCTTCACCTCGCTCGAAGATTTTGCGCGCGATACCGGCCTGCCCAAGCGCGCGCTGATCCTGCTGGCGGATGCCGACGCGTTTCGCTCGCTCGGGCTCGACCGTCGCGAGGCGCTATGGCAGGTGCGGCGGCTGCCCGACGACGTGCCGCTGCCACTGTTCGAGGCAGCCACCGCGCGCGAGCAGCCGGACGAGCACGCAAAACCATTGCCGGTGATGCCGCGCGCCGAGCAGGTGGTCGCCGACTATCAGACCATCCGGTTGTCGCTGAAGGGACATCCGATGGAGTTCCTCCGCGAGATGTTCTCGCGCGAGCGCGTCATCGCCTGCAAGGATGTCAGCCATGAGAACGAGCGGCGCCGCGTTCGCTGCGCCGGCGTCGTGCTGGTGCGGCAGCGGCCGGGTAGCGCCAGCGGCGTCGTGTTCATGACGCTGGAGGACGAAACCGGCATCGCCAATGTCGTGGTGTGGCCCAAGATCATGGAGCAGTACCGCAAAGAGGTGATGGGCGCGCGCCTCATCCTGGTCGAAGGCTATATCCAGAGCAGCCCCGAAAAGGTGACGCATCTCATCGCCCAGCGCATGATCGATCGCTCGCACGATCTGATCGGCCTCGCCAACGATGCCTTAAGCCGCAAGCATCCGGTGCCGTCAGGCGCCGACCTGATCGAGCCCCTCAACGACGACCCCCGCGCTCACGCCGATACCCCCGCGCAAAAAATCCGCCATCCCCGCAACGTCCGCATCCTGCCGCCGTCGCGAGATTTTCATTGAGGTTTGTTCAGCTCGCGCAATCTCTCGCCGTCACCCTGAGGCGGCCGCTTCTACAGCGGCCCTCGAAGGGCGACGGCCCGGCTGCATCGTGGCCGTTCATCCTTCGAGGCTCAGCCTGCGATGCTTTGCATCGCAAGCTTCGCACCTCAGGATGACGGGCGGTTACGAACCTTGTCGCCCCTAAAAATTCACCCGGTTCGAAATCGCGCCATCCACGACGAGATTGGACCCGGTCGTGAACGATGACACCGGGCTCGCCAAGAACACCGCCGCGCTCGCGATTTCCTGCGGCGTGGCCATGCGGCCGGTCGGATTGCGGCTCATCGCATCCTTGTAGCGCTCGGGCATGTTCTGCTCGATCATGTTCCAGACGCCGCCCTTGAAATAGACGGTGCCGGGCGACACCACGTTGACGCGGATCTTCTTCTTCGCATATTGCCGCGACAGTCCCTTGGCCATGTGGATCAGCGCCGCCTTGATCGGGCCGTAGGAGCTGGCGAGGTCAGCCTGTGCGGCCGAGATCGAGGAGATGATGACGAAGGCCGCATCGCCGCTTCTCTCGCCGCTGGCTTCGAGGAATGGCCGCGCGGCATCGAACGCATGCACGGCGCCGAGCACGTCGAGCCGAAAATTCTGCTCCCAGGACGCGGCATCCTGGCCCTGCGCCATCGCGCCGGCATTGGAGAACAGCAAATCGATGCCGCCGAGTTCTTTCGCGACATTCTCGATCCAGCCTTTCAGCGCCGCGCCGTCGGTGACGTCGACGGGGCTGCCGATGGCGCTGACACCGCTTGCCTTCAGTTCAGTGACGGTGGCCGCAACCTGATCGGCGTTGCGAGCGCATACTGCGACATTGGCGCCTTCACCGGCGAGTGTCGCCGCAATCGCCCGCCCGATGCCGCGCGTGCCGCCGAGCACGATGGCGTTCTTGCTTTTGAGACCGAGATCCATTGTTTGGCTCCTTGTTTGTTTCTTGGTCGCAGGAAGTGTAGCTGCTTAAGTGGATACGCTGAAGCCTCCACATCGTCATTGCGAGGAGCTTTTGCGACGAAGCAATCCAGACTGCTGCCGCGGAAAGATTCTGGATTGCTTCGCTCCGCTCGCAATGACGATCCTCACTCCGGCGCCGCGCCCACCGGCGGGCCGCCGGGTGGGCGATGCAGGAAGGTCAGCGAGACGTAGGCACCGGCCCAGGAGCCGATCGCGGCGAAGGCGACATAGAAGGCGTTCTCGGTGTAGCTGATCACAGCGTAGGAGGAGAGCAGGTACCAGATCGCGCTCCAGGTCGCGGCCGGTACGCGCTTGCGAGCGACCACGGCCGAGGTGAACATCACATAGACCGCGTCGGTGGCCGCCGTTGCGACGAACACGGCGCCCGCGGTGAGGGGATCGATGGCGGCCATTGCAATCCTTTCTCTGAACGTGGGATGGTCGCGAAAACTAAAGGGAGAGAAGCGGCTATGCAAAGCTCCGCCGACGTTCTCAGGGATATCTGGACCTCCGCAGGCGGCGATCCGGCTGCGCTCGGCCGCGTGCAGCTGACGGGCGAGGAGCCGCAGATCCCATCCTCGTTTCGCGTCGCCGTCGCCGGCCAGACGACGATCGCTGCCGCCGGCCTCGCCGCCACCGAAATCTGGCGACTGCGCAGCGGCGAGGCGCAGGACGTCTCCGTCGACATGCGTCACGCGGTCGTCGAATGCCGATCCGAGCGCTATTTGCGCGTCGACGACAAGCCGCCGCCCCCGGCCTGGGACGCCATCGCCGGCGTCTACAGGACCGGCGATGGCCGCTTCGTCCGCTGCCACACCAATTTCCCGCATCACCGCGACGCTGTCTGCAACGTGCTCGGCTGCGTGCCCGAGCGCGAGAAGGTGCAGGCGGCGCTGATGCGATGGAAAGGCGAGGATTTCGAAACTGCGGCTTACGCTGCGGGCGGCGTCGTCGCCCTGATGCGCAGCTACGACGAATGGTCGGCGCTGCCGCAGGCGCGTGCGCTCGCCGAACTGCCGCTGGTCTCGATCGAGAAGATCGGCGAGGCCCCGGCGAAACCGTGGCCCCAAGGATTGTCGAACAGCGATCGTCCGCTCGCGGGCCTCCGCGTGCTCGATCTCTCCCGCGTCATCGCAGGCCCTGTCGCGGGCCGCACGCTCGCTGCGCACGGCGCGGACGTGCTGCTCGTCTCGGGGCCTGAATTACCCGCCATCCCCTGGCTCACCATCGACACCGGCCGCGGCAAGCTCACCACCTTCATCGAACTGAAGAGCGAAGCGGGCAGGGCGCAATTGCACGCGCTGTTGAAAGACGCCGACGTCTTCTCGCAAGGCTATCGTCCGCGCGCGCTCGCCGCTCTCGGTTTCGCACCGGAGGACGCGGCGCAAATTAGTCCCGGCATCGTCTATGTCACGCTGTCGGCCTATGGCCATGCCGGCCCCTGGGCGGAGCGGCGCGGCTTCGATTCACTGGTGCAGACCACGATCGGCTTCAACCAAGCGGAAGGGCTGGCTGCCGGCATCGACGGTCCCAAGGAATTGCCGGCGCAGATGCTCGACCACGCCACCGGTTATCTGATGGCGTTCGGCGCCATGGTGGCCAAGGCGCGCCAGGCCCGCGAAGGCGGCAGCTGGCACGTGCGCGTATCGCTGGCGCAGACCGGACGCTGGCTATGGAATCTCGGCCGCCTTGACGGCGGACTGAACACCCCGGATCTTACGGGGGACGCTGTACATGCAGCGTTCATCGAAAGCATGCCATCTGGCTTCGGCACGTTGAAGGCGGTGCGTCATTCGGCGGTGCTATCGACAACGCCGGCACAATGGAGCCGTCCGGCGATGCCGCTCGGCAGTCATCCGGCACAGTGGCCGGCGCGAAGCTGACATGAAGCTGACACGTCGCAAATTTTTAACGCCAACCGAGAGGCGCCCAGCGTTTTTTAGGTTGTCTGAAATCTGAATTCAGCACTATTAGCGCGACCGATGAGGCAGTCATTTGCCGAGATCGTCGCAGACACGACCGGGCTCAATGGTAGTTGAAAATACCAAGCGATTGCAGGTGCTTACAAAACCACGGGTGATCACCTCCGTAGTTTTACTAGCTCTCGTCGGTGCCGGGGCCTACGGCTTCCTCCAGGCGGGGCCCAAGGAAAAGAAGCACTCCGACATCTCCAGCCAATCGCGCAGGAATGCGCAGACCTTCACGCCGACGCCGTCCGAATGGGCAACGCTGACGATCGAGCCGGTCAAGGCCAAGAGCTTCCGGGCCGAGTATGTCACCGAGGGCAAGGTCGCGGTCGACGAGGACCGCTCGACGCCGGTGTTCTCGCCCTATGCGGGCCGGGTCACCAAGCTGCTCGCCAAGCCGGGCGAGACCCTGAAGCAAGGCCAACCGCTGTTCACGATCGAAGCCGCCGACACCGTGCAGGCCCAGAACGATTTCGTTGCGGCGATGACGTCGCAGAACAAGGCGAGGTCGGCGCTCGAGCTCTCCGACATCCAATTCAAGCGCGCCAAGGATCTCTATGAGGGGCATGCCATTCCGCTGAAGGACTATCAGCAGGCGGAAGCGACCCAGGTCCAGGCGCAGAACGACATGCGCTCCTCGATGACGGCGCTGGAAGCCGCGCGCAACAAGCTGCGCATCCTCGGTTTCACCGACGAGACCATCAAGGCGTTCCAGGAGAAGGGCGCGATCAATCCGGAAATCACGATCTATTCGCCGATCGCAGGCACCGTCGTGCAGCGCAAGATCGGCCCCGGCCAGTACGTCAGTTCCGGTGCCAGCGATCCGGTCTTCGTGATTGGCGACCTCTCCACGGTCTGGCTCACCGCGTTCGTGCGCGAGAGCGATGCGGCCGCGGTGTGCATCGGTCAGGACATCACCGTCAACGTGATGGCGCTACCGGGTCGGCCGCTGACCGCCAGGATCAACTACGTCGCCGCCGCGATCGATCCCAGCACACGCCGCCTCCTGGTCCGCGCTACCATCGACAACAAGGACGGCCTGCTCAAGCCGGAGATGTTCGCCAACGTCACGATCTACTCGGCCGGCGACCGTGCTGCGCCGGCGGTGCCGAAGCAGGCTTTGATCTATGAAGCCGACAAGGTCCGCATCTGGGTCGCGCGCGAAGACAAATCGGTCGAGCTGCGCCAGATCAAGATCGGCCTCATCAACGGCAACCTCGTCGAGGTCACCGGCAATCTGAAACCCGGCGAGCAGATCGTCACCAAGGGCAGCCTGTTCATCGACCGCGCGGCGTCCGGCAGCTGATCGACGACCCAAGAAAACTGAAGACCTGATGGATCGTCTCGTTGCTCTTGCCGTCAACCGGCGCTTCCTAATGGTCGGCATGTTCGTCGCCGTCCTGATCGGCGGCCTGATCGCGTTCAACCAGCTCAACATTGAAGCCTATCCCGATCCGACCCCGCCGATGGTCGACATCGTGACCCAGAGTCCGGGCCTGTCGGCCGAGGAGATCGAGCGCTACATCACCATCCCGATCGAGACCCAGGTCGCCGGCCTGAAGAACCTCACGACCATCCGCACCATCTCGCTCTACGGCCTTTCCGACATCAAACTCCAGTTCTCCTTCGCCTACACCTATGACGAGGCGCTGCAGCAAGTGCTGAACCGCCTGGCGCAGCTCGCGCCGCTGCCCGGCAACGTGCAGCCGCAGATCTCGCCGCTGAGCCCGATTGGTGAAATCTTCAGGTATCGTCTCGTCGGACCGCCGAACTACAGCGTGCTCGACCTCAAGACCATCCAGGACTGGATCCTGCAGCGCCGCTTCCGCGCCGTACCCGGCGTGATCGACGTCACCGGCTGGGGCGGCAGGAGCAAGACCTACGAGCTCCAGGTCGATTTCAACAAGCTGGTCGCCAACGGCCTGACGCTGCCGCAATTGCTCCAGGCGGTCGGCAATTCCAACGTCAATGTCGGCGGCAACACCGTCAATATCGGCCAGCAATCGGCCGTGGTGCGCGGCGTCGGCCTGATCCGGTCGATCGACGACCTCGCCAACACCATGGTGGCGCAGTCCGGCGGCAATCCGGTGCTGGTCAAGGACGTCGCCACCGTCACCGTCGGTCAGAAGCCCCGTCTCGGCATTGCCGGCCTCGACGAGTCCGACGACATCGTGCAGGGCATCGTCCTGATGCGGCGCGGCGAGCAGAGCTCGCCGACCATCAAGCGCGTCCACCAACTCGTTCAAACCATCAACAGCTCCAGCATCCTGCCGCCCGGCGTGCGCATCGAGCGCATCTACGACCGCGGGGACCTGATTGAGCTCACCACCCACACCGTGCTGCACAACATGGTGGTCGGCATTATGCTCATCGTGCTGTTGCAGTGGATCTTCCTCGGTGATTTGCGCAGCGCGCTGATCGTCGGCGCCACCATTCCGTTCGCGCTGTTCTTCGCCGTTATCATCCTGGTGCTCCGCGGAGAATCGGCGAACCTGCTGTCGGTCGGCGCCATCGATTTTGGCTTGATCGTCGATGCCACCGTCATCATGGTGGAGGCGATCTTCCGCCGCCTGACCCAGACGACGCCGATGTCGGAAACCGAGCAGATGTCGAATGAGACGCTGTTCGGCATGAAGAGCCATGCCATCCTCAGCGCCGCGGCGGACGTTTCGCGCTCAATCTTCTTTGCAGCGGCAATCATCATCGCGGCCTTCCTGCCGCTGTTCACGCTATCGGGCGTCGAGGGCAACATCTTCGGGCCGATGGCGCGCACCTACGCCTATGCGCTGGCCGGCGGGCTGCTTGCGACCTTCACCGTCACCCCGGCGCTATCCGCGATCATCCTGCCCGCCCATGTCGAGGAGACCGAGACGAAGGTGATGCTGATCCTGCATCGGTTGTATTCGCCGCTGCTGCATTGGGCGGTCGCCAACCGAAACATCGTGCTCGGCGGCGCCGTCGGCCTCGTGCTGATGACGGTGGCGCTCGGCCGGCTGCTCGGTCTCGAATTTCTGCCAAAGCTGGAAGAGGGTAATCTCTGGATCCGCGCCACGCTGCCGCCGACCATCTCGCTCCAGGAAGGCAACACCTACGTCAACGAGATGCGCAAGGTCATCCGCGCCCGGCCGGAGGTCGAGTCCGTGGTGTCGCAGCACGGCCGTCCCGACGACGGCACCGACGCGGCCGGCTTCTTCAACGCCGAGTTCTTCGCGCCGCTCAAGCCTGCGAGCCAATGGCCCGGCACGCGCGACAAGGAGGAGCTGACCGCCGAGCTGCTCAAGCAGCTCGACGACCGCTTCCCCGGTGTCGAGTTCAACTTCTCGCAATATCTCCAGGACAACGTCTCCGAGGCCGTCTCCGGCGTGAAGGGCGAGAACTCGATCAAGCTGTTCGGCAGCGACCTCCAAGCGCTGACCGACACCGCCAACAAGATCAAATCGGTGCTGGCCACCGTACAGGGCGTCACCGACCTCGCGGTGTTCACTTCGCTCGGCCAGCCGACCATCCAGATCGACATCGACCGTGCCAAGGCCGCGCGCTATGGCCTCGCCCCCGGCGACATCAACGCCACGATCAAGGTCGCGATCGGCGGCGACACTGCGGGCGATCTCTATGAGCCGGGCAGCGACCGCCATTTCCCGATCATCGTCCGCCTCGCGCCGGAATACCGCAGAAGCGCGGAGGCGATCCAGAATTTGCGGATCGGCGCGCCGGGGCCGAACGGCACCGTCACGCAGATCCCCCTGAGCGAGGTCGCCAATATCAGCCTCGTCTCCGGCGCCGCCTACATCTATCGCGAGCAGCAGGAGCGCTATCTGCCGATCAAGTTCTCGGTGCGCGAGCGCGATCTCGGCAGCGCCATCCGCGAGGCGCAGCAGAAGATCGCCGAGCAGGTGCAGCTGCCGCCCGGCTCGCACATGGAATGGGTCGGCGAGTTCGGCAATCTCCAGGACGCGATCCGGCGGCTGTCGATCGTGGTGCCGATCTCGCTGGCGCTGATCGGCATCCTGCTCTGGTTCAATTTCGGCTCGATGACCGACACGCTGCTCGCGATGAGCGTGATCCCGATGGCGATCTTCGGCGGAGTGCTGGGCCTCTTGATTTCCGGCACGGCATTCAGCGTCTCCGCGGCGATCGGATTCATCGCGCTGTTCGGCATTGCCGTGATGGACGGCATCATCATCCTGTCGCAGTTCAACCAGCTCATCGAGGAAGGCATGGACCGCATGAGCGCGGTGGTGCGGACCGGTGAATTGCAGCTTCGTCCAGTGCTGATGACCTGCGTCGTCGCGGGCGTCGGCCTGCTGCCGGCGGCGCTGTCGGAAGGTATCGGCTCGCAGGTGCAGAAGCCGCTCGCGGTCGTGGTCGTGACCGGCATGATGCTGGCGCCCGTGGTGATCCTCGTGACCTTACCGGTCCTGATCTCCTTCTTCTCCCGCCGCGCGCGCTGACCGTCAGAACCCGTAGAGCCGCGCCGGATTGTCGACCAGGATCTTCTTGCGCACATCCGCATCCGGCGCCCACACCGGCAGCTGATTGAGCAGCCGGCCGTCGTCGATCTGATAGAGCGGCGCGATGTCGGTGGGCTTGCGTCCCTCGACGCGGCTGGAATCCGGATGCGGCCAGTCCGTGCCCCAGACGATGCGGTCCGGGTTCGCCGCGATCAGCGCCTTCGCGAACGGCACCATGTCCTGATAGTCGGGAGCGAGCTTTGATGACCGGTAGGCGCCCGAAATCTTGACATAGGCCTTGCCGGATTTCACCAGCGCGACGAGATCGGAGAAGCCCGGCTGCTCCAGGCCCTGCGAGGCTTCAAGGCCGCCAAAATGGTCGAACACGACGGGCACCGGCGCCGTCTCGACGAGGTCCTTGATCGCCGAGATCATGGCAAGCGTGGTGTAGAGTTGCACGTGCCAGCCGCGCGCCTTCATGCGCTCGACTGCGGCAGTGAAGCGCGGTCGGCCGACATTGGGATCGTTCACGCCGCCGGTCGCCAGATTGAGGCGGATGCCGCGGAAGCCGTCCTGATGCATCGTGTCGAGCGCGCTCTCCGGTGTCTTATCGTCGATCACGGCCACCCCGCGCGCGGTCGCGCCGCGCGCCTTCATGCCGAACAAAGTGGAGGAATTGTCGGTGCCGTAGACGCTCGGCGTCACGATCACCACGCGCTCGATATGCAGCGCCTTGTGCAGCGCGGCCATTTCTTCGGGACTCGCCGGCTCCGGCGTGTAGACGCGTCCCGCGAAGAACGGAAACTTTTCGACGTCGCCATGGATGTGGGTGTGACAATCGCAGGCATGCGCCGGGACGTCGAAATTGATCAGCGTCGCGGGCTGCGCCGCACGGGCGTGGGCTTTGCTGGTCATGGCTACTCCGGCGGCAAGGGAGGCAAGCAGGACACTGCGTCGGTTGAGCACGGTTTCTCTCCCTGTTTATTTTTTTAGAGGCAAGCTCCATAAGAATATCACATCAGCCCGGCAACCCGCTCCGCTTCGCTGCATACCTGCTCGACAAGCTCGGCAAGCGGGCGTGAGCCGTCAACGCGTACGACCGGGCAAGACAAGCCCGCGAGCCACATTTCATGCTTTGCAAGATTGCGGCCTTCGCGATCACCGGCTTCATAATGGGAAGCCCATTCGATGAAGTCTTCGGTCTCATCATGACGCCAGCCGCCGGGCGCGACGGCGTCGGTGCCGAAATGGGCGGCCTCGCGAGCGCGCAATCGCTTCAGGCGCATTTCGCGCGGCGCGGTCACGAAGACGACGAGATCAAAGAATGGAACGAACTCGTCGCCCCAGCCGGTGACAGATCCGCTCAGCACCCAGTCTATACGCGGCAGAAACATCTCGCGCATCAAGCGTAGACGTTCGGAGGTGAGGCGCGTCGTCTGGTAGGGCGGCACGGTCGGCAGCCAGAAATAGTCATCGCTGTCGTGATGCGGCAGCGCAAGCCGATCGGCGAGCGCGCGACCAAGCGTCGTCACGCCGGATCCCGAAGCTCCCATCAGATGGATGCGGCGGCTTTTCATCGGTACCCCGCCAGGAGACTTGAAACTACTGCCCCGACAAACTACTGCCCCGACGGCGTGCGCAGGCCGTGCCAGGCGTCGCGGACCTGCTGGTAGTGCACCTCGGGCAGATAGTCCGGCGTGTTCAGATTGAGCGTCTTGACGTCGAGATGGCCGACGGCGCTGAGCAACGTGTAGGAGGCGATGACGCGATCGCGCAATGCGCCGATCAGGCGGGCCTTGGCCTGGATCAGGTCGGCCTGCGAGTTCAGCACGTCGACCGTCGTGCGTTGTCCGCCGGCGGCCTCGCGTTGCACGCCCTGGAGCGCGACGGTCGCCGCCTTCACCTCGGACTCCGAGGCCGAAACCGTGATCTTGGCGCCTTCATTGGCAACCCAGGCGCTGACCGCGGCCGTGCGCGTCTGGTTGCGCACCTGGTCGAGCACGAGCCGGCTCTGCGCCGTGATCTCCTTGGCCTGCCGGGTCTGCGCCGCGGCCTGGCCGCCGTCGTAAATCGGGGCTGTGACGTTGGCGACGATCGAGGCCTGGTCCTCGGCGAAGGTGCCGAGCGTCGGGTCGTTGTTCCGGCTCTTGCTGGCGCTGCCCTGGATGCTGGCGCTCGGCAGCAGCGTGCCTTCGGCGATGCGGATGTTGGTGGAGGCGACGTCGACGTCGAAGCTTGCGGCCATCACCGCCGGATGCTGGCGGATCGCCATCGTCATCGCGTCCTCGCGACTCTTCGGCAGATAGCGGTCGACGACCTCGGCGGGCCGAAGCTGCGACGGCGCATTGCCGATCACCTGCGCATAGGTTGCCTGGCTGACGGCGAGCGCGACTTCGGCGGCGTTGAGATCGGCAAGACCGCGGTTGAGGCGCGCCTCGGCCTGGGCGGTATCGGTCGGCGTGACATCGCCGGCGTTGAGCCGGCGCTGGGTGACGGCGAGTGTTTCGCGCAGGAAGGCGACGTTGGAGCGCTGCGCTTCGACCAGCGACTGGTTGGCGAGCACGTTGGTGTAGGCGGTGACCGCATCGAGCAGCACACCCTGGCCGACGTTGCGCAGCGCCTCGCGGCCCGACTGCACCTGGAGTTCGGCGGCCCGCACGCTGTTGGCGGTGCGGAAGCCGTTGAACAGGGTCTGCGTCACGGTGACGCCGATGATCCAGGGTTTCAGATTGGCGGTCTGGATGGTGTTGTCGGGCAGCAAATTGCGCACCGATTGCAGGCCGGCGCTGAGGCTGGCCACGATCTGCGGCCGATAGCCGGCAAGCGCCTGCGGCACGTTCTCGTCGGTGGCGCGCTGCCGCGCGCGCTCGGCATTGAGCTGGGGGTTGGTCTGGTAGGCCTTGGCCAGCGCCTCGGGCAGGGCTTCCGCCGATGCGGCCGAGGGCAGGGCGCAACAGAGCGCCAGCGTGGTCCATGTCGTAAGCACAGGAGCCACGCCCGATCGATGCCGCGTCATCACGCGACCAGCTCTGGCGGCACGCCCAATCATGTAATCCCGCAAAACCCTGGCTGTCCGCCCCCGCCGACGGCGGCCCTCTTAACTGTTTAACCAGCGCAGGTCCCGCAGGCAAACTGCCGCGGGGAAAACCCCCATGAAATGCGTGCTTGTTGCAGCTACGTCACAGGGGTCCTTAGGGGAGCGAGAGAGTCTTACACCAGCCTTGCAAGCCTTGCCGGGGTTTGGCTTTACCGGTTCTTGTTCACCGGCTTGCGCTTCTCGATGAACGCCGCCATGCCCTCGGAGCGGTCTTCTAGCGCGAAGGTCGAGTGGAATAGGTTGCGCTCGACGCTCATGCCTTCGGCGAGCGTGGTCTCGAACGCGCGGTTCACCGCTTCCTTGGCCATCGCAGCGGCAGGGCGCGACATCGCGGCGATCTTCTCGGCTGCCGCCATCACCTCGTCCATGAGCTTGTCGGCGGGCACGATGCGGCTGACGAGGCCGCTGCGCTCGGCCTCCGCCGCATCCATCATGCGGCCGGTGAGGCAGAGGTCCATCGCCTTCGACTTGCCGATCGCGCGGGTCAGGCGCTGGGTGCCGCCGATGCCCGGAATGGTGCCGAGCGTGATCTCGGGCTGGCCGAACTTTGCGGTGTCGGCTGCGATGATGACGTCGCACATCATGGCGAGCTCGCAGCCGCCGCCGAGGGCGTAACCCGCGACCGCGGCGATGGTCGGCTTGCGGCAGCGTGCGACGCGGTCGCCGCCGATCGCGGCAAAATCCTCGGAGAACATGTCGATGAAGCCTTTCGGCTGCATCTCCTTGATGTCGGCGCCGGCGGCAAAGGCTTTCTCGCTGCCGGTCACGACGATGCAGCCGATGGCCTCATCGGCCTCGAGATCATCGACGGCGGCCGCAATCTCGCGGAAGACGCCGAAGGAGAGCGCGTTGAGCATTTTCGGCCGGTTCAGCTTGATGATGCCGACCGCGCCTTTGCTCTCGACGATGATATGTTCGAACGTGCTCATGTTCCACCCACGCTTTTGATTGGGCGGGCAATGTGCCCGCTGGCGTGGTGGGCTTCAAGAGGGCCGGACGCAGGACGCGCGGGTCGCGCGTCCTGGCGGAACTGACGGTCAGGCCATGAACATGCGCGCGGCGGAGGCCAGCGTCAGCAGCGTGCCGACGCCGATGAAGATCTTGCCGATCAGGGAGCTCTGGTCCCAGGCCGAGCTCTGCTGGGCGCTTGCCATCACCGGTGAGGGGCGCGGCTGTGCTTCGGTTGCGGCGATCACAGCCTTCTGCGCCGGTGGGCTGTCCTGTTGCAGGGCGCGGTCGATGTCGTTGAGCTGATCGGGGGCCACCACTTGGGTGTCGGCGTTCGGCGCGGTGTTATTGGCGGTATCATCGGCCGCCGCCTGGACGTTGTCGTTGGCGCGGCCCGTCATCGCGGAGGCCGCAGCCGCGGTCGGCGTATCGGCGGCGACCTGCGCATTGGCGTTGGCGACTTCCGGCGGCATCTGGCTCGAGGCCGGCACGCCGTTGTCGGCCTTGGCCTCGGCGGTATTTGCCGCAGCATCGTTCTTGTCGGCCTTGTCGTCGGATTTCTGCGCCGTCTTGCTGCTGCTGGTGCGGCGAGACTCATGGCGCCGGTGCTTGCTCGGCTTGGCCGCGTCGGCTTGCTTGCCTGCGCTGTCGGAGTTGCTGCTTGCGGCTGAGCTCGGCGCCGCCTGTGCAATGCCCCCAAACAGCAAGAAAAGTCCGGCCAGAACGATCAGGGCCGCGCGCCCGATGGCTTTGATCATGTTGACGATCTCCCCAATTCCGCCCGTCCCAGGAACGAACAGAGACCCTGGGGCGTGACCACAGCGGGGCAGAAAATGGGAATCTTCTGGCTACACCGGGCAAAAGCGGGGCAAACCGCCCCTCGCGGCCGGCCGCCGGATGCGGGCCGGACTGATCGGTGTTATGAGCCGTCGCGGGCTCTTACGGCCGCACCGGATGCGGAGGCTCGGCGGCGATCACGAATTCGTGATAGCTCGGGTGCAGGGGTAACAAATTGAAAGAGCGGCCGAATTGCATGGTGAGGGGCGCGCGTGCGCGGACGTGAGGACGAATGGACCGGCCTGATGCGGTCGGCCATGGCTGGCGACGATGCGGCGTATCATCGCCTGTTGAAGGCGGTCACGCCGGTGCTGCGCGCTGCTGCGAGGCGTGGGCTGGCGCGGGCCGGCCAGTCTCCCGACCAGGCCGAGGATATCGTGCAGGAGATCTTGTTGGCGGTGCATCTGAAGCGACACACCTGGGACAGCGAAGCTCCCTTCGCGCCCTGGCTGTTCGCGATCGCCCGCAACAAGCTGATCGATACGCTGCGGCGGCGCGGCAGGCGCGTCTTCGTCAACATCGATGATTTCGTCGAGACGCTGCCGGGCGAGGCATCGCAGGAAACGGCTTCGGCGGGCGAGGTCGCCGCACAGCTGAGCACTCTGCCGCAGCGCCAGCGCGACGTGTTGCAGTCGATCGCGGTCGAGGCCGCCTCGATCAAGGATACGGCGGCAAAGTTTGCGATGAGCGAAGGTGCGGTGCGGGTCGCGCTGCATCGCGGACTTGCTGCGCTGACTGCCAAACTGCGGGACCACTAGGCATGGATACCGATCAACTCATTCGCTCGCTCGCGGCCGACAACGTCCATCGCGCGCCGCGCGTCGGCGCCGTGCTGACCATGGCGCTGCTGGTGGCCGCGCCGCTGTCGATCCTGATCTTCGCGACGTTCCTCGGCGTGCGCCCGGACGTGATGAGCGCGATGCGCAACCCGTTTTTCGACATGAAGTTCGCGGTGACGCTGTCGCTCGCGATCCCCGCGATCATCGTCAGCCTGCATCTGTCGCGTCCCGAAGCCCTGCTGCGCGGCTGGGGCTGGCTCTTGCTGCTTCCCGTCGGACTGCTTGCCGTGGCGATCGGCAGTGAGGCGATGATGGCGCCGGCCATGCCGATGACCATGCGCTTGATGGGCAAGAACTCCAGGGTGTGCCTGCTTGCGATCCCCGCGATGTCGCTGCCGCTGCTTGCGGGGGCGCTGTTCGGCCTGCGCCACGGCGCGCCCTCGCGCCCCGCGCTCGCCGGCGCGCTCGCCGGCCTGGTCGCGGCGGGATTGGCCGCGACGCTCTACGCCTCGCACTGCACCGACGATTCCCCGCTGTTCGTCGCGACCTGGTACACGATCGCGACCGCGGTCGTGACCGCGATCGGCGCGGCGGTGGGCTCCAAAGTCCTGCGATATTAAGGAGCCAGCTTCACGCCGCCGGCGTCGTGCCCCGCTGCATGCGGTGGAAGCGCAGCACCTGCTGCGCGGTCGAAGAGCGCAGGGCTTCGTAGGTGTCTCGCAGCGCCAGCATGTCGGTCTGCGAGCCGCCGGAGAGCTTCTCGCGCATGGCGATGATCGCGCGCACGCTCGACCACGACATCCCCGCGACCTTGGCGAGGATCATCACGCCCTCGGTCCGGCTGTCGATCATCATGGTCTCGGCGGTCTCGACCGCGACGCCTGCGAGCGCCGCCAGCCCCGCATTGGTCTCGTCGAACTTGCCTTGCTCGGCGAAGGTGCTGACCTGGAATTCGTTGAGGCGACCGTCCGCGTGCAGCGACTTCACCAGCGCACGCGCCATCTCGGTCTGCCTCGTCGTGGCGGCGGCACGGACCCGCTGGGCCGCTTCCTGGACCACGCTCGATACTTCGTCCGCAAGTTCGGGGTGTGCGGCCTCTAACTTCCTGCGCACACTCAAGGAGGCCTTCGCGACCAGCTTCAAATAATGATGACGCGGCAGGTCGGGCCGCAGGCCGATGCAGGTGGCGAGGTCGTCGTCGCGTTCGGCGCGGGTGACGAGGTCGGTGAGACTTCCCTCGGAGAGGCGCGCGCCCGGATTGCTGACGGTCGACTGCACCACGTCCTCGTTGCCGCGCGTCACCAGCAAATCGGTCAATGCCTCCGACAGCACTCGCCGCAGCGAGATCGCCTTGAGATGCGCCTGGCCCCTGGTGCGCGCGATCTCGATCAGGGTCGCCTCGTCCAGCCGTTCCGATTTCGACAGTACCGGGCTGGAGACCTCGATCACCTCGTCGAGCGCGAGCGTGCGGATGATCTTCGGCGGCGCGGAGGCGATCGGTGCGAGGCGTTCGGCGAGCAGTGCCTTAGCCGAAATCTCGATCTGCTCGATCAGGCACTGGAACACGTCGTCGAACACCCGGACGTGGTCGTCGGAATAATCCACCGCGTTGCCCACGAAGAGATCGGTGACGCGGCGCAGCGTCTCGACCCGGCGAGCCACGGTGCCGTGCGAGAGCGCGGCCTGCAATTCCTCGAGCAGGTTCTCGGATGGTGTTGCCGATTTCGATCTCATTGCCCTGTCCTGGAGCGTTTGGCCCGGCGGCGTCTTCTCACGCGCCGGAAAAATGAATTGGTCAGCCCGTTGCAATGCGGTTGCGCCCTTGCGCCTTGGCGGAATAGAGCGCGTGGTCGGCGCGTGCTAGAAACGTGTCGGCAGTATCGTTGTCGCGCAGCGTCACGACGCCCGCGGAAATGGTCACGCGCAGGCCGGGGGAAAATGCGCTCCAGTCGAGATCGGCGATGATTTGGCGCAAGCGCTCGAGCATGCGCGATGCCGCTTCGCCATCGGTTCCGGGCAGCAGCAGCAGAAATTCCTCGCCGCCGTAGCGGCCGAAGCAGTCGGCTTGGCGGATGTTGGCGAAAATGGTGATCGCGAAGGTGCGCAGCACCTCGTCGCCGATGGGATGGCCGTGGGCGTCGTTGACGCGCTTGAACCAGTCGAGATCGATCAGCGCGATTGCGCAAGGCGTTGACGCCTGCCGCGACTTTTCGATCGCGGCGTCGAGAAGCCGCATGATGCAGCGGCGATTGTAGGAGCCGGTGAGCTCGTCGAGCTCGGCCAGTTCCTCGATGCGCTGATAGGCGGCCTTCAGCTCGATGCTGCGCCGGTACAGGATCTTGCGCAGCGTGGCGCCGAACAGGCCGAGGAAAGCGCACTGGCCGATCACCAGCACGAAGCACAGCATGGAGGCGGTCCGCTGCAACCGGGTCGTAACCGGCAGGCCAATCGGCAGATCCGAACCCAGGAAGACAAAGGCGAGCCCGCAGGTGGCAAGACCCCAGGTGAGCATCGCCTGGCTCGATGTCATCCGCAGCGTACCGAACGCGAAGATCAGAAACAGCACGGCGACGAACGCGACCCCGACCGTCGGCACTGCGAGCAGGAATACCAGTTGCAGCGCCATATGCGCCGAGATCTGGAAGACGGTGAGGTAATGATCTTCGAACCGATCGCCGAAGCCGGCTTCCGACAGCACGGTGAACGTACCGATGATCAGGAGCCCGCCGAGCCAGAACAGCGACGGCACACCCATGGAGATCGCACCGTCATAGGCGTACAGCAGCAGGACGGAGGCGCCGAGCGAGTAGCTCGCGACCTGGCCGATATACATCTGGCGGCGCTGGCGGGCCCGGCGCGCCGGGACTTCCGGAGCCGCCGCCGCGGGCGCGAGGACGAGATCCGCGACTTCAGCGGCACTCCTCTGCGGAAAGGACGGCGCGGCCGTGTTCATTGTCCTGCCAATGGTGGATGTCAGCTCAAAAATCTACGTGGCAAGCCTTTAGGTTTGGTATCCTTCGAAATCGAATCCGAACCGTGCAGCGCGGAACAGGGGAATGTCGGCCGGCAGCGAAATTTGCCGGCGGTTAAGCATCGGTTTGCGATGCGGTCGAGCCAAAGCAGGGGTTCGTGAGACATACACCGTGCAGGGCTGCTATGGATCCAGGTTGACCGGGCTGCCTGTGCCGGACAGTCCTTCCGCAGGGAAATATTTCAGTATTATGTTACCGATCTGGATCGAGGCGGGTCGCCGCCGGTGGAACAAGAAAAATGCGCGTATGTGGGGTGGATCACATAAGCTCCCGTATGCGTGCGGTAGCTTGAAGAATTTCGCCCCTTTGGTCGAACCCTCCGCCGCACCGACCCGACCAACTTTGCGAGACGGCCTTTGAGCGTGACACAGGCGGCTTCGGACGAGGTCCTGATCGCCAGGATCGCTCAAGGCGACCGGCTCGCCATGCAGGTGTTGTACGGGCGGCACCATGTCAGGGTTTACAGGTTCGGGCTCAGGCTCGTGCGGACGAGCAGGCGGCGGAAGACCTCATCAGCGAGGTGTTTCTCGACGTCTGGCGTCAAGCCGGCAAATTCGAGGGCCGATCCGCCGTTTCCACCTGGCTGCTGGCAATCACCCGATTCAAGGCCCTGTCTGCGCTTCGGCGCAGGAAGGATTTCGAGTTGGACGAAGAGGCCGCCAACGCGATCGAGGATACGTCCGACGATCCGGAAACGGTGGTGCAGAAGAAGGATACCAGTGAGGCGTTGCGGGAGTGTCTGACGGGCCTTTCGCCGGAACACCGGGAAATCGTCGATCTCGTCTACTACCACGAGAAATCCGTGGAAGAAGTGGCCGAAATCGTCGGGATACCGGAGAACACTGTGAAGACGCGCTTGTTCTATGCGCGCAAGAAACTGGCCGAACTGCTGAAGGCAGCCGGCGTTGAGCGAGGCTGGCCATGATGGCTTTGAGCAAGAAGATGCTGGAGCAAGAGCCCAGTGAAATTGAACTGCTGCTGCCCTGGCACGCCGCCGGCACGCTGAACGCGCGCGATGCCCGCCGCGTCGAGGAAGCGCTGGCGCGCGATCCGGAGCTTGCGAAGCAATATGCCGCGATCCGCGGCGAGTACGAAGAGACCATTCATCTGAACGAGAGCCTGGGGGCTCCGTCGGCGCGCGCGATGCAGAAGCTGTTCGCCGCGATCGACGCCGAGCCGGCGCGGGCGACCGGTTCGCTGCCGCTGTCGGCGCGCATCGCGACCTTCTTCGCGAGCCTGTCGCCGCGGACGCTGGTCTGGTCGGCGAGCCTCGGCGCCGTCGCGCTCGTACTGCAAGCCGGAATTATCGGCGCCGTGCTGATGAAGAACCAGCCTGCGACCTTCCAGACGGCTTCACTCTCGACCAGTGCGCCGATCACACGCGAACTTGGTAGCACGGCCGCGCCGGCGCGCGCGCTGGTGCGCTTCACCCCCGAGGCGCGCATCGCCGACATCACCGCGTTGCTCGACAGCTATCAGGCGTCGATCATCGACGGAGCCAAGGGCGGCATGTTCCGCCTCCAATTCAACAAGGCGATGAGCCAGGACGAGCTCGCCTCGCTGCTCGGCAAGATGCAGCGCGAGAAGTTCGTCAATCTGGCCGTCGCGACGCCCTGAACGTGCCACTGAACCGATGACGCGCAAGTCCGAGAGCTGGGTACGCGCCGGGGCCTACGTTTCGTCGGTTGGAGCCGTGCTGCTGCTCACAGCCTGTCTCGGCGCCGAGCTTGCGCAGGCGCAGGCGATCATGCGTACGCCCACGATCAGCGTTCCCTCGCGCACGCCGACCATCTCTTCGAGCATTGCCCCGCGTGTCAGCCCCGGTGTTGCCGCACGTGCGGTCAGCGTCGGCCGCGGCCCGCGGACGATCGCGGCCATCCCCCGCACCACACCGTTGCGCATGCGGACGACGCCGGTGCTGCCCTATGCGCGCTATTCGCCGAACCTCTATCCGGCCTGCACCGCACCCTATCGCGATGCCGGCGGCGAATGCCTGG
Organism: Bradyrhizobium sp. SPXBL-04; assembly: GCF_051853035.1. NCBI lineage: Bacteria > Pseudomonadati > Pseudomonadota > Alphaproteobacteria > Hyphomicrobiales > Nitrobacteraceae > Bradyrhizobium > Bradyrhizobium sp. SPXBL-04. The sequence continues at coordinate 5,884,214 of NZ_CP182472.1, read as the reverse complement.
CGCAGCCGAACGCGGGCGGCGAGGGCGGTGGAAAATCAGGCAAGAAGAGCGCCGGCAAGGGGCGTGGCAACAGCACGCCGGCCGCGGTGAACCTGCGCAGCTTCGCCAACGAATTCGTCGCCGAGATCGACAGCGCGCTGTCGCCGGCCGAGGCCGACGAGCTTGCGCGTCGCCACGGCCTGACGCGCGTCGCCTCCGAGAATTTCCCGCTGATCGGCGCCACTTTCGGCCTGTTCCGCATCACCGACGGCCGGCCGTACGAGACGGTGCGGCGCGAATTCGCGGCCGACGGCAGTGTGCGCTCGCTTCAGCCGAACTTCCGCTATGTGCTCCAGGACCAGACATCGTCGGGGTCGAACGAGGGCGATCCTGCGCAATATGCACTGACAAAGCTCCGTCTGCCGCAGGCCCATACGCTGGCGCACGGCGTCAACGTCACGATTGCCGTGATCGACTCCGGCATCGACGCCAGTCATCCCGAACTCGCCAATTCCATCGCCGACAATTTCGATGCGCTCGGCAGCGCCGAGGGGGCGCACGTTCACGGCACCGGCATCGCCGGCGCCATCGTGGCGCATGCGCGGTTGATGGGCAGTGCGCCCGAGGCGCGCATCATCGCGATCCGCGCCTTCGGCGGCACCGCCGGCGGCGCCGAGAGCTCGTCCTACATCATCCTGCGCTCGCTGAACCATGCCGCCGAGCACGGCGCGCAGATCGTCAACATGAGCTTTGCCGGTCCGAAGGACGCGGTGATCGAGCGGGCCATCGCAGCGACCGCTGCGCGCGGGCTGGTGCTGATTGCGGCCGCCGGCAATGCCGGCGCGAAATCGCCGCCGCTCTATCCCGCCGCCAATCCCAACGTGATCGCGGTCAGCGCCACCGATCAGCAGGACCGGCTGTTCACCGCCTCCAACCGTGGCAACTACATCGCGGTCGCAGCCCCCGGCGTCGACATCTTCCTGCCGGCGCCCGACGGCAAATATCAGATGACGTCGGGCACTTCGTTCTCGGCCGCCTATGTTTCCGGCGTCGCGGCGCTGCTGCTCGAGCGCAACCACGCCTTGAAGCCCGAAGCGCTGCGCATGACGCTGGCGAAGACCGCGCGCGACCTTGGTTCACCCGGGCGTGATGATCTCTTCGGCGACGGCGAGGCCGATGCATTTGCCGCGGTCATGGCCGTTCCCCCCGACAGCGCGACGCCGGTTGCGGCGGCATCCGGTACAACAAAACGTGAAGACGCCGGCAAGCGTCGCGACGAGCCGGGCAGCCGCGCGATCGAGCAACCCTCGCTGTCGAGCGCAGACGAGAAATCCGCGATTTCTCAGGCGGATAGGCCGGCGACGCGATAGCCGCTGCGACAAAGATGCGCACGCGGCGAAGGTCAAAAAAGCAAACCCCGCGTTGAACGTTCAGCCAGCTGCCACGACCAAATTATGTGGGAGCGGTCATCCCTCCCCATCAGTCATATCAGGCGCGAGCGCCCATCCACCCCAAGCGCCCATATGGCTCGACCCGTCCGGTTGTCCCCCCGGACGGGTCTTTTCTTTTGGGCATCTGATCTTTTGAAGCTTGGCGCTCGTTCAGCTTCCGGTTGAAGGATCGCGCCCGCGTTCGTGCCGATCGTCGACTCGGCACGCCGCAAGCCCGTCATGCTTGTGCGAAGCTTGACTCGAAAACACAGGAAATCTCCGCACGACTACGGTGTTTGATGACGGGCGCGGCGTCGTTGCTGGACAAGTCAAAACTTTTCCACAAAATATTCATGTCGCGTCTAAATTGATTCGTGTGCGTTGCGTCCCCGCGTCCGTGTTTTCTCCTGACGGGCTGGTTCATGACACATCGCCAAGAAGTCGTTCGCGACGTGGCTGTTAGCCGCGACATCGCGGCACGCTGGTGCGTTCTCGCCGAGCAGCGGCTGCAACATCTGTCCGAAATGTTCGAGACCGGACGCTGGCGCCGCTACCACTCCGAGATCGCATTCCTCGAAAATATCCAGGAGGCCAAGCGCGCGGTCCAGACCTGGCGCGCACTTGCAACGGGCGCGGACGTCGCTGCGGCAGCCGCGAGCGTGGCGCCCGCCTTCGGCTGGTCGCCGGCGACGATGCCGCGCGTGTTTCCGCGTGAGCAACAGGCGCAGACCGTGCAGCCGAAGGCCGTCCACATCGCGCCCGAGACCGCCGTGCCAGTCAGGCTCGATCCCGAGCCGGACGTTCTCGCCGACATCACCGACGCCCCGATCGCACCGCTCTCCGCGCCGCCCGCGATGGCACCGATCACGGCACCTGCCGTGATGGCACCGCCGACGGCGCCGGCCACGATGGCAACGCTTCTGCCGCAGTTCTCCCCGCCCGCGGCCGAAATCGTCGCCGCCCCCGAGCGCGTCGTCGAATTCACCTTCAGCCTCGACGGCCTGCAGGCAAAATACCCGCTGCTGCGGAACGCGTTCTAACGCCGCACTGCATTCCCCCCGACCACCACCTGCGCGAACCGCTGCGCACCGTCGGCCGACAGGTCCGACGTCACCGCACGCGCGTGATCGAGGCCGACCACGGCGCCGCGCGGGGTCTCGGAGATCATGTTGTTGTTGACGAGCGCGGTGCCGGCGCCCGGCACCACGGAGACGCCGACGCCGGCCAGCGCCTTGCGGATCACGTTGCCTGTGATCGCGACGTCGCGCAAATATTTGCCCCAGCCGGCGACGATGCCGTAGGATGGCGCGTTCTCGATCACGTTGCCGGTCACCGATGAATCCGCTTCGATGTAGATGCCGACGCCGGCATCGTCGTCGGGTGCGGTGCCGATCGGGCGCTTCGGGAGCAGATTGCGGATAATATTGCCCTGGACAACGGCGATGCGGCCGCCCTCGTTGAAATTGCAGACGGAGACGCCGACGGCGGCGCCGTCGACGGTGTTGTTGGCAATCACCGCAGCTTCGAACGCGAACTCGGAATAGAGCGCGACCTCGCGCACGTCGCTGACACTGTTGCCGGTGATGTGGATGTTGGAGGCGGAGTTGCCGCGCACGGCTGAGTAGTCGCAATTCCTGATGCGGTTGCCGCGCACGATCACATTGCCGGCGCGAAAGGCGTTGATGGCGTTGCCGTACTGGCCGGAGCCGCCGGGGCCGGCCTTGATGTCCTCGATGCGGTTGTCAGCGACCAGCGTGCCGTCATCGCCAATCGCGGTGCGCAGGATCTCGATGCCGTTGTCGTTGGTGCCGGTGATGGTGTTGCGGGAAACGCTGAGGCCCCTGGCGTCGAACGAGACCACCGCCGTCACCGCGATATTTGTGAAGATATTGCTGGAAATGTCGCCCGAGACCTGCTCGAGCCAGATGCCGCTGCCGCCGGATCCGGTGATCGCGCAATCGGTGATGCCGACGTCGCGGCCGCCGAGGACGTGAATCAGGCCGCGCCGCGCCGGCAGCGGAATGTTGCCGCCGTCGAAGGTGATGCCGGTGAGGCCGATCGCATCGGAACCATCGCTCTGGATCGCCGAGGCGCCGCCGGTGAAGACGAGTTTCGTCGCACCGCGCACGCCGATCAGTTGCGCGCCGTTCGGGAGCCGCAACAGGCCGGTCCGGTAGATGCCCGGCGGCAAGGCGAGCGGCACCTGTGCTCGCGCGCTCTCGTCGATCGCACGCTGAAGCGCTCGCGTCTGGTCTTCGCTGCTGCCGGGCCGCACGCCGTATTGCGTGGCGTCGCGGCCGAGCAGGGATGTCAGGGGCGCCGCGCGGGCAGCGTCAGCCGGCATGGCGAGCGCGCCGGCGATGCCGGCGGTCGAGGCTCCGATGAGATGACGGCGATTGAGGTCCATGACGCGTCCTTCGGCGGACGCGGGAAGTGTCCGCGCCGACTAGGTAGCGCAGCGCGGCCGGTGGCGTGAGGATTGTTCGCGGTAGGGTTAAATGTTTACGCAAGCGAGGTGCGGTAGGGTGGGCAAAGCGCAAGCGTGCCCACCATTGTCACCTCGGATGAAGATGCATGGTGGGCACGGCGCAAGAGCGCCTTTGCCCACCCTACGAAATCGGCGTGTTCCGCTCCTTCCTTGCCAACCGCACCATCTCCATCAACATTGCTTCGCCAGCATCCACCAACTCGTCCAATGTGATCCGCGGCGCGCCCTTGCGGCGCACGGCGCCGCTGCGCGCGAGCAGGGGAATGTGGATGAACGCCGCAAGCCTCGGCCCGCCCGCTCTCACATTCTCGATCGCGCGCCAGCTCAGATAGTTGCAGAGATAGGCGCCGGCATCGCGCGAAGAGCGCGCATCGATGCCGGTGAGACGTGCGGCGCGCAGCAGCCGTGCGGTGTGCGGACCGAACGTCATCGCGTCCGCATGGCCAGCGATGCCGCGCTTGCTCGAACGGGTGTTGGCGGCATCCGGCCAGAGCATGGTGACGGCATTGCGGGCGCGGGTCTCGATGCGCAAGTAAGACGTGCGTGCGGCGAGGCCGAACATCAGAAGCGCATCCGGCTTCACCTTCGTGAGCACGTCAGGCAATTGCCGGTCGACCGCAGCATAGGTGACCGGGAAGATGTGACTTGCAATCGTGACATCGTCGAGTGCCGGGCGGCGCAGCTGCGCCAGTCGCGCCACCAGCGGCTGCGTTGGGTTATAGGGCGCGCCGGGAAACGGTCCGAATCCGGTCAGGAGAACGCGGAGCTTTTCGCTCATTGCAGCAACTCCAAGATCTGCTCGGCGGCAAGCGCCGGCGTGAGATGGCCGTCGGCCACCTCCGCCTCGATCTTCCGGACCTTGGCCCGCACCGATGCCTCGCTGCGCAGCCGCGCCAGCATCCGCTGCTCCAGCATCGACCACATCCATTTCACCTGCTGATCGCGCCGACGCGCGGCAAACTCGCCGGATGCGCTCATCGCCTTGCGGTGATCCAGAACCTTCTGCCAGAGCTCGGCGATGCCGGTGCCGGTGAGCGCCGAATAGGTCTCGACCGGTGGGTGCCAATGCTCTGACCGGGGACTGAGGATATGCAGCGCGCCGCGATAGTCGGCCGCGGTGATCTTGGCGCGCTTGAGGTTGTCGCCATCGGCCTTGTTGATGGCGATCATGTCGGCGAGCTCGACCAGACCCTTCTTGATGCCTTGTAGCTCGTCGCCGCCGCCCGGCAGCATCAGGGCGAGGAAGAAATCGGTCATGTCGCAGACCGCGGTCTCGGACTGGCCGATGCCGACGGTCTCGACCAGCACGACGTCGAAGCCGGCGGCTTCGCAGAGCAGCATCGCCTCGCGCGTCTTGGCGGCGACGCCGCCGAGCGTGCCCGAAGACGGCGAGGGGCGGATGAAAGCATCAGTGGAGGCCGCCAGCCGCGCCATCCGCGTCTTGTCGCCGAGGATCGAGCCGCCGCTGCGCGCCGAGGACGGATCGACCGCGAGCACGGCGACCTTGTGGCCCTGTTCAATCAGATACGTCCCGAGCACGTCGATCGTGGTTGATTTGCCGACGCCTGGCGATCCGGTGATGCCGACGCGGACCGCCTTGCCGGTGTCGGGCAGCAGCATCTGCACCAGCTGGCGCGCCAGCGCCTGATGGTCACCGCGTCGGCTCTCCACCAGCGTGATGGCCCGCGCCAGCGCCGCGCGGCTGCCGGCGCGGAGGTCGCGGGCGAGAGATTTGATGTCGAGCGTCTTGGGGCTGGTCATCGTTGCAGGCGAGCGGGTGGATGCATCATCAGTTGGATGCCCGAATGCACCGTTCAACGAAAGATTTCAACAGCGGAAGGTGATCTTGAACGATGGCTCACACAATTCCTACGTCTGTTGCATGGTACGCGTGGCGCAAGTGATTGCCGAAATCGACCATTCTCCGTCTTGTCTGCAGTGAAGAGGTCGAGGTTGTAGCCTGCCAGCAATGCCTCGATCTCAACGATGGCTTCGAGAATGTCTCGCAACCGGTCTTCCGCGGTCGGCGGCATCAAGGCGGGAGCAATCTTCTTGAGCTTCAGAACAATTGTCTGAAGCGGAATGTCGGCGACCTCGGTCATGGCTGGATACTAGCACAAAGCCGCCAAGCGGCCCAGCGCCGGACTTAGGGGCGTCTCGATCGGCAGGCGAGGGCCGCTCGCCTGGAATCACCGGGATGTTCCCGCGGCCGTCTGGAGCGGTTTCATCTTGCGCCAGATCCACACCATCACCGGCCACAGCAGCGCGCCGATCGCCATCGCGGCAAGGATCGCCGCGACCGGGCGCTCGAAGAACGGCAGGATGCTTCCGTCCGACTTGATCAACGACGTGACGAAAGCCTGCTCGACCATGGTGCCCATGACGATGCCGAGCACCATGGCTGCGACGGGGTAGCCGTTGGCCTCCATCACATAGCCGATCACGCCGAAGGCGGCGACGGTGACGACGCCGAACATGTTGTTGCCGATCGCGAACGAGCCGACCGCGCAGCACAGCATGATGATCGGCATCACGGTGGAGCGCGGCGCCAGCAGGATGTAGGCGGCAACGCGGATCATGGCGATGCCGAGCGGAATCATCAAAATGTTCGCGATGATGAACATCAGATAGATCGCATACATGCTCGACGCCTTCTCGGTGAACAGCGTCGGGCCGGGATTGAGGCCCTTCATGTAGAGCACGCCGATCGCGATCGCGGCGATGGTGTCGCCGGGGATGCCGAACAGCAGCGAAGGTACCCAGCCGGAGGCGATGCTGGCATTGTTGCTGGCGCCGGCCTCGACCAGGCCTTCGACGTGACCGGTGCCGAACTTTTCCGGCTCCTTGGAGAACCGCTTCGACATCGCGTAGGAGACCCAGGCGGCCATGTCGGCACCGGCGCCGGGCAGCACGCCAATGATGATGCCGACGATGTTCCCGCGCGTCATCTGCCAGTGATAAAGCTTCGTCAGCTTCCACTGGCCGGCCATGATGCTCCCGAATTTTCGCCGTGGCAGTGGTGGCGGCTCGGGTGTCAGCATCGCGCGCATCACCTGCGCCACCGCGAACACGCCGACCAGCGCCGGAATCGGCTCGATGCCACCGAACAGATCGGTGATCCCAAAGGTGAAGCGCGGGATGCCGCCGGGATTCTCGATGCCGATGCAGGAGACGAGCAGGCCGATGAACATCCCCGCGATCGCCTTCACCGGCGAGGAGCGCGCGACCAAAGTGGCGCACATCAGGCCGAGCAACGCCAGCCAGAAATATTCGAAGGTCGAGAACGACAGCGCGATCTCGGCGAGCGGCGGCGCCAGGATCATCAGCGACAGCACCCCGGCGATGCCGCCGACCGCCGAGAACCAGACGCCGGCTCCGAGCGCAAGCTCGGCCTGGCCCTTGCGGGTCATGGCATAGGCTTCGTCGGCATAGGCGGCGGAAGCCGGCGTGCCGGGAATGCGTAGCAGCGCGCCGGGAATGTCACCGGAGAAGATCGCCATCGAGGAGGCCGCAACGATGGTCGCGATCGCCGCGATCGGCGACAGGTAGAAGGTGACAGGGACGAGCAGGGCCGTCGCCATCGTCGCCGACAGGCCCGGCAGCGAGCCGATCACGAGCCCGTACACGGAAGCCGCGAACATCGCGATGATGACCTCCCAGGTGGAGATCAGTGCGAACGCATCAATCAGGGTTTTCAGCATGGGATTACCAGGGCGTCGGCAGCAGGCCGGCAGGCAGCGGCACGCGGAGCAGCTTGCCGAAGATGAGGTGAATCGCGAACGGCGAGAGCGCCGCGAGCGGCAACGCCAGCTTCCACTTCGCCCCTAACGCGGTCGAGGTCACGTAGACCATGATCGCCGCGGTGATGATGAAGCCGAGCCGGTCGGCGGCAAAGACGTAGAACAGCAGCAGCGCCGGCGGCAGCAGCGCGCGCAGGCCGTAGAGCTTGCCCTGCGGCGGCGGTCTAGCTGCCTGGCCGTCCTCGAACGGGATGAGCTCTTCCTCCTCCTCGAAGGAATGGCCGATGCCGAACACGATCGCGAGCCCGCATAGCGCGAGCCCCGTGCCGATCACCAGCGGAAACACGTTGGGGCCGACCGGTTGCCCCGGCACCGGCGGCAAGATCCAACCGCCATAGGCGGCGGCCGCGCCGAGTGCGACGAGAAACGATCCCGTGACGGAGTCGGGAAGACGCATGGGGGAGTCCTACAAAGAGTTGTTCTCCCGCTCCCCGCGCGCGGGGAGAGGGTTGGGGTGAGGGGGGCCCTCCGCGAGGACGGTGAGAGTTGGATTCGTGGAGAGTCCCACTCACCCGGAATCCGCGCTTTGCGCGAATTCCAGCCTCTCCCCGCAGGCGGGGAGAGGCGATCAGAGCGTCGCAGTACCAGGTCACGCCTTGCTCAGGCCGGCCGCCTTCATTGCCTCGCCCATCTGGGCGTCGCCCTTGTCCATGAAGCCGGCGAAATGGGCGCCATCGCCCCACACGGTGCCAAAGCCGCGATTGCTCATGAAGTCCTTGAACTCGGCGGAGTCGTAGACCTTCTTCAGGGCCGCGGTGAGTTTTGTTGCGATCTCCGGCGGCAGGTTCTTGGGTGCGCCGATGCCGCGCCAGGCGCCGGTCGCGTAATCGATGCCCATCGCCTCCTTCAGCGTCGGCACGTCCTTGAAGATCGGATTGCGCGCCGGTGCCATGATGGCGAGGCTCCTGGCCTTGCCGGCCTCGATAATGGCGCGCGCTTCCGGCACCGAGCAGGTGGTGAGGTCGAGGCCGCCGGCGGCGAGATCCTGCATGGCCGGCGCCGCGCCGTTCGAGGGCACCCAGGCGACCTGGTTGGCGGGCAGGCCCATCGCCTGCATCCAGCCGACCAGCGCCAGATGCCAGATGCCGCCCTGGCCGGTACCCGAAGCCTTGAACTTGCCTGGGGGCGCCGCCTTGATCGCCTCGGCGAGCTCCTTGACCGTCTTGTACGGCGAGGAGGAGGAGACCTGAATGCCGGGGGGATCCTCGTTCATCAGCGCCAGCGGCGTATAACTCTTCGGCGTCAGGTCGGTGAGGCCCTGCCAGTGCATCATCGAGATTTCGACCGTGAGCATGCCGATGGTGTAACCATCGGGCTGCGCAGTCGCGATTGCGCTATGGCCGACGACGCCGGAGCCGCCGGTGCGGTTGACCACGTTGAAGGGCTGGCCGAGATCCTTCTCCAGCAGCGCCGCGACGATGCGCGCGGTCGCGTCGGTGCCACCGCCTGCGCCCCAGGGCACGATCACGGTGACCGGACGCGCCGGATAGGTTTGCGCGCGTGCGGGCTTGAACCCGAACACGGCGGATGCCGCAACGGCGGCGGATGAAGCCGCAAAGGTGCGGCGCGAAATCTTGGACATTGAATGCCTCCCAGCGGCGCCCGTGACGTCGGGCGCTCTTGTCAACGGCGGCATTCTAGTCGGCTTTGCGGCGCCGCTGCAAGGTAGCGCTACCAACGAGATCGCAGTGTTGTGTGAAAGCTGGAGGCCCATCGGAAAGGGCAGTCGGAAATCGGGTGGGTTTTGTCCGCGCAAGTCGCCAACCTCAGCGCGTAACGAAAGCCAAAGGCACGCTTCCGATGACCCAAGCCTATTACAGCGCCGTGTTGGACCACCCGATGGACGAAGTCTGGTCGCTGATCCGCGATTTCAACAACTATCCCGCTTACATCGACGGGGTGAGCGAGAGCGTGATCGAAGACGACAAGCGCGGCGACGAAGTCGGCGCCATCAGGCGCTTCTGCTATCGCGGAAACTGGATCCGCCAGCGCTTGGTCGATCACTCGGACCGGCAGCACACCCTGACCTATGCCGGTCTCGAAGCGCTGCCATATCCGCAAGATGACGGCAGCCAAGCGGGGAGCCAAGCGCCAGCGCCGACGCGCTACCAGGGCACCATGCATCTGCGCCCGATCATCGAAGGCGACCGCACTCTCATCGAATGGTCGGTCGCCCTCGATACGGAACCTGCGGACGCCGATCGCTGGCAAGCGCTGTTTGGCTCCTGGATTCCCGATTGGACGGACTCACTTGCGCGGACATTGGCTCGCGTCAGTCCGCGATCGCGTTAGCGAGCACTCACTGCTCATCCGCGTCGTCCTTCGGCCGTGCGCCGCCGATAATCCGCAGACCTTCCGGCGTGAGATAGGGCTTCAGCGTTTCCCACGGCACAAAGGCGACGTATGCACCTTCGGCATAGGGGCCGACGGCGTAGGGGGGATAGTGGAAGGTGAGACCGGGGCTCTTTCCGATCTCAGTTGACGGCGCGAGCGTCACTGCGCCGATCTTCAAGAGACTTGGTTTGAGATTTTTGATCCACTCGTCGCTCGTGTCGGCCACATCGCGCTTCTTCTTCTCGATCGTGAGCGAGGCGATCACGGCTTTCAACATCGCTTTCATGGTGGGGCCGTTGTCGGCCGTTTCGATGAAGAACGGTCGGATCGAGATGCGCTTGCTCTCGGTTCTGTCCCACAGAATCGTGTCGACGTCGGAATTGGGATGTGCGCCGTGAGTGTCCGTATAATCGGATCTGACGATGCTGATATAGCGATCGCCCACCACCGAACGAATGCCATAATTGCGCTCGAACTCCCACGCACCATCCCTGAAGAGCACCGGATCGGTCTTGCGTGTGGCGGCCGCTTCCGCCGCGCTCTTGTCGAGCCACTTTCTCGCCTCAGTGAGACAATCGGCCGTGAGGACGGCATCGGCTCTGATCGTGTCGTCGAGCAGGACACGCGCCTCGATGTTCCTGTTCTTGAGGACGGCATCGGGCTTGGGACCGGTGGCGAGCGTCGGCGAGCACAGCAGCATCGTCGCCACAACGGTCGTGGCGATAGCGGCGCATCGCATCAAGCTTTTCCTCTGCGCGTACGCGCCATCCTGCAACTTAGCCAATTTATGAGTCCTCAAGCGTTGGTCGCGCGCCATCGGCAGCGTCATCAACCGGTATGCGGTTGGTCGCACCTCCGTGCTTCCGGTTCAATCCGGATGCGTTTATCGAGGGCTGACTTACTCCGCCGCCTCGCTATGCCCGAGCCGGGCGTTCAGCTTGCGGATCAGCTCCTCGGCTGCGTCCGCAATCACGGTGCCGGGCGGGAAGATGGCTTCGGCGCCGGCGGCATAGAGCGCGTCGTAGTCCTGCGGCGGCACCACGCCGCCTACGATGATCATGATGTCGTCGCGGCCCTGCTTCTTCAGCGCCGCCTTCAGCTCGGGCACGGCGGTAAGATGGGCGGCGGCGAGTGAGGAGACGCCGAGGATATGCACGTCGTTCTCGACCGCTTGCCGCGCGGCTTCATCCGCCGTGGCGAACAGCGGCCCGATGTCGACGTCGAAGCCGATGTCGGCGAAGGCTGACGCAATCACCTTCTGGCCGCGATCGTGGCCGTCCTGGCCGATCTTGGCGACCAGGATGCGCGGCCGGCGGCCCTCCGCCTCTTCGAAGGCGTCGATCAGCGCCTGAACCTTCTCGACCTGGTTACCCATGCTGGACGCCTCCCGCTTGTAAACGCCGGTGATGGATTTGATCTCGGCGCGGTGCCGGCCGAACACCTTTTCCATCGCCTCCGAAATCTCGCCGACGGTCGCCTTGGCCCGCGCCGCGTCGATGGCGAGTGCGAGCAGATTGCCGTTGCCTTCGCCGGCCGAGCGCGTCAGCGCGGCAAGGGCGGCATCGACGTCCTTCTGGTTGCGCTCGGATTTCAGCCGCGTCAGCTTGTCGATCTGCAAGCGGCGGACATTGGTGTTGTCGACCTTGAGGATGTCGATGGGAGCTTCGTCAGTCGGCTTGTATTTGTTGACGCCGATCACTGCCTGCTTGCCGGCATCGATCCGGGCCTGCGTCTTGGCCGAGGCTTCCTCGATGCGCAGCTTGGGCACGCCGGCCTCGATGGCCTTGGCCATGCCGCCGAGCTCCTCGACCTCCTGGATGTGGCCCCACGCCTTCGCCGCGAGGTCGCGCGTCAGGCGCTCGACGTAATACGAACCGCCCCAGGGATCGATGATGCGGGTGGTGCCGCTCTCCTGCTGGAGGAACAGCTGGGTGTTGCGGGCGATACGCGCCGAGAAATCGGTCGGCAGCGCCAAGGCCTCGTCCAGCGCATTGGTGTGCAGCGACTGAGTGTGGCCTTGGGTGGCCGCCATCGCCTCAACCGTGGTGCGCATCACGTTGTTGAAGACGTCCTGCGCCGTCAGCGACCAGCCCGAGGTCTGGCTATGCGTGCGCAGCGACAGCGAGCGCGGGTCTTTCGGGTTGAAGGGCTTCAGCAGCTTGGCCCAGAGCAGGCGCGCGGCGCGCAGCTTGGCGACTTCCATGAAGAAGTTCATGCCAATCGCCCAGAAGAACGACAGGCGCGGCGCGAACCGGTCGACGTCGAGGCCGGCGGCAAGGCCGGCGCGCAGATATTCGACGCCGTCGGCGAGCGTATAGGCGAGCTCGAGGTCCTGCGTCGCGCCGGCCTCCTGCATGTGATAGCCGGAGATGGAAATAGAGTTGTATTTCGGCATCCTCGTGGAGGTGTAGGCGAAGATGTCCGAGATGATCCGCATCGAGGGCGCGGGCGGATAGATGTAGGTGTTGCGCACCATGAACTCTTTCAGAATGTCGTTCTGAATGGTGCCTGAGAGTTTCTCCGGCGGCACGCCCTGTTCCTCGGCGGCCGCGACATAGAGCGCGAGGATCGGCAGCACCGCGCCGTTCATGGTCATGGACACGCTCATCTGGTCGAGCGGAATCCCTGCGAACAGCGTGCGCATGTCGTAGATGGAATCGATGGCCACGCCGGCCATGCCGACGTCGCCGCCGACGCGCGGATGGTCGCTGTCATAGCCGCGATGTGTAGCGAGGTCGAAGGCGACCGAGAGGCCTTTCTGTCCGGCAGCCAAGTTGCGACGGTAGAACGCGTTGGAATCCTCGGCCGTGGAGAAGCCGGCATATTGCCTGACGGTCCAGGGCTGGTTCACATACATGGTCGGGTAGGGACCACGCAGATAGGGCGCGATGCCCGGATAGGTGTCCAGGAAATCGAGTCCGGCGACATCGGCCTCGCCATAGGCGGGCTTCACCAGAATGCCCTCGGGCGTCAGCCACGGCTCGGCGCTGCCGGTCGGTGCGGCGGGGGTTGTCCGCGCGAAGGCCACGTCTGCGAAATTGGGAATGCGGCTCATGGTCTCAACCATATCATAGACGCTCAATCATGATCCGGATGCTGATGGCTGACGATGGTCGCCATCTTCTCCGGTCCGTAATTCTGTTGCGTGGTCTGGCTCGGCAGGTTGGCGATGCCGACCACCCAGCCGAGGCGGGACTCGGTGCCGAACTGCCGCGTCGGTATCACCCGGTCGGGATGGTCGAAAGCGCCGGTCATGATCTCGATCCGGTCGCCGTCGATGCGGCCAAAGCTCAGCGGGGTGCCGCAGGCGGCGCAAAAGCCGCGCTCGGCGATCGAAGAGGAGCGGAAGAACGAGGGTTGCCCCTTGGTCCAGGCAAAGTCCGTCTTGTTGATGTCGGCGAAGGAGGCGAATGGCGCGCCAGCCGCCTTCTGGCACATCCGGCAGTGGCAGATCGAGATCCTGGTCGGCGCAGTCATGACTCCAAAGCGCACGGCGCCGCATTGGCAGCCGCCGGTGAGAACGGGTTTGCTGGTTTCGGTCATGCCTGTTCCATCCGTCGATAGGCGTCTTGCAGCGTCGCAAGCGCATCGCCGCCGGCGAAGACGAAACCGGTGACGCCGGCCGCGCGCAGCGCCGCCTCGGTATCGGTCGGGCGGCCTGCCAGATAGATATGACGGCTGCCGGCCGATTGCAGGGCCTTCGCCGCAGCCTCGGCGTGTTCCGCATAGACCTTGTCGCTGGAACAAAGGCAGGCAAGCGCGACGCCGGAGGCCTTGAAGGCGGCGGCCAGCTTGGCCGGATCGGCAAAGCCCTCGCTGTCGACGGCCTGGATGCCGCCGGCTTCGAAGAAGCTCTTCGCAAAGGTCGCGCGCGCCGTGAAATCGGCGGGCGTGCCGAGATTGGCCAAGAACACTTTTGGCCGCGCGCCACGCGCCTTCAACGCGGCATCCGACTTGTCGCGCAGTGCCTCGAACGGTTCCGCCAGCCGGATCGGTGGCAGCGCATCGAATTTGTATTTTTGCTCACCGTAAGGCGGAAGCGCGACAGGCGTAGCCTTCAGCACGACCGTCTCGCTTTCATGCAGATTTGGAAACTCGCTGGCGCCTGTCAGCACGTCGCGGCGCTTTGCGATGTTGGCGTCGCGCGCCTTTCGCGTCGCCGCGACCTTGCCCTGGAACAGACCCTGCTGAAGCGCTGCGAAGGCGCCGCCCGCTTTCTCGCTCTCCTGGAACAGCGCCCAAGCGGCGTCGCAGAGCTGCGCCGTCAGCGTCTCGATGCCGCCGGCGCCGGCGGCGGGATCGCTGACCTTGGCGAGGTTGCTCTCTTCCAGCAGCAAAAGCTGCGTGTTGCGCGCCACGCGCCGCGCGAACGGATCGGGTAGCCCGAGCGCCAGCGTATGCGGCAGCACGGTGATCGCATTGGCGCCGGCAAGCCCCGCCGCAAAGGTCGCGATGGTCGCGCGCAGCATGTTCACGTAAGGGTCGCGCTGCGTCAGCATGCGCCAGGCCGTATCGGCGGCGATGAACAGCGGTTTTGGCGTGAGCCCGCACGCCGTCTCGATGCGCTCCCAGAGCAGCCGCAGCGCGCGGAATTTGGCCATGGTCAGGAACTGGTCGGCATCGGCGGACAGCCGCGCATAGACCATGCCCTGCGCCTGCTCCAGCGCAATGCCGGCGCCTTCGATCGCGCGCAGATAGGCAACGCCGCAGGCGAGCACGAAGGCGAGCTCCTGCACCTCGGAGCCACCGGCATCGTGGATCACGCGCCCGTCGGCCGACGCGAACGGTCCCTTGAAGCCGAGCGCCACCAGGCCCTTGATGGCGCCGGCGACGGCGGGAACAATTTCCTCCCACGTATAAGGGCTGTGACCCCACACGGCGCCAGCCGCGAGCGGGTCGAGCCCGAAACGGATGTTGCAGGCGGCGGGATCGAGGCCAGCGCTCTTCACATATTCCGCGACATGGATCGCGGCCATCCGCGATTGCGGACCGATCTGGAGCTCGAGGCCGATGCCGGCATCGAGATGGATGTCCTTCAAGACTTTTGCGACCGCATCGGCCGACGGTTCCAGGCCGAATCCATGGGCGCCGCTGCCGCCGGCGAACACCAGCGCAAGCCCCGTCGCGCCATTCTCGAGATCGGTCAGCGCCTGTGCGTTCGCGGCGGCCGCATCGGGATGATCGATCCGCTGCATGATCTGCCAGGGCGCAGCCAGCGGCCGGCCCGCCACGGGCGCAACGCCCTTGGCGCGCGGGTAGAGCGGTTCGATCTTCAGGCCATCATAGGTCTTGCCGACCAGCTTCTCGAACGGCGCGCCTTTCAGCACGCCGTCGACCAGCTTGCGCCAGTCTTCGATCGTGGCCTTGGGGAATTCCGCCGCCAGCGGCAGGTCGTCAGTCATGGAGGTCATGCGGCGAGGGGCTCCCGACAATCTTGTTATTCGCAGGCGAAATTGCCACGGCGGACCGTTCCTGCAAACGGTTGTTTTTGGTTAACCGGTATCCGGAAGCCGCTCAATGCCTTGCGTCGAGACGCTGGCGAGCCCGTCACGCACACGAATGCCTGATATCACGCGGTCGGGCGCGATCTCGGCCAGCGGCACCAGCACGAAGGCGCGCTCGAACAGGCGCGGATGCGGCAAGGTCAGATCGGGCTTCTGCAAGCTGACATCGTCATAGGCGATCATGTCGAGATCAAGCGTGCGCGGTCCCCAGCGCCGCTCCTTGTCCCGCGTGCGGCCGAATTTCTGCTCGACCTTCTGCAGCACGAACAGCAGCGCATGCGGATCGAGGCTGGTCTCGATCTCGATGCAGGCATTGATGAAGAGCTCCTGGTCCTCGTCGCCCCAGGGCGGCGTCGTGTAGTCCGAGGACCGCGCAATTAGTGCGGCTTGCGCCATGCCGCAGATATGGGCGATCGCCTTGCCGAATGTCGCGCGGACATCGCCGACATTGCCACCGAGTGCGATCAGCACGCTTGCCATATCAGGGATGCCGCGAGCGCGTCAGCATGATGCCGACGTCGTCGAAGATCGCGGCGATCGGCGCATGCGGCTTGTGCACGGTGATCTTCACGGCGCGGATGCGCGGGAAATGCGACAGGATGGCATCGGCGACCGCGCCGGCCGCGCGCTCCAGGAGCTTGTAGTTGGTGTTCTTGAACGCCGCCGTGGTGGTCGCCACGACCTCGGCGTACGAGACGGTGTCGGCGAGCCGGTCGCTCCGCGAAGGCTCCGACAGGTCGGTATAGAGTTCGAGATCGATGACGAAGCGCTGGCCGACTTCGGTTTCGTGATCCATGACGCCGTGGCGGGCATGGATCGACAGGCCGGTCACGAAGATCGTATCGGTCATGGCTTGCTCTCGATTGCGTGCGCCACCCGCAGGGCCTGCAAGGTTTCGGCGACGTCATGGGTCCGGATGATCTTTGCGCCGCGCTGCGCGGCGATGAGGTGCGCGGCGATCGAGCCGGCGAGCCGCTCTTTCGGCTCCGACGGCGACACCGAAGCGATGAAGCGCTTGCGCGAGGCGCCGACCAGGATCGGTAGGCCGAACATGTCGAGTTCACGCAGCCGCGCCAGAGCGATCATGCTCTGCTCGGCGGTCTTGCCGAAACCGATGCCGGGATCGAGCACGATTTTTTCCCGCGCGATGCCGGCCTTGGCCGCAATATCCAGCGAGCGCAGGAAGAAGGTCTTCATGTCCGTGACGATGTCGATGGTGGGGTCGGCATTGTCGCGGTTGTGCATGACGATGACCGGAACGCCTTTCGCAGCGACCAGCGGTGCCATGGCGGCGTCGCGTTGCAGACCCCAGACATCGTTGACGATGGCCGCGCCCTGGTCGAGTGCGAAGGCCACGACCTCCGCCTTCATGCTGTCGATCGAGACGGGCACCCCAAGCGCCACGACACCAGCCAGCACCGGCTTCAGCCGGGCGAGCTCGTATTCCGCCGTGACCGGCTGGGCGCCCTTGTAGGGTCGGGTGGACTCGGCGCCGATATCGATGATGTCGACGCCATCAGCGATCATCGCCCGGGCTCGCGCGAAGGCCTGCTCAGGCGCGATGAACTCGCCGCCATCGGAGAAGGAATCCGGGGTGACGTTGAGCACGCCCATCACAGCCGGAAGCGGCCGTTCCAGCAGTGTCCGCAGCACGTCGGCCCCGGCCGAGCCGGCCGGCGGGACGGATGGAGAGGGCGAGGCACTCATGCGGGTGGCTTTAGCGGTCGGGGAGGGGGAGTCAAGACGGAAGGGGGCATCCGGCCGTTCCGACGCGCTCAGGGGCACGAGAGGGAGGAGGTTCTTGCCCGCACTCCGTCATTGCGAGCCAACGGGTCCGCGCGAAGCGCGGCCCGATGACAGGCTCCGCGAAGCAATCCAGACTGTCACCGCGGAAAAATTCTGGATTGCTTCGCTACGCTCGCAATGACGATCTGGGAGCAGCGGTACCCTATCTCTCCAGCTTCGTCCTCGCTCAATACGTAATCTTCGGCGGCAGCTTCTTCGCTTTGGCGATGATGTCGCCGACCGACTTCTCGGAAGGCAGGATGCGGAGGAGCTTCTTCTTCTCGTTGGCGTCCCGCATGCTCTGGGCGAGCCTTGCCGGATTTCGATAAGCAAGCTCGCGCACCGTGGTGACGCCGGCGGCACGGACAAGGCCGACCTTGGCCCGGCCCATGCCGGGGATGCGCATGTAGTCCGAGACGTTGGCCCATTCCAGCAGCAGCTGCTCGCTGATGCCGGTCTTGGCGGACAGCGCCTTGCGGCCCTTCACGGTGGAGGCAGCCTCGAGCAGCGCGTCGGTGGTGCGGATTCCTTGCGCCTTCAATTTGTTGGCGGCGAAGGCCGACAGGCCGTCAATCTCGGAGATCGGATATGTCATGATACTCGAATATGAAATGCGTGGCTTCAGGCGAACTGGCTGAGGCCCGGCGTCCCCGCGATGATCTTGCCCATCTGATCCGCTCCGATTTTGTCTCGGCCGAAGCGGAAAAGTTCACGGGCGACGTTTTGAATCTCCGACATGCCCAGTCCAAGGCCCATCAGGCGCGAGCCGACGGCCATCAGGCCGCCGCCCATCAGCCGCGACAGTCCGCCGCCGCTCTTGCACGCCTCGATCGCGGCTTCTGCTCCGGGGATTTGATCAATCAGGGCCTGAACGCTGTCGGAAGGACCCTCGCTTCGGAGGAAGCCCAGGATAATGCCGACGGTCTTTTCCGCGACAGCACTATCTATGCTGGCGTTTGTCGCCAGCCGTCCGATCAGCTCGTCCATATGGCCTGCCCCTCAGCCGGTTCACATGCCGGAGTATTGCTTGCGAAAATGATCTTGAGCCGGTGCGATGTGAAATTCAAGCGATGAACGCACGCCTCGCCGCGATTCATCTCCGAACGCATAAACAGTGTTGCAGCGGTGCAAGAGCGGAGATGGAATCAGCAAAAAAATACCGCGGTGCGAACGCTCCATTCCGACTTTCGGCTGATATTTCCGCCAATGTCGCATGTTTGGGACGCGTTGAATGGTTTTAATCGACGCACAACATGCGTTAAACTACGGAACTAATGCATTCGAGTTTCGATACGCGAAACCTGCAGAGATCAGTGAGAATTATGACCGCACAGGACAGCAAGCTCGGTGACACCGACGCCAAGATTTTCGTCGGCAAGGGAGACGAGCAGGCCTGGCTGACGCTGGCGCTCGCCAATCGCCACGGGCTCGTCACCGGTGCAACCGGAACCGGCAAGACGGTGTCGCTGCAAGTGATGGCGGAAGGATTTGCGCGCGCCGGTGTTCCGGTCTTCGCCGCAGACATCAAGGGCGACCTCTCCGGCATCTCCGAGGTCGGCGAAGCCAAAGATTTCATCGTCAAGCGCGCCACCGAGATGGGGCTGACCTTCCAGCCCGACCAGTTCTCGACGGTGTTCTGGGACGTGTTCGGCGAGCAGGGCCACCCGGTGCGGGCGACCGTCACGGAAATGGGGCCGCTTCTGCTCGCGCGCATGCTCGATCTGAACGACGTGCAGGAAGGCGTGCTCAACGTCGCCTTCCGCGTCGCCGACGACAACGGTCTTGCCTTGATCGACATGAAGGACCTTCGCGCGCTGCTCGACGCCATCGTGCCCGATAGCGGGAAGAAGGCAGCGGACGCGGAGGAGGATCCGTTCGCCGTCATCCGCAAAGCCGCCCAGGGCTTCGGCAATGTCACCAAGGCGACCGTCGGCACCATCCAGCGCCAGCTCCTGGTGCTGGAGAACCAGGGCGGCACCAAATTCTTCGGCGAGCCGGCGCTGACGCTGAAGGACTTCATGAAGACCGATCGCGACGGCCGCGGCATGGTCAACATCCTGGTCGCCGACAAGCTGCTTCAGAGCCCGCGACTTTATGCGACATTCCTGTTGTGGATGCTGTCGGAGCTGTTCGAGGAGCTGCCCGAGGCCGGCGACCTGCCCAAGCCGAAGCTCGTGTTCTTCTTCGACGAGGCGCATCTGTTGTTCAACGACGCGCCCAAGGCGCTGATGGACAAGATCGAGCAGGTGGTGCGTCTGATCCGCTCCAAGGGCGTTGGCGTCTACTTCGTGACGCAGAACCCGGTCGACGTGCCCGACCGCGTGCTCGGGCAACTGGGCAACCGGGTCCAGCATGCGCTGCGCGCCTTCACCCCGCGCGACCAGAAGGCGGTCACCGCCGCAGCCCAGACCTTCCGGCCCAACCCGAAGCTCGACACCGCCAAGGTGATCACGGAGCTCGGCAAGGGCGAGGCGCTGGTGTCCTTCCTCGAAGGCAACGGCACCCCTTCGATGGTGGAGCGGGTGATGATCCGGCCGCCTTCGGCCCGGATCGGACCGATCACGCCGGAGGAGCGCAAGGCGATCATGGCGGCGAGCCCGGTCATGGGCAAATACGACACCGCCGTCGATTCCGAGTCCGCCTATGAGATCCTTCAGAAGCGCCTCGCCGGCACGGCGGCAACGGCCGACGGTTCGGCAGGCGGAAACGGTGGCGGCGTCCTCGGCCAGATCGGCTCGATCGTCGGCACCATCTTCGGCACCAACGTCAAGCGTGGCCGGCTGTCGACCGGCCAGGTCATTGCGCGCGACGTGACGCGATCGGTGACTAACCAGGTGATCGGGGGGATGGCCGCAAATATCGGCAAGTCGGTCGCCGGCCAGCTCGGCGGCTCGATCGGCCGCACCCTGGTTCGCGGCGCGCTCGGCGGATTGCTGCGGCGGTAGGCAGCAGATCCGGCCGTGACGCTGCGGAAGGTCTAGCGGCCATCGGGGAGGCCATCACCACCGGCACAAATTCCGGTGAGGGACTCTCCAAACATCCGTCCGTCTGCTACGTGGTAGTCCGCCGCCGACTGGACCCCACCGTGATCTCCACCGCCCCGTTAGCCAAACCCGAAGCGCCGAGACGCCTGTCGTTGCGTGCGCCGCTGGACCTGCTTTTCCTGTTCTGCTGCCTCCTCCTGACTGCCGACGTGCTCATTCCCGAGATCTTCGGCCACGGCAAGACCAAGGATTATGGGCTGTGGTACTGGGCCGGGCAGCAGGTCTTGCAGGGGCGGCCGCTCTATCCCGGTGACATCAGCGACTATTTCGAGTTCATCTATCCACCGCTGCCGGCGGTCCTGCTGGCGATCCCGAGCTGGTTCGGCAAAGTCCCGCTCTATGTCGTCCTGTCGATCCTGAATGCGATGGCGTGGTGGTGCACCGGGACGTTCTCCCAGGTGTTGGCCGGATCGGACCGCAGGGCCGGTCCGTGGCTGGAAGCGCTGCCCGCCTTCGTCACCGTCACCTTCGTGTTCGACATGTTCGACCTCGGCCAGCCGAACCTCGTCCTGCTCGCGATGATGCTCTACGGCTTCTGGAGCTTGCGGCATCAGCGCCCCTGGCTTGCCGGCTTCATGTTCGCGCTCGCGACGGCCATCAAGGTGTTTCCGATCGCGGTGCTGCCCTATCTGATCTGGCGGCGGAAGTGGGCGGCCGTGGTCGCGACCGTCGCCTTCATCGGCATTCTTCTTTACGTCGTGCCGGCGCCGATCCGCGGCTTCGAGCGCAACGCGGCCGAACTTGCGACCTGGTACCAGGCCATGGTCGGGAGCAGCTCGGAAAAAGGCTTTGGCCAGCGCGGCGAGCAGAACTGGTCGTGGGTCAACCAGTCCCTCATTGCCGTCACGCATCGCCTGGTCCGGCCGATCAATTACAATCTGGAAGATCCCAACAAGCCGCCGCGTACGATGAACGTCATCGACGTCGACTACCGCACGGCGAACTGGATCGTGCTCGCGCTATCGGCATTGCTCGGGCTCGGCTTCATCGCGATCATGCCTCGGCAAGCGCAGCGCACGGCGCGCTCCGATGCCGAGGAGCTCGGCATCCTGTTCTGCCTGATGACGATTGCCTCGCCTCTGGCGCGACAATACTATTTCATGTGGTTGTTCTTCCCGATGACGGTGCTGATGCATCGGGCTGCCTTCGACGCGCGGGCGAATGTGCGGCTTGGAACCTGGCTTGCTTTGGGCGCGGCCGGCATCCTCATGCTGCTGTCGCTGCCGTGGTTTCCCAATGTCATCCAGGCCTGGGGCAATAATCTCGTTGCGACCGCCATCCTTGCCGGCAGCCTCGCATGGCACATCCGGCACCCGCCGGTAGCGACTGGCCCCAAGGCCGCGCCGGCGCTAAAAGCGCAGACACCTTGAGCCCCGATTTCTTGAGACTCGAAAGTCAGGATCACGACCATGGCCAATGCGCAGCTTCAATCCGTGCTCGACCACATCGACAAGGATTTCGACAACAGCCTGGAGCGCCTGTTCTCGTTGTTGCGGATCAAGTCGATCTCCGCGGATCCGGCCTTCGCCGCCGATTGCAAGGCGGCGGCCGAGCATCTCGCCAAGGACATCGCGAGCCTCGGTGTCGCCACTGAAGTGAGGCCGACCGCGGGCCATCCCGCCATCGTCGGCAAGACCGGGGCAGGCGGACGGCCGCACGTGCTGTTCTACGGCCATTACGACGTGCAGCCGGTCGATCCGCTTGATCTCTGGCACCGTCCGCCGTTCGAGCCTGTCGTCACCGACCATGCCGATGGCCGCAAGATCATCGTCGCGCGCGGTGCCGAGGACGACAAGGGCCAGGTCATGACCTTCGTCGAGGCCTGCCGCGCCTGGAAAAAGGTGACGGGCTCGCTGCCGATCGACATCACCTTCCTGATCGAAGGCGAGGAGGAGGTTGGCTCGAAGAATTTCGTGCCCTTCATCGAGGCCAACAAGAACGAGTTCAAAGCCGACTACGTGCTGGTCTGCGACACCGGCATGTGGGACCGCAACACGCCGGCGATCACGACGTCGTTGCGCGGCTTGCTCTATGAGGAGCTGAAGATCACCGCCGCCAATCGCGACCTGCATTCCGGCGTGTTCGGCGGCAGCGCGATGAACCCGATCCGGGTGCTGACGAAAATTCTCGGCGGCCTGTTCGATGACGACAACCGCATCACGATCCCCGGCTTCTATGACGGCGTGAAGGACCTGCCGCCCGATATCCTCGAGCAGTGGAAGAAGCTCAATCTCACGCCGGAGATGTTTTTGAAGCCGATCGGCCTGTCGATCCCGGCGGGCGAGAAGGGCCGGCTGCTGATTGAGCAGGCCTCCTCGCGTCCGACCTGCGACGTCAACGGCATCTGGGGCGGCTATATCGGCGAGGGCTCCAAGACGGTGATCCCGTCGCATGCGTCTGCCAAGGTCTCGTTCCGTCTGGTCGAGGGGCAGGATCCCGCAAAGATCCGCAAGGCTTTCCGCGACTATGTGACGGCGCGCATTCCGGGCGACTGCAAGGTCGAGTTCGGCGACCATTCCGCCGCGCCCGCGGTCGCGCTCGACTGGAACATGAAGCCGCTTGCCGCCGCCAGCAAGGCGCTGACCGAGGAATGGGGCAAGGAGACCGTGCTGATGGGCTCGGGCGCCTCAATCCCTATCGTCGCCGATTTCAAGCGCACGCTTGGGCTCGACTCGCTGCTGGTCGGCTTCGGCCTCGACGATGACAACATCCATTCGCCGAACGAGAAGTACGACCTCCGCAGCTTCCACAAGGGCATCCGCTCCTGGGCCCGCATCCTCGCCGCGCTCGCCGAGGTGAAATAAAGGCGGTGTCGTAGGGTGGGCAAAGCGCAGCGTGCCCACCGCTTCCGAGGCGAGCTGCGAGATGGTGGGCACGGCGCTATGCGCCTTTGCCCACCCTACGAGAGCGCCTTCCGTCATCCTGAGGTGCGAGCCGTGGAGCGCAACGCGCTTCACGGTGAGCCTCGAAGGATGCACGGCCCCGATGCAGCCGGGCCGTCGCCCTTCGAGGCTCGCCGAAGAGGCGAGCACCTCAGGGTGACGGTGATGGTGATTGCGAACGCCGCCCCAAATAAAAACGCCGCCCGGAATTGGGCGGCGTTTCATTCCAAAAGGCGTAGAGGTTCGTTGATCGCTACCCTACACCAAACTTCGAAAATCTCAAGAGCGGTAGCCGGGAAGCTCGCGGTCGAGCTTGCGCAGCAGCGGCGGCCACACGAGGTTGGTGGCGCGCAGCTCGGCGCGGTCGCGGTTCGACAGCAGCTCGGTGTTCTTATCGATCGCGACGTGGTCGACCGGATAGACCGGCGTGCCCAGCGCGCGCGTGCGCACCTGCATCGAGCATGCGCGCTCGAGGTGATACATGCGCTCGAAGGCGGAGGCGACCGAGCGACCGAGCGTCAGCGTGCCATGGTTGCGTAGGAGCATGTGGTTGTGGTCGCCGAGGTCCTTCTGAAGCCGCGGCCGCTCGTCGTGGTCGAGCGCGATGCCTTCATAGTCGTGGTAGGCGAGGTCGTGGGTAACTAGCTGGGCGGTCTGGTTCAGCGGCAACAGGCCTTCCGCGCTGCTCGACACAGCGGTGCCGTCGAGCGTGTGGAGATGCAGCACGCAGATCGCGTCCTCGCGCACCTCGTGGATCGCCGAATGGATGGTGAAGCCGGCCGGGTTGATGCTGTATTCGCTCTCGGAGAGCTGATTGCCGTGCAAGTCGACCTTGACGAGGCTCGACGCCGTGATCTCGTCGAACATCAGTCCGTAGGGATTGATGAGGAAGTGATGGTCGGGGCCGGGCACGCGCGCGGAGATGTGGGTGTCGACCAGATCGTCCCAGCCGTACAGCGCGACCAGGCGATAGCAGGCGGCGAGATTGACCCGTTGTTGCCATTCGGCCTCCGTCATGTTCGACGGCACTTCCTTCCGGCGCGCTTCCGCTGGCGACATGGCTGATCTCTCCGAACATCGTTGTTGCGGGGTGGGAGCGTAGTCTTGGGCCGGGTTGACGGCAAGGCGCAAGGAGCGTGGCTGTCGCGCGCAGCCTGCATGGAGCTTCCGCCGTAGCTCGAAGAGCGAAGGCGGAAGCGCAATGCGGGGGCGCCTGATCCCGGATTTCGCTGCGCTCCATCCGGGCTCCGGTCGAAAGAAAATTATTACGGCGCCGGGATCGACAGCAGGCTGGAAATGCTGCGGCCGCGGATATCGTAGACGCGGGCGAACACCACGTCGTCGCGCTTGATCTCGACCATGACGGGCGCGGTGAGGCCCTTGCAGTAGAACTCGCCCAGCGTCATCGCGAAATCGGCCGCATTGGAATCCCAGCCGATGGTGAAGTCGGGTCCGAGCGCGACCTGGGCCGGACGCTGCGGACCGCACACCGCGACCTTCCATTTGCGATTGACGGGCGGCACTTCCTGGCGCTCGATCAACTGCTCGCGCAATTCATCGGAAGCCTGCTTCAGCGCCAGGCCCCAATAGTCCAGCATGAAGCGGTCGTCGGCGCCGCGCACGGTGCCGGCGATGTGGTTGAAGTGGGTGTATTGATAGGGATGCAGCCGGATCATCTCGGCGAGCGACAGCGCAAGGCCGAAGCAGAAGGTGGCGAGCACGACCGGCTGCCAGGTGCGGTGATTGGCGCGCAGGCGCTCCATGGCCCAAGCAAACGCGACGCCGCCGAGCACCGCCATCGGCGGGATCACGAAGACGAAATGGCGGATGCCATTGTACAGCGCCGGCCGCTTCACCATTGCGATCGCGAGCGGCAGGGTCGCGGCCAGCGTCAGCATCAAGAGGATCGTCTTGCGGCGCGCGGGAACCTCGCGCCGCGGCAGCAGTACGAAGGTGCCGATCACGGCGCCGGCCATCAGCACCAGCATCACCTCGGGCAGCTGCAGCGCGAACAGCGTCGGCAGATAGGACCAGGGCATGTCGGGCACGGACACGATCGCGCCGTCGAACATCTCCTTCCAGGGCTTCTCGAAGAAGTGCGAGAAGTAGGTCAGCGCCTCGAAGGGATTGCCGGGCTGCATGATCGACCACGGCCAGATCAGCCCCATCACGAGGTAGCCGAGCACGAGGCCGGGCAGCAGCACGTAGACGACATGGACGAAGCGGCGGATCGACTCGCGCGGGCCCTCGCTGCGCAGCTCCTCCAGGAACAGCGGCAGGAAGCCGAGCACGGCGTAGACCAGTGCGAGACCGCCGAGAACGCGGCAGCCCAGCGAAAGTCCGGCACCCAAGCCGACGATCAGGATCGTGCGTGGCGACGGCTGCGGATATTCCTCCGCGAGGCGGGCGAGGCCCAGCATCAGGATGATCATGGCCACCGCGAAGGGCGCATCCTTCGGGTTCATGAACATGTGGCCGTAGAAGATCGGGCAGAGCGCGAGCAGCAAGAGTGCCGCAAGACCGGCAAGGGGGCCGCCGATGCGGCGGCCGAGCCGCCACGTCACCGCAAGCCCGATCACACCGACGATGGCGCCGACCAGACGTCGCGTCTCGAACAGTTCGAGCGGAATGATCTTGTGCAGGAGAGCGGCGACCATGTCGAAGCCGCCGCCATACATGTAGAGATTGGCGAAGGAGAGCGCCGCCGTGTCCCTGAAGCCGGAACCGAACATGCGCAGCAACAGATCGGCATATTCAGCGTGGGTGTAATCGTCCCAGCCGAGCCCGTAGTCGCGGAAGGTCAAGCCTGCAATGACGGCAACCGCAGCCAGCACCAGCATGGCGAGATCGTCGCAAGTCCGTTCGACCGAGCGCCGCAGAGGCGTGTCGATCGCCGAAGTCGTGATGGATGTCATGGCTATTGGTGACCCGGAATCCCCTCTCGGCCCTGCTGGTGCGCGCGGGCCTGCTCCCCGGAATCCCTATAGCGCAGTTCCATTACCAAGTAATTGGGCATTATGGCTAAATTCCTGATGCGACGCAGCAAAAACCAGAAACTTGGAGCACTGTAGCAGTAGCGAGCCGCAGCTGAAGGGAATGTGAATAAGTCCCTGATTTCTTTCCCTTTAGGAACAGTGCCCACAATTGGCCGTTGGCGTGGAACGCCGTATGACGGTATCGTGGCGTGGCGAGTGTCGCGTGTGGATGCGCGGCCGGGGGTGAGTTCGATGACCTTGGCATTGTTGATCGTGGGGATTTTCGCCGTTCTGGCGGGCCTCCTTGCGATCCTATTTGGCTACACAGTCAGGGAATTCAGTGTCGGCAGCACCCTCATAATCTCCGGAACCATCGGCGTCTGCACTGGAATGCTACTGGTCGGCCTGCATCTCCTGCTGCTCGAGCTGAAGGGCATCGCCCGCCGGCTGGTCGCCGGAACAGCCGCATCAGAGGTTCCGGTCAGGCCCGTGCTGCCGGGGCTGGCGATGCCCGGCGCGCCTGCGCCCGAGCCGGCACTCGCCCAGCCTGCGAAGATCGAACCGGTGCCACCGCCGCCACCACCAGCCGCGGCTCCTCCGCCGTGGCAGAGCGAAGCCGCCGCGCGCGAGCGTTCGCGCGTCGAGGCGCCGGAAGCTCCAACGCCTCCTGCGGCCCCGGAAGCGCCGCGCCGCCGCAACCTGCTATTCGCTTCGACCTCGCGCAAGGAGCGTGAGCGCGCGGAGGCGAAGGCCACCGAGGGCCCACCGCCGCCTCATGAGGAACCAGCAGCACCCGCCGCCGCGAACGTTCCGCCTGCCAGTTTCGAGGACGCCTGGCCGAAACCGGAACGCATGCGCCCGCCGGAGCCGCCGGTCACCTCGCGCCGGCCGCCGCCGCACTCGCCCTCGACCTTTGCGGAAGCCGCTCCCACGCCGCCGCCTGCACCTGAGCCGCCGCGCGCACCTGAGCCGGCGGCTGCGGCCGAGCAGGCGCCCGTCACCGTGCTCAAGTCCGGCGTCGTCGATGGCATGGCCTATTCGCTCTATTCCGACGGTTCGATCGAAGCCCAGATGCCGGAGGGCATGATGCGCTTTGCCTCGATCGACGAGCTCCGCGCACATCTCGACCAGCGGGGCTGAGCGCCGCCGCGCAGAAAGTAAAGCGCCGCCGTTCGCCAGTAATCAGCTCTTCCTCGACAGTCGTCGTGGTTCCGCCGAACGTATTGTTGACAGGGAATACTCTGGCGTCGTCAATCCCGTGAGAAGGATGGCGGAGAAAGGGGGGCGCATGTCGGATGCAGGGAACAAGAATTTCATCGAGCTGACGGCGAGCATCGTGTCGGCCTATCTCAGCAACAATCCGACGCCGTCGGCGGAGATTCCCAACCTGATCAGCCAGGTGCATGGCGCGCTCCTGCGGGTCTCGTCGGGTCGTACCGAGACCGCGCCGCTCGAGCCGGCCAAGCCGGCGGTCTCGCTGAAGAAGTCGATCGCGCCGGATTATCTGGTGTGCCTGGAAGACGGCAAGCGCTTCAAGTCGCTGAAGCGCCATCTGCGCACCCAGTACAACATGACGCCGGAGCAATATCGCGAGAAATGGGGCTTGCCGGCCGACTATCCCATGGTCGCGCCGAACTACGCGGTGGCGCGCTCGCAGCTGGCGAAGCAGATGGGCCTCGGACAGCAGCAGCGGAAGCGGAAGTAAAGATTTTCGTAGGGTGGGCAAAGGCGCTCTTGCGCCGTGCCCACCATCTTTTTTCGATTGCACGCGAAATGGTGGGCACGCTTCGCTTTGCCCACCCTACGGCTTTTTGCTGCGTGGTTCGAGACCTGCGCTCCTCACCATGAGGATCTTACGACGCTTCCGCGAGCGCCTCTTTGGCGTCGGTCTTGATGCGCTCGACCATCGAGCGCAGGCCATTGGAACGCTGCGGCGTCAGATGATCGCGAAAGCCGAACTCGTTGAACACGGCGATCGCGTCGGTGTCGAGGATCTCCTGCGGCGTGCGGCCGGAATAGAGCGCGAACACGATCGCAACCAGTCCGCGCACGATATGCGCATCACTGTCGCCGCGATACTTCAGGATCGGCGCGCCATTGCCGCGCTCGACCAGCTTCTGGAGCCAGACCTGGCTGACGCAGCCTTGCACCTTGTTCGCGGCAGAATGCTCCGCCTCCGGCATCGGTTCCAGGGTGCGGCCGAGCTCGATGACGTACCGGTAGCGGTCGTCCCACTCGTCGAGAAGTTCGAAATTGTCCCTGATTTCGTCGATCGTCGTCATGCTGGCCCATGTTCCCTTTCAGGCCAATATAGGGACGCGAAGCCGCGAAATCGATAGGGTTTGGGGCTAATTTGCGGCCGCAGGTCCGCGCCATTCCAGCGCGAGGTCGTCCTGGGTCAGGGTGTCGCGCGGCGCCTCGCTCGCAACGGCATCGCCTTCGCCGGCCAGCGCGATCGAGCCGGTATGGTCGGGCGCCTTCTTGTCCGTCTTGTCGTTCTTGTCGTTCTTCTCGTTGGTGATCTGCTCTTTCTTGTCGTTGATGATCTGGTAGATCTTGCGCGCGCCGTCCTGGGCGCGCTGGCCGATGATGGTCGCGGCCTGTCCGCCGACCTCGCAGGCCGCCGGCTGGCGCTTGCAGAACTGGGTCACGTCGGAGACGGCTGCGGTCGCAGCCTGCACCGCATCGGCGGCGCCGATCTGCGGCAGCTTCTCCGATTCGGGCGTCTTGTCCCGCGGCAGCAGCACCAGCACCAGCCCGAGCCAGAATGTGATGCGGAGCAGAAAGCGCATCTTGCGACCTGTACGTTCGATCCCGCCGCGGCGATCTCCGCGGATGTCGGACCTAGCAACCCTCGATAAATCGCAAGTGATTGCCTTGAGCTTAATTCGCGGAAAATTTACGCAAAAATCTTCGGGATCGACGGTCTCGTAAATTTTCGATTGACGCCCGCGCCCGTGATTCTGCTGGCGCCCCGGATCCACCAATTCGAAACCATGCCGAGGAGAGTGAAACTCTGTGTTCACCATCCGCAGCGAAGACGTCGCCAAATCGTCTAAAAAGCCCCGCGATGCCGCGGTGTCCGGCCGCACGCCGCGCCGCCTTAGCACTCGTTTAAGGTCGCTCTGACACGGTGGCTCAACGATAAGGAGGCGTTCCGGCGCGTCTTCTAAAGACGATTGAGCCGAAGCGCGAGACCCGTGACCGTTTTGAGTATCATCCGCGATTGTCTCGATGCGCTGCTGCATCCCTCCGCGCGTTACGATGCGCTGACGCGAGCGCGCCATCGTGCCTTCATGGCGCCGCGGCTGCTTGGCAGCCTGGCCGCCTTCGCCGCATTCCCGATCTATCTCGTCCTGCGCGGCGCGCCGAGCGCGATCGAGGTCGCCGCCTTCGCCTGGCTGATCGCGCCGATCCTATTGTCCTGGTTCCTGTCGCGCACCGGTCGCTATGAAGGCGCGCATGTGCTGTCGTCGTTGGCGCTTGCCGGCCTGATCATGGCGGTGGCGGCCACCACCGGCGGCATCGAATCCTTTGCCGCGATCTGGCTGGTCGTGGTTCCGCTCGAAGCCGCGCTGTCGGCCTCGCGCCGCGTCGCGGCCTTCGCCTCGCTGCTCGCGCTGTCTTGTGCCGGGATCCTGATCCTCGTCAGCCAGCTCGGCTGGCTGCCGATCGACCTGCCGAGCGCCACAGAACGCGGCGTGCTGATGGCGCTCGGCGTCGCCTCGGCGACGCTCTACGCCGCGGGCCTCGCCTTCGGCGCGGAATCGCTCGCGCGCACCAGCGCTGCGCTGCTGTCACGCGAGGAAGAGCGCTATCGCCTGCTCGCGCGCAACATGAGCGACGTCATCTCGCGGCATCAGCGCAACGGAGCGGTGCAGTTCATCTCGCCGGCGGCGGAGACCATGCTCGGCATGCCGGTCACGCAACTGCTTGGTCACGGCCTGTTCGATCGCGTGCACGTCGGCGATCGCCCGGCCTATCTCACGGCTTTATCGGACGCGGCGCGCGGCGACGTGTGCAGCGTCGAGTTCCGGCTGCGGCGGGAACCTGCCGGCTCCGAGCGCGGCCAGATCGACTTCATCTGGGTCGGGATGCGTTGCCGCCCGCTCGACCCAGACAGGGTTCGCGACGTCGCCGGCGAGGCCGAAGTCGTCGCCGTGATGCGCGACATCACCGACCGCAAGCTTGCCGAGCAGGCGCTCGATCAGGCCCGCAGCGCCGCCGAGGCGGCCGACGCCGCCAAGACGCGCTTCCTCGCCACCATGAGCCACGAGCTGCGCACGCCGCTCAATGCCATCATCGGCTTCTCCGAGATGATCGCGCAGGAGCAGACTTTGATGCTGGGAGCGGCCCAGCGCAAGGAATATGCCCAGCTCATCAACGAGTCCGGCCAGCATTTGCTGTCGGTCGTCAACGGCATCCTGGACATGTCCAAGATGGAATCTGGCAATTTCGAGATTGCCTCGGAGCCGTTCGCGCCGCGCGCCTCGCTGATGCATTGCTGCAATTTGCTGGCACTGAAGGCGCGGGAGAACGGCATCGACCTCATCACCGATGCGCCGCAGGATCTGCCTGTCATGACCGGCGATCCCAGGGCCTTCAAGCAGATCGTGCTCAATCTCGTCGCCAACGCGATCAAGTTCACCGAGCGCGGCGGCCAGGTCACCGTGACGGCGGCGGTGTCGGGTTCGCAGCTCGCGCTGCGCATCAGCGACACCGGCGTCGGCATCGCGCCCGACGATCTCAAGCGCATCGGCGCGCCGTTCTTCCAGGCCGGCAAGACCTATCAGCGCCGTCACGAAGGCACCGGCCTCGGGCTTTCGATCGTGAAGAGCCTCATAGCGTTGCATCTCGGCGAATTGACGGTACAAAGCAGGTTAGGCGAGGGCACCGCCGTCACCGTCAAGCTGCCGCTCGTCTACACGCCGCCGCAGGCCAAGCCGGCGGAGAGCAAGATCGCGACGCTGATGCCGGTGCTGCGCCAGGAATCTCACAACCAATCTCACGAAGAATCTCACGACCAACTTCACGAAGAATCTCACGACCAACCTGCGCTGGTGAAGAAAAGTGCCTAAGAAGTCTGCAAAGGGCGAAGCCGCTCCGCGCCGTCGTGGTGCCAAGGCGGCGGTCATCGACGTCGAGACCGAGCGCAACCTCGTCATGCGCGTGCTGCTGCATAGCCCCAAGGATACGCTGGCCGGCCTCGTCGCCGTCGCCGCGATCGGTGCGATCGTTGCCAATGCGCTGTTCCTGCAGACCGGCCGGCATCCCGCGCCGATGTTCGGCACGGTGATCAATCTACCCGCGCCGTCGTCCGTGCCGCTGGCGAACCCCTTGCCGCGTCCGCGTCCCGTTGGCGCCGAGACGTCGCCGCTCGAGCCGCGCGCGACGGAGTTTCGCACCGAGCCCAAACCTGCCGAGCGCGCCGCCGAGAAGCCGCCCGAAAGGCCGGTCGAGGCGACCGCCTCGACGCGCTCGAACGATCCGATGACCAATCTGGTCAAGGCGACGACCTCGACGCCGCCCTCGGCCCTGCGTCCGCCGGCGCCGATCCCGGTGCAGAGCCCAGCCGCGCGACGTATCACCGGCGTGCAGCGCGCGCTGTCCGAATATGGCTACGGGAATTTGAAGATCACGGGCACGATGAGCGGCGAGACCCAGTCCGCGATCCAGAAATTCGAGCGCGAGCACAAGATGCAGGTCACCGGCCAGGTCTCAGACCGCCTGCTGCGCGAGCTCGCGGCCGCGATCGGTCATCCCGTCGAATAGCCGCACGAGCTGAGGCTGGCGTGAGACCGCGCGCTGGCCTATCGTCGGATTCATGCGTTTGAAATCCAACATATGGGTGGCGGCCTATTTGCGTCGCTGCCAGACCGAAGGCGTGTTCGGCGCGGTGCGCCGCCGCGGCGCCGAGGAGGCGGGCGCGGTGTTCGTGAAGGTCTCGCTGCTCGACGGCAATGCGATGCTGTATACGCCGGCGCCGCAGGCGGTCTATGACGACGGCCGTCCGGTCGATCGCTTCTTCGTGCCGGTCGCGCCGCAGCCTCTGCCGGAGCACACCATCGAGGAGCGGCTGACCAAGGAAATCCGCTTCGATCCGGACGCCTGGATCGTCGAGACCGAGGACCGCGCGGGCCGGCATTTTCTCGAGCTGGCGCGGGCGTGATGCGGGCGCGATAGCCGTTGTTTGCCACGATCAGCCCGCAGGCTCTTAACCTCTCCCGCTTGCGGGAGAGGGAGCGCACCGCCTTCTCAGCGACAAACCAATCTAAATCTTCTAGCGATCCGACGATCCGCCGGTGCCCCTGCGCACCGTCGGGCTCGTGCCCGGCTGCACGCCCGGCCGGGTGTGGCTCGCACCGGCACGTGCACGCTGGCGTTCGCCGTCATGTAGCGAGGCCTGGTACTTTGCGCGGGTCACCGCGAGCGTCGAGCCGCGCCAGGCCGCCAGCATCACCAGCGCGGAGCGGTCGCTGAGGCGGTCATAGAGCCGCGACAGCCGGTACACGTCGTTCACGGAGGTCCCGATCTCCGGCTTGAAGAACAAGAGGATGCGCTGGAACACCGGGCTCGGCATGTCGAGAGCGCGCGCGGCGACCGCGAGCGCCTCGCCGCCGGCATCGTCGACGATCTGGGCCGCGACGCGTGAGGGCAGGATCAGGCTGTCGCCGAGCTCGAAGGTGAAGTTCTCGATGTCGCCCGCGATCGCCGCCATCTCCAGGATCTGGATCGCGCGCTTGGCGCGCATGGTCGGAATCCGCGGCGCGGCCTTGAGCGGCGTCTGCGCCAGATTGTGCAGGATCAGCGCGCGCTCGGAGGTGCCGGCGCGGAAGAACATGTCGTGGATCTCGGCGGCATCCTTCGGCTGCATCGCCATGTTCGAAGCCAGCCGCTGCTCGGCCTCGGTGGGCGTGCGGGCCGGGGCGGGTGCCGGCGGCGAGGTGGGAATCTCTCGCGCCAGCGGAACCCTGCGGCCTTCCTGGGCGGCGACCAGTCCGAGCTTCTGGAGGATCGGGACCGGCGTCGTCGGATAGACCGCAAGCCGCGCCTTGACGGCCGCGCGCGTCGCGTCGTCGACCTGGTCGATCAATCGCGTGGCGAGCTCGACGAACTGCCGCTGTTCGTCGTCGCTGTGGACGCGCGTCTGCACATAGAGATCGGTCAGCACGCGCAGCAGCGTCGGGCGGATGTCGACGCCTTCGCGACGAGAGAGGGTCATCAGCCCGTCGAATCCGGGAAACAGCGACTTGGTCATGGAGGCGTACGCAACTCGGGAGAGATCCTTGTCGCGAGCCTATCGCAGGTTCTTTTAAAGCCTCGTTAAGGAAAATGAGGCGTGAAGCCGGCCCGGCAATTTAAGGCGTTGTCGTGCCGCAACGGGACGGCGCGGCACGCTCCGTGCGGTTACGGTCCGGAAAGGGCGTTTACATCCCGTTAACCATAACTGATCTTAATGAATGCATGTTGCATGAAGCGCCTTTGGTCGCACGGCAATTGATAGAGAGCTGGATATGGGGACGATCATCGAATTTCCGGCCGGTCGCCGGGCAGGCTCGTCGGGGGATGCCGCACCGCGCACGGAAACGGGAACGGTTCTGATCCTCCCGGCGATCCGTATCGAGCGCGAGGCGGACGAAACCAGCGGCGATCGTGGGCCGGAGCAGGGCACAGCGCCGGGGCGCCGTCGTCGCCGCCGCTGACTTCAGGCTTTTGCAATGCCGGACACCATCCGCCAGATCCGGCCCTTCGTATCGGCCGTCCTGCTCGCGCTGCTTGGCGCTGCGCTCGGCGCCTGTAGCGGCGGTGATTTCGGCCGCACCCGCGCCGACATGCGCAGCGACGACATGCATCGCTGGTTAGGGGCGGAGGTTACCTCCAGCGTCGGCCTGAAGCCCTCGCAATTCCAGCTCACCGACGAAGAACGCCAGCTCCGCGATCTCGCCTATCCCATGATCGAGCCGCCGCTGTCGCGCCCGGCGTGGAAGAGCGTGTTCGGCGACTACAAGCCGCTGCCCTCGCCCTGGCGGCAGAAGATCGTGTTCGACCGCACCATGTATGGACGCACGCTGATCGACGAGCCGCACCGCTCGCATTCCGCGCGCTATGCGCAGCTGATCGAGGACGTGCGCAACGACATCACCCGTTTCGAGCCGTTCTTCGCCAGCGCAATCCGCGTCATCGATCTCGACAGGAAGCGCGATGCCAGCATGGCGCGCGTCTCCGCGCTCTCGCCAAGAGAGAGGGACGACGCGGTCGCGCGCATGCAGGAGAACTCGTTGATCGTGCAGTGGGTGCAGCAGTGCCTGGAGCAGCGCGTCTCGTCCTATCGCTGGGCGCTGGAGCGGCTGGTGATCCAGGCTCCCGACGGCATGGCCGCCGACGCCGACCGCCTGATCGGCGAGCTCGCAGCCCAGACCGCCAACCCGCCGGTCGCAGCGCAGCCGCCTTACGGCCGCGCGGTGGTCTCGAAGGGCTGAGCGCGCAAGCCCGCTCGACTTACACGCCTCAACGCCGGCAATGTAGGTGAGATCCTCCAGTCGTTTCGAGCTGGTGGTTTGCGGTTCCGTTCGACGGTGAACTCTTCGTGACGCGCGGTGGCGATTTGAGGGTAAAGCTCGGATTGACAGCTCTGCCATCACGGTTTCTATTTGCGGTGACGGGGGTTCTGCGATCCCCCCGCGAGGCGACATGCCGAAGAATCGCGTCCTGATCTTCACCAGGGACGCAGCATGTCATTTTCGACCTCCAAACCATCTTCAACCTCCAGGCCGTCCCACAAATTGTCCCGACTGATCGGCGCGCCGCGCCGACACGCGATAGGCGAGGGCATCGCGTGCTGGTACCCTGTTGCGCGTCGTGGCCTTTGTCCGGAGACGATGTCACTGAGCGGGCTTCACCTGGGGCGGGGAATACCACCGGGAGAACGATCATGCGTACACCAGCGATCTTTCAAGCAGTCCTGCTTCTGGCGACTGCAGGCGGGCTCTCGAGCGCACATGCGCTGACACAGGAGGAGTTCGTCGCCAAACTCCAGGCCGCCGGCTATTCGCAGGTCAGCGACATCAAGTCGACCGCCGAGGGCACGACCGCAAAGGCCGTGAAGAACGGCAAGGACGTGCGGCTCGTCGTGGACAGTAGCGGACAGATCAAGGAGCAGAAGTGAACCCTTGGGGGCGCGAGAGCCTGAAACCAAGCTCAAGGAGTAGATCAATGCGAAAGACGATCTCGGCGCTGATCGGCGTCAGTGCCTGCTTCATCGCGAGCGCTCATGCGCAGGATGTTGACTGGAAGAAGGTCGACGAAACGCTGGGCCGGAAGCCCAGTGTTGCGGACGATGTCCACCGCTACGGCTTCCCTCGTAGCGATCTCACCGTGACGTTGGACGGAGTCACGATCAAGCCGGCGCTCGCGCTTGGCGGCTGGCTCGCGTTCAAGCCTGCGCATGGCGGTGCCATGGTCATGGGTGACCTTGTGCTCCTCGAGACCGAGATCAATCCTGTGATGGCGAAGATGATCGCGAGCGGTATCGAGATCACCGCCGTGCACAATCATCTCCTGCGCGCGAGCCCGGCGACCTTCTACATG
Organism: Bradyrhizobium sp. SPXBL-04; assembly: GCF_051853035.1. Lineage (NCBI taxonomy): Bacteria > Pseudomonadati > Pseudomonadota > Alphaproteobacteria > Hyphomicrobiales > Nitrobacteraceae > Bradyrhizobium > Bradyrhizobium sp. SPXBL-04. The sequence continues at coordinate 5,848,405 of NZ_CP182472.1, read as the reverse complement.
CACGTCGCCGGACATGGCGATGCCGTCAAGCTGGCCTCGGCAATCCACGATGCCCTCGCCGAAAGCAAAACCCCCCTGACGGTCGCGGCGGCGGGCAACCCGCCTGCGATCGATCTCGACACGGCGAAGCTCGACCAGATCATCGGCGTCAAAGGGCAGGGCAATGGCGGCGTCTACCAGTTCAACGTCAAGCGGCGCGACCCGATCACGGAAGACGGCATGACGCTGACCCCCGTCGGCCCGATGGGTGTTGCGATCGCCATCAACTTCCAGCCGACCGGCGGCGGCAAGGCGGCCATCACCGGCGACTTCGTCCTCACCAGCGACGAGGTGAACCCGGTAATCGTGGCGCTGCGGACGCACGGCATCGAGGTGACGGCGCTGCATAGTCACATGCTGGACGAGCAGCCACGGCTCTTCTTCATGCATTTCTGGGCAAACGACGATGCCGTCAAGCTTGCTGAGGGCTTGCGGGCGGCGCTGGACAAGACCGCCAGCACGAAAAGCTGACGCGAAGCCGAGCTGGTGATTATCGCTCGCCGCGCGTGACGACTGCCGCCATCGTGGCCGCGCCTATCGCTCAAGCCGAGCGGCCGGCCGCAAGCTCGCGCGTGATCCACTCGGTAAAGGCGCGGATCGCCCGACGCTGCTGGCCAGCGCGGGGAAAGACCAGATGATGGCCGACATAGCGAATGTCGGTGGAACGTCTGGCAAGTGGCGCCACCAACAGCTTGGTCGCAATCTCGCGTTCGGCGAGTCGCGTTGATTCCAGCGTCACGCCAAGTCCGCTCGACGCCATCGCGATCGCCAGGAAGCTGCGATCGAAGCGCATGCCGTGGATGGCCGGCGCTTCGAGACCGTTGGCCGTGAACCATTGATGCCACTGCACCTGCTTGACGTCCGAGCGGATCAATACCTGGTCGAGCAGGTCTTTCGGCTTGCGGATTTTCTTCGCGAGCTCGGGCGTGCAGAGCGGCGTCACGGTCTCTTCGCCCAGCGGAATGATCTCGACTCCCTCGGCCCTCGGCTGGCCGTAGACGATGTCGATGTCGAAATCGTCGTTGCTGAACCTCGCATATTCCGTGTTGGCGGCGAGCCGAACCTCGAGCTTGGGCTCGGCGGCCATGAAGCGGGCGAGCCGCGGGGCGAGCCACTGGGCAGCGAAGCTCGGTGCGCAGTGCACCCGCAGCAATTGCGGGCCGCGGCCTGCGACCTCCTCGATACCTCGGCGCAGATTGTCGAACGCGGCGCCGGCATGACGCATCAGGTTCTCGCCCGCCGGCGTCAGCCGCACCGCCCGGGCGCTGCGCTCGAACAGGACGGTGCTCATCGCGCTTTCGAGCTTGCGGATGGCGTGGCTGACCGCGCTCGGAGTGAGATGCAGCTCGTTCGCCGCGTCCCGGAACGAGCCGGTGCGGGCGGCCGCCTCGAAGGCGCGGATGGACGATATCGGGATACTGGACAGCAGCATCCGACAAGTGAACCAAATTCACCCATGCAAGACAACAGCGCGTTTGTCCGAAAGCGCGCTGCCGCATAATCAAACGGGTCAAGAACGGCGGCGCCGTCGGGTGCCAGGCAACAGCCAATCAGGGAGGACCACAATGCTGCTACGCGGCAAGACAGCCATCATCACCGGAGCGGCCTCTCCGCGAGGCATTGGCCTTGCAACCGCCCGCCGCTTTGCGGCCGAGGGAGCCCAGGTCGCCATTCTCGACATCGATGGTGCGGCCGCGGAAGACGCCGCGAGCGGCCTCGAACCGGTCGCTGGCGAGCCGCATCTCGGCGTTGCGTGCAACGTCGCCGACAAGCAGGCCTGCATCAAGGCAGTCGAAGCGGTGATCGCGAGATTCGGCCGGATCGACATCCTCATCAACAATGCCGGCGTGACCCAGCCCGTAAAACTTCTCGACATCAAGCCGGAAGATTGGGACCGCATCCAGGACGTCAACCTCAAGGGCATCCTGTTCCTGTCGCAGGCCGTGATCCCGCACATGCAGAAGCGCAGAAGCGGTTCGATCGCGTGCATCTCGTCGGTCTCCGCCCAGCGCGGCGGCGGCATCTTCGGCGGACCGCATTATTCGGCGGCGAAGGCCGGCGTGCTCGGTCTCGCCAAGGCGATGGCGCGCGAATTCGGGCCCGACGGCATCCGCGTCAACTGCGTGACGCCCGGCCTGATCGGCACCGACATCACCGCGGGCAAGCTCACGGACGAGATGCGAGCGAAGATCCTCGAAGGCATTCCGCTCGGCCGGCTCGGCGAGGCCGCTGATGTCGCCGGCATCTACACCTTCCTCGCTTCCGACCTCTCGGCCTACGTGACCGGCGCCGTCATCGACGTCAACGGCGGCATGCTGATCCACTGAGCGGAGGAGGGGAGAGACGATCATGGCAACACCAACGCTCGCAAACGCGCCGACGCTTGCACAGCGCGCCCGCAACATCCGCCGCAACGCCCTGCTGATGGGCGAGGTCCAGGGCCAGGGCTATATCGCGCAGGCGCTCGACATCGCCGACGTCTTGGCTGTGGCATATTTTCACGCCATGCGTTTTCGCGCCGAAGATCCCGCCTGGGAAGGCCGCGACCGTTTCCTGCTGTCGAACGGGCACTATGCGATCGCGCTCTATGCAGCCTTGATCGAGGCCGGGATCATTCCCGAGGCCGAACTCGAAACCTACGGTTTCGACGAGAGCCGACTGCCGATGTCCGGCATGGCGTCCTATACGCCGGGCATGGAGATGTCGGGTGGCTCGCTCGGCCTTGGTCTTGGCGTCGCCGTCGGCATGGCGCTCGGGCTGAAGCGCAAGCGGTCGGCGTCGCGCATCTTCACGCTGTTCTCCGACGGCGAGCTGGACGAGGGCTCCAAATGGGAGGCCATCATGTCGGCGGCTCACCACCAGCTCGACAATCTGATCGCGATCATCGACGTCAACAATCAGCAGGCCGATGGTCCATCGAAGCAGATGCTGGGCTTCGAGCCGCTGGTCGACAAGCTCGAGGCGTTCGGCTGGTTTGTGCAGCGTGTCGACGGCAATGATCTCGACGCGGTGGTGGGCGCCTTCGATGCCGCGATGGCGCATCCCGAGCCAAAGCCCCGCATGATCGTCGCCGACACGTTGATGGGCAAGGGCGTTCCTTTCCTGGAGCAGCGTGAGAAGAATCATTTCATTCGCGTCGAGCCGCATGAATGGCAGCTGGCGCTGTCGGCGCTGAACGCGGGAGAGCAGTCATGAAGTCCGTGGGATCGACACCGTCCGGGAAGCCGCGGCTGACGACGTCGGCCATGATCGCCTCGATTGCGGCGGAAGGGCAGCGCACCAGGCCGGCGCCGTTCGGGCATGCGCTGGTCGAGCTTGCCCGCAGCCGCGAAGACGTCTTGGGCATGACAGCCGATCTCGGCAAATACACCGATCTGCACATCTTCGCGCAGGCCTTTCCGGATCGCTACTATCAGATGGGCATGGCCGAGCAGCTTCTGTTCGGCGCAGCCTCGGGTCTCGCCGCCGAAGGTTTCATGCCGTTCGCCACCACCTATGCGGTGTTCGCCTCGCGCCGCGCCTACGACTTCATCCACCAGACCATCGCGGAAGAAGACCGCAATGTGAAGATCGCCTGTGCGCTGCCTGGCCTGACCTCGGGCTACGGGCCGAGCCATCAGGCCGCCGAGGACCTCGCGCTATTCCGCGCGATGCCCAACATGACGGTGATCGATCCCTGCGATGCCCACGAAATCGAGCAGATCGTTCCGGCCATCGCCGCGCATCGCGGACCGGTCTATATGCGCCTGCTGCGCGGCCAGGTGCCGCTGGTGCTCGACGAGTACAGTTACCGTTTCGAGCTCGGCAAGGCGGCGCTGCTACGCGATGGCACCGACATTCTGATCATCTCTTCGGGCATCATGACCATGCGTGCACTGGAGGCGGCCCAGTCCCTCCAGGACGATCGTGTCAATGCGGCCGTCCTGCACGTGCCCACGATCAAGCCGCTCGACACCGAGACGATTCTGCGCGAAGCGGGCAAGCTCGGCCGCCTGGTCGTGGTCGCCGAGAACCACACCGTGATCGGCGGTCTCGGCGAAGCCGTCGCTGCGCTGCTGATGCGCGCGGGTGTTCACCCGGCGTTCCGGCAGATTGGGCTCCCCGACGAATTTCTCGCCGCCGGCGCGCTTCCGACCCTGCACGACCGCTACGGCATCTCGACCGCGGAAGTGACGCGGCAGATCAAGGAGTGGCTGCGCTAACGCAGCGGCCACCTTTCGTAACTGACCAGATCGACATGCTTCGCGGCAACGCTGTGGAGAACGAGAGCCGCTGTCCAATGCCGGCGCATCGAGAGCCGGCCAGCAGCAACAGCTGGTGGCGGAAGCCGTCGCTGCACATCAATCCATGCTCAACAGGAGGAAACGATGACCTTGCGCAAGCCGACCACCCTCAGCCGTCGCAGATTGCTGATGGCAGGCGTCGCCGTGCCGTTGTGTGCCGTTCTCACGCGCCCGGCGTCGGCGGCGGAGTTCACCTACAAGCTCGCGACGGGGCAGGACCCGACCCATCCGGTCAACGTTCGCGCAAAAGAGGCGATCGACCGCATTCGCGAGGCGACGAGCGGCCGGCTCGAGATCAACCTGTTTCCGGCCAACCAGCTCGGTTCAGACACCGATCTCCTGACGCAGGTGCGCAACGGCGGCGTCGAGTTCTTCAACCTGTCGTCCCTGATTCTCGCGACCCTGGTCCCGGCCGCAGGCATCGTCAATCTCGGCTTTCTCTTCACGAGCTATGACGCGGTCTGGAAGGCGATGGATGGCGAGCTCGGCGCCTATATCCGCGCACAAATCGCCAAGACGCCGATCATGGCGGTGTCGAGCCCATGGGACAACGGCTTCCGTCACGTCACCTCGTCGGGCCGCGAGATCAGGACACCGGAGGACCTGAAGAACTTCAAGTTGCGCGTGCCGGCCGCTCCCAATCTGACCTCGCTGTTCCAGGCCCTCGGTGCAGGACCTGCGCCGATCAATTTCAACGAAGTGTACTCGGCGCTCCAGACCAAGGTGGTCGACGGGCAGGAGAACCCGCTGCCGATCATCGCGACCGCCCGTCTCTACGAGGTGCAGAAGACCTGCTCCCTGACCGGTCATGTCTGGGACAATTATTGGATCCTCGGCAACAGGCGCGCCTTCGCGAAATTGCCGAAGGACGTGCAGGCGATCGTGACGCGCGAGTTCGATCGCTCGGCCAAGGACGAGCGCGCCGACATCGCGAAGCTGAGCGACTCGCTGCGCGCGGATCTGACCGCCAAGGGCATGCAGTTCATCGAGGTCGACCGCGGCGCGTTCCGGCAGGCGCTCGCCAAGACGAGCTTCTACGCCGACTGGAAGGGCAAGTTCGGCGAAGAGGCTTGGGCGCAGCTCGAGAAAGCGGCGGGCAAGCTGTCATGACGGCCGTCAACCATACGCCCAACATCGACGAAGGTGCCGCTGTCGCGGCACCTCAATCTGGTGTGCGCCTGTGGGCCGTCAGGGCCAACAAGCTGCTTGGTCATGTGGTTGCGATCCCGGCCGCACTCCTGGTGCTGGCCGAGATTGTCGTGCTGTCGGCCGGCATTGTCGGCCGATACGTGTTTCATGCCCCGATCATCTGGGCCGACGAGCTCGCCGGCATCCTGTTCCTGTGGCTCGCCATGCTGGGATCTGTGATCGCCTTCCAGCGCGGCGAGCACATGCGGATGACGGCCGTCATCGGCATGCTCCGCGCCGATGCGCGCGCATTCCTGGATGTCGTTGCCGCCGCGGCGTCACTGGCATTCCTGCTGCTGGTGATCCATCCCGCCTACGAATTTGCGGCCGACGAGGTGTTCGTCACGACGCCGGCGCTCGAGATCGTCAACAGCTGGCGTGCCGCGGCATTGCCCGTCGGCATCGGATTGATGCTGGTCGCGGCGGTGCTGCGGCTCGTTCGCATCGCGGGACTGCGAAGCTTGCTCGCGGCCGTGGCGCTCGTCGCCGGCGTCATCGCTGCGCTTGTGCTCGCGGCGCCGCTGCTGAAACCGCTCGGCAATCTGAACCTGCTCATCTTCTTCGTGGTCATCGTCGGCGCCATGGTGCTGGCGGCGGTGCCGATCGCGTTCGCGTTTGGCCTTGCCACCGTCGGCTATCTGACGTTGACGACGAGCACGCCTGATGTGGTCATCATCGGACGGATGGACGAAGGCATGAGCCATCTGATCCTGCTGGCCGTGCCTCTGTTCGTGTTCCTCGGCCTGCTGATCGAAATGACCGGCATGGCGCGGGCCATGGTCGGCTTTCTCGCCAGCCTGCTCGGCCACGTGCGCGGCGGCCTGCATATGTCCTGGTCGGGGCGATGTACCTGGTGTCGGGCATCTCGGGGTCGAAGGCGGCCGACATGGCGGCAGTGGCGCCGGTCTTGCTCCCCGAGATGACCAAGCGCGGCGCCAAGCCCGGCGATCTCGTCGCGCTTCTTGCGGCAACCGGAGCGCAGACCGAGACCATTCCGCCGTCGCTGGTGCTGATCACGATCGGCTCGGTCACCGGCGTGTCGATCGCGGCGCTGTTCACCGGCGGTCTGCTGCCTAGCATCGTGCTGGCGATCGGTCTCTGCTCCGTCGTCTGGTGGCGATATCGCGGCGAAGATCTGTCGCATGTGAAGCGCGCGACGGGGAGGGAGATCGGCCGCGCCTTCGTCATCGCAATTCCGGCCATGGCGCTGCCCTTCGTCATCCGCGCCGCGGTGGTCGAGGGCGTCGCGACCGCGACCGAAGTGTCGACCATCGGCATCGTCTATTCGGTTCTCACCGGGCTCCTGATCTACCGCCAGTTCTCCTGGCGCCGGCTTTATCCGATGCTGGCGGAGACCGCGTCGCTGTCCGGCGCGATCCTGCTGATCATCGGCGCCGCGACCGGAATGGCATGGGCCCTGACGCAATCGGGCTTCTCCGCATCGCTCGCCAAGTTCATGACCGCGCTACCGGGCGGAACGCCGGTCTTCCTCGGCGTGACGATCGTGGCCTTCGTCATTCTCGGCAGCGTGCTCGAAGGCATTCCGGCGATCGTGCTGTTCGGGCCGCTGTTGTTTCCGATCGCCCGCCAGGTCGGCGTGCACGAGGTGCACTATGCGATGGTCGTCGTTCTCGCGATGGGCATCGGCCTGTTCGCCCCGCCATTCGGGGTCGGCTATTATGCAGCATGCGCGATCAGCCGCATCAGTCCCGACGAAGGCATCAAGCCGATCGTCGGCTATATCGTGGCCTTGCTGATCGGCACGCTGGTGGTCGCCGCGATCCCGTGGATTTCGACCGGGTTCCTGTGATGCGGGAGATCTTGTCGGCGCGTGTCGCGGCTTGCCGCTACGGCTGCGGGGGAAAGCGGTCGAACGCCGGCAGTTCGTGCGCATGCTCCATCCAGCGAAGCCGCTCGGCGACCTGGATCTGCATCGTCGGCGGGACGGAATCGGGATCGTCATAGGTCGCGCTCTGGACGTCGATAATCCCAGGCATGCTGGCATTGACATAGAACAGGCCGGTTCCGCAGTCAGCGCAGAAGTGCCGCCGCACATGTTCCGAAGACCGGTACGCCTTGGGCTCACCCTTGGTCACCTTGACGGCATTCTCCGCGTACATCGTCCAGCCGACCACCGGCGCGCCGGCGTGAAGCCTGCAATCGCGGCAGTGGCACAGTGCGTGCACGATCATCTCGCCTTCGATCTGATAACGGATTGCGCCGCAGTGACAGCCGCCGGTGATGGTGCTCATGCGTTCCTCCCGATTGAAGGCATCGCCGATCGATAGCCCTCGAGGCTTGCTGCTTCAACGGCGCAATCGATTTGCGATTGCGTCCTACTGCCGCCTGACAGCCATGTCGAGCTTTACGGTGCCGTCGTCCGCTTCCCATATGCCGACGATCGCGTCAGGAGCGGTCGGCTCGCCATGGGCCATCGGAATGAGCGCGGTGTCAGCAGACTGAAAAGACCTGCCGAGTATGGCTAAGCGGTGTCCGGTCCAGCTCGTTCAACCTCTGCTCCCACATGAAAACACCCGCGACGGACTGCTCCGCGCGGGTGTGACGAACTCTCGATGATGCCAGTATGCCGGTGTTTTGCCCGACGTGTCAAATTTCCGAATTCTTGATGCGAGTCCGCAGCGTCGGTTTTTGGGTGGTCGGATAGCCCAACTATTTCAATGCCCCGCTACTGTGCATGGGGTTGTTTTCGCACTTTTTTGTGTTGCACCGCCGAAGCGGCCCGCTTCAACGCCGGCCGCGCGGCGCTTCGGCCTTGGCGGGCGGCTCGGTCTGCGGGGCGCAGGTCGCAGCCTGAAGCGTCGCCTGCGCCTGCTGCATCAGGCCGGGCTCGGGGGCGAGCGCCTTCATCACGATCAGGCCGGTGGTAGCAGGGGAGTCAATGATCAGCCGGTCGGCCGCGGTGACCTCCTCGTCCTCGGGCAGCTCGTTGTGCTGCGCTTCCGTCATCAGGTCGAGCTCGATCACCTTGCGGCCCGCCGAGCGGTCGTTGATGGCGTAATAGGCGATCTCGTTGCGGGTGTAGAACGACACCGAGGTGTAGGCCTGGCTCACCGGCACGGCCAGCTTGATCGGACCGCCCGACAGATCGTAGCGGCAGATCGCGAGCGCAAAGGCCGGGTCCATGAACGGCATCGGCGAGGTCTGCGGATCGGCGAGGGGCAGCTGGGTGACGGCGTTCACCTTCGTCATCGGCGTCAGCCGCGAATAGGCATCCTGGGTCGCGATCCGCGGCAGCGCCAGCACGCTGACGAGATGGACCACGAGGCCCAAAACGATGCCGGCAAGGATGGTGAACAGCAGCCGGATCATGAGCAGCCCACCGTCGTGATCGTAGGCATCGGCGCATCGCGCTGGGTACGGGTGGCAACGCCGACCGGGGTGTCATAGAGGCGCAGCATCAAGGCGTAGCGCTCGATGCCGCCGGTCGGCAGCCAGTTGCCGGCGCGCGAGCGCGAGGCGATGCGGATCTCGAACGAGCCGTCGGACTGGCGCACGATCTCCTGGCTGGTGAAGCCGTAGCGGGCAAGCGAATTGGCGACGAGATGGCCTTTGCGATCGTACAGCGTCAGCGTCCAGAACCGCGCCGGCGGTGTCACGCCGGAGACGACGACGTCACAGCGGCCGTCGAGCGCCTTCTTCTTGTCATCGGCGGTCGCGGTGAAGGCGACGCCATCGCCGGTGCCGATCGGCAGCTCGCCGTTGCGCACGATGGTGGCGCGTGAATACGGATCGACGTCGGCCGTGCCGGTGCGCGGACGGGCGGTCCAGGGGCCGATGGTCAGCGCGCCGATCTCGGTGCCGCGCGTCGTCGTCATCCAGGTCGCGCCGACGCCGACGACGGTGGCGAGCAGAAGGGCCGTCAATGTGATCAGGATCAGCCGCACGGGTTTCGATCAGTTCTTGCGCGGGGCAGAGGTGTTGGCGTTCTCTTCCGCATAATTCTGCGGGAAGGCGAGCGCATTCGTCGACGAGGCCGGCTTGGTATCGGCGGCCGCCGATTTGTTCGCAGTCTTGGCCGCATCATCAAGCAGCTTCTCGACGCGCACCAGAATGTCGGCGCCGCGCTTGGTCAGCACCGGCGGCGGACCGGGCTTGGTCTCCAGCACCTTCGGCGCCGCATTGGCCTGCGCGTTGGCGATCTGCTGCGGCGGCAGCTTCTGGCCCATGCCGATGCCGGGGATCTCCCGGACCTCGACGCCCTGATGCGCCGCGACCATGATGTCGTGCCAGGTCTGCGCCGGCAGCGAGCCGCCGGTCATGCGGTTGGTCGGCGAGTAATCGTCGTTGCCATACCACACCGCGCAGGTGAAATTGCCGGTGTAACCGACGAACCAGGCGTCGCGATACGCATTGGTGGTGCCGGTCTTGCCTGCGGTCGGAATGCCGTCCAGCGCGGCGCGGCGTGCGGTGCCTTCGCTGACGACGTGACTCATCATGCCCGCCATGTCGGCGGCGATGTTCGGCGGAATGGCCTGCTTCGGCTTCGGCCCGTCGCGATCCCAGCGCCACACGAGGTCGCCGGCGCCGGTGCGCACCTCCAGCACCGAATGCGGCGTCACCGCTTTGCCGCGGTTCGGGAAGGTCGCGTAGGCGACGGCGTGCTCCAGCACGGTGACTTCGTCCGAGCCGATCGGCAGCGACGGCGTGTCGGGCAGCGGCGCCTTGAGGCCGAAGCGGCGAGCGACTTCGACGATCTTGGCCCGGCCGATCTTGGCCGGGTTCGGCGCCTTCGGCTGCTCCTTCTGGCCGATCGCGATCGACAGTTTTACGGGCACCACGTTGATCGAGCGCGTGATCGCCTGCGTCAGCGTCACCGAGCCGGAATAGGAGTGACCATAGTTCTGCGGACACCAATTGCCGATGCAGACAGGGCCGTCGACCACGATCGAGTTCGGCGTGAAGCCGTTCAGGAGCGCAGTGGTGTAGACGTAAGGCTTGAATGAGGAGCCGGGCTGGCGATAGGCGTCGGTGGCGCGGTTGAACTGGCTGGCGCCGTAGTCGCGGCCGCCGACCATGGCGCGGATGCCGCCGTCGAGATCGGCGACCACGGTCGCCGCTTGCGTCGCGTGATAATCGCGGCCGAACTGGCGCAGCTGGTTCTCGATCGCGTCTTCGGCGGCCTTCTGCACATTGGTGTCGATCGCAAGCCGCACCACGAAGACGCGTTCGGTGTACGACTTCGGGAAAGTGTCGACCAGCTTGCGCATCTCGTCGAAGGCGTAGTCGAGATAATAGTTCGGCGAAGCCTCGTCGCGGCGGTCGACCGCGAAGGCCGGGTTGCGGCGGGCGCCGAACACCTGGCCCTCGGTCATGAAGCCGGCATCGACGAGGTTGTCGAGCACGACGTTGGCGCGCGCGCGCGCGGCCGGCAGGTTGATGTGCGGGGCGTATTTCGTCGGCGCCTTGAACAGGCCCGCGAGCATCGCCGCTTCCGCCAGCGTCACGTCGCGCGCCGATTTGTTGAAGTAGAAATGCGCAGCGCCATCGACGCCGAAGGTGCCGCCGCCCATATAGGCGCGGTCGAGATAGAGCTTGAGGATCTCGTTCTTGGTCAGGCGCCATTCCAGCCAGACCGCGAGGAAGGCTTCGTTGACCTTGCGCTCGATGGTGCGCTCGTTGCTCAAGAACAGGTTCTTGGCGAGCTGCTGGGTGATCGAGGAGCCGCCCTGGCGGACGCCGCCGGCCTGGGCATTGGTGACGAGGGCACGCGCCGTGCCGGCGATGTCGATGCCGAAATGGTCGTAGAAGCGGCGGTCCTCGGTCGCCAGCGTCGCCTTGATCAGCACGTCAGGAAAATCTTCCAGCGGGATCGAGTCGTTGTGCTTGATGCCGCGGCTGCCGATCGGGTTGCCGTAGCGGTCGAGGAAGGTCACCGCGAGGTCGGACTTCTTCAGCCAGTCCTCGTCCGCGGTCTCGCGGAAGGCGGGGATGGCGAGCGTCAGCATCACGACCAGGCCGCCGAGGCCGAGGGTCGCGGCCTCCGACAGCGGCTCGATGAACACCCAGCGCTTCCACCGGCCGACATAGAACCGGTCCATGAAGGTCGAGTAGCGCTCGTAGAGCTCACGGATGCCCTTGGCCGAGGAGAACAGCGAGGAATCGATGCGCGCATCGAGATCCAGGAAGAAATTCCGGACCTTCTGCTTCCAATGCGGTGGTATGATCTGGCGCACCTAGAACCCTTGCGGCTTGCTTCGAAAGCGTTCAAGCACCCGGCCGGGGGCGGCATCGGAACGTCTTGCGGGAATGTTGCGGCAAACCCAAGGCGCCCGGTTCGCGTCCTTCGGGGACTTGCTGTTCCTTCTAGCCGAGCAGGGCCCATAAACCAATGGCCACGCTCGCGATTTTGAACAACAGGCCTAATTGACCCCGGGACATTACGGGCCTTCCGAGGGCGTTGCTTGCACCGTCACGGCCGCTCGCTCTAGATGACTTCGCCGTAGCTCTTTCGAACCTTTGTTGAGGCGCATGACCGCAGCTCCCAAACGACCTTCAGGCCAGGAAGGATTCTTCTGGAAAACCAAGACGTTGGAACAGCTGTCGGCGGCCGAATGGGAGAGCCTGTGCGACGGCTGCGGCCGCTGCTGCCTGAACAAGCTCGAGGACGAGGACACCGGGCAGATCTATTTCACCCATATCGGCTGCAAGCTGCTGGATGGGGCGAGTTGCGCCTGCAAGGACTACCCGAATCGTTCCGACAAGGTTCCGGACTGCGTCCGCCTGACCCCGGCCAATGTCCGCACCCTGAACTGGCTGCCGCCGAGCTGCGGCTACAAGCTCGTCGCCGAAGGCCGCGACCTCTATTGGTGGCACCCGCTGGTGTCGGGCGATCCCAATACCGTGCATGAGGCCGGCGTCTCCGTGCGCGGCCGGGTCGAGGGCAGCGAGGAGGAGATCCCCGACGAGGATCTCGAGGATCACATCGTGCAATGGCCGGCCGTGCTGCCGAAACGGGCCCGTCTGAAGCGACGTCCGAAGGACTGATCCGCCGCGCGCCTCGGATCACGTGTTCGGGATGACCCTGCGGTGGGATGCACCCATGCGCCGCGGTGTCTGCCCGGGAAGGATTTTGCTGTCTACATTGGACTGCATAGAACGAATCCTTCGCGGCGTTGTGCCGCCCCACGACGTCCGATCGAGATGAACAAGTTCGACCGGCAGAGCAGTTCTGCCGACATCCAGCCGTTGCCTGACGACATTGCCGAAGAGCTGTCCCGCCTTCCGAGCGAGGTCATCAGCGTCGATGATGCGCCGTCCATCGCTCCGCCGGTGCCGCTGTCGCAGGACGAGGTCCGCACCATCGTCATCAGCCTGATGCTGACGATGTTCCTGGCAGCGCTCGACCAGACCATCGTTGCGACCGCGCTGCCGACCATCGGACGCCAGTTCCAGGACGTCTCCAGCTTGTCCTGGGTGATCACGGCCTATCTGCTCGCCTCGACTGCGGTCGCGCCGGTGTTCGGCACGCTCAGCGACATCTACGGCCGCAAGGCCATGATCATCACCTCGCTCAGCCTGTTCGTCGCGGGCTCGGTGCTGTGCGCGATCGCGCCGAACATGCCGATGCTGATTCTGGCGCGCGGCCTTCAGGGCCTCGGCGGCGGCGGCATCATGCCGGTGGTGCAGACCGTGATCTCGGACGTTGTGAGCCCACGCGAGCGCGGCCAGTACCAGGCCTATTTCTCCAGCGTCTGGATGGTCGGCGGCATCCTCGGCCCGGTCATTGGCGGCGTGTTCGCCGAGCATCTGCACTGGTCGATGATCTTCTGGATCAACCTGCCGCTCGCGGCCGCCGCGATCGCGCTGCTGCTGCCGAGGATGAAGAAGATCCCGGTGTTCCACCGCAAGCGCAAGGTCGACTGGCTCGGCGGCGTGTTGCTGATGGCCTCCGCCGTCGTCTTCATGCTGGTGCTGACCTGGGGCGGCACGCGCTATCCCTGGCTGTCGCCGACAGTGCTCGCGATGGTCGGCGGCGCGGTCGCACTCGTCGTCAGCTTCGTCTGGCACGCGCGGCGGGCGGACGAGCCGTTCCTGCCGCTGCCGCTGCTCGGCGGAAGTGTCGTACCATTTGGGCTGATGGCCGGCGGCTGTGCGCTCGGCGCGATCACGGGCCTCACGGTCCAGCTCCCGCTTTATTACGAATCCGTCTATCACCTCAGTGCCAGCGAGGCGGGCCTTGCGCTGATTCCGCTCGCGGCGGTGTCGACCTGCGGTGCGGCCATCGCCGGGCGTACGATGGCGCGGGCCAAGCACTACAAGCGCGTCGCCATCATCGGCACCTCCTGGGCCGCGCTGTGCGGCCTCGGGCTCACGTTGACGACGCTGCCGCTATGGGGCCTGCTGACGCTGATGGCCGCGTTTGCGCTCGGCCTCGGCACCACCTTTCCGGTCTGCGTGGTCTCGGTGCAGAATTCGGTCGCGCGGCCGCAGATCGGCACCATCACCGGTGCGTTGAACTTCTTCCGCTCGCTGATGTCGTCCTTCACGGTCGCGGCGTTCGCGGCCATCCTGCTGATCGCGCTCGGTGCCGATATCCCGCTCGGCGAGCATCACGCCGCCGTCAGCACGATTCCCGCCGACGACATGCGGCATGCGTTCCGCTACGTCTTCGGCGCCGCCACGGCGCTGATGACCGGAGCTGCGCTCTGCCTCATTGCGATGGAGGAGCGGGCGCTGGCCGGTCCCTCGGCGAAGCAACCCGTCGAGATGGCGGAGTAGGGCTTAGCCGCCGCCTGCATCCGCAAAACTGCTCTTCCGTGGCAGCCGGATCGTGAACTCCGTGAACGCGCCGGGCTCCGTCGCGACGTCGATCGTGCCGCCGTGCTGCTTCACCACGATATCGTGGCTCATCGATAGCCCGAGGCCCGTGCCTTCGCCGGCCGGCTTGGTGGTGAAGAACGGATTGAACATCTTCTCCCTGACCTCGTCGGGAATGCCGGTGCCGTTGTCGCGGATGCGGATCTCGATGCTGTCGCCGCGGTCGCGCGTCGCGGCGATCACCATCGGCTCGTAGTCGGCGGCGCCCTCCGCCTTGCGCTTGGTGACCGCGTGGAAGCCGTTCGAGATCAGGTTCAATAACACTCGTGTGATCTCCTGCGGAAACACTTCGGCTTGCCCGACCGCGGGATCGAGCTCGCGTTTCAGCGTTACGTCGAACCCTGCCTTCTCGGCGCGTGCGCCGTGATAGGCGAGGTTGAGGCTCTCTTCCACCAGCGCGTTGATGTCGCTCAGCCCATGCTCGCCGCCGCCTTCGCGCGAATGCAGCAGCATGTTCTTGACAATGGAATCGGCGCGGCGTCCGTGCTGCACGACCTTCTGCAGATTGTCCTTCAGAAGCCCCGTCAGCTCGTCGACCTCTGCGCGGATCTCGTCTGCGAGCTTAGCCGGCGCAAGCACCTCGTTCAGCTCGTCGGTCAGCTCGGCGGAGAGCGAGGCAAAATTGTTCACGAAGTTGAGCGGGTTCTTGATCTCATGCGCGATGCCGGCGGTGAGCTGGCCGAGCGAGGCAAGCTTCTCGGTCTGGATCAGCCGGTCCTGCGCGGCGCGCAGATCATCGAGCGATTTGGCGAGGTCCTGCGTGCGGTCCTGCACCTCGTTGAACAGGCGCGTGTTCTCGACCGCGATCACGGCCTGGTCGGCAAAGGTCTTGAGCAGGTTGATCGCCTTGTCGGGGAAATGACCGGGCTCCGGCCGCGTGACGGCGATGGTGCCGATCGCAACGCCGTCGCGCAGCATCGGCACCACGAGGATGCTGCGATAGCCTCGCGTCCGCGCCAGCTCCTTCATGGCCTCGGTGAGATCAGGTTCGCTCTGCATGTCGCTGCGGAACGCATATTGGCCGCTCCTTGCCACCCGGCTGTGAATGCCTGACGCCGACAGCGGCGTCGGGAACGAGCTGAGCAGGTCCGCATTGCCGGCCTCGTTGTCGGTGGTGAAGGCCGCCAGATGCAGCATGCGGTCGATGACGCGGGTGACGGTGGAGGAGTGCCCGCCGATCAGCGCCTTGGCGCTGTCGGAGATGGCCTGGAACACCGGCGTGACGTCGGCAGGCGAAGCCGCGATCACCTTGAGAATGTCGGCGGTCGCGGTCTGGCGTTCCAGCGCTTCCCTGGTGGCGTTGAACAGGCTGACATTCTTGATCGCGATCACTGCTTGGTCGGCGAAGGTCTGCAGCAGCCGCACGTGATGCTCGGCGAAGCAGCCGGTCGCGCGGCGTGTGGCGATGATGATGCCGATGGCTTCGCCCTCGCTCATCAGCGGCGTGAACAGCATGCTGCGATAGCCCCGGGCGCGCGCGATGTCGCGCGCGGCCGGCTCGAGCTCGGTGTCGGGCAGTTGCGCCGCGGCACCATTGGCCACGAGTTGGTAAGGCGGGAATTGTGCAAACGGCACTGGAAACGAGGCCTGGAGCACGCGATCGCCCGCGGGATCAGTCGGCGTGAATGCCGCAAGATGCGCGCCGCCGTCGACATAGCGCAGCACCGCCGTGGAGAAGCCGCCGATCAGGCGATTGGCGTTGGCAGCGATGGCCGCGAACACCGGCTGCACGTCCGAGGGCGAAGCGGCCATCACCTTGAGGATGTCGGCGGTTGCGGTCTGGCGCTCCAGCGCCTCGCGCGTCTCGTTGAACAGGTTCGCATTCTCGATCGCGATCACGGCCTGGTCGGCAAAGGTCTGGAGCAACTGCACGAGATCGGGCGCGAACGCGCCGGGCTCGGCGCGCGTGACGCTGATCATGCCGACCGGCGCGCCCCGGTTCATCAGCGGCATGAACAGCACGCTGCGGAAGCCGCGCAGCCGCGCCAGCTCCCGGTTCAGCTCTGGGACGTCGGCGGCCTCGCTGTCGGGAAACTGGATCGTCTCGCCGTCGCGCACGAGCGCAAAAGTCGGGAAGTCCGCGATCTTGCGCGGGAACGACGCCTTGAGTCCTTCGTCCGCCTCCGGGCTGGTCGGCGTGAACGCCACGAGGTGCAGCTCGTCACCGATGAACTGAAGTACGGTGGCGGAGAAGCCGCCGAGCAGGCGCTTCGAGCTGGACGCGATCGCCGCGAAGACCGGCCGAGCATCGGAGGGCGAGGCCGCGATGGTGCGCAGGATCTCGGCGCTGGCGCTCTGGCGATCACGTGCAACCGCAAGCTCGCCGCGCAGCCGTGCATTCTCGGCTGCAGCCGACTGCAATCGGCGCTCGAGTTCCTCGATTTCGTTGGAAGGGGCGGTCATTCCTAATCCGGCTTGATGCCGCGGTTTGCGCGGCACTGGGCCGGATTATCACATCTTGTGCGGCCGGAGCCAGCGCCTGCGGCCCCGTTCACGTGCCGGGCCGCGACACCTCGGTCTCCTTGCTGGTGATGAACTCCAGCAGCACCGGCACGCCTTCCTGCGTCTTCTGGATGCCGCGCTTGATCGCGGGCACGATCTCCTCCGGCCTCGTCACCCGCTCGCCATAGCCGCCGAAGGCGCGCGCCATCGCGGCGTAGTCGCCGGAGATGTCGGTCGAGCGATATTTCTCGGTCGAGACCGGCATCACCTTCAATTCGATCGCCATCGAGAAATTGTTGAGCAGGATCGACATGATCGGGATGCGCTCGCGCACCGCGGTCTCGAAATCCATGCCGGTAAAACCAATGGCCGCATCGCCCCAGACATTGATGCAGAGCTTGTCGGGCTTTGCGAGCTTGGCGCCCATCGTGAGCCCAAGGCCATAGCCGAGCTGCGTGGTCTTGCCCCAGCCGAGATAGCTGAGGGGCTCGACCGATTTCCAGAACGGCGAGAGCTGGTCGCGCGGGCTGCCGGCATCATGCGTGATGATGGTGTTGTGGATGTCGACGGTGTGCTGAAGATCCCACAGCACGCGATAGGGGTTGAGCGGCGCGCCATTGCTGGTGAGTTTCGGCATCCATTTTGCCAGCCACTCTTTGTGCGAGGCCGCAATCTCGGCCGCGACCGCCGAGGCGTCGCGATCGGATGTCACCGACTTGCCGATTTCCTCCAGCAGTGCATCGAGCACAAGACCGGCATCGCCGACGAGGCCGATCTTGGCTTCCACATCCTTGTTGAGATGGTTCGGGTCGAGCGTGGAGTGGATGATGGTCTTGCCCTTCGGCATCGCGATGCCGAAATTGGTCTCGGTGAAGGAGCAGCCGATGCCGAAGATGACGTCGGCCTCGGCCAGAAACTTCGGCACCGCGCGCGGCACCGCGAGCCCGCCCGAGCCGAGCGAGAGCGGATGCGTTTCCGGAA
The DNA here is from genome assembly GCF_051853035.1 of Bradyrhizobium sp. SPXBL-04. NCBI lineage: Bacteria > Pseudomonadati > Pseudomonadota > Alphaproteobacteria > Hyphomicrobiales > Nitrobacteraceae > Bradyrhizobium > Bradyrhizobium sp. SPXBL-04. The sequence continues at coordinate 5,830,634 of NZ_CP182472.1, read as the reverse complement.
ACGATGATTTGCCGCCGAGGCTGGTCGTGACGGGAATCGCCAGCCGTTCGGCGAGCCGCTTCAGTTGCGGCCACGCCTGCGCGTAATGCACGCCTTGGCCGGCATAGATCACCGGCCGTTTTGCGTTCACGAGCAGGTCGGCTGCTTCCTTTACGTGAACAGGGTCGGCGCCGTAGCGGGTGCGCAGCACCGGCGTGTAGTTCAGCGGCTCCGGCACCTCCTCGTTCCACATATCGGAGGGGATCTCGACGATGACAGGCCCGCCGCGGCCGTTCTTCAGCTTGGTGAAGGCGCGGCGAAAGATATTGGCGACTTCGGCGGCGAGAATGATTGGCTCGGAGGATTTCGCGAACGGCTTCATCGCCTCGCTGGAATTGAAGTTCGGCTCGATATGCGCAAGCCGGCGCTGATAGCCCATCGGCAGCACTAGCACGGGAACGGATTCGCCAAAGCACTGCGCAACGCCGCCCATCGCGTTCTCCGCGCCCGGCCCATGCTGCATGCAGAACGCGCCGATGCTGCGGCCCGACGTCACCCGCGAGATCGCATCCGCCATGTGGATGCCGACACGCTCCTGCCGCACCATCACGGGTCGGATCTCGGCTTTCGCCGCATGCTCGATCAGATGGTTGACTGGATAACCGCAGAGGATCTCGATCCCCTCACGCCGCATGATTTCTGCGATGGCGGTGCCGAGCTTCATGGCGTCTCTCTCCCTGGGCCGGCCGGTTGGTCCGGCTGATTGGAGGAGAGAGGATCAGGAAATTGGAGAGGCGTAAAGCGCAGTTGATCGCGCCTGCAGGTAGGTCAGCCATGCAGGAGGTGTACGGACCGTCATCGCAACTCTGCGGTTCGCAGTGTCGTCGCCAAATCGATCAAGCTGCCGCGCGACGAGAAGGCGTACTCACGCGATGCGCTGCTGTCGAAAGAGGCAGCTCAACGCATGCAGGCTGCCCCCAAATGCAAACTCGCTGCGGTTATCGTGCGAATTTGAAAGTAAGCGCAGATGCGGTGGGGATTCGGTTTGACAGTGTTGAAGCTTCGTAGGCACGCTTAGTTCCAACGTTGCGAAGGGACACGACGTCGTTCCCGAGATGCCTCTGCTCTGGGTGCTGCGCGACGAGCTCGGCATCACCAGTCCCAAATATGGCTGCGGCGTCGCGCAATGTGGCGCCTGCACCGTCCAGATCGACGGAATGGCGGTCCGATCCTGTCGGCGCGGAAGCGGTCCCGTGCTCGACCTGTCACATGACCTCCACCCAGGCGAACGAGCCGGCACCATCGCCGCCGCGCGCCGGCATCGACTGGCAGCTCGCTCCGGTCGATTTCATCTGGTTCGGCAAGAGCGGCGCCGAGATTTGCGCGCAGATGAAGGATCCCAAGCGGAATGGCGGTCGTGACGCTGCCGGTCTCGTCGAGCACTTGCGGCACGATGCGTCGCTGAGCGGCTTCATTCCGCGGGGCTGGGCCCCTGGAGCCGGCCGCGCGACGCCGCCGGGCATTTTCGAAGATCACGTCAAGGACATGGCCGTGTGGGGCGCCGCCGGACAACCCTGTCCGAACTGACGCGTTCGCCAGCCCCAGCAAGGCCCCGTGTGAGCGCAGACGCTTGACCCAGGTCAAGCCGGCAGCCGGTTGCGGCATGCCATGATGGCGTTGAGGGGCGAGTTGACGGCCCTCATCGTTCAATTGCTCCTAGGGACCCATGGACTTGAGCCTCGCGAGCTATCCTGACAGCCCCGTTGTCAACGGGAAACACAATGATAAGCCGCCGTGCCCTTCTCACACCGATGGCCGGCGATGCAGGGGCTGACCGCGCCCGAAGCGCAGGCACGGCTGAAGGCCGAAGGCTTCAATGAGCTGCCTCGCACGGAGCGGCGAACGATCGTGCAACTCATCCTTGAGGTGCTGCGCGAGCCCATGCTGCTGTTGCTGCTGGCGGGCGGGCTGATCTACTTCGTCCTGGGCGATCTCGGCGAAGCGCTGTTGCTCCTCGTGTTTGCATCGATCTCGATTGTCATCACCATCGTGCAGGAGGCACGCACCGAGCGCGTGCTCGAGTCGTTGCGCGATCTGACCAGCCCCCGCGCACTCGTGATCCGCGGCGGCGAACACATCCGCATTCCAGGCCGCGAGGTCGTTCGCGGTGACCTGATCATGCTCTCCGAGGGAGACCGCGTGGCGGCGGATGCTACGATCGTTCGATGCGACGATCTCCTGCTGGATGAATCGCTGCTGACGGGGGAATCCGTCCCGGTCCGCAAGCTGGCGCATTGCGCGCTCGATCAGCCGGTGGCGCCGCATGCTGGTGGCGATGACCATCCATTCGTGTTCTCCGGGACGCTGGTGGTGTGCGGAAGCGGCGTGGCTGAAGTCACGTCGACCGGAGTCCGAAGCGAGATCGGCAAGATCGGACAATCGCTGCATTCACTGTCGACGGAGGCGCCCCGCCTGAAACAGCAAACGACGCGCCTGGTGGCAATGTTTGCGATCGCCAGCGCCTTCGTGATCGCGTTGACCGTGCTCCTGTATGGACTCTATCGCGGCGGCTGGCTCGAGGGCGTGCTTGCCGGCATTGCGCTCGGCATGTCGATGCTTCCCGAGGAGTTTCCGGTCGTTCTGACGGTGTTTCTCGCCATGGGCGCTTGGCGCATCTCGCAGGCTCGCGTGCTGACGCGGCGGGCCTCGGCCATCGAATCGCTCGGAGCGGCAACCGTGCTCTGCACGGACAAGACGGGCACGCTGACCGAAAACCGCATGACTGTTGCTCGTCTGGTGCTGCCCGATGGTTCACAATACACGCCTGACATCGCGGCGCGCGCGGAGCATACGTTCGATTCATTGATTGAGACTGGCGTCCTGGCCTGCGTCCCGCAGCCGTTCGATCCCATGGAGAAGGCGCTGCATTCGCTCGGGCCGGGGACCGGCACCGGCCGACGACTTGTGCAAAGCTACGGCTTGCGTCCCGACCTGCTCGCCATGTCGAACGTGTGGCGCGGAGGCGACGGTGAATGCGTCGTCGCGGCAAAGGGCGCGCCCGAGACGATCGGCATGCTTTGCGGGATGAGCGCGGAAGAGCTGGCTGAATTGCGGGCACGTGTGGACGCCCTCGCGCGGGAAGGGCTTCGCGTGCTCGGCGTGGCGCGGGCGACTTGCGCGGAGACTGATCTTCCCGAGACGCAACGCGGCTTTTCCCTTGGCTTCTGCGGCCTGACCGGCTTTGCCGATCCGCTGCGGCCTGAGGTGAAGGGCGCCGTCGCCGAATGCCGGTCCGCTGGCATCCGTGTGGTCATGATCACTGGCGATTATCCCGCGACCGCATCTGCGATCGCGACGCGAGCGGGCCTCGATCCCGAACGCATCCTGACGGGGGCGGACGCCGAAGGCATGGCCGATGCCGAACTTGCCCAGGCGGCGCGGGGACAAGCCGTCTTCGCGCGAATTGCGCCGGCCCAGAAACTGCGCATCGTCAATGCGCTCAAGGGCGCCGGCGAAATCGTTGCCATGACCGGCGACGGCGTTAACGACGCGCCCTCGCTGAAGGCTGCCCATATTGGCGTCGCCATGGGCGGGCGCGGCACCGACGTGGCGCGCGAGGCGTCCTCGATCGTTCTGCTTGACGACGATTTCGGCTCCATCGTGAAGGCGATCCGCCTCGGCCGCCGGATCTATGACAATCTTCGCAAGGCGATGAGCTTCATCCTTGCGGTCCACGTTCCGATTGCCGGACTTGCGCTGCTGCCGTTGGTGACCGGACTGCCGCTCCTGTTCGGGCCAGTCCACATCGCATTCCTCGAAATGATCATCGATCCCGTCTGCTCCCTGGTATTCGAGGCAGAGACCGAAGAGCGCGACGTGATGCAGAGGCCGCCGCGCTCGCCGGACGAGCCGCTGCTGCCAAGGTCCCTGCTGGTCTGGTCGGCGCTGCAGGGTGCGCTCGCGTTGGCCCTGACCGGGGGCGTGATGGTGACGGCGAATGCCTACGGCATGCCGGCGAACGAGGTGCGTGCCCTGACGTTCTTCTCGCTGGTGTTGGTGATCGTGAGCCTGATCTTCGTCAACCGCTCGTTCTCGACGTCGCTTATCGAAGCCTTTACCCGGCCGAACCGGACACTGGTCATCATTGTCGTGTTCGTGACCACCGTGCTCTCCCTAAGCCTTGCGTGGCCGGCCGCCGCCGACCTATTCCGCTTTGGCCCGCTGCATTCCGACGATCTCGCCGTTACGGTGGTGGCAGCGCTTGTGTCCCTGGTGTTGCTGGAGCTATCGAAATACCCGTTGCGTCATCGCTGGCCTGTCTCAGTCCCGTAGCCCGGATTTCGCTGAGCTCCATTCGGGCCACGAGCTTGCCAGCCGCATGCCGCAGGTCGGTTTCACCAGCGGCTGACAAACCTGCTATTTGCAGTTCTTGCAAATCGTCAGCTTTCGTTGCAACGCCTCGTCTTCCTGATCGATCGACGATTGTCCGGCGAGGCCGTTCGTATCCGGATTGGACCTGGAGCCCTTTGCTGCGCGTGACCTCACGGGCGGCGTCACCCGACTTGGGGTGTCATTGTCGTCAGTGCCGACGCTGAAGCCATCGTAGTCGGCGGCCGGATTCGGCACCTGTGGAAGCCCGCCGACCACAGGTGGCGAAGCCTCTCTGCCGGATGTCGCCGGCGGAATTCTTGAATTTGTGGCGCTCCCGCGTGGCGGCAATGCATTGGGCGGGGCAAGCGAAACCGGCGGCGCGGCCGAGGTCTGTCCTCTCGCGCCGTCGCCCGACCAGACGCCGACAAACATGAGGCTGAGCGCCAACAGCGTCACGCTTCTCATCTGCATCCTTCAAGCAGCTCTGGTTCATCGTTAGACAGCATGGCTCGTCGAGCCAAGCCGCGGTTGCAGAACGAGAATCCCGTAAGCAGACATTCGAGTCAATGGAACCGCGGCGTCGCTCCACACTCTGTCATTGCGAGCGCAGCGAAGCAATCCAGAGTCTTTCCCGCCGAGGGATTCTGGATTGCTTCGCGGAGCCTGTCATCGGACCGCGCTTTGCGCGGACCCGGTGGCCCACAATGACGGAATTGGGGAGGTGGCATGCTCCGGCAAGGCCGCCGCGAGCCATGCTGAAGTCAACGCATAGGGACGTCGCCTCAGGCCAGGGCGGCCGTTACTTCAGCGACGAACTGATCGAGTTGAACTTGTTGTTGAGGAGCTGGCTGCCCGTGTTGTTCACTACGGTTACGATGGCCAGTGCAATGCCGGCGGCGATCAGGCCGTATTCGATGGCGGTGGCGCCAGTCTCATCGGCAAGGAAAGACCTAAGCAAACTCATTGCCAACTCCTCTTCATCCGAACCAATGTATGGCCGCGTCGTTTTCGAACTCGTAAATCGATCGAATAGATTTTCTGCGCGCCAAAAGAATTAAATCCGGGCGAACGCGCCTCTGTTTCATACGGTGACATTCATTAAATTAAGGTTCCCTCATCCCATCCAAATGGATCCAAATCGGCGCGCTCTCTGCGACAGCCGCAGCGTCCGCTAGGACGTGATCGCGGCGCCGGGAAGGCGGCGTTTCAACATGGCGGTGAGGCGGCCAACGAAGTCCTTTACCGCGCCCCGCTGCGAGCGCGCCCCCGTCCCCGCGGTCCGCTCGCTCTCGCGTGCGTCGTTCACGATGCTGATGTAGCTCTTTCTGACGTCCTGCTGCTGCACGGCACGCGTACCTTGGCTCGATCGGGGCTGGCACCATGCTGTGCGCAAGGACAACCGGTGCTTAATTTTGTCTCCCGTAGGAATACCCTGGTTCATGCGCAGAGCTCCGCCGTATCGGTAAACGACGGTCGCGCTTAACGGATTATTGAGCCTATTCGTCAACGGCCCGGCAAGCATGCTGCTGAAGGGGCCGACTATCGCCCTCATTCGCGCCGTCCGTCCGCATTCAGCGCCCGCAACATGGCGATGCGGGCGAACATCATCCAGCCCCCGCCGGTCTCGGCCGCATTGATCAAGGTCTCGATCGCGGTCTGCCAGTGCGCCTCGTGCTGGGCATCCTCAGGCAGCCGCATGACGTAGTCCGCCGCCTCTTGAAGCGTGAGCAGCTTGCGTTTGTTGCTCACGCGAACCGGATCGTCGAACTCCGCCGACCAGGGCATGTCAGTCCGGCCGACCGGCGAGGGGGGACATCACGGTGCGATTGTTAGGTGCGATGCGTCTAGCTGGCCTTCTTCGCCCGCGCCGGCGCGCGCACCGGCTTGTCGGCCTTCTTCGAAGCCTCCTTGGGCGCAGTCTTCGCCGCGGTGTCCTTGCCGCCCTTGCCGGCGATCGGCAGCAGCATTTCGCGTTGGCCCTCGACGCGCTTCTTCGGCTTCTTGCCCTTGACGGGCTCCTTGACGACCTTTGCCGCGGGCACCGCCTCCTTCTCGCTCGCGAGACTCTTCTTCAGCGCATCCATCAGGTTGATGACATTGCCGCCGGTCTTCGGCGCCGCCTTGGCGGTGATCGGCATGCCGCTGCGCTTCTTGTTGATGAGATCGATCAGCGCGGTTTCGTAATGATCCTCGAACAGCCCGGGCTCGAACGCGCCGGACTTCTTCTCGACGATGTGTTTTGCGAGGTCGAGCATGTCCTTAGTCAGCTTCACGTCCTGGATGTCGTCGAAATACTCGGTTTCGCTCCGCACTTCGTAGGGATAGCGCAGCAGTGTGCCCATCAACCCGCTCTCGAGCGGCTCCAGCGCGATGATGTGCTCGCGGTTGGTCAGCACCACGCGGCCGATTGCGACCTTGTCCATGCTGCGGATGGTTTCGCGGATCACCGCATAGGCGTCGTGGCCGACCTTGCCGTCGGGCACGAGGTAATAGGGACGGATCAGATAGCGGTTGTCGATATCGGCCTTCGGCACGAACTCGTCGATCTCGATCGTGTGCGTGGAGTCCAGCGCGATGTCGTCGAGTTCGTCCTTGGTGACCTCGATATAGGTGTCGGTGTCGACCTTGTAGCCCTTGACGATGTCCTCGGACGTGACCTCGTCACCGGTCTCGGCGTCGACCTTGAGGTACTTGATCCTGTGGCCGGTCTTGCGGTTGATCTGGTTGAAGGAGACCTTCTCGGTATCCGAAGTGGCCGGATAGAGCGCGACCGGACAGGTCACGAGCGACAGACGCAGAAAACCCTTCCAATTGGCGCGGGGGGCCATGGGCTACTCCAAACGCAACGGGGACAGATGACAAGGATACCATCGGGGAACAACGAATCATAGCAAGACGGGTTGCTCAATCTTGCAACTGCGTTAACCGGCCGCTGGGCCTGAGGTTGCTGCCGATCCGCGGGCAAAGGCCGGAACATCATATCCAATCACGCGTTGGCTCCGGATATCGGCTGCGAGGAGGTCGTGGCTATCTGAAGCGACATCCAAAGATTGAGGGCATCATGGCAACCACGCGAGAGCGGCATCAGATCGTGGAAACTCCGACCGAGGCCCGTCAGGGCGAGCCCGGGCCGTCGGTGGCGGCGCTGCTTGCCATCTCGACCGGCCTTGCGATCCTGATCCTCGCCGTCATCTGGTTCGTGTTCTTCCGGACCTGATCGGCCGGGTCCGAACGCCTCGGACCCTTCCTATTCGCCGCGTGACGCGGCACATTGCGCCCGCCATGCCGTCGGCTCGTCCGGTTGCCTGGCGGGCGCAGTCGCGTCGGCGCGTGGGAGGTCGTATATGACCAAAAAGTAACGTGCCGGTTCCCCGCGTTCATATTCAGTTCACGCCGGAATTGCTCATCTCTGGCCGTGGTCATGCAGCCTGTTCTTGCAGCCAATCTTTGGAGAGAAGCGTGCGCCTGCTCGTTGTTGAGGACGACCCCGATCTCAATCGCCAGCTCACCAAGGCGCTGACCGACGCTGGTTATGTCGTCGACCGCGCTTTCGACGGGGAGGAGGGGCACTATCTCGGCGACAACGAGCCGTATGACGCCGTGGTGCTCGACATCGGCCTGCCGAAGAAGGACGGCATCTCGGTGCTGGAGGCCTGGCGCCGCAACGGCCGCACCATGCCGGTCCTGATCCTCACCGCGCGCGACCGCTGGAGCGACAAGGTGCAGGGGTTCGACGCCGGCGCCGACGACTATGTCGCAAAGCCGTTCCACCTGGAGGAGGTGCTGGCGCGCATCCGCGCGCTGCTGCGCCGCTCGACCGGTCATGCCCAGAGCGAACTCAGCTGCGGCCCGGTCACGCTCGATACCAGGACCGGCCGGGTCAGCGTGTCAGGCAATCCCGTGAAGATGACCTCGCACGAATATCGGCTTCTGGCCTATCTGATGCACCATTCCGGGCGCGTGGTCTCCCGCACCGAGCTGGTCGAGCATCTCTACGACCAGGATTTTGACCGCGACTCCAACACCATCGAGGTCTTCGTCGGCCGCATCCGCAAGAAGCTCGACGTCGACATCATCCAGACCGTCCGTGGCCTCGGCTATCTCCTGACCCCGCCGCCCGCACCCGGCGCTTGAGTCCGTCTCGGGCTTGACGGGAGGCCGAACAGGGCCCTTGGTCCGGTCATGACGTCCAACGCCCTGATATCCTGCGCCCGCCGGGACCCTGCCGATGGCTGCTAGCTCACTCGCCAATCGCCTGTTCCTGTCGGCGACCGCCTGGCTCGTGGTGATCCTGGCCATCACCGGCGTGGTGTTGTCGTCGGTCTACAAGAACGCCACCGAGCGCGCCTTCGACCGTCGTCTCAATCTCTATCTCCGCACGCTGATCGCCGAGGTTGCGACCCCCGACGAGCCGCCCGACCGCCAGTTCCAGTCGCTCGGCGAGCCCTTGTTCGAGCTGCCGCTGTCGGGCTGGTACTGGCAGATCACGCGGACCGACACCGAGAAGCCGGAGGTGCGCTCGTCGCGCTCGCTCTGGGACAAGAAACTGCCGAAGCTGGAAGAGCAGGGGGCCGAGCTCACCGCCGCCGGCATCCGGCTCGCTTATGTCGATGGTCCGGAAGGGCAGAACCTGCGCATGGTGGAGCGGCCGGTCGATCTCGGTGCCGACGGCAAGTTTCTCGTCAGCGTCGCCGGCGACGACACCGAGATTTTCGACGAGACGCGGAGCTTCGACTACTATCTCGGCGGCACGTTTACGGCGCTCGGCATCGTGCTGCTGCTGACCACCGTGTTCCAGGTCCGCTTTGGCCTGGCGCCGCTCAAGCGCATCTCGGAATCCATCGCCGACATCCGCTCCGGGCGGGCGGAGCGGCTCGAGGGCGAATTTCCCGTCGAGATCGCGCCTTTGGCGCGCGAGACCAATGCGCTGATTGACGCCAATCGCGAGATCGTCGAGCGGGCGCGCACCCATGTCGGCAATCTCGCCCATGCGATCAAGACGCCGCTCTCGGTCATCGTTAACGAGGCCGGCGCCCACGCGGCCGATCCGTTCGCGTCCAAGGTGATGGAGCAGGCGGACGTGATGCGCGACCAGGTCGCCCATCATCTGGAGCGCGCCCGCATTGCGGCGCGGGTCTCGGTGGTCGCGACCGTGACGGAGGTGGCGCCCGCCATCGAGGCGCTGCGGCGGACCATGGAGAAGATCCATCGCGACCGTGGCATCGTGGTCGAGGCCAAGGCCGATCCGTCTGTGAAGTTCCGGGGCGAGCGGCAGGATCTGGAGGAGATGGTCGGCAATCTCGTCGACAATGCCTGCAAATGGGCGGCCTCGCGCGTCTTCATCGAGGTTCTGGTCGAGACGCCACACCAGACCGGCGCCGGCCCGCGCCTGCGGATCATCGTCGATGACGACGGCCGCGGCCTGTCGGAGACCGAGCGCGCCAAGGTCTCCCGGCGCGGCCAGCGGCTCGACGAATCCAAGCCCGGCTCGGGGCTGGGGCTGTCGATCGTGACCGATCTCGCCGCGCTTTATGGCGGCAGCCTCTCGCTCGGCGGGGCGCCGATCGGGGGCCTGCGGGCCGAACTGGTCCTTCCCGGGCTATAGTCCATTGTTCTTCCTGGATTTTTCGTTGCGTTCGATGCCCCTGCAGGAGAAAACCGGAGGCATTCGAGGCGACTTCCTAAACGGCTTCTTAAGTGGGGACCTCTTAAGATCGCGCCCGGACGCATCCCATGTCCGCCATTTTACCGTGCATGACCCGGGCGCATGAGCCAGACATCGATCGAGCGGCTGAGGGAATATCTCGCGCAGCTCCCGCCGCAGTCGCAGGCGCTGCTGATGCGGGAGTTCGAGCGCGCGCTGGAGCGTGGCCAGGACACGGCTGTCGCGACCCTCGTGCTCGAGCAGTTGCGCAAGATCGTCCGCAAGAGCGAAGCCGACGAGGCCCCGCCGCCGCGTACGGACGATCTGTCGCGCCTGCTGTTCCAAGTGTTGGAACCGTTCCTGGTCGAAGCGGGCGCTCCGATCCGGGTCGGACAAATCCGCCGCTCCTCGCTGCACCCGATCTGGCAATGGCTCGGCCGTGACGGCGCCCCGGACAAAGTGAATGAATTCGAGGCGGCGCTGGCCCGCATGCCGGCAGACAGTGCCGGCCAGGTCGAGGCGCTGGCCTCAAAGCTCCAGGCGGTGGCTGCGGACGCGATCTTCGCGCTGACGGGGCCCGGCGGCGGCGACAAGTCGCGCGCGCTGGCCCGTGTCGGCCCGCCCAACGTGATCGATGATCTCTATTCGATCGGTGCGGTGCTCCAGGTCCGGGAAGCCGTCGCGGCCCTGAACGAGAAGCTGCCGCGCTTCCTGCGCGCCTTCGGCGATTCCCAGATCGCCTCGGTGACGTCAGCGCTCAACATTCCCGTTCTCCAGACCCCGCAGATGCTGCCCTTCGCGCTGTCGATGGTGGTGCAACGGATGACCGCGCCGTGGCAGATCATCCGCCTTGCCATCAAGATTGCCGCATCGGACGACGAGATCCGCGTCGCGGCAACGCCCTACGGTGTCGCCGTCACGATCGCCCTGCACGATTTGTCCTGCGTTGCCGCGATCCTGCGCATGGACATCAAGCGCGGCCATTTCGACAATGTCGCCGGCAATCTCAAGGCGCTGCATGACGGCGTGCGCGGCCTGCGCACCGAGCTGGACCTGCGCAACGATTCCGCCTGGGGCAAGCAGTTGGTCTCGATCCGGGCCGACATCTCCAATGCGCTGCAATCCGAGATCGACAGCGTTCCCGGCCGCGTTCGCCGCATCCTGCGCCAGCGCGCCGAGAAGGACATTCCGCCGGGGGCGCGAATCGACAGCACCGAGGTCGAGGAATCCGTGGCGCTGATCGATTTCGTCGCGACCTGCCGCAACTATGCGAGCGAGCTTGCGATCAACGAGGTGACGCTGCGCACCTATTCCGACCTCCAGCAATATGTCGAACGCTCGACCGAACAGCTGGTGCAGTCGCTGCGCGCCGCCGATCACAAGGTCCGCACCTATCGACAGCAGCAGGTGCAGGCCGCGATCCGCTTCTGCCAGGTGCTGTTCGGCGACGATTACGCCTCGCTGATGAGTCGTGCGGCAGAAAACGCGCTCACGGGCGAGCGCAAATCGTCGCGCGCCAGCTGATATAAGCGCATATTTTCGTGATCACAATTTGAGGTTGACGCTGCCGGTAGCGAGCCCTACGGTCCCGTGCAAGTCCGGGGAATTTCTATTTGTGGGCGCATGAAACCCATTATCAGCTCCATCGAAATCGAGAACCGCGTCATCACTGCCAAATATCAACGACTGATGGTCGGCGCGAAGGTGGTGCTGGTCGAGAAGGCAAGCGGTCGGCAAGTGCCGGAGACAGTCACCAGGGTCGCCTCGCCGGTTCCGGTGGGGGCGTTGCGCATCAGAATGCCCGCTGCAATCCGGCCCGGAACATACTTCCTGAAGGCCTTCAACGGGCACGGCGAGGATGCCGCACAAAGTGCGGACTTCGAGATCGGCTAAGCCGTTGGAGTTTCACCGTTTCGGGACCGCGCGCGGTCGCGCCGAATTGACAATTGTCAATTGCCGCCTCGTCCGGCCGTGGTGTAAAGCCACCTGTGGGCGCGGATCGTGCGCCGCCGGAAGCTTGCCAGATGACGCTATGGTTCGTGTTCGCGCTGATGACGGTCGCGGCGATTTTCGCCGTGCTTCTGCCGCTCGGCCGCAGCGGACGCGCGCAAAATCAAGGCAGCGAGGTCGCGGTCTACAAGGACCAACTGGCCGAGATAGAGCGTGATCTCGGCATGGGACTGATCGCCGCTCCTGAAGCCGAGGCTGCGCGCGTCGAGATCAGCCGCCGGCTGCTCGCCGCGGCCGCCAGCGAACCCGCAACGGCGCCGAAATCGAGCCTGAAATGGCGCCGCGCCGCGGCCGTGCTGGCGCTCGCCGGTCTGCCGCTGGTTGCGATCGGCGTCTACATGCCGCTCGGTTCGCCCAAGCTTCAGGACTTTCCCTTGGCGCAGCGCGAGCGCGGATCCGGGTCCGGCATGGCGCAATCGCTCGAGAACCTCGTCGTGCAGGTCGAGCAACATCTGGAAAAGAATCCGGCCGACGGTCGCGGTTGGAACGTGCTCGCGCCGGTGCTGGAGCGGCTCGGCCGCTTCGACGATGCGGTGCGCGCCTATCGCAACTCGCTCACCTACAATGGCGAGAGCCCCGAGCGCCGCTCCGATCTCGGCGAGGCGCTCTCGGCCGCTGCCGGCGGCGTCGTGACCGCCGAGGCCAAGGTGGAATTCGAGCGTGCGCACGCGCTCAATGCCGACGATCCCAAGGCGAACTACTTCCTGGGGCTCGCCGCCGAGCAGGACGGCCGCAAGGACGATGCCGCCAATATCTGGCGCGCGCTGCTTGCGAAGGCGCCGGCGGATGCGCCGTGGCGTCCTTTGGTGCAATCTTCGTTGGCGCGGGTCGGCGGCGGCACGATGCCGGCGCTGTCGGATGAGACGATCGCAGCGTCCAAGGACATGGCCGAGGGCGATCGCAACGCGATGGTGCGCGGCATGGTCGAACGCCTCGCTACGCGGCTCAAGCAGAACGGCGATGACGTCGAGGGGTGGCTGCGCCTGGTGCGCGCCTATCTCGTGATGGGCGACCGTGGCAAGGCGGTGGGGGCATCGGCCGATGCCCGACAGGCGGTTGCGAGCGATGCCGAGCGACTGCGCCAGCTCAACGAAGGCCTGAAGACACTCGGGCTCGGCGGATGACGATGTCGGGACGGGACGAGCGGAGAACGGATACGCCATGACGCGCAAGCAGCGACGTATGACCATCATCGGCGGCTCGCTCGCCGTGCTCGCGCTCGCGGCCGCGCTGGTGCTCAACGCGTTGCGCGATTCCATCGTGTTCTTCTCGACCCCGACCATGGTTGCCGAGAAGCACGTCGAACCCGGCAAGCGGTTTCGCCTCGGCGGGCTGGTGCAGCCCGGCTCGCTCCAGCGCGGCGACAATCTCGCGGTGAACTTCGAGGTCGCCGACGGCAACGCCAAGCTGCCGGTCGCCTATAAGGGCATCCTGCCCGACCTGTTCCGTGAAGGGCAGGGCGTCGTCGCCGAAGGCGCGCTCGACGCAAACGGCGTGTTCAAGGCCGACACCGTGCTTGCCAAGCACGACGAAACCTACATGCCCAAGGACGTCGCCGATGCCCTGAAGAAGCAGGGGCACTGGAAGGACGATTACGGCGGCACAGCTTCGGGCGGCAGCAAACCTGCGGCCACGACCGCGCAGGGTAATCCGCAGGGAGCGGTGCGGTGATCGCAGAATCCGGACACTACGCGCTGGTGCTGGCGCTCGGGCTCGCACTGATCCAGTCCGTCGTGCCGTTGATCGGCGCGCGCCTGCGCGACGTTGCATTGATGAACGTGGCGCGCTCCACCGCGCTGGCGCAGCTGCTGTTCGTCGGCGCCTCGTTCACGGCGCTGGTGATGCTGCACGTGAACTCGGATTTCTCTGTCGCCAACGTCTACGAGAATTCCCACTCGATGAAGCCGCTGCTCTACAAGATCACCGGCGTGTGGGGAAACCATGAAGGCTCGATGCTGCTGTGGGTGTCGATCCTCGCTCTGTTCGGCGGGCTGGTTGCGGCTTTCGGCAACAATCTGCCGCTGTCGCTGCGCGCGCACGTGCTCGCCGTGCAGGCCTGGATCGCCAGCGCCTTCTATCTCTTCATCCTGGTGACATCGAACCCGTTCCTGCGCATCGCCAATCCGCCGATCGAGGGGCGCGATCTCAATCCGGTGCTCCAGGACATCGGTCTCGCCGTGCATCCGCCGATGCTCTATCTCGGCTATGTCGGCTTCTCGATCTCGTTCTCCTTCGCCATCGCGGCGCTGATGGAGGGGCGGATCGACGCGGCCTGGGCGCGTTGGGTGCGGCCGTGGACGTTGGTCGCCTGGATCTTCCTGACGCTCGGCATCGCCATGGGCTCGTACTGGGCCTATTACGAGCTCGGCTGGGGCGGCTGGTGGTTCTGGGATCCCGTCGAGAACGCCTCGCTGATGCCGTGGCTTGCCGGCACCGCGCTGCTGCATTCGGCGCTGGTGATGGAGAAGCGCAACGCGCTGAAGGTCTGGACCATCCTGCTGTCGATCCTGACCTTCTCGCTGTCGCTGCTCGGCACCTTCCTGGTGCGCTCGGGCGTCATCACCTCGGTGCACGCCTTCGCCACCGATCCGACCCGCGGCGTGTTCATCCTGCTGATCCTCTGCCTGTTCATCGGCGGCAGCCTGTCGCTGTTCGCGGGCCGCGCCACTTCGTTGAAGCAGGGCGGTCTGTTCGCGCCGATCTCGCGCGAGGGCGCCTTGGTGCTGAACAACCTGCTGCTCACGGTCGCCTGCGCAGTCGTGCTGTTCGGCACGCTCTATCCGCTGGCGATGGAGATGCTGGCTGACTTCAAGATGTCGGTCGGCGCGCCCTTCTACAATCTCACCTTCGCTCCGCTGTTTGCCCTGTTGCTGCTCGCCGTTCCGTTCGGCCCGATGCTGGCGTGGAAGCGCGGCGATCTGCTCGGCGTGACGCAGCGCCTGCTCGCGGCGGGCGTTGCCAGCCTCGTCGTCGTCGCCATCACCTGGGCCTGGACGCGGGGCGGCAGCGCGCTGGCGCCACTCGCGATCGGGCTCGGTATCTTCGTCGTCGCCGGCGCGGTCACCGACATCGTCGAGCGGACGGGCCTGGTTCGCCTGCCGTTCGCAACAGTGCTGCACCGGGCGCGCGGCCTGCCGCGCTCGGCCTGGGGCACCGCGCTTGCGCATGCCGGCCTCGGCGTCGCGCTGATCGGAATCGTCTGCGAGACCACCTGGAACAGCGAATATATCGCGACGATGAAGCAAAGCGACGTCGCCCACGTCGCCGGCTACGACGTGAAGCTCGACGGGCTGTTTCAGCGCCAGGGCCCGAACTACCGCGAGATGATCGCCGAGTTCAACGTCAGCCGCGACGGCGAGACACTCAGCGTCATGACGCCGTCCAAGCGCAGCTTCACCACCCGCGGCTCCTCGACCACCGAGGCGGCGCTGCTGACGCGCGGCGCGAGCCAGCTCTACATCTCGCTCGGTGACGCCACCGCCGAGGGCGCCATCGCGGTGCGCATCTATCACAAGCCGCTGGTGCTGCTGATCTGGTGGGGGCCGGTGCTGATGGCATTCGGCGGCGTGCTGTCGCTGTCCGACCGCCGTTTGCGGGTCGGTGCGCCGAAGCCGGCGCGGGCCAAGCAGCGCCTCCAGCCGGCGGAGTGATCCGATGCGCCGGATGTGGTTCGTGATCGTCGCGCTGATGCTGCTGACCTGGCCTGCGGCGCACGCGGTGCAGCCTGACGAGATCATGTCGGATCCCGCCAAGGAGGCGCGCGCGCGCGACTTGTCGCGCGAGCTGCGTTGCATGGTCTGCCAGAACCAGTCGATCGATGATTCCGACGCGCCGCTCGCGCGCGATTTGCGCCTGCTGGTGCGCGAGCGCATCGCCGCCGGTGACAGCAATTCGCAGGTGCTCGACTTCCTGGTCGCGCGCTATGGCGAGTTCGTGCTGCTGAAGCCGCGCTTCGAGCGCCAGACCATGCTGCTATGGCTGCTCGCGCCGCTTCTGCTGGTTGGCGGCGGTCTGGCGCTATGGTTGCAAATCCGGCGCCGCGCGCGAAGCGGTGCAGATCTACCGGCACCGCCGCTCTCGCCCGACGAGGAGGCCCGGCTCGCCGCGTTGATGTCGGATGATGCCAAATCTTCCTAGCGTCCTGGCTGCGCCATGATGCGGAGGCCGCCGGTCTCCTCTCCGTGTTTCATGCTATGTTGACCTTTGTCTGGAAACTTGTCGCGAGATTTGATTCCAGACTCTGAGTCCCCGATGTTCGCGAATAGCAATCTGACGATCCGCTTCCTGGTCGGCGCTGTCGTCGCTGCATTATTGTTCCTGCTGGGCATCGGCGGCGGCACCGGATTCGTCGCGGTGCTCTACCTCGACAACGAGATCACCAGCCTGTCGTCGGACTTCGCCGCGCTGAGCGGTCCGGCGCGCGATCATGCGATGCAGATCTACCAGCAGGCGCAGACCGCCTTCTCCTATTTCCTGATCGCCTGCGGCGTGATCGCGGTCGTCGCCGTCGCGATCTGCCTCACCACCTGGTTTGCGGTGCGCAACGGCATCCTGAACCCCTTGGCGGCGACCGTGCATGCCATGCGCGAGGTCGCCGATCAGAAATTCGAGACGCCGGTTCCAGGGCTCGGCGGCATAACGAGATCGGCCTGCTCGCCGGCGCGCTGGAAGTCTTCAAGACCAATGGCCTCGAGCGGCGCCGCCTCACCGAGCGGCAGTTGCATGAGGCGCAGCACCAGGCCGAGCGGTCGACATTTTTGGACGCACGGATCAAGCGCTTCAACGATCTCGTCGCCAGCGTCGTCGACAGCGTGGCGTCCTCGGCTGTGCACCTGAAGAGCAACGCCGAGACGTTGTCGCGGACCGCCAACGACACCAGCACCAAGGCCAATGCGGTGGCAAGCGCCGCGAGCCAGGCCAGCGCCAGCGTCCAGACCGTTGCGGGCTCGGCCGAGGAGATGACCAATTCGATCGGCACGATCAGTCGCCGCGTCACCGACGCGACCCAGCGTGCCGAGGGCGCAGCGTCCCAGGCCGAGAAGAGCCGCGACACCATCCACACCCTGTCCGATGCGGCCGACAAGATCGGCGAGGTCGTGCAGCTCGTGCAGGCGATCGCCTCGCAGACCAATCTGCTGGCGCTCAATGCCACCATCGAGGCGGCGCGGGCGGGGGAGGCCGGCAAGGGATTTGCGGTGGTCGCGTCCGAGGTGAAGAGTTTGGCGCACCAGACCAGCAAGGCGACGGAGGAGATCACCTCGCATGTCGCCAGCATCCAGGGCATCACCGCACAGACGCGCGGCGCGATCGACGGCATCTCCAAGACGCTGTCGGAGATTTCGTCGATCATGTCCGGTATCGAGGTCGACACCGCCCAGCAGCGCAATGCCACGCAGGAAATCACGCGCAGCGCCCAGGATGCCGCGCACGGCACGCTCGACGTTTCCAATCACATCGTCCAGATCACCTCGACCTCGGCCGAGACCGGGCGCATGGCCGCCGAGGCGCGCGATTCCGCGGTCGATCTGTCGCGGCAGGCCGAGACCTTGAAACGCGAAGTCGACGAGTTCATCGTCAGTGTCAGGGCAAGCTAAAATCGTCCAAGCAGGGTTCCACGCTCATCGCGGGAACTCGATTAAGTTCCTGTAGAACCACGATTTTCGGGCTGCGCTAAACTGCCGCATCCACGCCGCCGCTTCATTACGAAAGTTTAACCCCGCCGCCAGCGCACGGTAAGGCGGGAGCCCCCATGTTCAGGACCGTAAGGTGCCGCTATCCGGCGCCAAATGAATTTCAAGGCCCTGGAGATCTCTGCATGACCGACCGTCCCGACCTCTCGAATCTTCCGTCCTACCGGCAGCCGCGCCGGTCGGTGTTCTCCGCGCGCAAGATCGCGCTGATGGCTTCGGTCGTCGCCGGTCTCGGCGCGGCCGTCTATGGCTTCAGCCCGTCGACCTCGCCGGCTGACCTGTTCTCCAGCCCGGCGCATGCGCAGGTCAACCAAGAGGTTCGGAAGGTCGAGCGTCCGATCGGCTTCGCCGACATCGTCGAGCGCGTGAAGCCGTCGGTGATCTCGGTGAAGGTCAACATCAAGGAGAAGACCGCGAGCAACGATGACGGCGATGATTCCTCCTCGCCGTTCCAGCCGGGCTCGCCGATGGAGCGCTTCTTCCGCCGCTTCGGCGGTCCGGACGGTTTCCCGGGCCTGAAGGGCGGCCGTGGCCGCGTCGTGCAGGGCCAGGGCTCCGGTTTCTTCATCTCGCCCGACGGCTATGCCGTGACCAACAACCACGTGGTCGACGGCGCCGACAAGGTCGAGGTCACCACCGACGACGGCAAGACTTATACCGCCAAGGTGATCGGCACCGACCAGCGCACCGACCTCGCCCTGATCAAGGTCGAGGGCAGCTCGAACTTCCCATTCGCCAAGCTTGCGGATAGCAAGCCGCGGATCGGCGACTGGGTGCTCGCAGTCGGCAATCCCTTCGGTCTCGGCGGCACCGTGACCGCGGGCATCGTCTCGGCCAGCGGCCGTGACATCGGCAACGGTCCCTATGATGATTTCATCCAGATCGATGCGCCCGTGAACAAGGGCAATTCGGGCGGTCCGGCTTTCGACACCAACGGTGAGGTGATGGGCGTCAACACCGCGATCTACTCGCCCTCGGGCGGCAGCGTCGGCATCGCGTTCTCGATTCCCGCCAACACCGTCAAGAGCGTGGTGGCCCAGCTCAAGGACAAGGGCTCGGTCAGCCGCGGTTGGATCGGCGTGCAGATCCAGCCGGTGACGTCTGACATCGCCGACAGCCTCGGCATGAAGAAGGCCGAAGGCGCGCTGGTGGCGGAGCCGCAGGCGAACGGTCCGGCGGCGAAGGCCGGCATCGAGTCCGGTGACGTGATCACCTCGGTCAACGGCGAATCCGTCAAGGACGCCCGCGAGCTCGCCCGCACCATCGGCGGCATGGCACCCGGCGCGACCGTGAAGCTCAACGTGCTGCACAAGGGCCAGGACAAGGTCGTAAACCTCACCCTCGGCCAGCTGCCGAACACGATCGAGGCCAAGGCCGACACCGACAATGACAAGGGCAAGGGTGCGAGCCGCGGCACCGACGTTCCCAAGCTCGGCATGACGGTTGCGCCCGCCAATTCCGTGGCCGGTGCCGGCAAGGAAGGCGTCGTGGTCACCGAAGTCGATCCCAAGAGCGCCGCGGCTGAACGCGGCTTCAAGGAGGGCGACGTGATTCTCGAAGTCGGCGGCAAGAGCGTGAGCACCGCCGGCGAAGTCCGCGACGCCATCAACACGGCGCGGACCGACAACAAGAACAGCGTCCTGATGCGCGTCAAGAGCGGCGGCCAGTCGCGCTTCGTCGCCGTGCCCATCGCCAAGGGCTAACAAGGGCTGAAGCCTCAGGAGGCCTACGAGATGAAGGGTGTCGCCGGCATCAGTCGCCCCCGCCGCCGGCGCCCTTCGGGGGAGCAGCGCAACGTTTGCTTCCCTCATCTACCTTCCGGTGGAATTACGCCCCCCTCCGTCGGAAGGCCTAGGGCGGTGAAGTCCCCCCAGCTTCACCGCCCGCCTTTTCCCGATCCGAGATCGTTCCGCTTCGGCTTGCATGCGATTGCCGCTCGCGCCATGTTTAGAGAAGGTTCACACCCTTGACCGCCGCCGAACGCACGATGCGCCTCCTCATCATCGAAGACGACCGCGAATCCGCCGACTATCTCGTGAAGGCGTTTCGCGAAGTCGGACACATTGCCGATCACGCCGCCGACGGCGAGGAAGGCCTCGCCATGGCCGAGAACGGCGATTACGATGTGCTGGTGGTCGACCGCATGCTGCCCAAGCGCGACGGCCTGTCGCTGATCGGCGGACTGCGCGAGAAGGGCACCACCACGCCGGTGCTGATTCTCTCCGCGCTGGGGCAGGTCGACGACCGCATCAAGGGCCTCCGCGCCGGCGGCGACGATTATCTGCCAAAGCCCTATTCCTTCGCCGAACTGCTGGCCCGCGTCGAGGTGCTGTCGCGCCGCCGCGGCGGCCCGGCCGAGGACACGCTCTACCGCGTCGGCGATCTCGAGCTCGATAGGCTGTCCCATCGCGTTGCCCGCGGCAAGGACGAGCTGACGCTCCAACCGCGCGAATTCCGCCTGCTCGAATACCTCATGAAGCACGCCGGCCAGGTGGTGACGCGCACCATGCTGCTCGAGAACGTCTGGGACTATCATTTCGATCCGCAGACCAACGTGATCGACGTGCACATTTCGCGGCTCCGCTCCAAGATCGATAAGGGTTTCGAGCGCCCGCTGCTGCACACCATCCGCGGCGCCGGATACATGATCCGTGACGGCATTCGGTAAACTCGTCCGCACCACGGCGTTCCGGCTGACGCTGGTCTATCTGCTGCTGTTCGCGATGTTCGCGGCTTCGCTGCTCGGCTATTTCGCCTGGAATACGCGCCGGCTCATCACCGAAGAGATCACGGAGACGGTCAATTCCGAGACCTCGGAGATCAACGAGATCTACGGGCGCCGCGGTATGTTCATCCTCGTGCGCACGATCGAGTATCGGGCGCTGCGGCCGGGCGCCAACCTCTATCTCGTGACGACGCCGACAGGGCAGGCGATCGCCGGCAATGTCGGCTCGCTCGCGCCCGGCGTGATGGCGACGCGCGGCTGGTCGGAGACCGCCTATCGGCGGATCGAGGATGCCGACGAGCGCGATCATCGCGCGCTCGTTCGCGTCACCGAATTGGAGAACGGCTTCCGTCTCCTGATCGGCCGCGACCTCGACGAGCGGCGGCGGCTGTTCGGCATCGTCGCCAAGGCCGCGCAATGGTCGATCCTGATCGTCGTGGTGCTCGGCCTCGGCGGCGGCATCTTCGTAGCGCGACGTGTCTTGACGCGCATCGACGCGATGAGCGGTACGGCGCATCGCATCATGATCGGCGATCTCAGTGAGCGCCTGCCGGTTGGGCGCAGCGGCGACGAGCTCGACCGCCTCGCCGAAAACCTCAACGCTATGCTGGAGCGGATCGAGGCGCTGATGGCGGGGCTGAAGGAAGTCTCCGACAATATCGCACACGACCTCAAGACGCCGCTGACGCGCTTGCGCAACCGCGCTGAGGAAGCCCTGGCGAAATCGGGCTGCGAGGCCGATTACCGCGCCGCGCTGGAGCGCACCATCGAGGAGTCCGACGGGCTGATCCGCACCTTCAACGCGCTCTTGATGATCGCGCGTGCCGAGTCCGGGCAGGCGCGCGGCAACATGGACGATTTCGACGCCGCCGAGGTCGCGGGTGGCATCCATGAGCTCTATGAGCCGCTTGCCGAAGATGACGGCATGACCCTGAAGGTCAAGGCCGAGCCGACGCCGGTTCACGCCAATCGCGAACTGATCAGCCAGGCGCTCGCCAATCTCGTCGAGAACGCGATCAAATACGGCAAGCCGGCGGCTCAGGCCGCGGGAACCGTGGTCAGCATGGACGCCAGGCAAATCACGATCGAGGCGAGGCGCGAAGGCGACCAGGTGCTGCTCAGCGTCACCGATCGTGGTCCGGGGATACCCGAAGCGGATCGCAAGCACGTCGTCGAGCGATTCGTGCGGCTGGAGGCCAGCCGCACGCTGCCCGGCTCCGGCCTCGGCCTCAGCCTCGCCTCGGCGGTTGCGACATTGCACGGCGGCGAATTGCGCTTGGGCGATGCCCATCCCGGTCTCGTCGCCACGCTGGTGCTGCCGGCGCGCGCGGACGCCGGCGACAGGGTTGCTCCGCCAATACAGGATGTGCCACAGAAGGTGGCATGAACCACTCCGCGCCGGGAAACGCGGACAAGCATGGTAAGAGCCTCGCGGCACGCTTCGTGGAGGCTCCCTATGTTGCCGCTTCCACAACCGACGAAAGACGTTTTGGGAATTGGCTGGCCGAGCTCGAGCCGGCGCAATCGGCCCGTCTCGAATCCCTGCTGGTTCAACCCTTCGCTCGGGATATTTTGACCGGCATCGCGGAATTCTCGCCCTATCTGTTCGATCTGGTGCGCGCCGATCCCCTGCGCCTGATCCGGTTGCTCGAATGCGATCCGGATGTGCATCTGGCGGCGCTGATGGCGGAGGCAAGGGGCGCGGTGCTCGCGGCGCCGGATGAGCCCAAGGTGATGCGCCTGCTTCGCCGCATGAAGGCGGAGGCAGCGCTGCTGACCGCGCTATGCGATATCGGCGGCGTCTGGCCGGTGATGCGGGTGACGGCGGCGCTGACTGATGTCGCGGTGTTCTCGGTCCAGGCGGCGCTCCAATACCTGCTGCGACAGGAAGCCGCACGCGGCAAGCTCTCACCGCCCGATCCCGAGGCGCCCGAACAAGGCTGCGGGCTGATCGTGCTCGCGATGGGCAAGATGGGCGCGGGCGAGCTGAACTATTCCAGCGACATCGATCTCATCGTGTTCTTCGATCCCGATGCGACGACGCTTGCGCCCGATATCGAGCCGCAACCGTTCTTCGTCCGCGTGACGCAAGGCATGGCGCGCATCCTCCAGCAGCGCACCTATGACGGTTACGTGTTCCGCGTCGATCTGCGCCTGCGGCCAGATCCGTCCTCGACGCAGGTGGCAATCTCCCGCGACGCTGCGCTGAACTATTACGAGCGGGAAGGGCGCACCTGGGAACGCGCCGCGATGATCAAAGCGCGCGCCTGCGCTGGCGATCCCAAGGCAGGCGAGGCTTTGCTGGCCGAGATCGCGCCCTTTGTCTGGCGCAAGCATCTCGACTTCGCCGCGCTCGCCGACGTGCACGACATGAAGCGGCAGATGCAGACCTATCGCGGCCAGAGCGAGGTCGCCGTCGAAGGCCACAACGTCAAGGTCGGGCGCGGCGGCATCCGCGAGATCGAGTTCTTCGCGCAGACGCAGCAGTTGATCGCCGGCGGCCGCCATCCGGAATTGCGGGTGCGGCCGACACTCAAAGCGCTCGATGTGCTCGCCTCCAGCAACTGGATCACCTTTGCGGCGCGCGACGAGCTTACCGCGGCTTACGAATTCCTGCGCCGGGTCGAGCACCGTCTCCAGATGATCGCCGACGAGCAGACCCATACGCTGCCCGAGGACAAGGAAGCCGTCGAGCGTTTCGCCTGGTTCTTCGGCTATCCGGATCGGGAGGCGTTTGCCCGTGATCTGCTGCGCCAGCTCGAGATCGTGCAGGGCCATTACGAAAAACTGTTCGAGGGCGACGATCCGACTGGGACAGACAAACTGCTGCCGATGCTCGACTACAGTGCTGGTCCCGACGATCCGCGCCTGCTTCAGCACCTGGTGACGCTCGGCTTCAAGAAGCCGGCCGCCGTCGCGCAGACGGTGCGCGACTGGATCACCGGCGATTATCGCGTGTTTCGCAATGAGGCGACGCGCAGCGCCTTCATCGAATTCGTGCCGGCCCTGATCGACGGTCTCGCGCATGCCGAGGAATCGGATCGCGCGGTGGTGGCGTTCGATCAGTTCCTGGGGGCGCTCCAACGAGGTGGCCGGCTGATCACGCTGCTCGGCCAGAACCGTGAGCTCGTCGCGCTGGTGGCGCTGGTGCTGGGCGCGGCGCCCCGGCTCGGCGAGATGCTGGCGCGGCAGCCGCAGCTCATGGACGGTCTGATCGATCCGCGCTTCTTCGGCGCCATGCCCGACAGGCTGGAATTGTCGGGACGGCTTGCGACGACCGTGCAGGACGCGGGCTCATACGAGGAGTTCCTCGATCGCCTGCGCCTGTTCGGGCAGGAGAGCCTGTTCCTGATCGGCACGCGCATCCTGTCAGGCACGGTCTCGGCGCAGCAAGCGAGCACCGCTTTTGCCGACGTCGCCGAAGGCATCGTCCACACCGTGCATGGCCTCGTCGCCGATCGCTTTGCCGCCCAGCACGGCCGCATCAGGGATCAGCAGACCGCGATCATCGCGATGGGCCGGCTCGGCAGCCGGGAGATGACCGCCTCCTCCGATCTCGACCTGATCCTGCTCTACGATTTCGACAGCGACAATCCGGACTCCGACGGGGCGAAATCGCTCCAGGGGGCCCACTATTTCGCTCGATTCACCCAGCGCCTGATCAGCGCCTTCACGACGCGCACCAATTACGGCGTGCTCTACGAGATCGACATGCGGCTGCGTCCGTCGGGGCGTGCCGGCCCCGTGGCCTCGAGCCTCACTTCGTTCGCGGACTACCAGGCCAACGAGGCCTGGACCTGGGAGCACATGGCGCTGACGCGCGCCCGCGTGGTGTCGGCGTCGCCCGAATTCCGCGAACGGATCGAACGCGTCATTCGCGACGTCCTGACCCGCCGCCGCGATCCCGCAATCACCACCCACGACGTTGCCGACATGCGGCGCGCGATTGCCCAGGAGAAGGGCGAGGCCGATTGCTGGGATCTCAAACATGCCGCCGGCGGCATGGTCGACATCGATTTCATCGCACAATACCTCCAGCTCGTGCATGCCCACGACAAGCCGGAGATCCTCGACGTCAGCACCCTGCAGGTACTGGAAAATGCATGCAGGCTCGGCGTGCTCGCGCAATCGGAGACCGAGATATTGCGTGCCGCGGCGCGGCTCTATCACGACCTGACGCAGATCTTGCGGCTTTGCGTCAGCGAGCGCTTCAAGCCGGAAACCGCCGGCACCGATCTCCTGCGCGTGATGGCGCGCGCTGGCGACGCGCCGGACTTCTCGTCGCTGGAGGCGCGTGTGAAGGAAACGCAGAGCGAGGTGCGGCGCGTGTTCAGGGCGCTGCTGGAAGGGTTGTAGTTTGCTTCAGCGAGGTGAGGGCCTCGCGCACGTTTGGCTCGAGCCCCACTCCACCCGCATCGAGATGGACGAAGATCGCGCGCTTCATGCGGGGATCCCAGAACTTCTTGATGTGTTCGGCAATGCCAGGCACGGCCTTGTCATGGCCCTGGCTGTGGAAGAACTTGCCGATCTGGTTGGCCATGTAGATCAAGCGGTCAGGCGACATCGGCAACCTCCGTGGCATGGCGGGCGACGACCCGGTCACCATGCGAAAACACTTCGAACCCGTCCTGGCGGGCAATGGCAATCAGTGTGATGCCGGCGGCTTCTGCCGTGCGTACCGCGAGCGCGGTCGGCGCGGACACGGCGACCATCACGGGGGCGCCGATCGCGGCCGTCTTCTGCACCATCTCCACCGAGACGCGGCTCGTCAGCAGCACCATGCCGCCGCACGCATCCGTGCGGCTGCGCGCTAGCGCCCCGGCGAGCTTGTCCAGCGCGTTGTGGCGGCCGACATCCTCGCGCAGCGCGACGATGCCCCCGGCGGCGGACCAGAACGCGGCGGCGTGAACGGCGCGGGTTTGCAGATTGATCGATTGCAACGGCGCGATGGCCTGCATCGCCGCCATGATTTCGTCCGGCGTGAAGCTCTGCCCCTGCGGCACCACGGCCGCCGGCCGCACCGCCTCGGCAATGGACTCGATGCCGCAGATGCCGCAGCCGGTCGGGCCTGCGATGTGGCGCCGACGCTCGCTGATGCGCGCAGCATCTTCCGAGGCCAGCCACATGCGCAGCTCAATGCCGTCGTCGAGGCGGACCACTTCGAGCGAGCGAATGTCGTCGACCGATCCGACGATGCCTTCGCTCACGCTGAAGCCGACCGCAAAATCTTCCAGATTCTGCGGCGTCCCCATCATGACGGCGTAGGTGCCGCCGTTGTAGGTCAACGCCAGCGGCGTCTCCTCCGGGATCAGCCGCGCGCCGTCGGACGCGGCACCGTCGCGCCAGCTGTTGCGGTCGATGGCCTGGACCGGCACGTGCATCCCGCTACTCCGCAGCCTCGGCCGGCACGATGCGGCGGGATTGCCGCGCCTGCGCGTCATAAGCCTTCTGCCAGTCCGACGGGCCGTTCGAGGGCGAGACCTGCACCGCCGTGACCTTGTATTCGGGACAGTTGGTGGCCCAGTCCGAATAGTCGGTGGTGATGACGTTGGCCTGCGTGTCCGGGTGGTGGAACGTGGTGTAGACGACGCCCGGTGCGACGCGGTCGGTGATCTCGGCGCGCAGCGTGGTCTCGCCGGCGCGGCTCTTCAGCCGTACCCAGTCGCCGTCGCGCACGCCGCGCTGCTCGGCATCGTGCGGATGGATCTCGAGGCGATCCTCGGCATGCCAGACCACGTTGTCGGTGCGCCGGGTCTGCGCGCCGACATTGTACTGGCTGAGGATGCGGCCCGTGGTGAGCAGCAGCGGATAGCGCGGGCCGGTGCGCTCGTCGGTCGCGACATATTCGGTGACGACGAACTTGCCCTTGCCGCGGACGAAGCCATCGATATGCATCACCGGCGTGCCCTCCGGCGCCTTCTCGTTGCAGGGCCACTGCACCGAACCGAGCTCGTCGAGCTTCGCGTAGGAGACACCGGCGAAGGTCGGGGTCAGCGCCGCGATCTCGTCCATGATCTCGGAGGGATGGCTGTAGCTCATCTCGAAACCCATCGCCCTGGCAAGGCCGATGGTGACCTCCCAATCGGCCAAGCCGTTCTTCGGGGTCATCACCTTGCGCACGCGCTGGATGCGGCGCTCGGCGTTGGTGAAGGTGCCGTCCTTCTCCAGGAAGCTCGAGCCGGGCAGGAAGACGTGCGCGTAGTTCGCGGTCTCATTCAGGAAGAGATCATGGACGATGACGCATTCCATCGCCGACAGTGCCGCCACCACGTGCGAGGTATTGGGATCGGACTGGAGGATGTCCTCGCCCTGCACGTAGATTCCCATGAACGTGCCTTCGACTGCGGCATCGAACATGTTGGGGATGCGCAGGCCCGGCTCCGGGTTGAGCTTGACGTTCCACAGCGCCTCGAACTGGCCGCGCACGGCATCGCCGGAGATGTGGCGGTAACCGGGCAGCTCGTGCGGGAACGAGCCCATGTCGCAGGAGCCTTGCACGTTGTTCTGGCCGCGCAGCGGGTTCACGCCGACGCCGGGACGGCCAATATTGCCTGTCGCCATCGCGAGGTTGGCGATCGCGATCACGGTGGTCGAGCCCTGGCTGTGCTCGGTGACCCCGAGCCCGTAATAGATCGCGCCGTTGCCGCCAGTGGCGTAGATGCGGGCAGCCTCGCGCAGCGCCTTGGGATCGACACCGGTGAGGATCGCGGTCGCCTCCGGGCTGTTCTTGGGCTGCGCGACGAAGGCGGCCCATTCCTCGAACTCGCTCCAGTCGCAGCGCTCGCGCACGAAGGCTTCATTGACGAGGCCTTCGCTGACGATGACATGCGCCAGCGCGGTCATGACGGCGACGTTGGTGCCTGGCATCAAGGGCAGGTGCAGCGCCTTCACATGCGGCGATTCCACCATCTCGGTGCGGCGCGGATCGATCACGATCAGCTTGGCGCCCTGGCGCAGCCGCTTCTTCAGCCGCGAGGCGAACACCGGATGGGCCGAGGCGGGGTTGGCGCCGATGATGAGCACGACATCGGTGTCTTCCACGGAGTCGAAGTCTTGCGTGCCGGCGGAGGTGCCGAAGGTGGTGGCGAGGCCGTAGCCGGTCGGGGAGTGACAGACGCGGGCGCAGGTATCGACATTGTTGTTGCCGAAGCCGGCGCGGATCAGCTTCTGCACCAGATAGGTTTCCTCGTTGGTGCAGCGCGAAGAAGTAATGCCGCCGATAGCGTCGCGGCCGTACTTCTTCTGGATGCCGCGCATCTTCGCGGCGGCGAACGAGAATGCCTCGTCCCACGACACTTCGCGCCAGGGACCCTCGATCCGCTCGCGGATCATGGGTTTAAGGATGCGCTCCTTGTGGTTGGTGTAACCCCAGGCGAAGCGGCCCTTGACGCAGGAATGGCCGCGATTGGCCTTGCCGTCCTTGTACGGCACCATGCGTACGACTTCCTCGCCGCGCATCTCGGCCTTGAAGGCGCAGCCGACGCCGCAATAGGCGCAGGTGGTGACGACGGAGTGCTCGGGCTGGCCGATCTCGATCACCGACTTCTCGGTCAGCGTCGCGGTCGGGCAGGCTTGCACGCAGGCGCCGCAGGAGACGCATTCGGAGCCGAGGAAGCTCTCGCTCATGCCCGGCGAGACGCGGCTGTCGAAGCCGCGACCCGAGATCGTCAGCGCGAAGGTGCCTTGCACCTCCTCGCAGGCGCGGACGCAGCGCGAGCAGACGATGCACTTGGAAGGATCGTAGGTGAAATAGGGGTTGGACTCGTCCTTCGGCATCCAGTGGTCGTTGGTGCAGCCATCCGTCTTGGCGAAGACGTGGTTCTCGCCCTCATAGCCGTAGCGCACGTCGCGCAGGCCGACGGCGCCGGCCATGTCCTGCAACTCGCAATCGCCGTTGGCGCCGCAGGTGAGGCAGTCGAGCGGATGGTCGGAGATGTAGAGCTCCATCACGCCCTTGCGCAGCTGCTTCAGCCGCTCGGTCTGGGTGTGCACGACGAGGCCGTTCATCACGGGCGTGGTGCAGGAGGCCGGCGTGCCGGCCCGCCCCTCGATCTCGACCAGGCAGAGACGGCAGGAGCCGAACGCGTCGACCATGTCGGTGGCGCAGAGTTTGGGAATCTGGTGGCCCGCGTCCATCGCGGCGCGCATGATCGAGGTGCCCTCGGGCACCGTGACCTGGTTGCCGTCGATGGTCAGTGTCACCATCGTTTCCGATTTCGAACGCGGCGTGCCGAAGTCGATTTCTTCGATCAGAGACATTGTCGTTCTCCTATTCCGCGGCCTGAAGCGTGGTCGGCGCCGGGACGAAATCCTCCCGGAAGTGCTTCAATGCGCTGAGCACGGGATAGGGCGTGAAGCCGCCGAGTGCGCAGAGCGAGCCGAATTTCATGGTGTTGCAGAGGTCTTCGACGAGCGCGAGGTTCTCGCTCACGCGCTCGCCGTTGATGATCTTCTCGATGGTCTCGACGCCGCGGGTCGAGCCGATCCGGCACGGCGTGCACTTGCCGCAGGATTCGACGGCGCAGAACTCCATCGCGAAGCGCGCCTGCCTGCGCATGTCGACGCTGTCGTCGAACACGACGATGCCGCCATGGCCGATCAGGCCGTCGCGCGCGGCGAAGGCCTCGTAGTCGAACGGCGTGTCGAACAGCGCGCGGGGAAAATACGCGCCGAGCGGGCCGCCGACCTGCACGGCACGGACCGGACGGCCCGTGAACGTGCCGCCGCCGATGTCGTCGACGAGCTCGCCGAGCGTCACGCCGAACGCGGTCTCGAACAGTCCGCCATGGCGGATGTTGCCGGCGAGCTGGATCGGCATCGTGCCGCGGGAGCGGCCCATGCCGAAATCCGCATAGGCCTTGGCGCCTTCGGCGAGGATGAAGGGGATGGCCGCGAACGACAGCACGTTGTTGATGACGGTCGGCTTGCCGAACAGGCCGTGGTGCGCCGGCAGCGGCGGCTTGGCGCGCACGATGCCGCGGCGGCCTTCGAGGCTTTCCAGCAGCGAGGTCTCCTCGCCGCAGACATAGGCGCCGGCACCGACGCGCACCTCGAGATCGAAGGCTTGCTTCGAGCCTCCGATGTTCGCGCCGAGATAGCCGCCACGCTTCGCCGCTGCGATGGCGGCATTCATCGCCTCGACCGCGTGCGGATATTCGCTGCGGACGTAGATATAGCCCTTGGTCGCGCCGACGGTGATGCCGGCGATCGTCATGCCCTCGATCACCAGGAATGGATCGCCTTCCATGATCATGCGGTCGGCAAAGGTGCCGCTGTCGCCTTCGTCGGCGTTGCAGACGATGAATTTGCGGTCGGCTTTCGCTTGCGCGACCGTCTTCCATTTGATGCCGGTCGGAAAGCCGGCGCCGCCGCGGCCGCGCAGGCCGGACGCGGTGACCTCGTTGAGGATCGCATCCGTGCCGAGCGACAGGGCGTGCTCCAGGCCCTTGTAGCCGCCATGGGCGCGGTAGTCGTCGAGCGAGCGCGGATCGATCACGCCGCAGCGGGCGAAGGTGAGGCGGGTCTGGCGCTTCAGCCAGGGGATATCGTCGGTGGCCCCCAGCCGCAGCAGATGCGGCGTGTTGCTGGCGAGCGCGTCGAGCAGGGAGGGCACGTCGGTCTCGCTGACCGGGCCGAAGGCGATGCGGCCCTGTGGCGTCGCGACCTCGACCAGCGGCTCCAGCCAGTACAGGCCGCGCGAGCCGGTCCTGATAATCTCGATCGCAATGCCGCGCTTGGCCCCAGCCTGCTCCAGCGCCAGCGCGACCTCGTTGGCGCCGACGGCTACCGCACCGGCATCACGTGAGACGTAGAGACGCATGCTCATCGCTGCGCCTCCGCAACCAGCGCATCAAGGCGCTTCTGATCGAGCCGGCCAATGAGGCGGCCATCGAGCATCGCGGACGGGGCGGTGGCGCACAGGCCGAGACAGTAGATCGGCTCCAACGTGACGCGATCGTCGGCCGTGGTGTTGCCGAGCGCCACGCCGAGCTTCGCCTCGGCGCGCGCCGCCAGCGCATCGCCGCCGGCGGCCTGGCAGGCTTCAGCGCGGCAGAGCTTCAGCACATGGCGACCGGCCGGCTTGTGCCGGAAATCATGGTAGAACGTGAACACGCCGTGCACTTCGGCGCGTGACAGATTCAGCGCCTGCGCCACCATGGGAATGGCGGCCTCCGGTACGTAGCCGAACGCCTCTTGAAGAGCATGCAGGATGACGAGCGTCGCGCCTTCCTGCTGAGCATGTTCGGCGATGATCTCGGCGCCGCGCGTCTCGTCCCAATCATAAACCGCTGTCATTCTTCGTTCTCAACCTGAGCGTTTCTTCCGCCCAAACTATTTGGAATCATTCGAAGATCAATAAAGCTGTCCCGTGCTGCGATTGCGAACTCCGATCGATTGGCAAGTACGATCGGTCGATCTGAAAATGCAATTATGGGTGTTCTGCCCGGTGTTTTTGCGTGTTGGGAGGGGGCGAGCGTGCTAGCTTGCATGCCACGACAGAACTCGAGGGGACGACCGGTTGATCGACAAGCTTGAACTATTGCTGGCGCTGGCGAAGGAGCGGCATTTCGGACGCGCGGCGGAGGTCTGCGGCGTGACGCAACCGACGATGTCGACCGGGCTCAAGCAGCTCGAGGAGATCCTCGGCGTGATGCTGGTCCAGCGCGGGTCGCGCTTCCAGGGCTTTACGCCGGAAGGCGAGCGGGCGTTGGACTGGGCAAGGCGGATCGTGGGCGATGCCCGCGCCATGCGCGACGAGATCAACGGGCTGAAACATCAGCTCTCCGGCGAGATTCGCATCGCGGCTATCCCGACCGTGCTCGGCATGGTCGCCGCGCTGACGACGCCGTTCCGCGCCAAGCATCCCGAGGTGCGCTTCCGCATCCAGTCCACCACGTCATCCGAGGTGCTGGGACTGCTCGAAAATCTCGAGGTCGATGCGGGGCTGACCTATATCGAGAACGAGCCGATCGGCAAGGTGCGGACCATTCCGCTCTACAACGAGAGCTATCGCCTGTTGACCGCGCCCGATGCGATGTTCGGTGACCGCGAGACGGTGACCTGGACCGAGGTCGGGCAGGTGCCGCTGTGCCTGCTCACGCCCGACATGCAGAACCGCCGCATCATCGACCGTGCGCTGCGCTCGGTCGGTGCCGAGGCGACACCGACGCTGACCTCGAACTCGCTGCTGGTGCTGTTCACGCACGTCAAGACGGGACGTTGGGCGAGCGTGATGCCGGCCAAGCTCGCCGAGACGCTCGGCCTGTCCGACACGGTGCGCTCGATCCCGATCGTCGATCCCGACGTCAATTACAGCATCGGCATGGTGATCCCGCAGCGCGATCCGATGACGCCGCTGATCGCGGCGCTGGTGAACGTCGCGCGCGAGGTCGCGCCGACGCTGCAATTGTAGATTTATCGAGCGCAATGAGATCACGTTTGATTGCCATAACGGAGGTGCACTCCCTCTCCCGCTTGCGGGAGAGGGTGTTTCCGCAATGGGACAATCCCCTAGAGGAGACAGCCCTCACCCGGCGCTTCGCGCCGACCTCTCCCGCAAGCGGGAGAGGTGAACGAGCCGCGGCAATCGATTCAACCTAAAGCCAGCCGGATCTACATGAAGCTCTAAGCCGCGGCCGATATCCCGGAGGCCTTGATCGCGTCGCGCGGCAGCGTCACGCGCACCACTGTGCCGACATCGATCTTGGAGCGCAGCCGCATCGAGCCGCCGTGGAGCTGCGCCAGCGAGCGGGCGATGGCGAGGCCCAGTCCCGAGCCGTGATAGGTCTTGGTGAGCTGGCTCTCGACCTGCTCGAACGGGCGGCCGAGCCGCGCCAGCGAATGCGGCGCGATCCCGATGCCGGTGTCGGCGATCATCAACACGATCCGGTCGTCGAGCTGCCGGCTGCGCACCACGACGCGTCCGCCGTCGGGCGTGAACTTCACCGCGTTGGACAGCAGGTTGACGATGATCTGCTTGGTGGCGCGGCGATCGGCGACGACGGAGATTGATTTGGCGATGTCGGCGTCGAGCGTCAGGTGCTTGTCCTGCGCTCGGCCGGTGACGACCCGCAGGGATTCCGCCAGCGTCCGCGACAGGTCCAGCTCTTCCATGTCGAGCTTCATGCGGCCGGCCTCGATCTTGGACATGTCGAGGATGTCGTTGATCACCTCGAGCAGATAGTGGCCGCTGGTCAGGATGTCCTCGCAGTATTCCTGGTACTTCTCCGAACCGAGCTCACCGAACATGCCCGAGCCCATGATCTCGGAGAAGCCGATGATGGCGTTGAGCGGCGTGCGCAGCTCGTGGCTCATATTGGCGAGGAATTTCGACTTGGTCTGGTTGGCTTCCTCGGCGCGGGTCTTCTCGCGCTGGTACTTTTCGGCGAGATCGGCGAGCTCGACCGCCTGGCGTTCGAGCGCGGCCTGCGAGCGCTTGAGGTCGATGACGGTGGCGCGCAGGCGCAGATCGTTGTCGACCAGCTTCTGCTCGTGCTCCTTGATGCGGGTAATGTCGGTGCCGACCGAGACATAGCCGCCGTCCTTGGTGCGGCGCTCGCTGATGTGCAGCCAGCTGCCGTCGTCGAGCTGCGCCTCGAAGGTACGCGCGCCAGGGCCTTGGGCAGCGGTCTCGTTGTGGCGGGTGCGCACCTCCGGCATGCGACCGACCTCGAGCACGGTCTCGTAGGAGGTGCCGGGGATCACGGCGGTGTCGGGAAGCTTGTGCAAGCGCTGGAAGTGCGAATTGCAGAGCACCAGGCGGTCGCTCGCGTCCCACAGCACGAAGGCTTCCGGAATGGTCTCGATCGCGTCGCGCAGGCGAAGATCGGCTTCCACCGTCTTCTCGGCGAGGCTCTTCTGCTCGGTGATGTCGACGGCGATCCCGATCAGGTGGACGCTGGAATCGGTCGCCCCGCGCGTCTTCTCGCAGCGGACGCGGAGCCAGATCCAGTGGCCGTCGACATGCTGCATGCGGAAGGTCTGGTCGATGTGGTCGATCTTCTCGGAGATGAGCCGATCGGCGATCTCGAACAGATCGATGTCGTCGGACTTCACCAGCGCGTTGACCTCGCCGAAGGTGAGTAGCTCGTTGCGGCCGTCGAGGCCGAGCATCGAGAACATCGACTGCGACCAGAAGATCCGGCCGCGCGACAGATCCCAGTCCCACAGGCCGCAGCGGCCGCGGTTGAGCGCGGTGTCGATGCGGCCGCGCACGGCGTCGTTGATGAGGTCACCTTCGCGGGCGCGGGTCGACTGCCAGTGGAAGGCGAAGCCGAGGATCAGGACCACGAAGCCGGTGGTCGCCGACAGCGTCACCGAGAGCGCGGCGTCCGAGCCCCAGATCGGCTCGTTGCGTTCCTGAATCACGGTGACGAAGCCGGGCAGCGACTTGATCTGCCGCGAGGTCGCCATCGCGGCGTTGCCGTTCGGCAGCGTCATGTCGGCGATGTTGCCGTCGCGCGGCGGCGCCGCGATAAGTTGCGCCGTCGTGATCGCATCGAGCAGGCGGTCGTTGCCGGAGGGATCGCTCTCGACCGGGATGCGGGCGAGGATACGGCGGTCGATGCCGGCCGAGGTGACGATGACGTGGCGGCCCGAGGCCGTGCCCCAGGACGGAATGAGGTCAGGCAGCAGCGTCGGCAGGCTCTCGATGTTCCTGAGCCGCTCCTGCCGCACGGAGGTGAGG
Source organism: Bradyrhizobium sp. SPXBL-04 (assembly GCF_051853035.1). Lineage (NCBI taxonomy): Bacteria > Pseudomonadati > Pseudomonadota > Alphaproteobacteria > Hyphomicrobiales > Nitrobacteraceae > Bradyrhizobium > Bradyrhizobium sp. SPXBL-04. The sequence continues at coordinate 5,796,528 of NZ_CP182472.1, read as the reverse complement.
CGGTCGATGCGTTCGGCCAGCAAATCGGCGAGCGCCGAGATGTCGTGACGGGTCACCAGTCGCTTCTGGCGCGTCTGGTCGACGACCTGCACGAACGCGCCGAGGCAGATCGTGATCAGGAAGGCGATGATGAGCGTCGGCACGGCGCGGCGCAGCGCTGGCTCCGCGATCAGTAGCCGGTGATAGGCAGGTTTCGCGATCGATTGCGCCAATCCCTTGATCGAATCGGATTGGACGCACGCGCTCGCGGCGTCTGCACGCGACATGCCTTCGGCCCCCTGAAAACCTGCTTGCAACTAGGCTCGAAAGCAGCCCCACGTCGCTTTCGAATCACACCGATTTGAATCCAGTTTTCGCGGGCTGTCGAGAGTCAACGAATCGTTAACGCGAAATTATTCTTATCCAACGCGCAGTTTGCGCATCGAGAGTCCGCAAACTCACGTGCGCGAGGAGTCCGAAACGAGAACGTGTGACTCCTCGCGCACTAAGTCACCCACGCGGCGGCTCGGCGTGGCTGATGACGCGCTTCACGCTCGGGAACGCGCGCCGCAATGCGCGCTCGATCGCGTCGACATGCTCGTGCACCCTGATCACGCTCATCGATGGCGCGGCGCGGCAGTGGAAGTTGACGATCTCGCCGGCGTCGGTGTTGCGGACGCGCACATTGTGGATGTCGTGGATCTCGCCCTCGCCGGCAAACTCGGCCAGCGCGGCGGCAATTGTCTGCACCCGTTCCGGCGGGGCGTCGACGCCGAACGGCAACTCCGGTTCCAGCGGCTCGATATGGACGTCGACCTCGACGTCCTCGCCGAATTCCTCCTGGATGTTGCGTTCCAGCGTGTTGGCGACCTCATGGGCGGCCTCGAGCTGCATCTCGCCGTCGACCTCGAGGTCGATGCCGACGATCAGCTTGGTGCCGAGGTCGTGCACCGTGACGTGGTGGACGGCGAGGCCGGAATTGCGCGCGATCACCATGATACGGTCGCGCACGGTCTCGTTGTTGCGTGCGACGGGGACGGCGGTGAAGGTGAGGTCGGCGTCGCCGAACGCTCTTGTGACGGCGGCCTGCGCGTTGTGCTTGATGTCCTCGACGCGGTCGATCGGATAGGTCCGCGGCACCTTTGCGATGGTGTCGATGAACATGGTCGCCCCGACCATGCGCAGGCGCAGCCGCTCGACATCGATCACGCCGGGCACGCTGCGGATCGCGGCCGTGGCCTTCTCCTGGGCGCCCTCCGGCGCGCGGTCGACCAGCGTCTGCACGGTCGAGCCCGCCATGCGCAGGCCGAGAGCCGCGATCAGCACGGCGACGGCGGCGGCCGCGGCCGCGTCGCCCCACCAGAAGCCGAGCCCGGCGAGGACCAGCCCCACGATCACGGCAGACGAGCCCATGACGTCGGAGGCGAAATGCAGCGCGTCGGCGGCCAGCGCCTGGCTCCTGGTCTCCTGCGCGGCGCGGTGCAGCGCGCGGGCGCGCCAGAGATTGACGGCGATGTCGATCACCAGCACGACGAAGGGCACGGCCGAAATTGTCGGCGGCGGGGTTCCCTCGCGCAGCCGGCTATAGGCCTCGACCAGGATGCCGCCGGCGAGCACGTAGAGCAGGGCGGTAACGCCGAGCGCCGAGATGCTCTCCAGCTTGCCATGGCCATAATGGTGCTCCTCGTCCGCCGGCTTGTCGGACACCCGCACCACCGCCCAGGTGATGATGGTCGCGACCAGGTCGATCGAGGAATGCAGGGCTTCGGAGATTAGCGCCAGCGAGCCGATCGCGATCCCGACCACGAACTTGGCCGCCGCCATACCGCCGCTGGCGAAGATCGAGATCGCGGCGACCGTGGTCTTGTTGGGCTGGGAGGTCATGGCGGGGATTTAGCAGTCCGCGGGTGAACATCAAGCCACGATCCACAGCTGTAGTCGCAAGTGACTTGCAGGAGCGAAGTCGTTGCGAATGCTTCCGAATTGAATGCTCGCTCATGCCACAAGCTCAGTCTCGTAGGGTGGGCAAAGGCGCAAAGCGCCGTGCCCACCGACAAGTGTCTCCTAATCAAACGCTTGTGGTGGGCACGCTTCGCTTTGCCCACCCTACGAGACCGCCGATGCCTCACACCGTCACGACGATCTTCCCCAAATGCTTGTTCGCCTCCATGTGCTCGAACGCCTTGTCGATGTCGTCGAACGCGAACACCTTGTCGATCGGCAGTTGCAGTTTTCGCGCTTCCACCGCACTCCAGATATCCTTCCGAACCTCCTCAAAAATCTCGCGGACCTCCTCGATGGTGCGGGTGCGGAAGGTGACGCCGACATAGTCGATGCGGCGGGCGGCGTGCAGGTCGAAATTGAAGTCGGCATGGGTGCCGCCGAGCCGGCCGACATTGACGATGCGGCCCTTGACCTTCGCTGCAGCGAGGTTCTGGTTGGCGACCTTGCCCGAGACCTGGTCGACGATGAGATCGACGCCTTCGCCGTTCGTTGCCTTCAGGACGTCGTCGACCCATTTCGGATCGGAGCTATCGACGGCGAGATCGGCGCCGTACTCCTTCAGCCGGCCGCGGCGGGTGGCGTCGGTCGACGAGCCGATCACGAGCTTTGCGCCCTTGAGCCTGGCGATCTGCATCGCCATCAAGCCGACGCCGGAGCTCGCGCCCTGGATCAGCACGGTCTGGCCCGCCTGCACGCCGCCGACGGTGACGACGGCGTTGTGCATGGTCGCGAGCGCGACGGGCAGGGTGGCCGCCTCCTCGAAATTCATGTTCGAGGGCGCGTGGAACAGGCGGCCGTGATCGGCCAGCGTATATTCGGCAAACGCGGCGCCGCCCGATCCCATGATGCGGTCACCGACCCTCACGCCCTTCGCATCCGGCCCGAGCTCGGCGACTTCGCCGGCCCATTCCATGCCGAGCACAGTGCCGACGCCGCCGGCCGCGCCGTGGGCGTGACCCTTGCGCATGCCGGTGTCGGCGCGATTAAGGGCGCAGGCGCGGACGCGGACCAGCACCTGCGTGCCTTTAGGTTTTGGTTGAGCGACGTCGGAAATCGTAGCGCCATCAGGGCCGTAGACGTAAGCCTTCATAAGTTGCTTTCTGGCATTTGACGAACTGGTTTAACCGGAGGCGGTGCTCTTCGCCTCTCCCCGCTTGCGGGGAGAGGGGAGCATACCTTCGCGGTGGCGGGCGCCGCTTTCAAATCACATCGGCGATCACTCCGCAGCCTGCGCCGCTGCGCCTGCAATCATTCCCTCCAGCCGGCCGCGGATGATCGCCTCTGCCTCGCGAACGATGCGGGAGACCAGCTCGGCGCAGCTTGGGATGTCCTGGATCAGGCCCTGCACCTGGCCGGCCGACCAGATCCCTTCGTCCGAATTCCCCGTCGCGTAGACCATCTTGCCGCGGGCACCGGCAACGAGCTCGCGGATGTCCTCGAACTTGGCGCCTTCCTTCTCCATCGCGACGACCTTGGTCGAGATCTCGTTTTTCGCGACGCGCGAGGTGTTGCGCATGGTGCGGAAGATCAGCTCGGTCTCGCGCTCGTCATTGGCGACGATCTTCTCCTTGATGAGCTGGTGGATCGGGCTTTCCTTGGTGGCCATGAAGCGCGTGCCCATGTTGATGCCGTCGGCACCGAGCGCCAGCGCGGCGACGAGGCCGCGGGCATCGGCAAAGCCGCCGGAGGCGATCATGGGGATCTTGACCTTGTTGGCGGCGGCCGGGATCAGGATCAGGCCGGGGGTGTCGTCCTCACCGGGGTGGCCGGCGCATTCGAAGCCGTCGATCGAGATGGCGTCGACGCCCATGCGTTCGGCCGAGAGCGCGTGGCGGACGCTGGTGCATTTGTGCACGACCTTGACGCCGTGCCTTTTGAACTCGTCGACATGCTCCTGCGGCTTGTTGCCGGCGGTCTCGACCACCTTGATCCCGCTCTCAATGATGGCGGCGCGGTATTCGGCATAAGGCGGCGGCTTGATCGCCGGCAGGATGGTGAGATTGACGCCGAACGGCTTGTCGGTGAGGTCGCGGCAGCGCGCGATCTCCTTGGTCAGGTCCTCCGGCGTCGGCTGGGTCAGCGCGGTGATGAAGCCGAGCGCCCCTGCGTTCGCGACCGCGGCGACCAGCTCGGCCCGCCCGACCCATTGCATGCCGCCCTGGACGATCGGATGCTCGACGCCGACGAGTTTGGTGAACCGTGTCTGCAACATGATCTGTTTCCCCCGCCGGTGTGGCGATCTGTTATCGCGTGTTGGCGTCAGGATGCCGCCCGGGCCGGGAAATGTCTATTGTCGCGCCGTGCGGTGCAGGCGGGGCGATCATGCGACAGGTGAGGGGATTCCGCCGGGCGGATAATTGGGGTTTTGGATCCGTCGTCCGGAGTGCGAGGCATGGGATGCAACGCGTCCCATGGGGAGCCTCGAAGGATGAGCGGCCACGCTGCGAGAGCCGGGCTGTCGCCCTTCGAGGCTTGCTCAGCGCCGCGATGCGCCGCACAGCGCGCACCTCAGGGTGACGGTCAATAGATGAGTGCTCGCTGCTTCAACATCGTCATTGCGAGCGCAGCGAAGCAATCCAGGCCGCCTTTGCGGAGGGATTCTGGATTGCTTCGCTGCGCTCGCAATGACAGTGCTACGAGACTGGAGAGCTACTCCGCCGACAGCCGCACCATCTGGCGGCCGCCGTTCATTTCCTTGAGGCGGTTGACGAAGTTTTCCGGGCGCTGCCAGCGGTTGGGGACCTGCAGTCCCATGAATTCGGCGATGTCGCCGATGAAGCCGGTGCAGTTGGTGGTCTCGGCGTTCCACACCGGCGAGTTCGCCTGCAATTTCTTGATATACGCGAATACGCGCTTGGCGTCCGCCTCGTTCAGGTACACGCGATAGCTCGCGGTCAGATATTCCGGATCGAGATCGCCGTAGCTCGCGCCGGTCTCGGAGGGCACAAAGGTGAGGTGGCCGAGCACGTAAGCAAGCGTGTCGCCGGCGGGCGTGAGGCCCGCCACCTCGACCGCACGCTCGCTGGTCTTGCCGTACCAGACGAAGGCGTGGCCCCAGCTCGCGGCGGTTCGCGCCCGGAAATCGACGTAGTACGGACCTTTCTCCGCACGTGCGACGGGACGCCGCGTCGCTTGCGGCGCCGGTCGTGATGCGGTGTCGGTCGTAGCAAGCGCGTTCGCATCGGCAACGCGCTTGTTCGCTTCATGGGCCGAGGCCGAGGGCATCGTGCATGCGATCATGGCCGCGAGCGCGAAGCCCGCGAGGATGCAGGATCCGGATCGATCAGGTTTGTACGTCACGCTGTTGCCCCTCGACTCTCAGCCGCTCTACGCGAGATGCGTATCGTATTGCGCGTCAGTAACGCGCTGCGACCGGGCCGGGCGCCTTGCCGATCGGGGCCTTTCCAACCGGGCTCTTGCCAATCGGCATCTTGCCGATCGGAGCCTGCTCAGCCGGATAGACCGGCACGGGCTGGCGGCGCGGCAGATCCGCAGCGTTCGCAGCCGTCACCAGAGCAAGCGTGGCACCCAGAGCAATTACAATCTTCTTCACAGTTATACCCCTAGCAGGTTTGGTCCAAACACGGCGATGCCGTGCCCCCAGACACGCCTCACAGAAGGGCGGCCGAATACGTCCAAGTTGCGGCGAGCGCGGGACATGTTGGCGGCATATGTCGGGCGCGCGGAGATGTGATGTGTATGGATGTTTCGGAGCTGAGTGATGGCTGTCCGTAGCCCGTAAGGATGGGTAGAGCGAAGCGAGGGGAGAGCGTGATCCCGGATGTCGCTTCGCTCATCCGGGCTACGGGACGGTGCCTGCCTCTACAGCCGAAACTCGTTGGTCAGCTCGCCGATGCCGTCGATCGCGACGGTCACGGTGTTCACCGGCTCTTTCATCACGCCGACGCCGACCGAGGTGCCGACGGCGATGAGGTCGCCGGGGAGCAGGGTCATGTCATGCGAGATCTTGCTGACCAGCTCCTGCGCGCTGAAGATCATGTCCGAGATCGGATAGTTCTGCCGCTCCGCGCCATTGAGGATGGTGCGGACCACGAGCTTGGCCGGATCGAGGCCGGTGGCGATAACGGGGCCGAACGGGCCGTAATCGTCGATGCCCTTGGCGCGGGCCCATTGCGGGAAGGTGGGGTCGCTGGTCAGGATGTCGTTGGCGGTGATGTCGTTGACGCAGGTGTAGCCGAAGATGAAGCTGTCCGCTTCGCCAGGGGAGACGCGGGCGCAGGTCCTGCCGATGACGATGCCGAGCTCGCCCTCATAGGTGGTCTTGCCGTCGTAATAAGAGGGGCGGCGGATCACGGCGCCGGGCGTCGTGATGCTGGTGGTGGCTTTCAGCAGATAGAGCGGCTCCGGCGGCTCGGGCTGGTTCAGCTTGGCGGCGAGCGCGTGGAAATTATTCCAGAGCGCGACGATCTTGCTGGGTACGCAAGGCGCGAGCAGCTCGACGTCCGACAGCGCCAGAACCTTGCCAGTGGCTGCATGGCGGCCGAACATCTCGCCCTCGTGCACGCTGATGCCTGACGACGTCAGCGTGCCGAAGCCGGTCGCACCGGCGTGGCGGAAGCGCAGCCACTGTTTCATCTCGCCCGCCATCACGCCACCGCCAGTGCGCGAGGATCTGATGGTGTCGAGACGCCGTCATAGAGGCCGGCGATGCGGGCGCGCTGGGTCACCATCGCGAGCACTGAGTCGAGCGCGGGCGTGGCGATGCCGGTGAGGCGGCCCATCTCCTGCACCACGGTGACGAGCGGGTCGATCTCCATCGGGCGGCCGCGCTCGAGATCCTGCAGCATCGAGGTCTTGTGCGCGCCGACCTTGCGGGCGCCCTCGATGCGGCGCTCGACATCGACGCGGAATTTGACCCCAAACGTTTCGGCGATGGCTTGCGTCTCCACCATGATCGCGCGCGACAGCGCGCGCGTCGCCGGATCGGTGCAGATCACGTCGAGCGTTGCATGGGTCAGCGCGCTGATCGGATTGAAGCAGACATTGCCCCAAAGCTTCAGCCAGATCTCGTCGCGGATGCGGTCGAGCACCGGAGCTTTCAACCCGGCTGCGACGAAGAGATCGGCGAGGCGCTGCACGTCCGGCGTGATCTCGCCCGAGGGCTCGCCGAGCGGGAAATTGTTGCCGTAGACGTGGCGGATCACGCCGGGCGCCTCGATCTCGGTGGCGGGATAGACGATGCAGCCGATGGCGCGCTCGGCGCCGATTTCGCGCCACTGCCGGCCGCCGGGATCGATGCTCTCCAGCGTCGAATTCTCGTATTGGCCGCCGTGCTTGTAGAAGTACCAATAGGGGATGCCGTTGACCGCGGTGACGATGCGGGTGTGCGGGCCCAAGAGCGGCTGCATCTTCTCGATCACGCCGGTGATCGAATGTGCCTTCAGCGTGATGATGATGTAATCCTGCACGCCGAGCTCGGCGGGATCGTCGGTGCAGCGCGGATGCACGGTGTGCTTATCCTCGCCCGCGAGCAGCGTGAGGCCGCGCTCGCGCATCGCGGCAAGGTGCGCGCCGCGTGCCACCAGGCTGACATCGGCGCCCGCGCGCGCGAGCTGAACCCCGAGATAACCGCCGATCGCGCCGGCGCCGTAGATGCAGATCTTCATGAAGTCCTCGCGAAGGAGCAGAAGCCGGAATTTGGGACGAAAGATCCGGTCCGGCTCGGAAGCATCCGAGCCGGGGCCGGTAGTCGCAGGGGAAGGCTTGCCGCTTTAGGCTGCTTGCGGCGTCGAGTTGGTGGCCTCGTCAACGGCAGCGGCGATGTCGCGCATGCTGATGACCGAGACGAGGCTGTAATCGTCGATCACGGGCAAATGGCGGATGTGATGACGGTTCATCAGATGACGAACGTGCTCGATCGTATCGCTCGAGGTGCAGGAGACGAGCTGCTGTACCGAGACCAGCTGCGAGACCTTGACGTTGACGGCAGCCGCACCGTGCTCGGCGACGGCGCGCACCACGTCACGCTCGGTGAACATGCCGACCGCGGTGTTGCCTTCGGAGCGGACCACGTCCTTCACCACCAGCGCGCTGATGTTGTTGGCGCGCATCAGCTTGGCGGCGATACCCACCGTTTCGTTCATTCGCACCGTGACAACGCGCGGCGTCTTCTTGCGCAGAATGTCTCCGACCAGCATTGCAACCTCCCTCGGTGAATGACAGGGCAAGTGTGGTATACATAATGCCAACCGTCAAGCGCTGGATTTGTCTGATCCGAAAAATCTTGCGGCAGCAATGCTGACGTTTACCGCGGGCCAAAAAGAAAGGGGCGCATCGCTGCGCCCCTTCTCAAGCCCTGCAAGGCTTGTTGGTGGCTTTACGCCGTCTCGGTCTTGGCATTGCCGGTTGCGGTGTCAGCGCTCTCGGCTTCCTTGCCGAGGATGAAGGAGCGGCGGAGCGGCTTGATCACGAACAGCGCCATCAGCGCCGCCGTCGCGTTCAGCGCTACTGCGACCACGAACACGGCCTTCCAGCCATAGGCGGTCGAGATCACGCTCGCGAGCGGGACGAGCAGGGATGCCGTACCCTTGGCGGTGTAGAGCATGCCGTTGTTGGTGGTCGCGAACTTCGAGCCGAAGGTGTCGCCGCAGGTCGCGGGGAATAGCGAGTAGATCTCGCCGAACACGCCGAAATAGATCGCGGTGGCGAGCACGAAGACGACGGGTACGTGACCATAGGCCGACAGCGCCAGCAGCATCAAAGCCGCCGTGCCGAAGGCGATGAACATCGTGGGCTCGCGGCCGATCGTGTCGGAGACCCAGCCGAAGAAGGGACGTCCGAAGCCGTCGAAGATGCGATCCAGCGAGATCGCGAAGGTCAGTGCCGCCATCTGGAAGCCGGCGAGGGTGACCGGCGTGTCGGCGATCTTGAAGTCGTGCGCGATCGGTGCGATCTGCGCCGCGGTCATCAGGCCACCGGAAGCGACCATGACGAAAACGAGATACATCACCCAGAAAATAGGGGTCCGCAGCACCTGCGGCGGGGTGAAGTCGATCTTGGTCTGCGGCAAATTGAGCTGCTTCTTCTTCGGCGGGATCGAGATCCGCGGCGGCTGGATGAAGAAGGCGAGCACGAACACGATCAGGCCCTGGCCGATGCCGAAGGTGAGGAACGCGTGCTGATAGCCGCTCGAAACGATCATGCTCGCGATCGGCACGATGGTGAGCGCGGCGCCGGCGCCGAAGCCGGCGGCGGTCGCGCCCGCTGCGAGGCCGCGGCGGTCGGGAAACCATTTCAGCGCGTTGCCGACGCAGGTGCCGTACACCGCGCCCGCGCCCATGCCGCCAATGATCGCGGCGGCGTAGAGCAGGGTGAGGCTATCGGCGTAGGAGTTGAGAATCCACGAGAGCGCGATCATCGCGCCGCCGAACATGACCACGATGCGTGGGCCGTATTTGTCGACGAACCAGGCTTCGACCGGCACCAGCCAGGTCTCGGTGACGACGAAAATGGTGAAAGCGAGCTGGATCGCGGCGCGCCCCCAATGATGGGCCGCATCGATCGGATCGACGAAGAGCGTCCAGCCGTATTGTAGATTGGCGATCATCGCCATGCAGACGATGCCCATCACGAGCTGGAGCCAGCGGAAACCGGTGCGAAGAGGCGCGGCCGTGACGGCGCCGTCCAAGCTGGAAATCATCAAGAACCTCCCAACGCGCTGATTGACCGCGACGTGGGATTGCAAGATGACCCAGTGTCGCAAATGTTGTGGCTTATCGTCGCAAGCGCGGCGCGGAGCTTGGTATACCATATTCCAGATTGCAAGCCTTATCTTGGCTCCCCGTTCAACAAAATGCGCGGGTTCCAGCCGCTCTCCAGGGATCCACAGAGTCTTCGCATCAAACGAAAACGCCCGGCCGTGAGGCCGGGCGTCATGCTCAGTGAACTGTTGTGGAGCGGGTCAGACGGTCGATTTCGCGACCACGACCTTGCGCCAGGGCTTGAGCAGCACGATCGCCAGCAGCGAGGCCAGGATGTTGGCGCCTGCCGCGATGATGAACACGCTGTCCCAGGTGCCCGACGACTGCTGCATGTAGTTGGCGATCGGCACCAGCAGCGCGGCGGTGCCCTTCGCGGTGTAGAGCAGGCCGGCATTGGTGGTCGCGAACTTGGCGCCGAACGTGTCGGTGCAGGTCGAGGGGAACAGCGAGTAGATCTCACCCCAGGCGAAGAACACGAAGCCCGAGAGCAGCACGAACCAGATCGGATCGTGGCCCCAGAGGTAAAGAAACCAGATGCCGATCCCTTCCATGCCGAAGGCGATGAACATCGTGTTCTCGCGGCCGATCATGTCGGAGATCCAGCCGAAGAACGGACGCGTCAGGCCGTTGAGCACGCGGTCGATCGTCGCCGCGAAGGTCACCGCCGTCATCGTCACCGCCATCAGTGTGACCGGCACGTTGTCGACCTTCCAGTCGGCCGCGATCGGCTTCAGGTTCGCCGTCACCATGAGGCCGCCGGCGCCGACGATCACGAACATGAAGTACATCAGCCAGAAGATCGGCTGACGCAGCACCTCGGTCGGCTGGTAGTTGCGCCGGGACTGGAGCAGCGCGGCATTGACCACGACGTTCGGCACCTGGCCCGATTTCGGCGCCAGCAGGAAGAAGGCGAGCAGGCAGATGATGATGCCTTGCCCGAGGCCGAAATACAGGAATGTGGTCTGGAAGCCACTGTCCTTGATCATGGCCTGGATCGGCGCGACTGTCAGCGCGGAGCCTGCACCGAAGCCTGCGGCCGTGATGCCCGCGGCAAGACCGCGCTTGTCCGGAAACCACTTCAGCGCGTTGCCGACGCAGGTGCCGTAGACGCCGCCGGCGCCGATGCCCGCGATGATCATGCCGAGATAGTAGCCGTTGAGCGTTGTCGCCTGCGCGTTGATCGCCCAGCCGATGGCACAGAGCACGCCGCCGACCAGCACCACGATACGCGGGCCGTATTTGTCGACGAACCAACCTTCGACCGGCACGAGCCAGGTCTCGAACAAAACGAACAGGGTGAAGGCCCATTGAATCGAGGCGCGATCCCAGCCGAACTTCTTCTGGATGTCGGGGACGAAGAACGTCCAGCCGTATTGATAGTTGGCGATCATCACCATCGCGCCTACGCCGATGGCCAATTGCGCCCAGCGATAAGCATCGCTGACGCGCGCGGCACTTGGGGCCGCTGTTGACTGCACCATGTCCGTCATAAAAACCCTCCCGAACGCGCCAATCATTTTTTATGCATGCGCTGCCCGCATCCTGGTATTCATTATGCCAAGATTCAAGCTAAGGACTGGAGGTGCGGCGAAATATCGCGGGAGTCGTTCACATGCGCGATGGCGGAGGAATTGTAAAGCCCAAAACGCTGCGGTGTAACCGCGACGGCGGCGACCGGGTCAATTCAACAGATTGATTCCGTGAGAGATTTTCGTATTTGCGCAAAGCCGCAAAGAACTGCCCGCAAACCCGCTCAGCTCGGACTTTTAGGCTGCCAATGGGGGCGTGCGCTGCCCGCACGGCCCGAGGCGCGGGCGTTCGGGGACCGCCTATTTCCTGGAATTCTTTATTCCAGAAGCCTAGTGCGGAGAGATTCGGCCTTCGCTTTTCGGCGCGGATTGCGCCGGCGGCGCGCCTCGCGCCATCGACGTGCGCAGGCGGCTGTAGCCTTGCTGGATCGCGGACCAGAACAGGGCGACCAGACCGAGCGCCATGATGGTGCTGACGAGGCCGTTGGAGAAGAACACGCCGAGCGAGCCCTGCGATCCCAGCAGCGACTGTCGGAAGGCTTCCTCCGCCTTGTCGCCGAGCACGATGGCGAGCACCAGCGGCGCGAGCGGGTAGTTGCACTTCTTCAGGAGATAGCCGAGCACGCCGAACACAAGCATCAGCATCACGTCGAAGGTGCTGTTGTGCACGGAATAGGCGCCGATCGCGCAGAGCACCAGGATGAGCGGCGCGATGATGCCGAAGGGCACGCGGAGGATCGCGGCGAAGATCGGCACGCAGGTGAGCACGACGACGAGGCCGGCGAGATTGCCGAGATACATCGACGCGATCAGGCCCCAGACGAACTCCTTCTGCTCGACGAACAGCATGGGGCCGGGCTGCAGGCCCCAGATCAACAAGCCGCCAAGCAGGACGGCGGCAGTCGGGGAGCCCGGCACTCCGAGCGACAGCATCGGCAGCAGCGCCGAGGTGCCGGCGGCATGTGCGGCCGTCTCCGGCGCGATCACGCCTTCGATCTCGCCCCTGCCGAAATTGTTGCCGCGTCGCGCCAGGCGCTTGGCGATGCCGTAGCTCATGAAGGATGCGGGCGTAGCACCAGCGGGCGTGACGCCCATCCAGCACCCGATCAGGCAGGAGCGCAGCGAGGTCATCCAATAGGAGGGTAATTCCCGCCAGGTCTGAAGCACGACCCGAAGGTTGATGGTGGCATTGCCGCCGCGGAAAGCCAGCCCTTCCTCCATGGTCAGCAGGATCTCGCCGATGCCGAACAGGCCGATCACGGCGATCAGGAAGTCGAATCCGTTGAGCAACTCGGTGACACCGAAGGTCAGCCGCAACTGTCCCGTGATCGAGTCGAGGCCGACCGCCGCGAGCGCAAAGCCCATCATCATCGCCGCGATGGTCTTGAACGGCGGCTCCTTGCTGAGGCCAACGAAGCTGCAGAAGGCGAGGAAGTACACCGCGAACTTCTCCGCCGGACCAAATCGCAGCGCAAAGCCCGCGACGAGGGGCGCGACCAGCGTGATCATGATGACGGCAAACAGCGCGCCCACGAAGGAGGAGGTGAAGGCGGCGGTCAGGGCTTCGCCGGGCTTGCCCTGCTGCGCCATCGGATAGCCGTCGAAGGTGGTCGCCACGGACCAGGGCTCGCCGGGTATGTTGAACAGGATCGAGGTGATGGCGCCGCCGAACAATGCACCCCAATAGATGCAGGACAGCATGATGATCGCCGATGTCGGCGGCATGCTGAAGGTCAGGGGAAGGAGGATCGCCACGCCGTTGGCGCCGCCGAGTCCCGGAAGCACGCCGATGATGACACCGAGCGTGATGCCGATGATCATCAGCATGATGTTGTAGGGCTGCAGGGCGACCGCGAAGCCGTGAAACAAATTGGCCAACTCTTCCATATCGATATGTCCTGCAGCAATAACGGATGGCGGCGCGGCTCTTACAGGCCGAGCCATTCCTCGAATGGACCCTTGGGCAGCGGGACCAGGAACCAGCGCTCGAAAACAAGATAGGTCAGAACCGGCATGCCGATCGCCACTGCGATGGTCGTCAGCCAGCGATAGCCGCCGAGCCAGCGCATGAACCAGCCGATGAAGACCATCGAGGCGACGTAGAGGCCGATGAACGGCATCGAGCCGACATAGATCGCGGTGGGCACGACGACGCTCATGACTTGGCGAAGCTGTCCCCATGTTGCGAACAGCCGGCCGTCGCCGTCGCGTCGCGCGCTCCAGAGGTTGATGACGCTTGCGCCGACGATGATGGCGCCGACATAGAAGGGGAAGAAGCCGGCACGCGGGCCTTCCGCGCCCCAGTTGATGCCGGCCTTCAGGCTGCCGAAGATCACGACCAGGCCGAAGGCGCCGATCAATAGCGCCATGCCGATTTCCAGCGTCTTGTGTGCGGGGCCGGATGCGGATTGTTCAGTCATGGGACCTCCAGGCGGACGCAGTCTTTCGCGGTCGCGGCAGACGGGAGGACGACCAGCGTCCTTAGCCGTCGTCGATGTCGCGGGTCAGTTTCCCGATGCGAGGAAGCCGGCTTCCTTCATCAAGCCTTGGTGGCGCTTCTCCTCGGCCTCGACCCACTTCGCGTATTCGGCTCCGGTCAGGAATGTGGTGTTGAAGGCGCCGTTCTTCATGAAATCCTGCCATTCCGGCGTGGCGCGGACCTTCTTGAACAGCTCGACGTAGTATTCGATCTGATCCTTCGTGGCCTTGGGCGACATGAAGATGCCGCGCAACATCAGATATTCCATCGCCAGGCCCTGCGACTTGCAGGTCGGAATATCCTTCCAGGCCTTGCCCTCGGCGATCGGCTCGTCATAGGCCATCGGCTGGGCGTCGAAGACGCAGAGCGGACGGAGCTTGCCGCCGCGCCATTGCGCGACCGCTTCGATCGGATTGTTGACGGTCGAATCGACGTGATTGCCGACGAGTTGAACGGCAACTTCGCCGCCGCCCTTGTACGGGATGTAGGTGAACTTCGAGTCGATCGCCTTCTCGATGCCGACCGTGATGATCTGGTCTTCCTGCTTGGAGCCGGTGCCGCCCATCTTGAATGAGCCGGGCGGCGCTTTCTTCACGGCGTCGACGTAGTCCTTGACGGTGTTGTACGGCTTCTCTGCATTCACCCAGAGCACGAATTCATCGAGCGCCAGCATCGCCACCGGGCTCAAATCCTTCCAGTTGAACGGAATCCCCGTTGCCAGCGGTGTCGTAAACAGGTTCGACAGCGTGATGATGATCTTGTGAGGATTGCCCGACGACGTCTTCACATCCAGGAAGCCTTCGCCCCCTGCGCCGCCGGCCTTGTTGATGACGACCAGCGGCTGCTTCATCAGATTGTGCTTGGTGACGATGCCCTGGATGGTGCGCGCCATCTGATCGGCGCCGCCGCCGGTGCCCGCGGGCACGATGAATTCGACCGGACGGACCGGCTCCCAGGCAGCACGGCTTGTGGTGCTGTTGGCGCACGACATCGCGATTGCCGCCAAAGCGACATTCAGAACGAATGGCTTCATGTTTCTCTCCCTGTCGAACCTCGAACGCAGCCGCTCTTTGTCGGCTTGCGTCAGCCCATCTTGATTCACATGCCCTGGGGTCACCCTTGCGGTCGATCTCCCATGGCAGTCCCGATAGAAACTCTATGAGCAGGGACAACGCGCGGCATCCGCTCCTTTCGGCTAAGGCTCCGCCAAGTTCGCGGCACGCGTCTCCCCTCGGCCGTTCCCGTTCCGCGTTATGTTTCCCCGTCTTACACCTTTGATTGTGAAACCGTTCTTGGTTCCCGAATGGTATGCGAGATGCCAGCGGGCAAACAATTGGATGGGCGGGTCACGTCGGCGGACCAATCGTCGCAGATGCGGTCGCGAGCGGGGGCGAGGCCGCAAAAGAAAATGGCCCCGACATGCAGGGCCATTTGATCAAACGCAGCGTTTGCGGGTTTGCCAGCCCGCCGTTCGGCGGGGCGGGCAAGGCCTCGTTTACAGGCCGAAACGCGGCAGGTCGCCGTTGTGATTCGAAATCTCGGCGCTCGCCATCAGGAGGCTGTCGATCGCGGCCATCAGGCGGGCGAACAGCGAGGAGGAGGGGGCGAGAGCAACGGAAGCGGTCTTGGACATCGGAAATCCCCTTTCTTGAGAACAGTCAGTCTTGCTGTCTCATTTCGGGGGCAATCTATGTATACCAGATGCCAGTGTCCATGCTCTTGTTTGCATAGCAGCACGCAGCCTCTCGCATCGCAGCATAATGCCGGGTTAACGGGGGGCATTTCAGACATAAAGTTGCTGGCGCGGCGGGAAGTTGGGTCTTTTCATCGCCGAAAGGTGAGAAAAGCGGGCTGAAACGTCCGGCTGGAAGGGGAAATCTCCGCAGCAATCGACGCCAGGTTCCGGCCGCACTGCAGCGGGCAGGCCCTTGGCACAGCCATGCAAAGCGGCTAGTGGTCCGCCCCCTTATCCAATCAACTGTCAGAGTGGTTCATGTCGAGCGCCTCGCCCGCCGTCTCGATCGGCATCGATTTTGGGACCAGCAATACGGTCGTCGCGCTCGCGGCGGACGACCGCCGGGTCGAGGCCATCCGCTTCGATCACGGCGGTCAGCGCCACAGCGTCTTCGTGTCGGCGCTGTGCTTCTGGGAGGACCGCCCGGGAGCCGGCGCCCAGGCCGAGGGCGGGCCGTGGGCGATCGAGCAATTTCTCGAAGGACGCCACGTCTACCGCTTCCTCCAGTCGTTCAAGACGTTTGCGGCGAGCAGCAGCTTCAACACCACCCAAGTGTTCCGGCAGCGCTACAAGTTCGAGGATATCTTGGCGGCGTTCCTGCGGACGCTGGCGCGCCGTGGTGGGGACCGGTTCGGCTTCGAGGCCGCAAACATCACGGTCGGCCGCCCGGTGCGCTTTGCTGGCGGCAATCCCGACGAGGCGCTGGCAATGCAGCGCTATCGGGCCGCGTTCGAGCGCCTCGGCGCCGACCACGCCCGCTATGTCTACGAGCCCGTGGGCGCGGCGTTCTCCTTCGCCCGCCGGCTGGAGCGCGATGCCACCGTGCTCGTCGCGGATTTCGGCGGCGGCACCAGCGATTTCTCCGTGATGCGTTTCTCGCGCGCGGGCGGCAGCCTTCGCGCCGAGCCGCTGGGACACGCCGGCATCGGCATCGCCGGCGACACGTTCGATTACCGTATCGTCGACCATGTCGTCTCGCCGCGCCTCGGCAAGGGCTCCAGCTTCCGCTCGTTCGACAAGGTGTTGCCGGTCCCCAGCGGCCACTACACCAACCTCGCGCGCTGGCATCAGCTCGCGATGATGAAGAGCAACGGGGATTTGCGCGAGCTCCGCGAGCTTGCACGCACCGCGCTGAAGCCGGCTCTGCTCGAGGACTTCATCACCATCGTCGATCTCGACCTCGGCTTTGCGCTGTACCGCGCGGTGTCCGACGCCAAGGTGGCACTGTCGGCGCAGGACGAGGTGGACTTCCGCTTCAAAGGCGGCGGGGTCGACATCGGCGCGACCATCACACGGAAGAATTTCGAATCCTGGATCGCCGACGACATCGGCCGGTTGGGAGCCACCGTCGACAAGGTGCTGGGCGAGGCCCGCATCACCGCGCGCGAGGTGGAGAAGGTGTTCCTGACCGGCGGCACGTCCTTCGTGCCCGCCGTCCGAAAGCTGTTCGCCGAGCGGTTCGGCAACGAACGGCTGATGTCGGGCGACCAGTTCGAGTCGATCGCGTACGGGCTGGCGCTGATCGGACATAGTCCTGACCCAGACCGATGGACGGCAGGCGGCGGGCTCGCGAAGGAGGGCGCCTAACGATCGTTCGCAATGGTCGAATCTGCTTCGCTGGCAGCCGCAGTTCAATGGGGCTGTGTAGATATCTGCAGACTCGATGTGGGTTGTTCTCTCGGAGAGTTCCCCATTCTCCGTCATTGCGAGCGCAGCGAAGCAATCCAGAATCGTTCTGCGGAGGGACTCTGGATTGCTTCGCTGCGCTCGCAATGACGATGCGGGGAATTCTGCGCATTTGGTCGAACAGTGCCGTAGGGTGGGCAAAGGCGCGGAGCGCCGTGCCCACCATTTTTCCGGGTTGAGAGAGCATTGGTGGGCACGCTGCGCTTTGCCCACCCTACAATACTCATGTCGTCGCTATTGATTGATCTCCGGCTCGACGAGCCGTGCCAAATTGCGCAGCGATTCCTGCCAGCCGAGATAACAGGCCTCCGGCGGGATGACGTCGGGGATGCCGGCCTGCGTGATGTCGAGTTCGGTGCCGACCGAGACCTTCTTCAAGATCACGGTCACCTCGATCAGGCCCGGCAAGTTGGGATCGTCGAACTTGTCGGTGTAGCGGATGCGTTGGCCGGGCACGAGCTCGACATATTCACCGCCGAACGAATGGCCGTTGCCTGTGGTGAAATTCCGGAACGACATCTTGAACGTGCCCCCGACCTTGGGCTCGAAATGATGCACGGTGCAGGTGAAGCCGTTCGGCGGAAGCCATTTCGCCATCGCATCGGCCTCCAGGAAGGCGCGATAGACTTTCTCCGGGCTGGTGGCCAGGACGCGGTGCAAGCGGATCGTGCTGGGCATGGTTGTTATCCTCAGTGATTGATGGGCCCGAGTTTGGCGTCTATGGCCCATTCATGTCATGAGGACGACGGGGAAGCTGCCGATCCGACAGGGGAGCTCGGATTTTTTTGGTCGAGTCTTGTTCGGCCGGATTGCTAAGCATGATGGGATGAGGCTTGATCGCCGCCGCGACGGAGGTGCTTCGCCTCTCCCGCTTGCGGGAGAGGCCGACGCGCTCGCAGAGCGCGGCGGGTGAGGGCTCTTGCCACCCAGGGACAGCCTCCGCATTTCTCGACAATCCCGCTGCAGAGATATCCCCACCCGGCCGTCCCCCGCAAGCGGGAGAGGGAGCCGAGTCCCGACGCCGAAGCATCGTTCGCACCATATGCGAGAGCCCTCCCTTTTTGCGGACAGTTTGCCTCAACGCCAATAGCGGCGAAGGTGTGCCCGCGTGACAAGCTGAGCCACAATTCCGCTATCGTTCCTCGTTCAACTCCTGCGCGAAATCAGGGGGCTTCCGTTGCGCAGCACGCTTTGGGCTTTCGTCGTCACGCTCTGTTGTCTTGGCTCGCCCGCACAGGCCGCAGGCATTCAGCTCCTCGAGACCGATCCGGCGCTGTCGGGCGCGATCTGGTATCCGTGCGCGGCAGAGCCGACGCATGTGGCGCTCGGCAGGCTTTCAGTCGGCGCTGATTTCGATCTGAAGGGCGTGAAGGACTGCCCAGTCGCGGGTGTAAAGCTCCCGGTCATCATCTTCTCGCACGGCCGGGGCGGGTGGTTCGGCCAACACCACGACACAGTGGAGGCGCTGGCCGATGCCGGCTTTGTCGTCGCTGCCATCAATCATCCCGGCGACACATACAGCGACTCCTCGCGGCGCGATACGCTGTCGCTATGGGGATCACGTCCGGCGGACATGGTGCGCCTGCTCGATTTCTTGCTGAAGGACTGGAAAGATAGGGCGGTGATCGATCCGAAGGTCGGCTTTTTCGGCTTCTCGCTCGGCGCCTCAACCGGTCTCGTGCTGATGGGGACCAAACCGGATTTTGCGAGGGTCGCCAGCCTCTGCAAAGAAACGACCGGAGCATGCGCACAGCTTCACAACGGAGAGACGCCGCCTGACGCACGGCCGGACGCACGCATCCGCGCCGCAGTGATCGTCGACCCTCCGCCGACAGTTCTGACGCGGGAGAATCTCGCCGCAATCAAGATCCCTTTCCAGTTCTGGCGGTCGCAGTTCGGCGGTCCGGGAGTCGGCGACGGCGCGGGTACCGCGCGCGTCGCGGACAGTCTGCCCGGCAAGCCCAACATCCACGTTGTTGCGGCTGGCCACTATGCGTTCCTTGCCCCTTGCTCGCCTCAGCTTGCAGCGGCAGTCCCACGCATCTGCACCGACGTGCCCACGGGATTTGACCGCGCAACATTTCATCGCGAGTTCAACGCGGCTGTAGTGAAGTTCTTCCGTGAGCAGCTCGCTGGCGACGTACGTTGAGCACTCCACAACGCTGCTATTTGGAGTGGCTCTTGAGCTTGGCCTCGCGGGCTAATCGCTCGGCTTTCAGTCGCTCGCGATTCTCGTGGAAGGATTGCTGGTCCTTCGCATAGTCACTCATCGGTTTTTGGGTTTTGACGGGCTTGAACGCCTTGTTGGCTTCGCGCCTGGCGCGATCGCGATCAGAGGATTGATCTCTCAACATTTCGACCTCGATTTGATCAACGAGCGTGGTCCGGAGGACTGCTGAATGCCACGCCTCCGGCGCCTACGCTGACGGGGATAGACACCCTCCGGGCGAGACGGCGGCCAAGTCTTCAGCGTTGGACAGATCTCTTGCGAGGCGCTCAGTCACTCGCCGGAAGGAGGCGCGCCCGCACTTCCGAGAGCGCACCGGTCAGGAGAATAACCGTGGGTCATCGTATCGGTTCCTCCAGACCAATCTTAATTCAACGTCGGCTGGTCGAACATTCCCCGGGGCCAACGCCAAGACGCTACACTGCTCGGCGCAGTCGTTCTGGACATTCGCAGTGTCGCTTCAGACGATGGCAAAGGGCGGGTAAAGGGCACAAGCTCGTTGCCGAGCCTGGCATCCGTATCTTTGGACCTTGGCACAATACCCCTGTTTTGCCCCACGCGTCAAAGAGAATTTCGTAAAATCAGTAATCTCTGTTGGCCCAAGGGGTTAGCTACTGTGCATGGGGTTGTTTTTCGACTTTTTAGTTGGGGGGCCGGTGATGGCAGGTGTTCTCATGCAAAAAGGGCCGCCTCGACAGGCGGCCCTTTTGTCTCGCGTCAGAGTGCTTCCACTTACTCAGCGGCCTGCTTCTGCGGCGGATCGAGTGCGCCGGACTTGTGGATCTCGGCGACCTGGTGGTCGCTGAAGCCGAGCACCGAGCGCAGGATCTCGTCGGTGTGCTCGCCGAGCAGCGGGGAACGCTGCACGTCGCTCGGGCTATCCGACAGCTTGATCGGGTTGCCGACCGAGATGTACTTGCCGCGGGTCGGGTGATCGACCTCGACAACGGTGCCGGTCGCGCGCAGCGACTGGTCCTCGGCGATCTCCTTCATCGACAGGATCGGGCCGCAGGGGATGTCGTCCTTGTTGAGGATCTCCATCGCCTCGAACTTGGTCTTGGTCATCGTCCACTGTTCGATGCGCGCGAAGATCTCGTTGAGGCGCGGCAGGCGGGCCGGGGGCTTGGCGTAGTTCGGATCGGTCTTCCAGGTGGGTTCGCCGATCACGTCGCAGATCTTCTCCCAGACCGGGGCCTGGGTGATGAAGTAGATGTAGGCGTTGGGATCGGTCTCCCAGCCCTTGCACTTCAGGATGCGGCCGGGCTGGCCACCGCCGGAATCGTTGCCGGCGCGCGGCACGGCATCGCCGAACGGAATGCCTTCGCCGAACTGGCTGTATTCCTTGAGCGGGCCGTGGGCGAGGCGCTGCTGGTCGCGCAGCTTGACGCGGGCGAGGTTGAGCACGCCGTCCTGCATCGCGGCGGTGACCTTCTGGCCCTTGCCGGAATGCGTGCGCTGGTAGAGCGCGGTGACGATGCCGAGCGCCAGGTGCAGGCCGGTGCCGCTGTCGCCGATCTGCGCGCCGGTGACGAGCGGAAGGCCGTCACGGAAGCCGGTGGTGGAGGCGGCGCCGCCGGTGCACTGCGCGACGTTCTCATAGACCTTGCAGTCTTCGTAGGGGCCGGGGCCGAAGCCCTTGATCGAGGCGACGATCATCTTGGGGTTGATCGCCTGGATCTTCTCCCAGGGGAAGCCCATGCGGTCGAGCACGCCGGGGCCGAAGTTTTCCACCAGCACGTCGCACTTCTTGATCAGCTCGGTGAGGACTTCCTTGCCCTTGGGGTTCTTGGTGTCGAGCGTGATCGAGCGCTTGTTGTGGTTGAGCATGGTGAAATACAGGCTGTCCACGTTCGGAATGTCCTGCAGCTGACCGCGGGTGATATCACCGACGCCCGGACGTTCCACCTTGATCACGTCGGCGCCGAACCAGGCCAGCAGCTGCGTGCAGGTCGGTCCGGACTGGACGTGGGTGAAGTCGAGAATGCGAACGCCCTTGAGCGCTTTAGTCATCGTATTGCTCCTGTTACCACTCTGTTTCCGTCATGCCCGCGAAGGCGGGCATCCAGTATTCGCTGTCGTTTCGGTTCGGCTCAGTGCTCGCCACAATGGGTGGTCCGGCGAATACTGGATTCCCCGCCTGGGCGGGGATTGACCCGGAGTTACTTCTTCTTCTGCAGAACGCTCTGCGGATTGAGGTTGCCGATGCGGCCGCTCTCCGAGCCTGCGGCCGGATCGATCACGGCGTTGATGAGCGTCGGCTTGCCGGAGGTCATCGCCTCGTTGACCGCGCGCTTCAGTTCATCCGGCGAGGTCGCGTTGACGCCGACGCCGCCGAAGGCTTCCATCATCTTGTCGTAGCGCGCGCCCTTGACGAACACCGTCGTGGCCGGATCCGAGTTGGCGCCGTTGACGTCGGTGCCGCGATAGATGCCGTCATTGTTGAAGATGACGACGCAGATCGGAAGGTTGTAACGGCAGATGGTCTCGACCTCCATGCCGGAGAAGCCGAAGGCGCTGTCGCCTTCCACTGCGAGCACGGGATGGCCGGTCTCGAGTGCGGCCGCGATCGCCTGGCCCATGCCGATGCCCATCACGCCCCAGGTGCCGACGTCGAGACGCTTGCGCGGGCGGTACATGTCGATGACGCCGCGGGCGAGGTCGAGCGTGTTGGCGCCCTCGTTGACGAGGATCGCCTCGGGATGATCCTTGATGACATTCTTCAGCACGCCGAGCGCGCCGTGATAGTCCATCGGCGACTTGTTGTTCATGAGCTTCGGCGCCATCTTGGCGACGTTCTCCTCGCGCTTGGACGTAATCGCCTTGGTCCATTCGGCGGGCGGAGCGGTCCAGCTCGAGCCCATCGCCTGATTGAAGGCGGAGACGACCGAGCCGATGTCGCCGACGACGGGTGCGACGATCTCGACGTTGGAGTCCATTTCCTTCGGCTCGATGTCGACCTGGATGAACTTCTTCGGCGCTTCGCCCCAGCTCTTGCCCTTGCCGTGCGAGAGCAGCCAGTTCAGCCGCGCGCCGATCAGCATGACGACGTCGGACTCCTTCAGCACCGTCGATCGGGCCGCGCCGGCGCATTGCGGATGGGTGTCGGGGAGGAGGCCCTTGGCCATGCTCATGGGCAGGAACGGCACGCCGCTCTTCTCGACGAAGTTTTTGATTTCTTCATCGGCCTGCGCGTAGGCCGCGCCCTTGCCGAGGATGATGAGCGGACGCTTGGCGCTCTTCAGCACGTCGAGCGCGCGCTTGACCGAAGCGGGCGAGGGGATCTGCGCGGGCGCCGCGTCGATCACCTTGACCAGCGACTTCTGGCCGGCATCGGCATTCATCACCTGGCCGAACAGCTTTGCCGGCAGATCGAGATAGACGCCGCCCGGACGGCCCGAGACTGCGGCGCGGATGGCTCGGGCAAAGCCGATGCCGATGTCCTGGGCGTGCAGCACGCGATAGGCCGCCTTGCACAACGGCTTTGCGATCGCGAGCTGGTCCATTTCCTCGTAGTCGCCCTGCTGGAGGTCGACGATCTCGCGCTCGGAGGAGCCCGAGATCAGGATCATCGGGTAGCAGTTGGTGGTGGCGTGCGCGAGCGCGGTGAGACCGTTGAGGAAGCCCGGCGCGGAGACGGTAAGGCAGACGCCGGGCTTCTTGGTGAGGTAGCCAGCGATGCCTGCGGCGTAACCGGCGTTCTGCTCGTGGCGGAAGGAGATCACGCGAATACCGGCGGCCTGCGCCATGCGGCCCAAATCCGTGATCGGGATGCCCGGCACATTGTAGATGGTGTTGATGCCGTTCAGCTTGAGCGCGTCGATGACGAGATGGAAGCCATCTGTCAGTTCCTGCTCGGTGCCCGGTGCTTCGGACTTGGTCGCGGTATTCAGCATGGGCCTTGTCTCCCTGGTCTCAAGGTAGTGGGGCGAGTTGTTCGCCCTTCTGGTGAAGGTTGCTAAGTGAATAGTTCCTGGCCATGCGCTTCGACATAAGCGGCAAGGCCAAGGGTGTGGTCGCGGGCGCGCTTCTCGGCGAGCTCGGTATCGCGCGCTTCCAGCGCTTCGATGATGCCGAGATGCTCGGGCAGGGAGGTCGCGGTGCGGTCCTTGCGGCCGATGGTCAACTGCCGGTAGCCGCGCACGTGCAGCAACAGGTCGTTGGTGAGATCGACCAGCACGGGGGATTCCGACAGCGAGATCAGCGCCTGGTGGAAGGCGATGTTGGCGCGCGAATATTCCTCGACGTGATCCTCGGGCAGGCGGTCCTTGCCGAAGTCCTTGAAGAAGTCGCGCAGCGCCGTGATGTCTTTCTTGCGCGCGGTGGTGGTGATGAGGCGTGCGGCCATGCTCTCCAGCGCCGCCCAGGCGCGGATCATGTCGACGATCTCGCTCTTGGTCCTGCGCACCACCATGATGCCGCGGCGCGGCACCGTCTTCACGAATCCGTCCTGCTCAAGCATCGCGATCGCTTCGCGGATCGGGGTGCGGCTGACGCCCAGCCGTTCGGACAGCGCGCGCTCGTCGAGCATCACCGGCTCGGGCGTCGAGTAGATGTCCATCTTGAGGATGGCTTCCTTCAAGGCGTCATACGCCTTGTTCTTGAAGCTGCTCTCCGGGGCAATACGAACGATTGCGATGTCTGCCTCGGCCATGTTCGGCAACGCCTTGGTTGGTTTCCGTTGTGACACGACGAATCTCCTCCAGTGGGAGTCGTCTTTTACAGGAATATTTACGGGAAAGTTTTTGGCATACCACATGCCAGAATGTCAAGCTGGCTATTTTTTGCGGCGTTCCAAGCTGTGCACTGGCTTGACAAGTTGGCTTCTGGCATACCAAATGCCATCGCCAGCCATTTTTGATCCAAGCCGGCGGAGTAGTCTCAGGGCTTATGCCACTCCGTTCCGCCGCATGGAACAGAGCGCGGCGAATGGCAAGCATCACGGGCAGCCGCTAACCACGCGCGCGCTTTGCAAAGAACGAACTGAGGTCAAGGGAGAACCCACATGTCCAATTCCAAAGATGCCGTCCGCAAGGTGCTTGACCAGGTCAAGGCGGACAACCGCACCAGCCTGACGGCGCCGGAAGGCAAGCTGGTCTGCGATGCCTACGGCATTCCGGTGCCGAAGGAGGGCGTGGCCAAGTCGGCGGGCGAAGCCGGCAAGATGGCTGCCGCGATGGGCTTCCCAGTCGTGATGAAGATCGTCTCGCCGGACATTCTCCACAAGACGGAAGCCGGCGGCGTCATCGTCGGCCTCAAGACGGCCGAGGAGGCCGAAAAGGCCTACGAGACCATTCTCGGCAACGCCAAGAAATACAAGTCGGACGCCAAGATCGAGGGCGTCCAGGTGCAGCAGATGCTGGCCGGCGGCACCGAAGTCATCGTCGGCTCGATCACCGACGGCTCGTTCGGCAAGCTGGTCGCCTTCGGTCTCGGCGGCGTGCTGGTCGAAGTCTTGAAGGACATCACCTTCCGCCTCGCGCCCGCAACCAAGGAAGACGCGCTCTCGATGCTCGACGGCATCCAGGCGCATGAGATCCTGAAGGGTGTCCGCGGCAGCGAGCCGGTGAACCGCACGGCGCTCGCCGACGTCATCGTCAAGGTCTCGCAGCTCGTCACCGATTTCCCTGAAATCGTCGAGCTCGACCTCAACCCGGTGTTCGCGACCCCGAAGGGCGCAACCGCCGCTGACGTCCGCATCGTCGTCGACTTCGCTTATGTGCCCAAGCCGAAGCCGCGCCCGACCGAAGAGATCGTCGCGGCGATGAACCGCATCATGCAGCCGAAGGCGGTCGCCGTGATCGGCGCCTCCGCCGAGGACGGCAAGATCGGCAACTCCGTGATGAAGAACCTCATCAATGGCGGCTACAAGGGCGAGATCATTCCGATCCATCCCAAGGCCGCCGAGATCCTCGGCTACAAGGCCTACAAGAGCGTCAAGGACGTGCCGGGCGTGATCGACGTCGCGGTGTTCGCGATCCCCGCGAAATTCGTCGCCGCTGCACTGACCGAATGCGGCGAGAAGAAAATCCCGGGCGCGGTGCTGATCCCGTCGGGCTTTGCGGAGGCCGGCGCGCCCGAGCTCCAGGCCGAGATCGTCGAAGTCGGCAAGAAGTACGACATCCGCCTGATGGGGCCGAACATCTACGGCTTCTACTACACGCCCGCCAATCTCTGCGCGACCTTCTGCACCGCCTATGACGTCAAGGGCCACGCGGCGCTGTCGTCGCAGTCGGGCGGCATCGGCATGGCCATCATCGGCTTCTCGCGCTCGGCCAAGATGGGCGTCTCGGCGATCGTCGGCCTCGGCAACAAGTCGGATATCGACGAGGATGATCTGCTCGCCTTCTTCGAGCAGGACCCGAACACCAACCTGATCGCGCAGCACTGCGAAGACCTCAAGGACGGCCGTGCGTTCGCCGAAGCCGCAAAACGCGTCTCCAAGAAGAAACCGGTCGTCGTGCTCAAGGCCGGCCGCACCTCGGCCGGCGCGAAGGCGGCGTCCTCGCACACCGGCGCGCTTGCCGGTAACGACCGGATCTACGAGGACGTGTTCAAGCAGTCCGGCGTGATCCGCGCCCGCTCGCTGCGCCAGCTGCTCGAATTCGCCCGCGGCGTGCCGGTGCTGCCGACGCCGAAGGGCGAGAACGTGCTCATTATCACCGGCGCGGGCGGCTCGGGCGTGCTGCTGTCGGACTCCTGCGTCGACAACGGCCTGTCGCTGATGTCGATGCCGCCGGACCTCGATGCGGCCTTCCGCAAGTTCATCCCGCCGTTCGGCGCGGCCGGAAATCCTGTGGATATCACCGGCGGCGAGCCGCCGATCACCTATGTCAACACGGTCAAGCTCGGCCTGTCGGATGAGCGCATCCACGCGCTGATCCTCGGCTACTGGCACACCATCGTCACCCCGCCGATGGTGTTCGCCCGCAACATGGTCGAGGTGAAGAAGGAGATGGAGGCCAAGGGTTTTGTGAAGCCCATGGTCGCCTCGCTGGCCGGCGACGTCGAAGTCGAGGAAGCCGCCGAATATCTCTACCAGCACGGCATCCCGGCCTACGCGTATTCGACCGAGCTGCCGGTCGAGGTGCTGGGCGCCAAGTACAAGTGGGCGCGCGGGGCAGGGCTGCTCTAACGCTGTCTTCGCCTCTCCCCGCCTGCGGGGAGAGGCCGAATTCGAGCAAGGCTCGAATTGGGTGAGGGGGAGCTTCCGCGAGTCCATCTCTCACCGAATTTGCGGAGATAGCCCCTCACCCCGACCCTCTCCCCGTAAGAACGGGGCGAGGGAGAAGAGGCGGCTCGCGTCTTGTCTGATTGGCAAATGCAGGTCGCGATGAGCAAGAACGTGATCCGGCGCAAATCACTCGAGCCCAAATCGACCGCAGAGGTCGATCATGAGGGCCGCGACGGTGGCGTGCAGTCCGTCGACCGCGCGCTGTCGATCCTTGAAACGCTGGCCGAGGACGACGAAGGCTATCGCCTCAGCGATCTCGCGATCCGTACCGGTCTGTCGGCCTCGACCGTGCACCGCCTGCTGGCGACGCTGGAGAGCCGACGCTTCGTGCAGTTCGACCGCGCCGAGTCTAAATGGCATGTCGGCGTGCGCAGTTTCACGGTCGGCGCGAGCTTCGCGCGGCGGCGTAATTTCTCCACGCAAGCGATCCCTTACTTGCGCAAGCTGCGCGATCTCACCCGCGAGACCGCCAATCTCGCCGTCGTCGACGACGAATTCATCATCGTGCTGACCCGCATGGAGAGCCGCGAGATCATGCGCTCGCTGACCCAGGTCGGCGGCCGCGTCCCCATGGTAACCTCCGGCGTCGGCAAGGCGGTACTCGCGACCTATTCCGACGAGGACGTCGGCGCCGTCATCCGCCACCACGGCATGCCCCGCCTGACCGAGAAGTCGATCGTGCGGCCGAGCGACCTGTTTCGAGAGCTCGAAAAGATCCGCAAACAGGGCTACGCGCTCGACGACGAAGAGGCGTCCATGGGCCTGCGCTGTGTTGCCGCGGTCGTCTACAATGACTGCGCCGAGCCGCTCGCGGCGATTTCGGTCTCCGGCATGACCAGTCGGTTGACCGACCAGAGGTTGCCGGAAATCGGGCAAATCGTGCGGGATGTCGCCGCCGAACTGACGGCCGCGCTGGGCGGGACGGTCCCGACGCCCCGCTAACGGGACCACCAGGGGATGTCACTGGACAGCATCGGCCGTTTTGGCTGATATGCGACCAAACGACACAATGCGGCAAACGTCCGCACGAGCCTGGAGATGCCCCCATGTTTCAATTCCCCGCGCGCCTTGTCGGCGCAGCCGTCGCGCTGACCCTGGCGGCAGCCAATCCGGCTTTTGCCCAACAGCTCGAGCTCAAGCTGATGGCGCCGGCCGCACCGGGCGGGGGCTGGGACCAGACCGCGCGCTCGATGCAGCAGGCGCTGGTGGCCTCGGGCGTGGCCCGCAGCGTGCAGGTCACCAACGTTCCCGGCGCGGGCGGCAGCGTCGGCATCGCGCAGTTCGTCAACGGGGCCAAGGGCGACGGCAACCAGATGATGGTCAACGGCTTCGTCATGGTGGGCGCGCTCGCCATGAACAAGTCGCCGGTCACACTGGACCAGGTGACGCCGATCGCGCGCCTCACCGAGGAGATCCAGGTGATCGTGGTGCCCGCGAATTCGCCGATCAAGACCGGGCAGGATCTGGCCGCTGCGGTGAAGGCCGATATCGCCAAGGTGACCTTTGCCGGCGGCTCGGCCGGCGGCGTCGACCATGTCATGGCGGCGCTGTTCGCTGGCGCCGTCGGCGCCGACGCGAAGAAGATCAACTACATCCCGTTCTCCGGCGGTGGCGAGTCGCTCGCCGCCATTCTCGGCGGCAAGGTCACCGCGGGCATTTCGGGGCTGAGCGAATATGAAGGGCAGATCAAATCCGGCAAGCTGCGCGCGATCGGCGTGACCTCGGAGAAGCGCATCGCCGGCAGCGACATCCCGACCTTTAGGGAGCAAGGCATTGACCTCGTGATCGCAAACTGGCGCTCGGTGGTCGCGCCTCCGGGCATCACACCGGAGCAGCGCAAGACCTTGAGCGATGCGGTCGAGAAGATGGTGAAGTCGGACGCCTGGAAGGAGATCCTCAAGCAGAAGGGCTGGGAGGATGCCTATCTCGGCGGCGATGCCTTTGCCGACTTCCTGAAGAAGGAGACGGTGCGCGTCACGGACGTGCTGAAGTCGGTCGGCCTGGTCAAGTCATGACCTCAGGCGATTCCGTCCAGCCGTCGCGGCGCGTCGACCGCGCCGGGCTCGCCATCGCTGCATTGCTTGCGGTGCTCGCCGCTGTCCTGATCTGGGATGCGCGCGGCCTGCAATCCGCCGCGATGTACGGGATGGGGCCCGAGTCGATGCCGGTTGTGGTCGCCTCCGGCCTTGGGCTGCTTGCGATCGGCAATTTCATCGACGCGCTGCGCGGTAATTTGCCGGCGCGCGAGAGCTCCGATCCCGTGCCGGTGGTCTTGATCCTCATTGGCCTTGCGCTTCTGATCGCCATCATCGGCTTCGGCGGCGGCTTCATCCTGGCGACCTCGGCGCTGTTCGTGACGACCTCGGCGGCGTTTGGACGCCGTGCCATCCTCGTCGATTCCATCATCGCCCTCGTGATGTCGACCCTCATTTATCTC